>PGZH01000006.1:390762-396459 GCA_002840155.1 Gammaproteobacteria bacterium HGW-Gammaproteobacteria-13
TACTAAGCAATGTTGGTGTTGCAACCTAACTAGTGGTTCAAGCCGTTCGCTTCGCTCACTCGGGACGGGCTAAAGCCCGCCCCTTAACCAAACGTTAGGGGCATTACTCAACCATGGCGGAGAATAATTTAACGATGGAAACCATGGAAATCATCGGGCTTATCATTTCAAGTTCACTTGCTTCCGCCATTATAACAACCATCCTTGGCGGGATCATTTCAGGCTGGTTGAAGCGCATTGATTACACCGACGAGTACTACAAACAAATCCTCAAGCGAAGAATTGAAGTCTACGAACTATTAGAGGCAGAAATTGGAGTACTCAAGCAGTCATGTTTGGCTGATGATGGGAAGGCGTATCACTTGGTATTTGCTTATGGTAAAAATAGTTTCTACGACCTCCAGAAAGGCCTTATGGTTGTAATGGCGAAAAGCCTATGGCTGAGTGATGACTTACAAGATATTGTTGTCAGTATTAATCGCGAGTTTCTAGACGCATCGTTCACAGCCCAAGATGATGAAGAGCTTATAAATGTCGGAAAAGACAAATATCAAACAATTGCAAATCTTCGACATCAATTAGAGCAAAAGTTTTCACACGACATCAGCACGCTTCATCAGATCAAACCTTTTCTAAAGAAAAAGTCAAAATCAAAGAGCGAATTTTCCTTATTCAAAATAAACTCTGGCGTATCCCCTAACTAGTGGTTCAAACCGTTCGCTGCGCTCACTGGTACGGGCTAAAGCCCGCCCCTTAACCAAACGTTAGGCAATATATGAAGTACTGTTGTGAGCAGATGAAAAGCCGGGCAAATCACAAATGCGAGCATCACGCTGATGCCTTTGAATGCCCCGACCATCTCATCAAGTACTCTGAAAAATTCGACGAGTACGGAATAATTATTCATGACGGGGGCACGTCTTCAATCACGATAGAGTTTTGCCCTTGGTGCGGTTCAAAACTACCTGAATCAAAACGTGACCAATGGTTTGATAAGCTAGAAAATCTCGGCTATGACGATCCGTTTGAACAAGAAATACCTAAAAAGTACAAAAGCAGCGAGTGGTATCGCGCCTAACAATGCGCTCAAATCGCTCGTTTCACTCGCTGGGACCGGCGAAGCCGGCCCCTTAGCTTAATCGTTAGACCTATCTGCAAACACCACATAAACATCAAGGCATTAGAAAATGACAATACCGCAGCACGAACTTAAAGAAATGAACCGACTACTGGAAGGTGGAATGAATATCTCCAGTATTTGGGAAAAATATCAAAAATATGATTACTGGGAAATTTACTGGAGCGTCAGTGACTTCAGTCTTCTCGGAAAGAAAAGGATCATCACCAACCGTATAAACTCAGCTCGCCGCGCTACAACAAAAGCTGAGCGAGACGAACTACTCAATGAAATAAGCTCTCTTGTTACAGAAATGTATGAGTTAACAAAAAGAAACGGCAAAAAATTAGTAGAAATTGGGAAAATTATCAACCGCTGATCCAACGCTAGTCCCGTAGCGGTCTAACAAATGGTTCAAACCGTTCGCTTCGCTCACTGGGACCGGCTAAAGCCGGCCCCTTAACCAAACGTTAGAAGGCAAAGAAAAATAGTGAAAAATCACCGGCTCATCGAGCATGCATTTGAAGAACTAGCTCAAAGCCTTCGAGTTCTTCTAGAGGCCAACTATCGCGCAAATGCTGGTGGTTTGCTATTAATTGACCGAGCAGAAGCTGTAGGCAATATTGAAACCGCCGTCACATCAGTTCTAAATGCATTCCACAGCCTATATGACGCCATAGAAAAGCAGCTGGGCGAAAGTCCTGTCGACTGGTACAAAACTGGCGAGCTGGCCATAATTTTGGCTATTCGCAATGCTCGGCATCACAACAAAGCCAATAGAATTCGCACACTCTACACATACCATACGCAAGAAGCAGAAGCAGTTAATCGCATGGAGCAATACGTGCGGATTGACTTCCCTTCTTTAGAAGACGATGGAACAACCTTTGACGTCTACATCTCTTGGGCAGATCTAAACGCACTTTTGTCTCTTCCCAAAAGCGAAAGCCGTATAGCTCCTGAGACAGTAAAAATAATTGAGGAATACATTAACTCGACGGAATTTTCCAGCTATGCAAATTCGTATGGCCTGCCCGAGTCTAGCGTAGTCATAAATCTGGTTCCTTTAATTGTTAATGCCGCCGCAACCATTGTGCCCTTGATCGAAAGTCATTGCCGTGGCGAATCTACCGAAAGCAAGACCTTTCGCGTCCACTTCTGCCATGTATCAAAATCCGAAACAAAAAGACATGCTGTTAATTGCGGCCCATTCGTGCTCCCTAAATAAAGCTAGGTCGAGGTGTTGCCGTTCTAACAACTGGTTCAAACCGTTCGCTTCGCTCACTGGAACCGGCTAAAGCCGGCCCCTTAACCAAACGTTAGAGGCCACCACCATGTCCGAAGTTTTCCGCATCAGACTAATGTTTGAATGGGGTGGTGGTTCTTTATGGTGCGGTAATGAGGCCGCATTAAAGCAATTCGATGTGGGTCCGGTAGAGGAAGTATTGCCTCTGAGTAAACGAGCACTCGGACGGTTAAATGAACTATCACAGTGGCATGATACAGCTTTGAACTGGGACTATCCGCCCGACCCTGGCCCCTGGAGTACCGAGGAATATGAAAAATTTGAGCGGGAAGCATTGAGCCTTTTAACAGATATTCAAGCAGAGCTTGGCCCTAAATTCGAGGTAATTTATGAGGCGAATTAGGTTACCTCTAACTACTGGTTCAAGCCGCTCGCTTCGCTCGCTCGGGACTGCGTTCCGCAGCCCCTTAACCAAACGCTAGAGGCACTTTCAAACTTGAAGACCGCGCACGCTTTCAAGCTAATCGATATCAAAACCTTGGCTCTCGCTTTTGCTATCGGGCTCTTGATTCCGTTGATTTTGGTGCAGCTGACACTTTGGGCTCTTTCGTCATCTGGCAACACAAACCTCTACATCCTTGGCTCAATATTATTGTATGCAGTGTATTTCTTAATAATTCCTATGTCAGTCGGATACATAGCATCACTAAAAGCCAAGCAGCTGCCTTATTACCATGGCATAGGGGCTACATTTTTATTCGCCATCACAGCCTATACACTTTCTGAACCTATTTACTGGTGGCTTGGCTTTACTCAGTTTTTAGCTCATGCCCTGCTAGGCTTCTTAGGCACCTACATTGCTGCTCGCAGGCGCAACGCGCAGAGCCTCTAACAACTGGTTCAAACCGTTCGCTTCGCTCACTGGGACGGGCTAAAGCCCGCCCCTTAACCAAACGTTAGCAGCCAAAGATGAATCAGAGCTATATACCAATAACAGGGATACTGCCGCCATCAAGTGACGATTTCGCGTTCATGCACTGGGACGGCTGCGAGCCAATCATCGATTACATGCTTACCTTCCGCACAAGCCCTGTCGGTGCTCCACATGCATTTATAACAATACACATGAGCGCTGAAGAAACATCCTACTTCAACATTCAGGGCAAACCACCAAAAGAGTTAAAGCTGGAGTCTTACCGTATATATCGCTTATTAAACTCCAGAATGACCACAGCCACTGACAAGGAGCACATAATTATCACACTGTCGGACAAGTCAATTGAGTTAGTTGGGAGGGAGTTTTACTGTAGTCACTCACTCAACGAAGCAAGTGCAATAAAGGCTCTTATAAAGCATGCACAAAACTGCGGCGTTGGCAGCTAACAATGCGCTCAAATCGTTCGCTTCGCTCACTGGGACCGGCTAAAGCCGGCCCCTTAGCTTAATCGTTAGACGTCTCTGCTTCAGCAAACTTCGGAGAGCAAGTGATCTCGTACAACGCAAATCAAATTGGATGTGAAGAAGTCGATGGTGTGCTCATAGCAGGTATCGGCAATGAGTCTATTGGCTACGTCATGTTCCAACGAGGCACTACACCAGAAACTGGTGCATACGAACCGCCGTACTTTGAGTTTGATGATCAGTGCAATGGTGGAACTGACATCCTTAAGTCTGTCACGCTTAAGAAGGACAAGCTATTGATCAAGACAACATTGCCCGCCGAAGAAGATGGGTTTGAGATAACTCTCAATGCCACTTCAGAAGAGACTGCTCTGCTGGCATCACAGCTTCGCGCCATCTTTCATGAGCACGAAGACAAGTTGCACTTGGATCTCTGATAAGTGAAACAACACAAACCCATCGCGGAGCTGCCGAGGTTACGTCTAACAACTGGTTCAAACCGTTCGCTTCGCTCACTGGGACGGGCTAAAGCCCGCCCCTTAACCAAACGTTAGGCAACAGAATCAGCCCACTTCTCCAAAATAATCCATCACAAGGAACCATTTAACAATGTCAAGGATAGAGCCAGTTTTTGGTAGCGTAAATATTGAAACAGAGAACCCTTATCAGTCGGGTGATGCTGAATTAATTGATAATGTCGCCACATTATTTTCAAAGCCAAAAATCTTTGATTTTTCAGGGCGCATTTCTTTGTCGCGCTACTGGCTACTTCACGCACTACTTGTTGTAGTAATACCAACAACCTTGCTAGTATTTTTCACAATAGGATTACAACATCAGCTCATTGTCTTACTTGTAGCGAGCGCCACTGTTCTAATTTTTTCCGGCCTGCTCTCTATTTCGCTATTAATGCGCCGTTCGCGTGATCTGGGCTGGAGCCCTGCATGGGGAGTAATAGCAATGCTTCCTTTCATAGGCACTTTAGTAATGCTGCTTTTGTCCATTTTCCCGGGTAAGAGCATAGCCCACAAATATGGCCCACCAAATAAGCCACTATCCATATCAGGTAAAATCTTCACGTGTTTCTTAGTAATTGCTACCCTTATATATCTAACCGCCTTATTCATGAATACACAAAAATATTTATTACCCGCAATCAATAATATTTTTACTGGCTTTTTAGGTGGCACGCAATATTAGTCACTGCACGCCTAACAAGTGATTCAAACCGTTCGCTCCGCTCACTGGGACGGGCTAAAGCCCGCCCCTTAACCAAACGTTATGCATTAAAAGGAAATAATGATGTCGCCTTCCGGTATTTCGAAAATCAAGAATGGATTCCTAATTGGTGTCGGGTTCATATTGCCAATAGCACTAGGAGTCTGGTTAGGCGACAGGCTAGTTAATTTCTCAGGTGACAGCGAGAGCTACAACAGCGATGAATACTCTGGCTTTTCTGAAATCACGACTGATTACGCAAAATTCATCGCAGTCGAGAAATTCGTCGATAGAAGCAAAGATGGAAAAATAAATATTCTTGGTTCAATAATCAACACCGGCAGCGTTTCTGTTGGTTCTATAAAACTTGAAGCAGAGTTTTTCAATAAAGAAGGCGAATTTGTTCAAGAGCAATCAACTTATATTAGCAAAAAATTAGAGCCGAACGAGTCAGAAAATTTTCAAATCTCATGCACATGCAAAGACCAACTATTACCAGAATACGAAAAAGTCACAGTAAGAGTCATAAGTGCTCACAGTTTTTAACGCATAACAACTGGTTCAAATCGTTCGCTTCGCTCACTGGGACCGGCTAAAGCCGGCCCCTTAACCAAACGTTAGGTTACAAGCCAATATGTCAGTATCGTTCACAATCTCAGAGCAGGACTACGTCAAGAGCGCCCAATTAAATGGCGAACTAACGAAGAAAACAAAA
>PGZH01000006.1:396599-531097 GCA_002840155.1 Gammaproteobacteria bacterium HGW-Gammaproteobacteria-13
TACTAAGCAATGTTGGTGTTGCAACCTAACTAGTGGTTCAAGCCGTTCGCTTCGCTCACTCGGGACGGGCTAAAGCCCGCCCCTTAACCAAACGTTAGGCCACAACATGAGCCTTGATAATCTTCAACAGTATTCGGCGTCAACGAGGGAGCTCGTTCTTCCCTTGCCACAGGCTCTTGTAGCAATTGAACTAATTGAACAACTCAAAATTCCAGTATTTGGCTGGGAGGGCTGGTTACGTCTTCCAGATGGTCGCATTGGTCATTCAGCTTTGCAGGGTTCTACCCCGTTAGCACGGACACTTTCGAGTAAGCTCACATCGAGCTAAAGGAGTGTTCATGTCCAAGCGCAAGTATTACACTTGTTGAAGCAGGGTCTCCTCATGCTTCAACTGAAATAGGGGTTATATCCGGCCCACCTGACGTGCAAAATAGCCCCTAACAACTGGTTCAAGCCGTTCGCTTCGCTCACTCGGGACCGGCTAAAGCCGGCCCCTTAACCATACGTTAGACGCTGCACAGCCACCGCAGGGAGCCCTCATGTATTCGCATATATTTTTTGGTGTCACTGACTTTGAGCGTGCTTTAGTTTTCTATAACTCTTTAATGTCTTGCTTGGGCTTAGAAACTCGTTTTTGTGATCGAAATAGGCCTTGGGCCGGCTGGCATAGCGCTGGCGGCACTCAACCCCTCTTCCTCATAGGAAAACCATACAATGAACAGCCGCATAGTTGTGGCAACGGCAGCATGGTGGCTTTTCAAGCAAGTAACCGTGCAATAGTTGATGCCGCTCATAGAACAGCACTAATCAACGGTGGTATTTGCGAGGGCAAACCAGGCTTGCGCCCTGAGTACCATGAAAATTATTACGGCGCATACTTCAGAGATCCTGATGGCAACAAAATCTGCATTGCTTGTCACACACCTGAAGGCGAAGTTAATGTCCTAGTAAGCAACGTCTAACAATGCGCTCAAAGCGCTCACTCCATTCGCTGGGATCGGCGAAGCCTGCCCCTTAACCAAACGTTAGCCTTGCTTGCCCCGCCCCGAGAGTGACACTATAGTATCACTACCGCCTAGACTAGGGTGCCACCATGAAAGTTGAGCTCGTTACCAATCTCAAGCGCCAAGCCACGAAAATCCTCGCAGATCTGCATGTTTCAAAGGAGCCGGTACTGATCACCGAGCATGGCCAGCCATCTGCGTATCTCGTCGATGTACAGGATTACGAGTTTATGCAACGCCGACTGGCACTGCTTGAAGCGCTCTCGCGTGGAGAGCGCGCTGTACTTGAAGGGAGAACGTACACCCAAAGTGAGGCCATGGAGAAAATGAGCAAATGGCTGAAGTAATCTGGACGGAGCCCGCCCTCCAAGAGCTGGAAGCCATCGCTGAGTACATTGCCCTAGATAATCCCACAGCAGCAAATCAGTTAGTCAGCGCTGTTTTCGAAAAAACCAAACGTCTGGAAAACTTTCCCCAATCAGGCCGAACTCCGCCAGAACTTCCAAACTCCGTTTATAGCGAGCTAGTGGCACCACCCTGCCGGGTTCTTTATCGTGAAGACGGCAACCATGTTTTCATCCTCTTTGTTATGAGAGAAGAGCGGCAGCTTCGTGCTTATATGTTTGAGAATAGCTAACCGCTTGTTTCGCTCACTGGGACGAGCTAATGCCCGCCCCTCAGCTTAATCGCTATACCTGAAAAGAAACCCCATGAAACTTATACTTCTTGGAAATGCCGGCTCAGGAAAGAGTACACTCTCAAAAAAACTTATTGCTAGAGAGCCGGCAGCACGCTTATCACTTGATGAGGTTGCATTTCATAACGGCGCAGAGCGCCGCCCGCTCGAAGAAAGCATTGCTGATGTTGAAAAATTTATACAGTCACATAATCACTGGATAATTGAAGGCTGTTATGCCGATATAATCGAGGCTATCGTACATGAATGCGATGAGCTCATATTTCTGAACCCAGGCATAGATACCTGTATTGCCCACTGTCGCTCAAGGCCTTGGGAACCTGAAAAATTCAACTCCCGCCAAGAGCAAGATGAAAATCTAGATAATCTGATCGACTGGGTTAAATCATATGAAAGTCGAGCAGATGAGTACGGCCTTAGTCGACACAGGCGTCTGTATGATTCATATAGTGGAAAGAAGCGTGAACTGAAAAACACCACGCAGTATGAAACGCTATAAAGAATATTTTGAACCGTTCGCCCCGCTCACTGCAACTGGCCAGGCCCCCTATCCCCTGCAAGCGCTTCACTTTCAGCTATTGCGTAGTGCAACGGCCAACTCCCGCCACGCCGAACTGCTAAGGTCACGCATGGGCTCGTCTCATGTGGGCTAGCAGAGCCCAAGCCTTTGTGGGCTGCTGCACTGAATCCACAGGGTCAACACGTACGCTCAGGCCGCTTTGAGCGAGTAACCGCCACCGATTCAGTTGCAGAGCACCGAAATGTCCGCCAAACCCCAGCCCGAACCCCAGCAGAATCACCTGCTGGCAGCCTTGTCGCCCGAGGTGCAATCCCGGTTGTTTCCGCACCTGGAACTGGTGCCATTGCCGCTGCGCGCAGTGTTGTATGAATCCCGCCGGCCGATGCGTCACGTTTACTTCCCGACGGACTCCATCGTCTCGCTGCAGTACGTGATGGAGAACGGGGCGTCGACCGCCATCCTGGTGGTGGGTAATGAGGGGTTGCTCGGCATCAGCCTGCTGATGGGCGGGGAAAGCACGCCGAGCCGTTCGCTGGTGCAGAGCGCCGGCTACGCCTATCGGCTCCCCAGACAGCGGGTGAAAGAGGAGTTCAACCGGCATGGCCAGTTGTTGATGCTGATGCTGCGTTATACCCAGGCGCTGATTACGCAGGTCTCGCAGACGGCGGTCTGCAACCGGCATCACTCGATCGACCAGCAGCTCTGCCGCTGGTTGCTGCTCTCCATGGATCGCCTGTCGCACAACCACTTGACCATGACCCAGGAATTTATCGGCAATATGCTCGGCGTTCGCCGCGAGGGCGTCACCCAGGCTGCGTTGAAGTTGCAGCAACTCGGCGTGATTTCATATTCACGCGGCTTGATCAAAGTGCTGGATCGGCCAAAACTGGAAGCGCTGACTTGCGAGTGCTACTCGGTGGTCAAAAAGGAAACAGACCTGCTGCTTGATTACATACCACAGCGCCAAATCATCACCGATACCGACGCCATTCCCACTGCAACGCTGCCCACGCTGTAGCACTGCGCTGATCACAGCCGCCTAGCGCCGGGGAAACTCAGCCTCTACCGCTTATTGGCACGCCATACGACGACCTATGAACCCAGAGATTCAGGCCAGATTTGATAGTTACCCTATAGCGGCTAAGCAGCAGCTTGAGCGGGTACGCGCGCTGATTCTGGCCATTGCCGCTGAGTACAAGCTGGGCGACGTCGAGGAAACGCTGAAGTGGGCCGAGGCCAGTTATTCGGTCAAGGGCGGTTCGCCGATTCGCATCGACTGGAAACGCAAACAGCCGGATGCGATCAAGGTGTTCTTCCACTGCCAGACGCGCCTGGTGGCCACCTTCAGGGAAATCTACCGCGATGCGTTCGTCTATGAGGGCAACAGAGCAGTGGTGATCCCTCTGGATACGGATATTGAGCAGGTGCCGCTCCGGCATTGCCTGCTGCTGGCGCTGCAGTATCAGAGCCTGAAACACTTGCCACTGCTGGGCGTATAGGCTGAGGCCGGCATTTCAATGGCAGTGTTTCCGAAACGGCCGCAAGACGAACTACTCGCTCGTCAGTCCTAACCCGCGCCGCGCAAGACTTCCCGCTGAAAACCCGGATAATGGCCGCCATTCGTTTAGCCCGTATTCTGGTAATCCCGCATGGAAATCAAGGTCAAGTTTCTCGACAACCTCCGACTTGAAGCCAAGTTCGATGACTTCACGGTGGTGGCTGACCAGCCCATCCGCTACAAGGGCGATGGCTCGGCGCCGGGGCCGTTCGATTACTTTCTGGCTTCCTCGGCGCTGTGTGCGGCGTACTTTGTGAAGCTGTATTGCGACACGCGCAATATCCCCACTGACAACATCCGCCTGTCGCAGAACAACATCGTTGACCCGGAAAACCGCTACCAGCAGATCTTCAAGATTCAGGTCGAACTACCGGCGGACATCTCCGAGAAGGACCGCCTGGGCATTCTGCGCTCCATCGACCGTTGCACGGTGAAGAAGGTGGTTCAACAAGGTCCCGAGTTCGTGATCGAGGAGGTGGAAAACCTCGATGCCGATGCCCAGGCGCTGCTGATACCTGCACTGACGGCCGGCGAGGGCACGCGCATCCTCGGCAAGGACCTGCCGCTGGAAGAAACCATCGCCAATATGTCGGGCATCATGGCCAAGCTCGGCATGAAAATTGAGATCGCCTCGTGGCGCAATATCGTGCCCAACGTGTGGTCGCTGCATATCCGCGATGCGCAGTCGCCGATGTGTTTCACCAACGGCAAGGGCGCAACCAAGGAAGGCGCGCTGGCCTCGGCGCTGGGCGAGTTTATCGAGCGGCTGAACTGCAACTTCTTCTACAACGATCAGTTCTGGGGTGAGGAGATCGCGGGTGCTGCGTTCGTGCATTACCCGGACGAGCGCTGGTTCAAACCGGGGCCCAGGGATGCGCTGCCGGCGGAGATTCTCGACGACTACTGCCTGGCGATTTACAACCCGGACGACGAGCTGCGCGGCTCGCACCTGTACGACACCAACTCCGGCAACACCCTGCGCGGCATCTGCTCGCTACCCTTTGTGCGCCAGTCCGATGGCGAGGTGGTGTACTTCCCCTCCAACCTGATCGAGAACCTGTTCCTGAGCAACGGCATGAGCGCCGGCAACACCCTGGCCGAAGCGCAGGTGCAGTGCCTGTCGGAAATTTTCGAGCGCGCGGTCAAACGCGAAATCCTCGAAGGCGAGCTGTGCCTGCCGGATGTGCCGCAGGAGGTGCTGGCCAAGTACCCGGCCATTCTCGCGGGCATTCAGGGCCTGGAAGCTCAGGGTTTCCCGGTGCTGGTGAAGGATGCGTCCCTGGGCGGGGAATTCCCGGTGATGTGCGTCACCCTGATGAACCCGCGCACCGGCGGCGTGTTCGCTTCGTTCGGCGCGCACCCAAGCTTCGAAGTGGCGCTGGAGCGCAGCCTCACCGAACTGCTGCAAGGCCGCAGTTTCGAGGGCCTGAATGACCTGCCGCCGCCGACCTTTGAAAGCCAGGCGCTGATGGAGCCGAACAACTTCGTCGAGCACTTTATCGACTCCAGCGGAGTGGTGTCGTGGCGCTTCTTCAGTGCCAAGGCCGATTACGAATTCGTCGAGTGGGACTTCTCCGGCCAGGGCGCAGACTCGAACGAGCAGGAGGCCGCAACGCTGTTCGGCACCCTCGAAGAGCTGGGTAAAGAAGCCTATATGGCGGTGTACGAGCACCTGGGCGCCACGGCCTGCCGCATCCTGGTGCCGGGCTATTCGGAGATTTATCCGGTTGAGGACCTGATCTGGGATAACACCAACAAGGCGCTGCTGTTCCGCGCCGACATCCTCAATCTGCACAGCTTGAATGATCGCGGCCTGAAATCCCTGCTGCGCAATCTGGAAAACAGCGATGTCGACGATTACACCGACATCACCACACTGATCGGCGTCGAATTCGACGACAACACCGTGTGGGGCCAGCTGACCATTCTTGAGCTGAAACTGCTGATCTATCTGGCGCTGAAAAAGTACGACGAGGCCAAGGAGCTGACCGAGGCCTTCCTGCAGTACAACGACAACACCGTCGAGCGCGGCCTGTTCTATCAGTCATTGAACGCGGCGTTGGAAGTGCAGTTGGACGATGAGCTGGAGATGAGCGACTTCGAGCCGAACTTCCGCCGCATGTTTGGCAATGAGCGGATGGACGCGGTACTCGGCTCGCTGGATGGCAGCGTGCGCTTCCACGGCCTGACGCCGACCAATATGCAGCTGGAAGGGCTGGACCGCCATCTGCGCTTGATCGAGAGCTACAAGAAGCTGCACGCGGCGCGGGCCAGAGTGGCCGCTGTATCGGGTTGAGCGCAGGAGATACCCGCGAGTACGGCTGCAACACTGAACGGCTATATCGCTATGTTTAAGCAGCCTCCGGCTCACTGAACCACCTACGCTGAACGCCACGCACACCAACCACAACACACGAGGGAACGTATGAACTTTGTACTAGGCAACTTCAAATGGCTGATGCTGGTGTCCGGCGTGCTCACCGCCAGCATGTTCTACGGCCTGTTCGCGCCGCAGGCGGCGCTTGAGTCGATGTTTGGCGTGTCGTTTACCGGCCAGCTTGAATCCATCGTGATTCGCAGCTGGTCAGCGCTGGTTGGCCTGATGGGCGTGATCCTGATTTATGGCGCGCTGAACGAACAACACCGCGCCTTCTGCGCCGCCATCGCGGCAACGAGCAAAGCGATTTTCGTCACCCTGGTGCTGATTTATGGCCAGGCGTTTCTGAGCAAGGCCGCTGCAGCGATCATCATGGATCTCCTGGTGATCAGCGCCACGCTGATCTTCCTGCTGGCGTTGCGCATCAAGCGCTAGAGCGCTTAGCGTCATGTAATCCTGAAATGTCTGAGCACTGTAGGGTGGATGACGCTGTTTTCATCCACCACGATTGTGCGGCTGGTGGATGGGTAAAGCGTCATCCACCCTACGCTCTGGCTTATGGCGCTGCGGCCAGCACCGCGCAGTTGCGGCCCTGGTGTTTGGCTTTGTAGAGCAGGCGGTCCACGGTTTCGAGAAAGGCCTGGGGCTGATCGAGCGGGCCGGGGGTCAGGGTGCCGACGCCGAGGCTTAAGGTCAACAGTGGGCTGACCTGAGAGTGGGCGTGCTGGATGTTCTGCTCGCGAATCAGCTGGCGGCAGCGCTCGGCGACCTGGGCGGCGGCCTGGGCATCGGTTTCCGGCAGCAGCAGAACAAACTCTTCACCGCCATAGCGGGCCATCAGGTCACGCGGACGCACGGCAGCGCCACTCAAGGCCTGACCAACGCTTTTCAGGCAATCGTCGCCCTGGATATGGCCGTAGTGGTCGTTGTATTCCTTGAAATAGTCGATATCCAGCAGGATCAGTGACAGTGGCTGGCCGGTGCGCTGAGCGTTGCTCCATTCCACCTGCAGGCGGCTGTCGAACATGCGCCGGTTGGCCACGCCAGTAAGGCCGTCGAGGTAGGACAGCTCTTCGAGCTGTTGCTGCAATTGCAGCAGCTGCTGCTCGGTCTGCTTGCGCTGGCTGATATCAAACATAAAGCCGATCAGCGACTCGACTTCGCCGGCCTCATTGCGCAGTACGTGCACCACATCGCGAATCCACACGTAGTCGCCATCGCGGGTCAGGGCGCGGTAGTCGGCTTCATGGTCGGTGCCGGCTTGGGACTGCGACACGCAGAAAGCCACCACGCTGTCGCGGTCTTCGGGGTGCATGCGCTCGGCCCAGTCGTTGGCGCTGACCCAGCTGGCCTGCGGCCAACCGAGCAGGGTTTCGATCTGCGGGCCGATATAGGCAAAGGTCATGCTGGCCCAGTCGATCTTCCAGGGAATGGCCTTGGTCGACTCCAGCAGGGTCTTGTACACCGCGCTATCGGTAATCATCGAGTTAGGCATGGCGAGCAATCCGGGCGAGGTATAGCGCAGGTTGTAACCAAGATCGGCAACCGACGCAACCGCAGGGCGGATGACTGGCCAGTACTGCCGCAAAATGCACAAGGGCCGCTAATGCGGCCCTTGTGGGTTACTCCGGGGTGCGATCAGGCATGCACCTGGGATGGGTCACGACGGCTGTCCGGGCCGTTCATCAGCGCGGCACCGGTGGTTTCATCCATGGCCTGCTGCAGGGCTTTCTTGCGCTTCTCTTCGGCACGGTGGGCGAAGAACCACACCAGGAAGGTGGCGAAGGACACCGCCAACAGGATCAGGCTGGCCACCGCGTTGATTTCCGGCTTCACGCCCAGACGCACGGCAGAGAAGACCTCCATCGGCAGGGTGGTCGAACCCGGCCCGGAAACGAAGCTGGCGAGTACCAGATCGTCCAGCGACAGGGCGAAGGACATCATGCCGCCGGCCGCCAGCGAAGGCGCAATCATCGGAATGGTGATCAGGAAGAACACCTTCCACGGCTTGGCGCCCAGGTCCATGGCCGCTTCTTCGATGGACAGGTCCAGCTCACGCAGCCGCGACGACACCACCACGGCCACGTAGGCCGAACAGAAGGTGGTGTGGGCGATCCAGATGGTCAGCACACCACGCTCGGCAGGCCAGCCGATCAGCTGGGCCATGGCCACGAACAGCAGCAACAGCGACAGACCGGTGATCACCTCGGGCATTACCAGCGGCGCGGTGACCAGGCCACCGAACAGCGTGCGGCCCTTGAAGCGGGTAACGCGGGTCAGCACGAAGGCGGCCATGGTGCCCAGCGCTACGGCGGCAATCGCGGTGTAGCAGGCGATTTCCAGCGAGCGCATCACCGAGTTCATCAGCTGGGTGTTGTCGAGCAGGCCGACGTACCACTTCACCGACCAGCCACCCCACACCGTTACCAGCCGCGAGGCGTTGAACGAGTAGATGACCAGAATCAGCATCGGCAGGTAGATAAAGGTCAGGCCGGCCCACAGCATAAAGTTGGAGAAACTGAAACGCTTCATGGTCGACCCTCCATTTCTTTAGCCTGGTTACGATTGAAGAGGATGATGGGAACGATCAGGATCGCCAGCATCACCACAGCCAGAGCAGAGGCAACAGGCCAGTCGCGGTTGTTGAAGAACTCCTGCCACAGCACCTTGCCGATCATCAGGGTCTCCGGGCCGCCGAGCAGTTCAGGAATCACGAACTCACCCACCACCGGGATAAACACCAGCATGCAGCCGGCGATGATGCCGTTCTTGGCCAGCGGCACGGTGATTTTCCAGAAGCTGTTGTAGGTGCTCGAACCCAGGTCCGCGGCCGCTTCCAGCAGGCTCTGGTCGTGTTTAACCAGGTTGGCGAACAGCGGCAGGATCATAAAGGGCAGGTACGAATAGACGATACCGATGTACACCGCCAGGTTGGTGTTGAGGATCTGCAACGGCTCGTTGATCAGCCCCAGCCACATCAGAAAGCCATTGAGCAGGCCGTTGTTGCTGAGGATGCCCATCCAGGCATACACGCGGATCAGGATCGCCGTCCAGGTCGGCATCATGATCAGCAGCAACAGGACCATCTGCTTGTCCTTGTCGGCACGGGCGATGGCGTAGGCCATCGGGAAGCCAATAACCAGGCAGAGCAGCGTGCTGATCGTGGCCATCTTCAGCGAGCCCATATAGGCCGCCAAGTACAGCGCATCCTCACTGAGGAAGATGTAGTTGCCCAGGTTGAGCACCAGGGTGAATTTGTTTTCCACCCAGGTGTACACGTCGGTGTACGGCGGGATGGCCACGTCGGCTTCGGCGAAGCTGATCTTCAGAACGATGAAGAACGGCAACATAAAGAACAGGAACAACCAGAGGAACGGCACCCCGATAACCAGGTGCCGGCCCGTGGGCATGCGGCGGCTGATGCTTCGGATAATGTTCATGAGCGCAATGCCACCCCGCTATCGTCCTCCCACCAGACGAACACTTCGTCGTCCCAGGTAGGTCGTGCGCCACGCCGTTCGGCGTTGGCAACAAAGGACTGAACCACTTTGCCGCTTGGCAGCAAAACGTGGAATACCGAGTGGCCGCCGAGGTAGGCGATGTCGTGCACGGTACCGCGCGACCAGTTGTGCTCGCAGGTTGGCTGCTCGGTGGTGACCAGCAGTTTTTCCGGGCGAATGGCGTAGGTGATGCTCTTGTCCTGCACCGAGGTGCTGACGCCATGGCCGACGAAAATATTGCGCTCCAGGTCCGGGCTGGCGATCAGCGCATGGCCTTCCATGTCCTCGACCACCTGACCTTCGAACAGGTTGACGTTGCCGATAAATTCGCAGACCAGGCGGCTGGTTGGGGTTTCGTAGATGTCCACCGGGCTGCCGATCTGGGCGATCCAGCCCAGGTGCATGATGGCGATGCGCTGGGCCATGGTCATGGCCTCTTCCTGGTCGTGGGTCACCATCACGCAGGTCACGCCGACGCGAGCACCCATGGGTTCGTCGAGCAGCAGCAGTTTCGGCCGTTTGGCCAGCGAACGAGCCAGGGCCACGCGCTGACGCTGACCACCGGAGAGCTGATGCGGCTTGCGCTTGGCGTACTGGGTCATGTGCACCAGCTTGAGCATTTCTTCGACGCGGGCGTCGATTTCGGCTTTCGGCAGTTTGTCCTGCTTGAGGCCGAAGGCGATGTTGTCAGCCACGCTCATGTGCGGGAACAGCGCGTAGGACTGGAACATCATGTTGATCGGCCGCTCGTAGGGCGGCAGGTCGGTGATGTCTTCACCGTCGAGCAGGATGCGCCCTTCGGTCGGACGCTCGAAGCCGGCGAGCATGCGCAGCAGGGTCGATTTACCCGAGCCGGAGCCACCGAGCAGGGCGAAGATTTCACCCTTGTTGATGGTCAGCGAAACGTCTTCGACAGCAATCGTTTCGTCGAATTTCTTGGTCACGCGCTCGATCTTGACCAGCACCTCTTTCGGTTGCTGATCACCCTCGAGAACCTTTTTATAGGCACTGGAAGCAACTGCCATTACCAAAACTCCCGCAAAGAATGGGTCGTGGACCCGAATATAATCTGCCGCGCGTGGCGCAGCGGGCCGTACGGTCAGGCCAGGCCTGCCGTACGCTGTGTTGCAGTTTCCGCTTAGCGGCCCGACTTGATCTTCGACCAGGCGCGAGTCATCGCACGCTGGATCGTCGGTGGCAGCTCAGCAGAGATGTAGAGTTTGTCCAACACGGCCTGCTCTGGATAAACCGAAGGGTCGTTACGCACCTCCTGGTCCATCAACTCACCCGCCTTGAGGTTAGGGTTGGCGTAACCGACATAGTCGCTGACCTTGGCAATCACCGCCGGGTCGAGCAGGTAGTTGATAAAGGCGTGCGCTTCCTTGACGTTCTTCGCATCGGCCGGAATGGCCATCAGGTCAAACCACAGGTTGGCGCCTTCCTCGGGGATGCTGTAGGCAATTTCGATGCCCTTGCCCGCTTCCTCGGCGCGAGCGGCCGCCTGGAATACGTCGCCGGAGTAGCCGAACGCCACACAGATGTCGCCGTTGGCCAGGTCGCCGATGTACTTCGAGGAGTGGAAGTAGGTGACGTAAGGACGCACGGCCATCAGCTTGGCCTCGGCCTTCTTGTAGTCTTCTGGATCAGTGCTGCGCGGGTCGAGGCCCAGGTAGTTGAGTACGGCAGGAAACATCTCATCGGGCGAGTCCATAAAGGCCACGCCGCAGGCGTTGAGCTTCTTCAGGTTCTCTGGCTCGAAGAGCGTGGCCCAGGAGTCGATTTCGTCGATCCCGAGCACTTCCTTGACCTTGGCCACGTTGTAGCCAATGCCGTTGGTGCCCCACAGGTACGGCACCGAATACAGGTTACCGGGGTCGTTGACATCCAGCTGCTTGAGCAAAGCCGGGTCAAGGTTTTCCCAGTTCGGCAGCAGGCTGCGGTCGAGCTTCTGGAACGCGCCCGCCTTGATCTGCTTGCCGAGGAAATGGTTAGACGGCACCACGATGTCGTAGCCGGAACGGCCCGCCAGCAGTTTGCCTTCCAGGGTTTCGTTGGAGTCGAACACGTCGTACATGGCTTTGATGCCAGTAGCCTTCTGGAAATCGGCCAGGGTGGTTTCGCCGATATAGTCAGACCAGTTGTAGACATTGACCACAGGCTCAGCGGCTTGCACGGCGCTGATGCTGACGGCGGCGGCCAGCAGGCCGGCCAGAAGTGGAGTACGACGCATAGGAGCTTCCTTATTGTTGTGGGTGAATGCGGCGGAGCAACCCGCCGCACACCATTAGGGCTATGGCATTACTTACCCGATTTGATCTTGGTCCAGCTTCGGTTCATCGCGCGCTGCGCGTTCGCTGGCAGATCCGGGAAGGTGTAGATCTTGGCCATGGTGGCCGCGTCCGGGTAGATGCCCGGATCGTTACGCAGTGCTTCGTCAACCAGCGGGGTGGCCGCGGCGTTGCCGTTAGGGAACTGCACGAAGTTGGTGATGTTGGCCATGACGTCTGGCTTCATCAGGTAGTTGAGGAACACGTGAGCGGCTTCGACGTTTTTCGCATCAGCCGGGATGGCCATCATGTCGAAGAAGCTGCCAGCACCTTCTTTCGGGATGCTGTAGGAGATGTTCACGCCGTTCTTGGCTTCTTCAGCACGGGACTTGGACTGATACAGGTCGCCCGAGTAGCCGATGGCCACACAGATGTTGCCGTTGGCCAGGTCACCGATGTACTTGGAGCTGTGGAAGTAGGAGGTCGAGGAACGGATCGAGAGGAACAGTTCTTCGGCTTTCTTCAGCTCGCCAGCATCGGTGCTGTCGGACTTGAAGCCCAGGTAGTTGAGCGCTGCCGGGATAATTTCGGTCGGCGAATCAAGGAAGGACACACCGCAGTCTTTCAGCTTGGCGATGTTTTCCGGCTTGAACACCAGGTCCCAGGAATTGACCGGAGCGTCTTCGCCCAGTGCCGCCTTGACCTTGTCGACGTTGTAGCCAATGCCGATGGTGCCCCACATGTAGGGAATCGAATACAGGTTGCCTGGGTCGCTTGGGTCGAGCGCCTTGAGCAGGCCCTTGTCGAGGTTTTCCCAGTTTGGCAGCTTGGATTTGTCCAGCTTCTGGAACACACCGGCCTTGATCTGCTTGGCCAGGAACGGGTTGGACGGCACGACGATGTCATAACCGGAGCTGCCAGCCAGCAGCTTGGCTTCCAGGGTTTCGTTGCTGTCAAAGACGTCGTAGACGACCTTGATGCCGGTTTCCTTCTGGAAGTTGTCGAGGGTGTCTTCTGCGATGTAGTCGGACCAGTTGTAAACGTGCAGGACCTTGTTATCCGCGTGCGCGGCACTCACCACAGCCCCAGCAAGGGACAACGCGAGAAGGGTTTTGCCGAATGTGTTCATGCGTACAGCTCCTGTTGTTGTAGTCGTTTCCGGAAGATGCGCAGCCATCTGCAGCACCTTCCGGCGAGCCTGACCTACGCACTGGCGCAGTCTGGCAAGGTCACCCTCGGTTGACAACTTTCAGACGTAAGCATCTGAAACCAAAGATTATTAAACCTTAAACCAGCACCTCTGCAGCGGTCAGGTCGAGGCATTTACGGGCCTTTTCCAGCAGTTCGTCGATCTCCGCATGGCTGATTACCAGCGGCGGCGAAATGATCATGGTGTCGCCCACGGCGCGCATGATCAGACCGTTAGTAAAGCAGTGCTTGCGGCATACCATGCCCACGCTGACATCGGCGGCGAAACGCGTGCGGCTGGCCTTGTCCTGCACCAGTTCAATGGCACCCAACATGCCAACGCCGCGCACCTCACCGACCAGCGGGTGATCGGCCAGCTCACGTAGACGCTTTTGCAAATACGGTGCCGTTTCTGCCTTGACCCGCTCAACAATCTTTTCTTCACGCAGGATGCGCAGGTTTTCCAGGGCCACTGCAGCTGCCACCGGGTGCCCGGAATAGGTAAAGCCGTGGTTGAAGTCGCCGCCCTGGTTGAGCACCTCGACGATATCGTCGCGCACAATCAGCCCGCCCATCGGGATGTAGCCGCTGGTCAGGCCCTTGGCGATGGTCATCATGTGCGGGGTGTTGCCGAAGTAATCGCTGCCGAACCATTCGCCGGTACGGCCGAAACCGCAGATCACTTCATCGGCAATAAACAGAATGTCGTACTTGGCGAGGATTTCGCGGATGCGCGGCCAGTAGCTATCCGGCGGGATGATCACGCCGCCCGCGCCCTGGATCGGCTCGGCAATAAAGGCGGCGACATTCTCTTCGCCGACTTCGAGGATCTTCTGCTCCAGCTGGTCGGCGGCCCAGATACCGAACGCCTCGGGGCTCATATCGCCGCCCTCGCCGAACCAGTACGGCTGCGGGATATGCACGATGCCGGGAATCGGCAGGTCGCCCTGCTCGTGCATGTACTTCATGCCGCCCAGGCTAGCGCCGGCCACGGTGGAGCCGTGGTAGCCGTTGACCCGGCTGATAATCACCTTCTTATTCGGCTGGCCCTTGATCGCCCAGTAATGGCGCACCATGCGCAGCATGGTGTCGTTGCCTTCCGAGCCCGAACCGGTGAAAAACACATGGTTCATCCCTGTCGGGGCCAGCTCAGAAATCGCTTTGGCCAGCTCCAGCGCCGGCGGCGTAGCGGTCTGGAAGAACATGTTGTAGTAGGGCAGCTCTTGCATCTGTTTGGCGGCGGCGTCTGCCAGTTCCTTGCGACCATAGCCGATTGCCACACACCAGAGCCCGGCCATGGCATCGAGGATCTTGTTGCCCTCGCTGTCCCACAGGTACACGCCGTCGGCCTTGGTGATGATGCGCGGCCCATTTTCCGCCAGCTGTTTGAAATCGCTGAACGGCGCGAGGTGGTGATCACGGCTCATGGCCTGCCACTCGCGGGTTTTCGGGTTGGTCACTTGACTGTTCATAACAACACCTTGATTACACCGGCTGCGTGTTGCCGCAGCCGCAGAAAATTCTTGGCAGTGACTGGCGCAGGGATCACCCGCGCCAGCCGCCTGAGGGTTACACCGACAGCAGCAGGAACTCACGCTCCCAGGAGCTGATGACCCGCTTGTAGTTCTCGTGCTCGGCGCGTTTTACCGCGACATAGCCGCGCATAAACTTGTCGCCCAGGTACTTCTCCGCTTCCTTACAGGCTTCCATGCGCTCCAGCGCGTGCTCGATAGTGATCGGCAGGCGCAGGTTGCGGCGCTCGTAACCACGGCCCTTGACCGGCACGCTTGGCTGCAGGCCATCGACCATGCCCATATAACCGCACAGCAGGGAGGCGGCGAGTACCAGGTAAGGGTTGGCGTCGGCACCGGCCAGGCGGTTTTCCACGCGGCGGTTCTGCGGCGTGGCTTCCGGTACGCGCAGGCCCACGGTGCGGTTCTCTTCGCCCCACTCGACGTTCACCGGCGCCGAGGTATCCGGCAGGAAGCGGCGGAACGAGTTGACGTTCGGCGCGAACAGCGGCAACAGCTCGGGGATGTACTTCTGCAGGCCGCCGATGTGCTGCATAAACAGCTCACTCATGCTGCCGTCGGCATTGGAGAACAGGTTCTGCCCGGTCTTGATGTCCACCACGCTCTGGTGAATGTGCATCGCGCTGCCCGGCTGATCGGTGATCGGCTTGGCCATAAAGGTGGCGGCCACATCGTGCTTGAGCGCCGCTTCACGCATGGTGCGCTTGAACACGGTGATCTGGTCGGCCAGGTGCAGGGCCTCGCCATGGCGGAAGTTGATTTCCATCTGCGCCGGGCCGTCTTCGTGGATCAGCGTGTCGAGGTCCAGGCCCTGGATTTCGCACCAGTCGTAGACGTCTTCAAACAGCGGATCGAATTCGTTGGCAGCATCGATGGAGAACGACTGACGGCCCACTTCCGGACGCCCGGAGCGGCCCATCGGCGCAACCAGGGGGAAGTCCGGGTCGCTGTTGCGTTTGGTCAGGTAGAACTCCATTTCCGGCGCGACGATTGGCTTCCAGCCCTTGTCAGCGTAGAGCTTGAGCACATTCTTGAGAATGTTGCGCGGCGACAGCTCGATCGGGTTGCCCTGCTTGTCGAAGGTGTCGTGGATCACCATCGCAGTCGGCTCAATGGCCCAAGGCACGAGGAACACGGCGTTCTCGTCCGGGCG
This sequence comes from Gammaproteobacteria bacterium HGW-Gammaproteobacteria-13, assembly GCA_002840155.1. Lineage (GTDB taxonomy): Bacteria > Pseudomonadota > Gammaproteobacteria > Pseudomonadales > Pseudomonadaceae > Aquipseudomonas. The sequence continues at coordinate 412,396 of PGZH01000006.1, forward strand.
GCAGAACATGTCGATGTCCGCCTCGTCGAGCAGGTCGTAATAGATGTCGTCCTCGACATAGTCGCCGGTTACGGTCTGCAGCAGCACACTCTCGGGGAGGCGCATGCCTTTCTCGTCGAGGAACTTGTTGGTCGGCGAAATCTTGCCACGGGCAATGCCGGTAAGATCGCTGATCAGGCATTCAACTTCGGTGATTTTGCGTTCTTTCAGCCAGCTCGAAAGCTGGTCTAATTTGGTGCTCATAGAGACCTCAGGGTTGGTTAGAGCCGACCTATATATAGTCGGCTCAGCGTTGCCCCGCCGTCTTCCTGCAAGCCTCACCAAAGGCCTGGAAGATGGCGAGATAATTCGGGTTGGATCGTACCTGCCATTCAGGGTGCCATTGCACCCCCAATGCGAAGCTTTTGGCACCTTCGACGGAGAAGGCTTCGATCAACCCGTCAGGCGCCAGTGCTTCTAAGCGAAGGCCCGGCGCCAGACGCTGAACGCCCTGGCCATGAATGGAATTGATAAGAAACTCGTCCGGCAAGCCGATGCCGGCGAGCAGCCCACCCGGCTGCACATGCAGCGCGTGACGCAGGCCATATTGCTGATCCGCCGGCAGCCCTTCGGGCTCGCGGTGATCCATATAGCCTTCGACCTCCTGCACCTTCTGATGCAGAGTGCCGCCAAAAGCTACGTTCATCTCCTGAAAGCCACGGCAAATGCCGAGCACCGGGATACCGGCGGCAATTGCTGCTTTAATCAAGGGAAGGGTTGTACTGTCACGCGCCGGATCATGGGCGGTGCCGGGTTCGCTGGCATCGCCAGCATAGTGGTGCGGTTCAACGTTGGATGGCGAGCCGGTAAACACCAGGCCATCGAGGTGCTGCAGCAGGTAAGCCTGATCAAGCTGCTCGCCCAGTGCGGGAATGATCACTGGCATACCGCCAACCACCTGAACGATGGCCTGCAAGTATTTATCGCCTGCGGTGTGGTAGATGTTGTGCCCGATCTGCTTGGTGCAGGCACTAACGCCGATAATCGGCTGGCGCGACATGAGACACCCGTTTTATTGCTGTTATGGGTTTCGACCGAGCTTAGCCTTGTTCATTTTTTTTCACAATAGTCATGTAAAAAATTGAACACACCCGACTGAGCACCCCGGCAGACAAGGCCTCCAGCAGGGCTGCATTGCCCTGTAATGCCCTAAAACTGGCCATCGAGCCCCCTTTTGGGGCAAAATGCGCCTCTCTTGACAGCATCTGGTGTTTAAGATTGACTCACACCCGTGCAGTTGCATGATTGATATTTTTAACAAAAAAGGTGTTGCATCATGTCGGTACCCCCGCGTGCCGTTCAGCTTAACGAAGCGAACGCGTTCCTTAAGAAACATCCTGAGGTCCTGTTCGTCGACCTTCTGATCGCAGATATGAATGGTGTGGTGCGCGGCAAGCGTATCGAGCGTGCGAGCCTGCATAAGGTTTACGAACGCGGCATTAATCTCCCGGCTTCTCTGTTCGCCCTGGATATCAACGGCTCGACGGTGGAAAGCACCGGCCTGGGTCTGGATATCGGCGACGCCGACCGGGTCTGCTTTCCCATCCCCAACACCCTGAGCAATGAGCCCTGGCAGAAGCGCCCAACCGCGCAACTGTTGATGACCATGCATGAAATGGAAGGCGAGCCATTTTTTGCCGACCCACGGGAAGTGTTGCGCCAGGTGGTTGCGAAGTTCGACGAACTGGGCCTTACCATTTGCGCAGCCTTTGAAATCGAGTTCTACCTGATCGACCAGGCCAACGTGAACGGCCGTCCACAGCCGCCGCTGTCGCCACTGTCGGGCAAGCGCCCACAGTCGACCCAGGTGTACCTGATCGACGACCTCGACGAATATGCCGAGTGCCTGCAGGACATCCTCGAAGGCGCCAAGGAGCAGGGCATCCCTGCCGACGCCATCGTCAAGGAAAGCGCCCCGGCGCAGTTCGAGGTCAACCTGCACCACGTCGCCGACCCGATCAAGGCCTGCGACCACGCGCTGCTGCTCAAGCGCCTGATCAAGAACATCGCCTACGACCATGAGATGGACACCACCTTCATGGCCAAGCCCTACCCCAACCAGGCGGGTAACGGCCTGCACGTGCACATCTCGATTCTCGACAAGCAGGGCAACAACATCTTCGCCTGCGATGACCCGGTACAGAATGACGCCCTGCGCCACGCCATCGGCGGTGTGCTGGAAACCATGCCGGCCTCGATGGCTTTCCTCTGCCCGAACGTCAACTCCTACCGTCGTTTCGGCGCGCAGTACTACGTACCGAACTCGCCGTGCTGGGGCATCGACAACCGCACCGTCGCACTGCGCGTACCGAATGACACGGCCGATGCCGTGCGCATCGAACACCGCGTTGCCGGCGCCGATGCCAACCCCTATCTGCTGATGTCGGCCGTGCTGGCGGGCGTGCACCACGGCCTGACCAACAAGATCGAGCCAAGCGCACCAGTGGAAGGCAACTCCTACGAGCAGAACGAACAAAGCCTGCCGAACAACCTGCGCGATGCCCTGCGCGAGCTGGACGACAGTGAAGTGCTGGCGCGTTATATCGACCCGAAATACATCGATATCTTTGTCGCCTGTAAGGAAAGCGAGTTGGCCGAGTTTGAAAACTCGATCTCCGACCTCGAATACAACTGGTACTTGCACACGGTTTGATGCAACACCCAAACGCCGGCCTTTGAGCCGGCGTTTTCTATTCCACACGTTGCGTAGCACCTGCCCTTTTATTCACGCCTCGGCGCGATGACGGGCAACCTGCGCCGCGAATTCCTGCTGACGCGACATCAACCTATTCAGGAGATCTCCATGCCTCGCCTGTTTGCCTCACTGCTGCTTGCCCTGACGCCGCTGCTGGCCAGCGCCGAAGAGGTGATTCGCGTCTACAACTGGAACGATTACATCGCCCCGCAGGTGCTCAAGGATTTCGAGGCGCAAACCGGCATCCGCGTCGACTACCAGACCTACAGCACCGCCGAAGAACTCGAAGCCGTGCTGGCCAGCGGCGAAGCCATCGATGTCGCCGTGCCGTCGCATGACGCCCTGCCGGCGATGATCAAGAACGGCACCCTGCAGCCGCTGGATTTCAACCTGCTGCCCAACCGCAAGCACCTCGACAAGCAGCTGCTGAGCACCCTGGTCGCCCTCGACCCGGCCAACCGCCATGCACTGCCCTACCTGTGGGGTGCAGTCGGCCTGGCGATCAACACACCACAGGCCGAAGCCGCCTTTGGCGGGCCGCTGCCCAATAGCTGGAGCCTACTGTTCGATGCCGAGCAGAGCTCGCGCCTGGCCACTTGCGGCATCAGCGTGCTGGATGCTCCTGACGAGACCCTGACCCTGCTGCTCAACTACCAAGGCCGCAGCCTGGCGCGCAGCGCACCGAGCCGCATCGAGCGCTCCAGCCAGGTGCTGGATGACCTGCGGCCGAACCTGCGCTACGTCGACAGCGAGCGTTATATCGACGACCTCAATCAGGGCAAGCTGTGCGTGGCCATGGCCTGGGTCGGCGATGCACTGGCCGCCGCCGATGCGGGTCAACCCGTGCGCTTTTTAGTGCCGGATGAAGGCTCGATCCTGTTTATCGACAACCTGGTGATCCCCAGCAGCGCCAAGCGCGTCGACCTGGCACACCGCTTTATCGACTACCTGATGCAGCCCAAGGTTGCCGCGCTGATCACTGCGGAAACCCTGTACCCCAGCGGCAACGCCGATTCCCGCGAGTTTCTCGACGAAGCCCTGCGCAATCAGCCAGACCTCTACCCGGACCGCGACACCAAACGCCGCCTGCACCCGCTGGAAACCCTGCCAGAAAAGCACAGCGCGACCCGCGATGCCGTATGGACGCGCTTTCGTGATGGCAGTTGAGTGAAAACAGATATGTGGGAGGGGCTTCAGCCGCGACAAGAACAACAAGCTCGCCGCTAAAGCGGAATGCCGCCCAGCCCCTCCTACAGAACGGTCTTACTTGACCAGCTGACGCCAGGCCTTTAACGAACCGATGGTCAGCAGCTGCGCCTTGCGCGCAGCCAGCACTTCCGGGTCGATGGGCTGATTGGCCAGTTCCGCCAGCTTGTTCAGTTCACCGTACAGACGGTCGACTTCCGCCACGTCCAACACCTCGCGGGCCAGATGCAGCCAGACCAACAGGCGCTCGATGCGCGGCAGCTGTTCGGCCAAATCTTCAGGCTGCTGCTGATAACGACGCAGTTGCAGGGCGGCGCCTTCTTCGGCAATCAGCGTTGGCAGCCAGTTGCCCAGCGGCGCAGCGCCCTGGCGATTACCCCGGTTGTTGCGCTCCACAGTCCAGCTGCGGGCCAATAGCCAGCGCGACAGGTTCAGCGAGAACAGCCCCCAGCGATTGCCCTGCAGTTCCGCGGCGAACAACGCCGGGGCGTTCTTGCGCAGGCTGTCATCGTCCTGACCTGCCAGCACGCGCGGACGCCATTCCAGCAGCAAGGCATCCAGCAATTCACGCAAGGCATGACTGCTGGCACGCGGCGCGGCCTGGCCCAGGCTGCTGAGCAGCGCACGCAGGCCGATCAGCTGCTCCAGCCAGTCGACCAGCAAACGCCAGTGGCCATTGAAGCGGTACTGCTCGGCCAGACGCTGGCTGCTGCCCAGCAGGTGCCAGGCCAATGCCGCAACACTGTCATCCAGGCTGGTTTCCGCGCTCAGGCTCGGTGCCGGCAGGCTCAGGCTGTAGCTGCCGGCATCGAACAGGCGGTAACCGCGCTCGGCCTTGCTGATATCACAAGGCATCAGCGCCAGGTCGGCGGCCAACTCGACGGCCAGTTCCAGCAGCGCCTCAGGCTCACCCTGACGCAGCTCCAGCTCCAGCTCGCAGATTTCTTCTTCGCCTTCGCCGGCAATCACCTTACCCAGGTCCAGCGCGGCCTCGATTACCACGCGGGCCTTGCCACGGCCCCAGGCGATTTCCGCCTTCTCGCGGATAAAGTCGGTGGTGAAGATCGGCACCAGCTGCTTCTTGTCCAGCTCGGCCAGGGCCGCTGGCCAGCAGCTGTCATCGAGTTTTTTCAGGTCCAGCTTGGCCTTGGCCAGGTTCCAGTCCCACTCATTGCGCTCGGACAAACCGGCCACGCTTTGCCCACGGGTTTTCAGGGTCTGGATAAACTGCTCGCCATCACGGCGCACGCGCAGGGCCACCTTGGCGGCGGCCAGATCGCGCTCGGGGGTATCGAAGTACTGATTGAACAGTTCGCGCTGCTCCCAACCACTCTTGTTGCGTTTCTTCAGCAACGGGTGATCACGCAGGGCGGCCAGGGTTGCACGGCTAACCCGCAGTTTAATTTCGGTTTCTTTGTTCATGATGGTGGGGATCAACGCCTACTATGAAATTGTGACAGTCCGATTACCTGCGCTGGCGAGCCTGCGGACTGATCCGTATACTTGCCGCCTTCTTAACGCCGGGGTTCACCCTATGCCAGTCAATCCATTTGCCAGCCTGTTTGGCCGCTCACCGATTGGGCCGATGCAAAAACACTTTGCCAAAGCCCACGAGTGCGCAGCCAATCTGGTGCCCTTCTTCGAAGCCGTGATGGTGGAAGATTGGGCCAAGGTGGAACAGGTACAACAGGAAATGGCTAGCCTCGAACATGAGGCCGACAAGCTCAAGAAAAGCGTGCGTCTGCACCTGCCCAAGAGCCTGTTCCTGCCCGTACCGCGCTCGGATCTGCTTGAGCTGCTGAGTGTACAGGACAAAGTCGCCAACCGCGCCAAGGACATCGCCGGGCTGATGCTCGGCCGTGAAATGGCCATTCCGCAGGCTCTGCAGCCACTGATGCGCACCTTTGTGCAACGCACCGTGGATGCCAGCGCCCAGGCCCTGAAAGCCATGAACGAGCTCGACGAGCTGCTGGAAACCGGCTTTGGTGGCCGTGAAGCAGCGCTGGTCGAATCCATGGTCATGGAGCTGGAACAGATCGAACGCGACACCGACAAGATGCAAATCGAAGTGCGTCGTGCGCTGTTCAAACTGGAAAAGGACCTTCCTGCTGTCGATGTGATGTTCCTCTACAAGATCATCGAATGGATCGGCGACGTAGCCGATCGTGCCGAACGTGTCGGCAACCGACTGGAACAACTGCTGGCGCGCTAAGCGCCAGTGTCCTTTCTGGAATCTACGGATTAATTATTTATGTCTCTGATTGCGGACTACGGCCTCGTATTGCTGCTGCTTGCCTGTCTCTTCGGCTTTTTCATGGCCTGGGGCGTAGGCGCCAATGACGTGGCCAACGCCATGGGTACCTCAGTGGGCTCCAAAGCCCTGACCATCAAACAGGCGATCCTGATCGCCATGGTCTTCGAGTTCGCCGGCGCCTATCTGGCCGGCGGCGAGGTGACCGAAACCATCAAGAGCGGCATCGTCGATGCCTCGATGATCACCCCGGACCTGATGGTCCTGGGCATGATGTCGGCGCTGCTGGCAGCCGGCACCTGGCTGCTAGTGGCTTCTACCAAGGGCTGGCCGGTGTCTACCACCCACTCCATCGTCGGCGCGGTCATCGGCTTTGCCGCCGTTGGCGTGTCCATGGACGCGGTGCACTGGGGCGGCGTTGGCCCCATCGTGGCCAGCTGGGTAGTTTCCCCGGTGCTGTCAGGCTTTGTCGCTTTCGGCCTGTTTGTCAGCGTGCAGAAGCTGATCATCGACACTGACAACCCCTTCCTCAACGCCAAGCGCTTCGTGCCGCTGTATATGTTTGCCACCGGTTTCATGGTCAGCATCATGACCCTGACCAAAGGCCTCAAGCATATCGGCCTGAACCTCTCCACGACCGAGGGTTTCTTCCTGTCGCTGGGTGTTGGCGGCCTGATTATGCTGCTGGGCATCGTCCTGCTTAGCCGGATCAAGATCGACGTCGAAGCGGACAAGGACTTCCACTACGCCAGCGTGGAGAAGGTCTTCGCCGTGCTGATGATCTTCACCGCGTGCGCCATGGCCTTTGCTCACGGTTCCAACGACGTGGCTAACGCCGTTGGCCCGCTGGCAGCGATTGTCGGTGTGATTCAGTCCGGCGGTGAAATGGCCGTTGGCGCCAAGTCGGCCGTCCCAGGCTGGGTGTTGCTGCTTGGCGCCGTGGGTATCGTCATCGGTCTGGCCACCTACGGCTACAAGGTGATCGCGACCATCGGCAAGGAAATCACCGAGCTGACCCCAAGCCGTGGTTTTGCCGCTGAACTGGCCACCGCCACCACCGTGGTAGGCGCCTCGGCCATCGGCCTGCCGGTGTCCACCACCCACACCCTGGTCGGTGCGGTACTCGGTGTCGGTCTGGCGCGCGGTATCGGCGCGCTGAACCTGGGCGTGATCGGCAAGATCTTTATGTCCTGGCTGATCACCCTGCCGGTGGGTGCAGCGCTGTCGATTTTCTTCTTCTATATCCTGCGCGGCGTTTTCCTCTAAACACCCGTAGCGGTTTTATCTGCGCAAGCGATGGCCCTATGATGGGCCTCGCTTGCGGAGATAACCGATGCCCCTGCCTTCCTTCAAAGAGCAATTCGCTGCCCTGATCGCCGCCCCGTCGGTGAGCTGCACTCAGGCGCATTGGGATCAGTCCAACCGCGCGGTGATCGAGCTGCTGTCGAGCTGGCTCGGCGACCTCGGTTTCGCCTGCGATGTGCAGCAAGTCGCCCCCGGCAAATTCAACCTGCTCGCCAGCTATGGCAGCGGCCCAGGCGGCCTGGTGCTGGCTGGACACAGCGACACCGTGCCGTTCGACGCCGCGCTGTGGCAGACCGATCCGCTCAAGCTGAGCGAAGTCGATGGCCGCTGGGTGGGCCTCGGCAGTTGCGATATGAAGGGCTTTTTCGCCCTGATTATCGAAGCCGTGCAGCCCTTGCTGGAGCAGCGTTTCCAGCAGCCGCTGCTGATTCTCGCCACCTGCGATGAAGAAAGCTCGATGTCTGGTGCCCGCGCCCTGGCGCAAGCCGGGCGGCCGCTGGGCCGCGCGGCAGTGATTGGCGAGCCGACCGGCCTCAAGCCGATCCGCCTGCACAAGGGCATCATGATGGAGCGCATCGATATTCTCGGGCAAAGCGGCCATTCCTCTGACCCCAACCTCGGCCACAGCGCCCTGGAAGCCATGCAGGACGTGATGCTGGAGCTGCGCGGCCTGCGCGCGCAATGGCAGCGTGAGTACAACAATCCGCAATTCAGCGTGCCCAAACCGACCCTGAACTTTGGCTGCATCCATGGCGGCGACAACCCCAACCGCATCTGCGGTCAATGCTCGTTGGAATTCGACCTGCGCCCGTTGCCGGGCATGCAGCCGGAAGCCCTGCGCGCGGCGATCCGCCAGAAACTGCAGCCGCTGGCCGAGCAGCATCAGGTGCAGATCGATTACGCCCCACTGTTCCCCAGCGTGCAGCCCTTCGAGCAGAACGCCGACAGTGCGCTGGTGCGCATTGCCGAACGTCTGACTGGGCATACGGCCGCCGCAGTGGCATTTGCCACCGAAGCGCCTTATCTTCAGCAGCTTGGCTGCGAAACCCTGGTGCTCGGCCCCGGCGATATCGACTGCGCCCACCAGCCCGGCGAGTACCTGGAAATGTCACGTTTGCAGCCTACTGTGCGTCTGCTGCAACAACTGATCGAACATTACTGCCTGCAAGCCAAACAACCTGAGTCATCCGGAGGAGAGAACGCGTGAAGCTGCCCCAACTGCGACGATAAAACCGCTGCTCTCGGCTGCCGCCTGGCGCAACCCTGCGCCGTTCCCATGCGTTCCGTCTTCGACACAGGTTCTTCAAACAATGCACGACCACGTCAACTGGCTCCGCCACGCTTCGCCCTATATCAATGCCCACCGCGACTGCACCTTTGTGGTGATGCTGCCGGGCGAGGGCGTTGCCCACCCGAATTTCGGCAATATCGTTCACGACCTGGTGCTGCTGCATAGCCTTGGCGTGCGCCTGGTGCTGGTGCATGGCTCGCGCCCGCAGATCGAGGCGCGCCTGGCCAGCAACGGCCTGACCCCGCGCTTTCACCGTGACCTGCGGATCACCGACAGCCCGACCTTGGAATGCGTAATCGACGCCGTCGGCCAGCTGCGCATCGCCATCGAAGCACGCCTGTCGATGGACATGGCACGCTCGCCCATGCAGGGTTCGCGCCTGCGCATCACCAGCGGCAACTTTGTCACCGCGCGGCCGATTGGCGTGGTCGATGGCGTCGACTATCACCACACCGGCGAAGTGCGGCGCATCGACCGCAAAGGCATCAACCGTCAGCTGGATGAGCGCAGCATCGTACTGCTGTCGCCGCTCGGTTATTCGCCCACCGGGGAGATTTTCAACCTGGCCTGCGAAGACGTCGCCACCCGCGCCGCCATCGACCTGGACGCCGACAAGCTACTGCTGTTCGGCGCCGAATGCGGCCTGCTCGACGAAGCCGGCAAGCTGGTGCGTGAACTGCGCCCACAGCAGGTGCCCGCGCACCTGCAGCGCCTGGGCAGCAGCTACCAAGGCGAACTGCTCGACGCCGCCGCCGAGGCCTGCAAGGCCGGGGTACGTCGCAGCCATATCGTCAGTTATGCGGAAGATGGGGCGCTGCTTAGCGAACTGTTCACCCGCACAGGCAACGGCACCCTGGTGGCCCAGGAGCAATTCGAATCGCTGCGCGAGGCGACCATCGAGGATGTCGGCGGACTGATGGAGCTGATCACCCCACTGGAAGACCAGGGCATTCTGGTGCGCCGCTCGCGTGAGGTGCTGGAGCGCGAGATCGAGCAGTTCAGCATTGTTGAACGTGAAGGGCTGATCATCGCCTGCGCCGCGCTGTACCAGATTGCCGACTCGGATTTCGGTGAGCTGGCCTGCCTGGCCGTCAACCCGGCCTACCGGCATGGCGGCCGCGGCGACGAGCTGCTCGAACGCATCGAGGAACGCGCCCGCGCCCAGGGCCTGAAAACCCTGTTCGTGCTCACCACGCGCACCGCCCACTGGTTCCGCGAACGCGGCTTTATGCCCAGCAGCGTCGACCGCCTGCCGGCCGCCCGCGCCTCGCTGTACAACTACCAGCGCAACTCGCAGGTGTTTGAAAAGGCACTGTGAATCCAGCGGTGCATAAACATTGTGCCAACCCACCCGTAGCCCGGATAAGCCCTAGCGCAATCCGGGAAACATAACGCCGCCAAAACCATGCCCCGGACTGCGCTGCGCTTGTCCGGACTACTCCTCATAACGGGTGCTTTACTGGCTGCGTTTCGGTAGATGGGGCGGCAGATACAAACCCAGATAAGCATCAAACACGCGCATGCCTTCCTCGGCCATACGCGGGGTGATTTCGCCGTGCAGCTGCACCGAGCGCGCATACACCCTGTCGCCCAGCTCCATGGCCAGGGCGAACACATCGACATCATCCGGCAGTTGCGGCAGCGGGAAGTGGCGATCGAACAACTGCTGCATCAGCTGACCCAGCTCGATGTCGTGTTGCCTATCCGCCTGGGTCACCTCCGCCAGACCGTGCTGCGCCAGAATCAGCTGGCGCGCGGCGGCATCTGCAGCGTAGATCGCCAGCATGCGCTGCTCGACCAGCCGCGATAGGTCACGCCAGTCGCGCAGCTGCGTATGTTCAATCGGTTCCTGCAAACAGGCGCGAAACGCACTGTGAATATCCGCCGTCAGCCCTTCCAGCAAAGCCGGCACGCTGGCGAAGAAGTGATAGACCGAAGACGGCGGAATCTGCGCGCGTTCCGCCACGCTGTAGATCGACAGGCTGGCCACGCCTTGCTCGGCGAGCAATTCACGGGCAGCTGCCAGAATACCGGCAATGCGGCTTTGGCTACTGGCGCGGGGTTTGCGAGCAACAGGCGGACGTGACATGGCGAGACTCGGAGCAAGGAAATAGGGCGGATGACATTTCGCCGCCTACCCTACACCGAACCCGTAGCCCGGATGAAATCCGGGAAGGGTTTTACTGGCAATAAATGCTCCCGGATTGCACCCGGGCTACCAGAGCTATGTAGGGTGGATGACGCTGTTTTCATCCACCGCTGCAGTGGTGGATGGGTGAAGCGTCATCCACCCTACAAGCCCGCGTTAACCACGCGCGCCGCGAACACCTTCAGCCAGCGCCGCACACAGGCTCAGCACGCCATCCACCGCCTGCTCGTCGCTTGTTGCGTTGGCAATCTGGTCGATCAGCGCCGAGCCCACCACCACGCCATCGGCCAGACGGGCGATGGTCGCGGCATGTTCCGGGGTGCGGATACCGAAGCCGATGCACAGCGGCAAATCGGTGTGGCAACGCAAACGGGCAACCGCCTGCTCGACATGATCCAGGGTGGCCGAGCCAGCACCGGTCACACCGGCCACCGAGACGTAGTAGACGAAGCCGGAGCTGCCGTTAAGCACTTTGGGCAGACGCTTGTCGTCGGTGGTTGGGGTGGTCAGGCGGATAAAATCCAGACCCGCGACCTGAGCCGGGTCACAGAGGTCGACGTTATGCTCTGGCGGCAGATCGACCACGATCAGGCCATCGACGCCCGAGGCCTTGGCTTCGGCAATAAAGCGCTCCACGCCGTACTTGTGGATCGGGTTGAAGTAACCCATCAGCACCAGCGGCGTGGCCTGCTCACCTTCACGGAACTCACGGACCATCTGCAGGGTTTTCGCCAGGTCCTGACCGCCTTCCAGGGCGCGGATATTCGCTAGCTGGATCGCCGGGCCATCGGCCATCGGATCGGTAAACGGCATGCCCAGTTCGATCACATCAGCGCCAGCCGCCGGCAGGCCCTTGAGGATGGCCAGGGAGGCGTCGTAGTTCGGGTCACCGGCAGTAACGAAGGTCACCAGGGCGGCGCGGTTCTGCTGTTTCAGCTCGGCAAAGCGGGTTTGCAGGCGGCTCATCAGTGTTTCTCCTGCGCAGACTGCTCTTGTTTAGAATCGGCCATGTGGTGCATAACGGTCTGCATATCCTTGTCGCCACGGCCGGACAGGTTGATCACCATCAGGTGCTCCTTGGGCAGGGTTGGCGCACGCTTGAAGGCTTCAGCCAGGGCGTGGGCACTTTCCAGGGCAGGGATAATGCCCTCCCGACGGCAGCAGGTGTGGAAGGCAGCCAGGGCTTCGTCGTCGGTTACCGAGGTGTATTCAACCCGGCCAACGTCGTGCAACCAGGCGTGCTCAGGGCCGATGCCGGGGTAATCCAGGCCGGCGGAAATCGAGTGGGCGTCGATGATCTGGCCGTCGTCGTTCTGCAGCAGGAAGGTGCGGTTGCCATGCAGCACGCCCGGTACGCCGCCATTCAGGCTGGCGGCGTGCTTGCCGGTTTCGATGCCGTAGCCGGCCGCTTCAACGCCGACGATTTGCACATCTTTGTCATCAAGGAAGGGGTGGAACAGGCCGATGGCGTTGGAGCCGCCGCCGATGCAGGCCACCAGGCTGTCGGGCAGACGGCCTTCCTGGGCGAGGATCTGCTCGCGGGTTTCCTTGCCGATGACGGCCTGGAAGTCGCGCACCATCGCTGGGTACGGGTGCGGGCCGGCCACGGTGCCGATCATGTAGAAGGTGTTATGCACGTTGGTCACCCAGTCGCGCAGGGCTTCGTTCATCGCATCCTTGAGCGTGCCAGTGCCGGCGACCACCGGGATTACGGTGGCGCCCAGCAGCTTCATGCGGAACACGTTGGCCTGCTGGCGATCGATGTCGGTAGTGCCCATAAAGATCACGCATTCCATGCCGAAACGCGCCGCCACGGTGGCAGTGGCCACGCCGTGCATGCCGGCGCCGGTTTCGGCGATGATGCGCTTCTTGCCCATGCGCCGCGCCAGCAGGGCCTGGCCGATGCAGTTGTTGATCTTGTGCGCGCCGGTGTGATTGAGCTCTTCACGCTTGAAGTAGATCTTCGCGCCGCCGCACATCTCGGTCAGGCGCTCGGCGAAATACAGCGGGCTCGGGCGGCCGACGAAATCGCGCTGAAAGTAGGCCAGCTCCTTCTGGAACTCGGGATCGAGCTTGGCCTTCTCGTATTCGTCGGCCAGATCGTGGATCAGCGGCATCAGGGTTTCGGCAACATATTGGCCACCGAACGAGCCGAACAGGCCGTTGGCGTCAGGGCCAGTGCGCAAGGAAGTCATGGCGTTCTCCACAGCAAGATAAAAAGGGTAGGAGCGGGCCATGCCCGCGAATCGCGCCCATGGGGCGCTCCTACAGCAATGAGCACAGGATAAAGCTGTGGCGCGCGCGGCAAAAGCGATAAGATCGCCGTAACCTGTCAGGAAAACTCACAGATGAGCCAGGATCTTCCGCCGCTTAATGCCCTGCGCGCCTTCGAAGCGGCTGCCCGTTTGAACAGCATCAGCCAAGCCGCCAACGAACTACACGTCACCCATGGCGCGGTCAGCCGCCAGGTGCGCAGCCTGGAAGAGCACCTGGGCGTGGCCTTGTTCAGCAAGGAAGGTCGTGGCCTTAAACTCACAGATGCGGGCATTCGCCTGCGCGATGTCAGCGCCGAGCTGTTCAACCGCCTGCGCAGCACCTGCGCCGAGCTGCAGCAGGGCCAGGCCGACGCGCCGTTTGTGTTGGCCTGTCCGGGTAGCCTGCTGGCACGCTGGTTTATCCCGCGCCTGGATAGGCTTAACCGCGAGCTGCCGGAACTGCGTCTGCAGTTGTCCGCCAGCGAAGGCGAGCTGGACCCGCGTCGCGCCGGCGTGGACGCCACCCTGTGGTTCGCCGAACCGCCGTGGCCGGCGGATATGCAGGTCTATGAATTGACTATGGAGCGCATCGGCCCGGTGCTTAGCCCGCGTTATGCGCATTTCGCCGAATTGCATCAGGCCCCTGCCGCCGCGCTGCTCGGTGAACCCTTGCTGCATACCAGCTCGCGCCCGCAGGCCTGGCCCAGCTGGGCCGCCAGCAACGGGCTGGATGCAAGCGCGCTAAAGCTCGGCCAGGGCTTTGAGCATCTGTATTACCTGCTGGAAGCCGCTGCCGCTGGCCTGGGTGTGGCCATCACACCGCAACAACTGGTGGCCGACGATCTGGCCGCCGGTCGCCTGGTCGCGCCCTGGGGCTTTGTCGAAACCTCGGCTCGCCTGGCCCTGTGGGTGCCGGCACGCCGCCTGGACAAGCGCGCCGAGCAATTGGCCAAGTGGCTGCACCACGAGCTGGAAGGCTAAGCGACTGAGCGGGCAGAACTGCGGCGACTCAACTAGCGTTGAATCATCAACCTGTGGAGAACGCCCATGTCTGATCATCACACCTACAAGAAAATCGAAATCGTCGGCTCCTCGAAAGTCAGCATCGAAGATGCCATCGAAAATGCTCTGGCCGAATGCGCCAAGTCGGTACGCAACCTCGACTGGTTCGAGGTGGTGGAAACCCGTGGGCATATTGTCGATGGCAAGGTCGGCCATTATCAGGTCACCCTGAAAATCGGTTTCCGCCTGAGCAGTAGCTGACCCACACCACGGGCCGTCGCTTGCGCACGGCCCGGTTATCGCCGCTGGACCACCTGCCCCTTGGAATCTGCAGAACAAGCCCCACTATCCAACTCAGGTATTGGCGCTTTGTTGCGCCCGAACAAGCGGATAACCAACAGGTAGGCCCGATGAGCGCACTCGCACAGAGCAAATTCTCCACCCTCGATCTCGCCCCGATTCGTGATGACGGCAACGCCGCCCAGGCCCTGCATAACTCCCTGGCACTGGCGCAGCATGTCGAGCGCCTGGGCTTTGAGCGCTTCTGGGTGGCCGAACACCACAATATGGATGGCATCGCCAGCTCGGCCACCGCCGTGCTGCTGGGTTATCTGGCCGCCGGCACGTCCAAGATTCGCCTAGGCTCCGGCGGGGTAATGCTGCCCAACCATGCGCCGCTGGTGATTGCCGAGCAGTTCGGCACCCTGGCCACGCTCTATCCCGGCCGTATCGAACTGGGTCTGGGCCGCGCACCGGGTGCCGATCACTTCACTGCCCAGGCGCTGCGCCGCGACCGGATTGGCAACGCCGATGACTTCCCGGCGGATGTCGAAGAACTGCAGCGCTACCTCGGCCCGCGCATGCCGGGGCAGCGGGTGATCGCCATGCCTGGCACTGACACCAATGTGCCGATCTGGCTGCTCGGTTCCAGCCTGTTCAGCGCCCAACTGGCCGGCGAGAAGGGCCTGCCCTACGCCTTCGCCTCACACTTCGCGCCGCGCTATATGCATGAAGCGATTCGCGTCTACCGCAATCACTTCAAGCCCTCGGCGGTGCTCGACAAACCCTACGTGATGCTCGGCGTACCACTGATTGCCGCCGACACGGATGAGCAGGCCGACTACCTGGCCACCTCGGCCTACCAGCGCATCCTCGCGCTGATTCGCGGCCAGAGCCTGGTGCAGAAACCGCCCGTTACCAGCATGCAGGGCTTGTGGTTGCCACATGAAAAGGAAGCGGTGAGCAGCTTCCTCGGCATGGCGATGATCGGCGGCCCGGACAAAGTCCGCGCGCGTCTGGAGCTGTTGCTGGAACAGACCGGCGCCGATGAGCTGATCTTCACCTGCGATCTGTATGACTTTGCCGACCGTCTGCATGCGTTCGAGCTGGTCGCGCAACTGCGTTAACCGACTGCCGGGACTTATTTTTCGAACTTGTGCCACCCCAGCCTGCTCTCAACCTTGTAACCCACGCACTGGAGTACTCGGATGAAGAAGACAGCCTCAGCTCATTGGCAGGGTGGCATCAAGGACGGCAAAGGTACGATCTCGACCCAGAGTGGCGCCCTGGCAAACGCGCCCTATGGTTTCAATACCCGCTTCGAAGGGCAGCCGGGCACCAACCCGGAAGAACTGCTCGGCGCTGCCCACGCCGGTTGTTTTTCCATGGCCCTGTCCAAGGAGCTTGGCGAAGCCGGGATGACTGCCGAGAGCATTGAAACCAGCGCCGAAGTGACTCTCGATAAACAAGATGGCGGCTTTGCCATCACCGCCGTGCACCTGACGCTCAAGGCACGCATCCCCGGCGCCGACCGCGCAGCCTTCGAGAAGGCCGTGGCAATTGCCAAGAACGGCTGCCCGGTGTCCAAGGTGCTGAACGCCGAGATCACCCTGGAAGCAGTGCTCGATAGCAGCCTCTAATTCAGAACCTGCTCACGATCTAGCGAGCTAGAGCACTGCAAGGCGCTACGTTAGTAACAGCCTCCGGCTGGTCAAAACAGGCGAGGAAGCGGACTGGGCTCGCACACGAGTGTACTGTTGTACATGAGCATTACTCGTTTCACTCGCCCCTTCGGGGGCGCGCTGAAGCGCGTTAGCCGCAAGCGGCTTCCGAGCCTGTTTTTAACGCAGCAGGGCCGACGCGCAGCAGATCGTGGGCAGGTTCTTAGAAGGTGCCGCAGCGCAGTACCTTACCCCGCGCCAGCACATTGCGCTGCTCATCGTAGAGCCAGGCCTGCGCCTTCATTAGCAAGGGCCTGGCTTCCAGCCGGTAGCGCTGGCCGGCGACAAAACTGTCATGCCGCACGCGAATCTCACAGGTCACCTGACGCGGCTCATAGGCGCCGTCCAGGCCACCGCCGCTGTTCACTTCAAACTGAAAGCGTGCCAGCAACTCATGGGCCCCGGCGGGCACCTGAAAGTAGCGGCCATCGCTCAAACGCTGACCATCGAGCCGATCCGCCATCAGCAGCGTGCCGCCGCTACTGCGCAGCTCAACCCAAGCCTGGTTTGGGTCAGGCGCTGGTACGGGTGATGCGCAGGCACTGAGCACCAGCACAGCACCCAGCAAAGCCAGAGAACGCATGGGACACCTCCACAATTTAGCTGTTTGCTAGCCTACGCCGATCCCGTGCTGGAGGCAGTAGCGCCGATGCGCTAGCGTGGCAGCCTGTTTACTCACGGGGACTGATCCATGTTCGACGCCCTGCTCTGGCGCTGGGTTCCACTGGCCGCCGCGCTGCTGCTGAGCGGTTGCAGCACCCTGAATTACTACAGCCATCTGGCTGGCGGGCATCTGCAACTGCTGCAGGCCCGCGAGCCGATTGCCGAGCTGCTGGAGAACCCGGCGGCCGGCCCTGAACTCAAGCAGCGCCTGGCCCTGGCTCAGCAGGCACGGGATTTCGCCAGCGCCCAGCTGGCCCTGCCCGACAACGGCAGCTACCGCCGGTATGCCGATATTCAGCGGCCCTTTGTAGTGTGGAATGTGTTTGCCACCCCGGAGTTTTCCCTGTCGCCTGAGCTGCACTGCTTTCCGATTGCGGGCTGCGTGGCTTATCGCGGCTTCTACAGCCAGGGTCGGGCGCGGGGCGCTGCGGCACTGCTCAAGCAGCAAGGCCTGGATACCTATCTGGGCGGCGTCGAGGCCTATTCCACCCTGGGCTGGTTCGATGACCCGATTCTCAACACCATGCTGCGCTGGAGTGACGAGCGCCTGGTGGCGGTGATCTTCCACGAACTGGCGCACCAGCAGCTGTATGTGGCGGACGACACCGCGTTCAACGAGTCCTTCGCCAGCTTTGTCGAACGCGAGGGCCTGCGCCACTGGCGCGCCAAGCAGGGCCTGCAGCCCAACGACCCGCAAGGCGAACAGCAGCGCGAGCAGTTTATCGCGCTGGTGCTGGCCAGCCGAACGCGGCTGCAGCAGCTCTACGCCAGCGACCTGCCGCCCACGCAGATGCGCAGTCGCAAGCAGGCGGAGATCGCCCGCCTGCGCGCCGAATACCATGCGCTAAGCGCGCGCGAGTGGGGCGGCAACGGGCGTTACGACGACTGGATCAACGCGCCGATAAACAACGCCAAGCTGCTGCCGTTTGGCCTCTATGATCAATGGGTGCCGGCCTTCGCCGCGCTATTCGAGCAGGTTGAGCGCGACTGGCCACGCTTCTATCAGCGTGTCGCCGCCTTGGGCAAACTGCCCGAGGTAGAACGGCATCAGGCACTGGCCGACTTATCTTCAGGCTCTTAGAACTTACGTACCTAAAAACCACTCCAACCCCTGTAGTTTCTGTTCACGCAAAAGGAGCGATGCAATGAACAAATTCACCCTGGCCGTGCTGCTTGGTCTACTTAGCACCAGCGTATTGGCCGCACCCAAGCCCTGCGAAGAGCTGCGCGCGGAGATTGAAGTGAAAATCCAGGCCGCCGGCGTTGCCAGCTACACCCTGGAAATCGTGCCCAACGCAGAAGCCCAAGACCCCAATATGGTGGTCGGCAGCTGCGACGGCGGCACCAAGAAGATCATCTATCAGAAAAATGGCTGACTCGCGGATGGGTGATGTCTGCGGCTAACCCATACGGTCTGCAAAAGACCGGAATGTAGCCCGGATAAGCGCAGCATCATCCGGGGTACCGTGATCCCGGATTGCGCCAAGGCTTATCCGGGCTACAGGGGTTTCGTAAAAGCGCTGGGAACGTCGCCCATCACCGATTTAGCCCACAAACGCCTGGTGCAACTCGGCCAGGCTGTGGAAGTGATAGGTCGGCGCCTCGGCCTGCAACTCGGCAAAGCTGCCAAAGCCATAACCCACCGCCGCCGCATCCAGGCCATTGCGCCTGGCGCCGATCAGGTCGTGCTTGCGATCACCGATCATCAGCGTCGCCTCTGGCGCAAGCTGTTCTTTTTCCAGCAGATGGGCAATCAGCTCAACCTTGTCGGTGCGCGTGCCATCCAGCTCGCTGCCGTAGATCACCTTAAAGTGCCGGGCAAAGCCAAAGTGCCGGGCAATCTGCTCGGCAAACACCGTCGGCTTGCTGGTGGCGATATACAGCGTGCGCTGCTGGTTCTGCAGCAGCTGTAACAGCTCGCCCACGCCGTCGAACAGCTGGTTTTCATACAGCCCCACCTCACGAAAACGCTCGCGGTAGTGGTTCACCGCCTGCCAGGCCGTGGCCTCGTCGAACTGGTAGGTCTGTATAAAGCACTGCAGCAGCGGTGGGCCGATAAAGTGCTCAAGCGCCTGCAGATCAGGCTCATCGATGCCCAGCTTGGCCAGCGCATGCTGCACCGAGCGGGTAATCCCCTCACGCGGGTCGGTCAGGGTGCCGTCGAGGTCAAACAGGATGGTCGAGTAATGCAAAGCCGCTTGAGTCATCAGCTGCCGTAACCTTCCATCAGGTGCTGATCCTTCAGCCGTACGTAGTTGTCGGCGCTGTAGCGGAAGTAGCTACGCTCCTTCTCGCTCAGCTCGCGAGCTTGTTTGGCCGGGCTGCCGACGTACAGGTAGCCGCTTTGCAGATGGCTACCTGGCGGCACCAGGCTGCCGGCGCCGAGCATCACTTCGTCATCGATCACCACACCATCCATGATGATGCTGCCCATGCCGATCAGCACCCGGTTGCCGATGTTGCAGCCGTGCAGGGTGACGTTATGGCCGATGGTCACATCGTCGCCGATATTCAGCGGATAGCCGCGCGGGTTGAAGGGCCCGGCGTGGGTAATGTGCAGCACGCTGCCATCCTGAATGCTGCTGCGCTCGCCAATGCGGATGCTGTGCATGTCGCCACGGATCACCACCAGCGGCCAGACCGAGCTGTCCGCGCCGATTTCCACATCGCCGAGCACCACGGCTGAGGCATCGACAAAGGCCCGTGAACCGAGCAAAGGGGTGAACTGTTGGTAAGTACGAATCGCCACGATAGAAACCTCTTAGGCTGCGTCTGGCCTTGATTGTAATTAAGATGGCACCCATGTTCAGGATATGCGCGCTGTTTTGTCGATGGCGGTATCCACTCAAGCCTGCCCCTGGGAGCCTTTTGCGCCCGCCGGGGTCACAGCTGCAAACCCATTTCGTTACAGGTGACCTGTCGTGACTGCCAACAATCCACTGCTGCAAGCCTTCGATCTGCCGTCCTATGCCGCCATCCGTCCGGAGCATGTCGAGCCGGCGGTAGACCGCATTCTTGCCGACAACCGCGCGGCCATGAGCCGGCTACTGGAACAACAGTCTGGCACACCGAGCTGGGATGGCCTGGTGCTCGCGCTGGATGAACTGGGCGCACGCCTGGGCCAGGCCTGGAGCCCGGTCAGCCACCTGAATGCCGTGTGCAACAGCCCAGAGCTGCGCGCCGCTTACGAGGCCTGCCTGCCGAAGCTGTCCGAGTACTGGACCGAAATCGGCCAAAATCAGCCGCTGTTCCAGGCCTATCAGAAGCTGGCTGAAAGCCCCGCAGCCGCGGGTTTCGACGTGGCGCAGAAGACCATTCTCGAACACGCCCTGCGCGATTTCCGCCTGTCCGGTATTGACCTGCCGGCCGAGCAGCAGAAGCGCTACGGCGAAATCCAGATGAAGCTCTCCGAGCTGGCCAGCAAGTTCTCCAACCAATTGCTCGATGCCACCCAGGCCTGGACCAAGCACGTCACCGACGAGGCCGCGCTGGATGGCCTGACCGACTCGGCCAAGGCGCAAATGAAGCAGGCTGCCGAAGCCAAGGGCCTGGACGGCTGGCTGATCAGCCTGGAATTCCCCAGCTACTTCGCGGTGATGACCTACGCCAACGACCGCGCGCTGCGCGAAGAGCTGTATGCCGCCTACTGCACCCGCGCCTCCGACCAGGGGCCGAATGCAGGCAAGAACGACAACGGCCCGGTGATGCTGGAAATCCTCGCCCTGCGTCAGGAGCTGGCCAAGCTGCTGGGCTTCGGCAACTACGCCGAGCTGAGCCTGGCCAGCAAGATGGCCGAGACCACCGATCAGGTGCTGCACTTCCTGCGTGACCTCGGCACACGCGGCAAACCGTTTGCCGAGCAGGACCTACGCGAGCTGCAAGCCTTCGCGGCTGAACAGGGCTGCAACGATCTGCAAAGCTGGGACGTCGGCTACTACAGCGAGAAACTGCGCGAGCAGCGCTACAGCATTTCCCAGGAAATCCTCCGCGCTTACTTCCCCATCGACAAGGTACTCAGCGGCCTATTCGCCATCGTCGAAAAGCTTTACGGCATCCAGATCGAGGAATTGAGCGGCTTCGACACTTGGCACCCGGATGTGCGCCTGTTCGAAATCAAGGAGAACGGCGCACACGTCGGGCGCTTCTTCTTCGACCTCTACGCCCGCGCCAACAAGCGCGGCGGTGCCTGGATGGATGGTGCGCGTGACAAGCGCCGCACGTCCGATGGCACGCTGATCAGCCCGGTGGCCAACCTGGTGTGCAACTTCACCCCGGCAGTCGGTGGCAAGCCGGCGCTGCTGACCCACGATGAAGTCACCACCCTGTTCCACGAATTTGGCCATGGCCTGCATCACCTGCTGACCCGCGTCGAACATGCCGGCGCGTCCGGTATTAACGGCGTGGCCTGGGATGCGGTCGAGCTGCCAAGCCAGTTTATGGAGAACTGGTGCTGGGAGCCCGAGGGCCTGGCGCTGATTTCCGGCCACTACGAGACCGGCGAACCGCTGCCACAGGACCTGCTGGACAAGATGCTGGCAGCGAAGAACTTCCAGTCCGGGCTGATGATGGTGCGGCAGATCGAGTTCAGCCTGTTCGACTTCGAGCTGCACGCCACCCACGGCGACGGTCGCAGCGTGCTGGACGTGCTCGAAGGCATCCGCCAGGAAGTCTCGGTACTGCGTCCGCCCGCCTACAACCGCTTCCCCAATAGCTTCGCGCATATCTTCGCCGGCGGTTACGCGGCCGGTTATTACAGCTACAAGTGGGCCGAAGTGCTGAGCGCCGATGCCTTCTCCAAGTTCGAGGAAGAAGGCGTATTCAACAGCGCCACCGGCCGCGCCTTCCGTGAGGCGATTCTGGCCCGCGGCGGCTCGCAGGAGCCGATGGTGCTGTTTGTCGACTTCCGTGGCCGCCCGCCCTCCATCGACGCCCTGCTGCGCCACCTCGGCCTGAGCCAGGAGGCCGCATGACAGATGCACCTGTAAATGTCAGCGCAAAACGCTTTATCGCCGGGGCGGTCTGCCCGGCGTGCAGCGAAATGGACAAAATCCAGATGTGGAACGTCGATAACGTGCCGCACCGAGAATGCGTCGCCTGCGGCTACGCCGACACCCTGGACGAGCGCGGCAACTCGGTGCCGCGCGAACTGCCGACGCGGGTCAATATCAGCGCGCTAAAACCCAAGGTCGCCGACCCCAAGGTACAAGTTGTGCAGTTCTTTCCTAATCCGAAGCTGAAAAAATAGCGGGGTGGCCGCCAGGGATGTCAGGTCATGAAGCCGCTACGCCAGCTCAAGGCGTAGCGCTTTCGCCCTGCTGCTGATGCCGATCAAGCAGACGTTGGTAATCGCCACTGGCACGCAATTGCGCCAAACCCTGATTGAACTGCGCAATGATCACCTCTGCCTGCGGGTGACTGCGCGGCACGATCAGGTGCAAAGTGCTGCGGTTGATCGCGCTGTTGGAGCGGCGAAAGCGCTCTACAGGCACCCCGGTCAATTGCAGCGCGGTTTCACCGAGGCGCCGATCGGAGATAAAGAAATCATCGCGATCCATCAATAGCAGGCGTGCGCACTCATTCAGCCCGGTCGGGGAGTGCCGGTTTAACTGCCCATCATCAAGCAACTGCTGAATGATCGGTGGCGGCTGCCAACCGAGTGGATAGCACAGGCGGCGGCCCTGCATGCTCGATACATCGTCGACTTCGATCACCTCACCAGCACGGCTGAAAATATGCTGTTCGGCGATAAACAGCGGCTCCGAGTAGAGAAATACCTCTTCGCGCTGTGGGGTGCGTACGTAAGGGAAAGTCGCGTCGTACTGCCCGCGCAGGGTTTTCAGGTAGCCGCGGTTCCATGGCTGCCAATCCAGGCTGCTGTCGATACTGCTGCGCTGCAATGCCGCGCGCACCACCTGCGTCAGCATGCCACCTGCAGGCAGCGCCTTACCGGTAAAGGGCGCGTAGTCATCGCCCGTAACCAGGCGCAACGGCGCCGCCAGGGCGCTGGTGCAGAGCGCTAGGCTTAAGAACAGGCAGATAAGTGTTCGAATGCGCATTGCGCCTCAACCTTAGCGGTCAGCACCGCGGCGGATCGCAAAACTCAGTAATTGCTTTCGCAGTGTAGGCGTTCAAACGGATCACACGGCAGCCCAGCGCAACGTCAGCGGCGGTATTGGCGGATCACGCCCAGCAGAAAAAACAACATCCCCAGCCCAAATACCAACAACGCGATGATCGGCCCCCAATGACCGACCAAAGCTTGCAAGCCCTCCAGTAGCAGACTGCTCAAGTATGTCTTACGCCCTGAAGAGCTGGGCACATAAATACCCTGCAACCAGATTTCATAGGCACCGTATAAGGGCAGCAGGCACAGTGGCAACAGCAGCAGGCATAACCAGAAGCCCACATTGCTGGAACCAAATAAAGCTTTGCGACGGTAGCCTTCTTGAATCAACTTGAAGCTGCAAAACGCGGCATAGGCCACGCCGGCAAGAAGCAGATAACTCTGATAGCTACCGGGGCTTCTCCACAGACCAAGGCTGGCTGCACACCCCAACGGCAAAAAAAGCACGACCCATATCGTCAGAAAAACATACTTCATACGGTCCTTAGAAAAGCGAAAATTGGGTGGAGCCGTCTGCTGCGAATGGCTGTGGCTTTGTCGTTAAGGGCATTGTGGCCAACCGCTCAGCCAACCCCGCTGCCCGTTCCGCGCGGGTGGCCACGGCCTCGCTTAAACGCGGCGGCAAAGCCCAGATTTCCACCTTGTGTTTGGCGCGGGTGATGCCGGTGTAGAACAGGCTGCGACTGAGCAGTGGGCTGGGTTGTTCGGGCAGCACCAGCAGTACTTCGGCGAATTCCGAGCCCTGGCTTTTGTGCACGGTCATGGCGAAGGCGCTGTCGTGGCTGGGCAAGCGTGCCGGGGCGAAGGGGCGGTAGCCGTCTTCGCCTTCAAAGAACACCCTTAGGCCGTATTCGGTGTGCAGACAGAGGCCGATATCGCCGTTGAACAGGCCGAGGGCGTAGTCGTTCTGTCGCACCATCACTGGCCGCCCAACGTACCAGCGTTCGCGGCTAGCGACCTGGCTGCGGCGTTTGATGCGGGCCTCCAGCGCTTCGTTGATACCGGCCACGCCCCAGGCGCCTTCGCGCTGGGCGCAAAGCGCGCGGAAGGTATTGAACGCGGCGAAGGCCACAGCAGGGTCGGCACTTTTGGCAGCGCTGATATAGGGCGCGTAGCCCTGATCCAGACGCTCCAGCAGCTCGTTGGGTGTCGGCTGGGCATTCCAGGCCAAGTCGTGGCGGTCTTCCTTGAGCAGGTTCAGCGTGCCGCTGACATCGCCGCCATTAATGCGCCGCGCCAGTTCGCCGATACCGCTGTCGCCGGCAAAGCGGTGGCTGTGGGTCAGCAGTACCACGGCGTCGCCCAGTTGCGAGCTGGGTTGGCTGACCTGCACCTGCTGGCCGGTGATACGTTGCAGCTCGCTGGCGGCCTGAGCATCAAAGCCACGGCCCTCGCAGAGTTCGGCAAACACCGCGCCGGCTTCCACGGCGCAGAGTTGGTCCTTGTCGCCAAGCAGGATCAGTCGCGCGCTAGGCGGCAGCGCATCGAGCAGTTTGGCCATCAACGCCAGATCGACCATCGACGCTTCGTCCACCACCAGCACGTCCAGCGCCAGCGGGTTGGCCGCGTGATGCCGCACCTGCGGGCTGTCGCCGCGGCTGCCGAGCAGGCGGTGCAGGGTGCGCGCCTCATCCGGCAGTGCCGCCTTGATTGCTTCGCTGACTGGCAACGCCGCCTTGGCATTACGAATGGCTTCGGCCATCCGTGCGGCGGCTTTACCGGTGGGCGCGGCCAGGCCAATGGCCAGATGCTCGCAGCCAGGCTGCTCCAGCAGCGCCGCGAGCAGACGCACCACAGTGGTGGTTTTACCGGTGCCGGGGCCGCCGGAGATCACCGCCAGCTTGCGCCGCACCGCTTGCGCGGCGGCCAGGCGCTGCCAGTCGGGTTGCTGCTGCCCCGCCTGTGATAAAGAGTTGAAAGCAAATAGTCGGGCCAGGCTCTCGCTCAATTGCGCTTCATCCACTACCGGCAGATCGGCCGCACGCCGCAACAACTGTTCGGCCAACTGGCGTTCGTAGGCCTGGTAGCGCGCCAGATAGAGCCGGTCGTGTTCAAGAATCAGCGGGGTGAAATCACCGTCCCCACCCACAAGGGGCGAGGTTTCAAGCTGCGCCTGCCAGTCGCACAGCGCCGGCAGGCGGAAATCCTGTTCGGGCCAGGGTCGCTGCCCGGCCAATCGCGCCAGTGGCAAGCAGACATCGCCTTTATCCAACGCCATACAGAGCAACGCCGCCGAGGCCAACACCACCGGCGACGCCTGCGGATCAAGGCGCTGCAGGCTGTCGACCAGCGCGCGCTCCAGCGGGCCAAGGGGTAGATCAGACAGCATGGCGATACCCCTGTAGGAGCGGGCCATGCCCGCGATGTTTTTGCGCTGCCACATTTTCGCGGGCATGGCCCGTTCCTACGCAAGATCCATAGCCCGCAGCCCGGATGCAAGCCGGGGCATGCGTGAGGCGGCACGATGACCTTTCCCGGATTGCATCCGGGCTACGAAGCGGCATCATCGACCCTCCGCAAACAAGGTATCCAGGGCATCCAGCAGTCCATCGCTCGGCCGCGAGAAATACACCCCGGCGCTCGGCATGCCGCGCAGAAACAGGTAGTAAGCGCCACCCAGCTGGTCATTGCTGAAGTCGTCCAGGCGCTGACGCAGAAAGCGTCGCAACGCCACCAGGTAGATCAGATATTGCAGGTAGTAATGCTCGGCGGCCAGGGCCTGCAGCAGGCGTTCGCCGCCGTAGTAACCAGCATCCGGGCCGAGCCAGTTGGATTTGTAGTCGGCGATATACCAGCGCCCGTCGTGCTCGAAGGTCAAATCGATAAAGCCCTTGAGAAAGCCCTTAAGGCTGTCGAACTCCAGCCGCGCCGCCGCCTCGCGCATCGGTGCGGCGAGGCCATGGGCCGGGTCGCAGAGAATGGTGCGCAGGCGTTGTACATCCAGACCGGCCAGGGGGAAGGTAAAGCCCAGTTCGGGCAAGCGGCGTGTCGGACTCAGGCCGGCGAGGGTCAGACCCTGGCCGTCCAGATCGGTGTCGATCACCTTTTGCAGATGGGCAAGCGCTACGGCCTGCCAATCGCTGCTGATGCCGTGACCGCTCAGCCCCGGTTCGATCAGCTCATTCAGTGCGCCTTTGCCGCGCGCCCAGTCTTCGAGGATGGCGTGCAGGCAGGTACCGGCCCGCGCGCCGCGGGGGAAGGCGAAGAAGCCGCTGCCCGGCTCGCTGGCATCCGGCAGCACCAAGCCGTCACGGTCCGGCGCTTCCATATGCATGCCGGCGGCCAGCCCGGAGAAGCTACCGATGCGCCAGGCGCTGTGCAGGCTGCGCTGCAACGTGGCGAGTTGCTGCGGGGCCGGCGCACGCTGCTCACCGGCGGCGCTGGCTTCACCTTCACGCAGCGGCTGGATCACCATCTGGCCCTGGCTGCTGGCGATCAGTTGTTCAATTTCGGCACGTAAACCTTGCGGGCTAAGGCTTTGCAGATGACCAGCAAGCTCGGCCAGGGCATCCTCACCGGGCAACTGGCGGCCGTGCAGCAGCCAGGCCAGGGCGCTGCTGTGCAGGCCGCTGTCAGCCAGGCTGCCATCCTTTTTCGGCTTGCAGTCCACCGGGCCCCAGTGCAGCCACAGGCGATCCCGAGCGCGGGTCAGGGCCACATAGGTCAGGCGCAGTTTTTCGGCGAAACGCTCATGGCGGGCGCGCTCGCGGTGTGTGTCGATCTGCTCGCTGCCCAGGTCCAGCAGCGGTGCGCCATCGTCGGCGTGGCAGCTGATGTCTTCGCTCTGGCGCAGCAGCGCGCCGTCCCACAGGTAGGGGCAGAACACCAGCGGGTACTCCAGGCCCTTGGAGGTGTGGATGGTGACGATCTGCACGCGCTCGGCATCGCTTTCCAGGCGCAGCAGGGCGTCTTCGCCATGGGCCTCGGCGCTGCGCTGGGCGTTAAACCAGGCGAGCAACTGCTCCAGGCCGGGGCGTTGCAGGCTCTCGGTTTGCAGCAACTCGGCCAGGTGCAGCAGGTTGGTCAGGCGACGCTCGCCATCCACCAGAGCCAGCAGGCGCTGGGCCACCTGTTGCTCATCCAGCCAGGCGCGGAAGGCGCGCATAAAACCCTGTTGCTGCCACAGCTGGTGATAACGCTCGGCAGCTTCGCGCTCGCGGTCCCAGGCCTGGGCGTCCTCACTGCAGGCAGCGAGATCGGCGGCGCTACGGCCCAGCAAACGGCTGGCCAGGGCATAACGCAATGCGCCCTCGCGGCCCGGCTCGGCATAGGCGGCCAGCACGGCGGAAAGCTCATCGGCCTCTTCGCTGTGCCAGACGTTCTCCTTGCCTCGGCGCACACTGGGCACGCCGCGGGCGGCCAGCTCGGCGGCCACTTCACCGGCCTGACGGTGACTGGCCACCAGCACGGCGATATCCCCGCCCTTGAGCGGTGTGCGCGTGCTGTTCTCCTCGAAATAGGCCTGACCTTGACTGCTGGCGCTCAGCACCGCCGCAATTCGCCGCGCCGTATCGCAAGCGACTAAGGTGCCCGCTTCACCCTTGCCCAAGTAGTCGTTATCCAGCCAGACCAAGGCCAGCGGCGCGTCGGTTTCATCCTCAATACGCGGCAACACCAGTTGCGCCCGCGCTTTGTTGCTGGCCCCGACCTGCTGGTAAGCCAAGCCCTTCTCGGCAAAGGGCATGGGCCGGCCGAACAGCTGATTCAGCGCGGCGATCAGCTCGGGCGTGGAGCGGTGGTTGGTAGCCAGGCTGTATTGCCGCGCGGCTTCGCTGCGGGCTTTGAGGTAGGTCGCCAGATCCGCGCCACGGAAGGCATAAATGGCCTGCTTCGGATCGCCGACAAAACACAGGTCGCCGGCATCCTGATAAATGCGGTGAAACACCCGGTACTGCACCGGATCGGTGTCCTGAAACTCGTCGATCAGCGCCACCGGGTATTGGGTACGCAAGGTGCCAGCCAGATGTTCGCCACCCTCGCTTTGCAGCGCCTGCTGCAATTTGTTGAGCAGGTCATCGAAAGCCAGCAAACGTTGCGCCGCTTTGCGTGCGGGCAGTTGCTCGTTGAGTTGATGGATCAAACGCACCTGCAGATCGATCAGGCGTTGCTCGGCCTCGGGTTGCGCGGCGTCGAGGGCATCGCAGAGTTCCTGTAGCGCAGCGGCCAGCGGATTGGCCGGGGCTTCGCAGCCCTTCTTGCTGGCCTTGTTCAACCCTTCGCGGGCCAAGCGGCGGTGTGCTTCGGTTTTGCTGAACAGCGCGGCGGCGTCGCTGAAATAACCGTCCAGCTCGGCCTGCCAAACGCCCAGCTTGGCCGCGTTGCACATATTGCTCTTGAAGCCATCGAAGGCCTTGAGCTGCGCCAGCCAGCCGGCGCTTTCACTCAGCCAACAGCGCTGCGCCTGCTGCCAAGCGGCGCGTAGGGCACTCATTTCGCTGCTGGCACCCGGTTGCGGCTCGATACGCAGATACGGCTTGCCCAGGTGATTGCGCAAACGCTGGCGCAGCACCTGCGGGGTGATCTTCTGCTGCACCAGAAACGCCGCCCATTCCGGCTCGGCGCTGGCCAGCTCATGCCGCCAGAGGTCGGCCAGCAGGGCGTCGATAATCTCGCGGTCATCATGGGTCAGCTCGTTGTCAAAATCGCCACCGGCTTCGAACGCCGCATCCTGCAGCGCTCGCTGGCAGAAGCCGTGGATGGTGAAGATCGCCGCCTCGTCGAAGCCGTGCACCGCCAACAGCAAACGCCGATGGCTAGCCGGGTCCGGGTACTGAGCATGCAGATCGTTGAGCAGGCTGTCGCGGCTGGCCACGCCGTCGTACACCGCCAGCAGCTCGGCCAGACGTTTGCGAATGCGCTCGCGCAGCTCAGCGGTGGCGGCGGTGGTAAAGGTCACCACCAGAATCTGGCTGACGCTGAGCTGCTTCTCCAGCAATAGGCGGGCGTACAACGCGGTCAGGGTCCAGGTCTTGCCGGTGCCGGCGCTGGCCTCGATCAGCGAGCGGCCGGTGAAGCTGTCGTGCAGCAGGTTCAGGCTGGCGCTGCTCATGCTTCGTCCTCGTCACTGCCTTGCAGGGCATCCAGCGCTGGGCCGTAGAGTTGTTCGGCCAGCGCTTCGAAGCGCTCGTCCAACGCCTCGCGGTCGCGGAAGGCCAGGGCATTCCAGGGGTCTTGGCCTTCGCCGGTCATAAAGTCATTGCCTTGCCACATCACCCTCGCTTCGCTGCGGGCGGCGTCAATCGGCTCCTTGCGCCCAGGGTTGCGCCATTTGCGGGCAAAACCGTGGCTGCACTTGGCGAACAGCGGCAGCGGCTCGCATAACGCGCTTTTGTAGGCCTCCAGCCAGGGCAACAGCAGCTCACGGGCATTCGCCAACGCGCCCAGACGCCATTCGCTTTTCGGCGAGAGCAGGCGGCTGTCGCGGCTGATCTCAGGCGTGGCGGCGCAGTTGAGCAGCAGGTGACGCAGCCAGAACGGCGCCAGCTCCCAGGCGCCGAGATCCCGCAGGCGGTAGTCGAACAGCCCGGCACTGGTCACGCCATCGAGCCAGCCATGGATGCGTACACCGGCCAACTGCAGATCCACCAGCAGCGGTTGCGGTGCGTCCTCCGGGCGCTCGTCGAACAGCGTCGGGGCAAAGGCGCGGATCGGTCCGCGAATCTGTCCCCAATGCGCCTGTCCCAGCTCGCCCACTGGCAGCCAGCCGGACGCAGCGGCCACGGCACGTTCCTGGCGTTCGCTCCAGCCCTGCTCGATAGCTTGCAACGCCAGCTGGCGCAGGCCGTGCTGGCTGGTCCACTCGACGCTGAACGGTTCGTCACCGGCCAGGGTTTCTTCAGTCTGCGCCAGGCGCAGGCCGAGGCGCTGTTCCAGCAGGTAGCGCGCCGGGTGTTTAAAGCAGTGAATCAGCTGGCTGGGCTCGATGCTTAACCAGTCCGCATCCGGCGCATCCAGAGCGCTGGCAAAGGGCGCGGGGGCTTGCACCGCCTGACTCAAGCGCTGCGCAGCGTGGAACCAGGGCGCGGCAAAGCCGGCATGGCGGTTGCCGGCGAAGTTGCCGGGCGCGAAGGGCTGCAGCGGATGGTGATGGGTGATATAGGCGCTGGCTTTTTCGCTGGGCCCAGACTCGTCGCGGCTAAAGCCCCTCCCACAATCACCTTCACAAACAGCGGTGAGGTCGACCACATCCAGCAGTTCGCTGACCAGCACCGAGGGCGGCAGCTCGGCGTTGCTGCGCGGGTCGCGGCCGACATAGCTGAGGTACAGGCCGCCACGGGCCGAGAGCAGGGTTTCCAGCAGCAGATAGCGGTCATCCAGACGGCGTGCACGGTCGCCACGACGGGGCTTCTGGCTGATCAGGTCAAAGCCCGCTGCCGGGGTGCGGCGCGGCAAGGCGCCGTCATCCAGGCCGAGCAGGCAAACCAGACGGAACGGCAGGCTGCGCATCGGCACCATGGTGCAGAAGGTTACCGCGCCGGTAAGAAAGCCCGAGGCGGCGCTGCCCTGTTCCAAGGCAGCGGTAAGTTGCTGGCGGATCAGCGCCAGCTCAATCGGCCGCTCGACCCCTGAGGCATCGCCCTGTTCCTTGAGCGCGGCGCAGGCCTTGGACAGCAGCAACAGGGTCTCGCCGGCCTCGCGCTCATCAAACAGCTGATCGATCAGCCCTTGCAGGCTCTCGGCCCATTCGCCCAGGGCGCGTGGCCGTTGCAGGCTCTGCGCCAGCGCGGTCAAACGCTCGACAAAACCGGCCAGGCGCCCGAGCAGTTGTGCGCGGCCGCCCTCCAGCGCGTCCAGCGGCCAACTGTCGCCCAGCAACGGTGCTGCCAGGCCTGCTAATTGCGGCGGCGCGGCAAAGCCCAGTAGCAGGCGGTCCAGCCCTTGCCGCCAGGTAAAGGCTGCGTCGGCAGGCAGGCCCAGTTGCTCACGGTGCGTTGCATCGCGGCCCCAGCGCACGCCGGCGTCGCGCAGCCAGTCGCGCAGCAGCGGCAGGTCTTCCGCCTCAATACCGACGCGGCGGGCGATGGCCGGCTGTTCCAGCCAGGCGAGGATTTCCTCGGCGGCAAAGCGGCTGTCTGGCAGCGCCAACAGGTTGAGGAAGGCTTCGATCAGCGGGATTTCCGCACGCAGGCTGCGGTCGGCCAAGCTGAAGGGAATCCGCGGCACGCCTTCGCGGGGGGCGAACACCGCCTCGATATAGGGCGCGTAACGCTCAATGTCCGGGGTCAGCACCACCACCTGATCCGGGGTCAGCGCGGGCTCGGCGGCAAAGCGGGCGAGCAGCTGGTCATGCAGAATTTCCACCTCGCGCAGCGGCGAGTGGGCGACGTGCAGCTCCAGCGAGCGGTCGTCTTCGCGCAGCAGCAGGCGCTCATCGGCAGTGCGTGTGCGCAGGCGCAGGATGTCGTTCTGCAGCGCTTGCAATAGGCTGGCGTCGTGCAGCTCAGCATCCTCGGAATACAGGCCGATTTCCTGGCTGCCTTCACTGGACGCCAGGCTGAACAGGCTGTCGAAGAAGTCGCGGCCCTGCTTGCCCAGGCTGGCCAGCAGCGGATGGCCGACATCCAGGTACCAGTCTTCGGGGTTGGTTTCGGGTTGCCGCGCCAGTTCGCGGATGTCGCGAATCTCGCCCCAGGCTTCACGGCATGGGTTGAGGGCGAAAACAATCACCTGAGTGTGCCGCGCCAGGCCTTCCAATACCCGCATATGGTGCGGCGGCAGCGAACTGATGCCAAACACCAGCACGCGCTCGGGCAGCCCGGCGATGGGCGTGGCGTCATACAGGCGAGTGAGCAGTTCGTCCAGCAAACGCGCGCGGTGTGGATGGCCGTCTTTGGTCAGCTCGCGCCAGAGTAGCGCTTGCCAGGCTTCATCCGGGCCGAGGTCGAGCAAGTCGTTGCGCTCCCAGCTGGCCAACCAGTCGTCGCGATACAGCAGGTATTGGTCGAATACGTCGGCGATCTTGACGGCTAATGACAGCCTTCTGCGTTCATCGCCACCGTCCAGATAATGCGCCAGACGCGGCGCTTCGACCAGGTGGGCCGGTTCGCACAGCCAGTCATACAGGCGCCAGCTCAGGCTGCTGGGGCTAAAAGCCGATTGCTCCGGCAGCTGGCCCAAAGCCAGGCGCGACAAGTCCCAGACAAACTTGGCCGGCAGCTGCACCTCCAGCTGCATGGCGATGCCCTGCTTGCGCGCCAGCTCCAGGGTCAACCAGCGCCCCATGCCCTGGCTCGGTACCACCACCAACGCCGGCGCAAAAGGCTCACGCATCGGCGTGGCGAGCAGCGTGGTGGCCAGCTCGCCAAGGGTTTCCAGGTCAGGGGCGTGATAAAGCGTAAGCATCAGCGGGCATCCGTTCGGTAGCAAGCAAGGTTATCAGCTCACGCAGCCTGGCGGGATTACGCGACAGTCTGTGTCGCGCGCTGGCGCGGATGGCCAACCCCAGCTAAAGCTAAATACAGGGCCTGCGCTTCTACAAGATGAGCCTTTATAACAAGTAAAAACCACGCGTCACGCTGCAACCGGGCTGACGCGCCAGGGAGCAGCACCATGCTCACCCTGCTTAATCTTCTGTCTGCCGTCGCCTTGCTGATCTGGGGCACCCATATCGTCCGTACCGGCATCCTGCGGGTATATGGCTCGCATCTGCGCAAAGTGCTTAGCCATAACGTCAGCAAGCGGCCGCTGGCCTTTGCCGCCGGCATCGGCGTTACCGCGCTGGTGCAGAGCAGCAACGCCACCGCGCTGCTGGTTACCTCATTCGTCAGCCAGGGGCTGATGGCGCTGACCCCAGCGCTGGCGATCATGCTCGGTGCGGACGTCGGCACCGCGCTGATGGCGCGGGTGCTGACCCTCGACCTGAGCTGGTTGAGCCCACTGCTGATCTTTCTCGGCGTGGTGTTCTTTCTATCGCGCAAACAGACCCGCGCTGGCCAGCTTGGCCGCGTGGCCATCGGCATGGGGCTGATGCTGCTGGCACTCGAATTGATCGTCGCCGCTGCCACGCCAATCACCCAGGAGCAGGGCATCCGCGTGCTGTTTGCCTCGCTGACTGGCGACCTGCTGTTGGATGCCCTGGTCGGCGCTTTGTTCGCGCTGATTTCCTATTCCAGCCTGGCCGCCGTGCTGCTCACCGCAACGCTGACTGGCGCCGGCTTGATCAGCCTGCCGGTGGCCATCGGCCTGGTGATTGGCGCGAATATCGGCAGCGGTGTGCTGGCCTTTCTCACCAGCAGCCTGCAAACCCCGGCAGGCCGGCGCGTGGCCCTGGGTAGCCTGCTGTACAAGCTGATCGGCCTGCTGCTGGTGATGCCCTTCCTCGACCCGCTGGCCAACTGGCTGGACAGCCTGAACTGGCGCCCCGAGGAGCTGGTGATCGCCTTCCACCTGCTCTACAACGGCCTGCGCTGCCTGTTGATGCTACCCACGGTCGGGCTGATGGCGCGCTTCTGCAACTGGCTGCTGCCGGATCGCCCGGACGAAAACGGCGTCGCCCGCCCGCGCCATCTCGACCCCACCGCGCTGGCCACACCGAGCCTGGCGCTGGCCAATGCGGTGCGCGAAACCCTACGCATCGGCGACCTGATCGAGACCATGCTCAACCATTTGCTGGAAGTGCTGCACGGTGGGCAAACCGCCCTGGGCAAGGAACTGCGCCGCCTGGATGATGATGTCGATGCGCTCTACAGCGCAGTCAAACTCTACCTGGCGCAGGTGCCGCGCGAGGTGCTGAGTGAGCACGACAGCCGGCGCTGGGCGGAGATCATCGAGCTGGCGGTCAACCTGGAGCAGGCCGGCGACATCATCGAACGCATGCTCGGCAAAGTGCAGGATCAGAAAACTGCGCAGCGCCATTCGTTTTCAGACAGCGGCCTGGAAGAACTCACCGCCCTGCACGCCCAGCTGCTGGCCAACCTGCGCCTGGGCCTCTCGGTGTTTCTCTCCGCCGACAAGGAAAGCGCGCGCCAGCTGCTGCGCGAGAAACGCCGCTTCCGCGCCCAGGAACGCCGCCTGGCCCACGCCCATGTCAGTCGTCTGCACCATCAGGTGGTGCAAAGCATCGAAACCAGCGCCCTGCACATGGAGCTGATCGCCGATATGAAACGCCTCAACTCGCTGTTCTGCGCCAGCGCTTATGTGGTGCTGGAAAGCAGCGAGACAGGGGCTCTGCATCACGAGGACGGCGGCGCGGAGTAACAGCACAAGCAAATTGGTCTATACCACCAAACCTTAGTTGGGTTGAGGCAATCCAGGGCATAGGCTTTAAGTTGGAGTGCAGCATTGCAACATTTCTGCCATCAATGCTCGCTAATACTGCTCAACTCCAACAACAAAAGAGCGCCTTCCCTATGAAAACCCTCACCTCCCTGGTCGTTGGTCTAGGCCTGGCTTTTAGTGCCAGCCACGCCAGCGCCTGGTCGCAACCTACACACAAGAATATCGTCAAGGACGCCCTGGCCTTCCTCAACTCGGCGCACGCCACGCCCGAGATGAAACGCGCCTACCAGTTCTACGTCGGCGCAGCTGGCAGCGAAGCCCGCGCGGGCGAAATCCTCGGCCAGGCAGCCTACGACGTCGATGACTTCCAGGACACCCGCCTGGGCGGCTGGTGGGTCGGCTACGAGCACGCGCCGGTGTATGGCGCAGCGGCTTCGCTGGTCAACTACACCTCCTATTGGCACTTTATCAACATGGCCCGCCAGGGCGACGCCCACGGCAACGACCACGGTGGCTACGACTACCGCTACCGCAAGGTGGACGGTAGCTGGAGCGGCGACGTTGACTGGTACGCCATGGTTTATCTGTACAACCGCGAGCTGAAGAAGAGCGACTTCGACACCACCGAAGCGCATTACCGTCAGGGCACCTACTCCAACTGGCAGACGCACTACGGCGACTTCCAGACGGCGGCCTTCCAGCCCATCGATAACCTGGCCAAGTACTGGTTCGATCAGTTCAAGAACGCGCCCTCGCTGCAGACCATCGGCTACTCACTGCACACCACCGGCGATGTCGCACAGCCGCACCATGCCTGGGTCACTTCGGGCAATGGCCACTCCGGCTGGGAAGGCTGGGTGGACGACCACTACTTCAGCGAAGGCCTGAACAATATGGCGGCCGTGGCCAACCGGGTCGGCAGTTACGATCCGCAAAAGCCGATCCGCGATCTGCTGACCCAGACGGCCCAAGTCGCCTACCAGCGCCCCGAGCCGCTGTACGACACCAGCTACGCCACCCGCCTGCGAGTGGCCAAGGAGCTGATCCCGGAGTCCATCGCCCTCACCGTCAGCGTGCTGACCAAGGGTGCCAACACCTTCTACGGCCAGGGTGGCCTGTAAGGTGCGCGGGCTTATCCAGCGCAGTTTGCTGGTACTGGGGCTGACCGGCATCTGCCTGTCGGCCCTGGGCAGCCAAGACATGCGTATCAACGGTGAACGCCTGCCCGGCAAAAGCATCGGCCTGCTGGAGCAGGCCATGACCCGGGTCAAATTCAACACCGACCTGCACCTGCT
Source organism: Gammaproteobacteria bacterium HGW-Gammaproteobacteria-13 (assembly GCA_002840155.1). Taxonomy (GTDB): domain Bacteria; phylum Pseudomonadota; class Gammaproteobacteria; order Pseudomonadales; family Pseudomonadaceae; genus Aquipseudomonas. The sequence continues at coordinate 447,888 of PGZH01000006.1, forward strand.
GCGCACAGGCCTGGCGGAAAATCACCTGCTGGCCCGTGAGGTGGAAGCCGAACTGAGCGCCAAATACAGCAGCGATCTGGATGCCTTGGTCGAGCGCGAGGCGAGCAATCTGATTGAGCAGGTCTACGGCCGCCAGTTCGACCACGATGTACGGCCCTTTCTGCGCCAGCCACAAGCGCTGAGCAGCACCCGCCTGCGCCAGGTGCTGACTACGCAGACGCAAGGCGTGGTGCTCGATAGCCTGCAACTGAGTCCCCAACAGCAAGCCGACGCCGCCCAGGTGCAGCTAATCAGTTGGCAATTCCCCGGTCAGGCCGAACAACGCCTGAATCTGCTCGAGCTGTATCAGGGCGATAACGTACAAGGTCGAGTGGAGCTGCAGCAGGGCAACCTGGTGTACCTGGCCGAACAGGTGCGTCAGCAGGCGCTACGCGACTACCTCTGGTATCAACTCGGAGAGAAAGGCTTCAGCGCGGACGAACAAGCCGGCATCCGCCAATTGGTGCGCGACAAACTGATCCGCCACAAGTACCTGCATCAGCTTGGCCTGCACAACGACTTCCACCATGAGACCACCAGCCTGCGCGAGCGCGCCCGCCAGGTCAGCGATGCGGATGCCGAGGCCTACTACCAGCGCAATCTGCAGCTCTACCTGAACGTTGCCCAAGTGCAGGCCAGCCATATCCGCCTGGCTTATCAAGCCAGTGCCGACCGGGTGTATGCCGAACTGCAAAAGGGCCTGAGCTTCGATGAAGCCGTGCGCCGCTACTCACTGGCCGAAAACAAGAGCCACACGCCGCCCGGCGACCTCGGCCTGATTCGCCCAGAGGATGCGCAGCTGGACTTTCTGCGCAAGACCGCCCTGCTGCAGAAGGCCAATAGCATTTCCCAGCCGATGCTGATCGACGGCGCGTTCGAGATCGTCCAGGTACGCAGTCGTGATGATCGGCAGCTGCCCCTCAGCGACCCCAGCGTGCGCTATGAGGTCAACCAGGCCGTGGCCAAGGAACAGCTGACCCAAGCCTTCCAGGCTCGCGTCGACGCTCTGCTGACCAACGCCAAGGTAGAAGGACTATGAAGGCCTGGCTCGGCATCGGCCTGCTCGGAGTGATCACCGCGGTGACCATCGTCGTCGTGCGCACGCCCCAGGCCGACACCGCGCCAGCCGTTGCAGCACAGGCCGCAATACCGACCAGCCCGCCCATCCGCTTGCCAGAGATGCCCGCCGCCCTGCCGGCACAGCAGCCCGCTGCAATCCCAGCGCCCGCAGAAAAACCGGTGGAAGAACCGCCCAGCGAACCGCAACTGAATGCCCAGGAAGCGCAAATGCTGATTCAGCTAATGGCCGACCAAGGCGACCCACGCAGCCCGACCCTGGGCCAACTCAAACCGCGCCAACCCGCATCCGCCGCCCAGCTGGCCGACCCGACGCAGTACAGCGCATTCGAAGACCAGCAAACCCGCGACCAGATCATGGCCTACGCCAGCGGCGTGCAGCAGATCCCCGCCATCCGCGAGCGCATCGAACAAGCCGCGCAATCCGGCGAACGCAGCCCAAGCGAACTCGATGAAGCCCGCGCCGCACTGGAGCAGCTGGAAATGTTGCAGAGCAAACTGCAGAGGGAGAGGCCGGAGTTGTTGCAGGAGTCACCCCTACAAAAACCCTAAATAGTGAAAAGCAGTCACGGGAAATTTAATCAGTCTGCTCTAGAGAAGAGAGCGGGTAAGCCTGTCGAAGATACTGCTCATGGACGATTATTGACTCATAATATTTCACTACACATCGCCACTCAAAACTGCAGCACTGAGACACTTTGCTCGCTGCACGGCAAAGTCTTTAACTTATCCAAAACCAAGCTTAGATGCCTGTCGAACTGGCTTTTGTTGGAAAAAATATAGAAAGGCCAATCAACATATTGGTTTGAGTGCGGGCTAAGCCAAGAGGATTCAAGACAGATTATTTTTTTGGGCCTATCAATTATTACGTTATTAAACTCACTCCAGTTGTACTCGAAGGTATTGTAGTCAGTATGCATTTCTTGGAATTTCTTTGAGTTGGCTAAGCCTAGGTACAGCAGCCCCATACCACCTGGCCCGGCAAGGGCAATCAATGCAGCCGACGGATCAAGCGCGATAATAAATATAACAGCGATAGCGGCAATAACCGTCAGCCACTTCAGGGCGATCATCCAGCCTTTGCCGGGGGACTTCCATTCGCATACTTCAACACCTATTTCGGTAAAGCGGTAAGCAAATTTAGTTCTTTGATGAGTAGTTCCGTACACGGCTGCCATTGTTAATAAATAAAATGACACCCCTATTACGGCCACCAATATAGACTCAGGGCTAAATAGCCCCCCCATCCACCCAAACATTATAGTCGCAAATATGAATATAACTACAAACATTCCATTGGCAACAGTTGTATTGTAAGGCCGAGCATTTATTCTCCACTCCAACAGAGTGGGAAAATTGGCGTATTTCCACTGATGATGCTCTGGTAGCTCAATGGGTTTATTCCAAGGAAGAGCACGGGTAAGCCTATCGAAGATACTACTCATGGACGATTACTGACCCGCAGTCTGGCTGATCAAAAAGCAAGCACTTGATAAGCATTTAAAAAACCATTTTCATTACACATCGCCACTCAAAACTGCAGCACTGAGACACTTTGCTCGCTGCACGGCAGACTTTTTAACTTATCCAAAACTAAGCTTAGGTGCTTGTCGAACTGGCTTCTGTTGGAAAATATATAAAAAGGCCAGTCAACATATTGGTTTGAATGCGGACTAAGCCAAGAAGACTCAAGACAGATTATTTTCTTGGGCCGATCAATTATTACGTTCTTAAACTCACTCCAGTTGTACTCGAAGGTATTATAGTCAGTATGCATTTCTTGGAATTTTTTTGAATTAGCTAAGCCTAGATACAGCAGTCCCATACCACCAGGCCCTGCAAGGGCAATCAATGCAGCCGAAGGATCAAGAGCGATAACAAATATAACGGCGATAGCGGCAATAACCGTCAGCCATTTCAGAGCAACCATCCAGATTTTGCTGGGGGCTTTCCATTCGCAAACTTCAACGCCTTGCTCGGTAAAGCGATATGAGAATTTTGTTTTTTGATGTGTGGTACTGTAAATAGCTGCCATGGTCAGAGCGAACAGAAAAATAGTTATAAATATTCCATATACACCTGCGGCGGCAGCAACATTAAGTATGAGCGAGACGCCTAAACAGCCAGCAAATAAAAGAAATAGAAACATGCCATTGGCAACAGTTGTATTGTAAGGACGCGCCCTTATTCGCCACTCCAACAGTGCGGGAAGATTGGCGTACTTCCAATGGTGATGTTCAGGAAGCTCAATGGGTTTATTCCAAGGAAGAGAGCGGGTAAGCCTATCGAAGATACTGCTCATGGATGATTATTGACTCGCATTCGGAATGTTAAGGGTAAGCAGTTGAGTACCCTGTGAAGAGAGCACCATATCCGCATTGGGCTCCTTGCTAAAGGCATCACTTTTCAGGTCGGCCTCATCCGCAGACGAATCCACAGCGAGACGGAACATATAGCCACGGCCATTGGCGCTTGCTAGTACCTGCTCCGGGTAGCGCACCTCTAGTTCCAGCATGGGACGGCGTTGATAGGCCACCCAGGTTTGCCAGACGCGGTGCTGCGCCGCCTTTTTGTAGGTGCAGTCCCCAGGTAGCGCGCCACTGGGGCGTTGCGCAGGCGGCTGGCCGAACTGCTCCACGGGCGCCCAGTGGCCCTCAAGAAGCTGGTTGTAAAATTTATCTGACATACCTTGCATAAGGCTGTCGGAGAACCAACCACTGTCAACCATGGCAGGCTGCAGTTGAACGCTTGTGCCAGCCAGCTCAGACGGCAGCAAGAGCTGTAACCAGAAGCCTGTGTACGCACGGGGGCCGCGGTCGTAGTAAGGCAGGCTGGTCGCTCTGGCCACCAGGTTGGGCCGCAGGCAGATCTCACGCAGGGTGCGCAGCTCGTCCTTGTGGTCCTCGTCGCTGTGGCTCCAGGTGGGGGTTTTACCCCAGCTACAGCGGTACAGCCAAAGGCGCAACCCCTCGCGCTTGTACTGATTGGCGATCATGCTGGATATAAGGTAGATCACACCAAGCAGGGCGATAATGATGGTGACAGGGTTGGACATAACCCAAGCAAAGCCGAACCAGAAGCCAAGCGTACTGCCGATTAGCTGTGCACCAGCCAATAATGTCATCATTCCTAGAGCGGCAACTTTGGTTACAAGAGCAGATTTTTCCGCAGTACTTGTCGACTTCTCAATATCTTTAGAAACCTGCCAAGCCTCTACTCCGGCAGCAATAGCGCCGAATGCCGCCATGCCCATAGTGCGCAAAACCAACTTACGCGCTAAAACTGCAAACTCTGGGCTTCCAGCTTTTAACCAGGCACTGACCCCTGCCTTGGCTAGTTGAGACGTCCTTGTTCTCAGTGATCCCTGCAATCCCGCCCATTTGTTCCAAGCCGGCACCACCCACAGCGCCATCAGGGCGTTGGCCGTATAGGCCGCGTTGGCCCCCACCGAGCGCAGCTCATCGGCGCTGAGAATGCCGTCGTTGTTGGCCTTGTCCAGGCTGTTGAGGAAGTTCCAGATATTCAGGCCGGCAACCAGTACCGGTAGGCTGCCCCCAAGTTCCTGATTGACCCATTGGCGGCTTCGGGCGGCATGCCCTGCAGCGTTTTTTAGCTTGAGTTGCAACTGGTCGAGCAACTCCGATTGCCCCAGCGTGGCCAACCATATATTTACCTGACGGGTTTGCACCGTGGTGATGCGTGTTTCGCTGACAATGGCTCCGACTATCTCGTTAGGCCTTTGCAGGTTGAGTGTTTCCCGCTGTTGTTCTAGCCCCCCCAACTGAATACGTGCCGAGCGCTTGTCGGGGCCTTTGCCAGGCAGTGCAAGGGTGCGCTGCAAGCCTTTGATCTGCTTCTCTAGCTGGGCGAACTGCATTTGCCATTTGCGGTTTTTCTTGGCGAAGTCGGCATCAATAACCAACTGTGTCTGGGTCGATATTTCCGTTGAAACCAAAACCTGGGTGACGCTGTAGGCAAAAATTCGCACCTTGGGGGCGAACTCTGTGCTTAGGGCAGGCAGCAGCGTAAAGGCGATCAGGTTCCAGCTGTCCTTGGCTTTTTGCCCGACTACAGTGCGCAGCGTTTCAAAGGCACGTTTGGCAGGTTCGGAAAGGCTTTTATACAGTTGGCTGCTCTGCACGCTGGGCAAATCAAGTACAGACTTAACTTCATTGGTTCGCGTGGCCTCGCTGGTGGTATCAGAGAGCCCGCCGTGGGCCTGACCGCTGCCATCACCCTGTCGACCTTGGTCATCGATAGTGCCGTATGTGCTGAAGTTGGCCGAGACCTTGTCGATCAACGCTGAAAGCTCTGGATTGAAGTTGAACAGTGCCAGGCCGGCTAGCGTGGTTGGGCGACCGTACTGTTTACAGAGCCAGCGCTTGCCCGTTTCACTTGCGCCTAATTGCTCGTAGAGGTTGGCCATGGTTGCGAGCAATTCGGTGGTTTGCTGCGGGTGGCAAGGGTCGTAAGAGACCTCCTCCGCTTTAGGACTGAGACTTTCCAACCACGCGAGCAGATCAGTTTCGCTGCGTTGGATGTGGCCATTCAGACGCTCCATTTCATCGGAGCGCTCCTGCAGGTAAGCCCAGGCCTCATCGAAGCGAACATCTTCACGCCAGATTTTTTTCTGGTGCCACTCTTCAACCAGCAATTGCCACTTTGGCCCTGAAGGTAGCGTGCCCCACGTCGTGCGGAACTGCTTCTGAGCTTGCTGAACATTCAAGGATTTCAGCGTCAGAGTCGCGTCACTGCCATTGTGATGGCGTAGCTGCGCTTCTTTATCGAGCAGGTTGTGGGCATCTTTGATAAATGCCTGCTTACGGGTGGGACTGGCAGCAACCGCCTTGGGTATATAGGGCGCAAGTTCAACGCCGCAGAGCTTCTGTACCAAAGTGGCGCTACTGGTTTTGTTGCCGTGTTGCGTTTCGGCTGCAGCAAGCTCCAACCAGCGCCCCTGCAGGTTCATCGCCAGATCATCAACAATCGCCAGTGGATCGTCCAAAGCGACAAAGAGGGCGCTGTCTTGATCAGGCACACTGCCTAGCACCAAGGCCTGGTCAATGGGGCGCTTGCAGGGGCGAGACGCGTCTGTTGTGCTCGCTGCCACCAAGCAGCTATTGAAAGTCGGCGCTTGTCCTCCGGCGAGAATATCGGCCACGGCACTGCCGAGCTCACGAATTGGCGCAGCGTGAGCGGCCTGCATGGTGTTGCAGTACTGCGACAAGTCCAGCGCGCGCATCCAGCGTTTTTGCTCATGCGGGTTGCTGCGCATTTTTTCGCATAGTCGCCAAGTCCACTGCACTGGCGCGTAGGCAATAAGCAAGCGGTTACGCCGCGGATAAAGCAGATAGGGTTTAGCGGCACCCGGATTGCTGCGCTCGTCTTTGCCTAGCTGCGCACTGCCCCACTGATGGCGAATAAACTGGTGCCCCTGCACCTGATACTCATGAAGGGTGCGGTCCGTTTCATCCCACACATAAAGCCAACCATCGCGAAGCTGGCGCAGGGTGTAGCTGCGCGTTTTGAGTGACGGTAAATGTTTGCTGGACCAGCCTTTAGCTAATGGGTTAGGCCCCTGGGCGCTACCGCGTGCAGGTGACTCATCTATCGCATAACGAACGGGGTAGATCGCGATCTCACCTGCTTTAAGCGGGCACTGCCCGTTTGCGCTGGCGGGCTTGTTCTCGAAAGCCTGATTACGCTTGGCTTGTTGCAGGGTTTTATCGGAAGTTGTCGTGCTCATGGAGATCCATTCCTTTAGCCAGCAAGGCAGTCTTCATCCAGCGCTTGAATGCGCAGCTCTGGAGGCAATTTTTGGGCATCTGGTGTCCTGGCTAACCACGCAAAGTAAGGACCATCAGCGTGCGTGACGAAATCGTTACCCCAGCACGCGCAGCGCTCGATCCAAATGGCAATGCTTCGCTCGTTGACCAGGCCCCAGGCCTCGGCATCCTGCAGGCGCTGCTCCAACCAATGGCCACACTCCTGCTCGCCCAGGCCCGACAAAGTCTGTGGGTAATCTCGGCTTACCCAGTCATAAAGACGCTCTTTGAAGCTCCGCCGATATGCTTGCTCCAGCGCCTGAACCTGTTCGTCTGCAAGATGATTAAGCTTGCTTTCCAGTACAGGGCTGTTCGGCTGCGGACGGTAGGAATGCCATTGCGTGGTCGCGGTAGCGGCCCAGTTAGGCGGCGACAGCGGCACAAGCCACTCACTGATCGGGCCAAGCAGGCTTTGATAAGCAGATGACGGGTAACTGCTCAACCAATATGAAGCCACCAATGGATCGGCAAAGCGGAAAAGGCTGTAGCTACCAGCGCTGTCGGTGACCGTGATGAACTGGCTAAGGTGATCAGCTACATCGTTCAATGAAGCAGAGCTTTGTATGTGACTGGCTTGGCGCTGAAGCACCGGGCTGTGCTGCAACTCATGCAACAAGGATGAGTGCGCGTCGAGCCCCACGAGGATAGGCCCTAGCTCCTTAACCGCATCCCAGCGACTGGCGTTGTAGATGGGAATTACTTCAATCGACTCTCCGACGGCATAAAGCCATTGCAGAGCGTCCTGACGGAGTACGCCATCAATGAGCAAAAAGTCCTTGCTCATGCTTTGTACTCCGCCTGTTTGGTCTGCTCGCAGATTTCACAGCGTGGTGTGGCTCTCAGCAACGCTTGGCGCTGTGCCTGAATCAATAGGTCACCTGCCTTATCCGCATCCGCCTCTTTAACCTTGCCCGGCAGAATCGGCGCCGCCCCCGACCCGCTCCCCGGCGCGCCGCCAGAGTTGAATTTGATGATCGGGCCGACCATGGTGATGCCACCGGCATCCAGCTTGATAAAGCTGCCGGCAGCTTTGAAGGTCAGTTCGCTGCCGGCTTCGAGCACGACCTTCTGGCCGCTGGACAGGTGGATCTCTTGGCCTGCGTTAATAAATTGGCCGGTGCCGATCTTGATGTGCTGGTTGTTGCCGACGGTGAGGTGGTCGGAGGCTTTGATTTCGCTTTTGCGGTCGGCGTGGGTGGTGCGGTGTTCTTCGGCTTTGAATTCGCTATAGCTGTTGGCTTCGACGCTGTCGTGGCGCTCGTTGCCGATGCGGATTTTCTGGTCGTGCTCGATGTTTTCATCCCAATCGCGCTCGGCGTGGATGTAGATCTGTTCGGCGCCCTTTTTATCTTCGATACGCAGCTCGTTATAGCCGCCACCGCCAGGGCTGCTGAGGGTCTTGAACACACTGCGGGTTTTGTTCGCAGGCAAGGCGTAAGGCACCACGTGTTCGGCGTGGTACAGGCAGCCGGTGACCAGGGGTTGGTCGGGGTCGCCTTCCAAAAAGGTCACCAGCACTTCCATGCCGACCCGCGGGATGGCAATGCCGCCGTAGCGGTCGCCGGCCCAGCTTGAACTCACGCGCAGCCAGCAGCTGGTTTTGTCGTCGGCTTGGCCTTCACGATCCCAGAAGAATTGCACCTTGATCCGGCCGTACTCGTCGCAGTGAATCTCTTCACCAGAAGGCCCGGTGACCACCGCACTTTGGCTGCCGAGAATGCGCGGTTTCGGGTGGTTGAGCGGTGGGCGATACAACACGGTCCAGGGTGTGGCGGTGAAGCGGTTGCGGTAGCCTTGAGTAAAGTCGGCGTTGTCTGTTTGCCCCTCACCCCAGCCCTCTCCCCTGAGGGGCGAGGGGGTGCTAGTGATGGACTCTTCCAACACCTGCGGCTGTTTGCCCTCGTGGTGGATTTCGGTGAGCAGCCAGAGGTCGTTCCAGCTGGCGCGCGGGTGCTCGGTCAGCGCCAGGAAGTGGCCGCTGACCAGCAGCGGCTGATCGCCGTCGCCTTGCGCCAGTTCAAAGTCGTGGCGATGGCGTTCGAGAATGCGCTGGCTAAGGTGTTTGCCACGCTCACGGTCAACAAAACGGCCGGGGTAGTCGTAATCCTCAAGATCGGGTTTGAACGCGCTCTTGGCGTCCGCCTCCATCAGCAGCTTGGGTTTTTCAAAGTCGTAGTCGCGGCGGGTCACCCGGCTCGAGCGGGTTTCCACGCGCACGCCGAAGCGCTTGATCACCGGCTTGTCAGCGACCAGGCCGCTGTCTTGTTGATAAGCGGTAGGAGCGAGTTTGGGGAACGGCGTTTGGTCGTCGCCGAAGACCACTACATGGCCTTGTTCGCTGTGCTGGAAGTGATAGTGAATACCCTCTTCCTCGCACAGGCGCTGGACGAAGTGCAGGTCGGATTCGTCGTACTGCACGCAGTACTCACGCTCGGGGTAAATCGAGCCGAGTTGGAATTGGTAGGCGTTGGCCTGAATGCCGTGCTCTTGCAGCACTTGACTGATGATCTTCGCAACCGAAAGGTGCTGGAAGATGCGTTGATTGCTGCGGTGTGCCAGGTACGCCAGTTGTGGGCGCAAGGTTACGTGGTAGCGGGTCAGGCGTTTACCGGATTCGCCCTGGGCGACGCGGTAGATCTGCCCGTGAATGCCGTGGCCGGTCTGATCGAACGCGAGAAAGGCGGCCTGATGCAGCAGGCTTTCCAGATCCAGATCGGGACGTTCGCTGACCAGTTCCAGCTCGAACTCGAAGGGCTGACTGATCGCCTCGCGACCGGTGAATTCGAGCACCTGCAGGTCGTGGCTAACGCCTTCGATCGTCAGGCTGAAATGAGTCTGGTTGGCGGCGGCGAACATTCGTTGTTCCTCTTATTTCGTTCCATGAATCGAACCACTGCGCATTTCTAACCCAGGCCAAGCCCGGCAGCCGTGCGTGTTCGCGGTTTTGCGCGATGCCTGTCAGTGTTTGGCGAAGCAGGTCTCACTGAAAACGCAGCGGCCAGGACAAGCCTGGCCGAAGCGATATTGCGTGAACTCAGCCAATGCTTAGGCGGAGATCGGGGTACGCCAGTCGTCGGAGCCGGACGTGCCGGAGACTTCGTGGGTCCAGACGATTTTGCGGTAGGTGAAGTACACGTCTTCCAGGTGAGTGAAGTGCGACATGTTCGGGTCCTGGCAGTTCGGCATACGCGACTGCACATCAACGATCACGGCATCTTCCAGCTCGATGGTGAAGTAGTGCTCTTGAGTACCGGTGGAGGAAGTGCGGTACCACTCCAGACGGCACTTGGACAGACGCTCACCGGAGGTCAGGGAGTTGAAGATCAGCGGCGAGGATTTGTCGAAGACTTTGGTGATCATCAGCGGCTTGTGCACGCGCTGACCAGTCGGCTGACCGGACTGCGGATCACGCGGGATGATGACCTGGTGGTTGAAGGCTTGAACCAGGATCTGGTCTTCATGACCTTCCTGGAAGATGTTACCGACGGAATCTTCGGTGAAGGTGCCAGCGGTGATCAGGCCTTGTTTGGTGCCTTCGAGGGACAGATACGCGGGTGTTGGCATGAGTGCTTTCCTTGCCTTGGGTCATGGATCTGCAGTGATCCGGGAACTACCCCTATAGCGACAAGCATGCCAATTAAATAAAAACGTTATAAATCAGTGACTTACTGAAAATAAATTTATATAGCTCAAGACAATGCGCACTGGATCACTGAAAGCTGAGCAAGTTGTTGCGCAAGGCTGCGCAAGTTTCTGCGCAGCAGGCTGCACGTCAGTATCAGCAAGGCCTGTAGATGGATACCCACAGACTTATCAACAGCCTGCTGCGCAATAAACTGCGCAGCAGGCTGGCACCTCAGGTTCGGCTCACGCCGTGCCGTTAGCCCGGCGACGCCGCTGCAGCCAGACCACCAGAGCGAACAGCAGGAAGCCCGGAATCCACATCAGCTCCTTGGTCCAACGATCCGTTGGCGCGCGCACGCTGATGATTTGCTGATCGAACTCCAGACCGGCTTCAGCCGCAGGGCTGCCGAAGGTGACGCTGTCGACCAGCACCTTGCCGCCCTCTTCATAGGTCAGCAGGCCGAGTTTCTCCAAGCGCTCTTCGCCACTGGCACCGTCCGGCACAGGCAGCAGCAGGCTGAATTCACGGGCATCGCCCACCGCATTCTCACCCTTGATGCGCAGGCGCAGTTGGCTGCCGTCGGCCACATCACCCAGGGCCTGGGCCAGTTGTGCTGGCGGGATGTCGCGGTAAGGGTCGTGCACGATGTCCATCCAGAAGCCCGGACGGAACAAGGTGAAGGCCACCAGCAACAGCAGCACGCCTTCGTACCAGCGGCTGCGTACCAGGAAGTAGCCCTGGGTGCCGGCCGCGAAGATCAGCATGGCGATGGTCGCCACGATGAAAATCAGCACGCCGTGCCAGAAGTCCACGTCGATCAGCAGCAGGTCGGTGTTGAAGATAAACAGGAACGGCAACACCGCTGTGCGCAGGCTGTAGTAGAAGGCTTGAATCCCGGTACTGATCGGGTCGCCCTTGGACACTGCCGCTGCCGCGAACGAGGCCAGGCCCACCGGCGGTGTTACGTCGGCCATGATGCCGAAGTAGAAGACGAACAGGTGCACCGCGATCAGCGGCACGATCAGGCCGTTCTGCTGGCCGAGGGTGACGATCACCGGCACCAGCAGGCTGGACACCACAATGTAGTTGGCAGTGGTCGGCAAGCCCATGCCCAGCACCAGGCTGAAGATTGCCGTCAGGACCAGCATCAGCAGCAGGTTGCCCATCGACAACAGCTCGACCAGATCGGCCAGCACCAGACCCACTCCGGTTTGCGACACCGCGCCGACGATGATGCCCGCCGCCGCCGTGGCAATACCGATGCCAATCATATTGCGCGCACCGGCAATCAAGCCTTCACGCAGGTCGATCACGCCGTCCATAAACGAGCCGTGAGCATGCGTGCCGTCTGTACGCAGCCAGGTCAACAACGGGCGCTGGGTCAGCAGGATGATCACCAGCATCACGCTGCCCCAGAAGGCCGACAGGCCGGGAGACAGACGCTCGATCATCAGGCACCAGACCAGCACCACCACCGGCAGCAGAAAGTGCAGACCAGAAAGCAGCACGGCACGGGTTTGCGGCAGTTTGTCGAGCGGCGCGTCTGGGTCTTCAGCCGGCAGCACCGGCACGCTAGCGGCGATTTTCAGCAGGCCCAGGTAGACCAGCGCCAGCAGCGCGCCGATACCCGGCAGGGCATATTCACCCAGCGCCGGCTTGAGCCAGCCGAGGCCGTAATACACCGCCAGCGACAGGCCGCTGATCAGCGCTGCACCGAAGGCGAAACCGGTCAGGCGACGCAGCCAGGGCTTGGGCTGATTGCCGCCCACTGGTTGCAGGCCGAGCTTCAGCGCTTCCAGATGGACGATATACAGCAGGGCGATATAGGAAATCGCCGCCGGCAGGAAGGCGTGCTTAATGATCTCGACATAGGGCATGCCGATGTACTCGACCATCAGAAAGGCCGCTGCCCCCATCACCGGCGGCATGATCTGGCCATTCACCGACGAGGCCACTTCCACCGCGCCGGCCTTCTCGGCCGAGAAGCCGGTGCGCTTCATCATCGGTATGGTGAAGGTGCCGGTGGTCACTACGTTGGCAATCGACGAGCCGGAAATCAGCCCGGTCAGACCCGATGCCACCACAGCCGCCTTGGCCGGACCACCACGGAAGTGGCCGAGCATGCTGAAGGCCAGCTGAATAAAGTAATGCCCCGCGCCCGCGCGTTCGAGCAAGGCGCCAAACAGCACAAAGAGAAACACGAAGCTGGTGGATACGCCGAGGGCAATGCCGAACACCCCTTCGGTGGTGATCCACTGGTGGTTGGCCATGGCATTGAAGCTGACCCCACGGTGCGCCAGCATCCCCGGCATATAAGGCCCAGCCAGGCTGTAGACGAGAAACAGCAGGGCGATGATCGCCAGCGGCGGGCCAAGCACGCGGCGGGTGGCTTCCAGCAGCAACGGGATGCCGATGCACGCGGTGAGCATGTCCGCAGTGGTCAGGCTACCCGGACGCAAGGCCAGCTGCTGGTAAAAAATAAACAGGTAGGCGGCGCTAGCGGCAGCGACCAGGCCCAGGGCGATATCCAGCAGCGGTATGCGGTCACGCGGCGACTTGCGAAAGGCAGGGTAGGCGAGAAATGCCAGCAACAAGGCAAACGCCAGGTGGATAGAGCGGGTTTCGGTGTCATTGAATACACCAATGCCGAACACGAACGGCAGCGGCGAGGCGATCCACAGTTGAAACAGCGACCAGAGCAGAGCCAGGCCGGTGATCACCTGCGCCATGGCCCCCAGCGGGGTGCGCGCACCGACATCCTGGGCAATCAGTTCTTCGGTGGACAGTTGCTTGTCATGCATGGGTTGAACCTGCATTCGAGAGTACGGAAACGGCAAAACCCGCAGCCTTGCAGCTGCGGGTTTGCTTATCTAGAGACACTAGCCCGTTTGGGCGGGCAGCGTGGGCCGCTTACAGCCAGCCGCGCTCTTTGTAATAGCGCACGGCACCTTCGTGCAGCTCTGCGCTAAGACCGACTTTGATCATGTCTTCTTCTTTCAGATCGGCAAATGCAGGATGCAGACGCTTGAAGCGATCAATGTTGTCGAATACCGACTTAACCAGCTGGTAGACCACTTCCGGGCTGGCCTTGGCCGAGGTGGAAAGTACCGCCTTGCCGCCAATCGACGGGGTTGGCGCATCGTTGCCCTTGTACACGCCGCCGGGAATATCGGCCTTGGTGTAGTAGCTCTTCTCAGCCAGCAGCTTGTCGATTTCTGCACCAGTCACCGGCACCAGTACCGCGTCGGTGGTGGTGGTGGCTTCCTGGATCGCGCCATTGGGGTGGCCAACGAAGTAGGTCATCGCATCGATATTGTTGTCGCCCAGGGCAGACGCCTGCTCGGCCGGCTTCAGCTCAGCAGCCAGGGAGAACGCAGAGCGGTCCCAGCCTTTGACCTGCATGATTTCTTCCAGGGTGTCGCGCTGACCGGAACCTGGGTTGCCGATGTTGACGCGCTTGCCTTTGAGGTCATCGAAGCTGGCGATCTTGGCATCACGGCGGGCGAGGATGGTGAACACCTCACTCTGCAGCGAGAACACCGCACGGATGTCCTCCATGGCGCCTTCTTTCTCGAACGGCGCAACGCCCTTCATGGCCTTGAACTGGTGGTCCGACTGCATGATGCCGAAGTTGAACTCGCCACTGCGGATGCCGTTGACGTTGGCCACACCGCCACCGCTGGCTGGGGCGTTGCACTTGATACCGTGCTCAGCCGCACCGCGATTGAGGAAACGGCAGATCGATTGACCGGCAACGTAATAAACGCCGGTTTGACCACCGGTGCCGATGGTGACGAATTTCTCTTCGGCCTGTACGGCGCTGCTCAGGGTAATACCTGCGAGTGCAGCCGACAGGGCCCATGCCAGGGATTTACCTTTCATGGGAGTTCTCCTTTTCTGTTTATTGTTGAGCCGGTCGCACCTTTTGAGTGCGACCGGGAGGACAAGAGTCTAACCGCTCAGCCACAGGTTGCACGGAGTAATACCGGCCGCACCAGTAACCAAGTGTTTAGCTAGACGTCTTAACGCTACCGCCAAGCCACAGCTTTGGGCAGAATCAGGCCATGTCCAAGCACACACTCGAGTCACAACACACCTCGGTCAGCGCCAGCATCACCCTCGCGGTGCTGCATGCCGCCAGCCGCCTGGGCGTTGATCGCGCCCAACTGATGAGCGCCTGCGAGCTGCATGACAACCAGCTTAGCGACCCCGATGCGCGTGTGCCTTTCGCCACTCAGGAACAGCTGTGGCAACAACTTAGTCGTATCGAACATGCCGAACCCGGCCTGGCCTTGGGCTGCAACCTCGCCCCCGGCCCGTTCAGCGTGCTCGGTTACCTGCTGCAGAGTAGCCCGACCCTCGGTGACGCGCTGGCTGCCGGGCTGCGCTATCAGCGCCTGGTGGGCGAAGGCGGCGAGGTGCAATTACGTGAACAGGGCGATGAACTGCAACTGCTGTATCGCCCATTGCATCCTGAACTGCCGGCCACCCGCACCCGCGTACTGGCGCTGATGGCCTGCTGGGTGCAGATGCTGCATCCGCTGCTGGATAACTGGCAGTTGCTGCGCGCGCAGTTTGTTCACCCAGAGCCGCCAACGCTGGACAGCTACCGCGACACCTTCGCCTGCCCGCTACAGTTTGCCGCCAGTGATTACGGCATCGTCCTGCCGCGCAGCCTGGCCAGCGCAGCGCTGATCCAGGCCAATCCGCCGCTGCAAAACCTGCTGCGCCAGCACGCCGAAGCCCTGCTTGCGCGCCTGCCCAGCGAAGGGCTAAGCGCCCGCGTGGTGGCTTTGCTCGGTGAACAATTGGCGCGCGGTGAGCCGGATCGCAGCGAACTGGCGCGCCATCTGCACCTGAGCGAACGCACCCTGCAACGACGCCTGGCCGACGAAGGCTGCAACTACCAGCAACTGCTGAATGACACCCGCCAGCAACTGGCCGAACAACACCTGAGCAGCGGCGACTTACCCGCCGCAGAAATCGCCCTGCTGCTGGGCTATTCGGAACCTAGCGTTTTCTTTCGCGCGTTTCGTCAATGGACCGGGTTAACGCCGGGTGAGTATCGGGCGCGGCAGAAAGTTTAATAACTATTAATTAAGTAGCTTCGGAAAAGCCACATGGAATTTAAAGTAGGAAACTTCACCTTCGGAAGATGCGATAAAATCGCTGCAGAATGGATGCATCAGCATGGACAAGTCTTACTAAAATATTCTTTATCGATCATATTTATTTGGCTCGGCGCACTGAAACCGCTTGGCTTAAGCCCAGTAAATGACCTGGTGACTAACACAATAACCTGGCTTCCTCCTGACATATTCATCCCTATTCTGGGGTATTGGGAGATTGCCATTGGTATATGCCTGCTTTTTAAACCACTCCTGAGAATTGCCCTTAGCCTACTATTCTTACAGTTATTCGGGACTATCCTTCCTTTGTTTGTACTGCCTGAAGTCTGCTTTATAAAATTCCCTTACGCCTTAACCCTTGAAGGACAATACATAATTAAAAACTGTGTGATTTTGAGCGCAGCCCTTGTGGTTGGTGGCGGTTTAAGCAAAGACAGCTCGCTGCATGCCAGCCAATGTGCTCAAGAAACCTAAGCTGGTTCAGTTTATTTACTTCGCCCACTGAAACAGGTCGCCCCGCCTATTAATCGGACAGCTAAACCAGCATGGAAAGTATCAAACACATTGAGGGATCCGAGAAAGTAAAGAAGGCCTTGGGATTCTGGCCTTCGTTTCATGATGCCGAGGTCATTTCTTTTTCTGTATCGCGGGCATTACCCCTAGACACAAATACCTGCTTTGCCAAGCTTGTTGTCCATGTACAGCAGTATGCTGAGGTTGGCGTGGGGACCGCTGAATATGCGCTGACACTCATCAAAAGCGTATTGGTTAACTTTATTTTCAACGGGGTGTCTGACCTTTCAATCTCAGAGTTCAATCATCAAAACGTTATAAATTCAATTAAGTTCAAGATCACAGAGCCCAATGGGGCGCCGGGCACCTACGTTGAGATCGAATCCATTTGGGGGTTCGGAGGTTCGCTAAAGTGCAACAGCACTACAATTGAGTCCGTAGAAGAACTGCCAATTGTGTAAGCCTTGCGTGTGATTCAAATCGCTTGCTGGCTAGCGATCAAGCCCTTACAAATCCCTAAATCCCCTGCGCCCGTAAAAACGCCAAAAACGCCTCGCGCGAGCTATAGCGTGGGCTAAAGCCGAAGTCCTGTTTTAGCCGGCGATTGCTCAGTACCGGGCGATAGCGCAGAAAGTCCACCTGCTCCGGGCCGTAGGGGCTTAGGCCCAGGGGTTTGAGTACGCGCAATGCGGCGCGGATTAGCCAGGCTGGCAGGGCACGGTAGGGTTTGCCCAGCAGCTCGGCGATTTCCTTGAGCGATAACGCGCCATCGCCGGCCAGATTGAAGATGCCGGCGCTCTGCTGGCGCAGGCCGCGGCAAATGATGTCGACCACATCCTGGTCCCAGATAAACACGAAGCGGCTGTCGCTGCCGCGAATGCCCAGCACCGCCGGCTTTTTGAACAGCTCGGTGATCTGGTTGTTCACCTGTTTGCCGAGGATGGTGCCGGGGCGCAGTACCAGCTGTTTGAGTTGCGGATGCTGCACCCGCGCTTCGGCCAGCAGCAACTCGACTTCACGTTTGTGCTTGGCGTAGGCGAACTGCGCATGGCCGCGCAGCGGTTGGTCTTCATCCAGCCATTCGGCATTCTGCGGGTCATAGCCGTAGGCGGCGCCGGAGCTGGTGACGATCAGCTGCTCGACGCCATGGGCTGCAGCCGCCTGGATCAGCGATTGGGTGCCGCCAACATCGATGGCATGCAGCTGTGCTTCGCTCATCCCAGGTGGCGGGGTGACGACTGAGGCCAGATGGACAATCGCCTGTGGCTGCCAGGTCGCTACGCAGTCTTCCACGGCCGCCGGCTGGCTGATATCGAGCAGCACCGGTTCGATATTCAGCTTCATCCCCGCGCGGTTCTGCGGGCGGATATCGGCGGCAATCAGCAGCCACTGCGGATGCTGAATGGCCAGTTGGCTAAGCAGCTGCTGGCCGATATAACCGGCTGCACCTGTGATCAAGACGCGCATGTAACTCTCCATAACGCAGCGCGGCCCCATGGCGCGGACGCTGTGTTTTCAGCGAATGTGTTTACCCATTGCAGGCTATCCGCTGGGTTATGGGGCGGCAGTGGCAAGGCTGGCCAAACAGCGTGGCCAAAGGCGACAGATGCGTGTGCCTGGCAGGCTGGGCGCGCTATGCTCTGCGCCCGCCATTCGCCCAGGTATGCCCGCCATGAGCCAAGCCGAACAGAACCTGCGTATCGACTACATCGAGTTCGCCGCCGTCGACCTGCCGACGCTTAAGCAGTTCTATGCACAGGTTTTCGGCTGGCGCTTTACCGACTACGGCCCGCACTACAGCAGCTTTACCGACGGGCGCATGACGGGCGGCTTTACCACCGACAGCGCAGCAGGTGTCGGCCCTTTGGTGGTGATTTACGCCACGGATCTGGAAGGCGTGTGTGCCCAGGTGGCCGCAGCGGGTGGGCAGATCACTCAGGCAATCTTCAGCTTCCCCGGCGGGCGACGCTTTGAATTCAGCGACCCAAGCGGTAATCGCCTGGCTGTCTGGTCGGAATAATCGAGTTCAATTTATGCCTGCGTGGAAACAACTGATCTTCAAGCTGGTGGCGCTGATTCAGCGCAACCCCGGGCTGGTCGCGATCTTCGGCTTTGCCTCGGGCTTGGCGAGCTTTCTGCTGGTCGAGCGGCATGCCGAACTGGCGCAGATTTTGGCGCTGGTGATGCTGGTCAGCTGGTTGTGGCTGATTCTGGAAAACATCCTGCGCGAGCGTATCGCCCAGTGGTTCGGCTTCGAGTTGCCGCCGCCGCTGCTGCGCTACGCGACGCAGATGATCCACCAGGAGAGCCTGTTCTTCGTTCTGCCGTTCTTCTTTATCACCACCACCTGGAACAGCGGCCAGCTGCTGTTCAGCGGTCTGCTGGCCAGCGCGGCGCTGATTTCGATTATCGACCCGCTGTACTACCGCTGGCTGGCGCCCAAGCGCTGGCTGTTTCTCGCTTATCACACCCTGGCGCTGTTCGCCGTGCTGCTCACGGCGCTGCCGATCATCTTCAAGCTGACCACGCCGCAGAGTTATCAACTGGCGCTGGCGGCAGCGGTGTTGCTGTCGTTCCCTTCGCTGTTCGCGATCATCACCGTGCAACGCTGGTGGCGCGGCCTGCTGTTGGTGGGCATGACCCTGGCCATCGGCGCGGGCGGCTGGCTGGCGCGCGCCTGGGTGCCGCCGGCAACCCTGTGGCTGACCGAGGTGGCGGTGACTAGCGAATTCGACAACCTGAAGCGCGCGCCGGGCGAAAGCATCAAGCAGCTGAGCGTGGCGCAACTGCGCAGCCAGGGCCTGTTCGCCTACACCGCGATCAATGCGCCGCGCGGGCTGAATGAGCGGATTTATCACGTCTGGCGCCGCGATGGCGGTGAAGTCGAGCGCATCGCCCTGGATATCCACGGCGGGCGCAAGGAAGGCTACCGCGCCTGGACCCACAAACAGAACTTCCCCGCCGACGCCGTAGGCCGCTGGCAGGTGCAGGTGCTGACCGAAGCCGGGCAGATGATTGGGGTACTGCGGTTTAAGGTGGTGGAATAACCACCGATAAACCTATTTGAGCGTCGTAGCCCGGATGCAATCCGGGAAGCGCTGTCAGCAGAACAATCGCTCCCCGGATTGCATCCGGGCTACAGGGTTGTACTGGCTTTAGCCGAAGAACCAGTAGCAGACGAATATGGCCGCCACCACCCCGGCTAACTCGGCCAGCAGCGCGCAGCCCACGGCGTGGCGCACGCGCTGGATGCCGACCGCGCCGAAGTACACCGCCAGCACATAGAAGGTGGTTTCCGTGCTGCCCTGGATGGTCGCGGCGACCAGGGCGGCAAAGCTGTCGACGCCCTGGGTCTGCATGGTTTCAATCAGCATGGCGCGCGCGGCGCTGCCGGAGAAGGGTTTGACCAGCGCGGTGGGCAGCGCGTCGACAAAACGCGTATCCCAACCCACCACCTCGACCAGCCAGCGAATGCCATCGAGGCCGAATTCCAGCGCACCGGATGCTCGCAGCACGCCAATCGCGCAGAGCATCGCCACCAGGTAGGGCAGCAGGCTCTTGGCCACGTCGAAGCCTTCTTTCGCGCCTTCGACAAACTCCTCGTACACCGCCACCTTCTTCAGCGCGCCGAGCAGCAGAAACAGCAGGACGATGCCGAACAGGGTGAGATTGCCGGCCAGCGACGACAGCGCCGCCAGCGCTGTGGCGGACATCGTTGCCAGCACAGCCATAAAGCTGCCGAGCAGCAGCGCGCCGGGAATCAGGTACGCCAGCACCACCGGGTCCCACAGGCGCAGGCGTTGCATCAGCGCCACTGACAGCAGGCCGACCAGGGTCGAAGCACTGGTGGCCAGCAGGATCGGCAGAAACACCAGGGTCGGGTCAGGCGCGCCCTGCTGGGCGCGGTACATAAAGATGGTCACCGGCAGCAGGGTCAACGACGAGGCGTTGAGCACCAGAAATAGGATCTGCGCATTACTCGCCGTGGTGCTGCTGGGGTTGAGGGTTTGCAGGGCGCGCATGGCTTTCAGGCCAATCGGCGTGGCGGCGTTGTCCAGGCCCAGGCCATTGGCGGCGAAGTTCATGGTGATCAGGCCGAGGGCCGGATGGCCGCGCGGCACTTCCGGCATCAGCCGCGCAAACAGCGGGCCGAGCATGCGCGCCAGGGCATCGACCAAGCCGGCTTTTTCGGCGATGCGCAGCAGGCCGAGCCAGAGGGTTAAGGTGCCGAACAGCAGCACCATAACCTCGACCGACAGCTTGGCCATGGCAAACAGGCTTTCGACCATGGCGGCGAATACCGCCGGGTCGTCACCGAGCAACCAGCGCGACAGCCCGGCCAGCGCCGCCACCACGAAAAACCCCAGCCACAGCCAATTGAGCATGCCGTCTCTCCCCCAGATCAATGGGCGGGATGATAGCGCGGCTTATACAAAGGCGGTGGAGAGAGTCTTTTCGTCGTTGCCCAACAGAGCATTAGGGCCATCGAGAGATGTTGAGGCTATGTGGGAGGGGCTTTAGCCGCGCTGCTCTCAGCGCCTTTAGGCAAATCGCGGCTACAACTGCATGGATGCAGGGAGCGAAGCAGGATGCTCAAGCCGAAAGCCCCTCCCACGACAGAGCATTCGCTGCACTAGTACCAGTTTGGATCGCTTTTCAGCTGCTCTTGCAGCAACTGCTGAGTCGCTTTATCCGGTTCGCCGAGCCAGCGCAGGGTGGCGTGCTGGCTGGGGGCCTTGTCCGTAGGCAGGCCGTCGGGCAGCTGCACATAGAGGGCGTAGGCGTCCTCCTTGTCCCAGCTGAAGGCTACATAGAGGCGCTGATTGAAGCAGTTGTGCTCTTCACACAGCTGGCCGACCAGGTACTTGTCACCGTCGTCATCCAGGCCCTGCATAGGGCTGGCGATGCCGTTGAGGTTCATCACCCAGTCCGGCAGACGGCTTTCCTCTTCCACCAGCTCCTGCCAGCTTTGTTGATACGCAGGGTCGCTGGCGAGCAATTCATTGAGGCGGAATTGGCCATCGGTGTCCGCGGCCAAAGCCGCCGCACTGCCGCCCAGCAACAGGGCGGCAAGCAGCGTCTTGATGGTCATGGCGGCTCCTCTATCCACGTGGGCGACGGCCCATAACAAAGGACACAATAAACATCACCAGGAACACCACGAAGAGAATCTTCGCGATACCCGTGGCGGTGCCGGCGATACCACCGAAGCCCAAGACTGCAGCGATGATGGCGATAATCAGAAAGGTAATGGCCCAACTCAGCATGGCGATACTCCTTGTTTACTCAGGTGTGCGCCGCAGCGCGTGAAGACCCGGTGTGGCACACACCACACCGGAACGGACTCACTGCATGGACTGTTTCAGGGTGCGCATGCGGTCATGGTTGGCGCGTACTTTCGGCATTTCTGCAGTCAGTAGGGCCTGCACGTCCGGCTCCGCGCTTTCCAGGGCATCCTCGAAGGCATGCAGGATGCGATCTTCGGCTTCTTCCAGCTGCGCCACGTAGGTGGCTTCGGTGTCGCTGACCAGGGTCGCCTTGGTATCGGCGTAAACCTGACGCAGCTTGCCGACAAAGGTGCCGCCGCTGGCCGGGATTTCCTGGTTGGCGGCAACTTTTACCGACAGCGCGCGGATCAGCTCGCTCTTGCTCTGCGACATATCGCGGAACAGCACCTGCAGGCGCACGTCCTTCACTTCATCGTGGGCGTGCTGATAAAAGCGCTGGCCGTCACGGGTGATTTCGATCAGTTCGTTGAGTTGCTCGGTGGTAGTACTCATGGTGATTCTCCTGTGAGTTGTAGCGGCTGCCCAGATGACGGGGCAGCCTCAGACAACAGGTAGCGGCCGCCATGGCCGCTGCCCGGATGGATCAGCTGGCGACGCGCAGAGCATCGGCATCAACGCCGCGCACGCCACGGATGTTGCGTGCAGTCTCAATCGCCAATTGCTTCTCGGCGTTGCTCATCACGCTGCCGCTGAGGCTGACCATGCCCTTCTGGGTGTCGACCGAAATATTCAGGCCGTCGAGGTTGCGGCTGTAGATAAAGCTGGATTTCACCTTGCTGGTGATCCAGGCATCGCTGATTGCCACAGCGGTGTCATCGGCAGCGTTCTGCGCCTTGGCCGCTGTGCTATCGGTGGCGCTGACGCTGAGCAGGTTGTTCACCTCACGCACGCCATCGGTGTTGGCCGCCAGGCGACCGGCCAAGTCCTTGGCTTCGGCACTCTGCGCGCTACCGGTCAGGCTGATCATGCCGTTAGCCGCTGCGACCTTGATGTCCAGACCTTCGGTATTGCTGTTCCACAGCAGCTTGGATTTCACCGTGGCGGCCAGGGTGGCGTCGTCAAAACGCTGCGACAGGCTCGGCTCAGTGCTGGCCTTGGCTTCGAAGGCCGGGTCGAGGGTCAGCTGGTTGTCGACCTTTTTCACCCCGTCGATACCCAGGGCGATCTGCTCGGCCAGGTCACGTTCAACATCGGTTTCCACCTTGCCAGTCAGCTTGGCGCTGCCGTTCTCCACATCCACATCGATGGTGAAGGGGTTGAGGTGGCGGTTCAGGGCAAACGCGGTCCAGATCGAGCCTTCCTGGCGCGCCTCGCTCAGCTCACGGCTGGTATCGCCCTCGGCAGCATAGGCAGCGAAAGGGGCCAGGCCGATAAGGCCGGCGGTCGCAGTGGCCAGGGCCAGAGTTTTCAGTTGATGCATGGCAGTTCCTCCAATGGATAACGATCAAGCTGGCAGCCGTTTGTCGCCGCCGTTACTGATAGATCGCAAGCCCCATGCCAGCTTCTTTAAACACAATAAACTGTTAAATATCAATTACTTATAAACACTAGCCAGGCATACCATGCGTGCACCTTGCATGATCGCCGGCGAACGGCCGTGCAACTTGCACGACGCCGCGCGGACTAACCCTGTGCACGCAATGACTGGGTGCGGGATAAGAAGGAGATGGCTATGCACGCAAGCACAGAGGAACACAGCCTGGGGCGCATTCTGCTGGTGGATGACGAGACGGCCATCCTGCGCACCTTCCGCTATTGCCTGGAAGACCAGGGCTATCAGGTGAGTACCGCGAGCAGCGCGGCCCAGGCCGATGCCTTGTTGCTGCGCCAGGTCTTCGATCTGTGCTTTCTCGACCTGCGCCTGGGCGCGGATGACGGCCTGGAGGTGCTGGCGCAGATGCGCTTGCAGGCGCCCTGGATGCGCGTAGTGATAGTCACCGCGCACTCGGCAGTGGACACCGCCGTGGATGCCATCCAGGCCGGTGCGGCGGACTATCTGGTCAAGCCCTGCAGCCCCGAGCAGCTGCGCCTGGCCGCCGCCAAGCAGCTGGAAGCACGCCAGCTGATCGAACGCCTGGAACGTCTGGAGGGCTATGTACGCAAGCCCGGCGACGGCCTCGACTCGCAGAGCCCGGCGCTGATGGCGGTGCTGCAGACGGCCAAACAGGTGGCCGACACCGACGCCAATATTCTGATTCTCGGCGAGTCCGGCACCGGCAAGGGCGAGCTGGCGCAGGCCATTCATCGCTGGAGCAAACGCGCGAAGAAGTCCTGCATCACCATCAACTGCCCGTCGCTGAGTGCCGAGCTGATGGAAAGCGAGTTGTTCGGGCATAACCGCGGGGCCTTTACCGGCGCCAGCGAAAGCACCCTGGGGCGGGTCAACCAGGCCGATGGCGGCAGCCTGTTCCTCGACGAAATCGGCGACTTCCCGCTGGCTCTGCAGCCGAAGCTGCTGCGCTTTATTCAGGACAAGGAGTACGAGCGCATCGGCGACCCGGTGACCCGTCAGGCCGATGTGCGGATTCTCGCGGCAACCAACCTCAATCTCGATGAGATGGTGCAACAGGGGCGCTTTCGCGAAGACCTGCTGTATCGCCTTAACGTCATCACCCTGACCCTGCCGCCGCTGCGTGAGCGCCGCGAGGACATCCTCGACCTGGCTGAGCGCTTTCTCGCGCGCTTTGTCGTCGAGTACGCACGCCCAGCGCGCAACTTCAGCGAGGAGGCGCGCGAGGCGCTGCTGACTTACGCCTGGCCGGGCAATATCCGCGAGCTGCGCAACGTGATCGAGCGCGCCAGCATCATCTGCACGGAAGCGCTGGTGCAGGTCAGCCACCTCGGGCTGAACGCTTCGAGCAGCCAGTGCGCACCGCAGATCGGTGACCAGCTAAGCCTGGAGGCACTGGAAAAAGCCCATATCAGCGCCGTGATGGCCAACAGCGAAAGCCTCGACCAGGCGGCGAAAACCCTCGGCATCGACGCCTCGACCCTGTACCGCAAACGCAAGCAGCTCAGCCTGTGAACCTGCGCAGCCGGCTGTTTATCAGCAGCAGCGCGCTGCTCACCGTAGCCCTGGTCGGGCTGTTGCTGGGGATGTTCAGCGTGCTACAGCTGACCCAGGTGCAGAGCCAGGCGATGACCCGAAATCTGCAGATCATCGACGCCAGCCTGGGTCTGCGCCAGGAGCTGGGCAAGCAGGTAATTCTGCTGCTCGCCGAAGAACTCGACCGCGCGGCCCTGCAGGCCTCCGATCAGCAGTTCAAGGTCTGGCTGCAACGCGCTACTGAGAGCGCCACCAATGACAGCGACCGCCAGGCAGTTGGCGAGATCGAGCGCGCCTACGCCAACTTCGATGACCTGCTGGCCAAACCCCTGACCGTGCGCCGCGAGCTGCTGCGCAATGACGGCTTCGGCCGCGTCATCGAAGCCCTGCGTGATCGCATCAACGCGGTGCAAACGCGCTACGTCAAAGCCGTGGAGCAGGAAGAAGCACGCGCCCGCGAGCGTGCCTGGCTGATCGCCGGCTTGCTCGGGATGATCGGCCTGGCGGTGCTGGTGATCGGCTTTGTCACCGCGCATAGCATCGCCCAGCGCTTCGGCCGGCCGATTGAGGCCCTGGCGCGGGCCGCAGACCAAATCGGCCAGGGCGACTTTCAGGTCACCCTGCCGCTGACCCCGGTGGCGGAAATGTCTGCCCTGAGCCAGCGTTTCGGCCTGATGGCCGAAGCCCTGCGCGAGTTCAAGAACAGCGATGTCGAAGCCCTGCAGGCCGAACAGCAACGCCTGCAAGCGGTACTCGACAGCATCGATGACGGCCTGCTGATCTTCGATTGTGCCGGGCGGATCGAGCACATCAACCCGGTGGCCCTGCGTCAGTTGAACTGGGGCGACGAGCAGCTCGGGCAGACCCTCGACGTGGCGCTGAACCGCGCCGATCTGGCCGAGCAACTGCACCGGGTGCTGCAGGGCGAAAGCCTGGACGAAGCGCTGGACGACCTATCGGTGCAGATCGACGGTGAAACCCGGCTACTGGCCTACAGCCTGTCCGGGGTCAGCCACAATGAAGGCCGCTTGATGTGCGCGGTGATGGTACTGCGCGATGTCACCGAACAACGCGCCTTTGAACGGGTGCGCAGTGAGTTCGTGCTGCGCGCCTCGCACGAGCTGCGCACCCCGGTGACCGGCATGCTGATGGCGTTTGCCCTGCTGCAGGAGCGCCTGCAGTTCGCCGCCGAATCCCGCGAGGCCGACCTGCTGAACACCGTGGATGAGGAAATGCAGCGCCTGCTGCGACTGATCAACGATCTGCTGAACTTCTCGCGCTACCAGAACGGCCTGCAAACCCTGGAGTTGTCTGCCTGCGCTCTAGAACCGCTGCTGCTGCAAACCCAGCAGCGCTTCGGCGCCCAGGCCGCCGAGCTGCAGGTCAGCCTGGCCTGTGAGGTACACGGCGAGCTGCCGGACGTGCAGATCGACCCGCTGCAGATCGAACGGGTGCTCGACAACCTGATCGGCAACGCTCTGCGCCACAGCCACCCCGGCGGGCATATCCGCCTGCAGGCGCGGCAGCAGGATGATCGGGTGGTACTCAGCGTGGAAGACAACGGCGAGGGCATCCCCTATCGCCAGCAGACGCGGATCTTCGAGCCCTTCGTCCAGGTCAGCCGCAAAAAAGGCGGCGCCGGCCTGGGCCTGGCGCTGTGCAAGGAGATCGTCCAGCTGCACGGCGGGCAGATCGGTGTGCACTCACGCGCAGGGCAAGGTGCGCAGTTCTATGTGGCACTACCGGTGTAAGGCATTCCCGGGTATCAGCCTGGCTGATGGCGATTGCCTGTTGGCCAATGCTTGCCGACACTACAGTGTCGCCAAGAGAGGAGCGCCGCCATGCCGAGCATCAATCCCAGCCCCGCCCAACTGGCTGCATTCACCGCCAAGGTGGCGGATGACACGCCGCTGCTGATGCTCAACCTGCTGCGTTTCCAAACCCAGGCCAGCTATGCCAGTGGCAGCAGCCATGCGCCGTGCAGCGGCCGCGAAGCCTATGCGCGTTACAGCCAGACGGCGCTGCGCAAGGTCCGTGGTGTGGGCGGCGAGGTGCAAGTCATGGCCGCCGCGCAGGCCGCCCTGATTGCCCCGGCCGATGAGCAGTGGGATGAACTGTTGCTGGTGCGCTACCCATCCAAAGCGGCTTTTCTCAGCATGCTCGCCGACCCGGAGTACCGCGCGGCAACCGAACACCGCACGGCCGCCCTGGCTGACTCGCGCTTGATTGCCACCACCCCGCGCTAACGGCCTGCTTACTACTGGCGGTTAAGCACTAATAGCAAAGCCGCCGTCTCGGCATCCGGCTCGCCGTCATAGCGCGCCGGGCGGTATTTCATCTGCAAGGCGGCAATCACGTTGCGCGTGGCCTGGTCCAGCTCGCCATGGCTGGGCACGGCATAGCCTTGGCGCGCCAACTGCTCCTGAAACCACTGCACGCTCGGCAGGCTGGCACTGAACAGCGCCTGCTCACGCGCCACCTCGGCAGCATCCGGCCAAGGCATCAGGCCGGCATCGGCCAGGCGCTTCCAGGGGAACAGCGGGCCGGGGTCAACCTTGCGCTGCGGCGCGACATCGCTGTGCGCCAGGATGCTGCCGGGAGCCAGCTGGTGGCGCTGCATGATGTCCTTGAGCAGCACGATCAGCGCATCGATCTGCGCCGGGGCAAAGGGCTGCCAGTAGCGGCCGTTGGGGGTGTCGTAGAAACCCTGGTTAACCAGCTCGATGCCAATCGTGGTGCCGTTGAGCCAGGTGCGCCCTTGCCACTGGCTATCGCCGGCATGCCAGGCGCGGCGGTTTTCATCGACCAGGCGGTAGATGGTCGGCGGCGCTTCGCCGATCAGGTAATGGCTGCTGACGTCGGTCTCGGTCAGTAGCTGTAGCGAGCGCGCCAGATCGGTGGAGGTGTAGTGCAGCACGATGTACTGCACGCGGCTGTTCTGCCCGCTGGCGGTATGGCTATCGTCGATGCGTAAACCGCTGCTGCAACCGGCCAGCAACAAAACCAGAAAACTTAAACACAGAACTTTCATGGGCTGATATGCAACACGCTTTGCAGGTTATCCAGCAGCATGTCGACGCTGAGCATGATCAACAGCATGCCCATCAGCCGCTCCACTGCGGTCAACCCGCGAGGTCCGAGAAAACGCTGCAGCAACGAGGCCTGCAACAAAATAAAGGCGGCCGCCGCCCAGGCCAGTAGCACCGCGGCGTAGAGTTCCCAGAGCGGCCCGTCATGGGTATTGCGCAGGGTCATCAACACCGCCAGGGCGGAAGGCCCGGCCACCGCCGGGGTGGCCAGCGGCACCAGCATCGGTTCGCCATCCGGCACATCACCCAACACCCCTTGCGGGCCGGGGAAGATCAGGCGCATGGCGATCACGAACAGGATGATACCGCCGGCAATCGCGGTTGCCTCCCGCGACAGGCCCAGGGCGCTGAGCACTTTGTCACCAAAGGTAAGAAACAGCAGCAACAGTGCCAGGGCGAACAGCAGCTCACGCGCGGCGACCCACAGGCGGCGCTTGGCCGGCACGTTCTTCAGCGCGGCGATAAAGATGGCGATATTGCCGAAGGGGTCGGTGACCAGAAAGATCAACGCGGCGATGCCGAAAATTTCCATGAAACGCTCCTCAACAGATCGGCAGAGTTTAGTGCGTATGCCGGCAGAAAACGCCTTTGATCAGGCAGAAACGCCACGCTGGTCTATTGCCTGGGCAAGGCGTGATGGACGCTGCTAGACTGAAATCTGTACAAATAAGGAAATTCTGTACAGCTTTTGTATTGATTAGGAGATCACCACCATGCGCGCACTGCTGTGGTTCAAACAGGATCTACGCCTTGATGACCATCCCGCGCTGCAAGCCGGCCTGAGTGCCGAGTGCCTGCTGCCGGTGTATGTGCTGGACCCTGAGCAGCTGCAACTCAACGAGTTTGGCATGCGCCGCATGGGTGTACACCGTGCGCGCTTCTTGCTGGAAAGCCTGGTGGCCCTGGAGGGCGAACTGCGCCAACGCGGTTCACACCTGCTGCTGGTGATTGGCAACGCGGAACAAGCCATCTCTCAGCTGGTCGCCCAGTTCAACCTGGATCAGGTGCTGACCCTGGAGGAGATTGCTCCGGATGAACGCGCCCTGGTGGCTCGTGTCGCAAAACGCCTGGGCCAGGTGCCGGTGCAGCAGGCACCTGCCAATAACCTGCTGCGCAGCGAAGAGCTGCCCTTCGCTCTTGAGCAGCTGCCCCATGTCTTCAGCCGCTTCCGCAGTCTGGTGGAGGAACGCCTGCAGGTATTCCAGCCACGCCATGCGCCGGACCGTTTACCAGGGCTGCCGGATGGTGCGCTGGCGCTGATGCAACCGCTGCCGACGCTGTCCCAGCTGGGCCTGGGTGAGCCGCTCAGTGTGCCGGCCAGTGCCTTTCCGTTCTCCGGTGGCGAACCTGCTGCGCTGGGCCGGCTGCGCGACTACCTGTGGAAAACCCAGGGCGTGCGGCAGTACAAGGACACCCGCAACGGCATGATCGGCAGCGAGTATTCATCGAAATTCTCGCCCTGGCTGGCCAATGGCAGCCTCTCTGCACGCCGTGTGGTGGCCGAGCTGCGGCGGCATGAGGCGCAGTTCAAACGCAATGACTCGACGCACTGGTTGTGGGTCGAGATGCTCTGGCGCGACTTCTTCCGCTGGACCCTGATTCGCCACGGCAGCGCGCTGTTCAAGGCCGGCGGCCTGAAAGCTACCGAACGGGCACCACAGCAACTGGATCAACGCTTTCAGGACTGGTCACGCGGGCGCACCGGCATGCCGCTGGTGGATGCCAATATGCGCGAGCTGGCCGCCACCGGTTTTATGTCCAATCGCGGCCGGCAGGTGGTCGCCAGCTATCTGATCAATGACCTGCAGCAGGACTGGCGCCACGGCGCGGCTTGGTTCGAGGAACACCTGATCGATTACGACCCGGCCAGCAACTGGGGCAACTGGGCTTACCTGGCTGGCGTAGGCAACGACCCACGGCACAACCGGGTGTTCAATGCCCTGCGCCAGGCCCGTGAATACGACCCCGAGGCGCAGTACGTCAGCCTCTGGCTACCGGAGCTGCGCGATGTACCGCAGGCGCTGCGGCATACGCCCTTCCTGCTCGCGGGCGGGCATCTGCGCAGCCTCGGCTACCCGCAGTTGGACAGCATTCCGGAGAGTTGGAAGCCTTACCTGCACGCAGTGGCGTGAACCGAGTTAGCTCAACTCGACTCGATTACGCCCACCGCTCTTGGCGCGGTACAGCGCCTGATCGGCGCGTTCGAACACCTTGTCACTGCCTTCATCACCAACAAAGGCGGTCAGGCCAGCCGACAGGGTGATGGTCACGCGCTCACCACGAAAGTGGAACGGGCACTGTTCGACGCCATCGAGCAGGGTTTGCAGCAACTGGCGCCCGCCCTCTAGCGGAGTCGAGGGAATCAGCAGCACAAATTCCTCGCCACCGAAACGGGCAATAAAGTCAGTCTTGCGCAAGCGCTTGGCCAGCTCGCCGGCAATAATCTTCAACACCTTGTCGCCGGCCAGGTGGCCGTAGCCGTCGTTGATTCGCTTGAAGTGGTCGATATCCAGCACCGCCAACAGCAGCTCGCCGCCATAACGCTTCCAGCGCGCCATCTCGAGCTCTAGGCGCTCGGTCCAGCCGGCGCGATTGGGCAGGCCAGTGAGCGGATCGATCAGGGCTTTTTGCCGCTGCTCTTCAAGGTGATCGCGGAAGCTCTGCGCTTCCTGCTCCATATCGGCGACCTTCTGGGTCAGGCTTTGCAGGCGCTGCGCCACCTCTTCCTCATGGCCGTCGCGGTGCTTCTGGTGCTCGCTGACGGTGCTGAGCAAACCCTCCAGGCGCGCCTCCAAGGATTGCTTGAGGGTTGGTAGATCGACCGCATCCTGCACGCTGGCCTGCAAACCACTGACCTGCTCGCGCAGCTCCAGATTAAAGCTGCGCGCACTTTCCACCGACTCGCTGTAGCCCTCATGGGCCTCACTGAGGGTGGTGAGAAATGACGCCAGGCGCTCGTTGAGCTGTTTCAGGTAGCTGGCGAACTCGCGCTGGCCGCTGTCGGTCACGGCCAGCACCAGCACCGCCAGGTCATCCAGCACCGACACCAGTTCATACCAGTTCAGGCCGCCCTGCACGCGCTGGCGCAAGGCTTCGCCCTGGGGCTGATGACGCTCCGGCAACTCCAGCTCATCAAGCAGGCCCATCAAGCTATCGCCGATATGCGGGGCGACGGCGCTGTAACCCGGCTCAGGAATTTCCGGCAGGGCGTAGGCCGGATCAGCAGAACCCTGGGCTGCTGCAACTATTGCAGGCGCCGCTGCTGTGCTGGGCACTTCGGCCACCACAGGCTGTGCTTCTGTCACAGAACCTGGGGTGACCGGTGCGACGGGCGCAGGCGCCTCGTTGTTCGGCTTTACCACCGCTTCAGCCGCTGGGGTGGTTTGCGGTTGAGATTGCGCGGCAACGGCCGGGGCAGGCGCTGCGGGTTGCGTTATATCGACCAGAGCCGGCTCGCTAGCGGCAGGGCTGCCAGACGCAGGCTCCTTGCCGCCGAACAGACGCTGGAGGAACCCCGGCCGCGCCTGGTTGGGCTCAGCCTCAAGCGCGGCCAGGGCCTGCTGCTGCAGGCTGCTTAATTCGCTGAGCAGCGCCGGCAGTTCGCGCGGTTGGCTGGCACGTTCCTCGATGCGCTTGGCAAATTGCTTGAGCGCCTTGCGCACCTCACGCGGCGGCTCCAGGGCGAGCAGCTGATCGGTCAGGCTGGTGACCCCGGAAATATTTTGCTCGACCCGGTCCTGGCGGCGCTTTTCCGAATCCAGCACGGCCTTTTCCAGGCGCGGAATCAGCGCCGACAGGCCGGCATCGATATCGTCGCGACGCAGAATATCGCGCAGCTCCTGCATGCACTGGTCAACCGACTTATCACTGCCCTCGGCGGCCAACGAGCTGCGCACCAAGCCGCGTCTTAGCAGGTCGAGTCGGGCATCCCAGCTGCGTTCGAGTTTCTCTTGCTGTTCCAGGCTTTCCAGGTACTTGCTTTTCCAGCGCTGGGCATCATCGGTCATGGTTGCAGTCCACGTTCAGGGCTCAATCAGCATAGGCGCTGCCGGCCCATACAGTGAAGTGGGCAGACGAATTTGCACCGCCACCGGCAGGTGATCGGAAATCGGCTGCGACAGCACTTCACAGCGCTCCAGCGGCAAACCGGGGCTGAGCAGAATGTGGTCAAGGCAGCGCTGCGGCCGCCAGCTGGGGAAGGTCGCCTCGATCTGCGGAGCCAGCAGGCCAAGATCGCGCAGCGGCGAATGCTGCAGCAGGTCATTGGCATGGGTGTTCATATCGCCCATCAACACCATGTGCCGATAGTCGCTCAGCAGTTCGCGGATATAGGCCAACTGGCGGGTGCGGGTACGCGCGCCAAGGGACAGGTGCATCATCACCACGGCAACCGCATCCGGCCCTTCGCCGAGGCGCAGCAACATCGCACCACGGCCGGGTGGGCCGGGCAGCGGATGATCCTCCAGCAAACTGGGGCGCAAACGGCTGAGCACGCCATTGCTGTGCTGCGCCAAGCGGCCAAAATTGCGGTTGAGTTGCTGGTACCAGAAAGGGAAAGCGCCGAGGTGCGCGAGGTGTTCGACCTGATTGACGTAGCCCGAACGCAGACTGCCGCCATCGACTTCCTGCAGCGCGACCAGGTCGAAATCACCGAGCAGATCGCCAATCCGTTGCAGATTGCCGCTGCGCCCGGCATGCGGCAGCACATGCTGCCAGCTGCGCGTCAGGTAGTGGTGGTAACGCTGGGTGCTGATGCCCACCTGAATATTGAAACTGAGCAGCCGCAGGCTGCCGTTCTGCGGCCAGTCATCTGCTGGCGCGCAGCGTGGATTGACCTGTGGATCGCACAGGTCAATCGCCCGCCTGGCCGGCCAGCGCCTGAGCATTACGCGTTATCCGCGCACGCCAATTACTGCGCGGCGCGTTCTTTGGCGATCAGGTGATCAGCCACTTGCAGAGCCTGCTGCGGACCGCCCGAGCTGCTGATGTCGAAGCGGTATTTGCCATTGACGATCATCACCGGCACGCCAGTGATCTGGTAGGCCATGGCCAGTTTCTTGGCCTTTTCCAGCTGGCTCTTCACGCCGAAGGAGTTGTAGGTCTTGAGGAAGGCGTCCTTGTCGATGCCTTCGGCCGCCAGGAAGCTGGCCATCTCTTCAGGGGTCGCGAGCTTCTTGCCCTGCACGTGGATGGCGTCGAACACTGCGGCATGCACCTTGTGCTCAGCTTTCATCGCTTCAAGGGTGATAAACAGCTGACCATGGACGTTCCACATACCGCCAAACATGGCTGGGATGCGCACGAAATTGACATCTTCCGGCAGGGTGTCGATCCACGGGTTGATGGTTTCTTCGAACTTGTAGCAATGGCCACAGCCGTACCAGAACAGCTCGACCACTTCGATCTTGCCTGGCTTGGCAACCGCGACCGGGTTGTTCAGCTCGACGTACTGCTTGCCCGCTTCAATCGGCTCGGCATGAGCGCTCAGGCCAAACAGGCTGGCGGTGACGAGAGTGGCACTGAGGATCAGGTTACGCATGCGTTACTCCTTGGCTATAAACGGTGCGTGATGACGAACCGAAGTTCGACCCGCGAAGCAATCTGGGGTTCCGTGCATTGTAGCGATGCGCACAACGAAAAAGGGTGGCCTGAGCCACCCTATTTCATTACGACATGTCGCGGTGTTAGCGGATCAATGCAGACCCTGGATAAAGCTGGATACCGCTTCGATATCCTTGTTGCTCAGCTTGGCTGCGATGGAACGCATGATCATGCTGTCGCCGTCATTGGTACGGTCGCCTTCGCGGAAGTCGGTCAGCTGCTTGGCGATGTAGGTTGCATGCTGGCCACCCAGTTGCGGGTAACCGGCGGCATCCAGACCAGCGCCGTTCGGCGAATGGCAGCCGGTGCAGGCAGGCATGCCTTCAGCCAGTTTGCCGCCGCGGAACAGCTCGCCGCCACGCTCGACCAGTTTCGGGTCGGCTGCGCCAACGCTCATCTGCTGGCTGGCGAAGTAGGCGGAGATGTCTTCCAGGTCTTGATCGCTCAGACCATCAAGCATCCCGGTCATTTCCACCACAGGGCGCGCGCCGGACTTGATGTCCTTCAGCTGTTTGAGCAAGTAACGCTCGCCTTGACCAGCCAGTTTCGGGAAGTTCGGTGCAGCGCTATTACCATCGGCAGCATGGCACGCACCACACACAACAACCTTACCCTGACCGGCTTCAGCATTGCCTGCGGCATGTGCCAGGCCGGTGATGCCCAGGGTCAACAGCAGACTCACGAGTACTTTGTTCATCAGCTAATCCAATTTACGGCTAAGAGAAAGAGTTTATAAGCCGGGCTTACTCGGTCATCAACTTGATGACGGCTTGGTAATCCTCGGCCGAGCAGTCCATGCACAACCCACGTGGCGGCATGGCACCCAAACCATTGGTGACGCTCTGTACCAGTGCATCGGTGCCTTTGGCCAGGCGCGGTTCCCAGGCAGCCTTGTCGCCTTTCAGCGGCGCGGTGGGGATCGCCCCGTTATGGCACACCCCACAAGAGCGCGCGTAAACGGCTTCTGGGTCCTGTGCAGCCTGAGCACTCAACGACAGCATCAATACACTGGCTGCAATCAGCAAGTTTTTCATCAGATCAACCTCATCAGGGAGGGGAACGTACTGCTTTCTAGGGGCAGATGATCTAAATCGTTCCCGTGAACACTTATCCAACAGCGGGAGAAAGCGCACACAAAATCTGCGCCATTATATACTGGCGTCATTGAAACGGAAACGACGCAGCTTGCCGCGCTATGCGCCAACAGGCAGGCTGCGCGCAAATGTCGCAAGGGCATCGCGCCTGTAACGCCACTCTACGCTCGCCCTCACGGATACCCAGATGCAAGCCAAGAACCCCATTATCGGTCTGTGCCAACAGGCTACTTTCCTTATCAGCGCGGCCAAAGTCGACCAGTGCCCAGAGGATTTCGGCCATGAAGTGGCCTTTGCCGGGCGCTCCAACGCCGGTAAATCCAGCGCCCTGAACACCCTGACCCACGCCAGCCTGGCACGCACCTCGAAGACGCCGGGGCGCACCCAGCTGCTCAACTTCTTCAAGCTCGACGAAGAGCGCCGCCTGGTCGACCTGCCGGGTTATGGCTACGCCAAGGTGCCCATCCCGCTGAAACTGCACTGGCAGAAACACCTGGAAGCCTATCTGGGCAGCCGCGAATGCCTGCGTGGCCTGATGCTGATGATGGACATCCGCAAGCCGCTGACCGAGTTCGATATCCTTATGCTGGATTGGTCGGTTGCCAGCGAAATGCCCATGCATATCCTGCTGACCAAGGCCGACAAGCTGGCTTTTGGTGCAGCGAAGAACACCTTGCTCAAGGTTCGCCAAGATATTCAAAAAGGCTGGGGTGATCGCGTGAGCATCCAGTTGTTCTCTGCGCCCAAGCGCATTGGCATCGAAGACGCTCAGGAAGTGCTGGCGCAATGGATGCAACTGGGTGAGTTTGCCCTGCCGGAAGACGAAGAAGTCGACGCCTGATTAAAGACGCCACGAATGAAACGGCGTGTCCGATGGGCCTGCCATGAATCACAGGCATAAAAAATGACCGGGAGTCATTTTTAACGTCGCGCAGCGACGGCCCGGAGGGTGGCTGCCATGGATGGCAAGCCATAAAAAAACCCCGAAACTTCTTATGGGGGAGGGAAGTTTCGGGGTTCAACATCTGAACCGCTAGGGCGGGGTCCAGAATCTGCCAACACTTAACACAACAAAGGAGCATCGAATGGCGGTCTAGGCCATTCATAAACTCTGAGTGGTTAAGCCGAGGCAAAGTTCAGGATCGTGGCGTAATTAATTAGTTATAAGCAGCCCCGCATTGATACTCATGCGCCTTTAGCGCCCGCCATCCGTGCGCTGCAGCCGGGCTGTGGGACGTTAATCAATGGGCTTCATCCCAGTTATCGCCCACACCCACTTCCACCAGCAGCGGCACATCCAACGCGGCGGCATTGCCCATCAGCGGCTTGATCTGCTCGCGCACCTGCTCGACCAGATCCTCGCGCACCTCCAGCACCAGTTCGTCGTGTACCTGCAGGATGACTTTGGCATCCAGGCCGGATTCGCTCAGCCAGCTGTCCACGGTGACCATCGCACGCTTGATGATGTCCGCCGCCGTGCCCTGCATCGGCGCGTTGATCGCGGTGCGCTCGGCGCCTTTACGCAGCGCTTGGTTCTTCGCGTGGATATCCGGCAGGTACAGGCGACGGCCGAACAGGGTTTCGACAAAACCCTGTTCGGACGCCTGCTCGCGGGTGCGCTCCATATAGGCCAGCACGCCGGGATAACGGGCGAAGTAGACGTCGATATAGGCCTGCGCCTGTTTGCGGTCGCAGCCGATCTGCTTAGCCAGGCCGAACGCGCTCATGCCGTAGATAAGACCGAAGTTGATCGCCTTAGCGCTGCGGCGCTGATCACTGGTGACCTCCTCCAACGGCACGCCGAACACTTCGGCAGCGGTGGCCTTGTGCACATCGCGGCCATGGCGGAAGGCATCCAGCAGGCTTTCGTCCTTGGCCAGATGGGCCATGATGCGCAGCTCGATCTGCGAATAGTCCGCCGCCAGCAGCTTATAGCCCTTGGGTGCGACAAACGCCTGGCGAATACGCCGACCTTCAGCGGTGCGGATCGGGATGTTCTGCAGGTTTGGGTCGGTGGACGACAAGCGCCCGGTGGCCGCCACCGCCTGGTGATAGCTGGTGTGAATACGGCCGGTGCGCGGGTTGATCTGCTCTGGCAGACGGTCGGTGTAGGTACTTTTCAGTTTGCTTAAGGAACGGTACTGCATCAGCACCTTGGGCAGCTCGAAGTCCTGCTCAGCCAGCTCAGCGAGCACCGCTTCGGCGGTGGAGGCCTGGCCCTTGGCGGTTTTGCTAAGCACCGGCAAACCCAGTTTCTCGTAAAGAATTACGCCCAGCTGCTTGGGTGAGGCCAGGTTGAATTCTTCACCGGCAATCTCGAAGGCCTGACGTTCCAGCGCCACCAGCTTTTCGCCCAGCTCGTTGCTTTGCAGGCCGAGCAGGTTGGCATCCACCAGCGCGCCCTGGCGTTCGATACGCGCCAACACCGGCACCAGCGGCATTTCGATTTCCTGCAGCACCTTGGCCAGGCTCGGCTCGGCCGACAGCTTGGCCCACAAGTGCTGATGCAGACGCAGGGTCACATCGGCATCTTCGGCGGCATAGGGCGCGGCCTGGGCCAGGTCGATCTGGTCGAAGGTCAGCTGCTTGGCGCCTTTGCCGGCGATGTCCTCGAAACGGATATTGCTGTGATCCAGGTACTTGAGCGCCAGGCTGTCCATATCGTGACGGGTGGCGGTGGAGTCCAGCACGTAGGATTCGAGCATGGTGTCGAACGCCACGCCCTGCACCGCAATTGGCGTCGAGGCATTGGCGAGGATATTGATGTCGTACTTGGCGTGCTGACCGACTTTGGCTTTGTTCGGGTCTTCGAGAATCGGCTTTAGCGCCTTAAGCACCGTATCGCGATCCAGCTGGGCCGGCACACCCATATAAGAATGCGCGACCGGGATATACGCCGCCTCGCCGGCCTTAACCGCAAACGACAGGCCGACCAACTGAGCCTGTTGTGCATCCAGGCCGGTGGTTTCGGTGTCGAAGGCGATCAACTCAGCGTTGCGCAGTTTTTCCAGCCATTCGTCGAACTGCGCCTGCTCCAGGATGCACACGTAATCACCCAAGGCGGCCGGCGCGGGCAGCTCGGCAGCGGGGGCTTCGACTACCGGCGCTGCAGCGGCCGGTGCCGCGACAGCTGCCGCACTGGCGCTAGGCGCCAGAGCAAACAAGTCATCGGCAGGCGCTGCGACCGGGACTTTGACCGCAGGCGCCGGATTGCTACGCAGCAACTCATCGCGCCAGGTCTTGAATTCCAGCTCGGCGTACAGCTCGACCAGCGCTGGCACATCCATCTCGCCCGGGTGCAGCGAGTCGATGGCGATATTCAGCGGCACATCCAGCTTGATGGTCGCCAGCGCGTAGGACAGGTAGGCCATGTCCTTGTGTTCGGCGAGTTTGGCCGGCAGGGTCTTGGCCCCACGAATCGGCAATTCCGGCACCTTGTCGAGATTGGCGTAGAGCACATCGAGGCCACCACCGACGCCGACCAGCAGGCCCAGCGCAGTCTTCTCGCCCACGCCCGGCACGCCGGGAATGTTGTCGACCTTGTCGCCCATCAGCGCCAGGTAATCGATGATCAGCTCAGGACCGACCCCGAATTTCGCTTTCACGCCATCGATGTCGTAGACGCTACCGGTCATGGTGTTGACCAGCGTAACGTGCGGGCAAACCAACTGGGCCATGTCCTTGTCGCCGGTGGAAATCACCACGTCACGGCCCTCGGCGGCGCACTGGCGGGCCAGGGTGCCAATCACGTCATCGGCCTCAACGCCCTCGACGCACAGCAGCGGGTAGCCCATGGCCCTGACGCTGGCGTGCAGCGGCTCGACCTGGACGCGCAGCTCATCGGGCATCGACGGGCGGTTTGCCTTGTACTCGGCAAACATTTCATCGCGAAAGGTCCCGCCCTTGGCGTCGAATACCACGGCAAACGGGCTTTTCGGGTACTGCTTGCGCAGGCTCTTGAGCATGTTCAGCACGCCCTTCACCGCGCCGGTGGGCAAGCCCTTGGAGGTGGTCAGCGGCGGCAGGGCGTGGAAGGCACGGTAAAGGTAAGACGAACCGTCAACCAGAACGAGAGGGGCTTGGCTCATGAGCAGGATCAACCTTTTCGGCGGGGGCAGCGGTAGAATGGCTGCACCATTGGAATCAAAGGGACAAGGTTATCATGCGCGCACTCAATCGCCTGTTGCTCGCCAGCCTGCTGGCATTCACCACCCTGGTCGCCCACGCCGAAGACCCGGTTTCGGCCGATCCGGATGTAACCATTCGCCAGGACGGCGACAAGACCATCCATGAATACCGGGTCAACGGTTTTCTCTACGCGGTCAAGGTCATCCCTAAAGGCGGCAAACCGTACTTCCTGGTACGCGCCGATGGCAGCGATGGCAACTTCGTCCGTTCGGACAGCCCGGATATGTTGATTCCGGCCTGGGAAATTTTCAGCTGGTAAGAAGGCAGTTCTGCAATGTCGGTGTTTACCCCGCTTGAGCGCCACGAGCTCGAGGCGTTTCTCGCCCCCTATGGCCTGGGTCGCTTGCGCGATTTCCAGGGCATTGCTGCGGGCAGCGAGAACAGCAATTTCTTCGTCAGCCTGGAGCAGGGCGAATTCGTTCTGACCCTGATCGAACGCGGCCCAAGCGCCGACCTGCCGTTCTTTATCGAATTGCTCGACGTGCTGCACGACGCTGGCCTGCCGGTGCCTTACGCCCTGCGCACGACCAGCGGTGAAGCACTGCGCAGCCTGGCGGAAAAACCGGCGCTGTTGCAGCCGCGCCTGGCCGGCAAGCATGTGCATGAGGCCAATCCGCATCACTGTCAGGAAGTCGGCGCACTGCTGGCGCGCATCCACCTGGCCACACGCAACCAGCCGCTGCCGCGCAAGAGTGATCGGGGGCTGGACTGGATGCTCGCCGAAGGCCCAAGCCTGGCCTTGCAGCTACCCGATGAGCAATTACCACTGCTGCGTGATGCGTTGGCGGAAATCCACGCGCTCAAGCCACGCATACTCGCCTTGCCGCAGGCCAACCTGCATGCCGACCTGTTCCGCGACAACGTGCTGTTCGACGGCAACCATCTGGCCGGGGTGATCGACTTCTACAACGCCTGCTCGGGGCCGATGCTCTACGACCTGGCGATTGCCTTGAATGACTGGTGCTCACGGGATGACGGCAGCCTGGACAGCAAGCGCGCGCAGGCGCTGCTCGGTGCCTATGCCGGTTTGCGGCCCTTTACGGCGGCAGAAGCCGAGTTGTGGCCCGCCATGCTGCGCATCGCCTGCGTGCGCTTCTGGCTGTCGCGCCTGATCGCCGCCGAATCGTTTGCCGGGCAGGAAGTGCTGATCCACGATCCAAACGAGTTCCAACGCCGCCTGGCCCAGCGCCAGCAGGTTGAGCTGGCGCTGCCGTTCGCCTTCTAAGATCCGGGCGCTGACTACAGCGCCTCCAGACAACCCGCCAATTCGCCCGCCATATTCTCCAGCAGGGCTTCGTAGCCGTTTGCATCCACCGGCAAGGCACCACCAAGGGCGTCCAGCTCGGCCAGGGTGACCGGCAGGCCGGCGGTCAGGGTTTGCGCCAGCCGCGGGCGAAACGGCGGCTCACTGAAAACGCAGGTCGGCCCGGCTTGTTGCAGGCGCTCACGCATGGCGGCGACGTGCTGGGCGCCCGGCTGTACTTCACCCAGTACGCTGAACACGCCGGCATGCTTGAGGCCATAGGCGGCCTCAAAGTAGTCGTAGGCTTCGTGGAAAACGAAGTAGGGCTTGCCAGCCAGACCATTCAGGCGGCTTTTCAGGCGTTGATCCAGTGCATCCAGACGCTCGCCGAAGGCCTTGGCATTGGCCTGATAACGTGTGGCATTGGCCGGGTCGGCTTGCGCCAGGTCGGCGGCGATCTTGCCGGCAATCACCCGGGCATTGGCTGGCAGCAACCACAGGTGCGCATCCAGGCTGCCGGGGCGGTGAGCGTGGTCGTGCTGGTCGGCGGCGTGCGCGTGATCTGCGTGATCTGCGTGATCTGCGTGATCATCTTGATGCTCAGCGCTGTCGCCGAAATGGCGCAGGGACATGCCCGGCACATCCTGCACGGCCACGCTTGGCTTGTCGCGACCGGCCAGCACGCGCGGCAGAAAACTTTCCAGATCCGCGCCGATCCAATACAGCAGGTCGGCATCACGCACGCGGCGCACATCGGATGGGCGCAGGGCGTAGTGGTGCGGTGAAGCGCCCGGCGGCAGCAGCACATCGGGCTGGCCGATGCCATCCTGCACGGCAGCGGCAATCAGTTGCAGCGGTTTGATGCTGGTCAGCACCCGCAGCTGGCTTTGCGACTGGGCCTGAACCGCGCAACTCAGGGAAAAACTGATCAACAACAGGGCAAAGGCCGGAAAAAGACGCAACACGGGAAGCACTCAAGCGGGAAGGAACGGGTAATATAATAACGTCTCTCACCTTATTCGTCGTTGCCCATGACTCAAGCGCCCCTGGCTTCACGCCCCCACGACCATTCCCACTGCGTCAATCATGCCCTCGCCGAGGCGGAAAGCATCTGCACGCGCCAGGGCCTGCGCCTGACCACCTTGCGCAAGCGCGTGCTGGAACTGGTCTGGGCCAGCCACAAACCGCTGGGCGCCTACGACATTCTCGGCGTGTTGAGCGATGAAGACGGCCGCCGCGCCGCGCCGCCCACGGTGTACCGCGCCCTGGATTTTCTCCTGGAAAACGGCCTGGTACACCGCATCGCCTCGCTTAACGCCTTTGTCGGCTGCAGCCACCCAGAACATGCCCACCAGGGCCAGTTCCTGATCTGCCGGGACTGCAATGCGGCCATCGAGCTGGAACAGGCGACGATCAGCGACGCGATTATCAGCAGCGCAGCCGGGGTCGGTTTCGCCGTGGAAAGCCAGACCGTGGAAGTGGTCGGTCTCTGCGCGGGCTGCCGGGAGCCCGCATGAGTGACGCCCTGATCCGCCTCGCCGGGGTGGGCGTGACCTTCGCCGGGCAGAGCGTGCTGCAGGATGTGCAGCTCAGCGTAAAGCCTGGGGAAATCGTCACCCTGATCGGTCCCAACGGTGCGGGCAAAACCACCCTGGTGCGCGCCGTGCTTGGCCTGCTTAAGCCCGACACTGGTAGCGTCTGGCGCAAGCCCAGGCTACGCGTCGGCTATATGCCGCAGAAGCTGCATGTCGACGCCACCCTACCGCTCTCGGTGCTGCGTTTTCTGCGCCTGGTACCGGGCGTCACCCGCGCGGATGTGCAGGCAGCACTGGCCGAAGTGGGCGCCGAACAGGTGATCGACAGCCCGCTGCAAAGCATTTCCGGCGGCGAACTGCAGCGTGTGCTGCTGGCCCGCGCCCTGCTGCGCGAGCCGGAACTGCTGGTGTTGGATGAGCCAGTACAGGGCGTCGATGTCGCCGGCCAAGCCGAGCTGTACCGCCTGATCACCCAGCTGCGCGACCGCCATGGCTGCGGCGTGCTGATGGTGTCCCACGATCTGCATCTGGTGATGAGCACCACTGATCAGGTGGTCTGCCTTAACCGGCACGTCTGCTGTTCCGGGCATCCAGAGCAGGTCAGCTTTGATCCGGCCTTTGTCGAGCTGTTCGGCGAGGACGCCAAGAGCCTGGCCGTCTACACCCACCACCACGACCATGAGCACGACCTGCACGGCGCGGTGGTCACTGAAGCGCCGGCCGGCCTGAGCATCAAAGGCCCGGTAAAACCACATATCCATGGAGATGGCTGCAAGCATGGCTGATTTTCTGCTCAACGCCCTGCTCGCCGGCCTGGCCCTGGCGCTGGTCGCCGGCCCACTGGGTTCCTTTGTGGTGTGGCGGCGCATGGCCTATTTCGGCGACACCCTGTCGCATGCCGCGCTGCTCGGCGTCGCCCTCGGTCTGATGCTCGACGTCAGCCCGACCCTGGCGGTAACCGTCGGTTGCGTACTCCTGGCGGTGCTGCTGGTGACCCTGCAAAGCCGCCAGCCGCTGGCCTCCGACACATTGCTCGGCATCCTCGCCCACAGCACCCTGTCGCTGGGCCTGGTTGTGCTGAGTTTTATGCAGGATGTGCGCATCGACCTGATGGGCTATCTGTTCGGCGATTTGCTGGCCGTCGGCCCCACCGACCTGGCCTGGATTATCGGCGGCAGCGCCCTGGTGCTGGTGCTGTTGGCGCTGCTGTGGCGGCCGCTGCTGGCGATTACCGTGCATGAAGAGCTGGCCAAGGTCGAAGGCCTGCCCGTGGCGGCGATTCGCCTGAGCCTGATGCTGCTGATCGCCGTGGTGATCGCCGTGGCGATGAAGATAGTCGGCGTACTGCTGATCACTTCCTTGCTGATCATTCCCGCCGCCGCCGCCCAGCGCCATGCGCGCACCCCGGAACAGATGGCCTTCGGCGCCAGCCTGCTGGGGATCGTCGCGGTATGCGGTGGGCTGAGCCTGTCGTGGTTTCAGGACACTCCGGCCGGGCCGTCGATCGTGGTCAGCGCGGCAACCCTGTTTTTACTGAGCTTTGCCCTGCCACGGCGAACCGCCTGACACCTGCGGTTAAACGGCTTCTCGTCGGGTGGGTTAGGCGCTTGTTACACGCTGATGGCCTGGGCGATTTGCCGTTGCGCCGTAACCCACCATCGACGCAACACGGAAGATCGCCTGGTGGGTTACGCGACGCGCCAAAGGGGCGGTGCCTGGAAGTACGAGACATGGCGTCGCTAACCCACCCTACGGAGCCTGCCAAGGCGAACCGCCTGAAAGATTGGTGATGCCGCCGAGCGCAGTGTAGACTTGCGCGTTTTTTGCACAATTCGAGACGCGCAGTAATGAAATCGTTCGTTTTCCGTGGATTTCCCCTGATTCTGGTTCTGCTGCTGGCCGGCTGCCAAAACGCGCCGCAGCAACCGGCCAACCTGCCGGTGGATGACCTGGTCAGCGCCTTTCGTCAGCTCGATCAGAGCCTCGCCAATGGTGACCTGAGCGGCGCCGAAAGCCAGCTCGGTAGCCTGCAGCAACGCGCCGCCGGCGATACCCGCCTGGAGCAATACCAGCGCCAGCTCGCCGAAGCGCACCTGCAACAAGGCCAGAAAGCCCTGCAGGCCGGAGATCTGGATAACGCCGCCAAGGCCCTGAGCCGCGCCCGCAGCCTGATGCCGCAAGCACCGGCGCTGACCACCGGTCTCGATGGCGCAATCGCCCAGGCCCGTGAAGCCGAACTGGCCGCCGCCGAACAGCAGCGCCGTGCCGCTGAGCAGGCGACCGCCCAGGCCGAAGCCGCGCGACTGGAACAAGCGCGCCAGTTGCGCCTGGCCGCCGAACGCCAGGCCGCCGCGATTCAGGCGACTCAATTGCCGAATACCCCGCCAATCGAAGCACCTGCACCGGCCAAGCCGCAGGCTCGGCTGATCGACCCGGCCGCCGCCAGCAGCGTGATCGGCATGCCGATGCTGGATAACCAGGACAACGAGCGCCTGCGCAGCCTGCTCGACGGTGTGGCGGCGGATATGGTCGCGTTCAATTGCGCGGTGCGCATCGAAGTGCGCCAGGCCAAGGACTTCCCCTGGGTCGCCTCCCTGCTCAATGCGCGGATCAAACGCCTGGACCCAAGTTTCAACCCACGCATGAGCCAGGTGATCAAGCCCGCTCAGGTGCCGCAGCTGGTGCTCACGCCCAAGCGCTGACACGGCTTGAGCAGCACAACGACCGGGCTTGCCCGGTCGTTTGCATTGGCGCTGACTACACTGCCCAGAGCTGTCAGTCATCTAATGCAATTTAGCTATAACCATAGGTCTACAAAGATTTTTGCGACCTAAACAGCGCCGGGTAGACTAGCCGCCGTTTCGGCCTACCCGGCAGCCCGAAAAACCCAAAAGGTTTATCCCGTGATCAACTTTCATCAGGTCCACAAGGCGTATCGCGTCAGTGGTCAGGACATCCCCGCGTTGCAACCGAGCGATCTGCAGATTGCCCGGGGCGAAGTGTTCGGCATCATCGGTCACTCCGGCGCCGGCAAAAGCACCCTGCTACGCCTGATCAACCGCCTGGAACAACCGTCCGGCGGGCGTATCGAGATCGACGGGGAAGATGTCACCGCGCTCGATGCCAACGGCCTGCGGCGCTTCCGTCAGCAGGTCGGGATGATCTTCCAGCACTTCAACCTGCTCTCATCCAAAACCGTCGCCGACAACGTCGCTCTGCCGCTGAAGCTGGCGAGCGAGTTGCCGCGCAGCGCGATCAACGCCCGCGTTGCCGAGCTACTGGCGCGGGTCGGCCTGCAGGATCACGCCAACAAATACCCGGCGCAGCTCTCTGGCGGACAGAAGCAGCGCGTCGGTATCGCCCGCGCCCTGGCCACTGAACCGAAGATCCTGCTGTGCGACGAGGCCACCAGCGCCCTCGACCCGCAGACCACCGCCTCGGTGTTGCAGCTGCTGGCCGAGATCAACCGTGAGCTAA
This sequence comes from Gammaproteobacteria bacterium HGW-Gammaproteobacteria-13, assembly GCA_002840155.1. Classification (GTDB taxonomy): domain Bacteria; phylum Pseudomonadota; class Gammaproteobacteria; order Pseudomonadales; family Pseudomonadaceae; genus Aquipseudomonas. The sequence goes on from PGZH01000006.1 coordinate 492,657, forward strand.
ACCTGACCATCGTGCTGATCACCCACGAGATGGACGTGATCCGCCGCGTCTGCGACCGCGTGGCGGTGATGGATGCCGGCATGATTGTCGAGTCAGGCCCGGTGGCTGAGGTGTTTCTGCATCCGCAGCACGCCACCACCAAGCGCTTTGTCCAGGAAGCCGAGCAGATCGACGAGAACGAACAACGCGATGATTTCGCCCATGTCGCCGGGCGCATCCTGCGCCTGACCTTCCAAGGCGAAGCCACCTACGCACCGCTGCTGGGCACCGTGGCGCGCGAAACAGGGGTGGATTACAGCATCCTCGCCGGGCGCATCGACCGCATCAAGGACACCCCCTACGGCCAGCTGACCCTGGCACTGACCGGCGGCGACCTCGATGCCGCGCTCGCGCGCTTTGCCGCTGCCGACGTGCATCTGGAGGTGCTGCGCTAATGGAAGCCTTACTGACTCGCCTGCTACCCAACGTTGATTGGGCGGAAATAGGCTACGCCAGCCTGGACACCCTGAGCATGCTCGGCGGCTCTATGCTGTTTACCGTGCTGCTCGGCCTGCCGCTGGGTGTGCTGCTTTTTCTCACCAGCCCACGGCAGATGTTCGAGCAGAAGGCCTTCTACGGCTTCCTGTCGCTGCTGGTAAATATCCTGCGCTCGGTGCCGTTCGTGATCTTGCTGATCGTGATGATTCCCTTCACCGTGATCGTCACCGGCACCTCGCTGGGCGTCGCAGGCGCCATCCCGCCCCTGGTGGTGGGCGCCACACCGTTCTTCGCGCGGCTGGTGGAAACCGCGCTGCGTGAAGTCGACCGCGGCATTATCGAAGCGACCCAGGCGATGGGCGCAACCACCCGGCAGATCGTGGTCAACGCGCTGCTGCCCGAGGCGCTGCCCGGTATCATCGCCGCGATCACCGTGACCGCGATTACCCTGGTGTCCTACACCGCCATGAGCGGCCTGATTGGCGGCGGCGGCCTCGGCGACCTGGCCGTACGTTACGGTTATCAGCGTTATCAGCCGGACGTGATGGCGGTGACGGTGATCCTGCTGCTGGTGCTGGTACAGATTTTACAAACCGTCGGCGACAAGCTGGTGGTGCACTTTTCCAGAAAATAACGTGCCCCACTGGGCGCACAAGACAGCGGGATACCGGTTACCTGCCGGCCTCCGCACACATCCCACAAGGAGCTTTATGATGAAAAAACTGATCGTTGCCGTCGCTGCCCTGGCAGCCTTTTCTGCCCAGGCCGAAAGCCTGAGCGTCGCCGCCACCGCCGTACCGCACGCGGAAATCCTCGAGTTCGTTAAGCCGGCCCTGGCCGCCGAAGGCGTTGAGCTGAACATCAAGGTGTTCACCGACTACGTGCAGCCGAACGTGCAAGTTGCCGAGCAGCGCCTGGATGCCAATTTCTTCCAGCACCAGCCGTACCTGGATGAATTCAACAAGAGCCGTGGCACCGAGCTGGTCAGCGTTGCCGGCGTGCACGTCGAGCCCTTCGGCGCCTACTCCAGCCAGCACAAAACCCTCGCCGACCTGCCGCAAGGCGCCAACGTGGTGATCCCCAACGACGCCACCAACGGCGGCCGTGCCCTGCTGCTGCTGCAAAAGGCCGGGCTTATCACCCTGAAGCCGGAAGCCGGCATCCTCGCCACGCCGAAAGACATCGTCGAGAACCCGAAAACCATCAAGGTGCGTGAACTGGAAGCGGCCACCCTGCCGCGCGTGCTGACCCAAGTCGACCTGGCGCTGATCAACACCAACTACGCCCTGGAAGCCAAGCTCAACCCAACCAAGGATGCGCTGGTCATCGAAGGCAGCGACTCGCCGTACGTCAACATCCTGGTTGCGCGTGCCGATAACCAGGACAAAGCCGCTCTGCAGAAGCTGGCCAAGGCGCTGAACAGCGCCGAAGTAAAAGCCTTTATCGCTGAGAAGTATCAAGGCGCCGTAGTTCCGGCCTTCTAAGACTCCGCGTTAGCTGCACCCTCTGCCAAACCCCGCCCTGTGCGGGGTTTGTCGTTTAGAGCGGCTTCGCGCAGGCACTCCAGCAGGCAGTCCAGAGCGGGCTGACGCTGAGCGCGGCGCAATATCGCCACCAGTTCGCGGTGGAAGGTCAGTTCGCCCAGCTCGATCACCCGCAACTGGGTCGGCCGCTGTAGCCACAGACCGGCACGCGGAATCAGCGACACGCCAAGGCCGCACTCGACCATGCGTACGATGGCCTCCAGTTCATCCAGTTCCAGCGCTTCCTGCACCACCAGACGCTGCTCGCGGAGGAACTGGTTGACCCGCCGCCCGCCAAACGAGCGCCGGTCATAACGCACGAAGGGCTGCTCTGCGAGGATCTGGAGCGGATCATCCGCCGTCACGCCGAGCGGGGTGATCAGCACAAAGGGCTCACGCGCCAGGCTGATCTGCAACAGCTCTTTGGGCAGCTCGAAGGGCGGCTTGATCAGCAGCGCCAGGTCCAGCTCGCCGGCATCAATCTGGCTCAGCAGGTTCAGCGACACCCCCGGCACCAGCTTCAGCTCGACTCGCGGGGCCGCCGCGCGAAAACGCGGCAAGGCCTCGGGCAGCAAACCGGTCTGTAGCGTGGCAATCGCGCCGACCTTAAGCTCGCCCTGCCACTCGGCCGCGCTGGTCGGCAGGGCCATCTGCGCATACAGCCCAAGCATCTGTTCCGCCAGCGGCAAAGCATGCCGACCGGCAGCGTTGAGCACCGCCGAGCGTCCACTGCGCTCGAACAGGCGGACGCCCAGCCCCTGCTCCAGCACACGCATCTGCGCGCTCACCGCAGACTGAGTCAGACCAACCTGTTGGCCGGCCGCAGCGAAGGTGCCATGCCGCGCCACCGCCACAAAGGTCTTCAATTCGCGCAGCATCGACGCCTCGACTGATCAATTTTGTTTGTGCTTGCGAGCAAGGATATTCGCTTTTAATCAGAATCGCTGTTGCTGAGAATCAGCAGACCGCCCTTTCAAGGAATCTCAGCATGGCTCTCGCACCCTTTCACCTGGCTATTCCCGTCTACGACCTGGCTGCCGCACGGCATTTCTATGGCGAGGTGTTCGGCTGCGTGGAGGGTCGCAGCAGTGCGCACTGGGTGGATTTCGACTTCTTCGGCCACCAACTGGTGATCCACCAGACGCCGAAGATGGCCTATCAGGAAGCAGCGCACAGCAACCCGGTGGACGGCCACGACGTGCCGGTACCGCATTTCGGTGTGGTGCTGGGCTGGGAGGATTGGCAGATACTGGCGGCGCGGCTACAGGCCAAGGGCACGCAATTTGTGATCGAACCCTATGTGCGCTTCGCCGGCCAGGTCGGTGAGCAAGCCACGTTGTTTCTGCTCGACCCGTGCGGCAACGCCCTGGAGTTCAAGGCGTTCAAGGACATCAGCCAGCTCTTTGCCAAATAGCGGGTCAGAACTTGTTTAAAGTCTCGCGAGCTAGAGTCATGCAAGGCCCTACGTTAGTAACAGCCTCCGGCTGGTCAAAACAGGCGAGGAAGCGGAGTTTACTGGTGTAAATGAGCATTCCGAGCCTGTTTTTAACGCAGCAGGGCCGACGCGCAGCAGACATTAAACAGGTTCTTAGGGGCGCTCAAGCAGACCGGGCAACTGCGCGGCCAGCTTGGTGTTGTTGATCGGCGCGCGGATAAAGCCGCGCTGCTTGCCATCCGGGCCGATGATCACCAGGTTGCCGCTGTGATCGACGGTGTAGTTTTCCTTGCTGGTATCAGCCGGGATATACGGAATGCTTACGCCGTTGGCGAGTTTCTGCAGAGTGGCCTGCTCGCCGGTCAGGCCGATAAAGCCGGCGTCGAAGTAATCCAGGTACTTCTTCAACTGCTCCGGCGTGTCACGATTGGGGTCAACCGTGACCAGCACGATGCGCAGCTTGGCCAGCGTTTCCGGCGGTAGCTGGCCTTGCAGTTGGCGCAGCTGGGCGAGGGTGGCTGGGCAGATATCCGGGCAGAAGGTGTAGCCGAAGAACAGCAGGCTCCACTGATCCTTAAGCTGATCAACCGCCACGGTCTGGCCATCCTGATTGGTCAGGCTCAGCTCTGGCAGGCTGCGGCTCTGTGGCAGCAGGACGATGCCGGCATCGAGCAGAACGGTGGGATCACCCTGGCCCTTGCTGGTCAGCACCTTGTTGACGGTCAGGCCCAGCACCAGGGCGACGATGGCAACGAGAACAAAAACGGTGATCTGGGTTCGGGTCATGGCACCAACGATTACAGGTTTAACAGCAGATAGTGGTCGACCAGCAGGGCGATAAACAGCACGAAAAGATACCAGATGCTGTACTTGAAGGTGCTGATCGCCGCATGCGGTTTGCTGTCACGGTACAGCACCACCGCCCAGTACAGAAAGCGCCCGCCCAACAGCACGGCGCAGGCGAGATAGAGCAGCCCGCTCATATGGATGGCATAAGGCAGCAGGGTCACGGCAAACATCACCAGGGTGTAGAGCAGGATGTGCACCTTGGTGTAGTGCTCACCGTGGGTCACCGGCAGCATGGGGATATCGGCCTTGGCGTACTCCTCCTTGCGGTGGATGGCCAGGGCCCAGAAATGCGGCGGCGTCCAGGCGAAGATGATCAGCACCAGCAGCAGCGGTTCGGCGCTGACGTGCCCGGTAACCGCGACCCAGCCGAGTAGTGGCGGCGCGGCACCCGCTAGGCCGCCGATGACGATGTTCTGCGGCGTGGCGCGCTTGAGAAAGCCGGTGTAGAGCACCGCGTAACCGAGCAATGAGGCCAGGGTCAACCAGGCGGCCAGCTCGTTGGTAAAGGTCAGCAGCAAGGCCATCCCGGCCACCGCCAGCAGCAAAGCGAAGCCCAGCGCTGCGGTCGGCGATAACCGCCCAGCCGTCACCGGCCGTTTGTGGGTACGCGCCATGATCGAGTCGATACGCCGATCGACCACATGGTTAACCGCTGCCGCAGCCCCCGCGCACAGACCGATGCCGAGGTTACCGAAGATCAGCACCTGCCAGGCGACGCCTGCGCGGGTGGCGAGAAACATGCCGACCAGGGAGGTGATCAGCATCAGCACCACCACCCGCGGCTTGGTCAGCTCCAGGTAGTCGCGCCAGCTGGCGTGGGCTTGATGTTCGCGCGCTAGAGTAGCCATAGGGTCTCTCCTCGATTGTTCTTGTTATTTGCCGGGCAGCGCGGCGAAACCAGCCTGCGCGCTTGTCACCGGGGATGCCAGCCGTACGCGGCTGCGCAGCCGATAATTGATCAGCACCAGGGTTAGCAGCAGAGCAGCGCCGCCGAGGTTATGCGCTACCGCCACCAGCAGCGGCAGATGGAATACCACGTTGCTGATGCCCAAACTGATCTGCACAGTCAGCGCCAGCACCAGCAGCCCGGCCAACCGCGCCAGGCCATGGCGTTTGAGTTGCCAGGCCAACAGCAGCAGCACCAGGGTCACCAGCAGCGCGCCGATGCGGTGGGTCATATGAATGGCGGTGCGCGCGTCGCTGTCGAGCTGACCGCCGAGGTAGTTGGGGCCGATATGCTGAGTCAGGTGAAAGCCGTTGGCGAAGTCCATCGCCGGCCACCATTCGCCATGACAGGTCGGCAGATCTACGCAGGCCACTGCCGCGTAGTTGCTGCTGACCCAGCCACCGAGGGCGATCTGCCCGACGACCAGCAGCAAACCGAGCGCCGCCAAGCTGCGCAGGCGTGCGGGAAGATTGGCCAAGGCGGCCGCCTTGCCGGATAGCCGCAGCGTTAAAAGAAACAACAGGCTAAGGGTGGCGAAACCACCAAGCAAATGCGCCGTAACCACTTGCGGCCAGAGTTTCAGGGTCACCGTCCACATGCCGAAGGCTGCTTGCAGCGTCACCAGGCCCAGCAAAAACAGCGGCAGTTTGAGTGGCTGACCCGCCTCACCACGGCGGCGCAGCGCCTGTACCGCCAGGCCGAGAATCACCAAACCCAGGGCGCCGGCAAAATAGCGGTGGATCATCTCGTACCAGCCCTTGGCGACTTCGACCGGGGCTTCCGGAAAACGCGCTTCGGCCAGGGTCTGTTTATGCTCGCTCATCGGCACACCGATAAAGCCGTAGCAACCCGGCCAGTCCGGGCAACCGAGGCCGGCATGGGTCAAGCGGGTATAGGCACCGAGCAGCACCACCACGACCGCCAACACAGTGGCGAACAGGGCAAAACGGTAACCGGGCTTGCTCATCATCAGTCCTTAGCCGAGGCAGCATTAACCAATTTGCGAGATTTTCAGCAGATGCCGCAGATCGTTGAGAATCGCCTTGCCCTTGCTGGTGGCGTCATAACGCAGCACCAGATTGCCGCGCGGGTCGACGATCCACAGCTGCGCACCTTCGGCCTTGCCGGCGGTTTTGCCGTAAGCATCCAGCTGCAGCTGATAGCGCGCCAGCTGCGGGTATTCGCGGCGCAGCTGGGCGTCATAGTCGCCGGCGATGGGTTGGGCAGTGGCCAGGCCATGGGCAGCGCGGGCGACATCACGGTTGAGGCCGATATGCACCTGACGGGCAAGGAACACCAGTTCCTTGCAGGCGGCATCACAGACATCCGGCACGGTCACCAACAGTTGCCAGCGCTGCTCATCGGCACCGACCACGCCGAGGTCGGCGCGGGTTTGTCCGGTGCCAATCAGTTCGCCGTGGTAGCTGCGGGTTTCCGGCACCCAGAAGCGCCACTGGTACATAGCGCTGGCAAGAATCATCGGGCCGATAACCACGGCCAGAATCAAGATCAGTTGCAGCCGCCCACGGCGACGCTGGCTGGGTGACACTTCAGGCAGGGCGATGGCTGGGTTCATGGCGAGTCTCCCGCGCGTTAGATAGACCTAAATAGATAAACAGGCAGAGCAAGGCCGCCGCCAGGGCGAACCACTGCACGGCGTAGCCAAGGTGTTTGTCAGGGCTCATGGCGATAACCGGCCAATCGCTTTGAAATGACGCCGGGCCCGGTTCAATGCGTACTTCATAGCTCAGGCCACCACGCCCCAGTTGCTGCCACAGGTCATCCGGCTTGACCTCGCTGACCACCTGCGGCCAGCCCGCAGTGGCTTGCGCGCCTTGCAGTTGAAAGGCTTCACCCAGCGGTACATACACCGTGGCCTGCAGGCGCAACGGCGTATCCGGGGTGGCGAAGGTTGGCGTAATGCGCCGATCCGGCCAGGGCAGCCAGCCGCGATTGAGCAGCAGCCAGAGGCCGCTGGATTGATCATAAAAAGGTTGCAGTACCTCGACGCCAACCTTGCCGTCGCGGGTGCGGTTGTCCAGCAGCAGGGTATGGCGCGCGTCGAAGAAGCCCTGTAACTGTACGCGCTGGTAAGCCGGGTTGGACTGGCGCTCCAGCTCATCAATGCTGATCGGTGCGGCCAGTTGTTGGGTCTGGTGTGCGGCCAGCAGCTGGCGCTTTTCTTCGGCCCGCGCCAACTGCCAGAAGCCTAGGGCGATCAGGCAAGGAAACAGCAACAGCACCAGTACGCTGGGCAGCCAGCCAGGACGGAAGGCGCTCATAGCAACCTCCCTAAAGCCCTGTACAAGCTGGCTATACTGCAGCTGAAGCGCATTTCCCTTCCCCCGAAGTTCCGCTTGGGAGTCACGCATGCTCAAAGCCGCGATCGTCCTGTTACTACTGGCTACTCTGGTCAGCCTATTCAGTGGCCTGTTCTTTCTGGTCAAGGACGAAGGTAAAACCTCCCGGGTGGTCAACGCGCTGACTGTGCGCGTGACCCTTACAGCGCTGACCGTTGCCCTTATTGCCTGGGGTTTCTATAGCGGCCAACTGGTCTCGCAGGTCACCTGGTAGCCGCGTCAGATCACATAAACGAAGACGAACAGACCGATCCACACCACATCGACAAAGTGCCAATACCAGGCCGCCGCCTCGAAGCCGAAATGCTGCTCGGGGCTGAAATGCCCACGAATCACCCGAATCAGCATGATGCTCAGCATCAGCGCACCCAGGGTCACGTGGGCACCGTGGAAGCCGGTGAGCATAAAGAAGGTCGCGCCGTAGATGCCCGAACCCAGGGTCAGACCCAGCTCGGTGTAGGCGTGGATATATTCCTCGACCTGCAGCACCAGAAAGGCGATGCCGAGAATCACCGTCAGCGCCAGCCACAGGGTCAGCGGTTTGCGGTGGTTCTTGCGCAGCGCGTGGTGGGCGAAGGTCAGGGTAAAGCTGGAAGTGACCAGCAGAATGGTGTTGATCAGCGGCAATCCCCAGGCACTGATGGTGCCGCTTGGTGCGGGATAGAGCTTCGGATCAGGTGTATTGAGCAGCGGCCAGGTGTATTCAAAGCCCGGCCAGAGCATGTTGCTCACCCCTTTGTCGCCTTCGCCGCCGAGCCAAGGGCCCGCCCAGGTGCGCACGTAGAACAGCACGCCGAAGAACGCGGCGAAGAACATCACCTCGGAGAAAATAAACCAGCTCATGCCCCAGCGGAACGAGCGGTCCATCTGCGGGCTGTACATGCCGGAGCGGCTTTCCTTGATCACATTGCCGAACCAGCCGAACAGCATATAGGCGAGAAACAGGCCGCCGATAAAGAAGATCAGTGGGCCGTTGGAGTCGGCGCGATCAGCCTTCAGATCGTTGAACCAGGTACCCACGCCGTACACCGAAAACAGCATGCCCAGGGTGGCGATGATCGGCCACTTGCTCTGGGCCGGAACGTAATAGCTTTCGTGACTTTCGTGACTCGACATTTATTGTTCTCCTTATGGAGTCGCCCGGGTAAGGGTCGCTTGTGCCACCGGCGGTTTGCGCGCGGTGATATCGAACAGGGTGTAGCCCAAGGTCAGGTGCTTCACGTCCTTGGGCAAGTCTCTGTCGACGATAAAGCGCACCGGCATTTCGATGCGCTCACCGGGTTGCAGTACCTGCTGGGTAAAGCAGAAGCATTCTGTCTTGTGAAAGTAGGCAGCCGCTTTGGACGGCGCCACGCTGGGGATCGCCTGGGCGCTCATCGGTTTGTCCGTGGGGTTGTAGGCCACATAGACCATCTCGGTGCTCTGACCGGGATGAACCGTCAGCTCATCGGCCAGCGGACGGAATTCCCAGACCATCTCGGCTGAATTGGTGGCGAGAAACTGCACCCGCACCTGACGCGACTCATCCGTGCTTTGCAGCCCGGCCTCATAGGCACCGGCGGTTTTGCCGTTGATGCCGAAGGCCTGGCACATCACGTCATAGATCGGCACCAGGGCGAAGCCGAAGCCGAACATGCCGACCACCACCAGTAACAGGCGGGTAACCAGGCGGCGGGTCGACAGGGCTTCGCTCATCGGTCGGCTCCCTATTTCACTTCAGGTGGCGTGGTGAAGGTGTGATACGGCGCAGGCGATGGCACCGTCCACTCCAAGCCTTCGGCACCGTCCCAAGGCTTGGCCGCGGCGGGCTTGCCGCCACGGATGCACTTGATGACGATAAACAGGAACAGCAACTGGGTGGCGCCAAACATAAAGGCGCCGATGCTCGACACCATGTTGAAGTTGGCAAACATCATGTTGTAGTCCGGAATACGCCGCGGCATGCCGGCCAGGCCGACAAAGTGCATCGGGAAGAACGCCAGGTTCATACCGACAAAGCTCATCCAGAAATGCAGCTTGCCCAGGGTCTCGTCATACATGTGCCCAGTCCACTTCGGCAGCCAGTAATAGGCCGAGGCAAAGATGCCGAAGATTGCCCCCGGCACCAGTACGTAGTGGAAATGCGCCACCACGAAGTAGGTGTCGTGGTACTGGAAGTCCGCCGGGGCGATGGCCAGCATCAACCCGGAGAAGCCGCCAATGGTAAACAGGATGACGAAGGCCACGGAGAACAGCATCGGCGTTTCGAAGGTCATCGAGCCGCGCCACATGGTGCTGGCCCAGTTGAACACCTTCACCCCGGTCGGCACGGCGATCAGCATGGTCGCGTACATAAAGAACAGCTCACCGGTCAGCGGGATGCCGACGGTAAACATGTGGTGCGCCCAGACGATAAACGACAGAAAAGCAATCGACGCCGTCGCGTAAACCATTGAGGTGTAGCCAAACAGCGGCTTGCGGGCAAAGGCCGGGATGATTGCACTGACCGCGCCGAACGCCGGCAGGATCATGATGTACACCTCGGGGTGACCGAAGAACCAGAACACGTGCTGGAACAGCACCGGATCGCCACCACCGGCGGCGCTAAAGAAGCTGGTGCCGAAGTGGATATCCATCAACATCATGGTTACGCAGCCGGCCAGTACCGGCATCACCGCGATCAGCAGGAAGGCAGTGATCAGCCAGGTCCAGACAAACAGCGGCATCTTCATCAGGGTCATGCCGGGGGCACGCAGGTTGAGGATGGTGGCGACCACGTTGATCGCGCCCATGATCGAACTGATACCCATCAGGTGCACGGCGAAGATAAAGAAGGTCACCGATTCCGGCGCGTAGGTGGTCGATAGCGGCGCATAGAAGGTCCAACCGAAGTTCGGTCCGCCACCCTCCATAAACAGCGTGCTGATCAACATGCCGAACGCTGCTGGCAGCAGCCAGAAGCTGAAGTTGTTCATCCGCGGCAGGGCCATATCCGGCGCGCCGACCATCAGCGGAATCATCCAGTTGGCCAGGCCGACGAAGGCTGGCATTACCGCGCCGAAGACCATGATCAGGCCGTGCATGGTGGTCATCTGGTTGAAGAATTCCGGCTGCACGATCTGCAGGCCCGGCTGGAACAGCTCGGCGCGAATCACCATGGCCATGCTGCCGCCCAGCAGGAACATGGCGAAGCTGAACCACAGGTACATGGTGCCGATGTCTTTGTGGTTGGTGGTCAGCACCCAGCGCATCAGGCCTTTGGCCGGGCCGTGGTGATGGTCATGTCCGGCATGACCGTGGCCAGCGTGGCCCGGATCGATCACTGCACTCATGTCCTTACTCCTGAGCCTGTTTGAACGCGAGGATGTCTTTCGGCGTGACCATGTCGCCTACCGCATTGCCCCAGGCATTGCGTTCGTAGGTGATGATCGCGGCGATATCGACTTCCGAGAGTTGCTTGCCAAAGGCCGCCATCGAGGTGCCCGGCTTGCCGTTGACCACGATGCCGATATGCCCTTGGGCCTCACCCTTGGCGATGGCCGAGCCTTTCAACGCCGGGAACATCGGCGGCAGGCCTTCACCGTTTGGCTGGTGACAGGATGCGCAGTTGGTCTGGTAGGACTTCTCGCCACGGGCCATCAGCTCGTCCATGGTCCACTCTTTACTGGTCAGCTCACGTTCAGCGGCCGCAGCCACCTTGCGCTCGGCCAGCCAGGCGGCGTAGTCCTCTTTCGACTTGGCTTCGACCACCACGGGCATAAAGCCGTGGTCCTTACCGCACAGCTCAGTGCACTGGCCACGGTAGATGCCGGGCTCGTCGATGCGCGTCCAGGATTCATTGATAAAGCCGGGGATGGCGTCTTTCTTCACCGCCAGGGCCGGCACCCACCAGGAGTGGATGACATCGGCGGCGGTGATCAGGAAACGCACTTTGGTGCCGACCGGCACCACCAGCGGCTCATCGACCTCAAGCAGGTAGTGCTCGCCCTTGGTGGCCTTGTTGTTGATCTGATCCTTGGGCGTGGTCAGGTTGCTGAAGAACTCGACGTCCTCACCCAGGTATTTGTAGTGCCATTTCCACTGGTAACCGGTGACCTGGATATCCAGCTCCGACTCGCTGGAGTCGTAAATCTCGATCAGGGTCTTGGTCGCCGGTATCGCCATCAGCACCAGAATCACCAACGGCACAACCGTCCAGAGGATCTCGACCGTGGTGCTTTCATGGAAGTGCGCCGGCTCCTGGCCGGTGGAGCGACGGTGAACGAGCATCGACCAGAACATCGCGCCGAACACGATCACGCCGATCACGACGCAGATCCAGAAGATGGTCATATGCAAGTCAAATACTGAGCGGCTGACCTCGGTGGCACCGGGCGTCATATTGAAGCCCCAGCTGGCGTGCGCCGAGCTGAATACCAACCACAACAGGAGGCCCATCCAGACTCGTGGATGTCGCATCATTGCGGGTTCCCCTTAATTTTTCTTGTTATCCCGCCGAACCGCTCAGTGGCTAAGTCTTCGCACATTTCACGGTGAAAATGCCTGCGAAGACCGTCCATGCCGCAGCCGATTCGGAGTTATCAGGTACTGCCTTTCGAATTCGAGTATAGACACGGACTTGCACCTGGCAATGCGAAAGCCGAAATGAGCAACAGACTGCAAGGCACGCGCTAGAGACCGCGGCTGGCGCGGGATAGGCAGGGGCGGCGAGTGCGGCATATAGCCGACTCGCATAACTGTTTAATAATTATGACAATCGGGTCTTAGCCGATGCGCTCAGCCAGCTAAGGTTCTCGCCCATGTCCTCATTTCAGGAGCAGTCATGAACATCGCCGCTTTGCACGCACTGATCCAGCGTGCGCACCAACACGAAGCCAGTACGGGTCACCTGGCCAGTCAGATGCAGGCACACCTGGGCCAATTGCACCCCTCCATCCGCCTGCCCAACGAAGACACTCAAGGCGTGTTGCAGCGTTTTGTCAGCGCCTATATCGAGCAGGTGCCGGAACTGTTGCAGGCCGCTCATCAGGTGTCGCAGGAAGCGGGGATCGAGGCGCAAATCAAGCCGGTACTCAAGGTTGCCGAACAGTTTTTTCTGCAGCCACCCGCGCTGATGGCCGGTCATGAAGGGCTGGAAGGGTTACTCGATGAGGCCTATCTGGCCCATCGTTTGGTCGAAGAAGTGAATGATCGCTACATCACTCACCTGGGTGCACCATTGATTCCACTGGATACCACGGTGGCCAACCTAATCGCCCACCAGCTGATCGGCGAAGCCTTTGCCAATCAGCTGGATGAGGCCGTGCACCATGCCGTCGACGGCATGCTCGACGAAGCCAGCTTTGCCCAGGACTCGGTGCAGGCCTACCGCGAACGCCTGCACAACCCGCAGACCGACGCTGCCTGGCAGCGCTGGCCGTGCCTGTCACGGCAGCTCGGGGTTGAGCTGCAGCTGGATGAAACCCGCGCGGCGGGTTAGCAGGCTCTAACCTCGCGCGCGGTTGATTACTGACTAGCTGCTTGGCAGATAGCGCGCGCGCGGGGTGGCCATCGGCAGCGGGCCTTCGCCGATCAGACGGAACTCGCCCTTCTCCGCGTCGTAGGCCTTGATCTCGCTGGTTTCGATGTCATACACCCAGCCGTGGATAAACAACTGGCCGCTGGCCACCCGTGCCGCCACCGACGGGTGGGTGCACAGGTGATTGAGCTGGGCGACCACGTTCTCCTCGGTGAGAATGCCCAGCCGGTCATGGCCTTCACAGCCGCAGTTCGCCTCGACCACCTTGAGCGCCACTTCGCTGTGGCGCAGCCAGGCCTTCACCGTCGGCATGCTCTCCAGGGTCTCAGGGGCCAGTACGGCCTTCATCGCCCCGCAGTCAGAGTGACCGCAAACGATGATGTGCTGCACGCCCAGAGCCATCACCGCGTACTCGATGGCGGTGGATACCCCGCCCATCATCTGCCCGTAGGCCGGCACCACGTTGCCGACGTTGCGGTTGACAAACAGGTCGCCCGGCGAGCTCTGGGTGATCAGCTCCGGCACCACCCGCGAGTCGGCGCAGGTGATAAACATCGCGCGCGGGTTCTGTGCGGTGGCGAGCTTCTTGAACAGCTCTTCCTGCTGCGGAAATATCTCGCTGCGAAAGCGCTTGAAGCCATCGACGATGCTTTGTAGCGCTTCCTCGGCACTCTCAGTGCCTGTGCGCCCCTGCAGCGGAATCAACTGATGCTTGTATGGCATGTTTGCGACCTCTGTGAACCTGAATAAACGCTGCTAAAACGACAGCCAAGGCCGCTAGCGAGTCACATGCCAAGTGTTACTGCCGCAGGCCCTAACGGCAACCGTCAACCTTGTGAGGCTGCTAGAGCAGCGCCAGCTGACCACCCGGCGGACAGAAGCGCGTGCAGTCGAGGTTGAACGCCTCGCGTCGATTCAGGCCCAGGCGCTTACTGGCCAGGGCAAAGCGTTGCGCGAGCAGTTCGGCAAACGCCCCCTCACCGCGAAAGCGCTGACCGAAGCGGCTGTCATACAGCGCGCCGCCACGGCTCTGCCGGATCAGACTAAGGACATGCTCAGCGCGCTGCGGGTAATGCGCCTGCAACCATTCCTCGAACAGTGGCGCCACTTCGCGCGGCAGGCGCAGCAGCATGTAATTGGCACTCTGCGCGCCGGCCTCCTTGGCCGCTGCCAGCAAGTGCTCCAGCTCCATGTCGTTGATCATCGGGATCATCGGCGAACACAGCACGCCGACCGGAATACGGTTGTCGCGCAGCACACGAATCGCCCGCAGGCGCGCCGCCGGTGCCGCAGCACGCGGCTCCATGATGCGTTTGAGTTCATCATCCAGGGTGGTCAGGCTGATCATCACCGCCACCAGACGCTGTTGCGCCAACTCAGTGAGCAGATCGAGGTCACGCAGAATCAACGAACCCTTGGTGACGATGGTCACCGGGTGGCGGTAGTCGAGCAGCACCTTGAGGCTGTTGCGCGTCAGCAGGTGCTGGCGCTCGATGGGTTGATAAGGATCGGTGTTGGAACCCAGGTTGATTGGCGCGCAGACATAACCCGGCTTGCTCAGCTGCTGTTCGAGCAGCGCAACGGCGTTGGTCTTGGCGATCAGCTTGGTTTCGAAATCCAGCCCGGGCGACAGGTCCCAATAGGCGTGGCTGGGACGCGCATAACAGTAGATGCAGCCGTGCTCGCAACCGCGATAGGGGTTAAGCGAGCGGTCGAAGGGCAAATCCGGTGACTGGTTGCGGGTGATGATGCTTTTCGCGGTTTCGCTGCGCACCTCGGTCGCCCGACTGGGCGGCACCTCCTGCAACCAGCCGTCATCGCTGGCGATAATGCGCTGCGGGGCAAAGCGGTTATGCGGGTTACTGGCGGTGCCGCGACCGCGCGGCGGCAGAGAAACGGACATGGGCTGGCTCCATAAATTACTGTATATAAATACAGTAATTTATATGTATCACCAAGCGCCGGCCATCCGCCTCTTAAACAGCGCCTGAATCAGCCCGCCACCAGCAGCAACAGCAGCGGCAAACTGGCCGCCGCCAGCAGGGTTTGCAGAGTGATGATGCCGGCCATCAACTGGCTGTCGCCGCCCAGCTGACGGGTCAGCACGTAAGCCGTTGGCGCGGTTGGCAGGGCAAAAAACAGCACCAGCACCGTGCTTTCCATCGCCGGTAAGTGCAGACCATAGGCCACCGCCCAGGCCAGCATCGGCATGGCCAGCAGACGCAGCAGGCTGTTCCAAGCCAGTGCTGGAATCTCACCGCCCAACTGTTCAGGCTTCAACGCCGCACCAACGCAAAGCAGACCCAACGGCAGGCTGGCGGCGGCCAGCAGGCTAAGCAGACGATCACTGCCGCCCGGCAGGCCAAGGCCACTGAGGTTAACCAGCGCACCGCCGAGGCAGGCAAGAATCAGCGGGTTTTTCAGAATCGGCAGCAGCAGGCTGCGCGCACTGACGCCACGCTCGGCGGTCAGCGACCAGACCGACAGCACATTCACCGTCGGCACCATCAGGGCGAGCATGATGGCCGCCAGGGTCAGACCTTCCTGGCCAAACAGGCTGCCCACCGCCGCCAGACCGAGATAGGTGTTGAAGCGCAGAATGCCTTGGCTGAATGCGCCGAAGCGCCCCGCCGGCCAACCCCGCACGCGCCGCACCAGCAACAGCGCCAGCCAGGCGATGCCCAGCGCCAGCAACACGGCCAACGCCAGACGCGGTAACGCCGGGTTATCCAGTGGCGCAGTGGCCAGGCTGCTGAACAGCAGTGCGGGGAACAACATGAAGTAGTTGAGCCGCTCGGCACCCGGCCAGAACGCCTCATTGGGGAACGCCAAGCGGCGCAGGTAATACCCGGCGACAATCAAAGCGAACAATGGCCACAAGGCCAACAACAACTCCAGCACGGCAACCTCCAGCCACAGGCAAGCCGCCATCTTGAGCAGCCCCGTGGGGTGACGCAAGGTCGATGTCGGGATTAGGCTGCTTTACCTGACCGTCACGACGAGAATCTCTTATGTCCGCTATCCACCAAGGCGGTTGCCACTGCGGGGCCTTGCGCTATGAGTTTGCGGCGCCGCTGCGCGACATCGCCCACTGTCATTGCTCGATCTGCCGGCGCAGCACCGGCGGTATCGTCACCACCTGGATCACGGTGCCGCTGGCGAGCTTTCGCTGGCTAGCCGGCACCGCGCGCGAATACGCCTCGTCAGCCAGCTGCACACGCAGCTTCTGCCCCACCTGCGGCGCGCACCTGACGCTGTTCACCACACTCAGCCCGCACAGCCTGGATATCACCATCGCCACCCTCGACCAGCCTGAATTGGCCGCGGCGGATCGGCATATCTGGGTGCAAAGCCGCCTGCTTTGGTTGCACCTGGACGAGCATTTGCCGCAAGAGCAGCAGGAACATATCCCCTAGGGCGCGCAAGGCTTCGTGCTCCGGTAGCCCGGATGCAATCCGGAAAGCGATGGTGGCGGCGCTATCTTTTCTTCCCGGATTTTATCCGGGCTACGGCAACATCAAGCCGCCACCCGCCTTGTGCAGCGCGCGCAGATGTTTGCCCAGTTGCGTCAGGTTGGCTTCAGTGGCTTGCAATTCGGCCAGGCGTGTCGGCTCCAGCAGGGTGCGTACTTCCTGATCGAGGTTGTCGCTGAGCTGGCGCAGTTGCTGTTGCCGCGCCTGGCTTTCGCTTTCCAGACGCTGCCATTCGGCGCGCTGCGGCAGGCCATAGCCGCCCTCAAGCAATTCGGCCGGGCGACTGAGAAAACCGCTGTTGGCGAGAATCTGCTGCAGCGCGCCGCCCGCCTTGTTTACCGTGGGATCAACGCCATCACGGCCGCTTAGATAACGACGCTTAAGTTCATCCTGAGCCAGTAACAGTTGCCGACGCAGTGCCGCCTGTTCGAGCAGCAGCAGGGCTGCACTGGTGCGCAGATCGGCGCGGGCGAACCAGGGCTGGCGCCTCTCGGCTGGCTGGGTCAGCCAGTCCTCGACCTGCGTCTGCTCAATCGGCAGCTGCGCCTGCAACACGCTGAACATGGCCTGGTAACGGTCACGAAACGAATCAAAGCGATAACCCAGGCGCAGGGCCTCGGCGGAATCGTCCAGCACGCTGCGGTCGGCCAGATCGCGGGCCACCAGGGTGTCGAGCAGGCCGTTGGGCATGATGCTGTCGAGCGCGTGCAGGCGCGGGTGCTGGCTGCCGCTGCGCAGAAGTTTGAGGGTTTCCACGGCGCAGTTGTTGGAGATAAACCAGTAGTCGCCGTCGTAGCTCCAGTGCTGCTCGGCGGCGCGGGTCACCAGTTGTTCCAGCTGCGTGCGATCCAGCTTGAGCGGCACCGACGCCAAGCTGCGCAGCTCAACCTTGGTGTATTCCTCGATTACCTGGGCCAGCGGCAGGACGAACAGCCTCGACGGATAAACCCCGGTCAGGCCATCCCAGCTGGACAGCTGCACATCGCCGACAAAGGCGCGGTAGGACAGCACCAGATGCTCCTGCAGATCCAGCCGGCAATCCGGCCCCAGCGGCCTCCCAGGAGCGCAGATGACTAAACGCAGCATGCTATGGCCCCAACGGCTGGCCAGGGCATCGTTGGCTTCGGCCAGCAGGTAATCCACCTGATAGACGCGCTGCGGATCGATGCTGCCTAGCGGCTGACGGGCGAAGTCTCGCCCGGCATTCAGGTAGGCCAAGCCTTCGGCACAGGGCTGCTGATTCGTCGGCGTCCAGGCGAAGTGCGTGCTCAGGTAACGCGCCAACGAGGGCCGACGACAGGCGTAGCTGGGGTCGAGAAGGAAGTACTCCATGTTCACGGCGAGAAACTCGCGCGGATTGCTCAGCTCATAGCTATCCGGGCTGCGCGCGACCTGATGATTATCCTGCTCACGCGTGCCACGCCGGCCGACCTGCTGCGGCCAGCCAGCCAGATCGAGCAGCAGCGGATCATCACTCAGGGTAAAGCGCCGCGCCGTCTGGCCACGGCAGTGATCCGGCAGGCCAACGACTCCTGAGCTTTGTTCACGCTGGCGACACTGGCGTTGCAGCTGCCTGTCCGCCTGCGGCCAGAGCTGGGCGCGGTCATATAGATGGGTAATTTCATGCAGCACGGTCGCCAGCAACTCTCGGCGCGCAGTGCCATGGGGGCGATTGGTTAGGGTGGTGGCGCTGCTGCCGTCGCTCAATGCCGGCAGCAATGCAGCATTCAATTCAATACCGCTGAAACGTCCGGCGCGGCCATACACCTGCGCGGGCAGATTGCGCCAGCGCACGCTGACGCGGCGGTCGAGTTGCTGTTTAAGCGGTGGCGGCAAGGCGGCCAGTGCGTCTTGCAACAGTTGCTGGCTGGCCTGACGCTCAGCAGGGCTGAGTTCGGCGCCCGCTAGCTGCAGGCGCAACTCGGCCTGACTGCAGGTGCTGGCCAGTAACGCCAGCCCGAACAGCCAGGCACGCGGCCAACTCACAGTGCCAGGATGGCTTCGGCCAATACCAGGTCAGAAGCGCCCTGCGCTTCAGGCACCTGGCTGCGGATGGTGCCAATAGCGGCTTCCAGTTGCGCGCCACGGATCTGCCCTTGGCTGGCAACGAAGCTGGCCGCATCGTCACGCGCCGCGAGCACGACTTTCGAGTCGCGCACCGAGGTGGTGGTATCCGAGGTGAAATCGAAGGTGCGATCCAGCGCACGCACGATGATATTGCTGGTCGCCACCAGGGTTTGCGCCTGTGCGGTGGCACTGAGCAGAACAACTGCAACTACGGCACTGAGCAAGATAGGGCGCATATGCATCTCCAATAATCAGCCATCACGTCGGTTGGACTGGCTTAGACGGGCAGTGTGCCACACAGTTCCGCCAGCGCTTCTGGCTAAGCGCCGGCGGTGTGCGCTCAAAGGCTAAGGATCGCCGTCGCCAGCTGCATATCGTCGCCCTGCAGCGTCGGCACCTGCTGACGAATATGCTGCAGAGCGGCTTCCAGGCGCACCCCACGGATGTCGCCCTGGCTGGCAACAAAGGCGGCAGCATCGTCGCGCGCGGCCAGCACGATCTTGTCATCGGTAAAGGACGAGGACACATCGGAACTCGCTTCCGAGGTCGCCCCGACGGCCCCGACCACCGCATCGGTGGTGACCACAAAGCTGGTGGCGCTTGCCGTGCCGGCCAGCGCCAGTAATGCCGCAAGGCTCAAGGTCTTTATCGCATTCATATCCACACTCCTGAAAAGGCCCAACAGACAGGCTGGGTTCAGTGTAGACCCTGACTGTACGGGTTGGTTGCCAGGCGGCTCAGCGCCAGAACGGCTTGGCCAGTTCAGCCTGCCGCTGCGCCTCGGTGATGCCTGCGTCCGCCAGCTGGCGGCAATCGAGGCGCGCCAGTTGGCTGCGGGTACGCACATTGCGCTGCCAGCTGCACAGCGCTGCATAGACACGTAACCAGAGCGGGTGATTTACCTGAGTGTTTTGCGAGGGCTGGTGTTTGAGCGTGCGTTCCATGGCGCAATTCCTTGTCAAAGACAGAAGAGGGCAGCCTATGGTGCGCGGACGGGAGCAGGAGATGCAGAGACAGCGCACAGGAATTGTTATGGCGCAGTTAGCTTTTTAAAGAACTGTACTGCTTAACAGCACAGCAGACTGTTACAGCCAAGCCATTGCCTGGGCACTTTTCCCGCCACATAAAAAGAAAGCCCCAGCACGCAGGGCGCTGGAGCTTTCAAAAATCCCATAAAGGGAGGAGCAGAAATCGGTGTCTGGCGGCAGTTAACGCCAGAAAGGCTTGCTCAGTTCAGCTTGACGCTGTGCTTCGCTGATACCGGCGTCTGCGAGCAGACGGGAGTCCAGACGAGCAAGCTGGCGGCGGCTAACAACGCGGCGCTGCCATTGCAGAACAGAAGCCAGCATACGCAGCGGCAGAGCGCTGGAGCCGGTGGATTGGCTGTGATCAAAAAACAGGTCGGAACTGAGGGTACGTTCCATGGTGGTCATCCTTCCGCTTGTGGCGGGTCAGTGGTGTGTTGCGATGGGAGAATTATTGCCGTTGCCCCCGCTTCGCTGTAGCCACAGCTGGATGAAATTGCAGCACAAATAGATAGTTTGCTTTGTAACTGTTTAGCCTGTTTTGCATTCAACTGTACTGGCCATAAGTGCTTTAGCCTAAAAGCCATACGAAAGCAGATAAAAACCCTGCATAGATAGCTAAAGCTCAGTGAATCTATATAGGTACAGTTGCAAATTGCACTTATGTGACAGCTGACCTGTTTTTCAGATTTTTCCCTGGCAAAACCACTTTCCTGATCGAGCAGACAGAAAAAAGCCCGGCTAGCGAGCCGGGCTTTTTCTACAACGCAGCGGTGAGGTTTAGTCGACCGCTTTAACCATGTCTTCAATGACTTTCTTGGCGTCGCCGAAGACCATCATGGTCTTGTCCAGGTAGAACAGTTCGTTGTCCAGGCCGGCGTAGCCGCTGGCCATCGAGCGCTTGTTGACGATCGGTTGACCACGTCGTTGGCACCCAGCACCAGCACCACGTCGGCCTGGCCGAACTCGGAGTTGATGTCGTCCATCTCGAACACTTGCTCGTAAGGCACTTCAGCCTCGGCCAGCAGTACGTTCATGTGGCCAGGCATACGACCGGCAACCGGGTGGATCGCGTACTTCACGGTCACGCCACGGTGGGTCAGCTTCTCCGCCAGTTCCATCAACGCGTGCTGGGCACGGGCTACCGCCAGGCCGTAGCCCGGCACGATGATCACGGTGTCGGCGTTGGTCAGCAGGAAGGCCGCATCGTCGCTCGAACCGGACTTAACCGGGCGCGCTTCCTGAGCACCGGCAGGGCCAGCTGCTTCAGCCGCGCCACCGAAACCGCCGAGGATCACGTTGAAGAACGAACGGTTCATCGCCTTGCACATGATGTACGAGAGGATCGCGCCCGAAGAACCTACCAGCGAACCGGCGATGATCAGCATCGAGTTGTTCAGCGAGAAGCCGATACCGGCCGCCGCCCAGCCCGAGTAGCTGTTAAGCATCGACACCACAACCGGCATGTCCGCGCCGCCAATCGGGATGATGATCAGCACGCCGATGACGAAAGCCAGAGCCAGCAGGATGGCGAAGGCAGTGATGTCGCCGGTGAAGGTGTACACCAGACCCAAACCGAGAATCGCCAGGCCGATGGCCAGGTTGACCCAGTGTTGGCCTTTGAACTGTACCGGTGCGCCCTGGAACAGGCGGAACTTGTACTTGCCCGAGAGCTTGCCGAAGGCGATCACCGAACCGGAGAAGGTGATGGCACCGATGGCCGCACCGAGGAACAGCTCCAGACGGTTACCGGCTGGAATCGCATCGCCCAGCGCCGCAACGATACCCAGCGACTGCGGCTCGACCACGGCAGCAATGGCGATAAATACCGCAGCCAGGCCAATCATGCTGTGCATGAAAGCGACCAGTTCCGGCATCTTGGTCATTTCCACGCGCTTGGCCATGATCGAACCGGCAGTACCGCCGACCAGCAGGCCAACCAGCACGTAACCGATACCGGCAGTGGCGATTTCAGCACCGAGCTTGTAGATCAGGCCGACAGTGGTGAGCACAGCGATACCCATACCAATCATGCCGAACAGGTTGCCGCGACGCGAAGTGGTCGGGTGCGACAGACCTTTAAGCGCCTGGATAAAGCAGATCGATGCGACGAGGTAGAGAACAGTGATCAGATTCATGCTCATCAGTGCTTCTCCACTGCAGCGGCTTTCGGCGCTTTCTTCTTGAACATTTCCAGCATGCGCCGGGTTACCAGGAAACCACCGAACACGTTAACCGCAGCCAGAGCCACGGCCAGAGTGCCCATGGTCTTGCCCAGCGGGGTCACGGTCAGCGCGGCAGCCAGCATGGCGCCGACGATCACGATCGCAGAAATCGCGTTGGTTACTGCCATCAGCGGGGTGTGCAGGGCCGGAGTCACGTTCCACACCACGTGGTAGCCCACGTAAATGGCCAGCACGAAGATGATCAGGTTGTAGATGCCGTCGGAAATCATATCCATGAGCGTTGCTCCCCTTAGCCGTTAGTGCGCACGACGTTGCCGTCACGGCACATCAGGCACGCGGCGACGATGTCGTCTTCAAGGTTGAGGTGGAACTTGCCTTCGCCGTCGATAACCAGCTTGAGGAAGTCCAGCAGATTGCGTGCGTACAGCGCCGAAGCATCGGCCGGCACCAGGGCCGCCAGGTTGCTGTGGCCGACGATGGTCACGCCATGCTGCACCACCACCTGCTCGGCGACGGTCAGCGGGCAGTTGCCGCCTTGCGCTGCAGCCAGGTCGATGATCACCGAGCCTGGCTTCATTTCCGCCACGGTGGCGGCGTGCAGCAGGGTCGGCGCCTTGCGGCCTGGGATCAGCGCGGTGGTGATGACGATATCAGCCTGCTTGGCCTTCTCGTGCACCGCCTTGGCCTGACGCTCCATCCACGAAGCCGGCATCGGCCGCGCATAGCCGCCAACACCCTGGGCGCATTCACGCTCTTCATCGGTCTCGAACGGTACGTCGACGAACTTGGCGCCGAGCGACTCGATCTGCTCCTTCACCGCCGGACGCACGTCCGAGGCCTCGATCACCGCACCCAGGCGCTTGGCCGTGGCGATGGCCTGCAGACCGGCAACACCTGCACCGAGAATCAGGATGCGCGCGGCCTTAACGGTACCGGCAGCAGTCATCAGCATCGGCATAAAGCGCGGATAGTGGTGCGCAGCCAGCAGCACGGCCTTGTAGCCAGCGATGTTGGCTTGCGAGCTGAGCACGTCCAGGCTCTGCGCGCGGGAAGTGCGCGGGGCGGCTTCCAGGGCGAAGGCGGTCACGCCGCGAGCATTGATGCGCGCGATGGTCTCGTTGCTGAACGGGTTGAGCATGCCCACCAATACGGTACCGGCTTTCATGTGCGCCAGTTCAGCATCGGTCGGGGCGACCACTTTCAGCACCAGATCGGCACCAAAGGCAGCAGCATCGTTACCGATAGCCGCGCCAACCGCTTCATAGGCGCTGTCCGGAATGCTTGCGCTAACGCCAGCACCGGTCTGTACAGTCACCTGATGGCCTTGGCCGATCAGCTTCTTGATGGTTTCGGGAGTTGCGGCAACGCGCGTCTCACCAGCATGGGTTTCGAGAGGAACACCGATGTGCACTTCAATTCTCCTGCGTGATCTTTTTGGTGAACCGGCGCACTGCGGATGGCACGCGGGCATTGGGGAGGATCAGCACAAACCCGCTCAGGCTGCAGTTGCACAATGGCGGGGCGCGGCATTTTGCAGGCGATAGCCATAGCCTTCAAGGCGTTATGAAGTAAAACCTTGTGATAACTACAAGTCACTGCATGACCTAACGGCCAGGTAAATCCAGACAGCCCTTGCAGGGCATGGCTTGTAGCGCATTCGCCGGGATTAAACGGGGCTTATTCATTCCTGAGACAAATACAGCGCCATCAGATCAACGGCGACACTGCCATTTGCTGAATAAACCGCTGTTTCATTGGGCTGTAGCAGTATTTGTGTGCAAAAAATGCAACACCCAAGGCTGGCCAGGCACAGGGTAAGTGTAGCCATCCAGATAGCTGACTACGGGGTCAACATAACTCAGGCGCGCACTCTAGGCGGCCCGTGTAGCGACGTAAAGCAAATTCCGACAGATTGCCGCCGAAGGTTTGACGGCCTTTTCCGCCAACAGCCTGACAGGCTGTTGTCTATTTCAAGCCATGGGCCTGGGCATAGGCATGCGCCTCACGCACCAGCCAGTCGCGCAGCAGCAAAAGTGCCGCCGACTCCAGCTTGCGCTCGGGGATCATCAGGTAATACGCCTTGTCGGTCGGCAGACTCAGCGGTGCGGCAATTACCAGGCGACCTTCATCCAGCTCACGGCGAATCAGAAACGGTGGAATCAGCGCCACGCCCATCTCGTGCATGGCCGCCTGGGCCAGCATGGAGAACAGTTCATAACGCGGCCCGGCCATATCCCGCGCGGTATTCAGCCCCTGGGCGTTGAACCACTGGCGCCAGGCGTAGGGCCGCGTGGTCTGCTGCAACAGCGGCAGGCTGGCGATCTGCTCGACACTGAGCTGCGAATGCTCAGCCAGCAAGGCCGGGCTGCACACCGGCATCGGGTTTTCACCCATCAGCAGATGGGCCTGGGTGCCGGACCAGTCGCCATCGCCGAAGTACACCGCCGCGTCGAACTCGGTATCGGCGAACAGAAAGGGCCGCGTGCGGTTGGTCAGGTTGACCGTGATCTCCGGGTGCAGGCGCTGAAAATCCTTCAAGCGCGGTAGCAACCATTGCGTGCCGAAGGTCGGCACCACCGCCAGCTCGATGCTCATTGCGCCCTGCTGGCCCATCACCGCCAGGGTGTCGCGCTCCACAGCATCGAGCTGGCCAGCTACTCGCCGCGCGTAGGACTGCCCGGCCTCGGTGAGCAGCACGCCACGCCGCGAACGGCGGAACAGCTCGATATTAAGGAAGGCCTCCAGCGCGGCAATCTGCCGGCACACCGCGCCCTGAGTCAGGCTCAGTTCCTGCGCCGCCTTGGTAAAACTCTGGTGCCGAGCGGCGGACTCGAAGGCGATCAGGGCGGCGGTACTGGGGATCTTGCGGCGCATCTGTGCGTCACTCTCACTTAGACTTATCAAATATGCCGATTAAAGCTATCTCGAAGTGAGCGATTCGCACAACTGCGTGCGCAATACTCGTTTGCCTGCCTGCCACAAGCCGCCTAGGATCAATCCACTCACCGGCGAGCGCAGCGCGGCTGCGCAGATACCCGCCCTATCACTGTCTGATTTCGAGGTTTTCGCGATGGCCAAGGCAAGCTTCAACTGGATCGACCCGCTGCTGCTCGACCAGCAACTGACCGAAGAAGAACGCATGGTGCGCGACAGCGCCCAGCAGTTCGCCGCCGACAAGCTGGCCCCGCGTGTACTTGAAGCCTTCCGCCATGAGCAGACCGACCCGAAAATCTTCCGCGAGATGGGCGACACCGGCCTGCTCGGCGCGACCATTCCCGCCGAATACGGCGGCAGCGGCCTGAACTACGTGTGCTACGGCCTGATCGCCCGCGAAGTCGAGCGCATCGACTCCGGCTACCGCTCGATGATGAGCGTGCAGTCGTCGCTGGTGATGGTGCCGATCTTCGAATTCGGCAACGAAGCGACCAAGCAGAAGTACCTGCCCAAACTGGCCAGCGGCGAATACATCGGCTGCTTCGGCCTCACCGAGCCGGATCACGGCTCCGACCCAGGCTCAATGATCACCCGCGCGAAGAAGGTCGACGGCGGCTACCGCCTGACCGGCGCGAAGATGTGGATCACCAACAGCCCGATCGCCGATGTATTTGTGGTCTGGGCCAAAGATGATGCGGGCGAAATCCGCGGCTTTGTGCTGGAAAAAGGCTGGCAGGGCCTGAGCACCCCGGCGATTCACGGCAAGGTTGGTCTGCGCGCATCGATCACCGGTGAAATCGTCATGGACAACGTGTTCTGCCCTGAAGAAAACGCCTTCCCCGATGTGCGCGGCCTGAAAGGCCCGTTCACCTGCCTCAACTCCGCCCGTTACGGCATCAGCTGGGGCGCGCTGGGCGCAGCCGAGTTCTGCTGGCACACCGCGCGCCAGTACACCTTGGACCGTAAGCAGTTCGGCCGCCCGCTGGCGCAAACCCAGCTGATCCAGAAGAAACTCGCCGACATGCAGACCGAGATCACCATGGCCCTACAAGGTTGCCTGCGCCTCGGCCGGATGAAAGATGAAGGCACCGCCGCGGTGGAAATCACCTCGATGATGAAACGCAACAGCTGCGGCAAGTCCCTGGATATCGTCCGTATGGCCCGCGACATGCTCGGCGGCAACGGCATCAGCGACGAGTACGGCGTGGCCCGCCACCTGGTGAACCTGGAGGTGGTGAACACCTATGAAGGTACCCACGACGTGCACGCGCTGATCCTCGGCCGCGCGCAGACCGGCCTGCAGGCATTCTTTTAAACCTGCCCACAAACGCCCTCGGACCGTAGGGTGGATGACGCTCTTTTCATCCACCTTCTCAACCGCATGGTGGAGGGATAAAGTGCCAGCTACGCGCCCCGATCCACCCTACGCAGGAATCTCCGCTATGCCCGGCGCCCTCTCGCATATCCGCGTACTCGATTTGTCCCGCGTACTCGCAGGCCCCTGGGCCGGGCAGATTCTCGGTGACCTCGGGGCCGAGGTGATCAAGGTCGAGCGCCCCGGCAGCGGCGACGACACCCGCCACTGGGGCCCGCCCTATGTGAAAGATGCCGAAGGCAACGACTCACGCGAGGCGGCCTACTTCCAGAGCGCCAACCGCAACAAACAGTCGGTGACCCTGGATTTCACCCAGCCCGAAGGCCAGCGCCTGGTGCGCGAGCTGGTGCAGAACTGCGACGTGCTGCTGGAGAACTTCAAGGTCGGCGGCCTGGCGGCCTATGGCCTCGATTACGCCTCACTGAAGACGATCAACCCACGGCTGATCTACTGCTCCATCACCGGCTTCGGGCAAAACGGGCCCTACGCCAAGCGAGCAGGTTATGACTTTATGATCCAGGGCCTCGGCGGGCTGATGAGCCTGACCGGCAAGCCCGACGGCGAGGAGGGCGCCGGCCCCATAAAGGTCGGCGTCGCCCTTACCGATATTCTCACCGGCCTGTACGCCACGGTCGGCGTGTTGGCGGCACTCAACCAGCGCGAACAGTCCGGCCTCGGCCAGCATATCGATGTGGCGCTGCTCGACGTGCAGGTCGCTTGCCTGGCCAATCAGGCGATGAACTACCTGAATACCGGGCTCGCGCCCAAACGTTTGGGCAACGCTCACCCGAATATAGTGCCCTATCAGGATTTCCCCTCGGCCGATGGCAATTTCATTATCGCCGTGGGTAACGACGGGCAGTTCCGCAAGCTTTGCGAGGTTGCCGGCCTTACGGCTTTGGCCGACGACCCGCGTTTTTCTTCGAACAAGGCCCGCGTCGCCCATCGCGCCGAGCTGATTCCGCTGCTGCGCCAAGCCACGGTGTTCAAAACCACCGCCGAATGGGTGACGCTGCTGGAAGCTGCCGGCGTACCGTGCGGGCCGATCAACGACCTGGCCCAGGTATTCGCCGACCCACAAGTACAAGCCCGCGGCCTGCGCCTCGACCTGCCCAACAGCCTAGGCAGCACGACACCACAGGTGGCCAGCCCACTGCGCCTGTCCGAAACCCCGGTGCAATACCGCAACGCACCGCCGCTGCTCGGCGAACACACCGCGCAGGTACTCACTCGCCACCTGGGTCTAAACGCAGAGCAGATCGCCGCATTGCGCGAAGCGGGCGTGCTGTAGAGCGCACTAACCCGGCTGCCCATCCACCCGCGCGGTGCAGAACATCACCGCGTAGTGGCGCACGAACAGGGCAAAGGCCGCGATCCACAGCAAGCTGGATAGGCCCAGCCCTGCAGCTGGGGCGAACGGCACCAACAGCACCCGTGCCATAGCCGCCAACTGCAAAGCGGCAAACGCCCAGCTCATAACCGCAGGCGGCTGCAACGGCCGCCCGGTATGCCCAAGGCTGACCCGCGCCAGCATCGCCAGAATCGCCCCGCCGACCGTACCCAGTGCCAGGGCGTGATAGGCCAGGCTGACGTTATGCAGCCAGCCGACATGCCAGGCCGCCAGGGCCAGTAACGCCAACGGCAACCAGGTGTAGGCCAGGTGCAATGACCAGAGCAGCGGCACTCGCCAGATCCCGGCGTCGTACCAGTGCCACAGGCGCAAGCCATGCAGCGCAGCCAGAGCCAGCAACAGCGGCAACATCCATAGCGATGACTGCAAGGCCAAGCCACTGGCAAATAGCAGCGCCAGGCTTAGCGACAACACGAGCACCAGCACATCCAGCCGTGGTCTTGGGCTAGCAGGCGCAAGCTGGTTAAGGCCGCGCTGGGTAAAGAACGGAATTACCCGCCCTCCGATGATGCTGACCAACGCCGCGATCAGCCATAAGCCAGCCAATGCACCGCGCCGTTGCAGAGCGTCATCCCCCATCGCCAGGCCATACAGCAGCAGCCACTCGCAGCCGGCCATCAGCAACACCACAACTACCAGCAGGTAATTGCGCCACTGGCGCACCGCCCATAGCTGCCGTCCCAGCAACAACGCCAGCAGCGGTAGAAAGGGCAGTTGCAGCGCCAGCAAGAGTGGCAAAGGCGCGCCGAGCAACCAGGCGAGGCGCGCCACTAACCAGAGGCCGAACAGCGCCGCCAGCGGCCAGCCACTCAGCCCCGGCCGCCCCGTCCAATTCTGCACAGCGGTGAGCAGAAAGCCGGCAATAATCGCCCCGGCAAAACCGAACGGCAACTCATGCCGGTGCCAGGACAGGCTGCCGCCCACCGGCTGCCAACCCCGCAGATACCCCAGTAGCACTGCCACCCACAGCGCAATCGCCAGCACGGCGAACAGCGCGCCACCGAGAAAGAACGGGCGAAAGCCCAGCCGCCACAGTGGCGCAATGCTCAGCTCGCGCTGCCGGTCACGCAGCCACACAGCAGGGCTCCTGTTGTTTACGCAAATGCTGCTGCGCGGCCAGGCGCAGCACATAACCCAGCTTAAGCAGACCCGGGCCGATAATCGTCAGCGAATGCGCCGTGACCAGGCTGCCCATACTCAGCTGCGCCTCCAGGCCATAGGCGCCCAGCAGGCCGCTAAGCAACAGCAGCACACCGACCAGCAGCATGCGGTTCGCCAGTTGCAGTGCCCGTGCGGGGCACGCCAGATAAGCCAACATAATCACCTCCCAGGCTGTTAAGCCTCTGTTTTAGCTATCCAGCGCGCTGGCCGGACCAAAGAACTCGTAATGACTCTGCGCCGCCGGTACGCCGAGGCTGTGCAGATGGCGTTTGACCTGCGCCATAAACGGTTTGGGGCCGAGGAAGTAGGCATCCAGATCGCGCTGCTCGGGCAGCCACTCAGCCAACTGTTCAAGGCTGAGCAAGCCTTCGGCATCACCCTGATCGCCCGCACGCGGCTCGCTGTAGCACACGTAGTGACGCAGCTGCGGACGCTCAGCGCGCTGCGCCTCCACCCAGTCGCGGAAGGCATGCACACCGGCGTGCCGGGCGCAGTGGATAAAGTGAATATCGCGGCCACTGTCACGCGCCGCTTCCAGCATGCTCAGTGCCGGGGTGATGCCGACGCCGGCAGTGATCAGTACCAGCGGCTTGGCCGACTCGCGCAGGACGAAATTCCCCGCCGGGGCGAACAGCTCCAGGCTGTCGCCGACCTGCAGCTGGTCATGCAGGTAATTGGAGACCTTGCCGCCCACCTCACGCTTGACGCTGATGCGGTACTCGCGGCCATTGCTCAAGGCCGAGAGCGAGTAGTTGCGGCGCTGCTCGCCGCCGTCCAGCAGCAGGCGCAGGCCGATGTACTGGCCCGGCTGAAAGGCCGCCAAAGCGCCGCCATCGGCCGGTACCAGGTACAGCGAAACGATCTCTTCGCTCTCCAGCACCTTGCGGCTCAGGCGGAAACTGCGCGCCCCGCGCCAGCCACCCTCGGCATTGGCGTTGGCGCTATACGCGGCCTCTTCGGCACCGATGAGGATGTCCGCCAGTTGCCCATAGGCCACAGCCCAGGCCTCGATCACCGCATCGGTGGCAATCTCTTCACCCAGCACTTCACGAATCGCCCGCAGCAGGCAGCTGCCGACAATCGGGTAATGTTCGGGCAGGATCTGCAGCGACACATGCTTGTTGACGATCTGTCCTACTAGAGGCCCCAACGCCTCCAGCCGGTCGATATGCCGGGCATACATCAGCACCGCATTGGCCAGCGCACGCTGTTGGCCACCGCTGGCCTGGTGCGCCTGGTTGAACAGCGCGCGCACCTCGGGGTACTCGCTCAGCATCATCTGATAGAAGTGCCGGGTCAGGGCCTCACCGCCACTTTCCAGCAGCGGCACGGTGGCTTTGATCAGGGCGTTTTGGGCGGGGGTCAACATAGTGCTTCCTCGTCAGGGCGACACGCTGCACTTGCGCAGCGCTTCGGTTCATATCACTCTGGCTATTACAGGAAGCGTGCCAATTATTTTATTTATATAAATCATAGACTTATAAATACTTGTGTCTTTATGACAGCAAGCATTACGAGTCTTAATGACAACTATCGTGTCCTTATGACAGCAAATACACTGCTTACCGCGCTAATTCCCCTGGTCGCCGATCTGTCCCGCGAGCTGCCGGAAGCCGAGCGCTATCGCCGCCTGCTCCAGGCGCTGCGGCAGCTGCTGCCGTGCGATGCCGTGGCGCTGCTCAAGCTCGATGGCGATGTACTGATTCCACTGGCCGTGGAGGGACTGAGCGCCGACACCCTCGGCCGGCGCTTCAAGCTCGACGAACACCCGCGCCTGCAGGCGCTATTGGCGCAACGTGGGCCGACCCGCTTTGCCACCGACTGCGAGATGCCCGACCCCTATGACGGCCTGGTCGACGGCCATCGCGGTCACCTGCCCGTGCACGACTGCCTCGGTTGCCCGCTGTATGTACAGGACCAGCCCTGGGGCCTGCTGACCCTCGATTCGCTGGACCCGGCGAGCTTCGGCCGGGTCGATCTGGATAACCTGCAGGCCTTTGCCAGCCTGGCCGCTGCCACAGTGATGGCCAGTGAACGGATCAACGCGCTGCTGCAACACGCCGAGGATCAGCACCAACTGGCCGAGGCCTACAAGCAGGCCGCCGGCCAGCAACGCCCGCGTGAGCTGATCGGCCAGAGCGCCGTGCACAAGCGCCTGGCGGCGGAGATTGCGCTGGTCGGCAACAGCGAACTGAGCGTGCTGATCAGCGGGGAAACCGGGGTAGGCAAGGAGCTGGTCGCCGAAGCCCTGCACGCCGCCTCGCCCCGCGCCGCCAAGCCGCTGATCAGCCTCAACTGCGCGGCACTGCCGGATAATCTGGTGGAAAGCGAACTGTTCGGCCATGTACGCGGCGCCTTTACCGGCGCGCACAACGAGCGGCGCGGCAAATTCGAACTGGCCGATGGCGGCAGCCTGTTCCTCGATGAAATCGGCGAACTGCCTTTGCCCGCGCAAGCCAAGCTGCTGCGCGTGCTGCAGAGCGGCCAGCTGCAACGGGTCGGCGCCGACCAGGAACAGCGGGTCAACGTGCGCGTGCTGGCCGCCAGCAACCGCGACCTGGCCGAGGAAGTCCGCGCCGGGCGCTTTCGCGCCGACCTCTACCACCGCCTCAGCGTTTACCCCCTGAAAGTCCCGGCGCTGCGCGAACGCGGCCGCGATGTCCTGCTACTGGCCGGCTACTTCCTCGAAGAAAACCGCGCCCGCCTGGGCCTACGCAGCCTGCGCCTGACTGCCGAGGCTCAGGCCAGCCTGCTGGCGTACAACTGGCCGGGCAACGTGCGCGAACTCGAACACCTGATCGGCCGCGCCGCGCTCAAGGCACTGGCAGGCTGCAGCGAGCGTCCGCGCATCCTCAGCGTCGACAGCGCGCACTTGGACCTGCCGACCAGCCAAGCCATTGCAGCGCCTGTAACTCAAGGCGCAGCAGAACCGCACAACGAACTGCCGCTGCGCGAAGCCCTCGACGCCTACCAGAAACAGCTGATCAGCCAGGCCCTCAACCGCCATCAAAACAAATGGGCCGCCGCCGCCCGCGAACTGGGCATCGACCGCGCCAATCTGATCCGCCTGGCCAAACGCCTGGGCTTGGACAATTAATCGGTGATGCCCGGCGGGCACACTCCCAGGGCTGCCAGCTCCTCCAACGGCACACCGCCGGACAGGTACTGCTGGCAGGTTGCTGAAGGCGCAGCAGGCGGCGGAGACGCATCCGTGACAACCTCGCTGACCACACTCGCTTGCAGCGTGCCGCCGAGTCGCAGAAAGGCTCGCGCCTGACCGCGCTGCAGCCAGATGCCTTCATTCTCGATGGCCGCCAGGCGTATGCCACCCGGCAATACCGCGTCGAACTCAACCCGCCGCGCGGCCACCTGACCGATGCTAAGCAACGCCCAACCGCCGCCACTGCTCTGGCGAAACAGGCCATGCAGCTGCCAATGCTCAAGGCCCGTCAGGGGCTTTGCCGAGGGCAGTATCCACGGCGGATCGTCAGGCAGCAGAT
Source organism: Gammaproteobacteria bacterium HGW-Gammaproteobacteria-13 (assembly GCA_002840155.1). Lineage (GTDB taxonomy): Bacteria > Pseudomonadota > Gammaproteobacteria > Pseudomonadales > Pseudomonadaceae > Aquipseudomonas. The sequence goes on from PGZH01000006.1 coordinate 524,876, forward strand.
CACTCGGCAGCTGCACCGCGCCCGCCGGAAATGTCAGGCATAAACCCAGCACCGCTCGGCTTATAGCAACCCTGATGCGCCGGGTGGTTACGCTGCACTCGGTCATAGGCTCGGCACGGGATCTCGCCGTTGTGCGTAGTCGATAAAGCTCATCAGGTTGCGGCTCTTCAGCAGCGGCAGCAAGGCATGGTCATTCAGCGACAAGCCAAACCACTTCTGATTAACCCCGCCGGTGCAGCCGTACATGATCAGCTTGCCACGGCCATTGGTGAGGAAGCCCTGGGACAGGTCCACACAGCGCCCGGCGTACTTCAACTGGGGCAGAGCAGCAAAGTCCCAGGCTTGTGTATCGCGCTGCGCATCGCAGTCGCTGAGGCTGATGTCGTTGGTTGCCGTCAGGCATTTGCTCGGCTGTGCAACGCTGCGAATACGCCCGCTGGCATCGACCAGCCACTGTTCATCAACTCCGCCCGCGCACTGCGCCTTGGCCGCTACGTAGGGGCTCCACACACCCTCCTTCAGCTCCGCGCGTACACAGTTGCCATTGTTCATGGTGAAGCTTTGCGGCGCTGGGAGCAGAGGGCGCTGATCAAACTGCAGGGTTAGCAATAGCGCGTCGAGTGCCGCGCGCGCGGCATCACTGCTCGCCAGTCGAGAACCATGGGCATCCAGCCAGCGGTTCAGGCGCAGTGCACGCTCCTCCTGACTTTGCAGCCGCTGCATCACCTGCAGAGCAGTCGCCGACAGCCCCTCCGTTTGCTCGGCATAGCTGTCATAGAGCAGACGAGCCTCGCCGGTTAAGGCCAGCACCGGCTGGTTGGCAATCGCCTCCAACGCCGCTTGCAGCTTCGGCCGCTCTTCGTTGAACAGCGCCTTGAAACGCTCCTCGCGACCCACCACTACGGGAGCCGGCATCGCGGGTAAGCCCTGAGCAATGGCCAGGCTGGCCAAATCAACCGGGTTGTCGCCCGGTGCCTCGCGGCACTGCAGGGCAGCAGCCAGCGGCCGCTCGGCCTGCGCCAGGTTGATATGCAGCTTGTTGGCGTTGCTGCCCATGCGCAGCGGAGCAATGGCGATGCGCTGGCTGGCGCCGCCGACAAAATCCACTTTCAACCAGCACTGCTTGCTGGCCGCAGCGTCATTGGGGGCAGGCAGGTCGTATACCTGACCCCAGTTACCACGCAGCGCCGGGTAGAGCACGCCGCTGTTGGCCACCGGGTCATAGCCGCCGAGGAGAGTGAAAACCGGCACCCCGAACAGACGTGGCTTGCGGTAGTTGCCATCGGCGCTGTTGTACCAGACCTGATTCGAGCTCGGCACCTTGGGCTGGTTGACCTCCATCTTGCGCGTGCTCGCGTCCCACTTGCGGTAGCCGGTGGGCGAATCGGTTGCCCAGACTGCACGGTTATTCAGGTTGGGCTGAATCCAGTTCTTGGTGCTGTAGCCGGTGTAATGGGTATAGCTGGACAACGCACTGGTGAAATCACCGCCCGACATGGCATCAGGCGCAAACGCGTAAGCATCGGCAAACAGCGGCGTACCGCTCATGGCTGCGGTCTTGTTGCGCGCCCACAGCAGGTTGGCGCGCATGCGTTTGCGGTAGGCGATATAGCCCCAGCCGCTGTCGTGATGATGCACGGCCAGGAAGTAGTTGCCGTCTTTCTCACCCGGGTAATGGCCTATGCCGTAGTGGTGGCCGATTTCATGGCTGAATTCATTCCCCACCGAGCTGTACAGCGTGAGGATGCCATTGCCACCGCTCAAACCATGGCTCTGTATGCCATTGGCATAATTGCCGGCAGCATGGTGCGCCACCGCGCTCTGCGTCAGTTGCGGTTGCTGCTGGCTGACCATCCCCGCGCTGGTGATACCCCAATTGGCCAGATTGATCCCGGTGCTGAAGGTCGATTTAGCGGTGTTCTCGCGCATATCGCCGCTGTAAACATCGCCGTTCACCGCACTCGCCGTGTCATAGATAACGCCGCTGCCGACCATCACCCGATCCAGCTTTACGTCTTCGTAATAGCTTGCCAGCAGACGGGCCACAGGCACGGTCTGGAAGTACTCGGTAGCGGCCTGGGCAGTGCGTGCGCGAAACCAGTGACCATTACCGGTAGGCGGCTCGGTCAGCATACCCAAGCGAATCGACTGCACCACCAACTCGGCCGGCGCGGCAAAATCGAAAGCCGCTGCGCTGCGCTCGCCACGCCGGCCGCGCTCATCGATAACCTGCAGGCTCATCCCCGGCCGGACCCAATCCCAAGGCAACACCGCAGACCAGGCGCGCCGTGAATAAACCACATCAGGGCGGCTATCGGCCCCAGTACGATCCGCCCTGGGCAGCCGGTCCGGCTCGCTCAATACCAGCTCACCTTTGAGATCACCGTCCACCGTCACCTGCACACGCAGCTGTTGCGGCAGCGGCTCTGTCGGCAGCGGGGTTACCAGCAACAGCGCCTCACGCTCGCTGGTTAGGCGCGGCATGTTCTTCGCCTCGTTGCCCTGCGGATCGACCGAATGGCTCTGCACGAACTGCAGCATGGCCGCCAGATCACCGCTCAGATCATTGCGCACCGCGCGCGGCTGGCCGTCTGCCGCAACATCGTAAAAGCCCTGCGCATTGACCTCATCAACCACCGCAGCGGACGGCTCGGGGAAGGTCTCACCAGGCGGTGGTGCAACCACCGGCGGCTCTACTGGAGGGATCACTGGCGGCGTGACGGGCGGCTGCACGACCGGGGGTTCAATGGGCGGCACCACAGGTGGCGCGACCGGCGGCGTAACCACGGGCGGCTCAGTCGCCGGCGGACGACTGCCAGTGTTATTACCGCCGCCACTGCTGCTTCCACCACCGCCGCCACCCAGATCCAGACAACCTGTCAGATTAACCAGCGCCAGCAACAACAGGCTTACACGAAGCATGATTTCTCAACCTTATTCTGGAAAATCGTAATAGCGGCCGCACAGTCACCCAGGCCGCGCAGAGGCAGCTCGACATATGGGTAAACGTCATGGGATAGGCAGGAGTAGCGGGCTAAAACACGCGGGAGCGGTAACCCCTGAAAAACTCGAAACATGCGAGCGGCTCGATATGGTTTCGCGCATCCATGCACTCGATGATTTTTCTATGCGCCGTCACCTTGAATGGAAACCGGCATAAGAGAGCGCGCGAGCATAATTAAAGCTGCTAAGCCGGTCAGTTTTCTGACTGATCACTGTGATAGTTCTCACAGATTCAACCCGGCCAGCGGGTGTTCGGGGAGCACCTGAAGTCTCAAGAGGCTGAGCAGCTATTGAGCCTGACACCGGGGAGCCGAAACGTCCTTTTCTCGGAGGACGGCGTAGCGAGGATCTAAGGGGATGGGCCTTGTTGAAGTCAGCCCGCAAAGGCGCGATACCGACTAAGGCTTATGCAGGGCGCAGGGCGAACAGCAAACAAAAAAGCCCCAGGTTTTCACCTGGGGCTTTCATTTATATATGGCGCACCAGGCGGGATTCGAACCCACGACCCCCCTTCGGAGACTAATGACGTACAGAAATCTTGGTTGGCGGTAAGCGTTCAAAAATGCCTCTAAGTGCCGTCTCGCAAGGCATTGGCCTTATCTCGCCGGCTGCAGTTTATAGCTCTTTGCGGTATCTAAGGGTGGTTATCTAGGGCACAAAAAACGAAATTGGTATCAGCGATTTTGACACCTAGCCAGCCCCTAGCGTCGAGGTTAGTGCGGCAGCTAGCTCATTCGTCCTTGGCGTTTATCTCGGCGGAGACCTTGCCAAACGACTCCCAATCGCCAACCAGCTCATCCACGCGATCAGGAATGCGCGGTGACTTACTGAGCACCAGACAGCGGGTTGTACCCACGTACTCCTCAAGGAGGTAGAGCGTATCCCCAACGTCGACGCCCATTTCCTGCAGAACGTCATCGGGTAGGCGAATAGCGCCGTCGCCATCCCAGTCCTCAATCACTACATGATTCCGCATCGTAACCCCGGGAAACAGTTGAATGGGTGTCCGCAGGGGGAAACAACAGCGAGCCGTTGCCAACGAAGTCCCGCGGCGCAGGCCGCCAGCTTAGCAAAAGTTCATGGTTTCAGAGGTGGTCGCTGTGGATTCCTCGCTACCCAATCTGGGAGCTGACGATTTATTGGTTCGAGGGTTAAAAACCCGAGCATCAGGTTACTGTGTGTCACAGGCCCGATCGTTTTTTGCTGATTAGAGACAGGAGCTTCCGTCATGCATGCAACATCCAGAATTCGCGCATTCTCGACGGATCAAAGTGGCGTAATTCTACGCACGGCCCTGAGGGTCCTGGAGAAATGGAAGGCCACTACCGAGCAGGCGAGCAATGTTCTTCGTGTCTCGCGCAGCAGCATTTCTCGTGCTCATCAGGGCAAAGGCGTTGAACTCGACCGTGATCAACTGGAGCGGGCCAGCATTGTCTTGAACTGCCACGCTAGCCTGAGGCTGGTCTTTGATAACCCTGAAAACGTCTACGGCTTTATGGGGCTTGAGAACCAAAACGAATTCTTCAATGGACGTAAGCCGTTGGAAATTATGGCGCAGGGCGACCTCATGTCGCTTTTGGAGACCTACAAACGAATCGACGCATTTTGTGGGGTTAGTGAACCTGGTGCGGACTAATCCTCAGCACGATTGAGCGCTCACGGGTCATCCTGATTTCCCAATCTGGGTGCCAACGAAATTTTCAGCACTAGCGTTAGAACAGTAGAACATCGGGTTACCGTGGCATCTCGTTTGTAATCGGGAGTACACGTTGATGAGATGGTTTTTTGTGACGATGTTGTGTGGTGGCGTTGGTCTTTGGTTAGGCACCCAATACCAAATACCTCAGTGGATTATGTGGTTGTTGTTGTCACTGGGTACTGCTCTGTGGGTGTTTGCCAAGTGGCATGAAAGCCGAGAAGCCGAGCAGGAGCGCAATCATGATCGTGCGTAGTGATCCGGATTGGGCCGCATAGGATTTCGCAAATCTGCAGGGGTTCGCTACGAAGTGTGCTGTTTTGATAGCACCGCCACAGGCGTCTTAACGAGCTGGGGTACTTTCAATTCAATGCCCGAAGCGCTGGGCTGCACTCTAGGTGGTAGGCGCTGGTAAGCGCTTGAGCTAACCGCGACGTTGAGTTCACGTCTGGGAGATAACGATTGACCCTACCGTATGAAAGAACTCGTGCCATCGTCAAAACAGAGGAGTTCTTGCGTGAGCTCTCCCGAGATGCGGACCTACCGCAGGACATTCGCAGTTATGCGAAAAGTTTACTCAGGCACTACCCCTCTTCAGCTGAGGTGTTCTCACTGGGACGCTTGGAGGAATGCTTAGCAAGCGATGCCGATGATGACGAATATCGGCGCCGAGTTATCGCCTACCACCAGCCGCTGCTCTGCTCGTCGCTGGAGCAGGAGCGATAGCAATGGCCAGCTATTTGACTGAACCGACGGTATCTCAACTCGTTATGCGGCGAGTTAAGCGGCTGCGTAAAGGAAGACCTTTCAGCATCCGAGACTTTGCAGAGTTTGGTACGAGTTCGGCCATCTCCAAGGCATTAGCCCAGTTGGTTCGGCAAGGCGAGCTTGAGCGTGTGTGCCGTGGCATTTACATGCGCCCCCAATACAGCCAGCACACTGGCAGAGCTGTGCGTCCTGGGCCATTGGACTTGGTAAATCTGATTGCCAAGAAAAACAGTTGGACACTGCAGATTCATGGCGCTGATGCAGTGAGGCGATTCGGTCTGAGTACACAGATGCCGGTTAGTCCGATCTATTACACCAGCGGCCCTAGTCGATCGATATCTGTGGGGAAGGCAGAGATTAGGCTCGTGCATGCGGCTCCGATGGTTATGCAGTGCACAGGAACCAAGGTCGGTATGGCCATCAGCGCGCTTTTTTATCTCGGTAAAGGCGGCATCACTCAGGAAGATGTGGCTGTAGTTAAAAAAACGCTTAGTCCCGAAGAAAAGAACAAGCTATTGGCCTGCAGAATGCCGAAATGGATGCGCATGGCGCTGATGCGAAGTTGCACTGACTCAGCCACCGAGTTGCATTCCAGTTGACCGAGAATTTTCATTGGTATCGAACATTAAACGCGGTAGTGACGACCGGCCGAAATCGGCCCAGAGTGTGTAAAAACACTTTCGCATCTTGGGTGCCTCAGCCCAGTGTTCCTGGGCGAGGCGGTTTCCCAAGCAAATAGCCGCGATCAGCGCCAA
>PGZH01000007.1 GCA_002840155.1 Gammaproteobacteria bacterium HGW-Gammaproteobacteria-13
CTGGCTAAACGTTGAAAACCAGCCAGCAGAAAAGATCGCTAACCATGCGTGGTACACCTTCTGGTACGTGTTGCCCACCTTGCCGACGCTACTCGCGTTCCCCATGCTTCTGACCCGCTTCGGCTTCTGGCCAGCTCTGCTGATCTACATCGTCGCCACCGCAGCTTGTTTCGGTTTGTTTGCCTTGTGCGTCCGTCGTTTTGGCATCGAACTGCTATAGGCCAATTAAGTACATCGCCCCTTGTCTGCTTGTGCGTTAAAGGGCGTGTGGCGTTGTAATGTCTGCTTTTGGCCGTTTGCGGTTCATCGCGCCGGCTTCTGTGGACTTAAATCGAGCATGCAGGTTTTTTGAGCGCACTGCGTTCAATTCAACTTGCCTGATAAGTCAGTACTGTTTAAGCGCGGTGAAGCGCAGCCGCAAAGCGTTACTGATCACCGAGACCGAGCTGAGGCTCATTGCCAGTGCGGCGATCATCGGTGACAACAGCCAACCGGTGAACGGGAACAGCATGCCGGCTGCCAGCGGCACGCCGAGCATGTTGTAAACAAAGGCGAAGGTAAGGTTCTGCTTCATGTTGCCCACCGTGGCCACCGACAGTGCCCGCGCGGTGGCAATGCCGCGCAGATCGCCCTTAACCAAGGTCAGCTGCGCGCTGTTCATCGCCACGTCGGTACCGGTGCCCATGGCAATGCCGACATTGGCTTTGGCCAGCGCCGGCGCATCGTTGATGCCGTCACCCACCATCGCCACGAGGCGGCCTTCCTGCTGCAGGCGTTCGACCAGCTGCAGTTTGTCTGCTGGCTTGACCTCGCCATGCACTTCTTCGATACCCAAACGCTTGCCCACGGCCTTTGCCGTCGTCAGGCCATCGCCGGTGGCCATGATGATGCGCAGGCCCGACTTGCGCAGCGAATCCAAGGCATCTGCGGTGGTCGCCTTGATCGGGTCGGAGACCGCCAGCAATCCTGCCAGTTTGCCGTCCACGGCCAGGTGCATGACGCTGGCGCCCTGCCCGCGCAGCTCTTCGGCCTGGGTGGCCAACGACGCCACATCAATGCCCAACTGCTGCATTAACGTCGTGTTGCCGATAGACAGGGACTTGCCGCCCACCACACCCTTCACACCGATGCCCGAAGCAGAATCGAATTGCTCGGCTTTTTCCAGCTCCAGCTGGCGCTCCCGCGCTGCATTGACGATGGCGGCGGCCAAGGGATGTTCGCTGCCCTGATCGAGGCTGGCGGCCAGGCGCAGCACTTCGTCATCGCTAAAACCATTAACGCCCACAGCCCGTTCGAACGCTGGCTTGCCTTCGGTCAGGGTGCCGGTTTTGTCGACGATCAGCGTGTCGATCTTGCGCAGGTTCTCGATGGCAGCGGCATCGCGGAACAGCACGCCCTGGGTGGCGCCACGCCCCGTGGCGACCATGATCGACATCGGCGTGGCCAACCCCAGGGCGCACGGGCAGGCAATAATCAGTACCGTTACCGCAGTGATCAGCCCATACACCCAACTTGGCTGCGGGCCAAACAAGCCCCAGGCGAAGAACGTCAGCAGCGCGATTGCGACCACGCCATACACGAAGTACGCGGCCACGGTATCGGCCATGCGCTGCATCGGTGCTTTCGAACGTTGCGCTTGCGCGACCATTTGCACGATCTGCGCGAGCACGGTGGACGAGCCGACGTGTTCGGAGCGCATCAACAAGGCGCCGCTGGTGTTCAGGGTGGCGCCGATAAGCTTGTCGCCGGCGCGCTTGCTGACGGGCAAGGGTTCGCCGGTGAGCATCGACTCATCCACCGCGCTGCTGCCTTCGATTACCACGCCATCCACCGGCACTTTCTCGCCCGGCCGCACGCGCAGGTTGTCGCCCTCGTGCACGTTGCTCAGCGGGATGTCTTCCTCGCTGCCGTCGGCGTTAACCCGACGCGCCGTCTTGGGTGCTAAGCCGAGTAAGGATTTGATCGCCGCCGAGGTCTTCGACCGGGCTTTCAACTCCAGTAATTGACCGAGCAGCGTCAGCGAAATAATCACCACGGCGGCCTCGAAGTAGACCGCCACGCGTCCCATGGAGATAAATGAAGACGGGAATACACCGGGTGCCACGGTGGCCACCACGCTGTAGATAAAGGCCGCCCCGGTGCCCAGGCTGATCAGCGTCTACATATTGGGGCTGCGCTGGATGACCGACTGCACGCCACGCACAAAGAACGGCCAACCGGCCCATAGCACCACCGGCAAAGACAGAACCAGCTCAACCCAACTCTGCGTGGCCATGTCGAGCCAGCCGAGTTGGTGACCGAACATGGCCAGCATGGTGACGATCACGGTCAGCGGCAGCGTCCACCAGAAACGGTGGGTAAAGGAGGCAAGCTCTGGGTTGTCGTCCTCTTCGAGCTCAGGGATGACCGGCTCCAGGGTCATGCCGCATTTCGGGCAATTGCCCGGATGATCCTGACGAATCTCCGGGTGCATTGGGCAGGTGTAGATCGCTGCAGCCTCGGCGGCTGGTGCTGTCGGCTCCTGCGTTGGCGCAGATTGGGGCGACTGGCTGTACTTGCCCGGTTCGGCATTGAAGGTGCTTTGGCACTTGGCGCTGCAGAAGTAGAACGGCTTGCCCGCGTGCTCGGCCTTGTGCGCCGACTGCGCGGTGACCGTCATGCCGCAGACAGGGTCCTTAAGTTCAGGCCGCTGAGCTAATGCGGGCGGATTCTGCTCACTGTGCTGTTCGTGACCTAAGCTCACTGTCGTCTCTCCTTGCATCTAAAGCTGTGTGTCGGCGTCTGCTACTGCTTTGCAGGCGGCTGCAGGTCCATCATCAGCTGCATCATCGCCTTCATCATATCCATGCGCTGATCCAGGTTAGTGCAGCCCATAGGCATGTCTTGGGACATGTCCATGCCGCCCATAGTGTTGCTGCCCATGTGATTACCCATGGGCATGCCGCTACCCATGCCCCGGTGCATGTGCCCCATCATCGCCATGCCGTTCTGCATGGCCGTCATGCCTTCTGACATCAACGCGGCACGCTCTTCAGGTGTTTTGGCAGCCATGATCTTTTCGTGCATTGCCTGCATGGCCTTGGTCTGTTGCTCAATCTTCTCGGCATCGGGCTGTGCGGCAGCCGCATCAGTCGGGTGATGGGGCGGTTGCGCGTCCTGGGTAACTGGAGTAGCGGCATGGGCGCCAGCAACGAATGTGAGCGCCAGAATGGCGACGATTTTTTTAGTGTTCATGAGTATCTCCGTGGGTTTTGGGTCAACTTACGCCTGTGTGGCCGGGGCACATTGTCCAAGGTCAATGCGCAGGCTCGTGCGGCTTAATTGCAGCAGCAACCACCCTTGGTTTTCTTGATCGGTGCGCCAGGTTTCGGGGCGGTAGTGGTCGCGACTGGCGAGTAGCCAGCCTGCTCAATGGCGCGGCTAAGATCAGCTTCGGCGCTAGTCGATTCAATCTGTACTCGGTGCGCTGGCAGGTCGATCTGCACGTTAGCGCCTGGGTCTAAGGCCAGCACGGACTGGGTAATAGCCTTAATGCAGTGTCCGCAGGTCATGTCTTTTACTTCGAAGGTATTCATCGCGCGCTCCTTTAAGAGCAATGGTTGATGACTTACTTTCATCCTTGCCGTCGTGGCAAGGTCAAGCGAAGAATTGCTCCTCGCTGAAAATTTAAAAGACTGATAGCGGCACATGGTTTTTCACGGTGAAAAGGTGTGCCCTGAGTTCAGCAACAATCAACTCAGGGCACATTCAGCGTTTCATCGAAGATGATGTGCCGTCAGGGCTTTAGTTATGGCGCAGGCGTCAACTCGGTTGCAACAAACTGACTACCCTGCTGCTGCGCCACAAACTGCACCTTGTCACCCACATTCAGCCCGTCAAGCTGAGTGGCATCCTTGACGCTGAACACCATGGTCATTGGCGGCATGCCCAGGTTGGCTAAGGGACCATGACGCAGGGTGATTTTCTGGTTGGCCGCATCGATTTTGCGCACTTCTGCCTGGCTCATGGCCACCGCACTGCTGGGCGCTGTTTCAGCTGCCTGAACAGTGGTGAAGGCTGAACCGCTCAACATACCGACGATAGCGATCGCATTTAATAGCTTGTTCATTTTGATTCCTCTCGATTGGGTAAAACGTTATTCAGCCAACACACGAATTTTACCGACCATACCGGCCTGGAAATGACCGGCAATCAGGCAGGCGAATTCAAATTCGCCGGCGCGGTTAAAGGTCCAGATAATCTCTGCGTCCTTCCCTGGCGCGACATGAGCCATGTAGGGTTCGTCATGCTCCATACCGGGAAACTTGGCCATCAAGGCCGCATGCGCATCCAGATCAGCCTGAGTACCGAGCACGAACTCATGCATTATGTTGCCCCCGTTACGGTGCACAAGGCGGATGGTCTCGCCTTGTTTAACTTCCAACTGATCTGGGCTAAAACGCATTTGGTCGCTCATGTCGATCTCAATGGTGCGCGTGATCTGCTCGCGGTCTCCGGCGATGCCCCAGTCCTTCTGCTCTTTGATTACGGCAGCGCTGGGCGGCGCGGTGTGTTTCTCGCTATGCGCCATGGCAGGGCTGACCGCAACGATGCCGGCAAAGCCCAGAATCAGGACACTCAGGTTTAAAAATCCATTCATCATTAACACCTCAAATAAGCTACAGGCTGCATATGCAGCGTTGGAGCGGCTAATGCCGCTAGTTGTTCAATTAATGTCCGTCATGCCCGCTGGGTTTACGCACCTTCACTTCGACCGGCTCGCTAAGCGGCTGTTTAAGCGGCATCGACTGCCCACCCGCCTCACTTGAGCGCGCCGGTTTAGCCAGCTCGCCTGTCCATTCATAAGCCACCGTACCGGCTGGATGCTTGAACCAACCGGGGTCGCGGTAATCACCGGTAGGCTGGTCTTTGCGCACCTTGAGCATGCTGAACATGCCGCCCATTTCCACCGAGCCGAAGGGGCCGTCACCGGTCATCATCGGCGCGGTGTTAGCCGGCAGTGGCATCTGCATTTCCGCCATATCTGCCATGCCGCGCTCGCCCATCACCATGTAGTCGGGGATGATTTTTGCGATCTTGCGCGTCATCTCGCGGTGATCGACACCAACCAAGGTCGGCACGTCATGGCCCATGGCATTCATGGTGTGGTGGCTCTTGTGGCAATGGAACGCCCAGTCGCCCTCCTCATCGGCGAGGAACTCGACCTGGCGCATTTGCCCCACGGCGACATCGGTGGTGACCTCCGGCCAACGCGAACCCTTGGGTGTCGGCCCACCATCGGTGCCAGTCACTTCAAACTCGTGGCCATGCAGGTGGATGGGGTGGTTGGTCATGGTCAGGTTGCCGACGCGGATGCGCACCTTGTCGTTATGCCGCACCACCAGCGGATCAATGCCGGGGAAAATCCGGCTGTTGAAGGTCCACAGATTGAAGTCGAGCATGGTCATGATCTTCGGCGTGTGCGCACCTGGCTCGATGTCATAGGCGTTAAGCAAGAAGCAGAAATCACGATCGACCTCGCTGATCAGCGGGTGATGCGCCTTCGGATGAGTAACCCAAAAGCCCATCATGCCCATGGCCATCTGGGTCATCTCATCGGCGTGTGGGTGGTACATAAAGGTGCCGGGGCGGCGCGCTTCAAACTCGTAGACGAAGGTCATACCCACCGGGATCGCCGGCTGATTAAGGCCCGCGACACCGTCCATGCCATTGGGCAAACGTTGGCCATGCCAGTGAATGCTGGTGTGCTCAGGCAGTTTGTTGGTGACGAAAATCCGCACCCGATCACCCTCCACCACCTCGATGGTCGGCCCCGGCGACTGGCCGTTGTAGCCCCACAAGTGGGCCTTGTAACCCGGCGCCAGCTCACGCACCACCGGCTCCGCCACCAGGTGGAACTCCTTGACGCCGTTGTTCATGCGCCACGGCAGGGTCCAGCCGTTGAGCGTGACTACCGGGTTATAGGGGCGGCCGCTCTGCGGCTGCAACGGCGGCATGGTGTCGGCACTGCTTTGCGAGACAGCATCGGGGATGCCGGCCAGCGATACCCGGCTAACCGCAGAGGTGGCAACAGCGGCGGTAATGGCGCTGGCACCGAGGAAAAAATCACGTCGTGTAACCATGGGAAATATCCTTGATCAGTGCCCAGCGGGCTCTTCGCTAACGGCGGTGGCCGCCATGCTCGGTGACAGGTTCGGCGCGCCCAGCAGGGCCATATCCAGATCGGCCTTGGCCGTCCAGAAGTCGCGCTGCGCCTGCAGGTAGCCATCGACCGCGAGAATCTGTTTGCGCGCATCAGCCAGCAGCTCGAAGGTGCTGATAAACATGCCGTTGTACTGCAGCAGATTTTCCTCGGCGATACGCGCACGCAGCGGTATCACCTCATCACGGTAATGCCGCGCCACATCATGGGCCGCCTGATAGCCCAGATAGGCCTCGCGCACCTGTGAGCGGGCATTGATCGCGGTGGCCGCGGCGCGATTGAGCATCTGCCGGTACTGCGCCTCGGCCTTTGCCACCTTGGCCCCACTCCAGTCGAACAGTGGCAACTCAACGCTGATCTCATAACCGCGTTGGGTCGGTTCTTCGTTGGAGCGGTTGCTCACTGCGCCCAGCTCAAGCACGTTGATAAAACGCGTGGTTTTGCTCAAACCCAGGTTACTGGCCAGGCGCTCAGCGTCCAGACGCACAGCCTGAATATCCAAGCGCTGCTGCATCGCCACGCGCTCAACATCCGGCAACTGCTCGGCCATGGCTGGCAGTTCGGGTAGGCGCTCGGGCAGGCGGTAATCGATCTGCTCGCCCCACAACCCCAGCAAACGCGTCAACTGCTCTCGCGCCTGCACCCGCGTCTGCTCAGCGCGAATCAGATTCAGCCCGGCATCGGCATAAAAACTCTGCTCCTGCGTCTGCTGCAGCACGCTGTAGTTACCCACTGCCGTCAGCCGTCGGGCCAGTTCAGCACCCACCTCGGCCGAGTCCATCACCTGGCGCATAAAGCTCAGGCTTTGCTGCGCCGCCACGGCCCGTAACCAGGCCTTGCGCGTCTGCGTGGCCAGCTCAAACAGCGCCAGGCTGGTTTGCCGCTGGACCTGCTCAAAACGCTTGGCTTCCATTTCTGAGGTCAACGGCATGGCAATCAGACGCGCCAGATTGACGTGCAGGCCGCGCTCATATTCCACCTCGCTGCCCTTCTCCATACGGCCGAAGGAAAACCCGGGGTTAGGGATGCGCCCCGCCTGAACCCGCTCGGCCTCGCTGATGCCCAGCTCGTCGAAACTCGCCTGCAAGCTGCGATTATTCAGCAGGGCAACCTGCACGGCAGCGTCTACCGTCAGCGGCTGCGCCAGCAACTCGGTCACTCGTTCGGCCAACTCGCTGCGTTGCTCGGGGGTTTTCGCCCACACCACCTGTTTATCCAGCTGTGCACTAGCCTGCTCCACGGCCGTGAAGCCGCCATCCGGGGCAAAGCTGGCGCAACCCGCCAGCAGCGCCAGCACGGCAGCTAACACGCCACTCTTAGCGCGTGACAAAAAAGTCATAGCTCGCTCCTTAATGATGGCCATGCGGGTCATCACCCATCGGCATGGCAGACGGTGCAGGCGCGGTGTCAGCCGGCTGCTCCCACGGCTCCATCGCATAGGTACGCCAGCCGCCGATGCGACCCACTAGGTCATTAGCCTCGCGCCAGTTTTGCAGCGCAGGCTCGCGATAACCTTGGTAGGTTTTCAGCGGCGATTGATAGTCCAAGGCTGTGGTGGCAGCCGTGCTGTCGAGCGGATCGGGCAATTCAGCCCAAGCGCCTATAGGAAGTAGCAGCACCAGACAGGCAAGCGCCTGCTGACGGGCAAAAAGAGAACACTTCATCGAAACATCTCGCATGCAGCGGCATTACCTGCTTATGACAAGCGAGCGGCCGCTATTAGCTAAATACACGGAGTACGCAAAACGGCTTTTACTAAGGCCAGTGCGTCAACGCATGGTTTGGCTTAGGCGAAAAACAGGCGGGGGGGTCTTTCCGGGGTTTCGGCGATAAAACCGACAAACTGATTGAGGCGTGCCATTGAGGGCTCAATGGCGTGCAACGGGGAAGCACTGCTGCTCAACGAACTGAGGGTTACTGCACCGACGCAGAACGCGCAGAGGCTGCACAGGCTGTTATCCGCAGTGGCCGCACCTGTGTCTGAGCTATCGAGGTTACTGGCGTGATGCACAGCGTGATCAGCACCGGCAGACTGGGCCATGGGCATCGCGCCCGGGTGATGCGCAGCCATTTGCGGATCAATCTGAGCAGCCGAACCACTGGACTGCGTCACTGCGCATAACTGCATGCTGATAGCGGCCATGCTCTGCGCCGGGAGGGCGAGCATTAGCATCCAGATCAGGGCAATTTTCAGTGAGCGCATAAGAGTCTGGCGGTCTGCTATTAGCATGGCTATGCGATTATCCACCTATTAATCCATTTGTACACCGCAGCCAATCGTCTAAATAGCGCTGAACAGAGACCGCAGGATTCATATCAGTTGTGCAGTCTCCGCACTTAAGCTACTTGAGCCTGCTGGAAGCGCCTCTGCACTTTTGCATAAGCACGACAGGCTGCTTTTGGCCGGCTGCTGCCTATCGCGACAAACCAGAGCTAACCCATAGCGCCAGCGACAAGCGACGGAAACCGGCCAGAAGCGGCTCTAGCCGGTTGGCCCGTCGTACCTTGGTATCTCTTTTTTGGCGACTTTTTTCGACTTGCCAGAGGCAGGTCTGCTGCCAGCCGTCCCTTTGGGCTTTGCCCCCCTTGAGATGACCTGGGTGACCTTGCGGCTTGAATCATCAGACTTAACGACTGCAGGTACGCCATTGCGTTTAACCGCAGTAACACGCCTTGTGTTTGAGGGCAGCGCAGCCGCCAACGATGGTCTTTTGCTGGGTGCAATGGCCGTCATCAGCCCCATCCGCAGGCCAAATTTGCGCAATATTGAATCGACGGTGCTCAAAGTCGGATTGCCTTTGTCCGTTTCCAGCTGGTACAGCGCTCTGGTGGACATGCCACACATTTTGGCAAAGGTTTCCTGATCAAAACCTGTGACCTCCAAACGGAGCCTACGGATAGCCATGCCCAGGGTTAACTCACCATTCGTGTGTAGCTGAATGATCTCGTCGATCAGTTGCTTGCGCTGTGCTCCGGTCATGGTCCTCATTGCAACTCCCAATATCCAAGGTGCCTATCCAAGTCGTTCACTGGAAGCGCATTGGATTGACGGATATCCAGCGGCATATCTACGAGTAAATCCGGCAGTGCTCTGAATGCTTTGGCGGCATCACGGATACGCTCGTACAGATCATCTGGGGCATACCACTGCGGGAAGCAGGCACAAATATCACGCCACTTCGGGCTGCCTTTCTTTTCGGTTTCCCATTTCGTTGCCCTTGTTACCCCATCTGCATCCAGAACCATCGGGGCCAGGTCATAGATCGGGGCCAAATCAAACCTTCCCCTGTAGCGGAAAATGGATGTGTTGCGACCGTGGTTGTCACTGTTGCCAAGGATTCGGTTAAGCAGGTCTCGGCGGATGTACTCAAAGATCAGCTCTGGCACCTCATCGTTTTGCCCGCTTATGCACCACAACTCAATCAGCTTCGACAGCACAGCTTCATGCTTGAGCCTCGATCCAGGCTCTGTGTTACCCAGTAAGGAGTAGACCGATTCAACCGCGATCCGCTCGACGCTCTCGCCATCCACGATACGGTCAAACCGTGGCATCCAAAGGCTGGGCTTTTCGGCTTCTTCCAAGCTCAACCCATTAGTCGAAACGGTATTCAGGCCTAGGCTCGACGCCGCTTTGTAGTACTGATATTCGGCGCGAAGAATGTTCTTGTCGTTCTCAGTCACCTTGTTCCGGGCGAACTTAACCAGCCAGTGTGCTTGCACGAGCGAATCATCGAGCATGGCATCCGCATACAACTGTCCGTCACGGTTCTCTGCCAGCAATAGCTTGGGGGCTTCACCTTGCGCACCTGTCGCGCCGCCTAGGGCAGCGCCAGCCTCGTAGGCGTACTCAAGGAAATCATTGGTGCGCTCAATAACTTCCTGGCGAGCAAAGGCCTCGGCCCCCGAGTCCTCAAGGGCCTCAACAGACTCTTTCACACGCAGATTGCCGATAGGCGACGGGGTGCATCTGCCCAACAAGAACAGATCAATATCCATTCCATCGGGCTTTTCATCATTGAAACGCTTGAGCAGCGACTGCTTTGCATGACCAGCCGGAATGATGTCGTAAACGAAGGCAGGAAAGCCTTTGCTATCGTCAGAAGCCCAGTTGACTGGCAAGTTAACGCTGACGGCATATTCGAAGATGTTTTCTGTCACATCGTAAAAGGTGGACAGATATTTCGTGCTGTACGAAGCCGTACTGCGCGTACCCGCAAGCTGTTGCGCATCCGCAAAACTCAAATCGAGGGCGTCGTGCCATTGGCCGTTTACGTAGGTTTGTATGGTCAGCGCGTCGTACATGGCAGCACCATCAACCGGCATTAAGATGCTGATTATCCTGGATCACTATCACTTAATCGGCAATATAAATCTTTAAATAAGGTAAAAACTGATACTAATCGGCACTTTAATACCGACTAATACTTATCTAATGGGGCTGTGGTGATAGCTTATCCGCATGGGCCTTGGCATCCCCCGTGGGGCGAAAGCAGCCCATGGTGAATGATTGCTTCTGGCCGCCCCCTTCCCGCGATCCACTATTTCGCCACGCTCCCCGCCAATTGTTCCTTACAGAACTCCACAAACAACTGCGCCGGTTTGGTCAGCGGTGCGCGTTTAAGCCAAGCTGCGGCCAAACCGGAGCTGGCCACCGGTTCGCTGATATCCACGGTCACCACCTTCTTGCCGTCGTAGGTGCATTCCGAGTGCGGGCGGGTGACCAGCAGGGAGAAGCCGAAGCCCTGGCCGACCATGCCGCGCACCATTTCGATGGAGGGCGAGCTGAAGACGATATTGGGCGCAAGGCCCAGCTCTTCGAACAGGCTGACGAAGTAGGTACGGCTCGGTTGCACGTCGAGCAGGATCATCGGCTCCAGGCATAGATCGCGCAGTGACACCTGCGCCTGGCCGGTAAAGCGATGGCCTTCGGGCAGCAGGGCGTAAGGTTTTTGTGGAGTCATCAGCGGTTCGCTGACGATGGTCGCATCGAGATCATGGTCGTAGAGGATGGCCAGGTCGAAGCGCCCGGCGGTCAGGCCTTGGATCAGCTCCTGCTGCTCACCATCACGGATGCGGATTTCCACGCCTGGATAGAGCGCATTGAAGCCGGCGATCAGCCGCGGTAGGTACAGCGGCGCCACGGTCTCGAAGCAGCCGATGTCGATCTGCCCGGCCACCACGTCGTTATCGGCCAGGGCGTTCTGCTCGAACTCGCGGGCCATGCGGATCAGCTCTTGAGCCTTCTTGTAGAAGCGCGCGCCGCCGGGGGTCAGGGAAACGCCCTGGGCGTGATGGCGGATAAACAGTTGCAGACCGAAGCTCTCTTCCAGGCCCTTGATCGCCGTGGATATCGACGGCTGGGCGATATACAGCTTGCGCGAGGCCTCGGCGACGCTGCCGCACTCAACGGTAGTGACGAAATACTTGAGCTGACGCAGGGTATAGGCGGCCATGCGGTACCTCCTTAATAGCGGCTTCCTGGCCGTCTTGTACTGATTTTATGCAGCCAACATACCCCAGGCCCGACACTGGGGCTGCCAAGTTTTTTAATAGGCTGCGAGTATAAATTTACTAATTTTCCTTCTGCCCGACCTGCGCCACCATCAACCTCAACAACCACAAGAAGCCGCTCACGGCATCAGGCATGCCGTTCACTGCACCCGACCAGCCGTTTACGGCCCCGGTATGCCGCTAGCGACACAGGAATGAGGATAAAGGCGATGTTGGACCATAGCGATTGGCAGAAGCGCGCCGCCGCGCAAGGCTTTATCACCCAGGCCCTAATCGATGGCCAGTTGCGCCCAGCGCAGAGCGGCGCGACCTTCGCGTCGATCAATCCGGCCACCAACCAATTGCTGGCCCATGTAGCCGCCTGTGATGCAGCCGATGTCGATGCCGCCGTGGCCAGCGCCCGCCAGGCTTTCGAGCACGGTCCCTGGGCGCGCATGGCACCGCGTGAGCGCAAGCAGGTATTGCTGCGTTTGGCCGAATTGATCCTGGCCAACCGCGAAGAGCTGGCGCTGCTCGACTCGCTGAATATGGGTAAGCCGGTGATGGACGCCTACACCATCGACGTGCCTGGCGCCGCCCAGGTGTTCAGCTGGTACGCCGAAGCCCTGGACAAGCGCTATGACGAAGTAGCGCCGACCGCCAGCGACGCCCTGGCCACCATCACCCGCGAGCCGTTAGGCGTGATCGGCGCTGTGGTGCCGTGGAACTTCCCCCTGGACCTGGCCGCCTGGAAGCTCGCGCCGGCCCTGGCTGTGGGCAACTCAGTGGTATTGAAGCCGGCCGAGCAATCGCCCTTCTCCGCCCTGCGCCTGGGCCAACTGGCCTTGGAAGCTGGCGTGCCGGCCGGAGTGCTGAACGTGCTGCCAGGCCTGGGCGAAACGGCCGGCAAGGCCCTGGGCCTGCATATGGACGTGGACTGCCTGGCCTTCACCGGCTCCACCGAGGTGGGCAAATACTTTATGGCCTACGCGGCCCAGTCCAACCTCAAGCAGGTGTGGCTGGAATGCGGCGGCAAGAGCGCCAACCTGGTGTTTGCCGACTGCCAGGACCTCGACCTGGCCGCGGAAAAAGCCGCCTTCGCGATTTTCTTCAATCAGGGCGAAGTCTGCTCGGCCAACTCGCGCCTGCTGGTCGAGCGTTCGATTCACGACGAGTTCGTCCAGCGCCTGATCGCCAAGGCCCAACAGTGGCTACCGGGTGACCCACTCAACCCAGCCAGCCGCGCCGGTGCCATTGTCGATGCGCGCCAGGCCGAGCGCATCATGGGCTTTATCGACCGGGCGCAGAGCCAGGGCGCCACGCTGGCCTGTGGCGGCCAGCGCCTGAGCTTCAACGGCTCGGATAGTTTTATCCAACCCACCATCTTCACCCACGTCAGCCCGACGATGCAGCTGGCCCGCGAAGAAGTATTCGGCCCGGTGCTGGCGGTTATCCCCTTCGACAGCGAGGACGAAGCCGTGCGCCTGGCCAACGACAGCCAGTACGGCCTGGCCGCCTCGCTGTGGACCGACAACCTGCACCGCGCTCACCGCGTGGCCAAACGCCTGCGCGCCGGCACTGTGTCGGTGAATACCGTGGACGCCCTGGATGTCTGCGTGCCGTTCGGCGGCTGCAAGCAATCAGGCTTTGGCCGTGACCTGTCGCTGCATGCCTTCGACAAGTACAGCCTGATGAAGACCACCTGGTTCCAGCTGCGCAGTTAGTGCGCAGCCGGTAACGGCTGCCCTCAGAACACCCCAGACAACTGCGCTGCTTGTAAGGCGCAATGGATAGCTGCGCCCGCAAAAGCGCAGCAGATAACTGCGGCCCCTGCCGCGTGTGGCTCACCTGACACAACAACAAGATTGCAGGAGAACTCCCATGCACGACCCCGATATCAGCCTTGCGGCTCCCGTTGGCCTGGCTCAAGCAAGCGCAGCCGCGCGCACTCGCAAACCCAGCCTGGGCCTGACTGCCCTGCTCGCCGTGGCTATCGGCCTGGTGGTGTCACAGGGCGTGATGGTGTTGATGCTGCAAGGCGCGGGCATCGCCGGCCTGGGCTTTCTGATCCCCCTGGCGCTGGCCTTCCTCCTGGCCCTGACCTATGTCGTGTCGTTCGCCGAACTGGCGCTGATGATTCCCCGCGCCGGTAGCCTGAGCAGTTACACCGAGGTGGCCCTGGGGCATTTCCCGGCGATTCTGGCTACCTTCTCCGGCTATGTGGTGGTGGCGATGTTCGCCCTCTCTGCGGAGTTGCTGCTGCTCGACCTGATCATCAATGAGGTCTACCCCGGCGCTTTCCCCAGCATGCTGATCGCCTATGGCGTGCTGGTGGTGTTTACCTTACTCAACCTGCTGGGCATCGACATCTTCGCCCGCCTGCAATCGGCCCTGGCGCTGATCATGGTCATCGTGCTGCTGGCATTGGGCCTGGCGGCGGTGACCGGCAGCGGCAGCGAGCCGGCGCTGAGCACCTCAATCACCAGCGACTGGAACCCCATGGGCGCCAGCGTGATGACCCTGGTAGCACTGGCTATCTGGGGCTTTGTCGGCGCCGAGTTTGTCTGCCCGCTGGTGGAAGAGTCGCGCAATCCAAAGCGCACTATTCCCTGGTCGATGATCCTCGGCGTGACGGTGATCTTTATCACCATCGCCCTCTACTGCGTCGGTGCGCTGCTCTATGTGCCGCAGGATGAACTGGCCGGTTCGGCTCTGCCGCACTACCTGTTCGCCACAGCGCTGTTCGGCGAAACCGGGAAAATCTTCCTGGTGGTTGCCGCCATCACTGCCACCTGCAGCACAGTCAACACCTCGCTGGCGGCCATCCCGCGCATGCTCTACGGCATGGCGGTCAACGGCCAGGCCTTCCCGCAGTTCAAGATGCTCAGCAAGAAGTACCAGGCACCCTGGGTCGCCGTGCTGTTCGTGGCCGCCATTACCGGCCTGCCAGTGGTGTTTATGGGCGACGACCCGGCGGCCATTGGCCTGTTGCTGCTGGCTGCAGCGGTGGCCTGGCTGCTGGCCTACATCATCTGCCACCTGGATGTGATCGCCCTGCGCCGCCGCTATCCTGATCTGCCCCGCCCGTTCAAGACGCCCTTCTACCCGCTGCCGCAGATCCTCGGCATCGCCGGTATGCTGGTATCGATCTACTACGTGTCGCCCACCCCGGAGATGACTGCGTCGATCTTCTACAGCGCCGGTGCGGTACTCGGCCTGGTATCGGTCATCGCCGTACTGTGGATCAAACTGGTGATGCGCAAACCCCTGTTCACCCCGGAGCCCATCGACAAGGTGCTGGCACGCAAATGAAGTCCCGCCGGGGGCGTGCCTCCGGCTTACTCGAACACCACAGGTAATCACCGAGGTTGCTGAAAATGACAGTCCCAAACACCCCCAACCGCCAGACTCAGGACTACCAGGCGCTGGATGCCGCCCACCATATCCACGCCTTTCTTGACCAGAAAGCGCTGAATGCCGAAGGGCCACGCGTGATGGTGCGCGGCGAGGGCCTGTACCTCTGGGATAACGACGATAAGCGCTATCTGGACGGTATGTCCGGGCTGTGGTGCACCAACCTCGGCTACGGCCGCAAGGACCTGGTCGCCGCTGCAAGCAAGCAGATGGAGCAGCTGTCGTACTACAACATGTTCTTCCACACCACTCACCCGGCCGTGGTTGAGCTGTCGGAAACCCTGTTCAGCCTGCTGCCCGCCCATTACAGCCACGCCATCTACACCAACTCTGGCTCCGAGGCCAACGAGGTGCTGATCCGCACCGTGCGCCGCTACTGGCAGATTCTCGGCAAGCCTGAGAAGAAGGTGATGATCGGCCGCTGGAACGGTTATCACGGTTCTACCCTGGCCAGCACCGCGCTGGGCGGGATGAAATTTATGCACGAGATGGGCGGCATGCTGCCGGATATCGCGCACATCGACGAACCCTACTGGTACGCCAACGGCGGTGAGCTGACCCCCGCCGAGTTCGGCCGCCGCTGCGCCTTGCAACTGGAAGAGAAGATTCTTGAGCTGGGCGCGGAAAACGTCGCCGGCTTTATCGCCGAACCTTTCCAGGGCGCCGGCGGCATGATCTTCCCACCGGAAAGCTACTGGCCGGAAATCCAGCGCATCTGCCGCCAGTACGACGTGCTGCTGTGCGCCGACGAAGTGATCGGCGGCTTCGGCCGCACCGGCGAATGGTTCGCCCACCAGCACTTCGGCTTCCAGCCAGACACCCTGTCCATCGCCAAGGGGCTGACCTCGGGCTATGTGCCCATGGGCGGCCTGGTGCTCTCCAAACGCATCGCCGAGGTGCTGGTGGAACAAGGCGGGGTATTCGCCCATGGTCTGACCTACTCCGGCCACCCGGTTGCAGCCGCCGTGGCCCTGGCCAATATCAAAGCGCTGCGCGATGAAGGCGTGGTCAGCCGGGTCAAGGACGACACCGGCCCCTACCTGCAGCAGTGCCTGCGTGAAGTGTTCAGCAATCACCCGCTGGTCGGCGATATCCAGGGCACCGGCCTGGTCGCCGCCCTGCAGTTTGCCGAGGACAAAACCACTCGCAAGCGCTTCGCCAATGAAGGCGACATTGCCTGGCGCTGCCGCACCATCGGCTTCGAGGAAGGCGTGATCATCCGCTCCACCCAGGGCCGCATGATCATGGCCCCGGCCCTGGTGGCTGGGCGCACGGAGCTGGACGAATTGGTGGCCAAAACCAAACTCGCGGTGGATCGCACGGCGATGGAGTTGGGTCTGCTGTAAAGCCTGTTCTAGTGTACCCACAGCCTGCCGGGATAACTCAGTCGCCCGGCAGGCTGAACTTGTGTAACGTCTATCAACAAGGCTCGAACTCTCTCGGCCCTGCACTGATACCGTTAAAGGAGTTATGGGCATTGCGTGCTTGGCGTATTGACTGGCAAACCATTGCTGAAAAGAACCGAGCCTTTGCGCCACAGTTGCTTGAGCAAAACATACGGCGCCTGCGGCTTGCTGCGCCCTGGATTCCACCCCTCAACCTGATGCACATCTGGCTGTTTTGGCAACGACAGCCCGAGTCAGCCAATGAAGCCTTATGGCGGCAGGGCATTCTCGCCGCGCACACCGGCATGTTGGTGTTCTTCGGGGCGTTGGCGTTAGCGGCTTGGTATTTAGCCTCCCGGCCGGAGTTAGTCCGCTTACGCCAGATCAGCGTCAACGTGGCGGTACTCGGTACGCTGTGCTTCGCCGCTCTGATTAGCGCTATCGATCAATTAGTCACCAGCAATATCACCCCGCTACTGGTGGGGTGTAGCTTGACGGCGCTGGTTTTTTTGCACCGCCCACTTTCCGCCCTTTGGCTGTTTAGCCTGACCCTGGCGCTGTTTCTGTTTGGCATCCAACAAACCCAGAGCACCCCAGCGGTCTTGTTGAGCAATCAAGTCAATGGTCTATCCAGTTGCTCCATTGGCCTGCTGTTGGCGTGGTTGCAGTGGAGCAACTTCGTACAGATCAACACCCAGAAACAGCGGCTGCAAGACCAGGCACAGCTGCTTGAAGAGCAGAACCACAAGCTCAGCTACCTTGCCGAACATGACCCACTGAGCGGCCTGCTCAATCGCCGCGCATTTAATGGCATCGTCGAACGTGAATTGCTGCGTTGTCAGCGCACGCAACAGCCATTGTGCTTGCTGCTGCTCGACCTCGATCATTTCAAGACCGTCAACGACCGCTTCGGTCATCCACTGGGCGATGTCGTTATCAAGCGCATCGCTGCGCTACTTTCCAGCCAGGTACGAGGCCTCGACAGCCTGGCACGCCTGGGTGGTGAGGAGTTCATGTTATTGCTGGTGAACTGCGACCGCGAGCAGGGACTGCAGATCGCCGAGAAGCTGCGCCAGCTGGTGGAGACGCAGTTACAGGAGGTGGACGGTAAAGACGTTGCCGTCACCGTAAGCATCGGCATGAGCTATCTGGACGCCGGCCAGTCAGGCACTTACGACAGCCTCTATGTGGCCAGTGACCGCGCGCTGTACAGCGCCAAACAAGACGGCCGTAACCGCGTGAAGGTGGCTGCGCCTAGCTAGAAAACCGCGCCAGCGCGCGGCTTCCTCATTGCCGGACGGCTCAGTCGCCATATATATCGAAGGTGAAGTACTTGGCCTGAATCTTCTGGTACTCGCCGCTGGCGCGAATCGCCTGAATTGCGTCGTTGAGCTTGCCGAGCAGTTGCGCATCGCCCTTGCGCACGGCAATACCGGCGCCTTCACCGAAGTATTTCGGGTCGGTAAAGGCCGGGCCGACGAAGGCGAAGCCCTTGCCGTTATCGGTTTTCAGAAAGCCTTCATCCACCGGAATGGCGTCGGCCAGGGTGCCGTCCAGACGCGCGGAAATCATGTCCAGGTAGATCTCGTTCTGCGAGCTGTAGCGCACCACTTCAACCCCTTGCGCGGCCAGCACTTCGCTGGCGAAGCGGTCGGTGGTGCTCGAACGCTGCACGCCGATGCGCTTGCCCTTGAGGTTGCTGAAATCGGCGGCAACCTCGCTACCGGCCTTCATCACCAGACGCGCCGGGCTGTAGTAGTACTTGCCGGTGAAATCCACCGACTTGCGCCGCTCATCAGTGATGGTCATGGACGACAGAATGGCGTCGACCTTCTTCACCTTAAGCGAGGGGATCAGGCCATCGAACTCCTGCTCGACCCATTGGCACTCGGCCTTCATTTCCGCGCACAGGGCATTGCCAATATCCACATCAAAGCCGGCGATCTGCCCGCTGGCTTCTTTATAGGCAAAGGGTGGATAGGCGGCCTCAATACCCAGACGCAAGGGTTTGTCTGCGGCGAACAGACTGGAGGCGATCAGACTCAGGGCGATGCCGCCCGCCAGGACGATTTTCTTCATGCTGTGGATTCCTGCTGAGGGAGGGACAGGCCCACGCCACCTGGCATTGCTGCGCAGGCCGAGCGGGCAACGACGGTTGCTGCAAGACAGAAGAAAGGCGCGTCAGGTGTACACCTGAGCGAAAAGCGATGGCTGGGTAGCACGCATGGACGGGTCATTTGCCAGTCTCGATTTATACTTTAAATTCCATACTGGACTTATATGTACAAATCGTCAACCGGGCAAAGGCCATCACTGCGACTGAAATATCAGCGCAGGCGATGCATGCACAATGCGCTTAAGGTTGTTGTTTCCAGCGCTCAGCCGCAGCCTGATCGGAGCAACGCCCTTCAACCCAGCGCGGGCCTTCGGCGGTGTCTTCCTTCTTCCAGAACGGCGCGCGGGTTTTCAGGTAGTCCATCACGAAGTTACAGGCATCGAAGGCTGCCTGACGGTGAGCGCTGCTGGTGCCAACAAACACAATCGGCTCGCCCGGTTCTAGGCGACCGATACGGTGGATGATCTCGATACCCAACAGCGGCCAGCGCTGCGTGGCCTCCTCGGCAATCTTGCCCAGGGCCTTCTCGGTCATGCCGGGGAAGTGTTCGAGAAACATGCCGCCGACTTCGCGCCCTTCGTTGAAGTCGCGCACATAGCCAACAAAGCTGACCACCGCACCGATGCCCAGATTGGCGGCATGCAGGGCGTTAAGCTCAACGCCCGGATCGAAGGGTTGCGACTGGACGCGGATGCTCATGCAAATGCTCTCTGTGGGAGGGGCTTTAGCCGCGACGACAACATGCTCAACCGCCGGTCACAGTGGGGAAAAACGCCACTTCGTCGCCAGCTGCCAGCGGCTCATCCAGGCTGCAGAGTTCCTGATTGCGCGCACACATCAGGTTCTGCTCGGCCAGCACATCCCACACACCGCCGCGACTCAGCAGGTGCTGGCGCAGCTGATCAAGGCTGGCGAACTCGCCGCTCAACTGCTCACCATCCAGGCCGAGGGCCTCGCGATAACGGGCGAAATACTGCACACGGATCATGCGTCTTCTCCAGCAGCACTCTCTACCTTGAAGGCGCCACTCTTGCCGCCGACCTTTTCCAGTAGACGCACGCGTTCGATCACCATGCCGCGGTCCACCGCTTTGCACATGTCATAAATAGTCAGCGCAGCGACACTGGCAGCGGTCAGGGCTTCCATCTCCACCCCGGTCTGCCCGGTCAGCTTGCAGCGCGCGGTGATGCGCACGGCATCCGCGCCTTCAGGCACCAGCTCGACCTTGACGCTGGTAAGCATCAGCGGGTGGCACAGTGGGATCAGATCGCTGGTTTTCTTTGCCGCCTGAATACCGGCGATGCGCGCCACGGCGAACACATCGCCCTTGGGGTGATCACCCTGGGCAATCATCTGCAGGGTTTCTGGGCGCATGCGCACCAGGGCTTCAGCCACGGCTTCACGGACGGTCAGGGCTTTATCGCTGACATCGACCATATTGGCGCGGCCTTGGGAATCGAGATGGGTTAACACAGACAGACTCCAGGCAGGTGTCCAGCGATTGTAAACCCAGGGGTCAGGTTTCGGCACCTGTGAATGCCAGAGGATTCAGACGGGAGGTTATGCACCAGCATGTAGGATGGGTCGGGCCGCGTAGGTGACAACCCATCGCTGCGATTGATGGGTTATCACCCATCCTACGGTTTTTAGTGATCCCCGGATTGCATCCGGGCTACAGGTAAACACCCTGCAGCACTCAAGGCTGCAGGGTAGTCACGACCCTCACATATGGGTTTCGGCGTACTCGGCGAGGATCGAGCGCGGCACACCCTGCAGGGTGATATGCACGCCATGCTCGAAGTCTTTGAAGCGCTCCGTCAGGTAGGTCAGGCCCGAACTGGGGGCCGATAGGTAAGGGGTATCGATCTGCGCCAGGTTACCCAGGCACACCACTTTGGAACCGCTGCCGGCACGGGTGATGATGGTTTTCATCTGGTGCGGGGTAAGGTTCTGGCATTCGTCGATCAGAATCAGGCTCTGCTGAAAGCTGCGGCCACGGATGTAGTTGAGGGATTTGAACTGCAGCGGGACCTTTTGCAGGATGTAGTCGACGCTGCCGTGGGTGTTCTCGTCGTCCATATGCAGGGCTTCAAGGTTGTCGGTGATCGCGCCGAGCCAAGGCTCCATCTTCTCGGCTTCGGTGCCGGGGAGAAAGCCGATCTCCTGATCCAGCCCCTGCACGCTGCGGGTAGCGATAATGCGCCGGTAACGCTTGCTGACCATGGTCTGCTCGATGGCCGCCGCCAGGGCCAGGATGGTTTTACCGGAACCGGCCGCGCCGGATAGGTTGACCAGATGGATGTCCGGATCGAGCAGGGCAAACAGCGCCAGTGACTGATAGATATCCCGTGGCCGCAGGCCCCAAGCCTCCTGGTGCATCAAGGGTTCCTGATGCATGTCGAGAATCAGCAGTTCGCCGTGCTTGATGCCCTTGATCCAGCCAACAAAGCCCTGCTCGTCGATGATGAACTCGTTGACGTGCACCGCCGGCAGGTTGTCGGTGAGTTGCACGCGGTGCCAGGTACGGCCGTGATCCTGACGGGTTTCCACCTTGTTCACGCGGTCCCAGAAGGAACCGTCCATGTTGTGGTAACCCTGCGACAGCAAGGACACGTCGTCGACCAGTTGGTCAGTGTGGTAATCCTCAGAATCGATGCCACAGGCGCGCGCTTTGAGGCGCATATTGATGTCTTTGGTCACCAGCACCACATTGAGACCGGGGCGGCGGGACTTCAGCTCGACCAGCTGGTTGATGATCTTGTTGTCGTTGAGGTCTTCCGGCAGCCAGGTAACCGGGGTGGCGCTCTTGCTCATAAGAATCGACAGGAAGCCGCACGGGCCGCTCTTGTCACGCTGGATGGCGACGCCGTGTTCCACCTCATCCGGGTTAGCGCTGCCGAGAATCTTGTCAATCAGGCGGATGGCCTGGCGGCACTCGGCGGCCACGCCCTGTTTACCGGTTTTAAGCTTGTCCAGTTCCTCCAGTACGGTCATCGGGATGGCGACATGGTGCTCCTGAAAATTCAGCAGCGCGTTGGGGTCGTGGATAAGCACATTGGTATCGAGGGCATACAGGGTTGGGGCGGTGGGCTTGGAGCGTCCGTGGTCATCCATACTCGGTCACCTTCTTGTAGTAGCCAAGCAACGCAGGGGCGAGTCTGCGCCGCGGAGGGGCCGTCGACTCCTCAGTGCCGGGGCTGAGAAGGCTGCAAAAAGGTGAGGGCCAATGGCCGCCACCTGTCTGCAGGGTTCGGCGGTCTTGCCTTTTAGATACTCCAAAAAAGATGACAGAAAAACGTATTTTTTGAGTTTTTCAGGTTTATTTATCAGAGCGACAAATAGCGCTTGGCGCACCACGCAAGCGCCGTTAAAGTCGGAAGTCCCACCGGCTTTCGAGCTGCGCAGATTTTTCCATTCAGCCCCGCTCCACCCCGTGCTCATCGGCACAGCGATTGACCTCCACGGTCACATGCACCAACTCCGCAATCCCCGCCAGCCGTGCCTTGTAGCGATCTGCCGAACCATTGCCATGGGTCACCACGCTGACGATGCAGGCGAACTGCGCCCGGCCCACACGCCATAGGTGCAGATCGGCCAGTTCGGTGTCCACCTCCTGGGCCAAGGCAGTGCGCACGCGTTCGACCACCGGGCTGTCCATCTCGCGATCGAGCAGTACCTTGCCGGTTTCGATCAGCAGGCCCTTGGCCCATACCGCGATAATTACCGCACCGATCACCCCCATCAGCGGGTCGAGCCAATCCCAGCCCAACAGCAAGCCGCCAAGCAAGGCGACGATGGCCGCCACCGAGGTCAGCGCATCGGCCAGTACATGGATAAAGGCGGCATGGCGATTAAGGTCCTTGCCCGCTGGCGCTGCGTGATCGTGATCGTGATCGTGATCGTGATCGTGATCGTGATCGTGATCGTGATCGGCATGATCATGTGCGCCGGCGTGGCTATGACCCTGGCCGTGAGCATGACCGTGATCATGGCTATCACGCAGCAACCAGGCGGATGCCAGGTTGACCAGCAAGCCGATCACCGCCACCCACAGGGCCATCTCGAAGGCGACTACCTGGGGCTGCAACAAACGCCAGAAGGACTCGAACGCCAGCATCGCCACTACGACCAGCAACATCAGAGAACTGGCAAAACCCGCCAGCACCTCGACCTTCCAGGTGCCAAAGGCAAAACGTGGGTCGTGGGCGTAGCGCCGCGCCAGCAGGTAGGCCAGCGCAGTCAGGCCGATGGCGAGCATATGCGAGGCCATGTGCCAGCCATCGGCGAGCAAGGCCATGGAGTTGAACGCATAGCCCGCGACAATCTCCACCAGCATGGTTGCCCCAGTCAGCGCGGCAACGCGCCAGGCCTGACGCTCAGCAGTGGTTTCCAGTGGACGGTAATCGTGGGACGGCTCCCAGCGCGAGTGATTGCAGGCGGTCATGACAGCTCCTTGAGAGTTCGACCTGGGCAGACTACAACCCCGTGGCGGCCCCTGGGTCAAGCACATTGCCCGGACAATCAGCAGGAGCGGCGGGGGCGCCTAGCCCATGGCCGCGAAAGGGGCACGGTGCTGCAGGCGGTGTATTTCCCGGATTGCGCCAGGGCTTATCCGGGCTACAAGCTGCATCGCGGGCATGGCCCGCTCCTACGCCCAGCAGGTCACAAAACAATCCATCGGCATAATAGCTAGAGCCGCGACCACCGCTCGGCCTAAAATCGCCGCAGACTTTCAGGAGCACAGCTTATGTTGATGGTGATTTCCCCGGCCAAGACCCTCGATTACGAGACACCACCTGCGACCCCGCGCTTTACCCAGCCCGAACACCTCGACCACGCCCAGGACCTGATCCAGCAGCTGCGCGACTTCACCCCGGCGCAGATCGCCGAGCTGATGCACCTCTCAGACAAACTCGCCGGCCTTAACACCGCGCGTTTCGGCAGCTGGGAGCGGCCGTTCAATCCGTCCAATGCCAAGCAGGCACTGCTGGCGTTCAAGGGCGACGTGTACACCGGGCTGAACGCAGAGGATTTCAGCGAAGCCGACTTCGACTTTGCCCAGACTCACCTGCGCATGCTTTCCGGCCTGTATGGCGTGCTGCGCCCACTCGACCTGATGCAGCCTTATCGCCTGGAAATGGGCACCAAACTGGCTAACCCGCGCGGCAATAACCTCTATGACTTCTGGGGTGAGCGCATCAGCAGCTGGTTGAATGAGGCGCTGGCCGCTCAGGGCGATGATGTGCTGCTCAACCTGGCGTCCAACGAGTACTTCAGCGCGGTGAAACGCAAGGCGCTGAATGCGCGGATCATCGACACCGAGTTCAAGGATTTGAAGAACGGCCAGTACAAGATCATCAGTTTCTACGCAAAAAAAGCCCGCGGCCTGATGGCACGCTATGTGATCAAGGAGCGCCTGACCGATCCGGCCGGCCTCAAGGATTTCACCTACGAGGGCTACCGCTACTCGGCGGAAAACTCGAAAACCGACACCCTGGTTTTCCTTCGCGACCACCCTCAGGACTGAACCCCGCCCTCCCCTGCGGGCCGCGCCAACGGCCCGCTCCCTGCTATTTCCCGCGCTGTTCAATACCTATTCAAACAGTCAGCTTTATTAAAGCTCAACTTTACCGTTGAACTTTCCAGCGCCCATATACACCGCGCGAATTACTCCGCCAGACAGTTGCAAAGTGCCATCAAAGTGCAACTACCAAGCAGTTCTCATTTCATTGCAAAAGATGACGGACGGTAGGAACCATCAGAAAAACATCGGACTCATAGCGACACGATGTTTTTCTTCATGCAACTTTCCGCGTGACTATATCTGCGATTAATACCGGATCTATATCCGGCGCAGAAACTCACCCCAAAGAAAGTTACGGACAAATACAAGGCGGAACTATCAAGAATTCGATGACTCACTGAAAGCCACAGGCCAGAGCCTATCGCGCCACTGGCCAGACATATAGAACGGGCGTGCTACATACAAAGCCCAGCTCCGGTAGCGCCACGCTACCAACCAACTTTTATGCCTGTATTAGTTCACGCAGCTGTGCCTGCCGAACTAACGAATAACCGTGGCTAATCGCCACTAATTAATTACGCAATAAATTGACGAGGTGAATGCGATGCGAATTAGCATCTTCGGTTTAGGTTATGTTGGGGCAGTGTGTGCTGGTTGTTTATCGGCACGCGGTCATCACGTGATTGGCGTGGATGTATCCGCCAGCAAGATTGATCTGATTAACAATGGCAAATCGCCAATCGTCGAACCCGGCCTGGAAGAACTGCTGCAACAGGGGCTGGCTTCGGGGAATTTGCGCGGCACTACCGATGTGATCGATGCGGTGCTTAACAGCGACGTGTCGTTTATCTGCGTGGGTACGCCGAGCAAGAAGAACGGCGATCTGGAGCTTAATTACATCGAGGGGGTGTGCCGCGAAATCGGTCTGGCCATGCGCGATAAAACCGAACGGCATACCGTGGTGGTGCGCAGCACAGTGCTGCCGGGTACCGCCAAAAACGTGGTACTGCCGATCCTGCAGGACTGCTCGGGCAAGCAGGCCGGGGTCGACTTCGGCCTGGCGGTAAACCCGGAGTTCCTGCGCGAGAGCACTGCGATCAAGGATTACGATTTCCCGCCCATGACAGTAATCGGTGAGCTGGATCAGGCCTCCGGTGATCTGCTGGAAAGCATCTACAGCGAGCTGGATGCGCCGATCATCCGCAAGAGCATCGATGTCGCCGAGATGATCAAGTACACCTGCAACGTCTGGCACGCCACCAAGGTCACCTTCGCCAACGAAATCGGCAATATCGCCAAGGCTGCCGGCGTCGATGGTCGCGATGTGATGGAGGTGATCTGCCAGGACCACAAGCTCAACCTCTCCAAGTACTACATGAAACCCGGCTTCGCCTTTGGCGGCTCGTGCCTGCCCAAGGACGTGCGCGCCCTGTCCTACCGCGCCGGGGCAATGGATGTCGATGCACCGCTGATTGGCTCGCTGATGCGCAGCAACGCCATCCAGGTGCAGAACGCATTCGACATCATCGCCAGCTACGACAAACGCAAGGTGGCCCTGCTCGGCTTGAGCTTCAAAGCCGGCACCGATGACCTGCGTGAAAGCCCGCTGGTGGAGCTGGCAGAAATGCTGATCGGCAAGGGTTATGACCTGAGCATCTTCGACCGCAACGTCGAGTACGCCCGCGTTTATGGGGCGAACAAGGACTACATCGAGTCAAAGATCCCCCACGTCTCCTCACTGCTGAGCAGTGACTTCGATGCCGTGGTGGACGGCGCCGACATCATCGTATTGGGCAACAGCGACATGCACTTTGCCCCACTGGCGCAGCAGGCCCTGCACGGCAAGCACGTGGTCGACCTGGTGGGCTTTATGCCGACGGCATCGCGCGCCGGCAGCGAAGGCATCTGCTGGTAACCCCTGCAGCTTGTGAGCTGAGGCAAGCCCTGGGCGGCTCAACGCCGACCAGGGCTATCTGGCACAGACGATGGATATGTTTATGCAAACCCACACGCTGAAAAGCGGCCTCAACCAGGCCGCTGGCTGGCTGTTCTACTTATCACTGCTGATGCTGCTGGCGCTGGCATTGCCCAGGAGCGTGTTCGACCCCGAGTCGCGCGACTACCTGCTGTTGATCGGCGCGGTTGGCATCTGGCGTTATTCCATGGGTGCCGTGCATTTCGTGCGCGGCATGCTGTTTCTCTATCTGGTGTTCCCTCACTACCGACGCCAGGTGGCCAAGCTCGGCAAAGCTGCCGACCCGTCCCAGGTGTTTCTGCTGGTCACCAGCTTTCGCATCGATGCCCTGACCACTGCCCAGGTGTACCGCTCGGTTATTCGCGAAGCGATTGACTGCGGCTACCCGACAACCGTGGTCTGCTCCATCGTTGAGCTCTCCGACGAGCTACTGGTGAAGAGCCTCTGGGCGCAAATGCAGCCACCAGAGCATGTCACCCTGGACTTCGTGCGCATTCCCGGCACGGGCAAACGGGATGGCCTGGCCTATGGTTTCCGCGCCATTTCGCGGCAGATGCCAGATACCGATGCGGTAGTGGCGGTGATCGATGGCGACACCGTGCTTGGCGCAGGGGTGGTGCGCAAAACCGTGCCCTGGTTCAAGTTGTTCCCCAATGTCGGCGGCCTCACCACCAATGAGTTCTGCGAGGTGCGCGGCAGCTATGTGATGAGCGAGTGGCACAAGCTGCGCTTCGCCCAGCGCCATCTGAACATGTGCTCGATGGCCCTGAGCAAACGCGTACTGACCATGACCGGGCGCATGTCGGTATTTCGTGCCGAAGTGGTGACTGACCCAGCGTTTATCGCCGATGTGGAAAGCGATCACCTCGACCACTGGCGCCTGGGGCGTTTCCAGTTCCTCACCGGCGATGACAAGTCCAGCTGGTACAGCCTGATGCGCCTGGGCTACGACACCTTCTACGTGCCGGATGCGGCGATCAATACGGTCGAGCATCCGCCGGAAAAGAGCTTTATCAAGGCCAGCCGCAAACTGATGTTCCGCTGGTACGGCAACAACCTGCGGCAGAACGCCCGCGCCCTGCGCCTGGGTATGAAACGCCTGGGCGGTTTCACCAGCCTGGTGCTGTTCGACCAGCGCGTGTCGATGTGGACCAGCCTGCTCGGCCTGAGCGTGGCGATTATCGCCAGCCTCAAATACGGCCTCGGCTTCTTCCTGGCCTACCTGCTGTGGATCGGCCTGACCCGGCTGGTTCTAACCCTGCTGCTGAGCGTCACCGGCCACCACATCGGCCCGGCCTATCCACTGATTCTCTATTACAACCAGATCGTCGGCGCGCTGGTGAAGATCTACGTGTTCTTCCGTCTCGACCAGCAGTCCTGGACCCGCCAGAACACCAAGCTTGATCGCGGCCTGGTGAGCTTTCAGCGCTGGTTCAACACCTGGTCCTCGCGGGCCATGACCTTCTCTGCCGCCAGCCTATTCGTCGCCACCCTGCTGGTGCTGGTGTGACGAGCGCGACCCTTTTGAACAGGAATTTGCAAGCATGAATACAGCCGTCAACGTCAACGTGGTGCATGAGTCCGAAGCCCAGCGCCAGCATGCCCGGGTGAAAATCCCGGCCCAGGTGCACTACCTGAACAAGAGCCGCGAGCGTGTCGAGTTACAGCTTTGCGATATCTCGGCAGGTGGTTTCAGCGTGATCGACAATCAGCAGGCGATGCAGATCGGTGACTTTCACAAAGGCCGCCTGCAATTCAAGCTCGACAGCTTCAACCTGGGTATCGACATCGAATTCCAGGTGCGCTCGGTGGATAGCGACAGCAAGCGTATCGGCTGCCAGCTGCACAACCTCAAGCCGCGCGAGCAGGCCACCCTGCGCCACCTGATCAGCGCCTACCTGGGCGGTGAGCTGGTCAGCGCCGGCGACCTGCTGAGTACCTTGCAACGCGACAACTTCACCAAGGCGCGCAAGCAGGCCAACGGCGGCACCGCCATGAGCGTACTCGGCCGTCTCAAGGCTGTGACGTTCAGCCTGGCGATCTTTCTGGTGGGCCTGGCGGCCTTCGGTTTCATCTTCAAGTCGGTATACGGCCTGTACTTCGTCACGCATGCCCAGTCAGCCCTGGTCAACGTGCCTAGTCTGCAGGTCACCATGCCGCGCGAAGGCACGGTGCAGAGCCTGATCGGCGCAGATGGCAGCGTGGCCAAAGGCGCGCCGATTGCCACCTTCTCCGCCAGCATGCTGGAGATGCTCAAAGGCCACCTGAACGACGAGCAGCTAAGCCCGGCGAACATCGAAACTCTGTTCGGCAAACAGATCAAAGGCACCCTGACCAGCCCCTGCGACTGCAAGGTGGCGCGTCAGCTGGTGGCCGACGGCCAGTTTGCCAGCAAGGGCGATGTGATCTTCGAACTGGTGCCACAAAACACCCGCGCCACGGTGCTGGCGAGCTTCCCTTACCGCAACTTTGCCCAGGCCCGCATCGGCAGCCGCGCCAGCTTTATGGTCGCCGGCGAAGAGACCCCACGCTACGGCAAGATCGTCAGCAGCAGCCTGCATGAAGGCGGCCTGGCAGCGGACATCCGCGTGGTGATCGAACCCGAGCAGACCCTGAGCAGCAACCTGGCCGGGCAACCGGTGGAAGTGCTGCTCGACCGCGGCCCATCGTTCGACTGGATGATCGACAAAGCCCTGGCGGCTGGTCTCTGAGGAGCAGGCGCATGTCGAACCGCAACGCCCGCCCGCTGGCCACGCCACTGCTCACGCTCACCCTGGCGCTGGGCCTGAGCGCCTGCGCCAACCTGCCTGACCAGCGTCTGGCCGTGGCAGCGCTGAAGCAGGGCGACCACGCCACCGCCGAGCAGCATTTCCGCCAGCTGGCCGAGCTGGGCTATGTCGACGCGCAAATCGGCCTGGCCGATCTGCAACTGGCCAGCGGCTCCGCAGAAGGTCTGGAGCAAGCCGAGCAGACCTACCGCAGCGCCCTCGACGGCTCGCCACGGGCGCAGGCCCGGCTGGGCAAATTGCTCGCCCGCAAACCCGCAGCCAGCCCTGCCGAACGCCGCGAAGCCGCACAGCTACTGGAGCAGGCCTTCGCTGCAGGGGAACCCGACAGCCTGCTGCCGCTGGTGATGCTGTACCTGCAATTCCCACAGGATTATCCCGACATGAACGTACAACAACGCCTCACTACCTGGCGCCAACAAGGCCATACCCAGGCCGATCTGGCGCAGATCCTGCTGTACCGCAGCCAGGGCAACTACGACCAGCACCTGGATGAGATCGAACAGATCTGCCAGGGCCTGATCAGCCAAGCCGATGTCTGCTATGTCGAGCTGGCCACCGTGTACCAGAAGCAAGGCAAAACCAAACAGCAGAAAGCCCTGATCCAGCGCCTGATGGCCGGCTACCACAGCGCGGCGATCCCCGCGCAACGGGTGGATGCCGTGGCCCAGGTGCTGGCCGACGCCGAACTCGGCAAGCCGGACGAAAGCCAGGCGCAGACCATGCTCGAAGCCATTGCGCCGAACTATCCCGCGGCCTGGGTGAGCCTGGCGCGCCTGCTGTACGACTACCCGGCCCTGGGTGATATCGAGCAGATGCTCGCTTACCTCGAACAAGGCCGCGCCGCCGCCCTGCCGCGCGCCGAGCTGCTGCTCGGGCGCCTGTACTACGAAGGCAAGCTGCTGCCGCAAGACCCGCAGAAAGCCGAAGAGCACCTGCGCAAGGCCGCCCCCAGCGAACCCAGCGCCAACTACTTTCTCGGCCAGATCTACCTGCGCGGCTATCTCGGCGACATCTACCCGCAACAGGCCCTCGATCACCTGCTCAGCGCCGCGCGCAACGGTCAGATCAATGCCGACTTCGCCCTCGCGCAGATGTATTCGCAGGGCAAAGGCATCCAGCCAGACCCGGTCAATGCCTATGTCTTCAGCCAGTTGGCCCTGCCGAAGAACACCCCGCAGGCCAGCGAACTGGCGCGCGCCAGCGAACAGCAACTGAGCCCAAGCGAGCGCATCAAGGCCGCGCAATTGCTCGCCGATGAGCGCCAACTGCGCGGCACGGCCTGGCAGGATCAACCCACTCTGCAGGCGCACAATCCATGAAGCGCCGTGCATTGCTGCAACTCAACCCGATCAGCCTCGGCCTTGGTCTGTCCATGCTCTGCAGCAGCCAGGCCTGGGCCGTGCAGATGGACGCCATGCATTTTGGCGCCGACATCAAGATCACCGCGCAATCGGAAGAAGACCGCGACCTCGGCACCCGCGGCGGCGGCGACGCTAACGGCATCGCCCTCGACCTGCGTCCCTGGCTACGTGCCCAACGGGGTGACTGGAGTGCCTTCGCCATGGGCCAGGCGGTAATGGCCAGCGACATCATCCAGACCGATACCCTGGAGTCGTCCGCAGACCAGCCGGAATCCGGCCAGACCGATGGCCGCACACGCAAGAAGAACTACCTGGCACTGCGCGAATTCTGGGTCGACTACGCCGGCCTCACCGACTACCCCGGCGAACACCTGCGCCTGGGTCGCCAACGCCTGCACAACGACGACGGGCAATGGCGCGACAGCAATATCGAAGCACTGAACTGGCGCTTCGACACCACCCTGCTGCGGGCCAGCCTGGGCGCCGCCCAGCGCTTCAGCGAGTACCGCACTGACCTCGAAGAACTGGCTCCGGAAGACGAGGATCGGCTGCACCTGTTCGGCGATATTGCCGCTCAGTGGCAGCCAGGGCACTGGCTCGGTTTTCGCGCGCATCACTCACGCGACGACGGCGCGCTGGCCGACCCCAATCAGCCCATCGATGCCCTGGACAAACGCGCCAACGGCAACCTCACCTGGCTGGGCCTGCACGCGCACAGCGATGCGTACAACTTTCGCAACCAGAAGCGCTTCAACTACTGGGCCAGCCTCACCTCGCTGACGGGCGAACGCAACAGCCTCAACAGCAGCCTGGATGACAGCGTTGCCGGCGGCCAGAGCAGCACCCATCTGAATGCCTGGGCCACTGACCTGGGGCTGCGTCTGCGCCTTGATCGCAATTGGCAGATTGGTGCGGCCTACGCCCGTGGCAGTGGCGGCGGCGATGCTGACGGCAGTGGTAACGACAACTACCGGCAGACCGGCCTGCACAGCAACCGCTCCACCTTTACCGGCACCCGCAGCAGTGTGCAGCGCTTCGGCGAGGCCTTCCGCGGCGAGCTGAGCAACCTGCAGGCCGCCACCCTGTTCGGCTCCTGGCAGCTGGCCGACGACTACGACGCCAGCCTGGTCTACCACCACTTCTGGCGCGTCGATGCGCACCAGCAGATCGGCCGCAGCGGTATCAACGCGCGTTTCGATGACCCACTCGCCGATATCACCCCTGCCCCGCAGGTAGCCCTGGTGGACGGTGAGAAGGCACTTGGCCAGGAGCTTGATCTGGTCGTCACCAAATACTTCAAACAAGGCCTGTTGCCTGCGGCGATGAGCGAAGCCATCGACGAGCCGGCAGCCCTGGTGCGTTTCCGTGGTGGCGTATTCAAGCCTGGCGATGCCTACGGCAGCGACACCGACTCGCTCATGCATCGGGCCTTTATCGATGTTATCTGGAAATTCTAAGGACCCCGCGCCATGACGCCACGCCCTAGCAAACTCAAACGCGCCATCGGCATTGCCCTGCTGTGCAGCGGCCTGCTGCTCGGCGCGCTGCAACCGGCCGCGCCCTGGATAGCCACGGCAGCAGCCGGCGAAGCGCAGAAACAAGTCAAACCGACGCAGAACTACACGGTAACCAGCGCACCCATCGCCGAGCTGCACCTGGACCCGCCGCAACTGCCCGACCTCAGCGGCTATACCACCGCTGCCGTCGAAGCCAAGATCAAGCGCACACCAGACGGCAAGGTGGTGGTGCGGCGCATGCTGCAGCAGGATGCGCTGAAGGACTTTATCGGCGGCAACGAGCGTATACGCGAGTGGGTCACGCGGCAGAACGGCATGCCCCATGCGATCTTTATCGAAGGCGGCTACGTGACGCCCAAGGATCTGGCGCGCAGCCTTCCAGACAGCCAGTTCAGCGAAGTTGAACCGGGCGTCTACCTGGCGCGCCTGCCCATCGTGGTGGCCCAGGGTGCCACCCTGCATGTCGACAAAAGCACCCAGGAACTGCGCCTGTCCCAGGAGCGCGGCAGCTTTGTGGTCAATGACGGCCAGCTGTTTTTCACTCACACCCGCCTCACCGCCTGGCGTGAAGCGGACAACGCCCCGGCGAGCTTTCGCAGCGCCGATGAGTTCCGCCCCTTTCTGGTGTCCTGGGGCGGCAGCGAGCTGTATATCGCCTCCAGCGTATTCACCAGCCTGGGTTACAACACCAGCAAGTCCTACGGCGTCAGCATCACCCAGTACACCCCGGGCATGCAGGCCCGCCTGAAACGCCCGGAGCCCACTGGCTGGTTGATCGATTCGGAATTCGTCGACCACTGGTACGGCTTCTACTGCTATGAAGCCGAAAACGTGGTGATCAAGGGCAACACCTACCGCGACAACATCGTCTACGGCATCGACCCGCACGACCGTTCCCACGGTCTGATCATCGCCGAGAACACCGTGCACGGCACCCAGAAGAAGCACGGCATCATCATCTCCCGCGAGGTCGACAACAGCTGGATCTTCAATAACAAGAGCTACGACAACAAGCTCTCCGGCATCGTGATCGACCGTAACAGCGTGAACAACCTGGTGGCCTACAACCAGGTGTACGGCAACCATGCGGACGGCATCACCCTCTATGAAAGTTCGGACAACCTGCTGTGGGGCAACCAGGTCCTGAACAATGCCCGCCACGGCATTCGCCTGCGCAACAGCCTGAATATCCGCCTGTACGAGAACGTCGCCGCCGCCAACGGCCTGAGCGGGGTGTACGGGCATATCAAGGATCTCTCCGACACCGACCGCAATATCCAACTCGACCCCTTCGACACCGAGGTCTCGATGATCGTGGTCGGCGGCACCCTCGCGGCCAACGGTTCCGGCCCGCTGTCCATCGACTCGCCGTTATCGGTTGAGCTGTACCGCGTGGAAATGCTCGCGCCGAGCAAAAGCACCGGTATCAGCTTCAGCGGCATCCTCGGTGACAAGCAGGAAGAAATCCTCGATCTGATGGTGCGCCGCCAACTGGCCGTGCTGATCGACCCCGTGGAAAGCCAGGCCGAACTCCAGGATTGAGGAACGACAACGTGAACACACAGCCTTTCAAATTCCGCCAACTGGCCCTCGCCTGCACCCTGCTGGGTGCCGCCGCTGGCGCGCAGGCCGAACCGCACTATCAGGTGCAGCGGGTCGGCCCGCTGTGCCCCGCAGCCCAGGACCCCAGCCAGTACAACAGCAAGTACCTGAGTTTTTTCACCGCCCTGGTGCAGGGCGAAGGTGACTGGTTGTTTCGCAGCCGTTACGACCTGCGCACCGACTTTGGCACCACGCCTGCCGGCTACCGAGAGTTCAAGCGACTGCGCGATGCGCTCAAGCGCAAAGGCGTGGAATTGCTGATCGTCTATCAACCGACTCGCGGCCTGGTAAACCGCGAAAAGCTCAGCGCCGAGGAAAAGGCCAAGTTCAATTTCGAGCTGGCCAAGCAAAATTACCTCAAGGCCATCGAAGGCTTCCGTCAGGCCGGAATCTGGACCACCGACCTGTCGCCGCTGTTTGACGAACAGGGCGTGGACACCGACTACTACTTCAAGGCCGACCACCACTGGACGCCCGCCG
Source organism: Gammaproteobacteria bacterium HGW-Gammaproteobacteria-13 (assembly GCA_002840155.1). Taxonomy (GTDB): domain Bacteria; phylum Pseudomonadota; class Gammaproteobacteria; order Pseudomonadales; family Pseudomonadaceae; genus Aquipseudomonas. The sequence goes on from PGZH01000007.1 coordinate 33,856, forward strand.
GAGCCGAGCGCACCGCCAAACTGGTGGCCGAGACGCTCAAGGAAATCCCGGGGTTCGACGAGATCCCCCAGCAGCAGTTTGCAAGCAGCATCACCGGCCTGTTACCCAAGGCCGGCACCCTGCACAAGACCGCCGCCCACTTCTGCGGCACCAGCTACGCCACCGAGTACGTGCCGCGTTTCGAGACCACCATGCAGGGTGAGGCCGACAGCGACAGCCTGTTCGGCGACGAAGCCGACCCGCAGATTGCCCTGGTCGGCACCAGTAACAGCGGCCCGGCTTACAACTTCGCCGGTTTTCTGCAGCAACACAGCGGCGCCGAAGTGCTTAACCGCTCGGTCAGTGGCGGCGGCTTCGACAGCGCCCTGCTGCAGTACATGACCAGCCAGGAATTTCACGACAACCCGCCGCAGATTCTGCTCTGGGAGTTCGCCACCCATTACGACCTGGCGCAGCAAAGTTTCTACCGCCAGGCCGTGCCACTGGTGGACAACGGCTGTGCGGGCCGCAAGGCGGTGATGAAGAATAAGGTCACCCTCAAGCCCGGCGCCAACCAGGTGCTGGTCAACGGCGAAAACAGCCAACTGCAGGATCTGCGCGGCGGCGATTACCAGATCGACCTGACCTTCAGCGACCCCGGCGTGCATCAGGCCCAGGCCACTCTCTGGTATCTCACCGGGCGGCGCGAAAACTTCAAGCTGGAACAGAGCGAACGCGCCCCTACCGACGGTCGCTACGTCTTCGAACTGCGCAACGACGCCGACTGGTCCGACCTCAACCTGCTCGCCCTGGACATCCACAGCCCGGAAAACATGCCGGCCAATCTCAGTGTCGAGGCCACGTTGTGCAAGCGCCCCAGCGCTGGCGACAACGACCTCACGGCGCATGCCCAGTGAAGACCATCATGAAAAGCCCAGGCTTAATGCCACGCCACAGTTGGATCCTCGCGCCCTGCCTACTCGGTGCGGCCCTGTGCAGCCAAACGCTGCTGGCCGCCAGCTTGGTGCCGCCGCCGGGCTATTACGCGCCCGTGGCGGTTACCGCGAAAAAGGCCAAAGCCTGCCCGGCAACGCCGCCGCCCTACACCGACAAGCTGGTGTTTCGCAGTAAATACGAAGGCTCCGGCAAGGCCCGCGCCACCCTCAATGTCGATTCGGAAAAGGCCTTTCGCAGCAAAACCGCCGCCATCACCGAGATGGAACGCGGGGTCAGCAAACAGGTCATGCAGTACCTGCGCGATGGTCAACCGGCGCAGCTCGAATGCGCGCTGCAGTGGCTGAACGACTGGGCAGAAGCCGACGCCCTGCTCAGCGGCGAGTACAACCACACCGGCAAATCGGTACGCAAATGGGCACTGGGCAGTCTGGCCTCAGCCTACCTGCGCCTGAAGTTTTCGGAATCACAACCGCTGGCGGCCTATGCGCAACACACCCAGCGCATCGAAGCCTGGTTCAGCACGCTGGCCGAGCACACCGTGCAGGACTGGAGCGACCTGCCGCTGAAGAAAATCAACAACCACAGCTACTGGTCCGCCTGGTCGGTCATGGCCACGGCCATCGCCACCGATCGCCGCGACCTGTTCGACTGGGCCGTGGCGCAGTTTCGCGTCGGAGCCAACCAGGTCGACGCCGACGGCTACCTGCCCAATGAGCTGAAGCGCAGCCAGCGTGCCCTGGCCTACCACAACTACAGCCTGCCGCCGCTGGTGATGATCGCCGCCTTCGCCCAGGCCAATGGCGTCGATCTACGTGCGGAGAACCACGGCGCACTGCAGCGCCTGGCCGAACGGGTACTGAACGGGGTGGATGACCCGGACGCATTCGCCAGCAAGACCGGCGAGAAACAGGACCTGGATGACCTGAAAAAACCCAACAAGTACGCCTGGCTCGCGCCCTATTGCGTGCTCTACGCCTGCTCGGCAGACGCCCAGGCGCTGCAGCAGACGATGGGCCCGTTCAAGACCTTCCGCCTCGGCGGCAACGTCAGCCAGGTATTCGAGCCCAAGCACGCCAAGGGCAGTTGATTCGCGCACTGGGCTGAGCGTTTAGCCCAGGCGCTGCTACGTCTGTAAACCCGTCCAGTGACGGGGTGAAACAAGCCTCTCGCTCGCGGGGGGAAAGGGGGGCTTGCGAGCCCCGGAAGAGTTGCTACTCAACGGAGATCTACGGATGGTGTTTTCATCCAACGTATTCCTGTTCCTGTTTCTGCCGATTTTTCTCGGCCTGTATTACCTGAGCAGTAATCGCTATCGCAACCTGCTGATCCTGATCGGCAGCTACGCCTTCTATGCCTGGTGGCGGGTGGATTTCCTCCTGCTGTTCGTCGCCGTCACCCTGTGGAATTACATCTTCGGCCTGCGCATCCATGCCGCTGGAGTCCGTAGCAGGGTGGCGCAGCGCTGGGTGCTGTGGGGGATAGTCGGCAACCTGGCGACCCTGGGCTACTTCAAGTACGCCAACTTCGGGGTGGCGAACATCAACAAGGTGATGGAAGCGGCCGGCCTGGAGCCGTTCCTGCTGACCCATGTGATCCTGCCGATCGGTATTTCCTTCTATATCTTCCAGTCGCTCAGCTACCTGATCGACGTGTACCGCGGCGACACCAAGCCCACAGAAAATCTGGTTAATTTTGCCGCCTTTATCGCCCTGTTCCCGCAGCTGATTGCCGGGCCCGTGCTGCGCTACAAGGACCTGGCCGACCAGTTCACCGAGCGCAGCCACAGCCTCGACAAGTTCAGCGAAGGCGCCACGCGCTTTATGCAGGGCTTCGTCAAAAAGGTGTTTATCGCCGACAGCCTGGCACCGCTGGTTGACCATATCTTCGCCCTGCAGAACCCCAGCACCGGGGACGCCTGGCTGGGCATGCTGGCCTACACCGCGCAGCTGTATTTCGACTTCTCCGGCTACAGCGACATGGCCATTGGCCTGGGTCTGATGATGGGCTTCCGCTTTATGGAAAACTTCAACCAGCCCTATATCAGCCAGTCGATCACCGAGTTCTGGCGGCGCTGGCATATCAGCCTCTCCACCTGGCTGCGCGACTACCTCTACGTGCCGCTGGGCGGTAATCGCGGCGGCACCTTCAACACCTACCGCAACCTGTTTCTGACCATGCTACTGGGCGGCTTCTGGCACGGCGCCAACTGGACGTTCCTGCTCTGGGGCGCGTGGCATGGCATGTGGTTGGCCATCGAGCGAGCGCTGGGGGTGAACGCCGCACCCACGCTGATCAACCCGCTGAAATGGCTGTTCACCTTCCTCCTGGTGATGCTCGGCTGGGTGATCTTCCGCGCCGAAAACCTCGACGTGGCCTGGCGCATGTACAGCGCCCTGTTCAGCCCGGCGATGCTCAGCAGCCAGGGTTGGGCCCTGAGTGAACTGAACCGCGCCAGCATCAGCGACCTGCAGATTGCCACCCTGCTGCTGGCCTACGCAGTGATGGCGTTCTGCGGCCTGCGCCAGTTCTACCGGCAGCGCGCGGCAAGCGCTGGCAACGGGCTGCCGTCCAACAGCGGCGCCCTGCTGCTGGCACCAGCCAGCGCGAGTATCGCCCTGGCCCGTTACCTGATGCGCGGCGCCTTGCTGCTGTTGTTCTGCGCCTCGCTGCTCAAGCTCTCGGCGCAAAGCTACTCGCCATTTCTGTACTTCCAGTTTTGAGGAGGCCGACCATGACGCGCCCGTTACGCACACTCTATGTCGCGCTGTTTATCGGCGTGCTGGGCCTGTTGTTTGTCTGGTCCATGCGCGGGGTGCTGAGTTATCAGCTGCCCAAGCAATTCAGCATCATCGACGGTGGCCTGGCGAAGACCTTCGAAAACCATTACGACGAGCACTTCCCGATCAAGACCCTCGGCACCAGCCTGTGGGCCGGCCTGGACTACCTGCTGTTTAACGAAGGCCGCCCAGGCGTGCAGATTGGCGAGCAGGGCTGGCTGTACTCGAGCGAAGAGTTCAAAGCGGAAGTCGACGGCGCGCAGCAGGTGCGCGAGAACCTGGCGCTGATCAAGGGTGTACGCGATGAGCTGGCGCAGCACGACGTGATGCTGTTGCTGGCCATCGTGCCGAGCAAGTCGCGGCTGTACCCGGAGTTTGTCGGTGACAACCCTGTCAGCAGCTTGCGCCAAGGGCTTTACCAACGCTTCCTCAACGAGGTGCGCGCCGCCGATATTGCCGCGCCGGACCTGCTCAGCACCTTGCAGGCCGGTAAAGCCAGCGGCGCCATGTTCCTGCGTACCGACACCCACTGGACGCCCGAGGGCGCAGACCTGGTGGCCCAACAACTGAGCCGCACGCTCAAACGCGCCATCAGCCTGGCGGGCGAGCCGCAGGTATTTGTCACCCAAGCCGGCCCGGCGAAACCCTACAACGGCGATCTCACCCGCTTTCTGCCGCTGGAGCCGCTGTTCGGCCACCTGCTGCCACCACCCGACCAGCTGCGCCGCAACACAACCCAGGCCGCCGAGCAGGCGGCGGGGGCCGATGCATTGTTCAGTGACAGCGAGATGCCGGTGGCCCTGGTTGGCACCAGTTACAGCGCCAACCCCGCCTGGAATTTCGCCGGGGCGCTGCGCCAGCACCTGCAACGCGACCTCAGCAACCATGCCGAAGACGGCCAGGGCCCGCTGGTGCCGATGCTCAAGTACCTGCAAAGCGATGAACTGCAGGACGCCCCGCCGCAGCTGGTGATCTGGGAGTTTCCCGAGCGTTATCTGCCCATGAGCAACGACCTCAGCGCCTTCGACGCGCAGTGGCTAAGCGCCCTCAAACAACCCAGCGGCAACCGCCGCCTAGCCGCCAGCGACAGGCATTAAAGCCTGGCGCCGCAACCACGGTACTGCGTACCGCTTTGTTAACCCACAGGGAGTTCTACCCATGCACAGACCCACCTCAACCTTCGGAATGTTCTATGCCTGCGCGCTGGCCCTGAGCCTCACCAGCCTAACTGCCAGCGCTGGCGAAGGCGGCCTGTATGCGCCCAACGCGCCCAAGGGCTCGACCTTTATTCGCGGCTACAACGCCAGCAACAGCGAGCAGAACTTCAGCGTCGGCAACACCGAGCTGAACGACATCGCACCGCTGGCCTCCAGCGACTTCAGCTTTCTCCCGGCCGGCAGCTACAGCGCCCAGGTCGGCAGCAACAGCCTGCCGGTGAAGCTTGAAGCCGAGCATTTCTACACCCTGGTCAGCCAGGTCGGTGAACCGCCCAAGCTGGTGGCCGAGGCGCCCTTCAATAACAAGCGCAAGGCGCTGCTGCGAGTGCAGAACCTCTCGGACAGCACCCTCAGCCTGAAAACCGCCGACGGCAAACCAGTGGTCGACGCCGTAGCGCCGGACGCCAACGGCCAGCGCGAAGTGAATCCGGTCAAGGTCAGCCTGGCGCTGTTCGACGGCGAGCGCAAAGTCAGCGACCTCAAACCCGTCACCCTGGCCCGCGGCGAAGTGGTGTGCCTGTACATCACCGGCAGCGGCAAGGCGCTCTCGCCCGTATGGGTCAAACGCCCGGCGCAAACGGAATAACCCCTGACAAGTACAAGTGCTGGCAATGACCGGCACGGCAAAGCAGCGCCTGCAGTGGCAGGCGTTTTGGAGTGATCCCCCAGCGCCGTTCACCAGCCTGGGTAACAGGGCACGGCCTGCAGGCCGTAAACCCAACCCGACCAAAAGTGCTTTAGGAGTACATGCAATGATTCCAGTAATTCTCTCCGGCGGCAGCGGTTCGCGACTCTGGCCGCTCTCGCGCAAGCAGTATCCCAAGCAGTTTCTCGCCCTCACCGGCAGCGACACGCTGTTCCAGCAAACCATCAAGCGTTTGCGCTTCGCCGGTATGCAAGCGCCGGTGCTGGTGTGCAACCTGGAGCACCGCTTTATCGTGCAGGAGCAGCTCAACAGCCAGCAGCTGGAAACCCAGACCATCCTGCTTGAGCCCTTCGGCCGCAACACCGCGCCGGCCGTGGCCATCGCCGCCATGCAGCTGCTCGCCGAAGGCCGCGATGAGCTGCTACTGATCCTCCCCGCCGACCATGTACTGACCGATCAGCAGGCCTTCCAGACGGCCTTGCAGCTCGCCAGCCGAGCCGCCGAGAAAGGCGAAATGGTGCTATTCGGCATCCCCGCCAGCCGTCCGGAAACCGGCTATGGCTATATCAAGTCCGTCGCGGACCCAGGCCTGCCCGAGGGCATCATCCGCGTTGCGCAATTTGTCGAAAAACCCGACGAGGCCCGTGCCCGTGAGTTCGTTGCCAGCGGCGACTACTACTGGAACAGCGGCATGTTCCTGTTCCGCGCCAGCCGTTACCTCGAAGAGCTGAAAAAGCACGACGCCGACATCTATGACACCTGTCTGCTGGCGCTCGAACGCAGCCAGATCGACGGCAGCCAGGTGACCATCGATGCCGCCACCTTCGCCTGCTGCCCGGACAACTCCATCGACTACACGGTGATGGAAAAAACCACCCGCGCCTGCGTGGTGCCGCTGGATGCCGGCTGGAACGATGTCGGCAGCTGGTCCTCGATCTGGGACGTACACCCCAAGGACGCCCAGGGCAACGTGCTGTCCGGCGATGTGGTGATCCACGACAGCCACAACTGCCTGGTACACGGCAACGGCAAGCTGGTCTCGGTGATCGGCGTGCAGGACATCGTGGTGGTGGAAACCAAGGACGCCACCATGATCGTGCACAAGGACCGCGTGCAGGACGTCAAGGCCATGGTCAACCAGCTCGATGCCGACGGCCGCAGCGAAACCCAGAACCACTGCCAGGTCTATCGCCCGTGGGGCTCTTATGACTCGGTGGACATGGGCGGGCGTTTCCAGGTCAAGCACATCACGGTCAACCCCGGCGCCACCCTCTCGCTGCAGATGCACCACCACCGCGCCGAGCACTGGATCGTGGTATCCGGCACCGCCGAGGTGACCTGCGATGACAAGGTGTTCCTGCTTACCGAAAACCAGTCCACCTACATCCCCATGACCTCGGTGCACCGCCTGAGCAACCCAGGCAAGATCCCCCTGGAAATCATCGAAGTGCAATCGGGCAGTTACCTGGGCGAAGACGACATCCAGCGCCTGGATGATGTCTACGGTCGCAGCCAAACTGCCAAGCTGAGTCTCGCAGCCGGTTGATACACAAACCGCCAGCCCTGCGCATGGGCTGGCGGGGCAAAGCATGTACCCAGCGGCCCGGCCTTGTGTAGGATGAACGCCTGTTGATCCCACACAAGGCCGTTTTTGATCATGTTATTCGGTGCAATCCTGGTACTCAGCTGGCTGATCCTGCTGATCCGCTACCCGAGCAAGGCACTGCCGATTTCCCTCGGCGCGCTGATCGGCCTGGGCCTGGTCGCCAGCTGGGTGCTCTGGCAGGAAAGCCGCGAGAACCGCCACCTGGCCCACCTCGAACTACGCCTCGACTACGCCCCGGAGCGCTGCCCAGCGGATCGCCCGCTGGCCCTGAATCTGAAAAACGGCAGCCAAGCCGCGCTGCTTGAGCTGCATTGGCAGATCGCCGCCTACCGCCCCGGCGACAGCGTCAACCTGGCCGAGCGCCTGTATGAAACCCCGCGCTACAGCGGCCCCGGCGAATTACTGCCTGACGCCGACTGGCAAACCTGCCTGCCGCTGCCAACCCTGCGCAGCGGCTACCGCGCCAGCACATTAGAATTTCGCGCAGAGCGCCTGCAAGGCAGCTTTAGCCGTTGAGCGTTGCCCCATGAAAACAACAAGGAAAGCTGCATGACCCAGCCCAGCGTACTGATCACCGGATGTTCCAGCGGCATTGGTCGCGCCCTGGCCGAGGTATTCCAGCAGGCCGGTTATCAGGTCTGGGCCACGGCGCGCAAAGCCGAGGACCTCGCGGCCCTGAGCGCCGCCGGGTTTCACGCCGTGCAACTGGACGTCAACGATGGCCTGGCTCTGGGTCAATTGTCAGAACGCCTGAAAGCTGAGATCGGCGGCCTCGACGTGCTGATCAATAACGCCGGTTACGGCGCCATGGGCCCGCTGCTCGATGGCGGCGTCGAAGCCATGCGCAAGCAATTCGAAACCAACGTGTTCTCGCTGATCGGCGTAACCCGCGCGCTGTTCCCGCTGCTGCGGCAGAACAAGGGCCTGGTGGTGAATATCGGCAGCGTCTCCGGCGTGCTGGTCACCCCGTTTGCCGGCGCCTACTGCGCCTCCAAGGCCGCCGTGCATGCTCTGACCGACGCCCTGCGTCTGGAACTGGCGCCCTTCTCGATTGAGGTGATGGAAGTGCAGCCCGGCGCTATTGCCTCCAGCTTCGGCGCCAACGCCAGCCAGCAGGCCGAGCAACTGATCGACGAAGCCTCGCCCTGGTGGCCGATCCGCGACGGCATCCGCGCACGCGCCAACGCCTCCCAGGACAACCCCACGCCCACCAGCCATTTTGCCCGCAACCTGCTCGCCGCCGTGCAAAGCAAACCCCGGCCCAACCTGCTGCGCCTGGGCAATGGCAGCCGCAGCATGCCGCTGCTGGCGGCCCTGGTGCCTAAACGTCTGCTCGAAGCCGTACTGAAAAAACGCTTCGGCCTAAACCGCAGCCTTTAGGAGTACAGGCCCATGCGCGAGCCCAGCCCCAGCAGCGTCGCGGTTACCCACCTAGCCCTTGGCGGCGTGGTGGCGGTTGTCGTGCTCAACCTGCTGCTGCGCACCTTCGTCAAACTTGGCGGGCTGTTTACCACGGTGCTGATCGCCGCCCTGGTGGCCGCCGGTATGACCCTGTGGTTCTCCTGGCGTAACCGCCGCGCGCCCCTGCAAGGCGAACGCCGCCGTCTGCTCGCACTCTACGGCGGCATCCTGGCCCTGCTCTATCTGGGTCTGTTGGCAATGATGGCGCTGCAGGACGATCCCAGCCCCATGGGCTTGCTGATCTTTGGCCTGCACTATTTTTGTTATCCGCTGATGGCCTGGCTGTTTCTCGCCAAGGGTTTTGGCAAGCGCAGTGATTGACGGCCTCGCCAAACGCCCCACAAACGCAGCCTTGGGAACGCCCATGTCATCCACCCGCCTTGTCTGCATGACGGTGCTCGCCTTATTTGCTTTCGCCGCCAACTCCCTGCTGTGCCGGGCAGCACTCGCCGACGGCAGCATTGATGCCGCCAGCTTTACCAGCATTCGCCTGATCGCCGGGGCCGCAGTGCTCTGGCTAATCGTGCGCATCCGCGCCGGCAATGCGATTGGCAAGGGCAACTGGCTATCGGCGCTGGCCCTGTTTGCCTACGCCGCAGGGTTTTCCTTCGCCTATATCGAACTGTCGACGGCCACCGGCGCCCTGCTGCTGTTTGGCGCGGTGCAAAGCACCATGATCGGTTACGGCCTGTACCGTGGAGAACGCCTGCGAGTGCCCCAGCTTGGCGGCCTGTTGCTGGCCATTGGCGGGCTGGTCGGGTTGCTGTTGCCGGGTATCTCTGCACCGCCGCCACTGGCTTCGGCACTGATGCTCGGTGCGGGAATAGCCTGGGGCGTTTACTCGCTACGCGGCAAAGGCGCAGGCGATCCGCTGCAAGTCACCGCCGGCAATTTCCTCCGAGCGGTGCCGATTGCGCTGATTCTGAGTGTCGCCATGCTCGGCGATCTCTCGCTGCAACACTCCGCTGGAATTGCCTACGCCATCGCCTCAGGCGCGCTGGCGTCCGGGCTGGGTTATGCCGTCTGGTACAGCGCCTTGCCGGCCTTGAAAGCCACAACAGCCGCCAGCGTGCAACTCAGCGTACCGGTAATCGCCGCCCTGGGCGGCGTGGTGCTGCTCGCCGAACCGCTCAGCCTACGTTTACTCCTGGCCTCCCTGGCCATACTCGGCGGCATTGCCCTGGTGATCCTGACCGGACAACGGACCAGCCCAGCCAGCGCGTAGGATGGGTTGAGCACAGTGATACCGATCATCACCAAGCACTGTTTGCGGCCGGCGCAACTCAGTAGTGATAACGCAGCTGCGCAATCAACAGCGCATCGCCCTCCACCCGATAAACCATCCGATGTTCGTCATTGATACGGCGTGACCAATAGCCGGCTAGGGCGTGCTTGAGTGCCTCCGGTTTGCCGGTGCCGGCAAAGGGGGTGCGGGCCGCTTCCTTGATTAGTGCGTTGATGCGTTTGAGGATCTTCTTGTCGCTTTCCTGCCAGTGGAGGTAGTCCTCCCAGGCCAGCTCGGCAAAGATCAGCCTCATTCCGCCAGACTCCGCTCCTGACCTAGGCCGCTTTCTAGACTGGCGACTGCCTCAAGCAGACGCTTGGCATTTTTGGGGGCGCGCAGCAGGTAGGCGGTTTCCTCCAGGGCCTTGTAATCCTCAAGCGAGATCATCACCACCGACTGCTGCCGGTTGCGGGTGATGATCAGCGGCTCGTGGTCTTCGCATACGCGATCCATGGTCTGAGCCAGGTTGGCGCGCACGGTGGTGTAGCTGATGGCGTCCATTGAAATACCCTCTATACATGTACGCGATACCGTACATATATAGACCAAAGCCTGTCTAGACTTTTTCTTTGCCGCCGGGCAGTCCGTGGAGATGGAGTGAGTACCGCTCCAGCCTACCGCTTAATAGTCTTCAGCAGATCGTCCGGGGTGATATAGCCCACCGCGCCGCCCTTGCTCTGGGCGCTGCCAGGTTGCGGCTGATGCAGGATATGACCCTTCATCTTGCCGATGATGTGCATCTCGCAGGGTTTGCAGTCGAACTTCAGGGTCAGCACTTCGTCCTGATGGATCAGCTGCATATCCGAGACTTTGGTGCGCACGCCGGTGACGCCTTTGGCCTGTTTCGGGCACAGGTTGAAGGAGAAGCGCAGGCAATGCTTGGTGATCATCACCGGCGCTTCGCCCGACTCTTCGTGGGCCTCATACGCCGCATCGATCAGTTGCACGCCGTAACGCTTGTAGAAGGTGCGAGCCTTGTCGTTGTAGACGTTGGCGAGGAAGGTCAGGTGCGATTCCGGGTAGACCGGCGGCGGCACGCTAACCGGTTTGCGCCCGCCACGCGGATGGGCGGCGATGCGGGCCTGGGTCAGCGCCTCAATCGCTTCGCGGCGCAGGGCCTTGAGTTGCGAGCCGGGGACAAACGGCACGGCCTCGCAGTCGATCTGCGCGCCGGCGCTGTAATAGATGGTGGTGCCCAGTTTGCTCAAGCCATCGGCCAGCTGCTCGCGGGCCTGCTCGGCATCCTTGGCGGCGGCGAATGGGCCGGCCAGGCTGACGCTGGCGCTGATGCCGTCATCACTGGTCACGCTCACATTCAGTTGCTCGCCGCGCAGGCTGAGCTGCCAGCTGACCGCAATGCGTCGCTCGGATGAGGTTTTCTGTAGGGCCTGCTGCCAGTTGTGATCGAGGTTGCGATGCAGCGGCTGCAGCGGACGCACGCGGTGCATGGCCTCGGGCATCTCGTTGGGCTCGACGCGGTAGCGGTAGCGCTTCTCGCCCTCCTCCTCGAACTCGCCTTTCAGCTCGGCGATATTGGCGCGAAAGCCCACCACTTCACGCTTGATCAGCACGTTAAGGCCATCGCCGTTGGACAGCGGCGTGTCGGTGACGGCAATCAGGTCGCGCTTGTTGACCTTTTCCACCACGCCCACGGTCAGCCCGGTAAAGGTGGGCGAGTCGAACGCGCCGATATCCACCTTGCGGTCGGTGACGAAATAATCGGTGCTGCCACGGTGGAAGGTCTTGTCGGTATCGGGGGTAAAGAAGTGCTCGGTGCGCCCACTGGAGGCGCGCTCCAGGTGCGGACGTTGTTCGAGAATCGCATCCAGCTCGCGGCGGTAGTGCGCGGTGATGTTCTTCACGTAACTCATGTCCTTGTAGCGCCCTTCGATCTTGAACGAGCGCACGCCGGCATCCACCAGGTAGATCAGGTTGTCGGTCTGGTTGTTGTCCTTCATCGACAGCAGGTGCTTATCAAACGCCACCACGCGGCCCTGATCATCCTTCAAGGTGTACGGCAGGCGGCAGGCCTGGGAGCAGTCACCACGGTTGGCGCTACGGCCGGTCTGCGCGTGGGAGATATTGCACTGCCCGGAGAACGCCACACACAGCGCACCGTGGATAAAGAACTCGACCGCCGAATCGACGTTGCGGCAGATATTGCCGATCTCTTCCAGATTCAGCTCGCGGGCCAGCACCAGCTGCGAGAAGCCGGCGCCATCGAGGAAGCGGGCTTTTTCCAGGGTGCGGATATCGCACTGGGTACTGGCGTGGATCTCGATGGGAGGAATATCCATCTCCATCACGCCCATGTCCTGCACGATCAGCGCATCGACGCCGGCCTCGTAAAGCTGCCAGATCATCTGCCGCGCAGGCTCCAGCTCATCCTCATGCAGGATGGTGTTGAGGGTGACAAACACCCGCGCATGGAACAGGTGGGCGAACTGCACCAGCTCGGCAATCTCCGCCACGCTGTTGCTAGCGTTGTGCCGCGCCCCAAAGCCTGGCCCGCCGATATACACCGCATCGGCGCCGTGCAGGATGGCTTCCTTGGCAATCGCGGTATCGCGCGCCGGGCTTAACAGTTCGAGGTGGTGCTTGGGCAGGGACATGGTTTGGGTATCAGGCAGTCAATCAGGGCGGGCATTTTACTCCTAAAGCTGGATTTGTCTGTGCCCGCTTGGCAGTCGCTCAAATACTGTATAGGCATACAGACAAAAGCCTGCGTAGAATTGCCTCTCAATACAGACCCGAGAGCAACGCGGTGGACTTACAACAGGGCTTTCTGCTGACCCGACACTGGCGTGATACGCCGGCCGGCACGCAGGTGGAGTTCTGGTTGGCCACCGACAACGGCCCGCGCCTGCTGCGTCTGCCGCTGCAAACCTCGGTGGCCTTTATCCCGGTGCAGCAACGCGAGCAGGCCGAGGCGTTGCTGAAAAACGAGCGCGGCGTCGAGCTGCGCCCGTTGGGCCTCAAGGATTTTCATCAGCGCCCGGTGCTCGGCCTGTATTGCCAGCAGCACCGCCAGCTGATGGACCTCGACAAGCTGCTGCGCCGCGCGGGCGTTGAGGTCTACGAGGCCGACGTGCGCCCACCGGAGCGCTACCTGATGGAGCGCTTTATCACCGCACCGGTGCTATTTGCCGGCACGCCCGACCCGAGTGGCAATGGCCTGCTGCTGGATGCGCAGATCAAGCCCTGCAGCGACTACCGCCCTACCCTCAAGCTGGCCTCGCTGGATATCGAAACCAATGCCTTCGGCGAGCTGTACTCGATTGCCATCGAGGGCTGCGGCCAGCGCAACGTGTATATGCTCGGCCGCACACCTGAACAGCCGCCAGCGGTGGATTTCCAACTGGAATACTGCGACAGCCGCGGCCAGTTGCTCGAATGCCTGAATCAGTGGATGGCGCAGCACGACCCCGACGCGATCATCGGCTGGAACCTGGTGCAGTTCGACCTGCGCGTATTGCACGAACACGCGCGCAACCTGGCCATTCCGCTGCGCCTGGGCCGCGATGGCAGCGAAATGCAGTGGCGCGAACATGGCAGCCGCAACGGTCACTTCTTTGCCGATGCAGCGGGCCGCTTGATTATCGACGGCATCGAAACGCTGCGTTCGGCGACTTGGAGCTTCCCCTCGTTCAGCCTGGAAAACGTCGCGCAAACCCTGCTCGGCGAGGGCAAGGACATTTCCACGCCCTACCAGCGTATGGATGAAATCGACCGCATGTTCCGCGAGGACAAACCCGCGCTGGCGCGCTACAACCTGCGCGACTGCGAGCTGGTCACGCGGATCTTCGGCAAAACCGCGATTCTCGACTTTCTGCTGGAGCGCGCCACGGTCACCGGCTTGCCCGCCGACCGCAACGGCGGCTCGGTGGCGGCGTTTGAACATCTGTATATGCCGCTGATGCACCGCCGTGGTTTTGTCGCGCCGAATCTGGGCGACAACCCGCCCCAGGCGAGCCCCGGCGGTTTTGTTATGGAGTCGCAGCCGGGGCTGTATGAGTCGGTGCTGGTACTCGATTACAAGAGCCTGTATCCGTCGATTATCCGCAGCTTTCTGATCGACCCGGTGGGGCTGATCGAGGGCCTGCGCCAGCCGGATGACGCACATTCAGTACCAGGCTTTCGCGGGGCGCGCTTCTCGCGCAGCGAGCACTGCCTTCCAGCGATTGTCGAGCGCGTATGGCAGGGCCGTGAGGCGGCCAAGCGCGAGCACAACGCGCCGCTGTCGCAGGCGCTGAAGATCATCATGAACGCCTTCTACGGCGTGCTCGGTTCCAGCGGTTGCCGCTTCTTCGATACGCGCCTGGCCTCCTCCATCACCCTGCGCGGCCACGAGATCATGGCTCGCACCCGCGCGCTGATTGAGGCCGAGGGCTTTGCGGTGATCTACGGCGACACCGACTCCACCTTTGTCTGGCTCAAGCGCCCGCATGCCCAGGAGGATGCCGCGCAGATCGGTCGCGCCCTGGTGGCCAAGGTCAACGCCTGGTGGCGCGAGCATCTGCACAATGAGTACGGCCTGGAAAGCGCCCTGGAACTGCAGTTCGAAACCCATTACAGCCGCTTTCTGATGCCGACCATTCGCGGTGCCGAAGAAGGCAGCAAGAAACGCTACGCCGGGATGGTGACGCACGCCGACGGCAGCCATGAAATGGTCTACAAGGGCCTGGAAACCGTGCGCAGCGACTGGTCGCCCCTGGCCCAGCAGTTCCAGCGTGAGCTGTATCAGCGGATTTTCCTGCACCAGCCGCACCAGAGCTATGTGCGCGACTATGTCGAGCGCACCCTGAATGGCAAGCTGGATGAACTGCTGATCTACCGCAAACGCCTGCGCCGCAAGCTCAGCGACTACGAGCGCAACGTGCCGCCGCATGTGCGCGCCGCGCGCCTGGCCGACGAATACAACGCCCTGCATGGCCGCCCGCTGCAATACCAAAGTGGCGGCTGGATCAGCTACGTGATCACCACCGCAGGCCCACAACCGCTGGAAGCGCGCAGCGCCGCCATCGACTACGACCACTACCTGACCCGCCAGCTACAGCCGGTTGCCGATGCCATCCTGCCGTTTGTCGATGATGACTTCGCGACGCTACTCGGCGGGCAGTTGGGCTTGTTCTAACGCCAGGGCATACCTAAAACTTCTCCTTTAACTGTCAGGACGACACCCATGCTGCACACCCTCGCTGTCGCCAACTACCGCTCGATCAACACCCTGGTGCTGCCGCTGGGGCGGCTCAATCTGGTAACTGGGGCCAACGGCAGCGGCAAGTCCAACCTCTATCGCGCCCTGCGTCTGCTGGCGGAAACCGCCCAAGGCGGCGTGGTCAATGCCCTGGCTCGCGAAGGTGGGCTGGACTCCACCTTCTGGGCCGGGCCGGAAACCCTCAGCCGGCGCATGCTCAACGGTGAAGTGCCAGTGCAGGGTGGCCCACGCAAGGAGGCCAAACGTTTGCGCCTGGGTTTTGCCGGCGATGATTTCAGCTATGCCATTTCCCTCGGGCTGCCGGAACCGAGCCTGTCGGCCTTCGCCCTCGACCCGCAGATCAAGCACGAATGCATCTGGGCCGGGGCCAGCTATCGCCCTGCCTCACTGCTGGTGGATCGCGCCGGGCCAATGGTGCGCGTGCGCGAAGGACGCAACTGGCAGGTTATGGCTCAGCACCTGCCGAGTTTCGACAGCCTGTTCGATCAGATCGGCAATGACCCTGCCTGCCCGGAAGTGTTCCAGCTGCGCGAGCATATTCGCCGCTGGCGCTTCTACGATCACTTTCGCAGCGATGCCGAAGCGCCCGCGCGCCAGCCGCAACTGGGCACCCGTACCCCGGTGCTGCACCACGACGGCCGCGACCTGGCGGCGGCGTTGCAGACCATTCGTGAAATTGGCGATCCCGTCGCCCTGGATGCGGCGATCAGCGACGCCTTCCCTGGCGCACGTCTGCGCATCGATATACAGGCCGGCGGGCGCTTTGCCGTCGAACTGCAACAGGAGGGCCTACTGCGGCCGTTGTCGGCCAGCGAGCTGTCGGACGGCACCCTGCGCTATCTGCTGCTGGTCGCCGCCCTGCTCACCCCACGGCCGCCATCGCTGATGGTGCTGAACGAGCCGGAAACCAGCCTGCACCCCGACCTGCTGCCCGCCCTCGGCCGGCTGATTATCGCTGCCTCGCAACACACCCAAGTCTGGGTGGTGTCCCACGCCAGCCGCCTGATCGCCACCCTGGAGCAACACCCCGAGTGCAACGCCATCGTCCTGGAAAAACAGCTGGGGCAAACCGTGATTCAGGGTCAGGGCATGCTCGATGAGCCAGCGTGGAAGTGGCCGAGTTAACCCTTGGCGGTCAGGGCAGTTCGTAAGGTGGATGACGCTTCACCCATCCACCGCTTGCGATCCCATGGTGGATGATAAAAGCGTCATCCACCCTACGCTTCACGCACCACTGCCATCGGTATGGCTTTGGGCTTACGAAACACCAGCACGTTACCCAGCATCACCAGCACCAGGCCGAACAGCGCCGGAGCCGTCCATTGATAGCCCTCGGCAAACACCGAGATATTCAGCGCCACCACCGGGAACAATACGGTGCAGTAGGCCGCGCGCTCCGGGCCCATGCGCCCGACCAGGGTCAGGTAGGCGGTAAATCCAATCACCGAGCCGGGAATCGCCAGATACAGCAGAGTGCCGACGTAACGGGTGTTCCACTCGAAGCCGAACGGCGTGCCGCTGACCAGACAGATCGCCACCAGCATCAACGCGCCATAGAGCATGCCCCAGGCATTGGTGGTCAGCGGCTTGAGGCCGGCCTTCTGCTGCAGGCTGGAGAGCATATTGCCGGCGGAGAAACACAGGGTGCCAATCAATGCCAGACCGATGCCCAGCAGGGTTTCATGACTGGCCTCCTGACCGGCCAGCTCAGGCCAGAACAACAAGGCCAGACCACCAAGCCCCAGCGCACCACCGGCCAGCACATTGGCGGCGATCTTCTGCTTGAAGAACAGCCGCGCATTGAGCGCATTCCACAGCGTTGCGGTGGAGAAAATCACCGCCACCAGACCGCTGGGTATCCACTGGCTGGCGGTGTAGAAGCACATAAAGTTCAAGCAGAACAGGCATAGCCCCTGCACCAGGCAGATCAGCTGGCCGCGCTTATCAAGTTTCTGCAGGCGGCCGCTAAGCAGCAGCACGGCAAACAGCACAGCAGCCGCCAGGGCAAAGCGATAAGCAATGGACGCGGCAATCGCCACCTCGCCCAGTTGCAGCTTGAGGGCGATCCAGGTGGTGCCCCAGATCAGCACGGTGAGCAGATAGAGCGACAGGTTCATCAACAGACTCCCAGTAGATGGTTGAGAGTCTGCGCCTGATCAGGCCTGGCGTTCTTGCACAAACTTGCGCTTTTAATTCGTCGGACTACTCGCCCGATGCCTGGGCAGCCCAATAGAAATCAACGCCGCCAGCAGAACAAAAACCGAGGACACCCACAGGCAGGCTTCCAGCCCATAAGCCTGATAGACCCAGCCCGAGAGCAGCGTGCCGATCAGCCGGCCGAGAGCGTTGGACATGTAATAGAAGCCGACATCCAGCGACACGCCGTCTTCCTTGGCGTAGCTGACGATCAGGTAACTGTGCAGCGAGGAGTTCACCGCAAACAGCGCGCCGAACACCATCAGCCCACCGAGCAAGACCCACTGCGCCGGCAAATCACTGTTCAGCCCCAAGGCAATTGCGGCGGGCAACCCGGCCAGCGCGGCAGCCCAGGCGAATGCCGCGCGGCCATCCGGTAACTGACCGCTAGCCTTGCCGGTGATGGCCGGGGCGAACGATTGCACCATGCCGTAGCCGATCACCCAGGCGGCGAGAAAGCCGCCGACCATCCAGAAATCCCAACCGAACACGCTGGACAGATACACCGGCAGCGCGACGACAAACCACACATCGCGCGCGCCGAAGAGAAACAGCCGCGCGGCGGAGAGAATATTGATCGCCCGGCTCTTGGACAGAATGTCGCGAAACTTCGGTTTGGCCTTGGCCTTGCCCAAGTCCTTTTTCAGCAGCAATAGGCTGGCCAGCCAGATCAGCGCCAGCACAGCGGCCATGGCCAATACCGCACCGGTAAAGCCGAGCAGCGCCAGCAACGCGCCGCCCATAAAGAAGCCCACGCCCTTGAGCGCGTTTTTCGAGCCAGTAAGGATCGCCACCCACTTGTACAAGGTGCCCTGCTGGCTGTCCGGCACCAGCAGCTTGATCGAGCTTTTCGCGCTCATCTTGTTCAGGTCTTTGGCGATACCCGACAGCGCCTGTGCGCCCATAACCCAGGGAATCGTCAGCCAGGCCGCCGGTACGGTGAGCATCAGCAAGGCCGCCACCTGCAGGCCCAGGCCGATATTCATGGTGCGATTCAAGCCCAGCCGCGCACCCAGATAGCCACCGACCAGATTGGTCACCACGCCGAAAATCTCATAGAACAGAAACAGCGCGGCAATCTGCAGCGGCGTGTAACCCAGGCTGTGGAAATGCAGCACCACCAACATGCGCAACGCACCGTCGGTCAGGGTAAAGGCCCAGTAGTTGCCGGTTACCAGCAGGTATTGGCGCACTTCGGGAGCTAAGCGGGATAAGGCGTGCATCGGAGAAATCCTGTTGTAGTGCACAGGGCTAAGGCAATTTGTAGGAGGGGCTTTAGCCGCGACAGCATCTATGGCTAATCGCGGCTAAAGCCCCTCCCACAGACCGTAGGGTGGATGACGCTTTACCCATCCACCGAAAAACAGTGGTGGATGAAAAAGGCGTCATCCACCCTACAAACTGTTGAGGCCAGTCGTGGCTCAAGCGGAATGCCGCCCAGCCCCTCTCACAGAGCCTGGCTAATCTGCCAAACCGACCATCCGCGCCAACTCCACGGCACGATTGGCGTAGCCCCATTCGTTGTCGTACCAGGCGTAGAGTTTCACCTGGGTGCCGTTGACCACCATGGTCGACAGCGCATCGATAATCGAAGAGCGCGGATCGGTGCGGTAGTCGATGGACACCAGCGGCCGCGATTCATAGCCCAGAATCCCCGCCAGCGGGCCATCGGCGGCCGCTTTAAACAGCGCATTGACCTCCTCCTCCGTAGTGGCGCGCTCTACTTCGAACACGCAGTCGGTCAGCGAGGCGTTAGCCAGCGGTACACGCACCGCGTGGCCGTTGAGCTTGCCGCGCAGCTCGGGGAATATCTCGGCAATCGCCGTGGCCGAGCCGGTGCTGGTGGGGATCAGGCTCATACCCGAGGCACGGGCGCGGCGCAGATCCTTGTGCGGCGTATCGAGGATGCTCTGGGTGTTGGTCAGGTCGTGGATGGTGGTGATCGAACCGTGGCGGATGCCGAGGTTTTCGTGGATTACCTTGACCACCGGGGCCAGGCAGTTGGTGGTGCAGGAGGCGGCGGTGACGATGCGGTGTTGCGCCGGGTCGAACAGCTGCTGGTTGACGCCCATCACGATATTCAGCGCGCCCTGCTCTTTCACAGGCGCGCAGACCACTACGCGCTTTACGCCTTGGTCGAGATAGGCCTGCAGCACCGCAACGGTTTTCATTTTGCCGCTGGCCTCGATCACCAGATCGCAGCCGCTCCAGTCGGTATCACTGATGGCCTTGTTGGCCGTGACCTGAATGCGTTTGCCGTCGATCAGGATGCACTCGCCCTCACTGCTCGCCTCGTGCTGCCAGCGGCCATGCACCGAGTCGAAATTGATCAGATGGGCGTGGGTTGCGGCGTCACCTGCCGGGTCGTTGATCTGCACAAACTCGAACTCCGGCCAGCCCCAGGCAGCGCGCAGCGCCAGACGACCGATACGACCAAAACCGTTGATACCTACCTTGATAGCCATAAACCAATTCCCTCTACAACGTGATTAGGCGCTACGCGGCGCAAACATAATGATCGCCATACCGAGCATGGCCACAGCCGCGCCCAGCAGGTCCCAATGGGTCGGGCGAATGCCGTCCACCAGCCACAGCCAGATAATCGCCATCGCCACATACACCCCGCCGTAAGCGGCATACACCCGCCCGGCGGCGGTCGGGTGCAGGGTCAGCAGCCAGGCGAACAGCGCCAGGGCGGCGGCGGCCGGCAGCAGTAACCAGATGCTCTTGCCCTGCTTGAGCCACAGGTACGGCAGGTAGCAACCGATGATTTCGGCCAGGGCCGTGAGGGCGAACAGGCCCAGGGTGTTGAGCATGCTCACCTCAGTTGCCGAACTGGGCGATCCAGCCCGCATGGGCCGGATGCTGAATGGCTTTCGGCCGCAGCGCTTGCACCAGGCTGATGGCCTCGTCGCGAGCGATGCCCAGCTCGATGAGGATGCGTGCAGCAATCAGCCCGGTGCGCCCGGAGCCGCCCTTGCAGTGAATGGCGATGGCCTTGTCGGCGGCCAGCAGCTCAGCAATCTGCGCCATGGCCGCCGGCCAGGCGGCGTCGAAATCCGCCTGCGGCACCTGCTCATCGGCCACCGGCAGATGCAGCCAGAGCAAACCTTGCGCGGCGCACAGCGCGGGCAACTCGCTGGCGGCATTGAGTTCCAGCTCGGCGGACGGCATCAAGGTCAGCACCGCATCGGCGCCGGCCTGTTGCAGGGTGCTCAGGGCGCTGTCGATGCTGCTGTCCTTGGTGCCTGGGCACGGCGTGAAGATCAACCGACCGGGACGATTGGCAATGCTGAGAACATCAAAAGGATGGGACATGCGGAGTGATCCTGAGAATTAAATGGAAGCCTGATTGACCCGTTTGCTCAGCTGCTCGGCCGATTCCTTGCGCTCGGAGTAGCGGTCCACCAGGTAGTCCGCCTGGCCGCGCAGCAGCAGGGTGAACTTGACCAGCTCCTCCATCACGTCGACCACGCGGTCGTAATAGGCCGAAGGCTTCATCCGCCCGGCGTCGTCAAACTCGAGAAAGGCCTTGGCCACCGAGGACTGATTGGGGATGGTGAACATGCGCATCCAGCGCCCCAGCACGCGCATCTGGTTCAGCGCATTGAAGGATTGCGAGCCGCCGCTGACCTGCATCAGCGCCAGAGTCTTGCCCTGGGTCGGGCGCACAGCGCCCATGCTCAGGGGAATCCAGTCGATCTGCGATTTGAACACCCCGGTCATCGCGCCATGCCGCTCGGGCGAGCACCAGACCATGCCCTCGCTCCACAGCACCAGCTCGCGCAGCTCCTGCACCTTGGGGTGATCCTCGGATGCGTCGTCCGGCAGCGGCAGGCCGCTGGGGTTGAAGATCCGCGCTTCGGCACCGAACTGCTCAAGCAGGCGTGCGGCTTCTTCAGTCAGCAGACGGCTGTAGGAGCGTGCGCGGTTGGAGCCATACAGCAGCAGAATGCGTGGCTTGTGTGTGACGGGCGGTTTGGCCAGCTGCTCGTGATCCGGCAGATCAAGCAGCTCGGGGTCGATATTCGGCAGTTCGGGGTACATAAAATCTCCTGGCATCAGAGGCTGGCGATACGGCGCAACTCGGCCTGCAGCGCCTCGCGGCTGAGGGTGGTCGGCTGGGCCGCGAAGAAGGCCTTGAGGCGGGTCTGGATAAGCGCCACGCTGGCATCGAAAGCGGCGTCGATCTGCGCGGGCGTGCCGGTCAGTTCAGATGGATCAGCCAAGCCCCAATGCGCCTTGAGCGCAGGCCCGAAGAACACTGGGCAGGCATCGCCAGCGGCCTTGTCGCACACAGTAATCACCAGCTCCGGCGCCAGTTCGGCGTGTGCTTCAGTGCCTTTGCTGCTCAGCCCAGCAGTGGCCACACCAGCGCGGCGCAAGGCCGCCAAGGCCTGCGGATGCACCTCGCCCTTGGGCTGGCTACCCGCGCTATAGGCGCGCATACCGGCGGGCGCCAGGTGGTTAAACAGCGCCTCGGAGAGGATGCTGCGGCAGCTGTTGGCGGTGCAGAGAAACAGGACGTTCATGACATTCCTTGATAGCGGACTCAGCCGCAGATGTTCTGCCGCTCGGGACGATTGCGCATGCTCTGCAGCTTCTCGCTATTGACTGCCAGCCAGGGCTGATTAGCCTGCACAACCACCTGCAACATCTGCTGCGCCCACTCGGGCAGCTGCGGGTGCAGGCGGTAATACACCCACTGACCACGGCGCTGGTCTTCCAGCAGACCGCAGCTGCGCAGTTGCGCCAGGTGGCGGGAAATCTTCGGCTGACTGTCTTCCAATGCAGTGGTCAGCTCGCACACGCACAGTTCACCCTCGGCGGCGATCAGCAGGGTCATGCGCGCGCGGGTTTCATCGGCCAGGCATTTGAAAACAGTCAGAGGGCTTATAGGTTCAAGCATCGGGGGCTCCGCGTTTGCTCTTGACCAAGACGAACATCTTGATGCGTTCGTGAATCTCGTGAAGCGTGTGCTTGTAGGCATTGGCCTGCTGGCTGGTGGCCGGGTCGGCGAAGTTCCAGGCGAGGTACTCGCCGGCACCCGGCAAGGTGCTGCACTCGAAGGCGGACTTGTCGCACAGGGTGATGACGTAATCGAAACGCTCACCGGCAAACTCATCCAGCGACTTGCTGCGCAGGCCATCGCTAGCAACCCCCAACTGCTCCAGCGCCAGACGCGCACGCCGGTCAACCTCATCAGGCAGGGTGCCGGCGCTGAACACCTCATAGCCCTCCGGGTCGGTATGGCGCAGCAAGGCTTCGGCCATTTGCGAACGGGCCGAGTTGGCCACGCAGAGAAATAACACGCGGGTTTTCGATGTCATTGCAGCAGCGCCATTAAAATTCGATTTGGCGAATATATTAAAAACCATATATCTTGTAAACCAAATATCTTGACACCCCCACTCGCCACAAGCGGGTAACCAAGGAGCGATTGCATGACCCCGCAAGAGCCTGTGGATGTTCTGATTATTGGCGGCGGCCAGGCCGCCCTGGCCACCGCCTATTTTCTGCGGCGCACCCAACTGTCGTTTTTGCTGCTGGATGATCAAGAGCAACCCGGCGGCGCCTGGCAGCATGGCTGGGATTCGCTGCGGCTGTTCTCCCCCGCCACCTGGAGTTCGATTGCCGGCTGGCAGATGCCCAATCCAGCGCCCGGCTACCCGCACCGCGATGCGGTGATCGACTACCTCGCCCAGTACGAGGCACGTTATCAGCTGCCGATTGTGCGACCGCTGCATGTCGATTCGGTTACACGCCAGGGCAAGCTGTTTGTGGTGCAGGCCGGCAACCAGCAATGGCGTTGCCGCGCCCTGGTCAGCGCCACCGGCACCTGGAGCAAACCCTTTATCCCGACTTACCCAGGCCAAGCGGAGTTTGCCGGCCAGCAGCTGCACTCGGCGCATTACCGCAACCCACAGGCCTTTGCCGGCCAGCGCGTGCTGGTGGTGGGCGGCGGTAACTCCGGGGCACAGATTCTCGCCGAGGTCTCGAAAGTCGCCGAGACCCTGTGGATCACTCCAGAGCCGCCAGCCTTTCTGCCCGACGAGGTCGATGGCCGGGTGCTGTTCGAACGCGCCACCGAGCGCTGGAAGGCGCAGCAGGAAGGCCGGGTGATCGACCAGCCAGTCGGTGGCCTGGGCGATATCGTCATGGTCGAGCCGGTACGTGAGGCCCGCGAGCGTGGCGTGCTGGTGACCGAGCGGCCGTTCCAGCGCTTTAGCGCAGACGGCGTGGAATGGGCCGAGGGTCGCCGCGAGGCGGTGGATGCAGTGATCTGGTGCACCGGATTTCGCCCAGCGCTGGATCATCTGCAGGGCCTGGATGTGCTGGAAGCCGATGGCAAGATCGCCGTCGATGGCACCCGCGCCTGCAAGCAACCCGGCTTGTGGCTGGTCGGTTATGGCGAATGGACCGGCGCGGCCTCAGCCACTCTGATCGGCGTCACCCGCACCGCGCGAAGTACGGTCAGTGAAATAAGCGAAGCGCTACAGGGCGATACAGATCAATAGCAAACACCCCGAACGCCGTTAGACTCGGCGCTCAGCCGCAAGGAAAACGCGATGTCCAGCCAGTGTGAAGTGATCGGCAAGCAAGCCGCAGGTGCCCCGCTGGGGCTTTTCGAGCGCTACCTGACGCTCTGGGTATTTCTCTGCATCATCGGCGGCACCCTGCTCGGCCTGTATGCGCCTGAGGCCGCCAAGGCTGTAGGGGCGCTGGAAATCGCCCAGGTGAATATCCCGGTGGGGCTGCTGATCTGGGTGATGATCATCCCCATGCTGATAAAGATCGACTTTAGCGCCATTGGCGAGGTCTACCAGCAGCGCGCCGGCCTGGGTGTGACGCTGAGCATCAACTGGTTGATCAAACCCTTCACCATGGCCTTTTTGGCCTGGCTGTTCCTGCGCCATGTGTTTGCAGACTGGCTGCCCGCCGAGCAGATCGACAGCTACGTGGCCGGGCTGATTCTGCTCGGCGCCGCGCCTTGCACGGCTATGGTGTTTGTCTGGAGCAACCTGTGTAAGGGCAACGCCAACTTCACCCTGACCCAGGTGGCGATCAACGATTTGGTGATGGTGTTCGCCTTCGCCCCCATCGTCGCCCTGCTGCTGGGCGTGTCGTCGATCCCGGTGCCCTGGGACACCCTGCTGCTGTCGGTGGTGATGTATATCGTCATCCCTCTGGCCATCGCCCAATTTATCCGCGCGCGCCTGCTGCGCCGGGGTGATGCGGCGTTGCAAGCGGTGCTGGCACGCATCGGCCCGTTCTCCATCCTCGCGCTGCTCGCCACCCTGGTGCTGCTGTTCTCCTTCCAGGGCCAGACCATCGTCGCGCAGCCTTTGATCATCGCCATGCTGGCGGTGCCGATTCTGCTGCAAACGCTGTTTATCGCGGCACTGGGTTACTGGATGTGCCGCCAGCTCAAGGTGCGCCACGATATCGCCGGGCCTGCGGCGATGATCGGTGCGTCGAACTTCTTCGAACTCGCCGTGGCGGTGGCCATCGTGCTCTACGGCTTCAACTCCGGCGCCGCGCTGGCCACGGTGGTCGGCGTGCTGATCGAAGTACCGGTGATGCTCTGGCTGGTGCGCATGGTCAATAACAGCAAGGGCTGGTACGAGCGCACGCGGAGCTGACGGCTCACTTGCGGCAGTTAATAGCCATTCACTCGCAAGCCCGCACATAACCATACAGAGCGGTATATGTGGCGAGTCGACAGCCTATGCCCGGCAGGCTAGCGTCAATACAGGGTGCCGCTAACCCATGCGCACCCGCACACTGCCTGAGCCACCCGGCCTTGCCGGTAGCTGTAGCCTGAGGTACGCCGCATGTCTTCTCGCCTTGGCAACGCGCTTGCGTTTGTTTTCTGGTGTTTCTTCAGCTCGACGCTGCATGCCGAAGCCAAGTGGGAGTCGCTGGACTTCATCACCGAAGAATTCCCGCCCTACAACTACACCGAAAGCGGCATCGCCCGTGGCATTACCGTGGACATTCTGCTGGAGGCGGCTGCCAGCGCCGGGCTGCCCATCGCGCGCCGGGATATTCGCTCACTGCCCTGGGCGCGCGGTTATCAAATGGCGCGCAAAGGCCCAGGGGTGATGCTGTTTTCCATGACCCGCACCGAGGAGCGCGGCCCGCAGTTCAAATGGGTCGGGCCGATCATGCCCAGCCGCATCGTGCTGCTGGCGCGCCGGGATCGCCAGATACAGATCAAGCAACCGGCAGACCTTAGCGCGCAGCGCATCGGAGTGATTCGCGATGATGTCGGCCATCACCTGCTAAACAGCCTGGGCATCAAAGACAATCAGCTGCAGATATCCGCCAGCGCGATTCAACTGGCCAACCTGCTGCACAACAGCCGCATCGACCTGTGGGCCTACGACGAAACCACCGCCTACTGGTTTATCCGCAACCTGGACATGCACAGCCACGACTTCACCCCGGTGCATGTGCTCAAGGAAAGCGCCATGTATTACGCCTTCAGCCTGGACACCGACGCGGTGCAGCTCACCCGTCTGCAGAACAGCCTGAACGCCCTCAAGCAACAGCCGCGCTACCTGGAAATTCTCGACAGCTATAAATAGCCACGCCTTGCATAGTCTTGCGCTTTTCCACCTGTGGGGGCTGGCACGCCGGCAGGCCAGGCGTAGCATGGGGCGACGGAGGATTTATGTCGCAACTTGAGCACCTACAGGTTTTCCAGAGCATGCACAGCTCGCCCAACACCCGCCTGCACCGCAGTGCCGAGCTGGGCGATGGGCTGGCGGCGGCCGTGTGGAGCAACCGCCATGATGCGCGCGACTATCAGGCGCCCAGCCATCACACGCTGTCCTGCTACCTGGCCGGCGGCACCGGCACCTTCCGCCGCGAGAGCCCGCACAGCAAAGGCGCGCCGGACAAGCTGTGCATCCTCCCGGCCGGGCATCAGTCGGAATGGGTGATCAACGGTGAAATCCAGCTGGCCCATCTGTATATCAGCCAGGAGCAGTTCGCCCTGGCGGCCGTCAATCTGCTGGACCGTGAACCACGGGAACTGGAACTGCGCGAAGGCACCTTTCTCGACGACCCACAGCAGGCCCAGCGCTTTCGCCAGCTCAGCCAGCTGGATTGGTTCGAGCCGGCCGAACGCCTGCTCAGCAGCAGCCTGGCCCATGGCCTGATCAACCACGCCCTGCTGTCCCAGGTCGGCCGCCGCGAAGGCCTGCGCCTGAGCGGCGGTCTGGCCCCTAGCCAGCGCCGACGGATACGCGAGTTTATCCAGGCCAACCTCAGTGAGGCGCTCAGCCTGGGCCAGTTGGCCGGCGTATGCGCGCTGTCCGAATACCACTTCGCACGGATGTTCCAGCTCAGCTTCGGCCTGCCGCCACACCGCTATGTGCTGGCGCAGCGCCTGCGCCATGGCCAACAGCTGCTGCAACACAGCACCCTGCCATTGGCTGAAGTGGCCCTGGCCTGCGGCTTTGCCGGCGCCAGCCACTTCAACAACCGTTTCCGCCAGGCCTTCAGTGCCACGCCGGGGCAATACCGCGCCGCCCTGCAACGCCCCTGATTTCACCCCAAGCAGCATCAGCCCGCCGCATACCCGCCTATCAGGCAACGCAGCTTGCGCGCCCTGCGCCTGAAAACAGCCTGCTAATCCCGCGCTGGCTGTGCAAGAATCATCGGCTGCCTTCGAGAAAGCTGCCCATGCCACGATTCATCCACTCGCCAGCCCGGTGCCACTGATGGCCCTCGATATCCTGCATCTACGCCAGGAAGACTGGCGCGCGGAATTCGGCGTGGGCGATCTGCAGCGCGGCCAGGGTTATGCCGCGCAAGGCCGCAGCCGTTTGCTCAGCCTCAAGGACAGCACCCTGCTGGCCAGCTGCCGTGGCTCCGGTGCGCAAACCTATCAACAGCGCATCACCCTGCACCATTACGGCCAGGGCTGGGGCGTGACCGGCCATTGCAGCTGCCCAGTGGGCTTCAACTGCAAACACGTGGCCAGCGCCCTGCTCACCCTGCAAACCCAGCAGGAACAAGGCGTCGACCTCTCGCCGCTGATCGTCAGCAGCCCGCAGGCCCGCGAAGAGTGCCTGGAAAACCTGCAGCCCAGCCCGGTACTGAGCCTCGGCAGCCTGGTGCGCGTGCACTTTGATGCACGCAAGGGCCGTATGCAGGAACAAACCCAGCACCGCGCCGCCCTGGCCTTCGACTACCAGGGCCATCTGGCGGCGGGCAAACAGGGCAAGGACCTGCTGATCAAGCAGAGCGCCCAGCACAGCCTGCGCATCGTGCGTGACATCAGCGCTGAAACCCAACTGCGCAAGCGCCTGGAGCAGACCGGCCTGCAAGTGGCGCTACGGCAGAGCGAAGCGCTACCGGAAAGCGCCGGCGAAGCTTACGAGCAACCCAATGAGGCCGCCTGGCTGCTGTTTGTCCGCGAGCAATTGCCGCTGCTGCGCGAGGAAGGCTGGCAGATCCGCATGCAACCGGACTTCCAGTTCAACCTGACCCAGGTCGATGACTGGTACGCCGAGGTCGAGGAGGACCCCGAGCAGAACTGGTTCGACCTTGAGCTGGGCATCGAGGTGGAAGGCCAGCGCATCAGCCTGTTGCCGATTCTGCTGCAAGCCATCCGCCGCGCACCCTGGCTGCTCAATGGCGAAGCGCTGAACAAGCGCGATGACGATGAGGTGCTGCTGGTCAGCCTGCCGCATAACCACAAGCGCGTGGCCCTGCCGCTGGCGCGACTGAAACCGCTGCTGGCAACCCTGGGTGAACTATTCGTGCGTGAGCCGGGCGAATCCAGCCAGCGTCTGCGCCTGTCGCGCCTGGATGCCGCGCGGCTGAATCACCTGCAAGAAGGCCCGGCAATCAGCTGGCAAGGCGGCGACCAGTTGCGCGACTTCGCCGAACGCCTGCAGCGGCTGGACAGCGCCACCTTGCAAGCGCCCGCCGGCTTAGAAGCAGAGCTACGGCCCTATCAGCTGCAAGGTCTGGCCTGGATGCAGGGGTTGGCCGAGCTGGAAGTCGGCGGCCTGCTGGCCGATGACATGGGCCTGGGCAAGACCCTGCAGACCCTCGGCCATATCCTCTGCGAGTTCAACGCCGGACGTTTGCAGCAGCCGGCGCTGATCGTCATGCCCACCAGCCTGATTCCCAATTGGCAGGATGAAGCCGCGCGCTTCACTCCGCAGCTCAAGGTGCTGGCCCTACACGGGCCGAAGCGCCGCGCGCTGTTCAAGCAGATCGACGACCAGCAGATCATCCTGACCACCTATGCCCTGCTGCCGCGCGACCTCAAGGCATTGAGCGCCTACCGCTATCGCCTGCTGATTCTCGATGAAGCGCAGAACATCAAGAACCCACGCAGCAAGGCCGCCGTCGCTGCCGGGCAATTACACGCCGGACAGCGCCTGTGCCTGACCGGCACGCCGCTGGAGAATCACCTGGGCGAGCTGTGGTCGCTGTTCAACTTCCTCATGCCCGGCTGGCTCGGCGACAGCAAGAGCTTTACCCGCGACTACCGCACGCCGATTGAAAAGAACGCCAACCAGCAGCGCCTGACCCACCTGACCGGGCGGATCAAGCCGTTTATCCTGCGCCGTACCAAGGAGCAGGTGGCCAGCGAGCTGCCGCCGAAAACCGAAATCACCCACTGGGTCGAACTCAGCGCGACGCAGCGCGACCGTTACGAAACCCTGCGCCTGGCCATGGACCAGAAGGTCCGCGCGGAAATCGCCCGCCAGGGTTTGGCCCGCAGCCAGATCGTGATTCTCGAAGCGCTGCTGCGTCTGCGTCAGGCCTGCTGCGACCTGCGCCTGCTCGGTGATGAAAGCGACGACAGCCTGACCAGTGCGGACTCCGGCAAGCTCAGCGGCCTGCTGGAAATGCTCGAAGAGTTGTTTGCCGAAGGCCGGCGAGTGCTGCTGTTCTCGCAGTTCACCTCGATGCTGGCGCTGATCGAAGCCGAGTTGAAGGCGCGCAATATCCCCTATGCCAAGCTCACCGGCAGCACCCAGGATCGGCGCACCCCGGTGCAGCAGTTCCAAGCTGGCGAGCTGCCGATCTTCCTGATCAGCCTCAAGGCCGGTGGCGCAGGCCTGAACCTGACCGCCGCCGATACGGTGATCCACTTCGATCCTTGGTGGAACCCGGCCGCCGAAGCCCAGGCCAGCGACCGCGCCTACCGCATCGGCCAGGACAAGCCGGTGTTCGTCTACAAACTGATCGCCCGTGGCAGCGTGGAAGAGAAAATCCAGCAACTGCAACAGGCCAAAGCCAACCTGGCCCGCGGCGTGCTGGAAGGCGGCAGCCAGACCCAGCTGCAGCTCAGCGAAGACGACCTGCAGGCGCTGTTTGCGCCGTTAAGCGACTGACCCGCTCTTAGTCATCGCTCTGCGTATCGTCTTTCTCAGCCGCATCATCGGCCGAATTGCGTTTGCGGCGTTGACCGTCAGCCTGCACCGCCGGAAAGCGCGAGGAGGCATAGCGCACCACAAAAATCGCCACCGCCAGCAACAGAATCGCCCCGGAGACCATCACCACGCCCATGTCGGGTTTATGGTTGTGCGAAATGTCGGAAATCATCAGGCGGGTCAGCGCAGTAATCGCCACATAGATCATGAAGCGGATCGGCATGTGGTTGGTCTTGAAATAGATCCCCACCATCGCCGCCAATTCCAGGTAGATAAACAGCAGCAGGATGTCGTCGACGGTTATGTGGCCCTTCTCCAGCATGCCGAGAAAGGCCATGATCGCGGCCCAGGCGGTGATGGCGCCGATGGCGAACAGCGCCAGGTAGTGGAACGCCTCCATCAACAGATTGCCCAGCGATTCCGCGAGCCCATGCATACGCTCGCGCATCAGCTCGGCCCAGTTTGGTTTACCCATAAAAGCTCCTAATAGATCGAAAATGACGACAGCACCGCGCGTCATCATCTAACAGTGTCAGTAGAAGAAGCTTGCTGCGGGCGAAAAAGCACCTGCAACCGCCGCGCCATGCTGGCGGCTGGCTGTTGCAGCCTGAAGAATCGGCTATTTTGTTAGCCGGCATGGCAATTGCTGCTGGCCAAATGCAGGCGAGTTCTTTATGCTCGCAACTACTGTACAAATAAACAGTTTATTGCAACCTATCAGCGTGAAGGCGTAGAGGTGATGAATGGCCGTCGAAGTGGTGTACCGCAGCAGCCGGGATTTGGAGCGTTTATTTATGGATAAAGCCGAAGCCGACCGTCATGACAAAATGCTCGAACTGGCCGAGCTGCTCACCGAGGTGCTGCAAAAAGCCGTGCCATCGCTGAATGAAGCCCAGGGTGAAGAGCTGGGGATTTATATGGCGAAGAACCGTGACATCTTCGCCAAGGCGTTCAAGAACCAGCCGGATGCCTTGAGTGAACTGAGCGAACCCGCTGCCGAGTAACACCAGCGGCAGTAAACAAAACCCCAGTCAGTGACTGGGGTTTTGTGTTTCTAGCCAATATCAACTGCGCTGTGGGAGGCGCTTTAGCGGCGAGCTTTTAATTGCTGATGTCGCGGCTACGACTACATGGATGAAGGAGGTAGGGCGAAGCAGGATGCCAGAGCCGAAAGCCCCTCCCACAGAGGTGGGACCGCCCCTTCTCAGCGCCCATTCAGCCATATAACAAGCGCTCGGCAATGGCATCGGCAACCCTTGCTGGCGAGCGTTTGTCGGCCTGGGCGTGGCCGAATATTTCGGTCAGCCGTCGGCTGATCTGCGTCAGGTGCGCGGTGATCGCCGGCAGCGATTCGCCCTGATGCTTCAGCGCCACGTAGATCAGGCCGCCGGCATTGATCACATAATCCGGCGCATAGAGAATCCCCCGCGCCTGTAGGCTGTCGGAGATATCGGCACTGGCCAGCTGATTGTTCGCCGCCCCCGCCACTGCCGAACAACGCAGCTGGCCGACGGTGGTGTGGTTCAGCACACCGCCCAGCCCGCACGGCGCCAGAATGTCGCACGGGGTGGCGAGCAAGGCTTCGCTGGCCACCGGCCGCGCGCCCAGTTGCTCGACCGCCAGCTGCACGCGGCCGTGGTCCAGATCGCTGACCAGCAGCTCGGCGCCCGCAGCATGCAGCTGCTCGGCCAGCGCATAACCGACATTGCCCAGGCCCTGAATCGCCACCCGCAAACCTTCCAGGTTGTCACTGCCAAGGCGCGCCAGAGCAGTAGCGCGAATGCCGGTAAACACACCCAACGCCGTGTGCGGCGACGGATCGCCCTCAGCCGTGGTGCTGGTGACATGCTGGGTGTGCTGGGCGATGCAGTCCATATCGACGCTGGAGGTGCCGCTGTCCATGGCCGTGATGTAGTGGCCGTTAAGGGTTTCGATAAAGCGCCCGAAGGCTTCAAACAGTGCGCCGCGATTGTCGACATGCGCCGGGCGGATAATCACCGCTTTGCCGCCGCCCTGTTGCAGGCCGGCCAGCGCGGCCTTGTAGCTCATGCCTTTGGCCAGGCGCAGCACATCTTCAATGGCGCTTTGGCTGTCGGCGTAGGGTAGGTAACGGCAGCCGCCCAGCGCAGGGCCCAGGCGACTGTTGTGGATGGCAATCATGGCCTGCAGACCGGTCAGCGGGTCCACGGCGAAGTGCAACGACTCCAGCCGGGCGGTTTCCATCATGGCGAACATGCTGTGGCTCCCGTACTGATTTGCCACTCAGTATAGGCAGTGGCGCTGCCGGCACCCGCCCCAGTGGTCAGTTGCGGCCTGGCGCCCGCATAACAATCCACTGGACGAAGCCCCGGCGCTTGACTACAAAGCCAGAGACATCGGGAGATTGTTATGACCCCACGCGCCGCCTGCCTTGCCTGCCTTGAGCAAAACCCGCCTGCGCTGTTCGAGGCGGCGCTATGGATTGCCGTGGAGCACCAGCCCACGCTGCAACCGGCCGAGGTGCTGCAACGGCTTAACGGTTTGCAGCAGCAGATCATTCAGGGGTTGCCTAACCTGCCGCTGCAGGAACTGGCGCAACCGCTGCTGCGCAGGCTCAGCGAACTGGACTTCCATGAAGACGACGAACGCCCACTGCGGCCAAGGGCAGCGCTGCTGGATCAGCTGTTGCTGCGCCGTCGCGGCCAGCCACTTTCCCTGGCCCTGCTCGCACTGGAACTAGCCAAACGCCTGGGGATTCCGCTGCAGGGGGTGAATTTCCCGGGGCATTTTCTGCTGCGCGTACCGGGCGCCGATCATCTACTCGACCCGTGCAGCGGCCGACGGCTGTATACCCGCGAATGCCGCGAGCTGCTGCAGCGCCATCTCGGCCCTAACGCCGAGTTGAGCGCCAGCCAGCTGCAGCCTTGCGACGCGCACAGCATGTTGCAGCGCCTGTCGCGCAACCTGCGGCAACTGCATCAACTGGATGATGACCCGCTGGCCGCGCTGCGCGATGCCGAGCGCGTGCTGCTGCTCGGCACGCCGACCCTGCATGACCACCTGGCCCGCGCGGAGATTTATCAAGTGCTTGATTGTCCGCAGGGCGAGCGCTTCGACCTGCAATGCGCGCTGCTGCTCAGCGATGATCCGGCGCAGCACCTGCAACTCAGCCAGCGTCTACGCCTGCTCAGCGCCAGCCCAGCGCTGCATTAGAAAAGGCTATGTGCCGATTATGTGTTGCGGGCCGCTTTTGTATGGTGGGTTAGCGGCGCGGGGGCGGTTATGGGGACGCCACGCAATTCGAGCGCCGCGTAACCCACCATTGCGGCTTGCCGGTAGACCGCCATGGTGGGTTACG
This sequence comes from Gammaproteobacteria bacterium HGW-Gammaproteobacteria-13, assembly GCA_002840155.1. Taxonomy (GTDB): domain Bacteria; phylum Pseudomonadota; class Gammaproteobacteria; order Pseudomonadales; family Pseudomonadaceae; genus Aquipseudomonas. Next base: position 66,942 of record PGZH01000007.1, read on the forward strand.
GCGCGTTGAGAGTCGATGGTGTTTGTCTGATCCCGGTTCGCGCCTAACCCACCCTACGTATTACCGCGCCTCATGCAACTTATAGCTGCTCGGAACGACTCAACACATAGCGGGTACATAGCCTAGAAAAATCCCAACGCCTTGGCCTTGGCCACCGCCTGAGTGCGCCGCGCCACGCCCAGTTTGCCGTTGATCCGGCGGGCATGGGTTTTCACCGTGTGCAGGGAAATAAACAGCTGCTCGGCCACTTCCTGATTGGACAGCCCCTGGGCGATCAAGCCGAGTACCGCCAGCTCGCGGCTGCTCAGGGCATTGGCGCTGGCGGCGGGCATAGCATTCGCCGCGTTATCAACCTGGCTGGCGACACGAAACCACGGGCGCAGATAACCCAGGCGCCGCTGCAGCGCCTGGCCGGTTTGTCGGGCCTGTTCGGCACCCACTTTATCGTCACAGGCTGCGCAGGCTTCGGCATAGCTGAGCCACAAGTCGCTGAGCAACGCCTGCCGACCCTGGGCTGATACTTGCTCCAGCAACTGCCGCAGAGGCTCGCGCACATCTTCGCCCTGCACACGATCCAATTGCAGCAACAGCGCCTGAAAACGCGGAATCAACTCGGGGAAATTCGGCGTCGGCAGCACCGCTTTAACCCGCTGCTCATAACCCAACACCCGCGTCGCGGCGACGCGCGCCCGCGCATGGTGGCCTTGGGCAACCCACAGGTGACTGCTGGCCAACAGCAGAGTGCCGCGGTACAGGGTTTCGCTGACGCGCTGGCGCTGCATCTGCCGTTCGGCGTGTCCAAGATGAGCAAAGGCTGTGGCCATATCGCCCTGCCCCATCGCCAACTCGGCCAAACCGAGGTAGCCATGAAACGCCCCCGGATCACCACAGGCCAGTGCATGCTCAAGCCCGCGCTGCAGCACCGTAGCCGCTGCATCCGCACGGCCCTGGCGCAGCTGCAGACGCCCCAGACGCAGTTCAAGGCGTGCCAGCACCGGCGTATTGCGCAAGGCAGTCGGCGCGGTTGCCGTCAGCACCCGCTGCAGCAGCGCTTCAGCGCGGGCAAACTCGCCACGCGTCTCCAGCAGTAGCGCATGGTCCAGCTCCAACAAGGCTTCAAACACTGGATTGCCATGCAGGCGCGCCTGCTTCAAGGCTTCGAAACTCAGCTTCTGCGCCACCTCCAGCTGACCTTCACCAATGGCCACCAGGGTCAATGCCGAACGACACAGCAGCGCCTGCGCCCACGCGCTTTGCGGCAGCCCCTGCAGGGCGTCATGCAAATGGCTGCGGGCATCCACGGCACAGACTCGGCCGTAGGCGATGATGCCCTGGATGGCCTGCCAGTGAGCGAATAGCTCGCGAGTCCGCGCACCGTCACTGCGCGGCTGAAAGCGTGCCAGCTGGTTAATACAAGTCTGTGCTTCATCCAGGCGGCCGACCAGCAGCAACACCCAGGCGTTGAGCAGAATCAGCCGCGGCGTGCTGCACAGCAGGCTGTCCGGCAGCTCGCTGCGCCAGCGCAGAATCAGCGCCAGATCCTGCCCCTGCAGCACCTGCTCCTCGGTAAAGCGCTCAAGAAAACTGCCGGCCACGTCCGGTTGCCCGGCCAGCAAGGCGTGCTCCACTGCCGCACGAATATCGCCATGGCCGGCAAACCACTGGCTGGCATGCACATGCAAGGCGTTGTACGGCAGATTCACTGCCTGCCGCTGCAGCAGACGGGCCAGCGGCGGGAACAGCACATACCAGCCCTTGGCTGCGTCCAACTCCTGAATAAACACGCCGCGCTCGATCAGCGCGCGCAACCACTGCGCGCCCTCGCCCACACCAAACAGGTGATCACACAGCGCCGGATTGAAGCGTGGCAATTGCGCCAGTTGCTGGAGCATCTGCAACAGCTCATCCGGCAGCCCTTGCAGCACTTCGCGTTCGACATACTCGGCGAGCAGCTGATCATGCTCACCATCCTGCGGCGCACTCAAGGCAGCCGGCTCGGCCTGCGCCGCCAACAGACGCAGGCGCAAAGCCGCTGGCCAGCCCTGGGTTAACTCATGCAGATCGTGCGCCCAGGCACTGCGGGTTGAGTCCAGCTGCTGCAGCCAGGCCAGCACTTCCGCTTCGCTAAAGGCCAGTTCGCTGGCGCCCAGTTCGAGCAGCTCGCCTTCCAACAACAGACGCGAGAGGTTGCACGCTGGCCGCCGCCGACTACCCAGCCACCAGCAGATGCCCGGCGGGGTGATCATCAGCAGCTGATTGAGAAAACCATCGAGGGCGTGATTCGGCTGCGCCGGGTAGTCATTAAGCATGATCCACAGCGGCCGCGACTCCTGCCCCAGGGTCGCCAGCAGCTCGCCACTGCTGAGGTCTGTGGGGTAGTCGAGCAGCTTGCCTAGTTGCTGAGCCAGCTGCTCTGCATGCAGGCCTTCAGCAGCGCAGTTCAGCCAGAGCAGGCGGTAATTGGCCGGGCATTCGCGGGCGCAATCGGCCAACAACACGGTTTTGCCAAAGCCGGCCGGGCCAACCAACAAACGCAGGCGACAGTCGTGCGCAAGCAATCGCTGTTGCAGGGATAGCCGGGAGATATGCCCAGGCGGCGGGCGCTGTACGCTGCCACAGGACGACGCTGCGGCGCTTTGCGGGAAAGGCGCTAATGCGTTCATGACGGCTCGATTTATTGTTCTTGCAGGAACCGGATCATTGCAGGCTAAACCTCAATGCCTATCGCTCACAGCTCTATCACCACAGGTGATGCCGGGCGATAAAAAAGGCGGCCCGAAGGCCGCCCAATTACGGAGTAACACGTGCAGGTTATTGGCCTAGCGAACGCCGGAGCTGCGCAGTGCGGCTGGCGTGTAGTCTGCAGCCGTCGCCTTGAAGCCGAAGTTATAAGCCGATTTTTCTTCGTTCTTCATACCCAGAGCCAGGTAACGACCTGCCACCAGGTCATACAGCGCTTCAAGGGTGTAGCCCGGCACTTGATGGTTGTAGTAGTGCTGCGCATGACCTTCGGCAACACGCCAGAGCTGACCACGGCCGTCGTAATGATCAACCAGCGCTATCTGCCAGCTGTCCTCGTCGACATACATATGGCGCTTGGCATAGATATGCCGCTCACCGCTCTTCAGCGTGGCAACCACTTCCCAAACCCGGTGCAGCTCGTAGCGCGTCAGGTCCTGATTGATGTGCCCGGCTTTAAGCACGTCGTCGTACTTCAGTGACGGCGAATCAAGCTTGTAGCTGTTATAGGGGATGTACATTTCCTTCTTGCCGACCAGTTGCCAGTCGTAGCGATCAGGCGCTCCGGAGAACATATCGAAGTTATCGGCCGTACGCATGCCGTCAGCGGCGGTACCCGGCCCATCGTAGGCCACCTGCGGGGCACGGCGCACGCGGCGTTGACCGGCGTTGTAAATCCACGCCAGGCGCGGCTCCTTGACCTGGTCGATAGTCTCGTGGACCAGCAGCACGTTACCGGCCAGGCGCGACGGTGCAGTCACCCGCTGCTTGAAGTACAGCAAGACATTGCTGCCCTTGGCCGGATCAAGATCAGGCATATCCGCCGGGAAGGCCACTTCATCTTCGAACTTGACCAGGCTGTAAGAGCCATTGGTCTGCGGCGTCGCCTGAGTCACCACGCGTCGGGTGTTACCACCCCGGTAACGGGTGATGTGGTTCCAGATCACCTCAACGCCTGTCTTGGGAATTGGAAAGGCGTAGTAACGGCTGGCATTGAAGTTCTGCAGGCCGTTACCACCGTCTACGGGCGTGGTATTGACCGCACTGACCTTGGCGGCATCGCCAATCGCTGCAGGCACGGCGGTGGTTCGATGCGAGGGGTAAACCGGGATCTTGTAGCTATCCGAGTACCGTTTGAGCATGGCCATCTGACCGGCTGAGAGCTTGTCTTTGTACTGCTCGGCATTGGCTGCGGTAATCGTAAACAGAGGCTGCTCACTGGCATACGGATCAGCGAGAAACCCCTTGCCATCGACAGTCGCGGCACTGGTAGACAGACCGCCATCCCAGGCAGGGATACTGCCATCAGCATTGCCGGCCATTTCCCCGCCCAGCGGCGTCAAGCTGGTACCCAACTGAGCCGCTTCTTGTTCAGAGACTGCGGCCATCACGCTACTGGCTAACAACGTCAGCAGCAGCGCACCAGTTTGCAGGATTCTTGTGTTTTTCATGGTGTACGGATCCTTTTGCACTGCGTTGATCAGAAGTTCACACCAAAGCTCAGGGCAACAAAGTCACGGTCGACGTTGGTGTTGTAATCACCACCAAAGAAGTCGGTGTAACTGAGGCTGGCGTTATAGGTGTTCTGGTAGTCAGCGTTCAGGCCTAGGCTCACCGCCTTACTGCCCTCGCTGAAGTTGGGGCCATAACCATCGACGTCATGCGACCAGGCAATGCTCGGCGTCAGGTTGACCCCGGCGAAAACGTTGCTGTACTCGGCACTAGCCCGCAGGCGGTAGCCCCAGGAGCTGCTGGTGAAGAAGCCATCGTCATTACACTGATCTGGGTTGGCGGCGTTCACTCCTGCAGTACAGGTCGTGTTGGGGTTGAGCTGACCAATGCCATAGACCGGATCGCGACCGAAGCGCAGCTCACCAACATCATCATTGATACCGCTGACATGGTTGTACCCCACCTCGCCCACCAGGGTCAGGCGACTGGCCCCCAGCACTCGGTCGAAAAACTGCACCGCCGATACTTGCGCTTGGGTCACCGGCTTGCGCACGTAGCCGGCCACTTCCTCACCCACCGCATTGCGCCCATGACCGCTGGTAAATACCGGTGAAAACCCCTGGCGCAGGGAGGCAAAGGTCATGTCCGTGGAGTTGATGCCGATTGGCATATTGGGCCGGTAACTGAGTTCACCCGACAACGCCGTACCTTCGATATTGGTCTGGAAACTTACGCCATACAGACGGATATCTTCCGGGTACTCCAGAAAGTAGCGGGCAGCCTGTGGCGCCCCGGTGCCGACAATGATGCTGCCGCTCGGGGTACGGCTGTGGTAATTCATCGCGTACAGGCCGAACTCAGTGTCATGTAACGACTCGGCAAACCAGCGCAAGGCAACGCCGAACTGACCGCTATCACGAGCATCACGGTCGCCCGCGCGAGGAATAAAGACGGGATTGCCCGGCGCACCGGTGTTGTTTGACGCGTCCGGCGCAACATCAGCCCCGGCTACAACCAGGCGGTCATTACAGCCATCGGCGGCCGTGTCGCTGGGCGCGAAGAACGTTCCGCAGTTATCGATAACGGTCTGGTCCCACTCCAGCTGGTAGAACGCCTCCATGCTGATGGTGTCGGTCAAGCTCTGCGATACATAGAGCATGTTGACCGGAATCAGCCCCTCCTTGATCTCTGCGCCGGGCCGGCGGAACGCTGCAGCATCCACGGGGTTGATCGAGTTGATCGAGTTACCGATAAAGGTACTTTCACCCCAGCTGACCACTTGCTTACCGACCCGCACACTGCCCGGCATGCTGCCCAGGTTGTAGTTGTGATAGATGAAGGCATCGAGAATTTCCGCCCCGGAGGCTTGTGCCGCAGTCTTGCGATTGTGGTCATCGATGTCATACAGCAGTCGGCTTTCGTCCTTGGTCTCGAAGTCGTACCAATACTTGCCGCGAATAAACACGCCGGTGTCGCCGTACTTCAATTCAAGGTCGTGAATACCTTTGAATATCTTCGAAAAGGTTTCACCTTTCTTGAAGTTCAGGCGGCCGTCATCGTTGGTCTGAGAAGACGCCTTGCCACCGTTGCGCGTGCCGATAAAGTCGGGATCGGCACCACGCACGCTCCAACTGGCCCCCACAGAAAGCGATGAGTCGAACTGCGCTTCGACCTCACCGATATTGAATGTAATAGCCTGGACAGGCGCGACACAGCCAACAGCAATGGCAATCGCCAAAACGCTGGGCTGGAAGATGGCATGTCTTGTTCTTGTTCTCATGCGGCTCTCCTGGAAAGCGGGTTTCGTGTTGAGGCCCACACGCTACCCAGCCCCCCGCCAGCGGATAAGCGCCCGAAAGAGGTATTTGCCCCGTCAGCCGAAAGAGTGAATACGCCTCTGGAAAGCCGCTCTCCCGCCGGCCCATGGACCGTTTCAATGGCGCTTTATAGGGTGGGTGAATGGCCACGGCGGCTCGGCAAGGCAATTGGCCGCTGCTGGCGTTGCAACGAAGGCAGCGCTACGGCAGCTGCGCCGGGCCTGATCGCTGGCTCCGCCAAGACATCGTATCGATTTAAATACACCGTAATGAAAGCGACACAAAGCGTTCAGCCCGCGACGCCAGAGCCTTTGCGCTGTGCCTTATGGATGAATCGATCATGCGCGTATCGAAATCGCTACATAAGCAGCAAAGACGAATACATAAAAACAGCTTAAGTTATTGTTTTTATTGATAAAAATAACAATGGCACCTACTTTGCTATGGTCTTTCCACCTTCCGCTCGTGCCCGGCACGCGCGTCCAGCACATCGCCCCCAGCAGAAAGGGCGAGTCACCACCCTTGAGGAGTTCACATGAGCGAATTGCGTTTTACCGTTGAGCACGAATGGCTGCGTCAGGATGCCGATGGTCTGGTTACCGTGGGCATCACTGCCTATGCCCAGGAAGCCCTGGGTGACGTGGTGTTCGTGCAGCTGCCGGAAGCCCAGAGCTACGCCGAGGGTGACGAAGTGGCCGTGCTGGAATCGGTAAAAGCTGCAAGCAATATCGCCATGCCGCTGGACGGTGAGGTGGTTGAGGTCAATGGCGAGCTAGAATCCAGCCCTGAGCTGGTCAACGAAGATCCCCTGGGCAAGGGTTGGTTCTTCCGTTTCCGTCCGGCCAATGCCAGCGCGGTAGCCGACCTGCTCGACCAGGCCGCCTACGAGCGCCTGCTCAACGCCAATGCTGACGCCTGAGAGATTGTGATGACCAAGCTGACCACCCAGAACGAATTTGTCGCCCGCCATATCGGCCCACGTGACGCCGATACCGCTGCCATGCTCGAACTGCTCGGCTACGCCAGCATCGACGCGCTGACCGATAACGTCATCCCCGAGAGCATCAAGGGCACCAGCGTGCTGGGCGCCCAGCCAGGCCTGTCGGAAGCCGACGCCCTGGCCAAGATCAAGGCCATCGCTGGCAAGAACCAGCAGCTCAAGACCTTTATCGGCCAGGGCTACTACGGCACCCACACGCCAAGCCCGATCCTGCGCAACCTGCTGGAAAACCCGGCCTGGTACACCGCTTACACCCCGTACCAGCCAGAGATTTCCCAGGGTCGCCTGGAATCCTTGCTGAACTTCCAGACCCTGATCAGCGACCTTACCGGTATGCAGATCGCCAACGCCTCGCTGCTCGATGAAGCCACCGCCGCTGCCGAGGCCATGACCTTCTGCAAACGCCTGTCGAAGAATAAGGCCAGCAACGCCTTCTTCGCCTCCCAGCATTGCCACCCGCAAACCCTCGACGTGCTGCGCACCCGTGCCGAGCCGCTGGGCATTGAAGTGGTGATCGGCGACGAAGCAGCCATCACTGATGCCAGCGCCTACTTCGGCGCACTGCTGCAGTACCCAGCGAGCAATGGCGATATCTTCGACTACCGCGAACTGGTCGAGCGCTTCCACGCCGCCGGCGCCCTGGTCGCCGTCGCCGCTGACCTGCTGGCCCTGACCCTGCTCACGCCGCCGGGCGAGTTCGGTGCCGACGTGGCCCTGGGCAGCGCGCAGCGTTTCGGTGTGCCGCTGGGCTTCGGTGGCCCGCATGCCGCCTACTTCGCTACACGCGATGCGTTCAAGCGCGATATGCCGGGCCGTCTGGTCGGCATGTCGATCGACCGTTTCGGCAAGCCGGCCCTGCGCCTGGCCATGCAAACCCGCGAGCAACATATCCGCCGCGAGAAGGCCACCAGTAACATCTGTACCGCGCAAGTGCTGCTGGCCAACATCGCCAGCATGTACGCCGTCTACCACGGCCCGAAAGGCCTGACCCAGATCGCTCAGCGCGTGCACCAGTTCACCGCGATACTGGCCAAAGGCCTGCGCGCTTTGGGTTACAGCGTTGAGCAGGAATTCTTCTTCGACACCCTGACCCTGGCCACCGCCGGCAAAACCGCTGCCCTGCACGCTGCTGCGCGCAAGGCCGGGATCAACCTGCGTGAAGTCGATGGCGAGCGCCTGGGTCTGTCCCTGGATGAAACCAGCGACCAGGCCGCAGTTGAAGCGCTGCTGGCAGTATTCGCCGAGGGCAAGGCTGTTCCAGCCTTCGCCGAGCTGGCGGCCGGGGTAATCGCCCAGCTGCCAAAAGGCCTGCTGCGCGAAAGCGAAATCCTCACTCACCCAGTGTTTAACCGTTACCACAGCGAAACCGAGCTGATGCGCTACCTGCGCAAGCTGGCCGACAAGGATCTGGCGCTGGACCGCAGCATGATCCCGCTGGGCTCCTGCACCATGAAGCTCAACGCCGCCAGCGAAATGATTCCGGTGACCTGGGCCGAGTTCGGCAACCTGCACCCCTTCGCCCCAGCCGAACAGAGCCAGGGTTACACCCAGCTGACCACTGAACTGGAAGCCATGCTTTGCGCGGCTACCGGTTACGACGGCATCTCCCTGCAGCCGAACGCCGGCTCCCAGGGCGAGTACGCAGGCCTCTTGGCCATCCGTGCCTATCACCTGAGCCGCGGCGATGATCAGCGCGATATCTGCCTGATCCCGCAATCGGCCCACGGCACCAACCCAGCCACCGCCAGCATGGCCGGTATGCGCGTAGTGGTAACCGCCTGCGACAGCAGCGGCAACGTCGATATCGCCGACCTCAAGGCCAAGGCCGAAGAGCACAAGGATCGCCTGGCCGCGATCATGATCACCTACCCATCGACCCATGGCGTGTTCGAGGAAGGCATCCGCGAGATCGCCCAGATCGTCCACGACAACGGCGGTCAGGTGTATATCGACGGTGCCAACATGAACGCCATGGTCGGCCTGTGCGCCCCGGGCAAGTTCGGCGGCGACGTCTCGCACCTGAACCTGCACAAGACCTTCTGCATCCCGCACGGCGGTGGCGGCCCAGGTGTCGGCCCGATTGGCGTGAAAGAGCACCTGATTCCGTTCCTGCCCGGTCACGGCCATATGGCCCGCAAGGAAGGTGCTGTCAGCGCCGCGCCGTTCGGCAGCGCCAGCATTCTGCCGATCACCTGGATGTACATCAGCATGATGGGCGGCGAAGGCCTCAAACGCGCTTCGCAGATGGCGATTCTCAACGCCAACTACATCGCCCGCCGCCTGGAAGAGCACTACCCCGTGCTGTATTCGGGCAGCAACGGCCTGGTGGCGCACGAGTGCATTCTGGATATCCGCCCGATCAAGGACAGCAGCGGCATCAGCGTTGACGATGTGGCCAAGCGCCTGATCGACTTCGGCTTCCACGCCCCGACCATGTCCTTCCCGGTCGCTGGCACCCTGATGATCGAGCCGACCGAGAGCGAATCCAAGGAAGAGCTGGACCGTTTCTGCGACGCCATGATCGCCATCCGCAACGAGATTCGTGCGGTGGAAGCTGGCCAGCTGGATGCCAACGACAACCCACTGAAAAACGCCCCACACACTGCACTGGAACTGGTCGGCGAGTGGACTCACGCCTACAGCCGCGAACAAGCCGTGTACCCAGTGGCCAGCCTGATCGAGGCCAAGTACTGGCCGCCGGTCGGCCGCGTGGACAACGTGTTCGGCGACCGCAACCTGATCTGCGCCTGCCCGTCCATCGAGGCGTACCAGGACGCTTAAGGCAAAGCTACAAAACCGTAGGATGGGTTGAGCGCAGCGATACCCATCACAGCACCGCGTATCCAGCAACGATGGGTTACGCGGCGCTCAACAAAGGTGTCGTCGGCATGTTCAGTGCCATGCGCCGCCCATCCTACGGCTCTATTTACCCAAGAATTTCGACTCACCTCTACCCGAGGCGGGTTAGCTGCACCTCATATAAAAACCAGAGGGCCTCACCATGTTTAGCAAGCACGACCAACTGCAAGGCTTTGACAACGCCCTGCTCGCCGCGATCAACGCCGAAGAGCAGCGCCAGGAAGACCATATCGAGCTGATTGCCTCGGAAAACTATTGCAGCCAGCGCGTCATGCAGGCCCAGGGCAGCGGCCTGACCAACAAGTACGCCGAAGGCTATCCGGGTAAGCGTTACTACGGCGGTTGCGAGCATGTCGACAAGGTCGAGGCCCTGGCCATCGAGCGCGCCAAGCAGTTGTTCGGCGCGGACTACGCCAACGTGCAGCCGCACTCCGGTTCTTCCGCCAACAGCGCGGTGTACCTGGCCTTGCTGAATGCTGGCGATACCATTCTCGGCATGAGCCTGGCCCACGGCGGCCACCTGACCCACGGCGCCAAGGTGTCGTCCTCCGGCAAGCTGTACAACGCGGTGCAGTACGGCATCGACGAGAACGGCCTGATCGATTACGCCGAAGTCGAGCGACTGGCCGTCGAGCACAAACCGAAGATGATCGTCGCCGGTTTCAGCGCCTATTCGCGCACCCTGGATTTCGCCCGCTTCCGCGCCATCGCGGACAAAGTCGGTGCGCTGCTGTTTGTCGATATGGCCCACGTGGCTGGCCTGGTAGCGGCCGGCCTGTATCCGAATCCGCTGCCCTTTGCCGATGTGGTGACCACCACCACCCACAAGACCCTGCGCGGCCCGCGCGGCGGTTTGATCCTGGCCAAGGCCAATGAAGAGATCGAGAAGAAGCTCAACTCCGCCGTGTTCCCCGGCAGCCAGGGCGGCCCGTTGATGCATGTGATCGCGGCCAAGGCGGTGTGTTTCAAGGAAGCGCTGGAGCCTGGCTTCAAGGCCTACCAGCAGCAGGTGATCAACAACGCCCAGGCCATGGCCGAAGTGTTCGTTGCGCGCGGCTATGACGTGGTCTCCGGCGGCACCGACAATCACCTGATGCTGGTCAGCCTGATCAAGCAGGGCCTCACCGGCAAGGCCGCCGACGCAGCCCTTGGGGCGGCGCATATAACGGTGAACAAGAACGCCGTACCGAATGACCCGCAGTCGCCGTTTGTCACCTCCGGCATCCGTATCGGTACCCCGGCCGTTACCACACGCGGTTTCAAGCAGGGCGAGTGCCGCACCCTGGCCGGCTGGATCTGCGACATCCTTGATGAGCTGGACAACGCGGCAGTAATCGAGCGCGTTCGTGGTCAGGTTGCGGAGCTATGCGCCAACTTCCCGGTCTACGCTAACTAAGACAGCACGCAATTTTGCCACTCGCGGCGCGGTTATCCAGCGCGCCGCATCATCGCCGCCCCACAAGGGCGGCAGCAAAACACGCAGTCGGAGCAAGCATGTCACTTAGCGTTTTTGACCTTTTCAAGATCGGCATCGGCCCGTCCAGCTCACACACCGTCGGCCCGATGCTGGCGGCCGTGCGCTTTGCCGAAGGCCTGCGCCGCGATGATTTACTGGCCACCACCGACAGCCTTAAGGTCGAGCTGTACGGCTCCCTCGGCGCCACCGGCAAGGGCCATGGCAGCGACAAAGCCGTGCTGCTGGGTCTGGAAGGCGAACAGCCGGACAGCGTCGACACCAGTAAAGTCGACGCCCGCCTGGCGGCGATTCGCAGCAGCGGCGAACTCAATCTGCTCGGCGAAAAGCCCATCCGTTTTGTCGAAAAACAGCACCTGGCGATGATCCGCAAACCGCTGCCCTTTCACCCCAACGGCATGATCTTTCGCGCCTTCGACGCAGCCGGCTTACAGATCCGCTCGCGCGAGTACTATTCGGTGGGCGGTGGTTTCGTCGTCGATGAACAGGCCGCCGGCGCCGATCGCATTGTCGAAGACCGCACCGTGCTGCAGTACCCCTTTACCACCGGCAAACAGCTGCTGGCGCATTGCGCCGAACACAACCTGTCGATCAGCCAGGTGATGCTGGCCAACGAAGCCGCCTGGCGACCTGAAGCCGAAACCCGCGCGCGCCTGCTGCATATCTGGCAGGTGATGCAGGATTGCGTCGAGGCCGGCTGCCGCAACGAAGGCATCATGCCCGGCGGCCTCAAGGTCAAACGCCGCGCCGCCGATCTGCACCGTCAGCTGTGCAAAAACCCCGAAGCCGCGCTGCGTGACGCCCTCAGCGTGCTCGACTGGGTCAACCTCTACGCCCTGGCAGTGAACGAGGAAAACGCCAGCGGCGGCCGCGTGGTCACTGCGCCAACCAATGGCGCGGCCGGTATCGTGCCGGCGGTGCTGCATTACTACAGCCGCTTTATCCCCAGTTCCAACGACGACGGCGTGGTGCGCTTTCTGCTCACTGCCGCCGCCATCGGCATCCTCTATAAAGAAAACGCCTCGATCTCCGGTGCCGAAGTCGGCTGCCAGGGCGAAGTCGGCGTGGCCTGTTCGATGGCCGCCGGCGCCTTGTGCGAAGTGCTGGGCGGCAGCGTCAATCAGGTGGAAAACGCCGCCGAGATCGGCATGGAACACAACCTAGGCCTGACCTGCGACCCCATCGGCGGCCTGGTGCAAGTACCCTGCATTGAACGCAACGCCATGGGCTCGGTGAAGGCGATCAACGCCGCGCGCATGGCCCTGCGCGGCGACGGCCAGCACTTCGTTTCGCTGGATAAAGTGATCCGCACCATGCGCCAGACCGGTGCCGACATGAACAACAAGTACAAGGAAACCGCCCGCGGTGGCCTGGCCGTAAATATTGTCGAGTGCTAAAGCCAACAACCATACACCCCTGTAGGAGCGGGCCATGCCCGCGAAAATCGCTGCCAAAAAGCATCGCGGGCATGGAACTAGGCGTCGCCCCCGCTCCTACGATAAATCTCTATCCGTCACACAGACTTAGTTTTGGAGAACCGCATGACCACTGAAACCCTGGCGAAAACCCCACTACACGCCCTGCATATCGAACTGGGCGCGCGCATGGTGCCGTTCGCCGGCTACGACATGCCGGTGCAGTACCCGCTGGGGGTGATGAAGGAACACCTGCACACCCGCGAAGCCGCCGGCCTGTTCGACGTTTCGCATATGGGCCAGATCGTCCTGCGTGGCGCGAATGCCGCCAAGGCCCTGGAAACCCTGGTGCCGGTGGACATCATCGACCTGCCGGTGGGCATGCAGCGCTATGCCATGTTTACCGATGACAACGGCGGCATCCTTGACGACCTGATGGTCGCCAACCTGGGTGACGACACGCTGTTCCTGGTGGTCAACGCCGCTTGCAAGGACCAGGACCTGGCCCACCTGCAAAAGCATATTGGCAGCCAGTGTGAGATCGAAAGCCTGTTTGAAGCACGCGCACTGTTGGCGCTGCAAGGCCCGAAAGCCGTCGACGTGCTGGCGCGCCTGGCCCCAGAAGTGGCCAAGATGACCTTTATGCAATTCGCCCCAGTGCGTCTGCTCGGTGTCGACTGCTACGTCAGCCGCTCCGGCTACACCGGCGAAGACGGCTTCGAAATATCGGTGCCGGCCACCCACGCCGAAACCCTGGCGCGCAGCCTGCTGGCCGAACCTGAAGTAGCCGCCATCGGCCTCGGCGCACGCGACTCGCTGCGTCTGGAAGCCGGTCTGTGCCTGTACGGCCACGACATGAGCACCAGCACCACGCCGATCGAGGCCAGCCTGCTGTGGGCCATGTCCAAACCACGTCGCGCCGATGGCGCCCGTGCTGGCGGCTTCCCGGGTGCCGAGCGGATCTTCGCCCAGCAACAGCAAGGCGTTGCCAGCAAGCGCGTCGGCCTGCTGCCGCAGGAGCGTGTACCAGTGCGTGAAGGCGCGGAGATCGTCGATGCCGACGGCACTGTGATCGGCACCGTATGCAGCGGCGGCTTCGGCCCGACCCTGGCTGCGCCGGTGGCCATGGGCTATGTGCAGAGCAGCCATATCGCCCTGGATACCGAGGTATGGGCCATGGTGCGCGGCAAGCGCGTGGCGATGAAAGTGGCCAAAACCCCGTTTGTGCCGCAGCGTTACTACCGCGGCTAAAGCCCGCACGTAGCCCGGATGCAACTCGGGGCATCGGTGGTGGCCATTCGGCCATCCCCGGATTGCATCCGGGCTACTCGTTAACCGCTTCGCTACTCGCGCAGCTGCCCAACCATGGCGGCGGCCACGCTCAGTACATCCTTGCCCAGCTGCATAGAACGCGCACCACTCCAGCCGGTGTGCGGGTTGGGACGATCGTCGTGATCCTTGAACGGCATTTCGATGGTAAAGGCCAGGCAATCGAACTCCATGCCGACGGCGTTGCAGGCCAGGCTGGTGTTGGCCTGGCCGAACTGATCGGGGGTGTAGCCGAAGGCGGTCTGGAACTCGGCGCCGTTATCGATCAGCAACTGCTTGAACTGGTTTTCCAGACGTTGCAGACGCGGGCTATAGCCGGGGTTGCCTTCACAGCCGGCGACAAACACATGAGGAATTTCCTCGTCGCCGTGGATATCCAGAAACAGATCGACGCCCACAGCGCGCATCTGCTGCTGGACGAAATACACCTCGGGGCTGTCCGTCTCACTAGCCGACTGCCAGGCGCGGTTAAGGTCACACCCAGCGACGTTGGTACGCAGATGGCCACGGAAGGCGCCGTCCGGATTCATATTCGGCACCAGGTACAGATCGGCCTGCTCCAGCAGGTTATTTAGCTCGGCATCATCGCGCCGCTGCAGGCGCTCAAGCAGCCCCTGCATAAACCACTCGGCCATATGCTCGCCGGGATGCTGCTGGGCGATCAGCCAAATATTGCGCTGCGCCTGCGGGTTGCGGCTGATGCGCAGCAACTCGATAGGTCGGCCCTCGATGCTCTTACCCGTGGCAAACAGCTCGGCGCCAGCCAGGCGCTGCGCATCCTCGATCAACTGGCTATGACGCTCGCGACTGTAGGGCTCGAAATAGGCGAACCAGATCTGCCCGTGCTGCGGCTCAATATCGAAACTCAGCGCGCCCTCTGCAAAGCGGCTGGGCACCCGAAACCAATCGCGCTGATCGTAAGAGGCCACGGCGTGGTAACCGCTCCAGGCATTCGGGTAAGACGACTGCCCGGCATTGCCCAGACTAAAGCCGTAACGCTGCCCAGGCTGCAAACCTTCAACCTTGAAGTGGAACCACTGGAAATGCCCACTGTTGAGATCGGGGCGAATCGCCAGCTGCACCTGCTGCGGGTTGCTGGCGTCGATGACCTCAATATTGCCGCTGTCGAAGTTGGAGCTGATCTGCATGGATACCTCGAAGGCCTGGATGCATGGAGAGACGCGAAGATGAGCAAGAATCGCAGCTCTGTCGCGCGGGCGAAACGCTGCAGGCGACAAACTGATATGGATTCTGCAGTCCGCCGAGCTGCCGACAGCTCGACCGCCGCGCAACTTGCCCGCATGCCTGTAGTCTTGTGTATACCCGCTACAGATTCGACTTAACGCTCAACGCCATATCAAGGGAGCAGCAATCCGCATGAATATTGCGCCACTACGCCACCACCCGCTGTTGTTGCTGCTCTGCGCAGGCCTGCTGCTGGGCGGTTGCGCCAGCCAGCCGGAACAAAGCCAAACCGAACAGCCCGCCCAGCAAACCGATGCCCCCCGCGAAAACAACGCCGCCGAGGCTAACCTGCGCAGCCAGGCCAACCGCGGCGACCTCGATAGCCAGTTCCAGCTCGGCAGCCTGTACTTCGTCGGCAAGCCGAACAAGGACCTCAAGCAGGCCGAATACTGGTGGAAGCTCGCCGCCGACAAAGGCCACGCCATGGCCGCAGTCAGTCTGGCCTACCTGTATACCGGCCGCGACAACCCGGACTTCAACAACCCGCCGCAGATGCTCAAGTACCTCAACCAGTCCGCCGCCGGCGGCAACCCGATGGCCCAGCACATCCTCGGCAACCTCTACCTGCGTGGCGAACAAGGCGTGCCGTTGGACGCCAACCAGGCCCGGCGCCTGTTTACCAGCGCCTGCCAGCAGAACTACAGCGCCAGCTGCACAGCGCTGCAGGAAATGCCCTGAAACCTCGAATCAGGTCTCGATGGACTTGGTAACAGCCTGATCATCCGGCTCAGCCTGCGGCTGCTCGGGTTGTTGCGGCTCAGCCTCCTCAGTGGGTTTGCCCAGCCACTCATTGGTCGACTGCTGCACCTCATCCACCTGCTTGTTGAGTTCTTTCACGGTTTCATCAATCGCTTCGCGGGCGACGTCCACCACTGCCTGCTCGGCCTTCTCCGCAAGTTTCTGCGCCGACTGCTCTGCCGCCTCGCAACCGACCAGGCCAATCAGCACCAACCCCAGTACACCCATTTGCATCGACTTACGCATAACACTCTCCATAACAGCCGTTGGCGGCCTGATTGGCGGCCGCGGCCCAGTGACCATCGCCATGATTGAGCAACCCAGCTAATCAACCGTGCAGAGGTCTCACCGCTGCGGGCGCAAATGTAGGGAGGCACGCCGGTTTACTCAATTGCATAGAGTTTGCAAGGTATTACCGAGCAGGCGGGCGCACGCACTGGAAACGCAAGGTGCTCTGAGCACAACCTGCATGCACGCTACCCGGCGCAAACAGCTACTAGGCAAATAGGCTGACACAAGGCTAATAATAACGAGCACCGTGCAGACCAATTAGCCACACTCCGGTCATGCAGCGCCTGCAAGCGTTCATCGCAACTAAAGGATTAAGTCGTGTTGTTACGCCATGCACTGTTCGCACTGACGGCCTTGATTGCGGCCAGTAACTCAGCGGCCGAGAACCTGCACTTTGTAACCGAGGAGTTCCCGCCCTTCAGTTATTCACGTGGTGCAATTGCCAGCGGCGCGCTGCCTGAAATAGTCAACGCAACATGCCTACTCTTGCAGTGGCGCTGCCGTATTGAAGTATTGCCTTGGCGCCGCGCGCTGCAGCAGGCCGAAGATGGCGAAGTGGATGGCATCTTCACCGTGATTCAATCACCTGCGCGGCATCAGGCATTTCTGATTACGCCCATGCTGGTGACCTCCGGTTACGACTTCTACACCCTGCGCTCGAAT
Source organism: Gammaproteobacteria bacterium HGW-Gammaproteobacteria-13 (assembly GCA_002840155.1). Classification (GTDB taxonomy): domain Bacteria; phylum Pseudomonadota; class Gammaproteobacteria; order Pseudomonadales; family Pseudomonadaceae; genus Aquipseudomonas. Next base: position 83,964 of record PGZH01000007.1, read on the forward strand.
AACTTCCATTACCGCCAACCAGAGGATTTACGCGGCCACCAGGTCGGCGTGTATGGCCCGTCAGGCACCTCATTTGTACTCCAGGAAAGCCTGAAGAACACACCGGATGTCGAGGTTAAACTGGTGACCAATAACCATCGGCTGTTATTGATGCTCAATGCTGGGCGTTTTGGTGAACAAGGTGTTGTGGTGCTTAACCGTGATGTTGCCCGGCATTTGATTGAGCATGAATACCTCTATGCGCTGCGCAACGCCGGGCATTTGACGTCAATTTCATACGGCATTGGTTTTTCCCGCAAGAAAGTCAGCCCTGCGCAGTTTCAGGCATTCAATCGCGGGCTGGGTACGCTGCGCAATAACGGCCAGCTTGCAACCATTTTGCAACGCTACGGTCTACAACCTGCCAATTAAGCAGGCTGGACATTTAACTTGGCTTCGCCATAATTGCCGGGCGCAACCTAATTAGCCCTTTAACAAACCTGACAATTCGTTCAGGTAATCCACAATTAAAGGGCGAACCAGCGCGGCAATAGTCATTGAAACTATTCGCCATGCTCAATAAATGCGTGAGCTAAAACTGTTTGGCCGTCTCAGGTGCCCAGGTCATATACCTGGCATCCAGCCAATATTCTGTTCAAGACCATGGGTAACTACGTGACGAAAGACGAACTGCGCGCCGAACTCGAGCGCCAGGCGCAGCGTTACAAGGATGTATACGGCGGGGAAGTGATTACCTACGCCGCTCAACCGGACCCCGAGCGCAAGCCGTGGCGCAAGAAGGCCAACCTTCTCGACCAAGCGTTTGAAAAAGAGCTGGTAAAAATCGAAAAAGAGCTGCAAACCAAGGCCGACGAGGCGTCTGGCTGACGCCCCGCAACCTTGATGTTAGAGCAGGCGGCCATCCCAGATCGGGATGGCCGCTGACTCAGCGCCCCTTACCGCCCATCAGCGAACCCAACAGACCACGCACCAGTTGCCGACCAATCTGATTGGCCGCCTGGCGCATGGCTGTTTTCATCACCTGACTGGCCAGGCCGCCAAGCAACTCACCCGCCGCACCGCCAATCCCACCGCCTGCCTCTGCCTGCTTGCCGGCAGCGCTCGGTTTGCTTGGCTCTGCCTGTTGCGCAGCCTGCTCAGCGCGGGCGGTCAGCAATTCATAGGCGGACTCACGATCAATCGGCTTGTCGTAGCGCCCCCGCAACGGCGATTGCTGAATCAAGGCCGCACGTTCAGCATCATTCAGCGGGCCGATACGCGATTGCGGCGGAGCAACGGCTACACGCTGCACCATGGCCGGCGTGCCTTTGGCCTCCAGCGTGCCGACCAGGGCTTCGCCGATACCCAGCTCGGTGAGCACCGTCAACGTGTCGATGGCCGGATTGGGCCGGAAGCCATCAGCCACCGCGCGCAGCGACTTCTGCTCTTTGGCGGTAAAAGCGCGCAAGCCGTGCTGAATACGCAGGCCAAGCTGCGCCAGCACATCGTCCGGCAAGTCGCCCGGCGACTGGGTGACGAAGTACACCCCCACGCCTTTCGAGCGGATCAACCGCACCACCTGCTCCAGGCGTTCCTGCAAAGCCTTCGGCGTTCCGGCAAACAACAGGTGCGCTTCATCGAAGAACAACGCCAGCAGCGGCTTGTCGGCATCCCCGCGCTCCGGCAGTTGCTCGAACAGCTCAGCCAGCAGCCAGAGCAGGAAGGTCGCATAGACCTTCGGCGCCTCATGCACCAAGCGGCTGGCGTCGAGCAGGTGAATGCGCCCGCGACCATCGCGGTCCGGATGCAGAATGTCTTCCAGCTGCAAAGCCGGCTCGCCAAACAGCGCCTCGGCGCCCTGCTGCTCCAGACCGGCCAGCCTGCGCAATAAGGCCTGCGATGAGGTGGAGGTAAACAACGCGCTGTCTTCGCCCAGCACCTCGGGGTGACTTTTCAGATGAGCCAACAGCGCCTTGAGGTCTTTCAGGTCGAGCAACAACAGGCCTTCGCGATCCGCCACCTTGAACGCGGCATAGAGTGCGGCCTGCTGGCTGTCGGTCAGTTCCAGCAGCGCGCCGAGCAGCAAAGGCCCCATCTCACTGAGCGTGGTGCGCAGTGGGTGGCCGCTCTGGCCATGCACATCCCACAGGGTTACCGGGTAGGCCATGGGCTGATGGTTAAGCCAGGGCATGCTGGCGATACGTTCGGCCACCTTGCCTTGCGGCGCGCCAGCAGCACCCAGGCCGCAGAGGTCGCCCTTTACATCAGCGGCAAACACCGCCACACCGGCATCACTGAAGGTTTCGATCAAGCGTTGCAGAGTCACCGTTTTGCCAGTGCCCGTCGCGCCAGCAATCAGCCCGTGACGGTTGGCCAAGCGCAACGCCTGCCCCACCGGTAGCCCCTCAAGATCGGCCCCTACAACAAACTGATCGGTTTGCGCCATCTTGTTATCTCCATGGTTAAAGCTTTACTGCAACTAAGCCGACATAGTCAGCATCGCCGCACTGTCGGCGGTGCCATTGCCTTACATCAGCTCAAGACTGATGCCAGAACTTACCGGACGCAAGAAGCCATGACCAACAACCTGAAGTTCAGCCACAAGATTCTGCTCGCCGCCTCGTTGGTGGTGATTGCCGCATTCTCGCTGTTCACGCTGTACAACGATTACCTGCAACGCAATGCCATCCGCGATGATCTGGAAAGCTATCTGCAAGAAATGGGTAATGTCACCGCCAGCAACATTGCCAACTGGCTGTCGGGGCGCATCCTGCTGGTGGAAAACGTCGCCCAGTCGGTCGCCCGCGACTCTTCCGGCGAGGCCCTGACCGGGCTGCTGGAGCAGAAGGTGCTGGCCTCCACCTTTGCCTTCACCTACCTGGGCAGTGCCGACGGCAGCTTCACCATGCGCCCGAACGAAGACATGCCCGATGGCTATGACCCACGCCAGCGCCCCTGGTACAAGGACGCCATGGCCGCAGGCGGTAGCACCCTCACCGAGCCCTATGTCGACGCTGCCACCAGCGAACTGATCATTACTATCGCCACGCCTGCCAAAGCAGCCGGGGTGGTCGGTGGCGACCTGAGCCTCAACACCCTGGTCGAGATCATCAACTCGCTGGACTTTGCCGGCATGGGTTATGCCTTTCTGATCAGCGCTGACGGCAAGATCTTGGTGCACCCGGACAAATCCCTGGTGATGAAGAACCTCAGCGAGGTCTACCCGAAAAACACGCCACGGATCAGCGGCGAGTTCAGCGAAGCGGAGCTCAATGGCGAACCCCGCATCCTCACCTTCGCTCCGGTCAAAGGCCTGCCCTCGGTCAACTGGCATGTCGGCCTGTCCATCGACCAAGCCAAGGCCTACTCGATGCTCAGCGAGTTCCGTGCCTCGGCTATCGTCGCCACCATCATCGCCGTAGTGCTGATCATGCTGCTGCTGAGCATGCTGATCAGCGTGCTGATGCAACCGCTGAATGTCATGGGTAAAGCCATGGAGGACATCGCCCAGGGCGAGGGCGACCTGACCAAGCGCCTGACCATTCAGTCCAACGACGAATTCGGCCGCCTGGCCAGCGCGTTCAACCAGTTTGTCGAACGTATCCACAGCTCGATCCGCGAAGTGTCATCCGCCACCAGCCAGGTCAATGAAGTAGCAAAACTGGTGGTCGGCGCCTCCAACTCGTCGATGATCAACTCCGACGAACAGGCCAGCCGCACCAACAGCGTCGCCGCAGCGATCAACGAACTGGGCGCCGCCGCTCAGGAGATCGCACGCAACGCAGCCGACGCCTCGAATCAAGCCTCTGACGCACGACACCTGGCTGAAGACGGCCGCCAAGTTGTAGAAAAAACCATCCAGGCGATGAATGAGCTGTCCGGCAAGATCAGCGCCTCCTGCAGCAATATCGAAACCCTCAACAGCAAGACGGTGAACATCGGGCAGATTCTTGAGGTGATCAAAAGCATCTCCCAGCAAACCAACCTGCTGGCGCTCAACGCCGCCATCGAAGCCGCGCGCGCCGGTGAAGCCGGCCGCGGTTTCGCCGTGGTTGCCGATGAAGTCCGCAACCTGGCCCACCGCACCCAGGAGTCGGCGCAGGAGATCGAGAAGATGATCGAGGAGCTGCAGGTCGGCTCCCGCGAGTCGGTCACCACCATGACCGAAAGCCAGCGTTACAGCGAAGAAAGCGTGGAGATCGCCAACCAGGCCGGCGCGCGCCTGAGCAGCGTGACCGAACGCATCGGCGAGATTGACGGCATGAACCAGTCGGTAGCAACCGCCACCGAGGAACAGACCTCGGTGATCGAATCGCTCAACGTCGACATCACCGAAATCAACACCCTCAATCAGGAAGGCGTGGAAAACCTCAATGCCACCCTGCGTGCCTGTGGTGATCTGGAGCAACAGGCCAGCCGGTTGAAACAACTGGTCGACAGCTTCCGCATTTAACAAATGCGTAAAAAAGGCTGGGAGCCATTTTTAACGTCGCGTAGCGACGGCCCGCAAGGGTGGCCGCCATGGATGGCAGGCCATACAAACAAACGGGGCGCTCACTGAGCGCCCCGTTTTTATTTCTGCTTGTCGCTATTCGCTGGCGGTTGTTCGTCCTGCTGCAATTGCCGCCACAGCTCGGCGGCATCGGCAAACTCGGTACCGTCTTCAGGCTTCAGCTCCTGCGGATCATAGCGCTGCGTACAGCCCTCGCCGAGCACCGGTGGCGCGCTGGATGTTCCACGCGCAAGCGGATCTGTCATAGCCCCTCCAGTGTGCTTCGCCAGTCTTCAGTTAAGCGCCAGGTGACCTTCATCATGCTGGGCAAACTCCTTGACCGCACGCAGTACATCACTGCGGCTGACCTGCCCGATCAAACGGCCTTCTTCGACCACCGGCAAACGCCGACGCCGGCCACGCAGAAAGCGCTCGGAGATTTCGATAATGTCCGCCTCGGGCGAAATCACCTCCACCTCGGTGGTCATATAGGCACTGACATCGCCGCCCGCCGACTCGTAATAAGCGCCGGAGAGAATCCCGCGCAAGCAGTCGCCTTCCGATAACAAACCCACCAGATGCCCTTGCCCATCGACCACCGGCGCGCCGGAGATACGGTGTTCAAGCAAACGATTGATGGCGGTGAACAGGTTCATTTCAGGACGGAAAGTCACCAGATTGCGGGTCATGTAATCACGTACTTTGATTGACTTGAGCATCAGTAAATCCCTCTTTCTGTACTGAACCGAACCGCAACATGCACCTCAGTCGAACACCACTGTCTTGTTATCGTGCACCAGCACTCGGTCCTCTAAGTGATAGCGTAGACCACGCGACAGCACCATCTTCTCTACATCCTTCCCCAGGCGCACCATCTCTTCGATGCTATCGCGGTGGCTGACGCGCACCACGTCCTGCTCGATGATCGGCCCGGCGTCCAACTCCTCGGTCACGTAATGCGAAGTCGCACCAATCAGCTTGACCCCACGCAATGACGCCTGGTGATAGGGCTTAGCCCCAACAAACGACGGCAAAAAGCTGTGATGAATATTGATCACCCGCTGGGAAAACTCCGCACAGAGTGGCGCAGGCAGAATCTGCATATAACGCGCCAATACAATCACGTCAGCCGCATGGGCTTTCACTAGGCGCGCTACTTCATCAAATGCTGGCTGCTTATCCTGCGGGTTGACCGGTACATGGAAGTACGGAATGGCATGCCACTCGACCATGCTGCGCAGATCGTCATGATTGGAAATCACACAGGGGATATCGCAATCCAATTCATCGCTGTGCCAGCGATGCAGCAGATCGGCCAGGCAGTGCGATTCGCGACTGGCCATCAGCACCACGCGTTTTTTCACCGCCGAATCGGTCACCCGCCATTCCATGGAGAACTCACGGGCAATCGGCGCAAAAGCCTGGCGGAAACCATCCAGATCAAAGGGCAGCGAATCGGCGCGAATCTCGTGACGCATAAAGAACCAACCACTCTGGTTATCCGAGTGGTGGCTCGCTTCGGTAATCCAACCGTTATAGGTGGCCAGAAAGTTACTGACCTTGGCCACAATGCCGACCCGGTCCGGACAGGCAATGACCAATCGAAAAGTACGCATCAACGGCTCCAGCGCTCAAATAAAGTCGGCCATTCTAGTCACAGCCAGAAAAAACTGCAGTACTCAAACAGCGCTTGCCAGCACAGCAATAGCGCAAGATCGAACAGTGCCTGCCAGGCAAATAGCGCAAACACCACAGCGATAACTGGTGAATAACTAGGCATACAACAACAGACAAGGCCTGCTACAAGTTACTTAACAATACAATTCATAAAAAATACCGATAAAGCGGTTTACTTGTGAAAAGTGCCTGACTACTATTGCTATCACTTAATCGCCAATCCCGAATACAGGTACCCCAACATGTCGTTGATCAATGAATATCGCGCCACCGAAGAAGCCATCAAAGAACTGCAAGACCGCCTAAAGAACCTGTCGCAAGACGACAAACTGAAAAAAGAACTGGAATTTGAAGGCAAACTGCGCGCCCTGATGGGTGAGTACCAGAAGTCGCTGCGCGACATCATTGCCATGCTCGATCCGGACGCCAAAGGCAGCAAAGCCACCCGCGCCACCAAAACCACTGGCACCAAGCGTGCACGCAAAGTTAAGCAGTACAAAAACCCGAACACCGGTGAAGTTATCGAAACCAAAGGCGGCAACCACAAGACTCTGAAAGAGTGGAAAGCCAAGTGGGGCGGTGACGTTGTTGAAGGCTGGGCAACCCTGCTGGGCTAAGCCTGCCGCGCAAGCGACACGCTCTAAATAAAAACGCCAGCGCTGCTGGCGTTTTTTATGGGCGCTGTTTCAGCAGCGCACTTGGTATTTATCCCCACAAATTACAGGGCGTAACGCTGGCGTAACTGCTCTGCATATTCCCGCCATTCCAGCAAAACCGCTTGCTGCTCCGCACCAATATCTGGAAGTGCCGCGGCAAGTGCCTGGCTGAACTGTTCGAGCGTGTTCGGCGCACCATATTCGGGCTGGCTCAAACGCTGCTGGCAGAATGTCGACCAACGTTGTTGCTCTTCCGCATTCAGGCTCGCGGCAAAGTTGCGCGCCCGGTAACGAAACAACAGCTCCGGTAAACGCCCATCATCAAATGGCCAAACTGCCTCGGCCAAACGCTGCGGCTCGGCACGTCGCACCTGCTCGCACAGCCGGCGATCACGATCACCAATAAAACCGTCATATAACTGTTGCTCAGGATCTTGAGTGGCAGCGAACTGCTCCTCGGCATACACCTGGGCAAGTTTGTCCTGCCACAGCCCAGGATTTCCGCGCAATTGTTCGGCCTGCGCCTGATAAACCGGCACATCGAGTTGCAGGCGCTGAATATCTTCCGCGCGCAATACATTCATCGGCGCAACAACCGGGCAACGGTTGATATGCAGCAACTTCAGCGGCACCGGCAACTCACCCTCAGCCAATTGATCGCGCCGTGTGTACAGGCGCGTGCGCAATGTCTCAGCGGATTCATTGAGCAGCGGCGAAATATCGGCCTGCAGGTCACAGACGATCAACGCATTGCGGTTACGCGGATGCCAGGCCAGCGGCAACACCACCGCCAGATAATGCCGCGCCCCGGCGTAACGCCCGGAGATATGCACCAGAGGCTGCAGCAGGCGTATTTGATCCTGCACGCGCTGTTTGCTGCGCAGCTGATACAGGTAGTCATAGAGTTTGCGCTGTTTGCTGCGCAGCAAGCGCGCCAGGGCGATGGTGGCCCGCACATCGGACAACGCATCGTGGGCCTGGCCATGCTCGATGCCGTTGGCCGCGGTCAGGCGCTCCAGCTTGAGCGTCACCCGCCCCTCTTCTTCCGGCCAAACGATGCCCTCCGGACGCAATGCATAGGCCGTACGCACCAGGTCGATCAGATCCCAACGGCTGTTGCCGCTCTGCCATTCACGGGCATAGGGATCGAAGAAGTTGCGATACAGGCTGTAGCGCGTCACCTCATCATCGAAACGCAGGCTGTTGTAGCCCACCCCGCACGTACCGGGCTGCGACAGCTCGGCATGCACGCGGCTCATAAATTCAGCCTCATCCAGGCCATGCTGCGCCAGCGTGCTCGGGGTAATCCCGGTGACCAGGCAAGCAGCCGGATGCGGCAGGATATCGTCGCTGGGCTGGCAGTAGATGTTCAGCGGCTCCGCGATTTCATTGAGGTCTTCATCGGTGCGAATCCCCGCGACCTGCAGCGGCCGGTCGCGCCGTGGGTCAATACCGGTGGTTTCGTAGTCGTACCAAAAGAGGCTGGAAGTCACTGTCATGTCCTGATGTTGAGGCGCAGGCAGTCTACCACTCGGCAAGCATCACGCAGATAAGCGCCAAACCTTGCGCCAGCGCACGCCCCACGTGGGGTCCGTGCCTTGTAGGGCGTCCTGGCGACGACTAAAGTGGGAAACTCGAATAACCACTCTGCACAAGGACGCCCCATGAGTGATATCAACCCCAGCAATCCCTACGCAGCCCCTGCCAGCGCACTGCAGGAAGCGCCACGCGACAGCCAGGTGCCAAGCATCGAAGAAGCCTTGAGCCATGGCTACGACTTCAACATCAGCGACCTGCTCAGCGAAGCCTGGCAGCGAGTAAAAGGCACCAAAGGCATCATCATCGGCGGCTTTCTGGTGTTCTACGCCGTGCTACTGACGGCATCCTTCCTGATTGGCGGATTCTTCGGCCTGCTGGGCGTGGTCAGCGACAGCCCGATGCTCGCGGTCGTGGCCGAACTGGTCATCGGCATTCTGGCCTCGGCCCTGGCCTACCCCTTTATGGCCGGGATCAACATGATCGGTATCCGTCGCGCCGCCGACCAACCGATCAGCTTCAATGACATCTTCAGCCACTTCGGCCGCACTGTACCGCTGGTGATTACCGCGATTATCAGCATGCTGCTGATTTATCTCGGCATGTTCCTGCTGATCATTCCCGGCCTGTACCTGGCCATCGCCTATATGTTGGCCATTCCGCTGGTGGTTGAACGCGGCCTGACGCCATGGCAAGCCCTGGAGACCTCGCGCAAGGCGATTACCCAGCGCTGGTTCAAGGTTTTTGGCCTGTTCCTGCTGCTCGGCCTGATCACACTCGTCAGCGCAATCCCGCTGGGGGTTGGCCTGGTCTGGACCATTCCATTGTTTGTCATCGCCATGGGTGTGCTCTATCGCACCATCTTCGGCGTATTGCCCGCGCCGCAATAATCCTCACTAAATAGCCCCGTTGCGCCGGTTCAGATCACTGAGCCGGTTGCTTCCCTGCCTGCTGCTGGCTAGCATCGGGCTTTCCTCGACGCAGTCTGCCGATGTCGCCCACGCCAACCACTGCTTCAGTCGCCGCTCGCCCGCTGCTGGATACCCGCTATAAGGTGGAAACACCGGAAGGCATCGACCTGATCCTGCGCCCGGCGGGTGTAGTGCCGCGCGCGCTGGCATTCAGTATTGATCTGCTGATTCGCGGTGCACTGCTCGGCGCGATGTTTGCCGTGCTGGCGTTGCTCGGCCAGTTCGGTATGGGCCTGGGCACCATCCTGCTGTTTCTTGTGACCTGGTGGTACATGGTGCTGTTTGAAGTGCTCAACCAGGGCCGCTCGCCCGGCAAGCAGATGATGGGCCTGCGGGTGATCCATGACGACGGTACACCGATTGGCTGGGCCGCCTCACTGACGCGCAATCTGCTGCGTTTCGTCGACATCCTGCCGTTTGGCTACACCCTGGGCATTCTCAGCTGCCTTAATCACCCGGCGTTCAAACGCCTGGGTGATATCGCCGCGGGCACGCTGGTGGTCTATCGCGATAACGCCCCAACAACCCCAGAACTGCCGCAAGCTGAAGCCCTGCGCGCGCCCTTCAGCATGAGCCTGAGTGAACAGCGCGCCCTGCTCAGCTTTGCCGAGCGCGCGCAGAGCCTGTCCAGTGCACGGCGTCAGGAGCTGGCAAGCATCCTTGCTGAACCTTTGCAGGTACCTGCCGAGCAGGCCGAGCAGCAGATCCACGGTATTGCCCGTGGTTTGTTGGGGCCGACATGAAACAGAGCCTGTTTGAGAACCAGCACCAGGCCGACTGGCAAGCCTTTAATACGCAGCTCGAAGCGCTTGAGCGCGGCAAGGCCGACAGCCAGCAGTGCAAGGCCTTTGCCGCCGACTACCGCAGCCTGTGCCAGCACCTGGCCCTGGCACAGAGCCGCGGCTACAGCAGCCACCTGATCGAGCAGTTGCAGCTGCTGGCCATGCGCGGCCATCAGCAGTTCTATCGCCACCGCAGCCCGCTGGGGGCGCAACTACTCGGGTTTATCCTCGCCGGATTTCCACGCCTGGTGCGCGCCGAGTGGCGTTTTGTCGTGGCCGCCAGCCTGCTGTTCTTCGGCAGCCTGCTGCTGATGGGCACGCTGGTGTATTACTTCCCCGACCTGGTCTACGGGGTGATGGCGCCCGACCAAGTGGCCGAGATGGAAAAGATGTACGACCCCGACGCCAGACGCATCGGCCGCTTCAGCGAACGCGACTCCGGCGATGACTGGATGATGTTCGGCTACTACATCATGAACAACATCGGCATCGCCTTTCAGACCTTTGCCAGTGGCCTGCTGTTTGGTCTGGGCAGCCTGTTCTTCCTGCTGTTCAACGGCCTGATGATTGGCGCAGTAGCCGGCCACCTGACGCAGATTGGTTATGGCGAAACCTTCTGGTCGTTCGTCGTTGGCCACGGTTCGTTCGAGCTCACCGCCATTGCCCTGGCCGGTGCTGCCGGCCTGAAACTCGGCTGGGCACTGCTGGTGCCGGGGCGCCTGCCACGCGGCGAGGCCCTGCGCGTAGCGGCTGGCAGCAGCGTGCGGTTGGTCGGCGGGGTGATCGTGTTTCTGCTGCTGGCGGCGTTTATCGAGGCCTACTGGTCATCCATGGACCTGGCCAGCCCCGCGATCAAATACGCAGTCGGCGGCGCACTCTGGCTGTTAGTGCTGAGCTATCTGTTGCTGGCTGGCCGAGGTGTGCATGCGCCTGACTGATGCCAGCGTCGCCATTCGCCCGCGCAGCGCCTGGGAAGCCGTTGACCTCGGCGTGTTATTGGCCAAGCAGCACGCCGGCCTGCTAATGGCCAGCTGGGCGCTGGTGACCGTGCCAATCTTTGCCCTGCTGTGCCTGCTGCTGTGGGATTACCCAAGCATCGCCCTGCTGATTTTCTGGTGGCTGAAACCGGCTTACGAGCGCCTGCCGCTGTATATCCTCTCGCACGCCCTGTTCGGCGCCACGCCGAGCCTCAAGCAAGCGCTGAAAGCCCTGCCCGGCTTGCTCAAACCACAACTGCTGGCCAGCCTGACCTGGCGCCGGCTAAGCCCTACGCGCAGTTTCGACCTGCCCGTGATGCAGCTCGAAGGGCTGTCCGGCAAAGCCCGTAGCCAACGCCTGATCGTCCTCGGCCAGCGCGATGCCGGCGGCGCCAGCTGGCTCACCATCGTCGGCGTACACCTGGAAATGGCGCTGTGGTTCGGCATCATCAGCCTGTTCTACATGCTCCTGCCGGCACAGATAGAGCTGAACTGGACCTGGGAAAGCCTGATCAATGCCGCTTCTGGCGAATGGCTGTGGCTGGAGCACCTGTCCAACCTGATTTATGTCCTGCTGCTAATCCTCTGGGAGCCGATCTACGTCGCCTGCGGCTTCACCCTCTACCTGAACCGCCGCACCGCCCTGGAAGCCTGGGATATCGAACTGGTATTCCGCCGCTTGCGCCAGCGCCTGACCGGCGTGGCGTATGCCCTGCTGCTGGGCTGCGGCCTGCTGTTGATGCAAGTGCCAAGCAGCGCCATGGCCGCCACAACCGCAAACAGCTGCCCGTTGCCGATTGAAGACCCTATGGGGCCAGAGGCCGAACGCCTGCTCAAACAACCGCTGACCAGCCTGGAAGCGCAGGAAAGCATCGGCCAACTGCTCGACCAGCCGCCCTTCGAACACCGCGAAACCGTTACCCGCTGGCGCCTCGGCGAAGAGCCCAAAGAACCAAGCGAGGAAGACGCCAAGGCCCTGATCGAACTGCTGGAAAAATTCTTCAAACTTACCGAGTTCTGGAAAAGCGTCGATGGCGTGGCGCTGTTCTTCGAAGTGCTGCTGTGGGCCGCGCTGTTCAGCCTGATCGCCTGGCTGCTGTGGCGTTACCGCGACTGGTTGAGCACCGTTGCCGGGCGCCTGCGTTTGCCGCAAGCGCGCACCTATCAGCCGCCAGAACAGCTGTTCGGCCTGGAAGTCGCGCCACAAAGCCTGCCCGCCGATATTCCAGGCGAGGTTGAACGGCTTTGGGATGAACAGCCGCGCGCCGCCCTCGGCCTGCTCTACCGTGCCCTGCTTAGCCGCATGCTGCATGAACAGCGCCTGCCGCTGAAAAGCTCGCACACCGAAGCCGAAGTGCTGCAACTGGTGCAGGCACTGCAGCAGAAAGACCTCAGCCACTTCAGCCAGGCCCTGACTCGCCACTGGCAGAACCTCGCCTACGGCCATCGCCTACCGCCGGCGGCGCTCAAACAGGGCCTGTGTAATGCCTGGCGGCGCCTGTTCGAACAAGGGGCGCAGGCATGAACCGGCGCATCCAGTTTTTCCTCGGCGCGGGTCTGCTGCTGGTACTCGGCCTGCTCGGTATCTACCTGCTGGGCAAACTCACGCCCTATCAGGAAACCCTCAAACACGGCCCCGATCCCGAGGCCCGGGCCAACCCTTATCTCGCCGCCGAGCACTTCCTGCGCAAGCAAGGCCTGCAGGTGCAGCGCGCCGATGGCCTGGAAGTCATAAAAGACCTGCCGAGCGCCGGCCAGACCCTGCTGCTGCTCGGTGATCGCAACCGCATGACACCCAAACAGGCCGAACGCCTGCTGGCCTGGACCGCCAAGGGCGGCCACCTGCTATTTGTCGCCGAACGGCTGTGGGATGAAGAGGAAGGCAAAAGCGGCGATCTGCTGCTCGACAGCCTGGGCATCCAGCAATACGAGAGCGAAGAGCTCGATGAGGACGCCAGCGAAGCGGCGGATGAAGAGGCCGCAGCAGAGGACGAACACGACGCCGAGCAGCCAACCGAGCCCATGCCAGAAGAAGCCCAGGCCGCGGCAGACGAAGGCAACGCCTACCCGGAACTGACCCAGCTGTATCTGGAAAACGAAGAGGCGCCGGCCTACTTCAACTTCGACACCGACTTCCACCTCTACGATGCCGAAAACCGCGCCCACGCCTGGGCCAACAGCGATGCCGCCACCCACCTGCTGCAGCTCTACCATGGCGATGGTTTGATCAGCGTAGTCAGCGACAGCTGGATCTGGCAGAACCAGGGCATCGGCGAATACGATAACGCCTGGCTGCTCTGGTACATGACCCAGGACAGCCAGGTCACCCTGCTCTACCGCGCCGACCGCGATGACCTGTTTAGCCTGCTGCTCGAACACTTCCCCCAGGCGCTGGTCGCGCTGGCGCTGTTGCTGGCATTCGGCCTATGGCATCTGGGCATGCGCCAGGGCCCGCTGCTGCTGCCCGCCAGCCGCAATCGCCGCCAATTGCAGGAACACCTGCGCGGCAGTGCCGATTTTCTGTTGCGCCACAACGGCCAGCACAGCCTGTTACAAGGCCTGCAGCAAGATATTCAGCGCCGCGCGCGCCACCGTCACCCCGGTTTCGAACGCCTCGCCGTGGCCGAGCAGTGGCAGGTGCTTAGCCGCCTGACCCGCCAGCCTTCCAGCGTTATCAGCCAAGCCATGCGGCCGTTGCCCAAACAGCGACTGGCCGCCGCCGACTTCACCCGCCAGGTCGCCAACCTGCAAACCCTCAGGAATGCCCTATGAGCGAGCACACACCCGAACAACCGGAAAGCGCAATCGAACCCGCTGCCGTAACCACTGAGCCCGTCACCGAGGCCCCGGCTGCGGCACCCGTTGCGGCACCAGCACCAGCAGTCGCTGCGGCCAATCCGAATGCCCAGCGCCAGCGCGCCAGCCAATTGGCTCAGGCGCTGCGCGCGGAGTTGCAGAAAGCCCTGATCGGCCAGACGGCGGTGATTGATGACGTGCTCAGCGCCCTGATCGCTGGCGGCCATGTGCTGGTCGAAGGCGTGCCCGGCCTCGGCAAAACCCTGCTGGTACGCGCCCTGGCGCGCTGCTTTGGCGGCGAGTTCGCACGCATCCAGTTCACCCCGGACCTGATGCCCAGCGACGTCACCGGCCACGCCGTGTACGACCTGCAGAGCGAGCAGTTCAAACTGCGCAAGGGCCCGGTGTTCACCAACCTGCTGCTGGCGGACGAAATCAACCGCGCCCCGGCCAAGACCCAGGCCGCGCTGCTGGAAGTCATGCAGGAACGCCAAGTCACCCTGGAAGGCCGCGCCCTGAATGTACCGCAGCCCTTTATGGTGCTGGCCACGCAGAACCCCATCGAACAGGAAGGCACCTACCCGCTGCCGGAAGCCGAGCTTGACCGCTTTATGCTCAAGCTGCGCATGGATTACCCCGAGCAGAGCGAAGAGCTGAACATGGTTCGTCAGGTGGCGCGTTCGAGCAAAGCCGACATGCTCGAAGTCACCCCACTGCGCACCTTGCTGCAGGCCCGCGATGTACTGGCGCTGCAGAAAATTGCCAGCGACCTGCCGATTGACGAACAAGTGCTCGACTACGCCGTGCGCATTGCCCGCGCCACCCGCACCTGGCCAGGCCTGGCCATTGGCGCCGGGCCGCGCGCCTCGATTGCCCTGGTACGCTGCGGCCGTGCCCGCGCCCTGCTGCGCGGCGGTGATTTCGTGCTACCGGATGACATCAAGGGTTGCGCCCTGGCCGTACTGCGCCACCGCGTGCGCCTGTCGCCGGAACTGGATATCGAAAGCCTGTCGGTGGATCAGGTGCTGCAACAACTGCTAGATCAGGTTCCGGCACCGCGTCTATGACCCGTACTCGGCAAAAGCCCGCATTGAAAGGCGCCCCCGCATGAAGCCCTCGCGCGCGCTGCTGGCGCTGCTCGCCGGCCTGTTCGTTCTCGGCATTGCTCTGGGTATCTGCAGCGCCCTGGGCGTTGCCGTGCCGCGCAGCTTCACCCCGATTTACTGGGGCCTGCTGCTGGTGCTGCTCGGCCTGACACTGATCGACGCCCTGCTGCTGCGCCAAGTGCCCTCGCCGCGCATCGAGCGCCAGCTACCCGGCAACCTGCCGCTGGGGCGCTGGAGCGAAGTGCGGCTGAATCTTCACCACAGCTACACCCGTGCGCTGCAGGTGGAAGTGTTCGACCATCTGCCCGGCGATATGGCCTTCGAGCACCTGCCGCTCAAGGTCGATCTGCATCCCGGCGAACAGACCCAGGTCAGTTACCGGGTGCGCCCGCTGCTGCGTGGACACTTTCACTTCCCCCAGTGCGAAGTCAGCCTGCCCAGCCCCATGGGTTTGTGGCGTGCCCGACGTTATCTGCCAGTGGCCGGTGAAACCCGCGTCTACCCGGATTTCGCCCGTCTGTACGGCGCGCAACTGATGGCGGTGGATGACTGGCTCAGCCAGCTTGGTGTGCGCCAGCAGCAACGTCGCGGCCTGGGTCAGGAATTCCACCAGCTGCGCGAATTCCGCGACGGCGACACCCTGCGGCAGATCGACTGGAAGGCCACCGCACGCAAACGCACACCGATTGCCCGCGAGTATCAGGACGAGCGCGACCAGCAGATCGTCTTTCTTCTCGACTGCGGCCGGCGCATGCGCAGCCAGGATGGCGAGCTGTCGCATTTCGATCATGCTCTCAACGCCTCGCTGCTGCTCAGCTACGTGGCGCTGCGCCAGGGCGATGCGGTGGGCCTGTCGACCTTTGCCGGCGAGCAGAACCGCTTCCTTGCTCCGGTCAAAGGCCAGGCGCAGCTGAATGTCCTGCTCAATGCGCTGTACGACCTGCGCAGCACCCAGCAACCGGCGGACTTCACCGCCGCAGTGGAAAACCTGCTCAGCCGCCAGCGCCGCCGCGCCCTGGTGGTACTGGTGACCAACCTGCGTGATGAGGATGATCAGGCACTGCTCGGTGCGGTCAAACGGCTGAGCCGCCAGCACCGCGTGCTGGTCGCCAGCCTGCGTGAGGAAGTGCTGGATACTCTGCGCCACACCCCGGTGCAGGACCTGTCCAGCGCGCTGGATTACTGCGGCACCCTGGACTACCTGAACGCCCGCGCCGGCCTGCACGAACGCCTGATTGCCAACAAGGTGCCGGTGCTCGATGCACGCCCAAGCGAGCTGGGGCCGCAGTTGGTGAGCAGTTATCTAGCCTGGAAAAAGGCAGGTGTTCTCTAACACTGGCTAATGCGGCTGCCGACGTAGGTTGGCGTTGAGCGCAGCGAAGCCCAACACGTTGCGCAACTCACAGCCAGGTTACGTGCTGCTCCAGCGGAAAGCGCAGACGCGGGTTATACACGCCCTTCTCATCCTGCTTACCCACCGCCAAAAGCATGATCGGCAAGGCCTGACGCGGAATATTCAGGGTTTTGCGTAGGCGCACTTCATCAAAACCTTCCATTGGGCAGGTAGCGTAGCCATGGCTCTGGAAGGCCAGCATCAGGTTCTGCGCCGCCAGCGCCGTGGACTTCACCGCCCAGATGCGCATCTGGGCCTGGCTGTTGGGCGCGCGCATCAACGGTTTGCGCCAGGCTGCCACCCGCAGCAGCTGGCGTTTGAACAACCCAAGCAAGCCGAACGGTCCCTGGTTGTACTGAAAGGGTGCGGTCTTGTTGTAGAAGCGGCGAATCCGCGCCGGCACTTGCGGCTCCGGCCAGTAGTCGATGATGTTCTGGCAAGCCTGTTTCCAGGTGTCCGGGCGCGCCAGCACGGCAATAATCAGCGGCGCCTTGGCCGCGTTCTGACTCATGCACACCGGGTGCAAGCGGGCCAGCAACGCTGGGTCGCGAATCACCTGGAAACTCCAGGGCTGCAGGTTGCAGGAATTGGGCGCCAGCACCGCCAGTTCCAGGCAGTCACGCACCACCTCGTCGGGCACCGCTTCGGCAGTAAAACGACGCACCGCGCGACGACTCTCGATCAGCTCGCGCAGCGCGGCGGGGGTAGCGGGAGAGATTGCGGGGTCGGCGGGAAACAGGCTCATCAGGGCATCCTCGGCAGGTCGCCCGATTAAGCCGCGATGCCTGGCTGCGAACAAGCCGTGTACAAGCTTAGTCCGCAGCCTTGGCGTATATGACCTTAGCCCAAGGCCTTTTCGATAGCCTGGATGATGCTCGGATCATCCGGCGTGGTGCGCGGCGAGAAGCGTGCCAGCACGCGACCGTCGTGGCCAACCAGAAATTTCTCGAAGTTCCAGGTGATATCGCCCGGAAATTCGGCACCCTCGCCCGCCAGCAGGCGATACAGCGGATGACGCTCCGGGCCGTTCACCTCAAGCTTGCTGCCCAGGGGAAAGGTCACTCCGTAATTGAGGCTGCAAAACTCGCGAATGGCTTCCTCACTGTCGGGCTCCTGCTCGGCAAACTGGTTGCACGGCAGGCCCAGCACGCTGAAACCCTGACTCTTGTACTGCTGATAGAGCTTTTCCAGGCCGGCGTACTGCGGCGTCAGGCCGCACTTGGAGGCCACATTGACCACCAACACCACCTGCCCCTTAAAGGGTGCCAGCGGCAGCTCATGGCCATCCAGTGCACGCAGGTTGAGGTCGTGAAAGGCACTCATGGCTAACTCCTTGAGAACACACGGGTTACACGTAGCGGACAAAAAAGGCGCCTATCTGAAGGCGCCTTTCTTCTGTTGCAGCTTAGCAGTCGAGCCAGCGGTTGATACGACCATAAGTCGACTCGTGGCGACCACATAAGGCTAAACCATCAATGATGATGGCCACCTTCGCCATGGATATGGCCATGCGCGACTTCTTCTTCGCTGGCATCACGCACGCTGATGACCTTGACCTTGAAGTGCAGGCGCTGGCCAGCCAGTGGGTGGTTGCCGTCAACGATTACGTCGTCGCCTTCCAGTTCGCGGATGGTAACGATCTGCATGCCGCCGTCCGGGCCGGAGGCGTGGAACTGCATGCCGATTTCCAGCTCATCCACACCTTCGAACATCGAACGGTTGAGGGTGGCTACCAGCTCGGCGCTGTATTCGCCGTAGGCGTCTTCCGGCTCAACGGCAACTTCCAGCTCGTCGCCGGCTTGCTTGCCCAGCAGGGCTTTTTCCAGGCCGCCGATGATGTTGCCGGCACCGTGCAGATAAGCCAGCGGCGCGCCGCCTGCAGAACTGTCGATCACCTCACCGGCATCGTTAGTCAGGGTATAGTCGATGGAGACGGCCTTATTGGCGGCGATCAGCATGGGGCGAGACCTTTTGCTTGGAAATAAAGAGCGGGCAAGTTTACCCAAGGGCACGCGCGAAAGCGAACCGCACACAGACGGACGGCCAAGCGTGGCCTTAGTGCGCGTGCTTGATTTTCGTCAGGATGAGCACGGCGATTGGCTGGCAGTATTGTCCTGCGGCCATACTCAGCACCTGCGCCACCAGCCGCCCTGGCAGAATCGCGCCTGGGTGCTGGATGCGCAGCAACGCCAGGCGCAGCTGGAAAAACCCTTCCTCTGCGGCTGGTGCGCAACTGAACATGCAGCAAGCGAGGCGCTGACAGAGCGCCCGAACAAAGATTTGCACAAGGAGCGGTAAATGCCCGCACGCAATATTCTGGTGATCAACTGCGGCAGTTCATCGATCAAGTTTGCCCTGATCAACGAAGACCAAGATGCCTTTATTCTCAGCGGCCTGGCCGAGCGCCTGGGCAGCCCGGATGCGCAAGTGCACTGGCAGCAGGGCGACAACAAAGACAGCCTGATTCTGCCCCACGCCGACCACCGCACCGCCCTCGCCCAGGTGTTGCCTCTGGTGCAGTCAGCCGCGGGCGGCCAATTGCACGGCATCGGCCACCGCGTGGTGCATGGCGGCGAGCATTTCACTGCGGCCTGTCGCCTGGATACGTTGAGCCTCGCCGCAATTCGCGCTACCGCACCGCTGGCACCGCTGCATAACCCGGCCAACCTGCTGGGCATCGAAGCGGCGATCAAGCTGTTCCCGACCCTGACCCAGGTGGCGGTATTCGACACCGCGTTTCACCAGACCCTGCCCGAACACGCCTACCGTTATGCCCTGCCCGAGCACCTGTACCGTGAGCACGGCGTACGCCGCTATGGCTTTCATGGCACCAGCCACCGCTTTGTCAGCCAGCGCGCCGCAGAAATGGCCGGGCTGCCGGTCAACGCCAGCAGCTGGCTGGTGGCGCACCTGGGCAATGGCTGCTCGACCTGCGCCATCGTCGATGGGCAAAGCCGCGATACCAGCATGGGCCTGACGCCGCTGGAAGGCGTGGTGATGGGCACCCGCAGCGGCGATGTCGACCCCAATCTGCACAGCCACCTGGCGCGCACCCTAGGTTGGAGCCTGGAGCAGATCGAAGCCATGCTGAATAAAGACAGCGGCTTGCAGGGCCTGTCCGGCCTGTCCAATGATATGCGCACCCTGGAGCAGGCCCGCGAACAGGGCCATGCCGGCGCCACCCTGGCCATCGAGGTGTTCTGCTATCGCCTGGCCAAATCCCTGGCAGCCATGAGCTGCGCCCTGCCGCAGCTCGACGGGTTGATCTTTACCGGCGGCATCGGCGAGAACTCGGCGCTGATCCGCAGCAAGACCATCGCCCATATGAAATTGCTCAACCTGGCCCTCGACGAGCAGGCCAACGCTCGCACCGTGCGCGGTGCGGCTGGGCCGATCCAGGCCCAAGGCCACCCACGCGTAATGGTCGTGCCGACCAATGAAGAACGACAGATTGCCCTCGACACCCTGGCGCTACTCGAAGCCTGAGCGACGCGCATCCCGTTGGGCTTCGCTGCGCTCAGCGCCAACCTACACATGGAGACAGCATGCACACCTTCTTTATTGCCCCCACCGGTTTCGGTGTCGGCCTTACCTCGATCAGCCTGGGCCTGGTCGGTGCACTGGAGCGTGCCGGCCTCAAGGTCGGCTTCTTCAAACCCATCGCCCAGCCACATCAGGGCGACATGGGCCCGGAGCGTTCCAGCGAGCTGATCGCACGCACCCATGGCCTGCACTCGCCAAAACCGCTGGCCCTGGCGCATGTCGAGCGCATGCTCGGCGACGGCCAGCTGGATGAGCTGCTGGAAGAAATCATCAGCCTCTATCAGCAGGCCGCTGCAGGCAAAGACGTGGTGATCGTCGAAGGCATGGTGCCGACGCGCCAGGCCAGCTACGCCGCGCGGGTCAACTTCCACCTGGCCAAGAGCGTGGATGCAGAAGTAATTCTGGTCTCCGCGCCGGAGCAGGAAAGCCTCAGCGAACTGAGCGACCGGGTGGAAATCCAGGCCCAGCTGTTTGGCGGGCCGAAAGACGAGAAAGTGCTCGGGGTGATCCTCAACAAAGTGCGCAGTGACGATGGCATCGAAGCCTTCGCCAATCGCCTGAAAGAACTCTCGCCACTGCTCAAGGGCGATGACTTCCGCTTGCTCGGCTGCATCCCCTGGCAAGACGAACTGAACGCCCCGCGCACCCGCGATATCGCCGACCTGCTCGGCGCGCGGGTGCTGAATGCCGGTGATTACGAGCAGCGGCGCATGCTGAAGATCGTGCTCTGCGCCCGCGCCGTAGCCAACACCGTGCAACTGCTCAAGCCCGGCACCTTGGTGGTGACGCCGGGGGACCGCGACGACATTATCCTCGCCGCCAGCCTGGCGGCGATGAATGGCATGCCGCTGGCCGGTCTGCTGCTGTGCAGCGACTTTGCCCCCGATCCACGGATCATGGAGCTGTGCCGTGGCGCGTTGCAGGGCGGCTTGCCGGTGATGACGGTAAGCACCGGCTCCTACGACACCGCCACCAACCTCAACCGCCTGAACAAGGAAATTCCGGTCGACGACAAGGAGCGCGCGGAAAAAGTCGCCGACTTCGTCGCCAGTCATATCGACCACGAATGGCTGTTCGCCCGCTGCGGCACGCCACGCGAGCTGCGCATGTCACCGCCGGCGTTCCGCTACCAACTGGTGCAACGCGCCAAGGCCGCCAACAAGCGCATCGTCTTGCCGGAAGGCAGCGAACCGCGCACCGTACAGGCTGCTGCCATCTGCCAGGCGCGCGGCATTGCCCGCTGCGTACTGCTGGCCAAGCCGGAAGATGTTCACGCAGTAGCCCACGCACACGGCATCGACCTGCCGGAAGGGCTGGAAATTCTCGACCCGGACCTGATTCGCGAGCGCTATGTCGAGCCCATGGTCGAGCTGCGCAAAGGCAAAGGGCTGAACGCGCCGATGGCCGCCGCACAACTGGAAGACACCGTGGTGCTGGGCACCATGATGCTCGCCCTGGATGAAGTCGACGGACTGGTGTCCGGGGCAATCAACACCACCGCCAACACCATCCGCCCAGCGCTGCAGCTGATCAAAACCGCGCCCGGCTACAAGCTGGTGTCGTCGGTATTCTTTATGCTGCTGCCCGACCAGGTGCTGGTCTACGGCGACTGCGCGGTAAACCCCGACCCGACAGCGGTGGAACTGGCGGAAATTGCCCTGCAAAGCGCGGCATCGGCCAGCGCCTTCGGCATCATTCCGCGGGTGGCGATGCTCAGCTACTCCACCGGTGATTCCGGCAGCGGTGAAGAGGTCGAGAAAGTCCGCGAGGCCACCCGTCTGGCCAAGGCCATCGACCCGCAACTGCTGCTCGACGGCCCGCTGCAATATGACGCGGCGGCGATTGAAAGTGTCGGTCGGCAGAAGGCCCCCGGCAGCCCGGTTGCCGGCCGTGCCACGGTATTTATCTTCCCCGACCTGAATACCGGCAACACCACCTACAAGGCGGTGCAACGCAGCGCTGATTGCGTCAGCGTCGGGCCGATGTTGCAGGGCCTGCGCAAGCCGGTGAATGACCTGTCGCGCGGCGCGCTGGTCGATGACATCGTCTACACCATCGCCCTGACCGCGATCCAGGCCGCCAACCTGCCGCAGTAATACACCGCCAGGGCTGCTCAACGGCGGCCCTGGCCAGATAAAAGCGCTAAAAATCAGCGAAACGCAGCGATCACCAACGTTTCGAAAGGCTTGCAGTTCGATGCATAGGCGTTAACCTGTGCGCCGACCGATCTGCGGTGGAAAACTGCAGACATAGATAAGTCGGGACAATTCTGCTGAGAACCTACGCCATAGCGCTCAGCAGAACTGCCCCATTTTTTGGAGGCACCTGCCCCCCATGCTGCATTTCCTGCCTGCCCCACTGCGCGGCCTGCTTGCTGGCCTGATGCTCGCCCTGAACACCCTGATCTGCTGCTGGCCGCTGTTTGCCGTGGCCTTGCTCAAACTGCTGCTGCCCATTCCAGCGATCCAGCGTGGCTTGCGCTTTGTCATGCACGGGATTGCCGAGTTCTGGATCAGCACCAACAAGTTCTGGATGAACCTGGTCGGCCGCACGCACTGGGATGTGGCCGGGCTCAGTGGCTTCGACAAGCAGCATTCCTATCTGGTGACCAGCAACCACCAGAGCTGGGTGGATATTCTGGTGCTGCAATATCAGCTCAACCGGCGCATGCCGCTGCTGAAGTTCTTCCTCAAGCAGGAGCTGATCTGGGTGCCGGTAATAGGCCTGTGCTGGTGGGCGCTGGAATTCCCGTTTATGAAGCGTTTCAGCAAGGAGTACCTGGCCAAACACCCGGAAAAACGCGGCCAGGACCTGGCTACCACACGCAAGGCCTGCGAGCGCTACAAAACCAACCCGGTGTCGGTGTTCAACTTCCTTGAAGGCACGCGCCTGTCGCCCGCCAAGCACGCGCAGCAGCAATCACCGTTCAAGCACCTGCTCAAGCCCAAGGCCGGCGGCATTGCCTTTGTGCTGGATGCCATGGGTGAACAGCTGCACAGCCTGGTCAACGTCACCATCCATTACCCGCAGGGCAACCCTGGCTTCTGGGACCTGCTGTGCGGGCGGATTGATCAGGTGGTGGTGCGCTTCGATCAGCTGCAGATTCCCGAGGAATTTATTGGCGGCAACTACGATCAGGATGAAGCCTACCGCCTACAGTTTCAGCAGTGGGTCAACCAGCTGTGGCTGGACAAGGATGCGCAGCTCGAAGAGCTGAAGCAGCGCTATCCCGCCAAGCCAGCGTAATACTGTTCGGTTAAGAAAAATGCCGCTTGCCTGTTACAGGCAAGCGGCATTTTTTACATTTAGAGCCGTAGGGTGGATGACGCTTTACCCATCCACCACAACTGAATGCCGGCTGGGCGGTGGATGAAAAGAGCGTCATCCACCCTACGTCGTATCGCCGCAACCTCAAGCCCGCCTAACTGGCGGGCTTTTCATTGGCAGACGGCAAATTGTGCCAATCCAGCTGCGCGGGGAAGGTTTTGACCTGCTCGGCACTTAGCCCCGGCGCGACCAGAAAGCCCTGCATGATTGCGCAGTTATGCGCCGCCAACCAATCGCGCTGGGCCATGGTTTCCACGCCCTCGGCGATTACTTCCAGCCCCAGGTTGCGGCCCAGGTCGATGATGGTGCTGACCACCGCAGCATCACGCGGCGAGTCGAGCATATTGGAGATAAACAGGCGGTCGATCTTCAGCGTATCCAGCTCGAAATGACGCAGGTAAGCCAGCGACGAGTAACCGGTACCGAAGTCATCGATGGCGATCTTCACCCCCAGCTGACGCAGCTGGCGCAGCTGCTCCTGGCTGGTTTCCAGGTCCTGCATCAGCGCACTTTCGGTGACCTCCACCTCCAGCTGCCGGGGGTTCAACTGGTGCTCTTCAAGCACCCGGCGCAGGTCATTAACCAGCTGCGGCATACCAAACTGCACCGGGCTGACATTCAGGCTGAGCACCAGCTCGTTGCCGTACTGCTGGCTCAGTTGCTGGCACTTCTCGATCCCAGCCTGGAAAATCCAGCTGCCCAGGCGGTTGATCAGGCGGGTTTCTTCCAGCAGCGG
Source organism: Gammaproteobacteria bacterium HGW-Gammaproteobacteria-13 (assembly GCA_002840155.1). Classification (GTDB taxonomy): domain Bacteria; phylum Pseudomonadota; class Gammaproteobacteria; order Pseudomonadales; family Pseudomonadaceae; genus Aquipseudomonas. The sequence goes on from PGZH01000007.1 coordinate 107,935, forward strand.
AATAAACACCCCCGGCGCCACGGTGCCGGCAACCCGGTGCTGCCAGCGCAGCAAGGCCTCGAAGCCACGCAGGCGCCCGCTCTCCAGGTAGATCTGCGGTTGGTAGACCAGCACAAAGTCATCATTCTCGATGGCGTTGCGCAGGCTTTCCTCAAGCATCAACCGTGAGCGTGCACGGCCGTTCATTTCCGGGGAGAAGAAGCGGTATTGCTGGCGACCCGTGCGCTTGGCCTCGTACATGGCCATGTCGGCGGCGCGCAGCAAGCCTTCCACGCTTTGCCCACATTCGGGGAAACAGGCAATGCCTACGCTCGCGCCCAGGGTTACCTCGATGCCGTCGAGGTTATGCCGCACCGACACCTGCTCGATCAGTTTCTCGGCGATGCGCGCGGCGTCTTCTGGGTGTTCCAGGGTGTCGAGCAAAGCGGTGAATTCATCGCCGCCAATCCGCGCCAGGCTGTCATAGGGGCGTAGGCTGGCCTTGAGCTGCTCGCCGACCCGCTTGAGCAAGCGGTCGCCAACGTCATGACCGAGGGAGTCATTGATGCGCTTGAAGCCATCCAGATCGAGATAGAGCACCGCCATGCGCTGGCCGCTGCGATTGATCCGCGACAGCGCCGACTCCAGCGCCTGATAAAAGCCACGGCGGTTGAGCAGGCCTGTCAGGGCATCGGTAATCGCCTGCGATTCCAATTGCTGATGCAGATGACGCACCACCGACATATCCAGGGCCATCACCACCATGGCGTGCTGCAGGCGCGGTAAGGGGGAACAGGACAGCGCCACCGGCACCTGCCCGCCGTTCAGCGTGCGCAGGTTGGCGTCATGCAGGCGATAGGCTTCACCGCGCCGCCACTGCAGGTAAAACTCGGACAGACGCCATTCACTGGTGACTTGCGGGCTGACTAGATAGGAAAGCATTTCACTGCCTTCCAGATCGCTGATCGAGCCCTCAAGCATGCGTGCCATGGCCGGGTTGGCGAAGTTGATCCGGCCATCTTCGCCCACCACCATGATGCCTTCGGCGGCGTTGTCCAGCACCGAGGCGTTGAACGCCCGCGCGGTGTCCAGTTGCTGGGTCAGTTGCAGCAGCTCGCTGCGGTTGCGCTCATGTTCGAGCAGGGCGTGAATCTTGTGGCGCAATACACTGGGATCGAACGGCTTGAGCATAAAGTCCACCGCACCGGTGGCGTAGCCCTTGATCACCGAATCCTGGGTCTGCGCGATGGCGGAGACGAAAATGATCGGGGTAAAGCGGGTACGCGGGTTGCCACGCATCAGGCGGGCGACTTCAAAGCCGTCCATGTGCGGCATCTGCACGTCCAGCAGCACCAGGCCGACATCCTCTTCGAGCATGCACTGCAGGGCCGTTTCGCCCGAGTCGACACAACGCAGTTGCCAGTCGCCCTCCTCCAGCAGAGCCTGCATGGCCACCAGGTTTTCCGGGCGGTCATCCACCACCAGCAGAATCTGCGTGCTGGACACGCTCTTCAGCTGTACATGTGCCATATCTCCTCCCTTGTCCCTGGCGAGCGCCTTGCGACTCCTGTTGCGGTTGAGGTTAGCAGGCCGCAGCGAAACTACTGCGGCGCTGCGGCGGATGCCCCGAATGAGCCCGTATGCGGGTCGGCAGTGGCCAGCCAACGCACCAGCAGCTCAAGCAAGGCCTCACGGCTGACCGGTTTGGCCAGGTAGTCATCGGCGCCTGCAGTGATGCATTTCTCCCGGTCGCCCTTCATCGCGTGGGCAGTCAGGGCGATGATCGGGATGCTGCAACCGTGCTCGGTCTTGAGCAGCCGGGTGGCGGTGTAGCCGTCCATGGTCGGCATGGCCATGTCCATCAGGATCAGGTCGAACGGTTCGCGCTCGTAACAGTTGATGGCCTCCTGGCCGTCCTTGGCCGAGCTGATGATCAGCCCGACTTCATCCAGCAAAGCCGTCAGGGCATAGACATTGCGCACGTCATCATCCACCAGCAGCACGCGCCGGCCTTCCAGCGGATTCTCGACTCTCGGGCTTCCGGCCCGCGCAGGGTCACGCACACTGCCCAGAAAGCCCTGCACCGCCTCGCTCAATTCCTGCATGTCCTCGCCGTGTTTGTGCACCACCACCGCGCTGTAACGGCGCAGGCGCTGCAGGGCCTGGCGGGTGACATCGACACCGGTATTGATCACCACCCGCGTGCCATTCAGCGGGCGCTGGCGGTTGAGGGTTTCCAGCAGCTCAAAGCCGTCCTGATCGGGCAGATCAAGGTCGATCACCAATGCATTGAACATCCCGGCGGCATAAGCCTGCTGCGCCTCATCGGCGCGCGCGCAGGCCTGCACATCAAAGCCCAGCTGCTGCAGATGCTCACGGTAATGCTCGCGCTCAACCTCAACATCCTCGACCAGCAACAGGCGCTGCGCCGGCGATTGGTCGAGCTGTTGCAGGTCGACAAACACCTGTTCCAGGTCCGCACGCTGAATCGGCTTGACCAGGTAGCGCGTACCGTCATCGTTCCAGTCCACCGGTTGCGGTACGCAGGAGATGATATGCACCGGGGTGCTGCGGTGGCTGGCCTGGCTGCGCAGGCGGCGAAACAGCTGCCAGCCGCTGATATCCGGCAGCAGAATATCCAGGATCACCGCACTGAAACGCTCGCTGTGCAGCAGGTTGAGCGCCTGCACCCCAGAGCGACAATGCACGCTGGCAAAGCCGTGAGCGTGCGCCTCCTCGGCCAGTACCGCAGCAAAATTCACATCGTCTTCAACAATCAGCACCGCCGGGCCTTCGCCGCTGCGCTGCGGCGCGTCGGCGGCCGGCTCTGCATGCTCCTGCACCTGCGCCACCACCCGCACCGGTAGCTGCACGGTAAAGCAGGAGCCTTCACCCAGCGCACTTTGCAGGCTGATCTCGCCGTCCATCGCCAACACCAACTGGCGGGTAATCGCCAGCCCCAGCCCGGTGCCACCAAAGCGCCGACTGGTGGAACCGTCGATCTGCTGGAAAGCCTGGAAAATCTGCTCATGCTGCTCGGCAGGGATACCTATACCGCTGTCGCGCACGCTGAAGTTGAGCAGCTCATGACCCTCCTCCGGCTCACCACTGGCGCAGGACACGCTCAGGCTGACCTCGCCGTGCTCGGTAAACTTCAACGCGTTGGACAGCAGGTTGCGCAGGATCTGCTGCAGGCGGATGCGGTCTGTGTGAATCACCCGCGGCACCCCGGCCTCCAGCTGGGTATGCAGACGCAGGCCCTTGATCTCGGCCATCGGCCGCAGGCTGGCATCCAGCTCGACCAGCACATCCTGCATATTCAGTGGTTCGAGCTTGAGCTGCATACGCCCGGACTCGACCTTGGCCAGATCCAGCACATCGTTGATTAACTGCAGCAGGTCGCTGCCGGCACGGTGGACGATATCGGCATGCTTGGCCTGCTTCTCGGTCAGGTTGCCGGCGCTGTTCAGGCGCAGCTGGTCGCTGAGAATCAGGATGCTGTTGAGCGGCGTGCGCAGCTCATGGGACATATTGGCGAGAAATTCCGACTTGTAGCGGTTGGCCAGAATCAGTTGCTCGGCTTGGTCGCGCAGGCGCTGTTCGGCGGCCTTGCGCTCGCTGATGTCGATAATCACCGCCTGCACCAGCGCGCCCTCGCCACCGCTGATCGGCGACAGGCCCACCTCCAGGGGAATCTGCCGACCATCACGGTGCTGGCCGAACAGCTCACGGTTATTGCCCATGCGCCGTGGTTCCGGGCTCTTCTGATAGCCCTGGCGCATCGGCACATGGCTGCCACGCAGGGCCGTGGGCAGCAGAATCTCTACCGGCTGGGCGAGCAGCGCCTCACGGCCATAACCAAACAGTTGCTCGGTCTGGCGGTTGACCATGGCGATACAGCCTTTGTTGTCGACTAGCACGATGGCATTGGGCGACGCCTCGACCACCAGGCGAAAGCGCTCTTCGGCGCCCTTGCGCGCGCGCAGGTCAATCAGGTTGATCAGGTAATTGACCCCGCCGGAATCGCCCAGCACGCTCAGGCTCAGCGCCACCGGCACTTCCTCGCCAAGATCGCGGCGCGCCAGGTATTCGTTGGACAGCTCAGAGGTGTCGTGATCAATGGCCAGGGCGCTGAGCTGCTCAACACTCGGTAAAAAGCGTTTAACCCGTTCACCGACCAAGCCCTCGGGCGTCGAGTCGAGCAAGTCGGCGGCGCTGCGGTTGGCCATTTCGATCCGCCCCTGGGCGTTGCACAGCAAGGTCGCCACCGGCAGCCGCTCGACCAGCAGGCGGAAGCGCTCTTCGCGCTCACGCAGCTTGTCGGTGGCCAGGTGGTTGGCGTGCAGCTCGCGCTCGCGCAGATACAGATAGCCACCGACCAGCAACGCCAGCAGCGCCGCAGCCACCAGGCCGATCCATAAACTGATGCCGCCGCGGCTGGAAAAGGCCGCCTCATAGGCGGGCGTGCTGGTTACCTGCAGCACCCAGTTGCGCCCATACAAGGGTAATTCCAGCTCATGCTGAAAGCCTGGCTGCAGGGCAGCACCCTGCGCCTCGGCGCTTAACAAGGGGGTTTGCAGGGCCTGCTGATCCTTGATCACCACATCAAAGCGCTGGCTCTGCGCACCGAGAATACCGTCCATCAGCTCATGACTGCGAAACGCCCCGTGCACCATGCCGAGCAAGGCAGCGCGGCGTTCCTCGGCCGTGCTCTGCGGCATGCCGGGCTGGTACACCGGTAAAAACAACAGTACCCCGCCCGGCACATTGGCCTCGGTTTCCTGGCGCAGGGTAACGGGTGCACTGAGAATCGCCTGGCCCGTGTCGATGGCCTGCTCAGCGGCGGCGCGGCGCACCTCTTCGCTGAGCAGATCAAAGCCCAGTACCCGGCGGTTACGCCAGTCCAGCGGGCTGATGTAGTCGATCAACAGATAGTGCTCACGCGCACCCGTGGGAAATGCCCGGTAGTCGGCACGCCCCAGGCTCTGCTGGGTAGCCAGATAGGCATCAAGCTGCTCGGCGCGCAGATAACGCGACCACGCCAGGCCGAGGATGCCTGGGTAGCGGTCCTGCAGCTGCAGCTGATCGAGGGCGCGATCCCACTCGGTCAGGGACACATGATCACTGCCAGTCATCAACCCGGAAACGCCACGCAGCACCATTTCATAAGCGCGCATGCGGCTTTTTACGCGCTGGCCGATGTCCTGCGCTTCCAGCTCGAAACGCTGCTGGTTCTGCTCGCGCTCACGCTGCTCGAAGACCTGCCATTGCCAGACGATCAACGCCCCCAGGCCAAGCGACAAGGCCAGGGTGACCCACAACGGCAGCCAGGGTTTACGCGAGGAAGAAACATGCCTGTCGTCCATGATTGCTCCAGTTGTCGTCCATGTCCGGTGCGGGCGGCGCACCGATGCGGCAGGGTTGTTGGAACCACTGCCAGCAGTCTAGTCACGATTTGAACGGCCGGCCGAACCTAAATTGCAGGCATAAAAAAGCCGCGCATTCGAACCAATGCGCGGCTTTTTTGCAGCCTGCGGTTACAGCGGACGCAGGTTGATTTCTACCCGGCGATTCTGTGCACGACCTGCTTCATTGGCATTGCTGGCAATCGGCTGGCTCGGGCCGGCGCCATAAGACGACAGCCGCGAAGCCGGAACGCCATTGGCGCTCAGGTAAGAGGCGACGCTCTGCGCACGGCGGTTGGAGAGGTTCTGGTTCAACTCGAACGAGCCGGTGCTGTCGGTATGGCCGACGATATCGATGCCGTTCTTGTTGAACTCCTTGAACACCGTAACCAAGGAGTTGAGGGTTGGGTAAAACCCACTGGAGATATCCGCCGAGTTGGTGGCAAAGGTGATATTGCCCGGCATGATCAGTTTCAGGTCATCGCCATTGCGCTGCACCTGCACGCCCGTGCCCTGCAGGGTCTGGCGTAGCTTGGCTTCCTGGGTGTCGACGTAGTAGCCGTAACCACCACCGGCCGCACCACCGACTGCCGCGCCGATCAGGGCACCTTTGCCGCGATCCTTCTTGCTCGATGTGGCTGCACCTATCACCGCACCGGTCACTGCGCCGACACCGCCGTAGATGCCCGCTTTGCCTGCCTCACGCTCACCGGTATAAGGGTTGGTGGTACAGCCGGCGAGTACGCCAAGACCGAGGGTAACAACAGCCAGATTTCGCCACAGCTTCATGCGTACTTCCTTTGAATATCGGATCGGGACAGGTTTGCACCTGGGTTTTCGAGCCCGATACGTGGTTAAAGTTCATTTTCCGGGGTGATTGAGCAGGTCTAAAGCCTGCTAAGCGCGAACAAACGGATTATCACGCATCTCATCACCGAGGCGCGTATCGGCGCCATGGCCGGTCACCACGGTGGCGTCTTCGTCCAGGGTATACAGGCGCTGCTTGATCGAGCGCTCGATGGTCGAGTAATCACCGCCCCACAGGTCGGTGCGACCGATGCCACGCTTGAACAGGGTATCGCCAGCGATCAGCAGCTTATCCTGGGGGAACCAGAAGCTCATCGAGCCCGGCGTATGCCCCGGTGTGTGCAGCGCCACACCACAGCCGCAGGCCAGCTCCTCGTCATCACTCAACCACTGATCCGGTGCCGGCACCGGCGTGTAAGGCACGCCGAACATGCGGCACTGCATCTCCAGGTTATCCCAGAGAAATTGATCTTCTTTGTGCAGGTGCAGGGTCGCGCCGGTCTTCTCCTTCATCTGCCCTGAGGCGAGGAAGTGATCCAGATGGGCGTGGGTATGAATGATGCTGACCACCTTCAGCCCATGGGCCTCCAGACGCGCCATGATCAGCTCGGGATTGCCACCCGGATCGACCACGATGGCCTTCTTGGTAAGCGGGTCACCAATAATCGTGCAGTTGCACTGCAAAGGCCCGACTGGGAAGGTTTCTCGTATTAGCGCGGGCCTTGCGGCTTCCATGGGTATTCCTTTATGATATTTGGCACAATTTTGTCACACCGAGATTAGAAATGGCGACTTTTCGGAAGCGCGGCCCATCCCAGTGGCAAGTGCAGGTCAGACGTAAAGGATGGCCCCTGCAAACCAAGACATTCAATACCCAGGCCGAAGCCAAGACCTGGGCGACGATGATTGAACGCGAAATGGATGCCGGTGTGTTCGCTAGCCGAAATGAGGCTGAATCCACCTCATTCTCCAAAGCCTTGGAGACATATGCTAGCGAAGTGACCAGCAAGAAACGAAGCAGCGCCTCCGAGCTATCTCGCATCCAAGCCATGCAGCGCCACCCTCTAGCTCTTCGCTCGCTCGCTAGCATTCGTGGTGCCGACTTGGCCAGCTATCGCGATGAGCGACTTGCGGAAGGCTTAGCACCGGCTACCGTCCGCAGGGAATTAGCATTGATCTCCCACGTGTTCACCATCGCCAGAAAGGAGTGGCGTATGGAGTCACTGAACAACCCGGTTGAGCTCATTCGCCAGCCCAGCGTCGATGATGCCAGGGACAGACGCATCCTCAGTGCCGATGTTTGGACGTTCCAGAGTGGCCAACTGGCTTGCGAGCATTTAGATGAGCTGGAAATGATCTGCCGCCACTCGCGCTCGACCGAGCTGCCTCAGATCGTCCGATTTGCTGTTGAAACAGGCATGCGCCGCGGCGAGATTTCCGGACTCCTCCGTGCCAATGTAGATTTGAAAAAGCGGACTGCCCTCCTCCCAATGACGAAGAATGGTTCTTCACGCGGCGTACCGCTATCCAGCAGAGCTGCCGCAATCGTTGAAGGTCAGCCGACGCTAGAGGGAGGGCGAGTATTCAGAAGCCAACCAGACACCATCACCAAGGCGTTCCTGGATGCTCTGGTTGATGCTCGTAACGCTTATGAGGAGGGGATTGAGTTGCACCTCAAATCCGAAGGACTTAAGCCGGACGAGATTGCAGAGCAAATTGCCAGGGATCCATTTCTAGTCGACCTGAGATTCCACGACCTACGTCATGAGGCCACATCACGCCTGGCTGAAATTTTCCCCCTGCATGAGCTGACCAAAATCACAGGCCACCAGGATACAAGGATGCTCATGCGCTATTACCATCCGAGGGCGGAGGATCTAGCCAAGAAGCTGAGTTGACAGCGACGACCGGATAGCTGAATATCGTACTTAATCGCGCCCGATCCTCTGGTGCCGGCTAGTCCGGCATTATGTTTGGGCCTTCTTTTTTCTGGGACATGGACGTTGCAGCAGCTCGCTCCACCAAAGCCATTCCGCACCTATTCCGACTTGGTCAAGTTGTTGACCGCTCGCGGCATGGTAGCCCCCGACCCTCTGCGCGCCGAACGCAAACTGGCCCAGATTGGTTACTACCGTCTCAGCGGCTACTGGTTTCCAGCGCGTGATTTCGTGAGGGACGATCAGCAGCAGGTTGTTCTCTGTAACGTAACAAGCAAACCACTGCGTCAAAGCCAATTCCAACCTGGCACATCCTTTGACGACGCTGTTGCTCTCTACCTTTTCGATAAACGACTGCGTCAGCTAATGCTCGATGCCGTTGAAAGAATCGAGATCCACCTTAGAACAGTGATTGCCCATGAGGTTGGATATCACAACCCGATGGCGTACACCGACGTACAGTTCATTCAGCCTAAACAGGCCAAGCCTTGGACAGACGCGAACGGGAAGCAACGCAACACCTGGGCGGAATGGCTTCTACGCCAGCAGGGCCTGGTGAATCGAAGCCAAGAGGACTGCATCGAATGGCACCGCAAAGCCCATAAGGCCATACCATTCTGGGTAGCAGTCGAAGCTTGGGATTTTGGCACGCTCTCAAAATACTTCGAGATACTTAAAGGTAATCACCAGAACCGTATCGCCGGCCGCCTCGGGATCCAGGACACCAAGGCTCTCACCCGCTGGCTACGTGAAATAAACACCCTACGCAACCGCTGCGCCCACCATACCCGGATCTGGAACCAGGTGTCGGCAAACCCGCTCCCAGTGATCGCTTGCCAATACTTCCAAACCCTCGCACTGGATCACAAGGCTCTGACTCGACTCTACGGGTTGACATCAATCATCTGGCACCTAGTCCAGTGTATTGGCCCCAGTTCGACGTGGATTCACCAGTTGGCGGACATCATTGATAGCAAACCGCCCCTCCCTGGATGCCCTTACGCCGCACTGGGCCTACCAGATGAAACTGGCTTTCCGAGAAAACTGTTCGGCATTGCATAACGACTCTATCGCTTCCACAGTACGGTTTCACACCGGCACCGGGAACCAGGGCATTTTTGTTCGTTGACGTGTTACCGGTCTAACTGACACGTTCCTGCATTGCACACAAGCGGAGCAAGTGAATGCCCTCTTTACGCCCTTCGCAGATAACTCTCCAATCTCGGTCTGACGGAGGGCCTTTCGTAGAATTCCTGCTCCTTGATGGTGAAGGCATGCCGACCGACGATGTTCTGCAGGCGGACAGCTGTGAGGTCTATTTCAGCGACGTCACCGCGGACTTTGAAACCCCCCATGATCGCCAACTGATAAATCAGGTCGAAAACGAGCTATGGAGCCGCCAGTGGTACGAGTGCATCGACCGCGAAACCTTTGGTCATGCCTACCGTCCGCTTGCCCAGGCCGGGCAACATCGGCAGGCGTATGCCAGCGCCTGGTCGACTGCCGAGCGCGCCACCATTGAGCGGGTCATCAACTTGATGCGGGACTGGGATACGGATCGCTGCGAAATGACCGTAACGCTCTACGCCGCCTGGAATGACTTTATCCTCGAAGGCCGTCCGGTTACCGATAAGGCCATCGTCGACGAGGTTATGCATAGCTGGAACGACGCCAAGCTGCGCTTTGACAAAGGCGAATGGCTGGCCGTACTCACCGAGATGAAAAAGCACGAACTCCTGATACCCAGCGGCTTTGGCCAACGCACCATAGGCGGCATGCTGACCCTGCCCGGGGTCGAGTAAACAAATACCTACAGAACCAGGCCAATAAGGCCTGGCCTTCGGACAACAAACCCATTTCACGAAAACCGCCGAATAACCGCGCTGATCCATCCGGGCGTGATTTGAAGCCTTCCTCAACATGGACGTACAAGGAGTCCTGATGCAATCCCCCGAACTCTCCCTGGCCGGCAAGCTGGATACTGGCCTCACAAGAACCTTATGTGCACTACTCGGTTGGTTAAAAACCGCAAGCCTGTGGCTTACCGGTTTTCTCACCCTTGCAGTCATGCCATGGATGATTTTCGAGTACGGCGAAGGCCTGTCTGACCTCTCCCCCCTGGAGTGGGGCTTTATGCCGCTACTGGCCTTGCTGCTGTGGCGACATATCCGTTATTGCCGGCACTTCAGCAGCGGGTTTTGGCACGGTTTGAATCGCATCCTGATATTCCAGGGGGTCATGAGCGTCCTTACCCTGGCCCTCATTGGCGCGGTCATCGGCGCGCTGCTGTTCACCGAACACTTGCAAAGCTTTCTGAATTACCTGCAGTCCCAGGACCCTATCAGCAAGCTTGCAAGCTTCGCCTTGCTCTTACTGACGGTATATCTCGCAGCCCCCACCCGAGCGACGGATAGCCGCTCTAACGTCGAAACACCCTCTGCGCACGTTGAACCCACTGTATCTGCTACGGCCAAGGAGGCCAGCCTGTGAAATTCATTACCCTGCCCTTGGCTTGCCTGCTGGCTAACTTGCTCATACCTGCTGCCCAGGCCAATGATGACTCCCTGAACCTGATTGCGAGCTGTCAGGAGCTGGTAGATATCTACGCCAAACGGGATGAGCAGCACCTGCTCGCTGGTGTAACTACGGGCTTGTCCGAAGCACTCCGCGCCGGTTACTGCATGGGTGTTGTCGATGAGTACCGCCGGCAGTCGACGTGCGCTACAGACGACTGGTTCATCCAGGCGCAACGCATCGCCAGAACGCCCATCCCCTTTGATATCGACGTTCCGTTTGTAGTCGAGCTTCTGGAAAAATCTTGTGAACGCTGATTCACACACTTGGCCAGAGCTTGCGCATGTCTACGACGACTTACTGTGCAAGCGGGTGGGGCTGGCCAAACCACTGAGCCAGCACGGGAAATTGCTGGATGCTCTAAAAACACTGGTGAATGCCTTAAGCCCCTCGACCAAAGAAAAAGATCAGGTGTATCGCTACCCCAGCAGAACAAAGCCCATCCTGATTCAGCTGGACTGGGTCCCGTTGGGTCACGGGACGGATAGCCGCAACCGGGTTCTGATTAACCCCGCTCACATCACCCTGCTGTGGAATGCCATTGTGCTGCAGGGAGTCTTTGGTGAACCGAAACTGGTTATCGAGCTGCTCAGCCCCAAGGCAAAGCGACAGCCTTTGGTCGATTGGGCCAAGCAGCTGTTCCTTGAGCGCCAATCACTCGCCGGCCTCGGCTTGCTGAGGCAGGAGCTTGTGGTTTTTCTGGACCGGCTGCCGACTGCCGACCTGTGCCAGGAACCCTTGCCTAACCCCTTTGCTGACACCCTTCCACAAATGGGCCTCGGCCATTTGCACGGTAACCTGCTGAAGGCTCTGGCGGCGCAAACTGCGGCACTCTCTCTGGGCGACAGCATGATGGCGCATTACCTCGGTGGGGATCTGCAGCAGGCTTATGAGAAGGCTTGCGAGGTGCAAACGCAAAATGAACTGCTGCTGCAATATCGCGAGCTGATCATCAGTGAATACGAAGAAGCCAAGGACTTCGACAACCTGCTCGACTCACTACGAAGAAAATAGGCGGGTTGTGGAATCCACAAATCAACACTGGCTCCGTCATCACAACGGAGCCAGTCATGCACACCATTCATTCCATCCTCGCCAGCTGCCCACATCAGGTCCGCACCTGCCACCAGGCTAAAGCCCAGAGCATTAACCAAGCCTTGCACGCTGGCACGCCCTTTACCGCCTTGGGCGGCAAGCGCGTGCGCTGCCGTGAGGGGCTGCTGCGCTTCAAACTTGGCAGCGACTGGCGCTTGCTCTATCAGATCACGGCTACTGGCTACGCGCCGTGCGCGCTGGTCAGCCGTCAGTGTTTCGAACGTGAACTGAAGCGAAGGCGGCCCATCAAGGCCTGCAACCTTCAATCACAGGAGAAACACCCATGACTGCACTTGTATCGCTCAATCAGCCGCTGCTCGCGGCCAACGGCTTGGAGATGAATGTCAGCCGCCTGGACTTCAAGCGTCTGAAGCACAAGTACACCGAGTCTTCAGAAGCTGAGATGTCGGCGGCGGAATGGGATTTGGCCGAGTTGGAATACCGCCGCTTTCTGACCCTCAAGCGCTTCTATCCATCCGTGGCACTGGTGCCCAGCAAGGCAGTGGATGCCATATGGCATGCGCATATTCTGGACACCCGCGCCTACCGTGAAGACTGCCAGCAAGTGTTCGGTCGTTTTATCGACCACTACCCCTACTTCGGCATCTACGGCCAGGACGATTACCAAGAGCTAAAGAGCGCGTTTGCTCAGACAGTCGCGCTGTATGAGAAGCACTTTGGTGCATATCCAGGCGGCGGCAGCCAGGCGCAGGCCATGCGCTGCAAAGATCACGCGTGCCATGTGGAGTCCAAGTGTGCTTGCCGCGTTCAGGGTGCCTGTAAAGACGACGTCAGCGCTTATTAATTTCTGGAGAGTGAATCATGAGCAAGCAACCCCAAAACCCAAGCCGCCCTGCCCCTCAGCCAGCTCCACGCCCGGCAGTGCCCAACCTGCCAAGCACGACGGGCAACAAGTCAGGCAGTGGTCGCGGTAATTACCCACCGGCCAAATCGAAGTAACGCAGTGGGTACGGCAGGCTCTGGCTTGAGCCTGCCGTATGGTGACGCTATGCAGTATTACCCTATTCCTCAGCGCGGTAATCGCTGGGCAGTTTACCCGTCCATTTCTTGAACGCACGGCGAAAATTCGACGGGTCGCTGAAGCCCAGCAGGTAGGCGATTTCATACAGCGGCAGGTGGGTGGTGGTGAGGTATTGCAGGGCCAGGCTCTTGCGCACTTCATCGAGCACTTGCTGGTAACTGGTGCCCATATTCGACAGGTGCCGGCGCAAACTGCGGCCGCTGGTGTGCAGGGCATCGGCGGCGCTGGCCAAGTCAGGGAAGTCGCCGGGGCGCGCCAGCAGCAAGCGGCGCACGCGGGTCAACAGGCCGTCCTGCACATCCAGGCTGGCCAGCAGGGCCTCGCATTGCTGCTCGCACATCTGCACCGTCGCTGGGTTGGCCAGGGCCATGGGCCGGTCCAGATAGCTGATCGGCATGCTCAGGCGGTGATAAGGCTGGTCAAACGCCACCGCGACGCCAAACAGCCGCTCGTAGCGCTCGGCGTAATGCGGCGCGGCATGGGCAAAGCCCACCTCGACCTCCTGCAGCCGCTCGCCGACCAGAAAGCGTGCGATGGTGTAGAGGCTGGTCAGTAAACCTTCGGCGGCGAAGCGACTGAGCGGGCCCAATGGCATGGTTTCACTGGCGCGCAGTTCGATCCGGGCACCCAGCTCGACCATTTCCAGCTCATAGGTCAGGCCCAGTACGCGGTAGTACTTGAGGGCGAACTGCATGGCCTTGCCGAGGTTGGCGCTGGACAGCACGGCATAACCGAGGATGCCGTGGGTTGAGACATTCAGCCGCTGACCGAGCAACAGGCCCAGCGCCGGTTCATCACACAGGCGCAAGGCGCTGCTGGTGAGTTGGGTGAAATCAATAAAGGACAAGCGTCCCTGCGGGTTGCCCAGCACTTCGGGGCGCACCCGCGCCTCGGCAAACAGCTGTGCACGCGGTACGCCCAGCTCCTCGACCAGGTCGAGCAAGGCGGCGGCGTAGGCGACGGGAACCAGTTCGGCGGAGAAATTCAATGATGGCTTCATGGGCTTCTTATTATCTGGCCAGATATGACCACTGGCAGCGACGATAACCCTGTTCGACAAAAGCCGACAAGGGCATCCCTGCACCGTAGGGCCAGGTCAGTCGCCTACGTCGGTTGTACGCAGGCTTTGGCCATACTCAGGACTTAATCGGCCGATCACCACAGCCGAAGGTTGGGCGCAGGCATGGCGCGGGTGTCTTCCACGTCCAGGCAAGCGCTCTAGCACGCAGATTTGCTAACCCACGCACGGCGCTGACACGCCATAAAGCCTGGTACACCCGTGCAATATTGGCCATATATGACCGAAATATTGGCTGTTGTGAACCTTTGCCGAAGCGCTTGGCGAATCCATAGTGAAGTCACGCTTTAGTCACAGACTCAGGGAGTCAGCATGGTCAGCACTACCCCGGAAGGTTTGCAGATTCGTCCACGGCATATGGATTTCGATTTCCCCAATCCGCTACCGCGCCACTGGCACAGTGGGGATGCCTTCAAAAGCCATTTGTTCGATGCCATGTCGGTGCTGTTCCCCGATGGCGAGCGCTTCTTTATCGACTCGGTGCGGCACTTCCGCGACCAGATCGATGACCCGGTGCTGAAAGAGCAGATCCGTGGCTTTATCGGCCAGGAAGGCCACCACAGCCGCGAGCATCTGGAATACAGCAATCGCCTGCGTGACCTGGGTTACAACATCACCCGTATCGAAAAACGCGCCCAGGCGCGGATTCGCTACACCCAGAAGAAGTTCTCACCGCAAAGGCAACTGGCAGCAACGGCCGCGCTGGAACACATCACCGCGATCATGGCCGATGGCCTGCTCAAGGACCCGAAACATCTGGAAGGCGCCCACCCCACCATGGTGCGCCTGTGGCGCTGGCACGCGCTGGAGGAAACCGAGCACAAGGCAGTGGCCTTCGACGTGTACAACCAGGTCTGCGGCAGCCGCAAACTGCTGCGCAGGGCCATGATGATGGGCACCTTCTTCTTCGTGCTCGACACCACTCGCGGCCTGGCGCATATGCTCAAACAGGACGGTCTGCTGTGGAACTGGCGCGTGTGGCGCGATGGCATCCAGTGGATGTGGGGCAAGGAAGGTGTGTTCCGCCCACTGATCAGCACCTATCGCGACTTCTTCAAACCCAATTTCCACCCCTGGGAGCACAACAACCTGGAACTGCTCTACCAGACCCGCGCGGAGTTCGATCTACCGGTACAAAGCCAGGCGGCCTAAGCCTGGGGCTAAAGCAAAACGACAAGGGAGCCGTATGGCTCCCTTTTTAGTGTGCGTCAGCATTTCTGTAGCCCGGATGTAATCCGGGGAAATTTCCCGTCAACCAATCCGCTCCCGGATTGCATCCGGGCTACGCCCCGCGCCTCCTGAAGCTGCGGGCCACGGCGCAACCGCAGCCCGCATATCCAAAAATCACCCCTGAAGAAAACGCAGGGTATCGGCCGCGCTTTGCTGTGGGATTTCTTCCATCGGAATATGCCCAACACCTGGGTAGGTTTTTACCTGAATCCCCAGCAGGTCACGCTGCCACAGCGGTACGTGCTTGGGCGAAATCCAGCGATCACGCTCGCCCCACAGCAGCAGCGTCGGCGCCTGAATCTGCGCGACCCGCGCCGAAGTACCGTGCAGCTCTTCTTTATTGACCTTGAGCAGCACGCGGAAGATATCCATCATCGCCCGGCGATTGCCCGGTCGCCGTGTCAGGTCGTTGTAACGGTCTACCACGCCCGGTTTGATCCGTGCTGGTTCGCCATAGACTTCCTTGATGCCCTGGGCGATCAGCGCGCGCGGCATCCACAGCGGCATGGCCACGGTGGCACCGGGCAAAGCGGCAGCGGCAATCATCCACGGCACCTTGTGCATGTGATAACCGGCCGGGTCGATCAGCACCAGCTTTTCCACCCGCTGCGGCTGCGCCAGGGCGAAGTTCCAGGCGATATAACCGCCCAGTGAGTTGCCGACAATCGACGCCTTGCTCACGCCCAGGTAGTCGAGCAGCAGACCGAATACCTTGATCATCCGCTCGGCGGAATACACGCCATCACGGGCCGGGCCGGTGAGGCCGAAGCCCGGCACATCGAAGCGGATCACCCGGTAATCGGCGGCAAAAGCTGGCAACCAGTCATCCCAGGTGTGCAGCGAAGCCACTACGCCGTGGATCAATACCAACACCGGTTTGTCGCGACTGCCCTCATCGCGGTAGTGCAGATTGAAGCCGTCGAGTTCGATATAGCGCGAGCCATTGGCGGCATTGCCATAGCGCGCCTTGAGGCTTTCCAGCGGCAAAGCGCCGAAACCCAGGCGGGCAAAACCGGCAGCCAGTGGCGGCATCAGCGGAAGACTGGAAGCAGACATGCAGGCACCTCTAGATTGTTGTTATGGGAAAGACGCATCCGGTCTATCAGAGCACGCCCACTTAAACCTGACGCCTAACCTAGGTTGAGCTGGGCGCAGGACACAGCGAGGCAATCAGCAGCTCGCTGAGCACGCGCTTGGCCTGTTCGATTTCCGCACGGCTGGCGGCGCGGCCAAGCAGTTCCAAGGAGGCCGCCTCCATGGCCCAGATCAGCGCACGATAAGTCAGCGGCTCGGCGGCCTGGGTCGCGCCATGCAGACGTTCGGCAAGCAATCGCGCCATCTCGGTATGCGCCCGCTGCCGGTGTGCGGCCAGCGGAGAATCGGCGCGCAGGGCTTCTTCCTGCATCAGGCGGATAATCGGCCCGACCGCCAGGTGATAGTCGAAGTAGCGCCCGACCATGCCCTGTAACCAGGCCTGTGGACTGCCGGCGATGCTCTGCATTTCACTAAAGCGCGACAGCAGCAGGGATACCGCCGTCTGGTAGATGCCTTCGAGCACCTGCATCTTGTTCTCGAAGTATTTGTAGAAGGTGCGCCGCGACACATTGGCGGCCGCCAGCAGGTCATTCACCGTGGTGTCGGCCAGGCCCTTGCGGGCAAATACCGGAATTGCCGCCAGCTGGATATTGGTACGCTGCAGATGGCCGATCAGCGGCCCGTCGCCGTCCTGTTCCTGCTGCTGGGCTACGGCACCGTAACCGCCGAGGTCTTCAAATACCGCGCGAACGGCACCCAGTTCTGCCAAGGCCTGCTGCATTGCACGTTTCCCAACCAAGGCGCGGGTGACGCGAGCCGCCAAGCTGGTTACGCTGAGCCACGCCATCGCCGCAGGATTATTGTTGTGCTGAACACGCTAACACGCCGCCCTTACCTACCGCTGGCCATCCTTTTGCTGGTTCTGCTGTCGCCTGTGCAGGCCGCTGAACTGTTCTATCTCGGGCAGAAGATTCCCGATATCCACAAGCCCTGGAACAGCGCTGACTACCAACAACTGCTGGAGGCGCTGAACAAGGTCGACAGCACCCAGCTCAACGCCCTGCCCCGGCGTAGCGGCGAGTTCACCGGACCGATCTACCAGCGCATGGTCAGTGAAGAGAACTTCCGCCCGCAGCTGAATATCTACGCCCCCCTTGAACTACGGCAGAACGAAGCCCGCGAAGCGCTGTTCCGCCTCAAGGAACTGATGCGCCTGTATTTTGATTTTCGCGCCGTACAACAGCCCTATGCCGCCGAGGCGCTGGGTTTGATGAGTTATTCACTGCGCCAGCAGGCGGTGCTGTTTACCCTGACTACCGAATTCTGGATGACCCTCTCGCAAAGCGAGCAAAGCAACCCGGTGCGTCTGCAAGGCCTGCATGAAACCAAGGCAGCGGCGGCCATGCTCACCTCCAGCGCATTGGATTACCTGGGCCTGACCAAACAGTTTGGTCGTGAAGAACTGGTGCTCTACAGCGCCGAGCTGAGCAAACAGTTGCCCGAGCTGTTTATCCATTTAAGTGGGGATGTGCGCGGGACCTTGCTGCAACGCGTCGAGCAGCTTACCCAGCAGCACGCCTACGCAGAAGTGCAGCAAAACATGCGCGAGCTACAGCCGGTGCTGCTGAGCATCCAGCAGGATGTTCACGAGAAGCTGGCGGCCGCTGCCGCGCAACCGCGCAAAACGCCGACGCGCAGCCTAGACCTGTCGGTTCCGGCGGAATCAGCGCAGTAAGCCAAGGCTCTTGGCCCGCGCCACCGCCTGGGTGCGTCGCTCGACGCCGAGCTTGCTATTGATATGGCGGGCGTGGGTCTTCACCGTGTGCAGGGAGATAAACAGGCTGTCGCTGATCTCCTGGTTGGAGCAGCCCTGGGCGATCAGCTGCAGCACCGACAGCTCGCGCGAACTGAGGGCATCGACCACGCCGACATAGTCATCCTGACCAACTGCCTGCGCTGACTGCGGCAGGTGCTGCCGCAAGGCTTCAATCAAAGGGCTCAATTCCTGCCCCAGTAACTGCTCGCGCAGCCACTCGGGTTGCTGACTCAGCAGCCCATGGAACGGCAACAACCCACCACCAGCGGCGGCCTGCAAAGCGCTGCGCAACTGTTGCTGCGCCTCACGCTCACGCCCGCCGTCACGCAGCAAGGCGGTCAGCTGCATCTGGGCAATCGCCCCGAGCAACTGCCCGCCCGCGTTCTGCGCCAGCTGACTCAGCCCGCGCAAACGCCGCTCAGCTTGCTCATCCTCGCCCTGTAAACGCTCGTAGGTGGCCAGGTGCAGTTGGATATGCAGCGGCAATTGCGGATGAAATTCCGGGGCCGCAGCGGCCTGCTCGCCGCCATAGGCATCGAGCAAACGACTCAGCCAGACGCCCGCCAGCTCGGTCTGCCCCTGACGCAGCCACAGCTCACATTTGGTCAGGGTGATCATCGCCAGGTAGTAGATCGGCGGGATATCCCAGATATGCATCAGCCGTTCGGCCTCGGCCAACTGAGCAAAGGCTTCGGACAGGTTGCCACTGCGTCCTTCCAGGCTGGCCAGCACGCAGTAACCGATCAGCACACTGATATCGCGGCAAGCACGCGCCTCGGTAATCCCGGCCAACAAGCGTTGCCGCGCTTGTTGCGGCTGCAGGCGCAAGCTCAGCAGATAACCTTCATAGAGGGTCAAGCGTCCGCGCGCAGCATACTGTCGCTGGGCCGGCAGATTGGCCAGACGCTGCTGACCCTGCCGCACTTCGTCCAGCGCGCGCAATACTTCGCCACGGGCCTGCAACACCCGCGCACGGTCGTAATGGGCCAGTGCCTCGAACAGCGGGTTACCAACGCGCTGCGCCAGCTCCAAGGCTTCGCGGTTCAGCCCCCGAGCGCGCCATAGATCACCGTGGACGATGGCCAGGTTGGCCAGACTAGAGAGACACATCAAACGCTGCCCATAGCGATCCAACGGCAGACAACTCAGTGCCTCACTGCAATAGGCCTGGGCCTTGGCACTGTCACCACGGCCCCGGGCAATCACCCCACTCAGGGCCAGCCACTGGGCCAGCAAACCTTCCTGCTCGCAGCGATCACGCGCGGGCAGAAAACGCCCCAGCTCAGCCAGCAGTTCTTCGGCGGCATCCAGCTGGCAGGCCAACGCCAACGCCCAGCCGTACAGCAGAATCAGGCGTGGCGTACTGGTCAGCAGGCTGTCCGGCAAGTCCATCTTCCAACGCAGCAAGGTGGCGACGTTCTGCTCGGCCAGCAATTGTTCTTCGGAAAGGTTCTGCACCAGATTGGCTGCCACGTCCGGCTGACCCGCACGCAACGCCTGCTCGATGGCTTCATCCAGCAGCCCTTCGGAACTGAACCAGCGGCACGCGCGCAGATGCAGGCCCGAAGTTGGCTGCGGCCGGCTGCGCAGCAGGTCGGAAAACAGATGGTGATAACGAAACCATTTGCCCTGCTCGTCCAACGGCACCAGAAACACTTGATGGGCCTGCAGGTGGCGGAGAATCGCGGCGCTGTCATGGGCATCACGCAGGGCATCACACAACTCGGCGCAGAAGCGCTCCTGACTGGCCGTTTCATAGAGAAAGGCTTGCACATCAGCCGGCTGGCGTTCGATCACCTCTTCCAGCAGGTAGTCATGAATCAGCCCGTCACCACCCTGGGCCAGCGCCGGTAACGTCGCCGACTCCTGCGCCTCACTGGCGGCCAGCGACCACAAGCGCAGCCCCGCGACCCAGCCTTCGCTGCGTTGCAACAGAACGGCCAACGCCTCGGCCGACAGCACGGCACCTTGCAGCGCAAGCAACTCGGTGCTTTCCGTATCGGTCAGGCGCAGATCCTGCTCGTGCAATTCCAGCAACTGCCGCGACAGACGCAGGCGCGCCAAGTGCCAATCAGGGCGCTGGCGACTGGTCACCAACATCACCAGGCCTGGCGGTAGGTGGCTCAGAAAGAACTGCAGGCAACGGTCAAGCACTGCGCCCTGGGCCAGGTGGTAGTCATCCAGCACCAGCAACAGCGGCTGTTGAGGATCGAGGCGCAGCGCCAGCTCATCGAGCAGACCGTCGAGCCACTCTTCAAAAGCAAACGGCTGATGCCGCTGGCGCAGGCGCAACAAGCCGAGTGCTTCCTGACCAACGCCTGGGAAAAACTGTTGCAGCCCGCTAAGCAAACGCTCCAGAAAACGCCCTGGATCACTGTCGCGTGAACTCAAGCCCAGCCATAGGCTTTGCCACTGTTCGGGCAGATGCTCGCAGAACTCAATGGCCAATGAGCTTTTACCGAAGCCCGCCGGCGCGCTGACCAACAGCAGTCGCCCCGCCAAGCCACCCAACAGACGCTCGCACAACCCCGGGCGCGGCACGTAACTGGCCGGTAAAGGTGGGCGATAGAAATGCCCGCCGAGTACATTGGGCGCGGCAACCAAGCCAGGAATGCGGGACAGATCAGTCATCAGCCAATTTCTTGTAGTAGTCAGACAGAGGCACTACCAATGCCCCGCAGACTAGCCTCTTGATGCGCGCATTTGAAGCCCTTGTGGCCCCCAGGTAGCAAACGGCAATGATTGCTCTCCCCTATTGAGCATTTCCCGGGCTTTATCACAGGCATAAAAAATTGCCGGAGCCATTTTTAACCTCGCGCAGCGATGGCCCGAAGGCTGGCCCCCATGGATGCAGAGCCATAAGAAAATCGCCGGGAGCGATTTTCAACGTTGCGCAGCAACGGCCCAGAGGGTGGCCGCCATGGATGGCAGGCCATAAAAAAACCGGCCCTTGCGAGCCGGTTCTTTATGCAGCATTACTCAGGTTTAGCGTACGCCAGCCTGGCGCAGGGCCGCTGGGGTGTAATCGCTTTCCTTCGCTGGGTAGTCGAACTCGTAAGCACTTTTCTCTTCGTTCTTCATACCCAGAGCCAGGTAACGACCGGACAGCAGGTCATACAGGGTCTCTACGCTGTACCAAGGCACTTGCTTGTCGTAGTAGTACTGAGCATGGGCTTCAGCCACACGCCACAGGGTACCGCGACCGTCGTAGTGGTCGATGGCAGCAGCTTGCCAGGTGTCTTCGTCGAGGTAGAAGTCACGCTTGGCATAGATATGACGCTCGCCCGATTTCAGGGTTGCGGTCACATGCCATACGCGGTGCAGCTCGTAACGAGTCAGGTCCTGGTTGATATGGCCAGCCTTGATGATCTCGCTGTACTTCAGCTTCGGCGAGTCCAGACGGTAGCTGTTGTAAGGAATGTAGATTTCCTTCTTACCGTTGAGCTTCCACTCGTAACGATCAGGAGCACCGTTGTACATGTCAAAGTTGTCGGACGTACGCAGACCGTCAGCAGCGGTACCTGGACCGTCGTAGGACACCTGCGGTGCACGACGCACACGACGCTGGCCGGCGTTGTACAGCCACGCCAGACGCGGCTCTTTCACCTGGTTGAGGGTTTCGTGTACCAGCAGTACGTTACCAGCCAGACGCGACGGAGCCGTTACCCGTTGCTTGAAGTAGAACAGCACGTTGCTTGGCTTGCTGGTATCGGCATCCTTCAGTGCACCACGGAAGGTGAACTCATCCTGGAAGTACACCAGGCTGTAGGAGCCGTTTGGCTGCGGAGTCGCCTGGGTAACCAAACGCTTCACGCTGCCACCACGGTAGCGGGTGATGTGGTTCCAGATAGCTTCCAGACCGTCCTTCGGAATCGGGAAGGGGTTAGCCTGCTCGAAGTTCTCCAGACCGTTACCGCCTTCGACCATCTTGGTGTTGACTGCGTTGTTCTTCGCAGCGGCCAGGATAAAGTCCGGCATGGTGGCCGTACGATGGGTGGCGAACACCGGCATTTTGTAGCTTTCCGGATAACGCTTGAACATCGCCAGCTGGCCAGGGGTCAGCTTGTCTTTGTACTGATCAACGTTTTGCGCGGTGATGGTGAACAGCGGTTGCTCACTCGGGAACGGGTCCGAGAGGAAACCAGCAGCATCGGCAGAACCGGCGCTTGCTGGCAGACCGCCAGTCCAGGCCGGGATCGAACCATCCGCATTACCCGCCATTTCCGCACCGACTGGCGTCAGAGTGGTACCCAGTTTGGCAGCTTCATCCGGCGATACCGCCGCCATCACACCGCTGGCCAACAGCGAGAGTGTCAGGGCGCCAGTTTGCAGCAGACTTTTTGTTGTTTTCATAGTCATATTGGTCCTCAAAAATCTCGTCCGCTTAGAAGTTCACGCCAAAGCTGAGCGCAACAAAATCGCGGTCAGTGGAAGTGTTGTATTTACCGCCGAAGAAATCAGTGTAGGCCAGGCTGGCGGTGTAGGTATTTTGGTAGTCAGCATCTAGACCGAGGCTGACAGCCTTATTACCTTCGTTGAAGAGACCATTGGGACCATAACCATCAACATCGTGAGACCAAGAGATACTTGGGCGCAAGTTAATACCTGCAACCGCGTCGGGATAATCCCAAATAGCGCGTGCACGATACCCCCACGAAGTACTGGTAACAAAACCATCATCCTCACAGTACTTCGTCGCATGCTCTGCATTGCGATTATTTCCCAAAGTAGCGATATTGAGACCTTGGCACGCAGGGAATACACCAACCCCCGTTACAGCATAGTTACCAGAAAGAGGGCCTGGTCCATATATCGGATCACGACCATAGCGAACATCATCAGAGTCCTCAAGCCCGCCCACGTGAGCAACCCCAACCTCACCAACCAGAGTTAAGCGACTAGCCCCCATAACCTGATCAAAAAAGTGAGTAAATGTAGTTTGGAACTGGGTTATTTCTTTACGGTTATAACCATTAGCCGTAGCACCGAAACCCGAATCGAGTAGTGAAACATTACCAATGCCAGCACCTCTGAATACTGCACCAGTGTTAGTCATTTGCCCCAAAGGCTTTAGCCCAGCATACAAAATATCTGTGGAGTTCAACTGTACAGGAGCATTAGGCCTGTAGCTTAACTCGCCAGCCCAAGCAGTACCGGTAGGCAATGTAGTTGAAAAGCTCATCCCATAAAGGCGTATATCCTCTGGGTATTCCATGAAATAGTTACCGCCACCTGCAGCGAGCAGCGATGCTAAGCCGGCTCGGTTCGCAACATCCCCAGCTACAAAGTTATCAATCGCGGTGTATGCAGCCTGACTACCTGCCTGAGCACTAAAAATTGGTGTGCGGCTATGATAATTCATTGCATACAAACCAAATTCAGTATCTAAGGGCTCAAAGAAATAGCGGAAAGCGAGACCCCACTGACCATCATCGCGCGCATCACGATCAGCGCCTCGCTTAACCAGGACACCTTCATTGTTAATATCTACCCCAAAAGCACTTGCGGCACCTAACGCAGCTAAAGGCAGTGTATTGCGCGCTCGCAAAACCCGAAGATTATCATCACAACCATCCGCAACAATGTCAGCCTGCGCAAAGAAAGTACCACAGTTATCAACTACAGTTTGGTCCCACTCTAACTGATAGAAAGCCTCCATGGAGAGATTTTCGGTCAGACTTTGAGCAACATAAAACATATTAACCGGGATCAGGCCTTCTTTAATCTCGGCACCTGGACGGCGGAACGCGGCAGCATCGACGGGGTTGATCGAGTTAATGCTGTTCTGAATAAAAGTACTTTCACCCCAGCTTACAACTTGCTTACCTAGACGGACGGAACCCGGCTGATCAGCAATTGAGTAATTGTGATAGACAAAGGCATCAAGAATCTGTGCACCAGAAGCTTGCGCACCCTCTTTACGGTTACTGTCATCAATGTCTTTGAAAATACGGCTTTCGTCTTTCAGCTCGAAGTCGTACCAATACTTACCACGAACAAAAATACCGGTATCACCGTACTTCAACTCAAGGTCGTGAATACCTTTAAAAATCTTGGAAAAAGTTTCGCCTTTCTTGAAGTTGGCATGGCCATCATCTGAGGTCTGCGAAAGACCATCACCACCGTTGTTAAAACCAATAAGATCTGGATCAGCACCACGTACCGACCAGCTAGAGCCGACCGACAGCGAGGAGTCGAACTGACCTTCGATTTCACCGATATTGAAAGTAACGCCGAATGCAGGGGCGGCGAGGGTGGATGCGAGGCTGACGGCCAGTGGCAGTTTTGCCAGGCGCCAGGTTTGTTTTGTTTTTGTCATCGACGCTACTCCATGTGTTTTTTGTTATGGATGGTGCGGACTATAGCCAGCGGGTACTTCTGCTTGATCCCTCTAAAGTGTGATTTGCAGCCCCCAGGCACTCTGGCTCGCAGGTTTCGGCGTGTTTGGCACGGCCGGCAGAGCCAAGAATGGCTTGGAATGAGCAATTAGCAAGCCAAACGCTTGTTTGACTGACCAGTCACCAAAAACGACCTGGCCTGGCGCGAATTGAACATCCCACAGCGTTACGCAAACCCTCCTAAGAAAACCCGGTAGAACAGCCTGTAAGCCTTTAATCATCTGGCTTTAGCGGTATCGCAGGGCAAACGCGCCAACGGGCGGGGCTTGCGCCTCACCCGTAGCACAACACCTTAAACAGTGGACAAAAACGGGCTGCCGGCGGCTTGCCACTGGACGATATCCAGGCGAATGCGTTTCTTATCCAGCTTGCCGACGCTGGTCTTGGGAACTTCGGTAACAAGGGCAATTTGCGACGGTATCGCCCACTTGTTGATGCTGCCCTGATCAACAAAAGGCTTGAGGTGTTCCTTGAGGCCCTTGGCATCCAGGCTCTGGCCTTCGCGCAGTACTAGCAGGGCAAACGGCCGCTCGCCCCACTGCGGATCGACCACGCCCACCACCGCCACTTCACGCACGGCAGGGTGACGGCTGATCAGGTCTTCCAACTCCAGGGAGGAAATCCACTCGCCGCCGGTTTTGATCACATCCTTGATGCGGTCGCGGATATCGATAAAGCCGAAGTCGTCGATGGTCGCGACATCACCGGTGTGCAACCAACCGTGTTCCCACAGTTCGGCGCCCTTCTCCGGTTCGCGGAAGTAACCCTGGGTCAGCCACGGCGCACGCAGTACCAGCTCGCCCTGGCTTTCGCCATCGGCCGGTAACAGGGTGCCATCGGCGGACATAATGGCGGCTTCCACCAGCGGCACCGGCACGCCCGCCTTGATCCGGTAAGTGGTGCGTTCATCCTCGCTGCCGGCCATCAGCTCATCGTTGATATGCGCGCAAGAGATCAGCGGGCAGGTTTCCGACATGCCGTAGGCGGCGGTCAGTTGAATGCCGCGCCCCTTGGCCGCTTCATACAGCGAGCGATTGAGTGCGCTGCCGCCGATGATCATCTTCAGGCCGCCAAAATCGTGGCCCTGAGCGCCTGGGGCGGCCAATACCATCTGCAGAATGGTCGGCACGCAGTGAGAGAAGGTCACCTTCTCTTCTTTGATCAGGCGGCAGAGCATGTCCGGCTCATAACGGCCGGGATAGACCTGTTTGATCCCCAACATGGTGGCGACGTAAGGGATACCCCAGGCATGCACATGGAACATCGGGGTGATCGGCATGTACACATCGTTGGTACCCAGCAGGCGAATGCTGTCCAGGCTACCCAGCACGCTGGCTTCGGCCATGGTGTGCAGCACCAGCTGGCGGTGGCTGAAATACACTCCCTTGGGGTTGCCGGTGGTACCGGTGGTGTAGAAGGTGGTGGCGACCGAGTTCTCGTCGAAATCCGGGAAGTCATAGCGTGGACTGGCGGCGGCCAGCAGGTTTTCGTATTCACCAACCAGGCCACCCAGGTCGGCGGTTTTCTCGGCCGCATCGGTCAGCAGAATGGTCTTCTCCACCGTGGTCAGCTGGCTTTCGATGCCCTTGTACAGCGGCACGAACTCGCTGTTGACCAGCACGAACTTATCGTCGGCATGGTTCATGGTGTAGAGAATCTGATCAGCCGATAGGCGGATATTGATGGTGTGCAGCACCGCGCCGATCATCGGAATGGCGAACATGCACTCCAGGTAACGATGGCTGTCCCAATCCATCACAGCCACAGTGTCACCGGCCTTGACCCCTGCTTCGGTAAGCACGTTGGCCAGGCGCGCCACGCGCTCGTTGAGGGTGGCGTAGCTATAACGCAGCTGGTCGCGGTAGACGATTTCGCGGGTTTTCTCGTAGCGGATACCGGACAGCAGCAGGCGCTTGATCAACAGCGGCGCTTGGTGTGCATTGTCGGCGGGGGCAATCAGGCGGGTCTGCAGCATGGCGGTACCTATTGTTGGCTTTTTTCAGTGCGGCCAATCTAGAGCCCCCGCAGCCTGCCCAAATCAGCCCAAAGAATGATTTTTCGCGTGACTCTTTGGGCATTTTTAGTCACGCAGTAGAATCGGCGGCTCGCATTCGATGTGCTGGCCTGCGACCTACTACAAAAACGAGGAGTTTCCTGATGTCCGATATCGTCATCGTCAGCGGCGCACGTACGCCGATGGGTGGTTTTCAAGGCAGCCTGTCGAGCATTGCTGCGGTTGACCTAGGTGCGGCCGCCATTCGCGCGGCAGTTGAACGCGCCGGTGTTGCACCTGCCGATGTGCAGGAAGTGATCATGGGCTGCGTGCTGCCAGCCGGCCTCAAACAGGGCCCGGCCCGCCAGGCGTCGCTGAACGCTGGCCTGCCCGCTGCCACCGGCTGCACCACGATCAACAAGCTGTGCGGTTCGGGCATGAAAGCGGTGATGATGGCGTTTGATTCGCTCAAGGCCGGCAGCAATAACGTGATGATCGCCGGCGGCATGGAGAGCATGTCCAACGCGCCCTACATCATGAGCAAGGCCCGCGCGGGCCTGCGCATGGGCCACGGCGAGATCAAGGACCATATGTTCCTCGACGGCCTGGAAGATGCGCGCACCGGCCGCCTGATGGGCTCCTTTGCCCAGGAAACCGCCGACCAGTACGGCATCACCCGTGAGCAGATGGACGCCTACGCCATCGAATCGCTGAAACGCGCTCAGGCCGCCATCGCCAGCGGCGCACTGGATGCGGAAATCGTCCCGATCACCGTCAGCGGCCGCAAGGGCGATGTGCTGGTCAAGGATGACGAACAACCGCTGAACGCCAACCTGGAGAAAATCCCAGGCCTCAAACCAGCCTTCCGCAAGGACGGCAGCATCACGGCGGCCAACGCCAGCTCGATCTCCGACGGCGCCTCGGCACTGCTGCTGATGACTGCTGAAGAAGCCGCCAAGCGTGGCCTCAAGCCACTGGCGAAGATTGTTGCCCACGCCACCCAGAGCCAGGACCCGAGCGAGTTCACCATCGCGCCGGTTGGCTCGATCAGCAACCTGCTGAAGAAAACCGGTTGGGACAAGGCCGACGTTGACCTCTACGAGATCAACGAAGCCTTCGCCATGGTGACCATGCTGGCCATCCGTGAACACGGCCTGGATCACGCCAAGGTCAACGTCTACGGCGGCGCTTGTGCCCAGGGCCATCCGGTCGGCTCTACCGGCTCGCGGATTATCCTGACCCTGATCAATGCGCTGAAAAACACCGGCGGCAAGCGTGGTATCGCCTCGCTGTGCATTGGTGGCGGCGAAGCTACGGCAGTGGCAGTCGAGTTGATCTAAACCAGAAGGTGGAAACGCTTCGCGGTTTTCCACCCGCCTAGCCTGCTCCGGTAGCCCGGATGCAATCCGGGGGATTTTCAGCACATCCCCGGATTACATCCGGGCTACTGGTTTTTACGGCCAGCGACAGCTAGATGCCGATCTTGTCCAGCGATTTGCCGACCTTGCGCCAGAAGCTGCGCTGCATGCGCTCGGTTTCACCGCTGGCGGCAATCCGTTCGAAGGGCTGGATTTCCCGGGTGGCACCGATTTCCGCGTCCGCCACCGCCTTGGATACCAGTTGTAGCGGCCCGTCGCCCTGGCTCGGCGCCTGCTCGTTTACCGGCGGCGGGTTGAGCTCGTCATAGCGCAGGTAGTAGATACCGCCAGCTTCGGCATCCAGGGTGAAACTGCTGATCAGGGTGAAGTCCAGCGGGCCGTCGGCGAAGAAGGTCCAGTGCGTGCCAAACAGCGGCCGGCGCATCTCCAATTGGTAACTGGCGATATCGAACTCCAGCACCATATAGGCATTGCTCGGCAGGCTGCCGATGCGCGCGTTGTTGAGAAACAGCGCAGGCGCTTCCAGCTCCTGATCGGCCCAGTCGCTTTGCGGCCGGTAGAGGTAAACCAGGGCGTGGTTATCATCGCTGAGCACATGCTCACGGAAGGCTTCGCCTTCGGTTGCGCCAAAAAACGCCCCTGGGGTCGAGCAACCACTCAAGGCAACCAACAACAGCACCGCAAGCCAGGGCAGACCACGCATCGACAGCATCCTTATTCGAGTTATAGGCCGAGCATAGCGGCGCCCTGCCCGGCCTACACCAGACAAAAGTGCGGGCCGAAAAAGTGCGGGTCAGCGCCGACGGTCGAGCAGGTTGACCAGCAGCTGATCCAACGCGCCCCAGATGGACTGCTGCAAGCGCCGCCACCAAGGCCGCGCGCGCCAGTCGGCCAGGGTAATTTCCTGGCTATCGGCAAAGTCCGCCTGAAAGCTCGCCGCCACACTGGCGGTAAAGACCGGGTCGAGCGCCTCCAGGTTGGCGTCCAGGTTGAAGCGCAGGTTCCAGTGATCGAAGTTGCACGAGCCGACGCTGACCCAGTCATCCACCAGCACCATTTTCAGGTGCAGAAAGCGCGGCTGGTACTCGAATATCTGCACCCCCGCCTTGAGCAGGCTGGCGTAGTAACGCTGGCCGGCAAAGCGTACCGGTGGGTGATCGGTATTCTGCCCAGCCAGCAACAGATGCACCTCGACGCCACGCTTGGCGGCCTGGCGCAAGGTGCGACGCACGCGCCAGGTCGGTAGAAAATACGGCGTCGCCAGCCAGATGCGCTGCTTGGCGCCGCGCAAGGCGCGTACCAACGAGAGCAGAATATCGCGGTGCTGCGAGGCATCGGCAAAGGCCACACGGCCCAAGCCCTGCCCCAGCGCCGGCAAGGCCGGCAGGTTTTTCAGGCGCAGCGGCATACGCGGTCGCCAGGCGATCCAGGCCTGAGTCGCCTGCCACTGGCGCTCGAATAACTGCTGCCAATCGGCCACCAGCGGCCCGCTGATTTCCACCATCACTTCATGCCAACGGCTGCTGTCTTGCTCCGGCTGCCAGAATTCATCGGTCGCGCCGGTGCCGCCGACAAAGGCAAATTGCCCATCGACCAGCAACAGCTTGCGGTGATCACGGTGAAAGTTGCGTACGCCATGCTTCCAGCGCAGCGGGTTGTACCACTGCACCTGCACCCCGGCCGCCTGCAGCAGTTGACGATCCGCCGCATGCAAACCTTGCGCGCCAAAGGCATCCAGCAAACAGCGCACGGCAACACCACGCTGAGCCGCCGCGCAGAGCGACTCGAGCAGGGCTTTGCCACAGGCTCCGCTTTCCATCAGATAGAGTTCCAGTTCGACCTGTCGCTGCGCGGCGTCGATGCGCGCCAGCATCTGCACAAAAAACTGCGGCCCGTCGATCAGCAGCGCCAGCGTGTTGCCGCGCCGCCAGGGAAAGACGTTATGCGGCATGACAGTTCACGTTGCAGTTGATTCTGCGCATTGCGTCTCACGCATGGAAAATGGAGACGCCACCATAGCCGCCCGGCAGGGCCTTGCAAACCCTGCCAGGCGACCGCGGGTGCTTTATGACTCAGGTAGTTGCGCCGGTTCCGGCAACAGCTGACAGCCCTGGCGCAGGCCCAGCCACTGCGCACTCTGGGTGCTGCCCAGGCCGCGCGCGGTCACGCGTTTATTAGCTTGGTCATCGAAGAAGCCGGAGAGCGAAACATACTGCGCCACATACGCCTCGCAGTAGTCGGCCGGGTTGTTCGCCACATAGCGGCACGAGCAGTATTCCTTGGCCGAGTAGGCGCCGATGATGCCTGGGAAGGCTTGCAGGTGTGCGCGGTTCTGCCAGGCCAGGGCGGCGAGCAACAGCAGAATAAGCAGCAACAGGCTGCTGAACGGACGACGACGAATCATGGCTGCACCTCATCGGCCAACGCGGCGAGAACCAGCTTGAGGAAGTGGTTGCGATCAAAGCTGCCATCGCGGTCATCGGCGTAACGTACGATCACCAGGTTCTCACTGGCGATCACATACAGCCCCTGCCCCCAATGCCCAGACGCCACCAGGGTGTCCTCCGGCGCATCCGGCCACGGCTTGCCTGCGCCGGCTACCGCAGCGTTCAACCACCATTGCCCGCCAGGCACCGCCTCACCGGGTTGTTCGGCCTGCGGCTGATAGTTGGCAAAGGGCGTGCGATTGAAGTCGACCCAGGCCTTGGGCAACAACTGCTGCTCACCCCAACGACCATCACGCTGCATCAGCAGGCCGACACGGGCCAGGTCGCGGGCGCTCATATACACATAAGAGGAACCGACAAAAGTGCCGGCAGCATCACGCTCCCACACGGCGGTGGTGATGCCGAGTGGGTCGAACAATGCGGTCCAGGGATAATCGGCGTAGGCATCTTCGCCCACCATGTTCTTCAACGCGGCGGCCAGTACGTTGGTGTCACCACTGGAATAGCGGAAGCGGGCACCCGGTTCGGCATCAGCGCTGTGCGCGGCGGTGAAGGCCGCCATATCACCGCGGCCACGGGTGTAGAGCATCGCTACTACCGAGGATTTCAGCGGCGCGTATTCATAATCTTCCTGCCAGTCCAGGCCCGAGGCCCAGTTGAGCAAGTGGCCGACCTTGACCTGCGGGTGTGCAGCAAACGGCGGGTAGTAATCGGCCACCGGCGCATCCAGACGAAAGCGGCCCTGGCCGTAGGCCACGCCCATCGTAGTAGCCAGCAGACTCTTGGCCATCGACCAGGTCAGGTGCGGCGTGGCGGCAGTGGTCGGTGAGGCATAGCGCTCATAAACCACCTGGCCATCGCGGATCACCAGCAGGGCATCGGTGCGCACGCCTTTGCGGGTCGCGTCGTCACGGGTCGGGAAGGCGTAGCTTTCCAGCTCGCTCAGCTCGCTCAGCGCGCTGCTCGGCGCGGCCAACTGGCTGTCCCAGTCTTCACCTGGCCAGTTCTCGGCGTGGGCCGTCGCGCAGCTCAGGCCGAAAGCGCAGGCCAGCATCAGCCGCCGCGCAGGAGATAGAGTGAAAGACATGGAGCCGCCTCTGCTGGGATCGAAGGCGGCACCCTAGCATGTGATCGATGACGGCAAACAGCGCCGAACACGCCGGTTTAGCCGGTGATTCGGCGCGAAAAGTCAGTGCGCCTATTCAGGCAGCTATTTCGGCAAGCGGTAATCGTCAGGCCCCATCAGATCCATGCCGCACTCCAGGTTCTCGATCCAGTAGAGGAAGGCATTGATCATTTCCGCACCGACAAAGGGCCGCCCGTGTTGCGGCACGATCATCGCCACATCCATGTCACGGACCATCGCCGCCCACAGCCGGCAGACCTTGTTGCTGGCCATATAGCGACGGTGAAAGCCGAGCATGTTCGGCACATGGTTGACGAAGTCCGTCACTGGGTGCGCGTCATCGACCATCGAGGCGCCCATGTCACCGGAAAACAGAATCTTGCTCACCGGGTCGTACAGCTGGAAGTTGCCCACCGAGTGGAGAAAGTGCGCGGGCACCGCCTTAAGCGTGCTTTTGCCCAGGCTGAAGGACTGGCCGCGATCCGACAGCGCGATGATCCGGTCAAAGGTGTTGATGCCACGGTTGAGTGCCAGGTAGTTGGCCGTCAGGTGCGGCAGAAAGCGCGCCCAGAGTTTGGAGCAGATCACCCGTGCACGGGTGTGCAGCAGCCATTTGTCCAGCGAGGCGATGATGTCCGGGTCCTGGTGCGAGGCGAAGATATAGGTCAGGTCCTGCACCGGGATGTGCTTGGACAGTTCCAGCGACAACGGCGTGTAGGTCAGGTCGCCGCCCGGATCGAGCAGCAGGTACTGCTCGTTGTCGGTGATCAGAAACTGGTTGGACTGCACGCCCTCCCCGCTGACCAGGTCATCGAACATCATGCATTGATGCTCGCCGTTATCGAACAGCACTATGGGCTCGCGTCGCATGGCAGGCTCTCTCCCGAAAGCCCGCGAGCTTACTGACGCAGCGGCTCAGCCTTACTGATCTGGATCAAGCCGGCACGCCATGCCGAGTTAAAGGTTGATGCCGAGCACGGCCTGCGCCTTCTGCAGACGTTTGCTGCGCGCGCTGCCGGCAATCGCCAGCAGACCTTTGTCGCGCTGCCAAAGCTGCGCCCAGTGCGCATCACCGGCGGCAAAGGCGTTGTCCAGATCACTGCGCAGACTATCGAACAGAGCAAACAGCCCGGCCAGCATCAGGTGGCTATCCGCTGCACTTGGGCATTGCCGCGCCACTTCCGCGCAGCCGGCCAGCAAACCAAGCAGGCGTAATTGCAGGGCCTGCGGCCAGGCCGATTCCTGGCCCACACCAAACAGCCAGGCAGTGAGCGCTGCCAGCACGTGGGTGTCTTCCAGAGTACGGAAAGGCTTTACGTAATCATCCCAGCCATCGCCGGCCAGCCGTTCGCACTGCGCGCCCTGCAGATGCAGGCGGCCATGGCTGACATCGGGCATCAACGGCAACGCTGGCAGCGTCTCGATCTGCACACCCGGCGCGCCATTGCGCACCACTCCCAGAGCCAGCTGTACCGGCGCACCATCGACCTCCTCACGCGCGGCCACCAAGAGCCAGTCGGCGGCTTCGGCGGCGGTGACGAAATCCTTGCGGCCATCGAGGGTCAGCCCATCTATCCGCGTCGTCATATCAGCCGGGCGGGTGCTGCGATTTTCGGTGACGCACAGCGCGCCCAAGGTCCAGGGCGCGGCCGGCCAGAGTGCGCGCAATGCGCCCTGATAGCCGGCAAGAAACGCCAGCCCCGGCGTCGCGGCCAATCGTCCGCCGAGCAGAGCAAGCTGCAACGGGGGCGGGTTGCCGATGCGTTCGAGCAGGCTGGCGTACCACTCCTCCAGCCCCGCGACCGGCAGACGCGTTTGCGGGCTCAACAGCTGTTGCCAGGGCATGCATTGCTCCTTATTGGAATTATCGAAGTCACTGTCACACAAGCATCACCAAATCTTCATGGAGGTGACACCGCCGCTACCTAGCCTGAGCTTGCCCAACAAGATCGACCGGCTGCAAGGCAAAAAGCCGGCTAACTAGGCCAAGTGAAAACGTCGCGAGCGAAGGTTAGGCAAGGCGAAAGCAAACGAGGAAGCGGAGTGTACGAGTTGTACATGAGCATTCCGAGGTTGCTTTCAACGCGGCATAACCGAGCGCAGTAGTTTTCACACGGCCGAAATGGAGATGACGGCATGACCCAGATGGCAATCACCCGCGACCGCACTACCCCAGTTCGTCGCCTGCAGGCAGAGCGTTTGCACGGCGCTGCCGCCCTGCGTGAAGCACAGGCGCTGCGCTTTCGCGTATTCAGCGCCGAATTCGATGCCAAGCTCAAGGGTGCCGAACTGGGCCTGGACATGGATGACTACGACATTCACTGCCAACACATCGGCGTACGTGACCTCAACAGCGGTGAGCTGGTGGCCACTACCCGCCTGCTCGACCACCGCGCTGCCGCCAGCCTGGGGCGCTTCTACAGCGAAGAAGAATTCAGCCTGCACGGTCTGCCGCACCTCGAAGGGCCGGTGCTGGAAATCGGCCGCACCTGTGTCGACGCCGCCTACCGCAACGGTGCAACCATCGCCGTGCTCTGGGGCGAGTTGGCCGAAGTGCTCAACGAAGGCGGTTACCGCTACCTGATGGGTTGCGCCAGCATCTCCATGCAGGACGGCGGCATCCAGGCCCAGGCGATCATGCAGCGCCTGCGCGAACGCTACCTGTGCACCGAGCATTTGCGCGCCGAACCGAAAACCCCGCTGCCGGCGCTGGATGTGCCGAGCAACGTGATCGCCGAAATGCCGCCGCTGCTCAAGGCCTATATGCGCCTGGGCGCGAAGATCTGCGGCGAGCCGTGCTGGGACCAGGATTTCCAGGTCGCCGACGTGTTTATCCTGCTCAAGCGCGACGAGCTGTGCCCGCGCTACGCCAAGCACTTTAAGGCGGCCGTGTAGGTTGGGCTGAGCGTAGCGATGCCCAACGGACGGTGTCCGTCATGACATCGACGTGCACCGCTCATCGCTTGTTGGGCTTCGTCGCTGCGCTTCTCAACCCAACCTACACACTTGCCTGCAGCCGCGACACGCTGTAGACAGTGCCGGCGTTTGTGTTTTTGTCGCGAGAGTGTTCGATGAAGAAAGTGCGTTTGTACCTGCGCCTGGCGCGCCTGCTGCTGGTGATCAGCCTCGGGACCCTGCTGGCCGGAGGCATCACTTTGCTTGAACGCCTGGTCCGGCATGACCTGATGCCAACCCGTCAGCGCCTGACCCGCTGGTTTCTCGCGCGTCTGGCAGGGGCGTTGCCATTCCGCTTGCAGGTGCAGGGCGAGCTGCCGCGCCAGCCGATGCTGTGGGTCAGTAATCACGTGTCCTGGACCGATATTCCGCTGCTCGGCATGCTCACCCCGCTGTCCTTTCTGTCCAAGGCCGAGGTGCGCACCTGGCCAGTGGCCGGCTGGCTGGCGCATAAGGCCGGCACCCTGTTTATCCGCCGCGGCTCGGGCGACAGCAGCCTGCTTAATCAGCAGCTCGGTCGGCATTTGCAACGCGGGCGCAACCTGCTGATCTTCCCGGAAGGTACCACCACCGACGGCCTGGGCCTGCGCACCTTTCACGGCCGTTTGCTGAGCAGCGCGATCGACAGCGGCGTGTATGTACAACCGGTGGCCATTCGTTACCTGCGCAATGGTCAGCCGTGCAGCGTGGCGCCGTTTATCGGTGATGACGACATGCTCTCGCACCTGCTGCGCTTGCTCGGCAGCGAACTGGGTGAAGTACAGATCCAGCTGCTGACCCCGATTGCCAGCAGCGAGCTGAACCGCAATGCCCTGGCTCGCGCGGCGCAGCAGGCGATCAGCCAGGCGCTGTTTGGCACAGCAGACGCAGCTGAGACTGAAAAGGCTGAAACAGAAAGCCAGGCAGCCTAACCGCCGAGCCCACGCTCGCGAGCAACGAAGTCCTGCAACTCGGGATAGAGCTGGCGAAAATCCTCTAGCAGCGGCTGATACAGCCGCTCCAGCTCGGCTGCGCCGCCGGCCAGCAAGCCTGGCCGCGACAGACGCCGGTCGATCCCCGCCACCACCTGCTCCAACACGGCAAATTCGCGGTAACTGCCCAGCCAATCCTGCGCGGCCATGCGCGGTGCGATCAGCGCCAGGCGTTCGGGCAAGCGCGGCTCGGCGGCCAGCACCTGATACACCCGCCCGGTAAAGCGCGGCAGTGGCTCGCTAGCGTAATCGCCCCAGTTCTGCGCCAGGCAATGATCGAAAAACACATCCAGCAGAATCCCACTGTAGCGTCGCCGCTCCATGGCAAAACGCGCCCGCGCCTGCAGTTGCAGCGGGTGACTATCGGTGAATACATCGATACGCCGATGCAGACGGATGGCCGCCTCGATATCTGCCGGCCACTGTCCAGCCAGCGGCCCTTTGACGAAATCGCCATACAGGCTGCCCAGCAGTTGTGCCGGCGCGTCGCCGCCGAGGTGTAAATGCGCGAGGTAGTTCATGGCCACAGCTTACACATCAGCCCGCGTGATGATGACTATCGCCACGAACGATCTGTATATCGTAAGTAGCCGATATAAAGTTCGCCCCATCGCGATATAGCGTTACGGCACACAGGGGATAACCTGCATGCAACTGGACATCGATGAAGTGATCAAGGCCCTGGCCCACCCTGTGCGGCGCGACATCCTGCATTGGCTGAAAGACCCGCAGGCGTATTTCGCCGACCAAGATCACCCGCTGGAAATCGGCGTGTGCGCCGGCAAGATCGACCAGCGCACCGGGCTGTCGCAATCCACGGTCTCCGCGCACCTAGCCACCCTGCAGCGCGCCGGACTGGTGAGCAGCAAGAAGGTCGGCCAGTGGAACTTCTTCAAGCGCAATGAAGAGACGATCCAGGCGTTCCTCAACCACATCAGCCAAGCGCTCTAAACCAACTCTTACATTTACCCTTTTTCAGGAGCTGACGGCATGCCTGCAGCGCTTCTCGTCCTCGCTTTATCCGCGTTTGCCATCGGCACCACGGAATTCGTCATCATGGGCCTGCTGCCAGAAGTGGCGGGCGACCTCGGCGTATCGATTCCCGGTGCCGGTTGGCTGGTCACCGGTTACGCCCTGGGCGTGGCCATCGGTGCGCCCTTTATGGCCCTGGCCACTGCCAGCTGGCCGCGCAAAGCCTCACTGCTGACGCTGATGAGCATCTTTATCGCCGGCAACCTGTTCTGCGCCCTGGCCAGCGATTACCAGATGCTGATGCTCGCCCGGGTCATCACCGCCCTCTGCCATGGCGCCTTCTTCGGCATCGGCTCGGTGGTGGCCGCCAGCCTGGTGCCGGCCAATCGCCGCGCCTCGGCCGTCGCCTTGATGTTCACCGGCCTGACTCTGGCCAACGTGCTCGGCGTACCGCTGGGCACCGCCCTGGGTCAGTACGCAGGCTGGCGCTCGACCTTCTGGGCCGTGACCCTGATTGGCGTGATTGCCCTGATTGGCCTGTGGCGCGTGTTGCCGAGCAAAACTGATGAAACCAAGGCCGACTTCGCCAGCGAAGTGCGCGCCCTGCGCGGTGCCGGCCTGTGGTTGGCGCTGAGCACTACGGTGTTGTTCTCTGCGGCGATGTTTGCCCTGTTCACCTACATCGCGCCGCTACTTGGCGAAGTCACTGGCGTGTCGCCCAACGGCGTGACCTGGACCCTGCTGTTGATCGGCCTCGGCTTGACCCTGGGCAACATGCTCGGCGGGCGCCTGGCCGACCGCAGCCTGAAAGCCACCCTGATCGGCGTATTCGTCGCCATGGCGGTGATTTCCACCCTGTTCAGCTGGACCAGCCAAGCGCTGATCCCCGCCGAAATCACCCTGTTCTTCTGGGCCACCGCCGCCTTCGCGGCGGTACCGGCCTTGCAGGTCAACGTGGTGGCCTTTGGCAGCGGCGCACCGAACCTGGTGTCGACCCTGAATATTGGTGCCTTCAACCTCGGCAACGCCCTCGGCGCCTGGGTCGGCGGCCTGGTGATTGCCGAAGGTTTCGGCCTGACCCGCGTGCCCCTGGCCGCTGCCGCGCTCGCCGTACTGGCGCTGCTTGCCACCCTGCTGACCTTTAGTACCCGTAGCCCTGAACCCGAACTTGCACTCAACGAATAACCTGAGAGGACCGTCCCATGACTACGCTTTTCGACCCGATCCAGATTGGCGATCTACACCTCAACAACCGCATCATCATGGCCCCGCTGACCCGCTGCCGCGCCGATGAAGGCCGCGTGCCCAACGCGCTGATGGCCGAGTACTACGTGCAGCGCGCCAGCGCCGGACTGATCATAAGTGAAGCCACCGCCGTAACCCCAATGGGCGTCGGCTATCCGGACACCCCCGGCATCTGGTCGGATGATCAGGTCCGCGGCTGGAGCAATATCACCAAGGCCGTACACGCTGCTGGCGGCAAGATCGTTCTGCAACTGTGGCACGTTGGGCGTATCTCCGACCCGATCTACCTGAACGGCCAACTGCCGGTCGCACCGAGCGCCATCCAGCCGGCTGGTCACGTCAGCCTGGTGCGCCCGATGAAGGACTTTGTCACCCCGCGCGCCCTGGAAACCGAAGAAATCGCCGACATCGTCGATGCTTATCGCCTAGGCGCGGAAAACGCCAAGGCCGCCGGTTTTGACGGCGTGGAAATCCACGGCGCGAACGGTTACCTGCTCGACCAGTTCCTGCAGAGCAGCACCAACCAGCGCACTGATCGCTACGGCGGCAGCCTGGAAAACCGTGCACGCCTGCTGCTGGAAGTCACCGATGCGGCAATCGAAGTCTGGGGCGCGGGCCGTGTGGGCGTGCACCTGGCACCGCGTGCCGACAGCCATGACATGGGCGACGCCAACCGCGCCGAGACCTTCACCTACGTCGCTCGTGAACTGGGCAAACGCGGTATCGCCTTTATCTGCGCCCGTGAGAAGGAAGCCGACGACAGCCTGTCGCCAAGCCTGAAACAAGCCTTCGGCGGCGTGTTTATCGCCAACGAGCGCTTCACCAAGGATCAGGCCAATGCCTGGCTGGCTGAAGGCAAGGCCGACGCGGTGGCCTTCGGTATTCCGTTTATCGCCAACCCGGACCTGCCGGCGCGCCTGGCGCAGGATGTCGAGCTGAACACCCCGCATCCGGAAACCTTCTACGGCAAAGGCCCGGTCGGCTACCTCGACTACCCGACGCTGTAAGCCTGAGGCTGCCGCTCTGTCGTAGGAGGGGCTGGGCGGCATTCCGCTTTAGCCGCATAGCGTTATCGAACGTTCGCCGCTAAAGCGCCTCCCACAGAGACTCGCCAGTATCTACCTGAGGTTTAAACGCCTCAAAAAAGAAGCCCGCCAATCGGCGTAAGGCTGTTCACATAAGAAAAATGCCGCTTCGCCCTTGCCAGGGAAGCGGCATTTCTTTGTGCTCACCACCGCAGGATGGGTGCTAACCCATCAATTGGCTGATGGGTTAGCACCCATCCTACGGCCTGAACCACTGCCAAAGACTTAGAGCGAGGAAGATTTCAAAGCCCGAACTGAACAGCATTGCGCCAATCGGCGGGCTTTTCCGTTGCGGCAACTTTAGAACCTGTTTCGGATCTCGCGAGCTAGAGTCCTGCAAGGCAAAAACCGGCGAGGAAGCGGAGTGTACTTTTGTACATGAGCATTCCGAGCCGGTTTTTAACGCCGCAGGGCCGACGCGCAGCAGATCCGACGCTGATTCTCAGCGTGCGTCGATCTGCTGCTGCAAATTCTGCACCTGCGCCTGCAGGGTGCTGATATTGCGGGTCATCTGCGCGCGGAAGGCATCGAACTCAGCGGTGCTGCTGCCGGCGGAACGGGTTTCCAGATCGCTTTTCAGCACCAGCAGGTCCTGCTCGACGCGGGCGATGGCCTGGTTGGGGTTGCCCTGTTTCTTCAGCGTATCGATCTCGCCGCTCAAGCCAGCCAGCTTCTCGTCGAGTTTGCTTTGCCCGGCCAGCGTGCTTTTCAGGGTGGCCTGCTCATTTTTCAGCACAGCTTGCTCAGCACTCAGCTTGTTAAGAATGGCTTCGAGCTTTTCACCGCCACCTTCCTGGCCCTTCAGTTGCACGGCCAGCTGCTCAAGGCGTTTGCCCTGCTCGCTCTGCTGGCTGACAGCGCCCTGCTGTTGCTTGCTCAACTCGGCCAGTTTGTTCTCCAGCTGCTTGACCTGCAGTTTCAGCGCTTCGCTGCCGCTGGTGACCGAAGACTCGGTGGCCACCACCTTGCCGGAAATGTCCTGAATACGACCTGCAGCTTCCTCGCTGATGCGCGCGAAACTCTCCTGGGTGGCAACCAGCTGCTGCTCCATCAGGCTGATCTGCTGAAAGCTCCACCAGCCCAGCCCGCCCAAAGCAATCATCAAAGCGCCAACCAGGGCCCAGAGTGGACCAGTGCTGGCCGCCTTCACCGGTGCGGCGGCCGCCGCGCGGCCATAAGTGTTGCCACGTGCTGGCTCCGGGTGATCGGTGGCGTAGTCATCGTGATCGCGCTGATCAGCCCGTAGGCTGGGCACGTGATCGAGTTCGTCGTGGGCATCGTTACGCATGGGTCAACCTTCAAGAAAGCGCGGGGTGAGGAGCCTGTTGGACTTAACACTGCTCGGCTGCGGAAAAGCCGGACTTGGCCACTTTAGCTGCTCTTTTTCGTTAAATAGCGGGCTATTCGCCTCAAAAGACCAACAAAACTGACTCAACCCGGACTTTCCCTCGCTACGAACGGTCAAGCCCGACAGGCTCCATGCAAATTTGCCGCGCAGTATAACGGTTCGCGCGCAGCGCTTCAGTGTCGCGCCATGCCAGTGCGAGGCGCACCGACGAAGGGCACGGCACAGGCCATCGACCCGCTGCAGCCCGCGCAGTTCCACAGAGTGTGAACTGGTATGCGCTTTGCACTTGTCTATTTGCGACGTTATCGCAGCACCAGGGAGCAAAGGGCTGCAGGCGCGATCCGCACGCGGCAAACGCGGCGAGACCAGGCAGGTGGCATTCCGGATGGATGACGCCTAGCCCACTTGTACTAACGGGGGAAAGGTCCATGGAGCTGAACAGAGAAGTACTGGATTGCATGATGAGCCTGCGCCGCAGGCTGCGCGAAGAACTGACGGTGGACATTCGCATGAGCCAGCCTGATGCGATCAACAGCATGCTCAGCGCCTGCCTAACCTCAAGCAGCGAGGAAACCCGCCAACTCGGGCAACTGCTGGCCCAGTACAGCGACCGCCCCTTCGGCGAGCCCGCGAGCACACCACGTATGCAGGCTGGCCACCCGCTGCTGGTAGAAGAAAGCGCGCATCGCCCGCCCAGCGCCTCGGTGCGCATGTATCGCGGCCAACGCGTCTACGCCTGAAACCTGTTTACCCGCAATCAACTCGGATGATGCGCCTGCCACCAGGCGCAGAACTCATCCAGAGCGCTCCACAGGCTGGCCTTGGGTTCGTACTCCAGATACTGCTGCGCGCGGCTGATATCCAGGGAGAAATCCTTGGCCATCACCGCCACACCCAGGCGAAACAGGGTCGGCTCCGGGCGACCGGGTAGCAGCTTGCACACGCCTTCATTCAGCGCCGCCGCACCATAGGCCAGGCCATAGGGCAGATGCCGAGTGACCGGCGGCAGGTCGAGTTTGCGCAGCACATAGTTGACCACGTCCCACAGCGGCACTGGCGCGCCGTTGCTGATGTTGTACACCTGTCCCAGCGCTGGCCCGGCGGCCAGCAGACAGCTCATCAGCGCTTCATTGAGGTTGTGCACACTGGTGAAATCGACCTTGTTCAGGCCGTTGCCGATGATCGACAAGCGTCCCTTGCGCTGCATATTGATCAGCCGAGGGAAGATGCTGGTGTCGCCTGCGCCGGTGACAAAACGCGGACGCAGCGCCAGCACTTCCAGGCCGAATTCCTGGGCGGCAAATACCTGCTGCTCGGCAAGAAACTTGGTTTTGCCGTAGTGATCGGAAAAGCGCTTGGGCAGCTGTTCTTCACGCAGGCCGACATGCGCCTGGCCATCGAAATACACCGACGGCGACGACAGGTGCACCAGGCGCCGTACCTTCTGCTTGAGGCAGGCCTCCACCACGTTCTCAGTGACCGTGACGTTGGCCTGGTGGAAATCCTCGTAACGCCCCCACACGCCAACCGCGCCGGCACAATGCACCACTGCATCGACATCCCGACACAGCTGCTGCACCAACTCGGGGTCAGACAGATCGCCTTGAATAAATTCCGCACCGCGCGAATTCAGGTGCTCGACGCCTTCGGCGCGGCGCCCGTTGACCCGCACACTCAGCCCCTGCTCCAGGGCAAAACGGGCGAAACGCCCACCAATAAAACCGCTGGCTCCGGTTACCAGAATCTTCATTGCAACCCCCGTTTAGCCTGGCTGATGCGCCACTCTAGCAGCGCACGCTGTGGCATTGCAGGCCATATCAGCGACCGCACACACCTTGCGATAGGTAACAGCGCCGCCCACAGCGGCTAAGCTGCCAGGCGCAAACCTAATAACAACCAAGGAGCATGGGATGTCGACGCACTGGATGATTTACGGCGCCAACGGCTACACCGGCCACCTGATCGCAGCCGAAGCCAAGCGCCAGGGCCTCACGCCCATTCTCGCCGGACGCAACCCAGCTGCGGTGCACGCGCTGGGCAGCCTGCTCGGCCTGGAATGCCGGATATTCGATATCCAGCAACTGGATCGTGCCAAGGAAGCGCTGGCGGATGTCGCCGTGGTTGCCCACTGCGCAGGGCCGTTTTCCGCCACCAGCGCACCGATGCTGGAAGCCTGCCTGGCCAGCGCCACCCACTACGTCGATATCACCGGCGAGATCAGCGTGTTCGAAGCGGCTCATCAGCGTGATCAGCAGGCCCGCGAGCTGGGCGTGGTGGTCTGCCCCGGTGTAGGCTTCGATGTGATCCCCAGTGATTGCCTGGCCGCCTGCCTGCACCAGGCCCTGCCCGATGCCACACACCTGGCGCTGGGCTTTGACAGTGGCAGCGGGCTGTCGCCCGGTACCGCAAAAACCTCGGTGGAAGGCCTGAAGTTTGGCGGCAAGGTACGCCGTGCAGGAGTGATCACCGATGTGCCACTGGGCTATAAGCGCCGCGCCATCAACTTTGGCCGCGGTGAAAAGCCGGCGGCCACCATTCCCTGGGGCGATGTGTCCACCGCCTACCACTCCACCGGCATCGACAATATTGAGGTGTACCTGCCAACGCCGACGGCAGCCGCCATCGTGATGCGCCTGATCGACCCACTGCGCGCCCTGCTGGGCCTGGATGCGGTGCAGAACTGGCTCAAGCGGCTGATCGAAAAACGCGTCAGCGGTCCCGATGCAGCCAGTCGCGCTCGTCAGCGCACCTGGCTGTGGGGCGAGGCGCGCAATGCAGCCGGTGAAATGAAAACCGCGCGCCTGGAAACCGCCAACGGCTATGACGTCACCGTGCACGGCGCCTTGCTGAGCGTGCGGCATTTGCTCGACTACAGCGGCCCCGGCGGCTACTTCACCCCCAGCAAGCTGCTTGGCGAGCGCTGCGTGGAACTGTTGCCGGGTTCAGGCAAGATCACCATCAGCTAAAGGTGCGCTCCAACTTGGTTACCTTCCGCCCCATCGGCGCAAGGTAACGCACCATTCTGCGCCAGGTTCAGCCTGCACCCTCTGGCCTAGCCCCTCACCACTCAAACGTCCCAGCGCCGCAATACAGGCTCAGCACGCGGCTTTCCGGCAGCTCGAGCGCTGCCGATCAATTTTATTTACGCGACCGTCAAACAATTCGCACGATCCTTGCAGAATAATCAACACAACCACCTTGTTTCCGCTTTCTGCCTGGAGCCACTGGATATGCAGCTACGCCTAAAGCTTGCCCTTAGCTATTTGTTTATTGGGCTTTTTCCTGTACTGGCGATGGCCTTTACGGTGTATTGGCAGGCCAGCAAGGCGTTGCAGGAACAGACACTGAATGCCCTGGATGCCGTAGCAAATATCAAACAAGCGCAGCTACTGGATAACCTGCAGGCACGCCGCGACCAGCTCAGCACCCTGGCAAACAACCTGGGCACCAGTTACGGCGGCCTGACCGGGATGGCCCTGGTCAGCGCCTCCAATTACGACCGGCCGATCTACGAAAACTTTATCCAGACCTACGGCTACCGCGAGCTGAAGCTAATCACCAGCGACGGCACGGTGATCTTCAGCGTGCTGCGCGGCGAC
Organism: Gammaproteobacteria bacterium HGW-Gammaproteobacteria-13; assembly: GCA_002840155.1. GTDB lineage: Bacteria > Pseudomonadota > Gammaproteobacteria > Pseudomonadales > Pseudomonadaceae > Aquipseudomonas. The sequence continues at coordinate 151,451 of PGZH01000007.1, forward strand.
GACTACCAGCAGAACCTCACCCAAGGCCCGTGGCGTGAGCTGCCCATGGGCCAGTTGGCCAGTGCCGGGCTGAACCGCCAGGCCAGCCTGATCAGCGACCTGGCGATCAACCCGCAAACCGGTGAACCCAGCCAGTTTCTGATCAGCCCGGTAATCAGCGAAGGCGAGTTGATTGCGCTGTTGATGCTCGAACTGCCAATCGCCCCGCTGAACAAGGTGATGCAAACCCGCCAGGGCCTTGGCGACGCCGGTGAAACCTATCTGGTCGGCGCCGACGGCCTACTACGCTCGGACTCCGCACGCTTCAGCGAGCATCAGGTGCAGCGCGCCACCCAGCGCCCCAGTGCCCTGCACGGCGATGCCATCGGCCGCGCATTGAACGGTGAGCAAGGGCAACTGGCAGAAGCTGGCTTAAGCGGTCAGCCGGCGCTAAAAGCCTTCGTACCACTGGAATTCGATGGCCAGCACTGGGCGCTGATCGCCGAAATGGACCAGGCCCAGGCGTTTTCCCCGGTGCATGAATTGATGTGGCAGATCCTCCTGCTCGGCCTGCTTACTGTCGCCGCCGTGCTGTGCGCCACCTGGCTGGTCAGCCGCAGCGTAATGCGCCCGTTAGGCGGCGAGCCGGGCACCATGGCGCAACTTGCGCAGCGCCTGGCCGCCGGCGAGCTGCGCATCAGCCAGCAAGCCGGCCAAGGCAATGGCCTGATGCATGCCCTGCACGATATGGCCAATGCCTGGCGGGTGGTGATCGAACAACTGCGCCAGGCCAGCAATGCCGTGGGTCATGCCAGTGGCGATATTCTCAGCGCTGCCGGACAGACCAGCCAACGCCTCGACCAACAGCAGGAAGCCCTGGAAATGGTGGTCAGTGCGGTCGATCAGATGGCCGCCACCGTGCAGGAAATCGCCACCAGCGCCAGCCAAAGCGCCGACAGCAGTGAAGCCGCGCGGCATGCCTTTACCACCATGCAGGGCACCCTACAGCGCATGATCGGCCGCCAGGACCAACTGCTTGGCGGCCTGCGCGAGGCCGATCAGGTGGTGCAAACCCTGGCCGGCAATAGCCAACAGATTGCCTCAGTGCTGGAGGTGATTCGCGCCATCGCCGAGCAGACCAACCTGCTGGCCCTCAACGCCGCCATCGAAGCGGCCCGCGCTGGCGAGCAGGGCCGTGGCTTTGCTGTGGTCGCCGATGAGGTGCGCAGCCTGGCCATGCGCACCCGCACCGCCACCGAAGAAGTGGTGCAGATCATCGCCACCCTCGGCAACTCGTCCGCGCTGGCCCTGGCCAGCATGCAGGACTCCACCACCCAGGCCCGCGCCCTGGAAAATGAAACGCAAGCCGTACTGGGCTCACTCGGCCATCTGGATCACTCACTGCAGGCCGTGCATGACCTGGCCTTCCAGATCGCCGCGGCAGCCGAACAGCAGGCGGCCACCACCCAGGAGGTCAACCAGCATATGCACCAGCTCAGCGCCATGACCGCAGACAACCGGGAAAACGCCGCCAATACCCGCCAGTACGGCGAACACCTGCAAAATGTCGCCGGTAACCAGCAGCATCTATTGGCGCACTTTCAGCTGTAACCCTTTAGACCGCAGTGGCCACCAGCCAGGTGGCCGCATGCCGCTGCAAATGACGAGTCAGCTCGCCCAGCAGCTCACCACCATTGCGCCAATGGTGCCAGTACAGCGGCACATCGATTGACCGCTCGCTGATCAACTCGACCAGCTCGCCACGGGCCATCTCCCCCTGCACCTGCAGTTCGGGGATCAACCCCCAGCCAAACCCGGCCTGCGCCAGGCGGATAAAGCCCTCGGATGACGGGCACAGATGGTGGGCAAACCCACCTTCGACGCCCAGGCTGGACAGATAACGGTGCTGCAACAGGTCATCCGGGCCGAAGACGATAGCCGGTGCATGGGCCAACGCCTGTGCCGTCACACCTGTCGGGAAGTGCCGGGCGATAAACGCTGGGCTGGCCATGGCGCGATAACGCATCGCCCCCAGCAGCAAGGCGCGCGCACCGGCGACCGGGCGCTCGCTGGCGCATACGCAGGCCGCTACTTCACCGGCGCGCATGCGCTTGAGGCCGACCTCCTGATCCTCCACCACCAAATCCAGCAGCAAACGCTGTTCGGTACAGAACGCACCTACAGCGCCCGCCCACCAAGTAGCCAGGCTGTCGGCATTCAGGGCAATGCGCAGGCGCTCCGGTAAACCGCCCTCATCCAGCCCCGGCACCTGCGCCTGAATATCGCGCTCCAGCAACCGTACCTGTTGCACATGGTTAAGCAGGCGCCGACCGATTTCCGTGGGAGCCGGCGGCACCGCACGCACCAGCACCGGCTGGCCGACGCGCGCCTCGAGCAGCTTGATCCGCTGCGACACGGCCGATTGCGACAACCCCAGCACCTGCGCGGCCCGCTCGAAGCCGGCCTGCTCGACAACCGCAGCCAGGGCGGCGAGTAGTTTGTAATCCAGCAAAATAAGATTTCCTAATGAGCGATCAGGATTATTGGTTTCTCTTATATACCCAGCCGCAGCAGACTGACCAGCATCCCCCCTGAACAAGGCAATCCGCATGGCCGGCGAAACCTCACTGACAACCTTGCTGCGCAGCATGAGCCCACAGCTGAACGATGGCGCTTACGTGTTCTGCAGCCTGAGCGATGCCGCGCAGCTGCAAGGCGTGCAGCCGCTGGGCAGCTTTCAGGAAGCCGAAGGCCTCACCGTAATTGTGCAGCGCCAGCAGGCCGAACACCTGGGTTTGCCGTACAGCTACGTCGCCGCCTGGCTGACGCTGCATGTGCATTCGGCTCTGGAAGCCGTCGGCTTGACGGCTGCCGTTGCCAGCGCACTGGCGCACGCCGGGATCAGCTGCAACGTGATCGCCGGCTTCTACCACGACCACCTGTTCGTCGCCCACGCCGATGGGCCGCGTGCGCTGGCCATCCTGCAACAACTCAGTCAACAGGCGGAATAATCGAAATGTGGCAAAGCTATAGCAATGGCTTACTGATCGCCGCCGGGCTGATCATCGCCCTCGGCGCACAGAATGCCTTCGTCCTGGCGCAAAGCCTGCGCCGCGAGCATCACCTGCCGGTGGCGCTGCTCTGCGTGGTCTGCGATGCCCTGCTGGTCGCCGCCGGGGTATTCGGCCTGGCCGCCGTATTGGCGCAAAACCCGATTCTGCTGGGTGTGGCGCGCTGGGGCGGCGCGGCTTTTCTGCTCTGGTATGGCGCCCAGGCGCTGGTTCGCGCCAGTCGTCCGCAGGCACTGAATCAGACCAACGACAGCGGCCCGCGCTCACGCCGTGCGGTGCTGCTGGCAGCCCTGGCAGTGACCCTGCTCAACCCGCACGTGTACCTCGACACCGTGTTGCTGATCGGCTCACTCGGCGCCCAGCAGCCAGTGCCCGGCGCCTACGCCCTGGGCGCGGCCAGCGCTTCATTAATGTGGTTCTTCTGCCTGGCCCTCGGTGCGGCCTGGCTGGCACCCTGGCTCGCGCGGCCAAGTACCTGGCGCTTTATCGATCTGGGTGTGGCGCTGATGATGTTCAGCATTGCCTGGCAGCTGCTAAGCAACCCCGGCATGCTCTAAAACCGCCAGGTAGCGCGGCCGCCGCAGCGCCGCCAGGTGGTTTTCCACACAGTTGCCGCGTGTTTAAGGCGCAGTGCCGGTGCTATGATTCAGGGCTTGCGGCGCAAAGAGATAACTCACGCCGCTGAGATGGCCGCCCGTGATCGGCCTCGCGCACACCGCACCTGACCTGATTAGGAGATAGACAATGGCTTTCGAATTGCCGCCGCTGCCCTACGCACATGACGCCCTGCAGCCGCACATTTCCAAGGAAACCTTGGAATTCCACCACGACAAGCACCACAACACCTATGTCGTGAACCTGAACAACCTGGTCCCAGGCACCGAGTTCGAAGGCAAAACCCTGGAAGAGATCGTCAAGACCTCTTCGGGCGGCATCTTCAACAACGCCGCTCAGGTCTGGAACCACACCTTCTACTGGAACTGCCTGGCGCCTAACGCCGGTGGCCAGCCGACGGGTGCCCTGGCTGACGCGATCAACGCAGCCTTCGGTTCCTTCGACAAGTTCAAGGAAGAGTTCAGCAAAGTGTCCATCGGCACCTTCGGTTCCGGCTGGGGCTGGCTGGTTAAGAAAGCTGACGGTTCCCTGGCTCTGGCCAGCACCATCGGCGCCGGCTGCCCGCTGACCAGCGGCGACACCCCGCTGCTGACCTGCGACGTCTGGGAACACGCCTACTACATCGACTACCGCAACCTGCGTCCGAAGTATGTTGAGGCGTTCTGGAACCTGGTCAACTGGGACTTCGTAGCGAAAAACTACGCCGCCTAAGTACCTGCGTTACCCATAAGAAACCCGGCCCAGTGCCGGGTTTCTTGTTATGTGGAGATGCGTTTTACAGCAGCTTGCGCGGGGGAAGAGCCAAGTGCAGCGCCTCCACCTGCTGTACTGCCTGACTCAGGCGCTGATCGGCGATAACCGGCCCCAGGTACTCACACAGACCGATATACAGCAGGTTGAGCAATTGCCGTAACTGCTCAAGGCCCAAGCCAGCAGCCTCCAGCGCCGCGCCCTGCTCCAGCCAGGCGCGCACCAGCAGACGCTGTTCGTTAGCCACACTCAACCCGGCAAGATTGCCCGCCGCAAAGCGCCGCAAACGCGGCAGCAGCTCGGCCTCAAGCTCATTAAACAGCACCCGACTCAGCGCCTCGAAGGTATGCCGCGCCTGACTATCCGGGCCGACCCGTAGCGGCGCCGCCACGCCCATCCGCTGCCGCCAGCTGAGCAGCAGCGGCTCCGGGTCAGGCAGCAAAGCCGATAACGGCCCGGTCAGCGCGCCCACCAGTTCACGGTAGAGCTTGGCGCGCTCCAGCTTGCGTTCAGTGGTCGCGGCCACTTCACCGAGAAACTCATTGAGGGCGAACGGCGGTTTGTCGGCATATTTGCTTTCCCACAGTGCCAGCACGGCCAGCAGTTCGTCCTCGGCAAAGTGTCCGGCCAGCCCGGTGTAGATCGCCCGTCGGCGAGTTGCCAGGCTCATCTCACACCTTCCTCGGCAGGTCGTGGCTGTCGAAGGTCACGGCCAGGTTGAACTCGGGATAGCCCACCTCGGCGTGCTCGGCATAATCCAGACCACGCTGCTCATGTTGCGTGGAGGTGCGCAAACCAAGGGTTTTCGCCAGCAACAGATAGAGCATCAATGCCAACGGGAAGGCCCAGATAAACGCCACACCGGCGCCCAGCAGCTGCACCCCAACCCGCTCCCAGTTGAACAGATCACCACTGAAGAACAGCCCGGCCGCCACGGTTCCCCAGACACCGGCAAAGCCATGCACGGGCACGGCGCCGACCACATCATCAAGCTGCCAACGCTCCAGCAGGCGCATGCCGAACACCACCACAAAACCGGCCACCAGCCCGGTCAGCAGGGCAAACAGCGGCGACATCGTCGCGCAACCGGCGGTGATGCCGACCAGGCCACCGAGCGAACCATTCACCGTAGTCGTCAGCAGCACCGGGCTGGAGGTGCTGCGCTGCGCCAGAAACGCGCCAAGTGCCCCGGCCGACGCTGCCAGATGGGTATTCAGGGCAATCAGGCCGAGACTGACATTCATCTCCAGGCTGCTGCCGGCGTTAAAACCGAACCAGCCAACCCAGAGAATAAAGCCGCCCAGCGCGACCAGGCTGAGGTTGTGCCCGGGAATGCTGCGCGGCGTACCGTCCGCAGCAAAACGCCCCAGACGCGGCCCCAGCACCAGAATACCGGCCAGCGCACACCAGGCGCCGATGCTGTGCACCACGGTCGAGCCGGCAAAGTCGATAAAGCCCAGCGCCGCCAACCAGCCCTGGCCGCCATAGATGCCGCTCCACACCCAACTGCCAAACACCGGGTAGATAAACCCGCTGATCACCACCGCGCCAATCAGGTAGGCCGAGTAACGCGTACGCTCGGCCATCGCGCCACTGGCGATGGTTGCTGCTGTGGCGGCAAACATCATCTGAAACAACAGAAAGGTGAAATCCCAGGGTTCGCCATCGTGTGGCGCGAAATGGCTCATGCCGAACCAGCCGGTGATATTGCTGCCGAACATCAGGCCGAAACCCAGCAGCCAGAAGGTGATGCCGCCGACGCAGCCGTCCATATAATTTTTCATCATCACATTGACCGCGTTCTTCGCTCGCGACATGCCGCTTTCCAGCAAGGCAAAGCCGGCCTGCATAAAGAACACCAGCACGCTGGCCAACACCAGCCAAGCGGTGTTGAGTGCCTCATCGCTGGCCGCCTGTGCCAGCGGTGAAACCGCAAATGCAGCTATCCCTAACAGTCGAGTTTTCATCGCAGCGTCCCCCATGACGGTGAGTACCGGGGGCTTCGCAACTCTCATGCCAAAGGAAAAAATAGCTGGGCGCGCGTTTTAACCTTGCCTAGCAACGGCCCGAAGGCTGGCCACCAGGGATGGCAGCGCATAAAAAACCGCCCAACGGTGCTCAAGCCACAAGCAACTCGCACCGACACAGTGCAAGCAGCCAACACCGCTGCCAGTGGTCGCGCCATCGCCGCGCAGATAATTTGTTCGACAAAGTTTGGTAATGGCCCTTTGACTGCAAGCGCGACTTTGCCAATACTCACTAGCGTCTGACGCCGAAGGCCTCGAACAAGGAACCGTCATTTGAAGCTGGAACTCAAAAACAGCTTGTCACTTAAGTTGCTCCGCGTAGTGCTGCTTTCGGCACTGATCGTCGGCGTGGTCTTGAGTCTTGCCCAGATCGTCTTCGACGTTTACAAAACACGTCAGGCAGTGGCCAACGACGCGCACCGGATTCTCGGCATGTTCCGCGACCCCTCCACCCAGGCGGTTTACAGCCTGGACCGGGAAATGGGCATGCAGGTGATCGAAGGCCTGTTCCAGCATGAGTCGGTGCGCATGGCCGCCATCGGCCACCCCAACGAGCCGATGCTGGCGGAAAAAGCCCGAGAGCAAGTCGACATCCCCACGCGTTGGCTGACCGACCCGATCCTTGGTAAAGAACAGAATTTCACCACCCAACTGGTCGGCCGCGGCCCCTACAGCGAATACTACGGCGACCTCAGCATCACCCTCGACACGGCCCCCTACGGCGAGAGCTTTGTCACCAACTCGGTGATCATCTTTATCTCCGGTGTGCTGCGCGCCCTGGCCATGGGTCTGGTGCTGTACCTGGTCTATCACTGGCTGCTGACCAAACCGCTGTCGAAGATCATCGAGCACCTGACCAATATCAACCCGGACCGCCCCAGCGAACACAAGTTGCCGATGCTCAAGGGCAACGAGAAGAACGAACTGGGGCTGTGGATCAATACCGCCAACCAGCTGCTCTCCTCCATCGAACGCAACACCAACCTGCGCCGTGAAGCGGAAAACAGCCTGCTGCGCATGGCCCAGTACGACTTCCTTACCGGCCTGCCGAACCGTCAGCAGCTGCAACAGCAACTCGACCAGATTATCGAAGACGCCGGCCGCCTAAACCGGCGCGTGGCGGTGCTCTGCGTAGGCCTGGATGACTTCAAAGGGATCAACGAACAGTTCAGCTATCAGACCGGCGACCAGCTGCTGCTGGCCCTGTCCGACCGCTTGCGCAGCCACAGTGGCCGTCTCGGCGCTCTGGCCCGTTTGGGTGGTGACCAGTTCGCCCTGGTGCAGGCCGATATCGAGCAGCCTTACGAGGCCGCCGAGCTGGCGCAGAGCGTACTCGACGACCTCGACAACCCCTTTATGCTGGACCAGCAGCAAGTGCGCCTACGCGCCACCATCGGCATCACCCTGTTCCCGGAAGATGGCGACAGCACCGAGAAGCTGCTGCAGAAAGCCGAACAGACCATGACCCTGGCAAAGAGCCGCTCACGCAACCGTTACCAGTTCTATATCGCCAGCGTCGACAGCGAAATGCGCCGCCGCCGCGAGCTGGAAAAAGACCTGCGTGACGCCCTGGCGCTTGACCAGCTGCATCTGGTTTACCAACCGCAGGTCGACTACCGCGACCACAGCGTGGTCGGCGTCGAAGCGCTGCTGCGCTGGCAACATCCGCAACATGGTTTCGTGCCACCGGATCTGTTTATCCCGCTGGCCGAACAGAACGGCACCATCATCCCGATTGGCGAATGGATTCTCGACCAGACCTGCCGCCAGCTGCGCGAATGGCATGACCAGGGTTTCACCGAGCTGCGCATGGCGGTCAACCTGTCCACCGTGCAGCTGCACCACGCCGAACTGCCACGGGTGGTCAACAACCTGATGCAGGTCTACCGCCTGCCGCTGCGCAGCCTGGAACTGGAAGTTACCGAAACCGGCCTGATGGAAGACATCAACACCGCCGCCCAGCACCTGCTCAGCCTGCGTCGCTCCGGTGCGCTGATCGCGATTGATGACTTCGGTACCGGCTACTCCTCGCTGAGCTACCTGAAGAGTCTGCCGCTGGACAAGATCAAGATCGACAAGAGCTTCGTACAGGACCTGCTGGAAGACGAAGACGACGCCACCATCGTGCGCGCCATCATCCAGCTGGGTAAGAGCCTCGGCATGCAGGTCATCGCCGAGGGCGTGGAAACCGTCGAACAGGAGGCTTACATCATCGCTCAGGGTTGTAACGAGGGTCAGGGCTACCTGTACAGCAAGCCGCTGCCGGCCCGCGAGCTGACTGCCTACCTGAAACAGGCGCGTCGACTGAACAGCGCCGCAAACCCCGCCACGCTCTAGCGCCGACGCCTACAAAAAAGCCCGCCAAATTTGGCGGGCTTTTTTATGCGCGGCGCTTTCACCTAGAAGCTGTTGATACCGAGCAACCAGGCTGCTGCCAGCGCGCCGGCCAGACACAGCACTACACCGCCAGCTGCCTGCCAGTAGAACTGCCGCACCAGCTCATCCTCGCCGGCACAGGACAAGATAAACGGCTGCGCCTCACGCGGCTTACTCAGGTGATGCTGCACCGGCTGAGTGCTTTGCCGACGATGCCGATCTTCGGCTTCCAGGCCCGCAGCCAGCTGTACGCGCTGCCATTCACGCTCATCCAGCTGGCCATTGCCGTCGCTGTCAAAGCGCTGCAGCAGACCGCCGAAGTCGCCCTTCCATTCGCGGATTACCGCACCTTGAGCGGCCGACAGATCCAGGCCCTGGCGACCGCCACCGCTGCTGCGAAAATCACCAATGGCGTAAAGCGGCTGGCCGGCATGCAAACGTTCTTCGGTATAGCGGTAACGCTCGTCGTTGCTGAACAGCGCACGCCAACCGGTTTTCGCCGCGCCCAGCGGGTGACGCAAGCTGCCTTTCCAGATTTCACGGGTCAGCGGCCGCACCTGTGCGCCGCGCGGGTCGACCAGGCAGCTGCCGGTGCTGTCGTCGAGTCGCAGCAACGCCTCGCTACTGCCGCTTTCCAGGGTGCGCCAGCTGCGTTTCTTGCCGTTTGAGGTGTACTCCTCGATCTTGTAACGCCACCACAGGCAGGGCGTATTGGTCAGCGGCCCGAGCAGGGCAGGCTCGGCGCTGTCATGCAGTACGCCGTAGAACTCGACATAGCCTTGGGCCGCCGAGCGAATCTTCGAGGTCGGCGTATCAAGCAAATGCCGGGCCTGGGAGAAACGCCGCAAAAACCACCACGCCCCGCCCGCGCTGACTGCCACACTGCAGGCCAGCCCGACAAGCTGTCCTTGAATATCCACGGCTTAGCCAAACAGCGACTTGAGGTCGACATCGGCTTTTTCGCCTTCGCTGAACTCCAGCAGCGCCGCTTCCTTGAAAGCGAAAGCGCGAGCGACGATCACGTCAGGGAACTGCTCGATGCGCACGTTGTTCAGGTTGACCGCCTCGTTGTAAAGCTCGCGGCGGTCGGCAATGCCGTTTTCCAGGCCGCTGATACGCTGCTGCAGATGCTGGAAGCTCTCGTTGGCTTTCAGTTCCGGGTAGTTCTCGGCCAAGGCAAACAGCTGACCGAGGCCGGCGCGCAGCCCTGTCTCGGCCTTGCCCAGGGCATTCATGTCACCCTTGGCCTGTGCGCTGGAAACTGCCTGGCGTGCGGCAATCACCGCTTCCAGGGTGCCGCGCTCGTGCTGCATGTATTGCTTGCAGGTTTCCACCAGCTTGGGCAATTCCTCATGGCGCTGCTTGAGCATCACATCGATGTTCGACCAGGCCTTGCTCACGCCGTGCTTCAAACGCACCAGCGCGTTGTAGAGCATCACGGCATACGCCGCGAGGAGGACCAACAGCACAATGATGACAACACTGGTAAGGCTCATGCGGAACTCCTGAGTGGTTCTTGAAGGCAGCTGTGTGGGCATTTTAGCCGTATCAAATGGCCCAATCGCAGAGTTTGCCCACAGCTTGCGGTGAAAAAGCTGCATTGACCCTTTGCGCAAAATGAAAATCTTTCGCATTATGTTTCGGCTTTTGTACCCGCGCGCGTGGGTGCTTACTCTCACCAGCAAAGGATTCCGCCATGCTTCGTATGCCCCTGGCCTCTGCCAGCCTGCTTGCCATCGCCATTTCACTCGCCGGTTGCGGTGAAGACAAAGCGCCAGCCAGCCAAGCCGCCGCACCTGCTGCCAGCAGCGCCAGCGCCCCGGCAGCAGCCACCAGCCAAGTCGATGAAGCCGCCAGCAAAGCTGTGGTCAGCCACTACGCAGACCTGGCCCTGGCCGTATTCAGCGACGCCGCCAGCACTGGCAAAACCCTGCAAGCAGCCGTAGACGCCCTGCTCGCCAACCCGAATGACGACACCCTGAAAGCCGCCCGCGAAGCCTGGCTGGCAGCCCGTGTGCCGTATATGCAAAGTGAAGTGTTCCGCTTCGGCAACGCCGTGGTCGACGATTGGGAAGGCCAGCTGAACGCCTGGCCGCTGGACGAAGGCCTGATCGACTACGTTGCCGCCGATTACCAGCACGCCCTGGGCAACCCAGGCGCGCAGGCCAACATCATCGCCAACACCGAGATCCAGGTCGGCGAAGACAAGCTCGATGTCAGCACCATCACCCCGGAGCTGCTGGCCAGCCTGAATGAACTGGGCGGCTCCGAAGCCAACGTCGCCACCGGCTACCATGCCATCGAATTCCTCCTCTGGGGCCAAGACCTCAACGGCAGCGGCCCAGGTGCCGGCGAGCGCCCAGCCAGCGATTATGTGGTGGGTGAAGGCGCCACTGGCGGCAACAACGAGCGCCGTCGCGCCTTCCTCAAGGCTGCCACCGACCTGCTGGTCAGCGACCTCGATGCAATGGTCGGCGAATGGCAAGCCGGCAAAACCGACAACTACCGCGCCACGCTGGAAGCTGACACTGCTGAAAACGGCCTGCGCAAGATGCTCTTCGGCATGGGCAGCCTGTCCCTCGGCGAACTGGCCGGCGAGCGTATGAAGGTCGCACTGGAAGCCAACTCCACCGAAGACGAGCACGACTGCTTCAGCGACAACACCCACAACTCGCACTTCTACAACGGCAAAGGTATTCGCAACGTCTACCTGGGCGAGTACAAGAAGGTCGACGGAACCACCCTGACCGGCCCAAGCCTGTCGTCGCTGGTGGCCAAGGTTGACACCGCCGCTGACAGCACCCTGAAAGCCGATCTCGAAGCAACCGAAGGCAAGCTGCAGGCGCTGGTCGACAGCGCGAACAACGGCAAGCACTTCGATCAGCTGATCGCCGCCGACAACGCCGAAGGCCAGCAGATCGTTCGTGATGCCATTGCTGCTCTGGTCAAGCAGACCGGCGCAATCGAACAAGCCGCCGGCAAGCTGGGTATCAGTGATCTGAATCCGGATACCGCCGACCACAGCTTCTAAGCTGCGTAGGACTTGCTGCGACTCACGAAGTCCTGGCGTGTAGTGATGAAAAAGCCGCGACTCCTTACCCGAGTCGCGGCTTTTTTACGCCAGCCATTTTTATGGCGAGAAGGATGTGGGAGGGGCTTCAGCCGCGACAACCAGCGCCGAAGCTCGCCGCTGAAGCGCCTCCCACAGTGGATCGTTGGCTGGCCCCGATCACGGCCGAGCACGCCCCTACAGGGCCGAAATCGCCGACAACAGTCAGCTCGGATATAGCCTTTTTTGGCACCCTGCGACCTTTGACCACCAGCGATAATGCAAATCTGTCTTATTTAAAACGGGCCAGGCTGTTAAGATCAGCCGCCTGTTTTTCTGTTGCGGATGTCCTTTCATGTTTGCCCCGCATCGCATTGCGCTGCTGTTGGCCTTGGGCCTGAGCCTGGTCGCCTGCGATAAGACTCCCCAGTTCACCCAAGCCGAGCCCGGCGAAGCCCTGTCCGCAGGCAGCACCACCGTGCGCAAGGCTGACCAGAACGCTTTCTCCCTGCCCTCCGCCAACCTGTCGCCGTCACGCCGCCTGGATTTCAGCGTCGGCAACAGCTTCTTCCGCAACCCCTGGGTTACCGCCCCCGCCACCACCACCGCGCGTGACGGCCTAGGCCCGCTGTTCAACACCAACGCCTGCCAGAACTGCCATATCAAGGACGGCCGCGGCCATCCGCCGGCGCCTGACGCGATCAGTTCGGTGTCGATGTTGGTGCGCCTGTCGATTCCAGCGCGCAGCGAACACGCCGCAATCATCCAGCGCCTCGGCGTGCTGGCCGAGCCCACCTACGGCGCTCAGCTGCAGGACATGGCCAACCCGGGCGTCGCGCCCGAGGGCAAGGTGCGCGTCAGTTACAGCACGCAGCTGCTCAGCTTTGCCGATGGCACCCAGGTCGAGCTGCGCCAACCCAGCCTGGAAATCAGCCAGCTCGGTTATGGTGCCCTGCATCCCGACACGCTGTTTTCCGCGCGCATCGCCCCGCCGATGATTGGCCTTGGCCTGCTCGAAGCCATTCCCGAAGCGGCCATCCTGGCCAATGCCGACCCGGATGACCGCAATGGTGATGGCATTTCCGGTCGCGCCAACCAGGTCTGGGACCGCGAACAACAACGCACGGTGCTCGGTCGTTTCGGCTGGAAAGCTGGACAACCAACCCTCAACCAGCAGAACGCCGAAGCCTTTGCCAATGACATGGGCCTGACCAGCGGCCTAATCAGCCAGGACAACTGCACCGAGGCACAGACGGACTGCCGCAGCGCGCCCCATGGCGGCGAGCCCGAGGTCAGCGACAATATCCTCGCCAGTGTGCTGTTCTACACCCGCAACCTCGGCGTACCCGCGCGTCGTGGCGCAGACACGCCGCAGGTGCTGGCTGGCAAGAACCTGTTCTACCAGGCTGGTTGCCAGGGCTGCCATACCCCGCAGTTCACCACCGCCAGTGACGCCGCCGAACCCGAACTGGCCAATCAGCTGATTCGCCCCTACAGCGACTTGCTGCTGCATGACATGGGCGAAGGCCTGGCTGACAATCGCCCGGAATTTCTCGCCAGCGGCCGCGAATGGCGCACCCCGCCACTCTGGGGCATCGGTCTGACCGAAACAGTCAACGGTCACACCCAGTTCCTGCATGACGGCCGCGCGCGCAACCTGCTGGAGGCCATCCTCTGGCACGGCGGTGAAGCCGAAGCAGCCAAGCAGCAGGTACTGACTTTCAATGCCGATGAGCGCAGCGCGCTGTTGGCTTTTCTGAATTCCTTGTAAGGAGCTGCAGATGATCCGCTCACCCCTCACGCTTGCCCTGCTCAGCCTCACCCTCAGCGCCTGCAGCCCAAGCGATCCGCAGCAGCAGGTCAGCCGTGCGCTCACCGATGGCGTGTTGCTGCCGATCTACAGCGCCTGGAGCGAAGCCGACCGCCAACTGGCCGTCAGCGGCCAGGCCTTCTGCACGGGCCAGCAGAACCTCGCCGAGGCCCGCCAAGCCTTCGCCAGTGCGCAAAGCGCCTGGGCTGCCGTGCAACCGGTGGCCTTCGGCCCACTGGCGGAAGGCAACCGCGCCTGGCAGGTGCAGTTCTGGCCGGACAAGAAGAACCTGGTAGCGCGTCAGGTCGAAGCACTGGTCAACAGCAAACCCGAGCTGACTCCGGCCGATCTGGATAAATCCAGCGTGGTGGTGCAAGGCCTGACCGCCTATGAATACCTGCTGTTCGATCCAGCCATCGACCTGAGCGTCGCCGAACAGAAAACCCGCTACTGCCCGCTGATCGTCGCCATCGGTCAACACCAGCAAGTGCTGGCCGCCGATGTGCTGAGCCAGTGGCAAGCCAAGGACGGCATGGCCGCCCTGCTGAAAAACTTTCCCAACGCGCGCTACGCCGAAGCACCAGAAGCGGTAGCGGAACTGCTGCGCACCCAGGTCAGCGCCATCGACGGGCTGAAGAAGAAACTCGGCACGCCACTCGGCCGCCAGAGCAAAGGCCAGCCGCAGCCCTATCAGGCCGAAGCCTGGCGCAGCAAAGCCAGCCTGGCCAACCTCGCTGCCAGCCTGGCCAGCGCCGAACGCATCTGGCTGGGCGCCGAACAGGACGGCATCCAGGCGCTGCTTGGCAGTGATCAAAACGCGCTGAAACAACGCATCAACGCCGCCTACAGCGACACCCGCCAGCGCCTGGCCGCCGCCCAGCGCCCGCTCGGCGAACTGCTTGGCGATGAGGCCGGCCGCACCGAGGTCAACGCCCTGTACGACAGCCTGAATGTGCTGCACCGCCTGCATGAAGGCGAGCTGGCGAAAGTGCTGGGTATCCAGCTGGGCTTTAACGCCCATGACGGCGACTAAAGCATGCAGATCAATCGTAGAGCATTCCTCGGTCTCACCGGCGCGGCGCTGGCCGCCAGCGCCCTAGGTGGCTGGACATTGATGCACAGCGGCGCGCAGCCGCTGCTGCTATCGGCGCGCAATGACAACGCTGGCAAACACTTTGCGGTGGGTTACCGGCTGGATGGCAGCCAGGTGTTTGCCACCCAGGTCAACGAGCGCTGCCACGATGTGATCGGTCATCCATTTCTGCCGATGGCACTGTATGTCGGCCGTCGCCCGAGCACCCAGAGCTACCTGATCGACACCCGCGACGGCCGCCTGCTGCAGACCCTGAATACGCCCAAGCAGCGCCACTTCTACGGCCATGCGGTGTTCCACAAGGACGGCGAATGGCTGTACGCCACCGAGAACGACACCGCCGATCCCGGTCGCGGCGTACTCGGCGTCTATCGCCTACAAGGTGAACAGTTGCTGCGCAGCAGCGAGCTGTCGACCCACGGCATCGGCCCGCACCAGCTGCTCTGGCTGCCGGATGGCGAAACCCTGGCGGTGGCCAATGGCGGCATCCGCACCGAAGCCGACAGCCGGGTGGAAATGAACCTCGACGCCATGGACTCCAGCCTGGTGCTGCTGCGCCGCGACGGCAGCCTGCTCAGCCAGGAGCAGCTGCCCGAACGAATGAACAGCGTGCGCCATATGGCGGTGGCCAGCGACGGCACCCTGGTGACCGGCCAGCAATATATGGGCGAGATCAGCGATGTGGTGCCGCTGCTGGCGATCAAGCGCCCTGGCCAGCCCTTCCAGCACTTCCCGGTGGCCGATGCGCAGCGCCAGCTGATGAACCAGTACACCGCCAGCGTGGCGATCCACAGCGAGCTGCGCCTGCTGGCGCTGACCGCACCGCGCGGCAACCGGGTATTTATCTGGGACCTGGACAGCGCCGAACTGCGCCTGGATGCGCCCCTGGCCGACTGCGCCGGAGTGGGCGCGGTGGCTGAAGGCTTTGTGGTCAGCAGTGGCGTCGGCCGTTGCCGCCTGTACGACTGCCGCAGCGCCCAGATCAGCAGCCAGCCCCTGCAACTCCCCGCCGGCCTGTGGGACAACCACCTGCGCCTGGTCTAAGCGCCCCAGCGCTGAATCTGTAATACGCCTGCGGCACGCTAAAGAACGCTGCCGCAGAGCCGATCTATACTCCTAGCTAGCCGTTGCTTCCAGGCACCCGGCCCAGCCGATACCAGTCGATAGGGATCTTCGCAGTTAGGGCGCGTTCTGCGTCACTGGCATCCCGCCTTCCACACTCAGGGGTATCACCCATGTTTCTGCAAAAATCCTTGCGCGCGCAAATTCTCGCCCTGCTCGGCGGCAGCCTGGCGCTGATTCTGGTCACGGCACTGGCTTGCTTCAGCTTCCTTTCCAGCGGCATGCAGGCCTACCGCAGCCTGCTTGATGGCCCGCTGGAGGCCTCGGCACTGATCGATTCGACCAACCTGAACTTCAAGACCCAGGTACAGGAATGGAAAAACGTCCTACTGCGTGGCAGCGACAAAGCCCAGCTGGACAAATACTGGAGCCAGTTTGAGGCGCAGGAACGCAAGGTCCAGGAGTTACTGGGCAAATTGAGCGAAGAGGCTGGTAACGACCGCGAACTGAAGACCAAGGTCGATACATTGCGCAGCGAACACCAGACGCTCGGCGCCAACTACCGCAAGGGTCGCGATGCCTTTGTCGCTGCCGGCGGTGACGCTGCGGTTGGCGACAAGGCGGTGTCCGGTATTGACCGCAACACCGCACAACAATTGGAGGTCCTGTCCAGCGAGTTGCATAAACAGAGCCTGGAGCAGGCCAGCCTGATCAACGCTGCGGCCGACCGCACCATCACCCTCGGCACCCTGCTGATGCTCGGCGCCACCGTGGTGATTGCGCTGTTCAGCCTGTGGCTGGTCAACCGTAACCTGATCAACCCGATTCGCGAGCTGATCGAGCATATCGCCCAGCTTAGCCAGGGCAACTTCGGCAAGCGTGTCGACTCCACTCGCCAGGACGAGTTGGGCAACCTGGCCGTTGCCGCAAATATCCTGCGCGACTTCCTCTCCGACACCTTTACCCGCTTGAAGCGCAGCACCGCTGACCTGGACACCGCCAGCGGCGAACTCAACTCCATCGCCACGCTGATGGCCCAGGGCACCCGCGAGCAGTTCTCGCGCACCGACCAGGTCGCCACGGCCATGCATGAAATGTCCGCCACGGCCCAGGAGGTCGCCCGCCACGCCGCCGAAGCCGCCGGCGCGGCCGATGCCGCCGACAGCGCCGCGCGCCAGGGCGAAACAGTGATGCAGGCAACCATCAAGACCATCACCGACATTCGCGGTGAGATCAGCAACACCTCGGAGGTGATTCGCCGCCTGGAAGCCGACAGCGGGCGCATCGGCAAGGTACTGGAAGTGATTCGCGGCATCGCCGAACAGACCAACCTGCTGGCGCTCAACGCCGCCATCGAAGCCGCCCGCGCCGGCGAACAGGGCCGTGGCTTTGCCGTGGTAGCGGACGAGGTGCGCACCCTAGCGCAGCGCACCGCCGAGTCCACTGCAGAAATCCACCAGATCATCGACACCGTACAAACCGGTGCAGTGAATGCAGTGCGCGCCATCGAAAGCGGTCAGCACCGCAGCGAGGAAGGCGTGACTCAGGTCACCGAGGCCGGCGCCACGCTGCAGCTGATCACCAGCGCGGTGGAAGCGATTCGCGATATGAACCGGCAGATCGCCACCGCCGCCGAAGAACAGACCTCGGTGGCGGAAGACATCTCGCGCAACCTCACCGAAATCACCGCCATCGCCACGGCCAACCAGGAGAACGTGCAGCGCACCGAAAGCGCCGGGCAAAACCTGCAAGTGCTCTCCGGGCAACTCAACGAAGTGACCCAGCGCCTGAGTGCCTGACGTCCAGAGGTCAGTACAGCGCAACAAACAAAATGCCAGCATATGCTGGCATTTTGCTTAAAAAGCACTTGATCAATCAGGCAAGTTTTGTACAACGCTATTTTGCAAATGCGAATCTTTGACAGGCCTTTGCGCGAGGTCTAATGTGCCCCTCTTGCCTATTCCCAGGCTATCCAACCGCCTTGCCAAGGAACCGGAATATGTTGCTCCGCCGCATGCTGATCATGCTCGGCGCAGTACTCGTAGTGGTACTCGCCCTCGCCGCCTACAAAGGCTTCTCCATCTACCAACAAGTGCAGATGTTCTCCGCGCCGCAGCCGGCCATCAGCGTCGATGCCGCAACGGCCGAAGAACGCCCGTGGCAGGGCCGCTTGCCAGCCATCGGCACACTCAAGGCATTCCAGGGCGTTAACCTCACCGTAGAGGTCGGCGGCACCGTGCAGCAGGTGCTGTTCCGCTCCGGTGAACAGGTCACCCTGCAGCAGCCGCTGATCCAGATGGACAGCGATGTCGAGCAGGCCAGCCTGGCCACCGCCGAGGCTGAACTGGGCCTGGCCCGCGTGGAATACGAGCGCGGCCGTAGCCTGGTCAATCGCCAGAGCATCTCGAAAAGCGAGTTCGACCGCCTCTCGGCCAGCCTGCAGAAGGCCAACGCCAGCGTTGCCCAACTGAAAGCCATGCTGGCGAAAAAGCGCATCATCGCGCCGTTTGCCGGCACCATCGGCATCCGCCAGGTCGACGTCGGTGACTACCTGTCCTCGGGCACCACCATCGCCACCCTGCAGGACCTGAGCAAGCTCTACGTCGACTTCTTCCTGCCCGAACAGGCGGTGCCCAAGCTGGCCATCGGCGAGCGCGTGCGCTTTAGCGTGGCGGCTTACCCGAATGAGGTGTTCGAGGGCGAAATTGCCGCGATCAACCCCAAGGTCGAAGACGCCACTCGCAACGTGCAGGTACGCGCCATGCTGGTCAACCCGGAAAGCAAACTGCTGCCCGGCATGTTCGCCAACCTGGAGGTGCTGCTACCGGGTGAGCAGAACCTGATCGTCGTTCCGGAAACCGCCATCACCTACACCCTGTATGGCAATTCGGTGTACGTGATCGGCGAGAAGAAAGGTGAAGACGGCCAGGTGGTCAAAGACGACAAAGGCCAGGCCGAGCTGGTGGTCGAGCGCCGCTTCGTCGAAACCGGCGAGCGCCGCGCAGGCCAGGTGGTGATCAGCAAAGGTCTGCAAGCCGGTGAGCAGGTGGTATCCGCCGGCCAGCTGAAGCTGGACAACGGTGCCCACGTCAGCATCGCCAACTCGCAGGACAAGCCAAGCGCCAATTAATCCGGCGCTGCGCAAAGGAACTTATTTATGGCTTTTACTGATCCCTTTATCCGTCGCCCGGTACTGGCGACCGTGGTCAGTCTGTTGATCATCCTGCTTGGCTTCCAGGCATTCAGCAAACTGACCATTCGCCAGTACCCGCAGATGGAAAACGCCCTGATCACAGTGACCACGGCTTACCCCGGGGCCAATGCCGAGACCATACAGGGCTATATCACCCAGCCGCTGCAGCAGAGCCTGGCCAGCGCCGACGGCATCGACTACATGACCTCGGTCAGCCGGCAGAATGTGTCGGTCATCTCGATCTACGCGCGTATCGGCGCCAATAGCGACCGTTTGTTTACCGAGCTGTTGGCCAAGGCCAACGAGGTGAAGAACCAGCTGCCGCAAGACGCCGAAGACCCGGTACTGAGCAAGGAAGCCGCCGACTCCACCGCGCTGATGTACCTCAGCTTCTACAGCGATGAACTGTCCAACCCGCAAATCACCGACTACCTGTCGCGGGTGATCCAGCCCAAGCTGGCCACCCTGCCCGGCATGGCCGAAGCCGAGATTCTCGGCAATCAGGTGTTTGCCATGCGCCTGTGGCTCGACCCGGTGAAGATGGGCGCCTACGGCGTGACCGCCAGCGACGTGAATGACGCGGTGCGCAAGTACAACTTCCTCGCCGCAGCGGGTGAAGTGAAAGGCCAGTACGTGGTCACCAGCATCAACGCCGAAACCGACCTGAAGTCCGCCGAAGCCTTTGCCGCCATCCCGCTAAAGACCGTGGGCGACAGCCGCGTGCTGATCCGCGATGTGGCGCGGGTGGAAATGGGCGCGGAAAGCTACGACTCGATCAGCTCCTTCGATGGCATCCCTTCGGTGTACATCGCCATCAAGGGCACGCCGGGGGCCAACCCGCTGGACGTGATCAAGGAAGTGCGCAAGGTCATGCCCGACCTGGAAGCGCAGCTGCCGCCGAACCTGAAAGTTTCCATCGCCTACGACGCCACGCTGTTTATCCAGGCCTCGATTGATGAGGTGGTAAAGACCCTGTTCGAAGCCGTGCTGATCGTCATCGTGGTGGTGTTCCTGTTCCTCGGCGCGTTCCGCTCGGTGCTGATCCCGGTGATCACCATCCCGCTGTCGATGATCGGCGTGATGTTCTTTATGCAGCTGATGGGCTACTCAATCAACCTGCTGACCCTGCTGGCCATGGTGCTGGCTATCGGCCTGGTGGTGGACGACGCCATCGTCGTGGTGGAGAACATCCATAGGCATATCGAGGAAGGCAAAACACCCTACGATGCGGCCATTGAAGGCGCGCGGGAGATCGCCGTACCGGTGGTGTCGATGACCATCACCCTGGCGGCGGTGTACGCCCCTATCGGCTTCCTCGAAGGCCTCACGGGCGCGCTGTTCAAGGAGTTCGCCCTGACCCTGGCCGGCGCGGTGATTATCTCCGGCATCGTCGCCCTGACCCTGTCGCCGATGATGTGCGCCAAGCTGCTGCGTCACGAGGAAAACCCGTCAGGGTTGGCGCACAAGCTCGACCAGATCTTCGACAGCCTCAAGCAGCGCTATCAGCGCGCCCTGCACGGCACCCTGGACACTCGCCCGGTGGTGCTGGTGTTCGCAGTGATCGTCATGTGCCTGATCCCGGTGCTGCTCAAGTTCACCAAGAGCGAACTGGCCCCGGAAGAAGATCAGGGCATCATCTTTATGATGGCCAGCGCGCCGCAACCTACCAACCTGGAGTACCTGAACAAGTACACCGATGAGTTCGTGACCATTTTCAAGGAGTTTCCCGAGTACTACTCCTCGTTCCAGATCAACGGCTTCAACGGCGTGCAATCGGGTATCGGCGGCTTTCTGATGACGCCGTGGAACGAGCGCGAACGCACGCAGATGGAGATTCTTCCGGAGGTGCAAGCGCGCCTGTCGCAGATCGCAGGCCTGCAGATCTTCGGCTTCAACCTGCCGTCCCTGCCGGGTACCGGTGAGGGTCTGCCGTTCCAGTTCGTGATCAACACACCCAACGACTACCAGTCGCTGCTGCAGGTGACCGAGCGGGTCAAGCAACGCGCGGTGGAATCCGGCAAGTTCGCCTTCCTCGACGTCGACCTGGCTTTCGACAAACCGGAAGTGGTGGTGGAAATCGACCGCGAAAAAGCCGCGCAGATGGGCGTGTCGATGGAAGACCTCGGTCTGACCCTGGCCAGCCTACTCGGTGAAGGCGAGATCAACCGCTTCACCATCGATGGACGCAGCTACAAGGTGATTGCCCAGGTCGAGCGCGCCTACCGCGACAACCCGGAATGGCTGGGCAGCTACTACGTGAAGAGCGAAAGCGGCGCGATGCTGGCCCTGTCGACCCTGGTCAAAGTCAGTGACCGTGCGCGGCCAACCCAGCTCAACCAGTTCCAGCAGCTCAACTCGGCGATTATCCAGGGCGTACCGATTGTCAGCATGGGTGAAGCCATCGACACGGTGACGCAGATCATGCGCGAGGAAGCCCCAGCTGGTTACGCCTACGACTTCGCTGGCGCCTCGCGGCAACTGGTACAGGAAGGCAGCGCGCTGTACGTGACCTTCGGCCTGGCGCTGGCGCTGATCTTCCTGGTGCTGGCGGCGCAGTTCGAGAGCTTCCGCGACCCGCTGGTGATCATGGTCACGGTGCCGCTGTCGATCTGTGGCGCACTGATTCCACTATTCCTCGGCCTGTCGAGCATGAACATCTACACCCAGGTGGGCCTGGTAACGCTGATCGGCCTGATCACCAAGCACGGCATCCTGATCGTCGAGTTCGCCAACCAGCTGCGCCGCGAGAAAGGCCTGTCGCGTCGTGAAGCAGTTGAAGAGGCGGCGGCGATTCGCCTACGTCCGGTGCTGATGACCACCGCGGCGATGGTCTTCGGCATGGTGCCGTTGATCCTGGCCACCGGCGCCGGTGCGGTGAGCCGCTTCGACATCGGCCTGGTAATCGCCACCGGCATGTCGATCGGCACGCTGTTTACCCTGTTTGTGCTGCCCTGCGTGTACAGCCTGCTGGCACAACCCGATGCGCCACCGACAACGGCCAAAGCCCACTAACCAAAAAGCCCTGCAATGCAGGGCTTTTTTCTGTCTATCGAATTGTCAGGTCAGCAGGCTCAACCTTGCGAACGAGCGCCCTGGGACAAGCTGAACATAAACAGCAGCAGGTCGTGGTCCGGCTTGAGCGCCTCGGCCGTTCGTGCCTGCGGTGGCAACGGGCAGTAGCCGCGCTCATTGAGGGTGATGACCTGGGGGCTGGCTTCTTGCCAGGCCGCCGCCGCGAGCGAGGCCACGCTGAGCGCGGTCACCAGGAACAAACCTCGTGCGATTTCTAGCTTCATCACTGCAACCTCTTGATAGCGCTGCCAAACGCTGTTTGTAGACCCTAGATCACTGATAACCGCAATGTCGCGCTTTGCGACCAGCGGTCGTTACAGCCGGACTCTGCCGGCAACTCTATTGCGATCATCCTGATCCACACGCAAGCCATTTAGCAGGCCAGGCCTTCGAACTACATTCGCACCAATGGTTCAATGCGCGAGCAAACCAAGGATTGGGGCCGCATCAGCGCACCTGGCGGTAACACACCCACAGTCACTTAATTGCCCATTTGCATCAGCGTGGTGCGTCATAGAACCAGCGGTTTTAAAACAGCCGCAGGCAACACCCTAACCGGCACAACCTCCAGCCACACGGCAAAAGCGGCGTGGTAGAGCACATCCAGGTGAGGTCAAAACAAGAAGCGGCAATGCTGACAGGCAGCACAGCGCAGATTGACAGGCTCCAGTCCGGGAGCGCGCATCACACAAAGCAATTGGCGTACCGCTTTGCCGCGAGGACTGTTTATAGCCGAGAAAAATGAAAACCCCGTGACAGGCACGGGGTTTTCTTTACATCAAGCAAACCGCCTGGCGGCGGTCTGCTGGGCGCCGGGCTGGCTTACATCATGCCGCCCATGCCACCCATGCCGCCCATGTCTGGCATACCGCCACCGGCCGGCTTGTCTTCAACCACTTCGGCGATCATCGCTTCGGTGGTGATCATCAGGCTGCCGATCGAAGCTGCAGCTTGCAGCGCCGAGCGGGTGACCTTGGCCGGATCGAGAATACCCATCTCGATCATGTCGCCGTAGGTGTCGGTTGCGGCGTTGAAGCCGTAGTTACCCGAACCCTGCTTGACCTTGTCGACCACTACGCTTGGCTCGCCGCCAGCGTTGGAAACGATCTGACGCAGCGGTGCTTCAACAGCACGACGCAGCAGAGCGATACCCACGTCCTGATCGGCGTTGTCGCCTTTCAGCTCGCTGATGGCCTGCAGCGCGCGAACCAGCGCCACGCCACCGCCAGGTACCACGCCTTCTTCAACGGCTGCGCGGGTCGCGTGCAGGGCGTCGTCAACGCGGGCTTTCTTCTCTTTCATTTCAACTTCGGTGCCGGCACCGACTTTGATCACCGCAACACCGCCAGCCAGTTTGGCCAGACGCTCTTGCAGTTTTTCTTTGTCGTAGTCGGACGAGGTGTCTTCAACCTGCTTACGGATCTGCGCAACGCGCGATTCGATATCAGCCTGCTGACCAGCGCCGTCGATGATGGTGGTGTTTTCTTTGCTCAGGATCACGCGCTTGGCGTTACCCAGGTGCTCCAGGGTGGCGCTTTCCAGGCTCAGGCCGATCTCTTCGGAGATAACGGTACCGCCAGTCAGAACGGCGATGTCCTGCAGCATGGCCTTGCGACGGTCGCCGAAGCCCGGTGCCTTAACGGCAGCGACTTTAACGATGCCGCGCATGTTATTCACCACCAGAGTCGCCAGGGCTTCGCCTTCAACGTCTTCGGCCACGATCAGCAGCGGACGGCCGGACTTGGCCACAGCTTCGAGAACTGGCAGCAGTTCACGGATGTTGGAGATCTTCTTGTCGACCAGCAGGATCAGCGGGCCGTCGAGCTCGGCAACCATGGTGTCCGGCTTGTTGATGAAGTATGGGGACAGGTAACCACGGTCGAACTGCATGCCTTCAACAACCGACAGTTCGTTTTCCAGGCCCGAACCTTCTTCAACGGTGATCACGCCTTCTTTACCGACTTTTTCCATGGCTTCGGCAATGATTTCGCCGATGGAGCTGTCGGAGTTAGCGGAGATCGAACCTACCTGAGCGATGGCTTTAGTGTCAGCGCACGGCTTGGACAGCTTCTTCAGCTCAGCAACGATGGCGATGGTCGCCTTATCGATGCCACGCTTGAGGTCCATCGGGTTCATGCCGGCAGCGACGGCTTTCAGGCCTTCGTTGACGATGGCTTGAGCCAGAACGGTAGCAGTGGTGGTGCCGTCGCCAGCGTCATCGTTAGCACGGGAAGCCACGTCTTTAACCAGCTGCGCGCCCATGTTCTCGAAGCGATCTTTCAGCTCGATTTCTTTGGCAACGGAAACGCCGTCCTTGGTGATGGTCGGAGCGCCGTAGCTCTTCTCGATGATCACGTTACGGCCTTTCGGGCCGAGGGTAGCTTTTACTGCGTCAGCCAGAACGTTGACACCAGTAAGCATTTTCTTGCGGGCGGAATCGCCGAATTTAACTTCTTTAGCAGCCATGATGGTTATTCCTTGATTCGTTCAAATAGAGCGGAATTCGTAGCGACGGGGCGCTGAAATCAACCTTCAACGACAGCGAGAATTTCGCTCTCGCTCATTACCAGCAGGTCTTCACCGTCAACTTTGATGGTGTTGCTGCCGGAGTAAGGGCCAAACACCACTTTGTCGCCGACTTTAACGGCCAGGGCACGCACTTCACCGTTGTCCAGCACGCGGCCGGTACCGACAGCGAGGATTTCACCGCTGTTGGCTTTCTCGGCAGCGGAACCTGGCAGCACGATGCCGCCTGCGGTTTTCTTTTCTTCTTCGCTGCGACGGATTACGACGCGGTCATGCAGAGGACGAAGCTTCATTGTCGATCTCTCCCAATAGGTGGTTTACAGCGGCTGGTGTATTCACCAGCGGGTTAGCAAAGTCCGGCGAGGCCGGTAGCGCTACGCCAGGCGCAGCGCTGAAGTCTGATCTGCCGATACGACAGAAAACCTTGCGGTGACCGCTACATAAGGGCGCACAAGGGGATTTCAAGGGCAGAGGGTGAAATTTTTAATATGTGAAAGCCTTTTTACGAGCCGCAAATCAGTCGCGGCGCTCGTATTCGCCTTCCAGCACATTGGGGCGAGCTTGCCCGGAGCGCGCGGCCTGGTCGTCGAAAAAAGCGCGCTGACGCATGGCCTGCTCGGCGGCACGCAGGCGCACCTTGTTGACCAGCAGACGACGGGTGAAGGGAATCAGGCAGAACACGCCGAAGATGTCGCTGATAAAGCCTGGCAGCAGCAGCAAACCACCACCGACGGCGATCAGCAGGCCTTCGAGCATTTCCTGCTCAGGCAACTCACCACGCGCCAGCTTTTCCCGCGCACGCCAGGCCGTGGCAACGCCGGCTACACGCAGCAAAACACTGCCGAGAATGGCAGTACCTATGACCAGCAACAGGGTCGGCAGCACGCCGATGGCGCTGCCCACCTGAATCAGCAGGGCCAGCTCGATGATCGGAAACAGCAAAAACAGAAACAGAAAAGCGCGCATCGAAGGTTCCTTAAGAGCCTGTTTACGGTCTCGCGAGCTAGAGCCATGCAAGGCGCTACGTAGTAACAGCCTTCGGCTGGTCAAAACGGCGAGGAAGC
The DNA here is from genome assembly GCA_002840155.1 of Gammaproteobacteria bacterium HGW-Gammaproteobacteria-13. Taxonomy (GTDB): domain Bacteria; phylum Pseudomonadota; class Gammaproteobacteria; order Pseudomonadales; family Pseudomonadaceae; genus Aquipseudomonas. The sequence continues at coordinate 177,138 of PGZH01000007.1, forward strand.
GGAGTTTACTGGTGTAAATGAGCATTCCGAGCCTGTTTTTAACGCAGCAGGGCCGACGCGCAGCAGATCGTAGGCAGGCTCTAAACGGAAGATCAGCTTCCAGTAAGGGTGAAGTATGGGGCGTTAGGCTGAATTCAAGCTGAAGCCTGACCATCGGTCGGCCAGACCTCGGCGCGAGCCAGCGCCACCAGGGCCTGGCGCACCTCAAGCGGACTGTTACAGGATGTTGGAAACGCCAACCAATGCAGGCCCTGACCGATGCGCAGGTGAAAACCTTCGCTATCAAGACCGACCAGTTCGGCCGGCGCATGGCTGGGCAAGCCGGCCAGCTGGACATAGTGGGCGATAGCGTTGCCATGGTCACTGTTCATATGTTCGAGCATGCCGATTTCACTGTCGCCAGCGAAGGGATTGGCCAGCGCCACCTGATCCAACCAGTGAATCGCGCCAAAACCACCGATATAGCGCCAGCGCACCGGCTCAAGTCGCCAGAAATCGAAGTCATGGGCCTGGTGATAACCGCGTGAATCGGGGAAATAGCGGTAATAACGCTGCGCCGCAGCAGCAATCTGCGCCTCGTCATCCAATTGTCGTGCTTGCGCGAGCAAAGTAAGACGACCGACCGCCTGCACATCTTCCGCCCCGCGCTCGCCCACCAGCAGCGAACACTTGCCGTCCTGCTTGAGGTTATGGGTGTGCTGGGCGATGCGGCTGATCAGAATCAGCGGGTAACCGTCAGCATCCAGGCAATAGGGCACCACTGATCCGAAAGGGAAACCCGGCATGGCCTTGGAATGGGTGCTGAGCACGCCACGGTATTCCTTGAGCAGCAATTCTCGGGCATGCTTGCCGGCTTTCACGCTCACCTTATGACTCCTTGCATAAAATCCGTCACAGAACGGGAGGCGCCTAGATTAACCGCCGGCAAGGCCACACGACACCATTTGAGGGGACTCGCGATGCAACTTAAAGACAAGGTCATCATCATCACCGGCGGCTGTCAGGGCCTGGGCCGTGCCATGGCTGAATACCTGGCAGAGAAAGGCGTCAAACTGGCGCTGGTCGACCTGAACCAGGAAAAACTCGACGAAGCCGTGGCTGCCTGCAAGGCCATGGGCGTAGAAGCCCGCGCTTACCTGTGCAACGTCGCCAATGAAGAGCAAGTGACCCAGACCGTGGCGCAGATTGCCGAAGACTTCGGCGCGATCAACGGCCTGGTGAACAACGCCGGCATCCTGCGTGACGGCCTGACTATCAAGGTCAAGGACGGCGAAATCACCAAGCTGAGCCTGGCCCAGTGGCAGTCGGTGATCGACGTCAACCTCACCGGCGTATTCCTCTGCACCCGCGAAGTGGCGGCGAAGATGATCGAGCTGAAGAACGAAGGCGCGATCATCAACATCTCCTCGATTTCCCGCGCCGGCAATATCGGCCAGGCCAACTACTCCGCCGCCAAGGCTGGCGTAGCTGCTGACACCGTGGTCTGGGCCAAGGAACTGGCGCGTTACGGCATCCGTGTCGCGGGCGTAGCACCGGGCTTTATCGAGACCGAAATGGTTGCCAGCATGAAGCCGGAAGCGCTGGAGCGCATGACTTCGGTCATCCCACTGCGCCGCATGGGCAAACCCGCCGAGATCGCCCACTCGGTGGCCTATATCCTGGAAAACGACTACTACACCGGTCGGATTCTGGAGCTGGACGGCGGCCTGCGCTTGTAATCGGCACCGATCTGCTGCGCGTCGGCCATCCTGCGTTAAAAACGACCTCGGGCTGCTCATTTACAACCCGTAAACTCCGCGCCCTCGGTCGCTTGACCAGCCAAAGGCTGTTACTAACGTAGCGCCTTGCCTGGCTCTAGCTCGCTAGATCTAGAATGCTGGAAACAAAAAGCCCCGCAAATGCGGGGCTTTTTCATTTGAACCGCGGTTAAGCGTTACCAGCCGACGCCAAAACCCAGGCTATAACGGGTCTCATCCAGCTCACCTTCCGAGCCGCTGACCAGGTCCTTCTCAGCCTTCATATTCAGCGAGGCCCAGTCGGTCAGCTTATAACGCAAGCCCACGGCGGCATCCAGGGTGTAATCAGCAACGTTGTTCAGTGGCTTGCCCACTTCGCCATCGCTGAACAACTCGACACTCTTGCCGATCAGGTAGCGGTTGTAGTCCCACTTCAGACTCGCGGCGTAGAAGTTGTCGCTTTCACCATTGGCATACTCGTAGTCCGTGCGGTTAAGCAGCCCGGCCACGGAGAAGGCGCCCAGTTCATTGTCCCAGAACTGGTAACCCGGACCGGTACCCACGGTGCGCTGACGACGCAGGTCTTCAATGCGATCACGCTTGTACTCCAAGCGCCCTTGCCAGAACCAGTGTTCGGTCAGGAAGCGGTCGAGGGCATATTCCACGCCCCAGTTATCGGTGCTCACCACACTGTCGCGAAATTCGCGGTTGTACTCGGCCTGCCCGTTATGCCGCCACAGACCATGCCGGGCCTGAGTTTTCAGGCGCACGTCATAGTCGTCGGTGTCCCGCTCTGCACGTTTGTAGTCCAGTGAGGCGTCGATATTGCCCTTCCAGACAAAGTCTTCAATCAGCGGCTTAGGTTTGAGCATTTGCTTGATGCTGGCCAGCTCAACCGTCTTCGGCGCGTCACCGTTGGCCAGGATCACCTTGCCCGGTTCGGCCGGCTGCAGAGACTTGGCGCGCTCACCGGCGATGGCGTTTTCCTTGATCAGCAGTTCCTGATCGCTTTCCAGGGTGGCGATCTTGCTCCAGTCCAGAGCGATGGCGCCGCCGTAGTCAGTTTCCAGCAGCAGCTTGCCGCCGTCGTAGAACTTGATCTTGCCGGTCAGGCGGTCGCCGTTCTTCAGCCAGACGGTATCCGCCAGCGCGGAGGTGGCGGCCACAGAAAGGGCCAGGCACAGCAGGGTTCGGGAAAACATAGGGATGGTTTGTCTACTTCGGGTTCGCGGAAGGTCGCGCATTATCCGTAAGCACGACGCCAGAGCAAGCACTGACCGACAGAATCACCACGAGTTCACCACCGCGTGCGCTACCAGCCAACCCCTACCCCCAACAGATAGCGGCGTTCACTGCTGGTTTGCCCGAGCCCACGCGCCTGGTCCAGTTCATACAGCAGCGACAGCCGCGCCCAATCCGTCAGGCGATAACGCAGGCCCATTTCGCTGTCGAGTACGTAGTCAATTTCTTCTATATCAGGAAACTGCAGCTCGGCCGTGCTGTAAAACTCCAGCCGGGTGCCCCAGAGCAGGCGCTTGTAATCCCAGGCAACCGAGTAGGTATTGAGCGAGCGCTCAGCATCGCTAGACTCCAATTGCAGGCGGTTGAACTGCCCAATCACATCCAGCCGGCCCAACTCGTTATCCCAGAAGCGATAACCCGGCCCGGTTCCCAGCGAGCGCTGGCGGGTAAAGAAGGCGAACTCATCTTCGTCCTGCTCGGCACCGACCCGCCAGAACCAGTGATCCGTGATAAAGCGGTCAAGGTCATATTCCAGCTGCCAGTTGTCGGCAGTCTTCGCATCATTCTTGACCTTGCGTTCCAACTCGCCACTCAACAGATGGCGCCAGCGACCGTGCTCCACACGCGTATTGCCTTTGAGCTTCCACTCATCGGTGTGGTTGTCATCGCGTTTCATATCCAGCTTGGCGTCCAGATTGCCTTCCCAGAAGCGGTCCTGCAGCACCGGGCGCGGGGGGATCAGGCGTTTGATGCTGGATAGCGGCACGGTCTGCGTGCTGTCACTGATCACCCGCACCATGCCCTTGCCGGCGGCTTCCAGCTGGTTGCTGTGCTCGCTGTCGAGGCCCTGGCGGCGCATCAGCAAGGGTTTCTCCGAGCGCAGCGTGTCGATATCCTTCCAGGCAATCAGCACCTGGCCGGCGTACTTGGTCTTCAAGGCCAGTTTGCCGCCATCGAGCAGAACTATCTCACCGCTCAGGCGGTCACCATTGTTCAGCCACACCGTGTCCGCCCACGCAGGCGCGACCAGAGCAAGAACCAGAGAACACAACAGAGTACGTAGCAGCATGATGGGAAAGCCGGATAGCGAGCCAGAACAGGGATCGAAGCATGCCGCGCCAGGCCAGCCGACAGCAAGCCAGGTCGAACGCCGCACGGCACTTTATGCGGTGCTGGCGCAGATACCGGCCGGCTGCGTGGTGAGTTACGGCCAACTGGCTGCATACGCAGGCTTAGGCCGCGCCGCGCGCTGGGTCGGGCGCACCCTCAGCCAACTGCCGGACGGCAGCACCCTGCCCTGGCACCGGGTAATTGCCGCTGGCGGACGCCTCAGTTTGCCTGCTGGCAGCCTCTCTGGTGCGGAACAGCGCAGCCGTCTACGTGAAGAGGGCGTGCAAATCCATAACGATAGGGTGGATATGCCGCGCTATGGCTGGCGCCCAATGGAGCACAGCGGGTAGAGTGCGCCCTTTATTAGGTCATCCTCAGGCAGAAGTCCGCTCAATGCCCCGTAAAAGTTGGCGCGAAGCCATAGCCGCTTATTCAAGCCCCTCGACATTGGTGCTGCTCCTTCTAGGGTTCGCCGCTGGCCTGCCTTATATGCTGGTGTTCTCCACCCTTTCTGTCTGGTTGCGCGAAGCCGGCGTGGCCCGCGACACCATTGGTTTTGCCAGCCTGATCGGCCTGGCATACGCCTTTAAATGGGTCTGGTCGCCGCTACTTGATCAATGGCGCCTGCCGCTGCTCGGCAAGCTAGGCCGCCGACGCTCTTGGTTGGTGCTGTCACAGATTTTGATCGCCATCGGCCTGGCCGGTATGGCCCTGTGTGACCCGCAAACCCACCTGACCTGGCTGATTTCCCTGGCCGTACTGGTGGCTTTCGCCTCGGCCACCCAGGACATCGCCGTTGATGCCTACCGCCTGGAAATCGTCGATGACACCCGCCAGGCCGCGCTGGCCGCCAGTTATATGGCCGGCTACCGCGTCGCCGCCCTGCTGGCCACCGCCGGTGCACTGTATTTCGCCGAAGGTTTTGGCTCCACTGCCCTGCTCTATCAGCACGGCGCCTGGGCCGGCACCTATTTGCTGTTTGCCCTGCTAATGCTGCCTGGCCTGCTGACCAGCCTGTGGATGCGCGAGCCGGATGTGCCACTGCGTACACAACTGGCCGCCGCCCGTTATGGCTTCAGCCATCAGATTGTCTCTGTAGTGGTGCTGATTGTGTTGCTGGTATCAGTACCGGCAATGTTTACCCAGTTCTATAACACCGACTTCGCCAGCGTGATCAACGGCGAAGCGAGCATGCTCGACCTGCTGTTGGAAGACCGCGCCTTCCTGCGCGCCCTGCTCTACACCATCCTCACCAGCCTGTGCCTGTCCGCCATGGGCCGCCGCGGCCTGGCACCGGTGCTGACCCCAGTCAACGACTTTATCCTGCGTTATCGCTGGCAGGCCTTCCTGCTGCTGGGCCTGATCGCCACCTACCGCATGTCGGACACCGTGATGGGCGTAATGGCCAACGTGTTCTATATCGACCAGGGCTTTACCAAGGATCAGATCGCCAGCGTCAGCAAGCTGTTCGGCCTGGTGATGACCCTGATTGGTGCAGGCTTTGGCGGTTTGCTGATCGTGCGCTTCGGTATTTTGCCGATCCTGTTTATCGGCGGCGCGGCCTCGGCGGCGACCAACCTGCTGTTCCTGATGCTCACCGGCATGGGCGCGGATTTGCAGATGCTGATCCTGACCATCTCCGCCGACAACTTCAGCGCCGGCCTGGCCACTGCGGCATTTGTCGCCTACCTGTCGAGCCTGACCAACCTGAAGTTCTCCGCTACCCAGTACGCCCTGCTCAGCTCAATCATGCTGCTGCTGCCACGGCTGATCGGCGGCTACTCGGGGGTGATGGTGGAGAATTATGGCTACGCGCAGTTCTTCCTGATCACCGCCTTGCTGGGCATTCCGACACTGATCCTGATTCTTCTGCAATGGCGCCGCGAGCGGCCGCCGGCCAGTGATGCCAACACGATTAACGCCGCCGAGCAGCGCTAACTGAGCTAACTGGCAAGAGTCTTGCTATGCCCTAACATTCGCAAAAGGGCAGGCCATGACCGTAACATTCAGTAACGTCAGCAGTATCCTCAGCCCAGCCAGCCTTGATAGCTGGTGGCAGATCCAGGGCGAATGGGTCGAAGAGCCCAATGACCGCCGTGGAGGCAACAGCGGCGTTCAGCGCATCACCCAGCAGGGGCAGTTGCTCTATGCCAAAAAGCAGACCGGGCATACCTACCGCAGCCTGCTTCACCCCTGGGGGCGTCCCACCGTATTGCGCGAGCGCGACGCGCTGCTCAGCGCACTCAAGGCCGGTGTAGCGGTACCGGAGATCGTTTACTGCGCAGCCGAGCGAAGCCGCGAAGGCTGGCGCGCAATGCTGGTGACCAAAGCTCTGGAAGGCTTTCAACCTCTCGATGAATGGTATGCAAGCCATGATCGTGAGGTGCTAGACGCCGCCCTGCACCAACAACTCCTGCAGCAGATAGCGCAAAGTCTGGCCAACTTGCACAAGGCCCGCCGGCAGCATGGCTGCATGTATGCAAAGCATATCTTTGTGCGCATCCAGACTACTGATGCACAGCCATCCTGCGAAATCGCATTGCTTGATCTGGAAAAATCACGCCCGCGTCTGACCAGCAAGCAAGCCGCGTTGCACGACATGCTGCAATTGCGGCGCCATTCGCCATGGGATCAGGCCGATTGGCAAAGCCTGATCGGCCACTACCAACTGGCGATGGGCCGCACGTTCAAAACCCTCTATAACGCCACTCGCCGCTAACCCGGCGCGCTGTCACGCGGCGGGCTGCTGCACCAGATGCACCACCCGCTGCGGGAATGGAATGCCAATACCCGCCTCACTCAGACGCTCCTTGGCCTGCTCGGTGAAGGCGAAGGTCACTGGCCAGAAATCTGGCGTCGCCACCCAGATGCGCAGTGACAGGTTGATTGCGCTATCACCCAAGCCGGTCACAAACACCACCGGGGCTGGGTCCTGGCGCACGCGTGGGTCCTTGGCGATGCTCAGCAACACCTCGCGGGCCTGCTTGATATCACTTGAGTAATCGATACCCAGGTTGATATCGACGCGCCGCGTGGATTCGCGCGAATAGTTGGTGATATGGCCATTCGACAGACTGCCGTTGGGCACGATCACCACTTTGTTGTCAGCGGTTTTCAGCGTGGTATGGAAAATCTGAATGCTGTCGACACTGCCCGATACGCCCTGCGCCTCAATCCAGTCGCCGGCGCGGAACGGGCGAAACAGCATGATCAAGACCCCGCCCGCGAAATTCGCCAGGCTGCCCTGCAGGGCCAGGCCAATCGCCAGGCCGGCGGCACCGATCACCGCAATAAAGGAGGTGGTTTCCACACCGATCATCGAGGCCACGCTGACCAGCAGCAACACCTTGAGCACGATGCCGACCAGGCTGCAGATAAAACTGCTCAGCGCGCGGTCGATCTGACGCATATTGAGCAAGCGACCAATGCTGCTGGTGAGCTTGCTGATCAGCCACCAACCGATCAGCATTGTGATCAAAGCCAACGTCAGCTTGCCGCTGTATTCGAGCACCACAGGCAGCCAGGCCTCAGACATTTTCACCAGTTGTTCGACGTTCATATCCATCGGTTAATCCTTGTAAACCTTTGAAAATAAAACGCCACGGCAAGCCGTGGCGGTTTTACTGCAGCAACCCCCTTGCGACGCCTGTAAGGCGGCAAGGTTCCACACTCACGTGTTAATCGCGGAAGTTGTTGAACTGCAGCGGCATGCCGAAGTCCTTGGCCCGCAGGGCGGCAATCGCCTCCTGCAGGTCATCACGTTTCTTGCCGGTGATACGCACCTGCTCGCCCTGAATGGCGGCCTGCACCTTGAGCTTGCTGTCTTTGACGTGCGCGACAATCTTCTTCGCCAGGTCCTTTTCAATGCCTTCACGCAGAATCACTTCCTGCTTAACACTCTTGCCCGACGCATAGGCGTCCTTGAACTCCAGGCACTGTACGTCGATCTTGCGTTTGACCAGGCAGAGCTTGAGAATCTCGACCATCTGCTCCAACTGAAAATCCGCATCGGCTGTCAGGTTGACAGTCAGCTCTTTCAGCTCAAAGCTACCTTTACCGCGCAGGTCATAACGACGGTCCAGCTCTTTGATGGCGCTGTCGATGGCGTTGGTAACTTCATGTTTGTCCAACTCGGACACCACGTCGAACGAGGGCATGGGCTTACTCCAGATAGACGGCGCGCCCTGCATCACGAACGGGACACGCCTGGCTTGACGGTAAAAAACCCGACCATTATATAGCGGTAGCAACACACACTGCCCGGCGAAGTATCGGGCCCACGCGATTTCCCCCTAGCGAGCCTGCCCATGCCTAACCCCCACCTGAGCATTTTGGTCGTCGATGACGCCAAGTTCTCCAGCGCCATGATCGGGCGCGCCCTGAGCCAGGCGGGCTATCAGGACCTCCGTTTTGCCAGCAGCGCCGCCGAAGCCATCAGCCTGCTCGAACAGCGCCCGGCCAGCGTCTTGCTCGCCGACTGGCTGATGCCGGAGATGAACGGCCTGGAGCTGACCGTGCAGGTACGCCAGTTCGATGAAATGGCCCATCACTACACCTACGTCATCCTGCTCACCGGCAAGGAAGGCGAAAACGTATTAGGTGAAGCCTTCGACAGCGGTGTCGATGACTTCATCAGCAAGGCGGCGATGAATGAACAGCTGGTGCCGCGCGTCTACGCGGCCGATCGCCTGTGCAACACCCTGCAGCGCTTGCTGCAGGAGAACCGCCTGCTCACCGAAAACATCGCCAGCCTGGAACAGCGCAACCTGATCGACCCACTCACGGGCCTCGGCAACAACCGCTACCTGCACCAGAAGATGCTCGACAGCCTGCGCCAGGTCGAATCCCGCGGCGGCGCGCTGTGCTACCTGCTTATTGGCCTGCAGGACATGCACGAGCTGCACCAGCAGTATGGCGATGCCTTCTACAACGAACTGCTCACTGGCGTGGCGCGGCGCCTGCAACAACTGGTGCGGCCACTGGATGTGCTGGTGCGCCTGGATGAAAGCCATTTCGGCCTGATCACCCTACTGACCGACCTGCACGAGTGCTCACCGAGCAGCTTCAAACGCCTGCATGAAGGCATCAACCTCAAGGCCTTCAAGACCAGCGAAGGCTTTATCAGCCTCAAGGCCGGTATCAGCCTGGTGGGACTGGATGCCAAAGGCCTACCCATCACTCCGGACCAAATCACCGACCACGCGGCCAGGATACTGCCCGAATCGCACAGCACCGGACTGGTGACCGCCCTGCGCCTGTCCTTGCCGCAATAAGCCGCGCTCGGCATGTGGCATATCCTCGGCGCCGGTAGCCTCGGCACCCTATGGGCGACTCGGTTGGCGCGCGCTGGCCTGCCGGTGCAACTGATCCTGCGCGACCCGGCGCGCCTGCACAGCTATCAACAGGCCGGCGGGCTTACCCTGATTGAACAGGGCCAGGCGCAGCACTTCGCCATTGCCGCACAAACAGTCGATTCCCCCGAGCCGATCCAGCGCCTGCTGCTGGCCTGCAAGGCCTATGACGCCGCCGCGGCGGTAAGCCAACTGGCGCCACGCCTGGCCCCTGGCGCCGAAATCCTCCTGCTGCAAAATGGCCTGGGCAGCCAGGACGAAGTCGCCCGCGCCGCGCCTCAGGCGCGCTGCATCTTTGCCTCCAGCACCGAAGGTGCATTTCGTCAGGCGGATTTTCAGGTGGTATTTGCCGGCCACGGTCATACCTGGCTCGGCGACCCGCTCGATCTGCAGCCACCCGCCTGGCTGGAAGACTTGCGCCAGGCCGGCATTGTTCACGACTGGAGCCTGGATATCCTCAGCCGCCTCTGGCGCAAGCTGGCACTGAACTGCGCGATCAACCCGCTGACCGTGCTGCATGACTGCCGCAATGGCGGGCTGCATGAACACCCGGCGCAAGTCGCCTGCCTGTGCAGCGAGCTGAGCGAGTTGCTGCACATCTGCGGCCACAGCGCCGCCGCCGAAGACCTGCATAACGAAGTGCAACGGGTAATCCAGGCTACCGCCGCCAACTACTCCTCCATGCACCAGGATGTCAGCCAGGGCCGCCGTACGGAAATCGCCTACCTGTTGGGTTACGCCTGCAACGCCGCGCAACGTCACCAACTGGTGCTGCCACATCTGCAGGCGCTGCACAGCCAACTGCTGGCCCACCTCGATGCACGCGGATTGCCCAGCCACTGAGGCCCGCGTTAACCTGCCTGCACTTTCGCCACCACGACAGCCCGCCATGCCCCTGCGTCAGAGCCTCGAAAACCTACCGGTCGGCCGCAAGCTGCTGGTCGCCCTGCTGGCTTTGCTCGCCACCGTGCTGCTGGTGGCCAACCTGGCCTTTATCAGCGCGGCCTACTGGATCTCCCAGGAAAGCGTGGCGCCCCAGGCCCTGCACACCCTCGGTCGGCTGATTGCCAGCCCGCCGCTGAGCAAGGAAGCGCTGAGTTCCCCCGCTGCCGCTGAAGCCCTGCTCAGGCGCCTGGATGACTACGCGCCGCTGCGCGCGGCAGTGATCTATGACGCCGACGGCCTGAACCTGGCGCAGCTGCAGCGCGGCACCAAACTGCAGCTGCCGCAGCGCGTCGAAGAGGTCGAGTCCTGGCGCCACAGCGAGTTTCGCATCAACCAGCTGGTCGAACTGCCGCAGGCTACGGGCAACGCCGGCCATCTGCTGCTGGTGGCCTCCAGCGAACTGCCAGGGGTGTTCTACACCGGCACCCTGACCGCCAGCCTGGTGATTCTGGCCTTGAGCGTAGTGCTCTGGCTGATCGTCTCGCGTCAGGTGCGCCGCCTGATCACCCGGCCGATCCGCCGTCTGGAAGAACTCTCACGCCAGGTCACCCGCGAAGAGAACTACGCCCTGCGTGCGCGCCGTGGCAACCGCGACGAAATCGGCAGCCTGGCCGATGCCTTCAACACCATGCTGGTGCGCATCGAAGCCCGCGAACAGCAGCTCAAACGCGCCCGTGACGATGCCCAGGAAGCCTTCGATCAGGCCCAGCACCTGGCCGAGGAAACCCGCCACTCCAACCGCAAGCTGGAGCTGGAAGTGCAGGTGCGCGGCAAGATCGAGAAGAAGCTCACCGGCTTTCAGAAGTACCTCAACAGCATCATCGACTCCATGCCCTCGGCGCTGATCGCCCTCGACGAACAACTCTACGTCACCCAGTGGAACCAGGAAGCCAGCAGCCTCTCCGGCACCCGTCTGGACGAAGCGCTGAACCAGCCGATCTTCCTCGCCTTCCCGCCGCTCAAGCCCTTCCTGCCGCAACTAAGGCGCACCGTCGAGCAGCATCAGGTGGAAAAGATCGAACGGGTCACCTGGGGCAGCAACGAGCAACCGCGCCACTTCGCCCTGACCTTCTATCCGCTCACGGGCGGCAGCGGGCGCGGCGTGGTGATCCGTATCGACGACATTACCCAGCGTCTGAACCTGGAAGAAATGATGGTGCAGTCAGAGAAGATGCTCTCGGTCGGTGGCCTGGCCGCCGGCATGGCTCACGAAATCAACAACCCGCTGGGGGCCATCCTGCATAACGTGCAGAACATCCGCCGGCGGCTGTCGCCGGAGCTGGAAAAGAACCGCGAACAGGCCGAGCAAGCTGGCATCTGTCTGGAAGCCATCGACCGCTACCTCAACGCCCGGGAAATCCCGCGTCTGCTCGACGGCATCCAGCAGGCCGGCAGCCGTGCGGCGAAGATCGTCAGCCATATGCTCAATTTCAGCCGCCGCAGCGACCGCCAGCTGGCGCCGTGCCAACTGCCGGCGTTGGTCGATCAGGCCGTGGAAATCGCCAGTAACGACTTCGACCTGACCGAAAGCTTCGACTTCAAGAGCCTGAACATCCAGCGCGATTTCGCCGCCGATCTGCCCCCGGTGCCGGCCACCGCCAACGAACTGGAACAAGTGCTGCTCAACCTGCTGAAAAACGCCGCCCAGGCCATCCACCAGCGCGACGACAGCACAACTCCCGGGCAGATCACCCTGCGCGTACGCCTGGCGCCGCCCTGGGCGGAAATCCAGGTGGAAGACAATGGCGTCGGCATGCCCGAGTCAGTGCGCAAGCGCATCTTCGAGCCGTTCTTCACCACCAAGGAAGTCGGCCAGGGCACCGGGCTGGGCCTGTCGGTGTCCTACTTCATCATCACCAACAACCACAAAGGGCAGATGGAAGTGCAGTCCAAAGCCGGCCAGGGCACCTGCTTCACCCTGCGCCTGCCAATGACCACCGCCACCCCAGACACAGGTCTCTGAACATGGGCTACCGCCTCTCGAAAATCTACACCCGCACCGGCGATGCCGGCGAAACCGGCCTGGCCGATGGCCGCCGCGTGACCAAGGACCACCCACGGGTGGATGCCATGGGCGAAGTGGATACGCTGAACAGCCACATCGGTCTGCTGCTGGCTGACCTTGCCGAGCACGCCGCCCAGTGCCCCGGATTGAATGAAATCATCGAAGTGCTCGCGCCCTGCCAGCACCGCCTGTTCGACCTTGGCGGCGAATTGGCGATGCCCGACTACCAGGCCCTGCAGGCCTCGGAAATCGAGCGGCTGGAAGCGGCTATCGACCGCTGGAACGAGGAAGTCGGCCCACTGGAGAATTTCATCCTGCCCGGCGGCTCACGCCTGATCGCCCAAGCTCACGTGTGCCGCAGCCTGGCCCGCAGCGCCGAGCGCCGCTGCCAGCACCTGAACGCCGTGGAGCCGATTCGCGGCGTCGGCCTGGCCTACGTCAACCGCCTGTCCGACCTGCTCTTCGTCGCCGCGCGGCTGATCGCCAAACGTCAGGGGATTGATGAAGTGCTCTGGCAAGCGGCAACGAAACCACAGGCCTGAGCCGTAGCCCGGATAAGCCTTGGCGCAATCCGGGAGCGGTGGTGCAGGCGCAGGTTTTTCCCGGATTGCATCCGGGCCACAAGGTTAGGTTGCGCAGGTTGGCGCTGAGTGCGTGAAGCCGCGCCATCCACCCGACGACTTCAGAGCAGACTAAGCTGGCTTTCGAAGCTGCGCCGCTCACCGCTTAGCGGGTCGATAAAGCTCAGCCCCTTGGCCAGTAGTTTCAGCGGTTTGCTGTAGTCATCCGGCGCATCGGGAGCATCGCTGACCTCGGGATAGAACGGGTCATTGAGGATCGGCGCACCCAGCGCCGCCAGGTGCACACGCAGCTGATGCTTCTTGCCGGTAACCGGATACAGCCGGTACAGCCAGTGCTCGCCCAGGCGCTGGGCGACTTCGATACGGGTTTCAGTATTGGCCTCACCGGCCACTTCCTGCATGCGAAAAAACGGCTCGGCGCCCTCCAGCCGCGTCGCCCGCAGCAGCGGAAAACCCAGTTGCGGCAAAGCCGCCGCCAGCGCCTCGTAGCACTTATCCATCTGCCGCAGGCGAAACAGCGCCTGGTACTGACCACGGCTGGCACGGTTGGTGGAAAACAACACCAGGCCTGCAGTGTGCCGATCAATCCGGTGCAGCGGCACCAGGTCGGCATTGCCCAGGCGCTTGGCCAGGCGCGCCTGCAGGGTCTGCTCGACGTATTCGCCAGCCGGCATCACCGGCAGAAAATGCGGCTTGTCGGCCACCAGCAAATGCTCATCGACATACAGCAGGGTTTCCTCGAAGGGAATCGGCGTCTCCGCTGGCACTTCACGAAAGTAATGAACCTTGAGCCCTTCGCGATAAGCCGCAGCCATGTCGAGCGGCTGCCCCTGCGCGTCCAGCACCCGACCACGGGCGATCCGCTCCTGCCACACCACTGGCGCAATAGCCGGAAAATGCGCGCACAGGCATTCGAACACAGTCGCCCAGTTGCCACGCGGCAGATGCAGGGTACTGGGGCGCATATTCGACGGGGAACGGGCTTCAACAGGCATCAACGCACTCGATCAGGCAGACACATAAACAGACTCACTCGGGCCAGAACGCGCGAATACCCGCCACGCCCTGGGCGCCGACCTGCCAGGCCTGCCCTACATCGGCCGGGGTAACGCCACCCAGCAGGTAGGCCGGCTGATTAAAGCCCTGCAGCAGCTCGGCGACCTGCGCCCAGCCCAGCGGCTGCGCATCGGGGTGAGTCTGGGTGGCTTGCACGGGAGACAGGGTGATGAAGTCCACGCCCATCTGTGTGGCCAACTCCAGCTCTTTAGCCGAGTGGCAGGACGCCGCCAGCCAGCGCTGCGACGGAAACGGCCGGCCGCCTGCGCTCAATTCACGCAACTGCTGCGCCGTCAGATGCCAGCCAGCGGCGGGGAAATCGCCCAGCCATTCCAGCGGACCTTTAAGCATCAGCTGCGCCTTGCCGGCGCAGAGGCCAAGGGCATCCACGGCAATGTCGCGGTACTGCGCATCAAACATTGCCGGGGCACGCAGTTGCAGCAAACGAATACCGCTTTTCAGCGCGGCCTGGATACCGCGCAGCAGCTCGGGACCACTCAGCCCCTCGGGGGTAATCAGATAACGCTCGGGCAAACGTGCTGCCGCGACAATCGGTCGATTGGCGGCGGGAAACTCATAGTCGCCCAACTGCCGAGGGCTGACCCAGGCCAGCGGCTGACCTTCAGCGCCATGGGGCTCACCGGTAAAGGCCGAGACTTCCCAGACATCCAGCAGCACCTGTTTGTCCGGGTAATCGTGGCGCACCTGAATCAACGGCCGCGCGGCAGTCGGGCGGATGCCCAGCTCCTCGTCCAGCTCGCGGGCCAGGGCCGACTGCACCGTCTCACCGGCCTCGACCTTGCCACCGGGAAACTCCCAAAGGCCGCCCTGGTGCTTATCCTCGGGCCGTTTGGCGAGCAAAATCTGCTCGTCCACGCCGCGAATCACCGCAGCGGCTACATGAATACGCTTCACGCCAGATGTTCCTCCTGGGCGGCTTGGTACCAGCGCTGAAACGCCGGCCACTGATAGATCGTCTCGACATAGGCAGCAGCCTCTGCCGGCAGCGCCACCTGATAACTGCGCAAACGCGCCGCCACCGGGGCAAAGAACGCATCGGCCAGGCAGGGCTGACCAAACAGAAAGGCGCCTTCCTGACCAAAGCGCTGTCGGCACTCGGCCCACAGGGCGCAGATTCGCTGGATATCGGCCATGGCATCGGCGGGTATTTCAGCCAACGCCTGATTGCGCTTGAGGTCCATCGGCAGGTGGCTGCGCAACGCGACAAAGCCACTGTGCATCTCGGCGCAGGCACTGCGTGCCAGTGCACGGGCAGCCCGCGTCTGTGGCCATAGCTGGGCTGCGGGGAAACATTCGGCCAGGTATTCGCCAATCGCCAGGGAATCCCAGATCGCGCCATCGTCGCTGATCAGCAGCGGCACCTTGCCGGTCGGCGAGTGCTGCAAAATCTGCGCGCGGGTATCGGGACGGTTCAGGGTAATCAGCTGTTCGGCATAGGGCACACCGCTCAGTTCCAGGGCCAGCGCCGCACGCAGCGACCAGGACGAATAGGTTTTGTCGCCGATAACCAGAGTAAGTGACATGGGCTGCGCTCGCTGCGGGAAGGTCGCATGACCTTAAAAGGCGACTCCCGCAATAGCAAATTCCCGTTGCTCATGGGGGCATGAGCAACGGGAATGCGGGCAGTCAAACAGCAGGTAAGTGGCGGATCAGGTGCGGTATTCGGCGTTGATCTTCACGTACTCGTGGGACAGGTCGGTGGTCCAGATGGTCTCACTGCAGCCACCGCGGCCCAACTCGATGCGGATGCTGATCTCTTCCTTGGCCATCACGGCGGCGCCCTGCTCTTCGGTGTAACTGGCAGCGCGGCAGCCACGGCTGGCGATGCACACATCGCCGAGGAACACGTCGATCAGGCTGACATCCAGTTGCGCCACACCGGCGTAACCGACGGCGGCGAGAATGCGCCCCCAGTTCGGGTCGGAGGCAAACAGCGCGGTCTTGATCAGCGGCGAGTGGGCCACCGCGTAACCGACATCCAGGCATTCCTGGTGGGTCGCGCCGCCGTTGACCTGCACGGTGACGAACTTGGTCGCGCCTTCACCGTCGCGGACGATGGCCTGAGCCACTTCCATGCACACGCTGAATACCGCTTCCTTGAGCTTGGCGAACAGATCACCACTGGCCTGGGTGATTTCCGGCAGGGCCGCCTGGCCAGTGGCGATCAGCATGCAGCAGTCGTTGGTTGAGGTGTCGCCGTCGATGGTGATGCGGTTGAACGACTTGTTCGCCGCATCACGGACCAGGTCCTGCAGCACGCTGCGCGCGACCTTGGCGTCAGTGGCGATATAGCCGAGCATGGTCGCCATATTCGGGCGAATCATCCCGGCGCCTTTACTGATGCCGGTCACGGTGACAGTCACGCCATCGTGAACAAACTGGCGGCTGGCGCCCTTGGGCAGGGTGTCGGTGGTCATGATGCCGGTGGCGGCTTCAGCCCAGTGGTTCTCGGACAAATCGTCGAGAGCCGCCTGCAGCGCACCTTCGATCTTCTCGACCGGCAGCGGCTCGCCAATCACCCCGGTGGAGAACGGCAGCACGGCGCCCTCATCCACGCCGGTCAGCTGAGCCAGGGCGGCACAGGTGCGCATGGCATTCGCAAGGCCCGGCTCGCCGGTGCCGGCGTTGGCGTTACCGGTGTTGGTCAGCAGGTAACGCACGCTGCCCTGCACACGCTTCTTGGCCAGAATCACCGGCGCCGCGCAGAACGCATTGAGGGTAAACACACCCGCTACGCTGGAGCCTTCGGCACATCGCATCACTACCACATCCTTGCGCCCTGGGCGTTTGATGCCCGCCGAAGCGATGCCCAGCTCGAAACCTGGAACCGGGTGCAGGGTAGACAACGGGCCAAGACCAACAGCCATAGAGAACGCTCCTTGAGGTGGTAGGACTGATTGCGATGGTAAAACGCCGCGAGCGGTCAGACCGTTCGCGGCGTTAATCAAGCTGGGCCAAGCATAGCCAACTTCACTGTCGGCTCAACCCGCTCTACACGGGCTGTTTAACTAACTTGACCGTGGCAGTGCTTGTACTTCTTGCCGGAACCACAGGGGCACGGCTCGTTGCGGCCGATCTTCGGCTCGGTGCGCACTGGCGCAACGGCAACCGCCAGATCACCCTCTTCTTCAGTGGCTTGCGGCAGCAGCGCCGAGGCTTCGGCGTGCTGGAACTGCATGCGCTCGGCCAGAGCTTCAGCCTCACGACGCAGGCGCGCCTCTTCCTCGGCCGGATCTTCACGACGCACCTGCACGTGCGAGAGCACGCGGATGGTGTCGCGCTTGATCGAATCCAGCAGCTCCTGGAACAGGGTGAAGGACTCGCGCTTGTATTCCTGCTTGGGGTTCTTCTGCGCATAGCCGCGCAGGTGAATGCCGTGACGCAGGTGATCCATGGTCGACAGGTGATCTTTCCACAGGTCGTCGAGGACACGCAGCAGAATCTGCTTCTCGAAGGTGCGTAGGGCTTCGGCGCTGGCTTCGTTTTCTTTCTCGTTGTAGGCGTTGACCAACTCTTCAAGAATGCGCGTACGCAGGGTCTCTTCATACAGCTTGTGGTCATCGTCGAGCCACTGCTGGATCGGCAGGCGCAGGTTGAAGCTGCTGTACAGCGCCTCTTCCAGGCCGGCGATATCCCACTGCTCAGGCAGCGACTGCGGCGCGATATGCTGGTTGATGGTGTGATCCAGCACTTCCTGACGGAACTCGGCGATGGTTTCGCCGATATTGTCGGCAGCCAGCAGCGTGTTGCGCATGTGATAGATCACTTTGCGCTGCTCGTTGGCCACGTCGTCGAATTCCAGCAGCTGCTTACGCATGTCGAAGTTACGCCCTTCAACCTTGCGCTGCGCCTTCTCGATGGCGTTGCTGACCATGCGGTGTTCGATGGCTTCACCGGACTGCATGCCCAGGGCCTTCATAAAGTTCTTCACCCGATCCGAGGCGAAGATGCGCATCAGGCTGTCTTCCAGCGACAGGTAGAAACGGCTGGAGCCCGGGTCACCCTGACGGCCGGCACGACCACGCAACTGGTTGTCGATACGCCGCGACTCGTGACGCTCGGAAGCGATCACATGCAGGCCGCCCGACTCGATCACCTGCTGGTGACGCTTCTGCCAATCGGCCTTGATCTGCGCAATCTGCTCAGGCGTGGCGTTTTCCAGGTTGGCAACTTCAACTTCCCAGTTGCCGCCCAGCAGGATGTCGGTACCACGACCGGCCATGTTGGTGGCAATGGTCAGCGCGCCCGGGCGACCGGCCTGGGCAATGATCTCGGCTTCCTTCTCGTGGAACTTGGCGTTGAGCACTTTGTGCTCGATGCCTTCCTGATTGAGCAGCCGGGACATGTGCTCAGAGGTTTCGATGGTGGCCGTACCGACCAGCACCGGGCGCCCGAGAGCCATGCTGTCCTTGATATCTGTAACGATGGCGGCGTACTTCTCTTCCGCAGTCAGGTAGACCAGGTCGTTGAAGTCCTTACGCGCCAGGGCACGGTTGGTCGGGATCACGATCACCGCCAAGCCGTAGATCTGATGGAACTCGAACGCCTCGGTATCAGCGGTACCGGTCATGCCTGACAGCTTGTTGTACAGGCGGAAGTAGTTCTGGAAGGTGGTCGAGGCCAGGGTCTGGCTCTCGGCCTGGATCGGCAGGCCTTCTTTGGCCTCGATTGCCTGGTGCAGGCCTTCGGACAGACGACGACCGGGCATGGTACGGCCGGTGTGTTCGTCGATCAGCAGCACCTGGTTGTTCTGCACGATGTATTCAACGTTGCGATTGAACAGCTTGTGCGCACGCAGGCCCGAGTAAACGTGAGTCAGCAGACCCAGGTTGTGCGCGGAATACAGGCTCTCGCCCTCGGCCAGCAGGCCGACTTCGGTGAGCATTTCTTCAACGAACTGGTGGCCCGCTTCGTTCAGCTCGACCTGGCGCGCCTTCTCGTCGACCTTGTAGTGGCCTTCCTGGGTGACCACGCCCTCTTCTTCCTCAACATGCAGCTTGAGGCGTGGGATCAGCTTGTTGATCTCGGTGTAGAGGCGAGAGCTGTCTTCGGCCTGGCCGGAGATGATCAGCGGGGTGCGCGCTTCGTCGATCAGAATGGAGTCGACTTCGTCGATTACAGCGAAATTCAGCTCGCGCTGGAACTTGTCTTCCAGGCTGAAGGCCATGTTGTCACGCAGGTAATCGAAACCGAATTCGTTGTTGGTGCCGTAGGTGATATCGGCGGCGTAGGCTTCACGCTTCTCTTCCGGCGGCATAAAGGGGGTCACGATACCCACGCTCATACCAAGGAACTCATACAGCGGACGCATCCAGTTGGCGTCGCGGCGAGCCAGGTAATCGTTGACCGTCACCACATGCACGCCCTTGCCGGACAGCGCATTGAGGTACACCGCGAGGGTTGCCACCAGGGTCTTACCCTCACCGGTGCGCATCTCGGCGATCTTGCCTTCATGCAGGGTCATGCCACCAATCAACTGCACGTCGAAGTGGCGCATGCCCATCACCCGCTTGCCGGCTTCGCGGGCTACCGCAAAGGCTTCAGCAAGCAGCTGGTCGAGGGTTTCGCCTTTGGCCAGACGGGCTTTGAACTCCTCCGTCTTGGCACGCAGTTGCTCATCGGAAAGGGCAAGCATCTGCTCCTCGAAGGCATTGACGGCTTGTACCGCCTTGAGCATGCGTTTGACTTCACGCTCGTTCTTGCTTCCAAAGAGTTTTTTCAACAAAGGCGCAAACATATCGACAGGATCTTCCAGGCGTATGGATTGAGGGCGGCTGAACAGCGACCCATGCAGCCTTTATGGCTGCGTGCGAAGGGGGCATTCTACCCGGAAACGCAAACGAGGAAAGCGGCGTTATTCGACGTCGTTAACCCGGGCTATAT
The DNA here is from genome assembly GCA_002840155.1 of Gammaproteobacteria bacterium HGW-Gammaproteobacteria-13. Lineage (GTDB taxonomy): Bacteria > Pseudomonadota > Gammaproteobacteria > Pseudomonadales > Pseudomonadaceae > Aquipseudomonas. The sequence goes on from PGZH01000007.1 coordinate 197,068, forward strand.
AGCTGGCTGGATTGACCAACCGGCCATGCTTGGTGACTTCGAAGTGCACATGGTAACCACTGGCACGGCCGCTGCGGCCGACCTTGGCAATGGTCTGGCCGCGCTGCACCAGGTCACCGATCTGCACCTGATTGCTCTTGTTGTGCGCATACAGGGTCGTATAGCCATCAGCATGGCTGATCTCCACGGTATGCCCGTAACCTGACTTGACCCCGGAGAAGCTCACCACGCCGGCTGCGACGGCCACCACATCACTGCCGGGTTTGGCGGCAAAATCGACACCTTTATGCTGGGTATTGCGCCCGGTCAGCGGGTGCACGCGACGACCGAAGGGCGAGGACATATAGCCATGGCGCACCGGCATACCGGACAGGTACTCGGCCTCATTCAGCTGTCGCTCGCCGATCAGCTGCTCCAGCACTTCCAGCAGTTGTTCGCGGCTGTCCAGGCGCAGACTCAGGCGATCGAGCTCATCCATAAACGGCGGCGGCGCATACGCGGCGTCACCCAGGGCATCTTCCGCACCGCCCTGGCCAACATTAAGGGAGAAGTCGAATTCGTTGGCATCCAGATCCGCCAACTCGGTGAGGCGTGCACCCAAGGCATCCAGGCGGGTCAGGCGCGCCTGCAACTCAGCGACATGCACGGCGAAGGCATCCAGTTGACGCTGCGCATCACGCCGCACTTCGCCGACTTCGGCGCGCTGCTGATCCATGGCCTGGTTGAGCTGGGTGTCGTCATGCACCTCAACCGTTGCTGGCGCCCACCAGGCACCGACGGCCACACCGCTGGCCAGCGCTGCGCCGAGCGCCAGCAGCAACGCCAGCAATAGCCAGCGCAGATCCAGACTGAGCGAGCGTGCGGCACCGTGGTGCCGACTAAGTAGAATGATGTGCACGGCCTTCCCCTAGTGGTGAAGCGTCAGTCGGCAGCAGCGATTCTGCTACCATGGCGGCTCCACTTTTTCAGGCGTCCTGCCATGACTTTTCGTCCTTTGCCGGCCCGGGCTCCCGCCGCGCTGTTGCGCGAAGCGAAACCCCTGAAGGCGCTGTTCAATCAAGCGCAACGCATTGATCGTCTGCAGCACCTACTGGAAAGCCAGCTGCAACCTGCTGCTCGCGAACACTGCCATGTAGCCTCATGGCGCGAGGGCTGCCTGCTGCTGATAATCACCGACGGCCACTGGGCCACGCGCCTGCGCTATCAACAAAAACGCTTGTTGAAACAGCTGCAGGCACTCGAAGAATTCGCGACCTTAACGAAGATCTTGTTCAAGGTGCAACCTCCGACTGCCGAAAGGCATGTACCAGGTCGCACAATTTGCCTATCCAGTAGCGCCGCAGAAAACATTCAGGCCACCGCCGACGGCATCAGCGATCCCAAGCTACGCGCCGCCCTGGAGCGCCTGGCCAAGCACGGCAAACCCAGCGACTAAGTACTTATATGTCTGCTAAAACGCAGGCAAGAAATGATCGGGAATAATTGTAAGGGTGCCCCCCAGGGATGGCAGGCCAATAAAAATGAGGCCACCCGAAGGTGGCCTCAAAAAACAAAGTAAGGAGGGTATTGCGTTACACGGCCGCAACCGGGCGCATGTAAGAGATTGGCGCGGTGTTGGGGTCATCAAAGGTGACAACTTCCCAAGCATCAGGCTGCTCGATCAGGGTGCGCAGCAGGCGATTGTTCAGCGCATGCCCCGATTTGAAACCCTTGAACTCGCCAATCAGGCTGTTACCCAGCAGGTAGAGATCGCCAATGGCATCGAGAATCTTGTGTTTGACGAACTCGTCCTCGTAACGCAGGCCGTCTTCGTTCAACACGCGGAACTCATCTACCACGATGGCGTTATCTACGCTGCCGCCGAGTGCCAGGTTCTGTGAACGCAGGAACTCGATATCACGCATAAAACCGAAGGTGCGCGCGCGACTGACTTCTTTCACAAACGAGGTGCTGGAGAAGTCAACGCTGGCCGACTGGGTACGATTGCGGAAGACCGGATGATCGAAATCGATCTCGAAGGTCACCTTGAACCCTTCGAAAGGCACGAAGGTGGCGCGCTTGTCGCCCTCTTCAACTGTCACTTCGCGAAGGATGCGGATGAACTGCTTGTGGGCTTCCTGCTCTTGCAAACCAGCAGATTGAATCAGGAATACAAAGGGACCCGCACTGCCATCCATGATCGGGACTTCGGACGCGGAGAGCTCGACGTAGGCGTTATCGATGCCCAGGCCAGCCATGGCCGAAAGCAGGTGCTCTACCGTATCCACCTTGACATCACCATTGACCAGGGTGGTCGACATGGTGGTTTCACCAACATTGCCTGCACGCGCGGGAATTTCCACGACAGGGTCCAAGTCGGTACGACGGAACACGATACCGGTGTCCACGGGTGCCGGCTTCAGGGTCAGGTATACCTTCTCCCCGGAATGCAGGCCGACGCCAGTGGCGCGGATAATGTTCTTCAGGGTGCGTTGTCTGATCATGGCTTTGGCCGCTATAGCACTAGTTGCGAATTGTTTTCAACAATGGCCGGCGATGATAGCAGAACCGGCCTTTGCTGAACACCAATCACCCCAATACTCCTGATACATTTCATCAATCGGCCTGACGACGCAGGAACGCCGGGATGTCCAGGTAATCCAGGTCATCCTGTGGGTTCAGCTTGGCCGCAGTGGCAGCGCCGCCGTGGCTTTGACGCTGAACGGTCGGACGCTCGTAGTCCTTGTAATTGACGCTCTGCTCGGCACGCGCCGGGGCTGCTGCGTTGCTGCCAGTGCTGGCAGAAACTTGCACAGTATTGTCGATAACCTTGACCGGCTTCTCGATACGCGCACCCAGACCAGTGGCAACCACAGTCACGTGCAGCTCGTCGCGCATGTCCGGATCGATCACGGTGCCGACTTTGACGGTGGCGTGCTCGGAAGCGAACTGCTCGATGATGTTACCCACGTCGGAGTACTCACCCAGGGACAGGTCAGGGCCGGCGGTGATGTTCACCAGGATGCCGCGCGCGCCTTGCAGGTTGACGTCTTCCAGCAGCGGATTGCGGATCGCCGCTTCGGTGGCTTCACGCGCACGGTTCGGACCGCTGGCGCAGCCAGTGCCCATCATCGCCATGCCCATTTCGCTCATCACGGTTTTCACGTCGGCGAAGTCGACGTTGATCATGCCCGGACGCTTGATGATGTCGGAAATACCGCGCACGGCACCGGCCAGTACATCGTCAGCCTTGGCGAAAGCCGACAGCAGGCTGGCGTCCTTACCGAGGATGGTCAGCAGTTTTTCGTTCGGGATGGTGATCAGCGAGTCGACGCTTTCCGACAGTGCGCGGATGCCTTCTTCGGCGATCAGCATGCGCTTCTTGCCTTCGAACGGGAACGGACGGGTCACCACCGCAACGGTGAGGATGCCCATTTCCTTGGCCACCTGAGCAATTACAGGGGCTGCACCGGTACCGGTACCGCCGCCCATGCCCGTGGTGATAAAGACCATATCGGTGCCTTGCAGCACTTCAGCGATACGCTCGCGATCTTCCATAGCCGCCTGACGGCCGACTTCCGGGTTAGCACCCGCGCCGAGACCCTTGGTCACCGCAGTGCCCAGCTGCAGCACGGTACGTGCGCCGATGTTTTTCAGTGCCTGTGCATCCGTGTTGGCGCAGATGAACTCAACGCCTTCAATGTTGTTTTTCGCCATGTGATTGACAGCATTACCGCCGCCGCCGCCCACGCCGATGACCTTGATGACTGCACTTGCTGGTGCGCTGTCTACGAGTTCGAACATTTTCCCTCTCCTTTACTTTCTAGTTGTAACGCCTACTGCAAAAATCAGAAATTGCCCTGGACCCAGCGTTTCAGCCGTTCCAGCACAGGTTGTTTGGGTTCATCGCTGTAGCTGCCAAGCGCAGACATGGAGATGCCGTCGGCCTGCTTTTGCAGTCCGTACAGCAACAGGCCCACGCCTGTGGAATAAATCGGGTTACGCACCACATCGGCCAGGCCCTTGACGCCCTGGGGCACGCCCAGGCGCACCGGCATATGGAAAATCTCTTCGGCCAGCTCCACCGCCCCTTCCATCTTCGCCGTACCGCCGGTGAGGACGATGCCCGCAGGGATCAGGTCTTCGTAGCCACTGCGGCGCAGTTCGGCCTGGATCAGGGTGAACAGCTCGTCATAACGCGGCTCAACCACTTCGGCCAGGGACTGGCGCGACAGGTCACGCGGCGGACGATCACCGACGCTCGGCACCTTGATGGTTTCGCCAGCACCGGCCAGCTTGGCCAGGGCGCAGGCGTAGCGGATCTTGATTTCTTCGGCGTACTGAGTCGGCGTACGCAGAGCCATGGCGATGTCGTTGGTCACTTGATCACCGGCAATCGGGATCACCGCGGTGTGGCGGATCGCGCCTTCGGTGAAGATGCAGATGTCGGTGGTACCGCCGCCGATGTCGACCAGGCATACGCCCAGCTCTTTCTCGTCATCGGTGAGCACCGCATAAGCCGAGGCCAGTTGCTCAAGAATGATGTCGTCGACTTCCAGGCCGCAGCGACGCACGCATTTCTCGATGTTCTGCGCAGCATTTACCGCGCAGGTCACTACGTGCACCTTGGCTTCCAGACGCACGCCGGACATGCCCAGCGGCTCACGTACGCCCTCCTGGTTATCGATCACGTAATCCTGCGGCAGGGTGTGCAGTACGCGCTGGTCGGCCGGAATGGCCACGGCCTGGGCGGCGTCGAGTACGCGCTCCAGATCCGCCGGGCTGACTTCACGATCACGAATGGCGACGATGCCGTGGCTGTTGAGGCTGCGAATATGGTTGCCGGCCACACCGACGAAAGCCGAGTGGATACGGCAGCCGGCCATCAGCTGCGCTTCTTCAACAGCGCGCTGGATCGACTGCACGGTGGACTCGATATTCACCACCACGCCCTTCTTCAGGCCGCGCGAAGGATGGGTGCCGATACCGACGATTTCCAGTTGGCCGTCCGCATTCACTTCACCGACCAGCGCCACCACCTTGGAGGTACCGATGTCGAGGCCGACGATCATCTTGCCGCTCTGCACGTTTGCCATGGCTCTTGTCTTCTCCTGATTCACTGCACGACAGCGGTTGGTGCCGCCGTGGGCGCTACCGGCTCGCGCCATGCCACGGCCAGGCCATTGGCATAACGCAGATCGATCCGCGCAATATTCGTTTGTTGCTCTTTCAAGGCCTTGGTGTAGATGGCCGTGAAGCGCCGCATTTTTTCCACCAGATGGTCACGCCCCAGCAGCAGCTCGATGCCCTGCCCGGTGGAGAGGAACCAGCTGCCGCGCTCACGCAACTCCAGGCGCGCCACGGAAAAGCCCATGGGCCGCAGCATCTGGCTGAGCACCTGGTATTGCTGCATCACCTGCTGCTGCGCACGCTTGGGGCCATACAGCTGCGGCAGGTGTTGATAATTGGCCAGTTCCTGCGGCGCAAACGCCTCGCCCTGGTTGTTCAGCAGTGCCTCATCGCCCCAGCGGGCAATCGGCAATTGTTCTTCCAGGCGCACCACCAACTGATCCGGCCATACGCGGCGCACCTGGGCACTGGCAATCCATGGCATCAGCTCCAGCTCGCGGCGCAGGCTAAGCAGATCAACCTTGAAAAAGCTCGCGCTGGCATAGGGTGCAATGCGCTGCTGTACGGCCTGCTGATTGACGTAGCTGAGGTCGCCCTCGACGCTGATCCGCGCAATCGGCTGGTCGGCATAGGGCAGCGCGCGCAACGACAACTCGTAGGTGCCGTAACCCAGTGCGAGCAGCAACAGCGGCCAGGCCAGATGCTTGAGCCAGCCGCCCAATCCAGCAAGGCGGGCTTTCGGCAGGCTCACCCGCAGGCTGATCGGCTCCTTGGCCACCAAACGGCTGGCGCCGCGCGGCACAGACTTGCCGCGCACGGGAGCGCGGTTCGAGCCTGGCTGGTGACGCAAGGTGGCCGTCATGACTTAACCCCGTGCCTCAAGGCTGTCGGCCAGAATCGCCAACACCAGTTGTTGAAAATCCAGACCCGCAGCACGGGCTGCCATTGGCACCAGGCTGTGGTCGGTCATGCCCGGCACGGTGTTGACTTCCAGCAACCAGAACTTGCCGTCGACGTCCTGCATCACGTCGGCCCGGGCCCAGCCCTGGGTGCCGACTGCTTCGCAGGCGCGGGCAGTGAGGTCTTTCAGCTCGGCTTCCTTCTCCGCCGAGAGACCGCACGGGATGCGGTACTGGGTGTCATTGGCCAGGTACTTGGCGTCGTAGTCGTAGAAGCTGTGCGGCGTGCCCAGGGCAATCGGTGGCAGCACCTGACCGCGCAGCATGGCGATGGTGAATTCCGGGCCGGCAATCATCTGCTCGACCAGCACCTGCGAGTCGTAACGGCTGGCGTCCTTCCAGGCAGTGATCAGCGCATCGACATCATTGACCTTGGCCATGCCAATGCTCGAACCCTCATGGGCCGGTTTGACGAACAGCGGGAAGCCCAGCTCGGCAGCCGCCGCATGGCAATCGGCTTCGCAGGCCAGCGCCGCGTGGGCCGGCGTTGGCAGGCCAAGGCTGAGCCACACGCGCTTGGTACGCAGTTTGTCCATGGCCAGGGCCGAGGCCAGAATGCCGCTACCGGTGTAAGGAATTCCGGCGCATTCGAGCAAACCCTGCATGGAGCCGTCTTCGCCGCCACGGCCGTGCAGCACGATAAAGGCGCGGTCGATTTTCTCGGCAGTCAGAAGCTGCAGCAGGTCATCGCCGGCATCGATACCAAAGGCATCCACACCCGCGTCCAGCAGCGCTTGCAGCACGGCATTGCCGGACTTCAGCGAGACTTCACGCTCGGCGCTCTTGCCGCCGAACAGCACGGCCACGCGCCCGAAGGCGCTGACCGGAAATTGTGATTGCAGACTGGCAGCGCTCATTTCGCCTCCTCTGATGACTCGCCGCCGACGGTGGCGAACAAAGGGCTTTGCAACAGTTGCGGAGCCAGGCCGCCGATATCGCCGGCACCTTGGCAGAGAAGAATGTCGCCGGCACGCAGCAGCGGCTTGACGATGGGCGCGAGGTCCACGCCGCGCTCGATATAGATCGGGTCGAGCTGGCCACGCTGACGGATGCTGTGGCACAGATTGCGGCTGTCAGCCCCTGGAATCGGTGCTTCACCGGCCGGGTAGACTTCCATCAGCAACAGCACCTGGGCATCACCGAGCACCTGAACGAAATCGTCGTACAGGTCGCGGGTACGGCTGAAACGGTGCGGCTGGTAAACCATCACCAGGCGACGCTCCGGCCAGCCGCCACGCACGGCCTTGATCACTGCGGCGACTTCACGCGGGTGGTGGCCGTAATCGTCGACCAGCATCACGCTGCCGCCATCCACCGGCAGTTCGCCATAGACCTGGAAGCGCCGGCCAACGCCCTGGAACTGCGACAGGCCCTGGACGATGGCCTCATCACTGATGCCTTCGTCGCTGGCGATGGCGATGGTGGCCAGAGCGTTCAACACGTTGTGGTTGCCCGGCATGTTCACCGACACGTCCAGCGGCTCGCGGTCGCGGCGCAGCACAGTGAAGAAGGTCTGCATGCCCTGCTGACGCACGTTGATCGCACGTACGTCGGCACCTTCATCAAAGCCGTAAGTCACGGTTGGACGGGCTACCTGCGGCAGAATTTCGCGCACGATCGGGTCATCCACACACATCACCGCCAGACCGTAAAACGGTAGGTTGTGGAGGAACTCAATGAAGGTTTTCTTCAACTTGTTGAAGTCACCGCCATAGGTGCTCATGTGGTCCATGTCGATATTGGTGACCACCGAGACCATCGGCTGCAGGTGCAGGAAGCTGGCGTCACTCTCATCGGCTTCGGCGATCAGGTAACGGCTGCTGCCCAGCTGCGCGTTGGTGCCTGCTGCATTCAGGCGGCCACCGATGACGAACGTCGGGTCCAGGCCGCCCGCGGCGAACACCGAGGCCAGCAGGCTGGTGGTGGTGGTCTTGCCATGGGTGCCGGCAACGGCAATACCGTGGCGGTAGCGCATCAGCTCGGCGAGCATCTCGGCGCGCGGCACCACGGGGATGCGACGCTCCAGAGCGGTGGCGACTTCCGGGTTGCTGGTATTCACCGCGCTGGAGACCACCAGCACGTCGGCCTGTTCGGCATTCTCGGCGCGGTGGCCAATGAAAATCTGCGCACCGAAAGTTTCCAGACGCTCAGTCACGGCCGAAGCTTTGAGGTCGGAGCCGGAGACTTCATAACCCAGATTGAGCAGCACTTCGGCGATACCGCACATACCGGCACCACCGATGCCGACAAAGTGGATACGGCGAATGCGGCGCATACGACGGATTTCCGAACGTGCAGCGGCGGGAGACTTAGCCACGGGCCACCTCCAGGCAGATATCGACAACGGTGCAGGTTGCATCGGGCTTGGCCAGACGACGAGCCGTCTGCGCCATTTGAGTGAGTTGTTCGGGGTGCATCAAAACCTCGGTCAGCTGCGCGGCCAGCTTGGCGGCGTCAGTGGAACGTTGTGGCAGCAGTACGGCAGCGCCGGCACTGGCCAGATAATCGGCATTGCGGGTCTGGTGATCATCGATCGCGTGCGGCAGCGGCAGCAGGAATGCCGGCAGGCCGGCGGCGGCCAGCTCGCTGACGGTCAAGGCGCCTGCGCGGCACACCACCAGATCGGCCCAGGCATAGGCCCGCGCCATGTCCTTGATAAACGGCGCGACCTGCGCTTCGACGTCAACTGCGCGATAGCGTTCAGCAGTAATTGCATCATGTTGCTTGCCGGCCTGATGGAACACTTCAGGGCGCAGCTCAGCCGCCACCAGCGCCAAGGCTTCGGGCAGCAATTTATTCAGCGGTTCGGCGCCCAGGCTGCCGCCCAGTACCAGCAAACGCGGCTGGCGGTTGCGCAGCGAATCACGCGGGGTTTCCAGGAACAGTTCTTCACGCACCGGATTGCCGGTAGTGCGGCGCTTGTCGCTATTACCAAAGGTATTCGGGAAGGCTTCGCAGACGCGGCTGGCGAATGGCACCAGGCTGCGGTTGGCGGTGCCGGCCACGGCGTTCTGCTCGTGGATGATCAGCGGCGCGCCGCTGATGCGCGCAGCCAGGCCACCGGGGCCGGTGACATAACCGCCCATACCGAGCACACACACTGGCTGCAGTTCGCGCATCACCTTGCGTGCCTGGAACAGCGCCTTGATCAGCTGGAACGGCGCTTTCAGCAGTGACAGCTTGCCCTTGCCACGCAGACCCGTTACATCGATCAGGTGCAGCGGCAACCCAGCCGCCGGCACCAGTTCATTCTCGATGCCGCGCGGTGTACCCAGCCAATGCACGCTGTAGCCACGCGCCTTGAACTCGCGGGCGCAGGCCAGTGCAGGGAATACGTGCCCGCCGGTGCCGCCGGCCATGATCAGCACATTACCGCGCATGCTGAACCTCCTCGGCGGACTGGCCTTCGAAAAAATCCGATTCCTTGAAGTCAACGTCTTCATTGCCCAACTGGGTGCGACGCTCCCACTCGATACGCAGCAGCAGCGCCAGGCTGACGCAGCAGATCACCAGCGAGCTGCCGCCGTAGCTGAGGAATGGCAGGGTCAGGCCCTTGGTCGGCAGCAGGCCGACGTTCACACCGATATTGATCAGCACCTGACCGATCCACAGAAACGCCAGGCCGTAAGCCACATAGGCCGAGAAGAATTGCTTGGCCTTCTCCGCCCACAGGCCGATATACAGGGCGCGCACGCTGACGAAGACAAACAGGGCGACGGTAATCAGCGCGCCAACCATGCCCAGCTCTTCGGCCAGCACGGCAAACACGAAGTCGGTGTGTGCTTCCGGCAGGTAGAACTGCTTCTGCACGCTGTTGCCCAGGCCGACGCCGAACCACTCGCCACGACCGAAGGCGATCAGCGCCTGGCTCAGCTGGTAACCGGCGCCGTACTGATCCGCCCATGGGTCGACAAAGTTGGTCAGACGTTCCAGGCGATAGGCCTGACTGGTCATCACCACCACGCCAAGGCCGAGTACGCAGGCCGCCAGCGGAATAAAGCGCAGCAGGTTGACCCCGCCGAGGAACAGCATGGCGATGGCCGCACCGACCAGCACCACGGTGGCGCCGAAGTCCGGCTCGGCCAGCAGCAGCGCGGCAATCGGGCCCAGTACCAGCATCGGCTTGATAAAGCCGGTGAGTTTCTCGCGCACTTCGGTCTGGCGACGCACCAGGTAGGCGGCGATAAACATCACGCTAAACAGCTTGGCCAGCTCGGACGGCTGCAGGTTGAACACGCCCAGGCCGATCCAGCGCTTGGCACCGTTGACCTCACGACCAATGCCCGGCAGCAGTACCAGAATCAGCAACACCACCGCTGCCAGCAGCAGCACGCCGCTGTAACGCTGCCACAGCGCCATCGGCACCAGCAGTGTCGCCAGCGCGGCGCCGAGGCCGATGGTCAGATAAATCAGGTGACGAATCATGTGATACAGCGGGTTGCCCGACTGCACCGCCGCCACTTCCGAGGAAGCCGAAGCGATCATCACCAGACCCAGACCGAGCAGCGCCAGGCAACCAGCCAGCAGCGGGAAGTCCAGATCGATACCGCGACGGGTATGCAGCGGTGAAGGTGCGGCGAGCAGGCGGGCCAGCATCATTGCAAACCCTCCACGGCCTGGGCGAACAGACGCCCGCGCTCTTCGAAGTTCTTGAACATATCCAGGCTGGCGCAGGCCGGCGATAGCAGCACGGCATCGCCTGGCTCGGCCAGCTCGGCGGCGCGCTGCACAGCCTCTTCCAGGGTCTTGACCCGGATCAGCGGGGCGGCGTCGCCCAGCGCCTCAGCGAGCAATTCGGCATCGCGGCCAAGCAGCACCACGGCGCGGCAGAACGTGCCGACTGGCGCTTTCAGCGCCGAGAAATCCGCGCCCTTGCCATCGCCACCGGCGATCAGCACCAGCTTGCCGGCGATATCCGCGCCCAGGCCTTCGATAGCAGCCAGCGCAGCACCGACGTTGGTGGCCTTGGAGTCGTCGTAGTAGCTCACGGCATTACGCTCGCCAACCCACTGGCAGCGATGCGGCAGGCCAGCAAACTGCTTGAGAGTTGCCAACATCGGTTCGAACGGCAGGCCCACAGCATGGCCCAAGGCCAAGGCCGCCAGGGCGTTGGACTGGTTGTGTGCGCCGCGAATCTTCAGCTCACGCACCGGCAGCAGCGCAGCGAATTGGTACGCCAAGGATTTCTCGCCATCTTCTTCGAGCAGGCCGAAACGCTTGAAGTCCGGCTTGCCCAGGCCGAAGTACCAGCATGGCAATTGATCGGCCACCAGCGGACGCGACAGCGCGTCGTCGCGGTTCACCACCACCTGCCGCGCGCCGCGGAAGATGCGGTGCTTGGCCAGGTGATAAGCCGGCAGATCGGCGTAACGATCCATATGGTCTTCGCTGATGTTCAGGCAGGTCGCCACTTCAGCGTTGAGTTGGTCAGTGGTCTCCAGCTGGAAGCTCGACAGCTCCATGACGTACAACTCGATCTCATCATTCAGCAGATCCAGCGCCGGCGTACCGAGGTTGCCGCCGACAGCGACCTTCTTGCCCGCAGCGGCGGCCATCTCACCGACCAGGGTGGTCACGGTGCTTTTGGCGTTGGAGCCGGTAATCGCCACGATCGGCGCCTTGGCATAACGGGCGAACAGATCGATGTCACCCGACAGCTTGACCCCACGCGCAGCAGCCGCCTGCAGCGCTGGCGTAGCGATGGCCAGACCTGGGCTGACCAGCAGCTCGCTGGCGCGGCAGAGGAATTCCACATCCAGTTCGCCACAACGCACTTCCACCTGCGGGAACTGCTCACGCAAGGTGGCGAGCTCCGGCGGGTTGGCACGGGTGTCGACCACGGCAAACGGCAGGCCCTGGCGCGCGAGGAAGCGCACCAGAGACATGCCGCTCTTGCCGAGGCCGACAACGATGCGGAAGTGGTCAGACGCAATCAGGCTCATGCTTTCCTCAACGCAGCTTCAGGGTGGCAAGGCCGATCAGCACCAAAATCACGGTGATGATCCAGAAACGCACGATCACGCGCGGCTCGGGCCAGCCTTTCAGTTCAAAGTGGTGATGGATCGGCGCCATGCGGAACACGCGCTTGCCGGTCAGCTTGAAGCTGGCGACCTGGATAATCACCGACAGGGTTTCCACCACGAAGATGCCGCCCATGATGAACAGCACCACTTCCTGACGGACGATCACGGCGATGGTGCCCAGAGCGGCGCCCAGCGCCAGCGCGCCGACATCGCCCATAAACACTTGCGCCGGGTAGGTGTTGAACCAGAGGAAGCCCAGCCCCGCGCCGACCAAGGCGGCGCAGAATACGATCAACTCGCCCGCACCCGGCACGTAGGGGATAAACAGGTACTCGGCGAAATTCACGTTACCCGACAGGTAGCAAAAGATTCCCAGCGCGCCGCCAACCATCACGGTGGGCAGAATGGCCAGGCCGTCGAGGCCGTCGGTGAGGTTGACCGCGTTGCTCGAACCGACGATGACGAAGTAGGTCAGCACCACGAAACCCAGGCCCAGTTCCAGGCTGAAGTCCTTGAGCAGCGGCAGAATCAGGGTGGTCTCCACCGGACTTTGCGCAGTCATATAAAGGAAGAGCGCGGCACCCAGGCCAAACACCGACTGCCAGAAGTATTTCCAGCGGCTCGGCAGGCCCTTGGAGTTCTTCTCGATCACTTTGCGGTAGTCATCGACCCAGCCAATGGCGCCGAACAGCAGGGTTACGGCCAGCACGGTCCATACATAGCGGTTGGACAGGTCAGCCCAGAGCAGCGTGCTGACGGCGATAGCCGAGAGAATCAGCGCACCACCCATGGTCGGCGTGCCCTTTTTCGACAGGTGCGACTGCGGGCCGTCGTTGCGCACCGACTGGCCGATCTGGCGGATCTGCAGGGTGCGGATCATCCACGGGCCAAGCCACAGCGACAACGCCAGGGCGGTGAGCACGCCGAGGATGCCGCGCAGTGTCAGGTACTGAAACACTGCGAAACCCTTGTGGAACTGTTGCAGGTATTCCGCCAGCAGCAGCAGCATTAGTGAATCTCCCCGGATGTGCCACACAGCGCCGCGACGACTTTTTCCATCGCCGCACTGCGTGAACCTTTAATTAGAAGGGTGGTGTCGCCCTGCTCGCTGCCTTGTTCTAGAAGCAGCGCAGCAATCAGGCTGGTCTGGTCGGCAAAATGCCGAGCTGCAGCGCCAAACTCGGCCACTGCGTGAGCTGTCAGCGGGCCCACGGCGTACAGCGCATCAACTTTGCCTGCGGCATAACTGCCGACCTGGCGATGGCCTTGCTCGGCCCATTCGCCCAGTTCGCCAATATCGCCCAACACCAGCACGCGGCGGCCCGAGAAGCCGGTGAGGATATCGATGGCTGCACACACAGATGCCGGGTTGGCGTTGTAGCTGTCGTCAATCACGCGCAGGCCGTTCGCTGCAATCTGCGCAACGGCGCGGCCTTTGACCGGTTGCAGGCTTTCCAGCCCAGCCTTGAGCGCAGCCGGGGCAATCCCCAACGCCAGGGCAGCAGCAGCGGCGGCCAGGGCATTGGCGACGTTGTGCTCGCCGAGCAGGTTGAGCTGAATACGTGCCTGACCGCTGGCGCAATGCAGGGTAAAGGTCGAGCAGCCACGGGCGTCGCGGGCCAGTTCGCTGGCATAAACGTCAGCGGCAGAATTACGCAGGGCGAAGCTGGTGACCGCACGGCCCCGGGCACGTTGCTGCCAGATGGCGAATGCGCTGTCGTCAAGGTTGAGCACGGCCACGCCGCTGTCGCTCAGGCCTTCGAGGATTTCGCCTTTGGCTTCGACAATCTTTTCCGGGCCGCCGAATTCGCCGACATGGGCGTTACCGGCATTGTTGATAATGGCTACTTGTGGCTGGGTCAGGCCGACGGTGTAGGCGATTTCGCCGACATGGTTGGCGCCCAGCTCGATCACTGCGGCGACATGCTCAGGGGCAAGTTCCAGCAGGGTCAACGGCGCGCCGAGGTCGTTATTCAGGTTGCCACGAGTCGCCAGCACCGGACCTTGCAGGCCCTCACGCAGGATACTGGCGAGCATTTCTTTCACGGTGGTCTTGCCGCTGGAACCGGTAATCGCCACCAGTGGCGCGTTAAACGCCTGACGATTCAGCGCGCCCAGTTGACCAAGGGCCAGACGGGTATCGGCAACCAGCAGTTGCGGCAGCGGCGCATCCGCCACTTCACGCTCAACCAGGGCAGCCACTGCACCTTTGCCGGCGACTTCAGCCAGGTAGTCATGGCCATCAAAGCGCGGGCCGGCCAGGGCGACAAACAACTGGCCCGGCTGAATCGCCCGACTGTCGCTGCTGACGGCGCTGAACGCCACATCCGCACCGATCACCCGGGCAGCCAATGGCGTTGCCACTTCGCTCAAATGCAGCGCCTTAAGCATGCGCCACCTCCCATGCGGCCAAAGCGTTGGCCGCTTCGACCAGATCGGAGAACGGCTGACGCACGCCGTTGATTTCCTGATAGTCCTCATGGCCCTTGCCGGCCAACACCAGCACGTCATCGGCGCTGGCAGCGGCAATCAGCTGGGTAATCGCCTGGCCGCGACCATGAATGAACTGCACCGACTCCGGGCTGGCAAAACCGGCGCGGATATCGCTAAAAATCTGCGCGGGCGCTTCAGTGCGCGGGTTGTCATCGGTGACCAGCACCGCATCGGCCAGGCGCTCGACCACCGCCGCCATCAGCGGACGCTTGCCGCTGTCGCGATCACCACCGCAGCCAAACAGGCACAGCAGGCGGCCTTTGACGTGCGGGCGCAGGGCTTCGAGAACTTTTTCCAGAGCATCCGGGGTGTGCGCGTAATCCACCACTACCAGCGGCTGCTTGGCTCGTCCCGAAGTGTTTCCGCCCAGACGCTGCATCCGGCCAATCGGGCCCTGTAGCTGTGGCAGCACCTTGAGAATTTCATCCAGTGGGTAATCGAGGCCGAGCAGCGCGCCGACCACCGCCAGTAGGTTGCTCAGGTTAAAGCGCCCCAGCAGTGAGCTGCGCAGGCTGCCTTCACCGCGTGGAGTGACCAAGGTCGCGCGCACGCCCTGCTCGTCGAACTGTGCGTCGCGGCAATACAGGTAGGCGTCGGAATCGATCAGGCTGTAGCTGATCAGTCGCGACTCGTGCTCGGCAGCGGCCAGTTCACGACCAAAAGCGTCGTCCAGGTTGAGCACGCGGCAACGCAGGCCCGACCAGGCGAACAGCGCGGCTTTCGCCTCGGCGTAAGCCTGCATCGAACCGTGGTAATCCAGGTGATCACGCGACAGGTTGGTCAGCACCGCCACATCAAACGCCAGAGCCGCCACGCGGCCCTGATGCAGACCGTGGGAGGAGACTTCCATGGCCACGGCGCGAGCACCGGCGTTTTTCATATCAGCCAAGGTGGCCTGCACGCCGATTGGATCAGGCGTAGTGTGACGGCCCTGCTCAAGCGCGCCGTAAAAGCCATTGCCGAGGGTGCCGACGATGCCGCAGCGCTCGCCCAGCAGGTCCAGCGCCTGAGCCAGCAACTGGCTGACGCTGGTTTTACCGTTGGTGCCGGTGATACCGACCAGGTGCAGGCCACGGCTCGGCTCGCCATAGAAGCGCCCGGCAATCGCCGACAGCTGATTAGCCAGGCCCTTGAGCGCAACCAGCTCGGCACTGTGCGCAGTCATCAGCGCAGCGCCTTCGGCCTCATAGGCCACGGCGGCGGCGCCACGGGCAACCGCATCGGCGATATGCACGCGGCCGTCCTGCTGAGTGCCCGGCACGGCGAGAAACAGGTCACCCGGACGCACCTTGCGGCTGTCCAGGGTCAATTCACGAATCAGGGTGGAGCTGGCGGCTTCCGGCAGCAACTGATTAAGGGGCATAGGCATTAGATGCGCCCTCCTTTAAGGGGATCAACGGCTGCGGTTTCAACCTTGACTGGCTCGGCTGGCGGCAGGTTATCCGGGGCGACGTTCATCAGCCGCAGCGCACCAGCCATGACCTTGCCAAACACCGGCGCGGCGACCAGGCCGCCGTAGTAACCGCCCTCGCCCGGTTCATCAATCATGATGACCGCGGCAATACGTGGGTTATCGATAGGCGCGACACCGGCGAAGAACGAGCGATAGGCCTTGTCGACATAGCCCTTGCTGCCGCCGGTAGCAGCTTTACGTGCGGTGCCGCTTTTACCGCCGACGTGGTAGCCCGGCACCTTGGCCCGCGCACCGCCGCCGCCTGGCTCTTCAACCACCGACTGGAGCATGCCGAGTACGGTTTTGGCGATCTGCTCGTCAATAACCTGGGTGGAGACCGGCTGGCGATCCAAACGCACCATCGACAACGGCACGTTCCCGCCATGGTTGGCCAACACCGAGTAGGCATGCGCCAACTGCACCGCGGTCACCGAAAGGCCATAGCCATAAGCCAGAGTGGCGGTCTCGGCCTGCTTCCAGACGCGGTAGTTGGGCAGATTGCCGACGCGTTCGCCTGGGAAGCTCAAACCGGTGTCCTGGCCCAGGCCGACTTGCTGCATCACGGCGTAAATCGGCTCTGCGCCGATATCGAAGGCCACCTTGCTGATGCCGACGTTGCTCGACTTCATCAGAATCTGGGTCAGGTTGAGCACCCCACCACGCGATACATCACGAATGGTGTAACGGCCGATTTTCAAGCTGCCCGGCGCAGTGTCCACGGTCATTGCCGGTGTCCAGCGGCCGGAGCCCAGGGCGGCAGCGATGGAGAACGGCTTGACGGTCGAGCCTGGCTCGAACACATCGATCATCGCGCGGTTACGCATGGCCGCCGGCTGCAAATTGCGGCGGTTGTTCGGGTTGTAGGTCGGCTGGTTGACCATGGCCAGCACTTCGCCGGTCTGCACATCGAGCAGCACCAGACTGCCGGCCTTGGCGCCGAACTCGGTGACAGCGTTGCGCAGCTCACGGTGCGCCAGATATTGCAGGCGCAGGTCAATCGACAATGCCAAGGCCTTACCGGCCTTGGCATTCTGTGCAACCTGGACGTCTTTGATCAGCCGCCCGCGCCGGTCCTTGAGTACCTGACGCTTGCCGGGCACACCGGCCAGCCAGTCTTCAAAGGCCAGCTCCATGCCTTCGCGGCCACGGTCATCAATGTCGGTAAAGCCCACCACATGGGCGGCCACCTCACCGGCAGGGTAAAAGCGGCGGAATTCTTCAATGCCGTACACGCCCGGCACTTTTAGGTCGAGAATGCGCTGGCCCTGTTCAGGCGTCAGCCCGCGCACCAGGTACATAAACTCGCGCTCATGCGCCGCAGCCAGGCGCGCAGAGAAGGTCTTGGCGTCCTGACCCAGGGCAGCCGCAAGTTCATTCCACTTGGCCTTGCCGCTTTGCAGCTCCTTGCCATTGGCCCACAGGGTAGTCACCGGAGTGCTGACAGCCAGGGGCTCGCCATTACGGTCGGTGATCAGCCCGCGATGCGCTGGAATCGGGATATGCCGCACGCTGCGTGCGTCGCCATGAGCCTGCAGGAAGCTTTGGTCAAACACCTGCAGGTCGACAATACGCCAGGCAATCGCACCCACCATCAGTGCCAGCAGCAGCAGCACCAGACGGAAGCGCCAGGGGTAGAGTGCGCCTTCAAGACCGATCATGGCGCCACCATGCGCACTTCGGCCGCATCCGGGATACGCATGCTCAGGCGCTCAGTGGCCAGGGCTTCGATGCGGTTATGCGCGGTCCAGGTGCTTTGCTCGAGAATTAGCCGGCCCCACTCGGCCTGCGCCTTGTCGCGCACGCTGAGTTCGGCATACAGGTCGTTAAGCAGCTGACGGTTCCAGTGCGCGCTGTAGGAAACCCCCACCGCAGACACCAGCACAGCCACAAACAACAGCAGCATCAGCAGACTGCCGCCGGGCAATGGCTTGGCGAATAGCGCGCTCATCGCACTTTCTCTGCAATGCGCATCACCGCACTGCGTGAGCGTGGATTGGCGGCAAGCTCAGCCTCGGAGGCGAATACTGGTTTGCCGATCAGCTTCAAGCGCGGCTCGAAGGCTTTGGGGATGATCGGCAGATCGCGCGGCAGCTTGTCCATCTCACCCTTGGCATGCTTGCGCATAAAGAGTTTGACGATGCGGTCTTCCAGCGAGTGGAAGCTGATCACCACCAGGCGACCGCCCACTTCGAGGTTTTCCAGGGCCGCGTCGAGGCCGCTCTCCAGATCACCCAGTTCGTTGTTGATATAGATGCGCAGGCCCTGGAAGGCGCGCGTTGCCGGATTCTTGCCTTTTTCCCAGGCCGGATTGGCCACGGTCAGCACCTGAGCCAGATCGGCGGTGCGGGTAAACGGCTGCTCGACGCGGCGCAACACCACTGCGCGAGCCATGCGCTTGGCAAAGCGCTCTTCGCCGTATTCCTTGAACACCCGGGCAATTTCTTCTTCGCCAGCGCTGGCGATGAAGTCGGCGGCGCTGACGCCGGCATCCGGGTTCATACGCATATCCAGCGGGCCGTCATTCATAAAGCTGAAGCCGCGCTCGGCGTCGTCCAGCTGCGGCGACGACACACCGAGATCGAGCAGAATGCCGCTGACCTGGCCGCCCAGCGCGCGCTGCGCCAGCTCGGCGGCCAGCTCTGCAAAGCTGCGCTGCACAACGACAAAGCGGCCGTCTTCGGCCGCCAGCGCATTTCCCGTCGCAATTGCCAGGGGATCTTTGTCAAACCCCAGCAAGCGACCGTCTGGCCCGAGCTTTTCCAGGATCAGCCGGCTATGCCCGCCGCGCCCGAAGGTGCCATCCAGGTAGCAACCATTCGCGCGCACAGCCAGCCCTTCGACAGCCTCGTCGAGCAGCACGGTGATGTGGCGGAAATTGCTGGTCATGGTCACAGGATCAGGTCACGTAGGTCGTCGGACAGAGCACCCGGTTGCTTGATCGCGGCCAAATCGGCATCGGCCACAGCATTCCAGGCATCTTCATCCCACAGTTGGAATTTATTGAGTTGGCCGACCAGCATCGCGCGCTTATCCAGCTTGGCGTACTCGCGCAGACGCGGCGGCACCAGGAAACGACCACTGGCATCCAGCTCAAGGTCAACAGCGTTGCCGATCAGCAAACGCTGCAGGCGGCGGTTTTCTTCACGGAAGGAGGCGAGCTCGCGGAGCTTGGCTTCAATCAGCTCCCACTCGGACAGTGGATAGACGCAGAGGCAGGGGTCGATGGCATCAATCGTGACGATAAGCTGGCCGGCGCAACGCGACACAAGCTCGTCCCGATACCGACTTGGCATCGCGAGTCGCCCTTTGGCGTCGAGACTGATGGCGTTTGCTCCGCGAAACACGATCGCGCTACCCCTTTTTATTAGCTATCCATGCCTAAGAAACCCACTTTGTGCCACTTCCTACCACTCGCGCACACTATAGGAACGCACGCCCCCCACCGTCAAGGCACGCTTGGCGGGAAAAATCCTTATAGAACGGCGATTTAGCGAACTTTGAGAGGGGCAAAACGGAGAAATAACGCGAGGAAATGGATATAAAAATGAGCTTATGCAGCGCGTTGAACTGCGAAGTTAAAGTAGTTTGTTAAGAGTAAGATTTTTTCGGTCTTAGAAAGGAGGTGAAACAGTGAAGCGGATAAATGAGGAAGGTGGAGAGTCGATCTGTAAGCCGGGTTCTGTCGAGGACAGTCATTCCTCTACGACGTACATCACTGCACGCCTTTAGCAACCTACCCGGTTCCAGCGCGGG
>PGZH01000008.1 GCA_002840155.1 Gammaproteobacteria bacterium HGW-Gammaproteobacteria-13
CGATCTGTAAGCCGGGTTCTGTCGAGGACAGTCATTCCTCTACGACGTACATCACTGCACGCCTTTAGCAACCTACCCGGTTCCAGCGCGGGCCACGCCAATGGAACCCTATTTGGTCTTGCTCCGAGTGGGGTTTGCCTAGCCACGAACTGTTACCAGTCGCGCGGTGCGCTCTTACCGCACCTTTTCACCCTTACCGGCACCGAAGCGCTTAGGCGGTTATTTTCTGTGGCACTTTCCGTAGGCTCACGCCTCCCAGGCGTTACCTGGCACTCCGCCCTATGGAGCCCGGACTTTCCTCCCCCGCATTACGCAGAACGCAACACGGCAGCGACTGTCCGATCGACTCTCCGCGGGCAAGGTTAACGGCCCGCGCCCTATAGAACAAGGTTTAAACGTCTTTCTGCTGCTCCAGGGCCGCCTGATAGAGCAAGTTTTTGCGCACCCCAGTGATCTCCGCCGCCAGTGCCGCCGCGCGCTTGAGCGGCATTTCCGCCAACAGCAGATTCAACACGCGCATGGCTTCGGCACTGACGGCCTCCTCGCCCTCCGGCGCCTGCCAACCCGCGACCAGCACCACACATTCGCCGCGCTGCTGATTGCTGTCGGCGGCCACCCAGGCGGCCAACTCAGCCAACGGCATGCCCTTGAGTGTTTCGAAGGTTTTGGTCAGCTCGCGCGCCAGCAGCGCTGGACGCTCATCGCCAAACACCGCCTGCATATCCTGCAGACACTCAAGGATGCGGTGCGGAGCCTCATAGAAGATCAGCGTGCGGGGCTCTTCCTTTACCTGCTCAAGGCGCCCGCGACGCCCTGCTGCCTTGGCGGGCAGAAACCCCTCAAAAATAAAGCGATCCGACGGCAAGCCTGCAGCAGACAACGCGGCGATCAACGCACAAGCGCCCGGCACCGGCACCACCGCAATACCGGCAGCGCGCGCTTGGCGCACCAGGTGATAACCGGGGTCGGAAATCAGCGGCGTGCCGGCATCGGAGATCAGCGCCACATCGTCACCCGCCAGCAATCGTGCGAGAAAGCGCCCACCCTGATCACGCTCATTGTGTTCATGGCAGGCCGCCAGCGGCGTGCCGATGCCAAAGTGCTGCATCAGCCGTGCGGAATGGCGGGTGTCCTCTGCGGCAATCAGAGCCACACCGCGCAGGATGGTTAGCGCTCGCGCGCTGATGTCATCCAGGTTGCCAATGGGTGTAGCAACCACATAAAGACTGCCCAAAGGCGAATTCGCAGCAGCGGAAGTGGTCACAGCACAGGCCTCTCAAAATCAGCAAAGCGCGCATTGTAGCCCGTTTCCAACCTTCGACATCGCGTCACCCGGCGGGCTTGGGTACAATTCAACGCTCAATTTGATCAAGTATCAGGAACGCCCTACATGCCCACCCGCCTGATCGCCCGCCTGCGCGCCCTTTCCATCCTCTGCCTTGCCGGCCTGTTCGCCGCTTGCGCCAGCCAGCCCTCATCGACCTTGGGCGAGCTGCCACGCACGCCGCAAGCCAGCATCGAACAACTGCTGCAGCAAGCAGCCGAAAGCCCGGCAGAGCAAGCTGCGGCGCTGCGCCTGTCGGCGGCCGACCTGGCCTATAAGCAGAAGGATCCGGCCCGCGCCAGCAGCATTCTTGAACAGGTGCAACTGGAAAGTCTGAAGCCGGCCCAGCAGATCTACGCCAGCACCCTGCGCGCCGAACTGGACATGAGCCGCAACAAACCCAAGGCCGCCCTGCGTGCCCTCAGCCACCCGAGCATGGAGCGCCTCGGCGAGCTGCCGGTTGAACAACAGGTACGCAGCCAGCTGGTCCGCGCCAACGCCCTGCAGGCCACCGGGCAAACCCTGGCCGCCGCGCGCGAACGCGCCTATATCGCGCCACTGCTCAGTGGCGCCAGCGCCACGCACAACCAGGAAGCCATCTGGACCCTGGTCTCCAGCCTGCCCGCGAGCGAGCAGCAAGCCAGCGGCGATGCCGACCTCGACGGCTGGCTGGAACTGGCCCGCGCATCCAAGAGCGCTGGCACCCTGGAGCAGCAGCAAAGCGCTATCGATGCCTGGGTCGCCGCCAACCCGCAACACCCTGCCGCACAACAACTGCCGCAGGCGCTGGTCGAGCTGAAAAAGCTCTCCAGCCAACCGCTGACTGAGATTGCTCTGCTGCTGCCGCAGGATGGCCAGCTGGCTAGCGTGGCCCGCGCCCTGCGCGACGGCTTCCTCGCCGCGCATTATCAGGCGCAGCAAGCCGGGCAGAACCCGCCGAACATTCAGATGTTCGACAGCTCGCGCATCGGCTCCATGGACGCCTTCTACGCCCAGGCCCAGGCCACCGGCGTACAGCTGGTGATCGGCCCACTGGAAAAGAACCTGGTCAGCCAGCTGAGCAGCCGTGAACAGCTGCCGATCACCACCCTCGCCCTGAACTACAGCGAAGGCACCCAGGAAGGCCCGGCGCAACTGTTCCAATTCGGCCTCGCCGCCGAGGACGAAGCCCGCGAAGTTGCGCGTCGCGCCTGGGCCGACGGCATGCGCCGCGCCGTAGCACTGGTGCCCAACGGTGAATGGGGCGACCGCGTACTCGCCGCCTTCCGCCAGAGCTGGCAAGCCCAGGGCGGCACCTTGATCGCCGCCGAGCATGTTGATCAGCCGGTCGAACTGGCCCGACAGATCGCCGATTTGTTCCAACTGCGCGAAAGCGAAGCACGCAGCAAACGCCTGCAAAACACCCTGGGCACCTCGGTTGCTGCTGCCCCGTCGCGTCGCCGTGATGTCGACTTTATCTTCCTCGCCGCCACGCCGCAGCAGGCCCAGCAGATAAAACCGACCCTGGCCTTCCAGTACGCCGGCGATGTACCGGTGTACGCCACCTCGCACCTGTTTACCGGCACCTACAACCAGGCGCAGTACATCGACCTCAACGGCATCATGTTCTGCGAAACCCCCTGGCTGCTGAACGTCAACGACCCGCTGCGCCAGCAGGCCAGCACGCAGTGGCCGCAGGCCGGCGGTAGCCTCGGCCGCCTGTATGCCATGGGCGCTGATGCCTTCCAGCTGGCACCACGCCTGAACCAGCTCAAGGCCTTGCCCGAGACTCGCCTGCAAGGCCTGTCCGGTAACCTGAGCCTGAACCCGAGCCAGCGCATTGAGCGGCAACTGCCCTGGGCCGAGTTCCGTGACGGCCAGGTGCAGCCGCTGCCCGACAGCCTCAATTGAGCGAGCGCATCAGCACGCAACAACGCGGTGATGCTGCCGAAGCCCTGGCCCGGCAGCATCTCGAGCAGCACGGCCTGCGCCTGCTGGCACAGAACTGGCGCTGCCGCCTCGGCGAGCTCGATCTGGTCATGCTCGACGCCGATACAGTAGTATTCGTAGAAGTTCGCTATCGGCGCCATAGCGCCTGGGGCGGCGCAGCAGAGAGCGTGGATGCACGCAAACGTGAGAAACTCAGCCGCGCCGCTCAGCACTTCCTGCAACAAGAATCACGCTGGGCCAAGTACCCATGCCGTTTTGATGTGATTGCCATAAACGCCGACAGCCAAGCCCCCGCGCAACTGGACTGGATTCAAAACGCCTTTGATACCTGAACAGACGCCACACTGAAGGTTATATCTCCAATGGACATGCAAGCCCGTATTCGCCACCTGTTCCAAGCCAGCATTGAAACCAAGCAGCAGGCCATGGAAGTGCTCATTCCCTTTATCGAGCAAGGCAGCCTGGCCATGGTTCAGGCACTGCTCAGCGAAGGCAAGATCCTTTCCTGCGGCAACGGCGGCTCAGCTGGCGACGCCCAGCATTTCTCCTCCGAGCTGCTCAACCGCTTCGAGCGCGAGCGCCCAAGCCTGCCAGCCATCGCCCTGACCACCGACAGCTCAACCATCACCTCGATTGCCAACGATTACAGCTACAACGAGGTGTTCTCCAAGCAAATTCGCGCACTCGGCCAACCGGGCGACGTACTGCTGGCGATTTCCACCAGCGGCAACTCCGCCAACGTGATTCAGGCCATCCAGGCTGCCCATGACCGTGAGATGACCGTGGTGGCCCTTACCGGTCGCGATGGCGGTGGCATGGCTTCACTGCTGCTGCCGGAAGACGTGGAAATCCGCGTGCCTTCGAAAGTTACCGCACGCATCCAGGAAGTCCACCTGCTGGCCATCCACTGCCTGTGCGACCTGATCGACAGCCAACTGTTTGGGAGTGAAGAATGACCCGTTCACCACTGATCCTCGCCGCCCTGGCGCTAACCCTCGCCCTCGCGGGCTGCGGTAACCGCAGCGTCGGCAACAAGATCGACGACCAGTTCATCCCTTCCGAGGTCAGCTCCAGCGTGGCCCGCGCGCATATTGACCTGACCAGCCCGACCTCGCGCATTGTGGTGACCAGCTACAACGGTGTGGTGCTGCTCGCCGGCCAGACCCCACGCAGCGACCTCAAGGCCATGGCCGAGCAGGCCGCGCGCAAGGTCAACAACGTGAAGAAGGTGCATAACGAACTGCAGGTGCTGAACCCCACCTCACTGCTGGTGCGCAGCAACGATTCGCTACTGACCAGCCGCATCAAGACCCAGATGCTCGCCGACAGCAGCGTGCCCGGTTCGCGCATCAAGGTGATCACCGAGAACGGCATCGTCTACATGCTCGGCGTGGTCTCGCAGGCCGAAGCCACTCACGCCACCAACCTGGTGCAAAGCGTCTCCGGCGTGCAGAAAGTGGTGAAGCTGTTCGAGTACGTCAACTGATAGCCCCATCCAGGTAGCGCCTGTGCGGCGGCAATAAAAAGGCGATCTTCGGATCGCCTTTTTTATCTTTACTTGACCACTTTCAGACTGGGCCTGCCACTGGGGCGCGGCGGCTCATCATCCGGCGGGCTTTGCTCATCCGGGTCTTCGATCTCTTCATCAGCATCGAGCATCGAGGATTCCGCATCAAACACCATGCCCTGGCCATTCTCCCGCGCATAGATCGCCAGCACGGCAGCTGCGGGGATATACAGGCTTTGCGGCACGCCGGCAAAACGCCCCTCGAAGCTCACTGCCTCATTATCCATATGCAAATGACGCACGGCTGTAGGCGAGACATTCAGCACGATCTGCCCATCACTGGCAAAACCGGCAGGCACCTGCACACCGGCAAATTCGGCATTGACCAGCAGGTGCGGGGTGCAGTCGTTGTCCACGATCCACTCATAGAGGGCACGAACCAGATAAGGACGACTCGACTTCATCACTACCTCCTCGGGTTAACGCATATCACGTTCGACAGGCGACAGACTGGTCTGGAACGCTTCACGAGCAAACTGACGCTCCATGTAGTCCAGCAACGGCTTGGCCGGCTTGGGCAACTCTATCCCCAGAATCGGCAAACGCCAAAGAATCGGCAGCAGGCAGCAGTCCACCAGACTCAATTCCTCACTGAGGAAATAGGCCTTGTCGGCAAACAGCGGCGACACACCCGTCAGGCTCTCGCGCAGCTCCTTGCGCGCCAGCGCACGGGCCGGCTCCTTGCTGCGCGGATCAAGAATCAGGTCCACCTGTGCGCACCAGTCGCGCTGAATGCGATGAATCAGCAGACGGCTATTGGCTCGAGCCACCGGGTACACCGGCAACAACGGCGGATGCGGGTAACGCTCATCCAGGTATTCCATCACCACAGTCGACTCATACAGAGCCAAATCGCGATCCACCAGGGTCGGCAGGCTGGCGTAGGGATTAACCTCCAGCAGCTTGGCCGGGTAACGGCCCTTTTCGACACTGATGATCTCGGCGCTGACACCCTTCTCGGCGAGCACAATGCGTACGCGGTGGGAATAGTGGTCGGCGGGGTCGGAGTAACAGGCCAACCGATTGGTCACGCCCATGGCGATCCTCCTCGCTTATAAAGTTATGTGAAGCAGAAAAAATTGCCGGAGCAATTTTTGACGTCGCTTGCGACGGCCCCGCAGGGGTAGCCGCCAGGGATGGCAGGGTACAAAACCTGCGCGCCCAAAGGGGCGCGCAGGACAACAGCGGAGATGCTACGGATTAATGCACGTCCTTCCAGTACTCGCGCTTGAGCAGATAGGCGAATACGAAGAAGAAGGCAAGATACAGCAGAACGTAGGTACCGATGCGCTGACTTTTCAACTTGACCGGGTTGGCCGAGTAGGCGAGGAAGGTCACCAGGTTCTGGATCTTCTCGTCGAACTCTTCAGTGCTCAGCTGGCCGGTCTTCGGCTCAACAGTCAACTGGTCACAGGCTTCGTGAGTGATCGGGGTGCCGGTCAGTGGATCGAACAGCTTCTTGCCATCCTCAACCACTTGCACCTGCTTGCAACCAATCACCTGCTTACCCTGCAGGCCCACCAGCACGTTCGGCATGCCGACGTTCGGGAAGACCTTGTTGTTGGCACCCAGCGGACGACTTGGATCGTCGTAGAAGGTGCGCAGGTAGGTGTACAGCCAATCGTTACCACGCACACGGGCAACCAGAGTCAGATCGGGCGGCGCAGCACCAAACCAGGCTTTAGCATCAGCTGGCTGCATGCCGATATTCATGTGCTCGCCAATCTTCGCGCCAGTGAACACCAGGTTCTCCAGCATGATTTCATGGGGAACACCAATGTCATCAGCAACACGCTCATAGCGCTGATATTGCGCCGAGTGGCAACCCATGCAGTAGTTGGCGAACGTACGCGCGCCATCCTGCAGAGCCGCTTTATCAGCCAGATCGATATCCACTTTATCCAGTGGGTAGCCACTGCCAGCGCCCAAAGCCAGCGCCGGCATTGCAGCAATTACGAGTGCAGCAAATAGCTTCTTCATCAGCCAGTCACCCTTTCCGGAACCGGTTTGGTCTTCTCGAGTTTGGTATAGAACGGCATCAGGATGAAGTACGCGAAGTACAGGAAGGTACACACCTGCGACAGCAGCGTACGGCCTGGGGTTGGCGACAATACGCCCAACACGCCGAGAATCACGAAAGATACGCAGAAGATCAGCAGCCAGACCTTGCTCATCCAGCCCTTGTAGCGCATCGACTTGACCGGACTACGGTCCAGCCACGGCAGCACGAACAGCACTGCAATAGCCGCACCCATGGCAATTACACCGAGCAGCTTGTCCGGTACCGCACGCAGAATTGCGTAGAACGGGGTGAAGTACCAAACCGGGGCAATGTGCTCAGGGGTCTTGAACGGGTTGGCCGCTTCGAAGTTCGGCTTCTCGAGGAAATAACCACCCATTTCCGGGAAGAAGAAGATCACGAAGCAGAAGATAAACAGGAACACCACAACACCGACGATATCTTTCACGGTGTAGTACGGGTGGAAGGCGATGCCGTCGAGCGGAATGCCGTTCTCGTCCTTGTTCTTCTTGATGTCGACGCCGTCCGGGTTGTTCGAGCCGACTTCATGCAGCGCCAGGATGTGCAACACCACCAGACCGAGAATCACGATCGGCAGGGCCACAACGTGCAGGGCGAAGAAGCGGTTCAGGGTAATCCCGGAGATCAGGTAGTCACCACGGATCCACTGAGTCAGGTCCGCACCGATCACCGGAATGGCACCGAACAGCGAGATGATCACCTGGGCGCCCCAGTAGGACATCTGGCCCCACGGCAGCAGGTAACCCATAAAGGCTTCGGCCATCAGCATCAGGTAGATCAGCATGCCGAAGATCCACACCAGCTCACGTGGCTTCTGGTAGGAGCCGTAGAGCAGACCGCGGAACATGTGCAAGTAGACCACCACGAAGAACGCCGAAGCACCGGTGGAGTGCAGGTAGCGCAGAATCCAGCCGTACTCCACATCACGCATGATGTATTCGACCGAAGCAAACGCCTGCTCAGCCGACGGGGTGTAGCTCATGGTCAGCCAAACACCGGTAACGATCTGATTGACCAATACCAGCAGCGCCAGGGAGCCGAAGAAGTAGAAGAAATTGAAGTTCTTTGGCGCGTAGTACTTGGACAGATGGTCTTCCCACATCTTGGTCGCGGGAAAGCGCGCATCAACCCATTCCATGAATTTACTCATCATGCTTTCTCCTGATCCACACCGATGATGATCACATCATCCGACTCATACGTGTGCGGCGGCACCGGCAGGTTCAAGGGCGCAGGCTGAGCCTTGTACACGCGACCAGCGAGGTCGTAGCGCGAACCATGGCATGGGCAGAAATAGCCACCGACCCAATCAGCACCGAGGTCAGCAGGCGCCACTTCCGGACGGAAGGACGGCGCGCAACCCAGGTGGGTGCACAGACCTACCAGCAGCAGCACTTCCGGTTTGATCGAACGGGTTTTCGGATCGACATAGCTCGGCTGCTCAGACGCCTTGGAGTCAAAGTCGGCCAGTTGCGGCTCAAGCTTGACCAGGTTGCTGAGGATCTCCTCGGTACGGCGCACGATAAACACCGGCTGCCCCCGCCACTCGGCAACCATTTGCTGGCCCGGCTCGATCTTGCTGACGTTCACCTTTACAGGTGCTCCGGCAGCTTTAGCCTTGGCGCTTGGGAACCAGGACCCTACGAACGGGACCGCGGCACCCACCGCTCCTGCAGCGCCCACCACAGAGGTGGCCGCTACCAGAAAGCGACGCCGGCCTGCATTCACGCCGTCATTGCTCATTCAGTCGTCTCCCATCAGCTTTATGGCCTTTTAAGCAGGCCTATACTCGGTAAGTTTCAGATCGCACAAAAAGTTGCCGAATGGTAAAGAAAAGCCCCTTTACTGACAAGGTAATTACCCAGTCATAAGGGACGCAACGCCTTGCAAATCACGGCACTCACTGCTGCGGCATGATGCCGCAGACTAAATCATCGCCCATAAAAAACGCCCAGTTCCGAAAGGAAACTGGGCGCTTTTTGGAACGCAGGTAGCGAATTAACGCTTGGAGTACTGCGGACGCTTACGCGCTTTACGCAGACCAACCTTCTTACGTTCAACTTCACGGGCATCGCGAGTCACGAAGCCAGCTTTACGCAGTGCAGGACGCAGAGCTTCGTCATAGTCCATCAGGGCACGAGTGATGCCGTGGCGGATTGCGCCAGCCTGGCCACTTACGCCGCCACCGATAACGGTAACGAAGATATCGAACTTCTCGGTCATCTCAACCAGTTCCAGCGGCTGACGAACTACCATGCGGGCAGTTTCGCGACCGAAGAAACCATCAAGAGTGCGATTGTTGATGGAGATTTTGCCAGTGCCCGCACGCAGGAAAACGCGAGCGGTTGCAGTCTTGCGACGGCCAGTGCCGTAATTTTGAGTCGCCGACATAATGAACTATTCCGTTAAAACTTCAGTTCTTGGGGCTGCTGAGCAGTGTGGGGGTGAGCAGCGCCCGCATACACTTTCAGCTTACGATACATGTCGCGACCCAGCGGGTTCTTCGGCAGCATGCCTTTAACCGCGGTCTCGATCACGCGCTCAGGGGCTTTAGCGATCAGCTTTTCGAAGTTGATCGACTTGATGCCGCCCGGGAAACCAGAGTGGGAGTAGTACATCTTGTCAGTGGTCTTGGCACCGGTAACGCGAATCTGCTCAGCGTTGATGATGACGATGTAGTCACCGGTATCAACGTGCGGAGTGTATTCAGGTTTGTGCTTGCCACGCAGACGGCTTGCAACTTCGGTAGCCAGACGACCCAGGGTCTGACCTGCAGCGTCGACGACAAACCAGTCGCGCTTAACTGTTTCCGGTTTAGCAGTAAAAGTTTTCATTCTTTATAGCCTCAGGGGCCGCCCTGATAAATAAGACGGCGGATCTTACTGAATAGTGCGTACTTTGACAAGTCAAAGGCAGCCGAAAACAGGCGCTATCGGGGGCTCGGGTCAGCGCGTCCGTAATACGGCAAGATTCTTCGGCAGGCGGCGCATCACTTCCACTGCAGAAAGAGGTGCGCAATTATGCAGATTGCGCGGAGAATTTCAACACGATTATGCCAATCCGCTTTTTCAAGGAGCTTGCAATGGATTACCGTCAACTCGGCCGCACCGACCTCAAGGTCAGCAGCCTGTGCCTGGGCACCATGACCTGGGGCGAGCAGAACAGCTCTAGCGAGGGCTTCGCCCAGATCGAACGCGCCAAGGCCTACGGAGTAAATTTCATCGATACCGCCGAAATGTACCCGGTACCGCCACGCGCCGAGACCTACAGCAAGACCGAACAGATCATCGGCGACTACTTCAAACAGCGCGGTGATCGTGCTGACTGGGTGCTGGCCAGCAAGATCGCCGGCCCTGGCAACGGCATCGGTTATATCCGTGGCGGCCAGCTCAAACACAACCGCGCGCATATCGTTGCCGCGCTGGATGCCAGCCTCAAGCGCCTGCAGACCGACTGGATCGACCTCTACCAGCTGCACTGGCCGGAACGCCCGACCAACTACTTCGGCCAGCTCGGCTATCGCCACCAGGACAGCGACTTCACGCCGCTGGAGGAAACCCTCGAAGCACTGGATGAGCAGGTCAAAGCCGGCAAAATCCGCCATATCGGCCTGTCCAATGAAACACCCTGGGGCACCATGAAATTCCTGCAACTAGCCGAACAACGCGACTGGCCGCGCAGCGTGTCGATCCAGAACCCCTACAACCTGCTCAACCGCAGCTTCGAAGTGGGCCTGGCGGAAATCGCTCTGCGTGAACAATGCGGCCTGCTGGCTTACTCGCCCCTGGCCTTCGGCATGCTCAGCGGCAAATACGCAGACGGCGCACGCCCGGCCACTGCGCGAATCAGCCTGTTTAGCCGCTTTACCCGCTACACCAACCCAGAGTCAGAAGCCGCCTGCACACGTTACGTCGCTCTGGCGCGCGAGCATGGTCTGATTCCTTCGCAGATGGCCTTGGCCTTTGTCACCGCGCAGCCCTTTGTCACCAGCAATATCATCGGCGCGACCAGCCTGGAGCAACTGGACAGCAACCTGGCCAGCAGCGAACTGAAACTCTCCGCCGAGGTACTGGCCGGTATCGAGGCGATTCACAAAGCCCAACCCAACCCAGCGCCCTAACTCACCCACAGAACGAAGAAGCCCGGCAATTGCCGGGCTTCTTTTATTCAGCTGTCAATCACAGCGAGCGGGCGATGATCTCTTTCATGATCTCGTTGGTGCCGGCGTAGATGCGCTGCACCCGCGCATCGGCCCAGGCGCGGGCCACCGGGTATTCCCACATATAGCCGTAGCCGCCGTGCAGCTGCACGCACTCATCGAGCACCTTGCACTGCAGATCGGTACCCCAGTACTTGAGCATGGCGGCGGTCGGCACATCCAGCTTGCCCTGCAGATGCAGCTCCAGGCAGCGGTCGACAAACACCCGGCCGATCTGAATTTCCGTGGCCATTTCTGCCAGCTTGAAGCGGGTGTTCTGGAAATCACCAATTGGCTTGCCGAACGCCTTGCGCTCGCGGGTGTACTCCAAGGTCCACTGCAGCGCCGCCTCGGCCGAGGACAGCGCACCGATACCGACAGTTAGGCGCTCCTGCGGCAGCTCCTGCATCAGGTAGGCGAAGCCCATTCCGGCCTGGCCCAGCAGGTTTTCCTTGGGCACGCGCACGTCTTGGAAGAACAACTCGGAGGTGTCCTGAGCTTTCATGCCGACTTTCTCCAAGCGCTTACCCTTGGAGAAGCCAGGCGTATTGGCCTCAACTAGAAACAGGCTGGTGCCCTTGGCCCCGGCTTTCGGATCGGTCTTGGCCACCACAATTACCAGGTCAGCCAGAAAGCCGTTGGTGATAAAGGTCTTAGAGCCGTTGATCACATACTCATCGCCATCCAGCACCGCGGTGGTTTTTACGCCCTGCAGGTCGGAGCCAGCACCCGGCTCGGTCATGGCGATGGCGGTGACCATCTCGCCGGACACCAGCTTGGGCAGGTAATGCTGTTTCTGCGCCTCGCTGCCGTAATGCAGGATGTAGGGCGCGACGATGTCCGAGTGCAGAGAGAAACCGATGCCGGTCAAGCCCAGGCGGCCGACCTCCTCGATCACCACAGTGCTGTAGAGAAAATCCGCCGCCATACCGCCGTACTCTTCCGGGATATGCGAGCAGAGCATCCCCGCCTCCCCCGCCTTGTTCCACAGCGCGCGGTCGATATGACCATCCTTCTCCCACTGCTGGTGGAAAGGCACGGCTTCCTGCTCAAGGAACTTGCGCACGCTGTCGCGAAATTGTTCGTGTTCGGAGCTGAAAATCGTTCTGGGGATCATGGCAATACCTACAAATATGGGCGGTTTTAAACTGGCCTCGACTTTAGCCAAGCAAACGCTTGGTCACACTGGACACAAGCGCCAAAAAATAAGACGATCCAGCCAGCTCATGACCACTTAGCCTTAATAAGAACAATATCTATGCCTATTCAGTCACCAGCGCCGCTGCACCGCGTCAGCATTCTTGCCACCGAAGGCGTGTTCGCCTCGACCCTGATGCAGGCCAAGGACTTCTTCCATATGGCCAGCCTGCGCTATGGCAAACAGCAGGGTTTGGGCCTGACGCCGACCTTTGAAATCCATCTAGTCAGCCCGGACGGCAAGCCCGTACGCAGTTTCAGTGATGTGCTGATCCCGGTCGACGGCGCGCTGGAAGATGCCGACGTGATCATCCTGCCGGCCTTCTGGGATGACTTCGACGCGCTGTGCCAACGCCACCCACAAGTGCTCAGCTGGCTGAAACAGCGCCACGCCGCCGGCAGTGCGATATGCGGCGAGGCCACCGGGGTGTTCTGGATGGCCCAGGCCGGCCTACTCGACGGTAAGGAAGCGACCACCTATTGGCGCTTCTTCAACGAGTTTGCCGAGCGCTTCCCCAAGGTACTGCTCAATCAGGAAAAACACCTGTCGGATGCCGACAACCTGTACTGCGCAGGCGGTGTTACCTCGGCCTGCGATCTTTACATCTACCTGATCGAGCGTTTCTGCGGCGCCAGCGTGGCCCAGGGTGTGGCCCGCGACATTCTGTATGAAGTGCAGCGCAACTACGCCCCCGGCCGCATCGGTTTTGGCGGACAGAAGCTGCACCACGACATGACGATTCTGCAGATCCAGCAGTGGCTGGAAGATCACTTCGCCGACAAGTTCCGCTTCGAGGATGTCTCCCGCGAGCACGGCATGAGCATCCGCAACTTTATGCGCCGTTTCCAGACCGCCACCGGCGACAAGCCGCTGCATTACCTGCAACGTCTGCGCATCGAAACTGCCAAGGGCTTGCTCAGCGCCACCCGCAAAAGCATCAAGACCATCAGCTATGAAGTCGGTTACGACGACGCCAGCTTCTTCGCGCGGTTGTTTCGTCAGCACACGGAACTGTCACCCAACCAGTACCGCCGGCAGTTCCAGCACAAGGACAGCCATGCTTAAGGTCGGCGCGGGCGCGTACCCGGCGCACTGAAAACCCGCGCAACTCATCCTTGGATGGGTGGGGCGCGGGCGGCAGCGCTCTATGATCGGCGCATACCTACAACAATCAGGTCATCACCATGCGCCGCACACTTATTGCCTTACTTGCCGCCTGCAGCTTCAGCGCTGTCGCCGCCGACAGCTGGAAGCCCTTCCCTTACGACCAAAGCGCCTATGACTATTCGGGCGACAAGCTGCGCCAGGCCTGGCCGCAACTGACGCGCGGCTTTGGTACTGACTACCCCTTCCCCGACGCCGACTGGGTAGTGACCATGGCCACCACCCATCCTCAGGCACTGGAAAAAACCGTACTGGCCAATACCGGTTTTACCGGCAAACCCGAGGAAGCCGAGCTCTACGCCGCAAAACTGCAGGATGTCTGGCGCCTGGTGTTTCGCGGCGACTTCGCCGAGGCCAAGCAACAGGGCCTCGCCCTAGGGGTTGGCGGGCAGATCCCGGCGATGTTCGCGCAGGTCATCTACGCCATGTTTCTGGTGCCAGAGCAGGAAGAGAAGCACCGCCTGCTGGAAGAAGTAATCACCTACACCGACCAGGCCGGTGAGCTGGTTCAAGCCGACGTGGCTGCACAATTCGGCCGCGTCTATGCCAAGGCACGCCTGGGCGAGGAACTGTCAGTGCCGGTAGTGCTCAAGCGCGGCTACACCTCGCAGATCCCCAACGAACTCAAGGCCCTGCTGGCCAAACACCCGCAGCAGCCGTTCGCCCTGGCCCTGTATGGCGGCTATGAGGCTGGGGTAATCCGCAAGGTTGGCAAGATGGTCGGGCGCATGACCTACGGCGTCAGCGCCGACAATATGGAGAAGTACTTCAGCCGCAGCTTCCAGGCCCAGGATGACCTGCCCATCGGCCATTACGAATACGCCAACGCCCTGACCTACGTATACGGCGAGGACGAACAAGCCAAGGCCCTGCAACACCTCAAGCGCGCCGTGGCGATCAAACCGATCAACGCCATGGAAGCATTGGAAGTGGCCCACGCGCAGAAAATTCTCGCCCAACACCAGCAGAAACTGGCGCAAAACTAAGCCCTGCTGAAACGCAAAAAGGCTGCCTGATGGCAGCCTTTTTTATTGCAGCTGGTGTTCGCTAGCTGAATGCGTGGTCGCGGATTTTCTGCAGCGCCTGCGACATCTTCGCCGCGGGCACCCGCTGCAGATTGCACAGCAGCTCATGGGAAATCTCGGTAATGCCGTGCCGCTCACGCAGCAGCATCGCCATAAAGCAGGTCAGATTGGCTGCCATTTCCGCATCGGCCAGCGCGCGGTGCGCCTTGCCGGTATCGGGCAGGCCGATCCACTGGTTGAGATTGCCCAGCTTGTGGCTCGGAGCCATGGGCAGCAGGCGGCGTGACAACAGCAGCGAGCAGGCAAACGGTTGCACGCGGCGACGGCGAATCAGCGCCAGTTCGGCATCCCAGAACTTCTGGTCGAAACTGGCGTTATGCGCCAGCAGCGGACGGTCGCCGACAAACTCCGCCACTTCCTGCATCACCTGCGCGGCAGGCGGTGCCGTGCGCAACATGGCGTTGCTGATACCAGTGAGCTGCTCGATAAACGGCGGCACCCAGGCGCCGCTATTCATCAGGCTCTGGTAGCGCGCGACAATCCGCCCTTCCTCGACTATCACCACGCCAATTTCGGTGGCGCGCGCCTGCTGGGCCGGCGACATACCGGTGGTTTCAAAGTCGAGTACCGCGATGGAATCGGCAAGCATCGATCAGTTTCTCAGCAGCAATGCGCCGTCGATCGGCACATAGCGACTGGCCGCGCGCACCAGCGATTGCGCAGTCAGCCCCGGCACGCCATAGGCGATGGCCTCGACGCCATAACTGCCGCGAATCTTGTCCAGCAGCAGGTCGAAGTCGCCGTCACCGGAGGCCAATACCACCTCATCAACACGCGGCGCGGCGTCCATGATATCGATGGTAATGCCGACATCCCAATCGCCCTTGGCCGAGCCGTCGCTGCGCTGGATAAAGGGTTTGAGCTTTACGGTAAAACCGAGGTTGCGCAGGATCTGCTGAAACTGCTGCTGCTTCTGGTCACCGCGGTCGATGGCGTAGGCGTAGGCTTCGACAATCTGCCCATGCTGGCTGATATCGGCCCACAGCGCGGCGTAGTTGAAATGACAACCATAGGCCTGGCGCACGGTGTAATAGAGGTTCTGTACATCGGCGAATACGGCGATCTTCTTCACCGGTAATCCTCATGGCAGGGCAATAAGCGCCGGGCAGTATGCCAGATGCAGCACACTTGCAGAGCCGGCATAAATTGGAGCTCCAGGGGCAATCGACTAGAGTGGCGAATCTCCGACTCAGCACGCGCGCCCATGAATATGCTCTCCGCTCTACGCGACTCCTGGTATTTCTTCAGCCACAACCTGGCGGCGATTGCCCGTCTGTGTCTGCCGTTGATCGTGCTCGAAGGCCTGCTGCTACAGCAGGTCACCAGCCTGGTGGCCGCCGAATCCGCGACGCTCTGGCGCCTGCTCGCCGGTTTGCTGTTCTACCCGCTGTACAGCGCTGCGCTGATTCTGTTTCTCGATGCCCGCAGCCAGGGCCTGCAACCGCGCGCTCGCGACCTGCTGGCCGCCGGCCTGCGTCTGTGGCCAAGTTTTGCTCTATTGGCGGGGCTCAACACGTTGGCGATTCTGCTCGGCGCATCGCTGTTCGTGCTGCCGGGAATCTGGCTGATGGTCAAACTGGCGTTTGCCGAGTACCTGCTGGTGTTGCGCGGCCTGAGCCCGATGAAGGCGCTGCACGATAGCTTCCAACTGAGCAACGGTTACTTCTGGCCCATGCTCGGCTGCATCCTGATCGTCATGCTGCCGCTGTGGCTGCTCGACGGCTGGAGCCACTCCAGCGCCACCTTCGCCGAAAACGCCCTGGCCAGTTTGCTGCTGGACTGCGCAAGTCGCTTTTTACAACTATTCTCAAGCGTAGTGCTGTTTCGTCTATTTATGCTGCGCAGCGCCCAGCCTGAAGTCGAGTGAACGCCAGCGACCCCCAAGGAGGACAGGCCCATGGCTGATGCCAACCCCAGCATCCTTTCGCATATCTCCATCGGTACCAACCAGTTCGACAAGGCCACCGCCTTCTACGATCAGGTACTCGCCACCCTCGGCTGCAAACGCATACTCGCCCACCCTGGCGCAGTCGCCTACGGCCGCGAATACCCGGAGTTCTGGGTGCAGACGCCGATCAACGGCAAGCCGGCGAGTATCGGCAACGGCAGCCACTTTGGCTTTGTAGCGTCGAACAGGGCTGCCGTGCATGACTTCTACCAGGCGGCCTTGGAGGCCGGCGCCAGCGACGAAGGCGCCCCCGGCCCGCGTGCAGAATATGGCGAGCCCTATTACGGCTGCTTTGTCCGCGATCTCGACGGGCACAAGATCGAGGCGGCGTTCTGGGATCTGGAAATGGTCTACGAGCTGTATATCGAGCCGCACGAACACTGATAGCTGAAAGCATCGACGCTCAAGGCGCAGCGGACTGGTAGCGCTGCGCTGCCTTGGCGATCCACCCCTCGGCCTGCATCTGCGCCAGGGCCTGAGTCACCTGCTGGTATTGCGCCTGCAAGCCGCGCTGACGAGAGAAGCCGATATACAAATCGGTACGCGCCTCGGGCTGAAACGCCGCCTTGGCAATACGGCCATTCCAGCGCGCATCACGTAGCTCATAGTCGACCTGGCAATCGGTGCCGATCACCGCTTGCAAGCGCCCGCGCACGAGCATTTCCAGCAGTTGGTTTTCCGTGTTGACCGCGGTTTTACGCAGCTGCTGATCCGAATCAAAGGGTTCGAAATACGCCGATTCCAGCACATGACCAATCGTCAGACTGGCCAACTGGCTATAGCTCTGCAGCGCCTTGGCCTGCGCGGGCGCGGCATAAAAGCGCGGCGCACAGGCGTAGTACGGCTGCGGCAGGTAATGGATATAGCCTTCGCGCTCAGGGGTTTTCGCCAGCCCGGTCATCAAGTCGGCCTTACCGTTCTGCAGCGCCGCCAGACCGCGCGCCCAGGGTGCGCGCTGCACTTCGAAGCGCAGTCCGGTGCGCTGGCTGAGCTGATCGAGCAAATCAATGTCCAGCCCGCTCAATGCGCCATCGCCCTCCTGCATACGAAAAGGCGGCCAGATATCGGTCATCACCAGCAACGCTGGTGGCTCCTCGGCCTGCAACGATGCGCCGAGTAACAGCAGTAGAGCGGGCCAGGCGCGGCGCATCAGGAACGTCCTGCACGCTGCGGCTTCAAGCCGGATAGGCGCGGCAACAGCACCCGCTCGAACAGCCGCGGGAAGAACCGCGCCAGCACCCGCGCGCGCCAGTCGACATTGGACAGCACCAGCAGCCGACGACGCTTCAAGGCGCCCTGGTAGATCGCCTCGGCAACATCCTGCGGCGAGGCCACCTTGCCCATTGCCAAGGGCGGTTGCGCGGCCACCGAACCATCGCCAACCAGGGCATTCTTGCGCAAATCGGTGGCGGTAAAGCCGGGGCACACCAGCATCACATTGACCCCGGAGCCTTTCAGTTCATAACGCAGGGTTTCAAATAGCCCATGCAAGGCATGCTTGCTGGAGTTGTAGGCGCTGCGATAAAGCAGCGGGGCGAAGCCAGACAGCGAGCTGAGCACGATGATCTGCCCACTGCGGGCGATCAGGCTGGGCAGCGCGGCCTTGGTGCAGTGCAGCGCGCCAAAATAGTTGACCGCCATAATCCGCTGGAACACCGCCAGCTCGGTGTCGGCAAAGCTGCTGCGGTGGGTAATCCCGGCGTTGTTGACCAGCACATCGATACCGCCGAAACGCTCGACGGTCAGCGCTATCGCCCGCTCCACCGCTGCAGCATCGGCCACATCGCAGAGCACGCCGAGGGCCTCGGCATTGTGGTGATCGGCCAGGTGCTGCACCAGGCTGTCGAGCGCCTGCTGCTGCAGATCAAAGATCACCAGGCGCGCGCCGGCCTGCGCCAAACGCATGGCCAGTGCCCGACCGATGCCGGCACAGCCGCCCGTAATCACCACAACCTTGCGGTCGAATACCTTGTTGGCAAACACCTTGCGGTACATAACCTGTCTCCGACCCAGTTACTGCAAAAGCCGTTACTACAACCTGTTATGGCTGCCATCGCAACAGGGCGGCGTCTGGGTGTGCTTGCAGCCACAAAAGTACAGAGTGGCGTCCTCGTCCGCGTGGTATTTCAGCGGGGTAAAATCGCTGCCTTTATGCTTGCCGTCGCAGAAAGGCTGTGCGGCGCTTAGCCCGCAGCGGCACCAGAAGTAGTCGTTGCCGGCGGTGACCGCAACCGCATAGGGGCTGCGCTGGGCAATCGTTGGGCTATTCATGTGACCTCCTGAAGCACCCGGGCAAGGCGCTGCAACATCGGCAGCGCCACCCATCTCCGGTATGCTCCTTCAGCATAGTTCACTCGCTGGCGAGCCTGTTTATGCCCCTGCCCCGACTCCTGCGCCTTGCCCTGCTCAGCCTGGCCAGCCTGTGCTGCGTGCTGGCGGCGCTGATCTACAGCCTGACCTGGCACCCGGCCGCCCGCGAAACCGTCCCCGTGAGCTGCCAAACCAGTGCGCCGCAACTGCAACCGGGCCAGGCCCTGAAAGTGATGACCTGGAACATCCAATACCTGGCCGGCAAGCGCTATGTGTTCTGGTACGACCTGGCCGACGGCACTGGCCCCGACCAACGCCCCAGCGCGCCAGACCTGGCGTTTACCCTGGATGAAGTGGCGCGCATTCTGCGTGACGAGCAGCCCGATATCGTCCTGCTGCAGGAGCTGCACAACGGCGCCAAAGCCACCGACTACCAGAACCAGCTGGCGCTGCTGCATGAGCGCCTGAGCGACCTCTACCCGTGCAGCAGCCAAGCCTATTACTGGAAGGCCGCTTTCGTGCCGCACCCGCAGATTCTCGGCAGCGTCGGCATGCAGCTGGGCACCCTCAGCCGCTTCCAGATATCCCACGCCGAACGCCTGCAACTGCCGCTGATGCCCGCCAACCCGATCAGCCGCCAGTTCAACCTCAAGCGCGCCCTGCTGGTCAGCCATCTGCCGGTACGTGGCGGCGGCGAGTTGGTCGCCATCAACACCCACCTGGATGCCTTCGCCCAGGGCAATGACACCATGCAACGCCAGGTGGCCATGACCAGCAGCCTGCTCGACCAGCTCCAGGCCGACGGCACGCCCTGGGTCATTGGCGGTGACTTCAACCTGCTACCGCCCGGCCAATACCAGCGCCTGCCTGCAAACCAGCGCAGCTGGTACAGCCCCACCAGCGAGTTGCAGCAACTGGCCGAACGCTACCCCATGGTGCCGAGCCTGGAGCAGGCCAGCGGCGCCGAACAGCCGCGCTGGTATACCCACTACCCCAATGACCCAGCCGTAAGCGGCCCGGATCGTACCCTCGACTACCTGTTCCACAGCCCGCAACTGACGCTACTCGACAGCCGGGTACGCCAGCACGACAGCCTAGGGATTTCCGACCATCTGCCGGTGCTCGCACGCCTGCTGTTGCCGACGCTGGACTAAGCTTTTTCAGCAAGTCACTGGACAAAGCTGCTGGCAGTTAGCCATGCTCGCCAAATGTGACACTTTTATAACGAAAAGACGGCAGATAGCCGCAGTACGTACCCATTTGATGCCACGATTTCTCTGCCTTGCACTGGCTGCAGCCCTGTATTGCAGCTCCAGCCTCGCCGCTCCCGCCGATGATCAACGACCATTGGTGCAAGTCGGTTATTACGAATTCCCACCCTATTCCTACACCGACAGTCAAGGCCGTTCCAAGGGCGCCATGCTGCAGCTGAGCAAGCGCCTGTTGGAACACGCCGGCTACCGCGCCGAGCTGCGTTCCTACCCCAGTGCGCGGCTGTACAACGCCCTGCAGGATGGCAGCGTGCAGGTCTGGCCGGGGGCGCCGGGCAAAATCGAACTACGCGAGCACACCCTGGAAACCAATACCCTGCTGGGCGAGATCGTGCTCAACCTGTATTTCCGCCGCGACACCCTGGTGCCGCGCCTGCCGGACGATCTCAGGGGGCGTGGGGTGATCATGATCAGCGGCTACACCTACTGGCAGCCGGTCAACGAAATGCTCAACGACCCGCAACTGGCCGTAGAGCAGCACCGCACCGGCACCCATACCGCCGCATTGGAAATGCTCCAGCGCCGTCGCGGTGATTTTCTCCTCGACTACCAGACTCCGGTGGAGCAGGCGCGCAAACGCCTGGGCATGTCCGAGCTGCCGTATCTGGAACTGCAGCGTATTCCGCTAAAGCTGATTGTCTCCAGCCATGCGCCCGGCGCCGAAGCCCTGCGCGATGCGCTGGATCGAGCCTATGCCGAATTGCAGGCGGCAGGGGAAGATCTGCGCCTGCCCTAACGCCTACTTGCGCGGCTTGGTCCGCGCGGTGGGTTCGGCGATCAATGGATCATCCGGCCAGTAGTGCTTGGGATACCTACCCTTGAGGTCTTTCTTCACTTCGGCATAGGTGCTGCGCCAGAAGTTGGCCAGATCCTGAGTCACCTGCACTGGCCGCCGCGCTGGCGACAGCAGGTGCAGCTTGACCACCTGGCGGCCGCCGGCAATGCGCGGCGTATCGGCCAGACCGAACAGCTCCTGCAAACGCACCGCCAACACTGGCGGCTGCTCGCTGTAATCCAGGCTGATACGCGAACCGGACGGCACCTGCACGCTGCGTGGCGCCAGTTCATCCAGGCGCTGCGGCAGCGGCCAGGGCAGCAGATTCAGCAGCAGGCTGGGCAAATCCAGATTAGCGAAATGGCTGAGCCGGGTGACGTTATCCAGATAGGGCTGCAGCCAGCTCTCCAGCGTCGCCAGCAAGGTGGCATCACTGACATCCGGCCACTCGCTGGCGTCCTTGCTGGCCAGATCCAGCGTGCGCAGCAACGCCACCCGCGCCTGCCACTGGCGCAGCTCCGGCGTCCAGGGCAGCAGCGCCAGGCCCTTGCGCCGCACCAGGCCGAGCATGGCGCGGCTGCGCTGTTGCGCATCCAGCCCGGTCAGCGCCTCGCGTGACAGCACCAACTCACCGACCTTGCGCTGGCGTTCGGCGCGCAGCGCGCCTTCGCGTTCATCCCAATCCAGCACGTCCAGGCTGCTGACCTGCTCGGCCAACACGCCTTCGAACAACTGCGGTTCCAGCTCGGCAGCCAGGTAGATGCGCTCTTCACGCTGGCCCTGGCGACTGCCCAGGTCCGCCACCACCAGCCAGCTGTGTTTCATCAGGCCATCGACTTCGGTAAATAGCGCCGCCCGGCCGTTGGCCAGACGATATTCCGCGCCGCCGGCGCGGCGCTGCTGGGCGATACGATCCGGGTAGGCAAACGCCAGCAACGCGCCCAGCCAGCGCGGATGTTCGGGATCACTGACTGCCTGCGGGCTAGGCCTGCGCTTGAGGTAACCCTGAAACTGCCGGGCCAGTTGCCGGGCACGTTGCACCCCGCCCTGGCTGACGCGTGCGCCGCGCGACTCTCCAGCCAGCAAGGCCAGGCGGCTGTGCAGATCAGCGCCTGCGCCGCGCAGAATGTCGCGCTCGCCGAGCAAGGCTGCCAGATCACAGGCCAATGGCCCCAGGCCCAGCTCCTGGCCGCGTAGCAGCAGATGGGCGATACGTGGATGGGTCGGTAGCTCGGCCATGGCCTGACCATGGGCGGTCAGTTTGCCCTGGGCATCCACTGCGCCCAATCGCGCCAGCAGCTCCAAAGCCTGGGCATAAGCGGCGGCAGGGGGCGGATCGAGCCAGACCAGCTCGGCCGGCTGCACGCCCCAGCGCACCAGTTGCAATGCCAAACCGGCGAGATCGGCCTGAAGCATTTCCGCCGTGCCGTAGGCCGCCAATTGCTCATGCTGCGCCTGCGACCACAGCCGGTAGCAGGCGCCTGGCTGCAAGCGCCCGGCCCGGCCGCTGCGCTGAGTGGCAGAGGCACGAGAAATGCGCTGGGTATCCAGGCGGGTCATGCCGCTGTTCGGGTCAAAACGCGGCACCCGCGCCAGGCCAGCATCGATCACCACGCGCACGCCATCGATGGTCAGGCTGGTTTCGGCGATGTTGGTCGCCAGCACCACCTTGCGCAGCCCCGGCGGTGCGGGTTCGATGGCGGCGCGCTGGGCGCTGAGGTCCAGCTCGCCATGCAACGGGCAGAGCAGCACATCGCGGCGCCCGGCCAGGGATTCGGCCAGCTGTTCATTAACCCGGCGAATCTCCGCCTGCCCCGGCAGAAATACCAGCAGGCTGCCCGGCTCATCGGCCAGCGCCTGCAATATGCACTGCAGCATCTTCGGCTCCAGCCACTCGCCCGCCTGCCAAGGCGCGCCCCAGCGGATATCCACCGGGAACATCCGCCCTTCGCTGCGCAGCACCGGCGCATCGCCGAGCAACCCCGCCAGCCGCTCACCCTCCAGGGTCGCCGACATCAGCAACACCTTCAGCGGCAGTTCGCCAGAGTCCGCACCGCGAAACATCGCCCGGCCATTCAGGCACAGCGCCAGCGCCAGGTCCGCATCCAGACTTCGCTCATGAAAT
The DNA here is from genome assembly GCA_002840155.1 of Gammaproteobacteria bacterium HGW-Gammaproteobacteria-13. Classification (GTDB taxonomy): domain Bacteria; phylum Pseudomonadota; class Gammaproteobacteria; order Pseudomonadales; family Pseudomonadaceae; genus Aquipseudomonas. Next base: position 22,936 of record PGZH01000008.1, read on the forward strand.
TCATCGAAGATCACCAGGCCGACGCCCTCCAGCGCCGGATCATCCTGCAGCCGCCGAGCCAGAATACCTTCGGTGACCACTTCGATACGGGTACGCGGGCCGACCTTGCTGTCCAGGCGAATGCGATAACCGACGGTTTCCCCCACTGTTTCACCCAGCTCGCTGGCCAGTCGCTCGGCCGCCGCCCGCGCCGCCAACCGCCGTGGCTCGAGCATGATGATGGTCTGCCCAGCCAGCCAGGGCTGAGTCAGCAGCGCCAGCGGCACACGGGTGGTCTTGCCGGCACCGGGCGGCGCTTCCAGCACCGCCTCATCACGTAGAGCAAGGGCCTGACACAGCTCAGGCAGCAGCACATCGATTGGCAGGGAATTCATGCGGGCTCCATTTAAGGCGCAGGATTATAACGGCGAACCTGCGGGGCATCGGTGCTGTCTGACCTGCTAGGTATGGCTACGCGAAAAAACGCTGGCAGCGCCTGACGCAGCGGCATTGCAATACAGGCATTGGTATAGTTGCGCCACTTTTTCCATGGAGATGTTCAATGCGCACCCAAACCCGCGTTATCGGTGGCCTTATCGTCGCCGCTCTGCTCACCCAACTGACCGCCTGCGGCACCCTGTTCTTCCCGGATCGCCGTGGCCAGATCGAAGGCCGTATCGACCCTATGGTGGCTGGGCTTAACGCTATCGGCATTCTCTTCTATGTGATTCCGGGGCTGATCGCCTTTGGTATCGACTTTGCCACCGGCGCGATCTACCTGCCCGGCGGCCTGACCTCGCAGGTTGACCCGCAAGACCTGCAGAATGTGGTGAATGCCGACGGCAAGGTCGATCCGATCAAGCTCAAGGCACTGATCGAAGTACAGACGGGCCACAGCCTGCCACTGGATGACCCACGTCTGATCCAGCACAGCGGCAGCGCCGAGCAGTTGGCAGCCTACGGTCTGCGCCCAGCAGCCTAAGCAAGGCTTCAACAAGCCCGAAGCAAAAGCCCGTTTTACGACGGGCTTTTGTTATTTAGCGCTAGCCTTGGCAGAACCCGCCCATTCTGGATAGCCCGTGAATATACAACCGCAACACGCCCGCCTGATGCGCCTGGCGACCTTCGCCGCGTTGGCGGCTGCGCTTACGCTGGCGCTGGCCAAAGCCATTGCCTGGTGGCTCAGTGGCTCGGTCAGTCTGTTGGCAGGGCTGACGGACTCGCTGCTCGACGGCGCCGCCTCGCTGCTCAACCTGATCGCCGTGCACTACGCCCTGCGCCCAGCCGATGAGGATCACCGCTACGGTCACGGTAAGGCCGAGGCTCTGGCCGGGCTGGGTCAGGCGCTGTTTATCGGCGCCAGCGCGGTCTTAGTCGGCAGTCACGCCATTGATCGCCTACTCAATCCTGAACCAATTGGCGCACCGGCCCTGGGTATCGCGGTGATGCTGCTGTCGCTGGCGGTGACCATCGCCCTGCTGCTGTTCCAGAGCCATGTGGTCAAGCTGACCGGCTCCACGGCAATTCGCGCCGACTCGCTGCACTACCGCTCGGACCTGCTGCTCAACAGCAGTATTCTCCTGGCGTTGCTACTGGCCAGTTACGGCTGGCCGCAACTGGACGCCATCTTCGGTATCGGCATTGCCCTGTATATCTTCTGGAGCGCCATCAGCATCGTCCGCGAAGCGGCCACCGTGTTAATGGACCAGGAACTCGACCCGCAGATCAGCGCGCAGATGCACAGCCTGGCCTGCGCGGTGCCCGGCGTGCTGGGCGTGCATGACTTGCGCACGCGCCTCTCCGGCACCCACTGGTTCGTGCAGCTGCATGTGGAGTTGCCAAGTGAACTGAGCCTGCTGCATGCGCACGGCCTGTGCGAGCAGGTTGAAGCGGCGATCCGCAGCGAGTTCCCCCGCGCCGAGGTACTGGTGCATGCCGACCCGAGCAGCGTGGTAAAGCACCCGGCGGTCTCATAAGGGCCAACTGACAGGCGACAAAAAAGGGGAAGGCCTGCAGGCCTTCCCCTTTTTTGCGTGTCCGTCATTGTGGCGATGGTAACGCCTTTTCTTCGCCTGCCTGGTTGGGCAGTGCGGACCCGGGTGCCGTGACGATCCGGTTGGATCGGCGGCGACCGCTCACCTGATTGGGCGAGGCGGCTGGACGTGTCGTCCGGGCCTTGAAGTTGAGGTAAAGCTTACGCCTGCCGACGCAGTGAAAGATTGCGAACATTGCTGAAATACCCACCACTTGCGCAATTAATCACCACAAGCGCATCATCCCGCACAACCTAATAACGAAAGCACGGCAAATATGAACAGACTTGATCGTTATGACCTGAATATCCTCGCCGAATTGCAGCGCGACGCCACCCTGTCCAACCAGGAGCTGGCCGAACGCATCGGCCTGTCGCCCTCGCCCTGCTCGCGGCGGGTCAAACAGCTGGAAGATGATGGCTATATCCTCGGCCAGGTCGCACTACTCGACCGTAAACAGCTCGGCCTGACGCTGACTGCCTACGTGCTGATCGGCATGGACAAGCACACCCCTGAGCGTTTCGAGCATTTTCAGGAAGAAATCCGCAAATGCCCGCAAGTACTGGAATGCTGCCTGGTCACCGGGATGGACGCCGACTATCAGCTCAAGGTGGTGGTGCCGGACATGGATCACTACCAGAAACTGCTGCTGGGCACCCTGACCCGTATCGAGGGGGTTTCCAGCGTGCGTTCCAGCTTTGTGCTGCAGCAGATTCTCTCCAGCACCCAACTGCCGCTGCAGCACCTGCGCGGCTGATCGCCGCACCCTCGTTATGTGCGGCTGGCAGGGCCGCCCCCGGCGCGTATAATCGCGCCCCTCTGGCGAGCGCAGCGCGTCCGTCTACGCATTGATTTTCGGCACCCAGCCGAGCACCTGCAGGTTCACGAGGCCCGAATGGAAACCGAACAGTTCGAATCGCTGATGATGTACGCGCTGGTCGGCGGGCTGATGGTGTTTATGTTCTTCATCATCTGGGACCTGGCGAAAACCTCCAAAGCCGGCCGCCTGGGTACGGCGATCCTGTTTCTCGGTCTGGGCCTGTGCCTATTCGCCTTTCTGGCCAAGCCGATCATCACCTACATCATCGAAACCGCTCGCGACATCCACGGCTAGCAAGCCGCCGCACGCCAACTACGGCACGTCCAGCCGCAGCCAACCGCGCTAGAATGCGGCTTTCCGCCGTTCCCCAGGAGTATTCATGTCCCCCACCGACCGGGTGATGCAGAGCTATGGCCGCTGCTGCGCCAGCCCTGATTTTTTCGACAGCTTTTACCGGCACTTTCTTGCCAGCTCGCCCGAGGTGCGCGAGAAGTTCGCTAATACCGAGATGAACGGGCAAAAGCTGCTGCTGCGCCAGGGCATTCTCAACCTGGTGATGCATGCGCGCGGCATGCCTGATACCAAGCTGCGCGCCCTGGGCTGCAGCCACTCCCGCGCCGCCATGGACATTCGCCCCGAGCTGTACGTGCTGTGGCAGCAAGCACTGCTGCAGACCATCGGCGAGCATGATCAGCAGTACTGCAACGAAACCCGCAACGCCTGGAATGAGGTGCTGGATAAAGGCATCGCTGTGATCAAAGCCGGCTACTGATCAATCCAGCCGGGCCGGCACTTCGCGCCACTGTCCCGGTTGCAAGCCGTCCAGGCTGAACGGGCCGATACGCACGCGCACCAAGCGCAGCGTCGGCAGGCCCACGGCCGCCGTCATACGCCGCACCTGACGGTTGCGCCCCTCACGAATCACCAGTTCCAGCCAGGCCGTCGGGATGCTTTTACGAAAGCGCACCGGCGGGTTGCGCTGCCACAGCTCGGGCGTTTCCAGTAGCCGCGCTTCGGCCGGCAGGGTCGGGCCGTCATTCAACTGCACGCCGTCACGCAGCTGCTGCAATTGCACGTCGTTCGGTTCGCCTTCCACCTGCACCCAGTAGGTTTTCGCCAGCTTGTGCTTGGGGTCGGCAATGCGCGCCTGCAGACCGCCGTCATTGGTCAGCAGCAACAGGCCTTCGCTATCACGGTCCAGCCGACCGGCCGGGTAAACGCCGGGCACATCGACAAAATCCTTGAGGGTGGCGCGGCCCTGCTCGTCGTTGAACTGGGTCAGCACATCGAAGGGCTTGTTCAGCACCAGCAAGCGCGGCTCGGCGGGTGGTGCCTTGGCCACACGGCGCACGGCAGGTTTACCGCTGTGCGGACGGGAGGACGCAGGGCGAGGTGGGCGCGACATAGGTGATCCAGCAACAGACTACGAGGCGGCCAGTGTAACCGAGGCCACGGTTGGACTATCAGCCTGAGTGATCCGCACAGCCTGCGCCGACGTAGCGGGCTATGCTGGCAAGGTTGTGTTTCCCGTCCCGAGGCCATTGTTATGAGTTCGTCCGAATCCATCGTCGAAACCTTTACCGGCTGGGCCGCCAAAGCCCCCGGTGCGCCCCTCGAACCGCACACTTATGACCCCGGCCCGCTCGGCGCCGAAGAAGTCGAAGTGGCGGTGGAATACTGCGGCATCTGCCACTCCGACCAGTCGATGATCGACAACGAATGGGGCAATGCGCGCTACCCCTTTATCCCCGGCCATGAAGTGGTCGGCAGCGTGGTGCGCCTCGGCCCACAGGCGCGCGGCCTCAAGCTCGGCCAGCGGGTGGGCATCGGCTGGTACAAGGGCAGCTGCATGCACTGCAGCTCCTGCATGGAAGGTTCGCACCAGCTGTGCGGCACGGTAAAACCGACGATTGTCGGCAGCAACGGTGGTTTCGCCGACCGCCTGCGCAGCCACTGGGCCTGGGCCGTGCCGCTTCCGGACGGCCTCGATCCAGCCCTGGTCGGCCCGCTGTTCTGCGCCGGCTCCACGGTGTTTAGCCCACTGCTGGATTTCGATGTGAAACCCACCGACAAGGTCGGCGTGGTCGGCATCGGCGGCCTCGGCCACCTGGCACTGGGCTTCCTCAATGCCTGGGGCTGCGAAGTCACCGCCTTCACCTCATCGCTGAGCAAACAGGAAGAAGCCAAACGCCTGGGCGCACACAAGGTAGTGGCTTCCACCGACAGCGCGGCGTTGAAAGCGATTTCCGGCAGCCTGGATGTCCTCCTAGTGACCGCCAGCGCTGACCTAGACTGGAACGCCATGCTCGGCACCCTGCGCGGCAAGGGCCGACTGCATTTTGTCGGCATCGTGCCCAGCGCGATCCCGGTGCATGTATTCAACCTGATCCCGAAACAGAAGAGCCTGTCCGGCTCGCCCGTTGGTTCACCGGCGAATATGGCGAAAATGCTCGAATTCTGCGCACGTCATCAAATCCTGCCGCAGGTCGAGCACTTCCCCATGAGCAAGGTCAACGAGGCCATCGACCACCTGCGCGCCGGTAAAGCGCGCTACCGCGTGGTGCTGGACGCCAGCAAGTGACAACAGGGGCAAATCAGTCGCATGATTTGCCCCTTTTTCACCGCCTTATGAGCCACACATGCCACACCCGATCGAAACACCCAGCGCCACCGACTTCCCGCGCATGCTTGAAGTGTGGGAGGCGGCCGTACGCGCCACCCATGACTTTCTCGAAGAACATGACATTCAGCTGCTCAAACCCTTGTTGATCGAGCAGTACTTCCCCCAGGTTCAGCTCAGTTGCATCCGTGGTACAGACGGCAATGTCAGCGGCTTTCTCGGCTATGCCGAGGGCAAGGTAGAAATGCTTTTCGTTGACCCGCAGCACCACGGTATGGGCATCGGTCGAGCACTGCTCAGCAATGCGGTGGCACGCCTCGGCGCGAACCAGGTCGACGTCAATGAACAGAACCCCAAGGCGCTGGGTTTCTACCTGAGCCAGGGCTTCGCAGTAGCAGGCCGCTCACCGCTGGATGATGGCGGGCGGCCTTTTCCGATTCTGCACCTGCGCCTCGCTTGATGCGTTAGCGGAACGGCGGCTCGTCGAAGCTGCGCAGCTTGCGCGAATGCAGCGAGTTGAGCTGATTGCGCAGCAGATCCAGCGCAGTGATGCCGATATGCAGGTGCTGGGTGACCGCGCGCTCATAGAAGGCACCGGCCGCACCCGGCAGTTTGATCTCGCTGTGCAGCGGCTTGTCGGACACGCACAGCAGCGTGCCGTAGGGCACGCGCAGGCGATAACCTTGGGCGGCGATGGTGCCGCTTTCCATGTCCACGGCCACCGCGCGGGAGAGGTTGATCAACGGCCGCTCCTGGGCCCAGCGCAGTTCCCAGTTGCGGTCGTCGTAGGTCAGCACAGTGCCGGTGCGCAGGCGCTTCTTCAGCTCATCGCCCTCTTCACCGGTCACCAACTTGGCCGCTTCCTGCAACGCCTGCTGCACTTCGGCCAGGGCCGGCAGCGGGATATGCGGTGGCAGCACCCGGTCGAGAATGCCGTCGCGGCGCATATAGGCGTGGGCCAGCACGTAGTCGCCGATGGTCTGCGACTGACGCAGGCCGCCGCAGTGACCGATCATCAGCCAGCAATGCGGACGCAGCACGGCCAGGTGGTCGGTGATGTTCTTCGCGTTGGACGGGCCGACGCCGATATTGACCAGGGTGATGCCGTGGCCGTCCTCGGCCTGCAGGTGGTAAGCCGGCATCTGGTAACGGTGCCAGATGACGTTCTCGATGATCGCCTGCATCTCGCCTTCGGCCATGCCGCGCTCGATCACCACGTTGCCCGGCAGCACCATGCGGTTGAAGCGCGACTCACCGACCAGCATATCCAGACCATGGCGGATAAATTGGTCGACGTAGCGGTGGTAGTTGGTCAGCAGAATCCACGGCTGCACATGGCGCCAGTCGCTGCCGGTGTAATGCACCAGACGGCGCAGGGAGAAATCCACCCTTGCGGCATCGAACAGCGCCAACGGCAGCGGGTCGGTGTTTTCCCAGTCATACAGGCCATCGGCGGTGCCGTCGGTGGCGGCGGATAGGTCGGTGCTGGGGAATACCCGCGCCAGCTCGGCGGCGGTCACCCCGGAGCCGGCCAGCTCATCGCCCTGCTCGACCACATAGGGATAAGGAATGTTCTGCTGGCTGATGCCCACTTCCACCCGCACGGTGAAGTCGCTCATCAGCGGGCGCAGCTGCTCCAGCAGGTATTTACGGAACGCCGCCGGATGGGTGACGGTGATGCTGTAGGTACCCGGCACCTGCACCTTGGCGTAGGCGCGCACGGTGGTCGGCACTTCGCCCTGACACAGGTAGATCAAACGCAATTCGGGGTAGCGAAACTGGCACTGCTGGGCAGCATCGGGTTTGACGCGCTCTTTCAGGTAGCGCTTGAGCGCCTGGCTAAGGGCGGTGGTCGCCTGCAGGTGCAAGGCGGCCAGACGATCCACCGCTTCTTCAGCGGTGTTAGCGACAATAAAGTCATCGGAACAAGGGTTCACAGGGCACCTTCCTGGCTGATCTCAATGGCTCTATCTTGCCCTGATCCGCCGCGCTTGCGATAGCGCGGCGTTGCTCGCGCAGGCTACTTGAGCAGCGCTTGCAGATCCTCGGGCAGCGTCTGCGGGGTCAGCGGACCGACCCGGCGTGTACCCGGATTACCCAAGGGAAACAGCCCCAGCAATGAGCCAAGACTGCCGGGGATGCGCAGCAGTTGCGCCAGACCCTCGGCCCAATCACGCTGACGCCAAGCCCAGGCCAGCATCCATAGGTGGCTGCGCAGGTGTTCGCTGAAATAGCGCTGGCCGAGAATATGCGCGCGCTCCAGATGGCGCAGCTCGGCAGCGGGGTCAAGGCCGCGCTGGGCGCGGGCCAATTGGTATTCCTGCCAGAAGGCTTGTTCGCGGGTCATGGCAACGCTCCTCTCTATTAAGCTGCGTTGCCAGTCTGCAAGTGCGGGGCGGCCCCCAGGTCAAGCAACAACAGCTAATCTTCAGCAACCCAATTACCTAGAGGAAAACGCATGCCGCGCGCCCTGCTCACTCTTGTGCTGTGCCTGTTACCCAGTGTTCTGCTGGCCGATAGCCTGGACGGCCATTACCTGACCACGCTGGACGGCCAGCCAGCCGAAATGCACCTGCGCAGCCAGGGCCAGCAGGTCACGGGGGAATATGTGGAGGGCGGCAGGTTGCGCCTACAGATCAGCGGCAGCTTTGACGGGCAACTGCTCAGCGCGCAGATCAGCGAAGCGCAATCCGGGCAGTTGATCGCCAATATGAATGCCACCTACGCCAACGGCGTGCTCAACACCCATATCGCCGCGCGCAATCCAACGACCGGGGCAACCCTGGAACGCAAGGCGCTGTTCCACCGGCAAAACCTTAGTGCTGCAGCGGCCACGCCAAGTAGCAACCCGAGCAGCAACGCAACACGCGACCCGGCACTGATTGGCACCTGGGTGCACGAGAAGATCATCAACAGCGGCGGCGCTAGCTTCGCCTCGATGACCACCCAGATGATTCTGCAACTGAGTGATGACGGCAGCGTTTCGCAATGGACACGCAGCGTGGCAGGTGGCGCCGACTGGAACTACGACAGCCCTGGCGAGCTGCAATACAGCGGTCGCTGGCAGAGCAACAACGGCCTGCTGGAGGTGCAGATGCAGGGCCGCAGTGACTACCAGCCCGCCGCCTACTATCGCTTCAGTGACCAGTACCTGGTCACTGAGAGCAATACCGGCAAGCTGATCTGGCAGCGTCGCCGCTAAGTGATCAGGCCGGCTGGTGCAGACGCGCGTTGAACAACGGCCCGCGGCTATAAGCCGACAGCGCCTTGGCGGCGGCCAGTACACCCAGATCAACCAGTGGCTCGATCAGGATCACGCTCATATAGGCCAGACCGAAGCTGCCGACAGCCGCCAGGTTCTCGCCAGAAAAGCCGTTGCCGTAGAACGCCCAGAAGCCGACCCAGGCAACGATGCCGCCCTGATAGGCCGTCGACAGCGCCAGCGCCTGCTTGTAGGAGAGGTCCACGTAAGCGGTGCCCGGCGCGATGATGCGCTTGGCCAGCACACTGATAGCCCACAGCGGCACCAGCAGCGTGGTGACGTTCATGCCGTACTGCGGCAGGTCAAACTGGGCAAACAGCAAGCCCTGCAACAACAGGCCAAGCGCCAGACCGATAGCCGTGGCACCGGCACCGAACAGCAGAAGCAGCGTCGAGCCCAGAATCAGATGCACCTCGGAAACGCCCACGGGGTGATGCGGCAATACCTCGAAGAAGCAGAACACCAGGGCAGTGGTCAGCAGGCTACGCAGCGCTAGGGCGGCAGCGCCACCGTTGCTGCGTACGCTGTCGAGGGCAAGCTTGGCCGTGAGGCCAAAGGCACCTGCGGCGGTTGCATAACTAAGAAAGAGTTTGGCGCCAGTAACGACTTCGGGTTCGATGTGCATAGAGATTCCTGTACCGCGCCCACCGCGCGATGATCTGGATAGAGGGGATGGGCATAAGCGCCCGGCTTCGATGGCAGGTCTCCTGGCTCACGGCTTGACACTGCGCCCGCCTTCCCGACCTTGCGGTCAGTGGCATCTGGGCGTTATTCACCGTTTACAGTTGCGGGGGCAGCCAGGGCATTGGCGACGTGCGCCGCACCCTGTTCCCTTTTCATCCAGTCGCATAAATGCGAACCGGAACCATCGGCGGCCACCTTACCCGGCGGCCAAGAGAAATGACAGCGCCAGGCGCCTTACGCCGTATGACGCAAGCAGGTAAAGACGCCACTGGCATTGGCGCACAGCTGCCCCTGAGCATCATGCAGCGTGGCCTGCACCGCGACCTGCCGCCCCTCGCGCTGCTGCACATGGGCTTCGGTGCGTAGCGGCAAAGCCGCAAGACCAATCGGGCGCAGGTAATTTACCTGCAGGCTGGCGGTCACATAGACCTCTTCGGCGCTGGCCTGCGAGTACACCGCCAGCCCCAGCGCCGCATCGAACAGCGTGGCGGTGTAGCCGCCGTGCACTCCGCCGAGCGGATTGAAGTGCACAGCCGGCGGCTGACTGCTGAAGCTCGCCACTCCGGCTGCCGCCTGCAGCTGAGAGATACCGTAGTCCGTACCGATATCACCGGCCAGCCAGGCCTGTAGCTGCTGAAAAAGACTGGCGTGCATGCTCGGCGCCTTAGATCAAATGCGGCGTGCTGCGCGCCACCAGCGCGTCAACATCCAACCCGCGCGGCAAGGTGCCGTAGACCCGACCGCCCTGCCCGCCCAGACGGCTGGCGATAAAGGCATCGGACACTGGCGCATTGCCGGCTTCCAACAGCAGCTTGGCTTGCAGCGCCAGGGCTACGCCTTCAGTCAGCTGACGAGCGCGGTACTGAATATCGGCGGTATCGCGAAAATCCGCCTGCAGCTTGGCGATATGGGCTTTCAAAAGCGCATCACCATGGCCGTCGCCCAACTCAGCGAACAGCGCATCGAGCACGCCCGGCTCCTTGGACAGGGCGCGCAGCACGTCCAGGCACTGCACGTTGCCCGAGCCTTCCCAGGTCGAGTTGACCGGTGCTTCGCGGTAGAGGCGCGGCAGGATGGTGTCCTCGACATACCCGGCGCCACCCATGCATTCGGCGGCCTCGTTGATCATGGCCGGCGCGCGTTTGCAGATCCAATACTTGCCTACGGCGGTAACCAAGCGGGCGAACTTGTCTTCCTGCTCGTCATGCGGATTGTCCAGCGCTTTGCCCATGCGCATGGTCAGCGCCAGCGCCGCTTCGCTTTCCAGAGCCAGGTCAGCCAGTACGTTCTGCATCAGCGGCTGTTCGCTCAATACGCGGCCGCCAACCTGACGGTGGGCGCAGTGGTGCGCAGCTTGGGTCAGGGCCTGACGCATCAGCGCGCTGGAGCCAATCATGCAGTCGAAGCGGGTCAGCGCGACCATCTCGATAATGGTCGGCACGCCACGGCCTTCTTCGCCAACCATCCAGGCCAGGGCGCCGCGAAACTCCACTTCGCTGGAGGCGTTCGACCAGTTGCCCAGCTTGTTTTTCAGGCGCTGGATATACAACTCGTTACGCGTGCCGTCCGGGCGGTGGCGCGGCAGCAGAAAACAGGTCAGGCCCTTGGTGGTGTACGCCAGGGTCAGAAAGGCATCGCACATCGGCGCCGAGCAGAACCACTTGTGGCCGACCAGCTCGTAGGCCTGGCCCGGGCCACCAAGGCCCACCGGGTAGGCGCGGGTGGTGTTGGCACGCACATCGGTGCCGCCCTGCTTCTCGGTCATGGCCATGCCGATGGTCGCACCGGTTTTCTGCTCAATCGGCAGGTTGCGCGGATCGTATTGAGTCGAGAGGATTTTCGGCAGCCACTTCTCAGCCACATCGGCCTGCAGCTTGAGCGCCGGCACGCTGGCGAAGGTCATGGTCAGCGGGCACCCGCTGCCGGCTTCGGCCTGGCTGTGCAGGTAACTCATGGCGGCGCGTGCCACCTGAGCGCCGGCACGCGGGTCGGTCCAGGGCATGGACGGCAGACCGTGCTCGATGGCTGCGCTCATCAACTGGTGATAAGCCGGGTGAAACTCCACCAGATCGACGCGATGGCCATAGCGGTCATGGCTTTTGAACACCGGCTTGTTTTCGTTGGCGAGAAAGCCTGCGGCCATCAGCTCACCACCGGCCAACGCGCCATACACATCCAGGCGTTGCTCGGCCCAGCCGCCGCCGAAGCGCTTGCTCCACTCCTGCAGCGGCAGGTCGACGCGGTACAGGTTGGCGCCATCCAGCGGCGGCACCTGGTTGAACACTTCATGGGTTTCGGCGTGTTGGCTGGCATTCATGGCTGAGGCTCCTCTTCAGGCAATGGGGCGCCCACGGCGCGTAGACAAAAGGTGACCAGGGCCTGGCTGACTTCAGCCAGGCTGGGGGCGGGATAACCGGCTTCGCGGGCCGCACGGGCGGGCGGCGACAGTGGGCCGACCAGGGCTTCGGCGATGGCGCCGACCAGGCAGGCGGCGACCAAGTTGATCTGCTGCACGCGGAACACGCCTTGGGCGACGCCCTCCTGCAGTAATTCGACGAACAGGTCGGCATAGGCTTCGCGGTAGAACAGGCGTTGCTCGTCGACTTCCGGATCAACCGGCTCGGCGATCAGGGCGAAGGCCAAACGGCGGCTGTCCCAGGCCCGCGCGGCAAAGCGCTCAAGCCCTGCGGCCAGACGCTGCACCGGGCTGCCAGGGCCACGCACGCTGACCGTCAACGCATCCACCTCACGCTGGCTGGCCACCGCAAACACCTCGGCCGCCAGGCTGCCCTTGCTGCTGAAGTGGCGGTACAGACTGCCGGTGGCGATGCCGACATCCTCAGCCAGCGCCTGCATGGTCAAGGCAGCAAAACCGCCCTCAGCAACCCGCACCAGCGCGGCGCTGATGATGCGTTCACGCAGCGCCTGGTCGCGGTCGATACGCAGGGCAGTGGTGCGATAGGCCATGATCTGAATCCTGATTCACTATTGCTCAAGTGAATCAGGATTCAGAGTTTGGCTAAAGGGCGATTCCGGGCACAACAGCGGGCATATTGGCCAGCCGTTGGCGTATACAACTCAATAACGAATTTACGGTCTCGCGAGCTTGAGCCTGTTTTTAACGCAGTAAGGCCGACGCGCAGCAGGTCGTAGATCAGGACTCGCGGCAGAGCACCCAGTCGTGCAACAGATTGCGCAGCTGCTCGAACTTCACCGGCTTGGCCAGGTAATCGCTCATACCGGCAGCCAGGCAGCGCTCGCGGTCGCCGCTGTGGCTGTGGGCGGTGATCGCCAGCACCGGCAGCAACTGACAGCCGGGCAGGTTGCGCAGCGCCCGGCAGGTGGCGAAACCGTCCATCACCGGCATCTGGCAATCCAGCAGCACGGCGTCGATGGTCTCGTTGCGCAGTACCTCCAGCGCTTCGGCACCGTTATCGGCGGTGCGCACCTGATACCCGAGTTTGAGCAGCATGCCACGGGTCACCAACTGGTTGATCGCGTTGTCCTCGACGATCAACACCGTGCACTGCTCAGGCGCGCGCAGCGCCGGGCCGGTGGCGCGTAACACCACTGCAGCCGGGGTGGTCATCTGCACCGGCAGGGCCAGTGGCAGCTCCAGGCGAAAGCAGCTGCCCTGGCCCGGATGGGATTCATGGCTGAGATCACCGCCGAGCAGATCGACCAGCTGCCGGCAGATCGCCAGGCCAATGCCCAGGCCGCCGTACTCGCGGGTCATCGAACCATCCAGCTGCTGGAAGCGCTGATACAGCTTACCGTCGGCCGGCACGGCGAAGCCCACGCCAGTGTCGATCACCTCGATACGCAGCGGCAGGATATCGCTGGCCGTGCCGCCACGAGTAACCCGCACGCGCACTTCGCCATGCTGGGTGAACTTGATGGCGTTATCCAACAGGCAGCTAAGGCTTTGCATCAGCTTGCTGGCATCGCCTTCAAGGGTGTCGGGCAGGCTGTCGTCCAGTTCCAGTACAAAGCGCAGGCCCTTTTCTTCGGCGCGCGGCGCGTACTGCGCACGCAAACCGTCGAACAGGCCGCGCAGACTGAACGGCTCACGACGCGGGTACAAACGACCAGCCTGCAACTCGGTGAGGGCGAGAATGTCATTGACCATGCGCATCATGTCGCGGGCGGAGCTGGCGGCCGTGCGCTGGTAGTGCGCCAGCTCGCCGTCGAGCTCGAGCATCTGCATCAGTTCCAGCGAACCAATCACCCCGTTCATCGGCGTGCGCAGCTCGTGGGTGACGGTGGCGAGGAATTCATCCTTCAAGCGGTTGCTGTTGGCCAGTTCCTGGTTGAAGGCTTCGAGCTTGAGCCCGGCCTCCTGGAGGATGCGCGTGCGCTCTTCCTTCATCGCGTTGATGCGGTCGGCCAGCGCCAGCGAGAGCAGGCCGACTTCCAGCGCCGAGCCGATCTGGCTGGCGTACATGGTGAGGAACATATTCGGCAGGTAGCCCAGCACCATCAGGGTGTTGATCATTCCGCCGGCGAGAAAGGCCGTCCAGGCGATGATGAAATAACGTGCCACACGCATGCCGCGCATCCAGGCGAGGATGCCGGCACTGAAGATCACCACGGTAAAGCCCAGCGCCAGGTAGGTGGCCAGACGTAGTGACAGGGCATAGCTGGCCGTCAGCGCCAGGGTCATTACCAATACGCCGCAGGCCATCATCAGCAACAGGGCGCGGTCGACCCAGGGGCTGTGCTCGGCGGTATGCAGAAAACTACGGGCAAACTGACAACCGAACAGCGCCGCCGCGCCGATCAGGAAAGGCGTGGCGGCGTTCGCCCACCAGGGGCTGTTGGGCCAGAAATACTCGATGGCCGCACCGTTGACCGATAGCTGATAAAAGCCAAACGAGGCGATATAGAGGATGTAATACAGGTAGCTGGTGTCGCGCACGCTGAGGAAGATAAACAGGTTGTAGATCAGCATCACCAGCAGCACGCCGTAGATGATGCCCAGCACATAGATGCGCGCCGGCTGTTCTTCCAGGTAAGCATTCGGTGCCCAGAGGGTCAGCGGCGCCTGGATCGAGCCCTGGCTTTCCAGGCGCAGATAAACACTCTGTCGTTGCCCCGGCGGCAACTTCAGTTCGAATACATAGTTGTGCTGTTTGATCTCACGGCTGGAGAACGGCAAGGCATCGCCGGTGTGCTGGCTCAACTGATAACGCCCCTGCGCATCGGGCAGGTAAAGCTGCACATGATCAAGCGGCGGATAGGCCAGCTCCAGCAACCAGGGCTGCACGCCTGTCACCTGCTGCGGGCGGTATTCCAGATCCAGACGCAGCCAGAACACCGAGCGCGAATAGCCGGCGTTCAGCACACCCTTGTCGTGCTGGCGGAAACTGGCCTGCAGGGCCGGCGAGGTGATGTCCTCGATGCTGGCATCACCGCGTACATCCTCGAATACCGACATGGCCTTGCCGAGCGGCAGGCTGCGGGTGTTTTCGTCAAAAACCAATGCCCCGGCCAACCCTGGCACCAGCATGAAGAAACAGAGAAGGATGTAGTGCATGCAGCTCAGCCAGAGTAAGCCAGCAGCGCCTTAGGTAGCGCAGCTGGAAGCGGTGTAGTTGGATGCTGGCACTCTAGGGGCTGTTGCCGTTTCAGCGCAAGCCGCGTTGCTGCGCAAAATCTCGCCAGGCTAGGCGTGGGACGCAGGTAATGGTGTTCCCTTGCCAAGTTCCACAACACCGCATGGCGAGATTTTTCGCGCAACCCGCAGGGCCGGGCCAGTTTTAGCGCGATGCTGCGTTTCTCGACACTCATGTGGAACAACCAAACTTCGCGTCTCGTGCCTGGCCTCGCGCTAAAACTGGCTCCGGCGCGGTCGCGATGAAACGGTAACAGCCCCTAACATAGGCCCTTGCGCCAGAGCCCCAGGAAAAAGCTGGACGCGCATAATGCCGCTCACTTAAACCACGTTAACGGCATTTACGTGTAGCCCGGATGCAATCCGGGAACCTTCTGAATTCCGAAAAACGTCCCGGATTATATCCGGGCTACGGGCATGCGACAGATCGTCCGCTTGGCTGGCTTTCCTGCCGCAGCGGGGTCTGCAAGCCGTGGTTTGGTGGTAAGCTCGCGCACCATGAAAACGCCTACCTCTCGCCCCGTAGTGCTGTGCCTGTCCGGTCATGACCCCAGTGGTGGTGCCGGCCTGCAAGCCGATATCGAAGCCCTGCTCGCCCAAGGCTGTCACGCTGCCCCTACCGTGACTGCACTGACCGTGCAGGACACCGTCAACGTTTCCGACTTCCGCGTACTCGACCGCGACTGGGTATTGGCCCAGGCCAATGCAGTGATCAATGACCTGTCGATCGAAGCCGTAAAGCTCGGCATGCTCGGCTCGGTCGAGATGGTCGAAACCGTGCTCGAGGTCATGCAACGCCTGCCGGGTATCCCGCTGGTCTGCGACCCGGTGCTACGTGCCGGCGGTGGCGGCGCACTGGGCAAGGATGAAGTCGGTTATGCCATGCGCGAGCGCCTGCTACCCGTCGCCACTATCGCCACACCGAACCTACCGGAAGCGCGCATCCTCGCCGAACTGCCGGATGGCACGGCCGATGAGTGCGCCGAGAAGCTGCTGCCCTATATCCAGCACCTGCTGATCACTGGTGGCCATGGCGATGAGCACGAAGTGCACAACCGCCTCTATAGCCGCGACGGCAGCCGCCACACCTTTACCTGCCAGCGCCTGCCCGGCAGCTACCACGGCTCCGGCTGCACCCTGGCCAGCACCCTGGCCGGTCGCCTGGCACTGGGCCAGGAACTGGTCAGCGCCGTGCAATTTGCCCTCGACTACACCTGGCGCACCCTGCGCGATGCCGAGCAACCTGGCCATGGCCAGTTTATTCCGCGCCGCCTGCCCCTAGATGCTTATTAATAGAAAGCCGCTGATGGAGCGTTTGCGATGAAACTGCGTGGCCTGTATGCCATCACCGACAGCGAATTGCTCAAGGGCAAGCTGCTGCCCTACGTCGAAGCTGCGCTCAAGGGCGGCGCGACGCTGCTGCAGTACCGCGACAAATCCAGCGATGACGCCCGCCGCCTGCGCGAGGCCGAAGCCCTGCGCGAGCTGTGCAACCGCTATGGCGCCGCGCTGATCATCAATGACGACGCAGAATTGGCCGCCCGTTTGGGTGTCGGCCTGCATCTGGGCCAAGGCGACGGTTCACTGTCCGCCGCCCGTGCGCTGCTCGGCCGCAAGGCTATTATCGGCGGTACCTGCCACGCCCAGCTGGAACTGGCCGAAGCCGCCGCCAAGGAGGGCGCCAGCTATGTCGCCTTCGGCCGCTTCTTCAACTCCAACACCAAGCCCGGCGCGCCGGCTGCCGACGTCGCGTTGCTGACGGCGGCGAAGGCCAAGGTCAACCTGCCGATTGTCGCCATCGGCGGCGTGACCCTGGACAACGCACCTGAGCTGATCGCCCACGGCGCCAGCATGGTTGCCGTGGTGCACGGCCTGTTCGGCGCCGACTCGGCCGCCGAAGTCGAGCGCCGCGCCCGCGCCTTTAGCGCCCTGTTTATTTCTAAATAATCGTTATCAGGGGCGGCACGGTTCGCCCCAACGCCCAGCTTGAGAGGCCCTGCCATGTCCCGCTCCGAAATCCTCTTCGCCAACGCGCAAAAGCACATCCCCGGCGGCGTCAACTCGCCCGTGCGCGCTTTCAAAAGCGTCGGCGGCACGCCGCTGTTCTTCAAGCACGCCGAAGGTGCCTACGTCACCGATGAAGACGACAAGCGCTATGTCGACTACGTCGGTTCCTGGGGCCCGATGATCCTCGGCCACAGCCACCCGGACGTGCTCGACGCAGTACGCAACCAGCTGCAGCACGGCCTGTCCTACGGCGCACCGACCGCCATGGAAACCGAGATGGCTGACCTGGTGTGCAGCCTGGTGCCGTCGATGGAAATGGTGCGCATGGTCAGCTCCGGCACCGAAGCGACCATGAGCGCCATCCGCCTGGCCCGTGGCTACACCGGCCGCGACAACATCATCAAATTCGAAGGCTGCTACCACGGCCACTCCGACAGTCTGCTGGTTAAAGCCGGCTCCGGCCTGCTGACCCAGGGCGTGCCGAGCTCCGCCGGCGTGCCGGCGGACTTCGCCAAACACACCCTGACCCTGCCGTTCAACGACCTGGCAGCGGTCGAGCAGATGCTCAGCGAAGTCGGCTCGACCGTCGCCTGCATCATCGTCGAGCCGGTGGCCGGCAATATGAACTGCGTGCCGCCGGCACCGGGCTACCTGCAGGGCCTGCGCGAGCAGTGCGACAAACACGGCGTGGTGCTGATCTTCGACGAAGTGATGACCGGCTTCCGCGTCGCCCTCGGTGGCGCCCAGGCGTATTACGGCGTCACCCCGGACCTGACCACCTTCGGCAAGATCATCGGCGGCGGTATGCCGGTCGGCTGCTTCGGCGGCAAACGCGAAATCATGCATTGCATCGCCCCGCTCGGCCCGGTCTACCAGGCCGGCACCCTGTCGGGTAACCCGCTGGCCATGGCCGCTGGCCTGACCACCCTGCGCCTGATCAAGCGCCCGGGCTTTCATGCCGAACTGAGCGACTACACCAGCCGCATGCTGCAAGGCCTGCAGGACCGCGCTGATGCCGCCGGCATTCCATTCGTCACCACCCAAGCGGGCGGCATGTTCGGCCTGTATTTCAGCGGTGCCGACGATATCGTCACCTTTGATGATGTGATGGCCAGCGATGCCGAGCGCTTCAAGCGCTTCTTCCACCTGATGCTGGCCGGCGGCGTGTACCTGGCACCAAGCGCCTTCGAGGCCGGTTTTACCTCCATTGCCCATGGCGATGCCGAGCTGAAGATCACCCTGGACGCCGCCGAGCGCGCCTTTGCCGAGCTGAAGAAAGCCTGATGCAGTACAGCACCGCCTTTAGCGACGCGATCCTGGCCCTGGCCTGTCTGGCCTGTGCAATCGCCATCGGCAAAGCCCGCAAGCACTACGGCGAGGCCGATCAGCCCGGGCTGTTCTGCGCCTTGCTGGGGTTTCTTCTGCCTGCGGCTGCAGCGGCCGTTGGGGTGATTCGCTTTGGCATCGACCCCAGCGCGCAGGCCGCACATCTGTGGCTAAGCCAGGCCAGCAGCTTTCTCGGCCTGCCGTTGCTCGGCGCCGCCGCACTCGCCCTGGGTCGCGGCTGGAAGTGGAGCCGTGCCAACTGGGGACGCATCCTGCTCGGGCTATGCGCGTTCTTCGAACTGTTCCGCCAGATGAACCTGCTGGAGGATTACCGCCTACTGCTCAACCTGGCGACCCTGCTGCTGATTCTCTACGCCGGCGCCGTACAGTGGCCCAAGCGCGCGCCCCTGGCGGCGGCGATTGCGGTGGTCGGGTTGTTTCTGCTGGCCGGTCTGGCCGTCGGCACCGAGGGCTTTATCGGTTCTTTACGCCGAGCCGACTTGTTCCACGCCCTGCTTACACCCGCCTACCCACTGCTGGCCTGGCTGCTACTGAGCCTGCCTGGCAGCGCAAAACATGGCCGCACGGAAGAAAACCCGGTAAAGACTTTGTAAGAACGCCGCTGCTTATTTCATAATGTGATGGCTGCCGCGTTCCGGCGGCCAGGCACATCGCCTGTTGTGCATCCCGAGGTAAACGGATTTTCATGAAACGCACCGGCCGCACCCTGTCCCTGGGCTGCCTGTTGCTCCTGCTGCCACTGCTTGCCTCGGCGAGCGGCAACTCCTTGCTGATCCCCGCGCTTGGCAGCTGCTCACTCAACACCGCCCCTGAAGAACTGCCCGCTGCTGTCGAAGCCTGCGAGCAAGCTGCCCGCAATGGCGACTTGCAGGCGGAATTTGAGCTGGGCGAGTTCTATTACGACGGCAAGCGCGTCGAACGCGATCTCAGCCAGGCGCTGAAATGGTTCGAGCAGGCCTCATTGCAGGGCCATGCGCAATCGCAGTACCGCCTGGGCATGATGTTCTTCCGTGGCGAAGGCGTACCGGCGAACGCGGTGCAGGCCTATATCGTGCTGAAAATGGCGGCGGTGAACGGCTCGGACGAAGCGATGGACAGCGCCGACCTGATCGCTGCACAGATGCCGCGCAACGAACTAGAAATCGCCAGCCAAGTGCTCGGGCAGATCTTCCGCAACTACCTGCTGGAACTGCAGAACGCCGACACCTTTACCTCGCCGTTTGCCCCGCTGCCGTAGGGCGGAAGCTGCGCTACCAGCGAATGGTGGATGTAAAAGGTGACATCCACCCTACAGCCTAAGACTGCTTACTTATCCGGCATCGGCATGGGGAAGGGCATGACATTGCCGCCGCCCTTGGCTTCGCTGATCTTCGGAGTACCCAGGCGCTCGACTTCATCGATGCGGATGATCGCGTGCATGGGGATAAAGCTGCGCACCACACCGTCGAATTGCGCCTTGAGCTTTTCCTCGCTAGGGTCGACGACCACCTGGGTGCGCTCGCCGAAGACGAACTCCTCCACTTCCAGAAAGCCCCACAGATCGCTTTGAAAGATCTGCTTGGCGTACATCTCGTACACCTGACCCTGGTTGAGGAAAATCACCTTGTAGATGGGTTCGCGCTTGCTCATGGCTATGCAGTTCGTACCGAGGGGTTAATTGAAAGGGCGCGGATCATAGCATAGCCGCCTAGCAGCCAACGCCAGGGTCTGTTGCCGCTTCGTTCGCGGCCGCGCCGGAGCCTGTTTTAGCGCGAGGCAAGGCACGAGACACGAAGTTTGGTTGTTCCAAATGAGTGTCGAGAAACGCAGCATCGCGCTAAAACAGGCCCGGCCCTTCGGGTTGCGCGCAAAATCTCGCCACGCGGTGTTGGAGGACTTGGCAAGGGAACAACCATTACCTGCGTCCTCCGCCTAGCCTGGCGAGATTTTTCGCGGCAACGCGGCTCGCGACGAAGCGACAGCAGACCCTAGGAACCCTGGCACTAGCTCCCTATAATGCGCGGTTCTTCGAATCACCCTTTTTGAGCGCGCATGACCAAGAAGCTTTATATCGAAACCCACGGTTGCCAGATGAACGAGTACGACAGCTCGCGCATGATCGACCTGCTGGGCGAACATCAAGCCCTGGAAGTCACCGAGAAGGCCGCAGACGCTGACATCATCCTGCTCAACACCTGCTCGATCCGTGAAAAAGCCCAGGACAAGGTGTTCTCGCAACTCGGCCGCTGGCAAAAGCTGAAGATTGCCAACCCCGACCTGGTGATCGGCGTCGGTGGCTGTGTGGCCAGCCAGGAAGGCGCGGCGATTCGTGATCGCGCGCCCTACGTCGACGTGGTCTTCGGCCCGCAGACCCTGCACCGCCTGCCGGAAATGATCGACGCGGCGCGTACCACCAAGATCGCCCAGGTCGACATCAGCTTCCCCGAGATCGAGAAATTCGACCGTCTGCCCGAGCCGCGCGTCGATGGCCCCAGCGCCTACGTGTCGGTGATGGAAGGCTGCAGCAAGTACTGCACCTTCTGCGTGGTGCCCTACACCCGCGGCGAAGAAGTCAGCAGGCCGATGGCCGATGTGCTCGGCGAAATCATCCACCTGGCCGAACACGGCGTGCGCGAAATCACCCTGCTCGGGCAGAACGTCAACGGCTACCGTGGCGCGACCCAGAATGGGCAGATTGCCGACTTTGCCGAGCTGCTATATGCCGTGGCGGCCATCGATGGCATCGACCGCATTCGCTACACCACCAGCCACCCGCTGGAGTTCTCCGACGCACTGATCCAGGCCCACGCCGAGATCCCCGAGCTGGTGAAATACCTGCACCTGCCGGTGCAATCGGGCTCCGACCGCATTCTCGCGGCGATGAAGCGCAACCACACCGCGCTGGAATACAAGTCGCGCATCCGCAAGCTGCGCGCCGCCGTACCGGACATCCTGATCAGCTCGGACTTTATCGTCGGTTTCCCCGGGGAAACCGAGAAGGACTTCGAGCAGACCATGAAGCTGGTCGAGGATGTCGGTTTCGACTTCTGCTACTCCTTCGTCTACAGCGCGCGCCCCGGTACACCGGCGGCCGACCTGCCCGATGACACCCCGCTGGAGTTGAAAAAGCAGCGCCTGGCGCTGCTGCAGCACCGCATCACCCAGCAGGGTTTTGAGAACAGCCGACGCATGGCCGGCACCGTGCAGCGCATCCTGGTCAACGATTACTCGAAGAAGGACCCCGGCATGCTCCAGGGCCGTACCGAGAGCAATCGGGTGGTCAACTTCCGCAGCGACAACCCGCGCCTGATCGGCCAGTTTGTCGACGTGCATATCGACGAAGCCATGCCCAACTCGCTGCGCGGCACCCTGCTAACCGACTAAAGCCGCAGCGGCCCGAGCTTCCCCCTCGCGGCCGCTAGCGCTATTCTTCGTTTCACTACCCCAGCCGACTGGCGGCCATCACACGACCTTGAACGCACCCATAGAACCACTCCGTTTTATCCTTGAACCCTTTGAGGCTCGCCGCTTCGCTAACCTGTGCGGCCAATTTGATGAGCACCTGCGCCTGATCGAACAGCGCCTAAGCATCGAATTGCGCAACCGCGGCAACCAGTTCGAACTGGTCGGCACCGCCGGTCAGACCCGCGCTGCCGAGCAGCTACTGCGCCGCCTGTACCGCGAGGCCGAAAACACCGAATTGTCGCCCGACCTGGTGCACCTGTTTCTGCAGGAGTCCGGGATCGAGGAAATGAGCAACCCGACCGTCGAAGCCAGCGTCGCCCTGCGCACCCGCAAGGGCATGATTCGCCCACGCGGGGCCAATCAGCAGCGCTACGTCAAAGCCATTCTCGACCACGACATCAATTTCGGCGTCGGCCCAGCCGGTACTGGCAAAACCTATCTGGCCGTGGCCTGCGCCGTGGATGCCTTGGAGCGCGAGCAGATTCGCCGCATCCTGCTGGTACGCCCGGCGGTAGAGGCTGGCGAGAAACTCGGCTTCCTCCCCGGCGACCTGTCGCAGAAGATCGATCCTTACCTGCGCCCGCTGTACGACGCACTGTACGAGATGCTCGGTTTCGAGCAGGTGGCCAAGCTGATCGAAAAGCAGGTGATTGAAGTCGCGCCGCTGGCCTATATGCGCGGCCGCACGCTGAACAACAGCTTTATCATCCTCGACGAAAGCCAGAACACCACCCTGGAACAGATGAAGATGTTCCTCACCCGCATCGGCTTCGGCTCCACTGCGGTGATTACCGGCGACATCACCCAGGTCGACCTGCCGCGCGGCACCAAAAGCGGCCTGACCCACGTGATCGACGTGCTGCGTGACGTGCCGGGTATCAGCTTTACCCACTTCAAGCCCAAGGACGTAGTGCGCCACCCACTGGTGCAGCGCATCGTCGAAGCCTACGAGCGCTACGACAACCGCATGCACGGCAAGCTGGATGACGAGCAGGATGAGCGCAATGCTTGAGCTTGACCTGCAGATCGCCAGCGACGCCGCCGCCCTGCCGAGCGAGGCGCAGTTTCGCGCCTGGTGCGAGATTGCCCTGCGCCAGCGCAGCGCCGACTCCGAGCTGACCATTCGCCTGGTCGATGAAGCCGAGGGTCGCGAGCTCAATCACACCTGGCGTCATAAGGATTACGCCACCAACGTACTATCCTTCCCTGCCGATATACCGGACGAGATGCTGGATATACCACTGCTCGGTGATCTGGTGATCTGCGTGCCTGTGGTTGAGCGCGAAGCCCAGGAACAAGCTAAAACCAGCGAAGCGCATTGGGCGCACCTGGTGATCCACGGCTGCTTGCACCTGCTCGGCTACGACCACATCGACGATGAGGAAGCCGAAGAGATGGAAGCGCTGGAACGAGAATTGCTGGCTGAATTGGGTCACCCCGACCCCTACGCCGACCACGAATAAGAGGGCACCTACAAACTACTGCGCTCGGCCATACTGCGTTGCACTCAGTCTCAAATGCTCATGTACAACTCGTACACTGCGCTTTTCGACTGAGCGCGCCTTGCCTGGCCATCGCTCGCTACGTTTGTAAGTACCCTCTAAATAGAAACCCAACTGAAATTACAAAAGGTTCCTGAGTAACCACCATGAGCGAAGACCGATCGAGCAACGAGCAGAAGTCCTGGTTTAACAGACTGACCCAGGCTTTTGCTCATGAGCCGAAAAACCGCAAGGAATTGCTGGAAGTGCTGCGCGAAGCGCATCAGAACAAGCTGCTCGACAGCGAAGCACTGGCCATCGTTGAAGGTGCAATTCAGGTCGCCGACCTGCAGGTTCGCGACATTATGGTGCCGCGCTCACAGATGATGAGCATCAAGGCCAACCAGACGCCCAAGGAATTCCTGCCCTCGATCATCGAAGCGGCGCACTCGCGCTATCCCGTGGTCGGTGAGAGCCTGGATGACGTGGTCGGCATCCTGCTGGCCAAGGATCTGCTGCCACTGATCCTCTCGGGCGAACAGCCCAATTTCAATATCAAGGACCTGCTGCGCCCGGCCACCTTCGTGCCCGAGTCCAAGCGCCTTAACGTGCTGCTGCGTGAGTTCCGCGCCAACCACAACCACATGGCCGTGGTCATCGACGAGTACGGCGGTGTGGCCGGCCTGGTGACCATCGAGGACGTGCTGGAGCAGATCGTCGGCGATATCGAAGATGAACACGACGTGGAAGAAGACAGCTACGTCAAACCGCTGCCCTCCGGCGATTTCCTGGTCAAGGCGCTGACGCCGATTGAAAGCTTTAACGAAGCCTTCGATACCGAATTCTCCGATGACGAGTTCGACACCGTCGGCGGCCTGGTGATGAGCGCCTTCGGCCACCTGCCCAAGCGCAACGAAGTCACCCAGATCGGCGAATTCCGCTTCCGCGTACTCAACGCCGACAGCCGCCGCATTCACCTGCTGCGCCTGAGCCCGGTTAGCAACTGACCCAGTTAACGGCCACCTGCAACGGTGGCCGGTTCGCAACACTTCCCCCGCCTGCTCTGCCGCTTTACCCTTGCGCCACCTCAATCCAAGGATCTGCATGCAATGCACTGGATAACCCGACCTGGCTGGCCCGGCACCCTGATCGCGCTGTTGGCCGGCGCTATCACGCCCCTGGCGCTGGCGCCGTATGACCTGTGGCCGCTGGCCATCCTCTCCATCGCCCTGTTCTACCTCGGTCTGCGTGATCTCACGCCGCGTCAGGCGGTGCTGCGTGGCTGGAGTTATGGCTTTGGCGTATTCGCCGCCGGCACCAGCTGGGTGTACGTCAGCATCCACGATTACGGCGCGGCATCGCCGCCCTTGGCGGTGTTTCTGACCCTGCTGTTTGTCGGCGGCCTGGGTCTGCTGTTCGCTCTCAGCGCCTGGGTCTGGACGCGCTGGCTGCGCCGGGTCGAAGCGCCGCTGGCCGACGCATTGGCCTTCGCTGCGCTGTGGCTGGCGCAAGAGGCCTTCCGCAGTTGGTTTCTCACCGGCTTCCCCTGGCTGTATGCCGGTTACAGCCAGTTGGATGGCCCGCTGGCCGGTCTGGCCCCAGTCGGTGGTGTATGGCTGCTGTCGTTTGCCCTGGCGCTGAGCGCCGCGCTGCTGGTGAATCTGGCGCAACTGCGCGCTCGCAAGGCGTTTCTCGCCATCGGCGTTGTGCTGCTAATCGCCCCATGGATCGCCGGCCTTGCCCTCAAGGGCCACGCATGGACCCAACCGCTAGGCGAACCGCTAAGTGTCTCGGCCATGCAGGGCAATATCGAACAGAACATGAAATGGGACCCCGAGCAGCTTAACGCGCAGCTCGCGCTGTACCGCGACATGACCTTCAGCGCCAAGCCGACCGACCTGATCGTCTGGCCGGAAACCGCCATCCCGGTGCTCAAGGACCGCGCCCAGGGCTACCTGGGTATGATCAATCGCTTCGCCAATGAGCGGAATGCCGCGCTGATTACCGGCGTGCCGATTCGCCAAAGCAACGAGCGCGGCGAACAGCGCTACTACAACGGCATCAGCGTGGTCGGCCAGGGCAGCGGCGATTACCTCAAGCAGAAACTGGTGCCGTTTGGTGAATACGTGCCGCTGCAGGAGCTGCTGCGCGGGCTGATCGCCTTCTTCGACCTGCCGATGTCCGACTTCGCCCGCGGCTCCGCCGAGCAGAGCTTGCTGCAGGCCAAGGGCCACTCGATTGCTGCGTTTATCTGCTACGAAGTGGTCTACCCGGAGTTTTCCGCCGGCCTGGCCGCGCAGAGCGACCTGCTGCTGACCATCAGCAACGACACCTGGTTTGGCCGCTCCATCGGCCCGCTGCAACACTTGCAGATGGCGCAGATGCGCGCGCTGGAAGCCGGCCGCTGGATGATCCGCGCGACCAACAACGGCGTCACCGCGCTGATCGACCCGCAAGGCCAGATCACCACGCAACTGCCGCAGTTCGAACAGGCGGTGCTCTATGGCCAGGTGCAGCCGATGCAGGGGCTCACGCCTTACCTGTACTGGCGCGGCTGGCCGATGCTGATTATCTGTCTGTTGTTATTTGCCTGGGCGCTGCTGGCCAGCCGTATGGCCAAAACGCTTTAGCAACCTGCGCAACCCGCTACTCGTAGGGTGGGTTAGGCCGCGCCCGCTCCCGGCGGACTTGCGGCATTCACCCCATCCTTGGGGATTGCGCATAACCGTAGGCTATAAGCTGCTGCGTTGCCCGTTGCGCCGTAACCCACCAGGCGGTTGAAAGGCCGACTACCGCTTGGTGGGTTACTCAGCGCTCCAGCCCCGCATAGGCTTCCACATCGCGGCCATGCGCTGCTAACCCACCCTACAAAAGCGCCTATATCCGGCGAAAAAAGCGGTAAAACTCGCGCAGCTCAGCCTGCGCGTCGCCGATGCTGACCGGGGTGAAGCGCAGTGGATGGTGCGCCGGACACTGCGCCAGGCGGCCCTGATCGAGCGGGTGCAGCCAACCGAGCAGCGGATAACCGCCCATGCTCTGGTGGTCGGCCTGCAGGATAATCGGCTGGCCATCCGGCGGCACCTGAATCGCCCCACGACCAACCCCCAATGACCACTGCCGCACGGGCGGCTGCACGGCCTCACCGAGCAGCCGCGCGCCCATACGGTCGGAGTGCGGGCTGAGCTGCCAGGTCTGAGCGAAGAAGCCCTGCAACTGATCTTCCTCGAAACTCGCCGCATCGCCGCCGGTAATCACCCGCAGCAAGGGTTTGCAGGCGTAATCCGGCAGATAGGGCCAGGGCACGCTGACGCCGCGGGTGAAATGCGCAGGCCGACAAGCCAGCAGATCCCCTGCCTGCAACGCCTGCCCCAGCCCTTCGCGCAGCTGCACGCTGACGCTACCCAGCACCGGCGCTGCAATAAAACCGCCCGACACCGCCAGGTAGGCGCGCTGGCCACTGCGGGCAAAGCCCAGACGCAGCAGCTGCCCTTTGCGCAGCGGCAGGCGCGTCCACAAGGGCTGCGGCTGATCATCCACACTCAGCGGCACTTGGGCGCCGCAAACCGCCACCCAGGTGTCGACCTCGGCCTGCAACTCGACGCCGCCCAGGGCGATTTCCAGCAGCGGCGTGCCCCAGGGATTGTTCAGCAGATGATTGGCCCAGGCCGCGCCATGCCAATCCAGCGGTCCGGCCGGCGATACGCCAAGATGTTGCCAGCCCTGTCGCCCGGCATCCTGCAACAGGCTTTGCGGCCCTGGTTTGAGCACCCGCAGGCCGCTCATAAATGACCGCCTTCGCGGATAAAGTCGCGCTCATCGATGCTGCGAAAACGCACCTGATCACCCAGCGCCAGCGGGCATGGCGGCGTTTGTGCGGCGTTGAACAGCGACCAGGGGCAGCGACCGATCAGGTGCCAGCCGCCGGGCGAGCTGTGCGGGTAGATCGCCGTTTGCCGCTCGGCAATCGCCAGGCTACCGGCCGGCACGGCAATGCGCGGGGTGGTGCGGCGTGGCAAGGCCAGGCGCGCGTCCAGCTCAGCGAGGTAGGCAAACCCCGGAGCAAAACCAATCGCGCCAACGCGGTACTCGCTCGCCGCATGCAGTTCGATCACCTGAGCGACACTGAGCTGACACAGAAGCGCGACCTCGGCGAGGTCTTCACCGTTATACAAGATAGGGATTTCATGCAGCCGCCCGGCCTGCGCGACAAAGGGTTCGGCCAGCCAGCGCTCCAGCAGCGGTTTGAGCCGCTCGGCCAGCTCCAGGTGATCGGTGCGCATCAGGTCGTAGTGCAGTAGCAGGCTGGTCCAACCCGGCACCAGATCGGTAAGCACTTCACCCAACTCGCCACGGATGCGCTCGGCCAGCAGGGCGATCCGTTGCGGCAGCTGCGCATCCGGCTGCTCGGCCAGCACCAGCAGCAGCGCTTCGGCACCGGCCGGTTCGAGGCGGATCATAGAGCGTCCAGGCTGGCCCGCAAACGCCGCAGCACGGCCAGGGAGTCGGCGTTATCGCCATGCACGCACAGGCTGTCAGCGCGCAACTGCAGCGGCTTGCCATCAATATCGGCAAACGGCTCGCCTTGAGCAATCGCCAGGGCCTGCTGGAAAATCCGCTGCGGATCATGGTGCACCGCGCCGCTCAAACGCCGAGGCGCCAACTGCCCATCGGCCAGGTAAGCACGGTCAGCAAAGGCCTCGAACATCAGCGGCACATCGGCGGCATCGGCCAGGCGCAGCTCACGGCTGTTATCGGCCAGCGCCAGCACCATCAGCGGCAAGCCCTTGCGGTAACTGGCGCAAGCTTCAAGCACCGCGTTGAACAGCGCATCGTCACGCACCAGGTCGTTGTACAACGCGCCATGCGGTTTGACGTAGGCCAACTGGGTGCCGGCCGCGCGGCAGAAGGCATCCAGCGCGCCGAGCTGATACAGCACCAGCGCGGTGACCTCCTCTGGCGAGCAGGCGATATGCCGACGGCCGAAACCGAGCAAATCCGGATAGGCCGGGTGTGCACCAATGCTCACCCCATGCTGCACCGCCAGGGCGACGGTGCGTTGCATGGTCAGCGGGTCGGAAGCATGAAAGCCGCAAGCCAGGTTGGCCTGATCAACCAGCGGCATGGCATGCACATCATCGCCCATGCTCCATACGCCGAAGCTTTCACCCATATCGCAGTTCAGCAGGATTGTTTTCATGCCCACAAGCTTAGTGGTGCATTGCCGTGGCGGGAAGCCTGGGCCGGATCAATAAGCCAGTTTGAGGCGATCCAGCTCCTGCTTGCTGATCGCGGGTTGATCCTTCTTCGGCTGCCAGTGCTTGCCGCTCCAGGCGTCTTCACCGACCCAGGCTTTGAACAACTGCAGATTGGCCTGGCGTTCGGCTTCATCATTACCCAGGTGCTGGTACATGCCGCCCGGCTTGCCCTTGCCGTTGCTCTGGCCATCATCCAGTTGACGCATCAGCGAGCCGGTTTGCGGCCAGCCGATAAAGTGCAGAAGCTCGGCATAGCTGTCCATGCGCGGCCCTTTGTTCTGCTTCTTGTAGGCGTCTTTATTCTGTTGCCACTGCCCCCAATACACCGAGGTATTGCCATGGCACGTGGCGCAGCGCGCCTGCCAAAGCGGCTGGATCTGCTTGCTATAAGTAATGCTCTCGGCCTGGGCCAAGGGGGCCGTCAGGGCGGCGGCGAACATGAGTGATTTCAGCTTCACGGGGTTTTCTCTACGGGTAACCAGGCTGCTTTCTAGCGAACAGCGCTACGTTTGGGAAATTGACTGTCGCGATGCAGCTAATAGTCAAAGCCGAACCAGCTGTAGCGGCTCCTTGGGAATACAGCAGCAGGCCAGAATCTGTCCGGCCGGTAGAGCCAAAGCCGGCTGTTGCCGCCACTCCACTGCGCCCTTGCAGCCCAGCCGGCAGCTGCCGCAATGCCCGCCCCAGCAATCCGCCGCCAGCTCCACGCCCTGTTCGTGCAGGGCATGCAGCAGGCTCGGCTGGCCGTTGTAGTCCAGCGCCTCACCTTGCCAATCCAGAGCGAACTGCCCGGCACCCGCACCCAGGGCGCCCGCGCCGAAAGCCTCCCAATGCACCCGTGAATCAGGCAGGCCGAGATCGCTCAAATGCGCTAAACAAGCCTTGAGCAAAGCGTCACCGGCGCAGATAAACACTTCGCTGTCGGCCGTGACGATCTCGCTCAAGCGCTGCCGATCCAGCCGCCCCTGCCAAGCCGAGGGAGCCTGACTGTCGCGACTAAGCGCAGGGCGGTAATCGAACTCAGGATGCGCAGCGGCCAGCGTCAGCAGCTCCTGGTGATAGGCCAGAGCCGCCTGGTCACGCCCGCCATAGAGCAAGGTCAGACGCCGACCACCTGGCCGCTTGAGCCAGGCATGCAGCATGGCGCGCATCGGCGTGATGCCAACGCCGCCGGCAATCAGTACCAAGTGCGGGCCATGCTGCGACTCTAGGGTGAAGTGCCCGGCCGGCGGCAGAATGCGCAGCGAACGCCCCGGCTGCGCCTGCTCGGCCAGCCACTGGCTCATCCGCCCCAGCGCTTCGCGCTTGATACACAGCTGATACTGCCAAGGCCGTGAGTGCCAGGCCGCCAGGGAATAGCAGCGGCGCATGGGCCGCGAACCGGGCGGCTGGGCAAGAATGGTGAGGAACTGCCCCGGCGCGAAACGCGGCAGCGGCAAGCGCCAGGGATGCACCAGCTCCAGATGCAGCAGGTCCTCGCTCAGCCATTGGCTGCGGCGAATGCGCAGACGCCGGCCCAGGCGCTGCTGGCGACCCTGCCACCAGAGCCACAGGCCGTGCAGGCTGATGGCCAGAGTCGCCAACGCGCCGAGCAGGCTCAGGCCGATCAGCAGCGCGGCGAGGTAGATCATTTAGCAGGCCGTTGAAAAACGTAGGCGAGGCAGCCGAGACAAGGCAAAAACAGGCGAAAAAGCGGAGTGTACGAGCTGTACATGAGCATTTTGAGCCTGTTTTTAACGCCGTATCGGCAACGCAGGTAGTTTTTCAACGGTCTGTTAGATGGCGGCACGGCGGCGCGATTGCCACCAAACCCACACGCCGGTCAGACCGAGCAGGGCCAGGATGAAGCCGAGCACATCGATCCACACCCACTCGCCGCTTTTGCCGAAAAACGCCTTGCCGGTGTGCATATCCATCACCAGCTTGCCGATGGTGTAGGGCTTGGCCACCTCACCCTGGGCTGCCAATAACGCGTCATTGCCGGCCCAGGCGTTCCAGCTCAAGCCGTCGCGGCTTTGCAGTGCGCCGATGTCCCTGACGCTGGCCATCAGTTGGCCGTCGGCCAGGCGAGTAATACCGTGCACATCGCCTTCAAGACGCAGGGTAAGGTCATCGCCCTGCAGCTGATACAGACCCAGCTTGCTGGCAACCCACAGGTTGTCGCCTTCACTCATCAACTGACGCACTTCGACATCGGCCTGGCGTTGCGGCGCCGCATCCGCCTGCTGCACAAACAAACCCTGCTGGCTGCCCAGCCACAAACGACCATCGGTGGTCTGGGTCACGCTGCGCAGCTCAAGCTCCTTTTCCATGGGCATGGACAGCCAGCTGATCGGCATATCCTTGATGCCCAGGCTCTTCTCATGCGCCAGGAAGATGGCCGTGACGCCGACAATAAACATCGGCAGGGCCAGTAGCACCCCGCTCCACAGGTGAATTTGACGGCTCGACATAGCGGTGACTCCTCAGGGTTACCAGCAGATTTCCAGGCTCATGCTGTACAGCGGCTCGGAATATTCTTGGGTGACTTCACGGTTTTTCAGCGACCCGTCAGCGTTGTATGCACGCTTTTCCTGGTCTTTTTGTGCCTGGCCGATGTTCTCGGCAGCCAGGCGCAAGGTCATGTCGTCCGTCAGGTTGGCGTTGACGAACAGGTCGAAGAACTCGACCTCGGTAGTACTGGTGCTCTCGTTGCTGTTGCCGATTTCGTCTTCGAAGTCGCCGGCCTTGTTCCAGCTGCCGCCCACCGTCAACACAGTGGCCGGAATGCGGTACTCCAGACCGATGTTGGCCAGGTAGCCAGGCTGCTGTTTGAAGCGGCGCTTCTCCCCCGTGGCCTGGTCCTTCACTTCGGAATCCAGCCAGCTGTAACCGGCCGCGCTGCTCAGGCCGTCAATACCCAGCCAGGCGAGGTCGCTGGAAAACTCCAGCTCGGCGCCCCACAGCTTGCCGTCACCGGTGTTGCGGGTCTGCTTGTAGTACTCGCCATCACCACTGTCGAGGTAGGTCACTTCCTCCATCAGGTGCTTGATATCGCGACGGAACAGGTTGAGGCCGATCAGCCCGGCATTGTCACCCAGGTAGTGTTCCAGCCCCAGGTCGTAGCCCAGGGATTCCTCGGGCTCGAGCGTCGGATTACCGATCTTGTTCGGGTCCGAGATGGTGCCGCTCTTGCTGTCGACCATCGGCGTGATGTCATCGAACTTCGGCCGGCGCACGGTGCGTGCCACGCTGCTGCGCAGTGCCCAGGCCTCGGCCAGGTCCCAGCGGTAATGCAGGGACGGGGCAAAGTGCTCTTCACGTCCATCGGCTTCGCTGCCAGGGATCGAGCTTGCCAGCTCGGAGCTTTCCCAGCGCAGGCCAGGCTGCAGGTGGTGCTTATCGTTGATGCGCCAGGTATCGGTGACGTACAGGTCGAAACGCTTCTCTTCCAGCTCGTACTGGCCGTTGGCTTCAGCCTGAGTCACACCATTGCTGACCCGGATCTTGTCGCGGTCACGGTTCTTTTCGCTGTAGTCGTAACCGGCCAGCAGCTCATGGTCGCCACGCCAGTGGGTCAGGCTCTGGCCGAACTGCCACTCGCGGTCATTCTTGTCTTCGTCTTCGGTCTCACGCTTGTCCAGCGCGCCATTGGCCTTGTAGATCAGCTTGGACTTGCGTTTCTGGTCGTCCAGGTCGCGCACGCTGAAATGGCTGTCGAGCTGCAGATCCTCAGCCAGCGGCCGCTCCCAGCCCAGGCTGATGCCGAGGTTACGGCTGTTCATCAGCTCTTTCTCGTACTCCGAGCCGTTGCCGGTGCCGTCAGCCTTGAACTTGAGCTTGTCCTTGTCGCGATGCATTTCGCTGTCGAGCAGCAGCAGGTCGACATTGAGCATGTCGCCGCCCTCGCTCTGCCAGCCCCAATGCGGGGTCAGGAAGTTCTCGAAGAAGCGCTTGTTCTCACGCTCCTGCTCACGCGCGCCGGCAACGCCTGCGGCGTTGTAGGTCACTTTGTCCTTGAGCTTGGGCAGGCTGCGGGTCTGCCGGCCGCCGCTGATCAGCCATTGCTGACGCAAGTCCGCCTCGCCCCAGCTGAACTGCGCGCTGCCATCCATCGGCCGCTGATCGCCACTGGCTGCACCGAGAATCACCTTGCGCTGCGCCGTGCTGCGCTTCTTCAGGATGATATTGAGAGTGCCACCGATGCCCTGGGCGTCCATCTGTGCGGTGGGCGAACGGAGGATCTCGATACGGTCGATCATTGCCATGGGGATCTGGTCGAGCTGCACTTCGCGCTTCTCGCCGCTGTCGGGCATGCGCCGACCATCCAGCAGTACCTGGGTGTACTCCTTGTCCAGGCCGCGCAGACGCAGGTCCTTGTTATCGCCAGGAGCACCGCCGAAATACATGCCGGTCTTGCGACGCAGAGCATCGCCGAGGCTGCCGTTGCCGGAACGACGCAGCTCCTCGCCATCGATCACCACCTTGGGCGCGACCGACTGGCGGCGCTCTTCAGTGGCGATGCGCACACCATCCACACGCATGGTCGGCAATGCCGTAACACCGCTATCGGCCGCCTGGGCGACCAATGGGGACAGCGTCGCCAGCGCCAGCAATGACAACAGACGCGGCTGCGCCTTAAGACTGAATGGCCATTGCTGCTGCATACGAACCTCCCCCGGAAAATGAGGCGCGATTCTAATTGCCAATCAACCGCATTACCAAATGAATTTGAAATACATTTGGCAATGCGTAAAAACCCTCAAGCTCCCGGTTCAGTAAACGTCGCGGCGATAGGGACCCTCTTCGCGCAGCGTGTTGATTGCGACTCTGCCGAGCCGTGCTCGGCAACACGCCGCCGGACGCCAACGCCCATGAAAAAAGCGTCAGAAAACTCGCCCGAGCCAGTTGGGACGAATACCGAACACAGCAGACGCAGTCACTTTTCGAGAATGTATAGCCTTTGTAAATGTTTAGCATTTGTATAAAGGCCTTATATAGAATCGCCCTCCTGTTTTCCTATCACGCGAATTCCATGAACGGTTTCCCCTGGCTCGGCACCCTGCGGCAATGGCACTGGATCAGCTCGGCGCTGTGTTTGGCCGGCATGCTGTTGTTTGCCGTGACCGGCATCACCCTCAACCATGCCGCGCAGATCGAAGCCAAACCGCAGGTTGTCAGCCATCAGGCGCAGTTGCCCGAGGCGCTGCAGACTGCACTGCAAAACAAACAGCCAAGCCAGGGCTTACCGCTGGAGCTGCGCCAGTGGCTGGAAGCGAAACTGGCGATTCGCCTGGATGGCCGCGACGCCGAATGGTCGGATGGCGAGCTGTATATCGGTTTGCCGCGCCCTGGTGGCGATGCCTGGCTGAGCCTGGATATCGAGTCCGGCGCACTGGAGTTCGAGTCCACCGACCGGGGCTGGATCGCCTACCTGAATGACCTGCACAAGGGCCGCAACACCGGTACGGCCTGGTCCTGGTTTATCGATGCATTCGCCGTACTGAGCGTGGTGTTCTGCCTCAGCGGCCTGCTGTTGCTGCAACGCTACGCCGGCAACCGCCCCAGCACCTGGCCGATGCTCGGTCTTGGCCTGGTGCTCCCCGTTCTGCTGGCTCTGCTGTTTATTCACTAAGGACATCCTGATGCCGAAACGCTTGCTGCTGCCCCTCTGCGCCCTGTTGAGCGCGCCCGTTCTGGCTGCCGAGTTGCAGCTTGAGGTGGAAATTCCACGCCTGCAGGTGGCCGAGTACCACCGCCCCTATGTCGCCATCTGGCTGGAGCAACCGGATCAGCAGCATGTCGCCAACCTGGCGGTGTGGTACGACCAGAAGCTCAAGGACAAGGAAGGCGAGAAGTGGCTCAAAGACATGCGCCAGTGGTGGCGGCGCAGCGGCCGTAGCCTGGAGATGCCGGTCGATGGTGTCAGCGGCGCAACCCGCGCCGTGGGCAAACACAGCCTGAGCTTCAGCAGCGCCGATGCCCCCTTCAAGCAGCTGCCAGCCGGCGAATACCGCGTGGTGGTGGAAGCCGCCCGCGAAGTCGGCGGTCGCGAACTGTTGCGCCTGCCATTCACCTGGCCACCACAGCAAGCCGCCAGCCACAGCGCCCAGGGCAGCAGTGAACTGGGCCAGATCAACCTGCAACTCAAGCCTTGAACTTCAGCCCTCATTTATTAAGGAAGACTGCCATGCACCCACTCGTAAAATGGACCGCCCTGACCCTGGCCATCTGCCTGCCGCTGTCCGCCCAGGCCCACCGCGCCTGGATGCTGCCATCGGCCACGGTACTCTCTGGTGAAGACCCGTGGGTGACCGTGGACGCAGCCGTATCCAACGACCTGTTCTATTTCGAGCATTTCCCGCTGCGCATCCAGGGCATCGGCAACCTCGACAGCGCACCTGTCGGCGGCCCACCCGGCATGCGTCCACGCCCAGCCGCCGTGCTGCAACTGTTCGCTCCGGACGGCAGCGCCGCCAAGGCCGAGAACGGCAGCATCGGCCGCTACCGCAGTACCTTCGACCTGCACCTGACGCAGAAAGGCACCTACAAGCTGGCCATCGCCAACAGCGGCCTGTTCGCCAGCTGGAAAGAAGGCCAGGAAAATAAGCGTTGGATGGGCAAGGCCGAAGATTTCGCCAAGCAGGTTCCGGCAGGCGCAGCCGAGCTGAAAGTGGCGCAGAACAACAGCCGCATGGAAGTCTTCGTCACCTCCGGCAACCCGACCACCAGCGTGCTGAAAACCACCGGTGTGGGCCTGGAGCTGGCGCCGATCACCCACCCCAACGACCTGTTCGCCGGTGAAGCCGCCGAATTCACGCTGCTGCTCGATGGCAAACCAGCCGCCGGTGTGGAAGTCAGCGTGATCCCCGGCGGCAATCGCTACCGCGACGACTTGGGCGAGATCAAAACCACCAGCGACGCCAACGGCAAGATCAGCATCACCTGGCCACAAGCCGGTATGTACTGGCTGGAAGCAGAGCTGAAAACCAGCGAAGGCGTCAGCGCACCGGCCACCGAGCGCCGCGCGTCCTACAGCGCAACCCTGGAAGTACTGGCACCCTGATACACCGTAGCCTGGATGCAATCCGGGATGATCATTTGCCGCCATCCCCGGATTGCATCCGGGCTACGTTATACAACTTGATACCGGTCTACCTGCTTGAGCGCCTTTCCCGCCCTTCGCCGCCACCTGCGCCACTGGCCTCTGCCGACCTGCCTATTACTGGCCGGCCTGCTGCTCTGGCTGCAACCGGCGCGTGAACTCAGCGCCGCACTGGTCAGCACCACCTATATCGCGCTGTGCCTGCACTACTGCTGGCCACAGCGCCGCAACCCACACGCAGCCCAAACTGGCGAACTGCTGATTGCCTACGCCAGCCAGGGCGGTCAGGCACAGTTGCTGGCCGAACGCAGCTGCGCGCAACTGCTCGCCAGCGGTATGCCAACGCGCTGCATCGCCCTGAATCAGCTGAGCAGCACGCAGCTGGCAAGCCTCGAACGCCTGCTACTGGTGGTCAGCACCTATGGCGACGGCGAAGCACCGGACAACGCCGCACGCTTTGAGCGCGCGCTGCAAAGCCTGCCAGCGTTGCCGCAACTGCACTTCGCCATTCTGGCCCTGGGCGACAGCAGCTACCCGCAGTTCTGCGCCTTCGGCCAGCGCCTGCAACAACGCCTGCAGGCACTCAAAGCGCAGCCGCTGTTCGACCTGCTCAGCGTCGATTGCCTGGATGCCGGCACCCTGCGTCACTGGCAGCAACAGCTCGGCCACTTGAGCGGCAACAGCGATTTTGTCGACTGGCAGCCCGCGCACTACCACCCCTGGAGGCTTGAGCGGCGCAGCTGCCTTAACCCCGGCAGCGTTGGTGCGCCAATCTTCCACCTGAGCCTGAGCAGCACGGCAGCAGTCGACTGGCGCGCCGGCGACATTGCCGAAATCGGCCCACGCCATGCCCCGCAGCGAGTTAGCGATTGCCTGCAGCAGCTGGGGCTTGAGCCGCACATTCGCCTGGCTAACGGCCAGTTGCTAAGCGATGCCTTGAGCACACTGCATCTGCCCACATCACGACCTGATAAAAACGCCATAGAGCAGTGGCTTGCCGAACTGACGCCCCTGCCGCACCGCGAATACTCGATTGCCTCCAGCTACGGCGGCTCGCTTGATCTACTGGTGCGCCTGCAATACCAGGCCGATGGCACTTCTGGCCTGGGCTCAGGCTGGCTGTGCCAGCATGCCGAAGTGGGCGCCACGCTCGACCTGCGTATTCGCCGCAACCCCGGCTTCCATGGCCCGGACGCCGCCACGCCACTGATCCTGATTGGCAGCGGCAGCGGCATCGCCGGCCTGCGCGCGCACCTGCAGGAGCGCGCGGCCAATCCAGGTTCACGCAACTGGCTGCTGTTTGGTGAGCGTAACGCCGCCCACGATGCCCTGCTGATCGACGAGCTGCGCGGCTGGCAACACAGCGGCCACCTCGAACGCCTCGACCTCACCTATTCGCGCGACGGCCACCCGCAGCGCTATGTGCAGGACGCCCTACGCGACACCGCAAGCACCCTGCACGCCTGGCTGGCCGACGGCGCCGCCATCTACCTGTGCGGCAGCCTCGAAGGCATGGGCCGCGATGTCGACGCTTGCCTGCGTCAGTTGCTGGGTGATGAGCAGCTGGAACAGCTGAGCCAAAGCGGCCGCTATCGGCGGGATTTGTACTGAAGGCAAGCTGGTCGACTGGTTTAGTCGCACACTCAAACCCAATGCAATCTTGTGAGCATCCCGCCCAAAGGTCACAGCGCAATTGCTTACACCGCGACTCATAGCCTTATGCCAATGCCAGCAGCGCTGGTAGCTCTGCCATGTCGACGCAGGCCTTGGCCACGATGCGTTCGCCAGACCCCGACTACGCCCCACCGTCAGCTTCCCGCGTAGCCTTTGAATAGCCGCACAAAACAAAACCCCGGTCACTGCAGGCAGTGGCCGGGGTTTCGAATGAAGCTGTGGCGGCTACCCGCCAGCGAATCTGGCGGTAACAGCGCATGCAGACTTAGAAGCTATAAGTAGCCGACAGCACCGCCGAACGTGCATCACCGTATTCGATGGCCGAAGAGCGGCTGGCTGCACCCAACTGCTGGCGCACACTCTGCACATAGTCCTTGTCGAACAGGTTGTTCATGTTCAGCTGCAGGTCGAGCTCATCGGTGACCTTGTAGCCGAGCATGGCGTTGTGCACCCAGTAGGCATCCAGCTTGGCGTTATCGCTGGAGGTCA
Organism: Gammaproteobacteria bacterium HGW-Gammaproteobacteria-13; assembly: GCA_002840155.1. Classification (GTDB taxonomy): domain Bacteria; phylum Pseudomonadota; class Gammaproteobacteria; order Pseudomonadales; family Pseudomonadaceae; genus Aquipseudomonas. Next base: position 60,729 of record PGZH01000008.1, read on the forward strand.
CGTTGCGCTCACTGGCGTAACGCGCACCGTAGCCGACACGCCAGCCAGCTGGCAGCTCGTAGGTGGTCCACAGGTTGAACGAACGTGGTGGCGTGTTACCCAGTGCCTGACCTTCACGGGCGATACCGGCGGCGGTATCCGCAGCCTTGAGGGTTTCGCTGTCGAGGAAGGTGTAGTTGGCGTAGACGTTCCACTGATCGGTAATACGACCGGTCACACCAAACTCGACACCCTGCACGCGCTGCTCACCCGCCAGCTGGGTAGAGCCATCGGCCATGGTTTCACGGGCGTTAGTCTTCTCCACACGGAACAGCGCAGCATCGAGTTGCAGGCGGCTATTGAGAAACTCCCACTTGGTGCCCAGCTCCCAGGTTTCGTTCTCTTCCGGGTCAAGCTCGGTAGCAGCTGCAGTCAGTGCACCGGAAGACGCCAGGTTCTCGGCCGCCGGGTTGAAGGAGGTGCCGTAAGCCAGATAGATACGACCATTTTCAGCTGGTTTGTAGACCACACCAGCACGCCCACTCAGCTCCTTGTCACGCGAGTCCACACGCGTCACGGTACCGGCCGGCAGCGCTACGTTCTTCGAGTCGCCCTTGATCCAGTCATAACGCAGCCCTAGGCTCAGGTCCCATTGCTCGTTCAGAGCAATGGTGTCAAACGCATAGATGGCTTCGTTTTCCAGCTGAGTACTGGTCTCGGCGGAACGAGCCTTGCTGGTCGGCCCACTGTAATGACCCGGCGGATTGCCCAGATCGAAACTCTGGCCAGTGAAGTTCAAGCCATAGCTGTAGGTATTGCGGTCGTAATCTTCACGCGAAACCTCAACGCCAGTAACCAGGGTGTGACCCAGGCCGAAAGTGTCGAAATACGCAGTCAGGTTGGTCTGGTTGATCCACATCTCGCTGGTCACATCACGGCCATAGCCCTGCGGGCCGGCTGGACGGTAACGACCGGCCGGAACCCCCGTCAAGTTGACGTGGGACGCGGAAATGACCGTGTCACGCTTAACTTGGCTGTAACGGCTGAGGTTCTGCAGGCGCAGGCTGTCGCTGAAGTCGTGTTCGAATTTGACGGTGAAGGCATCCGTCTGGATCTCTTCCTTGTCGATGTTCTTCCAACCGAAGAATGCATCGCGATCAACACCCGCCAGGCGCTTGCCATCGAAGGCAGGCACGCCGTAGTCCGGCAAATTGTCGTCGTTCTGGTGCAGGTAGCTCAGGGTCAGGCGAGTCGATTCGCTCAGGCCCAGCAGCAACGACGGTGCAATACCCCAGCGCTGACGGTCGACATAATCACGACCCGGAACATCGTTCTCATGGGCCATCAGATTGAGGCGCACTGCACTGCCGGTGCCGACACCTTCCAGGGTCTGATTGGTGTCCAGGGTCAGGCGGTGGTAGTTGTCAGTACCCAGGCTCGCACCAATTTCGGTGAAGTCACGCTGACGCGGCTGCTTGCTGACCTGGTTGATGCTGCCGCCGGTGGTACCGGAGCCGCCAAATACCGAGTTAGGGCCCTTGATGACCTCAACGGCTTCGATATTGAAGGTGTCGGTACGGTTGTTCTGCGAGCTGTCACGCAGGCCGTCGATCTGCATATTGGCGTTGGCGCTGAAACCACGGATGTTGATGCTGTCGCCCGAGCCGCCACCGCCTTCACCAGCGTTGAAGGTGATACCGGATACGTTGGCCAACACTTCTTTCATGCTCAGGGCTTTCTGCTCTTTGAGCAGGGCCTGTGGCACCACGGTGATGGTTTGCGGGGTATCGAGCAGCGGCACAGCGTATTTAGCCGAGGACGATGCCTCGGTCTTGTAGTCTTCGGCCTGCTGGCCTTTGACCGTTACGCTACCCAACTCAACCGGCGTCCTTGCCTTTTGCGGCGCTTGTTCAGCGGCCATACCAGCGCCCGCCCAGGACGCGATTACCAGACCAATGGCCGAAGCCAGAAGGCGACGCTGCGGCAGGTTGCCGGCTTTTGTACCCATACCCATAAGAACCACCCCCGATCAAAACGAGGCGCGATTCTAATTGATAACTATTATCAAGCAATAGTCGTTTACACTTTTATTCTTATTTAGTTCCATTGCCGTGATTTTTATCGTGTAGGCACTGGCTGCCAATACTGGCCAGATCACGGCACCCGGTCAGCGCCATGGCCACTTCCAGCTCGGCGCGCAGCAGTTGCACCACATGCGCCACCCCACTAGCCCCAGCAGTGGCCAGGCCGTAGATATAAGGCCGCCCGACCAATACGGCATCGGCGCCCAGGGCCAAGGCCTTGAAAACATCCGTACCGCGACGAATACCGCCATCGAGCAACAGCGGCACGCGCCCTTGCACTGCGGCGGCGATTTGCGCCAGCACCTCGATGGTCGCCGGCTGACCATCAAGGGTGCGCCCACCATGATTGGATACGATGATGCCGTCGACGCCTTCGGCTACCGCCCGCTGCGCATCTTCGGCAGTCATCACGCCCTTGAGCAGGATCGGCAGCCGCGTCAGTGAACGCAGCCACTGCACGTCCGCCCAGCCAGGCGCTGCCGCCATTAACGCACCACCGAGCAACAGGCCCCCGCTGGGCGGCGCACTCTCGCGTAGCGGCTGCATGCCGCGCAGATTGGCCGCCTCGATGCCCTCGGGCAGAAAGAAACCGGCACGCTGTTCACGATTGCGCACGCCATTGACCGGCGCATCCACCGTCAGCACCAGCGCCTGATAACCCGCAGCTTCGGCGCGCTTGACCAGCGCCTCGGTAAAGGCCCGATCCGGCTGGATATACAGCTGGAACCACAACGGGTTATGCGCCTGCTCAGCCACCGCCTCAAGCGAAACGCTGGCCTGGGTGCTCAGCACCATGCCGGCTTGTACCGCCGACGCTGCGAGCACCGTGGCCAGCTCACCCTCGGCATGCACCAACTGTTGATAGGCCACCGGGGCGAGGAAAATCGGGTGCGCAAAAGTCTGGCCGAACAGCTGCAGATGGGTATTACCGCCGCTCAGGTCGGCCAACACCCGCGTGCGTAGACGAATGCGCTGAAACGCCGCCTGATTCTCCGCCAGGGTCAGCTCATCGGCCGCACCGCCGGCGATATAGGCCCAGGCCTGGGCGCTCATGCGCTCGCGGGCCAGGGGCTCATAGTCCGCCACGGCGGCGATGCTCAGCGGGATCTGCGTCAGTTTCGGCAATGGCAGGTCGATCATGTATTGGCCCACTGCCGCAGCAGGTTGTGATAAACCCCGGTCAAACGCGCCAGCTCGGCCGATTCGGGCACTTCAAGGGTCAGCGCCTGCACCGCCCGATCCAGCTCCAGCAACAGGCTGCGCTGGGTGTCATCGCGCACCAGGCTCTGAATCCAGAAGAACGCCGCATAGCGCGTGCCACGGGTCACCGGATTGACCCGGTGCAGGCTGCTGCCGGGATACAAGACCAGATGGCCGGCCGGCAACTTGACGCTGTGGCTGCCGTAGCTGTCCTCGACCACCAGCTCGCCACCGTCGTACTCGTCCGGATCACTGAAAAACAACGTGGCCGACAGGTCGCTGCGCACCCGATGCGGCGTGCCCGGCACGCTGAAAATCGCGTTATCAATATGGTTGCCATAGGTGCCGCCGCCGCTGTAGCGGTTGAAGCGCGGCGGCAACACTTTCAGCGGCAAAGCGGCCGAGACAAACTGCGGGTGATTGCCCAGACGCTGCAGGATAAAGTCGCCGATCTGCAGCGTCAGCGGATCATCCTGCGCCAGTTGCTGATTGGCCTTGGCCTTGGCCGCCTGATAGCCCGCCGTCAGCCGACCATCCTGCCAGCTGGCTTGCTCAAAAGCCTGACGGCATTCACCCACTTGCTCGGGCGTCAGCACATCGGCAATGCTCAACATCATGATTCGCTCTCCTCACCGGTCGCCCTGAGCGCCCGCCACCAAACAGTTGCAAATGATTCTAAATAGCTAGGCCGCACTATGACAGCGCCGCACGCCGGGACCGTTGATCCAGCCCAATAATTTGAGCCGATGCCATTGGCCTAGCGACTGGGGCACAGCATAAAAAACGCCCCGGAGGCCAAAGCATCCGGGGCGCGTTTTACTGCCTGAGCAACTTAGAAGCGGAAGTCGGTGCTCAGGGTCAGGGTACGTGGATCACCAAGCATGGCGCGACGACCATTCCAGTTGGTGGAAACGGCGTACTCCTCATCGGTCAGGTTATCCAGGTTAACCCGCACATCCAGGTTCGGGTTGACCGCATAGGACGCCATCGCATTGAAGGTGGTGTAGCTCGGCAGCTTGCCCACTGCGCCGTTGGGAATAATGCGCTCGGCATCATCCGGACGGCCCAGGTAGGACGAACCCACGTGCTTGGCACCCGCACCAATGGTCACGCCAACCGGCAGACGATAGGTGGTCCACAGACTACCCGACACCCGCGGGGTAAAGGCCAGCTCATCACCGCTGGTACGCACCACAGTGCCGTAGTCGCCAGCGTCGGCGCGCTTGCGCACCTCATCCAGGTAGGCGCTGTGCTTGCGTTCGCTGTCCATAAAGACGATGCCGGCAAACACATTCCAGTCAGTGGTGATCTGACCAGTGGCACTTAACTCCAGGCCTTTGACGATCTGCTTGCCATAGCCCTTGAGGGTGGCCGGTGCAGACTGGCCGACATCACGCCCGGTAATCGGCACGCGCTTCTCGGTGTAGAACAGCGCAGCTGCGGTCGAGAGACGCTTGTCGAAAAAGTCCCACTTGGTACCCAGCTCGTAGTTGTCGGCCTTGACCGGATCGGCGCCTTGCACCAGACCCGGCATGGACTGGCCGTTGACCCGGGAGATATCTGAGCCGGACAGGAAAGAACCCGCAGGCTGCACCGAACGACCGTATGCGGCGTAGATGCTGCCGTACTCCACCGGCTTGTACACCAGGCCCAGCTTGCCGGCCACGGTGAACTCGGTGTCATCGTAGCCATCCGGGCCGACAGGTGCGCCGGCAACGGTCTTGCTACTGATATCGACCTGGTAGTTTTCCAGGCGCAGGCCGCCGGTTACTTGCCATTGTTTATTCAGCTCAATGGTGTCGTAGACGTACAGGGCAACCGTATCAACGGTCACCTCATTCAGATCACGCAGCTGGCCGCGTTTAGCCGTAGGGCCAGTACGCTGCCAATCGGGATTGAACGGATCGACCGCCACTTGCGGCCGTACCTCTGCATAGGTGCGACCCTCGGATTTCTCATGGGTCAGTTCCAAGCCGGTGGCCAGGTTGTGCTGCAGGCTGCCGGTGGCAAACTGCGCCGACAGATTGGTCTGGTTGGACAGGCTGGTGTTTACCCGGTCATAAAACTGGGTGTCAGTCAGCAGATCGCCCTGCGCGGCGCGGTACTGGAATGGCACGGTGTAACGCGCATCACGGTCAACCCGTGCCCAGCGCGTCTGGTTGCTGAGGGTCATGCCAGTGGACAGGTCGTGCTCGACACGCGCCAGGAAGGCATCGCTGGTGGTGTCGTCATAATCGGACTTGAGGCCATAGAAGGTGTCGCGATCCACCGACGACAACGCCGGATCATAGGGCGTATTACCCTTAAGCCCCTTGACCGAGGCGCCGGACACGCCCCAATCCGGACGATCATTCATCTGCACATGCTCATAGGCGAAGATCGCCCGGGTATCGGTGCCCAGACCAAAAGCCACCGACGGAGCGATGCCCCAGCTGTTGTTCTCCGCGTGCTCGCGGCCAGCAACGCCGCTGTCTTCCAGCAGCAGGTTGAGGCGCGCGGCAGTAGTCTCGTTGATCACCTGGTTGGTATCCAGGGTCATGCGCTTGCGTGCTTCGGAGTCGTACTGGTCGAAGGCATAACTGATGCCGCCGCCGATAAATTCTTCCAGGGTCGGCGTTTTGGTCACCAGGTTGATATAACCGCCGGCACCACCACGGCCGTTATCGGCGGCCGGGCCCTTGGCTACTTCGACCGACTCAACGTTGAACACGTCGCGGGTGTAGCTGCCGTTGTCGCGCGCACCGTCGATAAAGATGCTGCCGCTGGTGTCGAAACCGCGCAGGCTGAAATTATTGGTGCCGCTGGAAAAGCCGTTTTCGCCGGCATTGAAGCTGATACCTGGGGTGTTGCTCAGCACGTCTGTCAGGTTGCGTGCGCCCTGCTCTTTGAACAGCGCTTCAGGGATCACGCTGAAGGTTTGCGGCGTATCCAGCAGTGGTGCGGTCTGCTTCGGCGAGGAGGCCTTGTCGACCTTGTAGCCTGTGTCCTGCTGACCTTTGACCGTAACGCTGCCCAGCTCAACCGGGGCCTTCGCGGCTTCGGCGGCAAAGCTGTGGCTGGCGCACGAAGCAATGGCAAAGCCAATTGCACTGGCCAGCAGGCGGCGTTGTGGGAGATTTCTGCGCTTTTTATCGTAGTTGTTCATGAGAATCGCTCAGGCTTTAAAAACTGACGCAATTCTAATTAGTAAGCACTCTCAATCAATCTTTACATCTCGTTTACATGAACTCCTTTGTAACAAAATTGTCAGCCCTCGCCACCAAGCCTATGCAGGGCCAACCCCAGCAGAGCGAGGCAAAGGCTCTAGCGCCAGCAATAGCGGCTGGAGCCAGCACATTGGCCGGCCCGCAGAATATTGCAGGCACAAAAAAGGCACGGAGTCAGCCGTGCCTTTTTGCTCAGCGCCTGGCCGAGAGTTACAGGTAGAACGACTTCAGCGGCGGGAAGCCATTGAATTCCACCGCGCTGTAGCTAGTGGTGTAGGCGCCGGTGGACAGCCAGTACAGACGGTCGCCGATCGACAGGTTGAGCGGCAGGCCGTACTTGTAGTTCTCGTACATGATGTCGGCGCTGTCGCAGGTTGGGCCGGCGATCACCACTTCTTCCATCTCGCCTTTCTTCTCAGTCCAGATCGGGAACTTGATGGCTTCGTCCATGGTTTCGATCAGGCCGCTGAACTTGCCCACGTCCACATACACCCAACGCTCGACGGCGGTACGCGACTTGCGCGCGACCAGCACCACTTCGCTGACCAAGATGCCGGCGTTGGCGATCAGCGAGCGGCCCGGTTCCAGGATGATTTCCGGCAGGTCATCGCCGAAGTCTTCCTTGAGGAAGCGGATGATTTCCTCGGCGTAGGTTTCCAGGCTGTTGGTACGGGTGATGTAGTTGGCCGGGAAGCCACCACCCATGTTGATCAGCTTGAGGACGATGCCGTCTTCTTCTTTCAGGCGCTCGAAGATCACCTTGACCTTGGCAATCGCCGCATCCCATACCGAGATGTCGCGCTGCTGCGAACCAACGTGGAAGGAGATGCCGTACGGCACCAGGCCCAGGTCACGGGCAAGAATCAGCAGGTCCATGGCCATGTCGGTCTGGCAGCCGAATTTGCGCGACAGTGGCCAATCGGCCGTGGTCGAACCTTCGGTGAGGATGCGCACATAGACTTTCGCGCCCGGCGCGGCCTTGGCGATATTGCGCAGGTCAGCTTCCGAGTCGGTGGCGAACAGGCGCACGCCCTTCTCATAGAAGTAGCGGATGTCCTTGGATTTCTTGATGGTGTTGCCGTAGCTGATGCGGTCGGCACTGACGCCGCGCTCCATCACCTTGTCCAGCTCGTAGATCGAGGCGATGTCGAAGCTGGAGCCCTTTTCCTTGAGCAGGTCGATGATCTCGACCGCCGGGTTGGCCTTGACCGCGTAATACACCTTGGCGAATTCGAAACCGGCGCGCAGGTCATCGTAGGCCTGGCTGATGATCGCGGTATCGATCACCACGAACGGGGTTTCCTGGGTGTCGGCGAACGCCTTCATGCGCTGAAAAGTAGCGGGTGCGTAGTAGTCTTCGACCTTGATCGACATGCTTGGGACTCCAGTTGGCGGAACCAGTTAAAACGCTTTCAGTCAGGCAAGCGCTGCGCACGCAGTCACTTGCCCACCATTTAGGGATGCTCGGCGGTTAAACCACGCGAGCCGAACGTCTGATCAGTTTCCCCACTTTGGTTCGCCTACTTCCCAAGGCATGTCGCCGAGTACCCCAAGGGTCTCTCGTCGTCAGTACTTGAGCCGGATGGATCGTTGCCAGCATGGACGTTCGGGCGCGAACTTTAGGGCCATGGGGGGCTGAGATCAATCAAAAAATGCCGTGCTTTTGACCCCCTTTGTCGCCTTATTGATTGATCGTTTTATATTCAAAACAAAACGTCAGGAATGCTGCACAAAGCGCGGCAAAACCCTGGTTTGGTCCTCTGACTACAGGTCACCGCGCTGACCGACGTTTACCGTTATAATCGCCGCCTTTTTTGACAGACCGACTATTCAGTCGACGGGTTCCCGCACAATGACCATCCAGGCCACCGAAGTCGGCAAACGCCGTACATTCGCGATCATCTCTCACCCCGACGCCGGTAAAACCACCATTACCGAGAAGCTGCTGCTGATGGGCAAGGCGATTGCCGTGGCCGGCACGGTGAAGTCGCGTAAATCCGACCGTCACGCGACGTCCGACTGGATGGAAATGGAAAAGCAGCGCGGCATCTCCATCACCACCTCGGTGATGCAGTTCCCCTACCGCGAGCACATGATCAACCTGCTCGACACCCCCGGCCACGAAGACTTCTCGGAAGACACCTACCGCACCCTGACCGCGGTGGACAGCGCGCTGATGGTGCTCGACGGGGGTAAAGGCGTTGAGCCACGCACCATCGCCTTGATGGATGTCTGCCGCTTGCGCGACACGCCCATCGTCAGCTTTATCAACAAGCTCGACCGCGACATCCGCGACCCGATCGAACTGCTCGACGAGATCGAAGCAGTGCTGAAGATCAAGGCCGCGCCGATCACCTGGCCGATTGGCTGCTACCGCGACTTCAAGGGCGTGTACCACCTGGCCGACGACTACATCATTGTCTACACCCCGGGCCACGGCCACGAGCGCACCGAAACCAAGATCATCCAGCACCTCGACTCCGATGAGGCCCGCGCCCACCTGGGCGACGAGTACGAGCGTTTTATCGAGCAGCTGGAACTGGTGCAGGGTGCTTGCCACGAGTTCAACCAGCAGGAGTTCCTCGACGGCCAACTGACCCCGGTGTTCTTCGGCACCGCACTGGGCAACTTCGGCGTCGACCATGTACTGGATGCGGTAGTCGACTGGGCACCCAAGCCGCTGGCGCGTATCGCCAACGAGCGCACCGTGGAGCCGGTGGAAGAGAAATTCAGCGGCTTCGTGTTCAAGATCCAGGCGAACATGGACCCCAAGCACCGCGACCGCATTGCCTTTATGCGCATCTGCTCGGGCAAGTACAGCCAGGGCATGAAGATGCGCCATGTGCGCACTGGCAAGGACGTGCGCATCGGCGACGCCCTGACCTTCTTCTCCAGCGAGCGTGAAATGCTGGTCGAGGCCTATGCCGGCGACATCATCGGCCTGCACAACCACGGCACCATCCAGATCGGCGACACCTTCACCGAAGGCGAAGCACTGGGCTTTACCGGTATCCCGCACTTCGCCCCGGAACTGTTCCGCCGCGTGCGCCTGAAAGACCCGCTGAAATCCAAACAACTGCGCCAGGGCCTGCAGCAGCTGGCCGAAGAAGGCGCCACCCAGGTGTTCTTCCCCGAACGCAGCAACGACATCATCCTCGGCGCGGTCGGCGTGCTGCAGTTCGACGTGGTCGCCAGCCGCCTGAAAGAGGAATACAAGGTCGAATGCGCCTACGAGCCGATCACCGTCTGGTCGGCGCGCTGGATCGACTGCAGCGACAAAAAGAAGCTTGAGGAATTCTCCAACAAGGCGGTGGAAAACCTCGCCCTGGATGGCGGCGGCCACCTCACCTACCTGGCGCCAACGCGGGTCAACCTGAGCCTGATGGAAGAGCGCTGGCCGGATGTGAAATTCCGCGCCACCCGCGAACACCACTAAGCCATCCACCCTCTCCCCAGCCCTCTCCCGCCAGCGGGAGAGGGAGCCGAACGCAGCAGGCCGTAGATACGCTAGCGACGCCTCGATCATTGGCTGAATCACTAATCCAACAAGCTACGCGGTCAACTCCCCTCGCCCGCTTGCGGGAGAGGGGCTGGGGGAGAGGGCCGCTTGTGCTCCACCCATAAGCGCAACAGTTCCAGCACCGCATCTGTTTGCAGCAGCACCTCATGATTCCAGAAGCGCAACACCTCAAAGCCCTGCCCCCGTAGCCAGTCATCACGCTGCCGGTCATAGGCTGACTGCTCCAAACGCTGACCACCATCCAGCTCAACGACCAGGCCTATCTCCAGGCACACGAAATCCGCGATGTAATGGCCCAACGGCTTTTGCCGTTTGAACTTGAGCCCCATAAAGCGATGGGCGCGCAGTTGATACCAGAGGCAACGTTCCGCATCCGTCATATCTCGTCGCAACGCCCTCGCACGCGCCCTAATCAGCTCGTCCATAAGCTACCCTGCTCCCTGCAAAGACCGCTGTTTGAGCAAACACTAGACCATGCGCCTGATCGACACCCATACCCACCTGGACTTCCCCGACTTCGATGCTGATCGCAGCGAGCTGCTGACCCGCTGCCACGCCATGGGAGTCGAGCGCCTGGTGGTGCTGGGTGTGCATCAGGCCAACTGGCAGCGTGTGTGGGATCTGGTGCAGGCCGAAGACAGCCTGCACGCCGCCTTCGGCCTGCACCCGGTTTACCTGGATGAACACCGCCCCGAGCACCTGAACGCGCTGCGTGATTGGTTGGCACGCTACGCTGGCCACCCCAAGCTCTGTGCCGTGGGCGAGATCGGCCTGGACTACTTTCTCGAACAGCTGGATCGCGAACGGCAGCAACAACTATTCGAGGCGCAGCTAAAGCTAGCCAGCGAATTCGAACTGCCCGCCCTACTCCACGTGCGCCGCGCCCATGCGGCGACCATCGCCACGCTGAAACGCCTCAAGCCAGCGCGTGGCGGCATCATCCACGCCTTTGCCGGCAGCACTGAAGAAGCCCGCGAATACCTCAAGCTCGGCTTCAAACTCGGCCTGGGCGGCGCACCGACATGGCCGCAAGCGCTGCGCCTGCGCAAGGTGGTGGCGCAGTTGCCGCTGGACGCCATCGTGCTGGAAACCGACTCACCCGACATGGCCCCCGCCATGCACCCCAACCAGCGCAACAGCCCGGAATACCTGCCGGACATCTGCGCAGCCTTGGCCGAGGTACGCGGCATCAGCGCCGACGAGCTGGCCAGCGCCAGCAGCCGCAACGCCGCCGAGTTGTTTGGCTGGGGTACACCTGCTGGCTGAGCCAAGTTTTGCGCATAAAAAAAGCCCGCCAAGGTGGCGGGCTTTTGCAAGCGCGTTGCCGATCAGACGCGGAACGCACCTATCAGCTGCTTCAAGCGCGCTACCAGCCCGGACAGCTCACGACTGGCCTGTTCGGTCTGGCTAGCACCTTCAGCAGTGCGTTCACCGGCCTGGCTGATTTCGACGATGTTCTGGTCGATATCCTGCGCCACGGCGGTCTGCTCTTCGGCAGCGGTGGCGATCTGCTGGTTCTGATCGACGATCATGCCCACCGCGCCGAGGATATTTTCCAGCGCCTGCTGCACCTTGCCCGACTCATTGACCGTGGTATCGGCCATCTGGTGGCTGGCATTCATCGCCTTGACCGCCGCGCCGACGCCGCTTTGCAGCTTGGCAATCATCGATTCGATTTGCTCGGTGGACTGCTGAGTGCGCTTTGCCAGGTTGCGCACCTCGTCGGCCACCACGGCAAAGCCGCGGCCCTGCTCACCAGCCCGCGCAGCTTCGATGGCCGCGTTGAGTGCGAGCAGGTTAGTCTGCTCGGCGATGCCCTTGATCACGTCCAGCACCTGACTGATCGACGCGCTATCGCTGGCCAGCTTGTTGATCACGCTCACGGACTGATCGATTTCCCCGGCCAGGCGCTGAATGCTGCCGACCTGGGATTCGACCAGCGCGCGGCCGCTGACCGTTTCATCATTCACGCTCTGCGCGCTGCCCACTGCGGCGGCAGCGCTATGCGCCACTTCCTGAGCGGTGGCTGACATCTGATTCATTGCGGTGGCAATCAGGTCGATCTGCCCACGCTGGCCGGCAACCGCCTGGTTGCTCTCACCGGAGACCTGCTGCACACGGTCCGCCTGGCGCTCAACCTCAACCACCGTCTGGCCCACGCGCTCGATCAACTGGTGGATCTTGCTCACCGTCTCATTGAACACCTGCCCCAGCTCACCCAACTCATCCTGACTCTGCGCCTTGAAGCTGACGGTCATATCACCGGCCGCCACCTGATTCATCACCTGACCGAGTTTTTTCAGGGTGGTGCGGATCGACACGTAGAAGCCGCCGTACAGGTAGACGATCAGCAGGAACACCACCACCAGGGCCACGACCAGCAGCACCATCTGTGTACGGTTTTCTTCCAGACGCACCTGCAGCTGCTTGTCGAGGAACACCAGCACCGCATCATTGAGCTGGTAGGTCTGCTCCATGGCGCCGCTAACATCCGCGTAGAACTGCGCCCAGGGCGTATCCAGCGAATCGGCGACTACCACCTGATCCTCGAAGACCGTGGTACTGGTTTTCAGCGTCTCCAGGCTGTTTGCAGCCAGACTGGCCAGCTCAGTACGGGCCTGCGCGCTGCTGTTGAGCGATGCCTGCAGATTCAGGCCATATTCGGCATGCAGCTTTTCCAGCTCCAGCAGCAGCTCATCAAATTTGGTACTGGCCGATGAATTGAGAAAACCCTGAGCTAGCGAGTAGGAACCAATGGCACGGCCTTCACTGAGTACCGCGGTGACCTTGGGCGTATCCACCGTCACCAACTCAATCATCTGCCGCACAGCGCCCTGACGGTCCTGGCTCAGGCCGGCCTGGCTGGCAACCAGCTTGATAAACACCTGAGAGCTACCCAGCAGCTTTTCGGCCAGGGCGATCTTGCCCTGCAACGAGGTCTCGGCCTGTACCGCAGCCAGCTCGGTAATCAGCTCATCGCGCTTGCTGTTGAATTCTTCGATCTGCTCAGGATCACGCACTACCGCGGCCATGCCCTGCAATGCTTCGCTGATGCCGCCTTGCAGCTTGACCAGGCGCGCCTCAAGATCACCCGCCTGACCGGACTGACCGATCATCGCGTTGACCTCGGTGAGGTCGACGAAATCTTCGAGGTTGCGCCGCAGCGTCAGGCTTTCGCCGAGCAGATCAATGCTCTCGAGAGCCGCCTGGGTACTGATGAACTGCCGGTAGGAGTCACGCACCAGGTAGAAGTTGGTGACCAGCATGGGCAGAAAGAACAGAACACTGATCAGACTGAATTTCATGCCGAAGCTGAGGCGATTCATTAGCGCGATGGCCGGATACAACACGGTCTTCACAGGACGTCTCCAGTTCTATTTATTGTTGTGTAGGGTTACAAAACGGCCGTGCAGAATCTCAAACGGCGGCTTGTATGTCCCTTGCTGCTCGACCTGTGGCATTTGCATCAACGGGGTAAATACGGGCAGATTAATGTGATCAATGTCACAAAATAGCGGTCGAGCATGGCGCCATGTATACCTCTTATCGACTCCAACCTCTGTAACTTAAGGTTAATGATGCGCACATCACTGAAGCTCGGTATTGATCTGGGTGGCAGCAAAGTCGAAATAATCGCCTTGGAAAACGGCCAGCAAGTCTTGCGCCGCCGCGCCCCAACGCCGCAGGGCGATTACCAGAAAACCGTCGCCCTGATTGCCAGCTTAGTTGAAGATTGCGAGCGCGAACTGGGCAGCCGCGGCAGCGTCGGTGTCGGCATCCCCGGCACCCGCTCCCCCGACCACGGGCGGATCAAGAATGCCAACTCGCAGTGCTTGATCGGCGAGGATCTGCAGGCCGATCTTGAGCAGCGCCTACAGCGCCCCATACGCTTGGCCAATGACGCCGACTGCTTTGCGCTCTCGGAAGCCTGCGATGGCGCTGGCGAAGGCGCAATAAGTGTTTTCGGCGTCATCCTAGGCACCGGCGTCGGTGGTGGTCTGGTCGTACGCCAACAACTGCTCAGCGGCCCGAACGCTATCGCCGGCGAATGGGGGCACAACCCGCTGCCCTGGCGGCGCGATAAGGACGGCCCAAGCCAACGTTGTTATTGCGGCCAGGATGACTGCATTGAAACCTTTCTAAGCGGCCCGGGCTGGGCAGCCCGCAGCAATCTTGGCCTAGACGCAAGCGCCCTGGTGAGCGCCGCAGAAGCCGGCGATCCCGCCGCACAACAGGCCGTTTCCCGCTATTGCGACCAGTTGGCGCGCGGCCTAGCGTCGGTTATCAACCTGATTGACCCGCATGTGATTGTGCTAGGCGGCGGCATGTCCAACTGCACTGCGCTCTACTCCCAGGTAGCGCCACTGCTGCCGCGCTATGTGTTTTCCGATCAGGTCAACACGCGCCTGCTACAGGCCAAGCATGGCGACTCCAGCGGTGTACGTGGCGCGGCCTGGCTGTGGAACGAATAGCCAGCCTCAGAACCAATTTACGATCTCGCGAGCTAGAGCCCTGCAAGGCGCTACGTTAGTAACAGCCTCCGGCTGGTCAAAACAGGCGAGGAACGGTCGGAGTCGCGGTCGACTGTACTTTTGTACATGAGCATTACGACCGGGCTGGCGCTCCAGCCTGTTTTTAACGCGGCAGGGCCGACGCGCAGCAGATCATAAATTGGTTCTCAGATAAGCAGGGTCCAAACAGCAAACACCGCATACCAGAACACTGCGGCGCGCACTAACAGCTGCCACAGCCCGTCCAGGCTGCTGACCCCGACCTCGCCAATCACCGGCTCCGGCGTCTCGCCTGCAGCCCGCGCAGTAATGATCGCCAACTGCGCCGCGCTGATATCCCAGCTGAGCAGCTCATGCAGCAAGGTCCGGCTGACGCCGGCGAAGTTACCTACCAGGGCAAAGCTCGCGGCGAGCACACGCACCGGTAGCCAGTCGAAGCCATGACGCACCTGCACAGCAGCTTCACGCAAGGCCGGCAGAGTGGCATGTTCGCTGGCCAGGGCGACCAAGCGATACGCCAGCGCCGCCAATGGGCCGAGCAAGGCATACCAAAAGATCACCGCAAAGAAGCTCTGGTAGGCCTGCCACACCAGATGACCCTGCACGCGCTGTAGCAACTCACCCTCTTCGTCCGCCTCCAGCGCCAGATCACGCCGCGCCACCAGATACGCAGCCTCGGCATCTTCACGGCGCCAGCTGTCGCGAAACGGCCCCAGTGCTGCCAGCAAATCACCGCGACCCAGGCTGTAAATCACCACCAGCAGATGCACCGGCAGCGCCAGCCAACCATAGGCTACAGGCTCCAGTACCAGCAGAATCAGCCCCAGAGCGAACAACGGCAACAGTACCAGCAAGGCCAGTGCCAGCCAGGGCCGTTCAGCCCACTGCGGCTTGCTCTCGGTAGCCGTCAACAACCGTAACCAGGGGCCATCGTGTTGAATAGGCTTACGCCAGGACGAGAACTTCTCGACCCACAGCACCAGCAGTAGCACCAAAAAATTCATGTCAGCTCCTTGTCTTGCTGCAATGCCATGCGCACACGCGGCCAGTCGAATGCAGGGCCGGGGTCGGTTTTGCGGCCTGGCGCAATATCGCTATGGCCACAGATGCGTTCCAGAGTGATGGCCGGGTAAGCCGTCTGCAGCTGCCGGGTCAGTTCAATCAGCGCCGCATACTGCGCTGCCGTAAACGGCAGATCATCAGTACCTTCAAGCTCGATACCTAAGGAAAAATCATTACAGTTTTCCCGTTCGGCAAACCGCGACACACCAGCATGCCAGGCGCGCTCATTGCAAGAGACGAACTGCGTGACTACGCCATCACGCTCGATAAAGAAATGCGCGGACACCTGCAGGCTGGCGATGCTGGCGAAATAGGGATGCTCGTCCGCATCCAGACGATTCTGAAAAAACGCCTGCACCTTGCCCGTGCCGAACTGCCCAGGCGGCAGGCTGATGTTATGGATCACCAACAGGGAAACTTCGCCAAGCGGCCGCTGATTGAAGTTCGGCGATGGGAAGCGCTGGATGCCATCGCACCAGCCACTGAAAGGGTCCAGCTGCATAAAGACTCCTTGAACGAGCCCCCACTCTAGCAGGCTGTTGAAAAACTACCTACGTTGCCGAGGCGTCGTTAAAAACAGACTCAAAATGCTCATTTACAGCTTGTAAACTCCGCTTTTTCGCCGCTTTGACCAGCCGAAGGCTGTTACTGGTGTAGCGCCTAGCCTCGACTGTCTCGCCTACGCGTTTCAACGCCCTGCAAGTGCAGCCCATGCTCAAGGCCAAGGGCGAATGCCGAGCAGAGGCGCAGATGCAAAAACGCCGCCGGGGCAATACCCCGGCGGCGTTGTAGTGACGCATCAATACGAGTCGATCAAGCACCCTTGAGCTTGCGCAGGTTACCGATCACCGACTCCAGTGCCCGGTCAAACAGCAGCGCATCATCGAGCAGGCGAATCGCGCCGCGGCGGAACTCCACGGCCAGGCCCATACGGGTCTTCTCCAACACCTTCATACCGGTACGGTTGACGAAGATGTACTTGCCAGTTGGCTTGATCACCGCCGCCAGCTTGCACCGCAGCTTGTGCTCTTCATCTTCCTGAAACTCGACCCAACTACCGACTCGCAGGTTATCGACCTGCAGCAGCGACTCATCGTCGTCCGGCAGACTGGCTTCCGGTTCAGCGGCACGCAGTTCGCCAGGCGCCAGCAGAATGATCTCTTCGACCACCTCGACCATCGCCGGCTCTTCAACCGCTTCCGCCGCCGGCAGTTCCAGCAATGGCAACTCGATACCGGCCTCGGCCAACGCAGCGCGCTGCTCTTCATCGATTTCAGCAAGCGGCGGCACATCGCCCTGCGGATTTTCTTCCGGCAGGCTGCGCTTAAAGCGCTGGAAGGCCTGCACATGCAAGGCTTCTAGCTGACTGAAGAATTCACCGGTGGAGAACGGATCAAACGCCGCACTGGCCATGCCTTCACGCAGCGCTTTAAGCAGCCCCGGCACCATCTCCAGCAGACGCATGCGCGCCTCAGGCTCTTCGTGTAGCTCAACACTCCAGACCAGATCATCCATGGTCGCCAGCGCCGCCTGCCATTCTGCCGACTCAACGCCGTGCTTCAGGCAAGTCAGCATCAACACCTTGCTCCAGGCTTCCTGCAGCAACCGCACCACCACTTCCGGCAGGGTCTTGCCGAGCAGGCGTTCATTCAGCGCCTGTTCGACTTCACGGCGAGCCAATGCAGCCTTGGCACTGCCCTCTTCGGCATCGCGGGTACGCTGCTCAAGCAGCTCGCTGCGGCGGCGCTCGTCGCCAGTGAAGGCCAGGAACTCGGCCAGCAACTCGGAGAAGATCACCGGGTCATCGACAAAATCATTGAGCAGACGCTGCACCACCTGCTCGATCTTCTGATACAGGCTGTCGCGCTGCGCATCGTCCTGCTCCCCCCAACCCAGAGCGGCAGAGGCAATTTCATTGAGCAAACGACGGGCCGGATGGCTACCACGGCTGAAGAAGGTCTTATCGATCACCGCCACTTTCAGCATCGGGATCTGCAGGCGGCCTATCAGCGCCTTGAGTGAGTCCGGCAAGGTGCGATCGTCGAGGATAAATTCGAACAACATCGACACCAGGTTGATTACGTCCTCATCGACCTCGCCAACCACACGGGCCTTGCCCGCTTTGGCACTGGCGCGCGTGAGCAGCCCTTCAAGCTGCTCACGCAGATCGAAATCATCGCTAACTTGTGCAGGCGCACGCTGCTGCATATGCGAGAGCAGGCGCATCAGGTCATTGCTGGAGATCGGCATCGCATCGGCTGGGCGATTACGCCGCGGGATCACCGAGCCACGCGCTTGGGAAAGCAACTCCTGCAGCGCGCCAAACACCTCCTGCACACCCTCATCCGCAAACTCCGCCGAGAGTTCCGGCGATGCATCCTGACGAGCACCGCCTGCCGGTGCACTGGCGCGCGAAGGATTACGCCGGGCTGGCGCGGATTTAAGCTCGGGCAACACTCCGGCCGCGATCAGCGCCTGATTGGCTTCGGCATACAACTGATCGAGATCGCTGAGTACGTACTTCTCGAACAGCTTAAGAATGATCAACTTGACCCGAATCTCGACGCCCAGGCTACTGCAGGCATCAAGGAAAAACTCGCAGAGACTGGTCGGACCGACAGGGTTGCTTTTGTCGTCCAGCTTCTTGCTGACCATGGCGTTGAAGCGGGTGGTCAGATGGCTGAGCGCCGCACCGTCACGGCTGACCACCTTGGCCACCATCGAATCCAGTGCCACCGACTCTTCCAACGCGTCGTTCTGCACCAGCGACAGGGTGTCAAACGACACCGCATCCAAAGGCGCAGGCTTACCGATTTCATATTGATTCAGGGTGGCAAAGGCCTCGAAGACCTTTTGCAGAAAGCCGCGCTCGATATTTTTGCGCTTCAAGCGCAGATCGCGCATCGCCTCGAAGAACGCATTCTGCTCAGCATTGCTGGTGGCACGATCCGCCATCTCGAACAGCGTATCGTCCGCATTGTCGAACAGCGCCTGCAACGCCGTCTTCAGCTGTTGCGCCGCTTTGTCACGCACATTTGTCAGCGCCACAGGCAGTCTTCCTACCGGCGAGGTGGGCGATTGCTCAGGGGCCACCTTACTCAGGTGAACCACGTTCGCATCAGTCTTCATTGCGAGTCTCCTGCAGACTGCCCCTCTTGGGCGAACCGATCTGCACAGCGATCAACTGAGCGTCATCCGTAACGTCAAAGGCCTGGCGTCAACAATTCTAAAAAGTAAAGCCATTATAGGGATGCGCGCGCGCATACCAAGCTGACTTTTCCTCCAGACATGACCCGCGTCACAGATGCAGCGCCACAGCTTCCCAACGGTTACCTGCACACGACCAACGCAACACGCTATGCGTAGCGGCTACACGCAGTTAACGAAGAACCTCCATCAGCATAGCCCCACAGCCGCCAGAGAACAGCCGCAAACACTGCGCAAACAGCCATCAATCCCTATAATCGGCGCATTCTGCTGACTGGAGCCCATCATGCCTAACCTTATCCTCGCCGACCTCGCCAACGAAATCGAGGCCAATGTGCGCCGCGCACTGGCAGAGGATATCGGCAGTGGCGACATCACCGCACAGCTGATCCCCGCCGAACGCCTGGCGCATGCAAAAGTCATCACCCGCGAATCCGCAGTAATCTGCGGCACCGCCTGGGTCGACGCCGTATTTCGCCAGCTCGATCCACGGGTCGCCGTGCACTGGCATATCCAGGACGGCCAACGCGCCGAACCCAACCAGGTGCTGTTTGAACTGGAAGGCCCCGCCCGCGCCCTGCTTAGCGGCGAACGCAGCGCGCTGAACTTTCTGCAAACACTTTCAGCTGTAGCCACCCGCTGCCAGCACTATGCCGATCTGGTTCAAGGCACCGCCGTCAAACTGCTCGACACCCGCAAAACCCTGCCCGGTCTGCGCCTCGCGCAGAAATACGCCGTGACGCAAGGCGGCTGCCACAACCACCGCATCGGCCTTTATGACGCGTTCCTTATAAAAGAAAACCATATCGCCGCCTGCGGCGGTATCGCCCAGGCCGTAACCGCCGCCCACAGAATTGCCCCAGGCAAGCCAGTAGAAGTTGAAGTGGAGAGCTTAGAAGAGCTGCGCCAGGCATTAGATGCCGGGGCTGACATCATCATGCTTGATGAACTGAGCCTTGATGAAATGCGCGCTGCTGTAGCCCTCACCCAAGGCCAAGCCAAACTAGAAGCCTCAGGCGGGGTGAACGAAAGCACCTTACGGGCGACTGCTGAGACAGGGGTGAACTACGTGTCTATTGGCGCACTGACCAAGGATGTAAAGGCAGTGGATTTGTCTATGCGGCTAAGCATGTAACAACCGCCGGTAAAGCGCCCTATTCGCCCCAGGGGCTCAAGTCAACCACTGCGACAACAGCCGCATCGCTTTTACGCATCAGGACGACCATCGGCCTCACACTACTCATCATTGGCAACCAGGCATCAGCATCGGGCCACTTGCCAAGAGCGCGCGCAACCTCCCCCTCAGAGTTAAACTCGTTAAGTTTTTCCAACCTCATAGATTTACTGCGCATCTCACTTAACGCAGTAGACAATGGCTTGTATAACAAAGGTCTCTGGGGAATATCCAACCCCGAATATATCGCTTCTAGGGTAAGTCGATTATTTTCAACCACACTAGCTGGCGCAAAGGCTGCGACCCATTTGGGCCCGAAAAGCGGAGCCCGACGATACTCCGGCGCAACACGATCAATATCACGCTCATCTAACGCATGCGCTTGGACAAGATCAAAACGATCCACGTTAAAAACGATCCAGGCCGGCCTCGCAACACCCACAGACCACACACCGTAAAAAAACGCAGAAAGCTGCAGGACCAGAATAACCGCCAAATCAAACTTCAAACTAGCCTTACCAGGCTTGTAAACCAGAAACGTCAGTAAAGGGCCTGCGACCACATCTACAGAAAGTAATAAAATAAAAATTGAAACAACACCAACAGCACCCGCAAGAGGCGATGGATACCAAATATAAAAAACCCATACTACTGCAAAAACAGCGAGCATCAACGAGCCAGCAAGATGAATAGCCCCCGCCCGCAGTCTATCTCGAAAATAATACATTTATAGCTCCCAAAAAAAAGCGCCAGACAATGTCTGGCGCTTTTACCCAGCAAATTACGCGCCGGTAAAACGGCAGTTTGCCGGTACAAATTTGTGACCTGGTGCATTCGATACGGTGCAACCCCAAACAACAGGAACACCGGCAGCCATAGCAGCAGAAGGCAAGCCGTTAGCACCAATGTTACCACTACCTGGAGTCAGCAAAACCGGCGCACCCAAAGCAGTTGCCAATGCACCTTGATAAGTAATTGTAATTTGAGCACTACCTACAGCCTTAACAACTGGCGCAGCGGCGATAGCGATAGATGCAACGTTAGCAGTCGCAGCAAACTCATAACCATAAGAACCAGAAGCTGGAGCACCAGTACCGGCATAAGCAGCAATTTCAGCCGAAACTTGGTTAGCAACAGTATCCATAACAGCGGTACGTGCAGCGGAGGCCAGAGTCAAGCCTTCAGTGATCTTGGTACGAGTGGTGTAATCCTGATATTGCGGCAGTGCGATCGCCGCCAGAATACCGATGATCGCAACCACGATCATCAGCTCGATCAGGGTAAAACCTTTTTGCAATTGAGCTTTCATTGTTTCTCTCCTAGGGAAATGGATAGGCCCTACGACCTGAGCCTTCCCAATGCAGGCAGCGTGCCAACTTTTCACAGCACGGCTGTATGGCTTATCGCCTCATCACCAGCCGCGTCACGCAACTCAGGCTGGCACTAACTGCCAATTTTCGTCACCACAAGAAACCCGGTTTGGCAGCCCATCCGCAACTAGGCTATAAGGCATTCATTGTTATGGAGCCTGCGATGAACGATAGCGTGTCCCTTACCGGCCTTGCCCGACAGATGGTGCTGGCCGAGCTGCTGGATGAAAAAACCGCGCAACAGGCGCAAAGCCAGGCCCAGCGCAACAAGCTGTCGCTGGTAACTTATCTGGTACAGAACAAGCTGGTAAAAAGCCGCATACTGGCCGAGCTTGCCTCTGAACAGTTTGGCGTGTCCTTTGTAGACCTAAATGCCATTGACAAGGAAGGTCAGCCCAAAGACCTGGTGAGCGAAAAATTGGTGCGCCAGCACCGCATACTGCCACTGTATAAACGCGGCAATAAACTGTTCGTGGGCGTATCCGACCCTACCAACCACCAGGCAATTACGGACGTCCAGTTCAGCACTGGCCTGAACACCGAGGCGATCCTGGTCGAAGATGACAAGCTCGGCGACGCCATCGATAAGTTTTTCGACAGCGCCAGCAGCGGCATGGAAGACCTTGTCGATGTTGACCTGGATGGCCTGGATGTAGAAGCCGTCAATGATGACGCCGACGTAAAAGGTGACGGCAACGCCGCAGATGACGCTCCCGTGGTGCGCTTCGTCAACAAGATGCTGCTGGACGCGATTAAAGGCGGCTCCTCCGACCTACATTTTGAGCCTTACGAAAAAGCCTATCGGGTGCGCTTTCGTACCGACGGCATCCTGCATGAAATTGCACGCCCGCCCATCCAGCTATCACCACGCATCTCAGCCCGCCTGAAGGTGATGGCCGGCCTGGATATTTCCGAGCGACGCAAGCCTCAGGATGGGCGCATTAAAATGCGCATTTCAAAAACCAAATCAATCGACTTCCGCGTCAGCACCTGCCCAACCCTCTGGGGCGAGAAAATCGTGATGCGGATTCTTGACTCTGCCAGCGCGCAGATGGGCATCGACGCCCTAGGCTATGAAGAGTCACAGAAAGATCTTTACATGTCTGCGCTCAAGCAACCTCAAGGGATGATCCTGGTGACCGGGCCAACCGGATCTGGCAAAACCGTATCACTGTACACCGGTCTGAACATTCTTAACACCGTAGACGTAAATATCTCCACAGCTGAAGATCCGGTGGAAATCAATCTGGAAGGCATCAACCAGGTCAACGTCAATCCAAAGCAAGGTATGGACTTTACTGCGGCGCTTAAATCTTTTTTGCGCCAGGACCCGGATATCATCATGGTCGGCGAAATTCGTGACCTGGATACCGCCTCCATTGCCATCAAGGCAGCGCAAACCGGGCATATGGTGATGTCGACCCTACACACCAACAGTGCAGCGGAAACCCTAACCCGCCTGCGCAATATGGGCGTGCCATCCTTCAACATTGCCACCTCAGTCAATCTGATTATTGCCCAACGACTGGCACGCAAACTCTGTAACAGCTGCAAGAAGGAAATACAGGTACCCCGTGAAACCCTGCTTGAGGAGGGCTTCCCTGAAGACAAAATCGGCACCTTCAAGATTTACGAGCCGGCTGGCTGTGAAAATTGTAATGGCGGTTACAAAGGTCGTGTCGGGATTTATGAAGTGGTTAAAAACACGCCAGCCCTACAACGGATTATCATGGAAGAAGGCAACTCAATTGATATTTCCATCCAGATGCGCAAAGACGGCTTTAACGACCTGCGGACTTCAGCCCTACTGAAGGCTATGCAAGGCGTAACCAGCCTCGCAGAAGTGAACCGCGTGACTAAGGACTAACCGATGGCCGTTAAAGCGATAAAAACCAGCACCTTCGCCTGGGAAGGCACCAATAAGCAGGGCGCCAAGATAAAAGGCGAAGTCAGCGGTCAAAACCCTGCACTGATCAAGGCACAACTGCGCAAGCAGGGCATTAACCCAACCAAGGTGCGAAAAAAATCTGTATCCCTGCTCAGCGCTGGGAAAAAGATCAAGCCAATGGACATCGCTCTATTTGCACGGCAAATGGCTACCATGATGAAGGCTGGCGTACCGCTTTTACAATCATTTGACATTATCGGTGAAGGGCTAGACAACTCCAACATGCGCAAGCTGGTTGATGATATCAAGCAGCATGTCGCAGCAGGCAATAGCTTCGCTACCTCACTGCGTACCCGACCCGAATATTTCGACGATCTATTCTGCAACCTTGTAGATGCAGGTGAACAAGCAGGCGCACTTGAAGACTTACTTGACAGGGTTGCAACTTACAAAGAAAAAACTGAAGCATTAAAAGCAAAAATAAAAAAAGCAATGAACTACCCTATTGCAGTTGTGGCGGTTGCCATGATCGTATCCGCAATTCTACTGATCAAGGTAGTCCCACAATTTGAGGCCGTATTTGCTAACTTTGGAGCCGAGTTGCCAGCATTTACTCAATTTGTCATAGGCATTTCTCAAGGACTACAGACTTGGTGGCTTGCTATCATTATCGGTATGTTTTTGACTGCGTTCACATTTGTCGAAACAAAGAAACGTTCTGAAAAATTCCGCAACTGGATAGATCGAGCAGCGCTCAAAGCCCCTATTGCAGGCGACATCATCTACAAATCATCAGTTGCACGCTACGCACGCACACTTGCAACCACCTTTGCGGCGGGCGTACCGCTAGTAGAGGCATTGGACTCTGTTGCGGGAGCTACCGGCAACATCGTCTTCAAAAACGCAGTGCACAAAATCAAACAAGATGTAAGCTCCGGCATGCAATTAAACTTCTCTATGCGCACCACGGAAGTTTTCCCATCTATGGCTATCCAAATGACAGCAATCGGCGAGGAGTCTGGCGCCCTAGATATGATGCTGGACAAGGTAGCAAGTTATTATGAAGCAGAGGTAGACAACGCGGTCGACGGCCTGACCAGTTTAATGGAGCCACTAATCATGTCAGTACTCGGCGTGCTAGTCGGCGGTCTAATCATTGCCATGTACCTGCCTATCTTCCAACTGGGCGCAGTTGTTTAATTTATGGCGGTGACCGACATTCTGGCCAGCCATGTGCTGGCCTTTATTTTATGTGTGCTACTGATCGGCTTGCTAGTCGGTAGTTTTCTCAACGTATTGATTTATCGCCTCCCCGCTATGATGCAGCGCGACTGGCGTGAGCAGGCCCGTGAAATATTGGAGCTGCCCGCCGAGCCCCAAACAGCAACTTTCAATCTGATATTGCCCAGCTCAACTTGCCCACACTGCGCCCATGAAATAAAGCCATGGGAAAATATCCCGCTTATCAGCTACCTGTTTCTGCGCGGTAAGTGTTCTAGCTGTAAAGCACCTATCAGCCTGCGCTACCCTTTGGTTGAACTAACCTGCGGACTGCTGTCGGCTTTTATCGCCTGGCACTTCGGTTTTACTTGGCAGGCGGGCGCAATGCTGCTGTTGACCTGGGGCCTGCTGGCGATGAGCCTGATCGATGTTGATCACCAGTTGCTGCCGGACTCACTAGTACTGCCCCTGCTGTGGCTAGGTTTGATTGCCAATAGCTTTGGCCTGTTTACCAATCTGGAAAATGCACTCTGGGGGGCGATTGCCGGCTATCTGAGCCTGTGGTCGGTGTACTGGCTGTTTAAGCTGGTAACTGGCAAGGAAGGCATGGGTTATGGCGACTTCAAGCTGCTGGCCATGCTCGGCGCTTGGGGTGGCTGGCAGGTATTGCCGTTGACGATATTGCTATCGTCGCTGGTTGGTGCGGTGCTGGGTTTGATCATGCTGCGCTTGCGCAACGCGGAAACCAGCACGCCTATCCCCTTTGGTCCTTATCTGGCGATTGCCGGTTGGATTGCCTTGCTCTGGGGTGAGCAAATCACCTCCAGCTACCTGCAGATTGCCGGGTTCTAATCAAGCCACCGGTGGTGGAAGGCACTTTAGCGGCTAGCGACTCAAAAGCTATCGCGGCTAAATCCCCTTCTACGGACTTAGCCCGGAAGCAATCCGGGAGAAATCACAACCACCCCGGATTGCATCCGGGCTACGTTTTCGCTGGCCATCCAGCAGGCCCGCAGAAAGCCTATATCTTTCGCGTGCATGGCCCTACCGTTCGCCAGCAGCCAAGCAGCTGCACTACAATCGCGCCCCTGGATGGCTGACACGAGCGCGCACCTTGACGACAAAACCCTGGATTCTTGGCCTAACCGGCGGCATTGGCAGCGGTAAGAGTGCTGTGGCCCAGCACTTTATCGACCTGGGCGTGCATCTGGTCGACGCTGACCATGCGGCGCGCTGGGTGGTTGAGCCTGGCAAGCCGGCGCTGGCCAAGATCGCCGAACACTTCGGCAGCGATGTGTTGCAGGCCGACGGCCAGCTGGATCGCGCAGCATTGCGCAACCGGATTTTTGCCGATGTTGATGAACGACGCTGGCTCGAAGCGCTGCTGCATCCGCTGATCGGCCAGGAAATTATCCAGTACCTGGCACGCGCAGAATCACCCTATGCCATTCTGGTTTCGCCCTTACTGGTTGAGTCAGGCCAGCACAAGCTGACCCAGCGCATACTGGTGGTGGACGCCCCCGAGCAGCTGCAAATGCAGCGCACCATGGCCCGCGATCAGAGCTCCAGCGAACAGGTGCAAGCGATTCTCAAGGCCCAGGCCAGCCGTGAAGAGCGCCTACGCCACGCCCATGACGTACTGCTTAATGATCAAGATCTGCAGTGGTTGCAAGCCGAAGTGGAGCGACTCCACACCTTTTACCTGAGCCTACGCGGAGGCCAAGCATGAGTACGCCAACCCTAGTCGCCTGCCCTACCTGCAACGCACCCGTCGAGTGGGGCCCGCAAAGCCCGAATCGACCCTTTTGTTCCGAACGCTGCAAACTGATCGACCTCGGCGCTTGGGCCTCGGAAGAGCACGCGATTGCCGGCAACCCGCTGGAAGATGACCTGTTCTCTGGCGAGCTACCGTCACGCGAGCATTGATCGTTAAGGCCGCATAAAGCTGTAATCGCGCTCGTCATCCAGATTATCGGCAAGAAACTGCAGCTCTGCGGCCAGGTCCGCCGCGCTGCGCGCCATCCGGCTGCGCTCGACCACGGCGCTGAGCAATGCCCGCAGCGCCATGGCCTGATCAAAACCCTGCGCCTCAACTCCCTGCAAACTTTGCTCGATTGCCTGCCTTGCCCATTGATGCACGCCCATATCACGCCCTCTCTGTTGATAGATGCAAGATCGCGCATGACCGTTCGCGCGATTTGATCTGGATCAAGCCATGCAACGCAATCGACACGCTGAAGGGCGCGCCATCAGCGCGGCAGGTCGTCATCCTTCCAGGGCGCAGCCAGATAGCGCGTGCGATTGAAGGTCTCCAGCCAATCCGGATAGAACACCACCAGCGCCGTCACCAGCATGCCGTTGATAAAGGCCTCAGGGAAAATCACCAGCCAGAGATAGCCGATAAAATCCTCCAGCCAGGGCGGCATCGGGAACAGCCCATCTATCCAGAGCAAAGTGAAAGCAACGGTGATACACAGCAATGCCGCTAACGCCGCAGCGAAGAAGCCGCTGCAGAAGATGTAGACGAACAGATTGCGCGGCTGTTTTTTCTCGACCCACAGCGCGCAGGCCTCGGTCACCCACACGGGAATCACCACCAGCAGCACGCCGTTAACGCCCAGCGCGGCCAAATCCTGTTTACCCAACGCCAGCAAACCCAGCTGAGCAATCAGCCCGACCAACATGGCCAGCGGCCAATCCAGCAGCAAGGTGACCGCGGTCATGCCAATAAAGTGATAGGACAAGCCCGAGTCGAAGTCCCTGCGCACCAACCACAGCACAAATAACGCCAGCGCTGTGCCGCCGAGTAGATGCTGGCGGCGCAGATCACTGCACAATTCAACCCAGGGCGCACGCCAAATCGCCCAGCACAGCAGAGGCAGATAGATCAGCCAGCCCAGGATCTGACTAGTGGAAGACACCACGCTTGCGGCAATCATGCAGAACAACTCCCAAGCCATAGTGGCCGACTTGCGCAGTCTACAACTGCCGCACCAGCAACACATAAAAAGCCCGCAACAACCGTCGCAGAGGGGTACCAACAACCCAACCGCGCAGGCTAAGCTGAGCCCATGGATGACTCAGATTACCTGCGTCTGTTGACGCACCAGGCCGAACAAGCCAACGCCTTTCTCTCCAACGCGCGCAAGTGGGAGCGTGAGCGCTGGGTATGCCAGCGCCTGCTGCAGGCGCTGAACGTCAGCCACCGCCTGGATGAGTTCAGCGCCGCCGGCCATGAACCGCCAGACGTGCTGTTCCGTGAGGCGAGCTTTGAAGTGTTTTTCGTCCTCGACGAGGGCCGCCGCCTGAATGATGAATGGCGCGCCGAACTGGAGCGGCGGCGCAGCGCGTTTTCCCTCAGCCAACTGGTGCGCCGCGAAGCGAAACCACGGCGCATCGCCGCCGCCGAGCTGCAACAACGCCTGACCCCGACCCTACGCAAGAAAGCCCACAACTATAAAGAGCGCGGCCTCGACCTAGGGGAGCTGGATCTGCTCGCCTACGTCAACCTGAAACGCGCCGTGCCTGACTTCAATAGCCACTTCCCGCCGCCGACCGAGTTCCTCCGTCAGGGCTGGCGCTCGCTGTCACTGGTCGGGCCGACCTTTGCCCGCGTGCTGTTCGCCCACCCGGATGCACCAGACTTTCTGCGCCACAACCTCGGCCGCTCCGTACTTTTCGATGTGGGCATCAGCCTGTGAGCCCTTTACACGAATTGCTCGCAGCAGTGCCGCAACAAGGCTGTGTGCGCTGGATTGGCGTACGCCCCGCATCAAAGGCAGAAATGATCGAGCTGGAGGCCGTCGAAGCGCGCCGCGAAGCCGGCCTTACCGGCGACCACAGCCGGCCTGGGCCGCGCAATGCCCGGCAGGTCACCCTGATTCAATGGGAACACCTGGCGGTGATCAGCGCCTTGATGGGCCGCCCCGCCGAACAGCCAATCAGCGCGCCTGAACTGCGGCGCAATATCGCCATCAGCGGCATCAACCTGTTCAGCCTCAAGGGCCGGCGCTTCCGCCTCGGCCAGGCGATTCTGGAAACCACCGGCTGGTGCCAACCCTGCGCCAAGCTGGAGGAGCGCCTGGGGCTTGGCACCTTTCAGGCCATGCGCGGCCACGGCGGAATTACCGCTCGCGTGCTACAAGGGGGGATTATTCGCCTGAATGACGCCCTGCGCGTTGAGCCTTTATAAGCCGCACGGCTAGAATGCCCACCACTTCAGCCGGCAATCGACCTCAGTCAATTGCCACCGGCCCCTTAATTCGAGGCACGTATGTCCAGTCGCCTGAACCCTGATGATCAAAAACGTGTCGAGCAATACCTCAGCGCTCCTCAGCATCAGGTCGAGCGCCAGCCATTCAAGGTTTGGCGGCTGCTGCTGATCATCGTGATGGTCACGATTGGCCTGGGTGTGCTGAGCCGTCTTCTGAGTCGATTGGTGCTATGAGCTGCTTAGCGCTCGCCCACAGCGACTCGCCACTTTTTCTTAAAAGCCTTGTGAGCGTGTCTGATGACCCATCAAATCGTAATTGTCGGCGGCGGCGCCGGCGGACTGGAGCTTGCTACCCGCCTGGGTAGAACCCTGGGTAAACGCGGCCAGGCCAGGATCACCCTGGTCGACGCCAACCTGACCCACATCTGGAAACCACTGCTGCACGAAGTGGCGGCCGGCTCGCTGAACTCCTCAGGCGACGAACTGAACTACGTGGCGCAGGCCAAGTGGAATCACTTCGAGTTCCAACTGGGGAGGATGTGCGACCTCAATCGCGCGGAGAAACGCATCAGCCTGGCCGCCACCCTGGACGACCACGGCCAGGTACTGATGCCTGCACGCGAGCTGAGCTATGACAGCCTGGTTATCGCAGTGGGCAGCACCACCAATGATTTCGGCACTGCGGGCGCCGCCGAACACTGCCTGTTTCTCGACACCCGCGAGCAGGCTGAGCGCTTCCACCACCAGCTGCTCAGCCATTACCTGCGCGCCCATGCCAGCCAGAGCGCAGCCACCGAGCTGATCAACATCGCCATCGTCGGCGCCGGCGCCACGGGCGTAGAACTGGCCGCCGAACTGCACCATGCCGCCCGCGAACTGGCGGCCTACGGCCTGGACCGGATCAGCCCGGAAAATATGCGCATCACCCTGATCGAAGCCGGCCCGCGGGTATTGCCGGCCCTGCCAGAGCGCATCAGCCAGCCGGTGCATAAAACTCTGGAGAAGCTCGGCGTAACTGTCCTCACCGGCGCTGCCGTCAGCCAGGTCACTCGCGAGGCGCTGCATACCGCGCAAGGCCAGGTTATTCCGGCCACCCTGAAAGTCTGGGCAGCGGGGATTCGCGCACCTGATTTCCTTAAAGAGTTGGACGGCCTGGAAAGCAATCGCATCAACCAGCTGCAGGTGCGCCTGACGCTGCAGACCACCCAGGACGACAACATTTTTGCCTTCGGCGACTGCGCCGCCTGCCCGCAACCCGGCAGCGAGGGCCGCAACGTACCGCCGCGCGCACAAGCGGCGCACCAGCAAGCCTCATTGCTGGCCAAATCGCTGAAGCTGCGCATCGAGGGCAAAGCGCTGCCGGAGTACCGCTACCGTGATTACGGCTCACTGATCTCGCTGTCGACCTTCTCGGCGGTCGGCAATCTGATGGGCAACCTGACCGGCAGCGTTATGCTCGAAGGCTGGCTGGCCAGGATGTTCTACGTGTCGCTCTACCGCATGCATCAGATCGCCCTATATGGCGTAACCCGCACGCTACTGATGATGCTCGGCGACCGCATCGGCCGCAGCACCGAGCCGCGCCTTAAGCTGCACTGATTGGCTCAACCCTATCCGCAGGAACTCGCCACGGCCGCGCGGCATGGTCAGTTCCTGCGTTTATTTCCGCCACAGAATGGAAGTTGGCATAAATCGCAGGCAATAAAAAACCCGCCTAGGCGGGTTTTTTATCATTCAAGCATGCTTGAAATGGTGGGTCGTGTGGGATTCGAACCTACGACCAATTGGTTAAAAGCCAACTGCTCTACCAACTGAGCTAACGACCCAAAAATGGTCGGGGTAGGGGGATTCGAACTCCCGACAACCCCGATGAAAGATTGGCTCCGCGACCAGGACTCGAACCTGGGACCCAATGATTAACAGTCATTTGCTCTACCGACTGAGCTATCGCGGAACTACTTGCTTCCTTTCTCAGAAACCGGAGCCGGTTGTTAAATCGTTTCCCGTGTCTGAGGCGCGCCATTTTACGTTTCCGCGCGCGCCTGTCAACCCCTTAAATTGCTTTTAGTACAATGATTTGCAGCTGCGTGAGCGGCTGCTATATCTTCCCTATGTCTGTATTCATTGCAGGACGCACCAGCCGTAAGGCTCCAGCCAGGAAAGTCCATGAGTAACCAGGGCATACCGCCAAATCCACCCGGCTCAACGCAGACCCTTGCCAGCCGGGGTATCCAGCCGCGCTTCGGCGACCTGGTGCAAAGCTGTCGAAAACTGGTGATGAACCGCCTGGCCGAACACCTGACAGGAGTCTTCGCCCAAGTCGACGACACGCTGTTTGAGTGCGCCGAAAAAGCCGAGAACAATCAGGTACAAACCCTGTTCTTCGACAACATGCGCGAGATCCGCAGGCAGCGTCCGCAGATAGAACGCAGCTACCACCAGCAGATCGCGCAGAATTTCTCCGACTTCCTCGAAGGCAAGCTCAAGCCGCCACCCAGCGCCAGTGAACTGGACGCCGAGCACATGGCCCTGGTGCAGAACGAGGATTATGAAGAAAGCCTGCAAGTCACCAATATGGTCAGCCGAGTCAAGGCACGCTGCGCGCAACCGCTGTTTGCTCTGGAGCAACGTCTGGCGCTGCTGAACAATGGCCAGAAGCTCGGCGAGGACATCAACCCCTTCGGCCCGCAGATGATTGCCCAGGCCTTTCGCGATGCCCTGACGCCCTGCCCGTTTCCGCTGCGTATAAAGGTCATCCTTTATACGTTGTTTGATACTCACGTTATGCAGAGCCTGGACAGCATCTATGCCGCGCTGAATCAGCGCCTGATTGATGCCGGAGTACTGCCTAACCTGAAGTACACCGCGCAGCGCAACAATCCGCCGGCACGCCCAAAAACAACGCCCGCCGTGCAGGCTGAACAAACGACCGAGAACCGCACCAGCGGCGCTGCAAGCGTTACGCAGCCACCAGGACAGCCCTACAACGCCGCCAGTGCAGACTTGAGCGGCCCGCCGCCGAGTGACCCGCAGGAGTTACTGGGCAGCCTGGCGGCCCTGCTGGGCGAACACCGCCAGCGCGACATTGACGCCCCGCTACTTGGCGGCACCCGCAGCATTGCCAGCTTTACCCCGCGCGAGGCGACCAGCACCTACAGCGCCTCAGCCCTGCTGGATGCGCTCAACCGCATGCAGCAGCAATCGGCCAACGACCTGTCACAGCGCCTGAGTCGCCCGCAGCAGGTAGAAGGTCTCAAGGCGGACCTGCAACAACAACTGGAGGCCCACAGCGAATTACCTGGTCAGCAGAAGGTTTCCGATCAGGAAGCCGACGTGATCGACCTGGTCGGCATGCTGTTCGACTTTATCCTCGACGACGACAACCTGCCGGACAGCTGCAAGACCACCCTGTCTCACCTGCACACGCCCTACCTGAAAGTGGCGCTGCAGGACAAAGCGCTGTTCACCCAACATCACCACCCGGCCCGCCGTCTGCTCAACGCCATGGCCCAGGCTGGCGTGCTGTATGGCGGCGAAGGCGATGAGCGCGGTCTGCTGGCCAAGATGCAGTGGGTGGTTGAGCGAGTTATCCATGACTTCTTCGGTGACCTGCAACTGTTTGACGGCCTGCTGGAGGAGTTCAACGAATTCGTTGCCACCCTCAGGCATAAGGTCGAGCTACGCGAACGTCGCGCAGTGGAAGCAGCCAAAGGTCGCGACAAACTGCTCGGTGCGCGCCAGCACGCGGTCGAAGTGATCGCCACCAGCCTGAACAATCGCCAGCCGCCGACCATCATCCGCAACTTCCTCGAACTGACCTGGGCCGACGTACTGGTATTTGTGCTGCTGCGCAACGGCGAACAGAGCCCGGAATGGCAGCGCGCCTGTGAAGCAGCCGAACAACTGGCCTGGAGCGGCACCCTGCTCGACGAAGCGGGCCGTGAACGCCTGCAGAAATTACGCGTGCCGCTACTCGAAG
Organism: Gammaproteobacteria bacterium HGW-Gammaproteobacteria-13; assembly: GCA_002840155.1. GTDB lineage: Bacteria > Pseudomonadota > Gammaproteobacteria > Pseudomonadales > Pseudomonadaceae > Aquipseudomonas. Next base: position 93,343 of record PGZH01000008.1, read on the forward strand.
ACCTGCGCAAAGGTCTGGAACTGCTCGGTGGCTACCACGAGGACGGCATTCGTCGCCTGCTGCAGGACCTGGTGGCCTGCCAGCACGCCGTACAGGCCAAACAGCCACAGGTGGCCGCCCAGCTCAAGCCAACCCTGCCCGAGAGCCCGCTGGGCGCCATGCTTGGCGAAGACGCTGCACTGGCGACCCTGGCACCGCGCGAATCAACACTCTCGGCCCGCGCCCAGGCGCTGGCCAAGGAACTGGGGCATATCGAGTTCGGCACCTGGTTCGAGTTCGTCAATGGCGAACAGGTGCGCACGCTCAAGCTGTCCTGGTTCAGCCCGACAACCCGCAACTATATGTTTGTCGACCAGAGCGGCCAGCGCGTGGCAATCAAGCCACTCACCCAGCTGGCCACAGAAATGGAACAAGGGCTGGCGCGCATCGTCACCCCTGAACGAGGTGCACCGCTGGTGGACCGCGCCCTTACCGCCATTTACCGCGTGCTCCAGCGTTTTACCGGGCGCACGGCTGAGCCCCAAGAATAAGGAACTCCTATGGATGACGAACGTCGCTTGCACAGCCGGCATAACGCCGACGTGCAGCTGGAAGTCTTCGACTTACACACTGGGCAGCGCCTGGGCCGCGTGGTCGACCTGTCCGCCGATGGCTTTATGCTGTTCAGCGATACCCCGCTGACCGCCGACGAGCTGGTGGAGTGCCGCCTGGTCAGCGAACAGGAGGTTGAAGGCGTGTGTGAAATCACCCTGGGGGCCGACTGCCTATGGAGCCGCCCTGGCGCCGACGGCCAGCATTGCTGGGCAGGCTTTCACATCATTGATCTGGCCGAAGATCAGGCGGCCGCGCTGGAAATTCTGCTTAAACACCTGTAATTCGGCCCCATAAAAAACACCCCGATCAGCGCAAACTGAACCGGGGTGTTTTTTATTTGGCAGCCTTAATGCTACCTGCAGCGCTTAGCCGAATACGATTTCATCGCCCTCAACCTTGCCTGTCACACTGCTGCCTGGGGCGAACTTGCCGGCCAGAATCAGCTGGGCCAAGGGGTTTTCGATCCAGCGCTGCACGGCACGCTTGAGCGGGCGAGCACCATAGACCGGGTCGTAACCGACGGCGATCAGCTTGTCCAAGGCCTCATCGGACAACTCCAGGCTCAGCTCGCGCTCAGCCAAACGCTGACGCAAACGGCCCAGCTGGATCTGCGCAATACCGGCAATCTGATCGCGAGCCAGCGGCTCGAAGATCACCACCTCATCAATCCGGTTGATAAATTCCGGACGGAAGTGCGTGCCCACCGCATCCATCACCGCGGCACGCTGCGCCTCGCGGTCCCCGACCAGCTCCTGAATCTGCGTGGAGCCGAGGTTGGAGGTCATCACGATCACGGTGTTCTTGAAGTCCACGGTACGCCCGTGACTGTCGGTCAAACGGCCATCTTCAAGCACCTGCAACAGCACGTTAAACACATCCGGGTGAGCCTTCTCCACCTCATCCAGCAGGATCACCGAATAGGGCTTGCGACGCACCGCCTCGGTCAGATAACCGCCCTCTTCATAGCCGACATAGCCCGGCGGTGCGCCGATCAGCCGCGCCACGGAGTGCTTCTCCATAAACTCAGACATATCGATACGCACCAACGCCTCTTCGGTATCGAAAAGGAACTCGGCCAGCGCCTTGCACAGTTCGGTTTTACCGACCCCGGTTGGGCCAAGGAAAAGGAACGAACCGCTCGGCCGATTTGGGTCAGACAACCCGGCACGGGAGCGCCGCACCGCATTGGCCACCGCAACTACAGCCTCGTTCTGGCCGATCACCCGCTGATGCAGCAGGCCTTCCATTTTCAACAACTTGTCGCGCTCGCCTTCGAGCATCTTGCTCACCGGAATACCGGTCCACTTCGACACCACTTCGGCAATTTCTTCCTCAGTAACTTTGCTGCGCAGTAGCTGGTTCTCGCTCTTGCCGTGCTGATCGACCATCTGCAGGCTGCGCTCCAGATCAGGAATAATCCCGTACTGCAGCTCGGCCATGCGGTTGAGATCACCTTTGCGCCGCGCTGCCTCAAGCTCCTGCCGAGCCTGCTCAATTTTCTGCTGGATCTGCGCAGAGCCTTGTACCTCGGCCTTTTCCGACTTCCAGATATCTTCCAGGTCGGCGTATTCACGCTCCAGGCGGGCAATGTCTTCGTTGAGCTTGGCCAGGCGCTTGATCGCCGCCTCGTCGTCTTCCTTCTTCAGCGCCTGAGCTTCAACCTTGAGTTGAATCAGCCGGCGCTCCAGACGATCCAGCACTTCAGGTTTGGAATCGATCTCCATACGGATGCGGCTGGCCGCTTCGTCGATCAGATCGATGGCCTTGTCCGGCAGCTGACGGTCGGTGATATAGCGATGCGACAGCTTGGCCGCGGCGATGATCGCACCGTCGGTAATGGCCACTTTGTGGTGCACCTCATAACGCTCTTTCAGGCCACGGAGGATGGCGATGGTGTCCTCTTCACTCGGCTCATCGACCAGCACTTTCTGGAAGCGCCGCTCCAACGCGGCATCTTTTTCGATGTACTGGCGGTACTCGTTGAGCGTGGTCGCGCCGACGCAGTGCAGCTCACCGCGCGCCAGAGATGGCTTAAGCATATTGCCGGCATCCATCGAGCCTTCGCCCTTGCCGGCACCGACCATGGTGTGCAGCTCGTCGATAAACAAGATGATCCGCCCTTCCTGCTTGGACAGTTCATTGAGCACGGCCTTCAGCCGCTCCTCGAACTCACCACGGAACTTGGCACCCGCAATCAGCGCGCCCATATCCAGCGACAACAGGCGCTTGTCCTTCAGGCCATCCGGCACTTCACCGTTGACGATGCGCTGGGCCAGGCCTTCGGCAATCGCCGTTTTGCCCACGCCTGGCTCGCCGATCAGCACCGGGTTGTTCTTGGTGCGGCGCTGCAACACCTGGATGGTGCGGCGAATTTCGTCGTCACGACCGATTACCGGGTCGAGCTTGCCTTCCTCGGCGCGCTTGGTCAGGTCGACAGTGTATTTATCCAGAGCCTGGCGATTTTCCTCGACGTTCGGGTCATTGACAGCATCGCCGCCGCGCAGGTTGGTCACGGCATTTTCCAACGCCTTGCGGCTGACGCCCTGACCGAGCAGCAGCTTGCCCAGCTTGGTGTTCTCATCCATCGCGGCGAGCAGCACCAGCTCGCTGGAGATAAATTGGTCGCCCTTCTGCTGCGACAGGCGATCGGCCTGATTGAGCAGGCGGGCCAGATCCTGCGACAAGTTGACATCGCCGGATGGGTTCTGGATTTTGCCCAGCTGATCCAGCTCCTTGCCCAGGGCCAGGCGCAGGCTGTTGACATCAAAACCGACCTGCATCAGCAACGGTTTGATCGAGCCGCCCTGCTGCTCAAGCAAGGCCTGCATCAGGTGCAGCGGTTCAATGGCCGCATGGTCAAGACCCACGGCCAGGGACTGCGCATCGGAGAGCGCGAGTTGCAACTTGCTGGTTAAACGATCAATACGCATAAACAATCAACCCTCGTGGTGATGGCAGGCCGGCACACTGAATCGCGCCCAAACAGAAAGCCTGCGGATGAAGAGTAGATGAGGCCGATTGTGCGGGTTTCAAGCCGAGCGGCGTTGACCTGGGTCATTTACCGCAACAGTGCCGCAGAAGCGGCACGTGGGGATCAGTTGCCCAGCCAGATCAGACTGGCAAAGCGACCGGTTTGCGCCGAGCGGCGGTAGGAGAAGAAACGCGGGTCGTTGAAGGTGCAGAAATCGCCGCCGTACACCGCCTCGACACCACGGGCGGCCAGACGGATGCGCGCCAACTGGTAAATATCGGCGATAAATTTGCCTGGATTGACACTGGACTGGAATGCCGCAGCGGCCTGCGCATGCTGAGCGACAAAGGCTTCACGCACTTCCGCCCCCACCTCGAAGGCCTGCGGCCCAATTGCCGGCCCCAGCCAGACCAGCACCTGATCTGCCGGCACCGCCAATTGATCCAGAGTGGCTTCCAGCACCCCTGCAGCCAGCCCGCGCCAGCCGGCATGGGCTGCCGCAACACGACTGCCGGCACGGTCACAGAACAGCACAGGGAGACAGTCGGCGGTCATTACCGTACAGGCAATGCCAGGCTTGCTGGTCCAACTGGCGTCGGCTTCAAGCACTAGGGCTGGATCAGCTTCGACCACCGCAACGCCATGCACCTGCTGCAACCAGGCCGGCTTGCAGCCGAGCAGACTGACCAGCCGCTGACGGTTTTTCAGCACGGCCTTTGGCTCATCACCAACATGCTCGCCCAGGTTGCAACTGTCGAACGGCGCCACACTGACACCACCACTGCGGGTGGTGACGCTGGTTTTTACTCTTGCCGGTGCGGGCCATTGCGGCGTCAGCCAGTCGTGCATCCTGTCACCCTGCTCCCTGTTGCCCAGCACTGGGTTAACCAACGTTCTAGCCAATAAAGGCCTCACGGTCCTGACGCAGCAGCGTCAGCAACCAGACAAAGTCATCCGGCAATGGCGACTGCCATTTCATCCGCTCACCGGTAATCGGATGGTCCAGCTCTAGGAAACGCGCATGCAAAGCCTGACGCGGGAACTCCTTGAGCGTTTGCACCATGCTCGGGTTGGCCGCCGGCGGAATACGGAAGCGTCCGCCGTAGACTGGGTCGCCCACCAGCGGATAGCCAATATGGCTCATGTGTACGCGAATCTGGTGAGTGCGACCGGTTTCCAGCTTGACCCGCGCATGGGTATGCGAGCGATAGCGCTCCAGCACCCGGTAGTGGCTGACCGCCGGCTTGCCGCCATCGCTCACCGCCATGCGCTGACGCTGCGAAGAGCTGCGGCCAATCGGCGCGTTGATCTTGCCGCCCGAGGTGATCACGCCAATCACGATGCACTCGTAGATACGGCTGACCGAGCGCTTCTGCAGTTGGTCGACCAGGCGGGTCTGCGCTTCGATGGTCTTGGCCACCACCATCAGGCCGGTGGTGTCCTTGTCCAGGCGATGGACGATGCCGGCGCGCGGCACATTGATAATGTCCGGCACGTGGTGCAGCAAGGCGTTGAGCAAGGTGCCATCGGCATGCCCGGCGGCCGGATGCACAACCAGACCGGCCGGCTTGTCGATTACCAGAATCTGCTCGTCTTCATAGACGATGTTTAGCGCGATGTCCTGGGCGATCCATTCGCCCTGGGCTTCCTGCTCGGCGTTCAACGCCAGCAGTGCACCACCGTGGACGATGTCGCGCGGACGCAACACCTCACCATCGACGGTCAGCAGACCCTCTTTGATCCAGGCAGACAGACGCGAACGCGAGTGCTCGGCGAACAGGAGTGCGGCGACTTGATCGAGGCGTTGACCGCCCATTTCATAGGGCACCTCGGCGTTCAGTTCAATGATCTGCTTATTAATAGAGGACATGCTCGGCAACAGAGGGGGCATAGCTTTTGGTTTCGGCTACACGCTTGTGGTTAAATACGGCGTCTTTGCCCCAGGGGTACCGGGGGCGCTCATCATAACAGGACGGCTTTGCTCAAGACAGCCGCCGTCACAGGGACGCAAGCCGCCATGCAAGTGAAACACCTGCTGCTGATCGCAATCCTCGCCCTCACTGCCGCCTGCTCATCGAAGCAGGTGGTCGACGAAAATCTGAGCGAGACCGAACTCTACCAGCAGGCACAAGCCGACCTGGACAATAGTAGCTATACCAGCGCCGTCGCCAAGCTCAAGGCACTGGAGTCGCGTTATCCGTTCGGCCGTTATGCCGAGCAAGCTCAGCTGGAACTGATCTACGCCTACTACAAGAACGTTGAGCCGGAAGCGGCTAAATCCGCAGCCGACCGTTTTATCCGCCTGCACCCGCAGCATGCCAACGTTGATTACGCCTACTACCTCAAGGGCCTGGCCTCGTTCGATCAGGACCGCGGCCTGATCGCGCGCTTTGTCCCGCTGGACATGACCAAACGCGACCCGGGTGCCGCCCGCGACTCCTACAACGAGTTTGCCCAGCTCACCAGCCGCTACCCCACCAGCCGCTACGCGCCAGATGCCAAGCAGCGCATGATCTACCTGCGCAACCTGCTGGCGGCTTACGAGATCCACGTGGCGCACTACTACCTGACCCGCAACGCCTACGTGGCAGCGGCCAACCGCGGCCGTTACGTGGTGGAAAACTTCCAGGAAACCCCAGCAGTCGGCGATGGCCTTGCGGTGATGACCGAAGCCTACCAGCGCCTGACCCTGGATGACCTGGCAGCCACCAGCCTGGAAACCCTCAAGCTCAACTACCCGGATCACCCAAGCCTGGTCGACGGCCAGTTCGTTCCGCGCGAAGAAGAAGCCGACAGCCGCTCCTGGCTGGCCAAGGCTACCCTGGGTCTGATCGAAACCGACACACCACTGCCACCCGGCGAAACCCGCGCCAGCCAGGATGTGATTCGCCAGTACGAAGATGCCGAAGAGCAGATTCCGGACGACCTCAAAGCCGGTACCAGCGAAGAAAAAGCAAGCCGCTCCTGGTTCAGCTACCTGACCTTTGGCCTGTTTGACTAAGCCGGCAAAACGCAGTGGAAAAGGGAGGCCTTAGGCCTCCCTTTTTATTGGCCAGATGGCCGAAGCTGAACGGCAGGCAAGCCGCCACCCACCACCAAACGCGGCTTATCGCGCAAAGCGGCGGGAAACAACACTCAGCGCACGACTTCAACGCTGGGCGCACACAGACGGGTTAGCTAAACTGCCCGCTTACCGATAGAAAGAGAGCACCATGGGCCTGTTCCGCTTACTGTTCTGGATTGCCATCATTGCGGCCGCGTTTTGGCTGTGGCGGCGCTTTACTCGGCCAACAGCCCCTCGCCCTGAAGACCGCAACACCAGCGCAGCCCCTACCCCCATGGTGCGCTGCGAACATTGCGGCACCCATGTCCCACGCGATCACGCGCTGGCAAAGGGCGAACAGTGGTTCTGCAGCCAGGCGCATCTAGAGCAAGGCCCACAATCCGGTGAGCGCTGATTTCTCCCTGAGCGGAGAGCAAAGCAGGCGAATCCTGCGGCTCTATCACCTGTACCGCCTGGTGATCGGCATCACCCTGGCGCTGCTGGTATCCAGCAACCTGGACAGCGAACTGCTGGACATGATGCACCCAACGCTGTTTCGCAATGGCAGCTGGCTGTATCTGGCGCTTAACGTCCTAATTATTGCCACCGTGCGCAGCCCCAAGCGCCTGGCGCAGGTATTCAGCCTGGCCCTGGTCGATGTGATTCTGCTGTCCGGCCTGTTCTATGCCGCCGGCGGCACACCCAGCGGCATCGGTAACCTGCTGATTGTTGCCGTGGCGATCGCCAATATCCTGTTGCGCGGGCGTATCGGCCTGCTGATTGCCGCAGTCGCTGCAGCGGGCATGATCTACCTGACCTTCTACCTCAGCCTTAGCCGACCGGCTGCTGCCGCGCAGTACGTACAGGCTGGTGCGCTTGGCGCGCTGTGCTTTGCCGCTGCACTATTTGTGCAGGGCCTGACGCGCCGCCTGCAAGTCAGCGAAAGCCTGGCCGAGCAGCGCGCTGCCGACGTAGCCAACCTGGAAGCATTGAACGCCCTGATCCTGCAGCGTATGCGCACCGGCATTCTGGTGCTGGATGAACTGCACCGCGTATTACTGGCCAACCAGGGCGCCAACCACCTGCTGGGGCATGCCGACCTGACCGGCAAGATTCTCGACCCACACTGCCCAGAGCTGATCAAGCGCATGCAGCAATGGTCGCACAACCCCAGCCTGCGCCCTGCCAGCCTGCAAGCAGCGCCCGATGGCCGCGTGCTGCAACCGAGCTTTATTGCCTTACAGCGCGGCGAGCATAAACACACGCTGATCTTCCTTGATGACATCTCGCAGATCGCCCAGCAGGCACAACAGCTAAAGCTCGCCTCGCTGGGTCGCCTGACTGCCGGCATCGCCCACGAGATTCGCAACCCACTGGGGGCAATCAGTCACGCCGCCCAGCTGCTGCAAGAATCCGAAGAGCTGGAAGGCCCCGATCTGCGCCTGGCACAGATCATCCAGGACCACTCGCGGCGGATGAACCTGGTGATCGAGAACGTCCTGCAACTGTCGAGGCGGCGCCAAGCCGAGCCGCAATTACTGGACCTGAAGTACTGGCTGCACCGCTTCGCCAGCGAGTTTCGCGGCAGCGCCGCCCCAGGCCAGACCCTGCACCTGGAAACCAGCAGCGGCAGCATCCAAACCCGTATGGACCCGCACCAGCTCACTCAGGTACTGAGCAACCTGGTAGAGAACGGCCTGCGCTACAGCGCGCAAAAGAACAAGCACGGGCAAGTCTGGCTGAAACTGTTCCGTGACCCGGAGAGCGAGTTGCCGGTACTCGAGGTGCTGGACGATGGCCCAGGCGTATCCGAAGAGCAGCTGCACCACCTGTTCGAGCCGTTCTACACCACGGAAAACAAGGGCACTGGCCTGGGCCTGTATATTTCCCGCGAGCTGTGCGAAAGCAATCAGGCCCGCCTCGACTATAAACTTCGTGAAGGTGGCGGCAGCTGCCTGCGTATCACCTTCGCCCACCCGCGCAAACTGAGCTGACCATGACCCGCCAGAGAGCCCTGATCGTCGATGACGAACCCGATATTCGCGAACTCCTGGAAATCACCCTGGGGCGCATGAAGCTCGACACCCGCAGCGCGCGCAACGTCAAGGAAGCCCGCGAGTGGCTGGCCAAAGAACCCTTCGACCTGTGCCTGACCGATATGCGCCTGCCTGACGGTACCGGCCTGGAGCTGGTGCAACATATTCTGCTGCGCCACCCGCAAGTGCCGGTGGCGATGATCACCGCCTACGGCAGCCTGGACACCGCGATCAACGCGTTGAAAGCTGGCGCGTTCGACTTTCTGACCAAACCGGTGGATCTCGGCCGCCTGCGCGAACTGGTTGCCGCCGCCTTGCGCCTGCGCAGCGCCGATGGTGAAGAACTGCCAGTGGACAGTCGCCTGCTCGGCGACTCGCCGCCGATGAAGGCCATGCGCAAACAGATTCTCAAACTCGCCCGCAGCCAGGCACCGGTGTATATCAGCGGCGAATCCGGCAGCGGTAAAGAATTGGTCGCCCGACTGATCCACGAGCAAGGCTCACGCGGCGAGCAACCCTTTATCCCGGTCAACTGCGGCGCCATCCCCACCGAACTGATGGAAAGCGAGTTCTTCGGCCACAAGAAAGGCAGCTTTACCGGCGCCATCGAAGACAAACAAGGGCTGTTCCAAGCTGCCAACGGCGGCACACTGTTCCTCGATGAGGTCGCCGATCTGCCGCTGCCGATGCAGGTCAAACTGCTGCGCGCAATTCAGGAAAAAGCCGTGCGCGCTGTGGGCGGCCAGCAGGAGCTGATTGTCGATGTACGCATTCTCTGCGCCACCCACAAGGATCTGGCCGGCGAAGTCGCGGCCGGGCGCTTCCGCCAGGACTTGTACTACCGCCTCAACGTGATCGAACTGCGCGTGCCCGCTCTACGCGAGCGCCGCGAAGATATCGCCCTGCTGACCGACATCATGCTCAAGCGCCTGGCCGACGGCACCGGCCTCAGCCCGGCCAAACTGGATGATGACGCGCTGGAAAAGCTCAAGAGCTACCGTTTCCCGGGTAACGTGCGCGAACTGGAGAACATGCTCGAACGCGCCTACACCTTGTGCGAAGACGACCGCATCACCACCAGCGACCTGCGCCTGGCCGACAGCGTACCCATCAGTGAAAACGGCGAAGCTAACCTCGCGCAGATCGATAATCTGGAAGACTACCTGGAAGCCATCGAGCGCAAGTTGATCATGCAGGCCCTGGAAGAAACCCGCTGGAACCGCACCGCCGCCGCACAGCGCCTGGGCCTGAGTTTTCGCTCAATGCGCTACCGGCTAAAGAAACTCGGCATCGACTAAAGCGAGCATTAGTTGTGGGAGGGACTTTAGCCGCGCGCCCCTCCCGGTGAAACGCTAAACCCACCTAAGCCAACCGCCCAGCTGGCGCATAGGGCGCTGGATCAACAATTGGCTCACGCCCTAGCATCAGGTCCACCAACAACTGACACGACGCCGGCGCCAGAACCAGTCCATTGCGGTAATGCCCGCAGTTCAGCCACAGCCCATCATGTCCCGGCACCGGCCCAATAAACGGAATTCCCTCGGGCGAACCAGGCCGCAGCCCCGCCCAATGCCCAACCACCTCGGCATCCGCTAGCGCCGGCAACAACTCGATTGCTGAAGCCTTCAAGCTGGCCAAAGCCTCGTCAGTCGGCGCTTTGTCAAACCCCGCATGCTCAAGGGTGCTGCCAATCAGAATATGACCATCACGCCGCGGAATCGCATAACGCCCCTTGGCCAGCACTATTGCAGGGAGAAAGTCTTCGGCACATTTGTACAAAATCATCTGCCCCTTGACCGGCACAACCGGCAACTCGATGCCAAGGGTCTTCATCAGCTCGCCACTCCAGGCACCGGCAGCCAACACTACCTGATCGGCATACATATCACCCTGCGCGGTGTGCACACCCGTGATACGCCCACCCTCGCGAATAAAACCACTGACCGCACAATGCTCATGCAAAGTGACATTCGGCATCTGCTGCAACGCCGCCCGCAACGCTTTGACTAGGCGCGGGTTACGCACATTCGCCACATCCGCCATCTGCACTGCCCGCCCAAAGCCCTTAGCCAAGGCCGGCACCGCTCGCGACACAGCTTCGACCTCAACAGACCGCAGCGACCGCCCCTCACGCTGCGCCCAGGCAAGCGCCTCAGCCTCGTCATCCAGATCGAACCAATACAACCCAGTGACATACACCTCCGGATCGATCTGCGTCTGCGCCAGCAACTGCTCACCTAGCCGCGGATAAAAATCCTGCGACCAATGCGCCAAAGCGGTTACCGCGGGACTGTAACGCCAGGGGTAAAGCGGCGAAACGATACCGCCGCCGGCCCAGGAGGATTCGCGCCCAGCAGTATTTCTATCTACAACAGAAACAGAAACACCCTCACAGGCCAAACGATGAGCCGAAAAAAGCCCCATAACCCCTGCGCCCACAACGATTAAATGCCTCAAGCAGCCCCCTAAAGCCTTAATGCTGAGCTATAAGAATAGTTCGAACGGATTTCGAGCTCAACGCACACTCAAGGAATGAAACCATGCATCACGATAAGAGGCAGCGCGCATTTACCCTGCTTGAGCTGCTCATAAGCCTAGCTCTACTCACACTTTTAATAACCATTGCACTTCCATCGCTAGCTCGAACTGTAGAGCGCAATCGAAACTTCGCGGCAATGCATGAGATACATGCGCAACTTCAGCAGGCACGCGCTCAAGCGATCCTTCGCAAACAAGACATCGAATTATGCCCTAGCAAAAATGGCATGCAGTGCACATTAGATTGGAAAAACTGGTGGCTCATGCGGGTGCGCAGCAGTAAGGAGCATATCTACTACGCAGCACCACACTCGGGGCCAACCGAACTGCGCTGGTCTGGCTTTAGCGGTAGCATTCGCTTCCATGGGAACGGCACCAGCCCCATCAGTAACGGCCGTTTTTACATATGCGAGCAAGGAACCATAAACATTCAGGTTGTCATCAACCGGCAAGGCCGAGTGCGCTGGGCAAGCGACCAGGAAAACCGCCAAGAAAGCGCACGCTGCCTATAGCTTAAAACGAAGGGCAAGCAGAATCCGAAGCCCCCCAAAAAAAGGGACATCACAACCGGCCATCCGCCGAGATTGGCCGACCATCCTCCAAGACGAGACAACCCCACTTTCACAGGTAATGATACGAATCAAAGGACTAATTGGAGCACCTAATGCATCACTTACGCCGCACGCGAGGCTTTACGATAGTAGAGCTGATGATAACCCTTGCTCTAATCGCCATCGTAGCAACTATTGCAGTGCCTAACTTTACTCAGTTTATACGCAACAATCAGTTGCAAGCTAAAGCCGAGGAAGTGAAAAGCTTTTTGTTACTAGCCCGCAACGAAGCAGTTAGCAATAGGGCGAGGGTAAAATTAGAATTTAAAGTTGACAAGAACGAGTGCAATGATGACAGCACAGGCGACTGCTGGCGAATCATACGCCCAGGACAAGCAAATGCCGTTATTAGGAAACTAGAATACAATAAAAACCAAGCAGCCCTTGCAGCAGTAGACACAAGCATGGCAACTATCACAGAGCTTTTTTACTATCCTAGTGGCGTAAGCAGTGCCGCAGCGCGACTTACCATATGCAACAATAATTCGCCGGAAACCGGCTATCTAATAACAATTGCCGCCAACGGCAGTATACGCCTGCACCTACGCGGCAAAGATGAAGACAACACGACGGCACTGGCAAACTGCGAGTAAACGAGGCAACCGTGAAAAAACAATATGGATTTAGCCTAATCGAAGTATTGGTAACCTTGGTATTAGTAACCACAGGCATTTTAGGCATGATTTCCATGCAAGGCCGCAGTATTCAATACACGCATGACTCGGCACAACGCAACGCTGCAGTAGACCTTTCCAATCAGTTAGTAGAAATAATGCGCGCCAACCCACAGCTACTATTCTCTAACTTTCCGCCCGCGCAGCCAGCAAGTAGCGACTTACTCAAAGAATCAATATTCTACAAAAAGAGAGGCAGTAACTATTCGCCAGCACCCGTCGCACTGGCTGACGGAGACTGTACCGCACCAAACACCGCGATTAAACAAAGGGACTGCTGGCTAGAGCAGGCAAAAAGCAAACTGCCAAATGCTACAGCACTCCTCAACGAGCACTTCTATGTTTGTCGCAGCCCCTCGCCAACTAACACTAGCACCCCAAACTGCAGCGATGACAAAGGCTCCATTATTGAAATCCAATTAGCGTGGAACGTGAAGAATGGTGGATGCCCGGACTTGCGCGCACCGAATGAAACAACCTGCATTTACCGCACCCGGATTGAGTTATGAAAAAGATAGCCCAACAATCTTTCAATACACGCCAAGTAGGCCTATCCATTGTCGAACTGATGATCGCACTCGCCATCAGCAGCTTCCTTATCTTGGGCATCACCCAAGCTTATATTGACAACAAAAGAAATTATGTTTACCAACAAAGCCAAGCTAGCAATCAAGAAAACAGCCGTTTTTTAGTTACTCTCATCGACAGCTACCTAAACAAAACAGGATATCGCAGAGCCCCTCACCAGCTACAAGAAGAAGCATTTAAACAAATACCTGCATCCGCAGATTGTGAAGAATTCAAAAAATCTGCCGCTATCACCAAAGCTAAAGCCGGCATCGGCATATGCATTCGCTATCAACCACTCGTAAGTGGCGAGCTTGACTGCACAGGCAATGCAACGCCTGCATTTACTGACAGCAAACCATACAGCACAACTGACAACGCCGTTGTTATGACGCTACGCTACAAACCCGCCGCAGATCTAAATGGAATTCTAGAATGTAAGGTGGGCAACGTTAGCGCAGAGCTATTGAATGGCATAGCAGACTTCCGCATGGAATTTGCCGTTGGCAATAGCCTAGACAAGAAAATCGACGCGATTATCTCGTCCAGCGCCTGGACAACAAGCTCTGGAAACATTCTACAAGTGCGCTACTCCGCACTTATGTCCAGTGGCATGAACCAACGCAGTTCAGACGAGTCCGCTGCTTTAGATATTTGGAAAAAAGATGCTAGCGCCGCAGAAAAAACCAGACTCAGCAGTGCAGACAAAAAGTATCTCTACCAACTTGCTAGCAGCACAGTAGCCATGAGGAACCTGATGCCATGAAAGCTATAAACCGTAAAAAACAGAATGGCGCAGTCCTAATCATTGCCCTGGTCATGCTTCTGGTAATCACCGTTCTCACGGTAACTAACATGCGCGAAGTGACACTAGAAGGCCGCATGACAGCCAATCGAATGGAAAATCAACAACTGCTAAACGCTGCGGAATCAGCTATGCGCGAAGCAGAAAAGCGCTTTTACGGGCCAGGCAATATTCGCGACAAAGTGGAAGCCAATATAGGAAACTGCAGAAAAGAAAACATCTATAAGAAAATCGGTAATAAACCCTGCCTTATAGAAATCGCTAGCCCAGCAAACCCAACAGCCTACAATAATGCAACAAATAAATTCTTGGTCGACCCCATTGCCTTTATCAAAACAAGCCCAGCACATAATAACTGGACAGGCTCACAGACAAACAATGCGGGAGACACTACATTTACACCCTGGATGCCTTATCGCGGCACCTCGCCTGGCGACACAACCACACTAGAAGTAAACGCCTATTGGAACACCACTCTGATCGACTCCATCGGGATCAACGCGGAGTATGGTGACGCGCAAGAAGGCAAAGGCACTTATTATTACTTAGTTACTGGCCAGGCAAAGGATCAATTCGCCACGCAGTCCACAATCGCCAATATTTATCTCGGCCTGAACAATTAAGAGGCTATTATATGAACACTAAAAAAACCAGAAAGCCATTACTTATAGCGCTGAGCAGCATCGCGACAAGTAGTCTTTTAGTTGCAGCGCTAGACGTACAAGCAGCCGTATCACAAAGCCCGCTGAGCCTTACAGTTGGCGTACCGCCTAACTTGATCCTGACCCTCGACGACTCAGGAAGCATGCGCTGGGCGTTTGTACCCGACAGCGCCAACGGCATTGGCGCAACCCGCCGGGCAAAATCACCTGACTTCAACCCCATGTATTATGACCCCAAGGCAACCTACAAAATACCGCCTCGTTTCAATACAGATGGCACGCCATCTGCAACCCCATTTACAACAAGTTTCACGCTCGCCTACAACAATGGCTTCGATACCAGCCGTGGCTCCTACAACTTGTCAAACGGCTACCGCGTCTCATGGAGTTATGACCCCGCTAGCGCAATGCCGGACACCACCGCATACGGATATAGCAATACAACTAACAGGTTCGCACAGAACCCAACACCCGACTACAACTTCTCAACATCATTCAACTGGACAGGCACGGGAACATCTACGCCTTACACTGTTAACAATATTGTTTTTACTGTAACTAGAACAACCACTGGTTCTGGCTGCACAGTTAACATTACATCTCCAAATGTATTCACAAGTGCAACATGCAGCAGATCGACCAATACATATACAATCTCCACGAACAACGCAACTCAAGCAGGCGTAGCGGCGTATTATTATTTATTCGACGTTTCACTACCTAACTGCACAACTACAGTTGCCAATCAGCCTACAGATGACAACTGCTATCGTCGAGTTGGCGTAAGTAGCACGTCAGGTATTGTGCGGGCCAACGACGCCAGCGCGGGCACTGATGAACGGCAAAACTTTGCCATCTGGTATTCGTTCTACCGCAACCGTGCCCTTGCAACAGTAAGCGCGGCCAGTATTGCGTTCGGCGAACTGCCGGCGTCTACCCGCCTCACCTGGCAAGGCCTGACGACCTGCGCAGCACCTAATACATCAAGTAGCTGTAATAGTGGTGATAACCTTTTCCGCGAATACAGCCAGGCCCAACGTGGCCGCCTGTTTAACTGGATGCAAAAATTAGGCTTCCCTGGTGGCACGCCATTGCGCGCTGCACTGAATAGAGCGGGAAACTTTCTAACTACCGACACGGCCTGGCAAAAGTTCCCGAACGCCACAGGCAACAATGCTGCCAATACCTATGCATGCCGGCCCAGCTATCACATCTTGATGACTGACGGAGTATGGAACGGTGACAATGGTACGCCCGCCACTACACTGCGTGCAGACCATAGCAATTTCAACCTGCCCGACGGCACCAACTATAACGGTTCCCGCGCGCCTTATGCTGATGCGACTACAAATACACTTGCAGACCTGGCAATGCATTATTGGTCAACAGACCTCAAGACGAATTTAGACAACAGACTAAAACCTTTTATTACAGATAAAAGTGGCACCGAGCCGCAAAATTACTGGAACCCACGCAATAATCCAGCCAGCTGGCAACATATGGTCAACTTCACTGTAGGCCTCGGCTTAACCGCCAGCCTTAAGCAGGCAGGACTAGAGTGGGACTCAACTCTGGGCACCTTTGGCGGCACAGGGTACACAAACCTAGTAAACGGAAGCAAAGCATGGCCTGCAGCTGCAGTTGACTCTGCAAACAACGTTTATGACCTATGGCATACCGCAATTAACTCTCGTGGCGAGTTTTTCAGTGCCGATAGCCCAGAGTCTGTTGTTCAGGCATTTACTGACATCATGTCGCGCATTGCAGACCGGAGATCTGTTGCTGCAAAACCCGCCGTTAACTCAGGACAACTGGTTGAAGATGTCGTCGACGGCACCCGGGTTATAACGGTTTCTTACCAAACATCTTATGCAAGCGATGACAATTGGTCTGGCGACCTTAAACGCTCTGAAAAAGAACGCGTTTACAATCCAGTTACTGACGCATATGAAGATAAATTCACCGAAAAGTGGAGTGCCAAAGGCAACTTGCCAGCAGACAGCGCCCGAAACATCACTATAAAAGGCAACACAACAAATGGCCTACAACCTTTTATCTGGGCTAACGCCGGAAACACTGGCACCGTAGGAACCTTGGCCAATCTGCTGAACCGTGACCCAGAGAATGGCAACGTTATAGACAGCAAAGGCGAAGCGCGCCTGAACTATCTCCGCGGAGTGCGCACTGGCGAGGGGACAACCTTCCGCACCCGCACATCTGTTCTTGGCGACCTCTACTCTTCGAGTCCAGCCGTTGTTTCCGGCCCTCGTTACTTGGTCGGCTTTGCCAACAGACTGGAGGACAATACGGCTTACTCTACGTTTGCCAACACTGTTAATCCATCACAAACATCCAGCGGACGCTCCCCCCGTGTATATGTTGGTGGCAATGATGGGATGCTGCATGGCTTTAATGCGAAAACCGGGGTAGAGGAATTCGCATTCGTGCCAACAGCGGTATTTGCCAAGTTGAACAAACTGACAGGTAAGAACTATAGCCATGAATTCTATGTTGATGGCTCCCCCACTGTCGCTGATGCTTATGACGGCACACAATGGCGTACAATCCTGGTCGGCACATTGCGCGCAGGCGGCAAAGGGCTGTTTGCACTCGATATAACCACACCCGGTAGCGAGAAATTGCTCTGGGAGTTTGACGATAGCTCTATCCCAGCAGCCAACACCGTAAAAATGGGCCATAGCTTTGCTCAACCAACTATCGCCAGACTGCACACTGGAAAGTGGGCTGTAGTTTTCGGCAATGGCTATGAAAGCACTAACCACACTAACGGTAAGGCTGCGCTATTTATTGTCGACGCCTTTAATGGCGCCTTACTTAAAAGCCTGGAAGTTTCCGGAACTGTAAGCGTCGCCAACGGGCTTTCCACACCGAAGCTTGCAGATTACAACGGTGACGGCGTAGCTGATTACGCCTATGCTGGCGATATCCAAGGAAATCTTTGGCGCTTTAATCTGCTACGTGATGGTCGCGACCCAAGCACGCCGTTCACAACCTCAGATGACGGCACTTCCGCAATTGACGCTTTTAAGGTTTCGTATGGCGCCAAACCACTATTTACAACAACCTCATCAAGCCCAGTAAAACCTCAACCAATAACCTCCGCACCATCACTGGTACTTCACCCTAGCGGGACCGGCTACATCATTGTATTCGGCACTGGTAAATACTACGAAGACACCGACAAAGATGGCGACAAGAGCATTGCGCAAAGTGTCTATGGCATCTGGGATACAAAAACTCGCGGCGAGTCAACAACCGAGATATCCATTACTCGAAGCAGCCTTGTCACGCAGACAATTAATAGCCAAATCACTGGCGTAGATGCTGTAGGCGCCACCACACCTGCACGCACTATATCCAGCAACGATGTTCAATGGCTCGATTCTAATGGCAATGTAGCCAAGAATGGCTGGGTGTTAGATCTCAAAGTAGGATCCACACTTGACGGTGAAATGATTGTAGAAAATATGGCCATATTAGGTAGAACCATTCTCTTTCAATCACTGATACCTAACGATGACCCGTGCGCTGATGGCGCGGGTAATTGGACCTATGCAATCAACCCGTTTACCGGTGGCAAGACTGCGCACCACTCATTTGATTTCAAAGATGTAACTGAGCCCAATAACCCTAAAGTAATTTCTGCTATTAAACAGGACGGCGAAGGTGGACTTACTGTCTCACAAAAACCCGACAGCAGTTTTGAGGTATGCACAGGCCAGACCTGTCTAGACGTATATCCTGATCCGTCCAGTATTGGTCGGCAAACTTGGCGCCCAGTAGAGGAGCAGTAATGATAACTACAATCAAGAAAAGTCACGGCTTTACATTAGTCGAGCTCATGATAGTTGTAGCAATCGTCGCCATCCTTGCCATGGTCGCTTACCCGAGCTACACCGAATACGTACAGCGCGGAAACCGGACTGAAGGGCAAGCATTACTGAGTGACACGGCAGCCGCACAAGAGCGCTATTACGCACAAAACTTCACATATATAACCAACACTGCGGACATAGCCAAATTAAACACTCGAGACAAGTCAAGCACTGGCAAATACACCTTAAGCTTAGGCAGCGCAGCCAATGACGGCGGCTACACACTTACTGCAACCCAACAGTTCAATGATACTAAATGTGGAAATCTCACATTAACGGCAACAGGAACTAGAGGGCGCAGTGCAACTGGAGGAAAAAGTATAGAAGATTGTTGGCGCTAAATATAAAAAGCGCCCATCATTGATGGGCGCTTTTATTAAAAATTCAATATTTCAGAGCACGACGTTGTATAACTCTCGGATTAACGCCCCTCTCTAGAACATAGCAGCATATATGCTGAGAACAATCTAAATAGAAATTACGCTACAACCTAGGCACTTCAGAGCACCCTCAGCGATTTATATAGTTTTTACCCGCAACTCCTTGGGCATCGAGAACGTCACATTCTCAGGCCGCCCCTGCAACTCTTGCGCACCTGTTGCCCCCCACTCGCTCAGTTGCTGAATTACGCCCTGCACCAGCACCTCAGGTGCGGATGCGCCCGCCGTAATCCCAATACCCGCCACACCCGCAAACCACTCCTGCTTGAGGTCTTCTGCACCATCGATCAAGTAGGCGGGGGTGCCCATGCGTTCGGCCAGTTCGCGTAGGCGGTTGGAGTTGGAGCTGTTGGGGCTGCCGACCACTAGTAGCACATCGCATTCGGCGGCGAGTTGTTTGACGGCGTCCTGGCGGTTTTGGGTGGCGTAGCAGATGTCATCCTTGCGTGGGCCGCCGATGGCGGGGAATTTGCTGCGTAGAGCGTCGATCACCTTGCTGGTGTCATCCATCGACAGGGTGGTCTGGGTGACAAAGGCTAGGGCTTCGGGATTTCGTACCTGTAGTTCGGCTACGTCGGCTTCATCTTCTACCAGATAGATGGTGCCGCCATTGCTGGCGTCGTATTGGCCCATGGTGCCTTCGACTTCCGGGTGGCCTTCATGGCCGATCAGGATGCACTCGCGCCCCTCGCGGCTGTAGCGCACCACTTCCATATGCACTTTGGTCACCAGCGGGCAGGTGGCGTCGAAGATCTTCAGGCCGCGCCGCTCTGCCTCTGTGCGCACAGCCTGGGAGACGCCATGGGCGCTGAAGATAACGATAACGTCATCAGGAATCTGATCCAGTTCTTCAACAAATACGGCGCCGCGCGAACGCAGGTCTTCGACCACGAACTTGTTGTGCACGACTTCATGGCGCACATAGATGGGCGGACCGAAGACTTCCAGGGCGCGGTTGACGATCTCAATGGCGCGGTCGACACCGGCACAAAAGCCGCGGGGATTGGCGAGTTTGATATGCATGAGAGCCTCGACACGCGGTCGTTCAGGGGCAAGTTTAACGCGGGATCGAACTGCGCTCCCGCTTTGCGTAGCCCGGACGGAATCCGGGAGGGGGCATTCGCGTTTTCCCGGATTTTATCCGGGCTACAGATCAGACTGCTTTGACCTCAATAATCTCCACATCGAAGCTCAGCGCCTTGCCGGCCAGCGGGTGGTTGAAGTCGATAGTCACCTGGCTGTCGTCAAAAGCTTTGACCACACCCGGCAACTCGGCATTGGCGGCATCGTTGAAGATCACCAGCAGGCCCTCAGACAGCTCCATATCCTGAAACTGACTACGCGGCATGATCTGGATATTCTGCGGATTGCCCTGACCAAAGCCCTGCTCCGGGCTGATCGACAGACTGCGCTTGTCACCCGCCTTCAGCCCGTAAATAGCTTGTTCAAAGCCTGGCAGCAGGTTGCCATCGCCGACCTTGAAGGTGGCGGGCTTTTTATCGAAGGTGCTGTCGACCACATCGCCGTTGTCCAGCTTGAGGGCGAAATGCAGGGTCACTTCCCTGTCCGGACCGATACGCACGTCAGTCATTTGCCTGTTTCTCCGGACTTTTCACTTTTGAACATATCCAGCGCCAGCAGGATGGCACCGCCGGTGATGGCCATATCGGCCACGTTGAAGGCCGGGAAGTACCACTGCTGATGCCAGTGCAGCAGGATAAAGTCGACCACATGACCAAACACCACGCGATCCACCAAATTACCCAGTGCGCCGCCCAGCACTAAAGCCAAAGCCACCGCCAGCCAGGTTTCGCCTGGTTTGAGGCGCTTGAGCCACACCACCAGCACGCAGCTCACCACCACCGCTATCGCGGCGAAGAACCAGCGCTGCCAGCCGGCGGCATCTGCCAGGAAGCTGAATGCAGCACCGGTGTTGTAAGCCAGGGTCCAGCTGAAGTAATCCGGAATAATTACGATCTGCTGGTACATGCTCAGGTTGTTGTCGAACCAGAACTTGCTAGCCTGATCGACCACAAACACCAGCAGGCTCAGCCACAGCCAGGCCAGGCGCCCGAAACGACTGGCGTTAGGCGTGCCGTTGTTAAGCATAGTGACGAACCTCACCCGCGCCTTCGATGTTGTCCACGCAACGACTGCAGATTTCCGGGTGCGCCGGGTTAACCCCAACGTCCTCGCGGTGGTGCCAGCAACGGACGCACTTGGCGTGGCCGGACTTCAGCACTTTCAGCTTGAGCCCCGCCACTTCTGTTTCCACAGCATCGCTCGGAGCGCTGCTGAGTGGAGCCAAACTAGCGGTGGAGGTGATCAGCACAAAGCGCAGCTCATTACCCAACTTGTTCAGATCGCTGATCAGGCTGTCTTCGGCATACAGGGTCACTTCCGCCTGCAGGTTGCCGCCGATGGCCTTGGCTGCACGCAGGTTCTCCATCTCTTTGTTCACCGCGACCTTGACCGCCATCACGCGCTCCCAGAACGCACGATCCAGCTCGAAACCTTCCGGCAATTCACTCAGGCCCTGATACCAGCCATTCAGCATTACCGACTCGTTGCGCGCGCCCGGCAGGTATTCCCATAATTCATCGGAGGTGAACGACAGCACCGGCGCGATCCAGCGCACCAGGGCTTCGGCGATGTGGAAAAGCGCGGACTGACAGGAACGCCGCGCGACGCTGTCGGCGGCGGTGGTGTACTGACGGTCCTTGATGATGTCGAGGTAGAAGCCGCCCAGTTCCTGCACGCAGAAGTTGTGCACCTTCTGGTAGACGTTCCAGAAGCGGTAGCTGTCGTAGGCTTCCTCGATTTCGCGCTGCAGCAGCAGGGCGCGATCTACAGCCCAACGATCCAACGCCAGCATCTCGTCGACCGGCAGCAGATGCTGCGCCGGATCGAAGCCGCTGAGGTTGGAGAGCAGGAAGCGCGCGGTGTTACGGATGCGCCGGTAGGAATCGGCGCTGCGCTGCAGGATGACCTTGGACACCGCCATCTCGCCGGAGTAGTCGGTAGACGACACCCACAGGCGCAGAATATCGGCGCCCAGGCTGTCATTCACTTCCTGCGGCGCGACCACGTTACCCAGCGATTTGGACATCTTGCGGCCGTTCTCGTCGACCACGAAACCGTGAGTCAGCAGCTCTTTGTACGGCGCGTGGCCGTCGATGGCCGCGCCGGTCAGCAAGGATGAATGGAACCAGCCGCGGTGCTGGTCGGAGCCTTCAAGGTACAGATCTGCACGCGGGCCACTGGCATGCCCCAGGTTGTGCGAGCCGCGCAGCACGTGCCAGTGAGTGGTACCGGAGTCGAACCAGACGTCCAGGGTGTCGCTGATCTTGTCGTAGTCGGCGGCTTCATCGCCGAGCAGCTCGGCGGTATCCAGCTTGAACCAGGCCTCGATGCCCTCTTGCTCGACACGTTTGGCCACTTCTTCCATCAGCTCGGCGCTGCGCGGGTGCAGCTCACCGCTGGCCTTGTGCAGGAAGAACGGAATCGGCACGCCCCAGTTACGCTGACGCGAGATGCACCAGTCCGGACGGCCGGCGATCATGCTGTGCAGACGTGCCTGGCCCCAGGCCGGAACGAATGCGGTCTGTTCGATGGCAGCCAGGGCGCGCTCACGCAGGGTGTCGCCTTCGTTAGGCTGCTTGTCCATGCCGACAAACCACTGCGCGGTGGCGCGGTAGATCAGCGGGGTCTTGTGGCGCCAGCAATGCATATAGCTGTGCTGGATGGCTTCGTGCTTGAGCAGCGCGCCGACTTCTTCCAGTTTGGCAACGATGGCCGGGTTGGCCTTCCAGATAAACTGGCCGCCAAAGAACGGCAGATCGCTGACATACACGCCGTTGCTCTGCACTGGGCTGAGGATGTCGTCGTTGCTCATGCCGTAGCCTTTGCAGGAACGGAAGTCGTCCTCACCATAGGCCGGAGCCGAATGCACCACGCCAGTGCCGGCGCCCAGCTCGACGTAGTCGGCCAGATAGACCGGAGCAAAGCGCTCATAGAACGGATGGCGGAAGCGGATCAGCTCCAGAGCCGCGCCGGGCGCGGTGGCGATCACTTCGCCCTGCAGGCCATAACGGGCCAGGCAGCCTTCCACCAGCTCTTCAGCCAGCAACAGCAGGCGCTCGCCGATGTCGACCAGCGCGTAGGTGAATTCGGGATGAACGTTCAGCGCCTGGTTGGCTGGGATGGTCCACGGCGTGGTGGTCCAGATCACGATGGAAGCAGGCTTCGGCAGGCTGGCCAGGCCGAAAGCGGCGGCCAGCTTGTCAGCATCTTCAACCACAAAAGCCACGTCGATGGCATCGGATTTCTTGTCCTGATACTCGACTTCCGCCTCAGCCAAGGCTGAGCCGCAATCGAAACACCAGTTAACTGGCTTAAGGCCCTTGAACACGAAGCCCTGCTTGACCATCTCGGCCAGTGCACGGATTTCACCGGCTTCGTTGGCAAAATCCATGGTCTTGTACGGATTGCCCCAATCGCCCAGCACACCGAGCCGAACGAAGTCGGCTTTCTGCCCTTCGATCTGCTCAGCGGCATAGGTGCGGCAGCGCTCGCGGGTCAGGTCAGATGGCTGATTCTTGCCGAAGGTGGTTTCCACCTTGTGTTCAATCGGCAGGCCGTGGCAGTCCCAGCCCGGCACATAGGGGGCGTCGAAGCCGGCCAGGGTCTTGGAACGGGTGATGATGTCCTTGAGGATCTTGTTGACCGCATGACCGATGTGGATGCTGCCGTTGGCATAGGGTGGGCCGTCGTGCAGAACAAACTTCGGCCGACCTTCGCCTTGCGCGCGCAGCTTCTGATACAGGCCAATCTCGTTCCAGCGCTGCAGAATCTGCGGCTCGCGCTGCGGCAGGCCGGCTTTCATCGGAAATTGGGTATCAGGCAGATTCAGCGTGGCTTTGTAATCGGTCATTTCAGGCTCTTCGTAAGCGATTGGCACCCAGCAGTTGAAGCTGGGGGCTTAAACGCGCCAATGGGCACGGGCGGCAGCAATATCGGCAGCAATAGCCGTCTTCAATGCCTCAAGGGAGGCGAAACGCTGCTCATCACGCAGCTTGTGGTGGAAAGCCACCGTCAAACGCCGGCCATATAAATCACCGGCAAAGTCCAGCAAATGCACTTCCAGATGAGCGCGGCCATCACCGGCCACGCTCGGGCGCACACCTATGTTGGCGACACCCGGCCAGGTTTGGCCGTCGATCTCGGTGCTGACCAAGTACACGCCCTTGAGCGGCACCCGCTTGCGCTTGAGCTGCACATTGGCAGTCGGCGCATTCAGCTGACGCCCCAGCTTCTGCCCGTGCAACACCCGTCCGGCAATCTGGAAAGGTCGCCCGAGCAGGTGCTGCGCCAAGGCAAAATCACCGGCATCCAGGGCTTCACGTACCCGCGTACTGCTGACGCGAATACCGTCCAGCTCGACCGTGCTGGCAGCTTCAACACTGAAGCCTTCACGCTCACCGGCCTCGGCCAGAAAGGCGAAGTCACCGGCGCGGTCACAGCCGAAGCGGAAGTCATCACCCACTTCCAAGTGCTGCACACCCAGGCCTTCTACCAGCACGCGATGCACAAACTCGGCAGCGCTCAACTCACGCAAGCGGCGGTTGAAACTCAGGCACAGCACCCGATCAACGCCCTCGGCGGCCAGCAATGCCAGCTTGTCGCGCAACCGCGCCAAGCGCGCCGGCGCCACATCCGGGGCAAAGAACTCGCGCGGCTGCGGCTCGAAAATCAACACGCAACTGGGCACACCGAGCTCGGCGGAACGCTCACGCAAACGCGCCAAAATAGCCTGATGGCCACGATGGACGCCGTCGAAATTACCGATGGTGGCGACACAGCCCCGATGCTGGGGCCGCAAGTTGTGTAGGCCTCGAACCAGCTGCATAACGCGCTTCTTGCTCATAAAGTGGTCGATTATACGCACACCGGGCAGCGGACAACAGGCGGCAAATCAGCTGTAACTCAGAGCGCACTGCGGCGAGCAAAATCCTTCAAACGGAACCCCAGCAGCGCCAATACGGCCAAATAGGCCAGCAGCCCCACGCCAACCAGCCCACCCAGGCGCAGCAAACGCCAGAGCATGGCGCCGTCCGCCCAGGCCGGCAGCTGCTGCATAGCCAGCAGTAGCACGCCCACCATCGCCAACAACGCCAACAACAGCTTGCCAAGGAACAGCGCCCAGCCCGGCTGCGGCTGGAACATGGCGCGCTTACGCAGCTGCCAGTACAACAGCCCAGCATTCAGACAGGCGGCCAGACCGATAGCCAAAGCCAGACCAGCGTGAGCTAGAGGAATTACGAAGATAAACAGCACATTCATCACCTGGGTCGCCAGCAGCGTCACCAGACCAATGCGCACCGGGGTCTTGATGTTCTGCTGGGCATAGAAGGCCGGCGCGAGAATTTTCACCAGAATGATGCCGACCAAGCCCAACGAATAAGCGATCAGGGCGCGCTGGGTCATGGCGGTATCGGCGGCGGTGAACTTGCCGTACTGGAACAGCGAGGCAATCAGCGGCTCGGAAATAATCGCCAACGCCACCGCACTGGGCAGCGCCAACACCAGGCACAGACGCAAGCCCCAGTCGAGCAGCTTGGAATAGTCCTCGCGACTGGCACCGGCATGGGTTTTCGACAGGGCCGGCAGCAGGATGGTCCCCAGAGCCACGCCGAGCACACCGGCCGGCAACTCCATCAGACGGTCGGCGTAATACATCCAGGACACCGAGCCCGCGACCAAAAAAGAGGCGAAGATGGTGTTGATGATCAACGAAATCTGGCTGACCGAAACGCCAAAGATCGCTGGCCCCATCTGCTTGACCACGCGCCACACGCCAGTGTCCTTGAGATTCAGCCGCGGCAGCACCAGCATGCCGATCTTGTGCAGATGCGGTAGCTGGAACAGCAGCTGCGCCAAACCGCCTACCAGCACCGCCCAGCCCAGCGCCATGATTGGCGGATCGAAGTAAGGCGTCAGAAACAGGGCAAACACGATCATGCTGATATTCAGCAGCGTCGGCACAAAGGCCGGCACCGAGAAGCGGTTCCAGGTATTGAGCACCGCCCCCGCCAGCGAGGACAGGGAGATCAGCAAGATATAAGGAAAGGTCACCCGCAACAGATCGGTGGTCAGCTCAAAACGTTCTGCCTCATCGGCAAAACCTGGCGCGGACGCCCAGACAATCCACGGCGCCGCCAAAATGCCGATAAAGGTCACCAGCGCCAACACCAGAGTCAGCAGACCGGTCACGTAAGCCAGGAACGTGCGTGTAGCCTCATCACCCTGCTGGGTCTTGTACTCAGCCAGAATCGGCACAAAAGCTTGGGAAAACGCGCCCTCGGCAAAAATCCGACGCAGCAGATTGGGCAGCTTGAACGCCACCACAAAGGCGTCCGAGGCCACGCCAGCGCCGAAGGTGCGAGCGATGATGGTGTCGCGCACAAAGCCCAATACACGCGAAAGCATGGTCATGGAGCTGACAGCGGCCAACGACTTGAGCAAATTCATGTAATATCCCGGCTCCGCAAACAAGCACTGGCGCGCAAAGGCGACGAGTGTAGCGGTCTGCCACTGGTCAGGCCAGCACAGGGAAAAGCCAACAGGCTTGACAGCACTCCCTCATATCGGCATGATTCGCGGCCTTATTTGTTTGTAACCCCCAGAATTTTTTCGAGGAGCTTGACGGTGGCCAATACACCTTCTGCCAAAAAACGCGCAAAACAGGCTGAGAAGCGTCGTAGCCATAACGCCAGCCAGCGCTCGATGGTTCGTACTTACATCAAGAACGTCGTCAAGGCTATCGAAGCCAAAGACGTCGCCCTTGCTACTACCGCCTACACCCTGGCTGTGCCGGTAATCGACCGTATGGCCGACAAAGGCATCATCCACAAGAACAAAGCCGCTCGTCATAAGAGCCGCCTGAATGGCCATATCAAGGCCCTGGGCGAAGCTGCAGCTGCCTAAGCTGTTAGCGACACGCTGATTGTTCTTAAAAAACCGGCTTAAACGCCGGTTTTTTATTGCCCGCAATAATTGCCGGAGCAGCCTGTAACGCCTGGCCACGCCAACAGGTAATCGCCCTGGGCAGCAAGCCAGAAAAAAGCCCGAATCACTTCGGGCTTTTTGTGCTCAGGGCTTTTCCGGCCAGGGCAAAATCGGAATGGCCGTCACCGCGTTCTGCGGGCTACCCTCGATTACCCGGTCGCTATAGACCAGATAAACCAGGGTATTGCGCTTCTGATCGAAGAACCGCACCACCTGCATAGTCTTGAACACCAGCGAGGTGCGCTCACGAAACACCTCCTCACCCTCTTTGAGCTTCTCCAAGAAGTTGATCGGTCCGACCTGGCGACAAGCAATCGACGCCTCGGCACGATCTTCGGCCAGACCCAGGCCGCCCTTGACGCCACCCGTCTTGGCCCGCGACAGGTAGCAGGTCACCCCCGCCACCTTAGGATCATCAAAGGCCTCGACGACGATCTTGTCGTTCGGCCCCATGATTTTGAAAACCGTCGACACTTCGCCGATCTGCTCGGCCGCCACCAACCCAGGCAGCAGCACCAGCGCCCCCAGCAATCCCTTTACGACTCGCATCAGCTTTCCCTCAAAACCCATTCAAAGTCTCGCGAGCTAGAGCCATGCAAGGCAAAAACAAGCGAGGAAGCGGAGTGTACTTTTGTACATGAGCATTCTGAGCCTGTTTTTAACGCAGCAGGGCCGACGCGCAGCAGGCTTTGTGCAGGCTTTCAAATCAGGATCAAATTATCCCGATGCACCAACTCGGGCTCATCAACATAACCCAGCAGCTTCTCGATGGCATCCGACGACTGACCGATGATCTTTTGCGCTTCAAGCGCACTGTAGTTGGCCAGCCCACGGGCAATTTCGCGACCATCCGCCGCCACACAGACCACCATCTCACCGCGGCGAAAACTACCCTGCACTGCTTTTACACCAACCGGCAGCAAGCTCTTGGTGCCGGTGGCCAGCGCTTTGACCGCACCATCATCAAGCACCAGGGTGCCGCGGGTCTGCAAATGCCCGGCCAGCCACTGCTTGCGCGCCGCCAGCATGCCACGCTCAGGCGCCAGCAGCGTACCCAGACGCTCACCCGCCTTGAGCCGCGCCAGCACCTGCGCGATGGCACCACCGACAATCACCGTATGCGCACCGGAACGTGCAGCCAGGCGCGCCGCACGCAGCTTGGTCTGCATACCGCCACGCCCTAGCGCACCACCGACACCACCAGCGACAGCATCCAACGCCGGATCATCGGCGCGCGCCTCGAAAATCAGCTCAGCATCCGGGTTATGCCGCGGATCGGCGTTATACATGCCATCGCGATCAGTCAGAATTACCAGCAAATCCGCCTCGACCAGGTTGGCCACCAGCGCCGCCAGGGTATCGTTATCACCAAAGCGGATTTCATCGGTGACCACGGTGTCGTTTTCATTGATCACCGGCACCACATCCAGATCCACCAGGGTGCGCAGCGTGCTGCGCGCATTCAGGTAGCGCTTGCGATCGGACAGATCGTCGTGAGTCAGCAGGATCTGTGCCGTGCGCCGACCATGCTCGGCAAAGCTCGACTCCCACGCCTGAATCAACACCATCTGGCCAATCGCCGCAGCCGCCTGCAGCTCATGCATGGCACTCGGTCGCGCACTCCAGCCCAGCTTGCTCATACCGGCCGCTACCGCCCCGGAGGACACCAGCACCAACTCGACGCCCTGCTCACGCAACGCGACCATCTGCTTGACCCATACCGCCATAGCCGCGCGATCCAGACCACGACCATCAGCGGTCAGCAGCGCACTGCCAATCTTCACCACCCAGCGCTGCGCGCCGGTTACCTTGTCACGCATGATCTTCCAACCTTAGCCGCGACCTGTGATTACAAAAACGCCGCAATTAAGCGGCGTTTTGTAGTTGCTTAATCCCGGACGTAAATAATTTCCGGGCCATCATCTTCGTCTTCTTCATCCCAGAAGCTGTCGTCTTCATCGACATCACCGACCGCCTTGACCCCGGAACGACGCAGCGCACGCTTGTCGTCCAGCGCCTGCAGCTGAGCGCGCGCCTCGTCTTCGATGCGCGTATCCAGCTCAGCCAGTTCGGCGGCGTATTCTGGGTTTTCCTGGATGCGCTCAGCGCGCGCCTCTAGGAAGCCCATGATGTCATAACAAAGCTTCTCAGTGCCCTGACGCGCCAGGGCAGAAATCACATAAACCGGCCCAGTCCACTCGATCCGCGCGACGATTTCAGCAATCCGCGCCTCCTGCTCTTCATCGAGCATCTGATCAGCCTTGTTCAGCACCAGCCAGCGCTCACGCTCAGCTAGCGACGGACTGAACTTGGTCAGCTCATCAATAATGGTGGCGGCCGACTCAGCCGGATCGGTCAGATCCAGCGGCGCCATATCGACCAGATGCAGCAACAGACGGGTACGCGACAAATGCTTGAGGAAGCGAATACCCAAGCCAGCGCCATGGGAAGCACCCTCGATCAGCCCCGGAATATCGGCGACCACAAAGTTTTTGTAACGGTCGACACTGACCACACCCAGGTTTGGCACCAGAGTGGTGAAGGGATAGTCGGCGACTTTCGGCTTGGCGGCCGACACCGAGCGAATGAAGGTGCTCTTGCCGGCATTCGGCAAACCGAGCAAACCAACATCAGCCAACACCTTCAATTCCAGCTTGAGATCGCGCGACTCGCCCGGCTTGCCCGGCGTGGTTTGGCGCGGCGCACGGTTGGTACTGGACTTGAAGCGGGTATTACCCAGACCATGCCAACCACCCTGCGCCACCATCAGCCGCTGGCCGGCACGAGTCAAGTCGCCAATCACTTCCTGGGTACCAGCATCGATGACCGTGGTACCAATCGGCACCGGCAGGATCAGGTCCTCGCCCTTGGCGCCGGTACAGTCAGTGCTGCCACCCTTCTCACCATTCTGCGCCTGGAAACGACGGGTATAGCGGTAGTCCACCAGGGTATTGAAGTTCTCGACCGCCTCGATATACACCGAGCCACCGTCACCGCCATCACCACCGTTGGGACCGCCCTTCTCGATGAACTTTTCACGACGAAAAGCCATCATGCCGTTACCGCCGTCGCCGGCTTTTACAAAAATCGATACTTCATCGACGAATTTCATTTTTACGCCTCCCGCAATCACGCGGGTCATCTAAACCGAGAAACACCAGGTTCTTGCAAAATTGACCTGCATTCAAATCGAACGCTACACCCAGGACAGTTTGGCAAGAACCCCAAGAAACAAAAAAGCCCCGTCGCATGGACGGGGCTTTCCCAGCAGTCGCGCAATTAAGCCGCAACGACGCTCACGTAACGGCGGTTAAACGCGCCTTTTACTTCAAACTTGATCACGCCTTCGATTTTCGCGAAGAGGGTGTGATCTTTACCCATGCCAACGCCGTAACCGGCGTGGAACTGGGTGCCGCGCTGACGCACGATGATGTTGCCAGGAATGATTTTCTGGCCGCCATACATCTTCACGCCAAGGCGTTTGGCTTCTGAGTCGCGACCGTTGCGGGTACTACCGCCAGCTTTTTTGTGTGCCATGAGTTCAATACTCCTATAAAGGGATCAGACCGAAACGAATCAGGCCTGGATACCGGTGATTTTGATCTCGGTGTACCACTGACGGTGGCCCTGGCGCTTCATGTGGTGCTTACGACGACGGAACTTGATGATGGTGACCTTGTCGTGACGACCTTGAGCGATCACTTCAGCAACAACTTTGGCACCTTCAACAACCGGAGCGCCGATTTGCACGTCGTCGCCATTGCCGACCAGCAGAACACGGTCAAAAGTCACAGCTGTGCCAGTGGCCAGCTCGAGTTTTTCGACCTTGAGGAATTCGCCTTCGGTGACTTTGTATTGCTTGCCACCAGTAACAATTACTGCGTACATGGTAAATCTCCGTTAATCCTGCTCACCCAGCGCTTTATAGGAATAAGTGTCGGCTGGCATGGCTGCTTGGGGCCGGAAGGACACCCTTGCAATTGCGTAAGGCAGGGAAATACCCAGGGGGAAGTTCAGGGTGCGCGATTGTACGCAAGCAATCGACACCATGCAAGTGCGCCGAGCGCTTGCCTTGACAGCCCCTACCCTGCCCCCTAGCATGCCGCGCAACCCATGAGTAGCAGGTGCAAGCGATGCAACCCCAGGCTTTCTACCGCGTGGTGGCGGATGACTTTACCGCCGTCGACGGCATCATCCGCGCGCAACTGGTGTCGCGAGTCCCTTTGGTCGAGAAAATCGGCGACTATATTATCTCCGCTGGCGGAAAACGCCTGCGCCCGCTGCTGGTTCTGCTCAGCGGCAAGGCCCTAGGCCTGGACGGTGACAACCTGCGCCTGCTGGCCGCCACTATCGAATTTCTGCACACCGCCACTTTGCTGCACGACGACGTGGTCGACATGTCCGACATGCGCCGCGGCCGCAGCACCGCCAACGCCCAGTGGGGCAACGCACCGAGCGTGCTGGTCGGCGACTTCCTTTATTCGCGCTCGTTCGAAATGATGGTCGAGCTCGGCTCCATGCCGGTGATGAAGATCCTCTCAAAGGCCACCCGGGTGATTGCCGAAGGCGAAGTGCTGCAGCTGTCGAAGATTCGCGACGCCAGCACCAGCGAAGAAACCTATATGGAAGTCATCCGCGGCAAGACCGCGATGCTCTTCGAGGCCTCGACCCATAGCGCCGCAGCACTGGCCGGCGCCAACGCCGAACAGACCGAAGCCCTGCGCACCTTTGGCGACCACCTTGGTGTGGCCTTCCAACTGGTCGACGACCTGCTCGACTACCGCGGCGATGCAGCCAGCTTGGGCAAGAACGTCGGTGACGACCTAGCCGAAGGCAAACCGACTCTGCCACTGATCTATACCATGCGCGAAGGCACGCCCGAGCAGGCAGCCTTGGTACGCCAGGCAATCCAGAAAGGCGGCATCGAGGACCTGGAAAGCATTCGCAATGCCGTCGAAGCTGCCGGCGCGCTGGACTACACCGCCCAACAAGCCCGCGACTACGCAGAACGCGCCATCGCCTGCCTGGCTGCGCTGCCCGCCAGCGAATACCGCGACGCATTGATCGAACTCAGCCGCTTTGCCGTAGCCCGCACGCACTAAGGCCTGCCGCGACAGACAAAAGCCCGTCCAAGTGACGGGCTTTTATTTGCGCGACGAAAGGCAGCGATTAATCCTTGCTATAAATATAATAAGAATTATTCTCATCTAACCACTTGAAAGGGAGATGAGTCATGACCTATCTGATCGATGCCTGGCTGGACCGCCCGCAGCCGTATCTACGCATTCTCAATCGCAACACCGGCGAAGTCTGCGCCCTGCTTAAGGAAGATGCCCTGGATGAGCTGCGTGATCAGGGCGATCTGGATCTGCACGAGCTGAACTCCAGTGAGCCGCTGGTGCTCAAGGAGCTGGTGCGTAATCTGTTTCTTTACTGCTACGCCCGGGCATTGCGCCCCTGACGCTCTGAATATAAACGCATAGCGGGCATGGCCCGCTCCTACACCCTCGTAGGAGCGGGCCATGCCCGCGAAGGAAAGCGCCTGAGACGTTAGAGAACGTCCAGCAGCTCCACATCAAATACCAGCACGCTGTGCGGCGGGATGCTGCCCACGCCTTGCTCGCCGTAAGCCAGCTCGCTCGGCACATACAGGCGCCATTTGCTGCCGGCATTCATCAGTTGCAGGGCTTCGGTCCAGCCGGCGATTACGCCGCCAACCGGAAACTCAGCAGGCTGGCCGCGATCGTAGGAGCTGTCGAACACAGTGCCGTCGATCAGGGTGCCGTGATAGTGGGTGCGTACGCTGTCTTCACGGGAAGGCTTGGCGCCTTCGCCGGCGGTCAGCACTTCATACTGCAGGCCGGAAGCCAGAACGGTGATGCCGTCACGCTTGGCGTTCTCAGCCAGAAAAGCCAAGCCAGCACCGGCAGCGGCTTCAGCCTTGGCAGCGGCTTCGGCTTGCATGATGTCGCGAATGACTTTGAAGCTGGCCGACAGTTCGGCTTCGCTAACGCGGCTTGGCTGGCCGTTGAAGGCGTCAGTCAGACCAGCCAGGATGGCGTCCAGGCTCACACCCGGCGGCGGGTTGTCGCGCAGCTGACCACCCAGTTGACGGCCGATGCCGTAGCTGACTCGGGTTTCGTCAGTCGAGAGATTGATATCGGACATAGCACTGCTCCGCTGGAGGCTAAAAAAGGTCGGCCAGCCTAGCACAAACCGCCCGGCCGCCCTACCCGCCCGCCATGCCTTGGCGATTACGCCGGCAGCGCTCGGAGCAGTACTTCACCTCAGCCCAGCAACGCGCCCATTTCTTGCGCCAGGTAAAGGGCAGCCCGCACACCGCGCAGGTTTTGACCGGCAGCTCGGCCTTTTTCACAACGCCTCGCCCGCATCCAGCCGCGCCAGCAGCTGCTCGCCACGCGCCCACAGGCCCTGCTGCTTGGCTTCGCTCATCTTGTCCAGGCCGCGGTAGATCATGCCCAGCCGATGGTTACCCGACAGCTGCTGGCGGTGGCGCATAAGGAAATGCCAATACAGCGCATTGAATGGACAGGCCTGCTCACCCACGCTTTCCGTGACCTTATAAGCGCAGTCGCCGCAATAGTTGGACATGCGCTTGATGTACTGACCACTGGCGCAGTAGGGCTTGGAGCCCAGGTAGCCGCCATCGGCGTGCATGACCATGCCCAAGGTATTGGGCAGCTCGACCCAATCGAAAGCATCCATATACACCGCCAGGTACCAGTCGCAGACCTGGCTGGGCTGGATGCCGGCCAGCAGGGCAAAGTTGCCGGTGACCATCAGCCGCTGGATATGGTGGGCATAGGCATGCTCCAGGGTCTGACCGATGGCCTGGCTCATGCATTTCATCCGGGTTTTGCCGGTCCAGTAGAACTCCGGCAACGGCCGAGTGTTGCCGAAGGCGTTACGCTCGGCGTACTCCGGCATATGCAGCCAGTAGATGCCGCGCACGTATTCGCGCCAGCCGATCAGCTGACGAATAAAACCCTCGGCAGCGTTCAGCGGCACCTGGCCGCGCCAGTAGGCCGCCTCCACATCGGCACACAGCCGGCGCACATCCAGCAGACCAATATTCAGCGCCGCGCTGATCCGCGCATGGAACAGAAACGGCTCGCCAACTGCCATGGCATCTTGATAGTCGCCAAAAGCCGGCAAGGCGAAGTCGAGAAAATGCTGCCACAGCGCCTCGGCTTCGGCGTGGGTCACCGGGTAGTCAAAAGACTCTAAGCTGCCGTAGTGATGACTGAAGCGCTCGGCCACCAGCTTCAGCACCTCCTTGGTAATGCCATCTGCCGGGAAACGCGCGGTCATCGGCGCCTTGATCTGTTTGGGCAGCGCCTTGCGGTTTTCCGCATCGAAGTTCCACGCACCGCCCACCGGGGTGCCGTCGCCATTGAGCAGCAAACCGGTCTTGCGGCGCATCTCGCGGTAGAAAAACTCCATGCGCAGCTGCTTGCGCCCCTCGGCCCAGCGCGCGAACTCGTCCCGGCCACAGATAAAGCGACTGTCTACATGCCACGTAATCGGCAAGCCGCAGCGCTTGAGTTGATCCTCCAGGCGCCATTCGCCGCACTCGGTGATATGCACCTCAGCCGCCTGCAACTGCGCGGCCCAGCGCTGCAACTCGCCCGGCAGCGAGCCGCTGTTCTGTACATCGTCCAGCTTGACGTAATGCACGCGCCAACCACGTTCACGCAGTGCCTCGGCAAAGTGGCGCATGGCACTGAAGATCAGCGCGATCTTCTGTGGGTGGTGCGGCACATAGTCGGTTTCCGCTGCCACCTCGGCGAGCAGCACGGCATCCTGTTGCGGGTCCAGCGTCTGCAAGCTGGGCAGGTCGAAAGACAGCTGATCACCCAGCACCAGGGCAAGCCGGCGAATAGACATAGATGGAGTCGTTACCAGGAAGAGTTAAAGGAAATCGGCACGCGTAAGGTGTCCTGAGTGCCGTCTTGCATGCCGCACATTTCGTCATGCACCACCGCGTGCACCAGGTGAAATGGCACGCGCGGCAGGTCGTGCAGCAGATCGCGGGCATGCTCGACCGAGCGCAGATGCAGGGTTTTGCCATGACCATCACTGAGCGGGTGGGCACGGCCATCCATATGCGCCTCCAGCAGGTAGATGCCACCTTCGATAGAGATCAGGTTGAGCGCTTCGATATGCCCGGCTTGGGCGTGCAGCGACAGCTCTTGCAGGTTCATGGCGATGTCCTCGGCGGCCAAAGCTATACAAAAATCTATACAAATACAATTTTTGTACAACAACAGAAAAGCACAAGGCACAACGCAAACCGCCCGTCCGTTTTGCAACGGCCGGGCGGCGGGAACGCATAAGAAAGGGCTCAGCTCGATTCGTACTTGGTCAGCTTATCCAGATAACCCATGGCGAAGGCCGAAAGGACGAAGGCCATGTGAATGATCACGTACCACATCAACTTGCTGTCGGGGATGTTCTGCGCATTCATAAAGACTTTGAGCAGATGGATCGAGGAGATCGCCACGATGGAGGCCGCCACTTTCATCTTCAGTGAGCTGGAGTCCATCTTGCCCAGCCAACTGAGCTTCTCGGTACCCTCCTTGATATCCAGTTGGGAAACGAAGTTCTCGTAACCGGAAATCATCACCATCACCAACAGGCCACCGACCAGCGCCATATCGATCAGCGACAACAGCACCAGAATCAGATCCGCCTCAGCCATGGCAAAGACGTTGGGCAGGATATGGAAGACTTCCTGAAAGAACTTCAGCGCCAGCGCCAACAGGGCCAGCGAAAGGCCAAAGTAGATAGGCGCCAACAGCCAGCGCGAGGCATACATGGCATTTTCGATAAAGCGTTCCATAAGGGCTCACTCAGGGTTTAAAACTGCCGGCGAGTATACCCAGCGCCCTCGCCGAGACAACCCTGGAATGTGCTAATCGATGACCGCTCAGGTTATCCCCGGCAACTGTGGATAACCTTGTGGGCAGGCTCAGGATCAATGGCTGTAAGCCAGCTCTGCGCAGGGTTTGCGCGGACTGATCAAATACTCGGCAATCGCCCGCTCAGGTTTCCGGCTGAAACTGGTAATCACCCAGATGATGGCCGCGCTCGCCGTTCAAACGGCGCAGCTCGGCCTGGATATGCAGGCGCCAGATCGGCACATCGGTGGATTGCTCGTAACCCATGCCGTGCAGGTTTTCGGCGATGTCGGTGAGGATGCTTTCGGCAGCGAAAGCCCCGTGGAATGGGCCTTGCGCTTTAATCGTGGAAGGCTGCGCACCGGCCATGCCAGCGGCGCAGATCAGCGTCCAGAGGCCCTTGTTACCGGCCAGCGGCAACACCACGCATTCGATACGAGTATCCAGGCCCAGACAGTGACGCGTGAGATTGAGGCTGCGCGACATGGCGACGACCCTCTCAGGAGCAGGTCTTCAGCCTACACCCGAGCAAGCGCCGCTGGGAAGCCAACAGTTATCCCCGCTTGCTGTGGATAACTGTGTGGATGAAGTGAGGAAAAGCCGGTCCGAGCTAGGCGCACGGGCTGGCGGCGCAATTCGCTCAGTGACTGACCAGCCACCGGGCGAATTGCCGCAGCCGGGCAGTCATTCAGCCGCCGGCTTTTTCACCCGTGGCTTCTTCTCCTTAACCGCAGCAGCCGGTTCTTCCTTCTTCGGCTCTTCCTTGTCGTCCTCTTCCATACCCATGGCGGCGATATCGCGCAGGCGCTCAACCACCCGCGCATTGACGCTGCCCGCCGGGAATTGCCCCTGCTCATTGGGCGACCCGGCGTCCGCACCGACCAACAGGCTCAACGCCTCATCGACCTGGCGTACCGCATAGATATGGAACTGCCCAGCGCGCACCGCCTGCAACACGCGCTCATCGAGCATCAGGGTGGTGACGTTGGAGTGCGGGATGATCGCGCCCTGCTCGCCGGTCAGACCGCGGGCCTCACACAGACGGAAGAAGCCTTCGATCTTCTCGTTAACCCCACCGACCGCCTGCACCTCGCCGAACTGGTTGATCGAACCGGTGATGGCGAAACACTGCTTGAGCGGGGTGCGCGACAACGCCGAGATCAGCGTGCAGACCTCACCGAGCGAGGCGCTGTCGCCGTCGACATAGCCG
Source organism: Gammaproteobacteria bacterium HGW-Gammaproteobacteria-13 (assembly GCA_002840155.1). Taxonomy (GTDB): domain Bacteria; phylum Pseudomonadota; class Gammaproteobacteria; order Pseudomonadales; family Pseudomonadaceae; genus Aquipseudomonas. Next base: position 130,378 of record PGZH01000008.1, read on the forward strand.
TAGGACTGCTCCAGGGCGATGCTCGCCGAGATTTCCAGGGGAAATTCCTGGGCATAACGGCTGCCGAGATAGCCGGTGAGGATCATCACACCCTTGGAGTGAATCGGCTGACCGAGATTGACCTCACGCTCGATGTCGACAATGCCGCTGCCGCCCGGATAGACCGTGGCGGAAATCCGCGCCGGCACACCGAAGGCCGAATCGCCGACTTCCAGCACGGTCAAGCCGTTGCACTTACCCACGGCGGCGCCGGCGGTGTCGATCAGGATGATCCCGGCCAACATATCGTCGATGATCCGCGCCGACACACGCCCCGTGCGGGTGGCCTTGGCCTTCAGGGCGCGCTCGATATGCCCGGCGTCGGTCACTTCATCCCCAGCCAGGCTGCGGATAAAGTCGGCTTCGCTGACCAGTTGGAACAGATCACCAATGCGCGCCGACAAACGCCCCTGGTGTTCGGCCAGGCGCGCACTGTAGGTCGCCACGCGCGCCACGGCGGCAGCGGTGAGCGGCGCCATGCCCTCTTCCGAGGTGCGAGTCTTCATCAGCTGGGCGAACTGCTCCAGGCTGTCGTCGGCCAGCGGAATGTCTTCATCGAAGTCGACCAGTACGCGGAACATCTCCTGGAAGTCTGGATCGAGGTCCTGCAGCGTGTAATACAGCTGACGCGAGCCGATGATCACAACTTTGAGGTGCAGCGGAATCATCTGCGGGGTCAGGGTCACGGTGGCGATGCGGCCGAGATCACCGAGCGGCGACTCCATCTTCAATTGGCGCGATTGCAGGGCGCGCTTGAGCGCATCCCAGACAAACGGCTCGCCGAGCATCTTCTCGGCTTCGAGAATCAGAAAACCGCCGTTGGCGCGGTGCAATGCTCCGGGGCGTAGCTGGCGGTAGCTGGTGTAGAGCGCGCCCTGGTCGGTGTTGTATTCGATGCGGCCGAACAGGTTGTCGTAGGTCGGGTGCGGCTCGAACACCACCGGCGCGCCGCCCTGGGCGTGATGACCAACCACCAGGCTCGGGCAGTACTGCTCTTCGAGCAGCTTGCGGGTTTGTGCGTCGGCCTTTTCCACTTCAACCAGCTGATCGACCACAGTCTTCAGCAGATTGACCTGCACCGCCTGCAGATAGGCGCAGACACCGGCGTTCTCGGCGTATTTCTGCGACAGCGGCGCAAGCAGCGGCTGCAGGGCGATGGTGATGGTTTCTTCGTTGAGCTGACGCAGCAGGTTGCTCGACTCGCGCTTCCACTGCGGCAGGCTGGCCAGCTCCTCGTTGAGGCGCTCTTCCAGGGTGGCGATATCGGCGTGAAAACGCTCGCGCTCGGCTTCCGGCAGCTGGGCAAACTCGGCCTCATCCAGTGCCTTGCCTTCAAGCATTGGGGTGAAAGCGATATTGCTGCTGTCGCGGTACAGGGCGACGTTCTTTTCCAGCGACAGCCGCTCGATCACATCCAGCGCCTGGTCGTAGCGCTTGTTGAAGGCGCGGTCGATGGCGTTCTTCTTTTGCTGGAACGAGGGGTGCTCGAACACCGCCGGGAAAGTCGCCAGCAGGTTGTCGATCAGGCCATTGATGTCGGCGAGAAACTCGCCGGCAGTGCCAGACGGCAGCTCCAGCGCGCGGGGTTCGCGCGGCTCATCGAAATGATTGACGTAGACCCGGTCAGCCGGGGTTTCCAGGCGCTTGGCTTCAGCCTTGAGGTAGCGTTTGACGAAGGAAAAGCGGCCGGTGCCGGGCTCGCCCATAACAAATACGTTATAACCGGGGCGCGGCATCGCCACGCCGAACTGCAGCGCCTCGACGGCGCGCTCCTGGCCCAAGACACCACGGAAGGGTTCCAGGTCTTCGGTATTGCTGAAGTTGAACTGCTCAGGGGAAAAGGGACGGGTAAGTGCTTCAGGTGCCAACCGCAAATGGGCTGCGACGGAGTCTGGCATTGGAAATCCTTGGACGGGGGCCTGGTGGAAATCATGGCCGCATCGGCCCGCATCCACAAGCCATAAGGATGATCCTGAGCAAGTGAAATCCTGCGCCCATGCACTACAGTGCCCTCAGTCTTAACAGGAAGCCTGCCCATGAGTCTTTTCCAGGAAGTCGCCATACTGCTGGCCCTGTCAGCCTTGGTCGGCGGCATTGCGGTGAAGCTGCGCCAGCCGCTGATCATTGCCTACATCCTGGTGGGCATCCTCGCCGGCCCTGCGGTGCTGGGCCTAAGCAGCGAAAACGAGCCGCTGCAGCTGCTCGCGGAGATCGGCATCACCGTGCTGCTGTTCGTGGTCGGCCTCAAGCTGGACATGCGCCTGGTGCGCACCCTCGGCCCGGTAGCCCTGGCCACCGGCCTGGGTCAGCTGACCTTTACCATCGTCTTCGGTTATGGCCTGTGTTACCTGCTGGGCCTGGAATGGCTGACGGCACTGTACGTGGCGGTGGCGCTGACGTTCTCCAGCACCATCATCATCGTCAAGCTGCTCTCCGACAAAGGCGAGATCGACTCGCTGCACGGACGTATTGCCATGGGTTTTCTGATCGTTCAGGACATCGCCGTGGTACTGGCCATGCTCGGCCTCAACCTCTATCAACCAAGCAGCACCGAACAGCCCGGCATGCATCCGCTATTGCTCGCAGCCACCCTGCTGGGCAGCCTGGGCGTGCTGTTTCTGCTGATGCGTTACGCCCTGCCGCGCCTGCTGAACATGATGGCCGACTCGCCGGAACTGCTGATGCTGATGGCCATCGCCTGGGGCACCTTGCTGGCGGCGGGTGCCGACTCGCTGGGCCTGTCCAAGGAAATCGGCGCGTTTCTCGCCGGGTTCTCTCTGGCCTCGACCTCGCTGCGCGAAGCGGTGGCCAGCCGCCTGACCAGCCTGCGCGACTTCCTGTTGCTGTTCTTCTTTCTGCACCTGGGCCTGCAGCTGGACTTTGCCCATATTCACGGGCAGATCGGCAGTGCGCTGATCCTCTCGGCCTTTGTGCTGATCGGCAACCCGCTGATCGTCATGGCGATTATGGGCTGGATGGGCTATCGCAAGCGCACCGGGTTTATGGCCGGGCTGACCGTGGCGCAGATCAGCGAGTTCTCGATCATCTTTGTCGCCATGGGCATTGGCCTCGGCCATGTTGGCCAGGACGCCCTGGGCCTGACCACCCTGGTGGGGCTGATCACCATCACCCTGTCGACCTACATGATTCTCTATGCGCAGCCGCTGTTCGCCCGCTTATCGCCCTGGCTGGGGCCGTTCGAGCGGCATATCCCGCACCGGGAAAACGCCGACGACAATGCGCCCACCGGTGAGCAGCCCGACATCATCGTCTACGGCATGGGCCGCTATGGCCGCAAACTGGCCGAGCAGCTGGAGCTGGGCGGACGCCGCGTGCTCGGCGTGGATTTCGACCCGCAGGCCCTGGCTCTGGCGCGCGAAGAAGGGCTTAACGCCTGCTACGGCGACGCCGAGGATGCCGACTTTCTCAGCCATATGCCGCTGGGCCACGCCCAGGCACTGATCAGCACCATCCCCCAGCGCGAGGTCAACGCCATTCTGTTTCGCGCCTTACGCAGCGCGGCATTCAAGGGCCAGATCACCCTCAGCGCGTTTCGTGCCGGTGATGCCGAAGCGCTGCATCATGCCGGCGCAGCCAGCGTGCTGCGGCCTTACAGTGACGCAGCGGAGACTGCAGCACGGCGCTTGCTGGAGGAAATCAAACAGCGGTGAGCCGGGAGTCAGCATGATCGGCAGCGGCCGGCGTGCACAAACAAAAACGGAGCCTTGCGGCTCCGTTTTGTATTGCGGCGTGGCTTACTGCGCCAGCTTCTTGTAACGCACCCGATGCGGCTGCGCAGCAGCATCGCCCAGGCGTTTTTTACGGTCAGCTTCGTACTCGGTGTAGTTGCCTTCGAAGAACTCGATATGCGAGTCGTCTTCGTACGCCAGGATGTGGGTCGCCACGCGATCCAGGAACCAGCGATCGTGAGAGATCACAATGGCGGCACCCGGGAAGTCGAGCAGTGCTTCTTCCAGCGAGCGCAGGGTTTCCACGTCGAGGTCGTTGGACGGTTCGTCCAGCAGCAGCACGTTGGCGCCCTCTTTCAGGGTCAGCGCCAGGTGCAGACGGCCACGCTCACCACCGGAGAGGTCCTTAACGAACTTCTGCTGATCGCCGCCTTTAAAGTTGAAGCGACCGACGTAGGTGCGCGACGGCACTTCATAGTTGCCGATCTTGATCATGTCGGAACCACCAGACACGGCTTCCCACACGGTCTTACTGCCGTCGAGGTCGTCGCGGCTCTGGTCAACGCAGGCCAGCTGCACGGTTTCACCGATCTCGATGCTGCCCGAGTCCGGCTGTTCCTTGCCCATCAGCATACGGAACAGGGTCGACTTACCGGCACCGTTACCACCGATCACCCCGACGATGGCGCCCTTGGGCATGCTGAACGACAGGTTGTCGATCAACGCGCGGTCGCCGTAACCCTTGCTGACGTTGACAAAGTCGATGACCTTGTCGCCCAGGCGCGGGCCGACCGGAATATAGATTTCGTTGGTCTCGCTGCGTTTCTGGAATTCCTGCGACTGCATTTCTTCGAAACGCTGCAAGCGCGCCTTGGACTTGGACTGGCGGGCTTTGGCGCCTTTGCGCACCCACTCCAGCTCTTCCTTCATGGCCTTTTCATGGGCCGACTGCTGCTTGGATTCCTGGGCCAGACGATCCGACTTGGCTTCCAGCCAACCCGAATAGTTGCCCTCGTACGGGATACCCGCGCCGCGGTCGAGTTCGAGAATCCAGCCGGCAACGTTATCCAGGAAATAACGGTCGTGGGTGATCGCCACCACGGTGCCCGGGAAGTCGTGGAGGAAGTGCTCCAGCCAGGCCACCGAGTCGGCGTCCAGGTGGTTGGTGGGTTCGTCCAGCAGCAGCATGTCCGGGGCCGACAGCAGCAGGCGGCACAGGGCCACACGACGCTTCTCACCACCGGAAAGGAATTCCACCTTGGCATCCCAGGCCGGCAGACGCAGGGCGTCGGCGGCAACTTCCAGCTGACGCTCGAGGTTGTGGCCATCGCTGGTCTGCAGAATGGCTTCGAGCTTGGCCTGTTCGGCGGCCAGCTTGTCGAAGTCGGCATCCGGCTCGGCGTATGCGGCGTAGACCTGATCCAGACGCGCCTGGGCGTCCTTGATCTGGCTCACGGCCTCTTCCACCACTTCACGCACGGTCTTGCTCGGGTCGAGCTGCGGCTCCTGCGGCAGGTAGCCGATATTCAGCTCCGGCATCGGACGGGCTTCGCCGTCGAACTCGGTGTCGACGCCAGCCATGATCTTCAGCAGGGTGGATTTACCCGAGCCGTTGAGGCCGAGCACGCCGATCTTCGCGCCTGGGAAGAACGACAGGGAGATGTTCTTGAGGATTTCCCGCTTCGGCGGTACGACTTTGCCGAGCCGATGCATGGTGTAAACGTATTGAGCCATGATGACCTTGGTTCTGGGTTGAAACGAAAGAGAAGCCGCCAACTGATGCGTGCAGCCTGAGGCTACACGGCGGGGACGGAGCCGCCAGGCGCTATCTGCGCAGCATCCTGTGCATACAGTCACGCGCGCGTGCGGCAAAGCTACCGGAATGCGCCGAGCAGGGCAAACGACGCTCGTCGGCGGCGCTGGCACTTTGCCACGGTTATGGCATGCTAGCCGCCCCCTGCCTGCCGGCCGTTCTGCGCACCCGCCAGGGACCAGCCCATCGCCGCCCAGCCCCCAGGATGTAAGTCTTTGCCAACAGTCACGCCCCCAACCACAGCGCATACACCCGGCACTCCGCCGGCTGAGGCGATGCGTGGGCCGACCCGTGGCGCACTGGTGGTGCTGGTACTGAGCATGCTGGTGTTGCTGCTCTGGCAGCTGCGCCAGGAATCCCAACAGCTGCTCGACAACCAGCGCCAGCTTGGCCTGGCCTACAGCTCGCAGCTGGCCAATCACCTGGGCCTGAACATGGAGCTCAAGGCCAGCGCCGGCGAAGCCCTGCTGCAAACCCATGTGCTGCCGCCCAGTAATTCCGATGAACTGGAAGACCTGCTGCACACCCTGCGCGGCGTATTCCCAACGCTGCGCAGCCTGGCCTGGCTGAATGGCCAGGGCCGGATCATCGCCGACAGCCATGCGCCCAGCGAAGATGCGCTGTACCTGGCCGAACTGCTGCAACGCGGCGGCGGCGAAAGCTTCTTCTATACCTTCAGCGCCAACGACCATGGCCGCATCTACCTGCTGCTGCGGCATAACCCCGACAGCGCCGCCAGTGGCTACTGGGTGCTGCGCCTGACCAATAGGGCGCTGGCCAGCTGGCTGCAGGAGCATCATCAGAGCCCGCACCAATGGCAGCTGGAAGACCGCAATGCGCAACGGGTGATTGCCAGTAACACGGCCCAGGGCGCCAACAGCTCATCGGTAGCGCCGCCGGTCACCGCCGAGAACCTCGACCAGAGCCTGCTGGAAACCCCGCTCAAGGGCAGCGACTGGCAGCTGCGTGCACTGTTCAACGAGCGCAAGGTGCGCGCCCAGCAACTGCCGCAACAGGCCAGCAAGCTGCTGCTGTTTATCCTCTGCGCCACCCTTACGCTGCTGGCGCTGTATCGCCTGCTGAATGAACAACGCAGCCTGCACGCACTGAATACCGCCTCACGGCGCTCGCTGCAGCAGGCCGCCAGCGTGCTCGGCGCCATCGAGGAGCGCGTGCTGGTGACCGACAGCAACGGCCAGCTGCAATACCTCAATCCGCAGGCCGAGGCGATGTTTGGCCTGAGCAACAGCGAGGCGCGCAACTGGCACCTGCTCAAGCTGCTGCCGCGTCTCGACCCGCTGCTGCTGCACGACACCGCGCTGCACAACGACCTCGGCCCGGACCTGGTGGAAATCCAGCAGAACGGCGTCGCCCACCTCTACGACATCAGCCGCAGCGACTTGAGCGAAGACAACAAGCGCACTGGTTTTGTCTGGGTACTGCGCGATGTCACCGAAGAACAGCACGCCTCTCATGTGCTGCAGGAAACCCGGCGGCGTTACCAGGACATCTTCGACGGCACCGGCACCGCCCTCTGCGTGCTCGACCTGGCCGAGCTGCAGCGCTATCTGCAACAGCAGCAACTGCGCAACATGACCAGCCTGCAACGCTGGCTGGACGAAGACCCGCAGCACCACAGCGAACTCTGTCAGCGCCTGCGCCTGACCGAAACCAACCAGGTGGCTCTGCAACTGCTCGGCGTCGACTCCAACCAGCAAGCCTGGCAGCACCTATTCAACAGCGGCCCGCTGCGCCCGGATGGCTTTCGCATGCAGCTGATCAGCGCCCTGCTCAGCGGCAGCGGCCAGCTGGAAATGGAACGCCAGATCCTTACCCCCCAAGGCTATGAGCGCCACCTTTGGCTATTGCTGCGCTTGCCGGAAAGCATCGACGACTTGCAGGCCGTGACTCTCAGCATCAGCGACATCACCAACCGCAAGCGCATCGAAACCTCGCTGATCGAGCGCGAGCGCTTCTGGTCCGATGTGGTCAGCGCGGTGCCCGACACCATTTATGTGCACGACATCGCCGGCAAGCGGGTGATGTACAGCAACAACCACCTCGGCCCGCAATTGGGCTACAGCAAGGCGGAAATTCAACAGCTCGGCGAGCGGCTGTGGGAGAAGATTCTGCATCCCGACGATGTCGAGCTGTACCAGCGCATGCGCAATATCCAGCAGGTACAGGGCAATGGCCTGCTGATGCAGTTCGAGCTGCGCTGGCGGCACCGCAACGGCAGCTGGCACTGGTTCGATATCCGCGAGCAGGCCCTGGCGCGCGATGGCAAGGGCCGAGTCAGCCGGCTGATCGGCGTGGCCAAGGACATCACCGAGCAGATCACCCACAGTGAATCCCTGCGCACCAGCGAGCAGCGTTATCGCCTGCTGGCGGAAAGCATCAGCGACGTAATTTTCTCCACCGACGCCCAGCTGCAGCTCAACTACGTCAGCCCCTCGGTGATGCCGGTGCTCGGCTATGACAGCGAGTGGGCACTGGCCAACGGCTTCCAGAGCCTGGCCACCAACCCACGGCAGCTGAGCGGCTTCTACGCCTTGCTCGACCGCGTGCGCAACGCCCTCGGCGACCCGCAGCGGCTGGCCGAACTGCGCGCCGAGTTTCTGCCGCAGTTGTTCGTCTTCGATGCACTGCGCGCCGACGGCCAGAAGATTCCGGTGGAGCTGCGCCTGGTGCCGATGTGGGATGACAGCGGGCGTTTCGAAGGCCTGCTTGGCGTGGGCCGGGACATCAGCCTGCAGCGCCGCGCGGAGAAAGATCTGCGCATGGCCGCCACGGTATTCGAGCACTCCACCGCGGCGATTCTGGTCACCGATCCGGCTGGTTATATCGTGCAGGTCAACAACGCCTTCAGCCGGGTCAGCGGTTACAGCTCCAAGCAGATTCTCGACCAGCTGCCGAGCATGCTCACCGCCGACACCCAGCAGGCCAGCCATCTGGCCTATGTGATCAAACAGCTCAACCAGCAGGGTAGCTGGGAGGGCGAGGTGTGGCTCAAGCGCAAGAGCGGCGAGAAATTCCCGGCCTGGGTCGGCATCACGGCGGTCAGAGACGATGAAGGCGATCTGGTCAGCTACGTGTGCTTCTTCAGCGATATCAGCGAGCGCAAGGCCAGCGAACAGCGCATCCACCGCCTGGCCTACTACGACGCCCTGACCCAGCTACCCAACCGCACGCTGTTCCAGGACCGCCTGCACAGCGCCCTGCAACATGGCGAACGGCACCAGGAATGGGTGGTGCTGATGTTCCTCGACCTCGACCGTTTCAAGCCGATCAACGACTCCCTCGGCCACGCCGCCGGGGACCGCATGCTCAAGGAAGTGGCGGTGCGCCTGTGCGCCTGTGTGGACAGTGACGACACCGTGGCACGCATGGGTGGCGACGAATTCACCCTGCTGCTGCAATCCCAGAGACAGCGTGAGGTCGCGCTGACCCGCGCGATCCACGTCGGCGAACAGATTCTCGCCAGCCTGGCGCAGCCATTTATTCTCGAAGGCCGCGAGTTCTTCGTCACCGCCAGTATCGGTATTGCCCTCAGCCCCCAGGACGGCAACGAGCTGAGCCAACTGATGAAGAACGCCGATACGGCGATGTACCACGCCAAGGAGCGCGGCAAGAACAACTTCCAGTTCTACCAGGCCGACATGAACGCCAGCGCCCTGCAGCGCCTGGAGCTGGAGAGCGACCTGCGCCACGCCCTCGAACAGGGCGAGTTCAAACTGTATTACCAGCCGCAGTTCTCCGGCGACGGCAAACGCCTGACCGGTGCCGAAGCGTTGCTGCGCTGGCAGCATCCGCAGCGCGGCCTGGTGCCACCGAATGACTTTATTCCGGTGCTCGAAGAGCTGGGCCTGGTGGTACAGGTCGGCGACTGGGTGCTGCGCGAGTCCTGCCGCCAGCTGGCCGAATGGCACGAGGCGAAGATTCGCGTGCCGAAGATTTCGGTCAACCTCTCGGCCCGGCAGTTTGCCGAAGGCGACCTCAATCAGCGCATCGCCGAGATTCTCCAGCACAGCGGCATTCCCGCCGGCTGCCTGGAGCTGGAGCTGACTGAAAGCATTCTGATGGAAGACGTGGCCAACGCCATGCAGACCCTCAGCAGCCTGAAGAAACTCGGCGTGTTTATCGCCATCGACGACTTCGGCACCGGCTACAGCTCGCTGAATTACCTCAAGCAGTTCCCCATCGACGTGCTGAAGATCGACCGCAGCTTTGTCGACGGCCTGCCCCACGGCGAGCAGGACGGCCAGATTGCCCGGGCGATCATCGCCATGGCCCACAGCCTGAATCTCACGGTAATCGCCGAAGGCGTGGAAACCCTGGCCCAGCTGGATTTTCTGCGCGGCCACGACTGCGACGAAGTGCAGGGTTTCCTGCTCGGCAGGCCAATGCCGGCGCACCAGTTCACCGCACTGTTTACTGGCACCGCGCTGTTTATGCTGGGCTGAAGCGCGACCGCGCATGAGCCCCGCTTGTCCGCCAGATGACCACGCTTCATATGCCTGTTTAGTGCGGATGAGGTAGAATTCGCCCCCTCTTTCTACCGCCCAGCTGATTTTCTCAGGGGAATGCTATGTTCAGCCGTGATTTGACTATCGCCCGTTATGACGCCGAATTGTTTGCCGCGATGGAGCAAGAAGCCCAGCGCCAGGAACATCACATCGAGCTGATCGCCTCGGAGAACTACACCAGCCCAGCGGTGATGGAAGCCCAAGGTTCGGTACTGACCAACAAGTACGCCGAAGGCTATCCAGGCAAGCGTTACTACGGCGGTTGCGAATACGTCGACATCGTTGAGCAGCTGGCCATCGACCGCGCCAAGGAACTGTTCGGCGCCGACTACGCCAACGTCCAGCCGCACTCCGGTTCGCAAGCTAACAGCGCCGTGTATATGGCCCTGCTGGAAGCCGGCGACACCGTACTGGGCATGAGCCTGGCCCACGGCGGCCACCTGACCCACGGCGCCAGCGTCAGCTTCTCCGGCAAGATGTACAACGCCGTGCAGTACGGCATCGACAACGTCACCGGCCTGATCGACTACGACGAAGTCGAGCGCCTGGCCGTTGAGCACAAGCCGAAAATGATCATCGCCGGCTTCAGCGCCTACTCGCAGGTACTGGACTTCCCACGCTTCCGCGCCATCGCCGACAAGGTTGGCGCTTACCTGTTTGTCGACATGGCTCACGTAGCCGGTCTGGTAGCGGCTGGCGTGTACCCGAACCCGGTGCCGTTCGCCGACGTGGTTACCACCACCACTCACAAAACCCTGCGCGGCCCGCGCGGCGGCCTGATCCTCGCCCGTGCCAACGAAGCGCTGGAGAAGAAATTCAACTCTGCAGTATTCCCAGGCGGCCAAGGCGGCCCGCTGGAGCACGTAATCGCCGCCAAGGCCGTGTGTTTCAAGGAAGCCCTGCAGCCTGAGTTCAAGGCCTACCAGCAGCAAGTGATCAAGAACGCCCAGGCCATGGCCAGCGTGTTTATCGAAAACGGCTACGACGTAGTGTCCGGCGGTACCGAGAACCACCTGTTCCTGCTCAGCCTGATCAAGCAGGACATCACCGGTAAAGACGCCGACGCCGCCCTGGGCCGCGCTTTTATCACCGTGAACAAGAACAGCGTGCCGAACGACCCACGCTCGCCGTTCGTCACCTCGGGCCTGCGCATCGGCACCCCAGCCGTGACCACCCGCGGTTTCAAGGAAGACGAGTGCCGTGCACTGGCTGGCTGGATCTGCGAAATCCTCGCCAACCTGGGCGACGATGCGGTTGAAGCGCGCGTGCGCGAGCAAGTCAAAGCGGTCTGCGCCAAGTTCCCGGTATACGGCAACTAATCAGCAGCTGCTGCTAAAAAGCCCGCCTCTTGGCGTAAGGCTGTTCACATAAGAAAAATGCCGCTTCGCCCTTGCCAGGGAAGCGGCATTTCTTTGTGCTCACCACCGTAGGATAAGATTTCAAAGCCCGCCGCTCTATAGGGCGTAAAGCGGCCCCACTTAACTGAACAGCATTGCGCCTCTTAGCGGGCTTTTTTATAGCTGCCGCGCCACCCTCAGCACAGATAAAACCAAGCCATCGTCAGCAGCCTTGGCTATAGTGGATAAAACCTCGCAGGAGTTTCTTTGCATGAGCGAAACAGCCAATGAGCGTCGGCGCTTTCACCGCATCGCTTTCGACGCCCCCACCGAGATCGTGCAAGGGGAACGACGCTGGGCGGTCGAATTGCATGACGTATCGCTGAAAGGCCTGCTGATCAAGCGCCCCAACGGCTGGAATGGCGACCCTAACCAGCCATTCGAAGCCAATATCCAACTGGCCGACGACACCCGCGTACTGATGGAAGTGGTGCTGACCCGCACCCAGTCCGATCTTCTCGGTTTTGTCTGCCGGCATATCGACCTCGACTCGATCAGCCACCTGCGTCGCCTGGTGGAACTCAACCTCGGCGATGACAGCCTGCTGGAACGCGAACTCGCCGCCCTCGGCGAAGACGAGTAAAGAAAAAGGAGGCCTCGGCCTCCTTTTTCATGCCCACTGTTCAGCTACTCAAACAGCGCATCCAGCGCCTGCTCCAGGCGCGTTACGGCAATCACCTGCAACCCTGGCGGTGGATCTTTGGGCGCATTGCCCTTGGGCACGATGGCGCGCTTGAAGCCATGCTTGGCCGCCTCTTTCAGACGTTCCTGACCGCTCGGCACCGGGCGGATTTCGCCGGACAGCCCCACCTCACCAAACACCAGCAGATCATGCGGCAACGGCTTGTTGCGCAGGCTGGAAATCACCGCGGCCATCAGCGCCAGGTCCGACGCGGTTTCCAGCACCTTGACCCCGCCGACCACGTTGAGAAACACGTCCTGATCGTAGGTCGGGATGCCGCCATGCCGGTGCAATACGGCAAGCAGCATGGCCAGGCGGTTCTGATCCAGGCCCAGGGTGACGCGGCGCGGATTGGCCATATGGCTGGTGTCGACCAGCGCCTGCACTTCCACCAGCATCGGCCGGGTGCCTTCCCAGGTGGCCATCACCACGCTGCCGGGCACTTCTTCCTGAGCACGGGTAAGGAAGATCGCCGAGGGGTTGGTGACCTCTTTCAGGCCCTTGTCGGTCATGCCGAACACACCCAGCTCGTTGATCGCGCCGAAGCGGTTCTTCACCGCACGTAGCAAACGCAGACGGCCATCGGACTCGCCTTCGAAATACAGCACGGTGTCGACCATATGCTCGAGCACACGCGGCCCGGCCAGCGCGCCCTCCTTGGTCACGTGGCCAACCAGAAAGATCGCCGTGCCGCTCTGCTTGGCAAAGCGCACCAGCAGCGCCGCACTTTCGCGTACCTGAGACACGCCACCGGGCGCCGAGGAAAGTTGCTCGGTAAAGATGGTCTGAATCGAGTCGATCACCATCACCTTGGGCTTTTCCACCCGCGCAGTGGCGATGATGCTTTCGATGCAGGTTTCGGTCATCACCTTGAGCTTGTCTTCCGGCAAGCCCAAGCGGCGGGCACGCATGGCCACCTGCTGCTGGGATTCCTCACCGGTGACATACAACGCGGGAAAGCGCGTGGCGATATTGCACAGGGTCTGCAGGAGGATGGTCGACTTGCCGATACCGGGGTCGCCGCCGATCAGCACCACCGAACCGTCCACCAGGCCGCCGCCCAGCACGCGATCCAGCTCACCGGAGGCGGTGGAGAAGCGCGGCACTTCCTCGACGCTGACCTCGGCCAGGGTCTTGATCTGCACCTGCTCGCCCGCCCAACCGGAACGCCCGCTGGGGGTGGCCGCATTGGCTTCGAGCAGGGTCTCGACCAGGGTATTCCAGGCCCCGCACTCGCCGCACTGGCCGGCCCATTTCGGGAAGGTGGCGCCGCACTCGGTGCAGCCATACATGCGCTTGGCCTTGGCCATGCCGGACTCCTATAAACGCTGAGCCCGGATCATACGAAATAGCTGGATATATTTACAGTCCCGCGCAGCTATCCCTTGCAACCGTTACCACAGCCACAACATTGCCCGGCAGCGCGTTTCAGCCGGCGCGCGAGATCATCCTTGATGCCGACGCGCTCCTGCTTAAGCGCAAGCAGCGCATCATCAGCCAGCAGCTCGCTGCCCGCTTCGATCCGGCAGATGCGTTTGTCCAGGGTTTCGTAGGTATCGGCCAGGCGGGCGAAGTCGGCGTCGCCCTGGCGCAGCTCATGCCGCGCGCCGCGCAGTTCGGGAAAGTCCTTGATCAGCGGATGGTGTTCAACATGCATGCGGGCATTCCTCTGGGATAGTCATTGCCTGCAGACTATCCCCTGAGCCGGGGCCGGCACTTGACCCGGATCAAACCCATGACGCTATGACGCACCACTGAGAAAACCGGCCAGTTCGTCCTTGAGGCTGACGCGTTGCATCTTCAGGCCCAGCAGCAACATCTCATCCATGGCCACCCGACCGCTTTCCGCCTCATAGATGCGCTTATCAAGCTCTTCATATTCCTCGGCCAAGCGGGCGAAATGCCCATCACTGGACAACAAGGCGTGCAGCTGCGTCTTGAACTCGGGAAACTCGCGGTGCAGCGGATGATGTTCCAGTGGCATAACGGCATCCTCATGGCGGGCCTCCCTTGAGCCTAGCCCAGTCACGCCGGCTCTGCCGAAACGCCTTGCAACACGGGCCTCAGGCGAGGTCTGCTATCTTTGCCCAAGCTTCAAAAGCCATTAGCGAGAACTGGTTATGAGTACAACATCAGGATGTTCGGCTTGCCGTGACGGCCAAGGGCTGGGATTTCCCATCAGCATGGCCTTTCAGCCCATTATCAACCTGAGCACCGGCAGCATATTCGCCCATGAAGCGCTGGTACGCGGCACCGCCGGTGAATCCGCCGGCAGCCTGCTGAGCCAGCTCAACGCGGACAATCTCTACCCGTTCGACCAGGCCTGCCGGATTACCGCCCTGGAATGGGCGGCCAAGCTGCACGTGCCGGCCATGGTCTCGATCAACTTTATGCCCAACGCGGTGTACAAGCCCGAAACCTGCATCCGCGCGACCCTGGAGGCGGCCAAACGCTTCAATTTCCCGCTGCAGCGGATCATCTTCGAGGTCACCGAACAGGAGCAGGTGCTGGATGTCGACCACCTCACCGGCATCCTGCGCGCGTACCGCAAACAAGGCTTTATGACGGCGATTGATGACTTCGGCGCCGGCTATGCCGGCCTCAATCTGCTGGCCGACTTTCAGCCCGACCTGATCAAGCTGGACATGCAGCTGATCCGCAATATCGAGCAGGACAGCGTGCGGCAGATTCTGGTCGAAGCCGCCCTGCAGATGTGCCGCAAACTGAATATCCGGGTGATCGCCGAAGGCATCGAAAGCCTCGGTGAACTGCATGCATTACGCGATATGGGCGTGGAGCTGTTTCAGGGTTACCTGCTGGCCAAACCAGGTTTCGAGTCGCTGCCCGAGGTCCATTACCCGGCCTGAGAAGTAGCTGGCAAGCGGCGCGCGCTGGATTACACTCAGCGCAACCTCACCTACCAGGGAACGCAGCATGAGCATACTCAGTGAATTCAAAGCCTTTGCCGTCAAAGGCAATGTGGTCGACATGGCCGTGGGCATCATCATCGGCGCGGCGTTCGGCAAGATCGTCTCGTCCTTTGTCGGTGACGTGGTAATGCCACCGCTGGGCGTGCTGATTGGCGGCGTGGATTTCTCCGACCTGGCGATTGTGCTGAAAGCTGCCGAAGGCGATGCCGCTGCGGTCACCCTGGCCTACGGCAAATTTATCCAGACCGTGCTCGACTTCCTGATCGTCGCCTTCGCCATCTTTATGGGCATCAAGGTACTCAACAAACTCAAGCGCGAAGAAGAAGCCGCCCCGGAAGCGCCAGCCGCACCGACCAAGGATCAGGAGCTGCTCAGCGAAATCCGCGATTTGCTCAAGGCGCAGCAAAGCCGAGACTGACTTCACCCGCGCGGAGGGCCGAGCGCCCTCCCGTACATGATTTGTTGCAGGACAACCCATTCGCTTACAACGCGTTCGTGTAAATTGGCCGCCCCTTGGCTACTTTCCCCCCTCAATGACCCTCCTGATTGCGTTTGCAGTTCTATCCATCCTCGTCTCCTTTATCTGTTCCATTCTTGAGGCTGCGTTGCTGTCTCTGACGCCCAGCTATATCGCTCAGCAGAAGGCCACCAAGCCCAAGCTTTATGAGCGCTTGAAAGGGCTGAAAGACAAGATTGACCAACCACTGGCCGCCATTCTTACGCTGAACACCGTGGCCCATACGGTCGGCGCTACCGGTGTGGGTGCGCAGGTCACTGTCGTGTTTGGCGACGGCTACCTGGGCATTGCCTCGGCGGTGATGACGCTGCTGATCCTGGTCCTCTCGGAAATCCTGCCCAAGACCATTGGTGCACGTTACTGGCCAACTCTGGCGCCATTCCTGCCGAGCCTGCTGGGCGGCATGATCCTGCTGCTCAAGCCGTTCATCTTCATGTCCGACATGATCATGCGGCTGTTTGGCGGCAAAGAGCCTGAGCACGACATCCGTCAGGAGATCAAAGCCTTGACCCTGCTCGGCCGTGAGGTCGGCAAGCTGGATGAAGACGAGCAGCGCGTCATCAGCAATATCCTCGACCTGCACGAGATCAAGCTGCGCGACATCATGACGCCACGGATTGTCTGCGAGTTTGCCGCCCCCGATGACACGCTCGGCACGTTCAAGGCCCGCGTGAAAGAGAGCCAGTTTTCCCGCTATCCGGTTATCGGTGAGGATGAAGCACCACTGGGCGTGGTGTTCCGCTATGACGCCCTGGGCGCCGATGCGGATGAAGCGCCGGTGTCCAGCATCCTCAAGCCGCTCAAGGTGGTTTCCGACAGCATGAACGTCGAAAACCTGATGACGCAGATGATGCATGAGCGTCAGCACATGTGTTTGGTGTATGACGAGTTCGGCAGCTGGCGCGGCCTGGTGACTATGGAGGACATCATGGAAACCATCATCGGCAAGCCGATTCTCGACGAAACCGACGATATCCCGAACATGCGTCGCTTTGCCAAGCGCCGCTGGGAACACCGGATCAAGGCCATCCGCGAGGAATAAGCGCTACCAATAGTTCTCCACCGCCACCTGCCCCGGCCGCCGGGTCAGGCTGAGCTGCAGATCGCGCTGTTTCAGCAGCGCGCGGGTGTCATCGATCATCTGCGGGTTGCCGCAGATCATCAACCGCGAATGGGCAGGGTCCAGGTTCAGCCCCGCCGCCTGCTCGAGTTCACCACTGCCCAGCAAACTGGTAATGCGCCCATGCAGGCAACCAGGCACCTGCTCACGGGTCACCAGCGGTAGATAGACAAAGCGCTCGGCGTACTCCTGCAGATGTTCCTGCTGCATCAGGCCGTGAATCCGTGGCTGATAGGCCAGCTCACTGGCCGTGCGTGCGCTGTACGCCAGCACCACGCGGGCAAAGCGCTGCCACACCTCCAGGCCCTGCAGAATCGATAGAAACGGCGCCAGCCCGGTGCCGCTGGCCAGCAGCCAGAGGTCGCGGCCATCGGCGAAACGATCCAGGGTAAGAAAACCCAACGCCTGTTTCTCTACCAACAGGCTGTCGCCGACCTGCAGCCGACTCAGCTCGGAGGTGAACTCACCGCCCGGCACGACGATGGAGAAGAACTCGAGAAACTCGTCATGGGGTGCCGAGGCCATCGAATAGGCGCGCCAGACCACCGAACCGTCGGCCTTGGCGACGCCGAGACGGGCAAACTGCCCGGCACGAAAACGAAAACCGGCATCACGCGTACAGCGCAGGCTGAACAGGCTGGGCGACCAGACCTGAATAGAGGTAAGGGTTTGCTGGGTGAACTTGTCGTCGCTGGTCATGCGAACACCGGGCTTATGCGGATTGCATAAACCCAGTGTGGCGCAACGCCGGGCTGACAAACACCGGCAAAACCTGGGGGCTCTTGGCCTTTACCCTTAGAAGCTGTTCTTAGCGGCGATTGACTGCCTGGGCGGCACGCAACACATCGGCGCCGATTTCAGCCTCGAAGGTCTTCCACATCGGGCTCAGTGCAGTGCGCCAGGCGGCACGCTCGTCGTCAGTCAAGGTGACCACTTTGGCATTGCCGGCAGCAATGATGCGCTCGCGATCATTGTTGTTCAGCGCTTCGGCATCCTTGTTCACCGAGAAGGAAACCTCTTCGATGATCGCTTCCAGTTCGGTGCGGGTCTTGTAAGGGATGCTGGTCCAGAACTCCTTGCTGCTGATCAGCATATAACTCAGCGAACCGTGATTGAGCTCGCTGATAAACGGCTGCACGGTATCGACTTTCTGGCTGGCAATGTTCGACCACGGCCCTTCGGTGCCCTGGATGGTGCCAGCCTGCAGCGCCTTGAATGCCTCGGCGAACGGCATCTTCACGGTCTTGGCGCCAAGTTGAGCAAACTGCGCTTCCAGTACCGACGAAGGCTGAATGCGGAAGGCCAGGTCCTTGGCATCCTCGGGCTTGCGCAGCTCACGGTTGGAAGTCAGCTGCTTCATGCCGTTATTCCAGTAGGCCAGGCCGTAGATGCCGTGGCTGGACATCGAGTGCAGCAGCTCGCGGCTCTTGTCGCGCTTCTGGAAGCGCTTGACCGCCTCCAGGTCGTCGAACAGGAACGGCAGGTCAAACACCTGCAATTGCTTGGTGTAGGCCTCGAACTTGGACAGCGAAGGCGCCAGCATCTGCACCTTGCCCTCACGCAGCGCGTTGATCTCCTCACCATCACCGAACAGCGTCGAGTTCGGGTAGACCTCAACCGTAATCTGGCCGGCCAGGCGCTCTTCCACCAGCTTTTTGAACAGCAGTGCACCCTTGCCCTTGGGGGTGTCCTCGGCCACGACGTGGGAGAACTTGATAACGATGGGCGCCTTGCCTTCTGCCTGGGCCGGGCTTGCCGCGACCAGCAACGCAGTGAAGGTTAAAGACAACAGGGACTTGAACATGAACATACCTTTTTGCAAATAGAACGCCGTGAAGCCTGCATAAGCAGGCCTCATTGAGTAGGGGTGTGGGCTATGGATGATTCGGCGGACGCGGCAAAGCAGCGGCGCAGTCCTGATCATCAGGCGCTACCAGATCGCAGCCGGGCGTGACGCTCGGGGCCTGGTTATTATTTGAATGCTGACCTTGCTGACTCATGCCTGCTGACTGACGGGTATCGGACACGACTGAGCAGATCTGCAAGGGGGCGGCATTCTTCGGCAAAGCCGCGCGCGACACAACCGTGATTTGCTGAACCAGCTCTCAGTTCCGAGACTTTTCCGCCACTTGCACCGACAATAGCGACCAACTGCACTTTTTATCGCGCCCTTGCGGCCTGCTACCCGAGTTATCCATGCCCCTGCTCAGCACCCCGTTTGCCCAGCTCGACCTGCTTCGCCAACCCGACCAGCCCAACGAGCCGCTGCAGGCCTTCGATGCCGCCGACGAATACCTGCTCAACCATCTGCATGAACAAGGGCTGACGAGCAGCACGCGCGTATTGGTGCTGAATGACAGCTTCGGCGCCCTGGCCATCAGCCTGGCGGGCCAGGCGCAGGTCACCAGCAGTGGCGACTCGCACCTCGGCTACTTGGGTTTGCAGGTCAACCTGCTGCGCAATCAGTTACCGGCGGATGCCGTGAAGTTTGTACCGGCCAGCGCAGTCGCTCAGGGGCCGTTTGATGTGGTGCTGATCCGCGTACCGAAAACCCTGGCGCTGCTGGAGGAGCAATTGATTCGCCTGCACGACCAGCTCGCCCCTGGCGCGCAGGTGATTGCCGCAGCGATGATCAAGCACCTGCCGCGCGCCGCCGGTGATCTGCTGGAGAAATATATCGGCCCGGTGCAGGCCTCGCTGGCGGTAAAGAAAGCCCGCTTGCTGTTTGCCACACCCGAGGCCAAAGCCGCGCCCGTATCGCCCTACCCGACGCGCTACAACCTGGAAAAACCGGCTATCGCGCTGCTTAACCACGCCAATGTGTTCTGCCGTGAAGACCTGGATATCGGCACGCGCGCCTTCCTCCCGCACCTGCCCAAACACCTTAGCCGCGTGCGCGTAGCGGACCTCGGTTGCGGCAACGGTGTACTCGGTATCGCCTATGCGCTGGGCAGCCCGCAGGCCGAGCTGACGCTGGTGGATGAGTCGTATATGGCGGTGCAATCGACCCAAGAGAACTGGCGTGCGGCGCTGGGCGAACGCCCGGTCGAAATCCGCGCCGGCGATGGCCTGGCCGAGCAGGCAGAGGATTCACTGGACCTGGTGCTGTGCAATCCGCCGTTCCACCAGCAACAGGTGGTCGGCGACTTTCTCGCCTGGCGCATGTTCCAGCAGGCCCGCGCGGCATTGGTAACCGGCGGTGAGCTGTGGATAGTCGGCAACCGCCATCTGGGCTACCACGCCAAGCTGAAACGGCTGTTCCGCGGCGTAGAACAGGTCGCGGCGACGCCGAAATTTGTGGTGCTTAAAGCAATCAAATAAGCGCCGGACCGTAGGGTGGATCACGCTTCACCGATCCACCATGGCGTCGGCACGGTGGATGAAAAAGCGTCATCCACCCTACACAAACGTCTGCCTCTACGGCGTGCCCATCCCCGCCGCCTGCATAAACAGGCGCAGCAGATAGGACACCGCCCCCAAGGCCAGCACGCTGCCAGCCCAGATCAGCACCAGCCAGCCGAGCCGCTGCCACAGCGGCTTTTTCTCTTCGACGTCGTTCATCTTGCGGCCTCAGAACCTATTCGAGGTCTCGCGAGCTAGAGCCATGCAAGGCAAAGCCGGCGAGAAACGTAGCGTAGCGGAGTAACAGCCAACGGCTGGCCCGCAGGGTGAGCGAAGCGAATCAAGCGGAGTGCACGTTGGTACATGAGCATTACTCGTTTCACTCGCCCTTCGGGTCGCGCTAAAGCGCGTTAGCCGCAAGCGGCTTGCCGAGCCGGCTTTTAACGCAGCAGGGCCGACGCGCAGCAGACCGAACTAGAACCTCAGTGATAACCATCTTCTTCAGTAACCTTGCCGCGGAACACGTAATAGCTCCAGGCGGTGTACATCAGGATGAATGGGATGATGAACAGCGCACCGACCAGGATAAAGCCCTGGCTCTGCGGCGGTGCGGCGGCTTCCCAGATGCTGATCGACGGCGGGATGATATTCGGCCACAGGCTGATGCCCAGGCCGCTGTAGCCGAGGAAGATCAGCGTCAGGGTCAGCAAAAACGGAGAGTAGTTGGCGTTGCGCGCCACCGCGCGCAGCAGCGCCCAGGTGCACAGCAGTACCAGCAACGGCACCGGCATAAACCAGAAGATATTCGGCATGCTGAACCAACGCTCGGCGATGTCGGCATGCGCCAGTGGCGTCCACAGGCTGACGATGCCGGTGACGCCGAGCAGCACGAACACCAGCGGCCGCGCCATATCGTGCATCTGCAACTGCAGGCGGCCTTCGGTCTTCATGATCAGCCAGGTGCAGCCGAGCAAGGCGTAAGCGGCAATCAGCGCCAGGCCGCAGAACAGCGAGAACGGTGTCAGCCAGTCCAACGCGCCGCCGACATACACCCGGTCGACCACCTCGAAGCCATCGATATAAGCGCCCAACGCCACTCCCTGGAAGAAGGTCGCGGTCAGCGAGCCGCCGATAAACGCCTTGTCCCAGATATGCCGTTTGGCGGCCTTGGCCTTGAAGCGAAACTCGAAGGCCACGCCACGAAAGATCAGCCCCAGCAGCATAAAGATCAGCGGCAGGTACAGCGCGCTGAGCACCACCGCGTAGGCCAGTGGAAAGGCGCCGAACAGCGCCGCGCCGCCGAGCACCAACCAGGTTTCGTTGCCGTCCCAGACCGGTGCCACGGTGTTCATCATCACATCGCGCTCGCCTTCGCTTTTGACGAAGGGAAAGAGGATGCCGATGCCCAGATCGAAGCCGTCCATAACCACGTACATCATCACCCCGAAGGCGATGATCACGGCCCAGATCAGCGAGAGATCAATGCCCATATTCAATTCCTCTCAGCCAGCGAATCGGTTTCGCCCTCTTCCAGGCCCTCTTCAGGCGCGGACAGCGGACGGGACGGCGTGCGTTTCTGGCCAGGGCCGCCCTCGGCGGGTTCCTTGCCTTCATCGGTGATCGGGCCTTTGCGCACCAGGCGCATCATGTAGCTGATGCCGGCGCCGAACAGGGCGAAATACACCACCACGAACAGAATCAGGGTCAGGCTCATCTGCGCAAAACTGTGCCCGGACGAAGCATCGGCGGTGCGCATCAGGCCGTGGATAATCCAGGGCTGGCGACCGATTTCCGTGGTGTACCAGCCGGCGAGGATGGCGATGATCCCCGACGGGCCCATCCACACCGCCAGATGCAGGAACGGCCGGCTTTGGAATAGCTTGCCGCGCGTACGCAGCCACAGGCCCCAGAGACCGGTGAGGATCATCAACATGCCCAGGCCGACCATGATCCGGAAGGTCCAGAACACGATGGTTGAGTTAGGCCGATCTTCCTTGGCGAACTCTTTGAGCGCCGGCACCTGCTTGTCCAGACTGTGGGTCAGGATCAGGCTGCCGAGGGCGGGAATCTCGATCTTGAAGCGGGTTTCCTCGCGCTGCATATCCGGCCAGCCGAACAGGATCAGCGGGGTCGGCTCATCGCCGTGGTTTTCCCAGTGGCCCTCGATGGCGGCGATCTTCGCTGGCTGATACTTGAGGGTATTCAGACCATGGAAGTCGCCAATCACTGCCTGGATCGGCGCGACGATCAGCGCCATCCACATAGCCATCGACAGCATCTTGCGGATCGCCGGGTTGTCGCGACCGCGCAGCAGGTGCCAGGCCGCCGACGCGCCGACGAAGAAGGCGGTGGCGAGGAACGCTGCCGTGGCCATATGCGCTAGGCGATAAGGGAACGAAGGGTTGAACACCACGGCGAACCAGTCCACCGGAATCACCCGGCCGTCGATGATCTCGAAGCCCTGCGGGGTGTGCATCCAGCTGTTGGAGGCAAGAATCCAGAAGGTCGAAATCAGCGTGCCGACCGCCACCATCACCGTGGAGAAGAAGTGCAGGCCGGGGCCGACGCGGTTCCAGCCAAACAGCATGACGCCAAGAAAGCCCGCTTCGAGGAAGAACGCAGTCAGTACTTCATAGGTCAGCAGCGGCCCGGTGACCGCCCCGGCAAAGTCGGAGAAGGCGCTCCAGTTGGTGCCGAACTGGTAAGCCATGACCAGACCGGAAACCACGCCCATGCCGAAGTTGACCGCAAATATCTTCGCCCAGAAGTGGTACAGGTCGCGGTAAACCTCCTCCCCGGTCTTCAGCCACAGCCCTTCGAGCACCGCCAGGTAACTGGCCAGGCCGATGGTGATGGCCGGAAAGATGATGTGAAAGGAGATGGTGAAAGCGAACTGGATTCGAGCAAGGTCGAGAGCCTCCAATCCAAACATGGCGTTTCCTCAGTCAGGTGATACGGGGCACGGCAACGGGCGCGCATGCCAGTCACGGGTATTCAGTCGGGGGATTATTGTTCTGGGTGAGGCAACTAGCGAGCAGGGCAAAAGCCCTCACAACCGCACGCCGAAGGTGTTGACGCGGGTCAATGCATGTACAGAGAGTAGCGTTTGCCGGGGCAAGTTCAGCTGTGGTCGATTGTCGCGCGACCGGCTGTCACAAGGGCTGGCGCCTTATAACAGCGCTTCAGGTCGATCCACATCGCGCAGTACGCCAGGATCATCTACAACGATGCCGTGGCAAGCGCCTGGATTGGCTTGCAGCAGCGCGCGCGCACCTTGATCACCGCGCAGGGTCTGCAGCTGCGGCCAGAAGCTGCGGCCAAACAGCACCGGATGGCCGCGCTGACCATCGTGCAGTGGGTAGACGATACGCTCGGCCGCTGCCTGACTGCACAGCCGCTGCAGGCTGTCGGCACTGATCCAGGGCATATCGCCGAGCAATACCGCGACAGCCTCGGCGTCGCGCCCAAGCAACACAGCTATGCCTGCAGCCAGCGTGTGGCCCATGCCCTGATCGGCCTCACTGCAACGGATACCCCGGCACGCCGCCGGCAGCCCTAGCGCCTGCGCATCGTCCTCGTCGCGCAGCAGCACATGCACCTCAGCGAACACCTGCAACGCCTGCTCGACGCTGGCGGCCAACAGGCTGCGCCCGTCCGGCAAACGGGCCAGGCGCTTGTCGCTGCCAAAGCGCGTGCCACGCCCGGCGGCGAGCATCAAGGCGAGCACCTTGGGCATGCTAGAGCGCATCCCGCGCCAGGCCGTTGCGCACCCGCAAAATATCGGCGAGTACCGCCAGGGCGATTTCCGCCGGGGTCTTGCTGCCCAGGTTCAGCCCGATTGGCGCGATAATCCGCGCCAGCGCAGCATCATCCAGGCCGCCAACCCGGCGCAGGCGCTCGAAGCGTTTGGCGCTGGTCAGTCGCGAGCCCATCACACCGATATAAAAGGCCTCGGTGCGGACCGCTTCGATCATCGCCAGATCGTCGATACGCGGGTCATGGGTCAGCGCCACCACCGCGGTGTCGGCATGGCAACCACCGAGGCGAATCACCTCGGACGGCAGCTCACGGCGGATTTCCACGCCCGGCAAATCGACGCCTTGCAGCACTTCTTCGCGCGGATCGCAGAGCACCACCTCAAAGCCCAACCCCTGAGCGAACTGCGCACAAACCTGCGCCACCGAGGAGTAACCCGCCAACAGCAAGCGCTGGGCCGCACCGACGCGCACACGCAGCAGATTCGGCTGACGTTCAACTCTTGGCCCCTGCGTGCTGTCGGCCAGCAAGCGGCGCTCACCGCTGGGCAGCGCCACTTCGCGGATCAGCCGGCGCTGGCCAGCCAAAGCGCTTTCCAGCTCACGCAGATGGGCTTGTACCGCGCAATCGGCCGGAAAATTTTCCACCAGCACTTCCAGCACGCCGCCGCAGGGCAGGCTGATCTGCGAGTGCGGGTCGCTACCATCGCCATAACGCAGCAGATAGATCGGCTCGGGGAACGCCCCGACGGCCAGCCGCTCAAGAAACTCATCCTCGACACAGCCGCCAGACAGCGAGCCAATCCACTCGCCGCTCGCCGTGGCAGCCAGCAGTGAACCCGGCGCGCGCGGCGCCGAGCCGTAGGTGCTCAGCACCGTGCACAGCCACACGCACTGCCCCGCCGCCGACCATTGCAGCGCCTGGCGCACTACCAGCAGATCAAGGTGCTGCATCAGGCTTCATCCGGCCTCAATGGCCTTTCTCGCTGCGCAACTGGCTGACCTGCTGCGGGCTCAGCTCGGCCGCCTGGCCGCCCCAGGTCTGGCGCAGGTAATGCAGCAGGTCGCGCAGCTGCCCGTCATCCAGCTTGTCACTGAAGCCCGGCATTGGCTGCATGCGCTCGAAACCGGTGAACTGCTGCTCCTTGATGCCGTCATCGATCACCCGCAACAGGTTGCGGGCCTCGTTCAGGCGCAGGGTGGTGTTGCCATCCATCGCCACGGCCACATGCGGCACGCCCTCGCCCGCCACGCCATGGCAACCGGCACACAGGTTGAGGTAGTGCTGGCGGCCCTGCTGGGCGCTGTCATCGAGCTGCTCGAAGGCCACCGCGCTGACCTTACGTGGAGCCGGCGGCTGATCGCCAAGCAGGTAGGTGGCCATGGCCTTGTGGTCATCCAGCGGCAGGTACTGGGTGCTGTGGTGCAGCACCGGGTACATCTCGTTGAACATCGAACCCTGGGCGCTGATGCCGTGTTTGAGGAAGGTCGCCAGGTCGTCGGTGCTCCAGCCGCGCTCGGCCAGGTCCTCGGCGAGCAGGCTCGGCGCCTCGTAGCCAAGCAGCACACCGCCTTGCAGACGTTGATCCTGTTGCAGCGCGCCAAGGGCATTGCGCGGCGTGTGGCACTCGCCGCAGTGGCCCAGGGCCTCGACCAGGTACTGGCCGCGCTGCCAGGTGTCGCTTTTGCCTTCGGCCGGCAGCATTTGCACGCGGTTCTTGTAGAGCATGTTCCAGAAGCTCAGGCCGAAACGCACATTGAACGGAAAGCTCAGGCTGGTTTGCGGGCTGGGTTTGGCGATCGGCTCCAGGCTCATCAGGTAGGCGTAGATGGCGTCGGAGTCTTCGCGTTTGAGCAGGTGATAGGAGGTGTAGGGCATCGCCGGATAGAGCTTGCTGCCGTCACGCCGCTCACCTTCGGCCACCGCGCGGTAGAAGTCATCGGCGCTGTACTCGCCGATGCCGTACTGCTTGTCGGGAGTGATATTGGTGCCATAGATGGTGCCGAACGGCGACTCCAGCGGCAGGCCGCCGGCGTACTCGGCACCGCCTTCGACGCTGTGACAGGCCACACAGTCGGCGGCGCGCGCCAGGTACTTGCCGCGCTCAAGCAGTTGCTTATCGGCGGCCTGGGCGGCCAACGGCAGTAACAGGGCGGCAGCGATCAGAATGTTCTTCATGCTTAACCCTCCTTGACCAAGCCGAGGGACTCGACCACATCGCGCGCGGCGTTGTAGTAGCGCACGTAGCCGGTGCAACGGCAGATGTGCTTGCCCAGGGCGTCTTCGATCTCGCCTTCCAGCTCGCTGCGCTTGACCGGCTGACGCTGCAGCTTTTCCACCAGTACGGTGGCGGCGTTGACGTAGCCGGGGGTGCAGTAGCTGCACTGGAAGGCAAACTGGTCGACGAACTTCTGCTGGATCGGATTGAGCTGGCTAACCTCACCCTGAGCATCGCGCTTGGCGTGGCCCTCGATGGTGCGGATGCGCTTGCCGTCGAAGAAATGTGCGCCGGTGATACAGGTGCGGATTTCTTCGCTGGTGCCGTCGGGCTTGTCGAGGATCGCCACACAGGCGTGGCACACACCCTGACCGCAGCCCAGACGCGAGCCGGTGAGGTTCAGGTATTCGTGAAGAAAGTCGATCATCATCAGGTCGTCGGCCACTTCCATCGGGCCGACTGCCTGGCTGTTGATGATCATGCTGAGCAGGCGCTTAGCCATGGAGGGCCTCCTTGATGCGGGCCGGAGTCAGGGGAAGGTCGCGCAGGCGCTTGCCGGTGGCGTGGGCCACGGCGTTGACGATGGCGCCGACCACCGGAATCATCACCACTTCGGCGATGCCCTTGGCTGGGTCGCTGGGTGATAGGGGCGGCAGAATCTCCGCGCTTTGCGACCACACCGCGCAATCCTTGGCGCGCGGTAGCTGGTAACGGTTGAAGTTCCAGGTGCCGTCGCCAGGCCCGCCGTCGTACAGCGGCATTTCCTCCAGCAGCGCGTGGCCGATGCCCATGGCGATACCGCCTTCGAGCTGACCGAGCACCAGCTCCTCGACAATCACCCGGCCGCATTCGAGCCAGGAATGATGGTTGATCACCCGCGCCTCGCCACTGCCTTTGTTGACCTTGACCTCGACCAGAGTGGCCACCGGGCTGTAGTAGGTGACCATGGCGTTGTTCAGCTGAGTGACCGGGTACTTGATGCTGACGCGATCGAGCAGGTGGAAGCCGTTGCGGCTCATCTGCGCTTTCTGCGCGGAGGTTGCACCGTCACCGTATTTCACCGCCAGGGCATCCAGCGGCACACGCTCGCGCTGGCCGTTGATCTCGAACTCACCCTCGGCCCAACTCCAGCGGTTGAAGCCGTGCACGCTAACGCCCGTTACCAAACCCAGCTCGTGAGCCTTGTGCGCCAGCAGCTTGAACGGAATCGGCGGCATGCCATCGGCGGTCAGTTTGCCCTCGACCCAGTGCGCATTCTCGCGGCGTACCACGTAAGGATTGGCCAGGCCGCCATGCTCACCCCGGCCCCAGATGGCCAGGGCCGCCGGCCACAAGCCATGAATAAACAGGATGCGCGCCGCCTCGCGGGTGGAGTGCCCGGTGTAGTAGGACGAGTTGGTCGCCGACGAAGGCGAGGCCAGCTTGCCGACCCAGCGCGGGTTGCGCAGCGCCGCATCCTGCTCGGCCTGGCTGATCATGTAGGGATTACCACTGGTGGTCAGGGCCAGCTCGCTCCACTCGGTTTCGCCGGTCTTGATTTCATCGGCGGGCTGGCCGAGGTAATCGGCGACCAGCAAGGCCTGTGAGGTGGCCATGCCGGTGCCCATGTCGATGGCGATCTGGCGCAGGCTGACGCGGCCGTCCGCGCTGAACTCCAGGCTGGCCATCGGCGCTTCGGAGCCGGTGCCGAAGTCCTTCTGGCAGATGGCGAAACCGACGCCATAGAGGTTGTCCGGGTCTTCGGCATCGAAGCGCTGCTTGCGCTCAACGCGGTTCTTCCAGATCTCGTGCTGCGCTGCCTTGTCGAGAATTTCGTCGAGGCGCAGGGCACCGGCCGGGATCGCGCCCTGGGTGTTCTTCATGCCGGACTGGAACACGTTCTTCTTGCGCAGCTCGATGGCATCGAGGTTCAGCCGCTCGGCCACTTCGTCCACCATCATCTCGGTGGCCGCCATGGTCTGCAGGGTGCCGTAACCACGCATCGAACCGGCTTCCACGCCGCGCGAATAGTAGGCGGTAGCGGCCAGATCGCTGCGCGGCAGGTAGTAGATCGATTGCGCTGCGGTGGCGCCGACCGCCGCCACCGAGGAGCTGTAGTTGGCGCGACCGCCGCCGTCGACATCCATGTGCGCGCGGAAGATCTGGAAGCTGTGGTCCTGCTTGTTCACCGCCAGCTGGTAATGCATGTCGAAGGGGTGGCGCTTGATCCCGCTCTGGAACTGCTCGTAGCGGTCATTGGCCAGGCGCACCGGCACACCGCTGCCGTAGAGCGCGGCCAGAGCGGCATAGAACACGTGAATGTTGTTGTCCTTGGAGCCATAACCGACGGTGTAGCCGGGGTGCATGCTGAGTTTCTTCACGCCAAAGCGCGACGGCGCGAGCATATGCGCGGTCTGCTCGGCCACTTCAAACGGGCACTGGGTGGCGACCACAAAATGCAGGGTGCCGCTGGCCACGTCGAACCAGCCATTACCGTTGTCGGCTTCCAGCGCGGCCGGCTCAATGGACTGGGTGGTGAAGCGCTCATCGAACACCAGCCAGTCGCTCGGCGGGGTCTGCAGCTGGTTGAGCATCTGCTCGGCGTGGTACAGGCCCTGCTGAGTCAGATCACCGCTGACCTTGCCCTCGCCCCAGGCCGGCTTGCGGTTGTGGATCAGCGGGAACAGCATGCTGTCCTTGAGGCTGGAGAAGGTGTCGGGCTCGAACGGCGCGCTACCGCCGACGCGCACGAAGCGGAAACTGCCATAAGGGTCGCTCTGGAACGCCGGCGCCTGCTCGCCGTAGCGGATCACCTTGTCGTTGAACTTGAGGATGTTCTTGGCCTGACGATAGCGCTCGAAGTCATGCCAGATCAGCAGCGCCACCGGATGGCCGATAAACATCGGCACCTGGCCTTCGGGCAGCAACGGATCAAGGTTGTGACCATCCGGAAAGCTGATGCCGTCTTTAACCAGGTCACTGGCGGTCACTACACGTTGCGGCTGCAACTCGGCCGGCAGCACCGACAGGTCGAAGCCCTGGTACAGCTGCTCGGTGCGCGTGACCTTGAGCAACAGCGCATGGCCTTGCTGCTGCGGCCAGCCGGGCATGTCCTTGGCGCGGATATCGCGGGCAAACACCTTGGCACCACAGGCCTTGGACACCCCATCGATGCGCGCCACGGCTTTGCCGCTGGCGTTGTACCAGGGCTGCGGCATGGCGGTTACACGCTCCTCGAACAAGGCGGCAAACGCCTTGCTGCCCAGCGGGGCGAAGCTGATGCCGATGCCGGCGATGACGCTGCCTTGCAGAAAGGCGCGGCGGGATAACTCAGGAGTGGACATGTCCGTTCCTCGGGGCCAGAGCAGCCTGGCCATTTGCGTGAACAAAAGAGAGACAGGCGCACCGCTTACAAGCACGGAGCAGAATCAGCGTAGACGACAGATTTATTGACCTGAAAGTCAAATTCTACCCAAGTCATTCCCACAACAGAATAAAAACCTGCCTTTAAAGTCAGATAAGTTTGCCGCCGCGCCTCTAACGCGGGCTTCAGCATGCCACTCACCCGGCCGCATGCTAGGCTGCGCCTCCCGCCAGCCGTGCGAGTTGTTCGGCCATGTCTCAGCTTTTACGTCACCAGCGCCCATTTCTGGCCTTCTGGTTCGCCCGGGTATTTACCGCCAGCGGCTTCCAGATGATTACCGTGGCGATTGGCTGGCAGATGTATGCGCTGACCGGCAACGTGCTCGACCTTGGCCTGGTCGGGCTGATCGAGTTTCTGCCAAAAATTCTGTTTATCCTGCTCACCGGTCATGTCGCCGACCGCTTTGACCGGCGCAAGGTGGCCGCGCTCTGCCAGGGCGCGCAGGGGCTGATTGCCCTGTGCCTGCTGCTGGGTAGCAGCGCCGGCGGCATCAGCCGCGAGATGATCTTCCTGATTGCCTTTCTGCTCGGCACCGCCCGCGCCTTCGAGATGCCCACCACCCAGGCGCTGCTGCCGAATATCGTGCCGCCCGGGCTGTTTCCCGCCGCCGTAGCCGCGTCAGCCTCGGCCATGCAGGCCGCCACCATTATCGCGCCGGCGCTGGGCGGCTTGCTCTATGCGTTCGGCACGCAGTGGGTCTATGGCCCGGCTGTGCTGCTATATGGCTGCGCCCTGAGCCTGATGCTGAGCCTGCCGGCGCGCCAGCTGCCGCTGAAACAGAAGGTCTCGCTGGATTCGCTGCTGGCCGGCTTTCGCTTTATCCGCAGCCGCCCTGCCGTGTTCGGCGCGGTGTCGATGGACATGCTGGCGGTGCTGCTCAGCGGCGCCACCGCGCTGCTGCCAGTGTTTGCCAAGGACATCCTGCTCACCGGGCCCTGGGGCCTCGGCCTGCTGCGCTCGGCGCCGGCGGTCGGCGCGCTGCTGATGTCGTTATGGCTGGCGCGCTTTCCCATTGAGCGGCGGGTTGGCCCGGTAATGTTTACCTCGGTGGCGATTTTCGGCGTGGCGACCATCGGCTTCGGCCTGTCCACCTCGCTGTGGTTCAGCCTGGCGGCGCTGGTGCTGCTGGGCGCGGCGGACATGATCAGCATGGTGATTCGCGGTGCCTTCGTGCAGCTGCAAACCCCGGACGAGATGCGCGGCCGCGTCGGCGCGGTCAACGGCCTGTTTATCGGCGCGTCCAATCAGCTCGGCGACTTCCGCGCCGGGGTTAGCGCCGCCTGGTTCGGCACGGTGCCGGCAGTGCTGATCGGCGGCGTGGGGGCGATTCTGGTCACCGGGCTATGGATACGCCTGTTCCCCGAACTGGCCAAGCGTGACCATATGCACCCGCAAGGCCCTGAGCGAGCCAACAACTAGCTGACCAACATGGCCTCGGCAACCTGCTTGCGCACGGCTTTGCCACACAGCTGCTCGACCAGGGTCAGGGCAAACGCCAGGGCGGTGCCCGGGCCCTGACTGGTGATGCAGTTGCCATCGACCACCACCGGCTGATCGACAAACACGCAACCGCTCAGACGATCACTGAAGGCCGGGTAGCAGGTCATGCGCCGCTGCTTGAGCACGCCGTATTGCTGCAGGGCCAGCGCGGGCGCTGCGCAAATGGCGGCAAACAGCTTGCCGGCCTTGGCCTGCTCGCGCACCCGTTCGGCCAGCGGCTCGTGCTCGGCCAGGTGCTGGGCACCGGGCATGCCGCCGGGCAGCACGATCAGGTCAAAGGGCTGCGCCAGCACGTCTACCAGCATGGTGTCGGCCGTCAGGCGCGTGCCACGGGCGCAGGTGATCATCCGCCGGCTTTCGATACTGGCCACCACCACCTCAACCTCGGCACGCCGCAGTACATCAATCAGGGTCACGCATTCGAGGTCTTCAACACCATCGGCAACGCTGATAAGGGCCCGTGCAGTCATCGTTTCGCTCCTTGTTCTGGTCGTGCATAAACTGTCCAAGCGGTCATAAATTCACCCGTTCCGGACGAGCTGATATGATGCGCGCCTTTTTCCAGATCGCCAGTAAAAACATGCACCCACGCGTGGATGTGCTTTGCTTTCGGT
This sequence comes from Gammaproteobacteria bacterium HGW-Gammaproteobacteria-13, assembly GCA_002840155.1. GTDB lineage: Bacteria > Pseudomonadota > Gammaproteobacteria > Pseudomonadales > Pseudomonadaceae > Aquipseudomonas. The sequence continues at coordinate 161,924 of PGZH01000008.1, forward strand.
TTGCATAAACACGGCAAAAAAGCCGTTACGGGGAGTTCCGCATGCTGGAAAGACTGTTCCAACTCAAAGCCCATAACACCACGGTGCGCACCGAAATGCTCGCCGGGCTGACCACCTTTCTGACCATGGCCTATATCCTCTTCGTCAACCCGGAGATGCTGGCCAAGACCGGTATGGACCATGGCGCGGTCTTCGTCGCCACCTGCCTGGCCGCCGCCATCGGCTCGCTGATCATGGGCCTGTGGGCCAACTACCCGATTGCCCTGGCGCCGGGCATGGGCCTCAACGCCTTCTTCACCTACACCGTGGTGATGACCATGGGTCACACCTGGCAAGTGGCGCTGGGTGCGGTGTTCCTCTCCGGGGTGATCTTCTTTCTGCTGTCGATCTTCAAGATCCGCGAGTGGATCATCAACAGCATTCCGCTGGCCCTGCGCGCCGGCATCGCTGCCGGTATCGGCCTGTTCCTGGCAATTATCGCCCTGAAAAATGCCGGTATTGTGGTCGACCATCCGGCCACTCTGGTGACCCTCGGCGACATGACCCAAGGCGGCGCCCTGCTGGCCTGCCTGGGTTTCTTTGTGATCGCCGCGCTGGCGCAGCGCCGGGTGACCGGCGCGGTGATGATCGGCATCCTGCTGATCACCGCCCTATCCATTCTGTTCGGCCTGTCAAAGCTGGATGGCGTGGTGTCCATGCCGCCTTCGGTGATGCCAACCCTGATGCAACTGGACATCATGGGCGCGCTGGATATCGGCCTGGTCAGCGTGATTTTCGCCTTCCTCTTCGTTGATCTGTTCGACACCTCCGGCACCCTGGTCGGCGTGGCGCAGAAAGCCAACCTGCTGGACAAGGACGGCAAGATGCCCAAGCTCGGCCGCGCCCTGCTGGCAGACAGCACCGCGACCATGGCCGGCGCGGCGCTGGGCACTTCGACCACCACCAGCTATATCGAATCCGCCGCTGGCATCAGCGCCGGCGGGCGCACCGGCCTGACCGCCTGCGTGGTGGCGGCGCTGTTCCTTCTGGCGCTGTTCTTCGCTCCACTGGCCGGCGCCGTACCGGCCTACGCCACCGCACCGGCGCTGCTGTTTGTTGCCGTGCTGATGATGAGCAGCCTGGCGCAGATCGACTGGGACGACCTCACCGTCGCCGCCCCGGTGGTGGTTGCCGCCCTGGCCATGCCGCTGACCTTCTCGATTGCCAACGGCATCGCCTTCGGCTTTATCGCCTGGACCCTGATCAAGCTGCTGGCCGGCCGCTGGCGCGAACTCAACCCGGCGCTGGTGGTGCTCTCGGTGCTGTTTGCGATCAAACTGGCGTACTTCGCCTGATGAACTAGCGGGTGAGCCATCGCTCACCCGTCTCCAATTTGAAAAGAGTCCCGCATGAGCCGTTCCCAGTTCGATCCCGCCAACTACGCCGCCCAGCTTGCCGAGAAGCAGCAGCGCCTGATCGAGCTGTTGGCGCCGTTCAATGCCCCTGCCCCCGAAGTATTCGAATCGCCGCGCGAGCACTATCGTCTGCGCGCCGAATTCCGCCTGTGGCGTGAAGGTGAGGATCGCCACTACGCGATGTTCGAGGCCGGCGATAACCTCAACCCGATTTTCTTTGAAGATTTCCCCATCGCCAGCGCGCAGATCAATGCGCTGATGCCGCGCCTGAAGGCCTCCTGGCAAGCCAGTAGTGCCCTGAGCTTCAAGCTGTTCCAGGTCGAGTTTCTTACCACCCTGGCCGGCGACGGGCTGATCACCTTGTGCTATCACCGCCCACTGGATGCCGCCTGGCAGGCCGAAGCCGAGAAGCTTGCGGCTGATCTACAGGTGAGCATCATTGGCCGCTCCAAGGGCAAGCGCATCGTTATCGGCAAGGACTATGTCGAGGAGAAACTGCAGGTCGCCGGACGCACCTTCAGCTATCGCCAGCCGGAGGGCGCGTTCACTCAGCCCAACGGTGAGGTGAATCAGAAGATGCTCGCCTGGGCCTATGACGCGCTCGGCGAACGCCAGGATGATCTGCTCGAGTTGTACTGCGGCAATGGCAACTTCACCCTGCCGCTGGCCACCCGCGTGCGCAAGGTGCTGGCCACCGAGATCAGCAAGTCCTCGGTCAACGCCGCCCTGGCCAACCTAGCCGACAACGGCGTGGATAACGTCAGCCTAGTGCGCCTGTCTGCCGAAGAACTGACCGAAGCATTGAATGAAGTGCGGCCGTTCCGCCGCCTGGCTGGCATCGACCTGAAAAGCTACGACTTCGGCTGCGTATTCGTCGACCCGCCGCGCGCTGGCATGGACCCGGACACCTGCGAGCTGACCCGGCGCTTTGAGCGCATTCTGTATATCTCCTGCAACCCGGAGACCCTGGCCGCCAACATCGCCCAGCTCAGCGACACCCACAAAGTGACGCGCTGCGCGTTGTTCGACCAGTTCCCCTACACCCACCATATGGAATCGGGTGTATTGCTGGAGCGCCGTTAAGGTTAGAGGCGCTGCACACCACGCAGCGCCCAGAAGCACAGCCCCACCGAGACCACTTCCAGCAGCAGCGCGTAGAGGTTGAAGGTCTGCTGCGCGCCGCCATCCAGCCACAGGCCACCAATCCGCGCCAACGCCAGGGCGCTGTAGAGCAGCACCAGCAGGGTCAGCGCGGCGCGGGTCAGATCCAGCCGACTCAGCGACAGGCCGATAAACGCCGCCAGGCCCAGTTGCAGACCGCCGTAGAAGGCCCGCATATCAGTGGCCGCCGCCGGCGACATCAGCAGCATGCCGCTGAGGTTGGCCATTTCATGGGGACGAACAAAATAGGCCAGCCCCAGCCCCGCCAATGCCAACAGTTGAATCACCAGTACTACGCGTGCAAACAACATGGACAGCATCCTTTTCTTGGAATTTGAGAGCCCCGAAATCGAGCACGCAGCATAAGCCCCCGCCGCGCCTTTCGGAAATCGACGGTGGTTAGCCAAGGCCGCCCGGCGCTATGCTCAGCCTTTCACCTGCCAGGAGTTACCCGATGCGCCAGCTGCTTGTTCTCGCCGGGCTGTTTGTCAGCAGCCTGAGTTTTGCCACCGAGCCCTTGACCATCGACGTACACCGCGATGCCAACTGCGGCTGCTGCAAGGCCTGGATCAGCCACCTGCAGGACAACGGCTTTAACGTGGTCGACCATGTCGAAACCGATATGAGTGCGGTCAAACAGCGCCTGGGCGTGCCGCCGCGCCTGTCCTCCTGCCATACCGGGGTGATCAACGGCCAGTTTGTCGAAGGCCATGTACCGGCGGCCGACATCCTCAAAATGCGCAAACAACCCGACCTGCTCGGCGCGGCGGTGCCCGGTATGCCGGCCGGCTCACCGGGCATGGAATACGGCAATGTGCGCGACGCCTATCAAGTCATCGGCCTGGATAAACAGGGCACAGAGCGGGTGATTAGCCAGTACCCCGCCAACTAAATAGCGCACGACTGGACTGGCGCAGCTCACGCCAGCGGACGACACTCAAGCTCGGCATACACACAGGACGATAGCGATGCGCTGGAAACGCGGAAGACGCAGTGACAACGTGGTGGATGCGCGCGGCAGCGGCTCACGCATGGGCGGCGGCAAGGGCCTGACCCTCGGTGGCGTGGCCATTGTGGTGATCGTCGGCCTGCTCAGCGGCCAGGACCCGATGCAGATCCTCGGCCAGCTGGCTGGGCAAGCCATGCAGGGCGGTTCGGTCAGCGCGCCGCAAAGCTCCACGCCGGCGACCAATGACGAGCATTCGGAATTCGTCCGCGCCGTGCTCGGCGATACCGAGGACACCTGGCGGGAAATATTCCAGGGCGCCAATCGGCAGTACAAGGACCCAACCCTGGTGCTGTTTCGCGGCGGGGTGAACTCCGCCTGCGGCTTCGCCAACTCGGCGGTCGGGCCGTTCTATTGCCCTGGCGATCAGCGGGTGTATATCGACCTGGCGTTCTTCCGTGAGCTGGAGCAACGCTTTGGCGCGGCCGGCGACTTTGCCCAGGCCTATGTGATTGCCCATGAAGTCGGCCACCACGTGCAGACCCTGCTCGGCGTCTCGGCCAAGGTCAACGCCGCCCGCCAGCGCGGCGAGCGGGTGGAAGGCGCCACTGGCCTATTGGTGCGTCAGGAGCTGCAAGCCGACTGCCTGGCAGGCGTATGGGCCTTCCACGGCCAACGCCGGCATGACTGGCTGGAGCCTGGCGATATCGAGGAAGCGCTGAACGCCGCCAACGCCATTGGCGATGACCGTTTGCAGAAGCAGGCCCGCGGCCAGGTAGTGCCGGACTCCTTCACCCACGGCACCTCGGAGCAACGCGTGCGCTGGTTCAAGACCGGTTTCGACGGCGGCGATGTCGGCCGTTGCGATACCTTTAAGGCCACACGGCTGTAACCCTAAGCACGACCCGTAGGGTGGATGTCGCCTCACCCATCCACCAGGGCGCCTCCTGATGGTGGATGAAAAAAGCGTCGGCTACGCGCCCCGATCCACCCTACAGCTGAACGCTGGCAGACCTGGATAACGGACATAAAAAATGCCGCTTACCTGATCAGGTAAGCGGCATTTTTCTTAGCAGCGCTCTGGCCTATTGCGCCCAAGGCGGTGGCGGTTCTTCGCCCTTGGGTTCATCTTCGGCATTCAGCAGCGCCTGACGGCGCGCCTCGTCGGCCAGAGCGGCCTTGATCTCGCGCATCACTGCGTCGATATCGGCTTCTTCTTCCGGGTCATCGAATTCACCGGTCAGCGGGCTTTCCGGGGTCAGCTCGCCGGCCTCATACAGCGCCCACATTTCCTTGGCGTACTTGGTGAACTTCAATTCCGGGGCGAACTGGCCAAAGTACGCAGACATGTTGCCGACATCACGCTCCAGCATCTTGAACGCATGGTTGTTGCCGGCAGCGTCCACCGCCTGTGGCAGGTCGATGATCACCGGGCCATCTGGATCAAGCAGTACGTTGAACTCCGACAGGTCGCCATGCACCAGGCCGGCGCAAAGCATTTTCACCACTTCATGAATCATAAAGGCGTGGAATTCGCGGGCATCGTCCGGGTGCAGGTCAACATCATTGAGACGCGGCGCCGCATCGCCCTCGCCATCATCGACCAACTCCATCAGCAGCACGCCTTCAAGGAAGTCATACGGCTTGGGCACCCGCACCCCGGCGTTGGCCAGGCGGAACAAGGCGGCAACCTCGGCATTCTGCCAGGCGTCTTCCTGGCCCTTACGGCCGTATTTCGAGCCTTTGGCCATGGCCCGGGCATCACGGCTGTTGCGCACCTTGCGGCCTTCCTGGTACTCGGCGGCCTGACGGAAGCTGCGTTTGTTGGCTTCTTTATAAACCTTGGCAACGCGCAGTTCTTCGCCGCAGCGCACCACATAGACCGCGGCTTCTTTACCGCTCATCAGCGGGCGTATCACTTCATCGACCAGCCCGGCTTCGACCAGGGGCTCAATACGTTTTGGCGTCTTCATCAGCTTTAATCAGGGGTCCTGTGTTGCCCAAGTCGTATCTGCCGCCCGTTATACGGCAATCTTTACGCAGCGCCCACCCTCCTGTCAGCACGGCCCCTATTGTGGGGTATTACGCGCGCCTGCCTAGCGTGGCAAAAACCCCTCAAGCACGCCGACTGGCGGTACTGTATGGACAGATAAACCAAGCAAACCAGGCGTTACAAGCAAGCGCCCGATGCAACCAAAAGGGATTAAGCACTGTCCTATAGGCTACATAATTGCCAGTCGCACATGCCTTAACGCACTGGACCTGACTTTACCCCGCGAAGGCGCTTTGCCTGAGCCAGCAGTGATTGGGGGAGATAACCATGAAACGCGCCCAATCTGGCACCAGCAGCATGACCCAGAACCCTGCCCTCTACCCGCGCGACGCACTGGACAGCCTAGCCGCCCAGCGCCATGCCCACCCCGAGCGCTGCAACGGCATCAGCGCGCCGTGCATTGCCTCCAGCTATGTCGCCACCACCACGCCGGCGCGTTATATCAGCCGCCTGTGTACCCAGTTCGCCCACAAGCTGCCGGTCAGTTTCGATGAGCACCACGGCCGCATCGAATTTGCCTTCGGCCTTTCGCATCTGCATGCCGACCGAACCGGCCTGCATATCACCGCCTTGAGTCATAACCCGCAAGACCTGGACAAGCTCAAGCACCTGATCGCCGCACATTTCGAGCGTTTTGCCTGGCAGGCGGAGCTGAGCCTCGACTGGCAATAGCAGTCAGGGCGCCAACAGATGCTGGCGTAGCGCTTCGATGGCATAGCGCACCTTGGCCGGTTGCGCATCGCGGCGCGGCGTCACCAGGTAGATACCGAATGGCGGCATACGCCAGTGCGGCAGCAGCTCGCGCAGGCTGCCATTGGCCAACTCCTCGCGCACTTCCTGCTCCGGCTGCAGCGACACGCCCATGCCCGCCAAGGTGAAATGGCGCACGGCGAGGATGTTGTTGCAGCCCACCCGGCTTTCCACCCGCAGCTTCTCCACCTGGGCATGCGGCCCGTGCAGCTCCAGCACATTGAACGCGCTCTCAACATGCAAAATCAGCCAGTCCAGGCCGATCAGATCCTGCGGCTGATTGATTGGCGGCTTGCGCAACAGGTAGGCCGGCGCAGCGCACAGCAGCATACGCGTATCACCGATATGCCGCGCCACCAGGCTGGAATCCTCCAGATGGCCAACGCGGATGGCCAGATCGATGCGCTGCTCGACCAGATCGACCTGCTCATCATGGAAAAACAGCTTGAGGCTCAGGCCACTGTGCGCCTGTAACAGCGGCGCCAGCGCCGCGCTGAGCCGTCGCCCAGAAAACCCCACGGGCGCGGCAATGCGCAGCTCGCCCACCGGCGCATCGCGCAGCTCGGCCAACCGCTGCTCGGCCTGCTGCGCCAGCGCCAGCACTTGGGCGCAGCTCTGGTAGAAGGTCGCGCCCGCCTCGGTCAGGGTCAGCTTGCGCGTAGTGCGATGCAGCAGGCTGACCTGGGTGCTGTCTTCCAGTTTGCGAATCTGCTGGCTGACCGCCGAGGCGGTCATGCCGAGCACCTCGGCCGCTGCCACCATGGAACCACGGTCGACCACGGTGGCGAACACCGCCATGCGCTTTAACTGCTCCATTCGTAAGCCCTGCTTAATAGTTAAAGCCTTTTTAGCCTATTTTTCTGAGCTTTACCCAGCTGCGATTATCTCTCGCACTTAATCCCACCTGGAGACACCCATGAAACTCGCACTGATAGGCGCCAGCGGCTTTGTTGGCGCAGCTGTTCTGCAAGAAGCCCTGGACCGTGGCCATCAGGTCAGCGGCATTGTCCGTGATCCGGCGAAACTGCCGCAGCACCCGGCGCTTAACGCCGTGGCTGGCGATGCCTACAACGCCGAGGCATTGGCCGCGCAACTCAAGGGCCATGACGCAGTGATCCACGCCTTCAACCCGGGTTGGGGCACGGCGGATATCCGCGAGCGTTTTATCCAGGGCAGCCAAGCGATCATCGCCGCCACTAAACAAGCCGGCGTGCAGCGCCTGCTGGTGGTCGGCGGCGCGGGCAGCCTGTATGTCGCCCCGGGCCTGCAGCTGATCGATACCCCGGACTTCCCCGCCGAATACAAGGAAGGCGCCGAAGGCGCGCGGCAGGCCCTCAACCTGCTGAAGACTGAAAGCGCGTTGGCCTGGAGCTTTATCTCGCCACCCGCGCTGTTGCAGCCGGGCGCGCGCAGCGGTCAGTTCCGCATTGGCGGCGAGCAGCTGCTGATGAATGGCGATGCCCCGGCGCAAATCTCGGTGGCTGACCTGGCCGTGGCCATCATCGATGAGCTGGAGCGCCCGCAACACCTGCGCCAGCGCTTTACCGTCGGCTACTAAGCCGCGCATTAATGAGGAGAAACCCATGCAACTGAACGCCAGCGCCTATGTCGCTACAGACACACCGGCCCGCTATATCAGCCGGCTGTGCAAACACTTCGCCCACAAGATCCCAGTGAGTTTCGATGAGCAGCAAGGGCGTATCGAGTTCGACAGCGGCCTGGCCCTGCTGCAGGCCGAGGCAGAAGGTTTGCGCCTCAGCGTGCAAAGCGCCAGCAGCGAAGGCCTGGAAAGCCTGAAGAAGGTAGTCACCAGCCACTTCGAACGCGTTGCCTGGCAGGCCGAGCTAAGCCTCGACTGGCAGTGATCAATCCGCTGGCAGGGTCAGCTCTATGCTTTCCCCCAGCGATTCATCCAGGCGCTGCAGCTCGGCGTGAATCGCTGCGGCGTCGTCGGCCAGGCGCTGGGCGATGCTGGCGAAGTCATCGGCGGCTTCGATAAAGGCCAGCACCACCGAGGGATCGAAGCGTGTGCCGCTGGCCGCGCTGATCTGCTTGAGCGCGTCGGCGTGACTGCACGACGGCCGGTACAGGTGGTGGCTGGTCAGCTCTTCATAGGCACCGACCACCGCCATCAGCCTGGCCGTCAGCGGAATCTGTTCGCCCAGCAAGCCCTGCGGATAACCGCTGCCGTCCCAGCACTCATGCTGGCTGTAGACGATATCGCGGGCATCGCGCAGGAAGTCGGTGACGTTGCCCAGTTTGGCTTCGGCGGCCAGCAAGGCATCACGCCCGGCTTCGGTGTGGCGGTGCAGCAGTTGCAGATCCTCGCCCTGCAGCTGCTGGTTCGGATTGAGCAGTATGCGATCCGGCAGCACCAGTTTGCCGATGCCATGCAGCAGTGCCGACTTGCCCAGCTGAGTGATGCGTTCGCGGTTCAACTCATCGACCAGCGCCGGCTGCTGATGGGCCAGCGCCGTAGCAAGGGTGGTCATATAGGGTTCGATACGCGCCAGGTGCTTGCCGCAAGGGTTGTCGCGCATGGCTGCAAGGCTGGCCATGGCCTCGATGGTGACCTCTTGCAGGCGCTGCATATCGCGGGTGCGGCGGCGTACTTCCAGCTCCAGGTACTCACTCTTGTCGCGCAGAAAATCCGCGCTGGCCTTGAGCTGCAAATGCGCGTGTACGCGGGCGAGCACCAAGGGCGGGCTGATCGGTTTGGTGATGTAGTCCACCGCGCCGAGGTCAAAACCGTGCTGCTCGTCAGCCACCTCGGTCTTGGCGGTGAGAAACACCACCGGAATATCCGCCGTGGCCGGGTTGAGCTTGAGCAGGCGGCAGACTTCGTAACCGTCCATCTCCGGCATCATGATGTCGAGCAGGATCAGGTCCGGCTGCTGGCTGCCGGCCGCGATGCGCAACGCCTTGACGCCACTGCTGGCGACCTTGACCCGGTAGCTGCCGAGCAGCAGCCCGCTCATCAGTTCGAGGTTTTCCGGGGTGTCGTCCACCACCAGCACCAAGGCCTGATCCGGCCGGTCGAGTATGTTGTCCATCACCACTCCCCACTCATAGTGTCAGTTGCCGTTGCCCGGCTGCGGCCTGCAGCAGCGCCAGCGCCTGCTCGAAGTCAAACCCACGCACCGCTGCAGCCAGCGCCGCGTATTCACTAGTAAAGGCGCTGCGCAGCAGTTCGGCCTGCTCATCGAAGAGTTTTCCGGCGCGCGGGTCGTCCTCGGCGAACAGCCGCTGCAACTGCCGGCACAGTTGCAGCAACTGCTCGGTATCCACCGCCTGCAATTCGTGCGGCGGCGCGGCAGGAAATTGTGCGTTGATCGCCGCCACCAGGGCTTCCAGGCTCTGCTGCAACTCGGCCAGCAGGCCATCCAGCTCATCGTGGCGAGCATCCTTGATCGCGCTTTCCAGAGTCGCCGCCTGGGCCGCCAGGTCCGTCGCCCCGAGGTTACCGGCCAAGCCCTTGAGGCTGTGGGCCAGACGCTCGGCGCTTTCCTGCTGATTGGCCGCCAGCGCGGCGCGCAACTGCGCGGGGAAATCCCCCTGACTGGCGACAAACTTACCGAGCAGGCGCTGGTACAGCTCGCGCTTACCCAGCACCCGGCGCAGGCCGCTGTCGATATCCACCCCCGGCAGCTGCCAGTCCACGGCCGCCTCGGCTACGCGGGGCGACTCAGCCAGCGACTCGGCCTGGATCGGCATCCAGCGCGACAGGGTGTGCCACAGCTCGTTCGGCTCAATCGGTTTACCCAGGTGATCATTCATCCCCGCCGCCAGGCAGCGCTCGCGGTCGGCGGGCATGGCATTGGCGGTCATGGCGACGATTGGCAGCTCAGCAAAGCGCGGCTCGCGGCGGATTGCTTCGGTGGTAGCGATGCCGTCCAGCACCGGCATCTGCATATCCATCAGCACCAGGGCGTAATAGCCGTCGGCATGACTGCGCAGCAGCTCCAGAGCGATACCGCCGTGCTCGGCCTGATCGATCTGCAAACCGCTTTCCTGCAGCAGACCGCAGGCCACTTCGCGGTTCAGCTCGTTGTCTTCCACCAGCAGCACGCGCAATGAGCTGAAATTGGGAATCTGCTCACCCGCCGGCAAGCGCGCAAACCCCTGCTCCGGTCCCGCGCCAGCCAGGCAGCGGATCAGCGCATCGAAAAGCAACGAAGGGTTGAGCGGCTTGAGCAACACATCCTCGACACCGACCTTCTCCGCCCCCAACAGCACCTCCTCACGGCAATGGGCGGTGACCATCAACAGGTGCGGCGGCGGTTGCAGGTTGAGTTCACGCACCCGACGCAGGGTTTCGATACCATCCATGCCGGGCATCTGCCAGTCGACCAGCAGCACCTCGAACGGCTCACGCTGCAGACTGGCCTGTTGCACCTGCTGCAAAGCGGCCAAGCCCGAGGCCACGGCTTCGACGCGAAAGCTCATGCTTTCCAGCATGTCGTGCAGCACCTGGCGCGCGCTGTCGTTGTCATCCACCACCAGCACCTTGCGCCCACGCAGATCAGCCTGCGGCAGCAGCCGTTGGGTTTGCTCGCGGGCAATGCCCAACGGCACCCGGCACCAGAACAGGCTGCCCTGCCCCGGCTGACTTTCGACGCCGACACTGCCGCCCATGGCCTCGGCCAGACTCTTGCAGATGGCCAGCCCAAGGCCCGTACCGCCGTATTTGCGTGTGGTCGAGGTATCGGCCTGCTGGAAGGACTCGAACAACCGGCCCATCTGCTCCGGCGTCAAACCGATACCGGTGTCGCGCACACCGATGTACAGCAGCACCTGCTCGGCGTCGCGCTGCTCGACACGCAGGATCACCTCGACCTCGCCCAGCTCGGTGAACTTCACCGCATTGTTGGCGTAGTTGATCAGGATCTGCCCGAGGCGCAGCGGGTCGCCGACCAGTTGTTGCGGCAGCTGCGGATCGAGGTTGAACACCAGCTCCAGGCCCTTGGCCGCGACCTTGTCGCCGATCAGGTTGGCGAGGTTTTCCAGCACCTGTTGCAGACCGAAATCGATGCGTTCGATGGTCAACTTACCGGCCTCGATCTTCGAGAAGTCGAGGATGTCGTTGATGATCCCCAGCAGGTGTTGGCCGGATTGCTGAATCTTGCCCAGGTAATCGCGCTGGCGCGGGTTCAGCTCGGTTTTCAGCGCCAGGTGCGACATGCCGATAATCGCATTCATCGGCGTGCGGATTTCGTGGCTCATATTGGCAAGAAAGTCCGATTTCAGCCGCGCCGCCTCTTCGGCCAGTTCCTTGGCCTCGGCCATGGCCTGCTCCGCCTGCTTGCGCGCAGTGATGTCACGGCTGATGCCCACCAGGCCGAGCAACTGACCCTGCTCGTCATAGAAGGTGGTGCGCAACGTATCGAAGATCACCCGTCGGCCATCCGGGTAGAGCGAGTAGCCCTCGCTTTCAAACGGCTGCGTCTGGCTTCTGGCGATGCGGTCATGCTCGGCGCGCGAGGCAGCCCAGGCCGGATCGAGCAGCGCTTCGTCACGCTGGCCCTGTACCGCCTCGCTGGACCGGCCGAACAGCGTGGCGCAGGCCTGATTGATGCCGACATAACGGCCATCGACATCCTTGAACCAGATCGGATCGGGAATCGCGTTGATCAACGCCAGCAAGGTGCTGCGCTGGCGGCTGGATTCAGCCTCGGCGCGTTGGCGCTCGGCGATCTGCACGGCCAGGCGGCGGTTCCATACCAGCACGAAAATCACCAGCACCAGCAGGCCAAGCAGATAAGGCCAGCCCACGGCCAGCAGGCGCCGCCAGTTGAACACGGTCAGCGGCGGCAGCCAGCGCTCCTTGATCGCTTCCTGCTCGGTATCGCTCAGGTCACTCATGGCCAGGTTGAGCAGGCCGACCAGTTGTGGCCAGTCCTGGCGCACGGCAAAACGGAACTCGCTGGCGGACAAGCCGGTTTCGCCGCGCAGTTCCAGGTTGGTCAGGTTCAACTCGCGGATCAGGTAGCTGGCCACGATCATATCGCCCACATAGGCATCTGCGCGCCCGGACGACACCGCGCGCAGCGCCGCCTCGGTGTCGCCGACTTCAAGCAATTGCACGCCCTCGACCTGCTCACGCAGCGCCTGCTGCAACGCATAACCGCGCTCGATGGCCACACGCTTGCCGGCCAGATCACGCAGGCGCTGCACCGTCAGCTCGCTGCGGGTAAAGATCAGGCTGCTGCTGGTCAGATAAGGCTCGCTGAAGGCCATAAAGGCTTCGCGCTCAGCGGTCTTGGCCACCGAGGGCAGCAGGTCGACCTGACCACTGCGCAGGGCTTGCAGCGCGCCCTCCCAGTCGTCCATCAGCACCGGTTCAAAACGCAGGCCCAGGCGTTGACCGAGCAGCGCCAGGTAGTCGCCACTGATGCCACGATGCTGGCCGTGTTTGTCCAGCACATCAAAGGGTGGCCAGCCGCTGCGCTCGATGCCCACCCGGATCACCCCGTGCTCGGCGATCCAGGCGCGCTGCTGTTGGTTCAGCGACAGCGCCGCCACCACCGAGGTGGGCAGCAGGCAAAACAGCAACAGGCAGCAGAGGCGCGACATGGCGGCATCCTTGCGGGCGATCAGGTGTTCTTCAGCTTAGAACCTACGCGGGGACTCGCGAGCCGCGCTTAGGGCAGGTTGTCACCGAAGGCCGTTTCGATATTGATGCCCAGGCTGATTACCCCCAGCAGCGTGCCCGTATCGGGATCGTACAGCGGCGCCGAGACTTTGCTCTGAAAGCTCTGCGTCGAGCCGTCATATTCAATCGCGCCCACATGGACCTCACCGCTGGGCAGCAGCGCGGCACGCTGAAAGTCCACTTCATCGGCCTGCCAGTAATCGCTGGTGACTTCGCTAATGGCGACCAGTTGGCCACTGGCATCGCTGATAAAAATCTCGTTGAACAGCGGCGAGTATTGTTTGGCGATACCGGCCAACAACTGCGACGGGCGTAGGTTGAGCGTACGGCGGATCAGCGGCTTTTCCTCAAGGATGCGCTCGCGCCGCCATTGCCGGTCCAGCTCCTGGATACGCTCATGGCTGATCTCGCGCTTATGCGCCTCACGCAATGCGGCGAGCAGGTCCGCATGCAGCCCCCAGCGCACCACATGCTGTGCGGCCAGTTGGTGCAGATAGGCCTGCTCGGCCTGGCTCAGCGCGGTGCTGGCCGGTGCGCAGTTTTCCACCTGGCGGTTGAAGGCTTTGAGAAAATCCGGATGCTCATCGACAAAGGTCTTGGAGAAATACACCCCCAGCGGTGAATAGCGGACAAAGCGCTGATGCAGCTTCTGCTTGTCCTGAATCTGCTGCAGGGTGCTGTGCATGGCGTTGCTGTCGGCCAGCAGCATATTGATGCGGCCATGGCGGAGCATTTCCACCAGCTGCTCCAGGCGCGGCACCTTCTGTTCCACCGGGATGCCGCGGGACTCCAGCCAGATCATGCTGTTGCTGCCCAGGACATTGCCGATCTTCAATTGCCTGTCCCAGATGGGCAGGTTGAGCAGGCTGGGGTCCAGCGCATACCAGTACCATTTCTCGATCAGCAGCGGCGCCGAGAGCACCGCATAGCCGTCTACCAGGCTATTGGGTGCCGAGCTGAAGAAGCCATCGGCGATCTGTCGGCTGACGTTGAGCCGGGCGCGCTGCAGTGAAGTCAGCTGAATCTGATAGGGCTGCTGCATGCGGTTAAAGATGCATTCGAGCACCGTGACCGACAGCCCGCCGAGCTGGCCATCGACGACCACTTGGTAGGGCTCTTCAAAACTGGTGTCGAGGCGCACCGGCACCGGCACCGGCGGTTGCGCGGCGGCGCAGACGCTGGCCAGCACCAGCAGCAGCCCCCAATGGCGCAGTCTGATCATTGCCCTCTCCTTGCGTGTGCGCCGTGGCGGATGCAAGGAGTCTAGGCCAGCTTGGCTAAGTCGCCGTGCGCCAGCTTGCGGCCGCTTTGAAAGTCAGATGTGGATTGGCAGACCGCCAACCGCAGCCGACAATCAGCCCATGTCTATTGAGGATCGCGCCATGCTTGATGCCGAGCGCTGCTGGCAAGCCGTATGCGAACGTGATGCTGCGCAGGATGGCCGCTTTGTATTTGCCGTGCGCAGCACCGGTATCTATTGCCGGCCCAGTTGCCCGGCGCGGCGGCCCCGGCGCGAGAACGTCAGTTTCCATATTGATACTGACGCGGCTACCGCCGCAGGCTTTCGCCCATGCAAACGCTGCTCGCCGCAGGGGCAGAGTCCTGCCGAACAACTGGATACGCTGGTGGTGGCAGCCTGTGGGCTGCTCGATAACAGTGAGCAACCGCTGACCCTCGCACAGCTGGCCGCGCGCATCGGCCTGTCCGCCTCGCACCTGGCGCGCGCCTTCAAGGCGCGCACCGGGCTGACGCCAAAAGCCTGGTGCGAGGCGCACCGCCGCGCGCGCCTGGAGCAACAGTTACCGGCGGCAGGCAGCGTGCTGGATGCCGCACTGAGCGCCGGCTACTCCGGCACCCGCGCGCTGTATCAGCAGCCCGCGTCCCTGAGCCCGGCGCAACGGCGCAAACAGGGCGCCGGCGAACGGCTGCGCTACAGCATCGCGCCCTGCCCGCTCGGCCACTTGCTACTGGCCAGCAGTGCCAAGGGCATCTGCGCGCTGCTGTTTGGCGACGACCCGGCGCTGCTGTTGGGTGAGCTGCAGCAACGCTTTGCCGCCGCCGAACTGCATGTAGATGACGCGGGACTGGGCGATAGTTTGCGCCAGGTACTGGCGCAGATCAGCGAACCACAACGCGCCGCCCAGCTGCCACTGGATATTCGCGGCACGGCGTTTCAGCAGCAGGTGTGGCGCGCCCTGCAGCAGATCCCCGCTGGGCAGACGCGCAACTATGCCGAACTGGCCGCGCAACTGGGCAGCCATCCACGCGCCATCGCCCGCGCCTGCGCGAGCAACCCTGTGGGCTTACTGGTGCCCTGCCATCGGGTGATCGCCAGCAATGGCAGCCTCAGCGGTTACCGCTGGGGCCTGGCACGTAAGGCGGCGCTGCTGAAGGGCGAAGCCGATACCCAGGCGTAATAGCCGCGTCGCCCTGAGCGCTCGGTTGAATGCCAGGCTTGGGTGGGAGGGGCTTTAGCCCCTCCCACGGAGCGCGCAGTCATCAAATGACGCACACAAAAAAAGAGCGGCACCGCGTTCAGCGGCGCCGCTCCAAATCACGGAGTTGCATACATCAGTACCCGCACAACGTGCGAATACCGCTGTTTGATTACTTTTCCAGGATTGCAGTCACACCCTGACCGCCAGCGGCGCAAATCGAGATCAGCCCACGGCCTTCCTGCGCCACCGACAGCAGCTTGGCCAGGTTGGCGACGATGCGCCCGCCGGTGGCGGCAAAGGGGTGGCCGGCTGCCAGGGAGCTGCCCTTGACGTTCATCTTGCTGCGGTCGATGGAACCCAGCGGCGCATCCAGGCCAAGGCGGGTTTTGCAGTAGTCGGCGTCTTCCCAAGCCTTGAGGGTGCAGAGCACCTGCGCGGCGAAGGCTTCGTGGATTTCGTAGTAATCGAAGTCCTGCAGGCTCAGCTTATTGCGCGCCAGCAGGCGCGGCACCGCGTAGGCCGGAGCCATCAGCAGGCCTTCCTTGCCGCCGACGAAATCCACCGCTGCCGCTTCGCCGTCCTTCCAGTAAGCCAAAATCGGCAGACCACGGGCCTTGGCCCAGTCCTCGCTGGCCAGCAGCACCAGAGACGCGCCATCGGTCAGCGGCGTCGAGTTGGCGGCGGTCATGGTGCCGCGCGGGCTGCGCTCGAAGCAGGGTTTGAGGGTGGCGAGTTTTTCCAGGCTGATGTCGGCGCGCAGGTTCTGGTCGCGGGTCAGGCCACGGAACGGCGTCAGCAGATCGTCGTGCCAGCCTTCGGCGTAAGCGGCGGCGAGTTTCTGGTGGCTGGCCACGGCCAGTTGATCCTGCTCGTCACGCGCAATAGCCCAGGTTTGCGCCATCAGCTCGCAGTGTTCGCCCATCGACAGCCCGGTGCGCGGCTCGCCGTTGCGCGGAATGGCCGGGGCCAGATGGCGTGGACGAATCTGCAGCAGGCTCTTGATCTTCTCGCCCGTACTCTTGCCGCGATTGGCCTGCAGAAGAATCTTGCGCAGCCCCTCGTTAACCCCAATCGGCGCATCCGAGGTGGTGTCGACGCCGCCGGCAATGCCGCATTCGATCTGCCCAAGCGCAATCTTGTTGGCCACCAGCAGCGCCGCTTCCAGGCCGGTGCCGCAGGCCTGCTGCAGATCATAGGCCGGGGTTTCCGGAGCAAGACGCGAGCCCAGCACGCACTCACGGGTCAGGTTGAAGTCGCGCGAATGCTTGAGCACCGCGCCGGCCACCACTTCGCCAAGGCGTTCGCCGTGCAGGTTGAAACGCTCGACCAGGCCATCCAGCGCGCTGATCAGCATCTCCTGGTTGCTCGCAGTGGCGTAGACGGTGTTGGAGCGGGCGAACGGAATACGGTTACCACCAACGATGGCGACGCGGCGCGGCTGGGTCATGGATGACTCCTGAACAAGGAATTGATCTGAGAATCTGTTCAAAGTCTCGCGAGCTAGAGTCCTGCAAGGCAAAAACAGGCGAGGAAGCGGAGTGTACTTTTGTACATGAGCATTCCGACTGGGCTCGCATCCGAGCCTGTTTTTAACGCCGCAGGGCCGACGCGCAGCAGACTTTTAATGAATGGCGCACAGGCTAACCTGTTACCGCAGTGTGGCATTGGCCGCCTTGCCAGTGCAGCAGGCGATGCGGTCAATTGCGCATTTCTGCTGCCTGCGTAGAGTGGGCGCACTTTTGATCTGTGTGCAGGAGCTGCCCCATGTCCGACCGTTATCTCGCCTTTGCCAACTCCACATCCGGTCGCCGCCTGGTAAGTGCGCTTGGTTTGCCGGCGCCGTTGCTGCTGGAGCGCTGGATGGCCGGGCGTAGCCGGCCGGTGGACGGCGCCCTGCTGATTGGCGGCGAAGGCAGCCTGGCCGGGGCCGTGCTGCCCTTTGCCAACAAGCTGACTGATGCCCTGTTCGCCGCCCGCGAAGGCCAGTTCGAGCTGCCGCGCTGGACCGCCGAACACGGCCCCAAGCTCAAAGCGCTGGTGTTTGATGCAAGCCACCTGACCCGTTTCGAGCAGCTGATCGAGCTGCGCGACTTCTTCCAGCCGGCCTTCAAGGGCCTGGATAAATGCCCGCGCGTGGTAATCCTCGGCCGCGCCCCGGAATCATTGAAAGACCCGATTGCCGCCAGCGTGCAGCGCTCGCTGGAAGGCTTTAGCCGCTCCCTGGGCAAGGAAATCCGCCGTGGCGGCAACGTGCAGCTGATCTACGTCGGCAAAGGCGGCGAGGCGCAGCTGGAAGGCGCGCTGCGCTTCTTTCTCTCGCCGAAAAGCGCTTATGTGTCCGGCCAGGTGCTGCGCTTGAACGCCTGTGGCGAACAGGTCAAGGACTGGACCCGCCCACTGGCCGGCAAGAAGGCACTGGTCACCGGCGCATCGCGCGGCATCGGCGCGGCCATCGCCGAAACCCTGGCCCGCGACGGTGCCGAGGTGGTGCTGCTGGACGTGCCGCCGGCCAAGGATGCCTTGGATGCCCTGGCCGCACGTTTGGGCGGGCGCGGCCTGGCCCTGGATATCTGCGCCAGCGATGCCGCCGCACAGCTGATTGAGGCGCTGCCGGACGGCATCGATATTGTTGTGCACAACGCCGGCATCACCCGCGACAAGACCCTGGCAAAGATGAGCGACGAGTTCTGGAACTCGGTGATCAACGTCAACCTCAATGCCCCGCAGGTGCTGACCCAGGCCCTGCTCGACGCTGGCAAGCTGCACGACAACGGCCGCGTGGTGCTGATCGCCTCGATCAGCGGCATCGCCGGAAATATGGGCCAGACCAACTACGCGGTGAGCAAGGCCGGGGTAATCGGCCTGGCGCAAGCCTGGGCGCCGGCCCTGGCCAAGCGCGGCATCAGCATCAACGCGGTGGCACCCGGCTTTATCGAAACCCAGATGACCGCTGCGATCCCACTGACCATCCGCGAAGCCGGCCGGAGGATGAACTCCATGGGCCAGGGCGGCCTGCCGCAGGACGTCGCCGAAGCCGTGGCCTGGTTCGCTCAGCCCGGCTCAGGCGCGGCTACCGCGCAGGTGCTGCGCGTCTGCGGGCAGAGCCTGCTCGGGGCTTAATCGCCGTCAGCAGATAGCAAAAGGCCCCGCAGTGCGGGGCCTTTTGCTATTCCAAGGTAGCCCGGATGCAATCCGGGACGCTGTATTGCCGTCAAAACCTTTCCCGGATTACATCCGGGCTACGGGCACAGCGCCTGACCGATCAGGACGACAGGTAGGACGAACGGGTCAGCCCAAGACGCAATGCGTCGAGGAACTGGGTGCGTTCGCGCGGGCTGATCTTGGCGCTGGCAACCTTGTCGCGGTAGTGGTTCATCAACTCCTCCGGCGACAGGTGCACGTAGCGCAGCATGTCCTCGATGGTGTCGTGGGTCTCGATACCGGCGTGGTACACGCTGCCGTCGGCGTTCTGGTAGATATTCACCGAGTCGGTGTCGCCGAACAGGTTGTGCATATCGCCCAAGATTTCTTGATAGGCACCGACCAGGAAGATACCCAGCAAGTAGTCCTCGCCCTCGCGCACTTCGTGCACCGGCAGGCTGGTCTCGATGCTCTGCTCGTCGACGTACTGGCGGATCTTGCCGTCGGAGTCGCAGGTCAGGTCCTGCAGCACGGCGCGGCGCAGCGGTTCTTCGTCGAGACGATTGAGCGGCAGGATCGGCAGCACCTGGCCGATGGCCCAGGTATCCGGCAGGCTCTGGAACACCGAGAAGTTGCAGATGTACTTGTCGGCCAGCTTGTCGTTGAGCTCATCGAGCACCTGACGGTGCGAGCGCTGGCGCGCTTTCAGCGAGTTGTGCAGGCGACGGCAGACGGCGAAGTAGCACTGCTCGGCCAGAGCCTTCTCAGTCAGGCTAAGTTTACCGTCGGCGTACTGGGTAGCCACGTCGCTCATATAGTGGGTGGCGCGCCAGTAGGTCTCGGTGACCATCTCGATATCGGTCGGGCCGAGCAGCTCGACCAGGTAACGCACGGTTTCCGGCAGACTGGTGACGTCTTCGATCTTGGGGATCTCGTCATTGTGTTTTTCCACGTCAGTGACCTGCACCACCAGCATGGCGTGGTGCGCGGTCAGCGAGCGGCCACTCTCCGAGAAGATGTGCGGGTGCGGCAGCTCCTGGGCATCGCAGAACTCCTTGAGCATGCCGACCACGACCCCCGCGTAGTCGTCCATGTCGTAGTTGATCGAGCTGGCGTTTCGCGAATGGGTGCCGTCGTAGTCGACCCCCAGGCCGCCGCCGACGTCGATATGGTCAACCGGCAGGCCCAGCCCACGCAGCTCGCCGTAATAGCGGATGGCTTCCTTGAAGCCGTGCTGGTAGTCGGAAAGGTTGGCGATCTGCGAACCCATATGGAAGTGCAGCAGGCGGATGCCCTGATCCAGCTTGGCCGCGCGGAAGCGCTCGACCACCGACAGCAGCTGCGCCGCCGACAGACCGAACTTGGACTTCTCGCCGCCGGTGTCGGCCCACTTGCTCGAGGCCAGCGACGACAGGCGCACGCGCAGACCGATCTGCGGTGCGACCTTGAGCTCGGCCGCCTCGTCGATCACCAGCTGCACTTCGGATTCTTTCTCGATCACGATAAACACGTTGTGACCGAGCTTCTGCCCCATCAGCGCCAGCTTGATAAATTCGCGGTCCTTGTAACCGTTGCAGACGATGGTGCCGCCCTTCGGCGCCAGCGCCAGCACGGCCATCAGCTCCGGCTTGGAGCCGGCTTCCAGGCCGATGGAGACGTTCTGCGTGGCAATGATGTTTTCCACCACCGCTTCCTGCTGGTTGACCTTGATCGGGTACAGCGCGGTGTACGGGCTCTGGTATTCCAGACGCGCGATATTCGCGTCGAAGGCGCCGGTCAGCTGGCGTACGCGGTCTTGCAGGATGTCCGGAAAACGCACCAGCAGCGGCAGCGACAGGCCGCTGGAACGCAGCTCATCAATCTGCTCGTAGAGGTCAATCGGCGTGCTTTGCGGACCATTCGGGCGCACCTCGACACGGCCCTTGTCATTGATCGCGAAATAACCCGCGCCCCAATGGCGAATGCCGTAGACGCTGCGGCTGTCCGCTACGGTCCACTGGCTGCCGTCATCTTTACGTGTGCGTCGTGCAGACATCGATGTCTCCCTTGCTGGCGATAGTGGCCTTGGCACAGCCAAGACGTGTACAGATTAAAGTCTGGAAATGACGATTACTCAGCTGTGACCGGTGGCCCGCTGAGTAAGTTTAGAAAAGACGGGATCAGCCGCCGGACTTCTTGGCTTTAAAACCGTGCTTGATCAGCTCGGCAATCAGCAGCTCGACGTGGTCGCCTTGAATCTCGATCACCCCATCCTTGAGCGAACCGCCGCAGCCGCAGCGTTTCTTCAAGGCGCTGACCAGATCCTTGAGCGGCTCTTCGGCCAATGGCACACCGCTGATGGTGGTCACCGTCTTGCCGCCACGACCTTTGGTCTCACGGCGCACGCGGGCGATGCCATCACCTTCGGGGATCAGGGTCTGTTTGCAGATGCAGGCGTCCACCGGCTGGCTGCAGTCCGGGCAATGCCGGCCGCTGTCGGTGGAATACACCAGGCCGCTGAGCGCGGCAAATGAGGAAGCTTTCTTGACCACCGGTTTGTCCTCGAAGGGGTCAGGATAGCGACTGGTCGACACCTGTTTGGCGTGTCGACCGCGAAGCCCCACTCTGGCAGGGGCAGCGCACCCTGGCGATACACGGCCAGGGCTTGAAGGCGGCGCAGTGTAACGGCAAAAAACGCAGCTGCTAAGTGTAAAAATGCGCCATTAATCGGCGGATTGGCGACGTTGTTCAGGATGCCGAACAAAACGCCCGGATATCCTGCACAAAGCCAGGGATGACGCGGGGTTTGGCCGATATTAGGGGGCTAGCGAGTAGCGGCCAGATAACGCTGCAAGGCCGCCAGCGAATCGGGGCAATAGGGCAGGTGCTGCGTCTCGGCCAGTGCTTCGTCGATGGAGATAAAGCGCGCCTCCAGCACTTCCTCCGGCTGCAAGCGCAGCGGCGCATCGGACACCGCCGAATAAGCCATACACCACAGGCGGCTTTCCGGCGCGTCGTAAAGAAAATGCGCATGTTCGACCAGCGGCGCATCTTCGATACCCAGCTCTTCAGCCAGCTCGCGCGCCGCGGACTCGGCATAGCTCTCGCCTTCCAGCACCATGCCGCCGGCCGCCACATCCCAGTAACCGGGATACAGCGCCTTGCTCAGGGTGCGGCGATGCACGCAGAGCAGCCCGGCGCTGTTGAACAGCAGAATATAGGTGCCGCGCCCAAGCAGATGCCGCGCGCGCAGCTCGCTGCGCAACACACCGCCGAGCAGACGATCTTCCTCGTCGACCCAGGCGATGCGCTCAGCATCGGAGGCGGCGCGGTGCGCCACCTCGGCTTCGGACCAGGCCACCGCTTAACCCTGCGACAGCAGTTGGCGCAGGTCGATCAGCCCGGCATTGGCGCGCGAGATGTAGTTGGCCATCACCAACGAGTGGTTGGCCAGCAGGCCATAACCGCTGCCGTTGAGGATCATCGGGCTCCACAGCGGCTCCTGCGCGGCCTCCAGCTCACGGATGATCTGGCGCACGCTGACAGTGGCGTTCTTCTTCGCCAGCACATCGGCGAAATCCACCTCGATGGCGCGCAGCAAATGGGCCAGCGCCCAGGCCTGGCCACGGGCTTCATAGAACACGTTGTCGATCTGCAGCCACGGCGTTTCGTAGTTCACGCCCTCGATAAAGTCGACCTGGGCCACGCTCTCGGCCAGCGCGGGGTCGACCACTGCAGTATTCAAGCGCACCTGACCAACACTGGCCGACAGGCGCTGCGACAGTGAACCCAGACGCGTGGCGGCATCGCCTAGCCAGTTGTTCAGGTTGTCGGCGCGGGTATAGAACTGCGCATTGGACTGACTCGGGTCGGCAAGGCGAGCCAGGTAGCGATCCAGCGACTTGATACCTTCGGCGTATTCGGCCTCGGAGGCCGGCAGCGCCCAGCTCTTGTTGTCGAAGTGAAAGCGCGGCTCAGCTTTAGCCAAGTCAGGGTCTTCAGTGGATTGCGACTGCGAGCGGGTGAAGTCCTTGCGCAGCGCGCGGGACATATCACGCACCTGCACCAGCACGCCAAACTCCCAGCTCGGCATATTGTCGAGCCACAGGCCCGGCGGCGCCAGGTCGTTGGACAGGTAACCGCCCGGTTTGTCGAGCAAGGTGTTGGCCACTTGCTTGAGGGTTTCCGCAGTGGTGTAACCATTCACCAGCTTGTGTCCGCGCGCCTGGGAAGCCGCCTCGGCGCGCTGCTGCACGGAGAATTGCGCCGGTTCCTGACTCCAGTACCAACCGACCACCAGCGCCACAACCAAGTAAAGCCCGAGCAGACCAGCAGCCGTACGGACGGCCAGGCTTCCCGTCGATTTACTCTGTGAGGCGGTGGCGGCACCTGCCGCGCTATCACGCGTTTCGGCAGTTCGATTCTTCCAATCCAGCATGGCAATGTCCTTTTGTTACCCAAGTAGCAAGCTCGCGACCGGACTGCACAACCCGGTGACTGTTGGTTCGACCACAACCCTCAAGCAGGGTTGCGCAACTGCCTTGCACTATAAGGGAAGCGCGACCGACTGCGCAGCGGCGAACGGCAAACTTAGCGCCGGTTAAGCCGATTACGTATCTGTGATGCCATAGACAGAAGGCCGACGCCAATAGATCGACGGCACTCGCAATATTTCAAACGAGTGTTAGCATTGCTAGCACTAAGCCATCATCCGCAGCCCTGCGCTGCGCCAATCGAAACCGGGCCATGATCGAGCAAGAAGACCCCAGCCGCGACCGCCTCAAGCAGCACTTCGCCCAGCGCGTGATCAATCAGGCGCGTCAGGTATTGGAAGTCTGGCAGCGCCTGCAGCGCAGTGAGTGGAACGAAGCGGGCATGGGTGAACTGCGCGAGGCAACGGAATTGCTGCAACGCTATGCCGAGCGCTTCGATCAGGCCGAGCACAGCCAGCTGGCCCAGGAAATCGACAGCTGCCTGCAACTGGTGGCCGACAACCGTGGCCGCCTCAATAGCGAACTGATCAGCCAGCTCAACCAGCTGCTGCAGCGCCTGTCACGCACCGGCCTGCGCCACGGCGACCGTTTTGAGCAAACCGTGCTGCCACCGCTGCGCAAACCGGTGTACCTGGCGCTGCAGCATCTGGAGCGCGCCGAACAGCTGGTGCAGCGCCTGGAATTCTTCGGCATGAACGCCATCGCTCTGGACAGCGCCAATGCGTTTCGCAACGCCATGCGCGAGCGCCACCCGGCGGCGATTCTGATGGAAGTCGACTTCTCCGGCCCAGGTTGCGGCCTGCTCCTGGCGAAAAGTGTGCAGGAAGGCCTGGAGCACCAGATTCCGCTGCTGTTCTTCAGCCCGGAAGACACCGACACCATGACCCGCCTGTCAGCCGTGCGCGCCGGTGGCCAGGAGTTCTTCACCGGTAGCCTGGATGCCTCGAACCTGTTCGAGCGCATCGAAGTGCTGACCAACGTCTCGCAGTACGAGCCTTACAAGGTGCTGATCATTGACGATTCGCGGGCCCAGGCCACGCACACCGAGCGCGTGCTCAACAGCGCCGGCATCGTCACCCGCACCCTGATCGAGCCGATCCAGGCCATGAGCCATCTGGCCGATTTTCAGCCGGACCTGATCATCCTCGACATGTACATGCCCGAGTGCAACGGCCCGGAACTGGCCCAGGTGATCCGCCACAACGACCGCTATGTCAGCGTGCCGATCATCTACCTGTCTGCCGAAGACGACCTGGACAAGCAGCTCGACGCCATGAGCGAAGGCGGTGACGACTTCCTCACCAAACCGATCAAGCCACGCCATCTGATCGCCACCGTGCGCAACCGCGCTGCCCGCGCGCGCAGCCTCAAGGCACGAATGGTGCGTGACAGCCTGACCGGGCTGTACAACCACACCCACACCCTGCAATTGCTCGAAGACGCACGCTTTCGCGCCGAGCGCGACGGCCAGCCGCTGAGCTTTGCGATGATCGACATCGACTTCTTCAAGAAGGTCAACGACACCTACGGCCACCCCATGGGCGACCGGGTGATCAAAAGCCTGGCGCTGTTTCTCAAGCAGCGCCTGCGCAAGAGCGACCATATCGGCCGTTACGGCGGTGAAGAGTTTGCTGTGGTGATGCCCGACACCGACGCCGAGTCGGCGCGCCGAGTGCTCGACGAAATCCGCCAGCGTTTCGCCGAAATCCAATATTCGGCGCAGCCCCATGACCTGTCCTGCACCTTCAGCTGCGGCATCGCCCAACTGGCGCCGCAACTGGACGGCAAACTGCTCTCGCAACAGGCCGACCAGGCCCTGTATGTGGCCAAGCACGGCGGGCGCAACCAGGTGGCGATCTACCAGGGCGAGTGAGGCTCGCCCTGGTGCACTTGAGCCATCGCCACTGCCAACCATTCGGCAGAAAACTGTGACGCAGTCGTCGTCATATTACGGTCACGAAAAAGCAATAAATTCTGAGGCTTAGCTGCCGCCCTGACGCATCCGTCGGCGGCCGGAACCGTTCGTAGTCGGTCGAGCCCTATGCGCCTGAAATCCCTTACCAACCTCAATACCCTGCTGCTGGTCACCGTTTGCGTGGCCCTGGCCGTTACCCTCTGGTGGTCGCAACGCGCCCTGGAACGCCCTTATCTGCTGATGGCGCGCTACCTGAGCCTGTCCCAGCAATTCCAGGGCGAAGCCGCGCAGAACATCAGCGCCTATTTGGAAAGCGGCGACGCCCTGCGCCACAGCGCTGCCCTGCAATCGCTGGACAGCCTCGAACAGGCCATGGCTGAACTGCCCACGCAATTGGCGGCCAACCTGCGCCCCAGCCTCGCCGAACTCAAAGCCTTTAGCGCCAACGAGCTACTGGCCGCTGGCAAACTATCGGGTGACCCGCAGGGTCTGCTTTTGCAGGCCGAACGGGAAATAGATGGCACCCTTGAGCAACTCGCGCAGTACGCCGACAGCGGCGCCGCCGACAACTATCGCCGCCCACTGCTTATCGCGGCGCGCCACCTCACCCGCCTGGCCCATGCCCGCGACAAGCTGGTGCGCAGCGGCCGCAGCGAGCTGGCCAGTGAGGTCGAGCGCGAACTGGCAGCCCTGAGCAAACAAGCGCAGGCGCTTGGCGATTTGCCGCTGCTCGGCGTAGCCGACGCCAGCCAGTCGTCCAGCGACTCGTTTGCCGACCTGCTGGGGCTGGATGCCAGCAGCGAGAGCAGCCAGGCCGAAGACCGTGGCATTGCCCTCAAACGCGACCTGACCAACCTGATCAGCCGCTACCCGGCCGAGCTGCAGCGCACCCGCAGCCTGATCGAACAACGCAGCACCCTGGCCAACAGCACGCGCACGCAGATCGATCAGGTGCAGCAGGCGCTGGCCGCGCTGGAACCCTTGGTGCGCGCCGAGCACGGGCGTATCCAGGGCGAAGTGCAGCTGATCCTCGGTCTGATGATCGGCCTGATTCTGCTGATTGCGTTGATCATCGACACCATCCAGCGCCGCCTCACCCGTGTGCTTGAACGCCTGGTGCCAGCCCTGTCGGCATGGGCCGCCGGCGACTTCGCCAGTGACATCCATCTCAACTCACGCACCCGCGAACTGCGCGATATCGAAGAGTCGCTAAACCGCCTGCGTGCCTATCTGGTCGATCTGGTCGGCACCATTCGCCGGCATGCCGAACAGGTGGTTGGCTCCAGCCGCACCCTGGCCGACCTTAGCGGCGGCCTGCACAGCGGCGCGGAACGCCAGGCCGGTGACACCGCGCAGATTCGCGATGCCCTCGGCGAGTTGCAGGCCACCATCCAGCAAGTGGCCGGCGACGCCAGCCAGGCTGCAGACGCCAGCCGCGATGCCAACCGCGCCCTGGAACAGGGCCAGCAAGTGATCGGCCACAGCCTGACCGGCCTGCACTCGCTGGTTGATGAAGTGCAGGGCAACGCCCAGGCCATCGAGCGCCTGGCTGAAGAAACCGCGACCATTGGCAATGTGCTGACGGTGATTCGCGGCATCGCCGAGCAAACCAACCTGCTCGCCCTGAATGCCGCCATCGAAGCAGCGCGGGCCGGCGAGATGGGCCGTGGCTTTGCCGTGGTCGCCGACGAAGTGCGCTCGCTGTCGCAACGCACCAGCGGCGCCACCGCACAGATTCAGGAACTGATCGGCCGCCTGCAGCAGGCCGCACTGCAATCAGTACAGGCCATGCGCACTCAGGTCGAGCACGCCGAAGCCACCGCCAGCCAGGCCGAGGCCGCCGATGGCGCGCTGGATGAAATCGTCGCGGCAATCCGCACCATCGCCAGCATGGCCGAGCGCATCGCCGATGCCACCGCGCAGCAGAGCGGCGCGGTCAGCGAGATTCGCGGGCATAGCGAGCGCATCCATCAACTCGGCGGCGACAACCTGCAACGCATCGGCGAAGGCCGTAACCAGGGCGAACAGCTGCTGCAACTCGGCGGTCAACTGCATACCGCCGTGCAGGCGTTCAGGGTTTAACCGGCTGTGGGCGCGGCAATCTGTCGCGCACCATCCAGCCCGTAGACAAGACCGCTTACAGCCTGAGCCGTGCCCTGAGCCGCCGGCCTCCGCTATGATGCGGCGATTCCCGCATCATGAGCCTGCCATGCACCGTCTACTCAGCCTGCTTCTGCTTCTGGTCGTACTGCCGGCCAGCGCCGGCCTTTTCGATAAGCCGCCCGCCCCTGCGCAATTCGGCGCGCCGCTGAACAACAGCGCGGACTTCCTGCCGGTACGCGAAGCGTTCAAGCTGAGCCTGATCAGCAGCTCCAGCGAGTCAGTGAAACTGCGCTTTGTCGCGGCCGAGGGTTATTACCTGTATCGCCATCGCTTCAGCTTCAGCAGCGAGCCCGCCGATGTGAGCCTGGGTCAGGCCGTGTTGCCGGCCGGCAAAGCCAAGCATGATGAGTACTTCGGCGATGTCGAGGTGTACTACGAGGTGCTGGATGTCGAGGTGCCGGTCGACAACCCGGACAATCGCCCGTTCAACCTCAGCGTCAACTACCAGGGCTGCGCCGACAAAGGCCTGTGCTACCCGCCGGAAACCGAGGTGCTGGCGATTGGCGGCGGTGCGGCGACCAGCAGTGCAGCGCCTGATGCGGCAACGCCGTGGAGCTGGACCGACCTGGCGCTGTTCTTCCTTGGCGGCCTGGCACTGACCTTCACTCCTTGCGTGCTGCCAATGCTGCCGATCCTCACCGGCGTGGTGCTGCGCGGCCAGCCGGGCGGTATGCGCAGCCTGGTGCTGTCACTGGCCTACGTGCTGCCAATGGCCCTGAGCTTTGCCATCCTCGGCGCACTGATGGGCCTGTTCGGTGCAGAACTCAATCTGCAGGCACGCCTGCAATCGCCCTGGGTGCTGGTGCCCTTTGCTATTTTCTTCGCCCTGTTCGGCGCGGCCAGCCTGGGCTTTCTCGAACTGCGCCTGCCAGCCTCGATTGACGGCCCACTGCAACGCCTGAGCCAGCGCCTGCACGGCGGCACGATTTTCAGTGCAGCGGCGCTCGGCGTGCTGTCCAGCGTACTGGTCTCACCCTGCGTCTCCGCGCCGCTGGCCGGCGCGCTGCTGTATATAAGCGCCAGCGGTGACGCCCTCGGTGGCGGCCTCAAACTGCTGGCCTTGGGTCTGGGCATGGGCGCACCGCTGGTGTTGTTCGCCGTCGGTGGCGGCGCCTTGCTGCCGAAATCCGGCCCGTGGATGCTCACCGTGCGTAACCTGTTCGGCGCATTGCTGATGGCGGTGGCCATCTGGCTGCTCGAGCGCGTGGTGCCCGGCCCAGTCAGCCTGGCGTTGTGGGGCCTGCTCGCCGCCGGCATCGCACTGTGGCTCGGCGTGCTGGAGCTGACACCGAAAACCCACCACCAGAAACTCGCGCAACTGCTCGGTCTGCCACTGCTGGTCTACGCCCTGGTGGCCTGGGTCGGCGCGTTGCAGGGCCAGGATGATCCGCTACGCCCGCTTGGCCGCATGCTCAGCAGCGCCGAGGCCACTCAGGTGCAAACCGGCCAGTGGCAAACCATCAGCACCCCCGCCGAGCTGGATACCGCGTTGCTCGCCGCAAAGAACAACGGCAAGCCACTGCTGCTCGACTGGTATGCCGACTGGTGCATCAGCTGCAAGGTGATCGAACGTGAAGTGCTCAGCGCACCGGAAGTAGGCCGCCAACTGGGCGACTATCAACTGGTGCGCTTCGACATCACCGAAAGCAATCCCGCCCAGCGCGCCCTGCTCGACCGCTACCAGTTGTTCGGCCCGCCCGCCATTCTGCTGTTCGACGCCAAGGGTGACGAATGGCTGGATCTGCGTGTCGTAGGTGAGGTGGATGCGGCGACCTTTGCTGCGCGCCTGAGCACGGCGCGGGAACGTTTTTAACGCCCCGAGTCATATATTTGCCGCAATCTGCGGTCATCGTGTCGACTATTGCTGAGAACTGGACAGCCCCGCGCTGTCGCGGCATAGTCCTGCCCAGTAGAAAAACAAGGATTAAGGATCATGGCGACCTTATTGGTACTGCACGGCCCCAACCTCAACTTGCTCGGCACTCGCGAGCCAGGGGTTTACGGCGCCGTCACCCTGGAGCAGATCAACCTCGACCTGGAGCGCCGCGCGCGTGAGGCAGGCCACCATCTGCTGTACCTGCAGAGCAATGCCGAGTACGAGCTGATTGACCGTATTCACGCCGCAAAAGACGAAGGTGTCGATTTTATCCTGATCAATCCTGCCGCTTTTACTCACACCAGCGTCGCATTACGTGACGCATTGCTGGCAGTGAGCATCCCATTCATCGAAGTGCATTTGTCCAACGTGCACAAACGCGAAGCTTTCCGCCATCACTCCTACTTTTCAGATGTCGCGGTGGGAGTGATCTGCGGCCTTGGCGCCAGCGGTTATCGACTGGCCCTGGAGGCTGCACTCGAACAACTTGAACTTAAGCGCCCCTGACCTCACCGGGAGTTGAACCACTATGGATATTCGTAAAGTCAAAAAACTGATCGAGCTGCTGGAAGAATCCGGTATCGACGAGCTGGAGATTCGCGAAGGCGAAGAATCCGTGCGGATCAGCCGTCACAGCAAGCAGCCGGCCTTTATGCAACAACCGATGTACGCTCAGGCACCTGCGCCTGCAGCGGCCCCAGTTGCTGCCGCACCGGTCGCCGCTGAAGCAGCAGCTCCAGCTGCCGCCAAGCTGAATGGCACCGTGGTGCGCTCGCCGATGGTCGGCACCTTCTACCGCGCTTCCGGCCCGACTTCGGCCAACTTCGTTGAAGTGGGTCAGAGCGTGAAGAAGGGCGACATTCTCTGCATCGTTGAAGCGATGAAGATGATGAACCACATCGAGGCCGAAACCAGCGGCGTGATCGAATCCATCCTGGGCGAGAACGGCCAGCCGGTGGAATACGATCAACCTCTGTTCACCATCGTTTGATCCGCGGAGAGCCTGCGATGTTGGAAAAAGTTCTGATCGCCAACCGCGGCGAGATCGCCCTGCGCGTCTTGCGCGCCTGTAAAGAGCTGGGCATCAAGACCGTCGCGGTGCACTCCACCGCCGACCGCGAGTTGATGCACCTGGGCCTGGCCGACGAGTCGGTGTGCATCGGCCCGGCCTCTGGCGCGCTGTCCTACCTGAATATCCCGGCAATCATCAGCGCCGCTGAAGTCACCGGCGCCACTGCGATTCACCCGGGCTACGGCTTCCTCGCGGAAAACGCCGATTTCGCCGAACAGGTGGAAAACTCCGGCTTCGCCTTTATCGGCCCGAAAGCCGAGACCATTCGCCTGATGGGTGACAAGGTCTCGGCCAAGGACGCCATGAAGCGCGCCGGCGTACCGGTGGTGCCTGGCTCTGACGGCCCGCTGCCGGAAGACGAGGAAACTGCCCTGCAGATTGCTCGCGAAGTCGGTTATCCGGTGATCATCAAAGCCGCTGGCGGCGGCGGTGGTCGCGGCATGCGCGTGGTGTACAAGGAAGAAGACCTGATCAAATCGGCCAAGCTGACCCGCAGCGAAGCCGGTTCGGTGTTCGGCAACCCGATGGTCTATCTGGAGAAATTCCTCGGCAACCCACGCCATGTGGAAGTCCAGGTACTCTCCGACGGCCAGGGCAACGCCATCCACCTGGGTGACCGTGACTGCTCGCTGCAGCGCCGCCACCAGAAGGTACTGGAAGAAGCGCCGGCTCCGGGCATCGATGAAAAAGCCCGCGCCGAAGTGCTGCAACGCTGCGTCGATGCCTGCATCGAGATCGGTTATCGCGGCGCCGGCACCTTCGAGTTCCTCTACGAAGATGGGCATTTCTACTTTATCGAGATGAACACCCGCGTACAGGTTGAGCATCCGGTTTCGGAAATGGTCACCGGCATCGACATCGTCAAGGAGATGCTCAGCATCGCCGCTGGCAACAAGCTGTCGTTCAAGCAGAGTGACGTGGTGATTCGCGGCCACTCGCTGGAATGCCGGATCAACGCCGAAGACCCGGACAACTTCATGCCCTGCCCAGGCAAGGTCAAGCACTTCCACGCGCCAGGCGGTAACGGCGTACGGATGGACTCGCACCTGTACAGCGGCTACACCGTACCACCGCACTACGACTCACTGATCGGCAAGATCATCACCTATGGCGCCACCCGCGAAGAGGCCATGGCCCGCATGCGCAACGCCCTGGACGAGATCGTCGTCGACGGCATCAAGACCAACGTGCCGCTGCACCGCATGCTGGTCCGCGACAAAGGCTTCTGCAAAGGCGGCGTGAATATCCACTACCTGGAAAAGAAACTGGGTATGGATAAGCACTAAGCTTCGGCTAAGCGCACAGACAAGGGCTGCCATTCGGCGGCCTTTGTCGTTTCTGCCAACCGCAAGCGGTGGCAGCTGCACCACCGCTTCAAGTAAGCTGCGCGCCAATTTGCGCCATCCCGCCACAACGCTCACGAGGTTTGCCATGCCCTGGTTACAAGTCCGTCTCGCCATCACCCCGGAGCAGGCGGAAACCTACGAAGATGCGTTGCTGGAAGTCGGCGCCGTCTCGGTGACCTTTATGGACGCCGAAGACCAGCCGATTTTCGAACCGGACCTGGGCACCACGCCGCTGTGGTCGCACACCCACCTGCTCGCCCTGTTTGAAGCCGATACCGACGCCAACGCGGTATTTGCCCACCTGCAGCTGCTGACTGGCACTGAGCTGCCCGAGCATCAGGCCGAAGTGATCGCCGATCAGGACTGGGAGCGCAGCTGGATGGACGGTTTCCAGCCGATGCGTTTCGGCCAGCGCCTGTGGATCGTGCCGAGCTGGCACGCCGCGCCGGAGCCGGACGCAGTCAATCTGCTGCTCGACCCGGGCCTGGCCTTTGGCACCGGCACTCACCCGACCACCGCACTGTGCCTGGAATGGCTGGACGGCCAGAACCTGCAGGATTGCAGCGTGATCGACTTCGGTTGCGGCTCGGGCATCCTGGCGATTGCCGCCCTGCTGCTCGGCGCGCCGCAAGCCGTCGGCACCGACATCGACATCCAAGCCATCGAGGCCTCGCGCGACAACGCCGGACGCAACAACATCGATCCGGCGCGCTTCCCGCTCTACCTGCCTGAAGACATGCCGCAACAGCCAGCCGACGTGGTGGTCGCCAATATCCTCGCCGGCCCACTGGTGGCGCTGGCGCCGCAGATCACCAGCCTGGTCAAGCCCGGCGGGCGCCTGGCGCTGTCGGGCATCCTTGCCGAGCAGGCCGAAGAGGTACGCGCCGCGTATAACGACGCCTTTATCCTCGACCCGACCGCCGATAAGGACGGCTGGGTGCGTATTAGCGGCGTACGCCGCTAACCGCCCCAGTGCGCAAGTGCTGCATTGCCAAGCACTTGCGTTAGACTAGCCGCCTCGTTTAGCCGGATCGCCGCATGACCCAGAGCTTCGTCACCCAGTGCCCCCATTGCCGCACCAGCTTTCGCGTGAACCTCACGCAGCTGGGTGCCGCCCATGGTGCCGTGCGCTGCGGAGCCTGCCTGCATGTGTTCAATGCCGCGCAACAGCTGCGTGAGCAGGGCCAGCAACTGCCGCCCCCCGCCGTGCCAGTAGCTGCGCCAACGCCAACAGCGACTCCACAGCCGAGCAAACCACCCGTGCCGCCCGCGCCACGCCCGGTTATGCCCAGCGCCACGCCCGCAACACCGGCGGCACCAGCCAGCAGCAAAGCTAGCGACACGCTGTGGATTCATGACGACCTGGACCTCGACAGCCTTGATCTGGATGAAGAGCTAGCCAAGCTCGAAGCCCAGGAACAGCAGCTGTCCAAGCAGTTTCTGGCGATTGATAGCGCACCGAAATACAGCGAAAGCTTTCTGACCCCCGAACCGACTGAGCACGACCCGCACGACGAGCGCTGGGCCGAAGCCCTGCTGCAGGATGAGCTGAGCAAGCCAGCCACCAGCCTGAGCGCCAAACCTCAGCCGCTGCCACCACCTGTTCGGCCGACTCCGCCGCCGGCACCCGCAGCGCCAGCTCCGATCAGCGAGCCCGATGACGAGCCACCGCTCGACCTCAACGCCCTTGACCGGCGCCACCCCGAGCCGGAAATCGAGCACATTGAACTGCATGCCGAGCGCGAGCACTTTGGCGCACTGGCAGACAGTCCGGTTGATGACGAACCCACCGTAGTGGCGCCAAAGAAGACCGCGCGCAGCGAGCCCGAACTGAGGGACGAGCACCTGTTCGAACTGGATGACGAGCCGTTGCAACTGGACTGGCAACAGCCGAAGAAGCCCTGGGGCCGCTGGATCGGCTGGGGCCTGCTGAATTTTCTCGGTGCTACCGCGCTTGCCGGGCAGTACGTGATGTATCACTTCAATGAATTGGCACGCCAGGATCAATACCGCCCCTGGTTCGAGCAACTCTGCCCGGCGGTCGGTTGCCAGCTGCCATCCAAGGTCGACATCACTCAGGTCAAGAGCAGCAACCTGGTGGTGCGCAGCCACCCGGAATTCAGCGGCGCCCTGGTGGTTGACGCCATTCTCTACAACCGCGCGGCGTTCTCCCAGCCCTTCCCACTGCTGGAAATGCGCTTTGCCGACATCAATGGCCAACTGCTCGCCAGCCGCCGTTTCAAGCCCAGCGAATACCTCGCTGGCGAGCTGGCCGGCAACGCGGAAATGCCGCCGCAGACGCCTATTCACATCTCCCTGGACATCCTCGACCCAGGCACCCAGGCGGTGAACTACAGTCTGAGCTTCCACTCGCCGGAATAGCCTGCACGCAGCGGATTGCTTGAGAATCCGCCGCAACCAAACCCTTCGCGATAAGCCCAGAGCTGTTCAGAATTTGTTCAAAACAGCCTTTCTCCGGTCATCCAGAGCGGGTATCATGCCCACCCTTTTTCGCACTCTCCTATTTGTTCAACAGCAGGTCTCTTGAGCAGGGAAGCCCTATGTCGGCGCTACGCATCGGCCCCTATACATTGCCAAATTCGCTGATCCTCGCCCCCATGGCGGGCGTCACTGACCAGCCGTTTCGCCAGCTGTGCAAGCGTATGGGTGCGGGTCTGGTGGTGTCGGAAATGGTCACCAGCGATGTGCGCCTGTGGAACACCCGCAAGTCGAGCCTGCGCATGATCCACAGCGGTGATCCCGAGCCACGCTCGGTACAGATCGCCGGTGGTGATCCCGAGATGCTCGCCGAAGCGGCGCGGCGCAACGTGGAAATGGGCGCGCAGATCATCGACATCAACATGGGCTGCCCGGCCAAGAAGGTCTGCAACAAGGCCGCCGGCTCTGCCCTGTTGAAAGACGAAATATTAGTTCGCGAGATTCTTCAGGCTGTGGTCGCTGCGGTGGCTGTGCCGGTGACCCTGAAGATCCGCACCGGCTGGGACCGCGAGAACAAGAACGGCATCAACGTGGCGAAAATCGCCGAAGACGCCGGCATTGTCGCGCTGGCCGTGCATGGCCGCACCCGCGCAGACCTGTATATGGGCGAAGCCGAGTACGACACCATCGCCGCGATCAAGCAGGCGGTGTCGATTCCGGTGCTGGCCAATGGCGATATCGATTCGCCGCAGAAGGCCAAGGCCGTATTGGCCGCCACCGGCGCCGATGGCCTGCTGATCGGCCGCGCGGCTCAGGGCCGGCCGTGGATATTCCGTGAGATCGAGCATTACCTGCGTACCGGTGAACAACTCCCGGCACCCAGCCTGCTCGAAGTGGAACGCATTCTGCTTGAACATCTGGCTGCACTGCACGCCTTCTACGGCGATGTAATGGGCGTACGCATTGCCCGCAAGCATGTCAGTTGGTATCTCGCAACCTTGCCGGGCGCCAGGGAGTTCCGCGCCCAATTCAATCGTCTGGACAGTACGGACGCGCAGTGCACCAACGTTCGCGAGTTTTTCAGCGAACGTCATAACAATGGAGAAGGGGTGGCCGCATGACGATGTTGACTGAGACCTTAGAGAGTGGAATGGCTCCCGTGAGTGACAACAGCAGTTTGAAGCAGCATCTCAATACGCCAAGCGAAGAGGGGCAAACCCTGCGCGGCAGCGTTGAGAAAGCCCTGCACAATTATTTCGCCCATCTTGAGGGCGCCGACGTCAGTGACGTGTACAACCTGGTGCTCACCGAAGTGGAAGCACCACTGCTGGAAACCGTGATGAACTACGTCAAGGGCAACCAGACCAAGGCCTCCGAGCTGCTCGGCCTGAATCGCGGCACCCTGCGCAAGAAGCTCAAGCAATACGACCTGCTGTAACCCCGAACTCCCGAAAAGGGCGGCCCACATGAGCCGCCTTTTTTGCTGATAACGCCTTTGCCAATACTTCTGCTCTGATGGATTCTGAAATGACCGACCAGACCACCCGCCTCCCCGTTCGCCGTGCCTTGATCAGTGTTTCCGACAAGACCGGCATCCTCGAGTTTGCCCGCGAGCTCGTCGCCCTGAATGTGGAAATCCTCTCCACCGGCGGCACTTACAAGCTGCTCAAGGACAACGGCATCGCTGCTGTGGAAGTGGCCGACTACACCGGCTTCCCAGAAATGATGGACGGTCGCGTCAAGACCCTGCACCCGAAGATCCACGGTGGCATCCTCGGCCGTCGCGCCATCGACGGCGCGGTAATGGACAAGCACGGCATCAAGCCAATCGACCTGGTCGCGGTGAATCTCTACCCCTTCGCCGCCACCGTCGCCAAGCCGGGTTGTGACCTGGCCGACGCCATCGAAAACATCGACATCGGCGGCCCGACCATGGTCCGTTCTGCGGCGAAGAACCACAAAGACGTGGCCATCGTGGTCAACGCTGGCGACTACGCGGGCATCCTTGAGTCGCTGAAAGCCGGCGGCCTGAGCTACGCCCAGCGCTTCGACCTGGCGCTGAAAGCGTTCGAGCACACCGCTGCCTACGACGGCATGATCGCCAACTACCTGGGCACCATCGACCAGAGCCGCGACACCCTCAGCACCGAAGAGCGCGGCGCCTTCCCGCGCACCTTCAACAGCCAGTTCATCAAGGCCCAGGAAATGCGCTACGGCGAGAACCCGCACCAGAGCGCGGCGTTCTACGTAGAAGCGCAAAAGGGTGAGGCGAGCGTGGCCAGCGCCATCCAGCTGCAAGGCAAGGAACTGTCGTTCAACAACGTGGCCGACACCGACGCCGCGCTGGAATGCGTGAAGAGCTTCGTCAAGCCAGCCTGCGTCATCGTCAAGCACGCCAACCCGTGCGGCGTGGCCGTGGCCCTGGACAGCGAAGGCGGCATCCGCCAGGCCTACGAGCTGGCCTACGCCACCGATACCGAGTCGGCGTTCGGCGGCATCATCGCCTTCAACCGTGAACTGGACGGCGCCACCGCCCAGGCCATTGTCGAGCGCCAGTTCGTCGAAGTGATCATCGCGCCGAAAATCAGCGCAGAGGCTCGCGCCATCGTCGCCGCCAAAGCCAACGTACGCCTGCTGGAATGCGGCGAATGGCCGGCCGAGCGCAGCGCTGGTTGGGACTTCAAGCGCGTCAACGGTGGTCTGTTGGTGCAGAGCCGCGACATCGGCATGATCAAGGCAGAAGACC
This sequence comes from Gammaproteobacteria bacterium HGW-Gammaproteobacteria-13, assembly GCA_002840155.1. Classification (GTDB taxonomy): domain Bacteria; phylum Pseudomonadota; class Gammaproteobacteria; order Pseudomonadales; family Pseudomonadaceae; genus Aquipseudomonas. The sequence continues at coordinate 198,488 of PGZH01000008.1, forward strand.
TGAAAATCGTCACCCAGCGCGCGCCGAGCGAGCAGGAAATCCATGACCTGATCTTCGCCTGGAAAGTGGCCAAGTTCGTTAAATCCAACGCCATCGTCTATGCCAAAGGCCGCCAGACCATCGGCGTCGGCGCCGGCCAGATGAGCCGCGTCAACTCCGCGCGTATTGCCGCGATCAAAGCTGAGCACGCCGGCCTGCAGGTCGCCGGCTCGGTGATGGCGTCCGACGCCTTCTTCCCGTTCCGCGACGGCCTGGATAACGCTGCTGCCAACGGCATCACCGCCGTGATTCAGCCAGGTGGCTCGATGCGCGATGCGGAAGTTATCGCGGCGGCGGACGAAGCCGGTATTGCCATGGTGTTCACCGGTATGCGTCATTTCCGTCATTGATTTGATGGGTATCGCAGCGCTCCACCCATCCTACGGGCAGCGCAGATTCGTAGGATGGGTGGAGCCGTAGGCGATACCCATCGCAACACGATTTCAGCAACGTAGCCCGGATGAAATCCGGGAGCGCCCCATTTAAAAGCCCCGGATTGCATCCGGGCTACGCTCAGGAGAACCCCATGAACGTATTGATCATTGGCAGCGGCGGTCGCGAACACGCCCTGGCCTGGAAAGTCGCGCAAGATAAGCGCGTCAACAAAGTCTTCGTCGCCCCCGGTAACGCCGGCACCGCCGTCGAGCCCAAGTGCGAGAACGTCAACATCGACGTGCTGGCCATCGAGCAGTTGGCTGATTTTGCCGAGCAGAACGTGCAGCTGACCATCGTTGGCCCGGAAGCGCCGCTGGTAAAAGGCGTGGTTGACCTATTCCGCTCGCGCAAGCTGGACATCTTCGGCCCAACCGCCGCCGCTGCGCAGCTGGAAGGTTCCAAGGCCTTTACCAAGGACTTCCTCGCCCGCCACGCGATTCCTACCGCCGACTACCAGAACTTCACCGAAGTCGAGCCAGCACTGGCCTACCTGCAAAAGGTCGGCGCGCCGATCGTCATCAAGGCCGATGGCCTAGCCGCAGGCAAAGGCGTGATTGTCGCCATGACCCTGACCGAAGCTGAAGACGCCGTACGCGACATGCTCGCTGGCAACGCGTTCGGTGACGCCGGCTCGCGCGTGGTCATTGAAGAGTTTCTGGATGGCGAAGAGGCTTCGTTTATCGTCATGGTCGACGGTGAGAACGTGCTGCCGATGGCCACCAGTCAGGACCACAAACGCGTTGGCGACGGCGATACCGGCCCCAACACCGGCGGCATGGGCGCGTACTCGCCAGCTCCGGTGGTCACCGCCGAGGTACATCAGCGGGTGATGGACGAAGTCATCTACCCGACCGTGCGCGGCATGGCCAGCGAAGGCAACGTCTACACCGGCTTTCTTTACGCCGGGCTGATGATCGACAAGGCCGGCAAGCCCAAGGTTATCGAGTTCAACTGCCGCTTCGGCGACCCGGAAACCCAGCCGATCATGTGCCGCCTGGAATCTTCCCTGGTGCTGCTGGTCGAAGCCGCACTGGCCAAGGCGCTGGACAAGGTCGAAGCCACCTGGGACCCGCGCCCGACCGTGGGTGTGGTGATCGCCGCCGGTGGTTACCCTGCCGATTACGCCAAGGGCGATGTGATCGAGGGTCTGGATGCTGCCGCACAGCTGGACGGCAAAGTCTTCCATGCTGGCACTGCGCTGAAGGACGGCCAGATCGTCACCGCTGGCGGCCGCGTACTCTGCGCCACTGCTATCGGTCGCACCGTTGAGGAAGCCCAGCAGCAGGCTTATCGCCTGGCCGAGAAGATCCGCTGGAACGGCAGTTTCTACCGCAACGATATCGGTTACCGCGCCATTGCCCGCGAACGCGGGGAAAAGTGAAGGTAATTAACGACAAAGGTGGCCAATTGGCCACCTTTGTCATATTTCCCTCGCGAACAGCTTGGCTATAATCCGACCACTTATTTCTGAAGGGACTTCACTGTGCGCCGGCTGAGGATTGCCACCTACCTGCTACTCAGCACGCTGCTGATGGCGCTCACTGTAGCGTCGGCTCAGGCAGGGGCGCAGGCATCCTGGTCCAGTCTCACCGACCCAAGCGCCGCGCTGCAATTCAATGATGTAAGCAGCCCCGAACGCCAGGCGCAGTTCCGTTCCACCGACCTCACCCAGCTCTACACCCCCGGCGGCAACAGCGCGCTATGGCTGCATCACCGCATGCCAGCCAACACCGACGCGCAGATGCTGCGGGTGTTTGCCCCCTACCTGGCCTATCTCGACCTGTATGTGCTGCAAGGCGACACGCTGATCGAGCAGGCGCATACCGGCAGCAACCTGCCGTTTTCCAGCCGGCCGCTGGCCAGCCGTGATTTCCTGCTGCCGCTGCCCAAAGCTGAACAGCCGCTGGATATCTACCTGCGCCTGGCCTCGGAACATTCGCTGCGCCCCAGCATTACCTTGCAAAGTGCGCAGGCGATGGTCGCTGATGACGACCGCCCGCTGCTGTTCGGCCTGCTGCTCGGCTGCCTGGGCATGCTGGTGGCCTATAACCTCGTGCGCTTTGCCTACACCCGCGCCGTCAGTGGCCTGTGGCTGGCGGCCACCCAGGTCTGCCAGCTGATCGCGGTGGTCAGCCTGCTGGGGATCAGCACGCCCTGGCTTAGCGAATGGCAAAGCCTGCAGCCGCAGATCGCCAATCTGGCGATGCTGCTGGCCGCGCTCTGCGCCCTGTGTTTTACCGCCAGCTTCTTCCACAAGGTCTGCCCGAGCACACCACTGAACCATCTGCTCACCGCTGAAGTGGTGGTGATCAGCCTGGTCTGCGTGGCCCTGCTGGTGGCGACCAACCTGCAGTTCAATCAACTGGTCTATCTGCTTAACGCCGTCGCCGGCCTGAGCATTTTGCTGGTGGCGCTGAGCCATTGGCGGCATGGCTACCAGCCGGCGCGGCTGTTCAGCCTGGCCGTGCTGCTGTTCTGCGCAGCCTTTATCTGTGCCCTGCCGATCCTCTTCGGCTACTGGGCGGTGCAGAGCGAGTGGATGGCCTACGGCCTGCTCGCCGTCACCGCGGTCAGCGGTTTTATCCTCAGCATGGCGCTGAGCGAGCGACAGCGACGCATCATGCAGGACCACTTCAGCACCAGCCGCGCCCTCGCCGCCAGCTCCGCCGAACTCAAGGCTAAGGCGGAATTTCTCGCCAAGATCAGCCACGAAATCCGCACCCCGATGAATGGCGTGCTGGGCATGACCGAACTGCTGCTCGGCACCCCGCTATCCGCCAAACAGCGCGACTACGTGCAAACCATCCACAGCTCGGGCAACGAGCTGCTCACGCTGATCAACGAAATCCTCGATATCTCCAAGCTCGAATCCGGGCAGATCGAGCTGGATGACGTGCAGTTCGACCTCAACGCGCTGATCGAAGACTGCCTGGATATCTTCCGCGCCAAGGCTGAGCAGCAGAAGGTCGAGCTGATCAGCTTTATGCAGCCGCAAGTGCCACGGGTGATCAGCGGTGACCCCACGCGCCTGCGCCAGACCCTGCTGAGCTTGCTGGACAACGCCTTCAAACAGACCGACGAAGGCGAAATCCTCTTGGTCGTGGCCCTCGACACCAATACCGAACAACCGCGCCTGCGCATTGCCGTACAGGACAGCGGCAAACCGCTGGACGCCAGCGAGCGCGACGCGCTGCTGAATGCCGAACTGCACAGCAAGGACTTCCTCGCCGCGACCAAACTCGGCGGCCGCCTCGGCCTGATCATCGCCCGCCAGTTGGTGCGTCTGATGGAAGGCGAGTTCGGCATCCAGAGCGGCGGCAGCCAGGGTTCGACCCTGTGGCTGACCCTGCCGCTGGACGCCACCCGCCTGGAGCAGCCCACCGCCGACCTCGACGCCTCGCTGCAGGGCGCGCGCCTGCTGGTGGTGGACGATAACGACACCTGCCGCAAGGTGCTGGTACAACAGTGCAGTGCCTGGGGCATGCAGGTCAGCGCGGTGCCGTCGGGTAAAGAGGCCATGGCCCTGCTGCGCACCAAGGCGCATCTGCGTGAATACTTCGATGCCGTGCTGCTCGATCAGGACATGCCCGGCATGACCGGCATGCAGCTGGCCGCGCGGATCAAGGAAGACGCCAACCTCAACCACGACATTCTGGTGATCATGCTCACCGGCATCAGCAATGCGCCGAGCAAGATCATCGCACGCAACGCCGGGATCAAACGCATCCTGGCCAAGCCGGTGGCCGGCTACACCCTGAAAACCACCCTGGCCGATGAACTGGCGCAGCGCGGCAAGGGCGATTCGCCGATGTTCAGCCCGACGCCGGTCAGCGCACCGCTGAACGTGCCCAATGATTTCCGCATCCTGGTGGCCGAGGACAACACCATCTCCACCAAGGTGATCCGCGGCATGCTCGGCAAGCTCAACCTGCAGCCCGACACCGCCAGCAACGGCGAAGAGGCCCTTAGCGCGATGAAGGCGCAGCAGTACGATCTGGTGCTAATGGACTGCGAAATGCCGGTGCTCGACGGCTTCTCCGCCACCGAACAGCTGCGCGCCTGGGAAGCCGCCGAGCAACGCGCACGCACCCCGGTGGTGGCGCTCACCGCGCATATCCTCAATGAGCATAAAGAGCGCGCACGCCAGGTCGGCATGGACGGGCATATGTCCAAACCGGTGGAGATGTCGCAACTGCGCGAGCTGATCGAACACTGGGTTGCCGAGCGGGAAATACGCCGCCAACGCGACGCCCTGCCGTCCTGAGCAGGGTTGATTGCCCGGCAACCGCTACACGCTTACCCTGCCACCCTTCTTTATCGAGACGAGTCCTTTCCATGGCGTCCGCGCTGTTCAGCCTGTATTTGAAACTGCTGGTGCTCTATAGCCCGTTCTTCGTGCTGTCGTGCTTTATCGGCCTGAGCCGTGGCTACACAGTCAAGGAGCGCAAGCGCCTGGCCTGGAAAGTCGCCCTCGGCGTGCTGATCGCCAGCGTGCTGCTGTACCTGTTCGGCAAACACATCTTCACCCTGTTCGGCATCACCATCGACGCCTTCCGCATCGGTGCCGGCAGCGTGCTGTTTATCTCGGCCCTCGGCATGGCCCAGGGCAAGTCGGCGGTGCAGAGCGACAACGTGCAGCAGGACGTGACCATCGTGCCGCTGACCATTCCGCTCACCGTCGGCCCCGGCACCATCGGTGCGCTGCTGCTGATGGGCGCCAGCCAGCCGGACTGGGGCGACAAGGCCGTGGCCGTGCTGGGCATCGCCCTGGCCAGCCTCACCGTGGGCGTGGTGCTGTATATGTCCAACCAGTTCGAACGCCTGCTTGGCGATCAGGGCCTGCAGATCGTCAGCCGCCTGATGGGCCTGTTCGTTTGCGCCCTGGCCGCGCAGATCATCTTTACCGGGGTGAAGAACTACCTCGCGCTGTAACCCCCGGCGCGGTCAATACGGTGCCGTAGCCCCTCCCATGCAATACCCACAACCTTGCACCATCCGCATGCAGCGCAGCCCTGCTGCGGTGCACGACGGCGTGCAAAAACTCTCGCAGCACCCGCAAAATTAATCTAACCGATTGAAAATAAAGCACTTAAAAGAACTGGCATCGACATTGCTGTAGGCATTCCATCACTTGGATACAAGATGGAATTTCAGAGCATGTCCAACGCCCCTATCGCCTTCACCCTCGCCGACTGGCAACAGACCTACCGCGACGGCCAATCGCCCGCCGAGCTGCTGCATAGCCTGCGCCTGGCACTGAGCAGCGCAGATAACGCCTGGATCGCACTGGCCAGCGAAGCCCAGCTCAACAGCCAACTCGATGCTTTGTCAGCGCTGCTCGACGCGGCCAACGGCGAGCTAAGCAAGCTGCCGCTGTACGGCGTGCCCTTTGCCATCAAGGACAATATCGACGCCGCCGGCTGGCCCACCACCGCTGCCTGCCCCGAGTTCGCCTACAGCGCGGCAGCAGACGCCACGGTGGTGGCCAAGCTGCGTGCGGCGGGTGCCATCCTGATCGGCAAGACCAACCTCGACCAGTTCGCCACCGGCCTGGTCGGCACCCGCTCACCCCACGGTGCGGTGTGCAACAGCTTTAACCCGGATTACGTCAGCGGCGGTTCCAGCTCCGGCTCGGCCAGTGTGGTCGCGCGCGGCCTGGTGCCCTTCGCGCTGGGCACCGACACCGCCGGCTCCGGCCGCGTGCCGGCTGGCTTCAACAATATTGTCGGGCTCAAGCCGAGCAAAGGCTGGCTATCCAACAGCGGCCTGGTGCCGGCCTGCAAGACGCTGGATTGCATCTCGGTCTTTGCCCTGACCGTCAGCGATGCCCTGAGCGTGGCGCAGATTGCCGGCGGCTATGACGCAGCCGATCCCTACAGCCGCAAAAACCCAGGCAGCGCCAAAGTCGGCATGCCGGCCCGGCCGCGCCTGGCGATACCGAGCAACCCTGAGTTCTTCGGCGACATGCAGAACCAGGCCGTCTTCGAGGCAGCCCTGGGCACACTGCGCGAACTGGGCGCCGAGCTGGTGGACATCGATTTCACGCCCTTCCAGCAACTGGCTGAGCAGCTGTATTACGGCAGCTGGGTCGCCGAGCGCACGGTGGCGCTGGAAGGCGTCGACCCGGCACATATCAACCCGGTGGTGCGCGGCATCGTCGCGGGCGGCCATAAATACAGCGCCTGCGACGCTTACAAAGCCGAATATATTCGCGCCGAACTGAGCCGCACGATCAACGACATTCTGGCCGGCTTCGATGCTCTAGTCGTACCGACCTCGCCAACCCTTCGCACGCTGACCGAGATGGACGCAGAACCCGTGCTGTTCAACAGCCAGTTCGGCACCTACACCAACTTCACCAACCTCGCCGACCTATCCGCCCTGGCTGTACCGGCCGGACTTCGCGCCGACGGCCTGCCCGCCGGGATCACCCTGATCGCCCCAGCCTGGCATGACCAGGCCCTGGCTGCCTTCGGTCAACGCTGGCAGCAAGCGCTCAAGCTACAGCTGGGTGCCACGGGTAAAGCATTGCCCGAGCAGGCGCCGAGCAGCACGCCGGCCCCCGGCAGCGTGCGCGTCGCCGTAGTCGGCGCGCACCTGACTGGTATGCCGCTGAACTTCCAGCTCACCAGCCGCGACGCCGTGCTGGTGGAGCAAACCACCAGCGCCGCCACCTATCGCCTGTATGCCCTGCCCGGCACCGTGCCGCCCAAACCCGGGCTGGCGCGAGTGAGCGAGGACGGTGCGGCAATCATCGTCGAGCTGTGGGATATCCCCCAGGCGCGCTTTGGTGAGTTTGTCGCGGAAATCCCCACGCCACTGGGCATCGGCAATCTGCAGCTGGCCGATGGTCGCTGGGTCAAAGGCTTTATCTGCGAGCCCTACGCCCTGGATGGCGCCCGCGATATCACCAGCTTTGGCGGCTGGCGCGCGTTTATCGCCGCACAGAACGCCAACGCAGCTAAGGCTTAAGGAGAGAGCATGTTTACTACCGTATTGATTGCAAACAGAGGCGAGATAGCCGTCCGCGCCATGCGCACCCTAAAGCGCCTTGGGGTGAAGAGCGTCGCCGTCTACTCCGACGCCGACCGCAATGCCCAGCATGTGCGCGATGCCGATATCGCCATCGCCCTGGGCGGCGACAAGCCGGCCGACAGCTACCTGCGGATCGACAAAATTCTCGCCGCCGCCAAGGAAACCGGCGCCCAGGCGATCTACCCCGGTTACGGCTTTCTCTCGGAAAGCGCTGAGTTCGCCGATGCCTGCGAGGCCGCAGGCATCGCCTTTGTCGGCCCGACCGGCGAGCAGATCCGCGAGTTCGGCCTCAAGCACCGCGCCCGCGAGCTGGCAGGTGCAGCCGGCGTGCCCATGGCCCCCGGCACCGGTCTGCTCGACAGCCTGGAACAGGCGCTGGAATCTGCCGCACGCATCGGCTACCCGGTGATGCTCAAGACCACCGCCGGCGGTGGCGGCATCGGCCTGACCCGCTGCGACGATGCAGCCGCCCTGAGCGCCGCCTATGACAGCGTCAAGCGCATGGGCGAGCAGTTCTTCAGCGATGCCGGGGTGTTTCTCGAATGCTTTGTCGACCAAGCGCGGCATATCGAAGTGCAGATTTTCGGCGACGGCGCAGGCCGCGTCGCCGCCCTCGGTGAGCGCGACTGCTCGCTGCAGCGGCGCAACCAGAAAGTGGTCGAGGAAACCCCGGCACCCAACCTGCCGCAAGCCACCCGCGAGAAGCTGCACGCCGCCGCCGTGCAGCTGGGCGAGTCGGTCAACTACCGCAGCGCCGGCACCGTAGAATTTATCTACGACGGCGCCCGCGATGCCTTCTACTTCCTTGAGGTGAATACCCGCCTGCAGGTCGAGCACCCGGTTACCGAGCTGGTCACCGGCCTTGATCTGATCGAATGCATGCTGCGCGTGGCTGCCGCCGATAGCCTGGACTGGACCGCGCTGAATCGCGCCCCGCAAGGCGCCGCCATCGAGGTACGGATCTACGCCGAAGACCCACTGAAGAACTTCCAGCCCAGCCCCGGCGTGCTTACCGACGTGCACTTCCCGGCCGATGTGCGCCTGGATGGCTGGGTCAGCACCGGCAGCGAGGTTTCAGCCTTTTACGACCCGATGATCGCCAAGCTGATCGTGCATGCCGACACCCGCGCGGAGGCCATCGCCAAGCTGCAGAAGGCCTTGGGCGAAACCCGCCTGCATGGCATCGCCAGTAACCTCGACTACCTGCGCCAGGTGGTGGCCGAGCCGCGCTTTCATGCCGGCGCGGTGTGGACGCGACTGCTCGACAGCTTCCAATTCAAGGCCAGCGTGATTGAGGTGCTGGAGCCCGGCACCTACTCCAGCGTGCAGGACTACCCCGGCCGCCTCGGCTACTGGGATGTCGGCGTGCCGCCCTCGGGGCCCATGGATGACCTGGCCTTCCGCTTGGCCAACCGCATTGTCGGCAACCATAACGATGCCGCCGCCCTGGAATTCACCCTGCAAGGCCCAACCCTGCGCTTTCACAGTGACGCATTGATCGCCCTGACCGGAGCCGACTGCCCGGCCGAGCTGGACGGCGAAGCGGTTGCCTACTGGGCGCCGATCCGCGTCAGCGCCGGGCAAACGCTCAAGCTCGGCCGTGCCAGCAGCGGTTGCCGCACCTATCTGGCGGTACGCAATGGCCTGGACGTGCCGCTGTACCTGGGCAGCCGCTCGACCTTTGCTCTTGGTCAGTTCGGCGGGCATGCCGGACGCACCCTGCGCCCGGCGGATATGCTGGCCATCTCGCAACCCGAGCTTGCCGCCTGCACCACCCCAGCGCCGATCAGCGCGCCGCAGGCGCTGGATGCCAGCCTGATTCCCAACTACGGCAGCACCTGGAATATCGGCGTGCTCTATGGCCCGCACGGCGCGCCGGATTTCTTCACCGCGCAGTCCATCGAAGAGTTCTTCGCCGCCGAATGGCAGGTGCACTACAACTCCAACCGCCTCGGCGTGCGTCTCAGTGGCCCGAAGCCAAGCTGGGCGCGGGCCGATGGTGGCGAAGCCGGCCTGCACCCGTCCAACGTGCACGACTGCGAATACGCCATTGGCGCGATCAACTTCACCGGTGACTTCCCGGTAATCCTGACCAAGGACGGCCCCAGCCTCGGTGGTTTCGTCTGCCCGGTGACCATCGCCAAGGCCGAGCTGTGGAAGATCGGCCAGGTCAAACCCGGCGATACACTGCGTTTCCACCCCATCAGCTTTCAGCAGGCGCAAAGCCTGGAGCAAGCGCAGCTGGGCAGCATCGCCGCACTGGCGGCGATCAGCGCGGTCAGCCTGCCGGCGCCATCCTTGCTGCCATCGAACACTGTTTCCGCCACGGTATTGGCCGAACTGCCAGCCACAGCCAAGCGTCCGCATGTGGTCTACCGCCAGGCAGGGGATGCCTACATCCTGCTGGAGTACGGCGACAACGTGCTCGACCTGGCCCTGCGTCTGCGCGTGCACCTGCTGATGGAGGCACTCAAGGCCGAGCCGTTGGCTGGCCTGGAAGAACTCGCCCCCGGCGTGCGCTCACTGCAGCTGCGCTACGACAGCCGCGTGCTGCACCAGCGCGCGCTGCTTGAACACCTGCTGCGCCTGGAAGCACAGCTTGGCGACGTGGCCACCCTCAAGGTGCCGACGCGCATCGTCCACCTGCCCATGGCCTTCGAGGACAGCGCCACCCTCGCCGCCGTGCAGCGCTACCGGGAAACCGTGCGCAGCGAGGCGCCCTGGCTGCCGAACAACGTCGACTTTATCCAGCGCGCCAATGGCCTGGCCAGCCGCGAGGAGGTCAAAGACATCCTGTTTGATGCCAGCTACCTGATCCTCGGCCTCGGCGACGTCTACCTGGACGCACCCTGCGCCGTGCCCCTAGACCCGCGCCATCGCCTGCTCAGTTCCAAGTACAACCCGGCGCGCACCTACACCGCCGAAGGCACCGTGGGCATTGGCGGCATGTACATGTGCATCTACGGCATGGACTCGCCCGGCGGCTATCAACTGGTCGGCCGCACCCTGCCGATCTGGAACAAGTACGTGAAGAACCCGCAGTTCGAGAATGGTCAGCCGTGGCTGCTGCAGTTCTTCGATCAGGTGAAGTTCTACCCGGTCAGCGAGGCCGAGCTGGATGAGTTCCGCGAGGCCTTCCGCGAGGGCCGCGCGCAGGTGCGCATCGAGCACAGCGAGTTCGACTTTGCCGAGTACCAGCGCTTCCTCGCCGCCAACGCAGGCAGCATTCAAGCCTTCCAGAACCAGCAGAAAGCCGCCTTCGACGCCGAAGTGCAACTGTGGCGCGACGATGATCCCAGCGAGGCCGCCACACTGATCAGCAGCCCGGATGAGGATGGCGACAACGACGGCCATATGGTCAACGCCGAGATGAGCGGCAGCGTGTGGAAGGTGCTGGTCGAGCCCGGCCAGCAGGTGGAAGCCGGCACACCGCTGCTGGTGGTTGAGGCGATGAAGATGGAGCTGGCGGTCACCGCGCCGTTCGCCGGCATGGTCAAGTCGGTGCGCTGCGCACCCGGCAAGGCGGTTACCCCTGGCGATGCGCTGCTGTTGCTCGCCCCCACCGAGGCGGCCTGAGATGCAATTGGTCAGCGCGCCCGCACCTGGCAAGGAGCGCCCGGAGAACCTCGCCGAGCGCATCTATCAGCAGCTCAAGGACGACATCTTCGAGTTCCGCCTGCTGCCCGGTGATCGCTTCTCCGAGGGTGAAATCGCCGAGCGCATGGCGGTCAGCCGTACGCCGGTGCGCCAGGCGCTGTATCGCCTGCAACGCGAGGACTATCTGCAGGTGTATTTCCGCAGCGGCTGGCAGGTCAAGCCATTCGACTTCGCGCATTTCGAGGAGCTGTACGAAGTGCGCATCGTCCTCGAACTGGAAGCCGTGCGGCGCTTGTGCGCACGCGCCCAAGACGAGCACTGCACTGCCCTGGAGCAACTCAAGCGCACCTGGTTGGTGCAATCCGAGCAGCGTTTGCAGGACGGCCGCGAAGTGTCGCGCCTGGATGAGCGTTTTCACTGCCAGTTGGTGGAGGCCGCAGGCAACCGTGAGATGGCCCGCCTGCATGCCGAGGTGAGCGAGAAAATCCGCATTATCAGGCGCTTGGACTTCACCCAGAGCCCGCGCGTGGCGGCCACTTATGAGGAACACGGACAAATACTCGGGGCGATTCTGTCGCGCCGGTGCGAAGAGGCACAGCTATTGCTCAAGACCCATATAGAGGTCAGCAAGGCGGAAGTGCGCAAGATCACCCTGCACATGCTGCATAGCGCGCGTCAGCGCACCATGCCGGCACCAGAGGTGAAGACCTGAAGTGAAGACCCAGGGCCCCGCCCTGTTTCAACTGCCAGACAAACAACTAAAAACCAGCAGCTCAAACACTTAAGTTCGTGAATGGAGATCGCACCATGCAACGTCGCAATCTGATCAAGGCCTTTACCCTATCCGCTTCCATCGCCGCCATGGGCATGACCTGGACCGTACAGGCCGCCGAGACCATCAAGGTCGGCATCCTCCACTCGCTGTCCGGCACCATGGCCATCTCGGAAACTTCGCTGAAAGACATGGCGTTGATGACCATCGACGAAATCAACGCCAAGGGCGGCGTACTCGGCAAGCAGCTGGAGCCGGTAGTAGTCGACCCAGCCTCGAACTGGCCGCTGTTCGCCGAACGCGGTCGCCAGCTGCTGACCCAGGACAAGGTCGACGTCACTTTCGGCTGCTGGACCTCGGTATCGCGCAAATCCGTGCTGCCGGTCTATGAAGAACTCAACGGCCTGCTGTTCTACCCCGTGCAGTACGAAGGCGAAGAGATGTCGCCGAACGTTTTCTACACCGGCGCCGCGCCAAACCAGCAAGCTATCCCGGCGGTCGAGTACCTGATGAGCGAAGACGGTGGCGCAGCCAAGCGCTACTTCCTGCTCGGCACCGACTACGTCTACCCGCGCACCACCAACAAGATCCTGCGCGCCTTCCTGATCAGCAAGGGCGTGGCCGAGAAAGACATCGAAGAGGTCTACACCCCGTTCGGTCATAGCGACTATCAAACCATCGTCGCCAACATCAAGAAGTTCTCTGCCGGCGGCAAAACTGCGGTGATCTCCACTGTAAACGGCGACTCCAACGTGCCGTTCTACAAGGAGCTGGCCAACCAGGGCCTGGAAGCCACCGACGTACCGGTGGTGGCCTTCTCCGTGGGTGAAGAAGAACTGCGCGGCATCGACACCAAGCCACTGGTCGGCCACCTGGCCGCGTGGAACTACTTCCAGTCCGTGGAAAACCCGGTCAACAGCGCGTTCGTTGCCAAGTGGAAGGCCTACGCCAAAGCCAAGAACCTGCCAGGCGCCGACAAGGCCGTGACCAACGACCCGATGGAAGCCACCTACGTCGGCATCCATATGTGGGCCCAGGCCGTGGAAAAAGCCGGCACCACCGACGTCGATAAAGTGCGCACCGCGCTCTACGGCCAGACCTTCGCTGCGCCAAGCGGCTACACCCTGACCATGGACAAGACCAACCACCACCTGCACAAGCCGGTGATGATCGGTGAAATCCAGGAAGACGGTCAGTTCTCCGTGGTCTGGGAAACCAGCAGCCCGGTCCGCGCCCAGCCGTGGAGCCCGTATATCGAAGGCAACGACAAGAAGCCGGATTACGCGGTGAAGTCGAACTAAGGCAAAAGCCCCTCTCCCCCAACCCCTCTCCCGCACGCGGGAGAGGGGAGCGACAGCCACGCATCTTCAGTATGACGCGGTCAGCCCCCTCGCCCCCCTTTCTTTTATGAAGAGGGGGAGAGGGTTGGGGAGAGGGCAAACGTGACCCGGATTAAGTCCGGGGCACGACCGTAATCGAAGGACTGCCCCATGCCCACTGCCTTTAGCCGAATTCTGCTGAGCCTGCTGTTGCTGCTGCCTCTGGCCGCGCACGCCGGTGATGCCCAGGACTTTGTCGCCGCCAACCCAGCCAAGCAGGCCAGCCTGCTGGAAAGCTGGTCCGCCGCGCCGGATGCCGCGCGCCTGCCGCTGATCGAAGCCCTGCAACAAGGCCGCGTCGCGGCCGACAGCGCGAAAAACGCCTTTATCGAAGTAGGCGGCGCGTATCAGCCCGCCGAAGGCGCCGCACAACCGCTCGAAACACCGAAGAAGCTGCGCCTGAATAACCGCCTGCGCGGTCTCACCGCCACTGCACTGGCCAGCCACCAACTGCTGGCCGACGACCCGGCGCTGCGCCTGGCCGCCGCCAAGCAACTGCAAAAAAGCGCCAAGCCGGCGCAGCTGCAACTGCTTAACGCCCAGGTCGCCAGCGAAACCGATGACGGCGTGCGTGATGCCCTGACCCTGGCGCTGGCCAACCTGCAACTGGTCGACAGCGACCTGGCCGTGCGCCTGGCTGCCGTGCGCCTGCTCGGTGAAACCGGCGACCCGCTGGCCCGCACCCGCCTGGAAACCCTGCTCGACCCGGCCGTGGAAAGTGACCCGACGGTACGCACCGCCGCCGAAACCAGCCTGGCCCAGGTCAAACGCAAACTGCTGATCGGTGAGCTGCTCGGCCAGGCCTTTAGCGGCCTGTCGCTCGGCTCGATTCTGCTGTTGGCGGCGCTCGGTCTGGCCATCACCTTCGGCCTGCTCGGCGTGATCAATATGGCCCACGGCGAGATGCTGATGCTCGGCGCCTACTCCACCTATATGGTGCAGGTGCTGTTCCAGCGTTTCGCCCCGGAAGCCTTGGCGCTGTATCCACTGGTGGCGCTGCCAGTGGCGTTCTTCGTCACCGCTGCCATCGGCATGGCGCTGGAACGCACGGTGATTCGCCACCTCTACGGTCGTCCGCTGGAAACCCTGCTCGCTACCTGGGGCATCAGCCTGATCCTGATCCAGCTGGTGCGGGTGATCTTCGGCGCGCAGAACGTTGAAGTGGCCAACCCCTACTGGCTATCTGGCGGCATTCAGGTGCTGCCGAACCTGGTGCTGCCGTACAACCGCATCGTGATCATCGGCTTCGCCCTGTTTGTAGTGGTGCTGACTTGGCTGCTGCTGAACAAGACCCGCCTCGGCCTTAACGTGCGTGCCGTCACCCAGAACCGCAATATGGCGGCCTGCTGCGGCGTGCCGACCGGCCGCGTCGACATGCTGGCCTTCGGTTTGGGCTCGGGTATCGCCGGCCTCGGCGGCGTGGCCCTCAGTCAGATCGGCAACGTCGGCCCCGACCTCGGTCAGAGCTACATCATCGACTCGTTCCTGGTGGTGGTACTCGGCGGCGTCGGGCAACTGGCCGGTAGCGTGATGGCGGCCTTCGGTCTGGGCATCGCCAACAAGATTCTCGAACCGCAGATCGGTGCCGTGCTCGGCAAGATCCTTATCCTCGCGCTGATCATTCTGTTTATTCAGAAACGCCCGCAAGGTCTGTTTGCTTTGAAAGGACGGGTGATCGATTGAGCCAGATTAGCTGCATTGAAACGGTAGGAGCTGGCCATGCCTGCGACCGTGTCGCCGCCATTGTTCGCGCGCATGGCGCGCTCCTACGGACGGACGAACTCAGCCCAAGCCAACAATCATTTGCCGCGACAGGATGGGTGATCAACTGATGACCATGCCACTCAACCAAACGCTGCTGGCGCGTGCCAGCGCCAAGCTCGGCCCGCAAGTCTCCATCGCCATCGGCCTGCTGGTGCTTACCCTGCTGATTGCCATGCCGCTGCTGCACCTGCTGCCGGCGGACAACGCCCTGCATGTCTCGGCCTACAGCCTGACACTGGTTGGCAAGATCCTCTGCTACTGCATCGTAGCCCTGGCGCTCGATCTGGTCTGGGGTTACGCCGGCCTGCTGTCGCTCGGCCACGGCCTGTTCTTTGCGCTGGGCGGTTACGCCATGGGCATGTACCTGATGCGCGAAGCGGCCGGCGACGGCTTGCCGGCCTTTATGAGCTTCCTCGCCTGGACCGAGTTGCCCTGGTACTGGTACGGCACCAGCAACTTCCTCTGGGCGCTATGCCTGGTGGTGCTGGCGCCTGGTTTGCTGGCGTTGGTGTTCGGCTTCTTCGCCTTCCGCTCGCGGATCAAGGGCGTGTACTTCTCGATCATGACCCAGGCGCTGACCTTCGCCGGCATGCTGCTGTTCTTTCGCAACGAGACCGGCTTTGGCGGCAACAACGGCTTTACCAACTTCAAAACGATTCTGGGCTTCGACATCACCTCGGCGCACACCCGCGCGGTGCTGTTTCTCGCCACCGTGGCACTGTTGGTCGCCAGCCTGTACCTGGGCTGGACCCTGGCACGCAGTAAGTTCGGCCGGGTGCTTACTGCCCTGCGCGACGCCGAGAACCGCCTGATGTTCTGCGGCTACGACCCACGCGGCTACAAGCTGTTTATCTGGGTGCTCAGCGCCGTACTCTGCGGCCTGGCCGGCGCGCTGTATGTGCCACAGGTGGGCATCATCAACCCCAGCGAAATGTCGCCCACCAACTCCATCGAAGCCGCCGTGTGGGTAGCCCTCGGTGGGCGTGGCACGCTGATCGGTCCGCTGCTCGGCGCCGGTTTGGTCAACGGTATGAAGAGCTGGTTTACCGTGGCCTTCCCCGAGTACTGGCTGTTCGCCCTGGGCTTTCTGTTTATCGTCGTGACGCTGTTCCTGCCTAAAGGCGTGATCGGCTTGTTACGCAAGAAAGGAGAGCAATGATGCGCGCCACTCCAGTACCCGAATTTATGCTCGAGCCTGCCTTTGACCCCGCCGGCAGCGGCCGCGATGCGATTGGCGCCAGCACCCTGGCCAGCAAGGGCCTGAACGTTCGTCACGGCACCATCCTGACCCTGGAAGACATCAACGTCAGCTTCGATGGTTTCAAGGCGCTGACCAACCTGACCCTGTATATCGGCGTCGGCGAGCTGCGCTGCATCATCGGCCCCAACGGCGCCGGCAAGACCACCATGATGGACGTGATCACCGGCAAGACCCGCCCGGACAACGGCGTCGCCTACTATGGCGAAACCCTCGACCTGACGCAGATGAGCGAAGTGGAAATTGCCCAGTCCGGCATCGGTCGCAAGTTCCAGAAGCCGACTGTGTTCGAAGCGCTCAGCGTGTTCGAAAACCTCGAACTGGCGCAGAAAACCAACAAGTCGGTATGGGCCAGCCTGCGCGCCAAGCTCAGCGGCGAGCAGAAAGACCGCATCGATGAAGTGCTGCAGACGATCAAGCTCGACGCCTCGCGCCAGCGCCCTCCCGGGCTGTTGTCGCACGGGCAGAAGCAGTTTCTGGAGATCGGCATGCTGCTGGTGCAGGACCCGCAACTGTTGCTGCTCGATGAGCCGGTGGCGGGCATGACCGACGCCGAAACCGAGTTCACCGCCGAGCTGTTCAAGTCGCTGGCGCGCAAGCACTCGCTGATGGTGGTGGAGCACGACATGGGCTTTGTCGGCAGCATTGCCGACCACGTCACGGTGCTGCACCAGGGCAGCGTGCTGGCCGAAGGCTCGCTGGAGCAGGTGCAGAACGATGAGCGGGTGATCGAGGTGTACCTCGGCCGGTAAGGAATTCGTAGGGTGGATGACGCTTTTTTCATCCACCAATGACATCGCGCGGTGGATGGATAAAACGCCATCCACCCTACGCACGACCTGTGGGAGGGGCTTAAGCCGCGAGTTTTTGAAGATCCACGGCGTCGCGGCTGATCGGTTCGCCGCCCGGCCCCTTCCACAAAACGAATAAAGGACATCGACATGCTGCAAGTTGAGCAACTGCATCAGTACTACGGCGGCAGCCATATCCTCCGTGGCCTGTCGTTCGACGTGAAGGTCGGCGAAGTCACCTGCCTGCTCGGGCGTAACGGCGTGGGCAAAACCACCCTGCTGAAATGCCTGATGGGCCTGATCCCGGCCAAAGAAGGCGCAGTGAACTGGGAAGGCCAGCCGATCACCGCTTTCAAACCGCACCAGCGCGTGCACGCCGGCATTGCCTACGTACCCCAGGGCCGAGAAATCTTCGGCCGCTTGACCGTGGAAGAAAACCTGCTGATGGGCCTGTCACGTTTTCCCGGCAGCAACGCCAAAGTGGTACCGGAATTTATCTATGAGCTGTTCCCGGTGCTGCGTGAGATGAAGCAACGCCGCGGCGGCGACCTCTCCGGCGGTCAGCAGCAACAGCTGGCCATCGGCCGCGCGCTGGCGAGCAAGCCGCGCCTGCTGATCCTCGACGAGCCCACCGAAGGCATCCAGCCCTCGGTGATCAAGGAAATCGGCGTGGTGATCAAGAAGCTCGCAGAACGCGGCGATATGGCCATTCTGCTGGTCGAGCAGTTCTATGATTTTGCCGCTGAACTGGCCGATCAGTACCTGGTAATGAGCCGTGGCGAGATCGTCCAGCAGGGCCGTGGCGAGACCATGGAAGCGGATGGCGTACGCGGACTGGTCGCAATCTGAATGGCGACGCTGGCACTGCACTTTGCGCATAATCAGGCTTTCGCTCATGGACTCGAGGCCCCAATGCCACCCCTGCGCACGCTTCTTCTCCCGCTTACCGCACTGGTCGGTATGGCACTGCTGGTCTGGGCCGGCAGCCTGCCGGATTACTGGATGCTGCGCGCCATGCCGGTTGGCAGCGAAGCGGTCTATCCGCTCAAACCGGTGCTGATTTTCTGCGCCATCGTCCTGGCCGAATGCGGCCTGCTGCTGGCGATACTGCGTCCGCGTTCCTATTGCCGTTCCTGGGGCCGCGCGCTGTGCGCCTGCCTGCTGGCTCTGGGCCTGGCGCTGTTCTGGCTGCAAGGTGCGCTGCATGCACCGCCCTACTACGGTATGCACTTGCAATGGTGGCTGGCGGTCAGCCTGGGGCTGGTGTTGCTGGCAGGTTATTCCTCCGCTCAGGCCTGGCGACACCGTCGCAACCGAGTGGCTGCATGAACGCCCCCGCAGCCGTCTTTACCCCCAGCTGGCATGCCGAGCTGGAGCTGGGCTATGGCCGCGACGGCGACTGCACGCGGCCGACCTTGCGCCGCCATAAAGGCCCGCTGCGGGTGCAAAAGCACCTGTATGCCGAAGGACCCGAGGTGTGCCAACACATCATCGTCCACCCACCCGGCGGCATCGCCGGTGGTGATCGCCTGGATATTTCGGCCACGGTCGGCACCAACGCCTGGGCGCAATTGACCAGTCCCGGCGCAGCCAAGTGGTACCGCGCCGCTGGCCCGGCTTACCAGAGCCTGAAACTGCGCGTTGAGGCCGGCGCCACCCTGGAATGGCTGCCGCAGGAAACCATCGTCTACGCCGCCGCCCAGGCCGAACTGACCACCGAGATCGAGCTGCTCGGCGATGCCAAGCTGCTCTATTGGGACATCGTCGCCCTCGGCCGCCCAGCCAGCGGCGAACGCTTCGATAGCGGCCACTTCCAGGCGCAACTGAATATCCGCCGCGACGGCCAACTGCTCTGGCACGAACGTCAGCGCGTGGTTGGCGGCGATGGCCTGCTCGACTCGCCCATCGGCCTGGACGGCAAACCGGTGTTCGCCACCCTGCTGATCAGCGGTGAAATCGACAGCGAACTGCTTGAGCACTGCCGCAACCTGAGCACACCGGTGCGCGGCGATCTGACCCAATTACCCGGCCTGCTGGTGGCCCGCTGCCTGGCCGACGAAGCCTTGCACGCGCGCGCCTGGCTGATTGCCCTCTGGCAGCTGTTGCGCCCGGCCCTGCTCGGCCGCACCGCCGTGCCCCCACGTATCTGGAGTACCTGATGGACCTGACCCCGAGAGAAAAAGACAAGCTGCTGATCTTCACCGCCGGCCTGGTGGCTGAACGGCGCCTGGCCCGTGGGGTAAAACTCAACTACCCGGAAGCCATGGCCTATATCAGTGCAGCACTGCTCGAAGGCGCCCGCGACGGCCAGACCGTGGCCGAGCTGATGCACTTCGGCACCACCCTGCTGAGCCGTGATCAGGTGATGGAAGGCATCCCGGAAATGATCCCGGAGATTCAGGTCGAGGCCACCTTCCCCGACGGCACCAAGTTGGTCACCGTCCATCAGCCGATTGCTTAAGCATGATGATTCACGACGCTACTGCCGCCGACCTGCCTGCCATTCTGGCTATCTACAACGATGCCGTGCAGCACACCACGGCCATCTGGAACGAAACCCTGGTCGACTTGACCAACCGCCAGGCTTGGCTGAATGAACGCACCGCGGCCGGCTTTCCGGTGTTGGTTGTCCACAGTGATGCAGGCGAGGTGCTCGGCTACGCCAGCTACGGCACCTGGCGCGCCATCGAAGGCTTTCGCCATACCGTGGAACACTCGGTGTATGTGCGCAGCGACCAACGCGGTCAGGGCCTCGGCCCCTTACTGATGCACGCCTTGATCGAACGCGCGCAAGCAGCCGGCCTGCACGTAATGGTCGCCGCCATCGAGAGCGGCAACAGTGCCTCGATCCGCCTGCACGAACGCCTCGGCTTCGTCACCACCGGCCAGATGCCCCAGGTCGGCCGCAAGTTCGGCCGCTGGTTGGACCTGACCTTTATGCAGCTGATGCTGAGCCCCGAAAGGAGTGCGCCCTGATGCTGAGCATCGAGCGCCTCGACGCGGCTGACTTTGAGCCTTATCGCCAAGGCCTGCAGGCCCTGCTGCTCGACTCCGTGGCGCATGGCGCCTCGGTAGGCTTTCTCGCCGATCTCGATGCTGACGCGGCCAACCTCTATTTCGACCAGGTCCTGGCAGGCATACGCGATGGCACTCACCTGCTCTGGCTGGCCTGTGAGCGGGGCCAGGTGCTGGGCAGCGTGCAACTGGTGCTGTGCCAGAAACCTAACGGCCTCAACCGCGCCGAAGTGCAGAAGCTCCTGGTACACAGCAACGCCCGCCGCCGTGGCATCGCCAACAGCCTGATGCAGCGCCTGGAAGGCGAAGCCGCTGAGCTACAACGCGGCTTGCTGTACCTGGACACCGAAGCCGGCAGCGATGCCGAGGCCTCTACCAAGCACTTGGCTACAGCTGCATTGGCGGCCTGCCTGATTACGCCTGCGGCCCTGACGGGCAATACCGAGCAAACGCCATCTACTACAAAACCTTGTCGAGGCCACAGCCATGATTCCCGGCGAATACCAGATCCAGGACGGCGACATCGAACTCAACGCCGGCCGCCGCACCCTGCGCGTAACCGTGGCCAATAGCGGTGACCGGCCGATCCAGGTCGGCTCGCACTATCACTTTTTCGAAACCAACGATGCGCTGACCTTCGACCGAGCAGCCGCGCGAGGTATGCGCCTGAATATCCCGGCCGGCACCGCCGTGCGCTTCGAGCCGGGGCAGAGCCGCGAAGTCGAGCTGGTCGACCTAGCCGGCCATCGCCGCGTGTTCGGCTTTGCCGGGCGGGTGATGGGCGATCTGTAAATGTCTAAGCGTCTGCTATGGCCTTATCGCGGGCAAGCCCGCTCCTACATGTGATCGCATTCCCCTGTAGGAGCGGGCTTGCCCGCGATAGTGAGCGCAGCGAACGGTTGCAAACCCAATTGAATCTGAAGGCGAACCCATGAAAATCTCCCGCCAAGCCTATGCCGATATGTTCGGCCCCACCGTCGGCGACAAGGTGCGCCTGGCCGATACCGAGCTGTGGATCGAAGTGGAGCAGGACTTCACCACCTACGGTGAGGAAGTGAAGTTCGGCGGCGGTAAGGTGATCCGTGACGGCATGGGCCAGGGTCAGCTCTGCGCGGCGGACGTGGTCGATACGCTGATCACCAATGCGCTGATCATCGACCACTGGGGCATCGTCAAGGCCGACGTCGGCTTGAAGGACGGTCGTATCGCCGCCATCGGCAAGGCCGGCAACCCGGATATCCAGCCCGACGTAACCATCGCCATCGGCGCCGGTACCGAAGTGATCGCCGCTGAAGGCATGATCCTCACTGCCGGCGGCATCGATACGCATATCCACTTTATCTGCCCGCAGCAGATTGAAGAGGCGTTGATGAGCGGCGTCACCACCATGATCGGCGGCGGCACCGGGCCTGCCACCGGTACCAACGCCACCACCTGCACCTCCGGGCCCTGGCATATGGCGCGCATGCTGCAAGCCGCCGACGCCTTCCCGATGAACCTGGGTTTTACCGGCAAGGGCAACGCCTCCTTGCCGGAGCCGTTGATCGAGCAAGTCAAAGCTGGGGCCATCGGCCTTAAGCTGCATGAAGACTGGGGCACTACCCCGGCGGCCATCGACAACTGCCTGAGCGTGGCCGACCAGTTTGATGTGCAGGTGGCGATTCACACCGACACGCTCAACGAGTCCGGCTTTGTCGAAACCACCCTGGCTGCGTTCAAAGGCCGCACCATTCACACCTACCACACCGAAGGTGCCGGCGGCGGCCACGCGCCGGACATTATCAAGGCTTGCGGCTTCCCCAACGTGCTGCCGAGTTCGACCAACCCGACCCGGCCGTTTACCCGCAACACCATCGACGAACACCTGGACATGCTGATGGTCTGCCACCACCTCGACCCAAGCATCGCCGAAGACGTGGCCTTCGCCGAGAGCCGTATTCGCCGCGAGACCATTGCCGCCGAAGATATCCTGCATGACCTCGGCGCGTTCTCGATGATCAGCTCAGACAGCCAGGCCATGGGCCGCGTTGGCGAAGTGATCACCCGCACCTGGCAGACCGCCGACAAGATGCACAAACAGCGCGGCCCGCTGGAAGGCGACGGCCCGGGCAACAGCAACTTCCGGGTTAAACGCTATATCGCCAAGTACACCATCAATCCGGCCATCACCCACGGCATCAGCCATGAGGTGGGCTCGATCGAAGTGGGCAAATGGGCCGACCTGGTGCTCTGGCGCCCGGCGTTTTTCGGCGTTAAACCGACGCTGATTCTCAAAGGCGGTGCGATTGCCGCGAGCCTAATGGGCGACACCAATGCCTCGATCCCCACACCGCAGCCGGTACATTACCGACCGATGTTCGCCAGCTACGGCGGCAGCCGCCACGCCACCAGCATCACCTTTATCAGTCAGGCGGCGTTCGATGCCGGCGTGCCCGAGCAGTTGGGACTGAAGAAGCAGATTGGTGTGGTCAAGGGCTGCCGCGAGGTGCAGAAGACCGACCTGATCCACAACGATTACCTGCCAAATATCGAGGTGGATGCGCAGAACTATCAGGTCAAGGCCGATGGCCAGTTGCTCTGGTGCGAGCCGGCGGATGTACTGCCGATGGCGCAGCGTTATTTCCTTTTCTGACCTGCGGCACTGGGCAATCACTGCGTGGGGCTAGACTGAAAGCCCAGCACTCGCGCGGGAGGTGCCCCATGTACCGGTTCTCGACACAACCAAGCCTATTCGGCTATCTATTGCTACTCAGCCTGCCGCTCGCGCAGGCGCAAACCGTGACGCCCTTGCAGGGCCAGAACCAGCAACAGATCCAGAGCGATATCGCCGCCTGCCAGACCCAGGCAGGCACCACCCCGAGTAGCACAACGACCAGCAGCAGCGACGACCGCGGAGGCGAGCGCTTGCGCGGAGCCGCCAAAGGCGCAGCGGTCGGAGCAGCAGCGGCACAGATACGCGGCAACCAGCATGACGAGATCTATGACCGGGTGGATGACGATATCAAGCAGGAGTACCGGCAGAATAAGGCCCGCGATGCCGCCGCTGTCGGCGTAGTAGTCGGCGGCTCACGCCAGCGTCAGGACCGCCGCGAAGATCGGCGCAACGCCGAGCAGGAGGCCCAGAGCAGCATGGATCAGACCTACGCCAATTGCATGAGCGGTCGCGGTTATTCAGTCACCCCTTGAATGGGCATGCGCGGGCCCCACATCAGGCCGACCCCGGCAAAAAATTACCCGATGACCGGCAACCCATTGCCGGACGCCGAACCTTATCCGGCCAGACTGCTCGCCGCTCGCAACAATAATTCTTCTATTTCAGTGGGTTAAATATTTGGCGCAAGTTTTGCTCGGCACAAGGCTCATTTAGCCTGTCGAAAGGAGCCGCCATGAGAATTGATGCAGGAGCAACCTACCCAGTCGCCAACCAACGCGCGTCGACGGCCAACCAGAACCGAAGCACTGACGCGTCCTTCTCGGCGGCGCTGGCCAGCACCCCATCCAGTCCGCCGAAAACCGCTGCATCCGCAGACTTCAGCAGCATGACCCGCCAGGACCTGCGCGACTGGACCAACGGGCAAATCCGCAGTGGGCAGATGTCACTCGATGACAGCCGGGCGTTTATGGCCATGAGCATGAAAATACCGGTCGCGGGCGGCATGTCGGGCGAGCTGCCCGCTGCAAACGACAGCACGCGCTACGACTTTACCCAGAAGGCCCGCGCGGGCATGGAAGGCGCCGCAGCGCGTAACGACGCGGCGACTTTGAAAATGCTGCAATCGGCCATGTCGATCATGCAGAGCCAGACCGGCAGCGTGGATATTCGCGCCTAGGTTTGGTTGGGTCGCAGAGTCTGCGGCGCGAGCCATTAGCGCAACTGACTGTCCTTGCTGCCCCGGCGGTTATAGCCGCTGAATTTGGCCTGCTCCTTGTCGTGCTCGGTCTGGCAGGCCACGCACAGGTGCACGCCGGGGATGGCTTTGCGCCGCGCCTCGGGAATCGCGGCGTCGCACTCCTCGCAGTGGCTCAGGCTTTCGCCGCGCGGCAGCTGGCTGCGGGCGCGCTGAATAGCGTCCTCGATGCTGCTGTCGATCTGCTCCTGTACCGCGCCGTCATTTGCCCAGCCACCGGCCATCGCAATTGTCCTCCGCTGTGTATGCCTCTAGATATGCGCCGTCTGCGGGCAAATCTCAAGAGCACGCGGTCGCCCTACTCCTTGACCTCCATAAACTCACGCGCCCAAACGATATAGTCCTCGGGCTGGGTGTAGGTGTGGGTCAGTTCGGTGGCGCTAAGGTCGCAGGCATCGACGCCGCGCTGTTCGCGCAGGCAGTCGTAGGTGGCCTTGATCGCCGCGAAATAGGCGGCATGACCGTTGACCACGATGCGCACACCGAGGCTGGCCAGGCGCGCGTTGTCGCGCAGCTTGGGGTTGCCGTAGGTGACCAGCATCAGCGGAACGCTAAGGGCCTCGGCAATCTGCTCCAGGTGGGCAAAATCCTCGACGCCGACCAGGCAGATGGCATCGGCACCGGCCGCCTGATAAGCCTGGGTACGACGAATCACCTCGCTGACATCCAGCACGCCGGCATGGGTGCGGGCGATGATCGCCAGGTCAGGGTCAACCCGTGCTTCCAGGGCCGCGCGGATTTTGCCGACACCTTCATCGATGCTGATCAGGTCGGTGGACTTACGGCCGAACTGCGCCGGCAGCAGGGTGTCTTCGATGGTCAGCGCAGCAATCCCTGCGCGCTCCAACTCGACCACGGTGCGCATCACATTGAGCGCATTGCCGTAGCCGTGGTCGGCATCGGCGATTACCGGCAGGCGACTGACGCGGCCAATACGGGTGGCCTGCTCAACAAACTCGCTAAGGGTAATCAGGGCGAAATCCGGCGCGGCCAAAACTTGTAGTGAAGCTACAGAACCACCCAGAATGCCGACTTCAAAACCCAGGTCGGCAGCAATCCGCGCGGCCATGGGATCGAACACGGAAGCCGTGTGATAGCAGCTATTCGAAGCAAGAAGCGCACGAAATTGTGCGCGAAGGTCGTGATGCGAGGCTCTTTGCATGGGGTGCACCATCGTTCATAGTCGATTCTGAGCGAGGGATTATGTAGCAAAACTACAAAACCCGTCATGTAGTAAAACTACATAGTCGACCAACAACCTTGCACCCGCCTTTCAGTCTACCCAGCCATCCAGCGCACTAACCCAAGTCCGCCGGTAAACGTGGGCCAAAGCCGGCGCCGGTGAGCAGCCCATAGGCCATCCACAGCATCACACCGGCATACAGCAAGCGTGGCAGCCAAGTGGCCAGCTGTTCGGTCAGGCTATCCAGCTTCTGGGTTTCCACCCCGGCGTAGTTGAGCAGGCTGGCCGGCAAGGTGCCGCTGGCTTCGCCCGTACGAATCAGGCCAAGGGCCAGCCCCTGGCCGGGAAAGTCGACAGACGCCAGCGCCTGCGCCAGGCTTTGGCCACGCTGCACAGCCAGTTGCACAGCGCTGAAACGTTTGCGCAGCGGCGCATGGCGGATCACCGCGCAGGCCTTGGGTAAAGCATCCAGCATGGGCATGCCAGCCTCCAGCATCAGCCCCAGGCTGTCGAAAAAGTCGCGCAGATTACGCCGCAGCAACGCGGGACCGAGGAGCGGCACACTCGCCCACAGGCCATCGAGCGGCGAAGCCGCACCAGCAGGCGCGTGCTCACGCCGCACGTATAACCCGCGCCCCAGGCCATACAGAGCGCCCAGCAGCAACAACGGCCAGAGTACGCCCCATAGATAACCGACGATGCTTAGCTGACCGCCGACCAACGCCGGCAGCGGCTGAATAAACAGCGCCAGCACCAGCACCGCCGCCGGCATCAGCAAGCGTGATTTGACTGCAGCGGTTTGTTGCGCCCGGTGGTTGTAACGCTCGGCCAGGCGCTGGTAGATCGCCGCCAGGCAACCACTGGCCTGGGCGGCGCGCAGCAGGGTGCTGTCCAGCTGGGTAAACAGGCCACTGCGCAGCCCGGCACTGGCCATATCGCTACCACCAGCAATCTGCGTTTGCAGGCTGGCCAGCGCAGCCTTGGCGCGCGCCGGCACTTGCAGGCTGAGCAGCGCCCGCTCGACCGGCACGCCGGCTTTCTCCATGGACGCCAGATGGCCGAACAACTGGGCGCGCGCAGCAAGATCAAGCAGGATAGGACGTGGCGTGGGCATAGGCAGGCTCAGCGAGGTGAGAACGACACAATAGGCGCCAGGTTAGCAGGCCGCGCAGCGCGCAGCAGCGGGCTATTCAGTGGCCGTCGGCAACTCGGCATGCGGCAGCCAGAGGCGGAATATCTGCGCGAAGCTGCCGTCTTCATGCATGGCATCAAGGGCGCGCCGCCAGCGTTCAACCAACGCCGCGTCGGTCTGCGGGGAGAAGGCAATGTAGTAAGCCGAACGCATAAAGGGCAGGTGCGCCTGCACCTGCTCCGGGCGCAAACCGCCGCTGGCCAGTTCGTCCTTGAGGGTCAGGTCTTCAGTGGCAATCAACTGCACCCGCCCATGTTTGAGCATGGTCACCATATTCTTCGCGCTGGGGACCCCGTAGAGATTCTTGAAGCCGCGCGCAGTCAGAGTTTCAAAGGTGTACCACTGCTTCGGCACAGCCAGCGGCCCACTCTCGGCGGCCTGCTGCAGATTGTCGAAACGCAGGTTGCGTGATTTCAGCGAGTAGAAGCTGGTGGTGCCGATCAGCAGCGGGCCAACCCACTGAAACTTGGCCTCACGCTCCGGCGTGCGCACGGTGGAGAAGATCGCCGTATTCGGCTCGTGCTGAGCCAGGTGATAGCCGCGCGTCCAGGGCAGCAGCTCGATCTTGCCGGGGTCGCCGGTGCGCTCAATCAGCGCGCGCACCACCTCTACGGCCAGACCGTGCAGCTCACCGTCACGGCTAAAGCTGGTCGGTGGCGCTTCCTCAGTGAGCAACTGCAATTCAGCACACGCAGGCCCGGCCAGACAAAGCAGCAGCCAGATCATCAGCGCGCAGCGTGGTTTGAGCAAAGTGGGTTCTCCCGGCACTGGCTTCAGACTAGCTCAGAGCCGGGCAAGTCGCGTTATGGCAAGGAAGGTGCGGCGGGCATGCTGAACGGCTGGGTAAACCAGCGCTTATGAATCCGCTCCAGACTGCCGTCGCGCAGTAACTCATCAAGGGCCAGCTGCCATTGCCGAACCAGCGCAGGATCGGTGTTGTTCGAAAAGGCGATATAAGAGTTGTTACCCATAAAGGTGAACTGCAACTCCACCTCATCACGGCGCATGCCTTGCTGCGCGAGCATGTCATCCAGCGCCAGGTTGTTGGCCACCAGCAACTCGATACGGCCGTGCTTGAACATCTTCATCATGTGCTGGGGCGTTGGTACACCGTAGAGATTTTTCAGGCCACGGTCGCTGAGGTATTCATAGGAGTACCACTGCTTGGGCACGGCCAGGGTGTTGAAACGCTCAACATCCTGCAGCGTACGCATATTCAACCCGGCACCGCGCCGCGCATAGAAGCTGGTATGCCCCAGGGCAATCGGCCCGACCCACTGGAACAGCGCCTCGCGCCGGGCGGTACGCACCGTGGAGAACAAGCCACTGTTGGCCTCGTGCTGCACCTGATGGTAACCGCGGGTCCAGGGCACCAGCTCGATGCGGGTGTCCTGCCCGGTACGCTGGATCAGCAGCTCGACCACTTCCACGGCCATGCCGGTCAGCTTGCCATCTTCGATATAGCTCAGCGGCCGGTATTCCTCGGTATACAGGCGCAGCTCGGCCGCCAGCGCCGATGCACAGCAGCCAAGCAACAACACAACCAGCCAGGACTTCAACCGCATTGGGCAATACCTGCAAAAACATACGAACAATGGGCCGAAACGCCGAATGATAAACAGCCATTGGCTCAGCAACCAGCAGAGTTCTGCGGCAAATCAGCGCGAGGGGCTATGGATTGGCCGTCAGCTCCATCTCCCGCGCCCGCTGCCACTGCGCCAGGTTCTCGCGACTTACCTGCTGCACCTGCAACGCGATATTCACCGGTTGCGGCGATAGCTCGCCACGCATACTTCGCGCAGCCAATTGCACGGCCTGATAACCAATGGCATGGGCTTGCTGGATCATCAGGCTGTGCACCTCGCCCTTACGCAACGCCTCAATTAGCAACTGATCACCATCAAAGCCGATATGCACCAACGCGCCCGCCTTGCCGAGCCGCCGCAGCGCTGCCAGTGCGGCGCGTGAACTGGTGCTGTTGGGGGTAAACACGCCCGCCAGCTGCGGCAAGCGCTCACGCAAGGCATTCACAGCCGCCTGGCTGTCGTCGCCGATATAGGTATCCAGCAGGATACTCAGGCCGCCCTGCTCTGCGCCCTGACGAAAACCACGCTCACGCTCGCTGGTCGAGGGCACACCGGCCTTCAAGCGCAACAGCGCCACCTGGCCCTGGCCACCAAGCGCCGCAGCCAAGGCCTGGCCGGCCTGCACGCCAGCGCGAAAGTTATCGGTGGCGACCACACCGCGCACTGCACTACCGGGCAGGTCACGGTCGAAATACACAGTATTGATGCCGCTGCCCGCCAATTGCTGCACACGCGAGGCGATCTCCGGGCCGCTGGGGGCGATAACCAGCGCCTTGCAACCATGCTCCAGCACCCAGTTGATCATCTGCAGCTGGGTTTCCACCCGCCCTTCGTGGCTAGGCCCGCGAAAATGCATGTCCAGGCCGTCCTCTCTGGCCGCCTGCCGCGCACCGGCCTCTACTTGCCCCCAGAAGGGCGTAGCCCCCGCCGCCACCACACCGATACAGTCCTTTGCCAACGCCTGAGTGGCCCAACTGGTCAACACAACGAATAGCAGCACATATCTCGACTGGCATCGGCTGTACATCTGCATCACTCCCAAAACCTGGCGACGCCATGCACAGCAGCATGCACAACACCTAACAGCGCTCAGGTGTCACCGTAGAGTTACTGCTATCACTTTAGCATCAGGCGATTAGCCTCGCCGGGCGCTGGGTTACCGGTCATCCGCCAGAAAACCGTGCCATCCACTTGCGCCTCACACTTTTTCACACTCCAAGCGACGGCTGGGCTGGTAGCCGCCGCTCAGGCAGGCGATGATCGCGTCTCTTTCCTGCACCTTGAATGACATGACCGATACCACGCAAAGCACTCAGGCCACGCACAAACCCCGCCCGCTGATCGATTTGCTGGTCAGTATTCTGATTCCCTCCCTGATCCTGATGAAACTCAGTGGCGAGAGCCGCCTGGGTGCCGACGGTGCGCTGATGCTGGCGCTGGCCTTCCCGCTGGGCTGGGGCAGCTTCGAGCTGCTCAAGTACCGCAAATTCAACTTTATCGCCCTGCTCGGCCTGGTCAGCGTGCTGCTTACCGGCGGCATTGGCCTGCTCAAGCTGGATAACCAGTGGCTGGCGATCAAGGAAGCGGCGATCCCCGGCATCATCGGCATCGCCGTGCTGGTATCGACCCGCACCCGCTTCCCGTTGATCCGCACCATGCTGTTCAACAAGACCGTGCTCAACGTCGACAAAATCCATGAGCGCCTGGAGCAGGCCGGTAATACCGAGCTGTTCGAAGCGCGCCTGCTCAGAGCCACCTACTGGCTGAGCGGCACCTTCTTCTTCTCCTCGGCGATGAACTACGTGCTGGCCAAGTGGATCGTGATCAGCCCGGCCGGCAGCGAAGCCTTCAACGCCGAGCTGGGGCGGATGAATCTGCTCAGCTACCCGATGATCGCGATCCCCTCGATGATCATGCTGATGGCCATCTTCTATTACCTGTGGCGCACCATCCACGGTCTTACCGGCCTCAAGCTGGAAGATGTGATGGCCAATGCCGAGCAGGACAAGCAGCCCTAAGCGACGCTGCCTGACGCGCCACGGATGCTGACGCTCTCCGCCTACCTGGGCCTGTTTATTTCGGCCCTGGGCGCCGCCACCCTGCTGCCGCTGCAATCGGAAAGCGTGCTGGTGGCGCTGCTGCTCAGTGGCGCCTATTCGCCCTGGGCCCTGCTGGCGGTGGCCAGCGTCGGCAATATCCTCGGCGCGCTGATCAACTGGCTGCTCGGCCGCTACCTCGAACACTTTCGCCACAAATCCTGGTTCCCGGTCAACGACGCGCGCCTGCAGCAGGCGCAACGCGGTTATGCCCGTTACGGCCGCTGGTCGCTGCTACTGAGCTGGGTGCCAATCATCGGCGACCCGCTGACCCTGATGGCCGGGGTAATGCGCGAACGCCTGTGGGTGTTCCTGCTGATCGTCAGCCTGGCAAAAACCGCCCGCTATGCTGTATTGGCAGCCCTGACCCTTGGCTGGAGTTGAGTCGCACGCGACACACGCCGTAACGCCAACAGCAAGTCCGCAGTTGAGCAGCGGCCATGCCTCCGTGATACTGCGCAGCCTTCGCACAGGCGTGCGCGGGGACAGTCGCAGTACGAAGGAGTGATCTCAGTGGAGCTGCATCCGTGATGAAAAGGAGCGATCTGGTCTGGACCCTGGTGGGGCTCGGCGCCGTGCTGTTGTCGTGTTACTTGCTCTATCACCAAGTTCGCACTATTTCCCTGAATGAAATCGCCGACAGCCTGCGCGCCATTCCGCGCCTGGATTGGCTGCTGGCCGCAGCAGCCACCCTTGGCGCCTATAGCGCCCTGGCCTGGTACGACCGCATCGCCCTGGCGCACCTGGGCAAAAAGATTTCCTGGCGCTTTATCAGCCTGTGTTCCTTCACCACCTATGCGCTGGCCCACAACATCGGCGCCTCAGTGTTCTCAGGCGCCCTGGTGCGTTATCGCGCTTACCGCAGCAAAGGTATGACGCCGCAGGAAATCGGCATCCTGATCGTCTTCTGCTCCTTCACCTTCATCCTCGGCACCCTCCTGGCCAGCGGCTGTGTACTGCTGCTGGAGCCGGACCTGATCCACCGCGTGGCCAAGGTCACGCCGCTGGTCTCCGAGATTATCGGCGGGCTCCTGCTGCTATTAGTTGCGCTCTATGTGCTCGGCTCCTGGCGCCATTTCAAACCCTGGCACTGGGGCAAACTGCATATCGAATACCCGCGCCTGGGGATTGTCGGCCGCCAGCTGCTGGCCGGCCCGCTGGAGCTGGCCTGTGCGGCAGCGATCATCTACTTCGCCCTGCCTACGGAGCACAACCCAGGCTATCTGGTGGTGTTCGGCGTGTTCCTCGCCTCGTTCTCCCTGGCATTGCTGTCTCACGCCCCTGGCGGCCTGGGTGTGCTGGAAGTGACCTTCCTCGCGGCGATGCCGGAGTTACCGCCCGCTGACGTACTCGCTGCACTGATTGTGTTCCGCTGTTTCTACCTGCTGTTGCCGTTCGCCCTGTCGCTGCTAGTAGTGCTGGGGTTCGAATGGACACAGTGGCAGAGCCGCCGCACCACCCCAGACAATCCACCACTCCCCTGAGCCGAACCAACACCGGATAACCGGGGGCAGCATTGCGCCGCGCACTCGCATAGAATGCGCGGCCGTTTTTGCGGCCCACCGTCATGACAGCAACTCGCCGGCTGTCGTGACAGGATGCCCAGAAACCTCCCGGTACTTATTCAGGAACAGCGCGCCGCATGACTTTCTCTACACCCGCCCGCGCCTGCGGCATCGACTTCGGCACCTCCAACTCCACCGTCGGCTGGCTGCGCCCCGACGCCGAGACCCTGATTCCCCTGGAAGACGGCAAGATCACCCTGCCTTCGGTGGTGTTCTTCAACCTTGAAGAACGTCGCCCGGTCTACGGCCGCCTGGCCCTGCAGGAATACCTGGAAGGCTACGAAGGCCGCCTGATGCGCTCGCTGAAAAGCCTCTTGGGCAGCAAGCTGCTAAAAAGCGAAACCACCGTGCTGGGCAGTGCTCTGCCGTTCAAAGACCTGCTCGGCTTTTTTATCGGTGAGCTGAAAGCCCGCGCGGAAAACACTGCCGGTCGGCCATTCGAGGAAGTGGTGCTGGGCCGTCCGGTGTTCTTTGTCGACGATGATCCGGTGGCCGACCTGGAGGCGCAGAACACCCTGGTAGCCGTGGCGCACAAGCTTGGCTTCAAGGACGTGTCGTTCCAGTACGAGCCGATTGCCGCGGCCTTCGACTACGAGTCCGGCATCAGCCGCGAAGAGCTGGTGCTGATCGTCGATATCGGCGGCGGTACGTCGGACTTTTCCCTGGTGCGCCTGGCGCCCGAACGCCGCGCAGTGGCCGACCGGCATAGCGACATCCTCGCCACCGGCGGCGTGCATATCGGCGGTACCGACTTCGACAAGCAGCTTTCTCTGGCCGGCGTCATGCCGCTGTTCGGCTACGGCAGCCGGATGAAGAGCGATGCGCCGATGCCCACCAGCACCCACCTCAACCTGGCCACCTGGCACACCATCAACGCGGTGTACTCGGCACAGTCGCAGCGCCAGCTGCAGAGCATGCGCTACGACATCGTCGACCCGACCGGTATCGACCGCCTGTTCCAGCTGATCGAGCGCCGCGACGGCCACTGGCTGGCCATGCAGGTGGAAGAAAGCAAGATCGCCCTGACCGAACAGGATGCACGCCCCATCGACCTCAGCCGCCTGGAAGACGGCCTGGTCGCCGAGCTGACCCGCACACTGTTCGAGGATGCCATCGAGCCGCTACTGGAACGCGTACGCGCCAGCGTCACCCAACTGCTCAGCGATGCCGGCGTTACTGTTGAGCAGGTCGATACGGTGTTCTTTACCGGCGGCTCCAGCGGCATTCCGGCGTTGCGCCAGAGCGTCGCGGCGATGCTGCCCAACGCCCAGCATGTGGAAGGAAATACCTTCGGCAGCATCGGCAGCGGCCTGGCCATCGAAGCACAGAAGCGTTACGGCTGATCTGTAGCCCGGATGAAATCCGGGGATAAGGTCTAATAGCTCCCGGATTGCATCCGGGCTACAACGGCACAGCCGTAGGATGGGTTGAGCAAAGCGATACCCATCAACACGCCGCAGACCGCTCGATGGGTTACGCCGCTACGCGACTAACCCATCCTACAGCGGTGGTGGATAAGAAAGACGTCATCCACCCTACGCAGCTAATTAGCCCCCTGCCTCCACCATAAAAAACGCCAGCACGAAGCTGGCGTTTTTTATTCCCGCACAATCAGCGCGGCACGGCCGGCTTCTTCACCGGCTTCTTGCCTTTGCCTTTGGCGGCATCGGCACGCTCCTTGGCTGCCTGCTGGTTGCGCGCCTGCGCGGCGGCTTTGGCCTGCTCACGCTTGTCCCAGGGATTGCCACCTGCTGCACCGGTATCACGCGGCGGCAAGCCGGTGTGCTGAGTCAGCATCGGCTTGCCCTTGCTGGTGTCCTTGGCGACCTTGTGGCTACCGGCCGGCGTCGAGTTCTTGCGGCGTGCGCTCTGGTAGCTGTCGGTAGCCGGCTGGTGAAGCGGGATCAGCTGGTTCTTGCCTGGCCCGATCAGGTCGGCGCGGCCCATACGGGTCAGCGCTTCGCGCAGCATCGGCCAGCCTTTCGGGTCGTGGTAACGCAGGAAGGCCTTGTGCAGGCGGCGCTGCTCCTCGCTCTTGACGATGGTCACGCCGTCGCTCTTGTAGCTGACCTTGCGCAGCGGGTTCTTGCCTGAGTGGTACATGGCCGTGGCAGTGGCCATCGGCGACGGGTAGAAGGCCTGCACCTGGTCGGCGCGGAAGCCATTGCCCTTGAGCCACAGCGCGAGGTTCATCATGTCCTCGTCGGTGGTGCCCGGGTGCGCGGCGATAAAGTACGGGATCAGGTACTGCTCTTTACCCGCCTCTTTCGAGTACTTCTCGAACATGCGCTTGAACTTGTCGTAGCTGCCAATGCCCGGCTTCATCATCTGATTCAGCGGGCCTTCCTCGGTGTGCTCCGGGGCGATTTTCAGGTAGCCACCGACGTGGTGGGTGACCAGCTCCTTTACATACTCCGGCGACTCGACCGCCAGGTCGTAACGCAGGCCCGAGGCAATCAGAATCTTCTTCACCCCTGGCAACGCGCGGGCGCTGCGGTACAGCTGAATCAAGGCCGAGTGATCGGTGTTGAGGTTCGGGCAGATGCCGGGGAACACGCAGGATGGCTTGCGGCAGGCGGATTCGATTTCCGGGCTCTTGCAGGCGATGCGGTACATGTTGGCGGTCGGCCCGCCGAGGTCGGAAATCACCCCGGTAAAGCCTGGCACCTTGTCACGGATCTCTTCGATCTCGCGAATGATCGACTCTTCCGAACGGTTCTGGATGATCCGCCCTTCGTGCTCAGTGATCGAGCAGAAGGTACAGCCGCCGAAGCAGCCACGCATGATGTTCACCGAGAAACGGATCATGTCGTAGGCCGGGATTTTTTCCTTGCCGTACGCCGGGTGCGGGATGCGCGCATAGGGCATACCGAACACGTAGTCCATCTCTTCGGTGGTCATGGGAATGGGTGGCGGGTTGAACCACACATCTACCTCGCCGTGCTTCTGCACAAGGGCGCGGGCGTTGCCCGGGTTGGTTTCCAGGTGCAGCACGCGGTTGGCGTGGGCGTACAGCACCGGGTCGTTACGCACCTTCTCCATCGATGGCAGGCGGATCACCGTTTTGTCGCGGGTCATCCGTGGGCTGGCGAGAATCTGCACGACCTTCGGCTCGTTCGGGTCTTCCTGCGGCCCCTTTTCCTGCTCAATGGCACAGGCCTGG
The DNA here is from genome assembly GCA_002840155.1 of Gammaproteobacteria bacterium HGW-Gammaproteobacteria-13. Classification (GTDB taxonomy): domain Bacteria; phylum Pseudomonadota; class Gammaproteobacteria; order Pseudomonadales; family Pseudomonadaceae; genus Aquipseudomonas. The sequence goes on from PGZH01000008.1 coordinate 233,266, forward strand.
GTGTCCTGGGTGTTCACGTACGGGTTGATGATCTTGTCGATCTTGCCCGGCCGGTCGATACGGGTGGAATCCACCTCATACCAGCCCTGCGGCGTGTCACGGCGAATAAAAGCGGTGCCGCGCACGTCGGTGATGTCTTCGATCTTGTGGCCATAGGACAGACGCTGGGCCACTTCAACGATGGCGCGCTCGGCGTTGCCGTACAGCAGAATGTCGGCGCTGGCGTCGATCAGAATCGAGTTGCGCACGCGGTCCTGCCAGTAGTCGTAGTGGGCGATGCGGCGCAGCGAGGCTTCGATACCGCCGAGCACGATCGGCACGTTTTTATAGGCTTCTTTGCAGCGCTGGCTATACACCAGGCTGGCGCGATCCGGGCGTTTGCCAGCCATGCCGCCGGGGGTGTAGGCGTCGTCCGAGCGAATCTTCTTGTCGGCGGTGTAGCGGTTGATCATCGAATCCATGTTGCCGGCCGCGACGCCGAAGAACAGGTTCGGTTCGCCGAGCTTCATAAAGTCGTCTTTCGACTGCCAGTTCGGCTGGGCGATGATGCCCACGCGAAAGCCCTGCGACTCCAGCAGGCGACCGATAATCGCCATGCCAAACGAGGGGTGATCCACATAAGCGTCACCGGTGACGATGATGATGTCGCAGCTGTCCCAGCCAAGCTGATCCATCTCTTCCCGGCTCATCGGCAGAAAAGGCGCCGGCCCGAAACACTCGGCCCAGTATTTTGGATAATCGAATAATGGCTTGGCGGCTTGCATGGACATGGAGAGTGACCGGCGTTGGCGAACAGGGATGGAAAATCGCGGGCGCGGAATATAGCACAAATTTTAACCAAACCCGACTTAGACGCTAGGTTTAACCGCCGAAATAGCCCTTTGCAGTTGTAGCGTTGCGGTAGTGGCTTACGGCTATACTCCAGCCCACAACATCGGTCGCTGACAGCCGGGGCAAGGGGTAACCGTGGTGCAACGCTTAGCCTTCTCGATCTTCTTCACGCTGAGCCTGGCACTTGCTAGCGGCTTGGCGCACGCAACTATCGAGCTGACAGCAGCCAGCAGCGGCACCTCGCTGAATGAGCAGATCGAACTTCTCGAAGATATCGGCGGGCAACTGAGCATTGCCGATATGGCCGATCCTGCCGTACAAAGCCGTTTCCAACCTGCAGCTGGACGCGCCACCGTAGGCCAAAGCCGTAATCCCTGGTGGATCAAGGTTACTTTACGACGGGCGCCCGGCGCCCCGTCTCAGTGGTGGCTGGAAAATGCCGGCATCACCATTTTCAATCTGCAGCTTTATCTGCCAGATGGCAAAGGTGGCTGGACGGTTCGCGAAACCGGCGAAGCGGTGCCTTATCTGGACGGCCGAGACTATGCCTACCGACGCATGGTGTTCCAATTACCGGAGATCGGCGAGCAACCACTGACGCTCTACTTCCGCAGCCTTGACCCTGCCGGAAACTCCTTCCCACTGAAAATCTGGCAACTGCCTGATCTGGCAGAGTTAGCCGGCAACGAGAACATTGGTTTTGGCCTGATCTACGGGGTGATCCTCGCCCTGCTTCTTTACAACCTATTTATTCTGGTCGCCCTGCGTGACCGCGCCTATTTCTGGTACGTGATGGCGACCGCTTGCGTACTGATCTTTATCCTCAGCATGACCGGTCACGGCGCCCAATACCTTTGGCCGGACAACCCAGTGCCCTTCTGGCTGGACCGCATCACATTGCCCTCACTATGGGGCATCTTTGTGATGCGCTTCACTCAGGAACTGCTCTACACCAAGCGCGGCCTTATCTGGCCGCACCGCTTGCTAAATGCTGGCTGCGCGCTCTATGTAATCGCCATTGTGATCAACGCCTTCGGCTACCGGGCGGAGGGCGCACTGATGATCGCTCTCACCCCCATCGTCACCGTACCCACTGCCCTATTCAGCGCTGGCGTGCGTTGCTACCAGGGTTTTATCCCTGCGCGCTTTTATCTACTCGGCTACGGCGCAGTACTCGCCAGCACCGTGGTCCTGGTCATGCGTGCAGCAGGCCTGATTGAGCCCAGCAATTTCACCGCCTATCTATTCCCGATTTCGGTCGCTGCCGAAACCATCCTGTTCTCCTTCGCACTGGCTTATCGCATTCAGATGCTCAAGCTGGAAAAAGCCGAAGCCCTGCAGCAGGCCGACCGCGAGAAAACTGCACGCCTGGCCCAAGCGCAAGCCAATGCAGCAGAACTTAAGCACTCGGTCGAACAACGCACAGCCGAGCTTGCAGCCACCAATGAACGCTTACTGCAGCGCGAAAGCGAGCTACAACACGCCGCCTTCCACGACCCACTGACCGAGCTGCCTAACCGGCGTTTTCTGGTCGAACGCTGTGAAGCGGCGCTGGCCAACGCTCGGCGGCACAGTGAAGCCACCGCCCTGTTGCTGATCGACCTCGATCATTTCAAACCAATCAACGACAAATACGGCCACGACGCTGGCGACCTGATGCTGCAAAGCATCGCCCAGCGCCTGCGCGAGCATGTGCGCTCGGGGGATGCGGTGGCGCGCCTGGGCGGTGATGAGTTTGCCGTGCTGATCTGCGGCGAAGATGCCGAGCAGCATGCCCGCGATATTGCCCGCCGCCTGCTGGACGAGCTGGCCAAGCCGGTGGCCTACGGCGCTGACCGCCTCACCGTAACCATCAGCATCGGCGTGGCGCTGTACCCGCGCCACGCCAGCAACTTCACCACGCTGTACAAGGCTGCCGATGAAATGCTCTACAAGGTCAAGAGCCGCGGCCGCTCGGGCTCGGCCGTTTGCGGGGAAGATGGTGAGTTGAGCAGCAGCGCCCGCCTGCAACTGGATGTGCTGAATGTACCCAGTGGTTTGAGCTGATTAGGCGCAAGCCGCGAGCACCGCTCACCGTCCAGTTATCACCAAACCAACGTCGTGCTGGCAACTTCTGTGAACGATCAGGCAGCTGTGCCTATACTCGCGCAAACGCCACTCGACATCGGGAAGTCTGCAGTGCAGCGCCTAACCTTAGCCACCCTCCTCTTGCTGAGCCTGTTTAGCGGCCTGAGTGTTGCCAGCCCGGTAGTGCTGAGCGCGCCAAGCAGCGGCAGCGTGCTCAACGGACAAATCGAACTATTGGAAGATGTCGGCGGCCAGCTGAGCATCGCCGACATGGCCGACCCGGCCGTGCAAAGCCGCTTTCAGCCGGCCGCCGGGCGTACCAGCGTCGGCCAAAGCAGTAACCCCTGGTGGATCAAACTCAGCCTGCAACGCGCCAGTGACGCGCCCAGCCAGTGGTGGCTGGAAGTCGGCGCAGTCACCCTGCTCGACCTGCAGGTCTTCCTGCCCAGCACCACTGGCCAATGGCAACTGCGCCAAGCCGGTGAGCGCGTCGGCTTTGCCGCAGGGCGCGACCACGATTACCGCCGCGCGGTATTCCGCCTGCCGCCGCTCAGCGAGCAGACGCAAACCCTTTACCTGCGCACCTTTGATCCGGCCGGCAATTCCTTCCCACTGCGCATCTGGCAGCTGCACGACCTGGAGCAACTGGCCAAGCGCGAGCACCTGGTGCTCGGCCTGATCTACGGGGTGATCCTCGCCCTGCTGCTGTACAACTTGTTTATTCTGCTGGCCCTGCGCGACCCGGCGTACCTCTGGTATGTGCTGACCATGGCCGCGTCCCTGGTGTTTATCGCCAGCATGAGCGGCCATGGCTTCCAGTACCTCTGGCCCGATGGCCCGGTGCCCGCCTGGCTGGACCGCATTACCCTGCCGATTCTGGTCAGCCTGGGCATCCTGCGCTTTGCCCAGGCGCTGCTGTCCACCCGCACCACCCTGCGCATTGCCCACACCATCCTCAATGGCTGTATCGCGGTTTACCTACTGGCCCTGGCGGTCAATCTGGCGGGTTATCGCAGTGAAACCGGCCTGCTGATCGGGCTGATCCCGATTGTCACCGTGCCTACCCTGCTGCTCAGTGCCGTCATCCGCTGGCGGCAGGGCTTTACCCCGGCGCTGTTCTACCTGCTGGGCTACGGCAGCGTGCTGCTGAGCTTTGTGATTCTGGTGCTGCGCGCCGCCGGCGTGGTGCAGCCGGGCGAGTCCACCGCTTACCTGTTCCCGCTGGCGGTAGCGGCCGAGGCCACCCTGTTCTCCTTCGCCCTGGCCTATCGCATCCAGATTCTCAAGCAGGAGAAAGCCGATGCGATCCTCCAGGCTGACCGCGAAAAAACCGCACGCCTGGCCCAGGCCCAGGCCAATGCCGCCGAATTGCAGCACTCGGTTGAGCTGCGCACCGCAGAACTGGCCGCCACCAATGAACGCCTGCGCCAGCGTGAGCAGGCGCTGCAGCACGCGGCGTTTCACGACCCGCTAACTGAACTGCCAAACCGCCGCTACCTGGTCGAGCGCTGCGAAACCGCGCTGGCCAACGCCCGTCGGCATAGCGAAGCGATTGCCCTGCTACTGATCGACCTCGATCACTTCAAACCAATCAACGACAAACACGGCCACGATGCCGGCGACCTGATGCTGCAACAGATCGCTCTACGCCTGCGTGAACATGTGCGCGCCGGAGATACCGTGGCGCGCCTGGGCGGCGATGAGTTTGCCGTACTGGTGTGTGGCGCCGATGCCGAAGAGCACGCCCGGGAAATCGCTAACCGCCTGCTCGCCGAGCTGGCCAAACCGGTGATGTACGGCGCCGAACGGCTGACCGTGACCATCAGCATTGGCGTGGCGCTGTATCCGCAACACGCCGGCACCTTTACCGCGCTGTACAAGGCAGCCGACGAGATGCTCTACCGGGTCAAAACCCGCGGCCGCTCAGGCTCGGCGGTATGCGGCGAAGACGGCGAGCTGAGCAACAGCGCGCGCCTGCACCTGGATGTGCTCAGCGTGCCCAGCGGCCTGCTCTGACTCAGCTGTTGCGATAGCGCCGTGGCACCCGTGCAGTGACCTTGCTAAGCAGCTCATAGCCGATGGTGCCGGCCGCCTGCGCCACCTCATCCACCGGCAACTGTGCGCCCCACAGCTCGACCGCATCACCTACGGCGGCATCGGGCAGATCCGTCAGATCGACCGTCAGCATATCCATCGACACCCGCCCAACCAGCGCCACTCGCTGACCACGGACGATAACCGGCGTGCCGGCCGGCGCATGCCGCGGATAACCATCGGCATAACCACAACTCACCGTGCCGATACGCGACGGCCGCTCGGCGCGCCAGGTGCCGCCATAGCCAACCGTTTCCCCCACCGCCACCTCGCGGCAGGCAATCAGCTGCGCGGTCAGGCTCATGGCTGGGCGCAGGCCCAGCTCAGCGACGCCCAGATCAGCAATAGGCGTGGCGCCGTAGAGCATGATGCCCGGACGCAGCCAATCCATATGCGCCGCCGGAATGGTCAGAATCGCCGCCGAGTTGGCCAGCGAGCGCTGGGCGAAATCCAGATCCAGCAGATCGAGAAACTGCTCCAGCTGCAACTCGGTCACTTCGCTACCACGCTCATCGGCGCAGGCAAAATGGCTCAGCAGATTTAGCTCAGCCACCTGCGCAGCGCCCTGCAAACGGCCATACCATTCACGCACGGCAGCGGCGCTAAACCCTAGGCGATGCATGCCGCTGTCCAGCTTCAGCCAGACATTCACCGGCCGCGCCAGACTGGCGGCGAGCAACTGCTGCGCCTGTTGCTCGCTGTGCAGCACCACATCCAGACCCAGCTGCGCGGCAAACTGGTACTCGTCCGCCTCGAAGCAGCCCTCGAGCAATAGAATCCGCGCCTCACCATGCAGCGCGCGCACCTCGGCGGCCTCCTCCAGGCTGGCCACGGCAAAACCGTCGGCCACATCGTGCAACGCCGTCACCACCTCACGCACGCCATGCCCATAGGCATTCGCCTTGACCACCGCAAACGCCTGCCGCCCAGGCGCACAGCGCTTGGCCACCGCGTAGTTATGGGCAATGGCTGACAGATCGATGGTGGCAACAAGAGGGCGCATGACAGGGCTCCACGGCAGGCTAAAGCCGAGCATCTTAACCCTCAACTCCCGGGCTGCAAGCGCCAGATAGCCCAGCACAAGCCACACACCTGCGATGGCGCTGCACGCGACGCAGATTTAATTGCAGCGAGGCAAAAGCTACTGACAATAAGCTGTCAGTAGCCCTCCCCTAGAGTGGGTTCCACAGGCTAAAACGCGCCGTCAGATACTGCCGTTGCCTGTCGCACCCCAACCTTCAAGGAGAGAGAACATGAATGCGATTAACTGGTTCGAACTATTTGTCAGCAACTTCGAGCGTGCCCGTGGTTTCTATGAACGCGCCCTGGCGACACCGCTGGAGGTCATGGAGGGCATGGGCGGACGCATGGCACTGTTCCCCCACGCGCTGGAAAGCGGTGTCGGTGGCTGCCTGAGCGAGTCTGCCGAGCAACAGAGTGGCATTGGCGGCACCCGCGTCTACCTCAATGTCGAGGGCCAACTGGATGCCGTGGTAAACCGAGTGCCCTCGGCAGGCGGTGTGATTATCCACAGCAAGATGTCCATCGCGCCGCATGGCTTTATCGCTGTGATAAAAGACAGCGAAGGCAATGAGGTGGGCCTGCACAGCATGTCCTAAACCCAGCATTCCGGGCGTGCGCCAGCGCGCCCGGTAATCCAGAGCGAGAACAGCTGAGACAACATGAGACGCGCCGACCGTCTATTTCAAATCGTGCAGTTCCTGCGCAGCCGTCGCCTGACCACCGCCCAGTGGCTGGCCGAGCGCTTGCAAGTATCGGTGCGCACTATTTATCGCGACATCCAGGACCTCTCCCTGTCCGGAGTGCCCCTGGAAGGTGAAGCCGGCGTCGGCTACGTGCTGCGCCAACCGATGGACTTGCCGCCCTTGATGTTCGAACGCGAGGAGATTGAGGCCTTGCTGGTGGGCGCGCGCATGGTCAAGGCCTGGGCGGACCCACAACTGCAACGGGCGGCGGAATCGGCACTGGCGAAGATCCACAGCGTGCTGCCCAACGAGCTGCGCGATGAGCTCAATCGCAACCAGCTGTTTGCCCCTGAAACCAATCCGTACCCCGTGCACTGGCTCGGCCAGCTGCGCCAAGCCATACGCCAGCGCCACAAACTGCTGATCAGCTACCGCGATGAACGCGGAGAGACCAGCCAACGCTGCGTCTGGCCGCTGGGGCTGTTCTTCTGGGGGCAAACCTGGACCCTGTGCAGCTGGTGTGAGCTGCGCAACGACTTTCGCAACTTCCGCATCGACCGCGTCGAGCAGCTGCAGGACCGTGCGGAGACCTTTGCAGCGGTGGAGGGCCAACGCCTGGAGGACTACCTCAAACCTTATCTAGGCGAGCACGCCACCGCACCGCTGTACAAAAGCTAACGCCTGATGAGCGCGGCTTAGAGCACGCCAGATTACTCGTCGTCGAACTGATAGCTACCCGGCGCGAGGTTTTCGAAACGCGAGAACTTGCCGAGAAACGCCAGCCGCGCCGTACCCAACGGGCCATTACGCTGCTTGCCGATGATGATTTCGGCCACGCCCTTGTACTCGGTCTCGGGGTGATACACCTCGTCGCGGTAAACGAACATGATGATGTCGGCGTCCTGCTCGATGGCGCCGGATTCACGCAAGTCGGAGTTGATTGGGCGCTTGTTCGGGCGCTGTTCCAGGCCACGGTTAAGCTGCGAGAGGGCAATCACCGGGCAGTTGAACTCCTTGGCCAGAGCTTTGAGCGAGCGGGAGATTTCGGAAATCTCGTTGACTCGGCTGTCGCCGCTGGAGCCTGGAATCTGCATCAGCTGCAGGTAGTCGACCATGATCAGGCCGATCTCGCCGTGCTCACGAGCCAGGCGGCGGGTACGCGCACGCATTTCCGAGGGCGAGATACCGGCGGTATCGTCGATAAACAGCTTGCGGTCATTCAGCAGGTTGACCGCACTGGTCAGACGCGGCCAATCGTCGTCGTCGAGGCGACCGGCACGCACCTTGGTCTGATCGATACGCCCGAGCGAGGCGAGCATACGCATCACGATGGAGTCGGACGGCATCTCCAGCGAATACACCATCACCACCTTGTCACTGCGCATCAGCGCGTTTTCCACCAGGTTCATGGCGAAGGTGGTCTTACCCATCGACGGTCGGCCGGCGACGATGATCAGGTCCGCCGGCTGCAGGCCACTGGTCAGGTTGTCCAGGTCGGTAAAGCCGGTGGACAGACCAGTGATCGCGTCACCGGCATTGAACAGGGTGTCGATGCGGTCGATGGCCTTGACCAGAATATCGTTGATCCCCACCGGCCCGCCGGTCTTCGGCCGCGCCTCGGCAATCTGGAAGATCAGGCGCTCGGCCTCATCAAGAATCTCGGCGCCGGTACGGCCTTGCGGCATATAGGCGCTGTCGGCGATTTCACCGCTGATACCGATCAACTGGCGCAGCGTGGCGCGCTCACGAATGATCTGCGCATAGGCCTTGATGTTGGCAACCGACGGCGTGTTCTTCGCCAGCTCGCCGAGGTAGGCCAGGCCGCCGACTTGCGACAGCTGCCCTTCCTGGTCCAGCTGCTCGGACACGGTGACCACGTCGAAGGGGTGGTTACGCTCGGCCAGCTTGAAGATCGCGCGGAAGATCAGGCGATGGTCATGCCGATAGAAGTCGCCATCGGACACCGCATCGAGCACCCGCTCCCAGGCATTGTTGTCGAGCATCAGGCCGCCAAGTACGGCTTGCTCCGCCTCGATCGAGTGCGGCGGCACCTTCAGGGCGGAGGTTTGCAGGTCGTACTGTTCGGGCAGGCTGATGTCGTTCATAAGGCTCTGGGCAAAATTCGGTGTTCACAAAACAAAAGGCACGACACCGCTTGCGCAATGTCGTGCCTGATTGTTAGCGGCCAGGCACCTGAGTGCAAGTCCACTTAGTCGCGAGCCTATTAGGCTGCTACTACGACAACCTTAACGGTTGCTTCAACGTCGCTGTGCAGGTGCACGGCTACGTCGTATTCGCCGAGTTGACGAATGGTGCCGTTCGGCAGACGCACTTCAGCTTTAGCCACTTCAACGCCGGAGGCGGTCAGGGCTTCAGCGATGTCGTGAGTACCGATGGAGCCGAACAGTTTGCCTTCATCGCCCGCGGTAGCGGTGATGGTGACTTCCAGTTCAGCCAACTGAGCAGCGCGGGATTCAGCGTAAGCTTTCTTCTCGGCAGCCAGCTTTTCCAGCTCGGCGCGACGCGCTTCGAACGCAGCAACGTTTGCGGCGGTAGCAGCGGTAGCTTTGCCTTGCGGCAGCAGGAAGTTACGACCGTAACCGGCCTTAACATTCACTTTATCGCCCAGGTTGCCCAGGTTGGCGATTTTTTCCAGCAGGATCAGTTCCATTTGGTAATAACCTCTTAACTTTTAACCTTCACCGTTCGCGGGGCCCGAGCCTTGTTTGCGCTCAAAACGACCACGAAAATCAAGCAGACTGTCGACAATGGCCAAAACCACCAGTAACGGATAAGTCAGCTGCATAAACAGCAACAGCGTGATGTACAACCCGACCAGCCAGAACTTACCTAGCCGACCTTGCGCCACCATCCCATGCAACAGGGCGATGCCCGCAAACGCTAACGGCACACTGCACAACGGCGTCAACATGGCCATTTGCGGACCCAGATTGGGCCCCAACAGCATGCCAACCAGCAGCAACATCGCCAGCGGGGTCGGAAGGCGTAGCGCGCGAAACTCGCGGCCAAAACCACCCGGGTTATACAACTGCGCCTGCCAGAAGCGCCCAAGCATCAGGCTCAACAGGCTGACTATCTGCAACAACGCCGCGATCAATCCGGTCAGTACCGGTGCAATCAGGCTATCCAGACGCGCTCGCTCATCCACCGACATCTGTTGGTGAACCCCATCAAGCATTTGCGGCATAAGCTTTTGCAGCTCAAGCGCCATTGCTTCGATGGGTTCGCGGAACACCGCGCCCAAAACCAGCCCATACACCAGGCCCAACGCCACGCTGCACAGCAGCACACGATTCCAGGACAGGTTGGCGCGTAACAACAACGCCAATCCCAGCGCACCGAGCAACACCAACAGGGTGCGCGGCTCACCGAAATACCACCAGCCAATGGCCGGTAGCAGGGCCCAGGCGAGGATGCCAAAGGCATCACTCCAACCGCGCCGCAGAAGCACCAGGCTTCCAGCGGCAGCACTTAACCAGAACAACAGCGGCAATGCCGCAGAAACCACCACTACGAGAGTGGCCTGCATACGGCCGCGCATAATGAATTCAGCTATGGCGCGCATGCGATCTATCCCTTACTTCTTGTCGAACATCCGGTCTCAGCGGCCGTGGCTGTCGGTGTAAGGCAGCAGGGCCAGGAAGCGGGCGCGCTTGATAGCGGTAGCCAGCTGACGCTGATAACGAGCCTTAGTACCGGTGATACGGCTAGGAACGATCTTGCCGGTTTCCGAGATGTAAGCTTTCAGCGTGTTGAGATCTTTGAAATCGATCTCTTTCACTTCTTCTGCAGTAAAACGGCAGAATTTACGACGACGGAAGAAACGTGCCATGAGAGTGGCTCCTCAATAGATCCGTGGATTACTCGTCAGCGTTGTCGCTGTCGTTGTTGTCGCTGTCATCGCCATCAACAGAATCGGCGTTGTCAGGACGGTCACGACGCTCACGGCGCTCACTGCGGTTTTCTTCGGCCTTGAGCATCTCGGACTGGTCAGTAACGGCCTCGTCGCGACGGATGACCAGGTTACGGATCACGGCATCGTTGTAACGGAAGTTGTCTTCCAGCTCAGCCAGGGCTTTACCGGTGCACTCAACGTTGAGCATCACGTAGTGAGCTTTGTGGACGTTGTTGATGGCGTAAGCCAGCTGACGACGGCCCCAATCTTCCAGGCGGTGAATCTTGCCGCCGTCTTCTTCGATCAGCTTGGTGTAACGCTCAACCATGCCGCCGACTTGCTCGCTCTGGTCCGGGTGAACCAGAAAGATGATTTCGTAATGACGCATAAATGCTCCTTACGGGTTGTAGCCTGCCGCCAAATGCGGTCAGGCAAGGAGTGAATTTCACTTGTTTGTCTTGCTGAAACAGAAAGGCGCAAAAGCGCCCGCCGTCGCGGCAAGGGGCGACATTCTAGTGAAGCCCCCCGCCACACGCAAGGTGAACTGGTGATTATTTGAACAATCCGCAGCGAATGCGCGGAAAGAAAAGACGCTGCCGAAGGCTCAGCAGCAACGGGCACCAGTCAGGCGCCCGCCACACAGTTACTTCTTGCCGACAGCCTTGCGCTGACGCAATGCCTCGAACAGGCACACACCGGTCGCAACCGACACATTGAGACTGCTGACGCTGCCCGCCATCGGCAGCTTGACCAGGTAATCACAGTGCTCACGGGTCAGGCGGCGCATACCTTTGCCTTCGGCGCCCATGATCAGCACGGTTGGCCCGGTCAGATCATGCTCGTACAACTCCATCTCAGCCTCGCCAGCAGTACCAACAACCCACAGGCCGCGCTGCTGGAGTTTCTCCAAGCTGCGCGCCAGGTTGGTCACCGCCACCAGCGGAATCACTTCAGCCGCACCGCAGGCGACTTTACGCACGGTAGCGTTGAGCGTGGCGGATTTGTCCTTCGGCACAATTACGGCCAGCGCACCAGCCGCATCAGCGGTACGCAGACAAGCGCCGAGGTTGTGTGGATCGGTCACGCCGTCGAGCACCAGCAACAAGGGCGCGCCCTCGGTGCGATCAAGCAGCTCGTCGAGCATCGCCTCGCCCCAGACCTGACTGGGGCTGACATCGGCGACCACGCCCTGATGCACACCACCCTCGACCCAGGCATCCATCTCGCGACGCTCGCACTGACCTACAGCAACCCGCGCATCCGCAGCCAGCGCCAGCAGGACTTGCACCCGCGGATCATTACGCCCTTCGGCCAGCCAGATCTGCTTAACCCGCTTGGGGTGGTGACGCAACAGCGCCTCTACGGCGTGCACGCCGTAGATTTTCTCCAGCTGACTCATGACTTCGCCTTACGCTTGCGTGCACCGCCGGATGCCGGCGCACCACCTGCAGGGGCACCTTTGCGGTGCGCGCCCGGCTTGCCCGCTTTGCTGGCTGGCTTGGCCGACTCACCCTTGGCCGCGCCTTTACCGGCTTTGCTCTTCGAATCACTGAGCAGCGATTTTTTCAGCGCACGACTCTTTTCTACGTCGGTATTACCCGGCGCAGCACGCTCACCGCGACGCCCGGCTTTACCCGCCGCCGACTCAAAACCACCACGACGCTGACCGGCCGGCATAGCCGTTTTACCTTCAGCCAGCTCAAAGTCGATCTTGCGCTCGTCCAGATCGACGCGCATGACCTTGACCTCAACGCTATCGCCCAGGCGGAAACTGCGACCACTGCGCTCGCCCGCCAGACGGTGATGCACGGGGTCGAAGTGGTAGTAATCGCCCGGCAAGGCGGTGACGTGCACCAGACCTTCGACGTAGATGTCTTTCAGCTCGACGAACAGGCCGAAACCAGTCACCGCCGTGATCACACCCGGGAAGGTTTCGCCGACGCGATCCTTCATAAACTCGCACTTGAGCCAGTTCACTACATCGCGGGTCGCCTCATCGGCGCGGCGCTCGGACATCGAGCACTGCTCACCGAGCTGCTCGAGAATCGCATCGTCGTATGGGTAGATCCGCGCACGCGGCATGATCGCCGCACCGGCGCGCTTGACGTGTGGGGTATCGAGCTTGGAACGAACCACGCTGCGAATCGCCCGATGGATCAACAAATCCGGATAGCGACGAATTGGCGAGGTGAAGTGCGCATAGGCTTCGTAATTCAGACCGAAGTGCCCCTGATTGTCAGCGCTGTACACCGCCTGGCTAAGCGAGCGCAGCATCACGGTCTGGATCAGGTGGTAATCCGGACGTTCACGAATGCTTTCCAGCAGCAGCTGGTAGTCCTTGGGCGACGGACCGTCCTTGGACTTGCCACGGTGCAGCGACAGGCCCAGCTCGGTGAGGAACGCTTTGAGTTTCTCTACGCGCTCCGGCGGCGGACAGTCGTGCACGCGATACAGCGCCGGGATTTCATGCTTCTGCATAAACGCAGCCGTGGCTACGTTGGCGGCCAGCATGCATTCTTCGATCAACTTGTGCGCATCGTTGCGCTGGGTTGGGCGAATCTCGGCGATCTTGCGCCCAGCACCGAAGATGATCCGAGTTTCCTGGGTTTCAAAATCGATGGCGCCACGCTCATGGCGCGCAGCCAACAGCACCTGATACAGCGAATACAGCTGCTTGAGGTGCGGTAGCACTTCTTTGTACTCGCCACGCAGGGCCTTGCCTTCGCTGCCCTTGGGTTGCTCAAGCATGGCGCTGACCTTGTTGTAGGTCAGGCGCGCGTGGGAATGGATCACCGCTTCGTAGAATTGGTAATCGGTCATTTTGCCGGTCTTCGAGATACTGATCTCGCAGACCATGGCCAGACGATCGACGTGCGGGTTCAGCGAGCACAGGCCGTTGGACAACTCTTCCGGCAGCATCGGAATAACCCGCTCGGGGAAGTACACCGAGTTGCCACGCACTTGGGCTTCAGCGTCCAGCGCCGAATCGATCTTCACATAATGGGAAACGTCGGCGATGGCGACATAGAGCTTCCAGCCGCCGGAGAACAACCGCCAGTTGCTGCCGTTCTTTTCGCAGTACACGGCGTCATCGAAGTCACGGGCATCTTCACCGTCGATGGTGACGAACGGCAGATGGCGCAGATCGATGCGCTTCTCTTTGTCCTTTTCTTCGACTTCTGGCTTGAGCTTGCGCGCTTCTTTCACTACAGCTTCGGGCCAGACGTGGGGAATGTCGTAGCTGCGCAGGGCAACGTCGATTTCCATGCCCGGTGCCATATAGTTGCCAACCACTTCAACCACATCGCCCTGGGGCTGGAAGCGCGTCGTCGGCCAGTGAGTGATTTTCACCTCAACGAACTGACCTTGCTTGGCGCCGGCGTTACGCCCCGGCGTTACCAGTACTTCCTGCTGAATCTTCGGGTTATCGGCGACTACAAAGCCGACACCGCTTTCTTCGTAATAACGACCAACGATGCTTTCGTGGGCGCGGGAGATGACCTCAACCACGGCACCTTCACGACGACCACGACGGTCAAGGCCGGAAACCCGCGCCAACGCACGATCACCATCGAACACCAGGCGCATTTGCGCTGGGCTCAGGAACAGGTCATCGCTGCCGTCATCCGGCACCAAAAAGCCAAAGCCATCGCGATGCCCACTGACGCGACCCAGAATCAGGTCGAGCTTGTCGACCGGGGCATAGGTACCACGACGCGTATAGATCAGTTGGCCATCGCGCTCCATAGCGCGCAGACGGCGACGCAGCGCTTCGAGCTGCTCTTCAGTGGCCATGCCAAACTCATCGGCCAGCTCTTCACGGCTCGCCGGGGAGCCACGGTCAGACAAGTGCTGCAGGATCAGCTCGCGACTTGGAATGGGGTTTTCGTATTTTTCCGCTTCACGAGCGGCCTCGGGATCGAGGGATTGCCAATCGGCCATTAGAGGTAATTCACCTTATCTACACAAATTCGGTTTGCCATGTGCCTATTGAAGCGCGAAACCACTGTCCAGGTCAGCCCGGCACACAGAATAAAATTTTTTAACAACAGGGGTTTACAAGTAAAAACGCGATCCGTATTATGCGCGCCACAACGACGGGAAACGAAGTTAACCGAGTTGTAGTTGATAGCAAATAAGCAAGTTTTGCAATGAATGCCCAGGTGGTGAAATTGGTAGACACGCCAGCTTCAGGTGCTGGTGACCTTACGGTCGTGGAAGTTCGAGTCTTCTCCTGGGCACCAATTCAAAAAACCGAGCCACTGGCTCGGTTTTTTATTGCCTGCGATTTAACGCCACAAGCGCAGACAACTCGACGGACGCTCAGACGCGCCCGCCCTGAACCGGCTTAAACGCGAAACTGCCCCAAGCTGGCTTTGAGCTTCTTCGCCAAACCATCTAGCACTCGACCGCTATTCGCCGTCGCCGCTACCGCTTCCGCCGCGCGCTGCGCCTCAACATGAATCACCTCGACGCGCCCACGCACAGCGTCTGCGCCCTCAGCCTGATGCGCCGCTGCTTCAGTCGCGATGTTGATTGCCCCATGCACTTCCTCAACCGCTTCACGCACTGATTGCTGCACCCGCGCACTTTCGCGCAATGCCGCCAGCCCCTGATCCGCCTGCTTGCCAGCCTGACCAATCGCCTCAACTGCCTCGCGCGCCCCCTGCTGCAGCGCGCCGATATGGGTCTGAATATCGCCGGTGGATTGCTGCGTTTTGCTGGCCAGCGCACGCACCTCATCTGCCACCACAGCAAAACCACGACCACTTTCACCCGCCCGAGCCGCTTCAATCGCCGCATTCAGGGCCAAGAGGTTGGTTTGTTCGGCGATTGAGCGGATCACCGTCAGCACTACTTCAATCTGCTCGCTTTGCTTGGCCAGCCGCTCAATCACTGCCGCACCGGTTTCCACGCGCCGCACCAACTCTTCGATTGATCCCCCCACACGCAGCGCAATCGCAGCATTGTCATCCGCCGCCTGACGAATCGCCCCGACGCGCTGCAGCGCCTCGCGCATGGCATGGCTTTCCGCCTGCGCCTCACCGGCCATTTCCGCCAGCGCCTGCAGACTACCCGCCACTTCATCGCGCTGACGCTCGGCCGCCGACTCGGCCGCCGCACTGCGCGAGGCCAGATTGCCGATTTCCTGCCCGGTGAGCGATGCCACCTCACCCGCCTCGCGCACAATCGGCTGCAGCTTGGCGACGAAACGATTAACCGCCGCCGCCATGTCGCCAATCTCGTCACGGCTATTAAGTTCGACTCGGCGAGTCAAATCACCCTCACCCGCCGCCCAGTCATTCAGTACCGCAATCAAGGTATGCAGCTTGCTGACCACTCGCCGCCCGAGCACCAAGGCCAATACCAACAGAATTAGCAGCGCCACCACTGCCAGGCCCATGCTGATATTCCAACGCAAACCGGCCGCAGCTTCCTGCACCACCTTGCGGCTGCTCTGCTCCATACCACCGGCCGCCTCACGCGCCACGCTCAGGCGCGCAGCCAGGGCATCCGCACTGCTGGTGGCCGCGCCACTCAGGCTGTCGGAAACCAGCTGTCCACTGCTGTCGATCAGGCTGACGAAACGCTGATCCAGCTTCGCCAGCTCCTCATCCACCGACGCAGTAGAAACCCCCAATAGAACCTTGCCGATATCCGAGCCCATCGGACTGATCGTTGCCTCGGCGATATACACACCCGGATCACTGGCAGCAGCCTGCAACACCTTATCCAGCGCACCATCGCCCTCGCCCTTGGCCATCAGCGCGCGCACGCGGGAATCCTGCCGATTGAGGTGACGCGTCAGGCGCTCGCCCTGCGCATCGAGGTACACCGCAAATAGCACCGCCGGATTGCGATGAGCACCGCGCACCAACTCGGTCAGCGCCGGCACATCAGCGTCCCAGATCGCCTTCGGCGCAACCGCCGATAAAAGCTGCGCCAACTCGTCCGCCGAACGCTTGAGGTTACTGTCCAGTACGCCGCGAATCTGCGCCTGCTCCTCGGCCAGCCGAGTGGAAAGGCCTTTGGCCAACTGCGCCTGAGTGCTGGCGGAGAGGCTATCCAGACCGCCACGCACTTCATCACCGGCCTTAGTCAGCTCACCTACTAGGCGCGCCGTATCGGCCTGCATGCCCTTGGCCAAATCCGCCTCAAGCGTCGCCACCGTGGTGCGGGTCAACGCCACCGCCACAACCACCTGCACCAGCAGGGCCACGCCTAGCGCGAGGAATACCGGCAACAGCAGGCGACTGCGCAACACAGAAATAATGGCAAACACGGCAGACACTCCTAACAGCGGTAATGCCTTTAACGGCGGGAAAGCTGATTTATAAAGGCTAGCTCGAATTTTTTATGGCTCACCATCCATGGCTGCCACCCTGCGGGCCGTCGCCATGCGACGCTAAAAATGGCTCCTGGCCATTTTGGCTTAGGCCAGAAACGACAAAGGGCCGCCAATTGGCGACCCCCTGTGCACTGCCTGTGACTATCAGGCAAACGGATGGCGCAACACAATAGTCTCGTTGCGGTCCGGGCCGGTGGAAACGATATCAATCGGCGCACCGACCAACTCTTCCACACGCTTGATGTAAGCACGCGCAGCCGCTGGCAGCTCTTCCAAGGTTTTCGCACCCAGGGTCGACTCGCTCCAGCCTGGCAGCTCCTCGTACACCGGCTGCAGACCCAGATAGCTGTCAGCATCAGTCGGCGCATCAACCAGCACCTCGCCATTCTGGTCTTTGTAGCCGACACAGATACGGATGGTTTCTAGACCGTCGAGCACGTCGAGCTTGGTCAGGCACAGACCAGAGATGCTGTTGATCTCGATGGCGCGACGCAGGATCACCGCATCAAACCAACCGCAACGACGCGCGCGGCCGGTGGTGGAACCGAATTCGTGGCCACGCTTGGCGAGGAACGCACCGGTTTCGTCGAACAGCTCAGTCGGGAACGGACCCGAGCCAACGCGAGTGGTGTAGGCCTTGGTGATACCGAGGATGTAATCCAGGTACATCGGACCAAAACCGGAACCCGTAGCGATACCGCCAGCCGTGGTGTTGGAACTGGTGACGTAGGGGTAGGTGCCGTGGTCGATATCCAGCAGCGAACCCTGGGCGCCTTCGAACATGATGTCCTTGCCCTCACGACGCATGTCGTGCAGCACGGCGGTCACGTCGGTCATCATCGGCTTAAGCAGCTCGGCGTATTCCATGCACTCGTCGAGCGTCTTCTGGAAGTCGATGGCCGGCTCTTTGTAGTAATTGACCAGCACGAAGTTGTGGTAATCCAGCAACTCGCCGAGCTTGGCGGCGAAACGCTCACGGTGGAACAGGTCACCAATGCGCAGACCGCGACGCGCCACCTTGTCTTCGTAAGCAGGGCCAATACCACGGCCAGTGGTGCCGATTTTGGCATCGCCACGGGCTTTCTCACGGGCCTGATCGAGGGCTACGTGGTACGGCAGAATCAGCGGACAGGACGGGCTGATGCGCAGGCGCTCGCGCACCGGCACACCCTTCTCTTCCAGCTTGATGATTTCACGCATCAGCGCATCGGGTGCAACCACCACGCCGTTGCCGATCAGGCACTGCACGTTTTCGCGCAGGATGCCGGAGGGGATCAGGTGCAGAACGGTTTTTTCGCCGTCGATCACCAGGGTGTGGCCCGCATTGTGGCCACCCTGGTAACGCACAACAGCTGCAGCCTGTTCGGTCAGCAGGTCGACGATCTTGCCCTTGCCTTCATCGCCCCACTGGGTGCCCAGGACTACGACATTCTTACCCATAACACTAACCCTCTTCGCAAACTTGATGCCGGCCATAGCCGACGGAAACTTTTCGCACGACCGCTCAGGCTGTCAGCGCAGCCAACTGCCAGCGGCCATCACGCAACAGCAGCTGACGATCACAGCCTGCAGCCTCGGCGTCAGCCGCGACCTGCCCAGGCAATGCCTGGACGACGCGCTGACCGTCCTGGCGCAGACGCACAATCGCCTGCCACAAAAACACATCATGATTATCCGGAGCCCAGATACCGGCAGGCTCTTCACCCAACTGCATCTGCCCCAGGCTGACCAGGGTTTTCAGGTCGGTGGAGAAGCCTGTCGCCGGACGCGCGCGACCGAAGTCAGCGCCGATGTCGTCATAACGACCGCCCTGGGCGATGGCATAACCCACACCCGGGACAAAGGCCGCGAACACCACACCCGTGTGGTAGTGATAGCCGCGCAGCTCGCCCAGATCGAAGTACAGCGGTAATTCCGGGTAGCGCAAGCTCAGCGCATCGGCAATCGCCATCAGGTCATCCAGCGCCGCATGCACATCGTCCGGCGCATCGACCAGGCAAGCCTGAGCCAGGTCCAGCACCTCACGACCACCACACAGCTCGCTGAGCGCGCGCAACATCTTGCGCAGGTCATCCGGCAGGGTTTCGGTCAGCTCAACGACCTCATCCATCGCCTTGCGCTGCAGCGCGTCAAACAGCTGCTGCTCGACCTCGCCAGACAGCTCGGCGGCGCGCGCCAGGCCGCGATAGATACCGACATGACCAAGGTCCATGTGCACATCTGGCACCGCCGCCAGCTCGAGGGTGTTGACCAGCAGGCTGATCACTTCCACATCGCTGGCCGGGCTTGCGTCGCCATACAGCTCGGCACCCAATTGAATCGGGCTGCGCGAAGTGGTCAGCGCACGCGGCTGGGCATGCACCACGCTGCCGGCGTAGCACAGGCGGCTCGGCCCTTCGCGGCGCAGGGTATGCGCATCGATGCGCGCCACCTGCGGAGTGATGTCGGCACGAAAGCCCATCTGCCGGCCGGACAGCGGGTCGGTCACTTTGAAGGTGCGCAGATCTAGGTCCTGGCCCGCGCCAGTCAGCAGCGATTCCAGGTACTCGATATGCGGCGTGACCACAAATTCATAGCCCCAGCGCTGGAACAGATCCAGCACCTGGCGGCGCGCCACCTCAATACGCCCTGCGTACGGTGGCAGTACTTCTTCGATGCCATCTGGCAGCAGCCAGCGGTCTACCGTTGCCATTTCGCCATTCCCCTCTTGAACCGGGCGGCACAAGCCTTCAGTGAAGCCAATAAAGGACGGTTGTTCCCAGCAACATGCTGGCCAACCCCAGCAGACGCAGCTGCCTGTCAGACAACTGCGTCAGTTGTAAAAGCGTGTCACGCCAATGGCGCGGACATAGGAAGGGCAGGATGCCTTCCAGCACCAGCACAAGACACAACGCGATGCCTAATTCCTGCCACATGCTTCCCACAGACGCAAAAAAGCCGGGATTTTCCCGGCTGCCGCATGATACCACGTTTTCCACAAGGATCACCCCGGCGGCTGCCCGCCGGGGTGATGACTTAAGGCTTGGACTTCTCCAGATAGCGGAAGAAGTCGCTCTTCGGATCCAGCACTAGCACGTCACGCTTATCGGCGAAGCTCTCGCGATAAGCCCTCAGGCTGCGATAGAACGAATAGAACTCCTGATCCATGCCATAGGCCTTGGAATAGATCGCCGCAGCCTGGGCATCACCCTCACCGCGCAGCTCTTCAGCCTGACGGTAGGCATCGGCCAGCAACACACGACGCTGACGGTCGGCGTCAGCACGAATACCTTCGGCCAGCTCCTTACCCTTGGCGCGGTGCTCACGAGCCTCACGCTCACGCTCAGAGCTCATACGATCAAACACGCTGCGGTTAACTTCCTTCGGCAGGTCGATGGCCTTGACGCGCACGTCTACCACTTCGATACCCAGCTCACGCTGTGCGGCACGGTTAAGCGATGCGGTTACATCAGCCATCAGCGCATCACGCTCACCGGACACCGACTCATGCAGGGTGCGCTTACCGAACTGGTCACGCAGCGACGCTTCCAGACGACGCGCCAGGCGCTCGTCAGCAATCTGCTTCATACCTGAAGTTGCGGTGTAGTAACGCTCGGCATCCAGCACCCGCCATTTGGCGAAGGCGTCAACCATCAACGCTTTCTTTTCCAGAGTGAGGAAACGCGAGCTGGTTGAGTCCAGCGTCAGCAGGCGAGCATCAAACTTGCGCACCTGGTTGACGTACGGAATCTTCACATGCAGGCCCGGCTGCACGTCCGGCTGGACGATACGACCGAACTGCAACAGCACCGCACGCTCAGTCTGCGCCACGATGTAGAAGCTGTTCCAGGCGACCAGCGCCAGCACCACGCCAACAATAAGGGCGATCAGCGATTTATTGCTCATCAACGGCTCTCCCTTGTACGCAGCTCAACCTGACGCGGATCAATAGTTAGCCGCGAACCAGTATCCGCGCTACTCGCAGCACCGGATATCGAGCTAGGCGCAGACGAACTGCGACCATCGATCATTTTGTCCAGCGGCAGGTAAAGCAGGTTGTTCTGCCCCTTGTCGCCAGTCACCAGCACCTTGCTGGTATTGGTCATCAGCTCTTGCATGGTGTCCAGATACAGACGCTCGCGAGTCACCTCAGGCGCCTTGCGGTATTCGGTCACCAATGCAGTAAAGCGATCTGCCTCACCCTGTGCGCGGGAAACCACTTCATCACGGTAACCGTTGGCATCCTCAATCAGGCGCTGCGCCTGACCACGGGCTTCCGGCACCACGCCATTGGCGTAGGTTTCCGCCTGATTCTTCTCACGCTGCTCGTCTTCACGGGCACGGATCACGTCATCGAAGGCTTCCTGCACTTCGCGCGGTGCAGCTGCGCTCTGCAGGTTGACCTGGGTCACGGCGATACCGGTGCGGTAGTTATCGAGGAAGCGCTGCAAGCGGTCCTTGACCTCACTGGCCATCAGCTCACGACCTTCGGTCAGCACCTGATCCATCTCGGTGGAACCCACCACGTGACGCACGGCGCTGTCAGTTGCATGCTGCAAGCTGACTTCCGGCTGATCGACGTTGAGCACGAAATCCTGCAAGTTGCTGATTTTGTACTGCACGGTCAGCGGCACTTCGATGATGTTCTCGTCCTCGGTCAACATCTGCCCCTGCTTGCTATAAGCACGCTCGCGGGTAACGTTTTCCTGGAACTTGCGATCAATCGGCGGGAAATAGATATTCAGACCCGGACCGACCGTCTCGTAGTATTTGCCGAAGCGCAGCACCACGGCCTGCTCCTGCTCATCAACGACATAGATCGCGCTGTACAGCCAGACCGCAGCCAACAACCCCAGACCCACGAACAGCAGACCGAAGCCGCCGCCATTGCCCGAGCCCGTCTCGCTGCCTCGTTTCTTGCCGCCACCGAACAGCCCATTCAGGCTCTCCTGCAGCTTGCGGAAGGCCTCATCGATATCCGGCGGCCCCTTGCGATCACCGTTCTTACGGCCACCCCATGGGTCCTGATTATTCGAGTTGCCACCCGGCTCATTCCAAGCCATAGCGCTCTCCATCTGATAAAGCAAAGACGCGCCCACGGCGCGCCCGCCAATGCTACAGAATGCATGCAACCAGCGGCAAAGTCGCTGACGCAGGCTTTATTGCAAAGTGTGTTGCTCGATAAATTCCTGCGGCTTCAGCCCTTCACGACTGACCAGCCGATTCAGCTCAATGCGCGGCAAACGCACGGCCAGCAGACTGCTACCGTCCTCGGCATGCGATTCGCTCTGTACTGCGCCCAAGGCGAAGAACTGCGCACGCAAACGCCCCAGGCGCTGCGGCAACTGCAATGTCGCGACAAACAGATCATCGCCTAATAACTCGGCTATGGCCTGACGCAGCAACGGTAAACCACGCCCGTCCCGCGCAGAGAGCCAAACCCGCTGCGGCTTGCCATCGGCATCGCGCTGAATCTGCGGCTCCACGCCCTCAAGCAGGTCAAGCTTGTTATACACCTCAAGCATCGGCAGCTCATGGGCACCGATCTCACCCAGCACCGCCAACACCTGCTCAATCTGCTGATCGCGCTCGGGCTCGTGGGAGTCAATCACGTGCAACAGCAGATCAGAGTTGCTTGATTCCTCAAGCGTGGCGCGGAACGCCTCAACCAGCTTGTGCGGCAAATGCCGAATAAAGCCCACGGTATCAGCCAGCACAATCGGCCCCAGATCATCCAGTTCCAGACGACGCAGAGTGGGATCGAGGGTCGCAAACAGCTGATCGGCTGCGTATACGTCCGAGGTGGTCAGGGTATTGAACAGGGTCGACTTGCCGGCGTTGGTGTAGCCCACCAGCGATACCGAAGGAATATCCGCACGCTGACGGCCGCGCCTAGCCTGCTCACGCTGGCTGCGCACCTTTTCCAGCTTCTGCTTGATCTGACGAATCCGCACGCGCAACAGGCGGCGGTCGGTTTCCAACTGGGTTTCACCCGGGCCGCGCAGACCGATACCACCCTTCTGCCGCTCAAGGTGGGTCCAGCCGCGCACCAGCCGCGTACTCATGTGGTCGAGCTGGGCCAGCTCAACCTGCAGTTTGCCTTCATGGGTACGCGCGCGCTGAGCAAAAATGTCGAGGATCAGACCGGTACGGTCCAATACCCGACACTCGAAAGCACGCTCAAGGTTACGTTCCTGACTGGGCGTGAGGACGTGATTGAAGATAACCAGATCAGCCTCAGCGGCCTTGACCTGATCACGCAGCTCTTCAACTTTGCCACTGCCGATCAGGTACTTGGCCGTCAGCCGATTGCTCGGAACACTGAGGAACGCGACAGTTTCAGCACCGGCCGAGATGGCCAACTCCTGAAACTCTTGCGGGTCCTCGCGCGCCTCGGAATTTTGGCCGTCCAGATGTACCAGAATGGCCCGCTCTCCACCTTCATGGCGCTCGAAGAACAATGCAGCCTCCTAAATCAGGCGTTACCAGGCTCAGCTTCAGCTTGCTCGGTTTCGCTGGCGCTCGGCAGACGCACCGGACGGCTAGGCACTACAGTGGAAATGGCGTGTTTATAGACCATCTGGCTGACAGTGTTTTTCAGCAAAATCACGAACTGGTCGAAAGATTCGATCTGGCCTTGCAGCTTGATGCCGTTAACCAAATAAATAGAAACCGGGACGCGTTCCTTACGCAAGGTATTCAGGTAAGGGTCTTGTAGCGAATGCCCTTTTGACATGTGCCGCACTCCTTTAAGGATCAATTTTCAATAATTTTAGTAAACCAACGAACGGCTTAAAGCCGTCATACCCCCAAGGATAGACGGCCAACGGCAAGGTCTCAGGTCAATATGGAGACCGCTGCCAGGTATTTCAAGGCACGCGGCAGATTGTCGCAGTCGGCGCTATCGAGCCAGTGCACATCCTGCTGCCAACCACGTAACCAGGTGAACTGTCGCTTGGCCAGCTGGCGCGTGGCGATAATGCCGCGCTCCTGCATCTGTTCAGCGTCGAGGTTGCCGTCCAGATAATCCCAGACTTGGCGATAACCCACCGCCCGTATAGACGGCAGCCCAACGTGCAAGTCACTTCGCTGACGCAGGCGTTCGACCTCGGCAACCAGCCCCTGTTCCAACATCAAGCGAAATCGCAGGGCAATTCGCTCGTGCAACAGCTGCCTTTGTGCCGGGGCAATGGCCAATTGCGCCACAGTATAGGGGAATTGCCGCGCTGCCGATGCGCCACCGGCAGTATTTTCTGTCGCCTGGCGCTGGCGATGAACGGTCATGCTGTGCCCGCTCAGGTGATAAACCTCAAGGGCGCGAATCAAGCGCTGCGGGTCATTGGGGTGGATACGCGCCGCCGACTCCGGATCGACCGCACGCAGCTCAGCATGCAGCACCTCCCAACCTTCGGCCTGGGCGCGCGCCTCCAGCTCGGCGCGCAACGCTGCATCGGCGCTGGGCATTTCGGCCAGGCCTTCGAGCAATGCTTTGAAATACAACATGGTGCCGCCCACCAGCAGCGGAATACGTCCGCGCGCAGTGATCTCCGCCATAGCCGCCAGGGCGTCGGTACGGAACTCGGCCGCCGAATAGCTCTCGGCCGGGTCGCGAATATCGACTAGCCGATGCGGGAGCTCGGCCAGCGTGGCCTTATCCGGCTTGGCCGTGCCGATGTCCATATCACGGTAAATCAGCGCGGAATCGACGCTGATCAACTCGCACGGCAGCACCCGCGCCAGCTCGATGGCCAGATCGGTCTTGCCGGCCGCAGTCGGCCCCATCAGGAAAATCGCCGGAGGCAGGCGCTCGGACATGCTTATAACTCTCTAAATGGCGCGGCGGCTTAGCAGGCCGGTGAAAATGTAGACGAGGCGGCCGAGGCAAGGCAAAAACAGGCGAAAAAGCGGAGTTTACTGCTGTAAATGAGCATTTTGAGCCTGTTTTTAACGCCGTATCGGCAACGCAGGTAGTTTTCAACGCCCTGCTAGCGGCCGCGCAGGAACAGCTTGTCCAGGTCATCCATACCCATCTGCGTCCAGGTCGGACGGCCATGGTTGCACTGACCGCTGCGCTCGGTGTGTTCCATATCGCGCAGCAAGGCGTTCATTTCCGGCAGGGTCAGACGCCGATTGGCGCGCACCGCACCGTGGCAGGCCATGGTGCCGAGCAGTTCATTGAGGTGCGCCTGAATGCGGTCGGTGGTGCCGTATTCGAGCAAATCACCCAGCACATCCTGTACCAGGCGAGTGGCCTCGGCCTGCTTGAGCAACGCGGGAATCTGCCGAATCGCCAGGGTTTCCGGGCCCAAACGCTGCAACTCGAAACCCAGCCGCTGGAACCACTCGGCATGCTCTTCGGCGCAGTCCGCTTCACGCTGACTGACGGCAATCGACTCCGGCACCAGCAGTGGCTGACCGCGCAGGCCTTCACTGGCCATGGCCACTTTAAGCCGCTCATAGGTAATCCGCTCATGGGCGGCGTGCATGTCCACCACCACCAGCCCCTGGACGTTCTCGGCAAGAATATAGATGCCCTTGAGCTGGGCAATGGCGTAGCCCAGGGGCGGAATATCGCCTTGCGCATCCGGCAGGCCTGCTGGAGCCGGCGCTGCGGCCATCGGCGAGAAAAACTCGCGATAGGCGCCCTGAGCTTCGGCGGCCGGCAAGGCTGCCTCGGGGCGAGCGCCCTGATAACCGGCGCCCGGCGAACGCCACACCGAGTTGCTGGGCGCCGGTTGCAGCAAACTGGCAGCCAGGCCGATTTCACCCTGCGGGCCAAACTCACCAGCAGCCTGACCGGTCGGCCGTAGCATCTCGTTGACCGTTGCCGGAGCCGCCAGCTGATCCTCCGGGCGCACCTCGCCAAGCGCACGGTGCAGCGTACCGTAGAGGAAGTCATGCACCATGCGCCCATCACGGAAGCGCACTTCGTGCTTGGTCGGGTGCACGTTGACATCGACCACCGAGGGATCGATTTCCAGAAACAGCACAAAGGTCGGATGGCGGCCATTGAACAGCACATCGCGGTAGGCCTGCCGCACCGCGTGGGCAACCAGCTTGTCGCGTACCATGCGCCCGTTTACATAGAAATACTGCAGATCCGCCTGGCTACGGGAGAAGGTCGGCAAGCCCACCCAGCCCCACAGGTGCAGGCCGTTGCGCTCGATATCAATGGGCAGCGCCTGCTCGAGAAACGCCGGGCCGCAAACCGAGGCGACCCGGCGCGCGCGGCTCTGTTCATCCGGCGCCTCGTGCAGGCCGAGCACGGTCTTGCCGTTGTGGCGCAGATGGAAGGCCACGTCGAAACGCGCCAGGGCCAGGCGCTTGATCACTTCCTGCAGGTGATCGAATTCGGTCTTTTCGGTCTTGAGAAACTTGCGCCGCGCCGGAGTGTTGAAAAACAGGTCGCGCACTTCCACCGAGGTGCCAACCGGATGCGCCGCAGGTTGTACTCGCGGCTGCATATCGCGACCTTCGGTTTCCACCTGCCAGGCCTGCTCGGCGCCTTCAGTACGCGAGGTCAGGGTCAGGCGCGCTACAGAGCTGATCGACGCCAGCGCCTCGCCGCGAAAGCCCAGGCTCATAACCTGTTCAAGGTCTTCCAGCTCGCGGATCTTGCTGGTGGCGTGGCGGGCCAACGCCAGGGGCAGATCATCCGGGGAGATGCCGCTGCCGTTATCGCGTACTTTGAGCAGCTTGACGCCGCCCTGCTCGACATCCACTTCGATACGCTTGGCGCCGGAGTCCAGGCTGTTTTCCAACAGCTCCTTGATTACCGAGGCTGGACGCTCAACCACCTCACCGGCAGCAATCTGGTTCGCCAGCCGCGGGCTAAGCAGCTGAATGCGTGCGGTCTCTCTTACTGACGGCTCATGGCTGCTCATGGCTGCGCAGCCAGAGCAGTCGCCGGGATCTGCAAACGTTGACCGACCTTGATCACATCGCTAACCAGCGAATTGGCGCTGCGCAACGCCGCCAGGCTGACCTGATAACGCTGGGCGATCAGCGCCAGGCTCTCGCCGGAACTGACCACATGCTCGCGCGGGCCGAGGGTAATCTTGCCGTTATCCCGCAACCAGGCCACATGGGTGCCGGGCGGTGGATTTTCATGGAAGAACTGCCGTACGCCCGTAACAATCGAGCGGGCCAACGCCTGCTGGTGGCTGGCCGAAGCGAGTTTCTTGGCCTCATTGGGGTTGGAGATAAACCCGGTTTCCACCAGGATCGACGGAATATCCGGCGATTTCAGCACCATAAAACCGGCCTGCTCTACCCGCCGCTTATGCAGCGGCGTCACCCGGCCCATATTGCCCAGCACCTTGTTACCGACGTTCAGGCTGGATGACAGCGAGGCGGTCATCGACAGATCGAGCAGCACCCCGGCGAGCATCTTGTCCTTGTCGTCCAGGCTGACATTGCCGGCGCCGCCGATCAGGTCCGACTGGTTTTCCGCATCCGCCAACCAGCGCGCGGTTTCCGACGTGGCGCCACGATCCGACAGGGCATACACCGAGGCGCCGAAGGCGGCCGCCCGCGGCGCGGCATCGGCATGAATGGAGACAAACAGGTCGGCGCCCTTCTTGCGAGCGATCTCGGTGCGTTTACGCAGCGGAATAAAGTAGTCACCGGTGCGCACCAGCTCGGCGCGGAAACCCTTCTCGGCATTGATCTGCCGCTGCAATTCCTTGGAAATCGCCAGGGTCACATGCTTTTCATACTGGCCTTTGACCGGCGACAGCGCGCCTGGGTCTTCACCGCCGTGCCCGGCGTCGATGGCAATCACGATATCGCGCTTGCCGTTGGGTATCGGTGTCAGCTTCGGCGGCGCCTGGGTTGTTGTTACCGGCACTTGCGGCGCGGTGGCCACCGTAGTGGTAGGCAGGCTGGGTGCGGCGCCGCTTTCCTGGTCAAACAGATCGACAACCAGGCGATGGCCGTACTGCTGATTGGGGGCCAGGGTAAAGCTCTTAGGCGTGACCGCCGCAGACAGGTCAATCACCACGCGCAGGTCATTCGGGGTGCGCTGCGCTGAACGCACGCCAGTGATTGGCGTGTTGCTCAGGGTCAGTTGATCGAAGTTGGTGGCCAGCTTGGCGCCGCTGACATCAATGACGATGCGATTGGGCGACGACAGCAGAAATACGCTGTGCTGCACCGGGCCGGACAGGTCAAACACCAGGCGGGTGTTATCCGGCGCACGCCACAACCGCACACTGCGCACATCCGAAGCGGCCATTACATCGGCGGCCAGGGCTACCAATGCCACTCCAATTGCGATGAAACGCGCGCCTATGCGCATAGCCAACCCCATAATAAATTCATGCCCCGACGGCCAAAGCAGCGCACCAGGTGGTGCCGCGTTCGCATTGCGCCTGCAAACGCAGCGCCCGGCCGGCCCCATGCGGGCTAATGGTAATGTCCAGGTCAGCCTTTGGCAAAACGCCTGCGCCGCGCTGTGGCCACTCGACCAGGCACAAGGCATCGCCCTCGAAGTAATCACGAATGCCCAGGTACTCCAGCTCCTCGGCATCCACCAGGCGGTAGAGGTCGAAGTGAAAGGCGCGCAACGCGCCAATCTCGTAGGGTTCCACCAGGGTAAAGGTCGGGCTTTTTACCGCGCCAACATGCCCCAGGCCGCGAATAATGCCGCGCGACAAGGTGGTTTTGCCGGCGCCAAGATCGCCATGCAGATAGATCACGCCAACACCGCCGGTCACCTCGGCGATCCGCGCGCCCAGCGCCAGCATCGCCTCTTCGTCGGCGGCAAACAGTTCTAATTCAGACACGCAGACTGCTCCTGCAACAATTGACGAATAACCGCACACATATCACTGGCCGCCAGGCCACGGCCCTGCTGCGCCAACTGCTCGCCGGCACAGGCATGCAGATAGACCGCCAGCTGCGCCGCCTCCGGCGCCGGCAGCCCTTGGGCCAGCAGCGCACCGATCAAACCTGCCAATACATCACCCAAGCCGGCGCCGGCCATAACCGGGTGGCCGCGATCACACAGCCACAAGCCGCCATCCGGCGCGGCAATCAGGCTGCCCGCGCCTTTCAGCACGCACACCGTCTGATAGCGCTGCGCCAAGGCGCGTGCCGCCGCCGGACGATCCGCCTGCACCTCGGCCGTGCTGAGCCCCAGTAAGCGCGCCGCTTCGCCGGGGTGCGGCGTCAATACAGCACCCGCTGGTAACTGGACCTGCGCTTGCGCCAACAGGTTCAGCGCATCGGCATCCCACACCTGTGCCGCACGGCTAATCGCAGCCGCCGATAACAGACTGCGGCCCCAGGCGCCCTGCCCCAACCCCGGGCCAACCACCCAGACGCTGGCATTCGCGCCCAGTGCCAGCAGCTGATTGGCCGAGGCCACGCCAGCGGCCATCACCTCGGGCAGACGCGCCTGCGCCGCCGACAAATGCTCACCACGGGTCGCCAGGCTAACCAACCCAGCACCGGCGCGCAGGGCACTTTGTGCAGCCAGCAGGCCGGCACCGGCAAAACCACGATCACCGCCGACCACCAGCACATGGCCCAACTGGCCCTTGTGCACGCCGGGCGAGCGTGCCGGCAACTGCGGCAAGCTGGCCTGCGCCAGTCGCTGTGCGCTAAAGGACTGGGCGGCAACCAGGGCCACATCGGCCTGCAGGTCGTCAAACTGCAATTCACCCCGATAATCCGCCGACTGCCCGGTAAACAGGCCCAGCTTGAGGCCGATCAGGGTTACCGTCAGCTCTGCACGCACGGCAACGCCCAGCACTTGGCCGGTATCGGCGCAGAGCCCGGACGGAATATCCACCGCCAGCACCGGCAGGCCGCTGACATTCAACAGGCGGATGGCCTGGGCATACGGCTCGCGCACCGCACCCTGCAAACCAGTGCCGAGCAAAGCATCAAGCACCACGCCTTGCAGCTCGGCGCACTCGCTCCAGGGCTGCACCGCCACCCCGGCGGCCAGCGCCTGATCACGGGCCAATGCTGCATCGCCCTGCAGCTGCGCCGCATCACCGACCGCCAACACCTGCACCTGCCAGCCCGCACGCAGCGCCAAAGCAGCCACCAGATAACCATCACCCGCATTGTTGCCGCGCCCAGCAAGCACCGTCAGCACGCCTGCATCCGGCCAACGACGGCGCAGGGCACGCCAGATAGCATGCGCGGCGCGACTCATCAGCTCGAAACCCGGCGTGCCGGCAGCGATCAATCGCGCGTCCAGCTCGCGCACTTGTGCGGCGCTGTACAGCGGCAGAGGAAGATTGTCAGGCGAATGCAGCATGCGTCGGCTCCGATGTCTGGCAGAATTATACCCACCTGCGCCCCGGTTACCCGCCCTCATATGAACACTGACACCCTTGACCTTGCCGCCCTCGCCCAGTCGATCAAAGACTGGGGCCGCGAGCTGGGCTTTCAGCAGGTCGGGATTGCCGATGTGCAACTGGGCGAACACGAGGCGCACCTGCAGCGCTGGCTGGACGCTGGTTACCAGGGCGAGATGGACTATATGGCCGCCCACGGCAGCAAACGCTCGCACCCGGAGGAACTGGTACCCGGCACCCTGCGCGTGGTGTCGCTACGCATGGACTACCTGCCCGGCGACACGCAGATGGCTCAGCGCCTCGCCCAGCCAGAGAAGGCCTACGTATCGCGCTACGCCCTGGGCCGTGATTACCACAAGCTGATCCGCAAACGTCTGCAGCAACTGGCTGAACGCATCCAGCAGCAGATCGGTCCGTTCGGCTATCGCGCCTTTGTCGACAGCGCGCCCGTGCTGGAAAAAGCCATCGCCGAGCAGGCCGGGCTCGGCTGGATCGGCAAAAACACCCTGGTGCTTAATCGCAAGGCCGGCAGCTACTTCTTTCTCGGCGAGCTGTTTGTCGACCTGCCACTGCCGGTGGACCCGCCCCATGCCAGCGAGCATTGCGGACGTTGCACCGCCTGTATGGATATTTGCCCGACCGCCGCCTTTGTCGGCCCCTATGTGCTGGACGCGCGGCGCTGTATTTCCTACCTGACCATCGAACTCAAGGGCTCAATTCCAGAGGAGCTGCGCGCGCCCATCGGCAACCGGGTGTTCGGCTGCGACGACTGCCAGATGGTTTGTCCGTGGAACCGTTTTGCCAAACCCAGCACGCAGAGCGACTTCCAACCGCGCCATAGCCTGGACAACGCCGAGCTGGCCGAGCTGTTCTGCTGGAGCGAAGATGAGTTCCTCAGCCGCACCGAGGGCTCGCCACTGCGCCGCGCCGGCTACGAGCGCTGGCTGCGTAACCTGGCCGTCGGCCTGGGTAATGCACCCTCCAGCATCCCGGTGCTGGAAGCGCTCAAGGCGCGCCGCGAGCACCCATCAGAACTGGTTCGCGAGCATGTCGAGTGGGCCCTGGCGCGTCACGGCCTGTAACGAATACAGCTGTGCTCGCAGGTCGTAGGATGGGTTATCACCCATCCTACGTATTGAACGTAAAAAGATGCCGCTTCCCTGATAAGGGCGAAGCGGCATCTTTTTTCTATTAACAGCGTTCCCGCGTAGCGGGCTTTTGCCTGCGTCAGACTTTAAGAAAGTGCTGACGGTAATGCTTCAGCTCGGCAATGGACTCACGGATATCGTCCAGCGCCTGGTGCGTGCCCTGCTTCTGGAACGACTCCTTGACCTGCGGCGCCCACAGGCCGGCGAGGATTTTCAGGGTGGAGACATCCAGATAGCGGTAGTGGAAGTAGGCTTCCAGGTTCTGCATGTATTTATAGAGGAAGCGCCGATCCTGGCCGATGCTGTTGCCGCAGATCGGTGACTTGCCCTTCGGCACCCACTGCTCGAGGAAGGCGATGGTCATGGCCTCCGCTTCCGCCGGGCCGATGGTGCTTTCCCGTACGCGCCGGGTCAGGCCGCTCTGTCCGTGAGTGCGGGTGTTCCACTCATCCATGCCGGCAAGCAGCTCATCACTCTGGTGCACGGCAATCACCGGGCCTTCCGCGAGGATATTCAGGTCGCTGTCGGTGACGATGGTGGCCATCTCGATGATGACGTCCGTTTCGGGTTCCAGACCGGTCATTTCCAGGTCGATCCAGATCAGATTCTGCGGGTTCTGCATGCGGGGCTCCTCGGCTAAGGTCGACAGTTTAACAGGCCGCCGAAAAACTACTGCGTTCGGCCGACAGCATTGCGCTCAAGCCGCGCCGCGCATGCGCCACAACAGCAGGCGGGACTTGCGCCAGTCGTGCAGTTCAATCTGCTGATTCGCCGGCTGTCCCGGCACCTCGAAGGTGTTGCTGATCAACAGACTGCCCGCCGGCATCTGCGCACAGGCCTTGGCCCACAGCTCGGGCATCGGCGCAGGCGAGAGGAAGCAATACACCACATCAAACGCCGACAGGTCGCTGCGCCAGAGGTTTTCATAGCGAATCTGGCAATTGCCCTGCAACAAGGCGCGCAACCAGGCGATGGCAAAGGACAGCGGCGCGGTCTCCACCCCGACAAACTGCGCCTGTGGATAGTGGCGGGCCAAGCTCAGCAGCGTGCCGGCCGGGCCACAGCCCAGATCGATAAAGCGAAACTGCGCGGGCTGCTGGTCAAGCAGCGCACGCAGATGCTGACGCGTACCGGCAGCCGTCAGGTACAGCGGCACCCGCTCGCCAACGCTGTTCCAGTTCAGCAGCAACAACAGGACAAAGCCGCCGAGAAACACCCAGGACGGCAGCGGCGCACCACTGGCCAGCAGCAGTGCAGGAACAAACAACAGGTTCAATCCGCACCACCAACGCGACAACCCCAGGTAACGCGCCAGTGTGGCCGCCAGCAAGCCTTGCAACAGGCCGGCCGCCAGCCAGGTCGGCCGCCAGGGCGACAGTTGAGCCGTCAGATACAGCGCAAGACCGATCAGCACGGTCGCGCCCACCTGGGCAGACAAGGCCAATAGCGCCGGGTAGTGGCGGACAACGCGCAGCATGCAGATTCCTCAACCGTCCGACCGATGATGCGCCGCAGTTTAGCCGTGCCAGCAGCTCAATAGGCAGCCCGTGCTAGACTCGCGACCGTTTATTGCGCAATTCAACTCTCGGAAGACCCATGGCCAAACGCCAACTCAACCGCCGGCAAAACTGGCGTATCGAAAAAATCCAGGGCGAGCGTGCCGCCCGCGCCGCCAAGCGCGAGTCGCAGGCTGTACAAATTCTTGAAGGCGGTGACCTTGGCCCGGAACAGACCGGCCTGGTGATCGCCCACTTCGGCGTGCAGATCGAAGTTGAAGCACTGGATGGTGAACTGGCCGGCCAGGTATTCCGTTGCCACCTGCGCGCCAACCTGCCGACCATGGTCACCGGTGACCAAGTAGTGTGGCGCGCCGGCAACCAGGGCATTGGCGTAATCGTCGCGCAACTGCCGCGCAGCACCGAACTCTGTCGCCCGGACACCCGCGGCCAGCTCAAACCAGTCGCGGCCAACGTCGACCTGATCGTGATCGTCTTCGCCCCGCTACCCGAGCCCCACGCCAACCTGATTGACCGTTACCTGGTCGCCGCCGAGCACGCCGGCATCCGCCCGCTGCTGCTGCTGAACAAGACCGACCTGCTGGATGAGCAGAACGCCGTGGCACTCAACCGCATGCTCGGCGTGTACCGCGAGCTGGGTTATCCACTGCTGGAAGTGTCTGCCCACGGCGGCGACGGCATGCAACAGCTGCAGAAGCAACTCGATGGCCATGTCAGCGTGTTCGTCGGCCAGTCCGGAGTGGGCAAGTCGTCGCTGGTCAACAGCCTGTTGCCGGAAGTCGATACCCGCGTTGGCCCGCTCTCCGAGCTGACCGGCAAAGGCACCCACACCACCACCACCGCGCGGTTGTTCCACTTCCCCGGCGGCGGCGAGCTGATCGACTCCCCAGGGATTCGCGAATTCGGCCTGGTGCATGTCAGCCGTGACGATGTCGAAGCCGGCTTTATCGAGTTTCACGACCTGATCGGCCAGTGCCGCTTCCGCGACTGCAAGCACGACCGCGAACCTGGCTGTGCCTTGCTCAAGGCGTTGGAAGATGGCCGCCTGCACCCGCAGCGCATGGCCAGTTACCGGCATATTCTGGCCAGCCTGCCAGAAGCCGAGTACTGAAAAAATCGCCGGGAGCGATTTTTAACGTCGCGCCGCGACGGCCCGCAGGGTGGCCGCCAGGGATGGCAAGCCATTCAAGATAAAAAGGCCGCGACATGTCGCGGCCTTTTGGCATTTAGCTGCAGCTCACTCGGCGGGCTGATCGAACTGCAGCACGCCTTCCTCGAAGATATTCAGCCGTTCGCGTAACTGCCCGCCGGGCAACGGCTCCGCTCGCGTGGCGGGCGGCGCGATGGCGGGTGCAGCCGGCGGACTACCCGCATCGGCAGGCGGCTCAGCCGCATCACTTTGCCCACCCTCGATGGCGCGCTGAGCCTTCTTGGTCAGCACCACAATGTCGATACGCCGGTTGACCGGATTGAGCGGTTTCTCCCGATCAAACAAGGCCGACGACGCATAACCCACTACCCGCGCCACCTGCTCGTCGTCATAGCCGCCAGCAATCAGCACACGCCGCGCCGCATTGGCACGGTCAGAGGACAGCTCCCAGTTGCCATAGCCACCACGGCCGACAAAGGGCGCGGCATCGGTGTGGCCGCTGACGCTGATCTTGTTCGGCACCGCAGCGATGGTGTCGGTCATGGCCAGCAGAATGTCTTCGAAATAGGGCTGCAGACGCGCGCTGCCGGAAGCGAACATCGGCCGGTTCTCGGCATCCATGATCTGGATACGCAGGCCATCCTGGGTGATCTCGAAAAGAATCTGATCCTTGAAGTTCTGCAGCTGAGGGTTTTCCTCAACCTTGTTCTGCAATTCCTGCAGCAGCAATTCCAGGCGCTCACGCTCGACTTCTTCGGCTATCGACTCGGCCTGCAGCTTGTCCACATCCGCCTGCGCATCCTCGGCCGGGCTCTTTTCGTCCTGCGGTTCCGGGTTCAGAGTGCGATCAGGGGCCGGCGTCGGCGTGCCACCCAAGTCAATCACATAGGGGCTGGCACTTTCCGAAAACCCCACAGGGTCCTGAAAGTAGCCGGAAATCAGTTTCTTCTGCTCGGGTGTGGCCACCGTCATCAGCCACATCACCAGAAAGAACGCCATCATCGCCGTGGCAAAGTCGGCAAAGGCAATTTTCCAGGCGCCACCATGATGGCCACCGGCAACCTTTTTGACCCGCTTGACGATAATCGGCTGATTATTTTCCATGCTGCGCCTTAGCCCCCACGCATGGCCTGCTCAAGCTCGGTAAAGCTTGGGCGATGCGCAGGCAACAGCACCTTGCGGGAAAACTCCACAGCCAGCGATGGCGGCATCCCGGAGGCCGAAGCCACCAGACCGGCCTTGATCGCCTCATAGACATTCAGCTCTTCCTTGGCATCATGCTCGAGAGCTGCGGCCAGGGGACCGAAAAAGCCGTAAGACGCGAGAATCCCGAAGAAAGTACCCACCAGCGCAGTACCGACCTTCTGGCCGATCTCGGCGTTATCCGCCTCGGCCAGAATCGACATGGTGATCACAATACCCAACACCGCCGCCACGATACCCATGGCCGGCATACCATCGGCCACCTTGGCTACAGCATGCGCAGGGTGCTCAATTTCTTCCTTGAGGCTGGATATCTCCATATCGAACAGCCCCTCCAGCTCATGCGGGGCCATGTTGCCGGAGGACATGATGCGCAGGTAATCGCAGATAAAGGCGGTCATCTGCTGATCTTTGAGAATGCCGGGGTACTTGCTGAAAATCGGGCTGGCGGCCGGGTCTTCGACATCGGCCTCGATGGCCATCATGCCTTCGCGGCGGCTCTTGTTGAGAATCTCGTAAAGCAGCTTGAGCACATCAAGGTAATAAGCATGGGTAAAGCGCGAGCTGAACATGCTCAGCGACTTTTTGAACACATGCATAAAGGCGCTGCCAGGGTTGGCCTGCAGAAATGCCCCCAACGCCGCACCACCGATGATCAAGATCTCAAAGGGGTGAACCAACGCCATAAACTGGCCACCGGAGAGGATAAACCCGCCCAGCACACTGGCGAGTACAACAATGATGCCGATGATTTTTGCCATAGAAAGAGACTTGCCAGAGAGGGTAGAAAGGGGCTTTGCAAAACAACCCTTCTATTTATCGGAAGTTTTGCGCGAGACTATAGCCAGTTAAGGTCAAAAGCCAGCTTGTCTCAACCCGCATGCCAAAGCCCGTCCACTATCCGCGCACCCTGACAGACTGGCTCAAGCAGCTGGACAGCCAGCTATTGCCTGCCTCCATCAACAGTCAGCAGACGCTGCGCCGCGCCCTGGCAGACAGTAATCGCTCCATGCGTGAGTTGGCGGACTTGATGCAGGGCTGCCCAGCGCTGGCGCTCAGCGTCCTGCGCGAAGCCAACCGTAAAAGCAGCGGACTGAGCGAGCAAACCGAGAGCCTCGAAGCCGCCATCAGCCGCCTCGGCATCAAACGCACCGAAGACCTGCTTAATGCCCTGCCCGCCCTCCCCGAGCAGGAATTACCCAAAGCGCTGCGGCAGATTCAGCTGATCAGCCAGCACGCCAGCCACCAGGCCAACGGCCTGTTCGCCGGCCGCCTGGCGCGGCTGTGGCAGGAAGTGCACTGGGGCAGCCTGCTGTTTCTCGCACCGATCTGGACCTTGCTTGCCGCTCACCCTGAGCTGTTCGAGGTGTGGGAGCAGCGCGTTTTGGTCAAGGGCGAAGCGGCGAGCAAAGTTGAGCAGGAACTGCTGGGCGTGCCGCTGCTGAAGCTGTGCCTGACCCTGAGCGAGCAGTGGCATTTGCCGGAATGGGTCATTCAGGGCTACCGGCTACTGGTCAGCGACCGCCGCCTGCTGGTCAAGGCGCTGCATATCGCCCGCGACAATGAACATCCACTGCACCAGCAACAAATCCTCGATGCCGACAGCAACCTGCGCCGCTGGCTGACTCAGCCGGCCAACAGCATTCTGCTGGCCAACGGCCTGGCGCTGTCCGCGCACTACGCCTGGAATAGTCCGCACAGCCTGCGCTGGCAGCGCCTGACCGGTTTATTTCTGCAACTGCCGCTCGATAACGTGCAGCAGTTGCTGCACCAAAACGCCGTCAGCAGCGCCCGACAGATGCCCGCCACCGACCTCTGGCACCCGGCCGAAGCGCTGCTCTGGCCGTGGCAGGCAAGGCACCTAAACGCCACAGTCGAACAGCCCAAGCCCGCAGTCGTCAGCGAGTGGCGCCAGCAATGCGCACAATTGCTCGCTCAACCCAGCGCGTTTACCAATGTGCTGCAGCTCACCGCCTGCGCCAATCAGGCAATCCAGGCCTGCGGCATGCAACGTGTATTGATCCTGCTCGCCGACCGCAACCACACACGCTTGATCGCCCAGCAGCAGAGCGGCCTGGACAAGGCCGCCGCCAGCCTCAGCCTTGACCCACAGCAAAGCCAGGTGCTGCGCCGCCTGCTCAGCGCGCCGGCACAACTCAAACTGAGCCCGGCCAACATCGCGCAGTTCTCCGCCATGCTGCCCGGCTCGCTGAAAAGCCTGTTTCCCAGCGAACACCTGCTGATTCGCTCAATTGCCAGCAACAACCGCGTGGTCATGCTGATCTTCGCCGACCAGGGTGGCCGGGCGCTGAGCGATGCCAGCGTGCAGGGCTTCGGCAAAACCGTGCAATGCATTGAGCGCGCCCTGGCCAGCTTTGCCAACCGCGGGCGCTAGGCTTTCCGCTACAATCCGTCCCTTTCCTATCAAAAGAGGCCCGGCATGACCGCCTTCGCTGAGTTGCCCTTGCTGATCGAACCCGCGCAACTGGCCAGCCGCCTGAATGCGCCCGAGCTGATTCTGGTCGACCTGACCAGCAACGCCCGTTACGCCGCCGGCCACATCCCTGGCGCCCGTTTTGTCGACCCCAAG
Source organism: Gammaproteobacteria bacterium HGW-Gammaproteobacteria-13 (assembly GCA_002840155.1). Classification (GTDB taxonomy): domain Bacteria; phylum Pseudomonadota; class Gammaproteobacteria; order Pseudomonadales; family Pseudomonadaceae; genus Aquipseudomonas. The sequence goes on from PGZH01000008.1 coordinate 271,129, forward strand.
CGCACCCAGCTGGGCCAGCCGCCAGCCCCCGGTTTGCTGCCTGAGCAGGCGCAGCTTGAGCAACTGTTTGGCGAACTGGGGCATAACCCCGACGCCGTCTACGTGGTGTATGACGATGAAGGCGGCGGCTGGGCCGGACGCTTTATCTGGCTGCTGGATGTGATTGGCCACGCGCGCTATCACTACCTCGACGGCGGCCTGCCGGCCTGGCTGGCAGAAGAGCGCGAGCTCAGCACGACAGTGCCGGATGCCGGCACGCAGGTCGTTGCCCTGCAGCTGCACGCTGCGCCGACCGCCACCCGCGAATACCTGCAAAGCCGCCTCGGCGCCGCCGATCTGGCGATCTGGGATGCCCGTGCACCCAGTGAATACAGCGGCGAAAAAGCCCTGGCGCAGAAAGCCGGGCACATCCCCGGCGCCATCAACTTCGAATGGACTGCGGGCATGGACCCAGCCCGAGCACTGCGCATCCGCGAGGATATCCAGGCGCAGCTCAATAGCCTCGGCATCACGGCCGACAAGGAAATCATCACCCACTGCCAGACCCATCACCGCTCCGGCTTTACCTACCTGGTCGCCAAGCTGCTCGGCTACCCACGGGTAAAAGCCTACGCCGGCTCCTGGGGCGAGTGGGGCAACCACCCGGACACCCCGGTCGAGCGCTAAGCACCCGCAGACCGCCAGTCACTTTTAAGGAACGCCAATGAAAGATCGTCTGTTTATCCTCAGCCAGTACCTGCTGCCGCACCACCTGCTGTCGCGCCTGATTGGCTGCGCCGCCGAATGCCGCGCGGGCTGGTTCAAGAATCGCCTGATCGGCTGGTTCGCCAAGCAGTACCAGGTCAACATGAGCGAGGCCCAGGTCGAGGACCTGACGGCCTTTGCCCACTTCAATGACTTCTTTACCCGTGCCTTGAAAGACGGCGCCCGCCCGCTCGACAGCAGCCCTGGCGCAGTGCTCTGCCCGGCCGACGGCGCGGTCAGCCAGCTGGGCAAAATCGAACAAGGTCGGGTATTCCAGGCCAAGGGCCACAGCTTTAGCGTGATCGAGCTGCTGGGCGGCGACACTGAGTGCGCCGCGGCCTTTATGGGCGGCGATTTCGCCACCATCTACCTCTCGCCCAAGGACTATCACCGCGTGCACATGCCGCTGGCCGGCACCTTGAAAGAAATGGTCTATGTGCCGGGCCGGCTGTTCTCGGTCAACCAGACCACCGCGGAAAACGTCCCTGAGCTGTTTGCCCGCAACGAGCGCGTGGTCTGCCTGTTCGATACCGAGCGCGGCCCGATGGCCGTGGTACTGGTCGGCGCGATGATCGTGGCCTCGATCGAAACCGTCTGGGCGGGCCTGGTCACGCCGCCAAAACGCACGCTGAAAACATTCAGTTACGACGAGGCATCGCGTGCGCCAATCGTTCTGGATAAAGGCGCAGAGCTCGGACGTTTCAAGCTCGGCTCTACAGCCATCGTGCTGTTTGGCCCGGAACAGGTGCAATGGACCGCAGAACTGGCCGCCAACAGCCCGGTTCAGATGGGCCAGCGCCTCGCCGCACCACGCGGCTAACCCGCCACAGCCGGCACTGTCAGCCCATGCAGACAGTGCCGCAGCGACTACTCAGCGTGAACCTCTGGGTACGAAAACCAGTCACAACAATGACTTCCAGATGATTTGCGTGTCGCGCCAACTTGGCAACCCAGCCAAGGACATGGCTGCGGGGCGCGCGAGATGCTGCTAGAGTCGAAACATAATTCCTAGACTCACCTGCCTTGCCCGTGCGCTGGAGTATCCGATTTAGATGGATAAACAGAATTCTCACTTGCTACTGCGCGTCACCACGCCGGATAAGCAAAGCCTGTCATTCTGCGAAGCCAGTCCTCGTGATCTGAAAAAATGGGTCGATGGCCTGCCCAAGGCCAATATCGGTGAAACCGCGCGCCAGCTTTACCAGGCGCTGGTCGAGCTTAATCAGTTGCTGACGCCCTCGGAAAATCGCCTGCAACTGCTGGAAATCCTCCGGCCGGAAATCTATTTCGTCTGCAAGCAACTGGAAAAACACTTCCTTAACCAGGCCATCGTCCTCGATGAACGGCCGCGCAAGGTTGCCAACCTCTGCCAGGCCCTGCAGAACCACCTGGCAATCGGCTACAAGCTGATCGTTGCCCGTCTGGCCGCCCAGCCCGGCCGCGAACGCCACCAGTTGCTTGCCGTCGCCCTGCAACGCGCCACCCACAGCCTGTGCGGCCCACTGATTCGTGCCAGCCAGCTGTACTGCCCGGTACCCGAAGGCCTCTGGCTGGAGCTGCACCAGCTGTACCAGATGGCCCTGGCGCGCGGCCTGCACAAGACCATGATTCGTGACACCCAGGCGCTACACACCCAAGGCCTGAGCACCGAGCAAAGCTACCTGGTTGCCCTGCTGCTTGGTTGCGCACGCTGCAACCAGATGCGCCAGAGCGCCATTGCCCGCCTGGCCGAAGTGCTCGAGCCCTGGAGCGCACTGGCCACTCTGCAGGCCGGCGACGAGCCTTCCAGCCTGTTCGCCGTTGCGCCGCAGCTGGATGGCCCGCCCCGCTATATCTCGCTGTTCCAGCAAAACGAGCTGCACAAAGCACTAGGGATCGATCCCAGCCAGTTGGTGGATGCGATCAAGGAACACCTGCTGCTGCCAGCCGAGAGCCTTGCCCAGTCGCGCCTGACGGTGCCCGAAGGTTTCAGCCACGACATGCTGCAACACCTAGCAGCCGCCTGGGGCGATATCGCCGAGCGCACCTTTCAGCGCAGCCAGGGCCAAGGCGCACTGACCCTGTGCATCGGCATGAGCGCGCTGCATTTCTACCTGGCCGGCAAGCGCCCGTTCAACGAAGTGCTGCAAGTCCCGGTGACAACCAATGCGGCGGTATTCAAAGCCGACACCGGCGCACCGGATGTCTGGTCAAATGCATTCGATGCGCAGAAGAGCAACCAGTGGGAAAACGGCCTGCCTTTCGAGGAAATCCAGTACAACAAGCCGCATCAGCCCAACGAGTCGGCCGAGACTAGCAGCCAAGAAAGCTATCCGACCTACGAAGTGACCATCGTCAATATCAGCCCCGGTGGCTACTGCCTGTCATGGCCGAAGGACGTACCCAGCCAACTCCAGGCCGGTGAACTGCTCGGTGTACAAGGCCTGCCGCAACAAGGCTGGAGCATTGCCGTGGTGCGCTGGATTCGCCAGGTACGCGGCGGTGGCACGCAGATGGGTATCGAGCTGATCGCTCCGCACGCGCAAGCCTGCGGCCTGCAGCTGGTGCGCAAGGCCGAGCAGAACAGCCAGTACCTGCGCGCCCTGCTGCTGCCGGAAATCAGCGCCATCTCGCGACCGGCCAGCTTGATTACTGCACGCCTGCCGTTCCAGGAAGGCAACAAGGTCAGCATCAATCTGAATGGCAACGAACATCGCGCAGTACTCAGCCGTCGGCAGACCAGCACCGGCAGTTTCAACCAGTTCGAATACCGTGGCGTCGAGCAGATCAGCAGTGAGCACGGGAAGCCTGTCACAGCGCCGAAAGGCCGCACGCCAGGCGGGGAGGAAGACTTTGACTCACTCTGGAAGTCGCTGTAGATTGCCGACGCACTCCCTTTTGTCGCCTTTTCGCGCCCGTTCGGCGCAGATTTGATACCACACCATGGCCATTGAAAAAAAAACCATTCGGCTACTGATACTCGAAGACTCGCAGAACGAGGCCGAGCGCCTGGTCAGCCTGTTCCGTAATGCGGGGCGGGCAACCCGTGTGCATCGCCTGACCTCCAGCGATGACCTCAACGAGGCCCTGCAGCAAAGCTGGGATCTGCTGATCTGCGCACCGAGCAGTGAACAGCTGGCACCGAGTGAGGCGATTGGCGCAATCCGTCGCCAGGCCAAGGATATTCCGGTCATCCAGCTGCTCGCCGACAATGACTCCGACAGCATCACCGAAGCCCTGATGCTCGGCGCTCAGGACGCACTGCCGCAAGGTGAAGATGAGCGCCTGGTCTTAGTCGCCAAGCGCGAGCTGGCCAACCTGGAAGAACGCCGCGCGCGCCGCGCCTCTGAAGTGGCCCTGCGCGAAGCGGAGAAACGTTGCCAGCTGTTACTCGACAGCTCCGTTGACGCCATCACCTACGTACACGACGGCATGCACATCTACGCCAACCGCGCCTACCTGGAGCTGTTTGCCTACGAAGATGCCGACGAACTGGAAGGCATGCCGATGATCGATCTGATCGGCAGCAGCGACCAGTCCAGCTTCAAGGACTTCCTGAAGAATTATCAAAGTGCCGAAGGCAGCGCCGAACTCAACTGTGCCGGCATCAAGGCCAACGGCCAGAGCTTCCCGGCGCAGATGAGCTTCTCCCCGGCCACCTACGATGGCGAGCCCTGCATCCAGGTGGTGATTCGCGCCGAAACTGGCAACGCCGAACTGGAAGAGAAACTGCGCGAAATCAGCAGCCAGGATCTGGTCACCGGCCTGTTCAACCGTACCCACTTCCTCGAACTGATGGACAACGCTGCCGAGCGCGCAGTGAATGCCGGGCAACCGTCCAGCCTCGCTTACATCCGCGTCGACCGCTACGCCAGCCTGCTCGCCGATATCGGCCTGGCGGGCATCGATATCCTTCTCACCGACCTGGCCAACCTGCTGCGCGCGCACTTCAGCGCCGACGCGCAACTGGCGCGCTTCGGCGATGACGTATTTGCCGTACTGCAACCCGGCGTCAGCCCGGAAAGCACCCGCGAGCAGCTGGACAGCCTGCTGAAAAAAGTCGAAAGCCATCTGTTCGACGTCAGCGGACGCACCGTGCAAAGCACCCTGTCGATTGGCGTAGCCGGGCTCAACGAGAAGACCGCCAAGGCCCAGGAAGTGGTCGATCGCGCCCATCGCTGCGCCGACGAGCTGAGCGATGGCAACGCCATCAAAGTGTTCAACCCGGCCGATGAGCTGGCCGCAGCGGCGAGCCGTGGCAACATTGTCGCGATGATCCAACAGGCGCTGGAGAAGAACAGCTTCCGCCTGCTGTTCCAGCCGATCATCAGCCTGCGCGGCGACAGCTTTGAGCACTATGAAGCGCTGCTGCGCCTGATCGGCCCACAGGGCGAGGAAATTCCGCCGACCGAACTGTTCAACGCGGCAAAAGATGCCGGCCTTGCTGAAAAGATCGACCGCTGGGTGATCCTCAACTCGATCAAGCTGCTCGCCGACCACCGCAGCAAAGGCCACAACACCCGCCTGTTTGTGCACCTGTCGACTGCCAGCGTGCAGGATCAGACCCTGCTGCCGTGGCTCAGCGTGGCCCTGAAAGCCGCACGCCTACCCTCAGATTCACTGGTGTTCCAGTTCAGCGAGCCGGATGCGATTGCCTACCTGAAGCAGGCCAAGGCCATCACCCAGGGCCTCAACGAGCTGCACTGCAAAACCGCGCTGACTCAGTTCGGCTGCTCGCTGAATCCGTTCAACACGCTCAAGCATCTGCATATCGACTTCGTCAAAGTCGACAGTTCCTTCTCCCAGGACCTGAGCAAGGCGGAAAACCAGGAGGCATTGAAAACCCTGCTGGCCAGCCTGCACTCCCAGGCCAAGCTGACCATCGTGCCCTTCGTCGAGAGCGCCAGCGTGCTGGCCACCCTCTGGCAGGCCGGGGTCAACTATATCCAGGGGCATTACCTGCAGGGCCCGAGCCAGTCGATGGACTACGACTTCTCGGCCGGCGACGAGTAAGCAGTACAGGCAGCAAAAAGCCGCCCGAGGGCGGCTTTTGTTTGCCTGCTATTTACTCCAGGCCGTCGCGGTCGCGAAAGCCGAGCAAATAGAGAATACCGTCCAGCCCCAGGGTTGAGATCGCCTGCTTGGCCGACTGCTTGACCAGCGGCTTGGCCCGGAAGGCCACGCCCAGCCCGGCGATGGCCAGCATTGGCAGGTCATTGGCGCCATCGCCCACGGCGATGGTCTGCTCCAGACGCAAGCCTTCCTTGGCCGCCAGTTCGCGCAGCAGATCGGCTTTGCGCTGGGCATCGACAATCGGCTCGACCGCCACACCGGTAACCAGGCCATCGACGATCTGCAGTTCGTTGGCGAACACATAATCGATACCCAGCTTGGTCTGTAGCTGCTTGGCAAAGTAGGTAAAGCCACCGGAGAGAATCGCGGTCTTATAACCCAGACGGCGCAGTTCGCTGAACAGGGTCTCGGCACCTTCGGTCAGGCGCAGCGAAGCGCCGATATCGGCCAGCACGGTTTCCGGCAAGCCCTTGAGCAGGGCCAGACGTTCGCGGAAGCTGGCGGCAAAATCCAGCTCGCCGCGCATCGCCCGCTCGGTGATTTCCGATACTTGCTCACCAACACCAGCGGCCTTGGCCAGCTCGTCGATCACCTCGGCCTCGATCAGCGTCGAGTCCATGTCGAACACTGCTAGGCGACGATTACGACGGAACAGCGAGTCACGCTGGAAAGCGATATCGACGTTGAGTTCCTGCGCCACGCTAAGGAACTCGGCACGCAGAGCGGCCGGGTCGGCCGGCTCGCCACGCACGGAAAACTCGATGCAGCCCTTGCCCTGCTCGGCCGGCATATCCAGCGGCATTCGCCCGGACAGGCGGTCGATATGGTCGATATTCAGGTCATAACGCGCGGTAATCGCGCTGACCCGCTGCAACTGCTCGGCGGTGACCTTGCGCGTCAGCAGGGTGACGATATGCCGGGCTTTGCCCTGGCCACTGACCCACTGCTGGTAATCCGCCTCGGATACCGGCGTGAAGCGCACCTGCTGATCAAGCTTGTAGGCGGTAAACAGAATGTCCTTGAGTACCGACGAGGCGCGCTCGGTATCCGGTATTTCCACCAGAATGCCGAACGACAGGGTGTCGTGGATCACCGCCTGGCCAATATCGAGGATATTCACCCCGCCCTGGGCCAGCACGCCGGTGATGGCGGCAGTCAAACCGGGGCGATCTTCGCCGGTGATATTGATCAGGACGATTTCGCGCAAGGCTCGGTCTCCAGTACAGCGTCAGGGGCAGCGGCTTGCTGAACAGGTCACAAGCCGTGGAAAAGGCGCACATTCTACCCATTTTCAGCGGCAAACAGCCACGCACGGCGCTTTGCCCACCGCAGGGGCGCCGCTATACTGCGCGCCAACTACAGTCGACATGAGCCGAGCTCTGTGAACCGGCCCACCCCCGTAAAACCCGATAATTTCTTTCTGCTGCTGTTCCAGGCCCTGCGCCAACGGCGCATCCCCCTGGCGCTGCGCATTGTCAGCCATAGCCTGTTGCTGGTGGCCCTGGCCCTGGTGATCTATGGCTGGGTGATCGGCATGCAGTTCAAGCACGCCATGCAGCAACAGGCCGAAGCCCTGGGCACCAGCCTGATTACCCAGACCGCAGCCTCGGCGACCGAGCTGCTGGTGTCCAACGACATCCTCAGCCTCAACGTGCTGCTGAATAATCTAGTGAAGAACCCGCTGGTGGCCCACGCCGCCATCTACAGCGTGGACAACCGCATCCTCGCCGAGGCAGGTTCGCGCCCAAGCAAAAGCATGCTCGGCGAAACCGAGGGACTGTATTCGACGCCCATCACCTTCCAGGAGGTGATTGCCGGACAACTGCGTATCAGCCTGGATATGCAGCAATTCCAGCAACCGATGACTATCAGCCTGCAGAGCATGGGCATTCTCAGCTTGATTCTGCTGGCCCTGACCCTGTCCTTGAGCATGCGCCTGGGCCGGCATATCTCCACGCCGCTGCTGCAACTGCGGGTATGGCTGCGTGACCCGGATGACCCTGCACCAGGCGCCGGCCGCCAGGATGAAATCGGCGACCTGGCGCGCCAGCTGCAAGCACGCCTGGTGCCGGAAAAGCCTGCGCTACCAGAGGAGCAGGAAGAGCCGCTCTACGACGACCAGCCGGTAACCCAGGACGATGACGACTACCTACCGGAATCCTTCGATGATGAGCCGGACTTCGAAGTGCGCGACCTGCACGATGAGCGCTTCGATGAGCGAGACGAATTGCTCGAGCCGCTGCATAGCGATGACCAGCCATACGCAGACAGCGCAGTGGACGATCCATTCTCCGAGCTGCGCGAGCAGCCCGAGCATGAGCCGGCGCCAGCACCCGTGATCCGCCAGCCGCTGCCCAGTGCCGTACTGGCGATCCAGCTGGGCGCGCAAGAGCAGCTGCGCCGCCTGCCGCGCAGTCGCTTGATGGAGTTGCTGCAGCGTTACCGTGACTGCCTGGACCGCGCCGCCAACCTGTACCAGGGCGAGCTGCATACCCTCAGCGACGGCAGCAGCCTGATGCTGTTTCACCAGCTGGATATTGGTGAGGACTACCTGACCCACGCCATCTGCTGCGGCGAACTGATGCGCGCCCTCGGTCACGCCCTGCAGATCGAGGTGGCGGACAGCGGCATCACCCTGCAATTGCAGCTTGGCCTGACCCTGGGTGAAAACCTCAGTGACCTTAGCCAGGGCGACCTGTTGCTCAGTGAAACGGCGCAGAACGCCCTGGCGCTGTCACAGCACAGCCGCAACCTGCTGCTGGTCGAGCGCAGTATTGCTGACGACGCCCTGGTCAGCCAGCGTGCGCGCATTCGCGCCATCGCCAGCCCGCAAGGCGCTTGCTGCGTGGAACGCCTGCTGGAGCCCTACCCATCACTGCTCGAGCGCCAACTGGCGCGCATGCACGAAAACCATTAAGCCGACCCAAGAAAAAGCCCGCCTGATTGGCGTAATGCTGTTCACATAAGAAAAATGCCGCTTCGCCCTTGCCAGGGAAGCGGCATTTCTTTGTGCTCACCACCGTAGGATGGGTGCTAACCCATCAAAAAGACTTAGAGCGAGGAAGATTTCAAAGCCCGCCGCTCTATAGGGCGTAAAGCGGCCCCACTTAACTGAACAGCATTGCGCCTGATTGGCGGGCTTTTTCTTGGCGGCGCTTAGAAGCGGAACACTTCACCTTCATCACGCATTGGCTCAACCACCGGGATACGCGGTGGCGCAGGCGGTGCGGGCTTTACCGGCGCAGGCTTGCGCGGCGGCTCGGCCACCACCGGTACAGGTTTGCCGTGGGTTTCGACGGCTACCGCCAGCTGCTCAACCAACTGCTGTACCACCAGGCTCTGCGCCCGTACCTGATCGACGATGGTGCCGCTGTGGGCTTGCTCCAGACGCACCAGACGCCCATCGAGCAGCTTGCCGTCGGCACCCGCCAGGCGCCACTGCGCTTCCAGCACGGCCGGGCGCTGCGGACCGGAATCCAGACGGGTAATCGACAGCCCCAGGCGCACCTGCGGCACAAAGCCGACGGTGGCCGGTGCCAGCACCAAGCGCTGACTGTCCAGACGCGAGGCCAGCTGACGCAGCAGCTGCTGATCAATATCGGCAGCCAAGCTGCCGGCCCAGCGCGCATCCTCGGCGGCGGTCAGGCTGCCGTCGGTCTGACGCTGCAACAGCGCCTCGCGCTGCAGGTAATCGGCAATCGCCACCGGCCCGAGCAGCACGGCAATGCCTTGCTCGGCGGCGGGAACGCGAATATCACCACTATCGAGCTGGTACAGCGGCGCTTGCTGGTAACGCGTACAACCCGCCAGGCCAAGCACGCCGGCCAGCAGCAGAATTCCGGGGAAACGCAGTGCAGTCATCTCACTCATCCAGCCGGCCAGTCTGCCGGCGTGCATACACATTAGGTGCCGGCGGGTCGCTTGCGTGACCCGCCTTACGGCCGCGTATCATCCTTGAAAGCCGCTCGCGACTCCAGCGCAGCACTCGCTAGCCCTGGGCCTCGACCAACAGGCTGTCGACGCGCTGGAAGCCGCGCGGCAGCTTGTTACCACGCCGCCCACGCTCGCCTTTGTAGTGTTCCAGGTCATCGGCTTTCAGCGACAGGGTACGCTTGCCGGCCTGCAATACCAGCGTCGCGCCGACCGGCAGCACGGCCAGATCGGTGAGATATTCCTCACGCGACGCAACCCGCTCACCCGGAATACCGATGATCTTGTTGCCTTTACCTTTACCCAGTTGCGGCAGATCGCGCACCGGGAACAGCAGCAGGCGGCCTTCGGTGGTCACTGCGGCCAGCCAGTCTTCTTCGCGATTGGCCAACGGCTTCGGCGGCACCACCAGGGCGCCAGTTGGCAGGCTGAGCAATGCCTTGCCGGCCTTGTTCTTCGCTTGCAGGTCTTCGCCTTTGACCACAAAGCCGTAGCCAGCATCGGAAGCAATCACATACAACGCATTGTCATCCGGCAGCAGCACGCACTCGAAGGTCGCTCCCGGCGGCGGCGTCAGGCGTCCGGTCAACGGCTCGCCCTGGCCACGGGCGGATGGCAGCGAATGCGCGGCCAGCGAGTAGCTGCGCCCGGTCGAGTCGATAAATACCGCGTACTGATTCGAGCGGCCTGGCGCAGCGGTCTTGAAGCCATCACCGGCCTTGTACGAGAGGCCAGTGGCGTCGATATCGTGGCCCTTGGCGCAGCGTACCCAGCCCTTTTCCGAGATCACCACAGTGACCGGCTCAGTCGGCATCAGCTCGGTTTCGCTCAGCGCCTTGGCTTCTGCGCGGGCAACAATCGGCGAACGACGGTCGTCGCCGTACTTCTCGGCGTCGGCCAGAATTTCCTGGCGCACCAGCTTCTTCAGCTTGGTTTCACTACCCAGCAGGGCCAGCAGCTTGTCGCGCTCCTTGGCCAGCTCGTCCTGCTCGCCACGGATCTGCATTTCCTCAAGCCGCGCAAGCTGGCGCAGGCGGGTCTCAAGAATGTACTCGGCCTGAATCTCGGTCAGGCCGAAGCGCTCCATCAGCACTGGCTTGGGCGAGTCCTCGGTGCGGATGATGCGAATAACTTCGTCGAGGTTGAGGAAGGCAATCAAACGGCCTTCCAACAGGTGCAAGCGATGCTCGACCTTGTCTAGACGGAACTGCAAGCGGCGACGTACGGTGCCGACGCGGTACAGCAACCACTCAGTGAGCAGGGTGCGCAGGTCTTTTACCGAAGGTTTACCGTCCAGACCAATCACGTTGGTGTTGACCCGGTAGCTGGACTCCAGCTCGGTGGTGGCGAACAGGTGCTGCATCAGCTCATCGGCATCCACCCGGTTGGAGCGCGGGATGATCACAATGCGGCATGGATGCTCGTGGTCCGATTCATCGCGTAGGTCGGCGACCATCGGCAGCTTTTTCGCCTGCATCTGCGCGGCGATTTGCTCCAGCACCTTGGCCCCGGAGACCTGATGCGGCAGCGAGGTGACCACGATATCGCCGTCCTCGACGCGATACACGGCGCGCATACGCACCGAGCCCTTGCCGGTCTCATAGATTTTCAGCAGGTCGCTGCGTGGGGTGATGATTTCCGCTTCGGTCGGATAGTCCGGGCCGAGGATATGCTCACAGAGCTGCTCGACCGTGGCATTTGGCTCATCGAGCAGGCGAATGCAGGCTGTCGCGACCTCGCGCAGGTTATGCGGCGGCACGTCGGTGGCCATGCCCACGGCGATACCGGTGGTGCCGTTGAGCAGAATATTCGGCAGACGCGCTGGCAGGGTCGCCGGCTCATTCAGGGTGCCGTCGAAGTTCGGCACCCAGTCCACGGTGCCCTGGCCCAGCTCGGTGAGCAGCACTTCCGAGTAACGCGACAAGCGCGCCTCGGTGTAACGCATGGCGGCGAAGGACTTGGGATCATCCGGCGCACCCCAGTTGCCCTGGCCGTCGACCAGGGTGTAGCGGTAGCTGAACGGCTGCGCCATCAACACCATGGCTTCGTAACAGGCGCTGTCGCCGTGCGGGTGGAACTTACCGAGCACGTCACCGACGGTACGCGCCGACTTCTTGTGCTTGGAGTCGGCGTCCAGGCCCAGCTCGCTCATGGCGTAGACAATGCGCCGCTGCACGGGCTTCAAGCCGTCGCCGATATGCGGCAGCGCGCGGTCCATGATCACGTACATGGAGTAATTGAGGTAAGCCTGCTCGGTAAAATCGGCAAGGGAGCGGCGTTCAACACCGTCCAGGCTCAAATCGAGGGATTCGCTCATGCGTGCCTCATTGCAAGGTGGATTGGCGCAGCATCAAGGTGCCGCCGCGCTGGGTAAACTCGAGTTGTTTCAGGGCACTCATGCCCAGTAATACGTCATCGCCGCCCATGCCGGGGGCGATCAAAGCCTCTACGTCGGTCAGCACGATATCGCCCAGCTGCAAGCGTTCCAGCCGCGTGCGATGGGCCGTGGCGCGGCCATTGGCGGTGCTGATGGTGATTGCCGCGCCGGCTTGCAAACCCAGGCGCTGCGCTACCTCGGTCGGCACCGCGACTTGCGTCGCACCGGTGTCGAGAAGGAAGGTCACTTCCTCACCATTGATCTTGCCGCCGGCCATATAGTGGCCCTGGCGACTGCTGGCCAGGTGCACTTCGACATAGCCGCTGCCATGCAGCGACTCAGGCGTGCGATTGGGATTGCGCTGAGCGCCTTCCCAGTCGCCGAAGAACTTAGTCGCCAGCAGCAAAGCCGCGCCCCAGGCCAGCACCAGCATCACTCGCCCGGCACGCTTGCCTGCAGGCTGCTCGCTCACGGCTTGCTACCCCAGCCGCCTTTAGGTGCGGTAAAGCGCCAGATAATCGGCCGTGATTCACCGTCGGCGCGGCTGAAGCGACCATTATCAACGCCGACCCAAGCGCCGTCCTGATCCACCCACAACGCCTCGGCCAGACCATAGGACGGCGGATAGAGGCGCTCCGGGGTCAGCGCCTCGGCGGCAAACGACCAGCACTTCTCGACCTGACCATTGCTCAGGCTGCGTCGACAGATGCGGTGCGCCTGGCGCTCAAGGGTGAAGAGCTTTTCGTTATGGAAGGCCAGACCGGAGAAGTCCCGCGGCTGCTCTTTCGCGCCCAGCTGCTCGGGCGCGGGCTCGGTGCCCGCCTCGCTGAACAACACGCAGCCACCGGTGCAACGCCAGATGGCGCGCTGCCTGTGCACCACCAGCAAACCACGGCGCATGCGCTCGGCCGCCAGGTACAAGCGCTCGCCAGCCGGATCGACGGCAATGCCTTCAAACAGCGAGTTGTAGTGCAACAACATGCCACTGGCGCGCGCCTGACGTAGCAGGCCCTGAGGCAATTTCAGCCAATTGGGCTCACCCATAACCGGTAACTGCAGCACGGCCGCCTTGGCCTCACTGACCAGGTAGCGGTTGCCGGCGGCGTCACAACTGATGCCCTCGAAATCCAGCTCGCCCCCGCGCACCAGGCCGGCAGCCCAGCTGCGCATACGCAGCCCCCAGGGCAAACGCGCATCCGGTGCAGGCGGCGCGACAAAGGTCTCGGCCGTGGCCTGCCACTGCGACTCGTCGGATTCCAGGCGATACAGCTGCTGATCATCACGGTCGGAAACCGCCCACAACGCGCTATCGCACCAAGCCAACCCGGACAAGTTGCCGCCAGTGACGCCACTGACCGCTTGCTCGTTGAGCAGTTTCAGCTCTTCCAACGCCGCCGCGCTCGCCAGCAAGGGTGAGCAAAGCAATAGGCAGACAGCCAACAGCCGCTGCATCAGAGCAACACCTCGGCCAGGTTGCCCTTGGACTCCAGCCAGGATTTACGGTCGCCGGCGCGCTTCTTCGCCAGCAGCATGTCCATCATTTCCTGGGTGCCGGGGTAGTCGTCCAGGGTCAGTTGCACCAGGCGCCGGGTGTTGGGGTCCATGGTGGTTTCGCGCAGCTGCGGCGGGTTCATTTCACCCAGGCCTTTAAAGCGGGTGACCTGCGGTTTGCCGCGGCGCTTCTCGGCCACCAGACGATCGAGAATGCCATCACGCTCAGCTTCATCCAGGGCGTAGAAAATCTCCTTGCCCAGGTCGATGCGGTACAAAGGCGGCATGGCGACATAGACGTGACCTGCATCCACCAACGGGCGGAAATGCTGGACGAACAGCGCGCAGAGCAAGGTGGCGATGTGCAGACCGTCGGAGTCGGCGTCGGCAAGGATGCAGATCTTGCCGTAACGCAGCTGGGAGAGGTCGCTGGAACCCGGATCGAGGCCAACCGCCACGGCGATGTTATGCACTTCCTGGCTGGCCAGCACTTCGCTGCCATCGACTTCCCAGGTGTTGAGGATCTTCCCGCGCAGCGGCAGGATCGCCTGGAACTCCTTGTCGCGCGCCTGCTTGGCCGAACCGCCGGCGGAGTCACCTTCCACGAGAAACAGTTCGGAGCGCATCGGGTCCTGCCCCGCACAATCAGCCAGCTTGCCAGGCAGCGCCGGGCCCTGGGTGATGCGTTTGCGCTCGACCTTCTTGCCGGCTTTGAGGCGGCGGTTGGCGTTGCTGATCGCCAACTCTGCGAGCTGCTGGCCCAACTCCGGGTGGCCGTTAAGCCACAGGCTGAAGGCATCTTTCACCACGCCAGAAACGAAGGCGGCCGCCTCACGGGACGACAGGCGCTCCTTGGTCTGCCCGGAGAACTGCGCGTCCTGCATCTTCATCGAGAGGACGAAGGCGATGCGCTCCCAGATGTCTTCCGGGGCCAGCTTGACCCCGCGCGGCAGCAGGCTGCGGAACTCGCAGAACTCGCGCATGGCATCCAGCAGGCCCTGGCGCAGGCCGTTGACGTGGGTGCCGCCTTGGGCCGTGGGAATCAGGTTGACATAGCTTTCCTGCACCGCGTCGCCGCCTTCCGGCAGCCACAGCAGCGCCCAATCTACTGCTTCTTTATTGCCCGCCAGGCTGCCACAGAAGGGTTCATTGGGTAGCCGTTCAAATTCGCTGACCGCATCCACCAGGTAGGAGCGCAGTCCGTCTTCATACATCCACTCGACTTTCTCACCGCTGGCTTTGTCCTCGAAGCTGACCGCGAGCCCCGGGCACAATACCGCCTTGGCTTTCAGTACGTGCTTGAGACGGCTGACCGAGAACTTGAAGGAGTCGAAATACTTGGCATCCGGCCAGAAATGCACGCTGGTGCCGGTGTTGCGCTTACCCACGGTGCCGACCACCGCCAAGTCGCTGGCCTTGTAGCCATCGGCGAAGCTCATCTGGTATTCATTGCCGTCGCGCTTGACCGTGACGATCACGCTGGTCGACAGCGCGTTGACCACCGAGATGCCCACGCCATGCAGGCCGCCGGAGAACTGGTAGTTCTTGTTGCTGAACTTGCCGCCGGCGTGCAGCTTGGTGAGGATCAGCTCGACCCCTGGCACGCCTTCTTCCGGGTGAATGTCCACTGGCATGCCGCGACCGTCGTCGAGCACTTCCAGGGAGTTGTCCTCATGCAGGATCACCTGAATCGATTTGGCATGCCCGGCCAGTGCTTCGTCGACGCTGTTGTCGATGACTTCCTGGGCCAGGTGGTTGGGCCGGCTAGTGTCGGTGTACATGCCCGGGCGTTTGCGCACCGGGTCGAGGCCGGAAAGGACTTCGATGGCATCGGCGTTGTAAGAGCTAGAACCTTGCTGGGCCATGGGGTCTCTTGTTCGTCAATTGAGAGCGGAAAAGTCGATATCCTGCCACAGATGGCGTGGAATACCGGCGAAAGCGAAAAGCATCGGCAGACGCTCGGCAAAACCCTGAAAGCCGTGATCGCCGCCGGCCTGGATACGCAGCGCGCAGGCGCGGTAATAGCTCTGGGCATCGCGATAATCGAGGGTTTCGTCGGCGGTCTGCAGCCACACCTGATAGCGCGCCGGGTCTTGCAGCGCCAGCACATCCAGTTCGGCCAAGGCCGTTACATGGTCGGCCGTCAGCTCCCAGGTCTCATCGCTGTAGTAGTTCTTCTGCGGGCCCAGGTAGCCGTCGAAGCGCAGGTGCGGGCGCACGGCGGGATTGATCAGCAGCGCCGGCAACCCATGGCGCTCGGCCAAGTGGGTCGCATAGTAGCCGCCCAGGGAGCTGCCAACCAGCACGGGCCGACCAAGCTCAGCAATCAGCGCTTCGAGCTGGGCAATCGCCTGGCGTGGATGGTGATGCAACGCCGGCACCCGCAGCTGCGCGGCCAGGCCCAGCTGCGCCATGGCGCGCTGCAACTGGCTGGCTTTGAGCGAAGCCGGCGAGCTGTTAAGCCCGTGGATGTAGAGAATGGATGTGGTCATGGGGCGGGAGGCTAACCGGTTGCGGCGACCGGCTGCAACCGGTTAGCCAGGCACTGCAAAGACCTTAGTAGCCTTTGATGGTGTAATCGATTTCGAACTTGATCCCGGTAACCCGCGACACACCAGTTTCCAGGCGGCCATCGTCAAATAGGCGCAGCCAGCGATAGCCCGGCGCAGTTTTATCCACCTGAAACTCCTCGCTGCCCGGCGCAAACTGCACACAGGTCGAAGGCGACGCCAGCAAACGGATCGGACCGCGCTGCTGATCAAGCTCCTGATGGATATGCCCCCAGAGCACCGCACGCACCTGGCTGAAACGCTCGAGCACGGCAAACAGGGCATCCGGGTTGCGCAGACCGATGGGCTCCATCCATTTGCAACCGATGGACACCGGATGGTGATGCAGGCAGATCAGGTGATGACGATCCGGCGCTTCGCTTAGCGCGCGCTCCAGCAAGGCAAGCTGCTGTTCGTTGAGGTAACCGGGCACGGCACCGGGGATCGAGGAGTCGAGCAGGGTCACGCGCCAGTTGCCCAGATCAATCACCGGCTCCAGCAGATCACTGCCGACGCAGGCCGCCTGCATGGCAGGCACTTCATCATGGTTACCGGGGAACCAGCGCGCGGGCGCGGGGATGGCAGCGGTCATCTCGCGGAAGCGCTGGTAGGACTCAGCGCTGCCGTCCTGCGAGAGGTCGCCACTGGCCAGGATCAGGTCGATCTGCGGTTGCTCCTGCAGCACACGCTCGATCACCCGCTGCAAGCTGTCCTGGGTATCCATGCCCAATAGCTTGCCTGCCCCGTCGGCAAACAGGTGACTATCGGATAACTGCACCAGCAGTACCGAGCGATCAACAGCAGTGGTTTTAGTCGGCGCGCCCGGCAAGACCTTCTCCTTGAGCGGAATGCGTGAATTATGCTGGCTAGCCCTACGGGCGGTAAACCCGCTAAAGGGGAATAGATCACAGAACGTCCGCTGTAAATCCAACGCCCACCCTAAGGCTAGCGCGTATCGGAATAATG
Source organism: Gammaproteobacteria bacterium HGW-Gammaproteobacteria-13 (assembly GCA_002840155.1). Lineage (GTDB taxonomy): Bacteria > Pseudomonadota > Gammaproteobacteria > Pseudomonadales > Pseudomonadaceae > Aquipseudomonas. The sequence continues at coordinate 288,238 of PGZH01000008.1, forward strand.
CGCCTGCGACTGATTATCGGCAGAACGTGGAAAAACCTAACGCACGGGCGCCAGTTCGTGACCGCAGGCCAGGCAGTGGCTCAGCCACTCGCCGAGAAACAGATTGAGCTGGGTCTTCTCATCCGGCTGATGCATGGCGGCGTTGGGGTAGGGATAAATGCCGTGAAAACGCCGCGCACTCTGCGTGCCGACGACCTCGGCCATGCGCGCATCGTGATAGACCCGCACTTCCAGACGCGGCACCGGCAGCCAGGACAGGCTGTGTTCCTGGCGCACTTCGATGGTCGAGGTATAGGGGCAGGTTTCCAGCACCTCCAGGGCCAGCACGCCGAGCAGGTGTTCGCCCTGACTGAGAGCCACACGACGAACCTGCTGCCGGCCATCCCCGCGCATGTCCGGCAGCAGTTGCAGCAGGCGCACATAGTTGAGTTCACAAGCGCTCTGCAGCTCGACCAGGTCGACCCGATAGCGCTCGCGCAGCAGATTCACGACCACAACCCCCGCACTTCAGCGCGGTTCAGCGCCAACCACTGCAGGGCAATGATGCTGGCAGCATTGTCGATCCGCCCGTCCTTCAAAGCATCCAGAGCATCTTCCAGCGGCCAGACGTGCACGCGGATGTCCTCGCCCTCTTCCGCCAAGCCATGCACGCCGCCGGCACCTTCACTATTACAACGGCCAACAAACAGGTGCACACGCTCATCCGAACCACCGGGGGACGGGTAGTACTGGGTAATCGGCCACAGCGAAGTCAACGGCAGATTGGCCTCCTCCAGCGCCTCACGACGGGCGACCTCTTCAGGCTGCTCGTCCTTGTCAATCAAGCCGGCGACCAGCTCCAGCAGCCAGGGATTGATGCTTTTATCCAGCGCACCGACGCGGAACTGTTCGATCAGCACCACGCAGTCGCGCTGCGGATCGTAGGGCAGCACGCACACCGCATCGTGGCGCACAAACAGCTCGCGGGTAAGCGCAGGACCCATGCCACCGGCAAACTGACGATGGCGCAAACGCAGCCGATCGAGCTTGTAGAAGCCGCTAAAGCAGGCCTCGCGCTCGATCACTTCGACATCTTCTCGTTGCATAACGCCCCCTGATTAACAGAAACGGGCCCGAAGGCCCGTCCTAGTTGCATCCTATGCTGCGCCGAAACAGGGCGCAGCAAAAGCTCTATCAGACCTTGTGGTAGAGCTGCGCACCCTGCGCCTTAAACTCCTCTGCCTTGGCTTGCATGCCCGCCTCAGCGTCCAGGTCGAGTGCGGCGATGCGTTGCTCTTCAGCATAGACGCGAACTTCCTGGGTGATCTTCATTGAGCAAAACTTCGGCCCGCACATGGAGCAGAAGTGTGCCACCTTCGCCGAGTCCTTGGGCAACGTTTCGTCGTGATAACTGCGCGCGGTATCGGGATCGAGACCAAGGTTGAACTGATCTTCCCAGCGGAACTCGAAGCGCGCTTTGGACAGTGCGTTGTCGCGAATCTGCGCGCCGGGGTGACCTTTGGCCAGGTCAGCGGCATGGGCGGCGATCTTGTAGGTGATGATGCCGGTCTTGACGTCATCCTTGTTCGGCAGGCCCAGGTGCTCCTTGGGCGTGACGTAGCAGAGCATGGCGCAACCGAACCAGCCGATCATCGCCGCACCGATGCCGCTGGTGATGTGGTCGTAACCCGGCGCGATGTCAGTGGTCAGCGGGCCGAGGGTGTAGAACGGCGCCTCGTCGCAGCACTCCAGCTGCTTGTCCATGTTCTCTTTGATCAGCTGCATCGGCACGTGGCCAGGGCCTTCAATCATGGTCTGCACGTCGTGCTTCCAGGCGATCTTGGTCAGCTCGCCGAGGGTTTCCAGCTCGCCGAACTGCGCCTCATCGTTGGCGTCGGCAATCGAGCCCGGACGCAGGCCATCGCCCAGCGAGAAGCTGACGTCGTAGGCCTTCATGATTTCGCAGATGTCTTCGAAGTGGGTGTAGAGGAAGTTCTCTTTATGGTGCGCCAGGCACCACTTGGCCATGATCGAACCACCGCGCGAAACGATGCCGGTGACGCGCTTGGCGGTCATCGGCACATAACGCAGCAACACACCGGCGTGGATGGTGAAGTAGTCCACGCCCTGCTCGGCCTGCTCGATCAAGGTGTCGCGGAACAGCTCCCAGGTCAGCTCTTCGGCTGCGCCGCCGACTTTCTCTAGGGCCTGGTAGATCGGCACGGTACCGATTGGCACTGGCGAGTTACGGATGATCCACTCACGGGTTTCGTGAATGTGCTTGCCGGTCGACAGGTCCATGACCGTGTCGGAACCCCAGCGAATGCCCCAGGTCAGCTTGGCCACTTCTTCTTCGATGGAAGAACCCAGCGCCGAGTTGCCGATATTGCCGTTGATCTTCACCAGGAAGTTACGGCCGATGATCATCGGCTCCAACTCGGTGTGGTTGATGTTGGCCGGGATGATCGCGCGGCCGCGGGCAATCTCTTCACGAACAAATTCAGGGGTGATGATCTTCGGCACGCTGGCACCAAAGCTGTGGCCGGCATGCTGCTGATCGAGCAGGCCGGCTTCGCGCGCCACTTCCAGCTTCATATTTTCGCGGATGGCGACGTATTCCATCTCGGCGGTAATGATGCCTTTGCGCGCATAGTGCATCTGGCTGACGTTGGCCCCGGCCTTGGCGCGGCGCGGGTTGTTGACGTGGGCGAAACGCAGCTTGGTCAGCTCGGCATCGGCGAGGCGCTGCTGGCCGAAATTGGAACTCAGCCCCGGCAGACGCTCGGTGTCGCCACGGGCTTCGATCCACGGCGAGCGCACATCGGCCAAGCCCTTGCGCACGTCGATGATGACCTTGGGATCGGTGTACGGGCCGGAGGTGTCGTAGACCACTACAGGCGCGTTGATCTCACCACCGAAGTCGGTGGGCGTAACGTCCAGGCTGATTTCGCGCATCGGCACCAGGATGTCCGGGCGCGAGCCCTGCACATAGACTTTCTGCGAACGCGGGAAGGGTTGGATCGACTGCTGGTCGACCTGGGCGGACTCACTCAGGATCGGGTTGAGGTTTTTTTCTTGTGTGCTCATCGGCGGCTCTCCAGGGCTATATGTCGGAGCGAACCTGGAGATGAATGAGCGGCGAAAGGCGCACCAGGGGCGGTGCCAGAGGCTCGCCGAAGGAAGGGCGAGCACATCTTGTTCCCTACGCAGGCCTTAACCTGATCAGGTTCAACGGGATCCGGCAGCTGCCAATCTCAGCCCCGCAATTGGGGCACCCCGACAAGAACGCGGCCAGTCTAATCAACCCCAGCCAATAAAACCAACTCGGGAGTCAATTTCTTATGACCCGCGCGTCGGAAAGTGACGAGAGTAGCCACTACAAATAACCCGACAGGCAGAACACGCCATGGATTGTTGCAATCTACACTCATTCAGCCCCAGACAAATCTTGACCCTCTAGGCAGCGCCCCTATAGCCTTGCCGATTACCGCCAAAATCAGGATCACACCCATGTTGCGCAGACTCTCTCTGGCTCTCGCTGTGGCCGCCGCGTCCAACGGAATGGCCTGGGCTGCTGAACAAGCCCCGCTGTCTACCAAAACTGACCTGGTCACGGTTTACCAGGAAGCCGCCGCCAACAATGCCGACCTGGCCGCCGCCCGTGCAGATTACGAAGCGCGCAGCGAAGTGGTCCCCCAGGCCCGCGCTGGCCTGCTGCCGAACCTGTCTGCCGGCGCCAACCTGAGCGACACCCGTACCCAGGTCGACTCGCCGGCCAACACCAGCTCGCGCAGCGGCATGGTGTACCAGGCCAACCTCAGCCAGCCGCTGTTCCGCGCTGATCGCTGGTTCCAGTTGCAGGCCGCTAAAGCGACCAACGAACAAGCCGTGCTGGAACTCTCGGCCACCGAACAGAACCTGATTCTGCAGAGCGCCGAAACCTACTTCGCGGTACTGCGCGCCCAGGACAACCTGGCCTCGACCAAGGCTGAAGAAGCCGCGTTCAAGCGTCAGCTGGATCAAGCCAACGAGCGCTTCGATGTCGGCCTGTCGGACAAGACCGACGTGCTGGAAGCCCAGGCTGGTTTCGACACAGCCCGCGCCAACCGCATCATCGCCCAGCAACAGGTAGAAGACGCCTTCGAGGCCCTGATCACCCTGACCAACCGCGACTTCGCCGCCCTGGAAGGCATCGAACACAGCCTGCCGATCCTCGCGCCAACGCCGAATGACGCCAAGGCCTGGGTCGACACCGCCGCCGCGCAAAACCTCAATCTGCAAGCCAGCAACTACGCCGTTGAAGCCGCCGAAGAAACCCTGCGCCAGCGTAAGTCCGGCCACGCCCCGACTCTGGACGCGGTTGCCAGCTACCAAAAAGGCGACAACGACAGCCTCGGCTTCAGCAACTCCGGTGCACCCGGCCAGGCGCGTTTCAGCGGTGATGTCGAGCAACGCTCGATTGGCCTGCAACTGAATATCCCGCTGTACAGCGGCGGCCTGACCAGCTCCCAAGTGCGCGAGTCCTACCAGCGCCTGAACCAGACCGAGCAGTTGCGTGAAAGCCTGCGCCGTCAGGTGGTGCAAAACACCCGCAACCTGCACCGCGCGGTGAATACCGACGTGGAAACCGTGCAGGCGCGCAAGCAGTCGATCATCTCCAACCAGAGCGCCCTGGAAGCCACCGAAATCGGCTATCAGGTCGGTACGCGTAACATCGTTGACGTGCTCGACGCCCAGCGCCAGCTGTACAGCTCGGTGCGCAACTACAACAACGCGCGTTACGACTACATCCTCAACAACCTGCGCTTGAAGCAGGCCGCCGGCACCCTCAGCCCCGACGACCTGGCCGCCCTGGAGCAGTACCTGAAATCCGACTACAACCCGGATGAAGACTTCCTCCCGCCGGACCTGGCCAAAGCCGCCGAAGCCCAGCTGCGTGGCAACCCGCAGTACTGAGTAAGGCCCAACAAAAAGCCCGCTGAATTCAGCGGGCTTTTTTATGGAACACGATTTGTAGGAGCGGGCCATGCCCGCGATTGCAATTTCGCGGGCATGGCCCGCTCCTACACAACCTATTGCGACTTACCCTCAAGCAACCGCTCAAGCCCCGCCAACAACCGCGTCAGCGCGCCCTGATTGGCCTGCATCACCGCCAACCCAGCATCACGCATGGCCTGCGCTGCCTCTGGCTCACGCCATAGTTGCGCGACTCGCTGGGCCAAACCATCGGCATCCGCCACCTCGCTCAAGGCGCCGGCAGCGCGCAACTGCGCGGCAATCTCGAGAAAGTTAAACAGGTGCGGCCCGCTCAACACCGGCTTACCCAGCGCCGCCGGCTCCAGCAGGTTATGCCCGCCATTGGCCACCAGGCTGCCGCCGACAAAGGCGATATCTGCGAGGGCATAGAGAAACAACAGCTCGCCCATGGTGTCGCCGAGCAGCACCTGATCACTCGCCAGCAGCGCTTCGCCAGTGGAGCGGCGCCGCGTGTTAAAGCCTTGCCGCTGGCACAACTCGAACACCGTATTGAAACGCTCGGGATGGCGCGGCACCAGAATCAGCAACGCATCGGGGTTGTGGGTGAGCAATTCACGGTGGGCAGCGAGAACGATCTCGTCTTCACCGGCATGGGTGCTCGCCGCGATCCACACAGGACGCGACTCGGCCTGCCATTGCTCCCGCAAGGCAGCGGCGCGGGTAAGCAGCTCGGGATCAATCGTTAGATCAAACTTGATCGAGCCGGTCACCTCAATGCACTCGGCGCGCGCACCCAGACTGCGAAAACGCTCGGCTTCCAGCGCCGTTTGCACGGCCAGTAAATCCAGTTCGGCGAGCATCGGCGCAGTGAGGTTGGCAAACCGCGCATAGCCACGGGCCGAACGCTCGGACAGCCGCCCGTTGGCCAGCGCCACCGGGATGCCACGCGTGGCGCACTGGTGGATATGGTTGGGCCACAGCTCGGTTTCCATAATCACCGCCAGCTTGGGCTGCACGCGGTCGAGAAAGCGCGCGGCTGCCCAAGGCAGGTCATACGGCAGGTAGCAATGCTGCACGCGGCCTGCGTACTCCGCGCCGCCGAACATCGCCTGAATACGCTCCGAGCCGGTCGGCGTCATGCAGGTGATGGTGATGGGTAGCTGCGGATAGCGCACCAGCAGCTCACGCACCACTGGCGCAGCGGCGATGCTCTCGCCTACGGACACCGCATGCAGCCAGATACCGCCAGGCTTGAGCGGCGGCACACCAAAAGCAAAGCGTTCGCCGATGCGTTTGGCATAGGCTGGCGCCTGCCAGGCACGCCAGGCCAAACGCCCAGCCACCAGCGGCAGGCCAAGATGAAACAGCAGGGTGTAGAGGCTTCTATTCATGGCGCGCAGCTTAACAGAGTGGTTGGGGCTGATCAGCCGATGGCCTGCAGGTGCTCGGCAAAGCACTCGGCCAGCCACAGCGCAGCCGGCCCCAGAGCCTCATCACGGCGGCAGACCAGCTCGACCACCAGCGGTGGCGGCGTCCAGTCGCTGCTCAACTCCACCAGCTGGCTCTGATAGGTCGGGTACTGCACCACATGGCGCGGCAGCCAGGCCCAGCCGAGGTTGCGCATCAGCAGCTCGGCCATGGCGTAGAAGCTGTCGGTGCGCCAGACCGACGGACTGAGCTGTTCGCCGCCGGGGTAATGGCTGTCCTGCGGCGCCATCAGCAGCTGCCGATGCCGCGCCAGTTCACGCCGATCAACATGCCCAGCCCCCGCCAACGCATGCCCTGCCCCGCACACGGTCACCATCTCGATGGTGCCCAGGCGCTGACGCTCCAGGGCGTCGGGCATCTGCTCGTGGTGAAACAGCAGGCCGAGGTCGGCGCGGTGCTCCAGCAGCTTGCGCGCCACATCGCCTTGGGCGCCGCTTGCCAATTGCACCTCCAGCAGCGGGAACTGTTGCGCCAACGCCTCCAGGCTGTCGAGCACCGGCTGATAAGGCATCGCCTCATCCTGGGCCAGACGCAAACGCACCTCCTCACCGCGCACCAGGCCCAGCGCACGGCCTTCCAGACGCTGACACTGGCGCAGTACCTCGCGCGCCTCCTCCAACAAGGCCGCACCGGCGTCGGTCAGGCGTGGCTGACGGCCACTGCTGCGCTCGAACAAGCGCACGCCCAGATCAGCCTCCAGCAGGGCAATCGCATTGCTCACCGCCGATTGCGCGCGCTGCATTTTCCGGCCCACGGCGGAGAACGACTGACCATCGGCGACGCTGACAAACAGGCGAATCTGCTCCAGGCTCCACTGCATAACCCATCTCCAATCTAGATAGGTAATCACTTTATCCCATCCGTCAGACCACTAGAATGGCCACCAGATCACTATGGAGGCCACATCATGGGCGGCTATCTCTACCTCGCTATTGCCATCACTGCCGAAGTCATCGCCACCACCTCGATGAAGGCCCTGGATGGTTTCAATAAACCTCTGCCCCTGCTCTTGGTTGTGGTCGGCTACGCCATTTCGTTCTGGATGCTCAGCCTGGTGGTGAAGACCATCCCGGTCGGCGTCGCTTACGCGGTATGGGCAGGCCTGGGTATCGTGTTGGTAAGCATCGCGGCGGTGTTTCTCTACCAGCAGCGGTTGGACCTGCCGGCCATGCTCGGCATGGGCCTGATCGTAGCCGGCGTGGTGGTGATTCAGCTGTTCTCGCAAAGCGTCGGCCACTGAGCGGCTGAGTCGCACAGGCGGGCTAGCGCGGGCGGGTTATACTGCGCGCCTGTTTTCCCGGTGAGACACATGCATGTCCCAGGCGTTAAGCACTGATGTTTTGATCGTGGGCGGCGGCATCGCCGGCCTCTGGCTGAATGCGCGCCTGCGCCGCCAGGGCTTTGCCACCCTACTGGTGGAAAACGCCCGCCTCGGCGGCGGGCAGAGCGTGAAATCCCAGGGCATCATCCATGGCGGCGCCAAATACGCCCTGCATGGCGCGCTGACCGGCGCCTCTGAAGCCATCGCCGATATGCCGCGGCGCTGGCGCGAAGCTTTGGCCGGCAGCGGTGAGCTGGATCTGGCCGGCGTGCGCCTGCTCTCCGATGCCCACTACCTGTGGTCGCCCGGCAGCCTGGCCGGCAATATCACCAGTTTTTTTGCCAGCAAGGCGGTGCGCGGCCGGGTTGATCAGGTCAAAGGCGAGCAACTGCCACCCGCCCTGCAACACCCGAAATTCAAGGGCAAGGTCTACCGCCTGGCCGAACTGGTGCTGGATGTACCGAGCCTGATCAACCGCCTCAGCGAGCTGGCCGGCGACGGCCAGCTCGCTGCCGAGCGCATCGAACCGCTGCGGGAAAATAGCGAGCTGGTCGGCCTGATCATCGACGGCCGCGAGATTCGCGCACAACGCATCATCCTTAGCGCCGGCCGTGGCAATGCCGAGTTACTTAGCGCCCTTGGCCTGAACCAGCCGGCCCAGCAGCTGCGCCCGCTGCATATGACCCTGGTCAAAGGCCCAACGCTAAAGCCGCTGTACGCCCACTGCCTGGGCGGCGGGCCGAAGCCGCGCGTCACCATCACCACCCACCCGGCGGCCGATGGCCAGTGGGTCTGGTACCTGGGCGGCGATCTGGCCGAAGCCGATGGCGTGGCCCGTGATGAGGCGGCGCAAATCCAGGCCGCGCAGAAAGAGCTAAGCGAGCTGTTGCCCTGGGTCGATCTGTCCGCTGCGCAATGGGCTACGCTGCGGGTAGAGCGCGCCGAGCCGGCGCAATCCGGTCTGGTGCGCCCGGACAACGCCTTTTTGCACGAGCAGGACAAACTGCTGGTGGGCTGGCCAACTAAACTGGCGTTAGCCCCGGACTTTGCCGACCGCGTGCTGGCGGCACTGGCCCGCGATGGCATTCAACCCGCGCAGCACGCGCCACTGCCCGCGCTGCCGCGCCCGACCGTCGCCCCACCCGCCTGGGAGGAACTGTTCTGATGCATCCACTGCACAGCCTGCACAACCTGCATCGCCCACTGGGCGCCACCGAGCTGCTGGTTTCGCCGCTGGGCCTGGGCACGGTCAAGCTGGGCCGTGATCAAGGGGTGAAATACCCCAACGGTTTCACCATCCCCGATGACGCCGCCGCCCGCGAACTGCTGGCCCAGGCCCATGACCTGGGCATCAACCTGATCGACACCGCGCCGGCCTACGGTACCAGCGAAACCCGCCTAGGCCCGTTGTTGCGCGGCCAGCGCCAGCAGTGGGTGATTGTCAGCAAGGTCGGCGAAGAGTTCGACAATGGCCAGTCGCGCTTCGACTTCAGCCCGGCGCACACCCGTTTCTCGGTGGAGCGCAGCCTCAAGCGTCTGGAAAGCGACTTTATCGACCTGGTGCTGGTGCATTCCGACGGCAACGATGTGGCAATTTTGCGTGACAGCGGCGTGTACGAAACCCTGGCTGAGCTTAAGCGCGAGGGCAAGATTCGCGGCTTCGGCCTCTCCGGCAAAACCGTCGAAGGTGGCCTGCTGGCCCTGGAAACCGGTGACTGCGCGATGGTCACCTACAACCTCAATGAGCAGGCCGAGCAGGCCGTACTCGACTACGCCGAACTGCACGGTAAAGGCATCCTGATCAAGAAAGCCCTGGCCAGCGGCCACGCCTGCCTGGCGCCGGGTGTCGACCCGGTGCGCGCCAGTTTCGAGCTGATCTTCGGCCACCCGGGCGCCTGCAGCGCGATCATCGGCACCATCAATCCACAGCACCTGGCGCACAACGTCGCCATCGCTGCCGCTGTAATTCAGGATATTGCCTAAGCGTTCACGCCCGCCCATCTGTGCCAAGCTCTCAGGCCGTATCCATGTCCGCGAGGAGTTGCCATGCCGCGCACCCTGATCCGCAAAGACCCGAGCAACTTCAAGACCCTGCAGCTGTTTGTCGAAGCCAGCCCGGAAGGCCTGAGCTATCAGGGCCTGGGGATGCCGCTGAACTTTGCGCAGATGCTGGAGAAGCGCAAACCGGTAAGCGTGGCCGACACCCAGCGCTTTGCCGTGGAGCTGGCCAACCTAGGCGTTTCGGTGCGCCTGACCCTCTGCTGGCAGGGCCGCGAATACTGGGTGCTGGTACGTCAACGCCGCGCGGATCGCGGCGATGTGGTACTCAAGCTGATCTCCGGTTACGTGCCGGCCCATGAACTCAACCTGCCGCTGCTTACCGCAATTCAGGAAGTCGCCGAAGAATGCCTGCTGGAAACCCCGGAAGGCTGGCTAAGCGGACGCTTTGGCGACACCTGGCTGCCGACGCCCTACCAGAGCAGCCTGCACTACCGGGAAACCGCGCACTTCAGCCTCAGCTCGCTGTCCGGCGCCGCGCGGCCGGTGCAGTGTGGCAACCTGAAGCTGCTCGAACGCCCGCGCGCTTACGTGCACATGCCAACCGCCTCATTTCAGCTGGTGTATGACCTGCGCCTGGATCTGCCCAAGGAAACGCGGCAGCTCAGCCTGCTGCATGTCGACGAGCATCTAGAAGATGGCCAACTGATCGCCCGCCTCAACCGCGCCCGCCCCGATCTGTTTCTGATTCCCCTGGATCAGGGCCGACCGACCGCAGAGCTGCTGACCCTGAAACAAGGCCAGCTATCACCCGCCAGCACCCGCGGCCTGTGGCTGGCCGAAAGCTTTGCGCCACAGGATGGCTGGCTGGTGCGTGAGGAGCGCATTCGCTGGAAGGATTGGCTAAGCCTGCAAGGCATTTGAACGCAGCCGCAGAGGCAATCTGCAACGGCCAAAACCGTAGGGTGGATGACGCTCTTTTCATCCACCTTTACCGCGTATCGGTGGATGGGTGAAGCGCCAACCACCCTACAATTGGCTGGCGCAGACGCAAAAAAGCCCCACCTAAGCAGGGCAAAAAGGGATTTCAGGCAGACGGGCTAGACTCATCCAGCCCGCGTAACAACTACTTCAATTCGCTGGAACTCTTGCCCAGCAGGCGCCTGGCAACGATCAGCAACTGGATCTGCTGGGTGCCCTCGAAGATGTCGAGAATCTTCGAGTCGCGCGCCCACTTCTCCAACAGCTCGTCCTCGCCATAACCCAGGGCACCGGCCAACTCGACGCATTTCAGCGTCACCTCATTAGCCACCCGCCCGGCCTTGGCCTTGGCGATGGAGGCTTCCTTGGAGTTGGGCAGCTTGTTGTCGGCCATCCAGGCGGCTTTCAGGGTCAGCAGGCGCGCGGCTTCCCATTCAGCCTCCAGGCGATAGAGGGTCGCCTCGGCATGGCTGACGCTGAGCAACGGCTTGCGGTAATCCAGCGTGCAAACCTTCTTCAGCAGCTCGCGGGTACGATCCAGCGACGCCTTGGCCACGCCCACCGCCATGCCGGCGACCAGCGGGCGGGTGTTGTCGAAGGTTTCCATCACCCCGGCAAAGCCCTTCTGCACATCGATTTCCGGGTTACCCAGCAGGTTGGCTGCCGGCACCCGGCAATCAGTGAAACTGATTGAGGCCGTATCCGAAGCCTTGATCCCAAGCTTCTTCTCTAGGCGAGTCACCGTCATGCCCGGTGTGCCGTGCTCAACCACAAAGGACTTGATCGCCGCACGGCCGAGGCTCTTGTCCAGGGTGGCCCAGACCACCACCGCATCGGCACGCTCGCCAGAGGTAACAAAGATCTTCTCGCCGTTGAGCACGTAGTGATCGCCATCTTTGATCGCCGTGGTGCGAATCGCCGCCGAGTCCGAACCGCAACCCGGTTCGGTAATCGCCATGGCCGCCCAGGTGCCGCCGAAGCGCGCCAGTTGCTCATCATTGGCCACCGCAGCAATCGCCGCATTGCCCAGGCCCTGACGCGGCATAGCCAGGAGCAAACCGACATCGCCCCAGCACAGCTCCATCACCCCCAGCAGCGCGGACAGATTGCCACCATTTTTGATGCCTTCCTGCTGCTCACGGGCCGCGCCACGCTTGCTTGCCGAGGTGGCGCCGATGGCGTCCGGCGAGCCGGCGTTCATGCCATCCAGCAGCGCCGCGAGCAGGTCCAGCTCCTTGGGATAGGCATGCTCGGCCTTGTCGTACTTGCGTGAAAGCGGGCGAAAGTAATTCTCCGCCACCTGATGGGCCTGATTGACCAAGCCACGGAATTTCTTTGGGGTTTCCAGATTCATGTTGAGGCGCCCTTAAAGCTGGAGACCGCCGGCCATAACTGCCAGCGCACGCAAATCGCGGTACCAGCGCTCGGCTGGATGTTCTTTGGTAAAGCCGTGGCCACCGAGCAATTGCACGGCGTCGGTGCCAATCTTCATGGCCTTTTCGCTGCACAGCAGGCGCGCCAAGTAGGCTTCGCGCTGGAAGGGCAAACCCTGCTCGGCGCGGGCACAGGCACGCCAGACCATCAGGCGCATGGCATCGATTTCCACGGCCATGTCCGCGACCATAAAAGCCACACCCTGGCGATGGCTGATCGGCTCACCGAAGGCCAGCCGCTCGTTGCAGTACGGCACCACATAATCCAGCGCCGCCTGCGCCGTGCCCACGGCCAGGGCGCACCAGGCCAGCCCGGCGTAATCGAGAAAACTCTGGTAGTTAAACTGCTCGGCGGCGAGACGCGCTTCAACCGGCACCTTGACGCTATTGAGCCGCACGCGGGCCGTGCTGCCAGCCTTCAGCCCCATGGCCGGTTGCGGGCTGCGTTGCAGGCCCTTGGCGCCGGCCTCGACAATAAACAACGCCGGGCCATCCGCCGCTTGCGCCGCGATGATCAGCTGACTGGCATCCAGGCCACGCAGCACCAGGCACTTTTCGCCGCTGAGGACATAATGCTTGCCACGCTTGCGCGCCCGAGTCGCCAGCTTATGCGGGTCAAACAACGGCGTCGGCTCATTCACCGCAATGGCCATCACTGGCGCCGGCTCTTCACCGACAAAGGCCGGCAGCCAGCGCGCCTGCTGCGGGGCATTGCCCCAGCGGCGGATGCAGTTGGCCGCCGACAAGGGCACCAGCAATGCAGCAGCCAAAGACAAATCGCCCTTGCCCAGCGCTTCGGCAATCAGTGCATTGCTCAGGGTGGTGCGCTCCCCCGCCATACCGCCCTGGGCCTCACTCACCGCGTAGTGGGTCAGCCCCAGCTCATGCGCCTGGTTGAGCAAGGCAGCGGGCAGCGCGGCTTGTTCATCTGCATCATGGGCCAGCGGGCGCAGCACTTCGCCAGCGAAGGCTTCGAGCATCTCCACCAGCATCTGCTGCTCATCGGAGAGCGACAGATCAAACAAGGCATCGGGGTCAGCCGGGCGCGGCAATTGGGCAACTTTGCCCGCGCGCTGCGCGGCCGCACGAAAGCTCGCACGACTGCCGGTGTAGATAAGTTTTTCGAAGGGTTTGCGCAGCTTCAAGCGGTCCGGCCAGTCAGCCTGGGCGACCCGGTTGAGCATTGCCAGGGCACGGCCCTGTACGTCGGAAGTCATGGCATCTCGCTCCATGCGGGGGATGCCGATGATCATGCGCGCGGTCGGGGCAAGCGCCTATGACCGCGCCGACGCCAGCGACTGGCAAAGCAGCCAGTCGCTCTGGTCGTTTACTTGCTGCGGATCTTCTCGACGATGGCGGTAGTCGAGCTGTTTTCCACCAGGCCGAGCACGCGCACTTCGCCGCCATAGGCACGGACAATATCGCCGCCAACCACGCCCTCGATACCGTAGTCGCCACCCTTGACCAGCACATCCGGCTTGACCGCACGCAGCAGATTTTCCGGGGTGTCTTCACTAAAGCTCACCACCCAATCCACCGCCCCTAAGCCAGCCAGCACAGCCATACGCCGATCCACCGCGTTGATCGGCCGGCCCGGGCCTTTCAGACGACTGACCGAGGCATCGTCATTCACCGCCAACACCAGTCGATCACCCTGGGCGCGCGCCTGCTCCAGATAGGTCACATGCCCGGCGTGCAGGATGTCAAAACAACCATTGGTAAAGACAATCTTCTCGCCATGGGCGCGGGCGTCTTCGATGGCCAGCAGCAGTTGATCGAGGCTTAGCACGCCCCGCTCGGAGCCGGCCTCACGCTGGATCGCGCGGCGCAGTTCCGGCGCGCTGATCGCTGCAGTACCCAGCTTGCCGACCACGATACCGGCAGCCAAATTGGCCAGGGCGACCGCATGCGGCAACTCCTCGCCGGCAGCCAGGCTGGCGGCCAGGGTGGAAATCACCGTGTCGCCGGCGCCGGTCACATCGAACACTTCGCGGGCACGCGCTGGCAGGTGCAGCGCCGGATGCTCTGGACGCAGCAGGGTCATGCCATGCTCGCCGCGGGTCACCAGTAGCGCGCCCAGCTCCAGCTCGGCCATCAGCGCCGCGCCCTTGGCCACCAGCTCGGCCTCATCGTGGCAAGGACCTACGATGGTTTCGAACTCGTGCAGGTTCGGGGTAATCAGGCTCGCGCCACGGTAGATGGAAAAATCCTTACCCTTGGGGTCAGCCAGCACGGCAATGCCCTTGCTGCGCGCCAGCTGCACCAGTGTCTGATGGTTCTGCAGCGCGCCTTTGCCGTAATCCGAGAGGATCAGCACCTTGATGCCACCCAGCTGCGCTTCGACGCTGGCGGCAAGTGCCGCGCTGTCGGTGCGGAACGGCTCTTCAAAGTCCATGCGCAACAACTGCTGATGACGGCTCATCACGCGTAACTTAACGATGGTCGGTTGATCTTTGATCGTCTGGAAGAAGGTCTTTACCCCAACCGCCTGCAGGCTGTTGCGCAGACTTTCAGCGGCTTCATCCTGCCCGGTCACACCGAGCAATGTCGCTGGCGCACCGAGGGCGGCGATGTTGAGCGCGACGTTGGCCGCACCACCCGGGCGATCCTCGATCTGTTCAACCTTGACCACCGGCACCGGCGCTTCCGGAGAAATCCGCGAGGTGCCGCCATGCCAATAACGGTCGAGCATAACGTCGCCCACCACCAAAACGGCAGCCTGGTCGAAACGCGGCATGGACAATTTCATAAACACTCCAGAAGCGGCTAAAACGAATCGCCGCAAATCATAACATTGGCAGGTAAATACGCAGGTCAACCGCCGAGCGTACGCACCCAGAACAGTTCGTGACGGCGCACCGCCTTGCGGAAGAATTCATCTTCACCGGTGGCCGGCCAGCGCCGCCCGACCAGCAGACGCTGAATCAACCGACGAATGCGCCGTTTAAGCGGCAATGCGCCTTGTAAATCGTGCTGCATGGCCAAGGCCATGGCCTTATCCAACTGCTGCGCGGCATCCAACCCTGGGCTCCACAAGCCATCCGCCGGCAGCGCTTCAATAGCTGGCGGCAGGGCAATGCCAAAGCCCGCCGGGCCCATGGGCCAGCGGTCGTTATCGTGCAGATGGTTGGCATACAGCAACAGAGTTTTCGGCTTCCAGCTGCTCAGCTCAATCGCCTCTAGCAGCGCCAGGGTGCTCGCCACATGGTCACTGTGCGGGTCCAACTGCGGGTGCGGCGTCACCACCACCTCAGGCTGAAAATGCTCAAGGGATGCCACCAGATCAGCCAGCAGATTGCGCCAGCTGGGCACGCCATCAGCATCGCCTGGCAGCTGGATTGAATTAGCGGCGCGTACGCTGCGAATATCACCTTCGCCCGCCTCGCGCGAAGCAAAAGCTGCCTCGGGTTGCGCCTGCATTGCAGGCAGCTGCAGGCAGTAATAGCCCAGCTGCAAACACTGATTCTGCGGCACACCGCCCCAGAGCGGGACAGCCAGGCTATCCCAGCTGCGCAGGCGCCCCTTGAGCCGAGCGGCACCGGCCTGATCCAGCCCCAACGCCTGATAGGCATCAGCCTCGATTTCGCCTTGAGTCAGGGTCACGATGCTGACATCGCGCGCCCGGCTATACAGACCAAATGCGGCAAGTTCGGCATCGTCGGCATGCGGCGCAATCACCATCAGGCGCTGCTCGGCATAATCCGGATTGCTCAGGGCAAATAGGGTGACGGTCGGCGCCAAATAGCAGAAGCGCCCATGCAGCTGCAGCGTCCCGCCGACCAAAGCATCTTGCTGGCCGGACAGATTGAGGTAGCGACGCCCATTCACGCCCCGCTCGAAATCCTGGCGATCGTTGCCGATCACTACATAGGGGTCCAACCAACGTCCCAGCCAACTCGCCTTGAGCTGCACTTGCAGAATCAGGGTATCGGCAGCGCCAATATCGCCATCCAGGCGCAAGCAGTCCGCCTCGATACGCCCGGAAAAGGTGGGCACAGCCGCTGCAAATCCATAGCTGTAATCGTCATCCGGGGCGTAAAACAGATGGTCGGCAAACCACGCCTCATGGGCCACCCAGCCCACCAGCAGAAGCAATGGCACCCACCACCAGGCGGCAAACACACCGAGCAGACACAACAGCACCAGCGCCACCAACAGCGCAATGCGCTTTTGCCGACGATGCTGCTTAAGTAGGGTTTGCTTGCGTCCAGACATAATCAGACCTGATAAACCGGCATGCGATTGCACCAGCGGTCTTTGTATTCGCGGTCGGCACGGCCAAAGGAATAACGCAGCGGCTTACCAAGCGCCCGCGCTTCAGCCCAGGCGGTTTGGGTGTTGATAAAGCTGAGCACGCTGCCGGGACTGAACTCGCGGTTTTGCGGATCAACGCCGCCGTTGATGTACTCCAGACTGACCCATTGCGGCGCCTCGACACGGTAGAGCACCTGGATCGCCACAGGCTGGTCGTTCAGGTAAATCAGCGATCCGGTCATAAAGTCGCGCATCAGGCTGAACACCTCGGCCAAATGCGCCTTGCCGGTCGCCTCAAAACCCCAGCGGCGCTGAAACAGATCGGCGTAAATCAGCGCCTGCTCGGCTGCGGACAGCTCCAGCATCGGCCGGACAACACCACCCGTCTCTTCCAGCAGACGCTGCTCACGGCGTTGGTTGTAGCGGAACTTCTTGCTGTATTCCTCGGGTTCGCGAGCCAACGCCAGGCCTTCAGGTTGCTCACGACGGCCGACTACCTGCTCGGCATTCAGAGCCGACAGATAACGCACCTTATGGCGCAGCGGTATGTGCGCGCCGCTCGCCAGCGGCAGAATGATCTCGGCATTCCCCAGGTCGAACAGACCACGCTTGCCCTGCTGTTTCAGCACATCCTTGGACAACGCCAGATGGCGCCCCCAAGTCGCAATCGCCGCCTGCAGCTCACCATCGACAAACCAGCCAAGATAACGCACCGGCAAGCCCGCAAGCCCCGCCAAACGCTCGATGACCTGCGGATGGGTGGCGACGCTACCGCCGAACCGTTGCCAGGCACCGGCATAAACGGCAGCATCAATCGGCGTCCAGCCACGCTCACGCCAGGCGCGTAAATGACTGAGCATCAGGCATCAGGCTCCGAACTCAGGTCGGTATCGTCAGCAAAATCTCGGGCATGCAGGCGCGCGTAGTAGCCATTGAGCGCCAACAACTCGTTATGGGTGCCACGTTCAACAATTTCACCCTGCTCCATCACCAGAATCAGATCAGCCTTCTCGATCGTACTCAAGCGATGGGCGATCACGATGGTGGTGCGCCCCTCGACAACCTTATCCAGTGCAGCTTGAATATGCCGCTCGGACTCGGTGTCCAGCGCCGAAGTGGCCTCATCGAGAATCAACAACGGCGCATCTTTGAGCAGCGCACGGGCAATTGCCAAACGCTGACGCTGCCCACCCGAGAGCAGCACACCGTTTTCACCGACCAGAGTGTCGTAGCCCTGCGGCATTTTTTCGATAAACTCAGCGGCGTATGCATCCTCAGCGGCACGCTTGACCGCGGCCAGAGGCGCGCCGGCCAGATCGCCATAGGCGATATTATTGCGCACGGTGTCATTGAACAGCGTGACATGCTGGGTCACCAAAGCGATATGGCGACGCAGGTTACGCAGCGTATAGTCTTCAACATCCAAGTCATCGAGCAAAATCTGGCCTTGCTCATGGTGATAGAAACGCGGAATCAGGCTCGCCAACGTAGACTTGCCGCTACCAGAACGCCCGACCAACGCAACCATCTGCCCGGGTTCGGCAACAAAGGAAACATTATTGAGCACGGGCTTTTCACTGGTCGGATATTGGAAGCTGAGATTACTGACCTGCAAACGACCCGTTACTCGCTCACGCTCCTGAGTACCCTGGTCAACCTCAGGCGGCTCATCTAGTTGCTCGAAAATACTCTCAGCGCCAGCCACACCTTTTTGGATAGTCGAACTAACCTCGGAAAGCTGACGAATTGGCTTGGGCAGCAACCCTGCCAACGTGATGTAAGCCACTAGATCACCGGCACTGGCTTCACCGCGCAGCAACAACACCAAGAACATCAACACGGCCATGGCGCTATAGATCACCAGCTGCAGGCTTGGAGTGTAGATAGCGCCTGTTTTAACCATCTTCAGTTGCTTTAGGCGATTATCTTCGCTGGCTGTTTGGAAACGCTGTTGTTCATAACTCTCACCACCAAAGCTGCGCACGACTCGATAACCCTGAATGGTTTCCGAAGCCACATGGGTAACATCCCCCATCGCAACTTGAATTTTCTTACTTTGCTTACGAAATTTCTTACTAGTGCTAGACACCATCAATCCGATGATTGGCAGTATCGCAACCATAACCAGCGTGAGCTTCCAGTTCATCCATAACAAGGTTGCAAAAAGGAAGACAACAGTCATCCCCTCACGCACCACTACCTTGATCGCATCCGTGGCAGCACCAGTGACCATGGTCACGTTGTAAGTAAGTCTGGATATCAGGTGACCTGAGTTGTGGCTATCAAAATAACGATTGGGCAGCGTAAGAAGATTGTTGAATAGCGCAATACGCATATCTTGAACCAAGCCCATGGAAACTTTGGCGAGGTAGAAATTACCGAGAAATGAACCAATACCCTGCCAAAGAGCAATAAGAACGATAAGCAGGGGAACCGCCTGGAGCAGTTTTAGCTCTGCAAGCCAGGGCGCATGCTCTCGCATCCAGGGTATGCCAGCGAAAAGCCCGACATTCGGATCGCCAAGACCATCCACGAAAAACTTCAAGATGTAGCCAAGCATTGGTTGAGTTGAAGCGAAGATCAGAAACCCAAAAATACTGATCAAAAACATGCCAATGTAGGGTTTCACATACCCCAGCAGCCGAAAGTAGATTTTCAGACTGCTGGGCTGGACCGCATCACTTCTCGCATCACTCATGAATCAACTCACTTCAATACAGGCGGGTCGCAGTCTAACACTGTGCGGCTGTGCAATGAGGGCAAGCGTGAGGGCCAGGGGAAGCCAGACTATGAACCACTCCGCCCTGGGGGTGCCCCATAAACTGGCAGCATCAAACTGAAGCGCCGCCAGCGAGACAACCAAGGTTCCGAAT
Organism: Gammaproteobacteria bacterium HGW-Gammaproteobacteria-13; assembly: GCA_002840155.1. Classification (GTDB taxonomy): domain Bacteria; phylum Pseudomonadota; class Gammaproteobacteria; order Pseudomonadales; family Pseudomonadaceae; genus Aquipseudomonas. The sequence continues at coordinate 307,542 of PGZH01000008.1, forward strand.
ACCAGCCGCCCTTCGGCGGAAAAACGACTCTGCCAAGCAATATGAAATGCACTCAACCACAGGCCAATCCACAAAAGCACACCCGGCAAGCCCAGTTCAACTGCAACATGGGTGAAACCATTGTGCGTATGGTCGAAGCCCTCGGGGTAGTTGAACGTCACAACGCGATAATCCGTACCGACCCCCAGCCCGAGAAAGGGATTTTGCATAGCCATGTCTAGACTGGCCTGGAAAATTTCTGGCCGGTACGACAGTCCGCGCGCGAGAATGAACGGCGCAAAAAGCTCATAACCGACCCAGCAGACAAGTACGATAACTGTACCCCCCACCCACACAACGCGCCCACCACGAAGCAAGAGCAGGGCAGAAATACCGGCGATTAATGCAACCATTGCACCGCGGCTCTGCCCCAGCAACACAAACGCTAGGGCGAACAGCATCAGAACACCCCACAGAAAACTCTGCCAAACACCAGACGGTTTGAACCGTGCCCCCCAAATCACCACAAGCGTCATGACGTAGGCACCGAGAATCGGATGCCCCACCTGCCCTATGCCCTCAAGCCGAGCACTGAGAGGCTGTGCATCGCGGATATAAAAAAGGTAAATGCTCGCTGCACACGCAAGTGCCAAGCCTGCACAGGCCACCGCCAGACCTTGCCAAATACGCTCAGGATACTGAGAGGACAACAACGCCAAAGAGGCAAGAAAAACCCCTACATAAAACACGCGTTTCAATTCTCTTGCTGGCTCCTCCGCGCCAGTCCACAGGGTACTCAGCGCAGCCCAGGTCAAAAAGAGCAATAAAAACGAGCAGAACACCCGGTTTCTGCGCCAAACCCCCAGTAAATGCTGATGGAAGAGCATCATTGCTAGCAAACCCGGCAGCCAGAGCAAAACAACCAGTGCTTGCTGATAGATTTTATTGCTAGAGGCCCACGCAATCCCCATTAGAAACCACAAATAACCACCGGTTATCAGCAGCATTATTCCTGTCGCCTGAATCCTCAACATCAACTCCCAACGCCCAGGGCACTCAGCGGGCGGTTCAACCTAAAAAAGGGGTATTCTATGCCGTATCTAACATTCGATGCCTTACGTAATGAACGCCACCCCACAACTTGTCTATCTCGCCTTCGGCGCAGACATTTACCAACGCGAGGCAGTTTTCAGCATAGCCAGCGCGCTCGCCCAGTCAGCACTCTGCGCAAGCGATCGGCAGTTTGAGATTAGGGTCTTTACCGACAATCCTCAGTTTTACACGAGGCTCCCCGTCACAATTTGCACCATAGACCCTACCTGGGACGGCCCTCACCGCTACCATTTCAGGATCAAGCATGCCGTCCTGCTAAACGTGCTCAGTGAGTATGAAAAAGCTGTACTGATTGACACCGACACGTTTTTCCATACATCTCCTGACTCACTGTTCGGGCGCGTGACCGGTGGTCATCTGCTCTGCAATGCTATCGGAGCCGCTCTCGGAGAATCGCCATCGCTTCCCAGCCAGTCAGTCACCTACCTCAAGCAGACTGGATTTTGGGAGACGAACTTGCGCCAGACGAACTCTGGTGTAATCGGTCTAACCACGACTGACAAAGGGGTTCTCGAACATTCCATTAAGCTGATGGATAACCTGCGCCCACTGGCACCTGAGCTCTACACATTAGAAGAACTCAGCTTAGCTCTTGCAGCACATGGCCAGCTTCAACTCAACGCCTGCACCGACCTCATACACCACTATTGGAGCCGCAAGGCGCAGTTCAGAGCCAAAATCCAAGCGTGGTACACAAAGCATCATCGCGAGCCACTGAGCAAAGCAGCGATGACAGATGTACTGCTCGTGAATGATCGACTACCACGACCGCCACAGCCTTATCGTGGCTGGCAAAAAACTGTGACCGCTTTAATCGCTCAAGAGCGCCGACAGTTTCTGCGTGAGCTGCTTTATGGGTGTCATACCTACTCCAACGAGTTTGATCGCGCCTGTGCAGAGGCCTGGTGGGATAAGGCATTAGTCAATATTGAAGAACGCCTGGGAAAACCGTTGAGTACCGCACAAATAACGCTATGGCTTGCAGACCCATTGTTAAAACTGTTAGCGGGTAGCCACTACAACACCATGCAAGCCCACCTGCTGGGCCGCCTCAAGGCCAAGCAGGCCGTTTAAAGCAAAGGACACATGATGCTCAGCACGAAACACCTGACCGACAGCGCGCTGGCGACACTGACCGCTGGCGCAGAAGTACTCGAGGAGGACAGCCTAGGGCCAAAGGTTTACCGCCTCACCAACGGTAACTTCCTTAAGCTTTTCCGGCGCAAGCGTTTGATTTCTTCGGCCTTACTCAGACCTTACTCCGTACGTTTTTATCAAAACGCAGAGCGCTTGGCAGAGCTAGGTATTCCAACGCTGACGCCTATAACGTTGTACACCTTCGCTGAAAAGCAGCTCAGCGCCGTTCTCTATACCCCGCTTCCAGGCCAGACGCTCAAAGAGCTCTACCTGCTGGATCCCGAAAGCTTCATCGCACGTCTTCCCGCTCTCTGTGACTTTATCCGTGAACTTCACAGAAAAGGCATTTACTTCCGCTCACTCCACCTGGGCAACATCGTACTTACCCCACAAAACACCTTGGGGCTTATTGATGTTGCCGACCTGGCATTTCACCGTCGGGCTCTTTCAAGAGCCAAGGCGGCCCGCAACCTCAAGCACTTCGCCCGACTGCTGCGGCAAATGGACATTGCCGGGCGTTTTCCAATGGCCGAATTGTCGGCAGCAGTTTTAGCCGACTAACGGGCAAGCAAGTGCTGGTAAAAAGCCTCGAATCGCACCCAAACGCCTTCGGCATCCATACCAGCACGCTGCACATTAGCCAGGGAGTCAAGGTCTTCCACCAGCACAGTATTGAGCGCATCCCGCCACACCTCAGTAGCTGACAGTAAAAGCCCTGTAGCGCCATTGAGCTGCTCACGAAAGACCGCTAAATCGCTCGCCAAAACCGGCACGCCTGCAATTACTGCCTCAGGCAAGACCAACCCCAGCCCCTCCTGCTCAGAGGGTATGCATATCAGATCAAATGCAGAGTAAAGTCGCGGCGCTTCAACATGATGACCAATCAAATGAACTTGGTTGTGCACGCCCAACTCTTCAGCAAGAGCTGACAAATGCTGGCGCTCAACACCCTCACCGACAATCACAAGACGATCCTCGGGATTGTTCAGGAGCCAACCCGCTATAGCGGTCACCAGCAGACTAAAACCCTTCTCTGGCACTAAACGCCCCACTGCGCCAATAGTTCGCCCACCGCCTGCCGGAATCCCAAGGGCACGCAGTGCAGTCTCTCTCTCCAATAACGAGGCTCGAAACGCAGCAGGTTCAATCGCCACACGCCCGCTCAACACCTTAAGCCCGGTCTGCTCTTCAAGCTCAGCGGCCAATGTGGCCGAAACTGCAACCAGATCCAGACGTCCCGAAGGAAAACCTCTCAAAAGCGCAATATGTGCCGCTTTTAGCCGTTTAGAACCATGAAACAGCACCACAATTCGGGTAGCGGTGAACTTTAACAACAAGGGGAGAATAAACTCCGCCACACCGATACCGTCGACAAGTACCAAGCGGGGCGGTTGCTGCACTAAGCGCTTGGCCAATCGCCGTCGATCCAGCACACGCTGCAGCGCCCCTAGTAGCCCTGCACCTTTGATTCGTGCCGAGGAAAGGTCGAGTGAGGTGACGCGCCCAACGTCAGACAGCGGCTCAGCATTGCCTGACTGCAATAGCAGCGTTTCTATAGCTTCACCAGGTTTACACAACTGGAGAATCTGCCGATGCACCTTATGCACGGAGACGAAGGCTGCACCACCGCTCCACATAACGTTCAGAACGCTCACGATCACTCCTTAATTGGACCGGCAGGCCCTCAGATCAACTTCCACCTGGCCAGCGGACGAAGAAACCATGGCAAACGGCTGTGAACGCGCAATGAAGGGCGCATGGCCTCAGCGATTGCATGCCCGAGTGCAGCAAAGCTGTAACGCTGCTCCACCAGCACTCTACCTGCCTCTGCAATCGCCTGTGCTTTTTCCGGGTCGGCACGCAACATACGGAGCTTCTCGCGGAGCTCAGGAATATCGCGGTAAAGCACAAGGTTCTTCATATCAACAAAACCCAGTGCAGTATTCTCTTCAGCGCCCTGGTCATAGGCGAGCAATACGCAACCCACGGCCATCGCCTCAAAATTCTTGATCATGTATTCACCCATCCCGACATCAGCGCTCACAAAGAAGCGGATACGGTTGAGTGTGTCGTTATATTCCTGGCCGGATCGCGTCTTGGTTACCAACAGGTTTTCGACAGACGCCAATTCATCCAATAACGCCTTACGCCCGCTATACGCCACGCTCTTGGTGCTACCGATAAATGCCAACTCGATATCACGCGCCAGCTCTTGATAGGTCATCAGGCCCTGGTCGTAACCTTTAGGCACGAAAACCGCATCGAAGCCCTCAGCACTCAGGCGCTGGCTGACTTGAGCACCAGAACTGATGATTCGCACCCAGGGCATACGCCGGTAGTGGGCGCTGAACTTCCCTGTGTACTTACACGGAATATAGTTCTGATAAGCGTCATGCTCGAGAATCACTACGTTGGGCAGCGTGCGAATAAAGCGCCATTGGCGCATCTCTTTCTTGAAACGCAGGAAAAAAAGAACCCTGTCGTAGCGCGACAGATCAACGTGTTCGCGGAAATAGCGCTTCAGATTGGCCTGTTCATCGCTACTCAGCCAGCGAATGTCGCAACTGTCGCATGACGCAGCAATACCCTCGTACAGCCTGTCCAATATTGCACGCTGCTCGGCCTGGACCAGAAAAAGCACGTTCACTGACACACCTCGAAAACAGTACTAAGAATCGCCTACGAGAACAGCGCAATAGCTGTCCAAAAGCATCCATACAGAAGAGATACTGCTCATTGGGTAGAAGCAGAGCCTGTCGCTGAATCAGCTAGAGCGTTCCCTCAGGTATCTGCAACAACTCGGCCAAACGCTGTTTATGCCGGCTGCTGAGCACTTTACTCCAGGGCTGATTGCTCAGCGCCTCACCTTTGGCTACGGCTTTTCGCCGCAACTCCTCTGCGTATCCGCAACCACAGGCTTCAGCATAAGGATCGGCGCGCATCACAGCTGCGTAATAGGCCAGCTTGGCGAGCGAACGGGTTTTGGCGGGGAGAAATAAACTTCTCACTCGATAGTCAAGACGCTGCCACCAGGCAGGCCTGGGTTTACAGGTCGGGACCTCGCGCACCGCTTGCACGGCCTGCACAGAGAATGCATCACCATAGCGCTGAAAAAACACAGCGATCATGTGGCGCCAGTAGTTCTTACCCGAGAAGTAATGCATGACAACACCGTGCGCTTGTGCCGGACGGCCCAAATGCCTGGCAGCAATGCCCATGGCAAACTGCTCGATAACGTGGATTTTGGGAACCATCGGATGCAATACATCAATCAAGGTCAGGGTCTCATCCATCAGGTGTGACGCTTCGCCCTGGAAGCCCAGTACGCCCGAATTAATCAACAACATCTGCTGATCGACACCGTGATGCTCTGCCAGGTAAGGCGCGAGGACGTCATACATCACATCGCCCTTGTACTCTTTCCAGATACCTTCAATTTCGTCGACAAGCCAGGGTGAGTCCGCGAGACGCTCAAACAGCTTGACCGGAGAAGCCAGAAAGAAGGTATCCGTATCAATGAATATGCTTTGATCGGCGTACGCCAACGCATCGCGAATAGCAGCAGCCTTACGCCGATGCAGATAAGCCGCTGGCCCCGTCCAACAGGCCAAGGTTGCCGAATCGAGCGCGATCAGATCGACTGGCCAGCCGCTGAACTGTGCCGGCTCATCGGTGTAAAGCAGAATTCGTGGGCACTCACCGCGCGCGTGATACAACGCAGAAAGGATGCTGTACTTGGCCTCCCGGTGATACTCGGGTTTACCCCCATACACCAGGTAAACAAGCTGCCTTGGTTCACGACTGATCATCACTCTGCCTCCTGCACGATGCGACTCACGCCAGGTAATGACCAGAAACGGCTGCGGGCGACCTCATCCGTAAAACCAGCCTGCACACGCCCAGTGCCTAGTGAGCCAAGCCTGCCGACTGCTGCAGCCCGCAATCGAGCGGCAAGCACAGCGTGATCCCCCAATGCGAACAGCGCACCAGAGTCACCGATAACTTCAGGCGCCCCGCCACAATCCGTAGCCAGAACCTGCACATCGGCCGCCATAGCCTCCAGCAACACCATTCCGAATGGCTCGTGATCTGAGGCCAGAGCAAATACATCAAAAGCCTTGAAGTAGTTGCGACCATCGGCGACTTGACCGAGAAAGCGCACCGATGCGCCCACACCCAACTCGCTTACAAGCGCTTTTAACGGCGCCTCAAGCCGACCACTACCCATAATCGCCAGCAGGCTACCTTCTGGCAGCTGCGGCAATGCCTCGGCAAAACCGCGGATCAGGGTTGCCTGATCCTTGTCCGGGTGCAGGCGCCCGACATTACCGACCACCCAGGCATCTTGCGGCAAGCCCAGATGCTCACGCGCCGCCTCGCGAGAAACCTGCGCAGACTGAACAGCGTGAAGGTCAATACGGTTGTACAGCGTCTCGATACGTTCGGGCGCCCAGTTCGGCAAGCAGGCACGCATATCATCACGCACAGCATTGGAGACACCGAGCAATGCCAGGCGCTTACGAAAGAGGTTGGCGAACAGCTGACGTGTACGCCGCTTGTAGTCGCCGAACGCATGGTGCACGCCGATCACCGGTAAATTGCTGCCCAGCAGGGCGACGTAGATCGGTTTGAAACGATGGGCGATGCAGAATTTGAAGTCGCGCGAGGCGGCGATGCGCTTGAGATCGCGGATCGCCTTGAGCTTGAGGCCACGCACTTGCCGACTGGAATAGTCGAGAAAAATCACCTCATCAGAAGCCGAGCCTTGCTCGACTTCCGCACTCGGCTTGCCGGTCAGATAGACCGTACACACTTTGTAAGACGTACCGACAAATAGCGCAGCGTATTGCCGCGCGCAATCGAGGAAGGGGCCGTCATAACCGTGGCAGAACTGCAAAACCCACGGCTGACCAGCCCCAGCGACCTCAGACATTGTCATACCAATCCTTGCCGTCCTTGACCACGAGGATGTCTTCCATGATCAGGTACTGCAGGTCGGAACCGTAGAACATGTTCAGCGCATCGGTGGGCGAGCAGATCATCGGTTCGCCGCGGCGGTTGAGCGAGGTGTTCAGCGACACGCCGTTGCCGGTGAGCTTTTCCAGCTCCAGCATCATGTCGTAGTAGCGCGGGTTGTATTCGCGCTTGAGCACCTGGGCCCGCGAGGTGCCGTCTTCGTGCACCACTTCGCCGACGCGAGTCTTCCACTCTTCGTTGACTTCGAAGGTGAAGGTCATAAACGGACTCGGATGGTCGACCTTGAGCATCTGCGGGCCGACGGTGTCGAGCATCGACGGGCAGAACGGCCTCCAGCGCTCGCGGAATTTGATCTGCTCGTTAATCCGGTCAGCCACGCCCGCCACGCTCGGGCAGCCGATGATCGAGCGACCACCGAGGGCGCGCGGGCCGAACTCCATGCGGCCCTGGAACCAGGCCACCGGGTTGGCATCGACCATGATCTTGGCGATGCGCTGCGGCATGTTGTCGATCTGTTTGAACACTGGCTTGCTCGGGTGACGAGCACAGGCGGCGATCACATCTTCGTTGGAATAAGACGGGCCGAGGTAAACGTGCTCCATCTTCTCCACCGGCACGCCGCGCTGGTGCGAGACGTAGGCAGCAGCGCCAACTGCAGTACCGGCGTCGCCGGAAGCCGGCTGCACGAACAGCTCTTTGACGTCGTCGCGAGCGATGATCTTCTGGTTCAGCTTGACGTTCAGCGCGCAGCCGCCGGCGAAAGCGATCTTTCCCGTTTCACGAATGATGTCGCCGAGATAATGCTCCATCATCTGCAGCGCCAGCTTCTCGAACAGCGCCTGCATGCTGGCGGCGTAGTGGATGTAAGGGTCATCGGCGATATCGCCCTGACGCTTCGGCCCCAGCCACTCGATCAGCTCCTTGGAGAAGTAGAAACCCTTGCCGTTCTCTTTATAGCGACGCAGGCCGATAACGTTGGCGTACTCAGTATTGATCACCAGCTCGCCATTCTCGAACTTGGCCAAGCGGGAGAAATCGTATTTGCTGGCATCGCCATAGGGCGCCATGCCCATCACCTTGAACTCGCCGTCGAGCATCTCGAAGCCGAGGAATTCGGTGATCGCGCCGTACAGGCCGCCGAGGGAATCCGGGTCGTAGAATTCCTTGATCTTGTGGATCTTGCCATTCTCGCCGTAGCCGAAGAAGGTGGTGGCGTACTCACCCTTGCCGTCGATGCCGAGAATCGCGGTTTTCTCGGTGAAGCCCGAGCAATGGTAGGCACTGGCGGCGTGGGCCAGGTGGTGCTCGACCGGCTCGATCTTGATCTTCTTCAGGTCGAAGCCGAGCTGCTGCAGGCACCACTGGATATGTTTGTAGTAGCGTTTGTAGCGACGGTTACCCATCAGAATCGCGTCGAGGGCGCGGTCCGGCGCGTACCAATAGCGCTTGGCGTACTGCCAGCGGGCCTTCTCGAAGATGCTGATCGGAGCAAACGGAATGGCCACCACATCGACGTCAGACGGCTTGATCCCGGCCTGCTCCAGGCAGAACTTGGCCGATTCGTAGGGCATGCGGTTCTTCGCGTGCTTGTCGCGCACAAAGCGCTCTTCTTCGACGGCCGCGATCAGCTTGCCGTCGATATACAGGGCGGCGGAGGGGTCATGGCTGAGGGCGCCGGACAGGCCGAGAATGGTCAGTGCCACTGGTTTTGCCTCTTCTAGTCTGCTGAGCCGACGGCGGGCGTCAGCGGTATACGTTGGTTGAGCAACTGGTGCAGCGCCGAATCGGCGGGCCAGTTGCGCAGGAAACGGGCGCGGTCGCGGGCATAAGCCCTGGCGAAACTGCGCGCACTGCGGTGTTGCTGCATGGCGTCGAGGTCGATCAACGACCAACGACCCAGGCGTTCATCCCAAAACAGGTTGTGCCCCTTGAAATCACCGTGGCTGATGCGTTCACGCAGCAAGGCAGCGAACAAGCGATCCAGTGCCAATAGGTCGGTTTCCGGGGGCGATCCATCATGGAACGCCTGAAAACGCGCGATTATATCCTGCCCGCCGCAGTATTCGGTAATCAGGTAGGCACGCCCGCGTAACCAGCACCAGCGCCGCTCTAGTACGGCCAACGGCTGCGGGGTGGCAATGCCCAGCAGCTGCAGGCGATTACCCTCGACCCAGCTGTGCCAGGCGCGGCTGGGCCGCCAGAAGCGTTTCAACCAGTGGGCAACGCTCTTCACGTTATAGCGTTTGACCACCAACGGCCGGCCTTGCAGCTGCACTTGCGCCACAGTGGCCGCACCACCAGTCTTGTAGATATGGCCCTGCTCGGTAAGCAGGTCCAGGTTATTCAGCAGCGGTTGCAGTTCAGCCTGGTTGTCCCGGCGCACCACCTGCAGGCCAAACGCACCGACTTTAGCAGCGAATAGGCTGCAATCACGGGCGATCTTGCGCAGATAATCGCGCAAACGCCATTTGCGTACCTTTTCCACTTCTTTGAGCAACGCTTCCAGCGGCAACGCATGTTCACCGTTGGCCAGCAGGTAATGCACAAGCAGCTCTTCGATAAAGGGCGCCAACTCGGCTGGCAGCTGGGCAAAGAACACCCCGAGGTTTTCCAGCACCTTGTCGCGTGACAGCGGCTGGCCGGCCGTTTCGACCTGCACACCACCACCGTCGATAACGAAGAGCCGGCCGTTATGCCGCAGCAGATTGTCCAGATGCAGATCGGCCTGCCACAGCCCCTTGGTGTGCATCTGCGCGATGCTGACCAGCGCATCGGCCAGCACCGCCTGCTGATCGTCACTCAACAGCGGCTGGTTTTCCACAGCGCGCCAGGCATCCCACAGGCTCTCTGCGTCATCCAAATACTCGAACAGCAGCCAGCCGCCCTCACCCTCACGCAGCCCATCCGCCAACAGTGCCGGCGTGTTCAGCCCCTGCTCGGCCAGCTGCCGCGCACCGTCACGCTCGCGCTGAAAGTGTCGCGCAGCCTTATCACCAACCAACAGTTTGGCCAGCACAGGCCGGCCGCGCCATGCGGCCTGGGCGACATAGCGCTGCCCGGGCAATACGCGCAGCAGTCTTTGCAGAGTCAGTTCAGCCGAGCCGGCTGCATCGGCCAACTCGATGGCCAGCGGCAATTCTGGCGCACGCCCAACCTGACGGAGCTCCGCCAAGTTCATCGACGCGCTTCCTTGTTCCGCCGGCGCGCACCGAGACGCTCACTCCAACGGCCAAGATCCGCCGTCTCGCCAAGATAGGCCGCCAACAGCACGTCGACCTCCGCCTCACTCCACACACTGGCGCGGCGCAACAACGGTTCCAGATCCTTTACCCGATCGCGCTCACCAAACAGCAGCGGGCGGGTCTTTTCCAGATCAATCAGCTGTGCCTCGAAGCCTTCAGCGGTCTCGCGCAGGAAAATATGCTTGGGATAAAAGCAGCCATGCATCTGCCCAGCTTGATGCAGGCGCCGCGCCAGCTCACCACAGGCCTTAAGAATTGCCGCACGGCGCGCCTCTTCGAGCGCCGCCCAGCCAGGTAACCAGGCATCCAGATCCTGCCAGCCATCCAGGGCGCGGGTCAGCAGCACCGCACGCCGCTCGCCCGGCAGCTTGCGCTCGGCAAAAAATGCTGCCTGCAACGCAGGAATACCCAGCGCCGCATAACGTTGAATATTGCGAAACTCGCGGGCAAAGGTGGGCTCGCCGAACGGATGCAGAATGCTGCGGGTCAGGTGATTGCTTTGGCGCTTGAGGTAAAACGCCGCCTCCCCCAACTCCAGCCGGTACACGCTGCTCCAGCCACCGCGCTCGGTATTAGGCTCATCCACCGCCTCCAACTGCAGCGTCCATAACGCCTCGAAGCTGGTCAGCCCATGCCGCTCAAGCAAGGCGCGATCCTGCGCCGCAATAAAGTCGCTCATTCCCTGCCCTCGAAAAACGCAATGACTTGGCGGATGCGTTTCTTATCGGAAGCATTCAAGCGCTGGCGCCCACGGTATTGAAGATAAAATCGCAAACGCTGAGTGCGTGAAAGCACCTTGTTAGCGACTTTATCCAGACACGCCAAATCTTTGATGATGCGGTAGCGCAGCAAAGGCCCCCACCAAAAGGTCCCAGTTGGGCAGTCAATGAAGAAAAGCTCACCACGCTGATTGACCAGCAGGTTGCGCCACTTCAAGTCATTGTGGGTGAAATGGTGATCGTGCAGCGCACGGGTGCCCTTGGCTAACTGCTGACTGACCTGCAAAACCCAACGGGGGTCGCTCAACCGCGCATCCTGCCGATTGGCAATTTCGGCCAAATCAAGCGTGCCCTCAAGCTCGCGGGTAATGAGCGCCCCGCGGACAAAAGCCCCAACTCGGCGCTCAAGCCCATAGGCCACAATCGGCGCAGTGGGGATGCCCCACTTGGCGAACAACTTGAGGTTTTGCCACTCCGCTTTAACCCGAGGACGACCAAGGTAACGCCGTAGACCTTTACCAGCGCCCCAGTAGCGTTTGACGTAATAACGCACCCCGCCGAACTCCACACGAATGACTTCAGACAAGGGGTCAGAGGTCAAACGCTCACCTTCAAGTGCAAATACAGCCTCAAGGGTTCCGAAAGCGCCGAGCAGAATCGGCTCGTGCAGGTCATGTTTCCACGCTGTCATGCCTGCGTCCTGTTTAAGTCAGGCAGCGCACTGACGATGCGGCGCAACGGAATGAACGGGCGCCAGACTGTTTTGCCCAGCCATTTGAAGCTCAGGACCGGATTGATCACGCTATTGAGCTCATTGAAGCCAGGGCGCCAGGTGAAATCGGTACGCCGGCGTGTAATGGTGAATGTCCGCAACCCCAGCAGTGAACCGAGATGCCCGCCGCCGGAATCATTACTAATGACGATGGTGCATGTCAGCAAGAAGTCGACAAGCCCTTTCAAGTCACTGAATGCATGCACATGATGGCCTGAGTACTGTGCCTTTAAGGCTTGCTGCTCAGCCGGAATACCGACGAACTCGACCTGCCACCCCTTGGCAACCAGATGGCGAGCAAGACGACAAAATCCAGAGGCCGAGAAATTTTTACTCTCATGCGGTGTGGTCGGGAAAATGGCCACACGGCGCTCGACATCGCAGGCGCCGCGAGACGGGGTTTGCAACCCTGCAATTGGCCTGGAAAGGTCCAGACCCAATACTTCTTCCGCGTACAGATCGATCCACTGCACCATGGTCTTGCCTGCCTTGGGGTCTCGGCAGATCACGTTATGCGCACCTTCAATACGGCAACCATCGAGCAATACAGGCGGCTGTTCGGACCTGAGCCTGATGGGGAGTTTCTTGCCGGCAAGGTAAGCCACATTACTCAGCGGGACATCGACAAACCAATCAATCGCACAAATAACCAAATCGTTGCAGCCAGCTAGTGCAGGCACATCCGGCGTACCACCTAGAATGTCCAGCCCAGGTAGGTACTCGCTCACTGATGACAACGATACTGAAGCCAAGGTGACCTTCGCACCCGTAGCCTGGAGACGCCAGGCAAGGCGCAAGAACAGCGTGGTATCGCCCAACGCAGGACATGGAACCAGTGCAACCCTCACTCCCGGGCCGATCAACGCCTTCTTCTCCGACATCTACAGTCGATCTCCATAACGCTGTTTGCGGCCGTACAATTTAGCCGCCTTGGATTCCAGCCAAGCGAGCAGACGACCTTCTTCCTGAAGGATTTGCCGCAAGGGTTGTTGAAAATAACCACGCAGAAAGCGCAGTTTGTCGCGCCGGGTCAGGCCGATATCCAGTACGGAGAAGTACAGCGCGGCCAAGTCCTTGTTGCGCCAGCGCAACGGCAGCTGATTGCGCACCTGGGCGCGGTGCAGGTCAATCACTGACAAGCGGAAATCGTCGGCGGTGACCGGTTTATCGGTGTGCAGCAGGAAGTGGCAGATGTAGCAGTCGCGGTGATTGACCCCGGCGCGGTGCATGCTGCCGACCATATTCGCCACTTCCTTGATCAACGCCCACTTCAGTCGGGGCTCGGGCGGTTGCTGCGCCCAGTTCAGACTGAGCTGTTCCAGGTCGGTGGTCGGCGCCAGTTCTTCGGTGACGATAAAGGAATGCTGCGCCGCCGGGTTGCTGCCGCGCTCGCCGTAGGCCACGGCGGTCATGGTCGCCACACCGACTTCGGTCAGACGCTGAATGGCTTGCCACTCTTGGCGCGCACCGAGCACCGGCAGCTTGGCAGTGAGCAGGTTCTTGACGATTTCGCCCCAACCGATACCGCGATGGATCTTGACGAAGTAACCGCGCCCGTCGACTTCAGTGCGCAGCGTGCGGCGGCCTTCCAGCTCGCGGTATACCTGGCCCTGCAGCGCTTCGACAGCGGCAAAGGCATCGCGACCGGCCCACAGGCTTTTAAAGGGTTCAGCCAGTACCAGTTTCATGGACGTGTCGCCAGAATGATGTCGGCCGCATGTTGCGGCATGGAATACAGATCGGCGCTGTCGGCGTAGGCCAGGCCATTGCGTGACCAGAAGGCACGACGCTGATCGTCGGCCAGCATATCGGCGAGCAGATGATTAAGGCGCTCCTGCTCGAACGGCCCACTCAGCACGCGCCCGGCATCCGCCTCGGCGATGTAATGGGCGTAACCGCAGACATCTGTCACCAGCACTGGCAAGCCGGAGACCAGCGCCTCCAGCAGCACGGTGCCAGTGTTTTCGTTGTAGGCCGGGTGGATCAGCAGATCGGCACCGAGCAGGAAGCGCGGAATATCGCTGCGCCCCTTGAGAATCTGCACCTGATCGGACACACCTAGCGCCTTGGCCTGCAGCTGGAACGAGCGCGGATCATCCTGACCGATGGCGATCAGCCGAGTGCGCTGCTTCAGCTCGCGCGGCAAGGCGGCCAGGGCCTTGAGGCTGCGATCCAGACCTTTGGTCTTGAAGCCGGAGCCGATCTGCACCAGCAGCAGGTCGTTATCCGCCAGCTTGAATTCAGCACGAAGCTCGGCGCGAATCTCAGCCGCATTGGCCGGCGCGCGGCGGTCTGCGGCGATGCCCGGCGGCAGCAGGTGAAAGCGCTGCAGCGGGGTGTGGTAATGCTTGATAAACAGCGGCTGCTGCACTTCGGAGATCATCAGAATCTCGGTCTTCGACTCGGGGGCAAACACCGCCCGCTCGTAATCGGCAAAGTGTTTGTAACGCCCCCAGTGCTTGTAGATCGGCGCGCGCAGGGTCTGCGCCTTGTCTTCATAACAACCATCGGCGGCGTAGTAGACATCGAGGCCAGGCATCTTGTTAAAGCCGATCAGCCGATCAACCGGGCGCTTGGCCAGATCGGCCTCAACCCAGGCGGTGAGCTTTTCATTACGTTTGTGGTTGAACAGCGCCTTGACCGGCACCACCACCACCTCGAAGCCCGCCGGCACTTCACCTTCCCAGATCGGTGTGTAGACGCGGATAGCATGACCGCGCGTCTGGCACTCCAGAGCAATGCGCATAAAGTCGCGCTGCAGGCCGCCAAAGGGGAAGTATTTGTAGAGGATAAACGCGAGCTGCATCAGACAACGTCCTCGGCCAGCAACAGGGCCTGCAATTGTGTGGCGACACGCTCCGCATCCAGACCGTCGAAACAGGCTTTGTGGCGATCACCCGAGCCAGCATTCGGCCCGGTGGCGCACAAGTGCACCTGACCGCGTCCATAGGCACCCACGCGCCCCGGTAGGGTCGGGCCGTACAGGGAAATACTTGGCACATCCAGCGCAGCGGCCAGATGGCCCAGACCGGTATCCACCGCCACACAGGCACTGGCGCCAGCAATCACTTTAGCCACACCGGCAAGATTTAATTTGGGCAGCACCGCGGCGTTTTCAATACCGGCGGCGATTCGTTCGGCGCGGGCTTTCTCGGCTTCATTGCCCCAGGGCAGGCGCACCGCCCAACCCTGCGCGCTCATCTGTTCGGCCAGCGCACGCCAGTCGGCTTCTGGCCAATGCTTGCTTGGCCAGGTGGTGCCGTGCAGAAACAGCAAGTAAGGCTGCGGCGCGTGATCAGCCAGCTGCGCGCGATTGAGGCCGTAATCACCGACGCCCGCTGGCAGCGCATAGCCCAGCGCCTGGGCGAATAGCTGACGAGTGCGCTCCAGAGCATGCTGTTCGCGCGGCACGGCATAGCTTCGATCATAGAAGCGACTGGCAAGCGGCTCACGCGCAGAGTCGCGATCCAGGCCGGCAATCGGTGCCTTGACATAGCGCGTTAGCCAGGCACTTTTCAGCAAGCCCTGAGCATCGATCACCAAGTCATATTTGGTTTCGCCGAGACGCTGCTTAAAGCGCTTCCACTCGCCATTTTTCAGGGTCTGCCAGAGGTGCTTGCGCCAGCGGCGGATGGCCACCGGAATCACCTGCGCCACGGCCGGGTGCCAGGCGGGAATCTCGGCAAACCCCTCCTCCACTACCCAGTCGAACTGGACACCGGGAATGGCGCGCGCAGCATCGGTCAACGCTGGCAGGGTGTGCACCACATCGCCCAGCGAAGAGGTTTTGATCAACAGTACCCGCAAGCTATTCAACCTCGACCGGGTCGCTGACCAGGCGATCCAGCGCCTCGATCACCGGGCGCGGCTTGAGCTGGCCCAGGCAGTTGTAGTGGCCGAAACGGCAGGTGCGGTCAAAGCAGGGGCTGCATTCCAGCCCCAGGCGGACGATTTCCACCTGTTCGGCCAGCGGTGGGGTAAAGCCCGGTGAAGTCGAGCCGTAGACCGCCACCAGCGGGCGATTCAGCGCTGCCGCCACATGCATCAGGCCAGAATCGTTGGACACCACGGCGCCGGCGCAAGACAGCAAATCGATGGCTTCAGCCAGGCTGGTTTCGCCGGCCAGGTTCACCGCTTCCTCACGCAGACCGGGAATCAGTCGGCTGCGAATGTCTTCACCGACCGGGTGATCATTCTTCGAGCCGAAAATCCACACCTGCCAGCCGGCGCGGATCTTCAGCTCGGCGACCTTGGCGTAATGCTCGCTCGGCCAGCGCTTGGCTTCACCAAACTCAGCCCCTGGGCACAGCGCCAGCACCGGGCGATCCAGGGTCAGACCAAACTTGGCCAGGGCGGTGTCGCGGCTCTGTGCGTCGATCTGCAAGGCGGGGCGTGGATAAGGCTGCGGCAGCGCGGCACCTGGCTCGAAGGCCAGCGCCATAAAGCGCTCGATCATCAGCGGGTAGCGTTCTTTATCAAGCGTGCGGATATCGTTGAGCAGGCCATAGCGCAGCTCACCCTTCCAGCCGGTGCGCTTGGGGATACCGGCAAAATACGGTACCAACGCGGACTTCAGCGAGTTGGGCAGCAGAATCGCCTGATCGTACTGACCGGCCAGGGACTTGCCGATCTTGCGCCGCGTCGCCAGTTCGAGCACGCCATGACCGAGCGGAAAGCTCAGGGCCGCGCGCACTTCGGGCATGCGTTCGAGAATCGGCCGACTCCACTCGGGGGCCAGTACATCGATTGCACAGCCGGGGTGACGCTGCTGCAGACACTGAAACAGTGTCTGCGCCATCACCATGTCACCCACCCAGCTGGGGCCTACGATCAGTATTTTCATGCCACTTCCAGAAACGACCAAGGAGGCTTTCGCCTCCCGGACAGACTCAACGCTCGACTATCAGCCTAGCCTGCGGGCCGAATGCAGCAGCATCCAGCCCATGCGAGGCAGTTATTTGACCAGCGTACGCCACTCAGCGTGGGCATCGGTTTTACCCGTCACCAGATCAAAATAAGCGGTTTGCAGCTTCTCGGTGATCGGCCCACGGCGGCCTGCGCCGATCTGCCGGCCATCGACTTCACGGATCGGCGTGACTTCGGCGGCGGTGCCAGTGAAGAAGGCTTCATCGGCGATATACACCTCATCGCGGGTGATGCGCTTCTCGACCACTTCCAGGCCATGCTCGGCGGCCAGGGTCAGAATGGTATTGCGGGTGATGCCGTTCAGGCAGGAGGTCACTTCTGGGGTGTAGATCACGCCGTTCTTGACCAGGAAGATATTCTCGCCCGAGCCTTCGGCCACGTAGCCTTCCGGGTCCAGCAACATGGCCTCGTCGGCGCCACCGGAGATGGCTTCCTGCAGGGCCAGCATCGAGTTGATGTAGTTGCCGTTGGCCTTGGCGCGGGTCATCGAGATGTTGACGTGGTGGCGGGTAAAGGAGCTGGTACGCACCTTGATGCCAACCTGCAGGGCTTCGTCGCCCATATAGGCGCCCCAGCTCCAGGCCGCGACGATCACCTGGGTTTTCAGGCCACTGGCGCGCAGGCCCATGGCTTCAGATCCGTAGAACACCATCGGGCGGATGTAAGCGCTTTCCAGGTTGTTCTCACGCACGGCGGCGCGGGTGGCTTCGTTGATTTCGTCTTTGCTGAACGGAATCTTCATGCCCATGATGTGGGCCGAGTCGAACAGGCGGTCGGTGTGCGCTTGCAGGCGGAAAATCGCCGTGCCTTGCGGGGTATTGTAGGCGCGCACGCCTTCAAACACGCCCATGCCGTAGTGCAGGGTATGGGTCAGCACGTGGGTGGTCGCGTTGCGCCACGGCACCAGCTCGCCGTCATACCAGATCACGCCATCACGATCGGCCATCGACATAGTTGCCTGCTCCTCAAACTCGATTGGTACAACATTGGCCGGCCACCCTGGGTGCCCGACATCCTCAAATTCAGCTCAGCCTACTTCAGCTCAAGCCCAGTTCCTGCCAGATGCGCATCACCGTGCGCCGCTCATCGGCAAACTGCTCACCGCTGACCACCCCAGGCTGCTTTTGCAGGGCCTGGCGGTGGGCCGCCGAGCGGTAGGCCTTGTAAATATCCTGCAGCAAACGGGCATCTTCGCCCGGTAGCAAGCCGACCCGCTCCAGCCCTTCCAGAATGCGAATATTGTCAGTGAACTCAAGCAATTCCGGGTACTGGCACGACCAGGCCAGGGCCGCGTATTGCACCATAAATTCAATATCGACGATACCTCCGGCGTCCTGCTTGAGGTCGAACGGCGCCGTGGCCTCGAAGGCATTCGCCGCGGTGCCGGCCGCCGTGGCCTTGCTACCGAGGTTGTCGCGCATCTTCGCGCGCATCTCGCTGACCTCGCTACGCAAGGTGCCTAGGTCGCGCTCACGCCCCAACACCCCGGCACGCACCGCCTCGAACGCCTTGCCAACCCGTGCACAACCGACCAGCACCCGCGCCCGCACCAGCGCCTGGTGCTCCCAGGTCCAAGCCTCGCCCTGTTGGTAGCGCTCGAAGGCGCCCAGCGAGCTGACCAGCAGGCCCGCCGCGCCGGAAGGCCGCAGACGCATATCGACTTCGTAGAGCTGGCCGGAGTTGGTCTGGGTGGTCAGCAAATGAATGATGCGCTGGCCCAGGCGATTGAAGAACTGCGCGCCATCGATGGATTTTTCACCATCGGTTTCCGCATGCGGGTCGCCGTCGTGGATAAACACCAGATCAAGGTCAGAGCCATGCCCCAGCTCGATGCCGCCAACCTTGCCATAGCCGACGATAACGAAATCCGGGTCACAGATGCTGCCGTCAGGGCGCCGCGGCGCGCCGTATTTGCTCACCGTATGGCGCCAGGCCAGGGCCAGCACCTGGTCGAGAATCGCCTCGGCCAGCCAGGTCAGGTAGTCGCTGACCTTCATCAACGGCAGAGTGCCAGCAATTTCCGAGGCGGCGACGCGCAGGCGATGCGCCAGCTTGAAGTGGCGCAGCGCCTCCATTTGCTGCTCCAAATCTTCCTCGGGAATACGCATCAGCCGTTCGCGCAACTCGGCGGCCAGCTCCGGCGCCAGTGGCGGCTTGAACAAACGCCCTTCATTAAGCAGCTCATCAAGCAACAGCGGAAAGCGGGTGATCTGCTCGGCAATCCACGGGCTGGCCGCACACAGGGTCAGCAGGCGCTGCAGCGCGCTAGGGTTTTCCGTGAGCAGCACCAGGTAGGCCGAACGTCGCGCCACCGCTTCGATCAGCGGCAGTACGCGCTCCAGCACCAGATCAGGATTGTCATGCTCCACCGCTTGTGCCAGCAGGCGCGGAATAAAGGCATCCAGGCGCTCGCGACCGAGGCGCTGCATGGCACGCACCTGGTTGCCGTTGCGTAGCCCCGCCAGGCGCTGCCAAGCCGATTGCGGCTCGGCAAAGCCGGCCTCGGCCAGCTGCCGGCACGCGGCCTCTTCGTCCTGCACATCCTCCCAGAGCGGCAACCATTCGCAGCCCACAGCCTCTTCGACCGGCTCGCCACCTTCCTCTTCATCGGGATCGGCGATCACCTGGCGGAAGTGCCAGTCCACCCGGCCACGCCAGTGCATCAGCTGCTCATGGAACGCCTGCCAGCTGTCGAAGCCCATGATAAAGGCCACCCGCGCACGGTCCTGATCGGTGTCCGGAAGCATCTGCGTCTGCCGGTCATCGATGGCTTGCAGCGCGTGCTCGGCATACCGCAGGAAGGCATAACCATCGCGCAACTCATCGGTCACCGCCGGCGGCAGGTAGCCCTGATCACGCAGGGTATTCAGCACGGCGAACAGCGAGCGCTGCTGCAGGCTGAGGTCGCGCCCCCCGTGAATCAGCTGGAAAGCCTGGGCGATAAATTCCACTTCGCGAATGCCACCCGAACCCAGCTTGATGTTCTCGGCCATACCCTTGCGCCGCACTTCCTGCTGGATCAGCTGCTTCATCGCACGCAGCGCTTCAATCGCCGAGAAATCCAGATAACGCCGATAGACGAAGGGCCGCAACATCTCCAGCAACTGCGCGCCAGCAGCCTGATCGCCACCGACCACCCGCGCCTTGATCATCGCGTAGCGCTCCCAGTCGCGACCCTGGTCCTGGTAGTACTGCTCCAACGCGTTAAAGCTGAACACCAGCGAACCGGAAGAACCGTACGGGCGCAGACGCATATCGGTGCGGAACACGAAGCCGTCGACGGTGATCACATCCAGCGCCTTGATCAGCTTCTGGCCGAGACGGATAAAGAATTCCTGATTATCCAGCGGACGCTTCACCCCTTCGGTTTCGCCGCCTTCGGGGTAGCCGAAGATCAGATCGATGTCCGAGGACAGGTTCAGCTCATGGGCGCCCAGCTTGCCCATGCCGAGGATGACCATATGCTGCGCCTGGCCGCTGCGCCGGCCGATGGGCGTGCCGAATTGCGTGCAATGCCGTGGATAGAGCCACTGATAGGCCAGATCGATACAGGCATCGGCCAGATCGGAAAGGTCGCGGCAGGTTTCGATCAAATCTGCCTGACGACTGATATCGCGCCAGATGATGCGCAATTGCTGGCGGTTGCGGTAACGGCGCAAGCGCCGCCCCAGCTCGTCGTCGTCAGCGCATTCGTCCAGCGCCTGGGCCAATTGGCCGCGCAACTCGCCCGCCGCCAGACTGCGCTCCAACTCGCCACTGGCGGCCAGATCGAGGAGCATCTGCGGGTCACGCAGGCCCTGCTGCACCACGAAATCACTGGAGGCGCCCACCCGCTGCAGCGCCTCCAGCCGCTCGCTCGGCCAACCTGCGAAAGCCGCGGCCGCCTCACTGGAGAGCCCGGCAAATGCGTGCTGCAGGGACTGTTCGGCGCGCAGTGCGAGGGGGGACAAGGCAGCAGGCAAAGAGGCCAGCGCGGGCAGGCTCATGGTCTATCCTTTTTAGCGGTCTGCCAGCGCAGCGACCATGGATGGCACCACCCACGCTAGAGCGGGTCGAATCACTGGCAGAAAAATAATTGTAGTTTTACTACCAAAGATTGTATCCAAAAGGCTGAAATCGGCGTCGGAATGTAGTAAAACTACACAAAGCCGGTCCTACCCCCGGTCAATCCAAGAATTCACGCGGCCACTCACGAAGTCGGCCACGAAACCTGGCCTCCGATTCTGGAAGCCTTTCCGCCCTGGAGCAAGCCATGCAAGACCTCGATCCCGTCGAAACCCAGGAATGGCTGGACGCCCTTGAGTCTGTCCTCGATAACGAAGGCGAAGACCGCGCACATTACCTGATGACCCGTATGGGCGAGCTGGCCACCCGCAGTGGTTCACAGCTGCCGTATGCGATCACCACGCCCTACCGCAACACCATCCCGCTGACCCACGAAGCACGCATGCCTGGCGACCTGTTTATGGAACGCCGCATTCGCTCGCTGGTGCGCTGGAACGCGTTGGCCATGGTCATGCGCACCAACCTGAAAGACTCGGATCTGGGCGGCCACATCTCCAGCTTCGCCTCCTCGGCGACCCTGTATGACATCGGCTTCAACTACTTCTTCCAGGCGCCGACTGAAGAGCACGGTGGCGACCTGATCTTCTTCCAGGGTCACGCCTCGCCCGGCGTTTACGCCCGCGCCTTTATGGAAGGCCGCATCACTGAAGACCAGATGAACAACTTCCGTCAGGAAGTCGATGGCAAGGGCCTGTCGTCCTATCCGCACCCCTGGCTGATGCCGGACTTCTGGCAGTTCCCGACTGTTTCCATGGGCCTGGGCCCGATTCAGGCGATCTACCAGGCGCGCTTTATGAAGTACCTGGAAGCGCGCGGCTTTATCCCGGCCGGCAAGCAGAAGGTCTGGTGCTTTATGGGCGACGGCGAGTGCGACGAGCCGGAATCCCTCGGCGCGATCTCCCTGGCTGGCCGCGAGAAGCTGGACAACCTGATCTTCGTCATCAACTGCAACCTGCAGCGCCTCGACGGCCCGGTACGCGGTAACGGCAAGATCATCCAGGAACTCGAAGGCGTGTTCCGTGGCGGTGGCTGGAACGTCAACAAAGTCGTTTGGGGCCGTTTCTGGGACCCACTGCTGGCCAAGGATGTCGACGGCATCCTGCAGCGTCGTATGGACGAAGTCATCGACGGCGAATACCAGAACTACAAAGCCAAGGACGGCGCGTTCGTCCGCGAGCACTTCTTCAACTCGCCGGAACTCAAGGCGATGGTGGCCGATCTGTCCGACGACGAGATCTGGAAGCTCAACCGTGGCGGTCACGACCCGTACAAGGTCTATGCGGCCTATCACCAGGCGGTCAACCACAAAGAGCAACCGACCGTAATTCTGGCCAAGACCGTCAAGGGTTATGGCACCGGCGCCGGTGAAGCGAAAAACACCGCGCACAACACCAAGAAGGTCGATGTCGACAGCCTCAAGCAGTTCCGCGACCGCTTCGACATCCCGGTTAAAGATGACGAGCTGGAAAACCTGCCATTCCTCAAGCCGGAAGAAGGCAGTGCCGAAGCCCGTTACCTGAGCGAGCGCCGTGCCGCCCTCGGCGGTTTCGTGCCACAGCGCCGCGCCAAGAGCTTCAGCATCCCAACGCCGCCGCTGGACACCCTCAAGGCCATCCTCGATGGTTCGGGCGACCGTGAAATCTCCACCACCATGGCCTTCGTGCGCATCCTCGCGCAGCTGGTCAAGGACAAGGACATCGGCTCACGCATCGTGCCGATCATCCCGGACGAAGCGCGTACTTTCGGTATGGAAGGCATGTTCCGTCAGCTTGGCATTTACTCCTCGGTCGGCCAGCTCTATGAGCCGGTGGATAAAGACCAGGTGATGTTCTACCGCGAGGACAAGAAGGGCCAGATTCTCGAAGAAGGCATCAACGAGGCCGGCGCCATGTCGTCGTTCATTGCAGCCGGTACTTCGTACAGCAGCCATAACCAGCCGATGCTGCCGTTCTACATCTTCTATTCGATGTTCGGCTTCCAACGCATTGGCGACCTGGCCTGGGCCGCTGGCGACAGCCGCACCCGTGGTTTCCTGATCGGCGGCACCGCCGGTCGCACCACGCTGAACGGCGAAGGCCTGCAGCACGAGGATGGTCACAGCCACATGCTCGCTGCGACCATCCCCAACTGCCGCACCTATGATCCGACCTACGGCTACGAGCTGGCGGTGATCATTCAGGACGGCATGAAAAAGATGACTGAGCAGCAACAGGACGTCTTCTACTACATCACCGTGATGAACGAGTCCTACCAGCAGCCCGCCATGCCGGCCGGCATCGAGGAAGGCATCATCAAGGGCATGTACCTGCTCGAAGAGGACAAGAAGGAAGCCGCGCACCACGTGCAGCTCCTCGGTTCCGGCACCATCCTGCGTGAAGTGCGCGAGGCGGCGAAGATTCTGCGTGACGAGTTCAACGTCGCTGCAGACGTATGGAGCGTGACCAGTTTCAACGAACTGCGCCGCGACGGCCTGGCCGTGGAACGCAGCAACCGCCTGCACCCGGGCCAGAAGCCCAAGCAGACCTATGTGGAAGAATGCCTGAGCGGTCGTAAAGGCCCGGTGATTGCCTCCACCGACTATATGAAGCTGTTCGCCGAACAGATTCGTCAGTGGGTGCCGAGCAAGGAATTCAAGGTGCTGGGCACCGACGGCTTCGGCCGCAGCGACAGCCGCAAGAAGCTGCGCCACTTCTTCGAAGTGGACCGCAACTGGGTTGTCCTGGCTGCCCTGGAAGCACTCGCCGACCGTGGTGATATCGAACCGAAGGTGGTGGCCGAGGCCATCGTCAAGTTCGGCATCAACCCGGAAAAACTCAACCCACTGGACTGCTAAGGAGCGAAACGATGAGTGAATTGATTCGCGTACCCGACATCGGTGGTGGTGAGGGTGAAGTAATCGAACTGATGGTCAAGGTCGGAGATCGCATCGAGGCCGATCAGAGCGTGCTGACCCTGGAGTCGGACAAGGCCAGCATGGAAATCCCCGCGCCGAAAGCCGGTGTGGTGAAAAGTCTGAAAGTAAAGTTGGGCGACCGCCTGAAAGAAGGCGACGAACTGTTTGAGCTGGAAGCCGAAGGCACTGCCCAAGCACCAGCGGCGCCTGCCGCAGCACCGGCAGAAGCACCTAAAGCAGCTGCTCCCGCTCCGGCCGCCGCACCTGCGCCAACCGCGCAGGCCAGCAGCAGCGTGCAGGACGTGCATGTGCCGGATATCGGCTCGGACGGCAAAGCCAGGGTCATCGAGATTCTGATCAAGGTCGGCGATAGCGTCGAAGCCGATCAGTCGCTGATCACCCTGGAGTCAGACAAGGCCAGCATGGAAATCCCCTCGCCGGCTGCCGGCGTGGTGGAAAGCATCAGCGTCAAACTGGAAGACGAAGTCGGCACCGGTGATTTCATCCTCAAACTGAAAGTGGCCGGCGCCGCTGCGGCACCAGCTGCCGCCGCAGCACCGGCACCTGCCCCCGCCAGTGACGTACACAAGGTTCCGGCCGGTGCTCACCCAGCGGTCGCCGCCGAAGTCAGCGCAATTGCCTCCCTGGCAGCAGCCGCCGCCAGCGTTGCCGCCGCACCCAAGCGTGACGGCGCCAAGGTGCATGCGGGCCCGGCTGTACGTCAGCTGGCACGCGAGTTCGGCGTCGAGCTGTCCGCCGTACCGGGCACCGGGCCGAAAGGCCGCGTGCTCAAAGAGGACGTGCAGGCTTACGTCAAAACCATGATGCAGAAGGCCAAGGAAGCCCCAGCCGCTGGCGCAACCGGCGGTGCTGGCATCCCGCCGATCCCGGTGGTGGACTTCAGCAAATTTGGTGAAATCGAAGAAGTGGCGATGACCCGCCTGATGCAGGTCGGCGCCAACAACCTGCATCGCAGCTGGCTCAACGTACCGCACGTGACCCAGTTCGATTCGGCTGATATCACCGAGCTGGAAGCCTTCCGCGTGGCGCAGAAAGCCGTAGCGGAAAAGGCTGGGGTCAAACTCACCGTGCTGCCGCTGCTGCTCAAGGCCTGCGCCTTCCTGCTCAAGGAACTGCCGGACTTCAACAGCTCACTGGCGCCGAGCGGCAAAGCGATCATCCGCAAGAAATACGTGCACATCGGCTTTGCCGTGGACACCCCGGACGGCCTGCTGGTACCGGTGATCAAGAACGTCGATCAGAAGAGCCTGCTGCAGCTCGCCGCTGAAGCCGCCGTGCTTGCGGAAAAGGCCCGCACCAAGAAGCTGTCGGCCGACGATATGCAGGGCGCCTGCTTCACCATCTCCAGCCTCGGTCACATTGGCGGCACCGGCTTCACGCCGATCGTCAACGCGCCGGAAGTGGCGATTCTCGGTGTGAGCAAGGCGACCATCCAGCCGGTCTGGGATGGCAAGGCGTTCCAGCCCAAGCTGATGCTGCCGCTGTCGCTGTCCTACGACCACCGGGTGATCAACGGCGCCGCTGCGGCGCGCTTCACCAAGCGCCTGGGTGATGTGCTGGCAGACATCCGCACCATGTTGCTGTAACGCATCAACTTTCGAGCAGCCACGCTCGTATCCTCGACCCCGCCCCTTTCGGCGGGGTTTTTTTTAGGTTTAAGACAGCGGCAGAAATGTGGGAGGCGATCAACCTTTCTGCAGATTACGAATCAGAAAGCTCAGGGCCTTGGCCAGTTCGGCGGCGCCCTTGTGATCGCGCACGATGGTCAGCATTGGGCTGCCGTCGTTAGGGTTGTGCAGCACGCAGCTGATGCCGTTGGTCGGGCATTCGTAACGCACGAAAGGGTCGACGCCAAATAGCGGTACGCGCTGGTTGCGCACGGCAATGTCGGTGCCCTGCTGGCCACGGGTTTCTTCACGCAGCAGCAGCTCGCCGGACTCCCCCTGGCGCAGCTGATAGAGCAGGTCCTGACGCTGCGCCTGGCCGACCTGATAGGCGGCGCGCAGGGCGTAGGTTTTTAGCAGATCATTGCAGTGCGCCAACAACGCCTGGCGGTCACTCTGGGTTAGATAAAGGCGTTTCAGTTCGAGCAGATAATTGCCCTGTTCGGCACTGCTCAAACCCGTGTCAGGCTCAGCGGCGAATACCGTTGAGGTGGCCATACAGCTGCTCAGCAGCACTGCGGATATTAGTTTTCTTGTCAGTCGCAATTGCATGATGCACCCTTACCCGACGCTATAAATGAAGTGAGTCGATTGCCGCTTCGATCAGCATACTGGAAGCCAGCCTCCGAATGAAAAGCCATCCCGATGCCGCGAGTCGTTTAGCGGCCGAGGTTGTGACGCAGTTGCCAGTGCCCTCGCGCCTTGGCTTGCTGCGTTTCGAGCGCTTGAATGAAGCCAGCTGGGCTCTGCTGTACCTCGATTCGGGCTGCGAACAACAGTTCGGCCTGCCGGCTCACGAGCTCTGCTCCCTGCTCGATGCCCCCTACGCCAGCCTGATGGAACCCGCAGTTCGCCACCAGCTGCACGACAACATTGCGCAGCAGCTGGCCGAGCGTCGGCACTACAGCGTGCAGTACTGCCTGCACACCCCGCGCGGCAGCCTGACGCTGATGGAAGTGGGAGAAGCCTTCAAGCAACGCGGCCGCCATCTGCTACGCGGCTATCTGCTGGTGATGAACGAGCAGAGCGCTGCTTCACCGCAAACCCTTGAGCTGTATGAGCGCAGCCAGGCCGAATTGCAGGCGCAGCAACAACGCACGCAGGCCCAGCAACAGTTGATCGTCACCCTCGCGCGCCATCATTACGGCGACAGCGACCCCTTGCGTGAAGCCGCCGAACTGATCAGCAAAAGTGCCTGCGAGCTGTATGGCGTCAGCCGCGTCGGCATCTGGAACCTCAATCAACATGTGCTGCAAGCGGTGGCCCTGTACCAGCAAGACCAGGGCCGGCATGTTGCCCAGGACGATATCGACGCCAGCCCCTACCCCGCCTACCTGCAGGCGCTGCACAGCGGCCGCGCGCTGGACGCGCATGATGCCCACCAGGACCCGCGCACCTGCGAGCTGAGCAGCAGCTACCTGGAGCCCATGGGCATCACCGCCATGCTCGATGCCAGTATCCGCATCGCCGGTGAAGTGGTGGGCGTACTGTGCCTGGAACATATCGGCGGGCCGCGCACCTGGCAGGCCGACGAAATCGCCTTTGCCGGCGAACTGGCCGACCAGTACGCCCAGGTGCTGACCAATCAGCAACGCCGCTCCGCGACCAATGCCCTGTACCTGTTCCAGCGCGCCGTTGAGCAGAGTTCCAGCGCCTTTATCCTGCTCGACCGCGATGGCCTGGTGGAGTACGTCAACCCAAGCTTTACTGCCATCACCCTGTACAGCGCCAGCGAAGTGCAGGGCCGCCGCCTGTCCGAAATCCCCGCCCTGGAAAACCTCAGCGATCTGCTGTTCGACGCCCGCTCCAGCCTGGCCGAACACAACAGCTGGCAGGGTGAATTCAAGAGCCGACGCAAGAACCTCGACCCCTACTGGGGCCAGCTGTCGCTGTCCAAGGTGCATGCCGACGACGGCAGCCTGACCCACTATATCGGCATCTATGAAGACGTTACCGCGAGCAAGCAGGCGC
The DNA here is from genome assembly GCA_002840155.1 of Gammaproteobacteria bacterium HGW-Gammaproteobacteria-13. Taxonomy (GTDB): domain Bacteria; phylum Pseudomonadota; class Gammaproteobacteria; order Pseudomonadales; family Pseudomonadaceae; genus Aquipseudomonas. The sequence goes on from PGZH01000008.1 coordinate 335,021, forward strand.
AGCAGCATATTGAGCGCCTGGCGTTTCGCGACAACCTCACCGGGCTGGGCAACCGCTACGCCTTTATCCGTTCGCTGGAAGATCACTTCAGCGCGCACCCCGGCAAGCCGATCAGCCTGCTGCTGGTGGATATCGACAACTTCAAGCGGATCAACGACAGCCTTGGCCACCAGACCGGCGACAAACTGCTGGTCAGCCTGGCGCGCCGTCTGCGCAACACCCTGCATCCCAGCAGCGTGCTGGCGCGCTTTGCCAGCAACGAATTCGCCGTGCTGCTCGAAGCCAATCAGGCCGACAGCCAGCTGGTGGCGCAGAAGCTGCTGCACACCCTGGACAAGCCGCTGTTCGTCGACAATCAGCTGATCAGCGTCACCGGTTCCATCGGCCTGGGCTGCGCCCCCGAGCATGGCGACGACCCGCAAACCCTGATGAAGCACACCGGCCTGGCCCTGCACAAAGCCAAGGCCAACGGCAAAAATCAGCTGCAGGTGTTTACCGATGTGCTGAATGCCGAGGCGCACTACAAGCTGTTCGTCGAGAGCAACCTGCGCCGCGCGCTGATGCAGAACGAGCTGGAGGTCTTCTACCAGCCCAAGCTGTGCCTGAAGAGCGGCCGCCTGCTGGGCCTGGAAGCGCTGCTGCGTTGGCACCACCCGGACAAGGGCATGATCAGCCCGGACAAATTTATCAGCGTGGCGGAAGAAACCGGGTTGATCATTCCCATCGGCAAATGGGTCACCCGTCAGGCCTGCCGCATGAGCAAGCAGCTGATCGCCATCGGCCACACACCGCTGCAGATGGCCATCAACCTGTCGCCCAAACAGTTCTCCGACCCGGATCTGGTTGGCGAGATCGCCGCCATCCTCCACGAAGAACAGCTCGACCCGGCCCTGCTCGAGCTGGAGCTGACCGAAAGCCTGCTGCTGGAAGCCACCGACGACACCCGCCACCAGCTCAGCCGCCTGAAGAGCCTGGGCCTGACCCTGGCCATGGACGACTTCGGCACCGGCTATTCCTCGCTCAGCTACCTGAAGAAATTCCCCATCGACGTGATCAAAATTGATCGCAGCTTTATCAAGGACATCCCGGAGAATCAGGACGACATGGAGATCACCTCAGCGGTGATCGCCATGGCGCACAACCTGAAGCTCAAGGTAGTGGCCGAAGGTATCGAGACGGCCGCGCAGCTGAATTTTCTCCGCCGCCAGCAATGCGATATCGGCCAGGGCTACCTGTTCGACAAACCCATCGCCAGCCGCGACCTGCTGGAAAGCCTCAAGCGCTATCCAAACCGAGGCTAGCTGTAACAAGCTCGCCCTTTGACGGTCTATGACACACATGCTTCTGCTGAGGAAATGGCTCATGGTTCTGCGTTCGCAAATTCTCGCTCACAAACTCGAACTGCCCAGCGCCGAGCAAGCCCTGCCTGGCCGCGCCGAAGCCATGCAGGTGCCAACTGCGCACTTCGTTAACGGCAACGCGCTGCAAGGGCCATTTCCAGCAGGCCTTGAGCAGGCGGTGTTCGCCATGGGCTGTTTCTGGGGCGCCGAACGGCGCTTCTGGCAGCAGCCGGGCGTGTGGAGCACGGCGGTCGGCTATGCCGGCGGCCATACGCCAAATCCGACCTATGACGAAACCTGCTCGGGCCTGACCGGCCACACCGAGGTGGTGCTGGTAGTGTTTGATCCACAGGTCACCAGCTACGCCGCACTGCTGAAAGTGTTCTGGGAGGCGCATAACCCGACCCAGGGCATGCGCCAGGGTAACGACACGGGCAGCCAGTACCGTTCGGCGATCTACTGCTACGGCGCGGAACAGCTGGCGGCAGCAAAGAGCACGCAGGCGCAGTTCCAGGCCGAATTGAGCAAAGCCGGCTACGGCGCCATCACCACCGAGGTGCGCGAGGCGCCGCCGTTCTACTACGCTGAGGCCTATCACCAGCAGTACTTGGCGAAGAACCCTGGCGGCTATTGCGGCCTGGGCGGCACGGGAACCTGCCTGCCGGACTGATAGAGAGGGGATAGCACGATGGAACTCAGCAGCCTGACCAATCAGGTGTCGACCCAGGCAGCGGCTCAGGCCTCTGCCCTGGCCTCATTGCTGTTGCTGCGCAAGACTCTGGAACTGCAGGCTGCCAGCATCGGCGGCCTGGTTGAGGCCGCCACGCCGGCCAGCGCGCCGAGCAATCCGCCCAATCTGGGCAATAGCATCGACGTGGTGGTTTAGCCCGCTACATCCGCCGTCGCACTGGCCTCGGTAAGCGCTTGTGCCTTCCAGCTTTTCAACAGTTTGCCGACCTTGTAACCGCGCCAGCCGAGCATGCGTGAGGCAGTCAACACGCCAGCCATCAGCGCACCGCCGACCCCGGCAGTCACCGTATCGGCACCGGTCAGATACAGGCCCTTGATCGGCGTCTGGCTGTGAATCCAGTGCTGCTCGAAGCGTTGCACCGTATGGTCGATGCCATAGATCTCGCCCTGTTCATTCCACTGGTACCACTCGGTGGACAGCGGCGTGCCCAGCTCGCAGAAGTCCAGCGCGCCGCGCAATTGCGGCTGATGCTGGTAGAGGGTTTCCAGCAGCTGTGCAGTCAACTCGGCCTTGAACGCCTCGTAGTCGGCGCCGCGTTTGCCCCAGGTAGTGCCCTTCCATTTCGCAAACCACTGCGGCTGGGTCGGCGCGACGATTTCCACCGTGGCCTTGTTCGGGTAATGGCCATCCCAGGCCGGGTCCTTGGCCGAGGGGAAGCTGATATAGATCAGCGGCATCGCCGGGTTCTGCCCGTCCATAAAGCTGCTGACGTTGTGGTCGTGATCATGGGTCGGATAGACCCAGTAATTGGTCTTCGGCAGTTTTAATTCAGCGGCGCTGCCCTTGAAACCAGCGTACAGACACAGGGTAGCGGCCGACAATTTGACCTTGGGCAGCTGCTCCAGCAGGCCATAGTCGCTGGCCACCTGATGGTCGAGCAGGCGGGTATAGGTCGGCACCAGGCCGGCGCAGCTGACAATCTGTGGCGCACGAATCTCAAAACCGTCTTTCTGCATGCGTACGCCAACCGCACGCCCCTTCTCCACCAGAATCTTATCGACCCCGGCATAGGTGAACACCTGGCCGCCCGCCGCCTCGATCACCGGGATAATAGTTTCGGAAATCTTTGTCGCGCCGCCCACCGGATAGTTGCCGCCGGTGATGTAGTGCTTGGCGACCATCGCATGCATAACGAAGGCGGCTTCGGCCGGCGGCAGACCGTAATCGCCCCACTGCGCGGTGAGTACGCCGATCAGTTCCTGGTTGTCGGTCAGACCTTCGAGCACTTCGCGGGTGGTTTTGAAGAAGTAGTCCGGTAGCCACAACCGGCGCAGTTTGCTGTACAGCATGCCCAACGAGCGTGGCAGGGCTTGCCCGGCGAAGAAGCGCGGCACCTTGGCGCTGACCTCGCTGAGCAGGTCGACGTAACGCTCAAGCACCGCCGCTTCACCGGGGAAGTGGCGCGTCATCTCGGCCTTGAATTCCTCGCGGCCAGCCACGTAGTCGTAGGTCTTGTCGCCAATCACGATGCGGTCATAGTGCGCATCCATCGGCGCCCATTCGAGGTTGCCGTCGCTGATCACATCGAACACCCGGCGGATCGCCGACCAGGGTTTATGCACTTCACCGATGTAATGCACGCCCACATCCCACTCGTAGCCTTCGCGTTCATAGCTGTGGGTGTAACCGCCAGCGGTGTAGTGCTGCTCCAGCACGCACACACGCTTGCCAAGCTTGGCCAGCAGCGCAGCGGTGGTCAGGCCACCGATACCGGAGCCGATGATGATGGCGTCGTAATCACCCTGAACCAGGCGCGGACGGAAGCGGGTACCGGTGCGTTTCATGGGAAGCTCCTGCGTTATTCTTGTTATGCAACTTTTTGCATACTAGACAGCAACTGGAGTCGATGCAACTTTTTGCATAATCCGTATACTGCGGCGCACCTCCAACAGCAGCCGGTGAAACCCGCTTATGTCGCTCAAGCACGCCATCCTTATCCTCCTGGAAAGCGAACCCGGCAGCGGCTACGACCTGCTCAAGCGCTTCAAGGATGGCCTCGGTTACTTCTGGAACGCCAAGCATCAGCAGGTTTATCTGGAGCTGAAGAAACTCAGTGAAGCCGGCTGGCTGGAATTCGAAGCACAGGCCCAGGACACCCGCCCGGACAAGAAGAACTACCGCCTGACCCCGGCCGGTCACGCCGAGCTGCTGCGCTGGTTAGGCGAGCCGGTGCAGCCGAACAAGATCAACGATGCGCTGCTGGTCAAACTCTATGCCGGTGCACATACCTCGCTGGATAACCTGCGCGAAGAAATGCAGCGCCATATAGCCGTGCACCGCAAGACCCTGGACAGCCTGCTGAGCATCGAACGCGACTACCAGGCCCTGCCGGATGAACAACGCAAGACGCTGCGCCTGCCCTACCTGACCCTGCGTCGCGGCATCCTCGGCGAACAGTCCTGGCTGGCCTGGGCCGACGAGGTTGAACAGGAACTGCGGAAAAACTAAGCGCCGCAGAACTCACTGCAGATTACTGCCAGCTCATAGGCAAACCGCTAGACTGCAAGCCAATAGCCATCATTGCCGATACCCGCATGCCTGCGACCTCCGCCTACATATCCCCCGATCAGCTGTGCGTCGGCCTGTTTATCCAGCTCGAACTGGCCTGGTGGGAACACAACTTTGCTTTCAGCAACTTCAAGATCAAGGATGAAGCGCAGATCAAGGCCTTGCGCGCCCTGGGCCTGGAGCGCCTGCGCTATGACCCGGCGCGCAGCGATTGCCCGCCGCTGGACGCCAGCCCGGCTCCGCTTGCGGCCGAACCCGTAGCCGCACCGGCGCCCAGCCCGGCCGAACAGGCCAGCCTGGCCCGCGCGGAAAAGCTCAAGGCGCTGCGCAAGCGCCTGGCCGAGGTCGACCGCAAGTTCGTCCAGGCCAGCCAACAGGTCAAAACGCTTAACCAAACGCTGCGCAGCCGCCCGGAAGACGCCATCAAGCAGGCCGGCGAGATTGTCGGCGCGATGGTCGACACCCTGCTCGGCGGCAGCGGCGTGGTGCTGCACAGCATCAACAGCAAGGCCGCCGAAGACAGTTGCTTCCACTCATTGAACGTCACGGTGCTGGCCCTGCTGCTCGGCCGCCAACTCGGCCTGGACAGCGAGGACTGCCATATCCTCGGCCTCGGCGCATTGCTGCACGATGTCGGCAAGCTGGAGGTGCCGAGCAAGGTGCTGCTGAAAAGTGAACCGCTGACCCGCCCCGAGCAACAACTGCTGCAACTGCACTGCGAATTCGGCCTGCGCATGGGCCACAAGCTGATGCTCGACGACGAAGTGCTGCGCATCATCAACGAGCACCATGAGTACTGCGACGGCAGCGGCTATCCACGCCAGCTGCGCGAGGCCGCCATCGGCCGATTAAGCCGCCTGGTGTGCATCGCCAACCAGTTCGACAACCTGTGCAACCCGCTCAACCCGCGCGATGGGTTAAGCCCGCACGAGGCCCTGGCGCTGATGTTCAAGCAATACAATGCGCGCTTCGATGCAGTGGCGCTCAAGGCCTTTATCCGGGTGATGGGCATCTACCCGCCGGGCAGCCTGGTGCAGCTGGAGGATCAGCGCTACGGCCTGATACTGGGCATGAACCCCAGCCAGCCGCTGAAGCCGACGCTGATTGTCTACGATGCGGCGGTACCCAAGAGCGAGGCGCTGATCATCGATCTGGAGCAGGAACCACGCCTAAGCATCGCAGCCAGCCTACGCCCAGCGCAGCTACCGCGCGAGGCGCTGGAATACCTTAATCCGCGTCAGCAGCTCAGCTATTTTGTCGAGCCCAGCCAAAGCCGTTAGCTGCCGCTGCTTTCCTCAATCAGCCAATCCATACGCCAGCCACCCTGGCTCTGCCCGAGCAGTTGGGCGAGCCAGGGCAGGATCTGCTTGAGCTCGTCTTCCAGGCCCCATGGCGGATTGCTGATCACCAGGCCTGAGCCATTTAGCCGCGCGGCTTCATCGGTGGAGTGCACGTAGAGTTCCACACGCAGCAGCTTGGGCGCCTTGCTCTTTTGCAGGTCGCTGTAGAAACGCCGCAGCTGGCGCAGGTCCTTTATCGGGTACCAGATCGCTACCACCGCCTGACGCATACGGCCGATGGCCTCGCTCAGCGACTGGGCGCAGCGCTCCATCTCATCGACCTGCTCGAACGGCGGATCGATCAGCAACAGCGCGCGCTTCTCGCGGGTCGGCAACAGGGCGCGCGGCACATGCCAGCCTTCGCCCAGGTGCACGGCGACACGGCGGTCGCCGTGCATGTTTTCCTTGAGCAGGCGGCCGTCTTCCGGGTGTTTCTCGTTCAGGTGCAGACGGTCCTGTTCGCGGGTTAGCAGGCGCGCCAGCTCCGGCGAGCCGGGGTAATGACGCAACTCGCCATCCGGGTTCATCGCGCGGATCACTTCCAGATAATCCAGCAGCGGGTCCGGCACATCGCTGGCCTGCCACAGTCGGGCGATACCTTCCAGCCACTCGCCGGTACGGCTGGCCTGGTCGCCGCGCAAGTCATACAGACCAATGCCGGCATGGCTGTCGAGGTAGGCGAACGGCGCCTCCTTGCGTGACAGCAGGGCGATCAGGCGAGTGAGGACGTAGTGTTTCAGCACATCGGCATGGTTGCCGGCATGGAAGGCGTGGCGGTAGTTCATTTGGACGGGCTCCTGTGGCCGGGCAGTTTAACAGGGTGGCAGCATTTGCCATGCGTCAGATGGATCAGTACGGTGGCCGCTGATCCGTCCGGCTAGGGAGAACTGACATGTCACTGCAAAACCTATTGGGCACCCCGCTACCACTGATTCAGGCACCGATGGCCGGCGTGCAGCTGCACGGATTGACCGCCGCCGTATCGAATGCCGGCGCGTTGGGTTCGTTGCCCTGCGCCATGCTCGACGCCGCTGGTTTGCGCAAGGAACTGCAGGCGCTGAGCGAGAAAACCAGCAAGCCCTATAACCTGAATTTCTTCTGCCATACCCCGCCAGCCGTCGACTCTGCTCGCGAAGCAACCTGGCGCGAGGCGCTAAGCCCTTACTACACCGAACTGGGCATCGACCCCGACAGTATTGCCAGCGGCCCCGGTCGTCTGCCGTTCAGTGCCGAGATGGCCGACCTGCTCGATGAGTTTCGCCCAGCCGTGGTGAGCTTTCACTTCGGCCTGCCCTCGGCCGAGTTGCTGGCGCGGGTTAAAGCCTGCGGGGCCAAGGTGCTGAGCTCGGCGACCACGGTGGAGGAAGCGCTGTGGCTGCAAGCCAACGGCGCCGATGCGATCATCGCCCAGGGTCTGGAAGCCGGCGGCCATCGCGGCATGTTCCTCACCGATGAGTTGAGCAGCCAGCTCGGCACCTTTGCCCTGTTGCCGCAGATCATCCAGGCCGTGCAGCTGCCGGTAATCGCCGCCGGCGGTATTGCCGATGCTACCGGGGTGCGCGCGGCCATGGCCCTGGGCGCGGCAGGGGTGCAGATCGGCACCGCCTACCTGTGCTGCGATGAGGCTAGCACCAGCGCCATCCACCGCGCCGCCCTGTACAGCCCGGCGGCGCAGCACACCGCCCTGACCAATCTGTTTAGCGGCCGTCCGGCGCGTGGCATCGTCAATCGCCTGATGCGCGAGCTGGGCCCAATCAGCCCGCTGGCGCCGGCCTTCCCTCTGGCGACAGCAGCCATTGCGCCGCTGCGCAGTGCGGCGGAAAGTCAGGGCAGCGGGGATTTCTCGCCGCTGTGGGCCGGGCAGAATGCCAGTGGTTGCAAGAACATCGGCGCTGCTGAGCTGACCCGCGAGCTGGCTCAAGGCTTTATCCAATAGACTCGAGCGCGGCCTTGCAAACCGTAGGGTGGATGACGCTTCACCCATCCACCATTGCGATCAGGTGGATGAAAACAGCGTCATCCACCCTACCTGAACGCTGGCCCGTGGCTTTGCTAGCTAAGCCTCTATCACGCTTATTGATAGTGCTGGGAGCCGCACTTGCGGCTGCTTAGACTCGACCCATCGCCACCGGAGGTACACCCATGTCCGAGTCCCTGCTCAGTTCCCGCAACCTGGCCTTCGAGCTGTACGAAGTGCTGGACGCCGAAGGCCTGACCCAGCGCGAGCGCTTCGCCGAGCACAGCCGCGAAACCTTTGACGCGGCCATCGACACCGCCCGCAGCATCGCGGAAAACCTGTTCGCGCCGCACAACCGCAAGAATGACGAACACGAGCCGGAGTATGTCGACGGCGCAGCGGTGCTGATTCCCGAGGTCAAACCGGCGGTGGACGCCTTCCTCGAAGCCGGCTTCCTCAACGCCACCCGCGAGTTCGACGCAGGCGGCATGCAGCTGCCCAATCTGTTGTCGCAGGCCTGCTTCGCCCACTTCCAGTCGGCCAACGCGGCGACCACCTCCTACCCGTTCCTGACCATGGGCGCGGCCAACCTGATCGAGACGTTCGGCAGTGATGAGCAGAAGCAGCGCTTTCTGCAGCCGATGATCGACGGGCGTTTCTTCGGCACAATGGCGCTGACCGAGCCGCATGCTGGCTCCTCGCTGTCGGATATCCGCACCCGCGCCGAACCAGCCGAAGACGGCACGTACCGGCTCAAGGGCAACAAAATCTTTATCTCCGGTGGCGACCATCCGCTATCGGAAAACATCGTGCATATGGTGCTGGCCAAGCTGCCGGATGCCCCACCAGGCGTGAAAGGCATCAGCCTGTTTATCGTGCCGAAGTTTCTGGTCAACGCTGACGGCAGCCTGGGCAAGCGCAACGACGTAGTCCTGGCCGGCCTGTTCCACAAGATGGGCTGGCGTGGCACCACCTCCACGGCACTTAACTTCGGCGATAACGGCGATTGCGTCGGCTATCTGGTGGGTAAACCGCACCACGGCCTGAGCTATATGTTCCAGATGATGAACGAGGCGCGCATCGGCGTCGGCATGGGCGCGGTGATGCTCGGATACGCCGGCTACCTCTACTCGCTGGACTACGCCCGTCAGCGTCCGCAAGGCCGCCTGCCCGATGGCAAGGACCCGACCTCCAGCCAGGTGGCGATCATCGAGCACGCCGACGTGCGCCGCATGCTGCTGACCCAGAAAGCCTACGTGGAGGGTTCCTTCGACCTCGGCCTGTACACCGCACGGCTGTTCGACGACACCCAGACCCTGGCGACCGAAGAAGAGCGCCGCATCGCCCTGGAGCTGCTCGATCTGCTTACCCCGATCGTCAAATCCTGGCCCTCGGAGTTCTGCCTCAAGGCCAACGAGCTGGCCATCCAGATCCTCGGCGGCCACGGCTACACCCGCGATTACCCGGTGGAGCAGTACTACCGCGACAACCGCCTCAACCCGATCCACGAAGGCACCCACGGCATCCAGTCCCTCGACCTGCTCGGGCGCAAGGTCTCGATGAACGGCGGCGCGGCGCTCAAGCAATTGCTCAAGCTGATCCACGGCACCTGCCAGCGCGCCGAAGCTCACGCCTCGCTTACCGCCCTGCGCCAGCCGCTGGAGCAACTGCTGACACGCCTGCAAACCGTGACCCTGGCGCTGCTGGGTGACCTGATGAGCGGTAAGGTCAACGAAGGCCTGGCCAACTCGGCGCTGTACCTGAAAGTCTTTGGCCACACCGTGATTGGCTGGCGCTGGCTGGAGCAGGCGATTCGCGCCGAAGAAGGCCTCGCGCGCGGCAACGCCGCCGATGCCGACTTCTATCAGGGCAAGCTGCAGGCCGCGCGCTACTTCCTGACCTGGGAAGTGCCGAGCTGCCACCACGACCTGGCCATCCTCGAAGCCCGCGACGATACCTGTCTAAGCATGCAGGACGCCTGGTTCTAAGCGCATAGCATGTTGTTACAAGACGCCCGGCCGATGCCGGGCGTTTTTTTTGAGCGTTGCTCGAAGGCAGCGGTTAGAATCGCTGGCACGCGCCATGCATAGTGGCACGCTCACCAACCCGCACGGAGTACGCGCCTTGGATGCCAGCACCATCAATAATCTGTTTTTGATCGGTGCAATGCTGGTGGCCATGAGCATTCTGGTCAGCGCCTTCGGTTCGCGTTTCGGCATCCCGATTCTGGTGATCTTTCTCGCTGTCGGCATGCTCGCCGGCACCGACGGCCCTGGCGGCATCATCTTCAATAACTATCCGCTGGCCTACCTGGTTGGCAACCTGGCGCTGGCCATCATCCTCCTCGATGGCGGTATGCGTACGCGGGTCTCCAGTTTTCGTGTGGCCTTGTGGCCCTCGTTGTCCCTGGCCACGCTGGGCGTGCTGCTGACCGCCGGATTAACCGGTGTCGCGGCGGCGTGGCTGTTCGACCTGACCTGGATGGAAGGCCTGCTGATCGGCGCCATCGTCGGCTCCACCGATGCGGCTGCGGTATTCAGCCTGCTCGGCGGGCGCGGCCTTAACGAACGGGTCAGCGCCACCCTGGAAATCGAATCCGGCAGCAACGACCCGATGGCGGTATTTCTCACCGTTACCCTAATCGCCATGCTCGCCAGCGGCCAGGACGGCATGAGCTGGAGCCTGCTGGTGCAGCTGCTGCAGCAGTTCGGCATCGGCGCGCTGTTCGGCCTCGGTGGCGGCTGGCTGCTGCTCAACCTGATCAACCGCATGGAACTGGCCAACGGCCTGTATCCGTTGCTGGTGGTCAGCGGCGGCCTGATCATCTTTGCCATCACCACCGCCGTCGGCGGCAGCGGCATTCTGTCGATCTACCTGTGCGGCCTGCTGCTGGGCAACCGACCGATCCGCTCGCGCCACGGCATCCTGCATATGCTCGACGGCCTGACCTGGCTGGCGCAGATCGGCATGTTCCTGGTCCTTGGTCTACTGGTCACCCCCCACGAGCTGCTGCCCATTGCCCTACCGGCCCTGGGCCTGGCGCTGTGGATGATCCTGTTTGCCCGGCCGCTGTCGGTATTTCTCGGCCTGCTGCCCTTCAAAGCGTTCCATGACCGCGAGCGCGCCTTTATCGCCTGGGTCGGCCTGCGCGGCGCGGTGCCGATTATTCTCGCGGTGTTCCCGCTGATGGCCGGCCTACCGAATGCCCAGCTGTTCTTCAACGTGGCGTTCTTTATCGTGCTGGTCTCGCTGCTGCTGCAGGGCACCAGCCTGCCGTTTGCCGCCAAGTTGCTGCGCGTCACCGTACCACCGGAGCCGGCGCCCGTATCGCGCGCGGGGCTGGACGTGCATCCGACCAGCCAGTGGGAGCTGTTTATCTACCGTCTCGGGGCGGAGAAATGGTGCATCGGCGCGCCGTTGCGCGAGCTGAAGATGCCCGAAGGCACGCGCATCGCCGCACTGTTCCGTGGCAAGGAGCTGCTGCACCCCTCCGGCAGCACCACCCTGGATGCCGGTGACCTGCTCTGCGTGGTCGGCCATGAACACGACCTGCCCGCCCTTGGCAAACTGTTCAGCCAAGCGCCCACACGCGGCCAGGACCTGCGCTTCTTCGGTGATTTCGTGCTGGAAGGCGATGCCGAACTGGCCGCCATTGCCGCCCTCTACGGCCTGAAACTGGAAGGCGCCGAAGGCCAGCTGCACCTGGGCCGCTTTATTGCCCACAAGATTGGCGGCTCGCCGGTCATCGGCGACCAGGTGGAATGGCAAGGCCTGACCTGGACTGTGGCCGCCATGGAAGGGAACAAGATCCGCAAGGTCGGCGTCAGATTCCCCGAAGGCAGTCGCCCAGGCCCTGGGCTCTTCCTCTAACCGCCGGTTCATGCTCAGCTGCGCGCCAGCCCTGTTGCGTAAACAAGCGCAGCGCGAGATCGTAACCCGCCACTAAAAAGCCGTTATTCGCGGCACAGGCGCCGACTCTGGCGCCTGTTAAACTCAGCTTCTTTTCGAGCCAACGATCGTCACTATGCCCTCTCTTCGCACTTATCTTGCCGTCGCCCTGCTCGGGTTGTGCCTGAGCGCCCCGTTGCTGCATGCCGCCGAGCCACCGAGCCGCGCGGCCGTACAAAACAGCCTGGACAACCTGGCCGAGCGCAAGCTGCCGGAAGCCGAGCAACTGGCCGTCAAGCAGACCCTGGAAAAAACCCTGACGCTGCTGGATGAGAAAGCCGACAGCGAAAAGCGTCTGGCCGACCTTGAAAAGCAACTGCAACAGGCCCCACGCTTGATTGGCGAGGCGCAGCGCGACTTTGATCGACTGAAAAACAGCCTGCCCACCGAGGTCAATCTGCGCTATGGCAAAAGCGCGCTGCCGCTGCTCGAACAGCTGCTGGCCGAGCGCAACGCGCAACTCAACGAGTGGCAGAAACAGATCATCGAAGCCAACAGCCTGGTGATCACCTCGCAAACCCGCCCGGAGCGCGCCCAGGCAGAAATCAGCAGCAACCAGACGCGCAGCCAGACGATCAACGGCATCCTGAAAAGTGGCCGCGAGGCCAACAAACCGCTGAGCAACGAACGCCGTGACCAGCTGCATGCCGAACTGGCCAAGCTGGATGCGCAAACCCAGCTGCGCCGCCAGGAACTGGCCGGCAACAGCCTGCTGCAGGACCTTGGCAACAGCCGCCGTAGCCTGCTGGAAGAACGCATCAGACGCCTCGAACAGGAACTGCTCGAGCTGCAGAACCTGATCAATGAAAAGCGCCGCAACCTCTCCGAGCAGACCGTCGCCGAGCAATCACGTGAGGCCGAAAAAGCCGGTAGCGACACCGTGCTGGCCCGCGAAAGCGCACTCAACCTGAAACTCTCCGACTACCTGCTGCGCGCCACCGACCGGCTCAATGAACTGACCCGCCTGAACCTGCAGACCAAGCAGCAACTCGACAGTCTGAGCCAAAGCGACCAGGCCCTGGCCGAACAGATCAGCGTGCTGCAGGGCAGCCTGCTGCTCTCGCGCATCCTTTATAAGCAGCAACAAGCCCTGCCGACGCTGAAGATCGACAGCAACCTGCCTGACCAGATTGCCGACCTGCGCCTGTACCAGTTTGAGCTTAACCAGCAACGCGAGGCCATCAGCAACCCCAGCGTGTATGTCGAGAAACTGCTCACCACCGCTGACAGCAACGCTGACACTCAGGCCCTGCGCACCGACCTGCTGGAAATCATCAATACCCGCCGCGAGCTGATCGACCGCCTCAACCGTGAGCTGAATGCCCTGCTCAACGAGTCGATCACCCTGCAGCTGAGTCAGAAGCAGCTGAAAACCACTGCCGACACCCTGCGCGCCACCCTCGACGAGCAGATGTTCTGGATTCCCAGCAACAAGCCGCTGGATCTGGAGTGGTTTAAATCCGTGCCGCGCCTGCTCGAGCGGCAGATTGCCGAACTGCCCTGGGGCGCCAACCTGCGCCAGCTGGGCGCCGGCCTGACCGAGCGACCGCTGCTGTTCCTGCCCTTGCTGCTGCTGATTGCGGTGCTGCTGTGGCGCCGTGGTTACCTGTACCGCAAACTCGCCGAGCTGCACCAGGACATCGGCCACTTCAAGCGCGACAGCCAGCTGCACACGCCGATGGCAATCATGCTCAACGTCTTGCTGGCACTGCCCGGCACGCTGTTCCTGGCGCTGTGCGGCTTCGCCCTGCAAATGGATGCCCGCGGGCAGAATGCCAACCTGGGTGAGGCGCTGTTCCAGATGGCCCAGGCCTGGCTGGTGTTCTACACCCTGTACCGCATCCTCGCCGATGGCGGCGTGGCTGAGCTGCACTTCCGCTGGGGGCGCTCGCAAGTGGCCTTCCTGCATCGCCAGGTACGCCGTCTGGGCCTGGTGGTGATGGCCATGGTCGCCGTGGTCACGGTGGCCAAGCACCAACCCGCCGGCCTGGGCGATGACGTGATCGGCCTGGCCGTGGTGCTGACCTGCTACGCGCTGATGGTCTGGCTGCTGCACAAGCTGCTGCTCACCGGCCCGGCCCGCGAACATGCCTCGGCCTTCCGCATGCTGATCGGCATGGCCCTGAGTCTGCTGCCATTGGCGCTGATCATTGCGGTCGGCCTCGGCTACTACTACACCGCGCTGAAACTCAGCGACCGCCTGATCAACACCCTCTACCTGCTGGTGATCTGGCTGGTCATCGAAGCCACCTTCGTGCGCGGCCTGGGCGTTGCCGCACGTCGTCTGGCCTACCAGCGCGCCACAGCCAAACGCCAGGCGCAGAGCAAGGACAGCGGCGAAGGCACGGAAACCGTGGTCGAAGAGCCGACCCTGGATATCGAACAGGTCAACCAGCAGTCGCTACGCCTGATTCGCCTGGCCCTGCTCGGCACTTTTATCGCTGGCCTGTACTGGGTCTGGGCGGACCTGATCTCGGTATTCACCTACCTCGACAATATCTCCCTCTACGAATACAGCAGCGGCACCGGCGATGCCGCCACCCTGGTGCCAATCAGCCTCAGCGATGTGCTCGGCGCGCTGATCATCGTCGGCATCACCATCGCCCTGGCGCGCAACCTGCCCGGTCTGCTTGAAGTGCTGGTGTTGTCGCGGCTGAGCCTGGCCCAGGGCAGCGCTTATGCCACCACCACCCTGCTGTCCTACCTGATCGTGGCCATCGGCTTTGTTACCACCCTGTCGACCCTCGGCGTCAGCTGGGACAAGTTGCAGTGGCTGGTGGCCGCGCTGTCGGTGGGCCTGGGCTTTGGCCTGCAGGAGATCTTCGCCAACTTTATCTCCGGCCTGATCATCCTGTTCGAACGCCCGGTGCGCATCGGCGACGTGGTGACCATCGGCAACCTGTCCGGCACCGTGAGCAAAATCCGCATCCGCGCCACCACCATCACCGATTTCGACCGCAAAGAAATCATCGTGCCGAACAAAACCTTCGTCACCGATCAACTGATCAACTGGTCGCTCAACGATACGGTTACCCGGGTGATCATCAAGGTCGGCGTAGCCTACGAAACTGACCTGCCGCTGGCGCGCAAGCTGATGATGCAGGCCGCCATCGAGAACCCGCGTGTGCTGCGCGATCCGGAGCCGCTGCTGTTCTTCCTGACCATCAGCGCCAGCACCTTCGACTACGAGCTGCGTTTCCACGTGCGCGAGCTGGGTGACCGCAACGCCGCCACCGACGAAATCCTCACGCGTATCGCGCTGACCTTCCGGGAAAACAACGTGGAAATGGCCTTCAACCAGGTCGAGGTGATGATCAAGAACCTGCACGGCCAGGAACTCAACCTGAGCAGCGGACAAATGGTTGCAGCCACTGCGGCGGCCGATGCACAACAGGGGCAACTGCCACCGACCGCACCAGCACCGGCAATCGACCCACAGTAACTTGCCGCCAGGCCCGCCGGTGCGGGCAGCCATCTCACCACTGCCGGGCCGCACATGCCCGGCTGGAGCCTGACCGTGAAGCCGCTTATCGAGCTGCAGTTCGACAACCGTTTTGCCCGCCTCGGCGACGCGTTCTCCACCCACGTGCTGCCCGAGCCAATTGCCGAGCCGCGCCTGGTGGTCGCCAGCCCGGCCGCCATGGCCTTGCTCGACCTCGACCCGAGCGAGGCCGACAGCGAGGTGTTCGCGCAGATTTTTGCCGGGCACAAGCTGTGGAGCAACGCAGAGCCGCGCGCTATGGTCTATTCCGGGCATCAGTTCGGCGGCTACAACCCACGCCTGGGCGATGGCCGTGGCCTGTTGCTCGGCGAAGTGGTCAACGATGCCGGCGAGTCCTGGGACCTGCACCTGAAAGGCGCCGGGCAAACGCCCTACTCGCGCATGGGCGACGGCCGCGCCGTGCTGCGCTCATCGATCCGCGAATTTCTCGCCAGTGAACACCTGCACGCCCTCGGCATTCCCAGCTCGCGGGCGCTGTGCGTAACCGGCTCCAGCACCCCGGTGTGGCGCGAAAAGCAGGAAAGCGCAGCAATGGTGCTACGCCTGGCGCCCAGCCATATCCGCTTCGGTCACTTCGAATACTTCTACTACACCCGCCAGCACGAGCAGCTCAAACAGCTGGCCGACCACGTGCTGCACTGCCACTACGCCGACTGCCTGCAGCAGGAGCAGCCGTACCTGGCGATGTTCCGCGAAATCATCGAGCGTAACGCCGCGATGATTGCCTACTGGCAGGCCTATGGCTTCTGCCACGGGGTGATGAACACCGACAATATGTCGATCCTCGGCATCACCTTCGATTACGGCCCCTACGCCTTTCTCGATGATTTCGACGCCCAGCACATCTGCAACCATTCCGATGACAGCGGCCGCTACAGCTTCAGCAATCAGGTGCCCATCGCCCAATGGAACCTCGCGGCCCTCGGTCAGGCCCTGGTACCGCTGGTCGATGTCGAGGCGCTACGGGAAACCCTCGGCCTGTTTCTACCGCTGTACCAGGCGCATTACCTCGACCTGATGCGCAAACGCCTGGGCTTGCTCAACGCCGGTGACGGCGACGAAGCCCTGGTGCAACGCCTGCTGCAACTGATGCAAAGCAGCGCGGTGGATTACAGCCTGTTCTTCCGCGAACTCGGCGACAGCCCGGCCGCGCAAGCCGTGGCGCGCCTGCGCGATGACTTCACCGACCTGGCCGGCTTCGACGCCTGGGCCGCCGACTACCTGGCGCGCAGCGCGCGGGATGGCGACGAGCACACGCAACGGCGCACGCGCATGCACGCCGCCAACCCCAAGTACATCTTGCGTAATTACCTGGCGCAGCAAGTGATCGAAGCCGCCGAGCAGGGCGATTACGCCCCGGTGCGCGAGCTTCACGCCGTGCTGTCACGGCCCTTCGATGAGCAACCCGGCTTCGAACGCTACGCCCAGCGACCACCTGAATGGGGCAAACACCTGGAAATCAGCTGTTCATCGTAGCCAAACGTGGGAGGGGCTTTAGCCGCGACAATCGCCGCTAAAGCGCCTCCCACAGGATAAACACCCTACGCACCCAACATCCATTCCATCCCCATGGCCACATGCAGCTCGGTGCTGTCGAGCAACGGCAACGGTGCGTCCAGGCCATCGAGCAGCAAGCCGATCTCGGTGCAGCCAAGGATGGCCACCTCGGCGCCCTGCTCCTGCAGCGCGCGTAAACAGTCCAGATAAAACGCCCGCGCCGGCGGCAGAAACTGGCCCTGGCAGAGTTCGGCAAAGATCACCCGGTCAATCTCCACCATCTGCGCCGCGTTCGGGGTGATTACTTCGATGGCAAAGCGCTCGGCCAGACGCTGGCGGTAGAAGTCCTCCTGCATGGTAAAACGCGTGCCGAGCAAGGCTGCGCGGCGCACACCCTGGCGTTGCAGGGCCTGGCCCACCGCATCGCCGATATGCAGCAGAGGAATCTGCACCGCCGCCTCGATGGCCGGCGCCACTTTGTGCATGGTGTTGGTGGCCAGCAGCAGGGCCGTGGCTCCCGCCCGTTCAAGGCCCTCAGCCGCCTGTGCCAGTACTTGCCCAGCCGCCTGCCAGTCACCGCGCCGCTGCAGCTCGGCGATCTCGGCAAAATCCACGGAATGCAGCAGCAGCGGCGCCGAATGCAGGCCGCCCAAGTGCTCGCGCACGCCCTGGTTGAGCAAGCGGTAATAACTGGCCGTGGACTCCCAGCTCATGCCACCCAGAATGCCTAGCTGACGCATACCACCTCCCACTCACTAAAGCCTTGAGCCTAATCCGCCAGCGGTTAAGCGCACAGACACAGTGCGCGCTAGAGCGTCCGGTACAGCCTTATCTATTAAATCGAAAAGGCATATAAACCTTTCCAAACATTCTTAGACTCTCTAAGCAGCAACCCTTATCTTCTCCGCCTTGCGTGGCCACCCGTCTGGATTGGCGCGCCCGATACCTCACACGAGATTCGCACGCTAAGGATGTTCATGTTCTGGGACTCTCTTCCTCTGCCCCTGCTGTTTGTCGGCGCCCTGCTGGTCTGGGTGCTGTACGCCTTTGTGCGTGAGAAGTGGAGCCCGGACATCGTCGCCGCCATCGCCGTGGCAGCGTTGTTGATTACCCAGCTGCTGACGCCTGCGGAAGTGCTCAGCGTGTTGAGCAACTCGGCGCCGGTGACCATCGCCTGCATGTTCGTGCTGTCTGCCGCGCTGGAGCGCACCGGTTGCATCGACGCCCTCGGCAACTGGCTGGGCAATCTGGTGGGCACCAGCCCGATTCGTGTGCTTACCGGGCTGACCGTCACCGCCCTGGTGATTTCCGCCTGCCTGAACAACACCCCAGTGGTAGCCATCCTCACCCCGGTGGCGATCGCCCTGGCCCGCCGCGCCGGCACCCTGCCGTCAAAACTGCTGATCCCGCTGTCCTACGCCACCATCCTCGGCGGCACCCTGACCATGATCGGCACCTCGACCAATATTCTGGTCGACGGCGTGGCACGCAAGGCCGGCCTGGCGCCCTTCGGCATTTTCGAGATCACCGGCGCGGGCCTGATCCTGGCCAGTGTCGGCATGCTCTACCTGCTGACCATCGGCCGCCACCTGCTGCCTAACCGCGAAACCCTGTCCAAGCAGCTGCGCCCGGATCTGGACCGCACCTTTATGACCGAGCTGCTGGTGCCGCACGATTCGCCGGTAATCGGCAAAACCCTGCACGAAGCCAACCTCAACGGCGGCAGCGGCCTGCTGGTGCTGAAACTGTTTCGCGAGGAGCTGGAGCTGACCGAGCCCGCTGCCGACACCCTACTGGCCAGCGGCGACCGCCTGGTGCTGCACGGCCAAGTCAAGGATGTGGTGGAGCTGCGCGAAAGCGGCCATCTGATCTTCAACCGCAGCGACGCCTTCGAAACCATCAGCAGCCATGACGTGATTCTCGCCGAGGCCATCGTCGGGCGTAACTCGCGCTACAGCCACCGACCGATGCGTGACCTCGACCTGACCGCGCGCTATGGCATAGCCGTCCTGGCGGTGCACCGCCAGGACGAGAATATTCAGGGCAACCTCGACGATTTCGAACTGCAGTTTGGCGACGTGATGCTGGTGGAAGGCACGCCAACGCAGATCAAGCGTTTCGCCGACAACGGCGAGCTGATCAGCCTCAATGCCGTGCAGGAACGCGCCTTCCGCCGCGACAAGGCGCCGATTGCAATCATCGCCACCCTGGCGGTAATGATCCTCGCCGCGTTCGGCGTGATGCCCATCGAAGGCCTGGCGATCATCGGCGCGGTCACCGTGCTGGCGACCCGCTGCCTGGATGTGGAAGACGCCTACAAGGCAGTGGACTGGAAGATCCTCAGCCTGATCTTCGGCATGCTGGCCATCAGCATCGCCATGGACAAAGTTGGCCTGGTCGGCCTGATGGTCAGCAATGTCATGGGGTTGATGCCCTGGGCTGGCCCACTGCTGATGCTGTCGTTTATCTACCTGTTCACCTCGATCCTCACCGAAGTGCTATCGAACAACGCCGTGGCCGTGCTGGTCACGCCGATTGCCATCGGCATGGCCCAGCACCTGGGCGTCGACCCGCGCGCCTTTGTGGTCGCAGTCATGTTCGCCGCCAGCGCCAGCTTCGCCACGCCCATCGGTTACCAGACCAACACCTTCGTCTATAACGCCGGCGGCTATCGTTTTACCGACTTTATGAAGGTCGGCATTCCGCTCAACCTGCTGCTGTGGGTAGTGGCCAGCTTCGTGATTCCCTGGTTCTTCCCGCTGACACCGGTTTGACGGCATAAGCGGCGAACATATCGATCTAACCCAAGACCCGTTTCATTGCCCCAGCGCATTGACCGGGCCTGGCTGCCTTCTCCATGCTGCGTATCTTTCAATCTGCCCTGAAGGAACGCGCGCATGAAATTGGAAACCCTGGCCATCCACGCCGGTTACAGCCCCGACCCGACCACCAAGGCGGTGGTGGTGCCGATCTACCAGACCAGCTCCTTTGCCTTCGATGACACCCAGCACGGTGCCGACCTGTTCGACCTCAAGGTCGCCGGCAATATCTATTCGCGGATCATGAACCCGACCAACGCCGTGCTCGAAGAGCGCGTGGCGGCGCTGGAAGGCGGCGTCGGCGCGCTGGCCGTGGCCTCGGGCATGGCCGCCATCACCTACGCGATTCAGACCGTGGCCGAGGTTGGTGACAATATTGTCTCGGTGGCCAAACTCTACGGCGGCACCTACAACCTGCTGGCGCATACCCTGCCGCGCTTCGGCATCCAGACCCGCTTCGCCGCCCATGACGACATCGCCGCCCTCGAAGCGTTGATCGACGAGCGCACCAAAGCCGTGTTCTGCGAGTCCATCGGCAACCCGGCCGGCAATATCGTCGACCTGGCTGCCCTGGCTGCGGCTGCGCACCGCCATGGCGTGCCGCTGATCGTCGACAACACGGTGGCCACGCCGATCCTCTGCCGGCCGTTCGAGCATGGTGCGGACATCGTCGTGCACTCGCTGACCAAATACATCGGCGGCCACGGCACCAGCATCGGCGGCATAGTCGTCGACTCCGGCAAGTTCCCCTGGGCTGACAACAAAGTGCGCTTCCCGCTGCTCAACACGCCCGACCCGTCCTACCACGGCGTGACCTACACCGAGGCCTTCGGCCCGGCCGCCTTTATCGGTCGCTGCCGCGTGGTGCCGCTGCGCAACACTGGCGCGGCGCTGTCGCCGTTCAATGCCTTCCTGATCCTGCAAGGCCTGGAAACCCTGGCCCTGCGCATGGAGCGCCACTGCGAGAATGCGCTGAAGGTCGCCCACTACCTGCAAAACCACCCGCAGGTGACCTGGGTCAAATACGCCGGCCTGCCGGATCATCCCGAGCACGAGCTGGCCGTGCGTTATACCGGCGGCAAGCCGGCGTCGATCCTGTCCTTCGGCATAGTCGGCGGTCAGGCTGCCGGCGCGCGCTTTATCGATGCACTCAAGCTGGTGGTGCGCCTGGTGAACATCGGCGATGCCAAATCGCTGGCCTGCCACCCGGCCTCCACCACTCACCGCCAGCTGAATGACGAAGAGCTGGAGCGCGCCGGTGTACCACGTGACATGGTGCGCCTGTCGATTGGCATCGAGCACAGCGACGATATCCTCGCCGACCTGGCCCAGGCACTGGACGCTGCGGCGGGCTGATCGCCCTTGATATCCGCGCAAGCGACTCCAGATAAGGGGTAACCGCCTCTGGAGTCGCCCATGTCCAACCCCCTGCTGATCCCCTGCCCACACTGCAACGGTCTCAACCGTATTCCCGCCGAGCGCCTGGGCGATGCGCCGCGCTGTGGTCGCTGCAAGGCCGAAGTGCTGCCAAGCACACCCTTCGAGCTGACCCAGGCCAATTTCGACGCGCAGAATAAGGGCGACTTGCCGCTGTTGATTGACGTGTGGGCCAGTTGGTGCGGCCCCTGCCGCAGCTTTGCGCCCATCTATGAACAGGCCGCCGCGCAGCTGCAGGGCCACTGCCGCCTGAGCAAACTGGACAGCGAAGCCAACCCGCAACTGTCGGCAGAAATGGGCATCCGCTCGATCCCCACGCTGGTCCTGCTCAAGGGTGGCGTGGAAGTCGCCCGGCAGAGCGGCGCCCTACCCTTGCCGCAACTGTTCGGCTGGTTGCGTCAGCAGGGTATCTAACAGACCGCGCTGAGCGGATTGGTCAATCACACACCGCCACCGCGGTCATTACCCTGCCATCGACCAACCTTTAGGCTGGCTGCACAACAACAGGTGTGGAGCCAAGCATGACGATGCCAATCGAACTGGTACGCCAGCTCACCGAAGAACAGATCGCCTTTGTCCAACGCAGCGGCCTCAAGGCCGAAGTGCTGGAAGTCGGTCACGTGCGCCTGCGCATGCCGCTGACGGGTAACCAGAACCATATCGGCAGCATGTACGCCGGCGCGCTGTTCACCCTGGCGGAAATTCCCGGCGGTGCGCTGTTTCTCACCAGCTTCGATGCCCAGCGTTTTTACCCCATCGTCAAGGAAATGAACCTGCGCTTTCGCCGCCCGGCCAGCGGCGATATCTGGGTCGAAGCACGCCTTACGGCGGAAGAAATCCAACAGCTGCAAAAGCAGGCAACAGAACTCGGCAAAGCCGAGTATGTTTTACAGTTGCAGCTAACCGATGAGAGTGGTGAAGTAGTGGTCGAGAGTCGCGGTCTGTATCAATTACGCGCACGCTGACACCTGACCTTGCCCTGGGTCAAAAGTCCAGCTATGACTCGAGGTCACAATAAATGTGCCGACATGCATCGGCAGGAGAACGCCGACCATGCCCAGTCACATCCTTATTGCCCACGACCTGCGCGACACTGCGGATATGGCGCTGTGCCGCGCCACCCAGCTGGCCAAGCAGTTCAATGCCAAACTGACCATCCTGCATGTGCTCGACCCGAGCAAAAGCAGCCAGGAACATGAGCAGGCCAAGCAGGCACTGGACCGCAGCCTGACCCAGTACGCCCCGCCCGGCAGCCAGCTGCTGATCCGCACCGGCATCAAGCCTTCGGAAGTGGTGTTGCAGCAGCTTAATGAGCTGGGTTGCGACCTGCTGGTGCTCGGCGGCCATCACCAGCGTCACGACTTCTTCTCCGGCACCAGCCTCGACCGCATTGCGCGCAATTGCCCGGTGCCGCTGCTGCTGGTCGCGCGTAACGATTCGCGCCCGTACGAGCGAGCCCTGGCCGCCATCGACTTCTCACTCTGCGCCTGCAGCGCCCTCGGCCAGGCTTACCGCCTGCTGCCGGAAGCCGCCGAACTGCACGCCCTGCATGTGTTCGAGCCGGACAAAGGCACGCCCAAGCAGGTCGAAGCGCAACTGGCCACGCAGAAAGCCCTGATCAATCAGTTATTGGAAGACGAAGCGCAGAACCTGCCGGAACAAGGCCCGACCCTGACCCACTCGGTAGAGCAAGGCGGCATCCTGCGCTGCCTGCAAGCGCGCCTGAAAAGCACCAACACCGAACTGCTGGTACTCGGCAGCCACGGCCGCAGCGCACTGTCGCAAGCATTGCTCGGCAGCCTGGCGCAGCATTTTCTGCACAAGGCTCCTTGCGATATCTACGTCGTACGGTAGATATCCTGCGGACAACAAAAAAGCTGCCTAGGCAGCTTTTTTGTTTGCAACGTAACGATCAGCTGGCGTTAAGCAGGTCATGCAGCTCGACAAACTGCTGGGTCAGCTTGTGGCTGCGGTCCAGGTAGATCAGCGGCGTGCAGGCCTGGTGCGATTCGCGCATCTTCACCGAACTCATCAGGTTGACCGGCAGCACCGGCAGGCCCTCGGCAATCAGTTCATCGAGCAGCTGCTGTGGCAGGCTGGCGCGTGGCTGGAACTGATTGACCACAATGCCTTCGACTTCCAGGCCTTCGTTGTGATCTTCCTTGAGTTCTTCGATTTCGCGCAGCAAACCATACAGCGCC
The DNA here is from genome assembly GCA_002840155.1 of Gammaproteobacteria bacterium HGW-Gammaproteobacteria-13. Classification (GTDB taxonomy): domain Bacteria; phylum Pseudomonadota; class Gammaproteobacteria; order Pseudomonadales; family Pseudomonadaceae; genus Aquipseudomonas. Next base: position 358,321 of record PGZH01000008.1, read on the forward strand.
TGACGCGAGAAACTGTCGCAGTCGAACGGGATCAGCACGCGGTCGGCGGCGATTAACGCGGAGACGGTGTAGAAATTCAGCGCCGGCGGGGTGTCGAGGTAGATGCGCTCGTAGTCTTCGCTGAGGTCTTCGAGCAGTTTGCGCAGCTTGTTGATCTTGTGCTTCTGCTCCAGCTTGGGCTGCAAATCGGCCAGCTCGGCGGTGGCGGTGACCACATGCAGGTTGTCGAACGGCGTTTCGTAGATATCCACACTGCCTTTTTTGCCGAACGGCGCCGATGACAGCGTGCCCTTGAAGAACTCGGCAATGCCCATGGGAATGTCCTCGCCGGTCAGGCCGGTGAGGTAATGGGTCGAGTTGGCCTGGGCATCCAGGTCGATCAGCAGCGTGCGATAGCCCTGGGAAGCGCTCACCGCGGCCAGGTTGCAGGCAATACTGGACTTACCCACACCGCCCTTCTGATTGAAGATCACGCGCCGCATGAAATACCCCCTGAATCCCGCATAAACCCCGAAATGGTCCCGGATTCTATGCAAACTACGTGACAAGGGCGAGATTTTCGGCAAAACCGCGCCGCCTCCGGTCAGAACAGCAGGCCACAGATTTGCGCATGGCCCGTACGGTCTGGATAATGCCAGCACTTCGCCACACCTGCTGCCAAGCCCTCCGCTGGTTGCGGCTGGCCGTAGCCGACATGGACGCCCACCGCGTGACACATTTCAGGATCGAACAATGGCGTGCCTGGGCCCCTGGCCTGGACAGCACGGCTGACTGGTGCGCCTGGCATCAGGCACCGTCGCGCCTGGTGGATGCTGGCCAGCAGCCGGATGTCAGCGCCCTGCCGGCCATGCAGCGCAGACGCTTAAGCCGCCTGGCGCGGATGGCCTTTCACGTCGCCTGGCCCTTGGCCGAAGCACACCCGCAATTACCCATGGTGTTCGCCAGTCGGCATGGCGAAACCCCACGCACCCTGACGATTCTGAGCGACCTGGCGCATGGCGAGCCGCTGTCGCCGACCCAGTTCAGCCTCTCGGTGCATAACGCGATCATTGGCCTGTGGTCGATCCAGCGCGGCGATCACAGCGAAATGACCGCCATTGCCGGCGCCGGCGACGGCCTGGAAAACGCCATACTGGAAGCCTGCGGCATGCTCCATGACGGCGCACCCGCGGTGCTGCTGGTGATTGCCGAGGAAACCCCACCCGAGCTTTACGCACCGTTTATCGATGACGTGCCGTTTCCCTATGCCGTTGGCCTGTTGCTGACGCCGGGTGATGACTGGCAGCTGCAACTAAACCGGGGCGAAGGCGCCGGTAGCGAATGGCCCCACGCTCTCAACCTGGTCCGCGCCCTGTGCAGCGACCAGCCGACCCTGCAGCACCACTGGAAGAGCCGACAATGGACCTGGTCACGCAACAAGGCCTGAGCCGTTACAGCGCGCCCTATGTCTGGCGCCTGATAGCCACGGCCCTGAGTTTCAGCCTGTTCGGCATCGGCGGCGTACTGCTGCGTGTGCTGATCTTCCCGCTGCTGGCCCTGCTACCGGGTGATGCCCTAAGCCGACGCACCCGCGCCCGTGCGGTGGTAAGCAAGACCTTCTACCTGTTCGTGCGCTTTATGTACCGCAGCGGCGTGCTGACCTACGAAGTCGAAGGCATCGAACGCCTCGGCCAGCCGGGGCAGATGGTCATCGCCAACCACCCCTCGCTGATCGACGTGGTGGTGCTGATCGCCTTTATTCGTAATGCCAACTGCGTGGTCAAACAGAGCCTGTGGGATAACCCAAGCATGCGCGGGCCCCTGCGCGCAGCCCACTACATCAGCAACAGCGGCAGTATGGACATGCTCGACGAAGCGGCCGGTGCCCTGCAAAGCGGCCAGACCCTGGTGATATTCCCCGAAGGCACGCGCACCACGCCGGGGCAGGCCCCGGAATTTCACCGTGGCGCGGCGGCTATCGCCATTCGCGGTGCGCGCATCGTTACTCCGGTGGTGATCAGCGTCAGCCCCACTACGCTGACCAAGGCCGAGCCCTGGTACAGCATTCCGTCGCGCCGTTTTCACATTCGCCTGCGCGTAGGCGAGGATATTGACCCACAACAGTTCAATGCCATGGGGCCGCCGCCGATAGCCTCACGCAAACTCAACGATTTTCTGCACCAACACTTTATGAAGGAGCTCGCCAAAGATGAGCGATTTACAGCTGGAAATTAAAAACCTGATCATCGATGCCCTGGGCCTGGAAGACATGGCTGCCGAAGACATCGCCGCCGACCTGACCCTGTTCGGAGAAGGCCTGGGCCTGGACTCGGTAGACGCCCTGGAACTTGGCCTGGCCATCCAGAAACGTTTCGGCATCAAGATCGACGCCGAAGCCAAAGACACCCGCAAGCACTTTGCCAACGTAGCCAGCCTGGCGGCATTCGTGTCATCGCAACAGACCGCCTGAGGAAGCCGCCGATGCAAACCCGTGAAGAGATTTTCGACACCCTGCGCGACGCGCTGGTCGAGCTGTTCGAGTTGGACGCCGAACGTATTACGCCGGAAGCCAACCTCTATCAGGACCTTGAGATCGATAGCATTGACGCTGTGGACCTGATCGACCATATCAAGCGCCAGACCGGCAAGAAGCTTGCGGCCGAAGAGTTCAAGGCTGTGCGCACCGTCGGTGACGTGGTCGAGGCGGTGCTGCAGCTGGTCAACGCCCCAGCCAGCGAATAATGAGTCGCCTATTTGGCCTGCTCCTGCTGCTGGCCGGGCTGCTTTATCCCTTTGCCGTGTATTATGGCATGGAGCATCTGTCGCCACGCCTGTTTGCCGCCGTGCTTGGCGGCCTGTGGCTGGTGCGTGCGCTGAGCCAATGGGGCAAGCCGGGCAACCGCTGGATGACCGCCGTGGCCCTGGGGTTCTGCCTGTTGCTGGGTCTCGCCGGTGAGCCTGAGCTACTGCGCTGGTATCCGGTGCTGCTCAACGGCCTGCTGTTGGCGCTGTTCGGCCTCAGCCTGAAGTTCGGCCCGCCGCTGATCGAGCGCCTGGCACGCCTGACCGAGCCGCAGCTGCCGGAAGTGGCGATCCGCTACACACGCCGGGTCACCGCAGTCTGGGCCTGGTTCTTTCTGGCCAACGGCCTGGTGGTGGTGGCGCTGAACTTCTGGGCGCCGCTGAGCTGGTGGACGCTGTATACCGGGCTGATTGCCTACGGCCTGATGGGCCTGCTGTTTGCCGGCGAGTGGCTGGTGCGCCAGCGTGTAAGGAGACATGAATGAACTGGCTGCCCCTCGAGCACCTGCTGCTCGAAGCCCACCCAGGTCGCGCAGTAACCGTGGACCTGGACCAGCCCCAGCTGCGCCAGCACGCCCTGCAACTGGCGGCTGAGCTGCAAGGCCGTGGCGTAAAGCGCCTGGCGCTGTACCTCGACGATGCCGCTGAACTGGCCATCGCCCTGCTGGCCGCCTGGCGCGTCGGGATTGCCGTACTGCTGCCGGCCGATGCCCAGCCGCAAACCCGCCAACGCATGACTACACAGTGCGACCTTTGGCTGGACAATCTAGATGACCTGCTTAGTCCCGAAAGCGCTGCGCTGCCAGCGGCCCCGCTCGATCTCGACCAGTGCCGGCTGACCCTGTGCACCTCCGGTTCCAGCGGCGAAGCCAAGCTGATCAACAAATCCCTGCGCCAGCTGGCCAATGAAGTGACCGCCCTGGAGCAACTGTGGGGCGAGCAACTGGGCAACGCGACCATCCTTGGCAGCGTCGCCACCCAGCATATCTACGGCCTGCTGTTTCGCGTGCTCTGGCCACTGTGCGCCGGCCGCGCGTTTCTGCGCCGCGCCCAGCCATTCCCCGAAGATTTACAGCGCGAGAGCCTGGCCAGCGGCAGCGACTTTGCCTGGGTCGCCAGCCCGGCTCTGTTGAAGAGAATGGGCGATAATCTCAACTGGCCGGCGCTGCGTGCAGTGCGTCAGGTGTTCTCCTCCGGCGGCGCACTGCCAGCTGAAACCGCTGCAGAGCTGCACAGCCTGCTTGGCCAATGGCCCACGGAAATCTACGGCAGCTCGGAAACCGGCGGCATTGCCTGGCGCCAGGGCGGCGAACTGTGGACGCCCTTCGCCGGTGTCGAACTGGGACAGAACGGCGAAGGTGCGCTGCACCTGACCTCTCCCTACCTGCCGGCCGGCCACCGCGAGCAGACCGCCGATGCGGTGGAACTGCAGGCCGATGGCCGCTTCGCCCTGCGCGGCCGCCTGGACCGGATTATCAAGCTGGAAGAAAAACGTATTTCCCTGCCCATGCTCGAACAGGCGCTGAGCCGCCACGAGTGGCTCAGCGATGCGCGCCTCGGCGTGGTGCAGGAAGGCCGCGCCTACCTCGGCGCGCTGGTCGCCCTAAGCCCGGCCGGCCTGCATGCACTGCGCAACCAGGGGCGCAGGACCGTCACCGAAACCCTGCGCCGCCATCTGGCCAGTCATTGCGAAGCCATCGCCTTACCCCGGCGCTGGCGCCTGCTCGTCCAGCTGCCCTACAACAACCAGGGCAAGCTGGCGCAAGCCACAGTGGAAGCAGTATTGGCCGAGCCGCGACCGACCCAGGTGGCGCCGCTGTCGGCTGTCGAGCAGGACGGCGAATGGCAGCTGGAGCTGGTGGTACCGCTGGATCTGGCGCACTTCACCGGCCACTTCCCGCAGACCCCGGTACTGCCAGGCGTGGTCCAGGTCGATTGGGCGCAGCAACTGGCGCGCCGCCTGATCAAAGACCTGCCGCCGCGTTTCAGCGGCATGGAGGTACTGAAGTTCCAGCAGTTGGTACGCCCCGGCGATCAGCTGCAACTGACCCTGCGTTTCGACGCCGCACGCGGCAAGCTGTACTTCGCCTTCCGCAACGGCGAAGCGGCCTGCTCATCCGGACGGATTCTGCTGGGTGCTGCGCAATGACGGCCATGCACTGCAATCTTCGTAGGTTGGTGCTGAGCCTGCGAAGCCCAACGACCAACGCCGCAGATGTTGGGCTTCGTTCCTCAGCGCCAACCTACGCGACCAACTTCCGCGTCAAGTGCTGCCATGCATAAGCCCTGCGCGGTGATCCCGGTCTACAACCACGAGCACGCGCTGCCCGTGGTGGTCGCCGCGCTGCATGCGGCCGGCCTGCCCTGCGTATTGGTGGACGATGCGTCGAGTCCGGCCTGTGCGACCGTGATGGATCAGTTGGCTACACAGCCCGACACCTACCTGGTACGCCTGCCGATCAACCAGGGCAAAGGCGGCGCGGTGATGGCCGGTCTGCGTGAAGCGGCGCGTCTGGGCTTTAGCCATGCGCTTCAGGTGGACGCAGACGGCCAGCACGACCTCAGCGATCTGCCGCACTTTATCAACGCATCGCAGACCGCCCCTGAGGCGCTGATCTGCGGCTACCCGCAATACGACGACAGCGTGCCAAAAGGTCGCCTCTACGCGCGCTACCTGACCCACGTATGGGTGTGGATCAACACCCTGTCGCTAAGCATCCGCGACTCCATGTGCGGCTTTCGCGTGTACCCGCTGCCGGCCACCCTGGCGCTGATCGACGCGGTAAGCATCGGCAAGCGCATGGATTTCGACACCGAGATTCTGGTGCGCCTGGCCTGGCGCAATCAGCCGATGCACTGGCTGCCGACCAAGGTGCATTACCCGCTGGACGGTCTCTCACACTTTCGCCTGTGGCACGACAACGCGCTGATCTCGAAGATGCACGCCAAGCTGTTCTTCGGCATGTTGCTGCGCGCGCCTCAGATTCTCTGGCGCAGGTGGTGCGCATGAGTGGCCAGCAGCACTGGGCCGGGCAGCGTGAGCGCGGCAGTTTTATCCTGATGAAATTCACCGCCTGGCTGGCGCGCCTGCTCGGCCGCCGGCTGATCAGCCCGCTGCTGTACCTGATCGTGCTGTATTTCTACCTGTTCGGCGCCAAGGCGCGGCGTAGCATCCGCCAGTACCAACGCAACCTAGCCAACTGGAGCGGCCGCACAGAGTTGCAACCGACCCGGCACAGCGTGTTCCGCCACTTTATGAGCTTCGCCGACACCCTGCTGGACAAGCTCGACGTGTGGAACGGCAAGCTCGGCCTGGAACAGGTGACCCTGATCGACCCAGGCAATGCCTGCGCTCAGCTGCACCAGCAAGGCCGTGGCCAGATGCTGGTGGCCGCGCACCTGGGCAATCTGGAAGTCTGCCGCGCCCTGGCCGAACTCGGCGAGCAGGTGACGATGAACGTGCTGGTGCACACCAAACACGCCGAACAGTTCAACCGCCTGCTCGGCGAGGCCGGTGCCACCCACCTGCGCCTGATTCAGGTCAGTGAACTGGACGCGGCAATCATGCTGCAATTGTCCGAGCGTCTGGAGCGCGGCGAATGGCTGGCGATTGCCGGTGACCGCGTACCGCTCAAGGGCAGCCGCAAGGTCAGCGTGGACTTCCTCGGCAAGCCCGCCCCCTTCCCGCAAGGCCCGTGGCTGCTGGCCGGGCTGCTGCAATGCCCGGTCAACCTGATTCACTGCCTGAAAATAGACAAACGCTATCAGGTGATCATCGAACCCTTCGCCGAGCGCCTGCACTGGAAGCGCAGCGAACGGGATGAGGTGATCCGCCACTGGACCCAGCGCTACGCCGACCAACTCGCGCAACGCTGCCTGGATGCGCCCCTGCAATGGTTCAATTTCTACCCGTTCTGGAATGAAGATGACGACAAATCAGCCTGATCCCATCGTGTTTGGCGAACGCCCCCTGAGCATCGAGCAGGTTGTCGCCCTGGCCAGCCGCAGCGCCCCGGCGCAGCTGCAGAGCGATGCCGCCTACCGCGAAAAAATCGCCAAGGGCGCGCGTTTCCTCGACAGCCTGCTGGACAAGGAAGGCGTGATCTACGGCGTCACCACCGGCTACGGCGACTCCTGCGTGGTGGCCGTGCCGCTGCATCAGGTCGAGGCGCTGCCGCGTCACCTCTACACCTTCCACGGCTGCGGCCTGGGCAAATTGCTGGATGAAGCCAGCACCCGCGCCGTGCTGGCCGCGCGCTTGCAGTCGCTGTGTCAGGGCGTCTCCGGGGTGCGCGTCGAGCTGCTCGAACGCCTGCAGGCGTTTCTCGAATTTGATGTGCTGCCGCTGATTCCGGAAGAAGGCTCGGTGGGCGCCAGCGGCGATCTGACGCCGCTGTCCTATGTCGCCGCCACCCTCAGCGGTGAACGCGAAGTGATGTTCAAAGGTGAGCGCCGCAGCGCCGCCGACGTGCACAAGGAACTCGGCTGGACGCCGCTGACCCTGCGCCCGAAAGAAGCCCTGGCGCTGATGAATGGCACCGCAGTGATGACCGCCCTGGCCTGCCAGGCTTATTCGCGCGCCGATTACCTGCTCAAGCTGGCCACGCGCATCACCGCGCTTAACGTGGTGGCGCTGGAAGGCAATCCGGAGCACTTCGACGAGCGTCTGTTCGCCGCCAAGCCGCACCCGGGGCAAATGCAGGTCGCCGCCTGGCTGCGCCAGGACCTGGCCATCGACGCGCCGACCGCGCCGCTGCACCGCCTGCAGGACCGCTACTCGCTGCGCTGCGCGCCCCATGTACTCGGCGTGCTGGCCGACAGCCTGGGTCTGCTGCGCCAGTTCATTGAAACCGAACTGAACAGCGCCAACGACAACCCGCTGATCGACGCCGAAGCCGAGCGCGTGCTGCACGGCGGGCACTTCTACGGCGGGCATATCGCCTTCGCCATGGACAGCCTGAAAAACCTGGTGGGCAACGTCGCCGACCTGCTCGACCGCCAGCTCGCCCTGCTGGTCGACACCCGCTACAACCACGGCCTACCGAGCAACCTGTCCGGCGCACCGAGCGTCAGCGCCATGATCAACCACGGCTTCAAGGCCGTGCAGATCGGCACCAGCGCCTGGACCGCCGAAGCGTTGAAAAACACCATGCCGGCCAGCGTGTTCTCGCGCTCCACCGAATGCCACAACCAGGACAAGGTGAGCATGGGCACCATCGCCGCCCGCGATGCCCTGCGCAGCCTGGAGCTGACCGAACAGGTCGCAGCCGCCACCCTGCTGGCCGCCAACCAGGGCGTGTGGCTGCGTCAGCGCGACGGCAAGAACGATATCCCGGCTCCAGTTGCCGCCATGCGTGAACAGCTGGCCGTGGACTTCCACCCGGTAATCGAAGACCGCGCCCTGGAAGCCGAGCTGCGTCTGTGCCTGGTGCGCATCCGCGCGCAGCATTGGAGGCTATATGCGTAGCAAAGGGGTATTGCAGGCGGAAATCGAACTGCAGGTGCCGTTCTTCGATGTCGACATGATGGAAGTGGTCTGGCACGGCCACTACGTCAAATACTTCGAAGAGGCGCGCTGCGCCCTGCTCGACAAGCTCGGCCACAACTACGTGCAGATGCGCGACGCCGGCTACGCCTGGCCGGTGATCGACCTGCAGCTGCGCTATATCCGCGGCGCGCAGTTCGGCCAGAAGATCATCGTCCGTGCCGATCTGGTGGAGTGGGAAAACCGCCTAAAGATCAACTACCTGATCACCGATGCCGCCAGCGGCGAGCGCATGACCCGTGGCAGCAGCGTGCAGGTGGCGGTGGAAATCGCTACGCGGGAGATGCAATTTGCTTCGCCCAAGGTGTTGATCGAAGCCGTTGAGAAGGTGCTGGCGTGAACAGGCTTTGGGCCGGGTTAAGCCGCGGGCTCAGCTCCGTAGGTTGGGTTGAGCTTTGCGATACCCAACGCGGTGTTTTGGGAACTGTCTTTGCTAACCGGTTTCGTCCTGTCGGACGAGTTACTTTCTCTTTGCGCGCGCAAAGAGAAAGTAACCAAAGAGAAAGCGCGCCCCACATCCGGGTCTCGCTACGCTCGACTTCCCTCGCTCCATCCCTGCTCCAGGGGCACGCTGCGAAGGGCCATCCCTGGCCCATCGCAGCTCTCGCGGCATCCATGCCGCTCACCCCCTTACACAGGGATTCCACTCGGCCTCCTGAGGGGACCCCAAGTCCTGGCCCGACTGGCATCGTCCAAGTTTTATTACTGCGTTGGCATAACCTCGTAGCCCGGATGAAATCCGGGGAGCGTTCTCCGACCTTACACCGCTCCCGGATTGCATCCGGGCTACTGCTGCTCCTGCTTCTGACACCGAGAACTTACGCCTTCGACCTCGACCAACTCAGCGCCCAGCTGGCCAAGCCCGCCGTGGTACGCGGCCCGCTAATCCAGGAAAAGCACCTGCGCGCCCTGCCACAGCCGCTGACCAGCCGTGGCCAGTTCGTCCTAAGCCGCGACCTCGGCCTGCTCTGGCAGCTGCAAAGCCCGCTCAAGCAGGATTACCGCATAAACAGCCAGGGCATCGCCAAACGCACGCCCAGCGGCTGGCAACAGCAACCAGGCCAGGATGTCGCTGCCCAGCAGAGCCGGCTGTTTCTCGCCGTGCTCAAGGGCGACCATAGCGGCCTGTCCAAAGATTTCCAGCTGCAACTGAGTGGCACTGCCGAGGCCTGGCAACTGCGTCTGGTGCCGAACTCGGTACTGCTCAAGCAGATTTTCAGCCGCATCCAGATCGACGGCGGCGCGCTGGTGCAGCGCATCGAGCTGCATGAAACCCAGGGCGACCACAGCGTGCTGCGCTTGCCGGAAAGCCAGGCCGGCGCTGCCTTGACTGAGCAGGAGCAACGCGACTTTGCCCAGTGAACGCTGGCTGCCGCGCGGCTTTCTGCTGCTGCTCGCCGCCCTGCTGGCGCTCGCCGCCTGGCAGTGGCGGGGCGGCCCGCCCGTCGCGGCAGACATGCTCGCGCTATTGCCAGCCGGCAGCGGCGACGCCCTGGTGCAGCAGGCCGAGCAACGTATGCAGGAGCCGCTCAATCGCGACCTGTTGCTGTTGATTGGCCACCCGCAGCGCGACCAGGCGATTGCCCTGGTGCAGCAGGTTGGCGAGCAGTGGCGCGACAGCGGGCGCTTCGCCCAGGTGCAGTGGAGCGTCGACAGCGACCTCGCGGCGCTGCGCGACTACCTGCGCAGCAACCGCCTGGCCCTGCTGCCAACTGCGGATCGCCAGCTGTTGCTGGAGCAGCCGCAACAACTGATCGAACAACGCGCCGCCCAGCTGTTCGACACCTTCGCCGGTTTCAGCCTGCTGCCCATCGAACAGGATTGGCTGGGCTTTGGCGTACGCGCGCAACAGGCGCTGAATCCCGGCAGCCGCATCCAGGCCGACCTGAGCAGCGGCGCACTGCTGCTGGAAGAGCCCGGCATGACCTGGGCCCTGCTGCGCGCCAGCGCCCAGGGCAGCGCCTTCGATATGCAGGAGCCGCCGCTGATTGCCGCACAGGTCGCCGCTACCCGTGCACAGATCGAAACAGCCGGCGGCCAACTGCTGGCGGCCGGTGGCGTGTTGTATGCGGCAGCCGGCCAGGCCAAGGCCACCCGCGAGATCAGTCTGATTGGCGGTGGCGCCACACTCGGCACCCTGCTGCTGTTGCTGCTGGCATTTCGCCGCGTGCGGGTGCTGGTCAGTCTGCTGCCGATTGGCATAGCGCTACTCGCCGGCTGCACCGCCTGCGTACTGGCGTTTGGTCAGATCAACGCCCTGACCCTGGTATTGGGTGCCAGCCTGGTCGGGGTCGCTGCCGATTACCCGCAACACTATTTGAGTAAAAGCTGGAGCAACGCCGCAGGCGCAGACGGCTGGAGCAGCTGGGGCGCGCTGCGCGCCACTTTGCCGGGCCTGAGCCTGAGCCTGGGCACCAACCTGATTGGTTACCTGGCCCTGGCCTTTACCCCGTTTCCGGCGCTGACCCAGGTCGCGCTGTTCTCCGCCGCCGGGCTGATTGCCGCTTATCTGTGCTCGGTATGCCTGCTGCCGGCCTGGCTGCGCGGCCTACAACTAAGCCCATCACCGCAGCTGCTGAGCTTTAGCCAACGCCTGCTGACCGGTCGGGCACGTCTGCTGGGCAAAGTCGGTAGCGCGCCGCTGCTGGCGTTACTCCTGCTGTTTTGTGCAGGAGGCCTGTGGCAACTGCATACACAAAATGACCTGCGCCAGTGGTTGGGCCAGGAGCCCGAGCTACTGGCCGAAGCCCAACGCATCGCTGAGCTGACCGGCCAGCAGCCCACCAGCCAGTTCTTTCTGGTCCGTGCCGCTAACCCGCAGCAACTGCTGGAACGCCAGGCCGCGCTAAGCCTGCGTCTGGATCAGGCAGTGCAAAACGGTCAGTTGCGTGACTACCGCGCCCTGAGCCAACTGGTCGCCCCCGACAGTCAGCTGCAGGAATTGCGCGCGGCACTAAGCGAACTGCCGCAGCACTGGCAACCCCTGCTCGATCTGGGCATTGCGCCGGCCGCGCTGCACAGCGAACTGCTGGAGCTGCAACAGAACAACCAGGCGAGCCTGGAACAAGCCTTGGCCAGCCCCCTGGGTGAGGCCTGGCGACCGCTATGGCTGGGTGCTTATAGCAAGAACGGGGCAGATGGCGTGGCCGGGCTGGTCAGCCTGCAGGGACTCAGCAATAGCAGCGAACTCCAGCCGCTGGTCGAGGGCTTGCCAGGGGTGCAGCTGGTGGATCGAATCAGCGAACTCAACGCACTGTTTAGCGCCACCCAACTTAGCGCTGCAGAGTTAAAACTCATATCCAGCATCGCGATCCTGTTACTGCTGTGCCTGCCGTTCGGCCTCGGCGGCGCATTGCGGGTGGTCTGCCTGCCGCTGCTGGCGGCATTGGCGGCGCTGGCCTGTCTGGGTTGGCTGGGCCAACCGCTGACGCTGTTCAGCCTGTTCGGCCTGCTGTTGATCACCGCCATCGGCGTCGATTACGCCATTCTGATGCGCGAGAACATCGGCGGGCCGGCGGTCAGCCTGCTCGGCACCCTGCTCTCGGCGCTGACCAGCTGGCTGTCGTTCGGCTTGCTGCTGATCAGCGACACCCCGGCGATTGCCAACTTTGGCCTGGCGATCAGCCTTGGTCTGCTGTTCTGCTTTCTGCTCGCGCCCTGGGCTGGCACCCGGCAAGCCACAGCTAACCAGGCGCAAACGATATGAGCATCGCCCTGGCCTGGTTGGCGCTGCTCGCACTCTTTGCTCTGGTGACCTGGCTGGGCAAACGCCTGCGCTTGATCCCGATTGTCAGCCAATTGCTGCTGGCCACCCTGGGCCTGCCGCTGCTGATGCTATGGACCACGCCACTGGGCTTCGGCGCCCGCGAACTGCTCGCACCGCTGTGGCTGGAACCCTTGTATGGGGTGGCCTTCTGTCTGTTGCTCGGGCATATCCTCAGCGATGTGGTTGATCTGCAGCTGGAGCCGGGCAGCCTGCAGATCGCCCTGCCGAGTTTCTTTGTGCCGTTCTTCTGCGGCCTGGCCTGCGCGGTCTGGCTGCTGCCGGAGCAAGGCCTGCTGGCCGATATTGCCGTGGGCCTGCTGTTTGCCCTGACCGCCATTCCGGTACTGTTTCTCTACCTGCAGCACCTGGGCTACCCGGTGGCCAAGATTCGCCAGCTGCTGCAGGCGGCGATCATCATGGATTTACTGTGCTGGCTGATCTTTGGCCTGGCCCAGGGCAGCAGCGACCCGGCGACCCTGCTCTGGCCGCTGCTGGCCGCCAGCCTGCCGCTGCTGCTAAAGCTGCTGCCGTTGCGTTCGGCGTGGCTCAATGGCAGCTGCTTTCTCGCCCTGCTGCTGGTGATGCAGCAACTGCACCTGAATGCCCTGGTATTCGGCATCGCCTACCTGCTGCTGCTCACCGCCCTGCGTCTGCCTTTGCGCCTGCCGCTACCCGCCGGGGTGCTGCGCTGGCTGCAAACCTGGCTGGCGGTGCCGCTGATTCTGGCTTTTGGCCTGCTGCAGATCGACTGGCACGACGCCTGGCTGGAGTATTCTGCCTGGCAGTTCGGTGCGTTGTTGTTGCTACCAATCATCAGCAAACTGGCCGGCAACTGGCTGGGCCTGAGCTGGGCCGCCGGGCAGCTGCGCGCCTATGCTGGGCAGTGGCGCGAAAGCCTGCTGTTGAATACCCGCGGCCTGACTGAAATCATCTTTCTCAATCTGCTGCTGCAACAGCAGATAATCAGCCCGGCGCTGTATTTCGCCCTGATGCTGATGGGCCTGATCTCGACCCTGTTACCGGCCCTGGCCGGTGCTTACCCACAAGCAGCCAAGCATGAGGCAAGAAGCCGCTATGAAGTCTCTTGAAGTCGAACAACGCCAAGTCGTAGTGATAGGTGCCGGCCCGTCCGGGGCGATTGCTGCAGCGCTGCTCAAACGCAATGGTCATGACGTGCTGGTGCTAGAGCGCCAGCGCTTCCCGCGCTTCTCAATTGGCGAGAGCCTGCTGTCGCACTGCCTGGATTTTGTTGAAGAAGCCGGGATGCTCGACGCGGTGCGTGCGGCGGGCTTCCAGACCAAGCATGGCGCGGCCTTTGGCTGGGGCGAGCGCTACACCGAATTCGATTTCCGCGACACCTTCACCAAAGGCCAGGGCTCGACCTATCAGGTGCTGCGCGCCGACTTCGACAAGCTGCTGGCCGACCAGGCCGAATTGCAGGGCGTGGAAATCCGCTATGAAGAGGAAATCTTCGCCGTCGATTTCAGCGGCGCGCGCAGCGGCGAATGCCCGCGCCTGAGCGTGCGACGCCTGGCCGACGGCCACGAATACCAGGTCGAATGCGCCTTCGTCCTCGACGGCAGCGGCTACGGCCGCGTGCTGCCGCGCCTACTGGATCTAGACACGCCGTCGAACTTCCCGGTGCGCCAGGCGGTGTTTACCCACGTCGAAGACCGCAGTGAAGGCAGCGGTTTCGACCGCGAGAAGATTCTGATCACCACCCACCCGACCCTGCGCGATGTGTGGTTCTGGACCATCCCGTTCAGCAACGGCCGCTGCTCGGTGGGCGTGGTGGCCGATGCCACCCGCTATCAGGGTCGCCCGGAAGATCTGGATGCCTGCCTTAAGCAATTTATCGAAGAGACGCCCAGCCTGCACAAGGTGCTGAGAAATGCCGTGTGGGACACCCCGGCGCGCACCATCGGCGGCTACTCGGCCAACGTGAAAACCCTGCACGGCCCAGGCTTTGCCCTGCTCGGTAACGCCGCCGAATTCCTCGACCCGGTGTTCAGCTCGGGCGTGACCATCGCCATGCGTTCGGCGAGCATGGCCGCCGGCGTTCTGCACCGCCAGCTCAGCGGCGAGACGGTGGACTGGGAAAATGAATTCGCCATCCCACTCAAGCGCGGCGTCGACACCTTCCGCGTGTATGTCGAGGGCTGGTACGACGGCAGCTTCCAGGACGTGATCTATTTCGAGAAGGCTCAGCCGGAGATCCGCCGGATGATCAGCTCAATCCTCGCCGGCTACGCCTGGGATGAAAAAAACCCCTACGTCGCCGAACCCAAGCGCCGTCTGCGGGTGCTTGCCGAACTCTGCGCCAACAACTGAGAACCTATTTACGAGCAGCTGCGCGTCGGCCCTACTGCGTTAAAAACAGGCTCGGAATGCTCATTTACACCAGTAAACTCCGCTTCCTCGCCTGTTTTCGCCTTGTATGGCTCTAGCTCGCAAGCTCGTAAACAGATTCAACTAAGGACAGTCGATGCCCGAAACCACCGCCGTCTCATCCACCTACGTCGAGGAAACCCGCTTCGGCTTCTGGTTCTTGCAGAGCCACGTCTGGCAGCACCATGTGCTGCGCGTGGCGATCAATGACCTGCGCGGCCTGTTCGCCGGCCCGCTGCCAGAAGCGCCGGTGCTGCTGGATGCCGGTTGCGGCCAAGGCAAGTCGTTCGGCCTGCTCGCCGAGGCGTTCAAACCGGCGCGGATAATCGGCCTGGACGCCGACCCGCACAGCCTTGACTGCTCACGCGCCGAGGCCGAGCGTCTGGGCCTGGATGTGCAACTGATCGCCAGCGACTGCGCCGCCATCGACCTACCGGATGCCAGCGTCGACCTGCTGTTCTGTCACCAGACCTTCCATCACCTGGTCGAGCAGGAGCAGGCCCTGGCCGAGTTCTGGCGCGTGCTCAAGCCGGGCGGGCGTTTGCTGTTCGCCGAATCCACCCAGTACTACATCGACACCTGGGTGATCCGCTGGCTGTTCCGCCACCCCATGCATGTGCAGAAAAGCGCCGAAGGCTATCTGCAGATGTTGCGCGGCCAGGGCTTCGAGTTCGCAACCCAGAATGTCTCCTACCCCTATCTATGGTGGAGCCGTTCCAAGGACTTCGGCCTGCTGGAACGCTGGGGGCTGCTAAAGCCCAAGCCGGTCGGCCAGCGCAATGAAACCCTGGTCAATGTGGTGGCGCGCAAGCCGCTTGAGGCAACCCCAGCATGAGGCGCCTCATCCTGCTCGGCCTCGGCCTGCTGCTCAGCGCCTGCGCCGCCCACACACCGCTGCCGCTAAGCGCACCGACCTTTGGCGCGCCACTGCCCGCCGCGCTGCGCGTCGAACGCCAGCAAGGCGAGGATCAGCAGACTTGGTGGCTGGTGGTGCAGACCGAGCAATCCGCGCTGCGCTGGTCGCTGTTCGATCCCCTTGGCATACCCCTGGCGCGGCAACTGCTGGAGGATGGCAAGTGGCGCGCCGATGGCCTGCTACCGCCCAATAGTGAGGCGCAGGAACTGTTCGCCGCCCTGCTGTTCGCCCTCACCCCGACCGATAAGCTGCCCGCCAGCTATGCGCCGGATACCTGGCAGCAACTGGCCGACGGTCAGCGCCGGCTTAACCCGCACTGGCTGATCGACTACCACGCGCCGCTGGATTTCACCCTGAGCCAAGGCCAGGCGCTGAGTTACCGGGTCTATGCGCTCGCCGACGAAGAGATTCCCTGATGCCGGTCTACCTCAACGCACTGGGCCTTAACTGCGCCCTCGGCCAAGGCAAGCAGGCGGTGGCGACAGCGCTGTTTGCCGGCGATAGCAGCGGCATGCAGGCGCAAAGCGGCTGGGTGGCCGAGCGCGCGCTGACCGTCGGTGCCGTGCCTGGTCATTTGCCGGAGTTACCCGAGCTGCCGGGCCATCCGCCGAGCCGCAATAACCAGCTGCTGCTGGCTGCGGCACTGGAGATCGAGCCAGAGCTGCGCGCCGCCATCACCCGTTTCGGCGCCGAGCGCATTGCCGTGGTACTCGGCACCAGCACCTCGGGCATCGAGGAAGCCAGCCAGAGCATCGCTGAATACCTGAAACAGGGCGAGTTGCCGGAGCATTATCACTACGCGCAGCAGGAGCTGGCTGAACCGGCGAATTTTCTCAGTGACTGGCTGGGCCTGAGCGGGCCGTGCTTTAGCATTTCCACCGCTTGTACCTCAGGCGCGCGGGCGCTACTGAGTGCACAGCGTCTGCTGAACCTGGGCGTATGTGATGCAGTGATTTGCGGCGGCGTGGACAGCTTGTGTCGCCTGACACTCAACGGTTTTACCGCCCTGGAAGCGGTCTCGGCCGAACGCTGCAACCCGTTCTCGGTCAATCGTCATGGCATCAATATCGGCGAGGCGGCGGCGCTGTTCTTAATGACTAAAGAGCCGATGACAATAGAAGCGCTGCCTGGCAGTGCGGCCTGGAGTGCCGTATCCCGGAGTGCCGTACCAATCGCCCTGCTCGGCGGCGGCGCCTGCTCAGATGCTCACCATATTTCCGCACCGCAGCCCGATGGCCTTGGCGCCCAGGCGGCCATGCGCAAAGCGCTGGCGGCGGCAGGCATCAGCGCTGATCAGGTCGACTATCTGAACCTGCATGGCACCGCCACCACCCACAACGACGCCATGGAAAGTCAGGCGGTGCAGGCAATATTCCCAAGTGGCGTGGCCTGCTCCTCCAGCAAGCCCATGGTCGGCCACACCCTCGGCGCCGCCGGTGCGCTGGAAGCCGCCTTCTGCTGGCTGACCTTGAGCGAATACAACCCAGAGCAGTTGTTGCCGCCGCACCTGTGGGACGGCCAGGCTGACCTGGCCCTGCCGGCGCTGAATCTGGTACAGCCCGGAACCCGCCTGAGCAATAGCCGCCCGCACCGGCTGATGAGCAACTCCTTCGCCTTTGGCGGCAACAATATCAGCCTGCTTCTCGCTGAAGCGCCAGGAGAACAGCTATGAGCCAATGGCCAATCGCCGAACTGATTCCTCACGCCGGCGATATGATCCTGATCGACCAGGTGCTGCGCTTTGGCGACGAAGACATCGAAACCCAGCTGACCATCCGCCACGGTGGCCTGTTTAACCTGGAGGACGGTAGCCTGCCGGCCTGGGTTGGCATTGAGCTGATGGCGCAGAGCGTCGCCGCTTACGCAGGCTGCCAGGCGCGCCTGCGCGGCGAGCCGGTGGAGCTGGGTTTTCTGCTCGGTACACGCAAATACGAGTGCAATGTCGAACGCTTCCCGGCGGGAGCCGAGCTGCATATCCATGCCAGCCGCTCGCTGCAAGATGACAACGGCATGGGCGTGTTCGAATGCCAGCTGCGCGGCCCCGGTATCGAGGCGCTGGCCCGCCTTAACGTATTCCGTCCACCCCAGGTGGCCAGCTATCTTCAGGAAGAATTTGAGGGAACGCAGCCGTGAGCGAAAGCAAAGCCATAAGCGAAACAATTCTGGTCACCGGCTCCAGCCGTGGCATCGGTCGGGCGATTGCCTTGCGTCTGGCCAAAGGCGGCTATGACATCGTGCTGCATTGCCGCGCCCGCCGCGAGGAAGCCGAAGCGGTGCAGGCGCAGATCATCGAGCTGGGCCAACAGGCGCGCATTCTGCAATTCGACGTCTCCGACCGCGCCGCCTGCCGCGCGGCGCTGGAGGCCGATGTCGAGCAGCACGGCGCCTATTACGGGGTAGTGTGCAACGCCGGCCTGACCCGCGACGGCGCCTTTCCGGCGCTGAGCGAAGAGGACTGGGACATCGTCATGCGCACCAATCTGGACGGTTTCTATAACGTGCTGCATCCGCTGACCATGCCCATGGTGCGGCGGCGCAAGGCCGGGCGCATCGTCTGCATCACCTCGGTGTCCGGGCTGATCGGCAACCGTGGTCAGGTCAACTACAGCGCCTCCAAGGCCGGCATCATCGGTGCAGCCAAGGCCTTGGCGATCGAGCTGGGCAAGCGCAAGATCACGGTCAACTGTGTGGCGCCGGGGCTGATCGACACCGAAATTCTCGATGCCGATGTGCCGATTGAGGAAATCCTCAAGATGGTCCCGGCGCAACGCATGGGCACCCCGGAAGAAGTGGCCGGCGCGGTGAATTTTCTGATGTCCGAGGAGGCGGCCTACATTACCCGCCAGGTCCTCGCGGTGAACGGTGGGTTGTGCTGATGAACGGATGCAAACGGGTTGTAGTCACCGGCATGGCCGGCGTGACCTCGCTGGGCAGCGACTGGCCAACGATTGAAGCGAACTTCAAAGCGGGCAAGAGCGGCATCCGCTATATGCACGAGTGGGACAGGTTCAGCGAGCTGAACACCCGCCTCGGTGGCCCGGTGGATGACTTCGTGCAACCCAAGCACTGGAACCGCAAACAGACCCGCAGCATGGGCCGCGTCTCCAAGCTGGTGGTGTACGCCGCCGAACGCGCACTGGAACATGCCGGCCTGCTCGGCGACGAGTCGATCAAGGACGGCCGTATGGGCGTGGCCTGCGGCTCCTCCACCGGTAGCACCGACGAGATCAAAGCCTTCGGCAATATGCTGCTGAATTCGGTGGCCGATGGCCTGAATGCCAACTCCTACATCCGCATGATGCCGCACACCACGGCGGCCAATATCAGCATCTTCTTCGGCCTCAAAGGCCGCCTGATCCCTACTTCCAGCGCCTGCACCAGCGGCAGCCAGGGCATCGGTTATGCCTATGAAGCAATCAAGTTCGGTCGCCTGCCGATGATGCTTGCCGGTGGTGCCGAAGAGCTGTGCCCGACCGAAGCCATGGTCTTCGATGCGCTGTACGCCACCAGCCTGAAAAACGATGCCCCACACACCTCGCCGCGCCCCTACGACAGCGGCCGCGATGGCCTGGTGATCGGCGAAGGTGCCGGCATTCTGGTACTCGAAGAACTGGAACACGCACTGGCCCGTGGCGCGACCATCCACGCCGAAATCGTCGGTTTTGGCTGCAACTCAGACGGCCAGCACGCCACCAAGCCAGTACAGGCGACCATGCGCGGGGCAATGGAACTGGCGCTGCAGGATGCCGGCTTACAGCCTTCTGCCATCGGCTACGTCAACGGCCACGGCACCGCCACCGACCAGGGTGATGTCGCGGAAACCCAGGCCACTCAGGAACTGTTCGGTAGCCAGATGCCGATCAGCTCGCAGAAGAGCTACTTCGGCCACACCCTGGGCGCCTGCGGCGCGCTGGAGTCCTGGTTCAGCATCGAAATGATGAACGCAGACAGCTATGTGCCAACCCTGAACCTGGACGAAATCGATCCGGCCTGCGGCGAGCTGGACTACCTGCGCGGTGAATTCCGCCAGATGAGCCACCAGTACGTGATGAACAACAACTTCGCCTTTGGCGGAGTGAATACCTCGCTGATCTTCAAGCGCTGGACTTAACCCACTGGACAAGGAGTCCACCATGTACCGCTTCACTAAGCTGCTACTCATCAGCATTGCCATCGTTTCTTTGCTGGCCTGTAGTCGGATTCAGCCGATCCGCGAAATTCATCAGCCCGTGCCGCTCGCCAACTACAACGGCGACTTTCATCAAATCCTGCTGCAAGCGCTGGCACACGGTAACTGGGTGGTAGAACAGGATCGACCGCAGCAAATCCTCGCGCGCATCGACTTTCGCGGGCACAGCGCCTCTATTACCCTTAATTACAGTGCGACGCGCTATGACATCCTGTACCGCGACAGCGAAAAGCTACGCTATGCAGATGGCAAGATTCACAAGCGCTATAACGCCTTGGTGAAACGCTTGCACGGCTTGACCCAGCACTATATGAAACTGTCGATCAATCCTGAGCCAAGCAGCTCATAAGCATAAGAACCACGGAGGTCACCATGAAATTGCGCCACCTACTCGTCGCTGTTGCCTGCTTCGCGGCACTGCCGAGCATCAGCCAAGCCCGTGACACTACCCACTTTCTGCCGTTCGAAGCCGCTGTGCAGGAAGCCCTCAACGCCGGCCGCCTCGACGGCAGCGTGAAGTTCTACCTGGCGGGTAACAAACCGGCTGGTGCGGTCAGTGTGGTCAAATCCGGTGTCACCACCAGCCAGAAGACCAACGCCTTCAACAAGAGCGATGAAGCCGCCTGCAGCTGGGCACTGCAGTCCGCACTGATCCGCTTCCAGAACGCCGCCAAGGCCGCCGGTGCCAATGCCGTGGTCGACCTGGCCAGCAACTATAAGAACATCGAGTACAAGGACAGCCAGAAGTACGAATGCCACGCCGGCGCGGTGATGGCGGGCGTAGCTCTCAAGGGAAACCTGGCCAATGTCAAATAAGCCAGCGCTGCTTGGCCTGCTCGGCGCGCTGACTCTGCTCGCCAGCCTGCCCGCGCTGGCCGAAGTGGATGGCCAGCAGCTGTACCGTCAGCACTGCGCCAAATGCCATGCCGAAGACGGTCGCGCCAACACCATGCGCGGCTGGCTGTACTTTGCGCAGAACCTGAGCAAAGCCAAGTGGCAGGACAACAACAGCGACAACGACATCCTCGAAGCCATTCAGGAAGGCCCAGGCGCCATGCCCCGCTACGCTGACAAACTCAGCGAAGCCGAACAGCTGGCGCTGGTAAGGGCAGTGCGCGATTTGCGTAAGCCCTAAGCAACACCCAGAAAAACAAAGGCCGCATTAGCGGCCTTTGTTTTATCTGCACACCTGTAGGAGCACGCCATGCGTGCGATTCGCGGGCATGGCCCGCTCCTACGAGCCTGTGTTTCTCAGGTGTGGTATTGCGCGGACAACTCATGCACCGCCTCGAAGAAGGCCCGGGCGTGCTCCGGATTCACTTCGGGGGTAATGCCGTGACCGAGGTTGAATACATGGCCACTGCCCTGGCCGTAGGCAGCCAGGATACGCCCTACTTCGGCGCGGATCGCCGCCGGGTTGGCGTACAGCACGCTCGGGTCCATATTGCCCTGCAGTGCCACCTTGCTGCCGACGCGGGCACGGGCGCTACCGATATCGCAGGTCCAATCCAGGCCCAGAGCTTCGGCGCCGCTGTCGGCCATCGACTCCAGCCACAGACCGCCGCCCTTGGTGAACAGAATCACCGGCACACGGCGACCGTCATGCTCGCGGATCAGGCCGTCGATGATCTTCTGCATATAGGCCAGAGAGAACTCCTGATAGGCCGCTGCCGACAGGCTACCGCCCCAGGAATCGAAAATCTGCACCGCCTGCGCGCCTGCCTTGATTTGCCCGTTGAGGTAAGCAGTCACCGACTGCGCCAGCTTGTCGAGCAGCGCGTGCATGGCCTGCGGGTTGTCGTAGAGCATGGCCTTGGACTTGCGGAAGTCCTTGCTTGAGCCGCCTTCAACCATATAGGTGGCCAGAGTCCAGGGGCTGCCGGTAAAGCCAATCAGCGGCACACGGCCATTCAGCTCGCGGCGAATGGTGCGCACGGCGTCCATCACATAACCCAGGTCCTGCTCCGGATCGGGGATCGGCAGCGCCTCGATATCAGCCATGCTGCTGATGACCTTCTTGAAACGCGGACCTTCGCCCGTCTCGAAATACAGGCCCTGGCCCATGGCGTCGGGGATGGTCAGGATGTCGGAGAACAGAATCGCCGCGTCCAGCTGCGGGTAGCGGTCCAGCGGCTGGATGGTGACTTCGCAGGCCAGCTCCGGGTTCTTCATCAGCTTGACGAAATCACCGGCCTTGGCGCGGGTGGCGCGGTACTCCGGCAGGTAACGACCGGCCTGGCGCATCATCCACACCGGGGTGACATCGACAGGTTGCTTGAGCAGAGCACGAAGGAAGCGGTCGTTCTTCAGGGCGGTCATAACAATTCCCGAAACATGGAAGGCAGCAAAAAAGTGCGGGTATTTTCGCAGACCACAAAACAAAAGGCACGGCGAGTGCCGTGCCTTTTGTCTATAGGGTCAATTTGTCGCGGGAAAACACTTCTGTGGGAGGGGCTTCAGCCGCGATGCCGCCGATTTAAAGCGCGCGGCTAAAGCCCCTCCCACAGGTACAGAGCAGTAGCTTAGACGCCGAGGTAGTCGAGGATGCCTTCGGCGGCGTTGCGGCCTTCGAAGATTGCCGTCACCACCAGATCGGAACCGCGAACCATATCGCCGCCGGCGAAGATCTTCGGGTTGCTGGTCTGGTGCTTGAACTGGCTCTGCTCAGGCGCAACGACGCGGCCCTGGCTGTCGGTTTCGATCTTGAAATCGCTGAACCAGGCAGCCGGGCTTGGACGGAAACCGAAGGCGATCAGCACGGCTTCCGCCGGGATGATTTCCTCAGAACCGGGGATCGGCTCGGGGCTGCGACGGCCACGGGCATCCGGCTCGCCGAGACGGGTCTCGACCACTTTCACGCCCTCAACCTTGTCTTCACCAACGATGGCGATGGGCTGACGGTTGAAGAGGAATTTCACCCCTTCTTCCTTGGCGTTTTTCACTTCCTTGCGCGAGCCCGGCATGTTCTCTTCGTCGCGGCGATAGGCGCAGGTCACCGACTTGGCGCCCTGGCGAATCGAAGTGCGGTTGCAGTCCATCGCGGTGTCGCCGCCGCCGAGGACGACGATGCGCTTGCCCTTCATGTCGATAAAGTCTTCCGCGCTCTTCTCGAAACCGAGGTTGCGGTTGACGTTGGCGATCAGGAAATCCAGCGCATCGGTCACACCCGGCAGGTCTTCACCGGGGAAGCCGCCCTTCATATAGGTGTAGGTGCCCATGCCCATAAACACGGCATCGTACTCATCCAGCAGCTGCTGCATGGTGATGTCTGTGCCGATCTCGGTGTTCAGGCGGAACTCGACGCCCATGCCGGTGAAGACTTCGCGGCGATTGCTCAGCACGCTCTTCTCCAGCTTGAACTCGGGGATACCGAAAGTCAGCAGGCCGCCGATTTCCGGGTTCTTGTCGAACACCACCGGGGTCACACCGTTGCGCACCAGGACGTCGGCGCAGCCCAGCCCAGCCGGGCCGGCACCGATCACCGCAACGCGCTTGCCAGTTGGCACCACGCGCGACATGTCCGGGCGCCAGCCCATGGCGAACGCCGTATCGGTGATGTACTTCTCCACCGAGCCGATGGTCACCGCGCCGAAGCCGTCATTCAGGGTGCACGCACCCTCGCACAGACGGTCCTGCGGACACACGCGGCCGCAGACTTCCGGCAGGGTGTTGGTCTGGTGCGACAGTTCGGCGGCGGCGAGGATGTTGCCCTCGGACACCAGCTTGAGCCAGTTGGGAATGAAGTTGTGCACCGGGCACTTCCATTCGCAATAGGGGTTACCGCAGCCCAGGCAGCGATGTGCCTGGTCGGCCGCTTGCGCAGGCTTGAAGTTGTCGTAGATCTCGACGAACTCTTTCTTACGCTGACGCAACAGTTTCTTCTTCGGGTCTTTGCGCCCGACTTCGATGAACTGGAAGTCGTTATTCAGACGTTCAGTCATTGCAATACCTCATCAAACCACTTCAGGCGCATTCTTATTGCGGGTTGGCACGGGTGCTGGAGAGCAACGACTTCAGGCTTGCCGCCTTCGGTTTGACCAGCCAGAACTTGCGCAGGTAGTCGTCCAGGTTTTCCAGCAGGGTCGCACCCCACTCACTCGATGTTTCCTGGACGTACTCGGCGAGTACGCGCTCCAGGTGGCTACGGTAAGCCTCCATCGACTCATTGTTGATCCGCTGAATTTCCACCAGCTCGTGGTTAACGCGGTCGTAGAAGCTGTTATCCAGATCGAGCACGTAGGCGAAACCGCCGGTCATGCCCGAGCCGAAGTTGTAGCCGGTCTTGCCCAGTACGCAGACAAAGCCGCCGGTCATGTATTCGCAGCAATGGTCGCCCGTGCCTTCAACCACGGTGTGCGCACCGGAGTTACGCACGGCGAAACGCTCGCCCGCAGTACCGGCGGCGAACAGCTTGCCGCCAGTGGCGCCGTACAGGCAGGTGTTGCCGATGATGGCGCTGTCCTGGGTCTTGAACGGGCTGCCTTTCGGCGGGGTGATCACCAGCTTGCCGCCAGTCATACCCTTGCCGACGTAGTCGTTGGCGTCGCCTTCCAGGTACAGGTTCAGACCACCGGCGTTCCACACACCGAAGCTCTGGCCCGCAGTGCCCTTGAAGCGGAAGGTGATCGGCGCCTTGGCCATGCCCTGGTTTCCGTGTTTACGGGCGATTTCGCCGGAGACACGGGCACCGATGGAACGGTCACAGTTGCAGATTTCCAGATCAATCTCAGCACCGCTGGCTGCCTCAATCGCCGGTTTGACCAGCTCGACCATCTTCTCGGCCAGCAGACCTTCGTCGAACGGCGGATTGCGATCAACCAGGCAGAACTGCGGCTTGTCGGCGGGAATGTGGTCGCTGCCGAGCAGCGGCGTCAGGTCCAGATGACCCTGCTTGGCGGTTTCGCCCGGCAGCATTTCCAGCAGATCGGTACGCCCGATCAACTCTTCCAGGCTACGAACACCCAGCTTGGCCAGCCACTCACGGGTTTCTTCGGCGACATAGGTGAAGAAGTTCATCACCATTTCAACGGTGCCGATGAAGTGATCCTTGCGCAGCTTGTCGTTCTGCGTGGCCACGCCGGTGGCGCAGTTGTTCAGGTGACAGATACGCAGGTATTTGCAGCCCAGGGCGATCATCGGCGCTGTACCGAAGCCGAAGCTTTCGGCGCCGAGAATGGCGGCCTTGATCACGTCGAGGCCGGTTTTCAGGCCGCCGTCGGTCTGTACCCGCACCTTGCCGCGCAGGTCATTGCCGCGCAGGGTCTGGTGGGTTTCGGCCAGGCCGAGTTCCCACGGCGCACCGGCGTACTTGATCGAGGTCAGCGGCGATGCACCGGTGCCACCGTCGTAACCGGAGATGGTGATCAGGTCGGCGTAAGCCTTGGCCACACCGGCGGCGATGGTGCCGACACCGGCTTCCGCCACCAGCTTGACTGAAACCAGCGCGGCCGGATTGACCTGCTTGAGGTCATAGATCAGCTGCGCCAGGTCTTCGATGGAATAGATGTCATGGTGCGGCGGCGGCGAAATCAGGGTCACGCCCGGCACTGCGTAACGCAGCTTGGCGATCAGCCCGTTGACCTTGCCGCCTGGCAGCTGGCCGCCCTCGCCGGGCTTGGCACCCTGGGCCACCTTGATCTGCAGCACTTCGGCGTTAACCAGGTATTCCGGAGTCACGCCAAAGCGGCCGGTGGCCACCTGCTTGATCTTCGAGCTGCGCACGGTGCCGTAACGGGCTGGGTCTTCACCGCCCTCACCGGAGTTGGAGCGCGCGCCCAGACGGTTCATCGCCTCGGCAATGGCTTCGTGCGCCTCAGGCGACAATGCACCCAGCGAGATACCTGCCGAGTCGAAGCGCTTGAGAATCTCGCCCAGCGGCTCAACCTGATCCAGTGCGATTGGCTGGTCGGCCAGCTTCAGTTTCAGCAGGTCGCGCAGCATCGACACCGGACGGGTGTCGACCAGCGTGGTGTATTCCTTGAATTTTTCGTAGCTACCTTGCTGCACAGCCGCCTGCAGGGTGTTGACCACATCCGGGTTGTAGGCGTGGTACTCACCGCCATAAACGAATTTGAGCAGGCCGCCTTGCTGGATCGACTTGCGCGCGTTCCAGGCTTCGGCCGCGAGCAGCTTCTGCTCGTTTTCGATATCGACGAAGCGCGCGCCCTTGATACGGCTGGCCACACCCCGGAAGCACAGCTCGGTGACGTCATCGGCCAGGCCGACCGCTTCAAACAGCTGCGCACCACGATAAGAAGCAACAGTTGAGATACCCATCTTCGACAGGATCTTCAGCAGGCCTTTGGAGATGCCTTTGCGGTAGTGCTTGAACACTTCATACAGATCGCCCAGCACTTCGCCGGTGCGGATCAGGTCGCCCAGCACTTCGTATGCGAGGAACGGATAGACCGCCGACGCGCCGAAGCCGAGCAGCACTGCATAGTGATGCGGATCGCGGGCAGTCGCAGTCTCAACCAGGATGTTGCAGTCGCAGCGCAAGCCTTTTTCGGTCAGGCGGTGGTGAATCGCACCGGTGACCAGCGAGGCGTGGGCCGGCAGCTTGCCCGGGGCGATATGACGGTCAGACAGAACCAGCAGCACCTTACCGGCGCGCACCGCTTCTTCAGCCTGATCGGCCATATTGCGCACAGCGGCTTCCAGGCCAATCGACTCGTCGTAGTTCATGTCGATCAGCTGACGCTCGAAACCTGGGCGATCCAGGTTCATCAAGGCGCGCCACTTGGCCGGCGAAATCACCGGGCTGCTGAGAATCACCCGTGCAGCGTGCTCAGGCGACTCTTCGAAGATATTGCGCTCGGCACCGAGGCAGATCTCCAGCGACATGACGATGGCTTCACGCAGCGGGTCGATCGGTGGGTTGGTCACCTGGGCGAACTGCTGGCGGAAGTAGTCGTACGGCGAGCGCACGCGCTGGCTGAGCACGGCCATCGGCGTGTCATCGCCCATGGAGCCGACCGCTTCCTGGCCCTGCTCGCCGAGCGGACGCAGCACCTGGTCACGCTCCTCGAAGGTGACCTGGTACATCTTCATGTACTGCTTGAGCTGGTCAACGTCGTAGAACGCCGAACCATGGTCGCGGTCTTCCAGGGTCGCCTGAATGCGCTGGGCACTCTTGCGCATCCACTGTTTGTAAGGGTGACGCGACTTCAGGCGGTTATCGATGTCATCGCTGCCGAGGATCTGCCCGGTTTCGGTGTCCACCGCGAGGATTTGCCCTGGGCCTACGCGGCCCTTGGCCAATACGTCCTCGGGTGCGTAGTTCCACACGCCGATTTCCGAGGCCAGGGTGATGTAACCATTCTTGGTGGTAACCCAGCGCGCCGGACGCAGACCGTTACGGTCGAGTAAGCACACGGCATGGCGGCCATCGGTGAGTACCACACCGGCCGGACCATCCCAGGGCTCCATGTGCATGGAGTTGTATTCGTAGAACGCGCGCAGGTCGGCGTCCATGGTTTCGACGTTCTGCCACGCAGGCGGAATGATCATGCGCACGCCACGGAACAGGTCGATGCCGCCGGTGACCATCAGCTCAAGCATGTTGTCCATGCTCGAGGAGTCGGAACCGACGCGGTTAACCAGCGGGCCGAGCTCTTCGAGATCGAAAATCTGGTCGTTGGCGAACTTCAGGCGACGCGCTTGGGCCCAGTTGCGGTTACCGGTGATGGTGTTGATTTCACCGTTGTGCGCCAAGAAGCGGAACGGCTGCGCCAGCGGCCACTTCGGCAAGGTGTTGGTGGAGAAGCGCTGGTGGAACACGCAAATAGCGGTCTGCAAGCGCTCGTCACCCAGGTCCGGGTAGAACTGCTGCAGGTCGGCCGGCATCATCAGGCCTTTGTAGATGATGGTCTTATGCGAAAAGCTGCAGATGTAGTGATCGCTGTCAGCGGCGTTAGCCACCGAGGAACGACGACGTGCGCTGAACAGCTTGATCGCAAATTCCTGATCGGACAGGCCTTCGCCGCCGATAAACACCTGCTCGATCTGCGGCAGACGCTCAAGCGCCAGACGGCCAAGCACGCTGGTGTCGATTGGCACTTTGCGCCAGCCGACCAGGCTCAGGCCAGCTGCGAGAATCTCGCGATTCATGTTTTCGCGGGCCGCTTCAGCCTTCACTGGATCTTGGTTGAGGAACACCATGCCGACGGCGTACTGCTTAGGCAGCTCGACGGCAAAGTGCTGCTGGGCCATGGCCCGCAGGAAAGCATCAGGCTTCTGGATCAGCAGACCGCAACCGTCACCGGTTTTACCGTCGGCGTTGATCCCGCCACGGTGGGTCATACATGTCAGGGCTTCAATCGCGGTCTGCAGCAGGTGATGGCTAGCCTCACCCTGCATATGGGCGATAAGGCCGAAGCCGCAGTTATCCTTGAACTCATCAGGACGGTACAAACCTGCTTTCATAGGGACTCTCACCAGACGGCCTATCACAAGGCAATTACTTTCTAATTCAACCACTTACCATGCGCGCAGGACTAAGCCCCAGCTTTGCGCAGGCGAAAGGGCAGTCATTGTACATACCCACCTAGGCCGTCACAAATCTTAGTGACGAAGCCTTGAAAAAATATGTCGCGAAAACGAAGGATAAGACCGGAAGGTCGTGGTAGCGACCGACCGGTCAGCGCAAGCGCTGAAGTGTATCAGCTAGCGCGCCTGGGCAATCTCTTGCTGAATGCCCGCGAAGTTACGCGGCCAGGGCTTACCAGCCTGCACCTTGGCAGGCAGGGTGCGCAAGGCCGCCTGCGCCGCATCACGCGTGGCAAAGCTGCCATAGGTGACCACATACAGCGGCTTACCCTGATGCTGCTTCTTGAAATAGTGGTAATCCGCACCATTGGCTTTTACAAAAGCCTGCGCACCACTTTCCAACCTCGCCCCGAGGATCTGCAGGGTATAACGCGAGCCGGCCTGCGCGGCATACCAATCACCACCAGCAGCAGGTTGGGCCGCAGCGGCCGGTGCTTGCGGCTTAATTGGCGGCGGCACGGCAGCAGCCACTGGCGCAACCGGCTTGACCACCAGCGCAACTGGTGGAGTAACCACCGGAGCCACCTTGATAGGCTCAGAAACTACAGGCGCAACCGGAGCACTCGCCGACACGACTGGAGCTGGCTCAGGCACTACATCTGCAGTCCCAGAAGCACCCGCAGCGTCAGCCTCTTCCGCACCACTCAAGCCAGCCGCTTGGGCCAAAGGCTCGCGAATAACCGGCTGCGCTTCACCCACTAAAGGCAGCGGCAGTGGCTGATTGGCACCCTCGAATTGGATTGCAGGAGCAACCGCCGGAGCAGCCGGCGCGCCTGGCTCTGCAACCACGGCAGGCGGAGGAGTTTCACCGAGTGGCAACTGTGCAATCACAGGCGCCTCGACATCTTCAACCACTCGCCCCTGCATAAACCAGGCAGCCAACACACCGATAGCCACCACACAGAGAGCCAGCAAATGCTTGCGCGGCAA
Source organism: Gammaproteobacteria bacterium HGW-Gammaproteobacteria-13 (assembly GCA_002840155.1). Taxonomy (GTDB): domain Bacteria; phylum Pseudomonadota; class Gammaproteobacteria; order Pseudomonadales; family Pseudomonadaceae; genus Aquipseudomonas. The sequence goes on from PGZH01000008.1 coordinate 387,383, forward strand.
ACTGAAAGAAAAACCACCACGGTTCGCCGCGCCGCGTTGCGCCAACATCGCCTCAACCAACGACTCGCGCGCGACCTGATTGATTACCCCAGGCCAGCCAGCAGATTGCTCATGAATATCCGCGACCTGCTCATCGCTCAACACCTCAATACCTTGCCCCGCCCCCTCAAGACGCTGAGCCAGATACTCGCGCGTTTCATCCTCGCCATAAGGCTGCAACTCGATGACATGAAAGCACTCATCACCCGCAGCCACATGCTCAAGACGCGGTAGCAGCTGCGAATCAGCAAACAGAAAGACATGCGGGCGACCTTCCGCATTGCCGACCGCCAGACTCAGCAAGCTGGTCAGCGCCGCGTCACTGAGATCCTCAGCATCATCAACCAGCACATAGACTTCCTGCCCGGTCAGTGCCAATTGCCCGACCTGCGCCAGAATGGCCGGCAGCTCCGGCCGCTGCACCTGCAGCCCCTGCGCGACCTGACGCAAAATGCTCGCAGGATCAGCAGCGCCCTTGGCGGACACCACCACACTTTGCACAGCCTGCTTATTGGTACTGGCTACCAGCGCCTGGCGCAGCAGGGTTTTGCCACTACCATCCGGACCACTGACCACCAGCAACAGCTGGCTATAGCGCGCCAGGTGATGCAACTGGCCCAGCACCGGCTTGCGCTGCGCCGGAAAAAACTTGAACCCCGGCACCCGCGCAGCAAAGGGGTCGTGAGTGAAGTGGTAATGATCGAGAAACGCCTCATCAGCATGCAGACTTGTCATGGGACACTCGTTAATTTTTAAGCTGAGCCAGCTGCGCCGCATAATCTGCGCTCAGCGTGGCATTCAAAATTTCCCGGGGAAAATCACCGGTTACAACCGCCTCACCCAAGCCGCGCAACAACACCAAGCGCAACTTGCCATCGAGAACCTTCTTGTCGACCGCCATATGCTCCATAAAGTCCTCAGGCGTCATATCCTCAGGAGGAGTAACCGGCAATCCTGCGGCAACAAACAAGCGAACGGCCCGCTCACGCTCAGCAGCGCTGATCCAGCCCAAGCGCGCGGACATATCCAGCGCCATAACGGTGCCAGCCGCAACCGCCTCACCATGCAGCCAGGCACCATAGCCCTGATGGGTCTCGATGGCATGGCCGAAGGTGTGCCCAAGATTCAACGTAGCGCGCACACCCGACTCACGCTCATCAGCCGCGACAACGCGAGCCTTGGCCGCACATGAATGAGCAATCGCCGCAGTCAGGGCCTCCTGATCGAGGGCACGCAATGCAGGCATATGCTCCTCAAGCCAGGACAAGAATGGTTCATCGCAAATCAAACCGTACTTGATCACCTCGGCCAAACCAGCAGACAACTCACGAGCCGGCAAGGTAGCCAGCGTGGCGGTATCAATCAACACGGCTTGCGGCTGGTAGAAGGCCCCCACCATATTTTTCCCCAGCGGGTGGTTGATCCCGGTTTTGCCACCGACCGAAGAATCGACCTGCGACAGCAGCGTGGTTGGCACTTGGATAAAGTTCACACCGCGCTGGTAACACGACGCGGCAAACCCCGCCATATCACCGATTACACCACCACCCAGAGCAATGACCGTCGTGCGACGGTCATGCCGCGCGCCCAGCAATCCATCAAAAACCAACTGTAGGGTTTCCCAGGTTTTATAACTCTCACCATCAGGCAACACCACAGAGGTAATGGCATAGCTCGCGAGCGAGCGCTCAAGCGCAGCAAGGTAGAGGGGAGCAACTGTCTCATTGGTTACTATCGCGACCTGCCGGCCAACAATGTGGGCCGCCAGCAAATCATCACGAGCCAACAGCTGGGCACCGATATAGATCGGATAGCTGCGTTCACCAAGATCGACATGAAGAATCTGCATAAAGCCCCCAGGTTACAAAGGGGCCTAGGATAGCGCAGTTCAGCCTGCGCTTTAACGGGGAGAAAGCGCCTCAAGACGCTCAAGGATCTCTTGCACCACCAGACGAGGCGGACGCTCGTCGGTTTCGACCACTACATCAGCGATTTCACGGTAGAGCGGATCACGAACTGCCAACAGCTCAGCCAGAACCTTACCAGGATCCGCCGCACGCAACAGCGGCCGATTGCGATCACGCGAAGTACGATCCACTTGCTGCTCAACAGAAGCATGCAAATAAACCACACGCCCACCACGCCGGAGCGCGACACGATTTTCGGAGCGCATCACCGCGCCGCCACCAGTGGCCAAGACCATACCGTCAACATTGCAAAGCTCTGCGATTACCGCCTGCTCACGCTCACGAAAACCCTGCTCACCTTCAACATCAAAGATCCAAGGAATATCCGCGCCCGTGCGCTGCTCAATCTCTTTGTCAGAGTCTTTGAACGGCAACCGCAACTCTTTAGCAAGCAAACGCCCGATGGTGCTTTTACCCGCACCCATCGGGCCTACAAGGATCAAGTTTCGCACTGAATCAACGACTCACCGCGATGGCTTGGTTGTTCATGATGCGTGGAGTCAGAAAGATCAGCAGTTCAGACTTACTATCCTGAACTAGGTCGCGCCTGAATATCCGGCCCAGATACGGAAGATCGCCTAAGAAAGGAACTTTATCCACGGATTTAATCTGTGTATTAGAAAAAACACCACCTAGCACAATAGTTTCGCCATCACTAACCAAAACCTTTGCATTAACCTCATTCTTATTAATGGGAGGCACACCATTCAGAACTCGAGAAAAATCAGGAGAATCCTTTGCAACCTTGACCTCCATAATAATACGGTTGTCAGGTGTAATCTGCGGCGTCACCTCAAGAGAAAGTGCAGCCTCTTTAAAAGAAGTCGTAGTGGCCCCACTAGAGCTTGCTTCTTGATATGGAATTTCAGTGCCCTTCAAAATTTTAGCAGTTTCTTTATCCGAGGTCACAACCCTGGGCTGGGATATAACCTCGCCATTACCTGTCTTTTCCATCGCAGACAACTGCAAATCTAAAATAGCATTATCAGTGATAAATCCTATACCAATACCAGCCGTACTATTGAGCACACCAAGGTCGACAAAAGGCACGGGCGAATTACTCGAATTTGTTGGGAGCGTACAATTACCGGCAAATGGGCCGCAATTTAAACCTTCTTTATCCTTTATACCAACATTGCCGTCTTTACCAAACGAATTCCACTTACCATCACCAGTTTGAAGCGCGCCCCCCCAGCGAACCCCGAGAGCCTTGTCATAATCCACTCCCGCCTCAACAATTCTAGCCTCAATCATCACCTGACGAACCGCAACATCAAGTTGCGTAACAATACGCCGAAGTTCATCAATACGTTCTTGAGTAAGTGTAACTATGAGAGTGTTCGTACGATCATCAAAAATAACCGACCCTCTCATATCATCTTTAAGAACACCCTTAGAATCATTATCCTCATAAATTTTAGCAATATCAGAAGCCTTAGCATAATTAAGACGAATCACATCCTTGCGCAGGGGAGCAAGCTCTGCGACCTGCTTCTGGGCCTCCAACTCCTGGCGCTCACGCGCTGCAATCTCATCAGCAGGAGCAACCATCAAAACATTACCGACTTTACGCTTATCTAGGCCTTTAGTTTTAAGAACCAAGTCAAGAGCCTGATCCCAAGGGACATTCTGCAGCCGCAAGGTAATATTTCCGGAGACTGTATCACTAGCAACCAAGTTCAGGTCTGTAAAGTCCGCGATCAGCTGCAACACAGATCTAACATCAATATCTTGGAAATTAAGCGATAACTTTTCACCGGAGTATGAAAAACTATCAGCCTTGCGCCTTTCTGCCTCAGCATCACTCAAAGGCTTAACACTAATTGTCAACTTACGATCTGTTTGATATGCAAGATAGTCATAAGTACCAACCGGCTCAATAACAATACTTGCCTTATCTGCAGAGCTTGTAGAGCTTACAAACTGAACAGGAGTTGCAAAATCTTTTACATCGAGTCTCACCCGCAATGAATCAGGCAGAGCTGTCTTGGAAAAATCAACCCTAATTTTACCACCTTGCTCCTGAATATCGGGACTAACAGAAGCGTCAGAAAGCGTAATAACAACGTTGCCCTCACCCTGCTCGCCACGCTGGAAATCAATATTCTCAACTTCTCTTACCTGCGAAGAAAATTTCTTCACAGGAGCAGTCGCTGCGGCTGCAGCCACAACAGGGCGGGGGCTATCTACCGCAGTATTGCCAGCATCCCCACCCACGACAACAAAAATATTATTACCCTCTGAGCGAGTACTATATTGTGCCAGATTGGTCATGTTAATAATAAGACGGGTACGGTCTTTAGCCTCAACCACAGTAACACTACGTGCATTGCCAGCACCTAACTCTCTATTTTTCACACCCAACTTACTGGCCACACCAGGCAAATCAAGCGCGATACGTGCTGGCTGTTCGATCGTATAACCACGTGGCGCAAGAACCGGCTCGTCAAATGTCAATTTCAACTCAACACGCTCCCCCGGAAGAGCGGCAAAATCTAGCGCCTGCAAATTAGCTGCCAACAACCCGGGAGACATGAACGCCGCCATCAGCGAGATAGCAAAAATAGATAGGGGCTTAGTCATAATGATTTTCCGTTGAGCCGATCGATTATTTTTCTTCATAATTCACCCCACTCTGATTAAGAGCGCTCCTTAAGGGATAGGCTACGCGGCCGTTCCAACCAACCACCCTCACCATCTGGAACGATTTCAACTACATCAACTGTAGAATCGTTAATGGCCAGTATTCGACCATGATTACGACCCAGATAATCACCCACTCTAACCCTATGAACGCCACCCGCGCCACTGACTAACGCGAATATTCCAGAGTCATTTGCTAAAGTACCAACCATCACAAAAGTCTCTATATTAAAACCTTCCAAGAACTGCTTTGCACGCGCCTCATCAGGCTTTACATCCTTAGAACCCTTTTGGCGGTCAGCCATTTCCAATTTAACAGGCGGCTGAAACGGGTTTCTCAATGCTGCAGCACTATATGTAAAACTCTCATAAGGCTGAAATTTTGGTAAAGGCTCAATCGCCCCCTTAGGACGAGCACGAACTTCGTCCATATATGACTGCAGGTCAGAAAATCCGCCGTCTGCGCCACATCCAGAAAGAAAAAATAAAAAACTCAGCGCCAAACATCGAAAGACTTTCATTACTGCGCCCCCTTATCATTATAGCGATAAGTCTTGGCCAATATATTCATACGTAACTTTGAGGAACTATCAGCCACAGCAGAAACCAAATTAAAATCGTGCAAAGTAACAATACGAGGAAGACTAGCAACGCCACTCACAAAAGTTGCCAAGTCATGATATGTGCCAACAACCGTTATTTGGATAGGTAATTCAATATAAAACTGCTGCGCAGTTTCGGGCAAAAGCTTGATTTCCTCAAATTCCAAACCACTACCAAGCCCTGTCCTAGTAATATCTTCAAGCAGACCTGGAACCTCCGTATCGCTAGGCAGCTGCTTCAAAAGAGCTCCAAATGAAACTTCCATTTCCTGCATCTGCTCTTTGTAAGCATCTAAATTAGCGGCCTGAAACGCTTTGCTTGAAAACTGATCTTTCAGAGAAGCCTCTTCCACCTGCTTTGCTTCTAACTGAACTTGCAAATCTTGCAGATGAAAATTATAACCAAGGGCAAGAACAGCACTTAACAGCAAAATACCCGAAATAAATTTTATCGCAGCAGGCCAAGAGCCGACGTTATTAAAATCAAGATCACTCAAGTCAATTTGACGCAGACTCTCTAGCGAATCATTAAGACTCATTGCGTCGCCTCCTCTGCCGCAAGTCCTGGTTGGGTCTGCTGCACACTCAACTGAAATACATTTGCCTGATCAACAGCACCTGCCGTCACAGACTTAACCTCAGTAAGATTTGGCGTAGTTAGCCACTCGGACGCATCCAAGTTACGCATCAAATTTGATACGCGGTTGTTAGACTCCGCGGCACCAACAATCGCGATATTTTTTGCAGTCATTTTCACCCCAGTGAAATGAACACCATCAGGCAATGTTCGAACTAACTGATCAAAAACACGCCCAATAATCGGCCGATTACCTTGCAGGTCCTGAATAATTTTCATCCGTTCAAGAAGCTGCTGTCGACGCGTTTTGAGCTCACTGATTTCAGCGATCCGAGCATCCAGAACAGCAATCTCCTTACGAATAAACTCATTTCGAGCATCTTGCTGCTCAATCGCCCCATTGAGATACTGATCACCAAGAAAGACAGCACCTGCAGCCACAACAAACACACCTGCAAGCGTCGCCAAAAAGCGCTGTTTACGCTCTTCGCGTAACTGCTCGCGCCAGGGTAGAAGGTTAATCCGCGCCATTAGTCGAAACTCCTCATCGCCAGACCACAGGCAATCATCAGGGCCGGCGCATCGCTGGCGAGCGCACCGGCGTTGACCTTGCCACTCAGCGCCATTTCAGCGAATGGATTGGCGACCAATGTCTGGGTGCCAATTTTTTGCTGAATCAAACGATCAAGGTCTGGAATCGACGCAGTACCGCCTGCCAACAGGATGTAGTCGACATCATTGAACTGACCCGCTGCGAAGAAGAACTGTAGAGAGCGAGCGACCTGCTGAACCACGGCCTCTTTAAATGGCTGCAGCACTTCGCTGTCGTAGTCATCCGGCAAGCCACCTTGCTTCTTGGCAAGGCCGGCTTCTTCGACGGACAGGCCATAGCGGCGCTGAATTTCTTCGGTAAGTTGTTTACCGCCAAATAGCTGCTCACGGGTATAGATAGTGCGACCGTTGTGCAGGACGCTGAGCGTGGTCATGGTTGCGCCAATATCGACAACCGCGACCGTCAGCTCATCACGACCGCCGCCCAGCTGATCGATCAGCAGACCGTATGCACGCTCAAGCGCATAGGCTTCAACATCGACCACTTTGGCGGTAAGACCGGCGAGGGCCAGAGCAGCCTCGCGGACTTCGACGTTTTCCTTGCGGCACGCGGCAAGCAGCACTTCGACACGATCGGCATTGCGCGCGGACGCGCCTTGCACTTCGAAATCGATCGCGACTTCTTCCAGCGGATAGGGGATGTATTGGTCGGCCTCGATCTTCAGCTGATTTTCAAGCTCATCATCAGAAAGCCCAGCTTCCATTTCGATGGTCTTGGTAATCACCGCTGAGCCTGCCACCGCCACCGCAACGGTTTTCACACCGCTCTTGGCTTTGGCAAGCACACGTGAAAGGGCCTGCCCCACCCCTTCCAGTTCGGCGATGTTCTTTTCGACCACCGCGTTTGGCGGGAGCGGCTCGACTGCGTAAGCCTCTACCTTGTAGCGGCTTCCGGAGCGGCTCAATTCGAGGAGCTTGACGGAGGTCGAACTGATATCGATCCCGAGTAGCGTATTCGCTTTCTTATTGAAGAGCCCTAGCACGACCGATTTCCTATTGGCATCCGCGACTTACGGACTATTTATGTTTTTTCACATTAAATAACAGTCTTGACAGAAGCGCAAATGGCTACCCAGCAAAAAAACCGCTTATAATGTGATCAGTTTTTCTCTTTTAACCTTGTGTTTCGCTTAACCCGTTCTTTTATCTGGAAATCCAAAAATCTTGATGCGTCTTTTGCGTTTTTTCTGCTGGTCTGGCCTCGCCGCTTTTTGTGCTCTGGTGCTCAGTTTCAGCGGAGCCTTCCTCTATCTTAGCCCTAGCCTTCCATCCGTCGAATCTTTGCGCAGCATTCAGCTGCAGATTCCTCTGCGCGTTTACAGCAGCGACGCCAAGCTGATTGCCGAATTCGGTGAAATGCGCCGCTCGCCAATCGCCTTTGCGGACATCCCCCCAGATTTCATCAGCGCTTTGCTGGCGGCCGAAGATGACAACTTTGCCAACCATTATGGCGTCGACCTTACCAGCCTGATGCGCGCTGCAACGCAAATCTTGAAAAGCGGGCAGATTCAAACCGGCGGCAGCACCATTACCATGCAGGTGGCGAAGAACTTCTTTCTCACCAGCGAAAGAAGTTTCTCGCGCAAGATCAACGAGATACTTCTAGCTCTGCAAATTGAACGGGAGCTCAGTAAGAACGAAATTCTTGAACTTTATGTGAACAAGATTTACCTGGGTAATCGCGCTTACGGTATCGAAGCGGCAGCGCAGGTGTATTACGGTAAATCCATTCGCGAGGCCAGCCTTGCTCAAATGGCAATGATTGCCGGCCTGCCCAAAGCCCCTTCACGCTTCAACCCCCTGGTCAACCCAACCCGCTCGATGGAGCGCCGCGACTGGATTCTTGGGCGCATGTACAGCCTTGGCCGCATCGACAAACAGCGCTATGAGGAAGCCCTGGCTGAACCCATCAATGTCAGTTACCACGTACCGGCACCGGAACTGGCGGCACCTTATATCGCTGAGATGGCACGCGCGGAGATGGTCGGCCGCTACGGCAGCGAGGCCTACACCGATGGTTTTAACGTCACCACCACGGTATCCAGCGACCTGCAACTCGCGGCCAACTCGGCCGTCCGCGAGGGCCTGATTGCTTACGACCAGCGCCACGGTTATCGCGGCCCAGAAAGCCGGCTGCCGGGCATGACCAAGGAAAACTGGCAAACCGAGCTGAACAAGCAAACCTCTCTCGGCGGCCTGGAACCGGCCATCGTCACTGGCGTGGAAAAAAGCGGAATCATGGTTCTGCTACGCAACGGCGAGGAACACGCCGTTGCCTGGGACAGTATGAAATGGGCGCGACCTTTCCTTAACACCAATAGCATGGGGCCGCGCCCACAACAGCCCGCCGATGTCAGCCAGATTGGCGACCTGATCCGCGTGCAACGCCAGGAAGACGGCAGCCTGCGCTTTGTTCAGCTGCCTGCGGCGCAGAGCGCGCTGGTATCGCTGGACCCGAACAGCGGCGCCATTCGCGCCCTGGTCGGTGGCTTCTCTTTTGAGCAGAGCAACTACAACCGCGCCGCGCAAGCCAAGCGCCAGCCGGGCTCAAGCTTTAAACCCTTCGTGTACAGCGCCGCACTGGACAAAGGCTACACCGCCGCCACCCTGGTGAATGATGCGCCGATTGTGTTCGCCGACGATGCGCTGTCGCAGGTATGGCGACCGAAGAATGACAACAACACCTTCCTCGGCCCGATCCGCCTGCGCGAGGCCCTGTACCGTTCACGCAACTTGGTTTCCATTCGCCTGCTGCAGGACCTCGGTATCGCCAGCACCCTGAGCTATATCGAGCGCTTTGGCTTTGAGAAGAAGGACCTGCCGCCCAACCTGTCGTTGGCGCTGGGCACCGCGAGTCTCACGCCCATGGAAATCGCCGAGGGCTGGAGTGTGTTTGCCAGCGGCGGCTACAAGACCGAGCCTTATCTGATCGAACGGATCGAAGACCGCACGGGCAAGCAGCTGTTCAACGCCAACCCGGCGCAAACCCCGACCGGTATCGCCCAGCGCGCAGAACAGGGCAGCGCACTGCAGTTCAGCGTCGGCGACCAGCCACTACCGCCTGAGCCGGTGCTTGCCGAGCAGAGCATCGATGAACGCACCGCCTACATCATGACCAGCATGCTCCAGGACGTGATCAAGCGCGGCACGGGGCGCCGCGCCATGGCTCTGGGCCGCGATGACCTGGCGGGTAAAACCGGCACCACCAACGAGTCGAAAGACAGCTGGTTCTCCGGCTACAACGCGGACTACATCACCACGGTCTGGGCTGGCTTCGATCAGCCGGAAAGCCTGGGCCGCAACGAGTACGGCGGCACCGTGGCCCTGCCGATCTGGATGAGCTATATGGCCGCCGCCCTGAAGGACAAACCCAGCCACCTGCTGACCGAACCCGAAGGCCTGCTGACCCTGCGCATCGACCCACACAGCGGGCGCGCGGCTACGCCTGATACACCGCAAGCCTATTTCGAACTGTTCAAGAGCGAGGACTCGCCACCACCCATGGGCGAGTTTGAGCCTGGCATGTATATCCCGGGCAGCCCGCTACCCGCTGATGAGTCCGCGCCGATCGACCTGTTCTAAATCACCGTCGCCCAGAGCGGCATTCTGAAACAGCCGAATTAGCGCCAATAAAAAACCCGCCGTAGCGGGTTTTTTATTGCTCTTGAGCTAAGCGCTTAGCCGTTGAACACGTCGTTTACCGACTGCAACGGGTAATGCTTCGGATACGGCAGAGTCGCCACACCGCTTTCAATCGCAGCCTTGGCCACAGCATCGCAGACCACTGTGATCAAGCGTGGGTCCATCGGCTTCGGAATGATGTACTCGCGACCGAACGACAGGGCAATGCCGCCATAGGCGTCGCAGACTTCCTGCGGCACCGGCAGCTTGGCCAGATCACGCAGGGCCAGAGCAGCGGCGATCTTCATTTCTTCGTTGATGCGCGTCGCGCGAACGTCCAGGGCACCACGGAAGATGAACGGGAAGCCGAGTACGTTGTTGACCTGGTTCGGGTAGTCAGAACGGCCGGTAGCCATGATCACGTCATTACGCACTTCATGGGCCAGTTCCGGTTTGATTTCCGGGTCCGGGTTGGAGCAGGCGAACACGATTGGGCTCGGCGCCATGCGCTTGAGGTCTTCCGGCGCCAGCAGGTTGGCACCCGACAGGCCGACGAATACGTCAGCACCGTCCAGCGCGTCAGCCAGGGTGCGCTTGGTGGTTTCGCTGGCGAATACCGCCTTGTACTGGTTCAGGTCATCGCGGCCGGCGTGGATCACGCCTTTGCGGTCGATCATAAAGATGTTCTCGACCTTGGCGCCCATGCTCACCAGCAACTTCATGCAGGAGATCGCAGCAGCACCAGCGCCCAGGCAGACGATCTTGGCGTCTGGCAGGGTCTTGCCGGCGATTTCCAGGGCGTTGAGCATGCCGGCTGCGGTCACGATAGCGGTGCCGTGCTGGTCATCGTGGAACACTGGAATGTCGCACTGTTCGATCAGCGTGCGTTCGATTTCAAAGCACTCAGGCGCCTTGATGTCTTCCAAGTTGATGCCACCGAAGGTGATCGAAATGCGGCGTACGGTGTCGATAAAGGCCTGCGGGCTCTCGGACTCGACTTCGATGTCGAATACGTCGATACCGGCAAAGCGCTTGAACAGCACGCCTTTACCTTCCATTACCGGCTTGGAAGCCAGCGGGCCGAGATCGCCGAGACCGAGAATAGCGGTACCGTCGGAAATGACTGCCACCAGGTTGCCTTTGCCGGTGTAGCGGTACGCCAGCTCCGGATCACGCGCGATTTCGCGCACAGGCTCAGCGACGCCCGGGCTGTAGGCCAGGGACAGATCGCGTGCGGTTGCGGTGGGCTTGGTTAGCTCGACACTCAGCTTACCCGGACGGGGATGGGCGTGATATTCGAGAGCGGCTGTTTTCAAATCAGACATGTTGGCATTTCCGCTTTGGGCTGTTGAACAGGCAGGCGGCCGAGGATACGCAAGTTGTATACAGCTGCACAAGACTGGCAAGTCCGGATGCGCACGCAGGCCCTAGCGCACGACCTTCAGCCAGTCGCCAGCACGCGGCTGACCTGTCGGGTAGAGGTTATTCAGCAGGCGCAGGGTCTTCAGCGCGTCACCCGGCAGCTTGCTGCTCTTGGCCAATGCCTCGATGGTTTGCCCGGGCTTGGCCTTGACCATATGCAGGCGCAGCGGCTGCGCCTGCTGGTACTCGGCACTGGTCATCGGCCGGAAGCTTTTGATCACGCTGAGAAACTGCTCATCCTGAGTTTCCAGCGAGGCGCGACCACGCACCGCAGCGACAAACAGGTAAACCCGTGGACCGTACTGAATAACCGCCACACGCTTGGCGGCATTGCCTGGAATCACCGCGCTGTAGCCCTTGAGGCCGGCCTGCTGCAACTCGACGCCGGCCACCAGCCGCTGACCGCCGACACGCTGACGCAGCAGCTCAGCCGGCGCCAGGTTTTGCGGATTGTCTTCCAGGGTCATGGCGATAAATGCCTGCTGATCGTCGGTGTGACCGATCAGCGCATCCGGGCGATTAAGCAGGCTCCAGCCCTGGGGAAACGCCAGGGTAAAGTTCAGGTCAGCATGGTAAAAACGCTGGCCGCGACGCACGCCGGTTTCGGCGGAGTCACCAAAGGGCAAACCCTCCAGGCGCTTGAGAAAGGCCTCGCGATTGACCTCCTGCTGACCGGTGGCCAAGGCCCGCGCCGGGCCCAGCACCTGCTGCAAACGCCGGTCGTTATCCGGGTGAGTATCGAACAGCCCGTGGTAACCACCGGCCGGCTGCGCCTCACCGCGCGCAGCGGCCTGGTCACGGGCGAAGTCTTCCTGATTCTTCAGCACCTTGACCACTTCGATCATCGCCTGCGGGTCATAGCCGCTACGCGCCAGGTACTGCGCACCGAGGCCATCGGCCTCCAGCTCCATATCGCGGCCATAACCACGCACAAAGGCGCTGCCCAGCACCCCGGTGACATCGGCGGCGGCGCCAACGCCAGTGCCAATCGCCACAGCCTGACCGAGCAAGCCCCAGGCGGTGGACTGACTCTGCTGCTGCACACTGTGCCGCGCGGTAACGTGGCCTACTTCGTGACCGAGCACGGCGGCCAGCTCGGCTTCCGAGCTGAGGTAAGCCAGCAGTCCGCGATGGATGTAGATGTAACCGCCCGGCAGGGCAAAGGCGTTGATATCCGGGCTGTCGACCACTGTGAACTGATAGGCCAGTTGGTTGCGATGGCTGTGCTTCGCCACCCGCTCACCGACCTGCTGCACGTAAGCCTGCAGCTTCTCGTCGGCGTAGCGCGGGTTCTCCTTGAGGATCTGCTGGTTGTAGCGACGGCCGAGATCGAGTTCCTGCTGCTCGCTCATCATCACGAAGTTGCTGCGTCCAGTGGCCGGATTGACCGCACAGCCTGCCAGCTGCAGCAGCAGGGCGAACAAGGTCAGTACGCGCAGGATCATGGCAACACCTCCAACATGGCCTTATCGGTCAACGGCAGCATCCAACGCGCCTGCCCCGCGCGCAAACCGCCACGCTTGGAGCGGTCAATGACCCAGCCGCGGGCCTCGACCTTGCGACCTTCAAGGCCTTGGACAGCACGCAGATCAAAATCGCCCAACGCACGGGGCGCGATATGCAGCACCAGCGCATCGCCCATTTCCAGCCACAGACCGCCGCCATTGCGCTCGATACGCTGGACCCGGCCCTGTAGCAGAGCAAAGCCGCCGCTGCTCAGCTGTTTGGGCGTTTGCACCGGCGAACGCTGCCAGAGCCCGGCCCGCGCCTGCCGGGCACTGCGCTCGGCAGTTTGCTGGCATTGCACCAACGCCAGATTAGGCGCCACGGCCACCAGATAGCCTAGGCCCTCGGCGAGCAACTGCGCCTCCAGGTTGCGCCCACGGCTGTCATAGGCGTGCGCCAGGGTGCGCCCGTAGTGATCCTTGGTCTGCTGACCGTACTGCAACGAGACCCGGCCATCGCTCGCTGCTATCAATGCCTGCAAACGCTTGCGAGCGGCCTCGGCAAAGGGTTCGGCAGAGCGGCCCTGACGGCCCAGCTCCGGGCTATTCAGACCGATCAAACGCACCGTGCGTCCATCGACCAGACGCAGGGTGTCGCCATCCACCACGCGCTGCACCTTGGCACTGGGCAAGTTGCCTGGCGCCGGGCAGAACGCCAGGGCGACGCCTGCATAAACGCCGAAAACGAAAAAGGCGCCCACTAGGGACGCCTTTTTCAGTAGCGAGGTGCAAACCATGTGGGTCTGCGTCGCTGCGCGCAAGCTTACTGCTTGGCGCCGAACATGCCGAAACGCTGTTTGAAGCGATCAACACGGCCGCCGGTATCCAGCATTTTCTGCTTGCCGGTGTAGAACGGGTGGCACTCGTTGCACACGTCCAGGCTCAGTGGCTTGGCCAGGGTGGAGCGAGTTTCGATCACGTTGCCACAGCTGCAGGTGGCGGTGATGGCTACATAGTTCGGGTGGATATCGGCTTTCATGGTGATTCCTCAGGGCTGTCGTGCCGCCACCAGACACTATTGTCAGGTACCGCACGGAATTAGGCCGGCGATAATACCAGAGCACCGCAGCGACGCAAGGCCAGCCGTCGACTGGCTGCATGCTAAGATCGCGACTCGCCAAGAACGTGTTCAAAGTCTCGCGAGCTAGAGTCATGCAAGGTGCAACGACCAACGGGAGTAACAGCCGAAGGCTGGCCCGAAGGGTAAGCGCCAGCGAATAAAACAGGCGAGGAAGCGGAGTTTACTGATGTAAATGAGCATTCCGAGCCTGTCTTTAACGCAGCAGGGTCGACGCGCAGCAGACTTTGGGCAGGTTATTACCCGAGACTAGGAGCCTCTTGCTTGCCCGACGTCATTCTGCGCCTCGCCTTGCCCTCGCCGCTGCGCCGCCTGTTCGACTACCGTGCCCCGCCCGGTGTGCCGCGCAGTGCTCTGCAGCCAGGCGCACGGCTGCGCGTGCCGTTTGGCAGGAGGGAAATGATCGGCATCCTGATCGAGGTGAGCGAACACAGCGAAGTTCCGGCCGACAAACTCAAGCCCGCCCTGCAACTGCTCGACGCCCAATCACCGCTACCGCCCGCACTGTTCAAGCTGTGCCTGTGGACCGCGCAGTATTACCAGCACAGCCTCGGCGACACCCTGAGCTGGGCGCTGCCGGTGCTGCTGCGCCAGGGCGAACCGGCAGAAGTACGCCAACAGCGTTTCTGGTCAGTCACGGAAGGCGCACAGTTCGATGATCCACGCCTGAGCCGCGCGCCGCGCCAGCGTGATGCGCTGAAAACCCTCGCCCAGCACCCCCACGGCGTCGCCCATCCGCTGCTGAGCAAGCTGCAGTTGAACAAGGACAGCCTCGACCTGCTGCTGGAAAAGGGCCTGGTCAAGGTCGAAGTGCGCCGCCATGCGCCGAGCGAGCGCCACGCCAACTGGCTGGCGCAACCGGAACTGCCACTGAATGCTGAGCAGCGCGCGGCCAGCGAAGCGATCCGTTCGGGCTTTGGCAGCTTCAACGCCTTTCTCCTGGCCGGGGTCACCGGCAGCGGCAAGACCGAGGTCTACCTGCAGCTGATCCGCGAAACCCTGGAGGCCGGCAAGCAGGCTCTGGTGCTGATCCCGGAAATCAACCTCGGCCCGCAGACCCTGGCGCGCTTCGAACAGCGCTTCAATGCGCGCATCGCCCTGCTGCACTCGGCGGTGAACGACCGCGAGCGCCTGGACGCGTGGCTGGCGGCGCGTGACGGCGAGGCCGATATCATCATCGGCACGCGCTCGGCGCTGTTCACCCCCATGCAGCGGCCGGGTCTGATCATCATCGATGAAGAACACGACGCCTCCTATAAACAGCAGGAAGGCCTGCGCTACCACGCCCGCGATCTGGCAGTGGTGCGCGCCCATCAGGACAACATCCCGATTGTCCTGGGCTCGGCCACGCCCTCGCTGGAAAGCCTGCACAACGCCCACAACGGCCGCTACGCCCTGCTGCACCTGCGTGAACGCGCCGGCGGCGCCAAGCAGCCGCGTTTTCTGCGCTTGGATGTAAAAAGCCGGCCGCTGGATTCCGGCATCTCCGGCCCGATGCAGCAGGCTATCGCCCAGACCCTGCAAGCCGGCCAGCAAGTACTGGTATTCCTCAACCGCCGCGGCTTCGCCCCGACCCTGCTCTGCCACGACTGCGGCTGGTTGTCCGAGTGTCCGCGTTGCGACGCACGCATGACCGTGCACCAGCGCTCGCGCGAGCTGCGCTGCCACCATTGCGGCCACGTCGAGCGGCAGCCGAGCAACTGCCCGAAGTGCAACACCGTCGACCTGCGCCCGGTTGGCGCCGGCACCGAGCGCGCCGAAGAACGCCTGGAGATTCTCTTCCCCGACGTGCCGGTATTGCGCGTCGACCGCGACAGCACCTCGCGCAAAGAAGCCATGACCACCCTGTTCAATACCGTGCAGCGCGGCGAGCCGTGCATCCTGGTCGGCACGCAGATGCTCGCCAAGGGCCACCACTTCCCGCGCGTGACTCTGGTGGCGATTCTCGACGCCGATGGCGGGCTGTTTTCCGCGGATTTTCGCGCCAGCGAGCGCATGGCTCAGCTGATCGTTCAGGTCGCCGGCCGCGCCGGGCGCGCCGAAGAGCCGGGCAAGGTGATTATCCAGAGCCACCTGGCCGACCATCCTTTATTGGTGCAACTGACCGAGCAGGGCTACTTCGCCTTTGCCGAACAAGCCCTCAGCGAACGGCGCAGCGCCGGCCTGCCGCCCTTTTGTCACCTCGCCCTGCTGCGCGCCGAGGCGCACAAACCGGGCCAGGCCGAAGGTTTTCTCGATGACGCCTGCACTGAAGCCGAGTTGTTATTGAATGAACTGAAACTCAGCGGCATTGAGCTGCTCGGCCCGGTGCCAGCACCGATGGAACGCCGCGCCGGCCGCTACCGCGCCCAGCTGCTGGTGCAGGCCAACGCCCGCGCACCGCTGCACCGCCTGCTCAATACCTGGATGCACGCTTTGGAGCAGATGCCCAGCGGCCGCGCCGTGCGTTGGTCGTTAGATGTCGACCCGATCGACCTGTTCTAGAACCTTTTTACGATCTGCTGCGCGTCGGCCCTGCTGCGTTAAAAACAGGCTCGGAATGCTCATTTACACCAGTAAACTCCGCTTCCTCGCCTATTTTTGCCTTGCATGGCTCTAGCTCGCGAGATCGTAAATAAGGTTCTAAGCCGCGCCGGCCCACGACCGGCTGCCTGTTAACGTCGGGGCGTAGGGCGCAGCCTGTTACACTGCACGCCATTTCGTTTAGCAGGCCTGTACCGTGACCAACACCGCTTTCTCTTCTCTGCCGCTTTCCGCCGCCATGCTGGCGAACCTCGAGTCGCTCGGTTACACCGAGATGACCCCGATCCAGGCGCAGAGCCTGCCGGTAATGCTCAAGGGCATGGACCTGATTGCCCAGGCCAAGACCGGCAGCGGCAAGACCGCCGCCTTCGGCATCGGCCTGCTCAACCCGCTCAACCCGCGCTACTTCGGCTGCCAGGCACTGGTGATCTGCCCGACCCGCGAGCTGGCCGATCAGGTGGCGAAAGAGCTGCGTCGCCTGGCGCGCTCGGCGGACAACATCAAGATCCTCACCCTCTGCGGTGGTGTGCCGTTCGGCCCGCAGATCGGCTCCTTGGAGCACGGCGCGCAAATCATCGTCGGCACCCCAGGGCGCATCCAGCAGCACCTGAGCAAGGGCACCCTCAAGCTCGACGGCCTGAATACCTTGGTACTCGATGAAGCCGACCGCATGCTCGACATGGGCTTTTACGACAGCATCGCCGAAATCATCAGCCAGACCCCAACGCGCCGGCAGACCCTGCTGTTCTCCGCCACCTACCCAGCCGGGATCAAGCAACTGTCTGCGACCTTTATGCGCGACCCGCAGCAGGTCAAGGCCGAGGCGCTGCACGATGACACGCAGATTGAGCAGCGCTTCTACGAAATCGCCCCGGAAGAGCGCCTGGACGCAGTGGTCAAGCTGCTCAACAGCTACCGCCCGCAATCCTGCGTGGCCTTCTGCTTTACCAAGCAGCAGTGCCAGGAAGTGGTCGATCACCTGACCGCCAAAGGCATCTCGGCCGCCGCGCTGAACGGTGACCTGGAGCAACGCGACCGTGATCAAGTACTGGCAATGTTCGCCAATCGCAGCTTGTCGGTACTGGTGGCCACCGATGTGGCCGCACGCGGTCTAGATATCGATGCACTGGACATGGTGATCAACGTCGAACTGGCGCGCGACTCGGAAATTCACATTCACCGCGTCGGCCGTACCGGTCGTGCTGGCGAAAAGGGCCTGGCCATGAGCCTGGTAGCCCCAGCCGAAGGCCATCGCGCCCAGGCTATCGAAACCTTGCAAAGGGCGCCGCTCAACTGGCACCCGCTGAGCAGCCTGAAGCACCAGGGCGGCGCGCCGTTACAGCCGCCGATGATTACCCTGTGCATCGGCGCCGGGCGCAAAGACAAACTGCGCCCCGGCGATATTCTCGGCGCCCTGACTGGCGAGGCTGGCATCCCTGGCGCGCAGGTCGGCAAGATCGCCATCTTCGACTTCCAGGCCTATGTCGCCGTTGAGCGCGTCGTGGCCATGCAGGCACTCAAATGCCTCAGTGAAGGCAAGATCAAGGGCCGCTCGCTGCGTATTCGTACCCTATAGTTGCCGCATAAGCTAAACAGACGGCCGCAGTGACGCGGCCAGCGACAGAGGAGTATCCCCTTGCGCAATATTCTGGTGATCGAAGACAGCCCGCTGGTGCTGAAAATTCTCGAACATCTGTTTCGCAAGGAGAGCGGTTTTCAGCCGATCTTCTGCGCCTCCATGGGCGAAGCGCAGGTGATGCTGGAAACCTCGGCCGAGCTGTTCTTCGCCGCCATCGTCGACCTCAACCTGCCGGATGCCCCAGACGGCGAGATCGTCGATGTGGTGATGAGCTATCACCTGCCCTGCATCGTCCTCAGCGGCACCTACAACGAGCAGCGCCGCGACCAGATGCTGCTCAAGGGCGTGGTCGATTACGTGCTCAAGGAAAGCCAGCACTCCTACGAGTATGCCTTCCGCCTGCTGCACCGCCTGGAAAGCAACAGCGAGGTGAAGATCCTCATCGCCGAGGATTCCGACGCCACCCGCCATTACATCCGCCACGTGCTGACCCCGCATCGCTACCAGATTATGGAAGCCTGCGACGGCGACGAAGCCCTGCGCATCCTCAAGGAACAACCGGATATCGACCTGCTGGTAGTCGACCACAGCATGCCGGGGCTCAGCGGTTTTGAGCTGGTCAAACTGCTGCGGCAAAAGATGAAGCGCCACGAGTTGATCATTCTCGGCCTGTCCGCCGACACCAAGGGCTCGCTCAGCGCCAAATTTATCAAGCACGGCGCCGACGACTTTCTGCGCAAACCCTTCTGCCCGGAAGAGCTCAACTGCCGGGTGATGTCGACCCTGGAGCGCCGCGACCTGCTGCGCGCGCTCAAGCAGGCCGCGCAGTTCGACGCCCTGACCGGCCTGAACAACCGCCGCGCGTTTTATGAGCATGGCCAGCAGCTGTTCCAGCAGGCACGCTCGGGCGGCCGCGACCTTAGCGTGGCGATGCTCGATCTGGATTTCTTCAAACGGATCAACGACGAACACGGCCACGCCAGCGGCGATGCAGCACTGATCGCCTTCTCCCGCGCATTTTCTGCCGCCTTCCCCGATGCCCTGCTCGGCCGTCTGGGTGGCGAAGAGTTCGCCATGGTCAGCCAGCAGGATGCCGCGACCCTCAGCGACACCCTCGACCAACTGCGTACACACTGCGCCAGCCTGAAATACGCCATCGGCGCACCGCCGCTGTCGTTCAGCGCCGGCATCTACCACGGTGCCCCCGATGATCTGGAAAGCCTGCTGCACCAGGCCGACCTGCGCCTGTATCAGGCCAAGAACCAGGGCCGCGGGCGCAACTGCTGGCAATAGCCGCTACAAACCATGGCGCTGAAAAATCTGCGCATAGCTGCCATCGGCGCGCATCTCCTCAATCGCCTTGTTGAAGGCATCGGCAATCTGCTGATGCTGCGGGTGTTTGCGGCTGACCAGAATATGCAGGCCGTTCTCACTTAACGGCTGCGGCAGAAACTCCAGCTGATTACGAATCCCGGCCAGGCTGCGGCTTAGGTGATAGCGCGCCACCAGTTCGTCCTCCAGGGTCAGCTGCACCCGCCGCGCCTGCAGCATGCGCGCGCCCACTTCAAAGCCAACCACGCCGACCTTGGTCAGCCGGCTGTCCTGATCAAACTCGCTGGAATAGGCATAACCGCGCACCACGGCAATGCTGTAGGGGTACAGGTCGGGCAACTGGGTGAATTTGATCTGGCTGCCCTTGCGCTGCAGAAACCGCACGCGGTTGATCAGGTAGGGCTGTGAGTAATGGCCAAAAACCGCGCGCTCGTCGGTGTACCAGGCGTTGATCAGCACATCATAGATTTCTTGCTGCAACCCCCGCACCGCACGCTCCCACGGCACCTGCACATAGCTGGTGGTGTAACCGGCGCGAGTCAGCGCGGTGGTCACCAGGTCGGAGGACACCCCGTTGTTCAGCAGCGTCTGGTCATTGAATGGCGGCCAAGGGTCCGCCACCAACCGCAAGGTCTCTGCAGCATGGCCATACAGAGGCGCCAACAGCGCCCACGACAGCAGGCAGGCACGCAGTCCATTCATCAACGGCGGTTCCAGAGGAAGCGGAAAGCTAATCCTAGCTGCCACAACGCTTTTTAACAGCGCATTCATAGCCGCGAACACGCCGAACGCTATTCTGTGCGCACAACAACCCAATACGGCACACAAGGAGTTCTGCCGCATGACGCAACGCCCCCTACGTATTTACGAGGCCACGCATGCTGATCTAGAGGTTTTGCAGCGCATCGGCTGCGAGACCTACCGTGAGCATTTCAGTGAAATCTGGACAGACGCGGGGATGCAGCGCTTTCTTTCCGACGATTTCTCCAGCGAGAGCCTGACCAGCTCGCTCGCGGCCACAGAACAGCATCTGTGGCTGCTGGCCGAGGACGACGCTGGCAACACTCAAGGCTTTGCCAAACTCAACTGGAACAGCTCCATGCCTTTGGACAATAAAGCGGGCGTAGAACTGCAGAAGATCTACCTGCTCAAGTCCGCGACCGGCAAAGGCTATGGCGAGCAGTTACTGCGGGTTATCTGTGAACGTGTGCTGGCGCGACAACAACAGCTGCTGTGGCTGGATGTTCTAAAGAGCAATCGCGCAGCACACGCTTTCTATACACGGTTTGGTTTTCGTACCTGTGGCGAAATCCCATTCAACACTGACCTGTTGGAGATCGGTATGCAGGTAATGGCCTACGACCTCAGGTCTCGCCCGCAAGCGCACCCGACAACTTGCAGTTAAGATGCGCGCTGTTTTGCGCCAGCCTTGGCGCGTGTCGCAGGTTGAGGAAATAGCTGTGCTTACACCCCAGGTCGTGATTATCGGAGCCGGTGCCGCCGGGCTTATGTGCGCGCTGACGGCTGCCGCGCGCGGGCGTCAGGTGCTGTTGCTGGATCACGCCAACAAGGCCGGCAAGAAAATCCTGATGTCCGGCGGTGGGCGCTGCAATTTCACCAATATGTACTGTGAGCCGAGCAACTTTCTCTCGGAAAACCCGCACTTCTGCAAGTCGGCCCTGGCGCGCTACACCCAGTGGGACTTTATCGGCCTGGTGGCCAAACACGGCGTGCCCTACCACGAGAAAAAGCTCGGCCAGCTGTTCTGCGACAACAAGGCCAGCGACATCCTCGGCCTGCTGCTCAGCGAGTGTGATGAAGCCGGCGTGACGCTGCGTCTGGACACCTCGGTGAGCGAGATCAGCAAGCTGGATAACGGCTACCAGCTGCAGACCAGTGCTGGCGCGGTGCGCTGCGAATCGCTGGTGATCGCCACTGGCGGCCTGTCGATTCCAACCCTCGGCGCCAGCGGCTTTGGCTATCAGGTGGCCAAGCAGTTCGGCCACGAGTTGCTGCCAACCCGCGCCGGTCTGGTGCCGTTCACCATCACCGACCCGCAGCTTAAGGCGCTGTGCACTGAGCTGTCCGGCACCTCGGTGGAGGACTGCGTGGTGAGCTGCAACGGCCAGAGCTTCAAGGAAAATATCCTGTTTACCCACCGTGGCGTCAGCGGCCCGGCGATTCTGCAGATTTCCTCATTCTGGCAACCCGGCGAGGCTATCAGCATCAATCTGTTGCCGCATATCGACCTGCCCGAGTGGCTGGAGCAGCAACAACGCGAACGCCCTAACAGCGAACTAAAAACCCTGCTCGCCGAGCTGTTTACCAAGAAGATGGCCGGCCTGCTGGCGGACAACTGGTTCGCCTCCAAGCCAATGAAGCAGTACACCCACGCCGAGCTCAAGGCGATTGCCGAACAGCTCGGCGACTGGCAGCTGGTGCCAGCCGGCACCGAAGGTTACCGCACCGCCGAGGTCACCCTGGGCGGCGTGGATACCCGCGAGGTGTCGTCGAAAACCATGGAGTCGCTGAAATCGCCAGGGCTGTATTTTGTTGGCGAAGTGCTGGATGTAACGGGGCATCTGGGCGGCTTCAACTTCCAGTGGGCCTGGGCTTCGGGTTACGCCGCCGCGCAGTTTGTCTGACTCAAGGGGCCGGGGCCGGCTCAAGCGGCGGCAGTGGCTCACCCGGCAGCCACTTCTGATGGATCGCGGCAAAGCTGCCGTCGCGTTTCATGCTGTCGAGTTCGCGCTGCCAGCGGGCGATCAAGGCGTCATCGGTCTGCTGGGAAAAGGCGATATAGCTGTCGCTATGCATAAAGTTGAACAACAGCTGCACTTCATCGGCCTGGATATCGCCCTGCGCCAAAAGCGCATTGAGGCTGAGGTTATCCAGCACCATCAGTTTGACCCGCCCGCGCTTGAGCATGCTCACCACCTGCGCCGGCCCGGTGACCGGGGTGAGGTTGCTGAAGCCCTCGGCCAGCAGGCGCTGGTGGCTGTACCAATCGCGCGGCACGGCAATTTCGCCGTACTCGCGGGCCTCTTCTAAACGGCTGATCGACAGAAAGGAGCGGCGCAGCGCGTAGAAGCTGGTGACGTTGCGGGTAATCGGTCCGACCCATTTGAACAGCTGTTCACGCTCACGGGTGCGCATGGTCACGAACAGCCCGGTATTGGCACGGGTCAGGGCTTCTTGATAACCGCGCGCCCAGGGCACCACAGTAATCGGCGCGCTCTGCCCGGTGCGCTGCATGATGGCCTGCACCACCTCGGTGGCCAGCCCTGTCGGTTTGCCATCTTCGCTGAAGTTGATCGGTGGGTATTCTTCGGTGTACAGGCGCAGCGGCTGGGCCTGTAGGCTCACACACAACAAGCTGGCAAGCAGCAACGCGAGCAATCCACGCACACAGGTGTACAACACGGCAGATGCCTCGCGAATGAGCGGATAGTTTCAGCGTAGCCCGGCCACGGTGATTCACCTCACACAACCGATCAGCGCGACATTTTAATCGGCCCGAGCAGCGCTTGCTGCTGCCAAGTCGACACAGACTCCGTTAGGCTGCTACCTGTTACGGTTGATCAAGGTCGGGCCATGCCGTCCACTGCGCTGCGCCACTCGCTTCGTCGTCTCTGGGCTCAGGATAAATTCAGCTACAGCCTGCGGGTGTTTATCGCCCTGAGCGGGGCGTTGCTGCTGTGCTGGTCGCAGGGCTGGATGCATGCGCTGATCCCGCTGTTTCTTGGGGTCATCGCCAGCGCCCTGGCGGAAACCGACGACAGCTGGCAAGGCCGCGTGATGGCGCTGCTGGTCACCCTCGGCTGCTTCAGTGTGGCGGCCTATGCGGTGGAGTTTCTCTTTCCCTACCCCTGGCTGTTCGTCTGCGCCCTGGCGCTGTCGAGCTTTGCCCTGACCATGCTCGGCGCCCTCGGCGAACGCTACGCCACCCTCGGCGCGGCCACACTGATTCTCGCGGTGTACAGCATGATCGGCGTGGAGCAGCGCGGTGGCGCCGCCGGGCTCTGGCAGGAGCCGCTGCTGCTGGTGGCGGGCGCAGCCTGGTACGGCCTGCTGTCGGTGCTGTGGAATGCGCTGTTTGCCAACCAGCCGGTGCAGCACAGCCTGGCGCGGCTGTTTCGTGAGCTGGGCCAGTACCTCAAGCTCAAGGCGGCGCTGTTCGAACCGCTGCGCCAGCTGGATGTGGAAGAACGCCGCCTGGCCCTGGCCAAACAGAATGGCCGGGTGGTGGCGGCGCTGAATGCGGCCAAGGAAATCATCCTGCACCGGGTCGGTAATGGCCGGCCCGGGCCGAAGGTCAGCCGCTACCTGAAGCTCTACTTCCTCGCTCAGGACATTCACGAGCGCGCCAGCTCCTCGCACTACCCCTACAACGAGCTGGCCGAGGCGTTCTTCCACAGCGACGTGCTGTTTCGCTGCCAGCGCCTGCTGCGCCTGCATGGCGAGGCCTGCCAGCGGCTGGCCCAGGCCATCGAGCTGCGCCAGCCATTCGAATACCGCGAGCTGTGCCGCCAGGCACTGGACGACCTGCACGACTCCCTCGAACACCTGCGCGTGCAGAGCAACCCGGCCTGGCGCCACCTGCTGCGCTCGCTCGGCGCGCTGGCCGGCAACCTGCGCAGCCTGGATACGCTGCTGGGTAACGCCAGTAACCCCGACGCCATGGCCGAGCAGCAGGACAGCAGCCTGCTCGACCGCGAACCGCAGTCGCTCAAGGATGTCTGGGAACGCCTGCGTCTGCAGCTGACGCCGACCTCATTGTTGTTCCGCCACGCCTTACGCTTGTCCCTGGCACTGGCCGCCGGTTACGGCGTGCTGCACTGGATTCACCCGACCCAGGGCTACTGGATTCTGCTGACCACGCTGTTTGTCTGCCAGCCGAACTACGGCGCGACCCGGCTCAAGCTGGTGCAGCGTATCAGCGGCACGGTGCTCGGCTTGCTGCTGGGCTGGGCGTTGTTTGACCTGTTCCCCAACCCGCTAGTACAGGCGCTGTTTGCGGTGGTCGCCGGGGTGGTGTTCTTTGCCCTGCGCAGCAGCCGCTACACCCTGGCCACCGCCGCCATCACCTTGCTGGTGCTGTTCTGCTTCAACCAGGTCGGCGACGGCTACGGGCTGTTTATCCCGCGGCTGGTCGACACCCTGCTCGGTAGCCTGATCGCTGGCCTAGCCGTGCTGCTGATCCTGCCGGACTGGCAGGGTCGCCGCCTGAATCGCCTGCTGGCCAGCACCCTGAGCTGCAACAGCCGCTACCTGCAGCAGATCATCGCCCAGTACGCCAGCGACAAGCGCGACGACCTGGCCTACCGCCTGGCGCGGCGCAATGCGCACAATGCCGACGCCACGCTGTCGACCACCCTGGGCAATATGCTGATGGAGCCGGGGCATTTCCGTAAGGAAGCGGATATCGGCTTTCGCTTTCTGGTGCTCTCGCACACCCTCTTAAGCTACCTATCGGGCCTCGGCGCACACCGTGGCGAAACCAGCCTGAGCGGCAGCGACAATCCGCTGCTGAGCAGCGCCAGCCAGTTGGCCAGCAGCCTGGAAGAGATTGCCAGCTGCCTCAACGAGGAGCGCCCGGTGGCCATCCACAGTGACGCCGAAGAACAACTAGCCGCCGAGCTTGAACAACTCAGCGACGATCTGGACGACCAACAACGCCTGCTGCAAACCCAGCTGGCGCTGATCTGCCGCCAGCTCGGGCCACTGCGCACCCTGGCCGCGCACCTACTGAAGAAGCAAACATGAACAAACCCCAGCTGCTGCAACAGGTAATCGCCCGCCTCGAAGATGACCTGCTGCAGGCCCAGCAGGCGGCGCTGACCGCCTATGAAACGGCGACCCACGAAGAAAACATCGCCGAAAACAAATACGACACTCTGGGCCTGGAAGCTTCCTACCTGGCCACCGGGCAGGCACGCCGCGCGGCCGCTATTCGCCAGACCCTGGCAAACTGGAAGCAGCTGGTATTACGCACCTTTGACCCACAGCTGGGCATTCAACTCGGCGCGTTGATTGAGCTAAGCGACGACCAAGACCGCCGCCAATGCCTGTTCCTCGGCCCCGACGGCGCAGCAATGAAACTGCAGCAGGATGGCCAGACCGTGCAGGTGATCGGCCCGCAAGCGCCGCTAGGGCAAGTGCTGCTCGGCAAGACCATTGGCGACGAAGTGACCCTGCGTGTGGCCAGTGGCGTGCAACTGTTGGAGATTCTGTCGGTCGACTAAAGGGCTATCAGCCGATAGCTTTCAGGGGAGACCGCTATGCAAGCCAACGTCCAAGAGCTCGAAACACTGTTCCAGCAACTGGGGCTCGACCATGACCAGGAAAGCATTGACCGCTTTATCAAGCGCCACTCGCCCCTGCCGGAAGACTGCCGCTTAGCCGATGCGCCATTCTGGGACACCGCCCAAGCCGACTTTCTCCGCCAACAGCTACTGGCAGACGCCGAATGGGCCGAGGTGGTGGATCAGCTCAATCTACTGCTGCGGGGCTGACAACTCGCCGAGTGAGCCGGGCAGTTCGCGCCAGGTCAGGTACACCCGCAGATCGAACTCCAGTTGGTGGTAGCCCGGCAGCATGTATTCGCAGAGTTTGTAGAAGGCCTTGTTGTGCTCGGCCTCCTTCAAATGCGCCAGCTCGTGCACCACGATCATCTGTAAAAACTCCGGCGCGGCCTCGCGAAACAGCGAGGCCACGCGGATTTCCTTCTTCGCCTTGAGCTTGCCGCCCTGCACCCGCGAGATCGCCGTATGCAGGCCGAGGGCGCGGTGGGTCAGGTCGAGGCGATTGTCGTAGAGCACCTTGTCGATGGCCGGGGCATTACGCAGGTGCTCCTGCTTGAGGCCCTGGATATAGGCGTACAGCGCCTTGTCGCTTTGAATCGAATGCTTGCCGCTGTAGGAACGTGCCAGATAATCACCTAGGCGCTGCTCGGCAATCAGCTGGCGGATCTTGTCTTGCAGCTGGGTCGGGTAGCCTTGCAGGTATTTAAGCGGGGTCATGATCGAAGTAACGCGGCACGATAAGGCCGTGAATTATGCCGCAAGCCGCACGCAACCAGGGCGGCTTTTGGCACCCCAGCTACTGGCTCGGTACAACCCGCAGCAACCGACCATCTGCACTGTCAGTGAGCAGGTACAACGCGCCATCCGGACCGACACGCACATCGCGAATACGCTCTTCCAGTTCCTCGAACAGCACGTCCTCACCGGCCAACTTGCCGTCCTGCAGACGAATGCGTCGCACACTGCGCTCAGCCAGGGTCGAGGCAAACAGGTCGCCCTGCCATTCGGGGAACAGCGCGCCGCGGTACAGGGTCAGGCTCGACGGTGCGACCGAGGGTGTCCATTGCAACAAGGGCTGCTGCAGGCCGGGCAGCTCGGTGTAAGGCGAGATTTGTGCGCCGGTGTAATCGACGCCGAAGGTGATCAGCGGCCAGCCATAGTTGTTGCCGGGCTCGATCAGGTTCAGCTCATCGCCGCCGCGCGGGCCGTGCTCGTGGCTGTACAGGCGCTGCAGCTGGTTGTCGTAGACGATGCCCTGCACGTTACGATGGCCCAGGCTGTAGATCTCCGCGGCGGCGCCGGCCTGACCCACGAGCGGGTTATCCTTGGGAATGCTGCCGTCGCGGTTGAGGCGCACAATCTTGCCGATATGGTTGCTCGGGTCCTGGGCCTGCTCACGCAGGTCAAAGCCATCGCCCAGGGTCAGCACCAGGCTGTTATCCGGCAGCCAGGCCATGCGCCCACCATAGTGCGCGGCACCTGCTTTGGCCGGCTGCGCGCTGAACAGCACCTGCAGCTCCTGCAATTGCCCATCGACCAGCCGCGCCTTGCTCAGGCGGGTGTTGTTGGCCTGGGCGGTGCCGTAGGCGTAGCTCAGATACAGCTGCTGATTGCTGGCGAACTCGGGGTCAAGCAGCACCTCCATCAACCCGGCCTGGGCGGCGACAAAGCCCTCGGGCACGCCACCGACCGGCTGCGGATTAAGACTGCCGTCCGGCTCGATGATGCGCAGGCGGCCGACTCGCTCAGTCACCAACATGCGCCCATCCGGCAGAAAGGCCAGCGACCAGGGGTGCTCCAGGCCTTCGGTCACGGTTTCGATGCGGTAATCCATGGCGTGCGCCAGGCTGCTGCCAAGCAGACCAAGCAACAACAGAGCGCGGGAGGTATTCAGCATGGTTCGGGCCTTTTGCTCACAGAGGAATCAATCAGGATTGTGCAGGCGACGAGCGCCGCGCCAGCACGGCAAATAGCAGCGCGCCCAGGCTGCCACAGGCCATCAGCCCGAGGGTGCCGGCCAGCGTGCGGTTGGCGCCGATCAGCGTCGGCATCGGCAGCAGCGCGTTGGCTAGCGCCATCGCCGCCAGCACCGCAATTGCTCCGGCCAGGGCAAACAGCAACCAGCGGCCTGTTGGCCAGACGCGCGCCAGGCCGCTCGCCACCGGCAAGGCAAAGATAAATCCGAGGATCACCAGCACCGCGAAGGTCGGGCTAAAGCCCAGTAGGTCCAGGCAGGTGGTGTGCACCCGCACACCAAGCGGCATGGGCGCGCCGAGTGCTTGCAGGTTGGCCAGATTGAACTGGGTCTGCAGCACGGTGCCCATCACACTCGCCAGCAGCACAGCCAGGAAGAAGTACAGCAGGGTGCGCAATTTGCTCGGCATGCGGGCGGACTTCCAGAGACGACAGTGGCCCGAGTATGGACCAGCGCGCCGTGCGGCATGTGCTCGGTGTTTTACATGGTTTTACCAAGCCCACAAATGGGCGATAGGCGCAGCCACAGCGCTGTAGCAGAATGCCAGCAGCCATCCTGCCGACAACAACCCACACAAGAACCGCACGATGAAAAAAGCCCTGTCCTTCTGCGCCCTGACGCTTGCGCTATTCGCCGTAGTGTTCAGCCTCGGCCCCGTGCCACCGGTCGACACACAACTGACCGCGGTCCAGCTACCTGCCGACCTCGACCGTTATCTGGCCGAGAGCGAAGCGCGCTACCCGGACATTACCCCCGGCGCGGAAAAAACCATCGTCTGGGCCCACCCGGATCAACGCCAGACGGACCTGGCAATCATCTACCTGCATGGCTACTCAGCCACCCGCCAGGAAACCGCGCCGCTAAGTGAACAACTGGCCGAGCAACTGGGCGCCAACCTGTTCGCTACTCGCCTTAACGGTCATGGTCGCAGTGGCGCGGCGATGGCCGAAGCCAGCGTGCACGACTGGCTGCAGGACAGCCAGGAGGCTTTGCAGATCGGCCAACGCCTGGGCAAGCAGATACTGGTGATCGGCACCTCGACCGGCGCCACCCTCGCCACCTGGCTGGCGTTGCAGGGCGATAACCCGCAGGTGCTGGCCTATATCATGGTATCGCCGAACTTCGCCCCCAAAGACCCAGCCGCCACCGTGCTGACCTGGCCCTGGGCCAGCCATTTCGTGCCCTTGCTGCTGGGCCCCGAGCATCAATGGCAACCGCGCAATGCCGAGCAGGCGCGCTACTGGAGCCACCGCTACCCGGTGCAGGCGCTGCTGCCGATGATGGCGCTGGTGAAATACGTACGCGAGCAGCCGCTGGAGCAGATCAGCACGCCGATTCTCACGCTCTATTCGCAGGACGATCAGGTGGTCAGCGCCCCCGCCATCGAGGCCGCCTTCGCCCGCTTCGGCTCACCGCACAAACAGTTGGTCGCCCTCAAGGACACCCAAGACCCATCGCACCATGTGCTGGCTGGCGAGATTCTTTCGCCAAGCGACACCGCGCGAGTAAACCTGGCGATCATGCAGTTTCTAAAAGCTTTGCCGGGCCTGCCGTCAATATCGATGCGCAACGCAGACTCGCAATAAGCGGCCCATAAAAAATGCTCGCATCCAAGGATACGAGCATTGATTAGCGAGCAAAGCGTGGCTCTAGGCCAGCCGTACCTCAGTCACGCGGTGGCCGGGCCAGGCTTGCACGCGTGTCCAGCTGACGCTGATGCACCGTGGCATGCTCCGGCATGTCCTGCACCTCACTCAGCTGCGCCGCACTACGGGGTTGTTGCAGCCAGTTGGCAAGTAGCTGGTCGCGCCACTGCGGGTACTGGGCGCCGTGCAGCCGGTTCAGCTCATCAAGCCCCTGCCGGTAGGCGCCCAGGTCATTACGGCGCAGGTGTGCGGCCAAGGCCAAATGGCGGGCTGGATCACGCTCCTGCAGGTAACGATGCAGGGTGTAAGACCAGTGATAGACCATGCTGCTGCCACTCTCGTAACTCAGCTTGGTGATCGCCTCAAGGCTCGGGCGCTGGCCAGCAGCCACTCGGCTGATGTCATTCATGCCACGCTCGAAATGGCTTCCCCAGGCCAGGTATTCCGCCAAGCCTTCCGCCCACCAAGTGGTCAGATTCAGCGGGTAGTGGCCAAACGAGCCGTATTGATTGAAGCGACCGTCCAGGTAGTGGACGTACTCATGGTTCAAGTTCCACACCTGCCCCGCCTGTACATAAGCGAAGAAACGCGCCTGATTGCCCGCCAGCCAAGGGCTACCTTCCAGGTACATGCCACCATTGTCGGTGCTGAAGCCATATAGCAGCCCGCCGAATTTCTGGTACTGCTCGCGGCTGGAGAAAATCACCAATTCCAACGCCGCGTTGAGGTCATCGGCAACCGGCGTCCAGTTGGTTTGCATGATGCGATGGAAGTCCTGCTCCTGCTTGCCCAGGCTCTGACAGATGTCCAGCATTTGCGTCTGGCTCAATGGCTGTGAACGTACCTTCAGCGTGGGACCGCAGACGTGCGTTTGCGGCAACACCTGAGCGATTTCAAACTTGTAGCACAGCCCGTTGAACAGGCTGCTGCACGCACCGTCAACATCTGCACGGTAGGCGTAGTCCACGTAATAGCTGCGGAAGTTGCTCTTCAGCTCCAGATCATCCAGCACCCCTTGCCCGAGATGCGCCTGCATCACCTGGCGTACTGCACGGTTGCTGCCCTCACGCCAGACGCCATCACTCAGCTGGGCAAGTTTGCCCAAGGCCTCAATGGCGTTCATTACGATAAAGCCATCGCGATTGAGCCACAGCGCATTGCGGCTGCTGGCCAGTTGGGCGATCGCGTCTGGAAAGCGGCTGTCCTGGATCAACGCGCTGCGTAATGCGCCTTCGGCCCAGCCAAAACGGTCAAACAGGTTCAAAGTCTCGAATACTGCATCACCGTAACTGCGCTCCTTGCTCAGCTGCGCGGTACTGGTGAAATGCTGCAGTAGCGCCTGCAAACGCGGCAGGTGCCGCACGATACCGGCACTGGCTTGCGGTGTAGCCATCAGCGCACCCAGACCGACGACATAACCTTCGATTACCTCACCCGAGGCCTTCTGGTAGGTCAGCAATTCACGCATGTTCGACACCTGGAACAGCGCGTGCTCCAGCATGCTCAACTGCGCCGCAGTGGCCTTGCTGAAACCCAGGAAGTAGTTATAGGCACGCACGTAGTACAACAGCTTGTTCAGGTCAGGGTCCTGAATCTGTTGCTGGCGGGCCAGGAAGTCGATGGCGGCCAATACCGCCTCCAGACGTCCAGCCTTGGCATGCTGGAAATGCTCCACGAAGAACTCGTTCTCCAGTACCTCACGGACCATTGGCGAGAAATCCGCTTTGCTCCGCAGCGAAGGGTCCAGCGGCGGCAGGGTCGGCTGCACCGGCGGTTGCGGCGTAACCGGCGGCTCTATCGGGGGCTGCACCGGTGGTGTAACGGGAGGTGTAACCGGCGGCTGTGGCTGTGCCCCGCTACGCAGCTGCAGACGAACCTGAGTAATACCAGAATGGGCATGCTTGCTGTCCCTGATCTGGTAGCTGAAGCTGTCCTCGGCGTTCTGCTCACGATAGGCCCGATAGCTGTAGCGCCCGGTTTTACCATCCAGCTTGAGGCTACCCAGGCGTGGGTAATCAATGATGCTGAACGTCAACGGGTCGCGGTCCGCATCCCGCCCCAACAGAGTCGCTTCAAACAGCGTATTGGTACTCACAGCCAGAACCTGGCTGGTCGCCTCTGGCGCACGATTACCAGCGCTGCCGTCTGCAGGCAACAGGTTAAGCTGCACCACGGCAGGTACCGACCAGCTCTTGCCATCGGTAGCGCGGTATTCAAATTCGTCGTAATGGCCAGGGGCGCTGGCAGTCGGCTGATACTCATAACGCCCAGTGTTCCAATCCAGCTGAATACGGCCGTACTTGGGCTGCTTGGTAATCGCAAACGTGATCCGCTCGCCTTGCGCATCGCGCGCCCAGATCCAGCTGGCATTCACCTTACCCGCGGCGATGTGCTCACTGTGTCCCCGCACTTCAGGGGCCTGGTTAACCTCAGCAAGCGCGGCGCTCAGTGGCGTCAAAGCCAGGATTAGTGCGCAGGCGTGCAGGTCTTTTCTGATTATTTTTCTGAACATAGCGTCATCATCTTGATGAATAGTAAGGGGCGCGGATTCTATCCAGCCCCCTACCGTGAAGACGCCAATCACCGCACGTTGCCTGCAACTTAGCCGGCTTTTACTGGTTAAATCCAGAATTTGCGCAACTGATCGCAACCCAAGTGCCAACTCGTTCGTACCGCAGACCCTCAATGCATCTACCTGGGATTACTGCGCCTGATCCACACAGGACCGAGCGTCGACATGAAAATCACAGGATTGCCCACGCAGATAACTGCGGTAGATCTGCAACAGCTGCGCATTAAAGGCAAAGGCGCTCTGCTCGGCTTCGGCCAGACGGATATATAGCGCCGGCCAGTCAGTGACCGGCGCATCGGCCGGGGTAAACAGCAAGCGTCCGTCACGCTGCACCAGCGGCGCGCCGGCTGCGGCGTAGTCGAAGACAAACAACAGTGTGCGCGAGGTCTTGGTGGTGCACTCGACGCGGCTATCACAGCGCTGCGGATCGCTCGCTACAACCATGGCGATTGGCGGCTCGCTAACCGGCGGCTGACTTGTACAGCCGGCCAATGCGGTGAGTCCGACTAACAGCGCGATCAACCTCGTCATAGAGTCCTCCCGGATAACAAAAAGCCCCGCATCGGCGGGGCTCTAAGTACAAATTACGCACGATCTTGCGAGCTAGAGCGATACAAGGCGAAAGCAGCCGAGGAAGCGGAGTGTACGAGTTGTACATGAGCATTCCGAGGCTGCTTTCAACGCCGTAGCGCCGACGCGCAGCTGATCGTCCGGGGTTAGTTGACCTTGGCGGCCAACTCACCTTTGGCATAACGCTGGAACATGCCTTCCAGGGAGATCGGTTTGATCTTCGAGGCGTTGCCCGCGGTGCCGAAGGCTTCGTAGCGGGCGATGCAGATGTCGCGCATGGCGGTGACGGTGGCGCCGAAGAATTTGCGCGGGTCGAACTCGCTTGGGTTCTCGGCCATCAGGCGGCGCATGGCACCGGTAGACGCCAGACGCAGGTCGGTGTCGATATTGACCTTGCGCACGCCGTACTTGATGCCTTCGACGATTTCTTCAACCGGTACGCCGTAGGTTTCTTTGATGTCGCCGCCGTACTGGTTGATGATCGCCAGCCACTCTTGCGGCACCGACGAGGAACCGTGCATCACCAGGTGGGTGTTGGGGATGCGTTTGTGGATTTCCTTGATGCGGTCGATCGCGAGGATGTCACCGGTCGGCGGCTTGGTGAACTTGTAAGCGCCGTGGCTGGTGCCGATGGCGATTGCCAGGGCATCGACCTGGGTGCGCTTGACGAAGTCGGCGGCTTCTTCCGGGTCGGTGAGCATCTGGCTGTGGTCCAGCACGCCTTCGGCGCCAACACCGTCTTCTTCGCCGGCCATGCCGGTTTCCAGGCTGCCCAGGCAACCCAGTTCACCTTCCACCGACACGCCGCAAGCGTGAGCGAAAGCCACGGTCTGCTGGGTGACGCGGACGTTGTAGTCGTAGTCGGCCGGGGTCTTGCCGTCTTCTTTCAGCGAGCCGTCCATCATCACCGAGCTGAAGCCCAGCTGGATCGAGCGCTGGCAAACGTCCGGGCTGGTGCCGTGGTCCTGGTGCATGCACACCGGGATATGCGGGAATTCTTCGATGGCCGCCAGGATCAGGTGACGCAGAAACGGCGCGCCGGCGTATTTACGGGCACCGGCGGAAGCCTGGACGATCACCGGCGAGTCGGTCTTGTCGGCCGCCTCCATGATCGCGCGCATCTGCTCGAGGTTGTTGACGTTGAAGGCCGGCACGCCGTAGCCGAATTCGGCGGCGTGGTCGAGCATCTGGCGCATGCTGATAAGTGCCATGTCAGACCGGGGGTGAGCCCGGCCTGTATTCAAGTCGTTGTCAGGGTGCCTTGCAGCCACGGCCGATCAGGTCATCCTTGGCCGTCCAGTAGACCAGCCCTTCTTCGCCCTTGGTGTGAAAGGACAACATGCCGTCGCTATACAGCACACCCGAACCGGATGGCTCCTGAGTCAGGCGATAGACAATATCGCCGCCGCCCAGACGCACATCAACGGACTCACGGCTGCTGTCGGCAAAACGCCAGAGCACTTCGGTTTGACTGTCGCACACCCAGCGCGTCCAGTTATCCGACGGCGCCGGCTGGCTGGCGCAGGCGCCAAGCAGGCTGAGCAACGTCAGCAGCGTGGTTCTTTTCAGCATCGTGGCTCGCTCCCTGATCAGGCTATTCACGCTTTTGCGCGCTGTTCCAACACGTCCACGGCCGGCAACACCTTGCCCTCGACGAACTCGAGGAACGCGCCGCCGCCGGTGGAGATATAGCTGATCTGCGCGCCAACGCCGTATTTGTCGATGGCGGCCAGGGTGTCACCACCGCCGGCGATGGAGAACGCCGGGCTTTCAGCGATGGCCTGGGCCAGCACTTTGGTGCCGTTGCCGAACTGGTCGAATTCGAACACGCCGACCGGGCCGTTCCACAGGATGGTCTTCGACGACTTCAGCAGCTCGGCGAACTGCGCAGCGGTCTGCGGGCCGATATCCAGAATCATGTCGTCTTCAGCCACATCGGCCACCAGCTTGACGGTGGCTTCGGCGTCTTCGGCGAAGGCCTTGGCGACGACCACGTCAACCGGCAACGGCACGCTGACCTTGGCCGCGATGGCCTTGGCGGTGTCGACCAGATCGGCTTCATACAGCGACTTACCCACCGGGAAACCGGCGGCGGCAAGGAAGGTATTGGCGATGCCGCCACCGACGATCAGCTGGTCGCAGATCTGGCTGAGGCTATTGAGCACATCGAGCTTGGTCGACACCTTGGAGCCGGCAACGATAGCGGCCATTGGCTTGGCCGGGTTACCCAGGGCCTTGCCCAAGGCATCCAATTCGGCCGCCAGCAGCGGGCCGGCACAGGCGACCTTGGCGAACTTGGCCACGCCATGGGTCGAACCCTCAGCGCGGTGAGCAGTGCCGAAGGCGTCCATAACAAATACGTCGCACAGCGCGGCGTATTGCTGGGCCAGTTCATCGGCGTTTTTCTTCTCGCCCTTGTTAAAGCGCACGTTCTCGAACAGCACGATCTCGCCCGCCTTGAGCTCGACACCGTTCAGGTAATCGGCAACCAGCGGTACGTCACGGCCCAGCGCCTTGCTCAGGTAAGCGGCGACGGGCGCCAGGCTGTTCTCTTCACTGAACTCGCCTTCGGTCGGACGACCCAGGTGCGAGCAGACCATGACCGCTGCGCCCTTCTCCAGCGCCAGCTTGATGGTTGGCAGGGAGGCGAGGATGCGCGCGTCGCTCTTCACCGCGCCGTCTTTTACCGGCACGTTGAGGTCTTCGCGGATCAGCACGCGCTTACCGGCGAGATCGAGGTCGGTCATCTTCAGAACGGTCATATATCAGTCCTTCACGGGGGCTGGAGTAGTCAGGGAGAGAAAGTGTTCAGCAACATCGAGCATGCGGTTGGCAAAACCCCACTCGTTGTCGAACCAGGCCAACAGATTCACCAGACGCGGCCCGGAGACGCGGGTCTGGCTGCCATCGACAATCGCCGAGTGCGGGTCATGGTTGAAGTCGCAACTGGCGTGTGGCAGTTCGGTATAGGCCAGCAGGCCTTTTAGCGGGCCGCTCTCGGCCGCCTGACGCAACACGGCGTTGATCTCGGCCGCCGACGTATCGCGCGCGGTCTGCAAGGTTATATCCAGGCACGAAACATTCACCGTCGGCACGCGAATAGCTTTGGCCTGGATGCGCCCGCTTAGTTCCGGCAGCAGGCGCTCGATACCGCGCGCCAGGCCGGTGGACACCGGAATCACCGACTGGAAGGCCGAGCGCGTACGGCGCAGGTCTTCGTGGTGATAGGCATCGATCACCGGCTGGTCATTCATCGCCGAGTGGATGGTGGTGATCGACACGTAGTCGATGCCCACCGTCTCATTCAGCAACTTGAGCAGCGGCACGCCACAGTTGGTGGTGCAGGAGGCGTTGGACACCAGCTGTTCGCGGCCCGTCAGGCAATCCTGATTGACCCCGTAGACCACCGTAGCGTCGATATCCGCCTCACTGGCCATCGGTTGCGAGAGCAACAGGCGCGGCGCGCCCGCATCGATAAAGCGCTGGGCATCGGCACGGCTGGTGTATTGGCCCGAGCATTCGAGCAGCAGGTCGATATCCAGGGCTGCCCAATCGATGGCCTCAGGCGTCGCCTGACGCAGCACTTTCACGCAGTCGCCATTGATATGCAGGCAATCACCGTCGACCTTCACCTCACCGGGGAAACGCCCGTGGGTGGAGTCGAAACGCGTCAGGTATTCGATGCTGGCCTGGTCGGCTAGGTCGTTCAGCGCGACGATTTCCAGCTGCGCCCCGGCGCCACGCTCATGCAACGCGCGCAGCACGCAGCGGCCGATCCGGCCGTAGCCGTTGAGGGCAATTCGATAGGGGCGCTTGGACATGGCGATCTCGATGGGGAAGCGGAGATGGCTGAGCCGCAGAGAGCGGCCCAACCATCATGCAGCGGATCAGGCTTCCAGCAGCTCGGCGGCGGTTTCCAGGATGTTTTCGACGGTGAAGCCGAATTCCTCGAACAGCGCCGGCGCCGGGGCAGACTCACCGAAGGTGGTCATGCCGATGATGCGACCTTCCAGACCCACGTACTTGTACCAGTAGTCGGCATGCGAGGCTTCGATGGCGATCCGCGCACCGACTTGCACCGGCAACACGGCTTGCTTGTAGCCGGCGTCCTGCTGGTCGAACACGCTGGTCGACGGCATCGAGACCACACGCACCTGGCGGCCCTGCTCTTCCAGCTTGGCGGCAGCCTGCATGGCCAGGCCGATTTCCGAACCGGTGGCGATCAGGATCAGTTCCGGCTCGCCAGCGCAGTCTTTCAGCACATAGCCACCACGCGCGACATCAGCCAGCTGCTGGGCGCTGCGGGCCTGGTGCGGTAGGTTCTGCCGGCTGAAGATCAGTGCGGACGGGCCGTCGTTGCGCTCGATGGCGTATTTCCAGGCCACTGCCGACTCCACGGCGTCGCATGGGCGCCAGGTGTCGAGGTTCGGCGTGCCACGCAGGCTGGCCAGCTGCTCGATTGGCTGGTGGGTAGGGCCGTCTTCGCCGAGGCCGATGGAGTCGTGGGTAAACACGAACAGCACACGCTGCTTCATCAGCGCGGCCATGCGCACGGCGTTGCGCGCGTATTCCATAAAGATCAGGAAGGTCGCGCCGTACGGCACGAAACCGCCATGCAGGGCCACGCCGTTCATGATCGCGCTCATGCCGAACTCGCGCACGCCGTAGAACATGTAGTTGCCGGAGGCATCGTCAGCCGACACGCCCTTGCAGCCTTTCCACAGGGTCAGGTTGGAGCCGGCCAGGTCCGCCGAACCGCCGAGGAATTCCGGCAGCAGTGGGCCGAAAGCGTTCAGCGCATTCTGGCTGGCCTTGCGGCTGGCGATGGTTTCGCCCTTCTCAGCAACTTCCTGAACATAGGCAGCGGCTTTGGCGGCGAAATCGGCGGGCAGCTCACCGGCGACGCGGCGTTTGAACTCGCTGGCCAGCTCCGGATAGGCGGCGGCGTAGGCAGCAAAGCGCTCGTTCCACTCGGCCTCGGCGGCAGCACCGGCAGCCTTGGCGTCCCACTCGGCGTAGATGTCGGCCGGGATTTCGAACGGGCCATGGTTCCAGCCTAGGGTGGCGCGGGTCAGGGCGATTTCATCGTTGCCCAGCGGTGCGCCGTGGCACTCTTCCTTGCCCTGCTTGTTCGGCGAACCGAAGCCGATGGTGGTCTTGCAGCAGATCAGGGTCGGACGGTCGCTGGTCTTGCGCGCGGTCTCGATGGCGATCTTGATTTCGTCGGCGTCGTGGCCGTCGACATTGCGAATCACCTGCCAGCCGTAGGCTTCGAAGCGCGCCGGGGTGTCGTCGGTGAACCAGCCATGCACTTCGCCGTCGATGGAGATGCCGTTGTCGTCATAAAACGCCACCAGCTTGCCCAGACCGAGGGTGCCGGCCAGCGAGCAGACTTCATGGCTGATGCCTTCCATCATGCAGCCGTCGCCGAGGAAGGCGTAGGTGAAGTGGTCAACGATCTGGTGGCCGTCGCGGTTGAACTGCGCGCCCAGCACTTTTTCGGCGATGGCGAAACCCACGGCATTGGCGATGCCCTGGCCCAGCGGGCCGGTGGTGGTTTCCACACCAGGGGTGTAGCCGTATTCCGGGTGGCCCGGGGTGCGGCTGTGCAGCTGGCGGAAGTTTTTCAGGTCTTCGATGCCCAGGTCGTAACCGGTCAGGTGCAGCAGCGAGTAGATCAGCATCGAACCGTGGCCGTTGGACAGAACAAAGCGGTCACGGTCAGCGAATTTCGGATTGCTTGGATTGTGCTTGAGGAAATCACGCCACAGCACTTCGGCGATATCCGCCATACCCATCGGGGCACCGGGGTGGCCGCTGTTGGCTTTCTGCACGGCATCCATGCTCAGGGCACGAATGGCATTGGCTCGCTCACGACGGCTGGGCATCACTGAATCTCCTACGGGGCTGCTTGGGCAACTGGGGGTCGAAAAAGGCGGCCATTTTCGCCCAGCGGGGCCTATTGGGGCAATCACAGATGGTCGTTAACCCCGGACAATCGGCAATTAGCTCCGGCCAGACGCCTCAAATCGACGTTTGCGTGGCCAGGCACGGCGCGCGAAACAGCTCGCCATGCCACAAACCGTACAGAGTGCGGCGCATCACCAGCAACCAGACCAGCACCAGCTTGGCCGCCAGCAGCAGCCCCACCCAGGTGAAGAAGGCCAAGCCGGTCAGCTGCTGCAAGGCAAAGGTGGCCAGGGTGAACACCCCCAGCGGGAAGGTAAAGCCCCACCAGCCCAGGTTGAACGGCAACTCACGGCGCAGGTAATGCTGGGTGAACAGGCTGGCCGCCACCAGCCACCACAACCCCGCGCCCCACAGCGCCAACCCGCCGACCAGGCCCAACTGCTGCGCCATCTCGGCCGCACCCTGCAGGGCCGTCCCCTGCCAGGCCTGCGGCGCTGCCTGACCCAGGCTGATCAGGCCCAGGCAACCGGTGGCCAGCGGCCCCAATGGCAACCAGCTGCTGGCGGCAAAATCCATATCCGGCAACTTGTGCAGGGCCAGGCGCAGCAGCACCAGGGCGATCAGGGCAAACGCCAGGCTCAGCGACAACCCCCACAGCACATAGCCCAGGCTGAGCAGCAACTGCGCCGACTCTGCAGCCAGGTGTGGCGCCAGTGCCGCCGCGCCGCTGGCCACCACTTCGGGTGCGACAATCGGCAGCAGCCAAACGCCGGTCAGGGTTTCCAGCACATGCTTCTGCCGGGTGAACATCAAATACGGCACGCCGAGCGCAGCGCCCAGGGCCAAGACCAACGCCAGCCACCACAAGCCATGAGCCAGCGTCACGAGGGCGGCGCCATGCAGCGGCACGGCAAACAGCAGCAGGCCGTTGATCACCTGCACCAGCCCCATGGGGATCGCCCCCAGAAACATCGACTGCACCGGGTGATCGAGCATCGGCCAGAGGGTGTCGCGAAACAGCAGCAGGCGTGCGGCAAACAGCAGACTGAACAGCGCGAACAACAACACCGTCAGCCACCACAGGCCTTCGGCCAGCAACAGCTGCCCTGGGAAAGACAGCGGCAGCTTGGCCACCACCTGGGCCAGCACGCCGGTGCCCATGGTCATGGCGAACCAGTTGGGGGTGAATTGACGAACAAAAGCCAGCGGTTCATGCAAACGGGTAAAGGGGCGCAACATCACGGCATTCCTCACAGACAATCGCCACTGGCGATCCATGACTGGGAGGTTAGGCACAGCCGTGCTATAGGTAAAATACATATAAAAGATACAAGGCATACCTTCTATTTATGAATCTGCACCACCTCAAGGTCTTTCTCGCCATCGCCCAGACCGGCAGCATCAGCGCCGGGGCCGCCCGCCTGTTTATCAGCCAGCCGGCGGTGACCCGCGAGATCCGCGAGCTGGAAGCCCGCCTGCGCCTGCCACTGTTCGACCGACAAAGCCGCGGCGTCACCCTCACCGCTGCCGGGCAACGCTTGCTGCCCTATGCCGAGCGCATCTTTGCTCTGGAGCAGGCCGCCGAGCGTGACCTGCAGGCGTTCGCCAGCCTCGGCTGCGGTGAGCTGCATCTGGGCGCCAGCGCCACCCTGGGCAGCTACCTGTTGCCGGCGCTGGTGGCGCAGTTTCATCAGCAGTACCCCGGCCTGCAGCTGAGCCTGCAAATCGACAATACAGCGGCCTGCCTGCAACAGCTGGAAGACAACACCATCACCTTGGCGTTTATCGAAGGGCCATTCGCCCCGGAGCAGTTCAACCACCGCCACCTGGGCACGGATGCGTTGCTGCCCGTCGCCAGTCCCAATCATCCGCTGGCCAAGCAGGTAGCCATCAGCCCGATTGAGCTGGCCGACGCCGCCCTGCTGATCCGCGAACAGGGTTCCGGCACCCGCGCCACCCTGGAGCAGGCTTACCAGGCGCTCGGCCTGCAGCCGCGTATCGCCATGGCCCTGGGCAACAGCGAGGCGCTAAAGCGCAGCCTGTTGGCCGGCCAAACTGTGGCCTGGATCTCCGAACTGGCGGTGCAGCAGGAGCTGCGCAACGGACAGCTGTGCCACCTGCCCGTTCGCGACTTGCAGATCAGCCGCGACCTGCATGCCGTCTGGCGCCGCGAACACAGCCTGAGCCCTGCAGCGGTCGCGCTGCTGGAACAGGTCGAACAGGCACTGAGCACCAGCAAGGGCAATATCAAAACTTTTTGATATTGCCCTTGCTGGATAAAAAGTGACCGACTAGACTGCCCAGCCTATGAATATGCGCGCCTCCCATCTGGCCTTTGAGCCGGTCGACGCCCTCGCTGCCCTGTGCAAGGCCAGTGGTGATGCGCTGCGCCTGAACATTCTGCGCACCCTGGCCAACGACTCGTTCGGCGTACTGGAGCTGGCGCAGATCTTCGCCACCGGTCAATCCGGCATCAGTCACCACCTTAAAGTCCTGGCGCAAGCAGGCCTGGTAGCCACCCGCCGCGAAGGCAATGCGATCTTCTACCGCCGCGCCCTGGCTCAGGGTGAGCAACTGGGCAGTCGTCTGCATGCGGCGCTGCTGGAAGAGGTCGATCAGCTGTCGCTACCGGCCGAGGTGCAGGGACGGATTACCGAAGTGCATAGCCAGCGCGCGGCCGCCAGTCAGGAATTTTTCGCCCGCAGCGCGGCGAGCTTCCAGGCGCAGCAGGACCTGATCGCTGGCCTGCCGCAGTACCGCGACAGCGTGCTGGCCCTGCTCGATTCCCTGGGCTTTGCCCGTGACGCCAGCGCCGTGGAAATCGGCCCCGGTGACGGCGGCTTTCTCCCGGAATTGGCGCGGCGTTTCCAGCAGGTGCTGGCCCTCGACAACAGCGCGGCGATGCTTGAACTGGCCCGTCAACGTTGTACCGAGGAAGGCCTGGCCAATGTTCAGCTGCAACTGGCCGACGCCCTGCAGGACGACTACCCCGCCGCCGACTGCCTGGTGCTGAACATGGTGCTACACCACTTCGCCGCCCCGGCCGACGCGCTCAAGCAGCTGGCGCAGCGCGTGAAACCCGGCGGCAGCCTGCTGATCACCGAACTGTGCAGCCACAACCAG
Source organism: Gammaproteobacteria bacterium HGW-Gammaproteobacteria-13 (assembly GCA_002840155.1). Lineage (GTDB taxonomy): Bacteria > Pseudomonadota > Gammaproteobacteria > Pseudomonadales > Pseudomonadaceae > Aquipseudomonas. The sequence goes on from PGZH01000008.1 coordinate 428,984, forward strand.
AGCTGGGCCCGCGAGGCCTGCGGCGACCTCTGGCTGGGCTTCGAACAGGACGACCTGGCGCGCTGGGCTATAGCCGCCGGCCTCAACACCTGCGAAAGCCTCTATGTGGGCCTGCGCAACGGCTTCCAGATTCAGGTGCGGCACTTTGCCAAACCGCCACTCACTCATGGCCCACGGGCTGCAATTACCGGTAACCAACAGGAACCCGCACGATGAGCGAATACTCCCTCTTTACCTCCGAGTCCGTCTCCGAAGGCCATCCCGACAAAATCGCCGACCAGATTTCCGACGCGGTGCTGGACGCCATCATCGCCCAGGACAAACACGCCCGCGTGGCCGTGGAAACCCTGGTCAAGACCGGCGTGGCCATCGTTGCCGGTGAAGTCACCACCAGCGCCTGGGTCGACCTGGAGCAGATCGTTCGCGACGTGATCTGCAACATCGGCTACACCAACTCCGACGTCGGCTTCGACGGTGCCACCTGCGGCGTGCTGAATATCATTGGCAAGCAGTCCCCGGACATCAACCAGGGCGTTGACCGCGCCAAGCCGGAAGACCAGGGCGCCGGCGACCAGGGCCTGATGTTCGGCTATGCCAGCAACGAAACCGACGTGCTGATGCCCGCACCGATCTGCTTCAGCCACCGCCTGGTCGAGCGCCAAGCCGAAGCGCGCAAGTCCGGCCTGCTGCCATGGCTGCGCCCGGATGCGAAATCCCAGGTCACCTGCCAATACGAAAACGGCAAGGTAGTCGGCATCGACGCGGTGGTGCTGTCCACTCAGCACAACCCGGAAGTGTCGCTGAGCGATCTGCGTGAAGGCGTGATGGAGCTGATCATCAAGCACGCCCTGCCAGCCGAGTTGCTGCACAAAGGCACCCAGTTCCATATCAACCCAACCGGTAACTTCGTGATCGGCGGCCCAGTGGGCGACTGCGGCCTGACCGGGCGCAAGATCATCGTCGACAGCTACGGCGGCATGGCCCGTCATGGCGGCGGCGCGTTCTCCGGCAAGGACCCATCCAAGGTTGACCGTTCGGCGGCCTACGCCGGTCGTTACGTAGCGAAGAACATCGTTGCCGCCGGCCTCGCTGAGCGCTGCGAAATTCAGGTGTCCTACGCCATCGGTGTGGCCCAACCGACCTCGATCTCGATCAACACCTTCGGCACCAACAAGGTGGCGGACGACCTGATCATCAAGCTGGTGCGCGAGGTGTTCGACCTGCGCCCCTACGCCATCACCAAGATGCTTGATCTGCTGCACCCGATGTACCAGGAAACCGCGGCCTACGGCCACTTCGGCCGCACGCCGAAGCAGAAGACGGTCGGCGACGACAGCTTCAGCACCTTCACCTGGGAAAAGACCGACAAGGTCGCCGACCTGCGCGCCGCCGCCGGCCTGTAAGCCCAAATCGGCTGAATAGAAAACCCGCTACGGCGGGTTTTTTATTGCGCTCAACAGGCGACCCGCCGCACTAGGGCATCGGCGTAAACCAATAGGCAGGCTTGTCGAACGGATGGTTCGAGGAAAGATGGGGGTTGGCAATCCTCAATGTGCGCCGACGATCCAGGCCGAGCTGCTCGATGGTGGCGGCATATTCTTCGGTAAACAGCCGATCCAGGGTGCCATCGGCAATCAGCGCCAGCATGCCCTCCTCGACACGCTGCGCGCGCAGCCGCCCCTCGTCGGTACGGGCAAACCAGAAGTACACCGGCAACGGGTAATACAGCAGCAACTCGCGCTCGATGGCCATCTGCGGGTATTGCGTGCGCCAATGCGCCAGCTCGCCACTCACCTCACTGACGCCTCGGCCGAAGGCATCGAAACGCCGCAGCATCAGCATATGGAACAGACCCTCATAGCTGCTGCCGGTGACCACCGGTAAACCAGCAGCCCGGTACACCGCGACATCAGACCACTCACGCTGCTGACCAAAGCGCAGCTGGCGTAACTGCTCCAACGACTGCACACCGGCAAAGCGTGGCTGATCTTCGGCCTGAATCAGGAACACCCGGTAACCGAGCAAGCCCTTGTCGACCGGAATCTTTACCGGCAGCAGCGCCTCTTCCAGGGTCTGCGTGGCATCCAGCACCAGGGTATTGAGGCCAATCTGCGGGCGTTGCATCTCGACTACCTGCAGCTTCTCGCTCATCGGCTGGCCAGGCTCAAGTCGATAATCGCCGTACTTGCTGCGCGTCACCTCCAGCGCCGCACGCAATACGCGCCAGTGATAGTCATAGCGCTGGTCACCCGCCGTTTCCGGCGCGTTGTGCACAAAACGCCACTGCGGCGCCACATCATCAGCCGCACGCACCACGCCAAAAGGCGCAAAGCCCATAGCACACAGGCACACACACACCCGACTAAACCGCTGCAAACCCATTGGCATAACGACAACCACCCCCAAACACGCGCTAAAGCGGACCCGACAAGCATAGCTGCTACGCTGGGTAAACCGCTCCCGAGCAAGGATGCTCAGCATGAAAGCCGCCCTCGCGCTGTTATTCACCGCCTTAACCTTCGACACCTGGGCCGCACCCTGCCCGGACTGGCCAGGGCAACGCGCCGAGCTGGAAATCGCCGCCCTGAGCCAGCAACTGGCGGCCTGGGACGACGCCTACCATCGCCAGGGCCAATCACTGGTGGCCGACGAGCTCTATGACCAAGCCAGCGCCAACCTGCAGCGCTGGCTTGCCTGCTTCCCTGCAATCAAAGTTGCCACGACTAACCCGCTCAGCACCAGCAACGGCCGCCATCAACACCCTACCGCGCATACCGGCCTGCGCAAACTGGCCGATAGTCACGCGGCAGGTGCCTGGATCGCCAGCCGCGAAGACCTGTGGATTCAGCCCAAGGTCGATGGCGTTGCCGTCAGCCTGGTCTATCACGATGGCCAGTTGCAGCAGCTGATCAGCCGTGGCGATGGCCGTACGGGACAAGACTGGAGCATCCACGCCCGCCACCTGCCGGCCATTCCCGTACAGCTGCCCAAACCGCTCAACCTGGTGCTGCAGGGCGAACTGTACTGGCGTCTGCCGGGGCATATCCAGCACAAGGCCGGCGGCCTTGGTGCGCGTAGCAAGGTCGCCGGGCTGATGAGCAGGCAGACGCTAACCGCCGAGGAAGCCGCCACCATCGGCGTGTTTGTCTGGGATTGGCCCGACGGCCCGGCCTTGATGCCGCAGCGCTTGCAACAGCTGGCGGAGCTGGGTTTTGCCGACAGCCAGCAGTTCAGCCAACCAATCCGCAACCTGGAACAGGCCGCCCACTGGCGCGAGCGTTGGTACAACAGCGCCCTGCCCTTCGCCACCGATGGCGTGGTGCTGCGCCAAGGGCAACGCCCGGCGGCCGCGCGCTGGCAAGCCGAACCGCCGCACTGGGCGGCGGCCTGGAAATATCCGGTGAGCCAGGCTTTGGCCGTAGTGCAGGCGGTGGACTTTCGCATCGGCCGCAGCGGGCGCATCACCCCGGTGCTGCGCGTACAACCGGTCAAGCTGGATGATCGACGCATCGAATATGTCAGCGCCGGCTCGCTGCAACGCTGGCAGGCGCTGGACATCCGCCCCGGTGATCAAGTGGTGATCCGCCTGTCGGGGCTGACCATCCCCGCGCTGGACAGCGTGCTCTGGCGCACCCAGCAACGCGCCGCACTGCAAGTGCCTGACCCTGCGGCCTATCACCCACTGAGCTGCTGGCGCGCCACCCCGGCCTGCGCTAGCCAGTTCCGCGCACGCCTGGCCTGGCTTAGCAGTAAACAGGGCCTGGCGTTGCCGGGCGTAGGCCCCGGTACCTGGGACAAACTGCTGCACGCGCAACAACTCGACAGCCTGCTCGACTGGTTGCACCTCTCAGCGGAACAACTCAAGAGTATTCCAGGCCTGGGCCCACGCAGCGCCAGCGCCCTGCAACAGAGTTTCGATCTGGCCCGCGAACGCCCCATGCAGGACTGGCTACGCGCGCTCGGCCTGCCGGGCAATGGCAATCTGGCGCTGGACGCCGACTGGGACAGCCTGGCGCAACGCAGCGTAGCCGACTGGCAACGCCAACCTGGCATCGGCCCGCAGCGCGCAGCGCAGTTGCAAGCCTTCTTTCAACACCCGGAAGTGCAAGCCCTGCGCGCACAACTGCGCGCGGCGCAGATAGCGGGGTTCTGAGCAAGCGTCAGAAGGCGCGAAACTCTTCATGACAAGCCTTGCAGCTGTCTTCGACACGCTGCATCGGCGCGGTTAGCGCCTCAGGCTTTAACGGCTGTACGGCCGTGGCGGCCACCAGCGCCGCGGTGCTGGCCTCCATGGTCTGGGCCAGCTCCTGAAAACGCGCCTGGCGCTGCCAGACATCATCCTTGGCACGGCTTTCATCACCGTCGTCGCGCACCTGCGGGAAGTGCTGCCAGGGCGTGCGGGTCAGCTGATCGAGCTTGGCGGCGCCCTCAACAAATGCCTGTTCCTTGAACGCCAACCGCCCGCGCAGCATGCCGCCGAGGTCTTCGCTGACCTTGAGCATCTGCTTGAAAATGCTCTGGCGCTGGCCTTGCGGCGAATTGGGGTCGACACCGCCGCAGCCACTTACGGCCAGCGCCAGTACAACCAGGGACAAGGTTTTAAGCTTCATAACACCTTCAATGCCAACAGCCGGGTGGATAACGGGCGACAGTATCGCCACCCGTCCGTCACCGGCCAAGCGTGGTGTTTTGCCGCAGATGTCAGAAGCTGCGTGGACGCTGAAGCGCAGAGGTTAAGCGGATACCACAAACAGGCTGACGATCAGCGCCATCCCGGCGAACCACACCAGCGAACGGATCGGCCCCCAGTCGGCTAGGTAGCAGAGGAAATACAGCACCCGGCTGAGTACAAAGGCAATCGCCAGTTGATCCAGCAACCCCTGCTCAGCGCCGCCAGCCTGGTGAGCGATGATCACCGCTGCGGCGAATGCCGGCGTCACCTCAAAGCCGTTGAGCTGGGCGTTGTTGGCACGTTTGCGCCAGCCCTCCAGGCCAGAGAGAAACGCGCGCGGGTCCTGATTGGCACGCGGTCCGTAGCCTGGGCCAAGGAACTTGGCAGTGGCGGTACTCAAGTAAGGCAGGAAGATAGCGATCATCACGCACCAGTAGGCGAGGGTCATACAGGCTCCAGAGGCTAAAACAGTGAGGCTTGCAGCCTGCCTCAGGTGCACCACCAAGGCCATGGCTGAACTGGCCAGAAGGCACGGCGCAACAGCCAATTCGCCCGACAGAAAGCCTTGGGCTTATGCGCCAGGCTGGCTATACTTCGCCAGCTTCACGCAACCGGCACAGCTCCGGTTGCTCCCGCCACCCGTCCGAGGGGCGCTGCAGCATGCGGTAAGTTTGTTTTGAATCCCCAAGCCTCGCATTCCAGCAATGCAATCAGGCGGATTCAAATCAAACTTCCGCCTGTCAGGCTCGGATGGGGCGTTAACCATACGCATCAACGGCGCCCATTCGCAGACAACGAATGGAGAGCTTTTTATGAGCGCCGCTTTTAACGATTTCAAAGTCGCCGACATTTCCCTGGCTGCCTGGGGCCGTCGCGAAACCATCATCGCCGAATCCGAAATGCCAGCCCTGATGGGCCTGCGCCGCAAATACGCCGGTGAGCAGCCGCTGAAAGGCGCGAAGATCATCGGCTGCATCCACATGACCATCCAGACCGCCGTGCTGATCGAAACCCTGACTGCACTGGGCGCTGAAGTACGCTGGTCGTCGTGCAACATCTTCTCGACTCAGGACCAGGCCGCTGCCGCTATCGCTGCCGCCGGTATCCCAGTATTCGCCTGGAAGGGCGAGACCGAAGAAGAGTACGAGTGGTGCATCGAGCAGACCATCCTCAAGGATGGCCAGCCGTGGGATGCCAACATGATCCTCGACGACGGCGGCGACCTGACCGAGATCCTGCACAAGAAATACCCGCAGATGCTTGAGCGCATCCACGGCGTCACCGAAGAGACCACCACCGGCGTACACCGCCTGCTGGACATGCTGGCCAAGGGCGAGCTGAAAATCCCGGCCATCAACGTCAACGACTCGGTGACCAAGAGCAAGAACGACAACAAGTACGGCTGCCGTCACAGCCTGAGCGACGCAATCAAGCGCGGCACCGACCACCTGCTGTCCGGCAAGCAAGCGCTGGTGATTGGTTACGGCGACGTGGGCAAGGGCTCCGCCCAGTCGCTGCGCCAGGAAGGCATGATCGTTAAGGTCACCGAAGTTGACCCGATCTGCGCCATGCAGGCCTGCATGGACGGCTACGAAGTGGTTTCTCCGTTCAAGGACGGCATCAATGACGGCACCGCCGCCAGCATCGACGCACAGCTGCTGGGCAAGATCGACCTGATCGTCACCACCACCGGTAACGTCAACGTCTGCGACGCCAACATGCTCAAGGCCCTGAAAAAGCGCGCCGTGGTGTGCAACATCGGTCACTTCGACAATGAAATCGACACCGCTTTCATGCGCAAGAACTGGGCGTGGGAAGAAGTGAAGCCACAGGTGCACAAGATCCACCGCACCGGTGCCGGAAGCTTCGATCCGCACAACGATGACTACCTGATCCTGCTGGCCGAAGGCCGCCTGGTGAACCTGGGCAACGCCACCGGCCACCCAAGCCGGATCATGGATGGCTCGTTCGCCAACCAGGTGCTGGCGCAAATCTTCCTGTTCGGCCAGAAGTACGCCGACCTGTCGCCAGCCCAGAAAGCAGAGCGTCTGACCGTGGAAGTGCTGCCGAAGAAACTCGACGAAGAAGTGGCCCTGGAAATGGTCAAAGGCTTCGGCGGCGTGGTCACCCAGCTGACCAAGACCCAGGCCGACTACATCGGCGTAACCGTCGAAGGCCCGTTCAAGCCACACGCTTACCGCTACTAATGCGTAGGGTGGATAAGCCCCTGGCTTATCCACCGCCGACTTCCCGCAAGGTGGATGGAAAAACGCCATCCACCCTACGTTTCCAAGGCTAGAAACCCTATGAGCCAAGAACGCCGTTACAGCTTCGAGTTCTTCCCCACCAAGACCGAAGCCGGGCACGAAAAACTGATGAACGTGGCGCGCCAATTGGCGACCTACAACCCCGATTTTTTCTCCTGCACCTACGGTGCCGGTGGCTCCACCCGCGACCGTACACTGAATACCGTTTTGCAGCTTGATGGCGAGATCAAGGTGCCGGCTGCGCCGCACCTGTCCTGCGTGGGTGACAGCAAGGCCGAACTGCGCGAGCTGCTGACCCTGTACAAGAATGCTGGGATCAAGCGCATCGTTGCCCTGCGCGGTGACCTGCCTTCCGGTATGGGCATGGCCAGCGGCGAGCTGCGTTACGCCAACGAGCTGGTCAGCTTTATCCGCGAAGAAACAGGTGATCACTTCCATATCGAAGTGGCCGCCTACCCGGAAATGCACCCGCAGGCACGCAACTTCGAAGACGATATCGCCAACTTCGTGCGCAAGGCCAAAGCCGGCGCGAACAGTGCGATCACCCAGTACTTCTTCAACGCCGACTGCTACTTCTACTTCATCGAGCGCGTGCGCAAACTGGGTGTGGATATTCCGGTGGTGCCGGGCATCATGCCGATCACCAACTACAGCAAGCTGGCGCGCTTCTCCGACGCCTGCGGTGCGGAAATCCCGCGCTGGGTGCGCAAGCAACTGGAAGCTTACGGTGACGATACCGACAGCATCCAGGCGTATGGCGAGCAGGTCATCACTGAAATGTGCGAGCGCCTGCTGCAAGGCGGCGCCCCGGGTTTGCACTTCTATAGCATGAACCAGGCCGAACCGAGCCTGGCGATCTGGAACAACCTCAAGCTGCCACGCTGAGGCGCACGCTCCCTTCCATGGCACCGCCGGTGCCATGGGCATTTAGCGGCACATCGTCTTCCCGCGTCTGTGACTTCAACAGAGCGCCCTGCCTCAGACATATCCTGCAGCGACTCGACATCGACGCCGACTTGACCACAAGGTCAGCCCTGCATAGCTTGAAGCTCAAGACCTCCATGGAGTTGCACAATGGTCAGCAGAAAAACCATCAACGCCTCAGTCACCCCCAAAGGCAGCCTGGAAACCCTCTCGCAGCGTGAAGTGCAGCAGCTGCGCGAAACCGGTTCCGGCAGTGTCTATGCACTGTTCCGCCAGTGCGCCCTGGCGATCCTCAATACCGGCTCGCACAGCGATAACGCCAAGACCATTCTGGAAGCCTACCCGGACTTCGAGATCCGCATCCTGCAGCAGGATCGCGGCATTCGCCTGGAACTGTTCAACGCTCCGGCCGACGCCTTCGTCGATGGCGAAATGATTGCCAGCACCCGCGAGATGCTGTTCAGCGCCCTGCGCGACATCGTCTACACGCAGAGCGAGCTGGAGAATAAACGGGTCGACTTCGGCAGCTCCCAGGGCATCACCGATTACGTCTTCCACCTGCTGCGCAACGCCCACACCTTACGCGCCGGCGTCGAGCCGAAGATCGTGGTGTGCTGGGGCGGCCACTCGATCAGCAGCGAAGAATACAAATACACCAAGAAAGTCGGCCATGAGCTGGGCCTGCGCGGCCTGGACATCTGCACCGGCTGTGGCCCCGGCGTAATGAAGGGGCCGATGAAAGGCGCGACCATTTCCCACGCCAAACAGCGCAACGTGCATGGCCGCTACCTGGGCCTGACCGAGCCGGGGATCATCGCCGCCGAAGCGCCCAACCCGATCGTTAACGAGCTGGTGATCCTGCCGGATATCGAGAAGCGCCTGGAGGCCTTCGTCCGTGTCGGCCACGGCATCATCATCTTCCCTGGCGGCGCGGGCACAGCCGAGGAGCTGCTGTATTTCCTCGGCATCCTGATGCACCCGGACAACCAGAACATCCCCTTCCCGCTGATCATGAGCGGGCCACGCAGCGCCGCCGCCTACCTCGAGCAGCTGCATGAATTTATCGGCGCGACCCTGGGTGAAGCGGCGCAGCAGCGCTACCGCATCATCATCAACGACCCCGAACAGGTCGCCCGGGAGATGGCCGAAGGGATCAAGGCGGTGAAACAGTTCCGCCGTGAACACAACGACGCCTTCCACTTCAACTGGCTGCTGAAGATCGACGAAAGCTTCCAGCACCCGTTCGAGCCAACCCACGCCAACATGGCCAGCCTCAAGCTGACGCGCGAGCAACCGGTGCATGAACTGGCGGCTCACCTGCGCCGGGCGTTTTCTGGGATTGTCTCGGGCAACGTCAAGGACAAGGGTATCCGCCTGATCGAACAGTACGGCCCTTACGAGATCACCGGCGACCGCGACATCATGCAGCAGCTCGACCAACTGCTGCAGGCCTTCGTCGATCAGCATCGGATGAAGCTGCCGGGCAACAGCGCCTATGTACCCTGCTACAAACTGACCCGCTAATAGGTGAAACCCTCGTCGTTGCTGGCATGGCAACGGCGCGCGACCACCGAGCAGGCAGACGCTCGCACAGACCAGCCGCTCTGTTATACTCGGGCCTTCCCGCCAGGCTTGCGCCCGGATGCTAGCCCCCAGAGGCCAGTAGTACCGGACGGGATTACGCCCCCCAAGCGTGATTCAAGCCAGGCAATACACCCCATAGGGCTGCGCCCTCACTAGACAGGATTACACATGTCCTTTGCCTCCCTCGGTCTCTCCGAGGCTTTAGTCCGTGCGGTCGAATCCGCCGGCTACACCCAACCCACTCCGGTGCAACAGCGGGCCATCCCCGCCGCGTTGCAAGGTCGCGACCTGATGGTGGCGGCCCAGACGGGTACAGGTAAGACAGGCGGTTTTGCCCTGCCGATCCTCGAGCGACTGTTCCCCAACGGTCACCCGGATCGCGAACAGCGTCACGGCCCGAAACAACCGCGCGTCCTGGTATTGACCCCGACCCGCGAACTGGCCGCCCAGGTGCATGACAGCTTCAAGCTGTATGCCCGCGATTTGAAATTCGTCAGCGCCTGCATCTTCGGCGGCGTTGGCATGAACCCACAGGTCCAGGCCCTGGCCAAAGGCGTCGATGTACTGGTGGCATGCCCCGGTCGCCTGCTCGACCTGGCCAACCAGCGCGCCATCGACCTGTCGCATGTAGAAATCCTCGTCCTCGACGAAGCCGACCGCATGCTCGACATGGGCTTTATCCATGACGTGAAGAAGGTCCTCGCCAAGCTTCCGGCCAAACGCCAGAACCTGCTGTTCTCGGCGACCTTCTCGAAAGACATCACCGATCTCGCCGGCAAGCTGCTGCACAACCCGGAGCGCATCGAAGTCACGCCGCCGAACACCACGGTCGAGCGTATCGAACAGCGAGTATTCCGCGTTCAGGCCAGCCACAAGCGCGCCCTGCTCGCCCACCTGATCACCGCGGGTGCATGGGAGCAGGTACTGGTGTTCACCCGGACCAAGCACGGCGCCAATCGCCTGGCCGAATACCTCGACAAGCACAACCTGCCGGCTGTGGCGATCCACGGTAACAAGAGCCAGAACGCCCGCACCAAAGCCCTGGCTGACTTCAAGGCCGGCAATGTACGCATTCTGGTGGCCACCGATATCGCCGCCCGCGGTCTGGATATCGATCAGCTGCCACACGTGGTCAACTTCGAGCTGCCCAATATCGAAGAAGATTACGTGCACCGCATCGGCCGTACCGGCCGTGCCGGTCGCAGCGGTGAGGCGATCTCCCTGGTTGCGCCGGATGAAGAGAAGCTGCTCAAGGGCATCGAGCGCATGACCAAGCAGAAGATCGGCGACGGTGATCTGCTCGGCTTTGATGCCAGCACCGTCGAGGCCGAGCGCCCGGAAGTGCGTGAGCCGCAGAAGCCACGTCAACCGCGCGGCGCCAAGCCGGAAGGCGAACGCCATGGCGGCGGGCGCAAGGACAAAGGCAAGGACAGCGGTCGCGACAACAACCGCAGCAAGCCCCAGGGCGGCCGAAGCCAACAGCCGCGTGGCGCATCATCAAGCCGCGCCGCCGCGCCAGCCGTGCCCGCACTCCCTCCGGACCGCGCGCCGGACGAGTTCCGCGACGATGAAATCGATAATTTCGGCAACCGTGCCGACTATGTAAGCCCGAACCAGAACAAGCAGCAGAACCGTGGCCGTCGGCCCGGTGCGCCTGCAGCACCAAGCGGTCCGAGCGCCAGCAATGGCGTCGGCCTGGGTGCTCGTCCAGCTAAGCCACCGCGCAGCAATGGCGGCGGTGCAAATGCTGGCGGCCAAGGCCGTCGCCAGGGCTCAGGCTCTGCAGGCCAGGGTGGTCAGGGCCGTAATGGCTCCGGTCGCGCACGTCCGCCGCGTGACACCCGCACCACCTCGCTGAACCGCGATGAGCTGCCACGCCAGGAAGCCGCAGTGAAAAGCCCACGCGACAAGCAACCTGTGATCGTGCACAAGGGCTCGCGCCTGGACCGCTTCCCGACGCCGGAGCAGCTCGACGAACTGGCGAGCGCACGTCCGCGCGGCGAAAAGCCGGCCCTGCTGACGCGTAACCGCGAAGAGTCGTAACTCGCTAGCCGCCAACAAAAACGCCGCCCAATGGGCGGCGTTTTTGTTGGCGCAGGTCTAAACAGGCGGTTTATGTGCCGCCTGGCAAGCTTACTTGCGTACACCTTCAACCGAGATGATCAGCTCAACGCTTTCCGACGCTGGGCCCAGATCCTTGGTGATGCCGAAGTCTTTCAGCTTCAGCGTGGTGCTGCCCTCGAAACCGGCACGGTAGCCGCCCCATGGGTCCTTGCCTTCACCGATAAACTTGGCGGCAATCACCACCGGCTTGGTCACGCCATTAAGGGTCAGATCGCCGGCGATATCGGCAGTGCCTTCACCAGTGGAGGTAACGGCAGTGGAGGCGAAGGTCGCGGTTGGGTGCTTGCTGACGTTGAGGAAGTCACCGCTGCGGATGTGCTTGTCGCGCTCGGCATGGTTGGTGTCGACGCTGGTGGTGTTCAGTGTCACGTTAACCTTGCTGTCCTGCGGCTTGGCGGCGTCGAAGCTGAAGCTGCCATCAAAATCCTTGAAAGTACCGTACAGCCAGCTGTAGCCCAGGTGGCTGATCTTGAAATTGACAAAGGCGTGCTGGCCTTGCTTGTCGATGGCGTAATCGGCAGCCATCGCCTGACCAGCGCCGATCAGTGCGCCACCAAGTGCCAGGGCTACGAGGGTTTTCTTCAACATGGGCATGCTCCTTGTGAGTGTGGGATGGGGCCTAAACAGCCCCGGAAACAGCAAAGGTCATTAGCGACCAAACATCCGCGTCAGCGTACGGTCGCGATCAATAAAGTGGTGTTTCAACGCAGCCAGGGCATGAATGCCAGCAAAGATCACCAGCGCCCACGCCAGGTATTCATGGACCAGCCCGGCAATATCTTCCTGATCAGGAATGCTGGTCAGGCTCGCCGGTACTTCAAACAGGCCGAACACCGGGATGCCGCGCCCATCAGCCGTAGAAATCAGGTAGCCAGAAATCATCAGCACAAACAGCCCCAGGTAGAGAAAGCTGTGGCCCAGCTTGCTGGCCAGACGGGTCATCCGTCCGTGGTTAGGCAAGCTCGCCGGTGGCGGGCTGAACCAGCGCCACAACACCCGAGCCAGCATCACCGCAAACAGCACCAGGCCGATGCTCTTGTGCAGGTCCGGCGCGGTCTGCCGCCAGCTGCTGTAGTAGTCCAGGCCGACCATCCAGTAACCCAGGCCAAACAGGCCAAACACGGCCAGCGCCACCAGCCAGTGCATCAGGATGCTGACCAAGCCGTAGTGAGAAGAGCTATTGCGCCATTGCATTGCAAACTTTCCAAAGGAAGGACTAGGACCGCGAGTGGAGCAAGACTAGCAACAAACCTATCGACTAAAAGCGGAAATTTTCGCTTTGAAATATCGAGAAATACGATGCGTTATCCGATCCTTTAACTCAGCCGAATTAGTCTAGCGGCACTCGGCAAAGTTCAGCAGGCCGGCTACAAACGGCAGGATAGAGGGGATCAGCGGGAAGCCTGGGTCATCAAACGCAGTTGTGCCGTCCATCCTCCACAGTGCTTCTGATAGGCTTGGCGCAGATGATTGCGAGCCGAGGAAGAAGTAGAGCGATGAGCCTGAACGACCAGTGGATGCAGCGTGACCTGAAAGTGCTCTGGCACCCCTGCACGCAAATGAAGGACCACGAACAGCTGCCGCTGGTGCCGATCAAGCGCGGCGAAGGTGTTTGGCTTGAGGACTTCGACGGCAAGCGTTACCTCGATGCGGTCAGCTCCTGGTGGGTCAACGTGTTCGGCCACGCCAACCCACGGATCAATCAGCGCATCAAGGATCAGGTCGACCAGTTAGAGCATGTGATCCTCGCCGGTTTCAGCCATCAGCCGGTGATCGAATTATCCGAGCGCCTGGTCAAGATGACCCCGGCAGGTCTGGACCGGGTGTTCTACGCCGACAACGGCTCATCCTGCATCGAAGTCGCACTGAAAATGAGCTTTCACTACTGGCTCAACGTCGGCAAACCGGCGAAGAAGCGCTTCGTCACGCTCTCCAACAGTTACCACGGCGAAACCATCGCGGCGATGTCGGTGGGCGATGTGGCGCTGTTTACCGACACCTACAAGGCGTTGCTGCTCGACACCATCAAGGTGCCCAGCCCGGACTGCTACCACCGCCCCGACGGCATCAGTTGGGAAGAACATTCGCGCACTATGTTTGCAGCCATGGAACAGACCCTGGCCGAGCACGGCCATGAAGTCGCGGCGGTTATCGTCGAGCCGCTGATCCAGGGCGCTGGCGGCATGCGCATGTATCACCCGATCTACCTTAAGCTGCTGCGCGAAGCCTGCGACCGCTATGGCGTGCACCTGATCCATGACGAGATCGCCGTGGGCTTCGGCCGCACCGGGACGATGTTCGCCTGCGAACAGGCCGGCATTCGTCCGGATTTCCTCTGCCTATCGAAAGCGCTGACTGGCGGCTATCTACCGCTGGCAGCCTGCCTGACCACCGACGCGGTGTACCAGGCCTTCTACGACGACTACTCGACCCTGCGCGCCTTCCTTCACTCGCACAGCTACACCGGCAACCCGCTGGCCTGTGCCGCCGCCCTGGCGACCCTGGATATCTTCGAGCAGGACAATGTGATTGAAACCAACAAGGCCCTTGCCGCGCGGATGGCCAGCGCCACCGCGCACCTGGCCGATCACCCGCATGTCGCCGAAGTGCGTCAGACCGGCATGGCCCTGGCCATCGAGATGGTGCAGGACAAGGCCAGCAAGACCGCCTACCCCTGGCAGGAACGGCGCGGCCTCAAGGTGTTCCAGCACGCCCTGGAGCGCGGCGCACTGCTACGGCCACTGGGCAGCGTGGTGTATTTCCTGCCGCCTTACGTGATCACCCCCGAGCAGATCGACTTCCTCGCAGAAGTCGCCAGCGAAGGCATCGACATCGCCACCCGCACCTCGGTCAGCGTGGCGCAAGGCAATGCCAACTACCCCGGCTTTCGCGATCCGGGCTGACGTCATGAGTCGTAGGGTGGATGACGCTTTACCCATCCACCGTTACAACCACCTGGTGGATGAAAAGAGCGTCATCCACCCTACGGATATCAATGCGCACGGCTCAGCCTAAGGCTAAAATTTGCGCCTTTATTCTAGGTTCACCTCTTATGCGCCTATCCCGTTTCTTTATCGATGCCCCCCTCTCCCTCGGCCAGCACGAGCTGCCGGAAGCCCAGGCCCACTATATCGGCCGCGTGCTGCGGCATGCCGTAGGCGATGCGCTGCAATTGTTCGATGGTAGCGGTCAGGAATACCGCGGCGAGCTGATCGAGGTGGGCAAGAAAAGCGTGCGTGTAGAGTTGCGTGAAGCCATTGCTGGCCAGGCCGAGTCACCGCTGCATATCCATCTGGGTCAGGGCCTGTCGCGTGGCGAGCGCATGGATTGGGCGATTCAGAAAGCCACCGAACTGGGCGCCAATGAAATCAGCCTGATCGTCAGCGAGCGCTGTGAAGTGCGCCTCAAGGATGAACGCGCAGATAAGCGCATGGCGCACTGGCGGCAGGTGGCGATCAGCGCCTGCGAGCAATGCGGCCGCTCGGTGCTACCGATCATTCACCCGCCCATCAGCCTGAACGACTGGCTGGGCCAGGTAACTGCCGAACTCAAGTTGGTGTTGCACCCGGTCGCTGAGCCCTGGGCCAACCATCCGCAGCCTAAGTCGCTGGCCTTTCTGATCGGTCCGGAAGGCGGGCTGAACGACAACGAAGTCGCCCTGGCCCAGACCCAGGGCTTCCACGCCGCCCGCCTCGGCCCGCGCGTGCTGCGCACGGAGACCGCACCGGTCGTGGCCTTGAGCGTGGCGCAGCAGTTGTGGGGCGATTTCTAGGCCCACTTCAGCGTCATAAAAAAGCCCGCAAACGCGGGCTTTTTCGTACAGCGGCGGTCAGATCAATCCGGCATCCGCCAGCTTCTGCTCCAGACCAATCAGGTCCGGAATCTTCAGCACCGCCTCACCAAACTGCACCGCATCCAGCTCCAGCGGCGACAGAGCGACATCGGCACGCACCAGCTCGGCACCGACCTTGATCGAACGCGGAATACCCTGCACCAGTACGGCAATAAACTTCACCGCCGGGCGACCGCCGAGGGCGTTGATTACCGCCACCCGCGAGCCTGGACTGACGCTGACCTGGCCATCCGATGCGGCCTCGAACGACAGCAGCGGCAGGCGCAGATCGCGCCAGGCAATCTGCCCGAGGAACCAGCTGGGCATGCCTTCGCTGACCTGCGGCGTGCGGTAGGGAATCAGCTCGGCAACCGCGACGTTGGGCAGCAGCAGAGTACGGTCAGTCAGCGGCATCAACAGGCCGGTAAGGCTGTTGGCGCTGTTCTGCGTGGCGACGGCTTGGCTCATGGATATTTCCTGTACAGGGCACGGCCCCGGATTATCGGCACTGCTCGGCCAGGTGATTGACCAGGGCTTCGGCCAGCTCGCGCGGGTCGCCGCTGAAGCTGCTGTAGCCGGCTTCACGCAGGCTGTCCGGCATGCTCGGGCAGGCGCAGCTGTCCGCGCGCTGGGTCCAGATTACGCTGCCCTGGCGACGCACATAGGCGGCTGCGGCGCTGCCATCGCTGCCCATGCCGCTGAAGGCGATTACACCGCTGAGCGCACCAAAATGCTGGGCCAGATTAAGCATCATCTGATCAATCGACGGGCTGTAGGGTTCTGGCCAGCCGCGCTCGGCAATCTGCATCTGGCCGTCATCGCTGAAGCCCAGCTCATAACTGATCGGCACCACCACCACTTCACCGCAACGCACTGCGTCGCCATGGCGCGCCGGGTTGACATGCCACTGACTGTGGCGTCCCACCGCTTGCGGCAGTGCAGTCTCAAAACTCGCATCGATATGCTGGGCATAGACAAAGCCCACCGGCAGACCGCCCGGCAAGGCATCCAGAAAGGCTTTTACCGCAGCCGGGCCGCCCAGGGAGGCTGCCAGCAACCACACCTGGCGCGCCGGTTCGCCCGCTACCAGCGGGGTATCGGCCAGCGCGGCCGGCAAATCCAGGCGCGATGGACGCTGCGCTTCCGCCAGCAGGGCTTCCAGGCTCGGGCCAACGGCCTGCGAGGGATCGCCAACCAGCTTCTTCAATTTGCCGAACAGGCGGCGTTCCCAGCGCGGGTAGTTTTCCGAATGACGCTCGGGGGCGTGGCCTTCGCCAAACAGCACCGGGGCCGAGGCGCTTTCCATCAGGCTGTCGACCAGCGGCAAGTCTTCCGACTGGGCCAGATCAACCAGCCACAGGTCGGTTTCGCAGGCGTTCAGGGTTTCCTGATCGAGGCGCGCCGGGTCGCTGTTCATCACCACCTGATAGCCGCTGCCGGTCAACGCCTGCTGCAGCACATGACGCTGCAGCGAGGTATCGGCAATCACCGCGATGCGGGCTGCAGTTTTCTCACTCATTGCGGTTTACCGGGTGGCGGCCCACCAGTTGCTGAATGGTTTCAAGCAACAAGGACTCCTGGTAAGGCTTACCAAGGTACTCGTTGACACCGATGCTCATGGCCCGCTCACGGTGTTTTTCACCGGTACGCGAGGTGATCATGATAATCGGCAGGTCTTTCAGGCCTTCATCGTGGCGCACCAGGGTGGCCACTTCGAAGCCGTCCATGCGTGGCATTTCGATGTCCAGCAGCATGATGTCGGGCTTGCGCTCCTGCAGCTGCGAGATGGCATCGACACCATCCTTGGCGGTCAGCACGTTCATGCCGTTACGCTCGAGCAGACGACTGGTGACCTTGCGCACGGTGACCGAATCGTCGACCACCATGACCAGGGTCGGCCGATCCGCTTCGATCTCCGCCGCCGTTGCCGACTGCTTGAGCAGACGCGGCGTCAGCTGGGTAAGCAAATGCGCATGCAGCACGCGAATGGTTGCCAGCAAGTCGAGAATGACCACCACGCGACCGTCACCGAGGATGGTTGCACCGGAAATCCCGTGCACACCGGCAAACTGCGGGCCGAGGCTCTTCACCACGATTTCCCGCGAACCCGCCAGGGAGTCAACCTGCACAGCTACGGCGTGCTCTTTGGAGCGCACCAGAATCACCGGCAGCGGCAGGCTCTGACCAACCAGTTTGGGCTGCTGGCCGTTATTCAGCAGGTCGCCCAGGTAACGCAGCTCATAGCTTTGCCCGGCGTACTCGAAGCGCGGCGCATCCGGCGCGTAGTAGGCTTCCAGCTCATACGGGGAAACCCGCACGATACCTTCGATGGTGTTCAGCGGAATGGCGTAGAGGTCTTCACCCGACAGCACCATCAGTGCGCGGTTAACCGACACGGTGAACGGCAGGCGAATAGTAAAGGTGGTGCCAGTACCGGGTATCGACTCGATGCTCATCGAGCCACCGAGCTGTTTGACCTCGGAGTGGACCACGTCCATGCCCACACCACGCCCGGAAATCTGCGTGACCTTCTCGGCGGTAGAGAAACCGGCCTCGAGGATAAACTGCAGCACTTCGTAGTCGGTCAGATCGGAGTCGGCGTCCATCAAGCCGCGCTCGATGGCCTTGCGCCGCACCGCTTCCAGGCGAATACCGCCGCCGTCATCGGCCAGGGTCAGTACGATATCACCGCCCTCACGGCCCAGCGCCAGGCGAATGGTGCCCTGCTCCGGCTTGCCGGCAGCACGGCGCACATCGGCGGCTTCGATGCCGTGGTCGACGGCGTTGCGCAGCATGTGCTCCAGCGGCGCGACGATACGTTCGAGTACGGTGCGGTCCATCTCGCCATCGGCGTTGCCGACGACAAACTCGACCTGCTTGCCCAGCTCACCGGAAATCTGCCGCACGATGCGACGCAGACGCGGCACCAGACGGTCGAAAGGCACCATGCGCGTACGCATCAGACCTTCCTGCAGTTCGGAGTTGACCCGCGCCTGTTGCAGCAACAGGGTTTCCGCATCGCGGTTACGCGCGGCCAGGGTTTCTTTCAGGTCGAGCAAGTCGGAAGCGGACTCGAACAGTGCACGCGAGAGCTGCTGCAGCTGCGAGTGCCGGTCCATTTCCAGCGGGTCGAAATCCTCATAGCCCATACGCTCGGCTTCAGCCTCAATACGGCTGAGGATCTGCGCCTGGGTTTCAGTATCGAGGCGGCGCAACTGATCACGCACGCGGTCGATGGTGGCTTCCATCTCACTCAGGGTGAAACCGAAGTCACTCACCTGTTGCTCGACCCGACCACGGAAAATCGAGGTTTCACCGGCCAGGTTGACCAGGCCTTCGAGCAATTCGGCTGGCACCTTGACCAACTCTTGCGGCGCCCGCCGCGAGGCCGCTTCCTGCGCAGCTTCTTCAGCGCGGCGCACGAACGGCAGCACTTTGGCTACCAGCTCCTGCGCTGGCATGGCGCTGGCTGCAACAATCGGTGCGCTCAATTCCGGCAGGCGCGGGGCTTGTTCGGCGACGGGTGCTGGCGCTTGCTGGCTCGCCGTATCGGCCACCAGGCTGTCATTCAGACGCTGACGCAGCGCGTCCAGCTCCTGCTGCAAGCCTTCAAAGCCGGACTGCACATCGACAAACAGGCTCTGCGGCCACGGCGCACCCTGAGCTTGCGCTTCGGTCAGGTGCTGTTCGAGGCTGTGGGTCAAGTCACCCAGGCGCTTCTGCCCGGCCAGACGTGCACCACCCTTGAGGGTGTGCAGGATGCGCAGCATATCGTCGATGGCGGCGCCATCTTCACGGTCAGCCTCCCAACGGCCGATGGCGACTTCCATGGCTTCCAGCAGGTCATCACCTTCCTCAAGGAAGATGTCGAGGATGTCCGATTCGGCATCGTCATCCTGCTGGGCGTCGGCAGCCTTGAGGGCAACCGCAGACGGCATACTCAGTTGTTCATCCGGGTTGGCGCGAAACCGCTTGATGGTTTCGATCAGCGCCTCACCACTCGGTACGCCGCGTTTGCCACGAACCGCTTCGAGCATCTCAGCCAGGCTGTCGTGACAGGCCTGGAGCAAGGTAAAGAGGTCCTGACTGGCGCGCAAACGCCCTTGGCCAAGGCCTTCGTAGAGGAATTCCAGTTCGTGGGCCAGATCACCGATTTCACGGATCTCGGCCATGCGTGCACCACCCTTGAGGGTGTGCAGATCGCGCTGCAGCGATTCCAACTCCAGGCTGTTGTTGACGTCGCCCATCCAGCGTTGCAACGCCGCGCCAGCGCTGTCGATGATGTCGAAACCTTCCTCAAGGAAGATTTCCACCAGCTCAGGATCGCGCTCGTCATCAAATACGGCAGGCGCAGCTACAGCGACCGGCGCTGGAACTGGTTCGGGCTCGGGCTCGGGCTCGGGCTCGGGCTCGGGCTCGGGCGCAATATCAGGGACGGCAGCAAATTCGACTTCGCTTTCAGTAGCAGACTCGACCAGTGGTTGCTCGCCGAACTCCACAGCAGGTAGCTCGAACGCTTCGATCTCCAGAGCCTCAGTTGCCAATGGCTCGCTATCCAGTGGCTCCTGCGGCGCATCCGCCAGGATGCCAAAGTCGATCTCTTCTTCTATCTCTGGCAGCTCAGCAGGCTCGGGCTCTACCAGATCGAACGACTCGATCATCGGCAAGGCTTCGGCTTCGGCTTCGGCTTCGGCTTCGGCTTCGGCTTCGGCTTCGGCTTCGGCTTCGGCTTCGGCAACAGGCTCGGGGGTAGCTGGGGCCACTGGCAAACTTTGCCCGCCACTCTGACGGAAGCAGCGAATGGCCTCGATCAGCTCCAGCGGCGAATGCATGGCCGCGCGTACCTGCAACTGTTCCAGCAGTTGCGCCAGGGAGTCATGGCTTTGCTGCAGCAGGTTCGCCAGTGGTTGCGAGAAGCTGTAGCGGCGATCAACTAGGCCTTCGTACAAGGACTCCAGCTCATGGGCGAGATCGCCAATCGGGCGAATCTCGGCCATGCGCGCACCACCCTTGAGGGTGTGCAGATCACGTTGCAGCGAGGACAGCGCGGCTTTGTTGTCCGTATCGGCCAACCAGCGCTCCAGCGCCTGACCGGCACTCTCGAGAATATCGACTGCCTCTTCGAGGAAGATCGACACCATTTCTTCGTCGAGCGATTCATACAGCGAAGCAGCCGGCGGTTCGCTGAGGGCCTCGATAGGTGCAGGCAGTTCTCCAACATCCGGCGCGTCGAGTTCAAGCGGCTCAATCAACTCATCCGGCTCGGCTAGGCTGAGCTCTTCCAGCGCAGCAGTGGCGTCGGCCAGCTCGACAATCTCGATACCGCCGTCACCGTTGTTGGACAGCAAGGCCAGGGTGTTAGGGTCCAGCGCTTCCATCAGCAAGTTGCGCAGGGCCGTTACGCGCTCAGGCGCACCGCTGACCTGCAGGCCAGCGGCAACCTGATCCATCATGCCGATCAGGGCTTCATGGGCTTGCTCAGCTTCGCTGAAGAAGCGCTCGCTGACCGCCAGGCGGCCTTCTTCGACTGCGCCATAAAGATCGAGCAGGGCTTCGCAGAGCTCATCGATCTGCGGCAGTTCAGCCATCTCGGCGCCACGGCCGAGAGTGGTCAGCTCATCCAGCAGAGAACTCAGTTCCTGACGCTCGGACGGATGCTCGCGCCATTTGCGCAGCAGGTCTTCGGCATCCAGCAGGATATCCATGCCTTCGGCGAGGAAGATGCTGATCATCTGCGGGTCGCGCTTCTCACCCTGATCGCTCTGCCGGCTGTTCTCAGCGTGCTCGAGACGGTCACTGTGCAGCTTCTGCACGCGTTCAAGGAACTCGGCAGCACCCGGCAGAACTGCCAGCGGCTGGCTTTCCAGCTGTTCAAGGCCCAGACGGAAGAGTTTCTCGGCGCTGCTCAGCAGCTCCGCTTCGGCCAGGTCCATCGGGATCAGGTTGGTCTTGAATTCCTTGACCAGTTTTTCCAGCGGCGAAGCAATCTCGGCCACCGGTTGAATGCCGGCCATCGAGGCGCTGCCCTTAAGGGTATGCAGGGCACGCTGCAGGTCGTCAGTAACCGGCTGCGGCAGCACCTGGGCACAGTCAGCCAGGAAGCCAACCAGGGTATCGAGGTGCATCTCCGCTTCGTTGCGGAAAATCTCCAGCAATTGCGGGTCTAGCCCATCCTCGTCCTCAACAACTTCGGCGGTAGCGACTGGACTGCCCTCGGGCTCCGCTACCAGCTCAACCGGGGCTTGAGGTTTTGGGAGGCTTCGGCCTTTAGCCAAGGCGTGCGCCGTCGCAGCCAGGTGGTCAACATCGTCACGCTGGCGTTGCGCTTTATTGGCAAATTCATCGACCAGCGCCGGCATCAACGCGACCACATCGGCGATCACCTGCTGCACTTCGGCGCCAGGTTGAATGCTGCGATCCAGCACGCGGTTGAGCAGGTTCTCAATCGACCAGCCCAGCTCACCAATAACCAGAGCACGAACCATACGGCCACTGCCCTTGAGGGTGTGGAAGGCGCGGCGGATTTCGGTCAGGGCCTCTTTGTTGTCGGTGTCGGCGCACCACTGCGGGAAGTACTCGCCAATGGTCTCCAGCACTTCACCGACTTCTTCGATAAAGACTTCCAGCAACTCTTCATCTATCGGTTCTTCATCAGCCGGTGGCGGCAGCAGGCTTGGCGGCACATCGTGAGCCGGCGGGTTGATCGCCTGCACTGGAGCGGCCATCACATCAGCCATCGACAGCGCTTTTTCGGCAACAGCTTGCTCGGGCTCTTCGCTCAGCGGGACACTGGGCAGCTCGACCTCAGGCAACTCGAGGGCAGCCAGTTCGGCTTCATTCCAGTTGGCCGGGCTGTCGCTTTCGTCCAGTTCAAAGCTGCCAAGTTGCAGCTCTTCACCGGCAAAGGTTTGTTCCTGAGGCATTTCAGCCAGCGGCAGAGGCTCGGCGTCGGGCAGATCGATACTGAAATCGATCAGTTCAAGATCGCCAGCTGGCGCTTCAGTAACCCACTCAGCCTCGCTGGATGGCGCTTCAATCGCTGTCGAGTCCAGATCGGCAAATTCGGCACTGAAGTCATCCGCCAGCTCCAGGCTCAACGGTTCTTCGACAGCCGGCTCCGGCTCCAGGCTCGGCTCGATTTCGGCTGGCTGCTCCGGTTCGGCGCTGAGCACTTCCATATCGTCCAGCGGATCGGCCAATGGCGCGAAGGACTCTACAGGCGGCTCGACACGGTCGAGAATCGATGGCTTTTCTTTCAACGGGTAGCCCAGGCTTTCCAGGCTTTCCTCGGCCACGTCGAGAATCAGGTCGCCCTGGGTCGCGTGATCTTCAGCCAGGCGCTCGAGGTAGTACTCGACGCTGGTGATGGCGTCCGCCAGGGTGTCGAGGTTCTGCCAGTTGGGCACAGCCTTGCGTGCCAGCAGCTGCTCCTGAATATAACGATTGCAGGCATTCAGCAGGTCGGCGGCGCGCTGCAGCGGAATCATCGCCAGGCCGCCACGCACCTGTGTCAGCAAATCAGGCACACGGGCCAGGTGTTCGTGGTTCCACTGCGAGGCAATAAATTCGATGATCGCGTCTTTGGCCTGCTCCAGGCCGTTACGTGCTTCCTTGATCACCAATTGGTGAATCTGCGCCACGTCGGTGGTCGGCAGATGGCTTTCTTCGCGGCCGCCGTCCTGCGCGGGACCGACCATACCGGCCAGGGTGGCTTCGACGTACAGCAGAGCGCCGGCAACATCCATCAGCACCGCATCGCTCGGCTCGCCCTGACCCTTGGCCAGGCCGTTGACCACATCGAGCTGATCGACAATGACTTTGCGCGGCTGACCGAAACCCAACACCGCGAGGGTGTCGGCAATCTGCTTGAGCGGTGCGGCGAGCGCATCCAGATCAGCGACCTGGGTACGGTCGCTGCGCACGAACAGATCGAGGCTGTCCTTGACCCGCACCAGTTCTTCACAGAGAGCGGCAACCACCGAACGCATGGCGTCGCGGTCCGGACCGGCGAGGCGGGCCCGTTCTTCGTCGACAACATCGTTATCCGGCAGTGCATCGTCGAGGCGATATTGCTCTTTGAGGTTGCGCACGCGCGGCGACTGCGCCGACGACTTGGCCACATAGAACAGCAGGTTCTTGCTCAGCTCATCCGGGGCTGCCTGGTTAAGACCATCAGCGCCCTGTTCAAGCAGGCGCTTGAGCTCCTTATCCACCTGACGCAACAAAGTGCGAATCGAGGTGCCATTGGCCACGCTGCCATTGGCCAGACCTTCGACCACGCCCGAAGCGATTTGCCACAACGGGCCGAGCGGAGAGTCCTTGCAGAGGTTTTCCAGGCGCGCGAACACCCGTGCCATATAGCCCAGGTTGGTCGGCAGGTCCTGGTTGCGGATCACTCCGACCAGGGCCATTTGCAGCATTTGCCGCAGTTTGCGCAGCAACACCGGCAGTTCGGCAGTGCGCAGTTGGTCAATGGTTTCATGGGGCAGCGCTGGCGTGCGGCCGGACATATCCGGGGCAAACAGACTGGTTTCCGAGAGCAGTTTTTCCCCACGCGCGGCACGCAGGTCATTGAGCAGAGGCAACACGACCATCGGCAGGTCGCGGCGGGCAGTCTGGATACGGTCGAGGTAGACCGGCAGCTGCAGAATCGACTGCATCAGCACTTCCAGGGCTTCACCCTGGTTGGTCACCCGGCCGTCGATCAGGGCGCCGGACAGCTGTTCCATTTCCTCAGCCAGCAACGCCGCGCCGAAAAACTCGACCATCTGCAAGGTGCCGAGCACCTGATGCACATAGGTCTGGCAGAAACGCATGCGCGTAGCGTCCTGGGGGTTCTCGACGAACGCCTCCAGCGCCTGACGCGCCTGCTTCAGGGTTTCCGCGATCTCGCCCTTAACCCATTCCAGGGCGACATAATCGTGCCGATCACCCATAGCCACTCCACTCATAAACTTGGCTCTTCTGCCTTATCCCTTGCGGGTAAACGCCAGCACTCGCTCGTCGGCTACCGGGATCAACTCCGGATGCTGCCAACCTGCTACTTCGCCCACTCCCACTACCAGCAGCCCCCCGGGCACCAGGCGCTCGGCCAGGCGGTTGAGGATCTCGCGGCGACGCCAGCGACGAAAATAGATCAACAAGTTCTGACAAAAAATAACGTCCATTCCGGACATCGGTGCCTTGGCCAGTTCCAGCACATTGAGCCGGGCGCAACACACACGCGCGGCCAGATTCGGCACCACTTTGAAACGTCCATCGTCCTGTGCCAGGAAGTATCGCTGGCACAGATCGGCATCCAACTGCTCCAGACGGCGCGCACCATATTGGCCATCGCGCGCCTTGCTCAAGGCATTCAGGCTGATGTCAGTGCCTGTTACCCCGAAATGATCCGGGTGTTCACTTTCACGCAGAACTTCGGCCGCGCTGATGGCCAGCGAATAAGGTTCTTCACCACTGGCACAGCCAACACTCCAAAGCTCCCATGGCTGCGTCACGCCCTGCTGCAAACGCTCGCGCAAATAGCTTTCGAGCACTTCAAAGGAAGGGCGATGACGAAAGAAACGGGTTTCCTGCACAGTCAGCCGATCCAGCAGGGTCGACCATTCCACCGCACCGCGGGGACCGTCGGTTACCTGCCGGTAATACGTGGCGTAATCCATTACGCCCAGCTCGCGCATCCGCGCACTCAGATTGGTTTGCAGAAACGCCCGCCGCCGCTCATTGAGAACGACTCCGGTACGCTCCTCAAGCAGCGTCTGCCAGTCACGAAACTCCGTGGCTGTCATGTCTGCCAGAGGCTGCAAGGCCCAGACGCCTGACTGCATGTCGTGCCCCTCGCTCACGGCCATAGTCCTTGTGCGACAGGCCTTTCAGCCTGCCGCGCAGCACCTGATTAAGCCTGTTCCCCACCCGGCAAGGTAAAGCCGGATACCGACTTACGCATCTCACTGGCCATCTTGGCCAGGTTACCAATGCTCTTGGCGGTGGCAGTGGTACCGGAGGAAGTTTGCGAGGTGATTTCCTGAATCACGTTCATCGTGTTGGAAATGTGGCCCGCCGACGATGCCTGCTGGCGAGCAGCGTTGGAGATGTTCTGGATCAAGGCTGCGAGGGTCTTGGATACCTTCTCGATCTCTTCCAGTGCCACCCCGGCGTCCTGTGCCAGACGAGCACCGCGCACCACTTCGGAAGTCGTTTGCTCCATCGAGATAACAGCTTCGTTGGTGTCGGTCTGAATCGTCTTAACCAGTGCCTCGATCTGCTTGGTTGCAGCAGACGAACGTTCTGCGAGGCGTTGTACTTCGTCCGCTACCACAGCGAAGCCTCGACCCGCATCACCGGCCATGGAGGCCTGGATCGCGGCGTTCAGTGCGAGGATGTTGGTCTGGTCAGCAATGTCGTTAATCAGGCTAACGATGTCACCGATCTCCTGGGACGATTCGCCGAGGCGCTTAATACGCTTCGAGGTGTCCTGGATCTGCTCACGGATGTTATCCATGCCGGTAATGGTGTTGTGCACCACTTCGTTGCCCTTGTTGGCGATGGCTACGGAACGTTCCGCTACCGCAGAGGACTCCGAGGCGTTCGCCGATACCTGGTCAATCGACACGGCCATTTCGTTGATCGCCGCAGAAGCACCGGCAATTTCCTGCGCCTGATGCTCGGAAGCTTCAGCCAGGTGCATCGCCGTGGCCTGGGTTTCCTGGGCCGCACCGGCTACCTGAACGGCGGTCAGGTTGATCGTTGCTACCAGGTCACGCAGCTGGTCGATGGAGTAGTTGATGGAGTCAGCGATGGCACCGGTGAAGTCTTCGGTTACCGTCGCGGCCACGGTCAAGTCACCGTCTGCGAGGTCAGCAATTTCGTCGAGCAGTCGCAGAATCGCCGCCTGGTTTCGTTCGTTTTTCTCGGCGGTAGACGCCAGACGACGGTTGGTTTCCCGCACCATCACCAGGCCGATGAGGATAATCGAGCCGAGCGCCAGTGCACCCAGCACGTAACCGATCAGGGTGTTGATCGCACGGCCAGTGGCCAGATCATCAAAGCCGACAGCCAGCGTGGAAGCCTTGTCCAACAGGGTCTGCGAAACGCTGAAGATCACGTTAGCCGACTCACGCACCTGGAACAGCTCCGGCGAGGTTTCGAGAATCTCGTCCACCGAACCGGATACGAATTCGAACAGTTCGGAAATTTCCGCCAGACGCTCAAGTGCCTCGGCATCGCTGACCTGGGAGATTTCCATGGCGGCGTTGCCTTCGAGCATCGCGCTCAATACGCGACCGAACAGGCTGGCGTCACGGCCGAACATGTCAGCGGCCTGCACCGAATCCTGGTCACCAGCAAGTACCTTGTTTACCGAACCCAGGATACGTTCTGCCAGCAAGGATTGACGCTGAGCTACCGAGACCTGAGCCGCCGGCGCACCGCTTTCCAGCAGAATGTCGACCACTTCTTCGTACTCGACCTGCAGCTGCGGGATGGTTTCCGCCAGGGTGGCGGCTACCTGGTGCAGCGACAGTACGGTCTGTTCGTTGGCCAGGATGGCGTCGGTGTTCTGCCGCAGCGTATCCCAGTCCTGCTGCACCACAGCGATCTGTGGTTGCAGGGATTCCGGCGATGCAGGCAGCCCGGTCTCCTCGTTACCGTCGGTCAAATAACCCCAGCGGGTCTGGAAGTCGTTACGTGCATCGCGCAGCAAGGCGAACGCTTCGGCCGTACCGGCCGCCGCTTCCGTGGAGTTTTTCGCGATACGCTGGGACAGTACGCGCAGTTCACCGGCGTGACCGATGTACTCCGTGTCGTAGTTGGATTGGGTGTTGATGTAGGCGAAGTTGGCGAACAACAGCACGATCGAAACGATCAGGACAATAAACAGCCCTGCGATCAATGTGCTACTGCGCGCACCTGCTAACAAATTACCTGCATTTAGTTTTTTCATTTACTGGCCCCCGCCTGGACCGACCGCACTACGGTTCCCATGTAACGCCAAAAGGCCGGCAAAGCCGACCCCACCGATAAACTGTTAATACGCCACGTCGAGAAAACCCGGGTTCTGGGCCAGCGCGTGTGGGCTGAACACCAACCAGGGCTGTTCACGTTGAAATACTCCGTGGATAAAAGGTGCTATGGACGCCTCGAGCGGCGGCAGCTGCTCGGAGAAGGTGTCCACAGGAAAATGCTGCATGCCGAACACTTCATCGACCGTCAGGCCGGCAAAGACTTCCTGGTGATCAACCACCAGCACTCGGCGCTTTTTGCGCAGCGGCGACAGCTCGCTGCCGAAGAAACCGCACAGATCCATCACCGGCAGCAGGCGACCACGCACGTTAGCCACGCCCTTGACCCAGTTTTTCACACCAGGCAACAAGGTATGGCGCGGCTCATGTAACACCTCGCCAACTTCGCCCATGGGCGCGACGAAAAAACGCTCGCCCATGCGAAAACCGATACCACTCCAGGTCTGTACCACCGCTTGCTGCGAAGGCAAGCCAGCCGCCAGCGAACGACAAAGTCTGTCGATATCCTGAAGGGTTTGAAAAGGTGTTTGCGCGTCCGACATGCCAGCTGCGGCCTTATTCTTTTTTAATTGCGGACTGACCCGGTTTTAGCCGGCCAATACCGCATTCAAGGTTTTAACCAGAGTTTCTTCATCAACCGGCTTGGTCAGGTAATCCTTCGCGCCCTGGCGCTTGCCCCAGACCTTGTCGGTTTCCTGATCCTTGGTGGTGACGATGATCACCGGGATGTGACTGGTGTCCGCATCCTTGGTCAGCTGGCGGGTCGCCTGGAAGCCGTTGAGGCCAGGCATGACGATATCCATCAGCACCGCGTCCGGCTTTTCCTGGCGAGCCAGGGCAACGCCGTCGGCACCATTTTCCGCCTTGAGTACCTGATGGCCGTGCTTTTCCAGCATGGCGGTCAGCTTGTACATTTCAGTCGGCGAGTCATCAACAATCAGAATTCGAGCCATGGTGTTTCCCAATACTTTAAAAAGGCGCTCAGCTGTTTAGCCGGGCGTCAGGACGCTTGTTCCACCGGTACAAAGTTAGGCACATGGGCTTTGATCGCACCGAGCAGCTCTTCCTTACTGAAGGGCTTGGTCAGGTATTGATCGGAACCGACAATGCGACCCTTGGCTTTATCGAACAGACCGTCTTTGGAAGACAGCATGATCACCGGGGTGGATTTGAAAGCGCTGTTGTTCTTGATCAAGGCACAGGTCTGATAGCCATCGAGCCGCGGCATCATAATGTCGACAAAGATGATGTTCGGATGGGTATCGGCGATCTTTGCCAAAGCATCGAAGCCGTCAACTGCAGTAATCACCTCGCAGCCCACCTTTTTCAGCAGGGTTTCCGCGGTACGACGAATCGTTTTCGAATCGTCGATCACCATCACCCTCAAACCCTCGGAATGCTGTTCCATGTTTGCCCTACCATCGCCTCGGTGAGTCGTTATTTTTGCGTTATATCAGTGCGCCTGAGGCCCTGTCACCGACGGGCTACAACCCAATCGTCGGGCCTTTTTAGCACACTCTCCAGATGCAATCTATAAGCCGCGCGGGGCCAAGGTTTTTCCTTGACCACCCGACTTGTCAGCGCCACCCTGACGCCACATCACGTCTTAGCACACTTTAATCGCTGCCATTTTACGGAGAACACCGCCATGAGCGTCCGCCTCGGCATTGTCATGGACCCCATCGCCCAGATCGCCTTCAAGAAGGACAGCTCGCTGGCCATGTTACTGGCCGCCCAAGCGCGCGGCTGGACCCTCTTCTATATGGAGCAGAAAGATCTTTACCAAGCCAAGGGCGAAGCACGCGCTCGACTTTCAGAGCTTAGCGTATACAACGACCCACAGCGTTGGTTCGAACTGGGTAACGAGCAGGATATCGCGCTAAGCGAGCTGGACGTGATCCTGATGCGCAAGGATCCGCCCTTCGATAACGAGTTTGTCTACTCCACCTACCTACTGGAACAAGCCGAGCAAGCAGGCGTTCTGGTGGTCAACCGCCCGCAAAGTCTGCGCGACTGTAATGAAAAGTACTTTGCCACCCAGTTCAGCCAATACACACCGCCGACCGTGGTCAGCCGTAGGGCCGACATTCTGCGCGAGTTTGCCAAAGAGCAGCGTGACATCATTCTCAAACCCCTCGATGGAATGGGCGGATCGATGATATTTCGTCACCGCGAGGGCGATCCCAACCTTTCGGTGATTCTCGAGACCCTGACCAACCACGGCCAGCAGCAGATCATGGCCCAGGGTTACCTGCCGGCGATCAAGGATGGTGACAAGCGCATCCTGATGATTGACGGTGAGCCGGTGCCCTATTGCCTGGCGCGCATTCCGGCGGCTGGCGAAACCCGCGGCAACCTCGCCGCTGGCGGTCGCGGCGAAGCCCGCCCGCTGAGCGAGCGCGACCATGAAATCGCTGCCGCCGTCGGCCCGACGCTGCGCGAGAAAGGCCTGCTGTTCGTTGGCCTGGACGTGATCGGTGAGCACCTGACCGAGATCAACGTGACCAGCCCGACCTGCATTCGCGAGATCGACGCGGCCTTTGATACGCGCATCGGCGAACGATTGATGGACGTGATTGCCGAGAAGCTCAATGCGCGCAGTGCTTCATAGACTTTTCCATGCGCCCTCGGCAGACTGCGCGGCAACCTGAGCAGACCCGACACGCGATGAACGCAGCAGCCCAACTCCCTGAACTTTCCAGCGCCGGCGTACAGCCGGCGGACCGCCTGGGCTTTACCCTGTTCCTTGCTGCCGCACTGCATGCTGCGCTGATCCTCGGCCTGGGTTTTACCCTGGCCGAGCCGAGCCAGATCAGCAAAACCCTGGAAATCACCCTCTCCACCTTCAAAAGCGAAGAAAAGCCTAAAGAGGCCGACTTCCTCGCCCAGGACAACCAGCAAGGCAGCGGCACCCTGGATCACAAGGCCGCGCCGAAAACCACCGAGCAAGCGCTGTTTCAGGACAGCGAAGTCAAACGCATCACCCCGCCCGCCTCGCCGCAACAGCCCGCCGTGCGCCAGGAAGCACCGAAAGCTGCCGTCGCCACCCGCACTCCGCAACAGCAGAAAACCCCAGTCAAGCGCGAAGAAGCCAAGCCCACGCCGCAAGCCCGGCCAGCGCCGGTGTTCGACAGCGCCCAGCTGTCTTCGGAAATTGCCAGCCTGGAGGCCGAACTGGCCCAGGAAGTTCAGCAATACGCCAAACGCCCGAAGATCCACCGCCTCAACGCCGCCTCGACCATGCGCGACAAAGGTGCCTGGTATAAGGATGAGTGGCGCAAGAAGGTCGAGCGGGTGGGCAACCTCAACTATCCGGATGAAGCGCGCCGCCAGGGTATTTACGGCAGCCTGCGCCTGCTGGTGTCGATCAACCGCGACGGCACCCTGTACGAAGTACAGGTACTGGAATCCTCCGGCCAGCGCACGCTCGACCAGGCCGCCCTGCGCATCGTGCGCCTGGCCGCACCGTTCGCCCCATTTACCGGCGACCTGGCCGATGTTGACCGCCTGGAAATCATCCGCACCTGGCGCTTCGAGCGCGGCGACCGCCTGTCGAGCAACTGATCAGCCAGACTTTTACCCAGCGATGCCGCGTCGCGCTTGAAGCCAATGGCCTGAAGCCTGAAACTAACGCCCATGAAAGACGCCAGCCCCAGCTACCTCAAGCACCACTTCCTGATTGCCATGCCGCACATGGCCGATCCGCATTTCGCGCAGACTGTCACCTACCTGATCGATCACAACGAGTTCGGCGCCATGGGCCTGGTGATCAACAAGCCCAACGGCCTCAACCTGGCTGACGTACTCGAACAGTTGCGCCCGGATGATGAACCGCCAGTGCTGTGCCAGAGCCTGCCGATCTTTACCGGCGGCCCGGTGCAGACCGACCGCGGCTTTGTTCTGCATCCCAGCGGCCCGCAGTTTCAGGCGACCCTGGAGCTGGGTGAGCTGGGCCTGTCGACCTCGCAGGACGTGCTGTTCGCCATCGCCGACGGCACCGGCCCGGAGAAATACCTGATCACCCTCGGTTATGCCGGCTGGGAGGCTGGGCAGCTGGAAGCTGAACTGGCCGACAACGCCTGGCTGACCTGCCCCGCCGACAACGCCATCCTCTTCGACCTGCCCTTCGACCAGCGCCTGAACGCCGCGGCCGCCCGCCTGGGCGTCAACCTCAGCCTGCTCACCTCACAAGCCGGGCACGCCTGATGGCCGAGGCGAATGCAAAACCGCTGCGCCTGCTGCTGGGCTTTGATTACGGCAGCAAACAGATCGGCGTTGCGGTCGGCCAGGTGATCACCGGTCAGGCCCGCGAGCTGTGCATCCTCAAGGCGCAAAACGGCGTGCCGGACTGGCAGAAAGTCGAAGCGCTGATCAAGGAATGGCAGCCGGACGCCATCGTGGTCGGCCTGCCACTGAACATGGATGGCACGAAAAGCGAGATGAGCGACCGCGCCGAGAAATTCGCCCGCCGCCTTAACGGCCGCTTCAATCTGCCCGTGCACACCCACGACGAACGCCTGACCACCTACGAGGCTAAAGGCCAGCGCCTGCAGCAGGGGCAGAACAGCGGCTACCGCGAACGCCCGGTCGATGCGCTGGCCGCAGCCTTACTCCTACAAGGTTGGCTTGAAGAAAATTGCCTGGGCTGACGCCTACTAAGATTGCATCTGGAGTGTTGCCATGAGCTTACCCAACCCGGCCGAACTGCTACCGCAAATGGCCGCCGCCCTGACCAGCCACCTGAATCAGCGGCAGATCAGCGAACCGCGCTTTATCGGCATCCGCACTGGCGGCGTCTGGGTCGCCCAAGCACTGCTTGAAGCCCTCGGCCGCGACAACGCGCTGGGCATTCTCGATGTGTCCTTCTACCGTGATGACTTTACCCAGAACGGCTTGCACCCACAGGTACAACCGTCCGAGCTGCCGTTCGAGATCGAAGGCCAGCACCTAGTGCTGATCGACGACGTACTGATGAGCGGCCGTACCATCCGCGCCGCGCTCAATGAGCTGTTCGACTACGGCCGCCCGGCCAGCGTAACCCTGGTCAGCCTGCTCGACCTGAATGCCCGCGAGCTGCCGATCCGCCCGGACGTGGTCGGTGCCACCCTGTCGCTGGAAGGCGACCAGCGGGTAAAATTGTCCGGCCCCACGCCGCTGACCCTCGAACTCCAGACGCTTGCCCACTGAGACTCGCCAGATGACGACCATAGCCGCCAAGCGCCCGCTGCAGCTGAATGACCAAGGCCAACTGCGCCACTTCCTGTCCCTCGACGGCCTGCCGCGCGAGCTGCTGACGGAAATCCTCGACACCGCCGACTCCTTCCTCGAAGTCGGCGCACGGGCGGTGAAGAAAGTCCCTCTGCTGCGCGGCAAGACCGTGTGCAACGTGTTCTTCGAGAACTCCACCCGTACCCGTACCACCTTCGAGCTGGCCGCCCAGCGCCTGTCCGCCGACGTCATCACCCTCAACGTGTCGACCAGCTCGACCAGCAAGGGCGAAACCCTGTTCGACACCCTGCGCAACCTCGAAGCCATGGCCGCCGACATCTTTGTCGTGCGGCATGCCGACTCCGGTGCCGCGCACTTTATTGCCGAGCACGTGTGCCCAAACCTGGCGATCATCAACGGCGGCGACGGTCGTCACGCCCACCCGACCCAGGGCATGCTCGACATGCTGACCATCCGCCGGCACAAGGGCAGCTTCGAGAACCTCTCGGTAGCCATCGTCGGCGACATCCTGCACTCGCGGGTGGCGCGCTCGAACATGCTCGCGCTGAAAACCCTCGGTTGCCCCGATATCCGCGTGATCGCGCCGAAAACCCTGCTGCCGGTCGGCATCGAGCAATACGGCGTAACGGTCTACAGCGACATGGCTGCAGGCCTCAAAGATGTCGACGTGGTGATCATGCTGCGCCTGCAGCGTGAGCGCATGACCGGCGGCCTGCTGCCTAGCGAAGGCGAGTTCTACCGCCTGTTCGGCCTGACTGAAGAACGCCTGAAGCTGGCCAAGCCAGATGCGCTGGTCATGCACCCAGGGCCGATCAACCGTGGCGTGGAGATCGAATCGGCAGTGGCCGATGGCCCACAGTCGGTGATTCTCAATCAAGTCACCTACGGCATCGCCGTGCGCATGGCCGTGCTGTCCATGGCCATGAGCGGGCAGACCGCGCAACGCCAACTCAACCTAGATGCCGAGGAGCAAAACTGATGCGCATCCGTATCCTCGGTGCCCGGGTTATCGACCCCAGCAGCGGCTTCGATCAACTTACCGACCTCTATATCGAAAGCGGCAAGATCATCGCCATTGGCCAGGCGCCGGCCGGCTTCGTCGCCGAGCAGAGCATCGATGCCCAGGGCCTGGTCGCCGCACCCGGGCTGGTCGACCTTAACGTCGCCCTGCGCGAGCCGGGCTATAGCCGCAAAGGCAGCATCGCCACGGAAACCCTGGCCGCAGCCGCCGGTGGCGTCACCAGCCTGTGCTGCCCACCCTTTACCAAACCGGTGCTGGACACCCCGGCCGTGGCCGAGCTGATCCTCGACCGCGCTCGTGAGGCCGGGCACACCAAGGTGTTCCCGATTGGCGCGCTGAGCAAAGGTCTGGAAGGCGAGCAGCTGGCCGAACTGGTAGCCCTGCGCGACGCCGGCTGCGTGGCCTTCGGCAACGGCCTGGACAGCTTCCGTAATAACCGCACCCTGCGCCGCGCCCTGGAATACGCAGCGACCTTCGACCTGACGGTGATCTTCCATTCCCAGGACCATGACCTCGCCGAAGGCGGCCTGGCCCACGAGGGCGCCACTGCCAGCTTCCTCGGCCTGCCAGGCATTCCGGAAAGCGCGGAAACCGTGGCCCTGGCCCGCGACCTGTTGCTGGTCGAGCAGACCGGCGTGCGTGCGCACTTCAGCCAGCTGACCAGCGCGCGCGGCGCCCAACTGATCGCCGACGCCCAGGCCCGCGGCATGCCGGTCACCGCCGATGTGGCGCTGTATCAACTGATCCTTACCGATGAAGCGCTCAGCGATTTCTCCAGCCTTTACCACGTACAGCCGCCGCTGCGCACCGCTGCCGACCGCGACGGCCTGCGCGCCGCGGTGAAAAGCGGAGTGATCTCGGCCATCGCCAGTCACCACCAGCCACACGAACGCGACGCCAAACTGGCCCCCTTCGGTGCCACCGAGCCGGGCATCAGCAGCGTGCAACTGTTACTGCCGCTGGCCATGAGCCTGGTGCAGGACGGTTTGCTCGACCTGCCCACCCTGCTCGCTCGCCTAAGCAGCGGCCCAGCGCAGGCGCTGCGCCTGCCCGCTGGCAAACTAAGCGTGGGCGCACCCGCCGACCTGCTGCTGTTTGACCCGCAGGCCTCGACCCTGGCCGGCGAAACCTGGTATTCGAAAGGCGCTAACTGCCCGTTTATCGGCCATTGCCTGCCCAGCGCCGTGCGTTTCACCCTGGTGGATGGGCACGTCAGCTACCAGGCCTGATGCCCATGGCACAAAAAAACCGCCAATTGACGCAATGCTGTTCAGTTAAGTGGGGCCGCTTTACGCCCTATAGAGCTGCGGGCTTTGAAATCTTCCTCGCTCTAAGTCTTTGGCAGTGGTTCAGGCCGTAGGATGGGTGCTAACCCATCAGCCAATTGATGGGTTAGCACCCATCC
>PGZH01000009.1 GCA_002840155.1 Gammaproteobacteria bacterium HGW-Gammaproteobacteria-13
AACCACCTGATCCCATCCCGAACTCAGTAGTGAAACGATGCATCGCCGATGGTAGTGTGGGGTTTCCCCATGTGAGAGTAGGTCATCGTCAAGCACCTACACCAAAACCCCCGATCAGGAAACTGGTCGGGGGTTTTACTTTGTGCCGCGAAAAACAAACCACGCTCAGGTGAGCCTTTGATAGGCAACTAAACAGCGCGTGGCTATGATGCCTAGGCGCACTTTTATCAGGGTTCTTCTATGGCCGGTCCGGCACTCTCTGAACCACTTTCCGAACTTGAGCTTAAGCAGCTGATTGCCTGCCATGAATGCGATCTGCTGTTGCGCAAGCCTGATGCGGCTGCAGGTGAGCGGGTTGAATGCCCACGCTGCGGCTATGAGCTGTACACCCATCGTGCGCAGGTTGTGCGCCGCAGTATGGCGTTGGTGATTGCAGCGTTGTTGTTGTATGTGCCGGCTAACTTCTTACCGATCATGCAACTCAACCTGCTCGGGCAAGCGACGGAGGACACCGTCTGGACGGGTGTACTCGGGCTGTACAACAGCGGCATGCAGAGTGTGGCCGTGGTGGTTTTTCTCTGCAGCATGGCGGTGCCGCTGCTCAAGCTGTTGTGCCAGTTTGCTGTGCTGCTGAGTATCCGCCTGGATATTGGCCGCAGTTATGGCCTACTGCTCTATCGCATTTATCACCATATGCGTGAGTGGGGCATGCTTGAGGTCTACCTGATGGGCATCCTAGTGGCCATTGTGAAACTGGTCGATCTGGCCGATCTGAGCATTGGTCTGGGGCTGCTGTGCTTTGTTGCGCTGTTACTGGTGCAGGTCTGGTTGGAGGTGACGATGTCGCCGCATCAGATCTGGGAAGCCTTGTCGGGAGAAGATGCGCATGCGGGCGATTGATGCCGGGTTGTTGATTTGCCATGAATGTCACCAGCTCAATCCGCAGCAGCCGGGCAGCGACAAGCAATTCTGTACGCGCTGCGGTGGGCATTTGCATGCACGACGGCCCAATAGTCTGGTGCGCACCTGGGCGCTGCTGTTGACGGCCGCGGTGCTGTATATCCCGGCCAATCTGCTGCCGATCATGACGGTCAACTCGCTGGGCAAGGGCCAGTCCGACACCATCATGTCGGGGGTTATCGAGTTGGTGAACTACGGCATGTTGCCGATTGCTGCGGTGGTATTTATCGCCAGTATTGTGGTGCCGACCTTCAAGCTGGTGGGCATTGCCTTGCTGCTGTACTCGGTACAGCGCCATCAACCGATGTCGGCACGCCAGCGCGTGTTGATGTACCGCTTTATTGAATGGATCGGGCGCTGGTCGATGCTGGACATCTTCGTCATCGCGATACTGGTGGCGGTGGTCAATTTCGGCAGTCTGGCGAGCATTGTTCCCGGCTATGGCGCTACCGCGTTTGCCAGCGTGGTGGTGTTGACCATGCTGGCGGCTTTAACTTTTGACCCCCGCTTGATTTGGGATAACACGGACTCGGATGACCACCATGAATGATTTGCCGTTGGCTAAAGCGCGCCCTGCTTCGAACTGGTCGGCTATCTGGGTATTGCCGCTGATTGCGCTGATTATTGGCGGATGGCTGGGCTGGCGTGCCTATAACGAAGCCGGTATCGAGATTCAGGTGATGTTTGCCAGCGGAGATGGTATTCAGCCGGGCAAGACCGAGGTGATTTTCAAGGGTATGCCGATTGGCAAAGTCACGGCTCTGGAGCTGGATGACAGCGGCGAGCGACGTGGTGTGCGCGCGACTCTGGAAATGGATAAACGGGTTGAGGACCATCTGCGCAGCAATACGCGCTTCTGGCTGGTTAAACCGAGCGTTTCGCTGGCGGGCATCACGGGGCTGGAAACCCTGGTGTCGGGTAACTACATCAGCGCCAGTCCAGGTGATGGCGAACCGACGCGTAAATTTACTGCGCTGAACGAGCCACCACCCTTGGCCGATACTGCGCCTGGTTTGCACCTGACCCTCAAGGCCGAAAGGCTTGGCTCGCTCAATCGTGACAGCCCGGTGTTCTATAAGCAGATTCAGGTGGGCCGGGTGAAGAGTTATGCCCTGGTTGAGGAGCAGAACCTGATCGAGGTGAAGGTGTTTATTGAACCGGAGTTTGCCTCTCTGGTGCGTAAACACACGCGTTTCTGGAACGCCAGCGGCGTCTCCATTGATGCCGGTTTATCTGGGGTGAAAGTGCGCACTGAATCTCTGGCGAGTATTGTCGCCGGTGGGATTGCCTTTGCCACGCCCGAGCACCGCAAGGACAGTCCGCCGACTGATCCGAGCCTGCCATTTCGCCTGTACGAAGACTTCGACAGCGCCCAGGCCGGTATTCGCGTGTCGCTCAAACTGCATGAGTTCGATGGTCTGGAACCGGGCCGCACACCGGTGATGTACAAGGGCATCCAGGTTGGCCATATGAAGACCTTCAAGGTCGATCAGGACCTCAGCGGTGCGCAGGTGGAGTTGATGCTCGACCCCCGCACCGAAGACTATCTGGTTGAAGGCACCGATTTCTGGGTGGTCAAACCATCGATTTCCCTGGCCGGGATAACTGGGCTGGAGGCGCTGGTTAAAGGCAACTACATCGCCATCCGGCCAGGTGAGGCCGGCAATCCTGCGCTGCGTGAATTTGTCGCCAGAGCCAAGGCCCCACCGCTCGATCTGTCAGCGCCGGGCTTGCACCTGGTGTTGTTTAGCGACACACGCGGCTCGCTGGAAGTGGGCAGCCCGATCTTGTTCAAGCAGGTCAAGGTCGGCACGGTGCAGAGTTTCCAGTTGTCGCGTGATGACAAGCAGGTGGCCTTTGGCGTGCACATCGAGCCTGAGCACGCGCATCTGGTGAACAGCAGTACGCGTTTCTGGAATGCCAGCGGCATTACGCTGAAGGGTGGGCTGTCGGGCGTTGAGGTCAAGAGCGAGTCATTGCAGACCTTGCTGGCGGGCGGCATCGCTTTTGAGACACCGAACCCTAATGCGCCCAAAGGCAATAAGCGGGTCGAACGTTTTAATCTGCACAGTAGCCAGGAAGTGGCGCTGCAGAAAGGCGTAGAGCTGACTATTCGCGTACCCAGTGGTGACGGTCTCAGCCCGGGCACGGCGATTCGCTACAAGGGTCTGGATGTGGGCAAGGTGGAGCGCATCGAGCTGACGGATGATCTGCAGGCGGTGATTCTGTATGCGCGGATTACCCAGGCGACGCAGCAGATTGCCCGGGCAGGCACGCAGTTCTGGGTGGTCAAGCCGGAGGTCAGCCTGACCCGAGCGGCTAACCTGGAAACCTTGGTCAGCGGGCAGTACCTGGAGGTTCGGCCAGCGAGCAAGCCTGGCGCGACGCAAGTGAGTTTCACCGCGGCCGAATCGGCCCCGACGCAGAACGCCCGTGAACAGGGGCTGCGTCTGGTACTGAGTGCGGCGCGGCGTGGTTCGATCAAACCCGGTGTGGTGGTCAGCTACCGCGAAGTGCCGGTGGGCAAGGTTACCGATTTCGAGCTGGGGCCGACCTCGGATCGGGTACTGATCCATATCCTGATCGAGCCGCGTTATGCGCCGCTGGTGCGCAGCGGCAGCCGGTTCTGGAATGCCAGCGGCATCGGCGTGGATGCTGGGCTGTTCAGTGGCGTGAAGGTGCGCACCGAATCGCTGGAGGCTTTGCTTGAAGGCGGCATCGCCTTCGCCTCGCCGAATAACCCGGAGATGGGCGGGCCAGCGCAGCCAGGACAGACCTTTGCTCTGCATGATGAGGTCAAGGATGAGTGGCTGAGCTGGGCGCCGAAGATCGCGCTGGAGCAATAACTGACAAGGGCCGCAATTGCGGCCCTTGTGCTTTACGGCGGGTGAGCCTGCGTCAGGCGGGCTCGGTTGCTGCGGTTGTGGTTTCTGCCTTGCCCTTGGCGCTGTCACGGCGCTGGATATATTTCCAATCCGCTTCATCGATATAGATGCCGTTTGGCCCGCTGCCGCCTTCCAGATCGATGGCCACATGGGCCGAGACCTGCGGCTTCACCGACGCGAGGATCGGCACAAAACCGAGCTGCAGGCTGGTTTCGATCAGCGCCTGCTGGTTCTTCTCATCGATATCCGCTGCTTCGTCCAGGTAGTAGGGCAAACGCACCTTGCCGGCCTGGTCGCGGTCCATCAGGTGCAGCAACAGGTACATGTTGGTCAGCGCCTTGATGGTCATGGTGGTGCCGTTGGACGCTGCACCATCGATGTCGGTGTGGATCACCGGCTGGCCATGCACCTTGGTGATCTCGAAGGCCAGCTCAAACAGATCCTTCAAGCCCAGTTGGTTGTGGTTTGCGGCGACCAGGCGCGACAGATAGTCCTTGGCTTCCTCGTTCTTGCTGTCCTGCTCGCTGCTCTGCTGCAGGTCGAACACCGAGAGGGTTTCGCCTTCTTCGTATTGACCGGCGCTGTGGATGATCTGGTCGATATGTTTGAGCGCATCCTTGTTCGGTGCGAGAACGATGCGGAAGCTCTCCAGGTTGGACACCTGACGCTTGTTGATCTCGCGGTTGAACAGCGCCAGCTGGTGTTCCAGGTTGTCGTAGTCGCTGCGGATGTTGCGCAGGGTCCGGGCGATATCGGTAACCGCAGCGCGGCGCGCCTTGGCCAGGGTGAGGGCTTCGTCCTGGCGGTGGGCGTAAGCGTTAACCAACAGGTGCAGGCGGCGCTCGACATCATCTTCGCTGTCGAACTTGGCCACGCCTTTCAGGCGTACCTGGGCGTACAGCGCCTCGATCTGCCCGTCGATACGCTGCAGGCCCTGCCAGGCATCCTGATAGTCGTTGAGCAGCGGCAGCAGGTTATCCAGGCTGTCGTCCACCGGGTCGGTAAACGGCGTGCCGAAGGGCAGGTTGGCAGGCAGCAGCTGGCGACGGCGCAGGGCGTCTTCCAGGGTGCGTTCCTTGGCTTCCAGATCGGCGAGCTGACGGCCCACCAGTTGCAGCTTGGCGGAGAGCTGCTGCACGCGCTCGGTAAAGGCATCGGATGCGCGCTTGAGTTCGTCCTGGGCGGCTTCTAACTGCGCCAGCTGCTCCAGTTTCTGCGGCTCTTCCACGGCCAGGGTTTGGCTGCGGCGGAAGTCTTCCAGGGCTTTCTGTGCATCCAGTACGGCCTGGTAGTACTGCTCGGCTTGGGCCTTGCTCGCGGCGCGGTCGGCGGCCACGGCCTGCTGGGTTTTCAGCTGTTTGTATTCGCGATCGAGGCGGTCTTTCTGGTCGCGCAACGCGGCGCGGTCGGCCAGGGCTTGCAGGGCCGGTGGCTCGATATGGCTGAGGTCGATGGTCAGGCCGGGGACTTCGAAGTGTTCGCCTTTAAAACCGTCGAGGATGGCTTCCAGGGATTTGACCCAGGCATCACCCTCGGCGACCTGAATGCCTTTCTCGCCCAGCGGCAGGCTGAACAGCTGGCCGTTAAACAGGCGCATCAGGCGGTCGACATCGGCCTGGCTGAACTCTTCGCGCAGGCGTGAATAGCTGTTGTTGTCGGCGTGTTCGAGTTGCTGCTTGACCGATTTCAGGCGTTTTTCCAGATCGCGCAGACGCTCATCCAGATCTTCTGCAGAGAACTGCCGCGACTGGGCCAGGGCGCCGGCCAGTTCGTCGTGGGCATCCTTGGCGGCCAGCAGCTGTTCTTCCAGCACCTTGGCGTCGTTGACCAGGGCAAAGCGATTTTTCAGTACCGACAGCTCGCCGAGCCAGCGTTGGATTTCGCTGATTTCGCGCTCCATACGCATCAGCTCCTGGGTGCCGCCGCGTTGCTCCTGCTGCAGGCCGTCCTGCTCGCCACGGTAGTGTTCGGCCTGGATCACCAGTTCTTCGCGGCGCGCGCCGGCGTAGTCCTGCCAGGTGCCGAGCAGCGAGTCGAGCAGCGGCGAGAGGCGGTGCAGCTTGCCGCGCAGCAGTTCGCGTTGGGCCACACCGGCGGCCAGCGCTTCAATCAGCGGGCCGGCGGTGACGAGGGCTTGGTAGTCCTGCTCCATGCGCCGCACGTCGCGGAAGGCTTCTTCGGTGGCGGCGATATAGTCGACGCTACCGGAGCGCAGGCTGTGCTCGAAGGCATCGAGGAACAGCTGCTTAAGCTTGGCCGCAGTGATCTCGCGCATATGCAGCAGGTTGATAAACAGCGCGCGGAAGGTTTTCAGGCTCTGCTCGCTGGTGGAGCGCAGCGGGATCAGGGTGAGGTCCAGCGGAATCGAGGTGTGCCCGCCGACCAGCAGGCGACGCAGCTCTTCTGGCTTGAGTTCATAGGCCTTGATACCGTCGCGTTCCAGGGCGTTGAACAGTTCGCGTGGACGCAGACAGGTGCCGTTCTTCTGGTAGTGCTCCAGGTCCAGGGTGCCCTGATAGGCGAAGAACTGGTGGCCGAAACCGCCGCCCGGACCGCGCCCGGCCACGCCGATCACATGCGGGCCGTGGGGCAGGGCGACTTCGACGAGGATGTAGCTGGTGTCACTGGCGAAGTAGAACTTGCGCGACTGCTCCAGGCTGTACTTGCCAAAGCTCATGTCGGACATGCGCGCCAGAATCGGGAACTGCAGGGCGTTGATCGAGGCGGATTTACCCAGGTTGTTGGCGCCGTACACCGACAGCGGGTTTTCCAGCGGGAACAGGCCGAGGCTGTAGCCGGCGGTATTCAGTAGGGCGAAGCGGCGGATGCCGTAGCGTTCCTGGCTCATGCGAGGGTCTCCTGGGCGTCACGTTCTTCGGCCATGGCGCGGGCCAGGGCGTCTTCTTCGGATTCGTCGGCATCGTCTTCAGCGAGGCTGATGATTTCGTCTTCGGCCTCCTCATCCAGCAGCACCGGCGTCGGCAGCGGCAGGCTGCTGTGCAATGTGGCGGCGAGGTCACGGTCCTGCTGCACGGAGAGGCATACATCAAGGAAGCGGTGCATCGGCGCGAGGAAGCGGTAGATACCGTTGTCTTCGCTGGCAAAACCCAGCTGGGTCAGGCGGCGCATAACCTTTTCCTCCAACTCGTCTTGAGTGGTGACTTCGGCCTGGAGGAACAGGTCGCGGTATTTCTCCAGCAATGCCGGCAGCTCGTCGCGGCCCAGGCTGCCGCCGTCGAGTACGGCCAGCGGGTCACGGCCCTGATCGGCGAGGTGCTCGACCAGAATAAAGGTGAACAGCGCCAGGCGCTGGGCAGTCTTGTTCACCTGCGCGCCCATCTGTTCGGGAACGAAATAATAGAAGCCGCGACTGTCGCAGGTCAGTTCATAGCCCAGGGCCTTGAACAGGCCGCGGTACTGGTCCTGCTGGCCGGCCAGCTGGCTGTAGAGCTCCGGGTTGCTGCGGCTGATGTGATAGCCCTTGA
Organism: Gammaproteobacteria bacterium HGW-Gammaproteobacteria-13; assembly: GCA_002840155.1. Taxonomy (GTDB): domain Bacteria; phylum Pseudomonadota; class Gammaproteobacteria; order Pseudomonadales; family Pseudomonadaceae; genus Aquipseudomonas. The sequence continues at coordinate 7,331 of PGZH01000009.1, forward strand.
ACAGCTCACGGAAGATCGGGGCGAGCTGGGTCAGTTCTTTCAGGTCGATATTCATACGGTGGTCCCGGCCGGCTTGATCAGGGCAAAGGAGCTCAGGCTGACCTGATGCTCGCGGGTGAGGTAGTCGCGGCGCTCCAGGCGCTCGCGCTGAAAACGGCCATCGCGGGACAGGCGCGAGAACCAGTAGAGCAATTCGTCGGTGGCGCCTTCCGGCTCCTGCTCCAGCAGCCAGACCATCAGGTCCGGCAGCGGCAGGGCCTGCTCGCAGCGCTCGATCATTTCCCGCGCGGTGCGTGGCGCGCGCGGTGCTTCGCCCTTGCGGCTGCTGTGAGCCTTGGGGAACTGCGCTGGCTTCGGCTCGAAGCGGGCCAGGGCATACACATAGGCCTCAACCTGCGAAGCAGTACCGAGAAAGGTGCTTTGCGGACGACTGAACAGCGGCAGCGAGGCCTGCGGTACTGCGTCCAGGCCCTTCTTGCGAATCGCCGCCAGGGCCAGGGCCGCGCCACGGGTCACCGCGTTGTGCCGGCGCGCTTCCTCGCGCAGCGGCAACAGCAGCTCGCGGGCGCGGCGCAGGGTTAGCTGGGCGGTGGTCTGCATTTCCAGGATGCGCGCGTGGGTGCGCAGCAGCAGGTCGTCGTCCACCAGTTGACCGAGGCGCTGCTGTTCGCCAAGCAGGCGCAGTAACACGTGTTCGACGCGGTACACGCCTTGCTCGAAGGCGCCGTCGGCGGCCACCAGCTGGATCATCGGCTCGACATATTCGTCCCAGGTGGCCAGTACCTCGGCGTAGCGTTGACGCAGGGGTATCTGCCTATCTGAGGTCTTGGCCCGATCAGCTACAGCGACCAGGGCCTGTTCGTCGTTGGCCAGTTTCTTCAGCACATCGCGCACGCGCATATCGAGCAAACGCAGCTGACGCGCCAGGTCGGCGGCGTCGCGCACCTCGAAGGCATCCTTGATATAGCCGGCCAGGCGCTCCAGATGGCGCAGGTAGGCTTCGATCTCCAGGCACAGGCCCAGGCGGTGTTCGCGGCGCAGATAGGCGAGGAAGTCGTGGATCTGCGCGTTGAGCTCGAAGCGATTGGGGCTCTTGGCCACCGGCACCAGGATATCCAGGCGAATCCACTGATCGAGCAGGGCGGTGACATCGGTGGGTGTGCCTTCGGGCAACTGCGCGGCGAGCTGATTGCGTAGCTCCACCAGGCTCAGGGTGCCGGCGTCGAAGCGCTCGCACAGCGGCTCCAGCAACGTCCAGTGTTCGGCAAGGGCGCGCAATACGCGCTTGGGATCAATCATCGGGGCATCCGCTCCGCGAGCTTTTCGCAAAAAACGCCGATTGTACTGCAAGCCGCGGCCAAGGCTTGAGTGTCAGTCATCGTCTGTTTGGCTTGCCTGCGCACGTGTAACCCCGGTTGTGGTGATGGGTAACAGCATGGCGGCGCTTTGCTGTGCGCACGGGGCAGATTTCCGGGGATTTCTCGACTATGGGTCGGCACATTTCGGCGGGCGGCTTTTTATAGTGCTAATCAAGGCGTGGAGTCCGCAGGGCTCTGCCAATCGAATAATAAAGACAGGGAATCAGCCATGCGTCCGACTCTCGGCTTTGCCAAAACTGCACTCGCCTTGATCTGTGCCGGATTAATCAGCACTGCTGCTCAGGCCAAGATGGTTGAGCTGGCGGATAACGAGCTGTCAGAAGTGACCGGTCAGGCCTTTATCAACCTGACCACGGACAGCAATGCCGGGATCAACTACACCCGTATCAATTTCGGCATGAATGTCGAAACCCAGTTGAATATGAAGAAGTTACAGCTTGGCCAGTACAACGATTCGGTGACTCGCCCAGGCGAGGCTTTGGGCTCTTCTGACATTCTGATCAACAACTTTGCATTGGGTACGGTAAACGCCGACGACACCATTAACCCGTTCAAGATCGCCAATCCTTTTCTGGAACTGGCCTATTCAGGTAACAAGGTGGTGGGCGTGCGTATTGGTTTTGGCGAGGCCAAAGGCATTCTGTCCGGGGATATTCAGAGCCTGACGGGCAATATTCCAATCAAAATTCAAGGCAGTGCCGGCCCGGTGTTTGATCAAGCCAGTGGATGGGAGCAGTTTCTTCTGAGCATCGCGGGGGTGACCCGCAACACTCGCCTGGAAGCGGATGCAACGCTGGTGCAGACCAATGGCTCTGCTGATCCGGTGCGTGCTACGCATGCCGGTATGGTTAATGGCCAGGTGCTGGGGTGTGTCAGTGGCTGCAATCTGGGTGGGCTATCCGATGCATTGTTGAGTCTGTTTGCCTCAAACGGCTGCCAGGTGCTTTCGCTGGCTACCTGCTTCCCTCTAAGCAATTTCCAGTCTCTGCCCGTGGGTAATATGGCCGTCAATGACTCGGCTGCCACCGCAGCCATCGAAGGAGCCGCCAAAGGTTTCTTTATTTCCATGCAGACTCAGGATGTGGCATGGAAAAATCAGGACACCAACCAGTTCATGATGGCGCTGAAAGGGGCCTTTATGAACCTGCCCAAATACCGTGATGCCAACGGCAATATGGTGGCCCCAATCAATATCGATTTTGAGCAGGCGTTCAATGGCATTCCCCGGCAGGACACCTGCTTGGGCACAGCCACAGCGGGGTGCTGATCATGCGTGCGCTGACTGTTGTTGCTTCGTTGATGCTGCTGACTGGGGCGGCCCAGGCTGAGTTGCAAGCCCTGGATGACCAGGAACTCTCGGCTGTTCAGGGCGCCGGATTTGGCTTCGTGCTGGACGGTGTGTTGCTGGATGCCTCGGGTGCGGTGATCACCATCAATGACATCAACAATGCCTCGGGACAGAACGTGCCGATTTCGGTGAAGGAGTTCTACCTTGGGGCGACCGGCAGTAATAAAGGTGCAAACCTGAATCCGGTAAATATTGGTCGTTTGGATCATCCTTTCGAGATTACTTTGGCCAAAGGGGAAACCCTGCGCACCCTGCGTGATGATGGGCAATGGGTGCAGACCACGCCGAGCAATGTCAGTGTGCTGGAGTTCAAGTTCCCCGAGCGCTTGACTGGTGCTGGCGGTCAGGCCTGCATCAGCGGTTATGCAGCGGCCGGAAGCAACTGCTCCAGCCGCGCTTCCGAGCGAGTCGATTTGGGTATTCGCTTCGACTTCCAGGTTGCCGCCGGGCGCACCGACATCATCAATCTTGATTTCAGCGAACTGGTTATGGACGGCAGTTACCTGCGGCTATGGGGCGATGACCCGCGTGGGCAGTTGGTGGGTGAGGCGCGGGTGAATCTGTTCGCCAAGAGCCTGCAACTGATGTCCTGCGCTGCCGGTACGGCCAATTGCACCACCGCCCAGGAGCAGACCGCTCGCACCCTGACGTTGAGCAATGCCTACGCCAATATTTCGCTGGGTTACGGCAAGAGCCAGCCGCTGCTGTTTGATGTCAGCAGTAACGGTCAATTTGTGCTGGAACTGCCCAATCCGGTGACTCGTGCCGCCAATGGTAGTGCGCGTCCGGTAGCTGAGCGTAATGCGATTGCCAATGACTTTTATGCCAACGCCCCACGCACCAATATCGTGATCGACAACCTCAAAGCCGGAACAGGCAGCTTTTCTACCGGTGGCTACAACTTTGGCTACAACGCCATCCAGGGGCTCAGCATCAACTACCTGAAGGTGACCAGCCGTGATCTCTAAAGTCTGGTTAGCCATCAGCGCGCTGCTCGCCATGCCGGCCTTTGCCGAGATGCAGGCATTGGACGATGACACCCTGAGCAGCATGAACGGCCAGGGCGGGGTGTACCTGTCCGGTGAGTTCAGTATCAACAAGGACGGCGGCGTGCTCTGGAGCAAGCCGGCCAGCAACAACCCCAGTACCTGGACGGCCAGCCAGCGCAGCTGCGCTACGGCGGGCGCCAGCACGGCGGAAAACTGCGGCATGCGCGTGGCGATTCGCTCCGAGGCGGACGGCGGCTGGTATGTGCTGGATAACCTCAAGGGCGTGTTCAGCTTTGAGGGTCTGACCCTGCGTACGCGCACCATCAACAGTGGTTTCAACGGTGATGGCGCAGCCTTTAATCAGGATGTTCTGGAGTTCGGTTTGCCCAACGAGGTGAAGTTCAAGGACGGCAGTTTCGCCTTTGGCGTGGCCAATCAGGGCGGCTGGCAGAACAAATCGCTAAGTGTGGCCAATGGCGGGAATCCGTCGTACCAGCAGACCAATATCTTCTCGGCGAAGATCGACGGCACCATCCGTATGCAGGGCAACGTGCTGATCTTTCCGCAGAACTGAGGAGCAGGGCCATGCACCGCCATTCGCTGTTGTTGCTCGCACTTCTCAGTCCACTCACGCAGGCCATGCAGGCGCTGGATGATCAGGCGCTGTCATCCGTCAGCGGGCGCGACGGTATCAGTTTGCAAACCACGGGCGGTGGCTGGTCTGCCGGCAGCATTGACTACAAACAGGATGGTCAGACCCTCAGTCTCAAGGGCGTCAGCGGTACGCCGCAAACGGCAGGCAGCAGCTCGACCACCACATTGGATGTGGTGGGTAATCAGCTGCAGGTGCAGCACAGCGGCAGTGCTCAGGTGCTGAGCATCGACAACATCGAACTGGCTGGTAGCAGCAAAAGCTTCGGCGCCTTTCGCGCATTTTTCACCCTGGGCGCCAGCCTCAAGCTGAGTGGCGGTGGGGCCAGTGGTGTCAGCGGTTTCAGTGTGGATGACAGCCAGCTGTCGCTGAGCGCGGCGACCTTCTATTACCGCGACAATGGCTTTGACCTGATCGTCAAAGGCCTGTCGTTCGACACCTACCTGAACAACGCCTACCTGGACATCGTCAGCGGCGGCAGCGGCCAGGAAATCAAGCTGGACCTCGGCACCTCGCGCTTTGTCGGCTCGATTGCCGGCATTGGCCTCGATCTGGCCCATGGTGACCCGACTCCAGGTGTGGCGGTAACGCCGGGCAGCCCCGACCTGCGTGACGTGGATGCGCAGCGCAGTTTCGGCAAGCTGGATATGGACCTGCGCTTAGGCGGCAGCATCAGCATTGCTGGCGGCGGGGCCAGCGGCGAGGGACTGCGGATCAAACCGAATATCACCATCGCCAACAGCCTGTTCCAGTATCAGGACGAGGGCGTTTTGCGCGCCGAGAACTTCGCCGGCAGCCTGATCAGCAACGCCGGGCTGACCCTGGATCTGGAGCAGGACGGCGTTGGCAGCTATGCGAAAATCGCCTTTCAGGATCTCAAGTTCAACGCCACTCTTGGTGGCCTGATCATGGGCAACCCGAGCAATCAGAAACTCGGCGGCCTGGCAGTGGATCTGAATTTTCTCGATCAGGGCGCGCGGCAGAACTGGTTGAAACTGCGCCCGGGCGGCGACCCCAACTCCGGGCAGAAAGGCATCAGCGCCGACCTCAGCTGGAATATGGTCAACAGCTCGCTGGCGCTGACCGATAACGGCAACACCATGTGGTTCAGCGGCTTGCGTACCCACGGCACCGGCCAATTCACCTTCGATCTGACCAAGAGCTGCGCGGCCGGTGTCAGTGCCGGCTGCTATGCAGGAACCAACAGCGATATGAACAGTGGTGGCTATAACGGCCACTTCGATGGCATGCGCCTGGGGCTGAAGAATATTGTCGGCAGCTACAGCTTCGATGGTCTGCGGGTCGGCACTGCCGATGCGCCGCTACAGGGCGGCACCGAGTTGCTGGTGCTGATGGAAATCTTCCCGGCCTATGATTTCACCCTCAATGGCCAGGTCACCCTGCGCGCCGGTGGCGCCGTGGGCGATGGCCTGCGCTATAACGCCGACTTCTATATCACCGAAGCCAATGCGGCGATCACCGTGGATGAAAACGGCCGCGGCCTATGGCTGTCGGGCAGCAGCTATGAAATGCATTACCGCGAAGGCTCGCTGGATATCAGCAACAACGGTGTGGAGCTGCGCAAAGGCACCTATTGGTCGAAGCTGGATGTCGGCAATGTGCGTTGGGGCGACCGCCTAACCGGCAGCAGTATTGGTCGCCTGGTGCTCAAGCGTTATGAACAGGGCTCCACCCTGGCCATCAGCTCGGGCGGTGCCGGCGCGTTGTGTGTCGGTGGTAGCGGCGGCTCGTCGGCGGCGTGCGTGGCCAGTGGCGGGCGCTGGGAGGATCGTGGCGACGAGGGCATCTCGGTCAAGCTGAAAAATGTGTTTGTGCGCGACGGTTCTGGTAACCCGACCAATAGCGTATCGAACAACGAGAAGCGCAATCAGATCATCATCGAAACCGGGCGGGTCAATGGGGTGAACGGCACCGGCAGTCAGCTGGTGGTAGACAACTTCCACACCTCCGACGGCAACCCGAGCAACCCGAACGCCAACGCCTATGGCTTCAATGTCGACCTCAACCTCGATGTGGCGCCGACCAAGGTGTGCAACAAGACTGCCTCTGGCTGTACGCCGGTCAGCCCTGATCCGTTGGGCTTTGCGGTCAACGGCCGGGTGCACTTCAAAGAAGTGAATATCGACCGGATTCAGAACGTCCACCCCACCGGCGGTGCCGTGACTTCGATGTACGGGGTCAAGCTGCAGAACGCCGACATCCGCGCCAACCTGACGGCCACGCCGATCAACTGAGCCGTAGAATAAGCGCCGCGCAGGCGCTTCCTGCCGTCATGCCCCTGTCATCCTTATTGGTCATTCTGCTGGCGCGCTGTAGGGCGCGCCGGTTGCTTCACGTTGGCCGCCCAGTCGTTGCCAATGGTCGCTGAATCGACGAAATATCCCCGTTGCTCTTTCGATATGTGCCGGTTGTCGGCACAATTCGCCTCCACTTTTTGGGGGGAGCAGCCTCTGCTCTCCGTTGGCCGACCTTGCACGGGGCACCGAAATGATCAAAACGCCTTACTACCTGATCGATAAACAGAAGCTCTTGGTTAACCTGGAGAAGATCGCCTATGTACGCGAGCACTCCGGCGCCAAGGCGCTGCTGGCGCTCAAGTGCTTTGCCACCTGGTCGGTGTTCGACCTGATGCAGCAATACATGGATGGCACCACCTCGTCCTCGCTGTACGAGCTCAAGCTCGGTCGGCAGAAATTCGCCGGCGAAACCCACGCCTACAGCGTGGCCTGGGCGGATGACGAAATCCCTGAGATGCTCGCCAATTGCGACAAGATCATCTTCAACTCCATTGGCCAGCTCGAACGCTTCGCCGAAGCCTCTGCTGGCAAGGTGCGCGGCCTGCGCGTCAATCCGCAGGTGAGCAGCTCGGACTATCTGCTGGCCGACCCGGCGCGCCCGTTCAGCCGCCTCGGCGAATGGGACCCGGAGAAGATCGCTGCAGTGATGGATAAGGTCAGCGGCTTTATGTTCCACAACAACTGTGAGAACGGCAGCTTCGAGCTGTTCGACCAGATGTTGACCACTATTGAAGAGCGCTTCGGCCACCTGCTGGCGCAGGTCGAGTGGGTCAGCCTTGGCGGCGGCATTCACTTCACCGGTGAGGGCTATCCGATTGATCAGTTCTGCGCGCGGCTGAAGGCCTTCTCCGAGCGTTTCGGTGTACAGGTGTATCTGGAGCCCGGCGAAGCAGCCATTACCCTGAGTTCCTCGCTGGAAGTCACGGTGCTCGACACCCTGTACAACGGCAAACATCTGGCCGTGGTCGACAGCTCCATCGAAGCACACATGCTCGATCTGCTGATCTATCGGCTTAACGCCAAGATGGACCCCTGCAACGGCGAGTACAGCTACATGGTGTGCGGCAAGTCGTGCCTGGCCGGTGACATCTTCGGCGAGTACCAATTCGACAAGCCCCTGGCCATCGGCGATCGCCTGTCGTTTATCGATGCCGCCGGTTACACCATGGTCAAGAAGAACTGGTTCAACGGCCTGAAAATGCCGTCCATCGTGGTCAAGCAACTCGACGGCAGCGTCGAGGTGGTGCGCGAATTTGGCTTTGACGATTACCTGTCCAGTCTGAGCTGATCCGTAGGGTGGATGGCGCTTTTCTCATCCGCCAGCGCGATCGCCAAGTGGTGGACGGAAAAAGCGCCGCCCACCCTAGCTGTTTGTAGTACCGCAACGTCTGTCTCTTAAACGCAGTACCCAGGAGGTGAAACAATTGAAGAAGAATGTTCTGATCATTGGTGCAGGAGGTGTCGCCAAGGTGGTGGCCCACAAGTGCGCGCAGCACAACGACGAACTCGGTCGGATTGCTATCGCGTCGCGCAACATCTCCAAATGCCAGGCCATCATCGACAGCGTAAAGGCCAAAGGCAGCTTGAAGCAGCCGGCCGAAATCCAGGCTTATGCCCTGAATGCGCTGGATATTGAAGCAACCAAGACGCTGATTCGTGAAACCGAATCGCAGATCGTTATCAACGTGGGTTCGGCCTTCCTCAATATGTCGGTGCTGCGCGCCTGCATCGATACCGGCGCCGCCTACCTCGACACCGCCATCCATGAAGAGCCGGGCAAGGTCTGCGAAACGCCGCCTTGGTATGGTAACTACGAGTGGAAGCACCTGGCCGAATGCCAGGAGCAGGGCGTGACCGCCATCCTCGGCGTCGGTTTCGACCCGGGCGTGGTCAATGCCTACGCCGCACTGGCGCAACAGCAGTACTTCGACAGCATCGAGTCGATCGACATCCTCGACGTCAACGCCGGTTCGCACGGCAAGTACTTCGCTACCAATTTCGACCCGGAAATCAATTTCCGCGAATTCACCGGCCAAGTCTGGAGCTGGCAGAACAGCCAGTGGACCAGCAACACAATGTTTGAAGTCAAACGCACCGACGACCTGCCAGTGGTCGGCGAGCAGAATCTGTACCTGACCGGGCATGACGAAGTGCATTCCCTGTCCAAGCACCTGAACGTACCCAATGTGCGTTTCTGGATGAGCTTCGGCGAGCACTACATCAATGTGTTTACCGTGCTGAAAAACCTCGGCCTGCTCTCCGAGCAACCGGTAACCACGGCAGAAGGTCTGCAAGTGGTGCCGCTGAAAGTGGTCAAGGCCGTACTGCCGGACCCCGCCTCGCTGGCGCCGGGCTACAGCGGCAAAACCTGCATTGGTGACCTGGTCAAAGGCACCAAGGACGGCAAACCGGCTGAGCTGTTTATCTACAACGTCGCCGACCACAAGGACGCCTATGTCGAAACCGACAGCCAGGGCATTTCCTACACCGCAGGCGTACCGCCGGTCGCGGCTGCCCTGCTGGTGGCACGTGGTGATTGGGACGTGGCGCGCATGGCCAACGTTGAACAGTTGCCGGCTGAACCGTTCCTCAAACTGCTCGATGTAATGGGCCTGCCGACGCGGATTAAAGATCAGCACGGCGACCGCCCCTGGGATCAGGCGCTTTGATCGGCTGTTGCTAGCCGGACTCTAAACCGTAGGATGGGTTGAGCGAAGCGATACCCATCAGCGGTAAAGGCGCTATCCCAACAAAACGCCCGCCATCTCGGCGGGCGTTTTGCTTTCTGGTGCAAACCCAGCGTCGCCTATTGCTGGTGGATGTAAACAGCGACATCCACCCTACGTGCAGGCGTGTGTGATCAATCCGTAGGAGAGGTTGGGCGGCATCCCGCTTTAGCCGCGACGTGGCATCCATGTGCGCCGCGCTTCCCGCCCGTGGCATTTCACGCGACAATCAACCCTTATCGACACGCGCCCCAACGTCGGGTGCGTGCTACGGCGACTCCGTGAGGAAACCAGCATGAGCAGCAACGACCGCGTCATTATTTTCGATACCACCCTACGTGACGGCGAGCAGAGCCCCGGCGCGTCCATGACCGGTGAAGAAAAGCTGCGCATCGCCAAGGCCCTGGAGCGCTTGCGCGTCGACGTGATCGAAGCCGGCTTTGCCATCGCCAGCCCCGGTGACTTTGCTGCGGTCAAGGCGATTGCCGACAGCATCAAGGACAGCACCGTGTGCAGCTTGTCGCGGGCGCTGGATGCCGATATCGACCGCGCCGCCGAAGCACTCAAGGGCGCCAACTCCGGGCGCATCCACACCTTTATCGCCACCAGCCCGATTCATATGCAGTACAAGCTGCGCATGCAACCGGATCAGGTGGTCGAGCAGGCCGTGCACGCGGTCAAGCGCGCGCGCAACCTGTGCAGCGATGTCGAGTTCTCCTGCGAGGACGCCGGCCGTTCCGAAATCGATTTCCTCTGCCGCATTATCGAAGCGGCCATCGATGCTGGCGCGCGCACCATCAATATTCCTGACACTGTCGGTTATGCGATTCCGCACCAGTACGCCGAGACCATTCGCCAGCTGCTTAACCGCGTGCCCAACGCCGACAAGGCGGTGTTCTCCGTGCATTGCCACAACGACCTGGGCCTGGCCGTGGCCAATTCCCTGGCGGCTGTGGTGGCCGGTGCCCGTCAGGTCGAGTGCACCATCAATGGCCTGGGTGAACGCGCCGGCAACGCCGCGCTGGAAGAGATCGTTATGGCGATCAAAACCCGCGAAGACCTGCTCGGCGTGCACACGCGCATCGACACCCCGCATATCCTCAGCACCTCGCGTATGGTCTCCGGCATCACCGGCTTCCCGGTGCAGCCGAACAAGGCCATCGTCGGCGCCAACGCCTTTGCCCACGAGTCGGGCATTCACCAGGACGGCGTGCTCAAGCACCGCGAAACCTACGAGATTATGTCTGCGCAGTCGGTCGGCTGGAACGCCAACAAGATGGTCATGGGCAAGCACTCCGGTCGCGCCGCGTTCCGCTCGCGTTTGGATGAGCTGGGGATCGCCCTGGCCGGCGAAGCCGAGCTGAACGCGGCCTTTGCCCGCTTCAAGGCGCTGGCGGACAAGAAACACGAAATCTTCGACGAAGACCTGCAGGCTCTGGTCTCCGACACCTTGGCCGAGGAAGCCCCCGAGCACTTCAAGCTGGTGACTCTGGATGTGGCGAGCAAGACCGGCGAAGTGCCGCAGGCCCAGGTGGTGGTCAGCGTCGACGGTGCCGAGCGTAGCGGTAACGCCCAAGGCTCGGGTCCGGTGGACGCGACCTTCAAGGCCATCGAGTCGATTGCCAGCTCCGAGGCCAATTTGCAGCTGTATTCGGTCAACGCCATCACCCAGGGCACCGATTCGCAAGGCGAGGTGACCGTGCGCCTGGAGAAGGGCGGACGCATCGTCAACGGCAATGGCGCCGACACCGACATTCTGGTGGCTTCGGCCAAGGCCTATATCAATGCGCTGAACCTGATGCAGGCCGGGCAAAAAGCCCATCCACAGGCGGCTGACGTTTGATTGCAGAACTGCGCCGCCGTGCCTACCTGAGCGCCATGCAGGTGGCCAGCTGGCTGCCACGGGTGGAGTTGCCGTTTGCCGCGCCTTCGCGCCCGGAGCTGCTGCAGCCGCTGGTCGAGGCCGAGCCTGAGGTTGCCACTGCCGTGCCACAGGCGGTGGCTGAAGCAGCGCCGGCCTATGAGCCGCCGCTTGCCGAAACCTCCGTTGTCGCGCCTGTTACCCGGCCCAAGATCGAAGTGCCACGGCCGGCGCCTCAGGGGCGCATGGCCAAGGTTGAAGCCGTTGCAGCTGACGCCGAAGCGCAGGTCACTTCCCAGCCAACGCCCGTTGCACCGCCGCGCTTTGCCCTGCAACTGCTGCGTGCCGGTGCCTGCGCGGTGCTGGTTGAGTTACCTACCGGCGAGCCACTGCAAGGCCGTGATCCGGCCTATTTGCTGCTCAAAGATCTTCTGCGCGCCGCTGGCCTGCCAGACAGCCCGCAACTGATTGGCGAGCCGGTGCGCTGGCCGCTGCTGGTGCGCGGGCAGATCGACCAGGGCCCGCAAGCGGCGCTGGAATATGTGCAGAGTTTTGTTGGCGCGCGGTTGGAAGAGCAGGAGCCCTGCAGCTGCTTGTGGTTGGTGGGTTTGCCGGCCATTCGCTTTGCCGGTGAGGCGACTGCTGAAGCCTATAATCGTGAACTGCAGGTCGAGGGCCTGGGCGCTGCCTGGGCGCTACCGGGTCTGGAATTGCTGATGGACGAGCCCGAACGCAAGCGTGAGCTGTGGCAGGCCATGCGTCGCGTACGCCAGCGCTGGTTGGCCGACAATTGAATACATCGTTTCCCGGCCGCTTGGCTGAGGTTTCTCCTGCTTGCCGAGTCAACCTGAATGAGTGATGCAATCAGCTTCCGCCCGATGACTGCGACGGATATCGACGCGGTGCTGAAAATCGAATACGCCGCCTTTAGCCATCCGTGGACGCGCGGCATCTTTACCGACAGCCTGAACTCCTACAACTGCTGGGTGATGTTCGAGGGCGAGCAGCAGGTCGGCCACGGTGTGATCCAGATCATCATGGACGAGGCGCACCTGCTCAATATCACCGTCAAGGCGGAAAGCCAGTGCCGCGGCCTGGGCCTCAAGCTGCTCGAGCACCTGATGCAGCAGGCCCAGCAGCAGGGCGCCAATGACTGCTTTTTGGAAGTGCGCGCGAGCAATCAGGTGGCTTACCGCCTGTATGAGCGCTACGGCTTTAACGAAGTCGGCAGACGCCGCGACTATTACCCGGCCGTCGGCGGCCGTGAAGATGCCCTGGTGATGGTCTGCCCGCTGTTCGATTAGGCTGTTGCCTCATCGTGCGCTGACACCATTGGCTACCGCCCACGGCGCTATTCGCCGCTGACCTGACGCCGGGCTTGTCGCATACTGGCGCGCGCTGCCTCTGCTGCAGCGGTATTCGGCCCATTGCCCTAAGGATTTGTCATGCGCCTGTCTGCTTCGTTGCTCGCGGTGTTCTGCCTATTCAGCACCGCTCAGGCCTTCAGTGCCGAACGCAGCTTTACCATCCTGCACACCAACGACTGGCAATCACGCCTGCTCGGCTTTGGCCCGAATAACGAGTATTCCCCCGCCAGCACCGACGATGACGACACGGTCGGCGGTGTCGCACGTCTGGCTACCTTGCTTGAAAAGCGCCGCGCCGCGTCTGGTGAGCAGCCGGTGTTGCTGCTCGATGGCGGCGACTTCAGCATGGGCACGCTGTTTCACACCGTAACCCGCGAAACCGGCGGCGAGCTGCGCTTGATGACCGAGCTGGGTTATGACGCCGCGACCCTGGGCAACCACGAGTTCGATTTTCGTCCGGCCGGCTTGGCCGCGATGATCAGCTCGGCGCACAAGATCAAGGGCGATGCGCTGATGCCGCTGCTGTCGAGCAACCTTGGCTTCGATCCCGTGCGCAAGGAGGACGACAGCCTGCAGGTTCACTATGAGGCCGGGCGCATTGCGCCATACAAACTGATCGATAAGGGCGGTATCCGTTTTGGTCTGTTCGGTTTGCTCGGTAACAACGCCGTGGCGGTCAGTCCGATGATCAAACCGGCGGTGTTTGCCGACCCGGTTATCACTGCCAAAGCCATGGTCGCTAAATTGCGCGAGGAGGGCGCCGAGGTGGTGATTCTGCTTTCGCACATGGGCGTGGTGCAGCAGGCCGATGGCAGCTGGCGCGGTGAGGAGGTCGAGCTGGTTGAGCAGGTGCCGGGCATCGATATCGTCGTTGGCGGTCACTCACACACGGCTCTGGCGCAGCCTGTGCTGGTCAATGGGCGTACGCCAGTGATGCAGGCCGGCTCGGAGATCCAGCACCTGGGCGAGCTGCGTATGCGGTTGCCGGCAGACGGCAAGCCGCAGGTTGTTGACTACCAACTGCACCCGATCAATGACCAGATTGCTGGCAGCGCCGCGATCACTGCCAAGGTCGAGGACTTCAAACAGGTGGTCAGCGCGCAGATGCTGGCGCCCAAGGGTTACACCTTCGACCAGCCGCTGGCCAAGGTCGACAAGACCCTGACCCGCGCCCATGACGACCCGATTCTCGGCAATCTGGTTACCGATGCCCTGCGCCGGGCCACGGGCAGCGATGTGTCGTTTACCGGCAACGGCACCATCCGTGACAACCTGATCAAGGGCCGGCATGGCGTGCAGGCGGTGTCCGACCTGTTCCGCATCGCCCCGCTGGGCGTTGGCGAGCTGGATGATGCGCCGGGTTATCCGCTGATCAAGGTGTACGTCAGCGGGCAGGAGCTGAAGAACCTGCTCGAAGTGCTGCTATTGGCCTATCAGGTGCGTGAAAGCAAAAGCTACTACCCGCGCGTGTCGGGCCTGCGCTTCAGCTACAACCCCTGGCGCGTGCCGTTTGACCGTGTCAGTCGGATTGAACTGGGCGACCCAATCAAGGGCTATACACCGCTGGACCTGGCCGATCAGCGCCTCTACAGCATCGGCGCCACCAGTTATGTTGGCAGCTTTACCTGGCTGGTCAGCGACCTGACCAAGGGCTTGCTCAGCGTACAGCCCAAGGATGCCCAGGGCCAGCCGCTGGCGGCGATCAAGGACGCAATCATCGATGCCGACCCGCAGCAGCCCGGCGTGCAGGAATATAAAGAGTGGCAGGGCCTGCTCGACCATATTCGCAGCCTGCCGGACCAGGACGGCGATGGCCTGGCCGATATCCCGACCCAGGGCGCGGCGGCCGAGCAGCGTATGCTGCGTACGCCCAGCCTGCAGCCGGCCGAGCTGTACCGCTACGCTGGGCCGCTGCAGTGGGGCGTGAGCCTGGTGCTGTTGGCGGGCCTGCTGCTGATCATCTGGTTGCTGCGTCGCCGCCGCGCCTGAGCCGGCTGCTGTGATTGAGAGCCGCGCGTGCTTGTCAAAAGCCCGTGGCGCTCCTATGGTGCGCATCGACGAACTTGGGAGTGAAGCATGAGCGATCTACAACATCTCTTCGATAACAACGCACGCTGGGCCGAGGCGATCAAAGAGGAAGATCCCGAGTTCTTCGCCAAACTGGCCAAGCAACAGGTGCCGGAATACCTGTGGATCGGTTGCTCCGATGCGCGAGTGCCGGCCAACGAGATTGTCGGCCTGCTGCCGGGCGATCTGTTCGTGCACCGCAATGTCGCCAACGTGGTGCTACACACCGACCTCAACTGCCTGTCGGTGATCCAGTACGCGGTCGATGTGCTCAAGGTCAAACATATCCTGGTCACTGGCCACTATGGCTGCGGCGGTGTGCGCGCCTCGATGCAGGACGGCCAGCTGGGCCTGATCGACGGCTGGCTGCGCAGCATTCGTGACCTGTACTACGAACACCGCGAACACCTGGCGCAATTGCCCAGTGAGGAAGAGCAGGTCGACCGCCTCTGCGAGCTCAACGTGATCCAGCAGGTGGCCAACGTCAGCCACACCACCATCGTGCAAAACGCCTGGCATCGTGGCCAACCGCTGGCGGTGCATGGCTGCATCTACGGCATCAAGGACGGTCGCTGGAAGAATCTCAACGTCACTGTCAGCGGTATGGAGCAGCTGCCACCGCAATACCGCCTGCGTCCCCTCGGTCAGAGCTGAGGCATGCAATCCTCCGTGCGTGTGGCGCTGGCCGGTCTGCTGCTGGCCACTCT
The DNA here is from genome assembly GCA_002840155.1 of Gammaproteobacteria bacterium HGW-Gammaproteobacteria-13. Lineage (GTDB taxonomy): Bacteria > Pseudomonadota > Gammaproteobacteria > Pseudomonadales > Pseudomonadaceae > Aquipseudomonas. The sequence continues at coordinate 22,745 of PGZH01000009.1, forward strand.
TTGCTGGTCCGGTAATGCTTTGGTGGCCCGGGCGTTTGCCGGGGAGATCCCTCCATTTGCCCTGTCATTCTGGCGCTGGAGCCTGGCTCTGGTGCTGCTGTTGCCCTTCGTGGCCAAGCCGCTGTGGCAACACCGAGCTGCACTGCGTAGCGCCGGCTGGCGCTTGCTGGTGCTCGCCGGCGTCGGTATAGCGGGCTACAACAGCCTGCTCTACGCTGCCGCGCAAACCACTGCGGCGATCAATATCACCCTGGTCAACACCTGCCTGCCGCTGATGACCTTTATCGGTGCCGGCCTACTGCTCGGCGAGTGGCCGCATCGGCGCGCCTGGTGGGGCATGGCGGTGGCCGCAGGCGGATTGCTGGTGCTGATCAGCAAAGGCAGCTGGGCCAGCCTCAGCGGCCTGGCCTTCAACAAGGGCGATCTGATCATGCTGCTGGCGGTGGCCGACTGGGCGCTCTATTCATTGCTGCTGCGGCGGTGGGCCAGCTACCTGCTGCCGATTCCACCGCTGGCCCTGCTTGGTGTACTGATGCTGCTTGGCGTGCCGCTGATTTTGCCGTTCTATCTCTACGAGCTGGCCCAGGGTGCACACTTCAACCTGACGGCAGAGAACTTGGCCGCGATCAGCTACACCGCGATCTTCGCCTCACTGCTCGCCTATCTCGCTTGGAACCACGCCATCCGCATACTCGGCGCTGCCAAGGCAGCCCTCTCCAACTACCTGATGCCGGTGTTCACCGCGATATTGGGTTGGCTGCTACTGGGGGAGGGCTTACAGAACTACCACTGGCTTGGCGCTGCGCTGATTTTTGCGGGGTTGCTGCTGGGTACGAAGGGACGCCTGACAACGCGTTGAGCGATCAGCTTGGTCGCTCTGCAGCTCAGTTCCGTGTCGGTCGGCATTCCGTAAAGCCTATGAGTGAACAGGGCTACATACACCCGGTCAGCTAACTCACATTCTGCGCCACACCTTTGCCAGTCACTACATGATGCAGGGCGGCAACATCCTGGCGTTGCAGAAAACCCTAGGGCATGGCGATATCAAGATGACGATGCGCTATTTGCACCTTGCCTCGGATCACTTCGCCAAGGCACTGACCTTCTCGCCGTTGGCTTTGCTGGAGACCTCCTAAGGCTGGTGAGCCGGTTCGTAACGACCTTCTCTGCTCTTTCTATGGTCTGAACCTTCTTGCTGTTAGTCGGAAAGCACGACAAAGTTAAGTCTTCTTTGAGCTGCATTTTGGTTGCCTCATGACTGAAAGTTCCGCCAGATCGTCCGGGAAACCCTCTCTCAATGAGCAATCGGAGGAGAATTTTGCTGAAAACGAAGGCTGGATCGCATGGCGAAACTTGACCACTGAAGCTATGGGGCGTTTTCACGAGCAGCTTCTTGCGAACGTTTCCATGGCCCCGGGCTTGGTGGGCTACGAGGCAGCGAAACGCGCACAGGCAGCTAATGGGAACTCTGCCTGGTCTTGGGGGGCCGCTGCTGAAATTCAGGAAACTATCAATACGATAAATGCGTGGGGGAAATACCTTCATGACTGGTACGCATGGAATGCCGTAGTTGAGTCTTTTGAGAAGGAAGAAGACAAATGGCAGCTGCTGCATCACTTCGTTAAGCCCTTAGCTTTCTACTGCATGCATCAACCTAGCGCAGTCAGTGATCGCCTGATGCTTCTTACCGAGACACTTTTACATCAGGCGAACTGTCTTGTAGAACCAGGCTACGTTGATCGACTTGATCAGGATGGTTTGAGACCTGGACAAGGGCTTCGACGCTCTGATCGCAGAAAGCAGGTCATTCGCCTCGGTCACCGCTGGGCACGATTTAATGGGTTTCTGGCTGCGTTGGATGCAATCAATGACTCTGCCTATCGAAAACTTAGTCGCAATTTCCGCGACCTATCTGTTCACTCATTTGCACCTAGGTTCATGGTCGGGCAAATCATGCGCGGAGTTCGTTCGATTGAGCCTTGGCCAGAAATTGTGGAGCAACCGGGCGGCGGCTCCTTACTTGTAGATCATCCGACCAAGAAATGTGTCAGCTATACGATGGCAGTACTGGAGCCGTTTCCTCTCAGCGATGCGTGCTCAGCTAGCCTTTCTGAGTACCAAAAAGTATTGGCTGCTATGAGTGCATTTACTCAACTGCTTGAGGAGATATGTGACGGCATGGATGCGATACCAGATCGCTTATCGGGACAGTCCTAGGCTGGGACAAGATGCGGACACTCGGAAAACAAAAAAGGGCTTAGCTTTCGCTAAACCCTTGTTTTGTTTGGTGGCTACGCAGGGACTTGAACCCCGGACCCCAGCATTATGAATGCTATGCTCTAACCAGCTGAGCTACGTAGCCGAGTGGCGCGCATTATTCGCGTCTTGGGGTTGGGTGTCAACCCTGTTGAGTGAAAATTTCTGCGCGCGATCAAGCGCTTACACGTTAAAGCGGAAATGCATGACGTCGCCGTCTTTAACGATGTAGTCCTTGCCTTCCAGGCGCCATTTGCCGGCTTCTTTGGTGCCGGCTTCGCCCTTGTACTGAATGAAGTCGTTGTAGGCGATGACTTCGGCGCGGATAAAGCCTTTTTCGAAGTCGGTGTGGATCACGCCAGCGGCCTGTGGGGCGGTGGCACCGACGCGGACGGTCCAGGCGCGGACTTCTTCGACGCCGGCGGTGAAGTAGGTCTGCAGGTTGAGCAGTTCATAGCCCGCGCGGATTACTCGGTTCAGGCCGGGCTCTTCGAGGCCCAGGGCTTCGAGGAACATGTCTTTTTCTTCGCCGTCATCCAGCTCGGCGATTTCTGCTTCGATCTTGTTACATACCGGCACCACAGGAGCGCCTTCAGCGTCAGCAATGGCCTGGACGATGTCGAGCAGTGGGTTGTTCTCAAAGCCGTCTTCAGCGACGTTGGCGATGTACATCACCGGCTTGCTGGTGAGCAGGTGGAAGCCGCGTACCAGTTGCTTCTCGTCGTCACCCAGGGTCTTCATCAGGGTGCGCGCTGGCTTGCCTTCGCTGAAGTGGGGGATGAGCTTTTCCAGCAGGGCTTTCTGGGCGACCGCTTCTTTGTCGCCGCCCTTGGCATTGCGAGTGGTCTTCTGCAGTTGCTTTTCGCAGCTGTCGAGGTCAGCGAAGATCAGTTCGAGGTCGATGATTTCGATATCGCGCTTGGGGTCGACGCTGTTGGCAACGTGAATCACGTTGTCGTCTTCAAAGCAGCGCACCACGTGGGCGATGGCGTCGGTTTCGCGGATGTTGGCGAGGAACTTGTTGCCCAGGCCTTCACCCTTTGATGCGCCTTCCACCAGGCCGGCGATATCGACGAATTCCATGGTGGTGGGCAGGATGCGCTTGGGGTTGACGATGGCTGCCAGCGCCGCGAGGCGTGGGTCGGGCATCGGCACGATGCCGCTGTTGGGCTCGATGGTGCAGAACGGAAAGTTCTCGGCCGCAATACCGGATTTGGTGAGGGCGTTGAACAGGGTGGACTTGCCGACGTTGGGCAGGCCGACGATGCCGCAGTTGAATCCCATGGTGTTGTCCCTCGCGCGAATGGCGGTAAAGAGTTAGGAGGTGGCTTTCTGGCTGTGCAGCTTGTGCATGGCCTTGCTCCAGTCGCCTGCGAGTATTTCCGGCAGGGTGCCCAGGGCAAAGTCGATGCTGGTATCCAGCAGTTCCTGTTCGCTGCGTGGGGCGCGGCCGAGGACAAAGTTGGAAACCATGCTGCTGTGCCCGGGATGGCCGATGCCAAGCCGCAGGCGGTAAAAATTATTCTGATTGCCGAGTTGGGCGATGATGTCGCGCAGCCCGTTATGTCCGCCGTGCCCGCCACCCAGTTTGAGTTTGGCGATGCCGGGGGGCATGTCGAGTTCGTCGTGGGCCACCAGAATGGCTTCCGGCGCGATGCGGAAGAAATTCGCCAATGCCGCTACGGCCTGGCCGCTGCGGTTCATAAAGGTGGTGGGGATCAGCAGGCGAACATCGCGGCCCTGATGGCTGAATTTGCCAACCAGGCCAAAATACTTTTTGTCGAGGCTCAGGTTGATGCGCTGGCTATCCGCCAGGCGCTCAACGAAAAGGGCCCCTGCATTATGCCGGGTCTGGTCGTATTCAGGGCCGGGGTTACCCAGGCCAACGATCAGTTGTACGGCAGTCATGTCAGGAGCCCTTTTGTGGAAATAGCTCGGCAGAATCGCATGCCGAGCTGGTTTCCGACACTGCGAGGATTACTCGGCAGCGCCTTCGTCTTTAGCAACGCGGGAGGCGTGGATGTTAGCCACTGCCAGGTCGTTACCGTGAGCCAGTGCAACCAGCTCAACGCCTTTCGGCAGTTTCAGGTCGGCCAGGTGAACGATCTGACCCACTTCAACGGCAGCCATGTCGACTTCGATGAATTCCGGCAGGTCTTTCGGCAGGCAGGAAACTTCTACTTCCGACAGAACGTGGGAGACTTCGCCGCCTTGCTGCTTCACGCCAACCGAAGTTTCCTGGTTGATGAAGTGCAGGGGAACGATGGCGGTCAGTTTCTGGCCAGCGACTACGCGAACGAAGTCAGCGTGCAGCACATAGCCTTTGGCTGGATGGCGCTGCAGGGCTTTGATGATCACGCTTTCGTTGCTGCCGGCTACGTTCAGGCTCAGCACGTGGCTGTAGGCTGCTTCGTTTTCCAGCAGCTTGGCCAGTTCTTTGGCCAGCAGGCTGATCGATTGTGGAGCTTTTTCGCCACCGTAAATTACGGCAGGAACCATGGCAACGTTACGACGCAGGCGGCGGCTCGCACCTTTCCCCAGGTCGGAACGCACTTCGGCATTCAGGGCAAATTCAGTCATTTCACTTCTCCAAAATAACCAAACCGTCCGTTACGCTTGCGACCAGCGACGGGACGGTTGGTTGAAAAGCCTTGCCATCAGGGCAGGGCGTTTGCGCTCAGGGCGTATTCCGAATTAACGGAACATCGCGCTGATCGATTCTTCATTGCTGATGCGGCGGACCGCTTCAGCGACTACCGGGGCGATGTCCAGTTGGCGAATACGCGAACAGGACTGCGCAGCGGCGGACAGCGGGATGGTGTTGGTCACCACCAGCTCGTCGAGTACGGATTTTTCGATGTTTTCGATGGCGCGGCCAGACAGTACAGCGTGCGTGGCGTAGGCGAAAACTTTCGAGGCGCCATGTTCTTTCAGCGCTTTGGCGGCGTGGCACAAGGTACCGGCGGTATCCACCATGTCGTCGACCAGGATGCAGGTACGGCCTTCAACATCACCGATGATGTGCATCACTTCGGAGTGGTTGGCTTTCTCGCGGCGCTTGTCGATGATCGCCAGGTCAACACCCAGGGACTTGGCCACGGCGCGTGCACGCACTACGCCGCCGATGTCTGGGGAGACGATCATCAGGTTTTCAAAGCGCTGGTCTTCGATATCGTCCACCAATACTGGGGAGCCGTAGATGTTATCTACCGGGATATCGAAGAAACCCTGGATCTGATCCGCGTGCAGGTCGACGGTGAGAACCCGGTCGATACCTACAACAGTAAGCATGTCAGCCACAACTTTTGCGCTGATGGCCACGCGAGCGGAGCGCGGACGGCGATCCTGGCGGGCATAGCCAAAGTAGGGGATAACTGCAGTAATTCGAGTCGCTGAGGAGCGGCGGAAGGCATCGGCCATCACTACCAGTTCCATCAGGTTGTCATTGGTTGGCGCACACGTCGGTTGAATCAGGAAGACGTCTTTACCGCGGACGTTTTCGTTGATTTCAATCATGATCTCGCCGTCGGAAAACTTACCGACAGAAGCATCACCGAGGGGAATGTGCAGCTGACGTACGATACGTCGCGCCAGATCGGGGTTGGCGTTCCCCGTAAAGACCATCATCTTGGACACGCGCAGTACCTGCCGGCTGAGGGTATACCTGGATGAGTACAGAAATGGCAGGGGCGGCTGGATTCGAACCAACGCATGCCAGGATCAAAACCTGGTGCCTTACCGCTTGGCGACGCCCCTGTATCCTGTGTAACCGAATGCGTTGAGTTGTGTATCCGCTCCAGGACGGAAATGGCAGGGGCGGCTGGATTCGAACCAACGCATGCCAGGATCAAAACCTGGTGCCTTACCGCTTGGCGACGCCCCTACAACCGTACAACTCTGTGCGTTTATTGCTAAACGCTTGCATTCACTTCCCGACCAATGTTTCGAGCTTGCGGTGCAACATCGAAATGTTACGGCCTTGGGCAATAAAACTTGGCAATGTGGCTGGAAGTTGGCGGGCGACTTTATCAGCATCGTCCTGGTTTGGGAAGCTCCCAAACACACAAGCTCCAGTGCCGGTTAATCTGGTTGGAACAAATTTGTTCAACAAGATCAAAGCGTTACGAACTTCTGAATAACGCTTCGTGACCACCGGCTGGCAGTCATTACGACCACCCCCCTCAAGAAGGCTGCGAACTTTAATGGGCGGCGTATCCCGTGTCAACTCGGGGTCGGAGAAAATTTCCGCTGTGCTGACAAGTACTTGCGGAATTGCGACAAGAAACCAGGGTTCGCTCAGGGTCACCGGTTGCAGCTTTTCACCGACGCCTTCGGCAAAGGCGGCGTGGCCGCGCACGAATACCGGTACGTCTGCGCCCAGGCTCAGGCCCAGGGTGGCCAGTTGATCTTCGCTACAACCCAGCTGCCACAGATGGTTCAGGCCGAGCAGGGTGGTAGCGGCATCCGAGCTGCCGCCACCAATGCCGCCGCCCATGGGCAGGCGTTTGTCCAGCCAGATGTCGGCACCCTGTGTGCAGTTTGCGTGTTGTTGCAGCAGGCGGGCGGCACGCACGATCAGGTTGCTGTCGTGGGGCACGCCGTCGACGGGGGTGTGCAGGTGAATCTCACCGTCGCTGCGCAAGGCAAAGCCCAGCTCGTCACCGAAGTCGAGAAACTGAAACAGGGTTTGCAGTTCGTGATAACCGTCGGCGCGGCGGCCGAGGATATGCAGCATCAGGTTGAGTTTGGCGGGCGCCGGCAGAATCAGTTCGGCGGCGGCGGGTATTGCCGGGGCGCTCATTGGCCGAGCTGGCGCGGTTGCCAGTCCTTGATCACCAGGGTGACTTGCAGGTCAAAGCCGCTGAGCTTGATCCGCTCTGGCAGCCAGAAACCATTCTGCTCGGCATAGCTCAGGTACTCGACGTGCCAGCCGTCCTGGCTCAGTTGCGCGAGGTGGCTTTGGCTGTCGAGGTTCAGGCGGCTTTTACTGTCCGGCGAGGGCAGGCCGCGAATCCACCAGAGCAGGTGCGAGACGGGCAGGTTCAGCCCCAACTGGTCTTGCAGCAGTTGTTCTGGCGACTCGGCCTGGTAACGGCCCTGATTGGCCACTTCCAGCTGAATGGCACCGGGGCGGCCGGTCAGGCGAGCAGCGCCGCGACCCAATGGACCGGACAGGCGGATGTCGTAGTAGTCCTGACGCTGCAGCCAGAACAGGGTGCCGCTGCCGGAGTCTTTCGGCGCGCGGATGCCGACCTTGCCGTTGATCTGCCAGGCATCCAGGCTGCTGATCTGCTGCTTGTGGGCTTGCCAGCTCTGTGCGTCGCCCTGGCCTTCGAGGGCTTCGCGGGAGGTCAGGCTGGCACAGCCTGCCAATAATGTGATCAGGCTGAAAACTATCAGGTGGCGCGCAAACATCAGAGTGTCTCTGCTCCGGTCAGGCGCAGCAGGGTGCTGCGCAGGATTGTGCTGTCGGGTTGCTGTTTCAGGGCTTCGCGCCAGAGTTTGCGCGCTTCTTTCTGTTTGCCTTGTGCCCACAGCACTTCGCCCAGATGGGCGGCGACTTCGTGATCGGGAAATGCCTGTAGCGCTTGGCGCAGCAGGCGTTCAGCCTCATCCAAGTTGCCCAGGCGGTAATTCACCCAGCCGAGGCTGTCGAGAATCGCCGGGTCGTCCGGGTTGAGTTGGTGCGCTTGCTCGATCAGCTGTTTGGCTTCGGCGTAGCGCGTGGTGCGGTCGGCCAGGGTGTAGCCCAATGCATTGAGTGCCATGGCGTTGTCCGGTTCACGTTCGAGAATAAAGCGCAGGTCCTGCTCCAGCAGGGCCAGGTCGTCGCGCTTCTCGGCAAGCATGGCGCGGGTGTAGAGCAGGTTGAGGTCTTCCGGGAACTGCTCCAGGGCTTGCTGGATCAGTTGCCAGGCGCGTTCGGTGTCTTGCTGCTTGGACCAGGCCTCTGCCTCGATCAGGTACAGCTGGATGGCGTAGTCCGGCTGGCTCTCACGGGCTTTGCGCAGGCGCTCGGCGGCTTCCTCGGCGCGTTGCTTTTTGAACAGCAGGTCGCTTTGCCGGGCCTGGGCGGGCAGGTAGTCATTGCCGGGGCCGACCAGGGCGTATTCGATCAGCGCGCTGGCGGTATCGCCGAGTTCTTCATAGGCGCGAGCCAGGTTGTAGTGCGCCGCTTCGCTGTGGCTACCACGCTCGACCAGTTCTTCCAGATAGACAATCGCCTCTTTCCAGGCTTTGGCTTCCAGGCAGACCAGCGCCAGAGAGAAACGCAGGTCATCGTCGTTGGGGTGTTGCTGTAGCAGCGAGGCAAACTCGCCCTTGGCATCATCTAGGCGGTCTTCGGCCACCAGCAGGCGGGCGTAGGTCAGGCGCAGGCGTTTGTCGTTCGGGTGCTGTTCAATGCCTTTTTCCAGCAGCGGCAGGGCGTCGTCGTTGCGCTCAAGGCTTTGCAGCAGGCGTGCGTGTAGCAGGATCGAGGCAATGGGGCGGTTCTTGCTGGGTTGTTGCTCCAACAGCTCCAGGGCTTCCTGTGGGCGGCCGTCCTGTTGCAGCAGCAGGGCTTTGCCAAATTGCAGCTGGCTGTTGTCCGGGTATTTCGCCTGTAGGCGATCAAAGCTTTGCAGCAGGCCGGCGCGGGTGTCCGGGTCGGTCTCCGCGGCGGACAGGGCGAGGAAGTCGAAATGCGTATCGCCCTGGCGCTGCAGTACCTGCTCCATAAAGGTCATGGATTCGTCATAGCGGCCGGCGCGGGCCAGCTGCACGGCAGCGGCGCGCTGCGCGTCGATATTCTCGGGTGCGGTCTTGGCCCACAGCAGGCTGGTTTCCAGCGCGGGCTGTTCGGCGCCCAGGTACTCGGCAATACGAAAACCGCGCTCGGCCACGCCAGCATCCTGGGTGGCGTTGGCCTGCTCGACATAGTTTTCCAGGGCAATGTCGAAGCGATTGCGCTGGCCGGCCAGTTCCGCGATCAGCAGCGACAGCAGGGTTTCCTGGCTGAAGGCGCGGTAGACCTGCGGCTGGGTTTCTGCGGTGACGGCAGTGGGATCTTCCACCGGTGGCGTGCCATCCGGGGCAGAGGGGGCAAACGTCTGGCAGCCGCTTAATAAGGCAGCGGCAGTCAGCAAGGCGAAGGATCTATTCATAGGAAGAGTATGTGGCCAACCTGCGGTTTGGGCATCATGACACAAGCGCTGGGGCAAGCCCATGGGCGGCCATGATGCGGATTAAGAGATAAACCTGGCTATTGGGACAATAGGCCGCAGTGGTTGTTCTCGCTTTGCCGAAGTAGGACAATTGCCGGCTTCCACTCCCTGTCAGCGACGTGCATGGCCTTTATTGCCCTCGGTATCAACCACAAGACCGCCTCGGTGGACGTCCGCGAACGCGTGGCCTTCACTCCCGAGCAGTTGGTTGAGGCGTTGCAGCAGCTGTGTCAGCGCACTAGCAGCCGCGAGGCGGCGATTCTTTCGACCTGCAATCGCAGCGAGTTGTACCTCGAGCAGGACAGCCTGAGCGCCGATGAAGTATTGGCCTGGCTGGCCAGTTATCACCGGCTAAGCCTCGAAGAGCTGCGCGCCTGTGCCTATATCCATGCCGACGACGAAGCCGTGCGCCATATGATGCGCGTGGCCTCGGGGCTGGACTCCATGGTGTTGGGCGAGCCGCAGATTCTCGGCCAGATGAAGTCGGCGTTTGCCGTCGCGCGCGAGGCCGGCACCCTCGGCCCGCTGCTCGGGCGGTTGTTTCAGGCCACCTTCAGCACCGCCAAGACCGTGCGCACCGATACCGCAATTGGCGAAAACCCGGTGTCCGTGGCCTTCGCCGCCGTCAGCCTGGCCAAGCAGATTTTCGCCGACCTGCATCGCAGTCAGGCGCTGTTGATCGGCGCCGGTGAAACCATCAGCCTGGTCGCCCGACATCTGCACGACCAAGGCATCAAACGCATCGTGGTGGCCAATCGCACCCTGGAGCGCGCCAGCAGCCTGGCCGAGCAGTTCGGCGCACATGCTGTTTTGTTGTCAGAGATTCCCGACGAGCTGATCAACAGCGATATCGTGATCAGCTCCACCGCCAGCCAGCTTCCGATCCTGGGTAAAGGCGCGGTGGAACGGGCGCTGAAGCAGCGCAAACACAAGCCGATCTTTATGGTTGATATCGCCGTACCACGCGATATCGAGCCGGAAGTCGGCGAGCTGGACGATGTCTACCTGTACACCGTGGATGACCTGCATGAGGTGATCGCGGAAAACCTCAAAAGCCGCCAGGGCGCCGCTCAGGCTGCAGAAGAGCTGGTCAGCGTCGGCGCCCAGGACTTTATGCAGCGCCTGCGCGAACTGGCCGCGGTGGATGTGCTCAAGGCCTACCGTCAGCAAGCCGAGCGCCTGCGTGACGAGGAGCTGAACAAGGCCCTGCGTCTGCTCAACAACGGCAGTTCGGCCGAGGATGTGCTGGCGCTGCTGGCCCGCGGCCTGACCAACAAGCTGCTGCATGCGCCTAGCGTGCAGCTGAAAAAATTCTCTGCTGACGGCCGCGTCGATGCGCTGGGCGTGGCTCAAGAACTGTTTGCCCTCGACGAGGGCGCGCCGCCTGCCTCCACTCACAGCAGCTCGGCTCATAAATAAAGGTCTGCAATGAAAGCGTCACTGATCAATAAACTCGACCTGTTGCAGGATCGTTTCGAAGAGCTGACCGCGCTGCTCGGCGATGCCGAAGTGATCAGCAACCAGCCGCAGTTTCGCGCCTATTCCAAGGAATACGCCGAGCTTGAGCCGGTGTACCAGGCGTTCAGTGCGTTCCGCAAAGTTCAGTCCGACCTCGAAGGCGCGCAGGCGCTGCTCAAAGACAGCGACCCGGACATGCGCGAGATGGCCGAGGAAGAAGTCGCCGAGGCCAAGGAACAGCTGATCGAACTGGAAGCCACGCTGCAACGCATGCTGCTGCCAAAGGACCCCAACGACGGCCGTAACGTGTTCCTTGAAGTACGCGCCGGCACTGGTGGCGACGAGGCGGCGATCTTCTCCGGCGACCTGTTCCGCATGTATTCGCGCTATGCCGAGAAACAGGGCTGGCGTGTCGAGGTGCTGTCGGCCAGCGAAGGCGAGCACGGAGGTTATAAGGAAGTGATTGCCCGGGTTGAGGGCGACAACGTCTACGGCAAGCTCAAGTTCGAGTCGGGCGCGCACCGCGTACAGCGCGTGCCCGAGACTGAATCCCAGGGTCGTATCCACACCTCGGCCTGCACTGTCGCCGTGCTGCCCGAGCCGGATGAGCAGATGGCCATCGACATCAACCCGGCTGACCTGCGTGTGGACACCTACCGCAGTTCTGGCGCCGGTGGCCAGCACGTCAACACCACCGACTCGGCGATCCGCATCACCCACATTCCTACCGGTACCGTGGTGGAATGTCAGGAAGAACGCTCGCAGCACAAGAACCGCGCCAAGGCCATGGCCTGGCTGGCGGCGAAACTCAAAGACCAGCAGGAAGCCGCCGCGCACAAGGAGATTTCCGACTCGCGCAAACTGCTGGTGGGCTCCGGTGACCGCTCCGAGCGCATCCGCACCTACAACTTCCCGCAAGGGCGGGTGACCGATCACCGCATCAACCTGACCCTGTATTCGCTGAACGAAGTGATCGCCGGCGGCGTCGAGGCGATTATCGAGCCGCTGCTGGTCGAATATCAGGCCGATCAGCTGGCGGCGCTGGGCGATTGATTCGCGCTTTTTTGTAGCCCGGATGCAATCCGGGAGCGACCGTTGACGCATGTCCCGGATTGCATCCGGGCTACGGAATAAATGCCATGGTCACCATCGAAACCCTGCTTAACACCGCCGAACTACCCGACTCGGCCACCCCGCGCCTGGACGCCGAGCTGTTGCTCGCCCATGCCTTGGGCAAGTCGCGCAGCTATCTGCACACCTGGCCTGAGCGCGAGCTCGATACGCCGCAGCTTGAGCGGTATCAGGCGGCGCTGGCGCGGCGGCAGGCTGGCGAACCGGTGGCCTATATCCTCGGTCAGCAGGGCTTCTGGAGCCTGGAACTGGAGGTGGCGTCGCATACCCTGATTCCGCGTCCGGATACCGAGCTGCTGGTGGAAACCGTGCTCGCACTGCTGCCGGCCACACCTGCGTCGCTGCTGGATCTGGGCACCGGCACCGGTGCCATCGCCCTGGCCTTGGCCAGCGAACGCCCAGCCTGGCGGTTGACCGGTGTGGACCGTGTGGCGGAGGCGGTGGCCCTGGCCGAGCGCAACCGAGCGCGGCTCAAACTGACCAATGCCAGTTTTATTGCAAGCCACTGGTTTAGCGCCCTGACCGGTCAGCGTTATCAGCTGATAGTCAGCAACCCGCCCTATATCGCCGCCGATGATCGTCATCTGGCCGAGGGCGATGTGCGCTTCGAGCCAAGCAGTGCGCTGGTGGCGGGCGCGGATGGGCTGGACGATATTCGTCTGATCATCCAGCAGGCACCGGACTATTTGGAAACAGGCGGCTGGCTGTTGCTGGAACATGGTTTTGATCAGGCACCGGCAGTGCGCGAGCTGCTTAGCGCGCGTGGCTTTAGCGCGGTGGAAAGCCGGCGTGACCTTGGCGGCCATGAGCGCATCAGTCTGGGACGCTTCGATAATGAGTGACGCCATGAGTGCGCAGGACATGCTGAATGACGAGGAGCTGCTGCGCTATAGCCGGCAGATTCTCCTGCAACAGATCGATATCGCCGGCCAGCTGCGCCTGAAAAACAGCCGTGCGCTGATTATCGGCCTTGGCGGCCTGGGTTCGCCGGTGGCGCTGTATCTGGCCGCCGCTGGTGTCGGTGAATTGCATCTGGCGGACTTCGATACCGTCGATCTGACCAACCTGCAGCGGCAGATCGCTCACGATACTTCCAGCATCGGTCAGAGCAAGGTCGACTCGGCGAGCAAGCGCCTGCTGGCGATCAACCCGCAGCTGCGCCTGCAAATGCACCGCCAGGGCCTGGACAGCGATTCCCTGGCCGCAGCGGTGGCGGCAGTCGATCTGGTGCTGGATTGCTCGGACAACTTCAGCACCCGCGAGGCGGTCAACGCTGCCTGTGTCGCCGCCAAGGTGCCGCTGGTTAGCGGCGCGGCGATTCGCCTGGAAGGCCAGCTGTCGGTATTCGACCCGCGCCGTGATGACAGCCCCTGCTACCACTGCATCTACGGCCACGGCAGCGAAGCCGAGCTGACCTGCAGCGAAGCCGGGGTGGTCGGCCCGCTGGTCGGTCTGGTCGGCAGCCTGCAGGCGCTGGAAGCCTTAAAGCTGCTGGCACAATTTGGCGAGCCACTGGTCGGGCGTCTGCTGCTGATCGATGCTCTGGGCAGCCGTTTCCGCGAGCTGCGGGTCAAGCGTGATCCGGGCTGTAGCGTGTGTGGAGTGGCCAACGGTGAGTAACGCGCCGATTGGCGTATTCGATTCCGGCGTCGGCGGCCTGTCGGTGCTCGGCGAGATTCGCGCGTTGCTGCCGAATGAGTCGCTGCTCTATGTGGCCGACAGCGGCCATGTGCCTTACGGCGAGAAGAGCCCGGAATTTATCCGCGAGCGCTGCCGGGTGTTGGCCGAGTTTCTTCTGGCTCGGGGCGCCAAGGCGCTGGTACTGGCCTGCAATACTGCCACGGTGGCAGGGGTAGCCGAGTTGCGTGAGCTGTATCCGCAGCTGCCACTGGTGGGTATGGAGCCGGCGGTCAAGCCTGCTGCTGCCGCCACGCAGAGTGGTGTGGTCGGCGTGCTGGCCACCACCGGCACGCTGAAAAGCGCCAAGTTCGCCGCCTTGCTCGACCGTTTTGCCAACGATGTGCGGGTGATTACCCAGCCTTGTCCAGGGCTGGTCGAGCGTATCGAGGCCGGTGAGCTGGATAGCGATGCTACCCGCGAGTTGCTGCAGGGTTTTGTCGCGCCGCTCCTGGCCGAGGGCTGCGACACGCTGATTCTCGGCTGCACCCATTACCCCTTTATCAAACCGCTTCTGCGCAGCCTGGTGCCGGAGTCAATCAGCCTGATCGACACGGGGGCGGCAGTGGCGCGGCAAGTCCAGCGGCTGTTGGCCGGCCATGATCTACTGGCCAGCGGCCCGGCGCAGCCTGCGCAGTTCTGGTCGAGCGGCGATCCGGCGGCCATGCAGCGGGTGTTGCCGTTGCTATGGGGCGAAGCGGCGCTGGTCAGCGGCTTACCCAGCACGATTTAGCCATAGGTCGGCTTTCTCAGCAGGCAAAGATTTCTATACTCTCAAGCAGCGTCAGTACGTTTCTACTTGGGTGGATAAGGATTATTACCATGAGAAAAGTCGTTACCTTGGCTGCGTTTGCGGCCTTAGCGTTGGGGCAGGTGGGTGCGCTGCAAGCGGCGGATTTGAGCGTGGCGGTCGGCCAGACAGGCGACTCGACCATGACCTATCGGCTGGGCACCCAGTTCGATTTCAAGCAGAGCTGGTTTGTCAGTGATGTCGGTCGCCTGAGCGGTTACTGGGATGCGGCATACACCTATTGGGACGGCGACAAAGCCTCCAGCAACCACAGCCTTTCGCTGAGCCCGGTATTCGTCTACGAGTTTGCCGGCGAGCGTTTCAAACCCTATATCGAAGCCGGTATCGGCATTGCCGCGTTCAGCAGCACCGAGCTGGAAGACAACGACCTGGGCTCGTCTTTTCAGTTTGAAGACCGCATTGGCTTTGGTGTGCGTTTCGCCGGCCAGGAAGTGGGCCTGCGTGCTCTGCATTACTCCAATGCCGGGCTTAAACAGCCTAACGATGGGGTTGAGAGCTATAGCCTGCATTACCGCATGAGTTTCTAGCACTCAGCGGTAGATGCTGCTCATGCCCTTGCGCTCGTCCAGGCATTCGGGGGAGGCAGTTTCGAATTCGCGGCAGATCAGCGGGCGCACTTCGTAGATGGTGCAGCGCATGCTGTCGCGGTCCAGCGCGGCGCACCAGCCGTCGTCTAGACGCAGCATCACTTCGCCGCCCCAGTCATCGGTGTCGATATAGCGCGGCGGCACGCCGGTATCGGTGATCAGCATGACTTCCAGCTGGCAGCAGCAGGCGGCGCAGTTGCTGCAGCTGACGGCGGGTTCGTCCGCGAGTTGGGTGTGGGGGATGTTCTGACTCATGCCGCGCAGTGTACGTCATCGGTGTTATTGCGGCGCCTGCCGCCGACGTAGGGTGGGTGGCGTTTAACCCGCGTAGCCCGGATGCAATCCGGGGCATCGGTTGTGGCCATCGCATCGCGTTCCCGGATTTCATCCGGGCTACAACAGCGCTGTAGGGCGGAGCCTTGTCCACCGCCGGCTGCCCGAATGGCGTACAAGCCTTCGGCATGTACGCCTTACGCTGTTTTGCGGGTGCGCAGGCGCTGTTCGTACTGGTTGCGATAGAGCTTGGCGAAGCCATGCAGCACGGGCATTACCAGCGCCCAGATGGCACCGATCAGCAGTAGGCTTTGCCAGGTGCCGTAGGGCAGGCCGACGCCGGCAATCTGCGCGCCGGCGTAATAGGACAGCGGCGCGCCAATTGCGCCGAGCAGGCTGCCGCGCCACCAGGGTTGCGCGGTCCAGGCCAGGCAGTGGTTGAGCGTGGTGGCCATCAGCAGCCACAGGCAGGCCAGCCACAACGGGATCAGCGTGCGTGGCTCGCCAAAGTCGAATACGCCGAGGTTGAGCAGAAAGCTGTCCAGCGCGCTGCCGGCGAGAAACACCGTGATCAGCAGTTTGCCTTCCGCCGCCCAACTGCTGGTCCACAGCAGATGTACCGCCAGCACCGCTGCGACAATCAGCAGCCACAGGCTGTCGCCGCCGAAGACGCAGGCGAACCAGCCGAGCTGAAATAGCACGGTATTGACGATCAATTTAGGCATTGAGATTTCCCAGTAGCGGAGCAGGACGTGCCGCCGGCTTAGCCAGCAGCAATTGCGCGGTGCCGATGGTGCGCTCGATAAAGCCGCCCTCGCAATAGCACAGGTAGAACTCCCACAGGCGGAAGAAGTAATCGTCGTAGCCCTGCTGCTCCAGCTTGTGCCGCGCGTGGCGCAGGTTGTCGTGCCAGATGCGCAGGGTGCGAGCGTAGTGCAGGCCGAAGTCTTCCATGTGGTGCAGGTTCATATCGGTCTTGGCGGTGATGATTTCCAGCATCTTGTTTACCGAGGGCAGTGCGCCGCCGGGGAAGATATAGCGCTGGATAAAGTCCACGGCGTTTTTCGCCTGCTCATAGCGTTGGTCGCGGATGGTGATGGCCTGCAGCAGCATCAGGCCGTCGGGCTTGAGCAGGTTGGCGCATTGTTCGAAATAGGTGGGCAGGAAGCGATGGCCGACGGCCTCGATCATCTCGATCGATACCAGTTTGTCGTACTGGCCGGCCAGGTCGCGGTAGTCCTCCAGTAGCAGGGTGATCTTCCCCTGCAAACCCTGCTCGACAATGCGCTGCTGGGTGTAGGCGAACTGCTCGCGCGACAGGGTGGTGGTGGTGACCTTGCAGCCGTAATGAGTAGCGGCGTAGATCGCCATGCTGCCCCAGCCGCTGCCGATTTCCAGCAGGTGGTCGCTGGGCTTGAGGGCAAGCTTCTGGCAGATGCGTTCGAGCTTATTCAACTGCGCCTGTTCCAGGCTGTCGTCGGCGCTTTGGAACATCGCCGCCGAGTACATCATGGTCGGGTCGAGGAACTGCTCGAACAGGTCGTTGCCCAGGTCGTAATGCGCCGAGATGTTCTTGCGCGAGCCTTTGCGGGTGTTGCGGTTGAGCCAGTGCAGGCCTTGGATCAGTGGGCGGCCCAACTGGGCCAAGCCGCTTTCCATGGCGTCGAGCACCTCCAGGTTGCTGACGAATACGCGGATCACCGCGGTCAGGTCCGGGGTGGTCCAGTAGCCGTGGATATAGGCCTCGCCCGAACCGATCGAACCGTTGCCCGCCACCAGCCCCCAGACCGCGCCGTCTTGCACCTGGATCTCGGCGCTAAGGCTGGAGTGGGCATCGCCGAACTCCATACGTTCGTCACCTTCGACTATCACCAGTTGGCCATGGCGCAGCTGTTTCAGCTGGCGCAGTACCGCGCGGCGCAACAGGCTGGCACCGATGCCGCTGCCGGCGCGCACCACATGTTTGGCGGAGGTCAGGCTAGAGCTTTTCATGGGGGACTTCCTTTGATGCGGGGCGGGCGACGCGGAAATCACCTTCAGCGGCCCGATGGGTGAACAGGGGGATACGTTTGAGCAGCAGGCGCAGGGCCTGCCAGTAGATGGCGGCAAGGGTTTTGCCGGTCATCCAGGGAAACTGCAGCAGGTAGCGATGCAGGCTGGCGCGGTTCAATTCAGTGCGTTGCAGGCTGAGGCTGGCGTCGAAGAGCTTTTCTTCGCCCTGCCAGTCGGCCATATGAATACCTAGGCGCTCGCCTGCCGGGCTGAAACTCATGCGGTATTCCAGCTCGCGCGGCAGAAACGGCGAGACGTGAAACGCCTTGGCCACGGCGACGTGCTGGTGCCCCTCGCCTTCGGCCGGCAGCACATAGTGGTAGCGCTCACGGAAGGGCGTGTTGCTCACCTCGCAGAGAATCGCCGCCAGACGGCCATCGGCCTCATGGCAGTAGAAGAAACTCGCCGGGTTAAACGCCAGGCCCCAACTGCGTGGCTGGGTCAGCAGGCAGATATGCCCCAGCGGCGTACGCCCCAGTGCTTCCGTCACGCGCTGACGCACGGCGTCGATCAGGCTGATGCCGGCACCGGTGAACTGCGGCAGGTAATCGCTTTCGCGAAAGGCAAAGGGCGCGAAGCGGCCACTGCCGGCCAGCGGCGACAGCGCGAGCACGGCCTCCTGCTCGCTCAGGTCGAGGTAGAGCAGGCCCATGCGATAGCGGAAGTTGTGCAGGCGCGGCGTAAAACGCCGGTGCTGCACCCAGCCGCTATACAGGGCGCTGTTCATTACCGTTGGGCTGTTCACTACAGCGCCTCACCGAATTCACGGGCCACGCGCAATGCGCTGACCACGCCGTCTTCGTGGAAGCCATTGGCCCAGTAGGCGCCGCAGAAGTAGCTGTGGTTGAGCCCCAGCAACTCTTCCCAGCGTGCCTGCGCGGCCATGCCGGCCAGGCTGTATTGCGGGTGGGCGTAGGTGTAGCGCGCGAGGATCTTGCTTGGGTCGATGGCGGCGGTCTGGTTCAGGCTGACGCAGAAAGTCGTATCGCTCTTAATACCCTGCAGGATATTCATGTCATAGGTCACGGCGGCTGGCTGATCCACCGGCCCGCCGAGGCGATAGTTCCAACTGGCCCAGGCCAGTGGCCGTTTTGGCAGCAGACGGGTGTCGGTGTGCAGCACCACATCGTTGTCGGCGTAGGGCAGGGCGCCGAGGATTTCTTTCTCGATGCGGGTGGGTTCGGCCAGCAGCGCCAGGGCTTGGTCGCTGTGGCAGGCGAAGATCACCTTATCGAAGCGTTCGGTTCCGGCAGCGCTGTGCACAGTCACGCCGTCGCCATCACGCTCGACGCGGCTAACCGCGCAGTTGAGGCGGATATGCTGCTTGAAGGACTCGGTCAGCGGCGCCACATAGCTGCTGGAACCGCCCTCGACCACGCACCACTGCGGCCGATCACTGACTGACAGCAGGCCGTGGTTCTTGAAGAAACGCACAAAGAACTGCAGTGGAAAAC
Source organism: Gammaproteobacteria bacterium HGW-Gammaproteobacteria-13 (assembly GCA_002840155.1). Taxonomy (GTDB): domain Bacteria; phylum Pseudomonadota; class Gammaproteobacteria; order Pseudomonadales; family Pseudomonadaceae; genus Aquipseudomonas. Next base: position 41,649 of record PGZH01000009.1, read on the forward strand.
CGAGCATGTCGTTCAGCGACATCGACCAGATCGCCGCGCCCATGGGCACGATGTAATGCTGGGTAAAGCGCTCGCTGTAGCCATTGGCCTTGAGGTAATCACCCAGGGTCATATCGCTGGCGATACGCTGCTGGTTAAGGTCGTTCAGCGCTTCGCGGTTAAAGCGCAGGATGTCGCGCACCATACCCCAGAATTTCGGCGACACCAGGTTACTGCGCTGGGCGAACAGGCTATTGAGGCTGTGCCCGTTGTACTCCACGCCGCTCACTGGGTCGCTGACCGAGAAACTCATCTCGGTGGCCTTGAAGCCGACGCCGAGCTGGCTGAGCAGGCGGATAAAGTTCGGGTAGGTCCAGTCGTTGAACACGATAAAACCGGTGTCCACGGCGTAGCGCTGGCCTGCAACCTGTACATCCACAGTGTGGGTGTGCCCGCCAATCCAGTCGCCGGCCTCGAATACTGTGATGTCGTGGCTGCGGTTGAGCAGGTAGGCGCTGGTCAAACCGGCGATACCGCTGCCGATAATGGCGATCTTCATGGGTTGTCCTTGGTCTTGGCTTCAGTGCGGGCCATACGGGCGCCGATGGCCACCTGCAAGCGCTTGGGCAGATGGCCGAGCAGCTTGAGCATGGCGATAAACGGGCCGGGGAAGCTTATTTCGAAGGGCTGCTGGTGCAGGCGTTCGGCGATATAGCGGGCGGCTTTGTCCACCGGCCAGCGCATGGGCATGGGGAAGTCGTTTTTCTGCGTCAGCGGGGTGTCGACAAAGCCGGGGCTGACCAGGGTGACGGCAATGTTTTCGGCATGCAGGTCGATGCGCAGGGCTTCCAATAGGTAGCGCATGGCGGCCTTGGAGGCGCCGTAGGCTTCGGCGCGCGGCAGCGGCATAAAAGTTACCGAGCTGCCGACGCCGACCAGATGCGCGCGATTACCCTGACGCAGCAAGGGCAGGGCGGCTTCGATGCAGTAGCTTGCCGAGAGCAGGTTGGCGCGCATCACCCGCTCGACCATGGCGGCTTCGAAGGTCCGCACTTCAACGTATTCGCAGGTGCCAGCGTTGAGGATGGCGCAATCCAGCGCGCCCCAGACCTGGCCAATATGTGCGCCGATGCTATGTACCTGGGCGGCATCGCTGAGGTCGCCAGCCACCACCAGCACCTGCTGCGGATAGCGCTTGGCCAGCGCTTGTAAAGGCTCGACGCTGCGCGCGCTGAGAGCCAGGCGGTGACCCTGTTCGAGCAGTTGTTCGGCCAGGGCGGCACCGATGCCACTGCTGGCGCCGGTGAGCCAGATACGCCGTGCGTTCGCGTTCATGCCAACCTCCGTTTCAGCCAGCGAATTGCCGAGCCGAGTAAGGGCAGGTGCTCGTAGAGCAGGCTGCCTGCATCGAAATAGTCGCGGTGGCGATAGACCTTGCTGTGCCACAGCAGGTGCGAGCAGCCTTCCACGCGGATCAGCTGGCCGCCGGCCAGGCGCGGGTGGCGGTAACTCATGGTCCAGCGCAGGTAGCCTTCACCGTCGCGCACCTGATCAAAGCCGTAGAAGTCGAAGCGCAATTCGCTGACGTTGGCGTACATCTCTGCGAAGTAGCGCTGCATATTGGCCAGCCCACGCACCTCGTGCAGTGGGTCGCAGAACAGCGCGTCATCGCTGTAGAGCTGGCCCAGGCGGTCGAGGTTGTCCTTGTTCAGCCCGGCAAAGTCTTGGGCGAACTGGCGCAGAAAGTCGCTCATAGCACCTCCTCACCGGCAAAGTGCGGCAGGCTCTTGAACGCTGCCAGGGCACGCGTACGGCTCTTGCTCAGGTCGACAATCGGCGCGGGGTAATCGGCAATGCCGAACAGCCCACCCATGGCCGCCGGGTTATGGATATTGGTCTTGTTCAGGCCGACCAGCTCAGGCAGCCACTGGCGGATAAAGCGTCCGTCCGGGTCGAATTTCTGCGACTGGCTCAGCGGGTTGAAAATGCGGAAGTACGGCGCCGAATCGGTACCGGTAGACGAACTCCACTGCCAGCCGCCGTTGTTCGCCGCCAGATCACCATCGATCAGGTGACGCATAAAGAAGCGCTCGCCTTCGCGCCAGTCGATCAGCAGATTCTTGGTCAGGAACATCGCCACGATCATGCGCAGGCGGTTGTGCATCCAGCCGGTGGCCAGCAACTGACGCATGGCGGCATCGATAATCGGGAAACCGGTGCGGCCCTCCTGCCAGGCTTTCAGCTCCAGCGGCGCATCACGCCAGGCCACGGCTTCGGTTTCCGCACGGAAGGCGCGGTGCATGGAGACGCGCGGGTAGCCCACCAGAATATGTTTGTAGAACTCGCGCCAGAGCAGCTCGTTGATCCAGGTGATCACTCCGACATTGCCGCTGTCGAACTCGCCCTGGTTAGCCTGCAAGGCCGCATGCAGGCACTGGCGCGGCGAAATTACCCCAGCGGCCAGGTAGGCGGACAGCTGGCTGGTGCCGGGCTTGGCCGGGAAGTCGCGGGCGCTTTGGTAGAAGTCGATCTGCTGCGCGGCAAAATCATCCAAACGCCGCGCCGCCTCGGCTTCACCAGCGGGCCACAGCTCACGCAGTTCGGCAGCAGGGAGGGCGAAGCCTACAACCTGGTCCGGTATGGCATCGCTTTGGATCGCCAGCGGCGCTTGCGCTTTAGGTGTGCCGATCAGCGCCGGTAAGGCGGTGTGCAGGCGCTGATAGCAGACCTTGCGGAACTGGCTGTAGACCTGGAAGTAGCCGCCAGACTTGGTCAGCACGCTGCCGGGTTTGAAGAACAGCTGATCCAGATGGCTATGAAAATTCACCCCCAAGCCATCAAGGGTTTTCGCCACGGCCTGGTCGCGGCGGCTTTCATGCACGCCGTACTCTTCGTTGACCTGCACCGTGCCGATCTGCAGCTGCTGGCACAGTTCGCCGATTACCTGCGGCGCCGCGCTCCAGTGATCGGCTTCCCGCACCAGCAGCGGCACGTTGAGTTTGCCCAGTTCAGTGGCCAGTTCTTTGAGGTTGCGCAGCCAGAAGTCGACCTTGCTCGGCGCATCATCGTGGCTCAGCCACTGGCCGGGGCTGAGCAGGTACAGCGCCACGGTCGGGCCGCTGCTCATGGCGGCAGCCAGGGCGCTGTTGTCCTGCACGCGCAGGTCGGTACGAAACCAGATCAATTGCAGCATGTTCAATTCCGTCAGCTGTGCAGCAGGTTAAGGTCGGTAAGGCTGTGCAGCGCGGCCAGTGGGTCGGCGGCCAGGCTCAGTTCGGCGTTCTGCGCGGTGATGGCGACTAATTCTTCGGCGTGGATCTGCACCACTTGTCCGACCAGCAGGCAGGGGCAGTCATAACCACCGAGCAGGCGCTGCAGGTGGGTGCTGTTCAGCGCCTGGCTGGAATACAGCAGCACCGCGCGCGGCTGGATATGTTCGACCGCCAGGGCCAGTTCGGTCGGCGGCAGTGGCCAGTCGAAGACTTCCACCGGGCAGCCGGCACTACTCGCCAGCCAGGCGGTCAGCCACAGGCCGGGGGCCATCGGCAGGTCGGAAACGTTGATCAGCAGCAGCGGCGCGCCGTTGTGCTGACGGTTGTTGTGGTACAGGCGCGCGCCGAGCTTGCTGCGCAGCCAGGAGTAGAAGAACACCCGCTCGGCCTGGGCGCCGAACTGGTTGCGCCAGCGCAGTTCGAGCTCTTCGAGCAGCGGCAAGATCAGTTGCTGGCACAGGGTATGTGGCGGGTAAAGCGCCAGTTCGCTGTTGAAGCACTCGTCCAGGCGGCGCTCATTGAGGTTGCAGATGGCTTCCTGCAACTGCTGGCGCTTGGTTTCCCACTGCGAACTGGCTTCGGCAAATGCTGGCTGGTTGGAACGCAGCAGCCCCTTGACCTGGCTGACCGAAACGCCGCGATTGAGCCAGGTGAGAATCGCCTGGATACGCGCGACATGTTCGTCGGCATACAGACGATGACCCTTAGGCGTACGGTGCGGGACGATCAGGCCATAACGACGTTCCCAAGCGCGCAGGGTCACCGCGTTTACCCCGGTGATGCGCGCCACATCGCGGATCGGCATAAAACCCTGGGCAATCGCCGCCTGGTAGTCGTCGGCGGCGCCTGCGCTGATTGGCTGCAGGCTCATAGGGCATTTCGCAGGCTGAGGTTTTCCGGGTGCGGTTGCAGGTAAACCTGCTGCGCGATGTAGCTGTCCGGGTGGCGGCGGAAGTGATGCTTGAGCAGGGTCATGGGCACCACCAGCGGCACCACGCCGTGGCGGTACTGGCCGATCAGCTGCTGCATTTCCTGCTTCTCGTCACTGCTTAGCGACTGCTTGAGGTAGCCGCTGAGGTGCTGCAGCACATTGCTGTGGGTGCGGCGGGTGGCGCAGCTTTTCAGCGCAGCCATCAGCTCGCTGAAATAGCGCGGCGCCAGCTCGTTGATGTCGTGCTGGCCAAGGTTGCCGAGCATGCGCCCGAGCAGTTTGTACTGCATGGGGTTGGTGGCCATCAGCAGGTATTTGTAGCGCGAGTGGAAGTCGATCAGGCGCTTGCGGGTCAGACCGTCGCGCAGCAGCTGTTGCCATTCCGAATAGGCGAACACGCGGGTGATAAAGTTCTCGCGCAGGATCGGATCATTCAGGCGGCCGTCTTCTTCTACTGGCAGGTTGGGATGGCGGGCGCAGAAGGCCTGGGCAAAGATGCCACGGCCAGGCTCGCTGGGGCGGCCGTTGTCCTGATAGACCTTGACCCGGTGCAGGCCGCAGGACGGCGACTGCTGCATAAAGATATAGCCGCAGATATCGGTCAGCTCACCGGCCATGCGCTCGCCATAGGCGGCCAAGGGCTCGGTGACATCCACCTCGCGCCTGACCGTGCCCACGGCACGCGGCGCTAGTGGATCGCCGACCAGGCGGATCGGCTCGCGGGGGATACCCATACCGATGGCCACTTCCGGGCAGAGCGGGGCGAAGTCGAAATATTCGCTGAGGGTGCGGCTGCACAGGCGCGATTCCTTGTGCCCGCCGTTGTAACGAACTTCGGAGCCCAGCAAGCAGGCGCTGATGCCCAGTTTGGGTTTGCCGGTGGCGGTTTCGGATGGGCTCATGGGCAACCTCTGATGACGACTTGTACAGATCCTGGTGGATGTACAACTTGGGTTCATCATAGGTTTGTAATTGTACAAGTCAATATTTTTGTACAACTACTGTAGGGTTTTGTGTGTAAGCCTGTTACTTCCAGCCCATGCGCCAGTGCTCAGGGTTTTCCAGTGCGCGCCAGTCCAAGCGTTGGCAGCGCTGGTTAAGTACGGCCTGCAATTCGATCTGCAACACGGTGCCGTCTTCGTCGCAGAACAGCTCGGTGACGAGAAAATGTTTCTCACGGTTCTGCGGCTGCGCTGCTGTCCATTTCGACAGCAGCAGCTTGCGCGGATTGAGCCGATGCTTGGCCGGCGCGCGGGCCTGAATGCTCATTGCAGGTGTTCGAGCAAGCGCCGCGCCGCTTCCTGGCCGCTGAGCCAGGCGCCTTCAACCCGGCCGGACAGGCACCAGTCGCCGCAGGCATAGATGCCCAGGTCGGCATCGGCCAGTACGCCCCACTGGTGTGCGCTGGCGGGGCGGGCGTAGAGCCAACGGTGCGCCAGGCTGAAGGCGGGGGCGGGTACGGCGCAGCCGATCAGCTCGGCGAAGGCGCCGAGCAGGTGTTCGATCACCGCTTCCTTGGGCATGTCCAGGTGCTGCTTGGTCCACTGACTGCTGGCATGCAGCACCCAGGTGTCGAGTTGGGTGTCACGGCCGGGTTTACTGCGGTTGCGCGCCAGCCAGTCGAGCGGGCTGTCCTGTACAAAGCAGCCTTCGACGCGGGTTTCCAGCGGGTTGGCAAAGGCCAGGGCCACCGCCCAGGTTGCTTCCATGGTCACGCTGGCGGCGGCGCCGGCGAGTTTCGGCACGCTGGACAGCAGTGCCGTGGCCTGCGGTGCCGGGGTGGCGACGATCACATGGCTGAACGGGCCGTGGTTGTTGCCTTCGGCATCCTGCAGGTGCCAGTGCTGCTCACCGCGAAACACTTCGGTGATGCGGCAGGAGAAGCTCACTGGCAATGCGCCGAGCATGGCGCGGGTGATCGCACTCATGCGCGGGCTGCCGACCCAGCGCACCTGTTCATCCGGCGAGGCGCTGAGCTGGCCGTTATTAAAGTTGTAGAGGCTGGGGGTCCATTCGGCGACCCAGCCACGGGCTTGCCACTGCTGCACCACCTCGACAAAACGGCGGTCGCGGGCGGTGAAGTACTGCGCGCCAAGGTCCAGCGCGCCAGCATCGCTGCGCTTGCTGGCCATGCGGCCGCCACTGCCGCGGCTCTTGTCGAACAGTTGCACCGGGTGCCCGGCGGCATGCAGCGCCTGTGCGGCAGACAGCCCGGCGATGCCGGTGCCGATGATGGCGATGGGGTGTAGAGCGGTCATGGTCTACCTCGTGTTTTCAAGCGTTAGGCTACGCTTTAGACAAAAGCTATACAATATGGTTTTTGTGTATAAGCTATGCCGGAGTCGATCCTGCCTTCCTATAGTTAAGACAACCTGCAGCCGGATTGAAGCCACAAACGGTATTAATCCGTCGATTGTTAGCAACTATGCAAAGGTCATGCGAGGGCATTGTTATGCACATTCTTCTGACAGGCGGAACCGGTTTGATCGGGCGCGCGCTGTGCCGCCACTGGTTGCAGCAAGGCCACCAATTAACGGTGTGGAGCCGCAGGCCCGAGCAGGTCGCGGTCCTGTGTGGCGACGCGGTGCGCGGTATTGGCCGGCTCGAAGAGCTGGCTGAAGAACCCTTGGATGCCGTGGTTAATCTGGCCGGTGCACCGATTGCCGACCGGCCCTGGACGCGTAAACGCAAGGCGCTGCTGTGGGCCAGCCGGATTGGCCTGACCGAACAGCTGCTGGCTTGGCTGGAGAGTCGTGAGCACAAACCGAAGGTATTGTTATCCGGTTCGGCGGTGGGCTGGTACGGCGATGGCGGTGAGCGCGAGCTGCATGAGGATTCGCCGCCAGTGAGTGAGGATTTTGCCGCGCAGCTGTGTGGCGCCTGGGAAGAAACTGCCCAGCGCGCCGAGGATTTAGGCATCCGTGTGGTGCTGCTGCGCACCGGGCTGGTGCTGGCCCGTGACGGCGGGCTGCTCAAGCGTCTGCTGCTGCCGTTCAAGCTCGGTTTGGGCGGCCCGCTGGGCAATGGTCGGCAGTGGATGCCATGGATTCATCTGGCGGATCAAATCGCTCTGATTGATTTTCTCCTGCAGCAGGACTCGGCTCGCGGTCCTTATAATGCCTGCGCACCGACGCCTGAGCGTAACCGCGCCTTCAGCCAGGCCTTGGGCCGCGAGCTGCACCGCCCGGCCTTTATGCCGGCCCCGGCCTTTGCCCTGCGTGCGCTGCTGGGGGAGCTGTCGGTATTGCTGCTCGGTGGCCAGCGCGCGATGCCGACGCGTTTGCAGGAGGCTGGCTTCAGTTTTCGTTTTACTCATTTGGATGTGGCCCTGGCAGATTTGCTCGGCCAACCTGACTAGGACTTTGCATGACCGATCACGCCTTGCTGTTGGTAAACCTGGGCTCGCCGGCCTCCACTGACGTGGCTGATGTGCGCCGTTACCTCAACCAGTTTCTGATGGACCCCTATGTCGTCGATCTGCCCTGGCCGCTGCGGCGTCTGCTGGTTTCGCTGATTCTGATCAAGCGTCCGGCCGCCTCGGCGCATGCCTACGCCTCGATCTGGTGGGAAGATGGCTCGCCGCTGGTGGTGCTGAGTAAGCGTCTGCATCAGGCGATGAAGGCGTCTTGGACCCACGGTCCGGTGGAATTGGCCATGCGCTATGGCGAGCCGTCGTTGCAAACCGTGCTGACCCGCCTGGCCGCCCAGGGCATCAAACAGGTCACCCTGGCGCCGCTGTACCCGCAGTTTGCCGACAGCACCACCACCACGGTGATCGAAGAGGCGCGGCGGGTGGTGCGTGAGCAGCAACTGCCGATTCGCTTTTCCATCCTGCCGCCGTTCTACGATCAGCCGGAATACCTGGATGCCCTGGTCGACAGCGCCAAGCCGTATCTTGAGCAGGATTTCGACCATCTGCTGCTGAGTTTCCACGGCCTGCCGGAACGCCATCTGCACAAGCTCGACCCCAGCAATCACTGCCTGAAAGGTGATGATTGCTGCCGCACTGCCGCGCCCGAAGTGCTGGCGACCTGTTATCGCGCTCAGTGCCTGCGCAGCGCCGAGCTGTTCGCTCAGCGCATGGGGCTTAAGCCCGAGCAGTGGTCGGTGTCGTTCCAGTCACGCCTGGGCCGCGCCAAGTGGATCGAACCCTACACCGAGGCGCGCCTCGATGAACTGGCCAAACAGGGGGTGAAGAAGTTGCTGGTGATGTGCCCGGCCTTTGTCGCCGATTGCATCGAAACCCTGGAAGAAATCGGCGACCGTGGTCGCGAGCAGTTTGTCGAAGCCGGCGGCGAGAGCCTGCAGCTGGTGCCGTGCCTGAATGACCATCCTAGTTGGGTCGCCGCCCTAAAAACTTTGAGTGAGCGCGCTCCACTGATGCTCTAACCGAATAGGGCGCGGCTGTCATTCGCTCGAAGGGATGCCGCGCATTCGCCTCACTGATAACACCTAAGGGCGATACTCATCGCCTTGTATATCGGCCTAAGCTGGCAGCTCTTTCAACCGTCGTGCACCGCACCAACGGTGCCGAGGAGACTGCCAGTGCCCAACAACAATAACGGCTATCCCTCTGCTACCCGCGCCTGGGTAACTGTCGCCATCCTGATGGTGGCGTACGTGCTGTCGTTTATCGACCGGCAGATTCTTAATCTGCTGGTTGGCCCGATCCGCCGTGATCTGATGATCAGTGACACGCAGATGAGCCTGTTGATGGGCCTGTCCTTTGCGCTGTTCTACACCGTATGCGGCATCCCCCTGGGCCGACTGGCCGATACCAAGAGCCGCCGTGGGCTGATCGCCATCGGCGTGCTGTTCTGGAGTGCGGCCACCGCTGCCTGCGGCATGGCCAAGCTGTACTGGCAGTTTCTGCTCTGCCGCATCGGTGTTGGCGTCGGCGAGGCGGCGCTGTCGCCGGCGGCCTACTCGCTGATTGCCGACAGCTTCCCGGCCGAGCGCCGCGCTACCGCGATCAGCGTGTATTCCATGGGGGTTTACCTCGGCTCTGGTCTGGCCTTTCTGCTCGGCGGCCTGGTGATCCAGTTCGCCTCGGCGCAGGGGGATGTGACGTTACCGGTGTTTGGTGAAGTGCGTCCCTGGCAGCTGATCTTTCTGATTCTTGGTGCGGCGGGGATTCTCTTTACCCTGCTCCTGCTGGCGGTCAAGGAACCCGTGCGGCGCGGCGTTGGTGCCGGTATCGCGGTGCCGCTGGCGGATGTTGGCCGCTATATCCGCGCCAACCGGCGTACCGTGCTGTGTCATAACTTCGGTTTTGCCGGCCTGGCGTTTGCCGGTTACGGCAGCGCGGCCTGGATTCCGACCTTCTTTATCCGCACCTATGGCTGGGATGCCGGCCAGGTCGGCATCGTTTACGGCAGCATTGTTGCGGTATTTGGTTGCTTGGGTATCGTCTTTGGCGGCCGTTTGGCCGACTGGATGGCCAAGCGCGGCAGCAGCGACGCCAATATGCGCGTCGGCCTGTATGCGGCCATCGGCGCGGTGCCTTGTGTACTGGCCTTCCCGCTGATGGAAACGGCGTTGTGGGCAGCGATTCTCACCGCGCCGGCGGTGTTTTTCCTGAGCATGCCGTTTGGCGTGGCGCCGGCGGCGATTCAGGAAATCATGCCCAACTCGATGCGTGGCCAGGCCTCGGCGATCTACCTGTTTGTGATCACCCTGATCGGCCTGGGTATTGGCCCGACGGCGGTGGCGCTGGTGACTGACTACGTGTTTGCCGATGACATGGCGCTGCGTTACTCGCTGCTGATTGTCACCAGCATCGCCGTGTTCAGCTCCATCGTGCTGCTGAGCATGAGCCTTAAGCCCTATCGCGAGAGTGTGGTGCGGTTGCAGCAGTGGTCGGCTAATCCGGCCTGAGCCGGGCTAGCAATCGCGTAATACTGTTCACTTAAGAAAAATGCCGCTTCCCTGTTACAGGCAAGCGGCATTCTTTTGCGCTTAGAACCGTAGGATGGGTGATAACCCATCGGCCAATTGATGCGTTATCACCTAGGCGGCTCCACCCATCCTACGTCTTGGCTCAACAACCAAGGCTCTCTAATACAGTTAACCGCTTAAACGGTTGCGAGCTACAAATCCGGCTCTTCCAGCACGGTCTTGCTGCGCCAGCCTTGGCCACCCGGCAACACCAGGTTAAGTACCAGGGCGCAGATGGCGCACAGGGAAATGCCGGAGAGGGCGAAGTCGCTGTTGCCGATCACCATGCCGCCGATACCAAACACCAGGGTCACCGAAACAATGATCAGGTTGCGCGCTTCGGACAGATCGACTTGGTGACGGATCAGGGTGTTCAAACCGACCACCGCGATGGAGCCGAACAGTAGGCAGAGAATGCCGCCCATCACCGGAACCGGAATGCTCTGCAGCGCGGTGCCGAACTTGCCGACAAAGGCCAGGCCGATGGCGAAGCAGGCCGCCCAGGTCATGATCTTCGGGTTGTAGTTCTTGGTCAGCATTACCGCACCGGTAACTTCTGCATAGGTGGTGTTCGGTGGGCCGCCGAACAGGCCGGCGGCCGAGGTGGCCAGGCCGTCGCCAAGCAGGGTGCGGTGCAGGCCGGGCTTCTTGATAAAGTTTTTGCCGGTCACACTGCCGATCGCTACCACGCCGCCGATATGCTCGATGGCCGGTGCCAGCGCCACCGGGACGATGTAGAGAATCGCACCCCAGTGCAGCTCAGGTGTCACGAACGCCGGAATCGCCAGCCAGGGTGCGGCCGCGACATTGCTGGTGTCGATCACCCCGCAGAACGCCGCGACGATGCAGCCGACTATGATCCCCGCGAGGATCGGCACCAGGCGCAGCAGGCCACGGCCCATGGCGGCAACCAGTACAGTGGTGACCAGCGCCGACATGGAAATCAACATGGCGGTTTCATACGGCACCAGTTGCGCACTGCCATCGCCGGCCTTGCCCATGGCCATGTTCACCGCCACTGGCGACAGCGCCAGGCCGATGGAAATGATCACCGGGGCAATCACCACTGGCGGCAGCAGGCGGTCGATAAAGCCCGCACCTTTAACCCGCACCACGGCGCTGAGCAGGATATACACCAGGCCCGAGGCAACGATGCCGCCGAGCACGGCGGGCAGGCCGAACTCACCTTTAGCGGCGAGAATCGGCGCGATAAAGGCAAAGCTGGAGGCGAGAAATACTGGCACCTGGCGACCGGTGACCAGTTGGAACAGCAGGGTGCCGATACCGGCGGTGAACAGCGCAACGTTGGGGTCCATGCCGGTGATCAGCGGCATCAACACCAGGGCGCCGAAGGCCACAAACAGCATCTGCGCGCCGGAAATGCCCTGGCGCCAGAGTGGATCGTTATATTCGTCCTGCATGCTTACGCGTCCTTCTGTTTGGTGCCGAAGATCTTGTCGCCGGCATCACCGAGGCCGGGAATGATGTAGCCGTGTTCGTTCAGGCGCTCGTCAATGGAGGCGGTGAAAATCAGCACATCCGGGTGCGCGTCGTTGACCACCTTGATCCCTTCCGGGGCGGCGACCAGCACCATGGCGCGAATATCCTTGCAGCCGGCTTTTTTCAGCAGGTCGATGGTGGCAACCATCGAACCTCCGGTGGCAAGCATCGGGTCGATGATCATCGCCAGGCGCTCGTCGATTTCCGGCACCAGCTTTTCCAGGTAGGTGTGTGCCTGCAGCGTCTCTTCGTTGCGCGCCACGCCCACGGCGCTGACTTTGGCGCCTGGAATCAGGCTGAGCACGCCTTCGAGCATGCCGATGCCGGCGCGCAGGATCGGCACTACGGTGATTTTCTTACCGGAGATTTTTTCCACCTGCACGGTGCCGCACCAGCCTTCGATCTCGCAGTTTTCCAGCGGCAGATCCTTGGTTGCCTCGTAAGTCAGCAGCGCGCCGACTTCCTGGGCCAGCTCACGAAAGTTCTTCGTGCTGATATCGGCGCGGCGCATCAGGCCGAGTTTGTGGCGGATCAGCGGGTGGCGGATCTCGAGGATGGGCATGGCGGGGTCTCCGGCAGGACGGGCGAAAAATTGCGTTAGATTAAAGCATTGGCTATGCCAAGTGCTGGGCCAAAATGGCCTAATGTCGCTAAATAGCGGCTAACGTGTCGCCGCTTGCGGGCAATTGCCGCAGTTGGTCTGTCGGGGCTTGCTCTGCATGGCGCAGATGCGTACCTTTGCCGGCTTTTATTTTGACGCATTGATCAGCTTTCTGGTCTGGCCGTCCCGCTCCCAAGAGGAAACAGCATGTCCGTCGATCTCGCGCATATCCGCCAAGTTATGGCTGAAGCCGATTGCCTGCACAGCAATGCCGAGGTCGAGGTGGCTATCGACGCCATGGCGGCGGCCATCAACAGCGAGATGGCCGACAGCAATCCTGTAGTGTTCTGCGTGATGAACGGCGGGCTGATCTTCTCCGGCAAGCTGCTGCCCAAGCTCAACTTCCCGCTGGAATTGTCCTATCTGCACGCCACTCGCTACCGCAATGAAACCAGCGGCGGCGAGCTGTTCTGGAAGGCCAAGCCGGAAATCTCCTTTATCGACCGCGACGTGCTGATCATCGACGACATCCTCGATGAAGGGCACACCCTCGGTGCAATCATCGACTTTTGCCGGCATGCCGGTGCCAAGAACGTGCGCATCGCTGTGCTGGTAGACAAGACCCACGACCGCAAGGCACGCCCGGACCTCAAGGCGGATTACGTTGGCATGTCCTGCGTTGATCGCTATGTGTTTGGCTATGGCATGGACTACAAAGGCTACTGGCGCAATGCGCCGGGTATCTATGCAGTTAAAGGGTTGTAAGACGTATGACTGAGCCACGCTTTCTCGATCAGACCCTGTTTGGCGCACTGGCCGAGCAAGCGGCGGCCAGCTCACGGCAACGCCAGCACCATAACTTCCACCAGATGGAAGAGCCCTGCCATCGCATGGCGGTGGGGCTGCAGCCGGACACCTATATCCCGCCGCATCGCCATCTTTCGGCGGATAAGGCCGAAGCGCTGCTGGTGCTGAAAGGTCGCCTGGGCTTGCTGATCTTTAATGACAGCGGTGAGGTGCTGGATAAGCGAGTGCTGGAGGCGGGTGGCGCCTGTGTCGGCGTCGACCTGCCGCCAGAAGTGTTTCACGCCCTGGTGGTATTGGAAGCCGACAGCATTCTGTTCGAGTGCAAAGCCGGGCCCTACAAGCCGGTGGGCGAGGGCGAGCAGGCCAGCTGGGCGCCGCGTGAAGGCGAGCCTGGGGTTGCCGACTACCAAGCCTGGATGCGCGCGCAATTTAGGTAGCCCGGATGCAATCCGGGAGCGGTTTATGCGGCGCCAGATTTCCCCGGATTGCATCCGGGCTACACGAGCTCTGCTTCCCCATCGGCCTTTGGCGCTAGCCAGCGCAGCGCTTTCTCCCTGGCCTGGGCCAGGTCGCGCACATAGGCCAGCTGTCCTTCCACTCGTACTATCCCTGCGCGGCGCAATTGCAGGCGCACCTGGGCCGTCGGCCCGCTCAATATCAGTCCGACCTGCTGCTCGCGGTAGTCGCGCAGTACGTTGTCCAGTGCGGCGATGGCGGTCATATCCAGCAGCGGCACCGCGCTGATATCGACGATCACCACCTTCACCCCTGGGGTAAAGCGTCTGAGCACGCTCAGGGCCTTTTCCGCCGCGCCAAAGAACAGCGGGCCACGAATCGCATAGGCCAGTACATGCTCGGGCAGGTCATTCAGCGCCTGGTGGAAGTGCTTGGGCAGCGCTTCGGTGTCGGTCAGGTCGCTCATGCGTTTGATAAACAGCCCGGCAGCCAGCAGCAGGCCGACGCCCACGGCCAGCACCATATCGAACAGCACGGTAAGAATCAGGCAGGTCAGCAGCACCAGCACATCACTGCGCGGGGCGATGCGCAGGGTGTGGCGCACATGCCGCGGCTCGCTCATGTTCCACGCCACTATCAGCAGTAAGGCCGCCAGTGCGGCCATCGGCAGGTAGCTGAACAGGGGGGCGAGAAACAGGATAGCGATCAGCACCACGCCAGCGTGGGCGATAGCGGCCATCGGCGAGTAAGCCCCGGCGCGCACGTTGGCGGCGCTACGGGCAATCGCGGCGGTGGCGGTGATGCCGCCGAACAGCGGCGCAACCAGATTACCAATGCCCTGGCCGATCAGCTCGCCATTGGGGTCATGCTTGCTGCCGGTCATGCCATCGGCGACCACCGCGCAGAGCAGCGATTCAATCGCCCCGAGCATGGCGATGGCAAAGGCCGGGGCCAGCAGTTGGCGAAACAGCTCGAAACTCACCACCAGCGGTTGGCCATCTGCGCCAGGTAGCTGCCAGGGCCAGACAAAGCTCGGCAGAAACGGCGGAATACCCGGATGTACAACGCCATCCAGGCTGTAGCTGAAGCGCTCGCCAATAGTCGCCACGGGAATCTGCAGGCTTTCCAGCAGCAGCCCGAGCAGCGCGCCGACCGTCAGCGCCATCAGATGCCCCGGTACTTTCGGCACCCAGCGCGGCCAGATCAGCAGAGTCACCAGGCACACCAGCGCCACCAGGGTGTCACCCAGTTGCAGGCTGGGCAGGGCGTGCAGCAGGCCATTGAGCTGTTCGATGTAGTTGTTCGGTTGGCTGCCGAGCTGCAGGCCGAACAGGTCCTTGATCTGCAAGGTGGCGATCACGATGCCGATACCGGCGGTAAAGCCCAGCGTCACCGGGTAGGGGATAAATTCGATCAGCCGCCCGGCGCGCATCAGCCCTAGGGCAATCAGGATCAGCCCGGCCATCAGGGTGCACAGCAGCAATCCGCCGAGGCCGAACTGCTGGGTGACTGGCAGCAGAATCACCACAAAGGCGGCGGTCGGCCCAGAGACGTTAAAGCGCGAACCGCCAAACAGAGCGATCAGCGTGCCGGCAACCAGCACCGTATAAAGGCCGTGTTGCGGCGCCACGCCGACGGCAATCGCCAGGGCCATGGCCAGTGGAATGGCGATGATGCCCACCGTGACGCCAGCGCCCAGGTCGCTGCGCAGGTTTTTCCAGCCGTAGCCAGCGCGCAGGGTCTGGCGCCAGGCGGAGAACAGCGGCGGTAAGGGCAGCGACATAATGACTCCCTAGGGTCTGTTCCCGTTTCGTTCGCGGCCGCGCCGGAGCCTGTTTTAGCGCGAGGCAAGGCACGAGACACGAAGTTTGGTTGTTCCAAATGAGTGTCGAGAAACGCAGTATCCTGCGTCCTCCGCCTAGCCTGGCGAGATTTTGCGCAGCAACGCGGCTCGCGACGAAGCGAGAACAGACCCTAAGGCTGGCCGCAGTATAAGGGCGGGGAGTGGTGGGCTGTGTTGACCTAAGTCGGCTGTTACCCATACGTGGCGCGTGTTAGAAGAGTCGGCTGCGTTGCATCCGTTGAGCCGTTGCCCACCCCGGAGGTACACTGCCGGCCCCGTGTGGCCTGGTTAGCTGGAGTGAACGATGCGTAAAGACAAGAAACAGGTGATTGGCGAAGAGATTGGTGACGAGCCGATCAAGCTGTTCCTCAGCGTAGAACCGGCCGATGCCACGCCGCCGTCGCTGCACAAGCTGGTCAAGGCCTACCGCGGCCTGCGTATCGATGACTTCGAGCGCTTTGTCGGCTTCTTTGTCGCAGCCGGCTACGACCTGAATGCCAAGGACGCCCAGGGCAATGACTTTATCGCGCTGATCCAGGATCAACGTTTTGCCGAACCCTACATCGACGTGATCAAAGCCGCTCGCGGCTGATTCAACCCTCCGCCAGGCCGCTCTTTGGCTTGGTACTGCGCGTTGCTCTGTGCAGCGCGCTGCGCTTCATTAAATCAGCGCTTCTATCGCGGGCATGGCCCGCTACTACAGTCACTGACACCTGTAGGAGCGGGCCATGCCCGCGAAATCGTATGGTCGCCAGCCCTGCTCAGGCAATTACCCGCTGTGCTTCTTGCCTGTAATCACGCAAATCAATAGTGCTGGGCGAAGCGAGACGACCGGTCATATTCTTGCCGGCATGAACTCCAGCATCCGACTCGACAAGCGTGACCTGATCCTCGCCAAAGGCGCCGAGGTGATGACCCGTCGTGGTTATCACGGTGCCGGCGTGCAGGAAATCGTGCAGGCGGCGGGGGTGCCGAAAGGCTCCTTCTACCACTACTTCGCCAGCAAGGAAGACTTCGCCCTGCAGGCCCTGCAGCAGGTCTATCAGCCACGCCTGGCGCGTTATGCCGAAGCCCTGAGCAATCCGGCACTAAGCCCGCGCGAGCGCATCCTTGGTTATTACGCCGAGCTGGTTGAGCACTTCGCTCGCCAGGAGCGTCTGGAATACCACTGCTTTATCGGCAGCCTGAGCTTCGAGATGGCCGAGCTGTCACCGACGCTGGGCGTGCAGGTCGATGCGATTCTGCAGGCCTCGGCGGACACCCTGCAGGCCTGTCTGGAACAGGCGCAGGCCGCTGGTGAGCTGCCGGTCGACGAGGATTGCCGCAACCTGGCGAGCTTTATCGCCAATGCCTGGCAGGGTGCGCTGACCCGGCTCAAGGTGGCGAACAACACCCGTGCCCTGACTGACTTTATCCAACGCCTGCAGCTGCTGTTGCAGGCTTGATCACAAGCCCCTTTAACCAGTTGCGGCGCTCTGGCCGCCCCGAGGAATGATGATGACCGATCCCGTTAAAGCGCTGTTCCAACCCTTTACCTTGGGCAACCTGGAGCTGCCGACCCGTGTGGTCATGGCGCCGATGACCCGTTCCTTCTCCCCGGGCGGCGTACCGAATAGCAAGGTCATTGAGTACTACCGTCGCCGTGCTGCTGGCGGTGTTGGCCTGATCGTCACCGAAGGCACCACCGTTGGCCACAAGGCATCCAACGGTTACCCGAACGTGCCGCGTTTCTACGGTGAAGACGCTCTGGCCGGCTGGAAGAAAGTGGTCGATGCCGTGCACGCCGAAGGCGGCAAGATCGTTCCGCAGCTGTGGCACGTGGGCAATGTGCGCAAGCTGGGCACCGAGCCAGACGCCAGCGTCCCAGGCTACGGCCCGAGCGAGAAAATCAAAGAAGGCAACGTGGTTGTGCACGGCATGACCCAGGACGACATCAAGGAAGTGATCGGCGCCTTCGCCCAGGCCGCCAAAGATGCCAAAGCCATCGGCATGGACGGCGTGGAAATCCACGGTGCCCACGGCTATCTGGTCGACCAGTTCTTCTGGGCCGGCAGCAACCAGCGCACTGACGAATACGGTGGTGACCTGGCGCAGCGCTCGCGCTTTGCCATCGAGCTGATCCAGGCCGTTCGCGCCGCAGTTGGCCCGGAATTCCCGATCATCTTCCGTTTCTCGCAGTGGAAGCAGCAGGACTACAGCGCTCGCCTGGTGGAAACCCCGGAAGCCCTGGAAGCCTTCCTTAAGCCGCTGAGTGATGCTGGCGTGGATATCTTCCACTGCTCGACCCGCCGTTTCTGGGAGCCGGAATTCGATGGCTCCGAGCTGAACCTGGCGGGCTGGACGCGCAAGCTGACTGGTAAGCCAACCATCACCGTCGGCAGCGTCGGCCTGGATGGTGAGTTCCTCCAGTTTATGGTCAACACCGACAAGGTGGCCCAGCCAGCCAGCCTGGAAAACCTGCTGGAGCGCCTGAACAAGCAGGAGTTCGACTTGGTGGCCGTAGGCCGTGCACTGCTGGTCGACCCGGATTGGGCGGTAAAAGTACGCGATGGCCGCGAGCAGGACATTCTGCCGTTTAGTCGTGATGCGCTGACCAGCCTGGTCTAAATACCCGTTTTATCGTGTGCGTCGCAAAACGGCGCAACATTCCTCAAGCCCCGGCACATCGGGGCTTTTTTTCGTCTGCGTATCGGCCTGCGTGTAGGCGCGTGGGGGCGCCTAGTTCCATGCCCGCGAAGCCCTTATCGCGGCAATGGGCCGCTTCTACAACTGGCTGGTGCACGACGGTCACAGGCAAGCTGCGCCTCGTTGACTAGTATTGCCAGTGCCCCGCCATCAGGTACCGAGTATGAAACGTGTTGTGCAGATATCCGTATCCCTTGTTCTGCTGTTGCTGATCAGCCTGGCCGCCGCAGTGGCCTGGAACTGGGCGCCGGATCGTTCCCTTGCCGACCTCAAGCCGCGCTGGGCCTTGCCGCCATCCGAGTTTCTGGCCATCGACGGCATGCTGGTGCACCTGCGTGACCAGGGCCCACGGGATGACCCCGCGCCGATTGTGCTGCTGCACGGCACCTCGGCCAGCCTGCACACCTGGGAAGGCTGGGTGGCGGCGTTGCAGACTAAACGTCGGGTGATCAGCCTTGATCTGCCAGGCTTCGGTCTGACTGGACCATTCCCTGATGGCGATTATCGTATGGCCCACTACAGCGCCTTTCTCGGCCATGTACTGGATCAGTTGCAGGTGCCGCGTGCTGTGGTGGCGGGCAACAGTTTTGGTGGGCAACTGGCCTGGCAGTTTGCCCTGGACCATCCGCAGCGGGTCGAGCGGCTGGTGTTGGTGGACGCTGCTGGTTACCCACGCAACGCCACTTCCATTCCCATCGGCTTTCGCCTGGCGCAGATCCCCGCGTTGGCGCCGCTGATGGCCAACGTGCTGCCACGACAGATGATCGAGGCGAGTATCCGTAACGTCTATGGCGACCCGAGCAAGGTCAGCGATGAACTGATTGATCGCTATTACGAGCTGACCCTGCGTGCCGGCAATCGCGAAGCCTTGCGTCAGCGTTTTATTCAGGTCGACGCGGGGCAGAGCTACAACCGCATCGCCGAGCTCAAGGTGCCGACGCTGATTATCTGGGGCGGCCGCGATGAGTTGATTCCACCGGTCAACGCCGAACGCTTCAAACGCGATATCAAGGGCAGCCGTCTGGTGCTGTTCGACGAGCTGGGACATGTGCCCCAAGAAGAGGACCCTGCACGCACCGTGGCGGTGCTGATGGGCTTTCTAGAGGGCTAGCCGGTGACTGCAGCAGCTTTTTGCCACGCACTAAGCTGCTGATATTTCGGGAGAGATTACCTGCGCAAAAGAGCTGGCGTGCTTTGTGCTACCTCAGCTTGCGCTGATTGGCTTTGGCCAATCTTGGTCTAGGCTCTCGGAATAACAATTATTCGGCAGGTGCAGTATGCCCAAGGCCATCAGGCTGTTTGTGCACGCAGTGGAGGCGCTCAACCGCGTTGTCGGGCGCTTCGCCATGTACCTGATCTTCGCCATTCTCGGCGTGCTGCTGTACTCCTCAATCAGCAAGACCTTCTTTATGCCGGCCGCCTGGACGCTGGAGTCGGCGCAGTTTTTGATGGTCGCCTACTTCCTGCTCGGCGGCGCCTATTCCATGCAGCTTGATGCCCATGTGCGCATGGACCTGTTCTACAGCCGCTGGTCGCCACGGGCCCGCGCGATCATCGATGCGATCACCATCGGCTTTCTGATTTTCTACTTGGTGTTCCTGCTCTACGGCGGTATTTCCTCAACTCAATACGCCCTTGAATACAGCGAAACCAGCTACTCAGCCTGGTCGCCACCCATGGCGCCGATCAAGATCATCATGTGCATCGGCATCGCCCTGATGCTGCTGCAGGCCATCGCTACCCTGTTCAAGGACATCGCCGCCGCGCGGGGGGAACCGCTGTAATGGATTACGAGCTGATAGCCCTGCTGATGTTCTCCTCGATGATGTTGCTGCTGCTTACCGGCAAGCGGGTATTTGGCGCGATCGGCTTTGTCGCGGTGGCGGCGGCGCTGATGTTGTGGGGCGATGGTGGTTCGGAAATGGCCTTCAGCGCGGCCATGAAACTGATGAAGTGGTACCCGCTGCTGACCCTGCCGCTGTTCGTGTTTATGGGTTACATGCTCTCCGAGTCGGGGCTGGCCGAAGACCTCTATAAAATGTTCCACGTCTGGATGGGCCCACTGCATGGCGGCCTGGCCATCGGCACCATCGGCCTGATGGTGGCGATCTCGGCGATGAATGGCCTGAGCGTGGCCGGTATGGCCATCGGCGCCAGTATTGCGTTGCCGGAGCTGCTGCGCCGCGGTTACGACAAGATCATGGTCACCGGGGTAATCCAGGCCGGCAGCTCACTCGGTATTCTGATTCCGCCGAGCGTGGTGCTGGTGCTGTACGGCATGATCGCCCGCCAGCCGGTTGGCCAGCTGTGGTTGGCCGGGGTGTTTCCCGGCCTGCTGATGGCGGGGCTGTTTATCCTCTATATCGCCATTCGCTGCCGCTTGCAGCCCGAGCTGGGTCCTGCGTTGTCCGAGGAAGAGCGTGGGCAGATCAGCCGGCGCGAGAAGCTGCTGCTGCTCAAGGCCGGCATTGCGCCGCTGTTTATCTTCTTCTGCATGACCGGGCTGTTTCTGATGGGCATCACCAGCCTGGTGGAAAGCTCGGCGGTGGGCGCGGCGGCGGCCACCCTGATGGCGCTTGTCAAGGGCCGTTTGACCCGCAGCGTGATGGAAGAAACCTTGCGCAAGACCCTCGGCATCAGCTGCATGTTTATGTGGATCATCCTCGCCGCGCTGTGCTTCGGTGCGGTGTTCGACGGCCTCGGCGCGGTCAAGGCGATTGAGGCGTTCTTTCTCGACAGCCTCGGCCTGGGGCCCTGGCAGGTGCTGATCCTGATGCAGCTGTCGTTCATCCTCATGGGCATGTTCCTCGATGACACCGCCATGCTGGTGATCGTCGCCCCTCTCTATATTCCGCTGGTCGGTGCCCTGGGCTTTGATCTGGTCTGGTATGGCGTGCTCTACACCATCACCTGCCAGATCGCCTATATGACCCCGCCCTTCGGCTACAACCTGTTTCTGATGCGCGCCATGGCTCCGCCGGAAGTCTCGCTGCGCGATATCTACGTTTCGGTTACTCCATTCGTGCTGATCATGGTCCTGGCGCTGGTGCTGGTCATGGTCTTCCCGCAGATCGCCCTGTGGTTGCCGCAGTGGCACTACGGCGGGTAAGCACATGAATTTCAGCTGTAGGCCAGCGCAGTCGTACCTGTAGAAGCCAGTGAGGATTGCCGCGGCACGTGCCGCTTATGCCGTACGCAATCCTCAAGGGCTTTGTCGCATTCAGGTGCAGGTTGCCCCTCTGAAAACCCTGCCAGCGCCCCGTGGGCCAGGCAGTGCGGTTGTATGCCATCTGAATCGACACGTCTGGAGATAACAGCATGAGTACGAGACGCAGTTTTCTGAAAACCGCCGCGGTGGCTACCGGGGCAGCAGGGGCAACGGCACTAGGCCCGGCGCATATCTATGCCGCCGAGCCGAAGAAAATCGTCTGGCGCCTGCAGACCTATGCCGGCGCGGCGCTGGGCGAGCATGTGATCAAACCGTCCATCGATGCCTTCAACAAGGCCGCCAATGGCGAGATGGAAATCCAGCTGTATTACGCCGACCAACTGGTGCCCACCGGTGAGCTGTTTCGCGCCATGCAGAAGGGCACCATCGATGCGGTGCAGAGCGATGACGACTCCATCGCAGCGCCGGTGGATATCTCGGTGTTCGGCGGCTACTTCCCCTTTGCCACGCGCTACAGCCTGGATATTCCGGTGTTGTTCAACCAGTACGGGCTTAACGAGATCTGGGCCGAGGCCTATGGCGAGGTCAAGGGCGTGACCTGGCTCGGTGCCGGCGCCTGGGACCCTTGCCACTTCGCCACGGTCGAGCCGATCACCAAGCTTGAACAGCTCAAAGGCAAGCGCATCTTCACCTTCCCTACGGCCGGCAAGTTCCTCACCCGCTTTGGCGTGATCCCGGTGACCCTGCCCTGGGAAGATGTCGAGGTGGCGATCCAGACCGGCGAGCTGGACGGCATTGCCTGGTCCGGCATCACCGAGGACTACACCGTCGGCTGGGCCAACGTGACTAAATACTTCCTCACCAACAATATTTCCGGCGCCTGGTGCGGCTCCTACTTCGCCAACTCGGACAAATGGGCGGAGGTGCCCGAGCACCTGAAAACCCTGTTCAAACTGTGCATGGACAGCTCCAACTACTACCGCCAGCACTGGTATTGGGGTGGTGAAGCGCAACTGCGGGTCGAGGGCGGCAAGCTGCAACTGACCTCCATTCCCGCCGAAGAGTGGGCCACGGTGGAAGCCGAAGCGCTGAAGTTCTGGGATGAAATCGCCAAAACCAGCCCACGCTGCGCCCGTGTGGTGGAGATCTTCAAGAAGTACAACGCCCTGATGGCCAAGGCTGGCGCGCCCTATCGTTGATCGCGCCGCACAGCCTGCAAAGCCACGCCCGCGCCGCAAGGAGCGGGCGTTTTGCTTTCGCTTTGGCGTTGCCTGCGGGCTGCACTCAATCGCTGCAATACTCTTTGCTGCGATTGAGCACACCACAGGCTTTACACTTGCGCCCGACCTTTTTGCTTACCTATCTGTTTCGAGACACGCGCCATGACAAGCCAATACTTCGATAACGCCCAGCGCTACGGCCGGGTTACCCGCATTCTGCATTGGGCCATGGCGCTATTACTGGGCTGGCAGTTTCTCACCACGCTGGTGAAGGTGTTACTGGAGGAGTCGGTCCTGGATGAATTTATGTGGGGCACGCACAAGGCCACAGGTGTACTGCTGATGCTGTTGATCGTGCTGCGCCTGGGCTGGGCGCTGTACAACCGCAAGCAACGCCCGCCATCGTTGGGCCTGGCGGCCAGCCTGGGACATGCCGCGCTCTATGGCTTGATGTTCTGTGTGCCGCTGTTTGCCCTGCTGCGCCAATACGGCTCAGGGCGTGAACTGACTGTGTTCGGCATGCAATTGATGCCGGGCTTTAGTGGCGAGAAGATCGAATGGCTGATGCTGCCGGCCAGTCTGTTTCATGGCTGGGGCGGCTGGTTGCTGCTGTTGCTGATCATCGGCCATGCGCTGATGGTGGTTGTCCACCGCCGCCAGGGCCAGGACATTCTGCCGCGCATGCTGGGTCAATAACCCTACTTCAGATGCCTGGATTGCTGCCGTGATGCCGTCGCGGCAGTTGGCCGTCCAGCAGGGCTAAGCCACTGCTTGATCATCTCGCTGCACCCTCTCTGCAAGCGCTTACTCAAGCACTGCACAAGCCGCTAGGCATCGCGCCTGAGCGGCTAGGTTCAGCGTTCCAGCTACAGATGTGGCGCTGGCTGCAGGTTTTTTCCCCAAGCCGCCGCCATGTCGCCAATCCTGTACCACACTCAATAGGTTTTTACCGGACGTTCTGCCAGGCAGGGTGTGAGTCAGTGGTCGCCTGCAATACGACACCGGAGGTCGTTATAACAACAAGAGACAGGTGCATTTATGCTCAATCCGCGAGACGTGAAAACCGTTCAGGATGCCAAGCGCATTGTCGAAGAGCGGGGCCTTAGCCATATCAAGGTCGGGGTGTTTGATAACGACGGGGTGATGCGCGGCAAGTACCTCAGCCGCAGCAAGTTCTTCTCTGCCCTCGACAGCGGCTTTGCCTTCTGCGATGTGGTGCTCGGCTGGGACGTTAAGGACCAGCTCTACGATAACGCCCAGTACACCGGCTGGCACACCGGCTACCCGGACGCGCCAGTGCGTGTACTACCGCATACCTGCCGTGACCTACCCTTCGAAAACGGCATGCTGCTGTTTATCTGCGAGTTTGCCGAGGCGGCCGAGAAGGTCTGCCCACGCGGCACCCTGCGCCGGGTGGTGGAGCGCTGCAAGGCCATGGGTTTTGACGCCTTTGCCGCGCTGGAATACGAATTCTTTATGTTCGATGAAACCCCGGAGTCTGCCCGCGAGAAGGGTTTTCGCAACCTCAAGCCGTTTACGCCGGACTGGTTTGGTTACTCGATGATCCGCAACTCGGTGCATGCCGAGCTGTACCACGAGATTCTCGAAATGGCCGAGCGCATGGACTTTCCCATCGAAGGCCTGCACACCGAAACTGGCCCCGGCGTGCTGGAGGCGGCCATCGCCTATGACCGAGCCGAAGCCGCCGCCGACAAGGGCGCGTTGTTCAAAACCTTTATGAAGGTGCTGGCCCAGCGCAACGGCCTGATGGCCACCTTTATGGCCAAGTGGTCGGGCAAGTACCCGGGGCAGAGCGGGCATATCCACGTGTCCCTGCGTGATCTGGCCAGCGGCAAGTCGGCGTTCTATGACCCGAGCCAGGCGCACAATATGAGCAAGATTCAGCGCCACTTCCTCGCCGGCCAACAGCGCCTGATGCCGGAGTTTCTCTGCATGGTCGCGCCAACGCTGAACAGCTACCGGCGGCTGATTCCCGGTTTCTGGGCGCCCACTGATGCCACCTGGGGCGTGGAGAACCGTACCGCCGCGCTGCGGGTAATTCCTGGCAGCGACAAATCCCAGCGTCAGGAATATCGTCTGGGCGCGGCCGACGGCAATCCGTTTCTGGCTCTATCGGTGGCCCTCGGCTCCGGTCTGTATGGCGTGATGCAGCAGTGGGAACCGACCGAGCCGGTGGTGGGCAACGCCTACGCGATGAAGCACCCGGAAGAGCTGGCCCTGCCGCGCACCCTGTGGGATGCCGCGCAACGGCTGAAGGCCTCGACGGCGGCGCGCGAGCTGTTTGGCGATGAGTTTGTCGAGCACTTCGCCGCCAGCCGCGAATGGGAAGAGCGCGAATACCGCCGGCATGTCAGCGACTGGGAACTGGATCGCTACTTCGAAATTATCTGATCGCTTCCCTCTACCGCTTGTGGGGGGAGGGGCCTGGGACGGTTTCCCCTATCCCCAGCCCTCTCCCCGGAGGGGCGAGGGGGCCGAACGCGATCCACGATGTATCGCGTGGATTACGCGTCCACCTATGGAGCCTGTTATGAGCAAACTGCAATGCATTTCACCCATCGATGGCTCGGTGTATGTCGAGCGCCAGCTGGCTTCCAACCCCGAGATTCAGGCGGCGCTGGTCAAGGCCGAGCAGGCGCAGCAGGCCTGGAAGAACACCCCGCTGGCAGAGCGCATCGCCATCGGTCGCAAGGCGATTACCGCCTTCGCCGCCAAGGAAACTCAGCTGGCCGAAGAACTGTGCTGGATGATGGGCCGGCCGATCCGCTATGCCGCAGGTGAGGTGCGTGGCTTTGTCGAGCGCGCCAGCTATATGGCGGATATCGCCGAGCAGGCCCTGGCGGATATCCAGGTGCCGGAAAAGCCCGGGTTTATTCGCTTTATCCGCCGTGAGCCGCTGGGCGTGGCGCTGGTGATCGCCCCCTGGAATTACCCCTACCTTACTGCGGTAAACGCGGTGATGCCGGCGCTCCTGGCCGGCAATGCGGTGCTGCTCAAGCATTCCGCACAAACGCCATTGTGTGCCGAACGTATGGTTGAGGCTTTTAACGAAGCCGGCTTGCCGGACGGGGTGTTCCAGTATTTGCACTTGAGCCACGGCGAAACCGAGGCGCTGATTCAGGCGCCGACCATCGCCCATGTGGCCTTCACCGGTTCAGTGCCGGGCGGCACCATGGTTGAGCGCGTCGCGGTGGGGCGTTTTCTCAGCATTGGCCTGGAGCTGGGCGGCAAGGATCCGGCCTATGTGCGGGCCGACGCTGACCTGGCCCATGCGGTGGAAACCACTATCGACGGAGCGTTCTTCAACTCCGGGCAATCGTGTTGCGGCATCGAACGCATCTATGTGCATGAATCGCTGTACGACGCCTTCGTCGAGCAGGCGGTGGCGCTGGTCAAACAGTACAAGCTCGGCCGCTCCGACGACCCGGATACCACGTTAGGCCCACTGGTGCGTGCCGAAGCGGCGGACTTCGTCCGTGGGCAGATTCACGATGCCATCGAGCAGGGCGCCACCGCCCATCTGGTGCCCGCTGACTTTGCCATGGACCATCCCGGCTCGCAGTACCTGGCGCCGCAGGTGCTGACCAATGTGCACCACGGCATGCGCGTGATGACCGAAGAATCCTTTGGCCCGGTGGTGGGCATCCAGAAGGTCAAGAATGACGAAGAAGCCCTGGCGCTGATGAACGACAGCGAGTTCGGCCTGACTGCCGCGATCTTCAGTCGTGACGTCGATGCCGCCATGGCCCTGGCCGACCGGGTGCAGGCGGGCACGGTGTTTCTTAACCGCTGTGACTACCTTGACCCGGCACTGGCCTGGACCGGGGTGAAGAACTCCGGGCGTGGCTGCACCCTGTCCAGCGTCGGCTTCGAGCATGTCACCCGGCCGAAATCCTTCCACTTCAAAACTCAGTTGTGAGGCGCGCCATGGATCTGAATCACTACCGTATGAACTGGAATTACCCGACCTCGGTGCGCGTCGGCGTGGGCCGTATCAGCGAATTGCCTGCGGCTTGCCGGCAACTGGGCATGAGCGCGCCGCTACTGGTCACCGACCCTGGCCTGGCCGCCTTGCCGATGATCGACCGCGCGCTGCTGCACTGCCGTGATGATGGCCTCAAGGCCGGGCTGTTTCATGGCATCAAGGGCAACCCCACCGGGCAGAACGTGATGGATGGGGTAGCCGCATTCAAGGCTGGCAAGCATGACGGAGTGATCGCCTTTGGCGGCGGTTCGGCGCTGGATGCCGGCAAGGCCATCGCCCTGATGGTCGGCCAGGACCGACCGCTGTGGGATTTCGAGGACATCGGCGACAACTGCAACCGCGTCAATGTCGCCGGCATGGCCCCGGTGGTGGCGGTGCCAACTACCGCCGGCACTGGCTCGGAAGTCGGCCGCGCCTCGGTAATTACCGATGACGCGGTGCATATCAAACGCATCATCTTCCACGCACGCATGTTGCCGGCGCTGGTGATTCTTGATCCCGAGCTGACCCTTGGTCTGCCAGCCAAGATCACCGCCGCCACCGGCATGGATGCGCTGTCGCATAACCTGGAGGCGTTCTGCTCACCGCTGTTCCACCCCATGGCCGAAGGCATCGCTCTGGAAGGCATGCGCCTGGTGCAGGAGTATCTGCCGCGCGCGGTGGCACAGGGCAGTGATGTCGAAGCGCGGCTACAGATGTTGGTGGCTTCGAGCATGGGCGCCACGGCATTCCAGCGCGGCCTGGGTGCCATGCATGCCCTGGCCCATCCGCTCGGCGCGCTGTACGACGCCCACCACGGCCTGCTCAACGCGGTGCTGATGCCCTATGTGCTGGTGGCCAACCGCGAACGTATCGAACCGCAGATGGAGAAAATGGCGCGCTATCTGAACCTGGCCAAACCCGGTTTCAGCGGCGTGCTGGAGTGGGTGCTGGCGCTGCGTGAACAGGTCGGCATTCCGCACAGCCTGGGCGAAATCGGTATTGATGACACACGTATCGAGCAGGTCGGGCAGATGGCCGAGGTCGATCCCTCGGCCGGCACCAACCCGATTGCCTTTACCGCTGCGCAATACAGTCAGCTGTTCGAGAAGGCCCTGCGCGGAACACTTTAACCTTCTGGCCAACCCGTAGCCTGGATGCAATCCAGGGAGAGTTGCTGACGGGTGGATTTCCCCGGATTTCATCCGGGCTACAGGCTTAGGCGACCTCTCGTAGGGTGGGTTAGGCGCGTGCTGTCGATAGCGATGATTCAGCAAGATCCGTCGCGCCGTAACCCACCACTGGCGCAACCTGGTATATCGCCTGGTGGGTTACGCGGCGCGCCACGATGGCAGTGCCTGAGGGCTTTTCGCTTGGCACCGCTAACCCACCCTAGGCTGTTCGCCCGTTTACTAGGTAGCGCCTGGCTGCCCTGTAGCGAACAGATACATGACTCCCCGGTTCTTCGCTTGCGCTGGCCGCGCGTGACTCCTTATAGTCCGCCGGCACTTAAGCGCCCGGCTTGCGTCAGTACCGGCTGCAAGCAGGGCCTGTTACCGCAATGGTGAGAGGCCATGATCGAAATAAAAAACCTAACCAAGCGTTTTGCGCAGCACACTGCTGTCGACGACCTGTCCTTCAGTGTTCAGCCCGGTGAAGTGCTGGGCTTTCTCGGCCCCAACGGTGCCGGCAAATCCACCACCATGAAGATGCTGACCGGCTTTCTGGCGCCGACCTCAGGCAGTGCCAGCATCCTCGGTTTCGATATCCAGAAAGACACCCTCAAGGCCCAGCAGCAGATCGGTTATCTGCCTGAAGGCGCGCCGTGCTACGGCGATATGACGGTGCGCAGCTTCCTCGAATTTATCGCCGAGGTGCGCGGTTTCAAGGGTGCCGCGAAGCGTGAGCGGGTGGCCAAGGCGGTAGCCCAGGTCGAGCTGGAAGCCGTGCTTGAGCAGTCGATTGAGACCCTGTCGAAAGGCTTTAAGCGCCGCGTCGGTCTGGCCCAGGCAATTCTGCATGACCCCAAGGTGCTGATTCTCGATGAACCCACCGATGGCCTCGACCCGAATCAGAAGCATCAGGTGCGCAAGCTGATCCAGAGCCTGGCCTACGACAAGATCGTGATCATCTCCACCCACATCCTCGAAGAAGTCTCCGCCGTGTGCACCCGCGCGGTGGTGATTGCTCACGGCAAGCTGCTGGCCGATGGCACGCCGCTGGAGCTGGAAAGCCGTTCGCGTTATCACCAGGCGGTCACGTTGGTGGCTACAGAGCCGCTGGATCAAGCCGCGCTGGCTGCCTTATCGGGCGTTGCCGGGGTGGAAGAAAACGCCTTGGAGCACAGCCTGAGCATCCTGGCCAAGCCGGGTGAGGTGATCTTCCCGCAGGTCAATGCGCTGATCGCCGAACGCGGTTGGCAGGTCAAGGAATTGAATGTTGAACGCGGTCGGCTGGATGAAGTGTTCCGCAGCCTGACCCGTGGGGAGGTGGTATGAGTCAGCTGTCGGTGGTCTTCAAGCGCGAGCTGGCGAGCTACTTCGCCACGCCGCTGGCCTATGTGTTTATCCTGATCTTCCTGGTGCTGTCCGGGGTGTTCACCTTTTACCTGGGCGGTTTCTTCGAGAGCGGCCAGGCCAACCTGGCGCCGTTCTTCAACTTCCACCCCTGGCTGTATCTGTTCCTGGTGCCGGCGATTGCCATGCGCCTGTGGGCCGAGGAGCGCAAGAGCGGCACCATTGAGTTGCTGATGACCCTGCCGATCACCCGTTTCGACGCAGTCACTGGCAAGTTTCTCGCCGCCTGGGTGTTTGCCGGTTTGGCGCTGCTGCTGACCTTCCCGATGATCATCACTGTCAACTACCTGGGTGAGCCGGATAACGGCGCGATCATCACCGGTTACATCGGCAGCTGGCTGCTGGCCGGCGCTTATCTCGCGATTGGTTCGTGCATGTCGGCGTTGGCGAAGAACCAGGTGATCGCCTTTATCCTGGCGGTGAGCGTGTGCTTCCTGTTTATCGTCAGCGGCTTCCCCATGGTGCTCGACGGTTTCAGTGGCTGGGCGCCGCAGTGGCTGGTGGATGCCGTGGCTTCGCTGAGCTTCCTGACCCGTTTCGATGCGATCAGCAAGGGCGTGATCGACCTGCGCGACCTGCTGTACTTCCTCACCCTGATCGCCGCCTGGTTGGCTGCGACGGCGGTGGTTATCGACCTGAAGAAAGCTGACTGAGGCCGCCCATGAAAAAGCTGATGGTTTCCAGCGCCGGGCTCGCACTCATTGCCCTGGCGTTTCTCGCCTTCAACCTGTTCTCCAGCGTCAGCCTTAGCGGCGTGCGTCTGGATCTGACTGAGCAGAAGCTCTACACCCTCTCCAGCGGCACCGAGCAGATTCTTGCCGAGCTGGACGAGCCGGTGGAGCTGAACTTCTTCTACTCCGACACCGCCACCAAGGACCTGCCGGTACTGCGCACCTACGCCAAGCGCGTCGAGGAAATGCTCAAGGCCTACCAGCGCGAGACCGGAGACAAACTCAAACTGAAAATCATCGACCCGGCGCCGTTCTCCGAGGATGAAGACAAGGCCGCCGAATTCGGCCTGCAGGGTATTCCGCTGCAGCAGGGTGGCGACTCGATCTACTTCGGCCTGGCTGGCAAGAACGCCGAAGGCCAGACCCAGGTGATCCCGTTCTTCGCCCTGGATCAGGAAGAGTTCCTCGAATACGAACTCAGCCGTCTGGTGCAAAGCCTGGCCAAGCCCGAGCGGCCGGTGGTCGGCGTACTCGCCGGCCTGCAGGTCAACGGCGGCTTCGATATGGCCGCACGCCAGCCGACGCCGGCCTGGATGCTGATCGAGGAAATTCGTCAGCTGTTCCAGATCGAAAGCCTTAAGCGTGATGTCGACCTGATCCCCGAGAATGTCTCGGTGTTGCTGCTGATTCACCCCAAGCAGCTGCCTGAGCAGACGCTGTACGCGATTGACCAGTTCGTGCTGCGCGGCGGCAAGTTGCTGACCTTTGTCGACCCGTTCAGCGAGGCCGATACCCAGGCCGAAATGCCCGGCGAAATGGTGGTCGACAAGGCCTCCGACCTGCCGGAACTGTTCAAGGCCTGGGGCCTGCGTATGCTGCCGGACCAGGTGCTCGGCGACGGCTCCTACGCCATGTCGGTGAGCATGGGCCAAGGCCAGCGCCCGGTGCGCCACGCCGCCTGGCTGACGCTGCCCAAGCGTGCTCTGGATGCCGAGGACATCAGCACCGCCTCGCTGGAAACCATGACCGTGGCCACCGCCGGCATACTGGAGCCTTTGGAAGGGGCGAAAACCCAGTTCACCCCGCTGATTCGCAGCTCGCAGTACGCCATGCCGTTTGATGCCAAACGCTTCGGCATGCTCGCCAACCCGGAAGAGCTGATCCGCGAGCTGCAACCTACGGGCGAGCGCTATACCCTGGCGGCGCGTATCAGCGGCCCGGCGCAGTCGGCCTTTCCAGAAGGCATCGAAGGGCAGAAGGATGGCCTCAAGCAGGCTGACAATATCAATGTGATCGTCGTCGCCGACACCGACATGCTCACCGACCGCATGTGGGTGCAGGTGCAGGACTTCTTCGGCCAGCGTATCCCGCAGCCCTGGGCGGATAACGCCGGTTTTGCGATCAACGCCCTGGACAACCTGGCCGGCTCCGAAGCGCTGATCAGCGTGCGCTCGCGCGGTCGCTTTACTCGGCCGTTCGAGGTGGTGGACGCCATACAGCGTGAAGCCGAGGTCAAGTTCCGCGAGAAGGAACAAGCCCTGCAAACGCAGCTGGCCGACACCGAGCAGAAACTGGCCGCCCTGCAGCAGAGCGAGGACCCGAGCAAAGCCCTGGAGCTGACGCCGGAGCAGCAGGCGGCGGTGCAGCAGTTTGTGCAGCAGAAACTGGCGATCCGCAAGGAACTGCGCGATGTGCGCTATCAGCTGAATGCCGATATCGAGGCCCTGGGCAGCACGCTCAAGTTCCTCAATATCGCCCTGGTGCCATTGGTGCTGACCCTCGGCGTGCTGGCGCTGTGGCTGTGGCGTCGCCGCAAGCAAGGCTGATCCCGTCTGTACCTGCAAAGGGCCGCTTGATGCGGCCCTTTGTTTTTGGGGCTTTCGTATGGGCCATGTGGGAGGGGCTTTAGCCGCGCCAAAAGCATTAAAAGCTCGCCGCTAAAGCGCCTCCCACGGTGTTGCGTCTCTGCCTCTGTAGGAGCGGGCCATGCCCGCGATCAACAACAATTCGCGGGCATGAACTAGGCGTCCCCGCCGCTTGTACGTGCTCATCTGCGGCAAGCCAAAAACCATAAGTCACGCCATAATGCCCCGCGCGCCTATGCGCCAAGCGGATCGCCGTGACCGATCTAACCAGTCCTGTTGCACCTGTTCTGAGGATTAATTAGATGCCTACCCTCCTGGTCAAAATATTCGAAGGCCGCAGTGATGAGATCAAACGCGAGTACGCCAAAGCCCTGACCGACGCCTCGACCAAAGTGCTCGGCTGCGATGCCAGCGCGGTTGATGTGATCTTCGAGGAAGTGAAAAAAGGCGACTGGGCCACCGGTGGCGTGATGTGGTCTGAACGCGACTAAACAGGCTGTTCGCAATCTTGTGATGGGTTACGCCGCTGCGCGGCTAACCCATCCTACGCTGGCCTTTTCTCTCCGCGAATATCGCTGCATAGCTTGTCCTGTATGGCCTGTAGCCTTTCTGTAAAAAGTGCTTTTCAGTCATAAACGCTGTTTTATACTCGGCCTGCGGTGATGGCCGGGCACTCGCCTGCAGGCCGCGCCAAACAATAAAAACTGCACGCTGGAGATACAGGTAATGGCTGAGCGCGAGACAGGCACCGTCAAGTGGTTCAATGATTCCAAGGGCTATGGCTTTATTCAGCGCGAGAGCGGCGCGGACGTGTTCGTGCATTTCCGCGCCATCCGTGGCGAAGGCCATCGCACTCTGCTCGAAGGGCAGAAGGTCGAGTACACGGTAACCCAGGGGCAGAAGGGCCTGCAGGCTGACGACGTGTCAGCACTCTAGGCTCCATGCCCCTCTAAAAAAGCCCATCGCTGATGGGCTTTTTGCTTTCTGCCCTTTGGTCGTTTTCCCCTAGGCAAAAATGCGACAATCGCCGCCTTCCTGCTCTTCCCCTTGACCCCATCCCGCGATTACCCGATGACCGACGCCACGCCCGCCGTTGACCAACTGCTGAAAAACCTCGACCAGACCCTGCTGGGTGACCGTCATCGTCTGCGCCGCCAGTTGCATGAGTTGCGCAAGCAGACGCCGGTGGACGAGGCCAAGCTGGCGCAATGGCTGCAGCGCTTCGAGGCGTCCCGCGCCAAAGTCGAGGCGCGCCGGCTGAGCGTGCCGCCGATGCGTTACGACGACTCCTTGCCGATTGCCGCCAAGCGCGACGAGATCAAGGCCGCCATCGCTGCGCATCAGGTGGTGGTGATTGCCGGGGAAACCGGTTCGGGCAAGACCACTCAGTTGCCGAAGATCTGCCTGGAACTGGGCCGTGGCGTGCACGGTTTGATCGGCCACACCCAGCCCCGGCGGCTGGCGGCACGTAGCGTGGCGACGCGGGTGGCGGAGGAGATTGGCACGCCGCTGGGTGAGTTGGTTGGCTATCAGGTGCGCTTCGAGGACCAGAGCAACGAGCGCAGCCTGATCAAGCTGATGACAGACGGTATTCTGCTGGCGGAAACCCAGCACGACCGTTATCTGGAAAAATACGACACGATCATCGTCGACGAAGCCCACGAACG
Organism: Gammaproteobacteria bacterium HGW-Gammaproteobacteria-13; assembly: GCA_002840155.1. GTDB lineage: Bacteria > Pseudomonadota > Gammaproteobacteria > Pseudomonadales > Pseudomonadaceae > Aquipseudomonas. The sequence goes on from PGZH01000009.1 coordinate 74,813, forward strand.
CAGCCTGAATATCGACTTCCTGCTGGGCTTTCTGAAAACCCTGCTGGTGCGCCGGCCGGACCTGAAGCTGATCATCACCTCGGCGACCATCGACCTGCAGCGTTTCTCTGAGCATTTTGGCGGCGCGCCGATTGTCGAAGTGTCCGGGCGCACCTTCCCGGTGGACACCTGGTACCGGCCGCTGACCGCTGAGCAGGACGAGGACGGCAACCGCGTCGAGGAAGACCTCTCCGTCGACCAGGCGATTCTCGCCACTCTGGATGAAATCAGCGCCTTCGAGAAGGCCGAAGGCAAGCGCCCCGGCGACGTGCTGGTGTTCCTGCCTGGCGAGCGCGAGATTCGCGACGCCGCCGAGGTGCTGCGCAAGGCCAACCTGCGCCTGACCGAAGTGCTGCCGCTGTATGCGCGCCTGACCCCGGCCGAGCAGCAGAAGATTTTCGCGCCCATGGGCGCGCGCAAAATAGTGCTCGCCACCAACGTCGCCGAGACCTCGCTGACTGTGCCGGGCATCCGCTATGTGATCGACAGCGGTACGGCGCGCATCAGCCGCTACAGCTACCGCGCCAAGGTGCAGCGTTTGCCCATCGAAGCTGTGTCCCAGGCCAGCGCCAACCAGCGCAAGGGCCGCTGCGGGCGGGTCGAGCCGGGCATCTGCATTCGTCTGTACAGCGAGGAAGATTTCAACGGCCGTCCGGCCTTTACCGACCCGGAAATCCTGCGTACCAACCTGGCGGCGGTAATCCTGCAGATGCTCCATCTGCGCCTCGGTGAGATCGACGCCTTCCCCTTTATCGAGCCGCCGGATGGCAAGGCCATCAGCGACGGTTTCAACCTGTTGCAGGAGCTGTCGGCGGTTAACCGCGAGGGCCAGCTGACGCCGCTGGGTCGCCAGTTGGCGCGTCTGCCTGTGGACCCACGCCTGGGCCGTATGGTGCTGGAAGGGGCCAAGCAGGGCAGCCTGGAAGAAATCCTGATTATCGCCAGCGCGCTATCGGTGCAGGATGTGCGCGAGCGTCCGTCCGACCGCCAGCAGGCTGCCGACCAGGCCCACGCGCAGTGGAAGGACGTGGACTCCGACTTCGCCGCGTTGATCAACCTGTGGCGCGGCTTCGAGCAGCAGCGCCAGGAACTGGGTTCCAGCGCGCTGCGCAGCTGGTGCCGCAAGAACTTCCTTAACTACCTGCGCCTGCGCGAATGGCGCGACGCCCATCGCCAGCTGGTGCTGATTACCCGTGATCTACAGCTATCGCCAGCTAAGGGCAACGTAGGATGGGTGGAGCGTAGCGATACCCATGCCGGAGCAGATGATGGGTATCGCTCCGCTCAACGCCATCCTACAGGTGACGTCCAGCTATCGGCGGCGCACAAGGCCAAGGAGCTGGCCGAAAAGGACCAGGCCGCCCAGCGCGCCAAAGGCTACGCCGCCGTGCACAAGGCGATTCTCGCCGGCCTGCTCAGCCAGATCGGCCAGAAGACCGAAGATGGCGATTACCTCGGTGCGCGTCAGCGGCGCTTCTGGGTGCACCCATCCTCGGTGATCGGCCGCAAGAAACCCAGCTGGCTGATGGCCGCCGAGCTGGTGGAAACCACCAAGCTGTTTGCGCGCATGGTGGCCAAGATCGAGCCGGACTGGATCGAGCCGCTGGCCGGCCATCTGATCAAGAAAAACCACCTGGAACCGCACTGGGAGAAGAAGCGCGGCCAGGTGGTGGCCTTCGAACAGATCAGCCTCTACGGCCTGATCGTGGTAGGCCGCCGTCCGGTGCATTTCGGCCCCATCGAGCCGGTGGTCTGCCGCGAGCTGTTTATCCGCGAGGGTCTGGTCGGTGGCGAAATCAACTCGCGCGCCAAGTGCCTGACGGCCAACCGTCAGCTGCTGGAAAAACTCGACAAGCTGGAAGCCAAGGCGCGCCGGCGCGATATTCTCGCCGACGAGGAAACCCTGTTTGCCTACTACGAGGCGCGCCTGCCGGCGAACATCTATCAGAGCGCGACCTTCGACAGTTGGTACAAGACTGAGAGCGCGAAGAACCCTCAGCTGCTGCTTATGCGCGAAGAAGACGTGCTAGCCCGTGATGCCAAGGAAGTCACCGCCGCGCAGTACCCGGACACCCTGCGTCTGGGCGAATTGACCCTGCCGCTCTCTTATCACTTCGAGCCCAATCACCCGCGTGACGGCGTCACCCTGCGCGTACCCGCGCCGCTGTTGCCGCAGCTGCCGCCGGAACGCCTGGAATGGCTGGTGCCGGGGCTGCTGGAGGCCAAGTGCATGGCCTTGGTACGCGGCCTGCCCAAGGCGCTACGCAAGAACTTTGTACCGGTGCCGGATTTTGTCGGCGCCGCCCTGGGCAAGATCAGTTTCGCCGCCGGCAGCCTGCCCGAGGCCCTGGGTCGCGAGTTGACGCGCATGACCGGTACACGGGTCAGTGACGAGGCTTGGGTCGAGTCTGCGTCCCAGATCGAAAGCCATCTGCGGATGAATATCGAAGTGGTCGACAACCAGGGCAAACCCCTGGGTGAGGGCCGCGATCTTGCCGAGTTGACCGCGCGTTTCAGCGAAGCCACCCAGGCCGGGTTGGCCCTGCCGAAAACCGCCAAGAGCCAACAGCCGGTGGAGGCCAAGGCCTTTAGCGAAGTGGCGGCGAAGACACAGCAGCAGGTCGCCGGCCTGTCCATGACGGTTTACCCGGCGCTGGTGGAGGAGGCGGGCGTGGTCAAGGAAGGGCGCTTCCCGACCCTGGCCGAAGCCGAGTTTCAGCATCGCCGCGCCCTGCAGCGTTTGCTCTTGCAGCAATTGAGTGAACAGGCCAAGTTTCTGCGCGGCAAGCTACCGGGGCTGACTGAACTGGCGCTGCTGTACCGCGATATGGGCCGGGTCGATGCGCTGGTCGAAGATATTCTGCTGGCCAGCCTCGACAGCTGCATCCTCGAAGGCAGTGAGCCGCTGCCGCGTGACGGTGCCGGTCTGGCGGCCCTGGCCGAGCGCAAGCGCGGCGACTGGACTGGCGAGGCCGAACGCCTGGCCAAGCTGACCCTGGAAATTCTCAAGCTGTGGCACGGGCTGCAGAAGCGCTTTAAGGGCAAGATCGACCTGGCCCAGGCCATGGCGCTCAACGACATCAAGCTGCAGCTGAGCAACCTGGTCTATCCCGGTTTTGTTCGCGAAACCCCGGCGCAGTGGCTTAAGGAAATCCCCAGGTATTTGAAGGCCATTGAGCAGCGCCTGGACAAGATCGCCGGCCAGGTGCAGCGCGACCGCGTGTGGAGCGGCGAGCTGGCGGGTTACTGGGAGCAATACCAAGCGCGCCTGGGCAAACACAGCCAGGAAGGCAAACGCGACCCGCAGCTGGTGCTGTACCGCTGGCTGCTGGAGGAATACCGCGTGTCGCTATTCGCCCAGCAGTTGGGCACCAAGCTGCCGGTATCGGACAAGCGTCTGAGTAAGCAGTGGAGCGTGGTCGAAGGCTAGCAGGTTGTTGAAAACTACCTGCCGCGCCTACGTTTTCAACGGCCTGCTCGCCGTGGCTATTCTTCGGTTGCTGCCTGGCAGTCCACCAGGTCATCGTCTTCGATCAGCCAGGTTTCCGAAGCGCTCACCGTAACGCCCTGTAGTACGCACACATCTTCGTCCTCATCGACCAAGCGGATGTCCCACTCACCTGGGGTGACGCCCGTTAGCGACAGAGTCATGCCGGACTCCAGCACGTGTTCGCCGAGGTGATCTTCACCCCAGTTCTCCTCGTCACTGGGTGAGAAATAGAGTTCGTGGATCTCCCAGGACGACTGGTTCTCCACATCAATGTCCGCCGCATGGGCGGGCAGGCTGAGCAGCAGGGTTAAAACAGCAAGCGCGGTGGGTAGGGTTTGCATTGGATGATTCTCCGCGATTCAGGTCATGGCCTAACAACCATGGTTGCTGACTGCCGCGGGGTCAAATCGTGGGACGCGCCATCCGTGTTGCTCGAACCCGCAACAGGCTATGCAAACCCGGCCTTTTCCACGACAAACGCCGTATTTATACGGGTATATGGCTTGCTGGCACGCGGGACTCTGCTGCTAGACTCAGGCCACAGCCCATCGAGCCCGCGTGAGTGATGATCTTGATTGCAGTCGATGTACGCCGCTCGCCCTTACTGCGCCCCCGCTTGTTGCTTGCCCTGTTGCTGCTGGCCTGTTGGCCGGGGCTAACGGCAGCTGCCTGCGAGAAGACGCTGCGTTGGGATGATGATCCGCCGTTTAGCATGCAGACGGCAGATGGCGCGGTGGTCGGTATCGATGTTGAAATCAACCGCGCAGCACTGGCGCGCCTGGGCTGCCAGATCAAACTGCGCAAACTGCCTTGGGCGCGGGCGCTCAAGGAATTGGAACTGGGCCGTCTGGATATTCTACCTGGCGCCTTCCGCCGGCCAGAGCGCGAGGTCTATGCGCACTTCTCCGGCCCGGTGCTGCCACCCTCGCGCAATATTCTGTTTATGCATGCCCCTGCGCTGCAACGCTGGCCCATCACACAACTGCTGGAGCTGCAGCACAGCGAATTCCGCCTGGGCGCGCAGATCAACGTGGCCTACGGCGCGGACTACGAGCAGCTGATGGGTGACCCGGCGTTTGCCGCGCGGGTGGTGCAGGTGGCCAACCGCAACAACCTCTGGCGCATGGTCGGCAAGGGCCGGATCGATGGGGTGATCGCCGACGAAAACACCGGTGCCTACGAAATCCAGCAACTGGGCCTCAACGAGCGGATCAAGCCCACCGCAGTAGTGGTGTCCAGTGACGCCGCTGAGGTGGCCTTCAGCAAGAAGTCGATTGAGTCCGACTTTGTTCAGGCCTATGCCGATGCGCTGCGCGAGCTGGTGGTGGATGGCCGGTATGCGCGGATTGTGCAGCGCTATATACAACCGTAAGCGCCGCAGCTTCCCCGGTATACGCGGCCCATGGCCACGATTTTTCAATTGACATCAGGTTTCCATGGAAACTAACATTAAGTTGTTTCCAGGGAAACCAATATGAAAAAGACACCACTACTGCCTGTCAGCCCGCTGGATGCCCACCTTGGCTTCTGGCTGCGTTTTGTTTCCAACCAAGTATCCGCTCGCTTTGAAAAGCAGCTGGAGCAGCATGACATCACCCTGTCCGAGTGGGTTGCCCTACGCACCTTGTATGAGCGCGCAGAAACCACCCATGCCGAGTTGATTACCGCCCTGGGCATGACCAAAGGGGCCGCCTCGAAGGTGGTGACCAAGCTGCAAGGCAAAGGCCTGGCCGAGCGACCGCTGGCCGAAGACCGCGCCAGGGAGCAGCGCCTGTTGCTAACTGCCGCCGGCAATAGCCTGGTACCCAAACTCGCGGCGTTGGCGGATGAGAATGACCAGCTGTTCTTTGGCCACTTGAACGATGCCCAGCGCGAGGGGTTGATGTCCCTGATGAAGGACATTGTGCTGCGGCAGAACCTCAAACAAGTCCCGATCAACTAAGCATTGAACCTGCCCGGAGCCGTTATGAATCACTCGATTGAATCCATCATCCAGATAACCTTCAGCCGCTCGAACGAGGGCAGCATCCATTTTGGTCAGGTCGTGGAGGCTTTGCTCAGCGCTGGCGTGGAATCCTACTGGGTGGATTACCGCGCCTGCCGCGCCACTTACTACCTGCCCAATGGGCAAACCTACAGCCTGGACATGGACGCACCGCAAGCGGGGATTGCCCGACCGTTTTCCGCCCCGGATATCCAGGCCACGATTCGCGCGGCGCAGCAGGGCGAAGTGCTGTACCCGGAGTTCAAGCGCCGTTCGCAAGCCGCCGGCTGCATCGGCTACATGGTCTGGTTGCAGGGGCGCCATGTGAGCTACTACGGCCGCAACGGCGAGACGCATATCGAGCGCTTTCCCGACTGAATGACGGCGCCGCTCAGCGCTGCAGTACCGCGCTGTGCATGTCATCCTGGGTGCGCAGATGGCGCAGCAGGTGCGGCAGGATGTATTGCGCATCTGGCCCCACACCGCGCAGGGTTGCAGAGGCAAAGTTGCGCTGTCTGGGCAGGCCGACAAAGTACAAGCCGGGCACGTGCAGGGCTCGCCCGTCGCGCTGCGCTACCTGGCCTCGTGCGTCGAGCACTGGCAGGCCTTCGAGAAAGGGCAGGTTAGGGCGATAACCGGTGGCAAATATCAGGCTATCAACCGCTTCATGCTGGCCATCGGCCCAGACGATGCCGTTTGCCGTGACCTGGGTGAACATGGCTTTTTGTGTGAAGTATCCGTTTTTAAGCGCCTTTCGGTAGGTGCCGTCATCCAGCACCGGTGTGCTCTGGTCGCTTAGCCAACGGGTTTTCTCCAGCCCCGTCCACTTCATCCAGCTATGGAAATCGGCCCCCAATATCCGCTGTGGCGTGAAGCGGACCGCCTCCCGCGTAGCCAGCGTAACGCTGGCCACCTGGGCCAAGTCATAAGCGATCTGTACGGCCGAGTTTGCCGCGCCAATCACGATGATGCGCTGCCCACGAAAAGGCTCTGCATTGCGGTAGTCGGCACTGTGCAGCCGAGTGCCGCTGAAGTGTTCGAGCCCCGGGATATCGGGTAGGTAGGGGCGGCTAAAGGCGCCCGATGCGACGATTACGGCTCCTGCCAAGAAGCGTTGGCCGTCAGCGGCAGTTACCTGAAATCCCCCATCGTGCTGATCAATATGCGTGACCTGAATCCCTTGGCGGATGGGCAGTTGAACATGCTTGGCATACGTCGCCAGGTAGTGCACCACTTCATCGCGAGTGGGGTAGTGGCCTGGCGCTGCGGGGAAGGGCAAACCCGGCAGTGCGGAGTAGGCGGCTGGCGAGAACAGTTCGAGGCTGTCGTAGTAGTGACGCCAATTACCGCCCGGTTGCTGCTGCTCATCGAGAATCAGAAAGTTCAGGCCTTGCTGCTGCAAGTGCCAGCCGCTGGCCAACCCGGCCTGACCGGCGCCGATAACGATGACATCGTAGCTTTGATTCATATTGTTCATAAGTGCGCACCTATACACATATCTGCCTAAATAAAATCACTCCGCCCGGCCTGGGCAGCACAGCGGAGTGATGTTTTTGGTGTGGGTGAGGATGCTTTCCAGGCGCTGGATAATGGCTGGGCCATCCACTTCGTAGAACACCTGGCGGCCAACCTTCGTGGCGCGGACGATGCCGGCATCAAGCAGTACCTGCAGATGGCGCGATACCACTGAGCGCTCCTGCGGCAGTTCAGCGGCAATCTCGGTGACATCTGCGCGCCCCAGAAGCATGACGCGCTTGAGTACGGCCACGCGTGGCGCCTCGCACAGGGCTTTGAAGAACGCGCCATCGAGTGACGCGATGGCGGCTTCGATGGCTTGGGTTCGGGATAGAGGTGTATTCATGTGGTGACTATATGTGCGCGTATGCGCACATGTAAAGTGCCGTTCAGGACTTTATGCCGTCGCCATAACCTGGGCAGGGCTGCTCAGGTTATGGCGGACAAGGCTTACGCCACCACCGGGATCAACGGGTCGGCTGCGGCCAGGGCGATTGCCCGGTCCGCTGCCGGTGGGTAGATCCACTGGGTGTTGATCTGGGTTTTCAGCGCCTTGCCTTCCGGGCCGGTCAGCAGCACCTTGCGCTCCCAGCCTTCGGTAAACACCGCGCCCCAGGCGCCCAGGTCCAGGCAGGTGACGTACTTGTGCTGGCTATAGGCAATCGGCGCGACACCAAGCAGGTCTGCGGCGGCGTTGTTGCCGGCCGAGCGGCCCAGTGCAATGGCGTGCTGGCAGGTCATCAGGGCGTGGTTGCCCTGCTCATCCACGGCGGCGTAGGCGGTGTCACCAGTGGCGTAGATGGCATCCTGGCCGAGCACCTTGAGGTTGCGGTCCACGTGCAGGCGGCCATGTGTATCGTGTTCGCCGTTGATCTGCTGGGTCAGTGGCGAGGCTTTTACGCCCACGGCAAAGATCACCGTACTGGCGGCAATACGTTCGCCGTTACCCAGCTGCACGCCGTGCTCATCGACCTTGGACACCGGGCTGCCGAGCCGCCAGGTGACGCCCATGCTGTCGCTGGCTGCGGCGACGATCTCGGCGATGGCCTCGCCCATGGCCGCGCCAACCTGCTTGGCCATATCCACCACGATGACGCGGATGTCGGTCTGCTCACCGAGGATGGCGCGCAGGCGTGCCGGCATTTCGGTGGCGGTTTCGATACCGGTAAAGCCGCCGCCGACCACCACCACGGTGTTGCGTGCTGCGCTTTCTGGCTGCTGCGCCAGGCTTTGCAGATGGGCTTCGAGTTTCTGCGCCGACTCCAGGCTGTCGACATCGAAGGTAAAGTGCTCGATACCGTCCAGCGGTGGGCGCGCCACCTGGCTGCCGGACGCGAGAATCAGACGGTCATAGTTCAACTCGGCTTCGGCACCCGACGCGTCGCGGTAGCTGACGCGCTTGCTCGCGGCGTCAATCTGCGTGGCGCTGCCCTGGACGAAGCGCACACCCACGGCCTCGAACAGCGGGCCGAGCGGGGCGACGGTGCTGGCCAGGTCGGGCTCATAAAAGCGTGGACGCACGCGCAGTTCCGCCTGGGGCGCAAGCAGGGTGACATCGATGTCCAGGCGCTGCTGTTGATCGAGCAGGCGCACGGCGCTGAGTGCACTCCACATGCCGGCAAAGCCGGCGCCGATGATCAGGATTTGCTGTTTCATGGTGTGATTCCCGTGGTGAAGAGAAAGGCTGTTGGCTGACGACGGGAGTGATTCTGCCTCTGGCTTGGATCATGGTATTGATCCATTCTTGCTAGAACTCATTGATCCACTTTGGAGCTGCCATGCCCGCCGAAAAATCGCCCCCGCAGGTGGTCTTCCTGCCATTGGGCACGCCCGAGCCGGGCGTTAGCCTGCAGCGCTGGCTGTATGAGGCGCTGCGCGGCGCCATTCTCGGTGGTCGCCTGCCGGCGGGCAGCAAGCTGCCCAGCACGCGCGCGCTGGCCGAGCACTACAAGCTGGCGCGGGGCACGGCCCAGGCGGCCTATCAGCAGTTGTTGTCCGAGGGCTATCTGGAGGCGCAGACCGGCAGCGGCACGTGGGTTTGCCAGGTGCTGCCGGACGCCACGCTTAACGCCGGCTATGTGCGGCGCAAGGTCGTGGCCACGCAAGAGGCGCCGCGCACGCCACCCGCCACGCCGTGGGTCGAACGCCTTGAAGCGATCACTCCAATCTTTGCGCGGCGCTCGGTGACGCCGGGGTTGCGGCCGTTCTTCCCGCATCGGGGCGATGTTCAGGCGTTCCCGGTCGACCTATGGCGCAAGTTGCATATCCAGCAGCTGCGCGCCTCGCGGCTGTCCATCTTGCTCGATTCGGACCCCGGCGGCTTGCCGGCGCTGCGTGAAGCCATCGCCGGCTACCTGGCCATCGCCCGTGGTGTGCAGGTGCCGGCCGAACGCATCCTGGTGCTCAACAGCGTGCAGCAGGGGCTCGATCTGTGCCTGCGCCTGCTGGCGCCGGGCAACTCCAAGGTATGGATGGAAGACCCCGGCTACCCCGGCGCGCGTCAGCTGATCGATGTATCGGGCGTGCAGCGCGTGGATGTGCCGGTGGACGCCTTCGGCATGCAAGTGGAGGAGGGCGTGCGTCTGGCCGCCGATGCCCGGCTGGTCTATGTCACCCCTTCACGGCAGGCGCCACTGGGCAGTGAGTTGTCACCCGCGCGGCGTCTGGCCCTGCTGCAATGGGCGGCGCAGCACGGCAGCTATATCTTCGAGGACGACTACGACAGCGAATACCGCTTTATCGCCAAACCGATTCCCGCGCTGCGCTCGATGCCGGCGGCGGAGCAGTCGGTGATCCTCGCCGGCACCTTCAGCAAGCTGCTGTTTCCCTCCATCCGCCTAGCTTATCTGGTATTGCCGGCGCACCTGCTGGAAAGCTTCACCCGCGCCGCCGCGCTGATGTCCCGCCACGCCAACAGCCTGTCGCAAGCGGTGCTGGCTGACTTTATCCATGAAGGGCATTTCGACCGCCATGTACGGCGCATGCGCAAAATTTACGCCGCACGCGCCGAGGCCTTCGCCGAGTCGGCGCAGCGGCATTGGCAGGGGTTGATTGATGTGCCGGAGATTCGTGCGGGGCTGGATATCACCTGCAACCTGCAGGTAAACGACGAACAGGCGGCCTTCGCCCGCCTGCAGGCCGCCGGCATCGATACCCTGCCGCTGGCGCGCTACAGCGTGCAGCCCCGCGAACCGGGGCTGGTGCTGGGTTTTGCGCCCTACGATGAGCGCGCGATTGAGGATGCCGCCAAGGCGGTTGCGGTGGCATTGAAGCAATAAGGCCGCGCGAGTCTGACGCGGCCGCTAATGCTTGGCGGCGAGCCAACGCGGCCGTTGGCGGCAGGCGGAAATCGGTCAGCAGCCATTCGATATGACTAGCCAAGATCGACGGATTTGCCGTCCTGTTGCCGAGCGCCTGAAGGCTCTACGTGTGCTTGCGAACAGACAGCTCAAGCCAGGGCGAACAGACTGATAGGGATAACCAGATCTGCGCGTACTTCACGTTTTGGCTGGCATCACCCTGCACAGGTATTTGCGATGAATCCGCTGCATTCCATCGTTTACCGCTACATCGTCATGGGGCTCGCGCCCGCTGTGCACGCGCCAGGCGCCGCGTCGTTTGCGATGAAGTTCAAGGCGCTGTGCTGTGTGCCGGCTTCTGCGGGTTGGGCGGCATGAAGGCCGCAGACGCATTACCTTCAGCAGCAACCGCAGATGTTGCGGGTCTATCCGGCAGCGCAACGCCAACCAAGATCACCGCCACACAGGCACCCGCGAAGCTTGGCCTTGGCTTGCTGGTGGCGCTGGTGGTCGGCTCGATTATCGGCAGCGGTATCTTCGGCCTGCCGCAGAACATGGCCGCCGGCGCGGGTGCCGGGGCCATTCTGATTGGCTGGACCATCACCGGCATCGGCATGTTGCTGCTGGTGCGGGTCTACCAGATGCTCTCGCTGCGCAAACCCGAACTCGACAACGGCGTTTACGCCTATGCCCGCGCGTTGTCGGGTGAGTACGTCGGCTTCAACTCTGCCTGGGGTTACTGGGTCAGCGCCTGGATCGGCAATGTCGGTTATCTGGTGGCGGCGTTCGGTGCGTTGGGCTTCTTTTTTCCGGTGTTCGGCAGCGGCAACTCGCCGGCCGCCATCGCGGGCGCTTCCATCGTGCTGTGGGTCATCCACTTGCTGGTGCTGCGCGGTATTCAAGGCGCTGCGGTACTGAATGCGGTGGTCACGCTGGCCAAGATCGTGCCGCTGCTGCTGTTTATCGCGCTGGTGGCCATGGCCTTTAAGGTGGAAACCTTCAGCCTGAATTTCTGGGGCGATGCCAGCCTCGGCTCGGTGCTTGATCAGGTCAAGAGCACCATGTTGGTGACGGTCTGGGTGTTTATCGGCATTGAGGGGGCCAGCGTGTATTCGGCCAGTGCGCGCAAGCGTGAAGACGTGGGCCGCGCCACGGTCATCGGCTTTCTGATCTGCCTGCTGCTACTGATGTCGGTGTCGTTGCTGTCGCTTGGGGTATTTAGCCAGCCGACCCTGGCCGGCCTGAAAAACCCATCAATGGCCGGCGTGCTGGAAAACGCTGTTGGCACCTGGGGCGCGGTGCTGATCTACGTCGGCCTGATTGTCTCGGTTGGCGGCGGCTTCCTGGCCTGGATGCTACTGGCGGCGGAATCCCTGTTCAGCCCGGCAGGCGGTGGTGTGATGCCGAAGTGGCTGGGGCAGACCAACGACAAGCACGTGCCGGCCAATGCGCTGTGGCTCACCAACGGCATGGTGCAGCTGTTTCTGATTTTGACGCTGTTCTCCGAGGCGTCTTATCTGGCGCTGATCTCGCTGTCCACGGCGATGATTCTGCTGCCCTACCTGTTCAGCGCGGCCTACGGCCTGCTGCTGGCCTGGCGCGGTGAGGGCGTCAAAGCCGCTATCCAGCGTGCTGACGTGCCCATCGCTGCGTTGGCCACGGTCTACTGCTTATGGCTGCTGTACGCCGCCGGCTTCAAGTATCTGCTGCTCAGCGCCCTGCTTTATGTACCGGGCGTGCTGCTCTATGCCTGGGCCAAGCGCCAGCGTCAGGAACGCATGTTTACCCCTTGGGAGTGGGTGATTCTGGCCGCTCTGGTGGTGCTGGCCGGCGTAGCCGCCACGCTGCTGCTGATGGGGCGGCTCGGGCTGTAAGCGCTCTGCATTTTGCATCTGCGCATTTGTGAACAGGAATTCAATGTCATGACGACCCAAGGTTTGCACTCTGAAATTGGCCGCTTGCGCCGTGTACTGGTGTGCCGCCCAGGTCTCGCGCAGCAGCGCCTGACGCCGGCCAATTGCCGCGATTTACTGTTCGACGACGTGCTCTGGGTAGAGCAGGCGCGCAATGATCACGCCGCCTTTATCAATGCCATGCTCAGCCGAGATGTTGAGGTACTGGAGCTGCATGACCTGCTGGCTACCAGCATGGCCAACCCAGAGGCCCGCACTTGGCTGTTGGACCGGAAGCTCGCCCAGGGCACTGTCGATAGCGAGTTGGCCCAGCAACTAAGACCCTGGCTAGAGGCGCTGCCACCCATGCGCCTGGCTGAACACCTGATCGGCGGGCTGGCGCGTGCCGAACTGCCGTTTGAACCAGAAGGGCTGCTGGCCCGCTATGCCACGGCGCACGACTTCCTTCTGCCGCCGCTGCCCAACACGCTATTCAGCCGCGACAGCAGCTGCTGGATCGGTGATGGTGTGGTGTTGTGCCCCATGTACTGGCCGGCCCGGCGTCAGGAAACCCTGTTGACCGCGGCGGTTTATCGTTTCCACCCCTTATTCGCCGGCAAGGTGAAAACCTGGTGGGGGGATCCTGATGTCGATCATGGTGGTGCGACCCTGGAAGGCGGCGATGTGATGCCGCTGGGCAATGGCGTGGTGCTGATCGGCATGGGCGAGCGCACCTCACCGCAAGCCGTCAGCCAACTTGCCCGAGCCTTGTTTGCCCAGGGCGCAGCCACCCACGTGCTGGCCGCGCAGATTCCCAAGTCGCGCGGTGCGATGCACCTGGACACCGTATTTACCTTTTGCGATGTGGACCTGGTGACTAGCTTCCCCGAAATGGTCGACGCGATTCGCGTGCACAGCCTGCGCCCCGGCGAGCGCGAAGGCAGCCTGGACGTGCGCAGCGAAAGCCAACCCTTCCTCGAAGTTGTGGCCGCAGCACTGGGCCTGGCCAAGCTGCGTTCGGTGGCCACCGGCGGCGACGCCTGGCAGTCCGAGCGCGAGCAATGGGACGACGGCAATAACCTGCTGGCGCTGGCTCCGGGCGTGGTCATGGGCTACGCCCGCAATACCCACACCAACACGCTGTTGCGCAAAGCTGGTGTTGAGGTGATCACCATTCCCGGCTCGGAGTTGGGCCGCGGTCGCGGTGGTAGCCATTGCATGAGTTGCCCGATTGAGCGTGACGCGCTTTGACCTCTATCCCCTATGAGAGCAGCCCATGAGCTTTAACCTGCACAACCGTAGCCTGCTGGCGTTAAAGGATTTCGCCCCCGATGAGGTGCGCTACCTGCTCGACCTGGCCGCCGAACTCAAACGCTCGAAAGCAGTGGGCAACGAACAGCCGCGCCTTACGGGTAAAAACATCGTGCTGATTTTCGAGAAACCTTCGACGCGCACCCGCTGCGCCTTCGAAGTGGCGGTGCACGACCAGGGTGGACATGTGACCTATCTCGATGCCGGCAGCTCGCAGCTGGGCCACAAGGAATCGCTGAAGGACACCGCCCGCGTCCTGGGGCGCTACTACGACGGCATCGAGTACCGCGGCTTTCACCAGAGCGTGGTTGAGGAGCTGGCGCTTTACGCCAAGGTGCCGGTGTGGAACGGCCTGACAGATGAGATGCACCCCACACAGATCCTCGCCGACTTGCTGACCATGCAGGAGTTTGGCGAAAAGCCACTGCACGAATTGAGCTTCTGCTACCTGGGCGACGCTAGTTTCAACATGGGCAGTTCGCTGTTGGTGGGCGGCACGCAAATGGGTATGGACGTGCGCATCTGCTCGCCTGCCGACCTGCAACCGCCCGCCGAACTGGTGGCGCAGATGCGCGAGCTGGCCAGCCGCACCGGGGCACGCATCACCCTGGAAAGCGACCCGTTGAGGGCCGTGGTTGGCGCAGACTTTCTCTACACCGACGTGTGGGTCTCGATGGGCCAGGACGACGCGGTGTGGCAACAGCGCATCGACAAACTGTTGCCTTATCAGGTGACCACGGCGCTGATGCAGGCTACTGGCAAGCCACGCTGCAAGTTCATGCACTGCCTGCCCGCATTCCACAATCTGGAAACCGAGGAGGGCCGCGAGGTGCACGAAAAATATGGCCTGAGCGAGATTGAAGTCACCGACGAAGTGTTCGAGTCCGACGCCTCCATCGTCTTCACCCAGGCCGAGAACCGTATGCACACCATTAAAGCCGTGCTGGTAGCGACCCTCGGATGACACTGCCAGGAGTCCACTCATGAAAGTCGTCGTTGCCCTGGGCGGTAATGCCTTGCTGCGACGTGATCAGCCGCCCACAGCGGAAAACCAGTTAGCCAACATTCGCCGTGCCGCTGCGCAACTGGCGCGTGTGGCCGCCAACCACGACCTGGTGCTGACCCATGGCAACGGCCCGCAGGTGGGGCTATTGGCCCTGCAAGCGGCGGCCTACATTGACGTGGAAGCCTACCCGCTGGACGTGCTCGGCGCGCAGACCGACGGCATGATCGGCTACCTGCTTGAGCAGGAACTGGCCAACTTGTTGCCCGCAACGCGGGCGATCACCACGCTGATCACCCGGGTGGAAGTGGATCTGCAGGACCCGGCCTTTGGCCATCCGAGCAAACCCATCGGGCCGGTCTACACCCAGGCCGAATCCGTGCACGTGGCCGCTGCCAGGGGCTGGAGTATGGCGGCGGACGGTGCTGCGTTCCGCCGCGTGGTGGCCTCGCCTCAGCCGCTGCGCGTGCTCGGCATACAGGCGATCCGCTGGTTGTTGGAGCGGGGCGCGCTGGTGATTGCGGCCGGCGGCGGGGGTATCCCGGTGGCGCGCAAGGGGGAGGGCAACGTTCTGCATGGCGTGGAGGCGGTGATCGATAAAGACCTGTGCAGCAGCCTGCTGGCGCGTGAGCTACATGCCGATGTGCTGGTGATTGCCACCGATGTGGCGGCGATCTACCTCGATTGGGGCAAACCCACGCAACGCGCCCTCGGCAAGGTCACGCCACAACAACTGAGTGAGCACGCGTTCGCCGCAGGCTCCATGGGCCCCAAGGTCGCCGCCGCGCAGGCCTTCGTCCTGGCTTCCGGTCAGCGTGCGGTAATCGGTTCGCTGGAGCAGATCGAAGAGATGCTCGCCGGTACCGCCGGTACTCAGATCTGTCCGGCGGTAGCGGACACGGCCCCAGAGCCGGCAATGCCAACTCTCTTGATCTCTGACAAAACCTCTCGCACCTGAGCAGCGTTTACTGCTGCAAGCAACGTGTCGGTAGACGACCAAGGTGGCTCGATGGACTTCAAGGACTACTACAAGGTGCTCGGGCTTGAGCCGGGAGCAGACGACAAAGCCGTGAAAACGGCTTACCGCAAACTGGCGCGCAAATACCACCCCGATGTCAGCAAAGAAGCCGACGCAGAAAATAAATTCAAGGATGTCGCCGAAGCCTATGAGGTGCTGAAAAGCGCGGAAAAACGCGCCGAGTACGATGAGCTGCGCAAATACGCTGAACAAGGTCGTCCCTTCGAGCCGCCGCCGGGCTGGCAACCGCAAGGCCATACGGATTTTCCCCATGGCAGCCGCGCGGGCAGTGAGTATTCCGAGTTTTTCGAGTCGCTATTTGGTGGCGCTGGACGTTTCCAGGACGCCGGCCGCACTCGCGCGCGCAGAGGCCAGGACGTTGAAATGGCGCTGCCGCTGCTGCTGGAAGAAACCCTGAGCGATGACACCAAGACCATTGCCTTCCAGCTTCCGCAATACAGCGCTGACGGTCAGCCTCTGCCGGCGATCAGCAAAACCTTGAATGTGAGAATCCCGCCTGGGGTCGGTAATGGCGAACGCATTCGCCTCAAAGGGCAGGGCGCGCCGGGGGTAGGTGGCGGCGCACATGGCGATTTGTATTTGCTCATTCACTTTGTGCCCCACCCTCTGTTCGACGTAGAGGGGCACAACCTGGTCCTCACCGTGCCATTGGCGCCTTGGGAGGCCGTGCTGGGCAGCCAAGTTACGCTGCCGACACTGAGCGGCAAAATCAACCTGCGCATACCCGCCAATACCCAAGCAGGGCAACGGCTGCGGATCAAAGGCAAGGGGCTGCGCAACAAAGCCGGCGAGCCGGGTGACCTGTATGCGCTGTTCAAGATCGTCATCCCGGCTCAATCCGACGAGCCTGTGCGTGCGCTATGGGCACAGCTGGCCGAGCAAGCCGCCTTCAATCCGCGCGCGCAGTGGAGCCAGTGATGAGTAGCCAGACCCTGCAATTAGACATGCACGAGTTCTGCCTGTGCGCTGAGCTGCCGCAGGCGGTGCTGCTGGAGATTGTCGAACACGGCATCGTCGAACCCTGTGGTGCTACACCGGCGCAATGGCGGTTTAGCAGCCATGCACTGTCCGTCGCCAAGCGGGCGTTGCGCTTACAGGTTGAACTGCAACTTGAGTGGGCGGGTGTAGCCCTGGCGTTGCAGTTGCTTGATGAAGTGGAGCACCTGCGCGCCGAAAACAGCCACCTGCGGCGCCGCTTGAGCCGCTTCGAGCAGCCCTAGCTGGCATGGTGTGACGCCGAGTGCCGCTGTAGCCAACTCCTTTGTTTAGAGACTCAAGGTCATTATGTCAGTCAGCCGAAAATGGATCTTTCCTGCCGCCAGCGTTGCCGTCGTGGCCATTATCGCGGGCCTGCTCTGGTACACCCTGCGCCCCGAGGGCCTGGGGGATGGCTTCGCCAGCGGTAACGGGCGGATTGAAGCCACCGACGTTGACGCGGCCAGCAAGCTACCGGGGCGCATTGCCAGCATTGAGGTTGAGGAGGGCGAGTTCGTCGAGGCCGGGCAAGTGATTGCGCGTATGGACACCCAGGTACTCCAGGCGCAAGTGCTGCAGGCCCAGGCGCAAATGCGCCAAGCCCAGAACAGTAAACTGACGGCCAGTGCCCAGGTTCGCCTGCGTGAGAGTGAGAAAGTCACCGCGCAGGCCATCGTGCGCCAGCGCCAGGCGGAAGTGTCGGCTGCGCAAAAGCGCCACGCCCGCAGCGCGATCCTGGTCAAACGCAATGCCATGGCGCAGCAGCAACTGGATGACGACCTTGCCCGGTTGCAAAGCACCCAAGCCGCCCTGGCGGCCGCTGAGTCTCAGGTTATTTCGGCTGAGGCGGGCATTGCCGCCGCACAGTCCCAGGTGATTGAGGCGCAGTCGGCTGTGGAGGCCACTCAAGCCAGCGTCGAGCGCTTACAGATCGATATCGAGGACAGCCAGCTCAAGGCACCGCGCGCAGGGCGTGTGCAGTACCGCATCGCCGAGCCGGGCGAGGTGATCGGCGCAGGCGGCAAGGTGCTTAACCTGGTCGACCTGAGCGATGTCTACATGACCTTTTTCCTGCCTGAGCAGCAGGCCGGCCGGGTGGCGCTGGGGGCCGAAGTTCGCCTGGTGATCGATGCCGTACCGCAGTATGTGATTCCGGCCGAGGTCAGCTATGTGGCCAGCGTTGCCCAGTTCACTCCGAAAACCGTGGAAACCGCCAGCGAGCGCGAAAAGCTGATGTTTCGGGTTAAAGCGCGGATTGATCCAGAACTGTTGCAGCGCCACCTCACTCAGGTGAAAACCGGCGTACCCGGCGTGGCTTATCTGCGCCTCGACCCACAGGCCGAGTGGCCTGCAGAACTGGCGATCAAGGTTCCGCAGTGAGCGCGCCTGCAGCGCCAGTCGCGCAGCTGCAGGATGTCAGCCTGCAGTACGGCAAAACCTGCGCCCTCAAGGCCGTCAGCCTGGAAATTCCCGCGCAGTGCATGGTTAGCTTGATCGGCCCGGATGGTGTTGGCAAGTCCAGCCTGCTGGCGCTGATTGCCGGCGCACGCAAAATCCAGAGTGGGCAGATCGAGGTGCTCGGCGGCGATATGGCCAGCCGCGGTCACCGACGGCAGGTGTGCCCACACATCGCCTATATGCCCCAGGGGCTGGGCAAGAACCTCTATCCGACGCTCTCGGTGATCGAGAACCTGGACTTCTTTGCCCGCCTGTTTGGCCAGGCCGAAGCCGAACGTAAAACCCGTATTGCTGAACTGCTGCGCAGCACGGGCCTCAGTGAGTTTGGTGAGCGGCCGGCGGGCAAGCTGTCCGGCGGCATGAAGCAAAAGCTTGGGCTGTGCTGCGCACTGATCCACGACCCTGACCTGCTGATCCTCGACGAGCCCACAACCGGCGTCGACCCGCTGTCGCGTAACCAGTTCTGGGAATTGATCGAGCGCATTCGCCGGCAGCGCCCGCAGATGAGTGTGCTGGTAGCCACTGCGTACATGGAGGAGGCCGAACGCTTCGACCATTTGCTAGCCATCGATGACGGCGCCGTATTGGCCACCGGCAGCCCGGCGGAGCTGCTGAAACGCACTCAATGCACAAGCCTGGAAGAGGCGTTTATCGCCCTGATGCCGGAAGCCAAGCGCCAGGGCCATAAGCAACTGGTGATCCCGCCACGCCCGGCTGGCGAACAGGAAATTGCCATCGAGGCGCGCGATCTGAGCATGCGCTTCGGCGATTTTGTCGCGGTTGATCACGTCGACTTCCGCATCGAGCGCGGGGAGATTTTCGGCTTTCTCGGCTCCAACGGCTGCGGCAAAACCACCACCATGAAGATGCTCACCGGCTTGTTGCCCGCCAGCGAAGGACAAGCCCTGCTGTTCGGTCAGGTGGTCAATGCCAGCGACATGGCCACGCGCAAGCGGGTCGGCTACATGTCGCAGTCATTCTCGCTGTATGCCGAACTGAGTGTGCGGCAGAACCTGGTGCTGCACGCCCAGCTGTTTCATGTGCCGGCCACGGAGATAGCAGGGCGGGTGACTGTCATGGCTGAGCGTTTCAGCCTTGGCGACGTTATGGAGCAGCTGCCCGAGCGCCTGCCACTGGGTATTCGTCAGCGTCTTTCACTGGCTGTAGCGGTCATCCATAAGCCGGAAATTCTGATTCTTGATGAGCCGACGTCAGGCGTCGATCCCATTGCCCGTGATGTGTTCTGGCAG
Organism: Gammaproteobacteria bacterium HGW-Gammaproteobacteria-13; assembly: GCA_002840155.1. Classification (GTDB taxonomy): domain Bacteria; phylum Pseudomonadota; class Gammaproteobacteria; order Pseudomonadales; family Pseudomonadaceae; genus Aquipseudomonas. Next base: position 94,068 of record PGZH01000009.1, read on the forward strand.
ATGATGCTCGACCTGTCGCGCAATGACGGCGTGACGATATTTATCTCCACCCACTTTATGAACGAAGCCCTGCGTTGCGACCGTATCTCCTTGATGCACGCCGGCAAGGTGCTCGACAGCGACACGCCCAAGGCCCTGATGGCCAAGCGTGGCCTGCCAACCCTGGAGGCGACTTTTATCGCCTATCTGCAGGATGCCGTCGGCGAAAAAGCACAACAGCCCGCACCAGAAGCGGCGGCTCCAGCAGCGCAGACCACTACGCTGAAACGCAAGCGCTTCAGCCTGCTGCGTCTGTTCAGCTATACCCGCCGGGAAGCCCTGGAACTGCGTCGCGACCCGATTCGCGGCAGCATGGCGTTGCTCGGCAGTTTGTTGCTGCTGTTTATCATCGGCTACGGCATCAGCCTGGATGTCGAGAACCTGACCTACGCGGTGCTCGACCGCGACCAGACCACCACCAGCCAGGCGTACGCCCTCAACCTGGCCGGTTCGCGCTACTTCATCGAGCAAGCGCCGCTGCGCGATTACGACGAGCTGGACCGGCGCATGCGCAGTGGCGAGATCAGCCTGGCGGTGGAAATCCCGCCCAACTTCGGCCGTGACCTCAAACGCGGTGGCGTACCGCAAATCGGCATGTGGCTCGACGGCGCCATGCCGATGCGCGCCGAAACAATCAAAGGCTATGTGATGGGCCTGCATGCCGGCTACTTGCAGGAGCTGGCCCGCAAGGACAGTGCGTCAACCCGTAGCAGCCTGCCGACCCTGGAAGTGCGCTACCGCTACAACCCGGATGTGGAAAGCCTGAATGCCATGGTGCCGGCGGTGATTCCGCTGCTGCTGATGCTGATTCCGGCAATGCTTACCGCCCTTGGCGTGGTACGCGAAAAGGAACTGGGTTCGATCATCAACCTGTATGTCACACCGGTTACCCGCCTGGAGTTTCTGCTTGGCAAGCAACTGCCTTACATCGCCCTGGGCATGCTCAATTTTGTGCTGCTGGTGATAGCGGCGGTGTGGGTGTTCGATGTGCCGCTCAAGGGCAGCCTACTGGCCTTGCTGACCGGTGGCCTGCTGTACATCAGCTGCGCCACGGCCATGGGCTTGCTGATGTCGACCTTTACCCGCAGCCAGATTGCTGCGGTATTCGGCACGGCCATCGTCACCCTGATTCCGGCCATCCAGTTCTCCGGGTTGATCTACCCGGTGGCATCACTCGAAGGCTTTGGTGCGCTGGTTGGGCAGATTTACCCCACCTCGCACTTTCTCATCATCAGCCGTGGGGCGTTCTCCAAAGCGCTGGGTTTCACTGAGCTGTACAGCTATTTCATCGCGCTGCTGATTACCATCCCCGTCCTGCTGGCACTCTGCACCAGCCTACTGAAAAAGCAGGAGGCCTGAGATGGAACAGCTGGCGAATATCTTCCATCTGGGGCTCAAGGAACTGCGCAGCCTGCAACGTGACCCAGCGCTGCTGTTGCTGATTATCTGGGCCTTTACCCTGGGCATCATTACGGCTGCTACGAGCATGCCGGAGAGCCTGCACAACGCCTCGATTGCAGTGGTCGACGAAGACCGCTCACCGCTCTCTGCACGCTTGATTGATGCCTTCCAGCCGCCGTTTTTCCGCCCGCCGCAACGTATCGAATTGAGCGAAATGGATCACGGCATGGACTCCGGGCAGTACACCTTCACCCTCAATATTCCACCGGATTTTCAGCGCGATGTACTTGCCGGGCATAGCCCCGCTATCCAGCTCAACGTCGATGCCACACAGGTGAGCATGGCCTTCACCGGTGCGGGCTATATCCAAATGATCGGTGCCGAGGAAATCAGCGCGTTCTTGCGCCACTACCGTGCCGACCTGCCACAGCAGGCCGCATTGGCCGTGCGCGTCGCGTTTAACCCAAACCTGACGCGCAGCTGGTTCGGCTCGGTGATGGAGGTGATCAACCAGATCACCATGCTGTCGATCATTCTCACGGGCGCGGCACTGATTCGCGAGCGTGAACACGGCACCATCGAGCACCTGCTGGTCATGCCGGTGACGCCGCCTGAAATCATGCTGGCCAAGGTCTGGTCGATGGGCCTGGTGGTGCTGCTGGCCACTGCGTTGTCGCTGCTGCTGGTGGTGCAAGGCTGGCTGCACGTGCCGATTGCCGGCTCGCTGCCGCTGTTCTTGTGCGGCGCGTTGCTGCACCTGTTCGCGACCACCTCAATGGGCATTTTCTTCGGCACTATCGCGCGCTCGATGCCGCAATTGGGCCTGTTGATCATTCTGGTGCTGATCCCGCTGCAGATCCTTTCCGGCGGCACCACACCGCGCGAGAGCATGCCCGAGTTGGTACAGCAGATCATGCTGGTGGCGCCGACTACTCACTTCGTCGATCTGGCCCAGGCGATTCTCTATCGCGGCGCGGGTTTCGCCACTGTGTGGCCGCAGTTCCTGGCGATCATTGGCATCGGCGCGCTGTTTTTTACCGGCGCGCTGCTGCGCTTTCGTAAGACGCTGGCACAGATGTCCTAAGGGTGGCGCAGCAAGGGCTTACGCCACCACGGGGCCTTGCTTTAACAGCGTGCGAGTAGTTGACGACAGGTAGCAATCGACCCGCAGCGCTTAAACAAATACCTGCCGAGCCATCCCACGCGGGATGCGGTTTCTACCCGGCAGTTGCTCCAGGCGTTGCTGCCATTCGGCGCGGGGTTTCAGGGTGGCGGTTGGCTTTACCATCTCAGCCGCTGCGGCAGCGGCCTTTGCAGCTTTTGCGGCGGCTCTGAGCTCAGCAAGACTTGGGGTTTTACGGACAGGCTCAGTAGTGCCTTTTTCAACGCTGCGCAGGCACAGCTTGCATGAAACCTGAGTGACATCCTGGGTGCTGCTCAGGTTCGAGCCGGTGCGTCCACATGCGACATTTTCCGCGGACGCGGTGTAGTGAATAGCCAACGTGTTGTCTCCTGCATTTTTGGGGCGCGGGATTCTACACGCTTCGCTTAGCAGGAGAACTGCTTATCGTTGTGGCGAGGCGAGTCTAGGGGGAAGGCTGGATAGTGGGCCCGGCGCAAAATTTTCGCAGTTGTGCGTGATAACCCTTCGTCTTGGATTTCAGCTTCACCGCGGTAGTTGCTGGGTGGGTTGGTAAATGCACGATAGGGCGCAGTCGGCCAGGAGCGGACATCGAAGGTCTACATAATCAGAGGCAAGTCGTTATTAGTTCTTTCTACAAACATCAAGAACTAGACTTCGAAGCCATCGATGAGCCGGATCAGCACTGAACCGTGGATGCCAAAGCATTGAAACGGTGAACTCCGCAGTAGGGAAAGGAAGTGGGAAACTACGCATGCCCTCGCGCAAGCTCGCGGTATGGCGCTCGGGAACACTGGCGATCAGGTCTGATCCCCGGGCCAGCCCCAGCGCGATTGAAAAGCCACCGACGATCGTGACTATTTTTCGCTCCAATCCGAGTGGCAGCAGCGCATCATCTATGGGGCCTCTGTCTATCCCTTCTCGTGAAACGGAGATATGCATGCCCGCTGCATACTTTTCCGGCGTGATTGTGCAGCGACTTAATGGATGACTGGCTCGCACAACGCCAACGTAATTATCCCTGAACAAAGACTGGCCCTTCAGCTCGGGGGCAGAGGCCAGATCTATCACACCGGTTTCGAGATCGACGACTCCATCACGTAATGGCTTACTGTCTTTGTCTGGCTTCTGCATAAAGAACAGCCGTACTCCAGGGGCCATTTCCCCAATACGCGCGATAAGTGCAGGGCCAAAGTTCTCAGCAAAACCCTCACTGGTCCTGATCGCGAATGTCCGGTCGAGTTTTTCCAGGTCAAGAAGCTCGGCTGGGCGCAAAACCTCCTGCGCATCCCGAACAAGCTGAGCGACGCGATCACGAAGTTCGAGCGCCCTGGGAGTAGGAACGAGCCCACGCCCCGCCCTAACCAAAAGCGGATCACCTGTGGTTTCTCTTAGCCGCGCAAGTGCCCGGCTCATCGCCGAGGGACTGAGCCGCAGGCGTTTGGCTGCACGCGCGACACTGCCCTCAGCGAGCACTGCGTCGAGGGTGATGAGCAGATTAAGGTCTGGATTTGACATAGCCTGATGTTAGCCCACCCGCCTAATACATGGCGTCATACGCAACAATAAAGTGCAAACAGTGCGTCTTCCGCCATGTTTGTACACTGCATACAGTTCTCTCCATCGGCACATTCGTACCGAAGTGGATGAGGAGATGATGTATGAACTCGCTTAGCAGATTTATTGAGGGTGTCCAATCAATCTGGGGCCCGCTCAGTTCTGAAGTAGTCGCAGGCTGCCAGCAGCAGCTGGATGAACTCTTGAAGACGCCTGCCACCGAGCCGTGGTTGGCTGACCTACGCCAGCAGGCATTGACCCAGCAGGAGATGTACCGAGATCCGGTAAACGAATTTGTGCTGCTGGCACACACCGAACCTGAAGGGCTCTACCGGCCGCCTCATGATCACGGTCGTGGCTGGGTCATTTACGCGGTGCAGCACGGTGAAATAGAGATGGGCACCTATGCCAAGGTGCAGGCCCCGGATGGCCGGGTGAAACTGGTAAAACGCGGTTCCACGCGGGTGAGCGCCGGTCAAACGCAGGTCTACCTGCCAGGTGATATTCACGATACGCACTGTATTTCCGGGCCGGCTTTGCTCTTCCGCTTCACCGAGCGGGATTTGAAGAAGGAGGACAAAGAGGCCCGCAAGCTGACACGGTACATCGAGCAGGATGGTGATTGGGTTCCGGCGAGCCAGTGCGATCCCGAATGGTTGAAGCCATGACGGGCCGCCCGGATTCAGAGCCCATCAGCCCCAGCATTCAGCCTGAACTCGCTGCCTCATTGGAGCGTGCTGTTGACGCATTATCAGTCCGCGCAAAACCGAGGCACTTGGCAGCCGTCAGCTCAGTGCTGGCCGCCATGGTGCTGGTGGTGCTCAACACGGCGATAGCCAACATGGCGTTACCAACTATCGCGCAGTCGCTGCAAGTGACACCTGCGCTATCCATCTGGATCATCACGGCTAACCAGGCGGCGCTCCTGATGGCTTTGCTGCCCTGCGCAGCGCTGGGTGAAAGCCTTGGCTATCGTCGGGTATTCCGGTGGGGAGTGGCGCTCTTTCTGTTCGCCACTCTGATGTGCGCGCTGGCCCCGACGCTGTCTTGGCTTATCGCAGCGCGGTTGCTGCAGGGGCTTGGAGGCGCGGCAGTCATGGCGCTCGCAATTGCACTGCTTCGCCAAGTGCTGCCGAGCCAGCAACTGGGTGCCGCGATTGGCTGGAATGCACTTGCGGTTGCCCTGTCATCAGCAGCAGGCCCCGCAGTGGGTGCAGCGATTCTCAGCGTGGCAGACTGGCCATGGCTGTTTGCTGTGCTGCTCCCTTTCGGGCTCTGGGTGATGCTAACGGCTCGCGCGTTACCTGCTGTGGACGGCACCGCGCGCAAAGCTGATCTGTTGAGCATTGCATTGAATGCCGGGACCTTTGCATCGCTGGTCATAGCCGCTGGAGTCATCACTGAGCACCCAGCACTGGCTGCAGCGTTGCTGGCCATCTCTGCCATCCAACTGACGCTGTTGGTTAAGCGGGAAAGGCAGAAGGAAGCGCCACTGATTCCGCTTGATCTGCTCAGATCCAACTCATTCCGTATTTCAGTTATTGCCTCGGTGCTCTGCTTTGCTGGGCAGACCGCAGGCCTCGTGGCGCTGCCCTTCTACCTTCACTACAGCCTCGGGCAAGAGGTGCTGATGACAGGCCTCTACATGATCCCCTGGCCTTTAACCGTCGCACTCATAGCTCCGCTCGCGGGCCGTCTTTCAAATCGATGGTCGACTGCCTGGTTCTGTTCGGTAGGTGGCATTTGTCTTTCCGCTGGATTAGCAGGGGCTGCGCTCTGGCCTCTAGAGGAAAACCTCATAATGCTTGTGCCGCTGACCATGCTCTGCGGTCTCGGCTTCGGCCTCTTTAACGTGGCTAATAACCGCAACATGTTCCTCTCGGCGCCAATGAGCCGGAGTGGTGCGGCAGGAGGGATGCAGGGTACCGCTCGCTTGCTCGGACAAACTGCTGGAGCAGTCATCGTGACACTGCTCTTTAACCTATTCCCCGCAGACTCTGCGCCTCAGCTTGCCCTTGGTGCGGGAGCCTTATTGAACTTGTTCGCCGCCCTGATAAGCACATTGCAAGGCAGGCAGACGTACAGCTACAAATCATGACTTTAAATCGCCCCTGACGAATATAGCCGGCAGCTTCTGGCCGATAACAGCTCATCCCTAATTTGCGTTATTGGTGCTCCCCTGAACTCCAGGCTCGGGCGAGTACATATCGCTGGTCGCACGGATTTGCCATGCACGGCATTGCTCGACAGAATCGCGCCCCGATTCGGCTTAATGGCCGGACGCCGAGGCTGAGAAGGGGCTGGAGTTGAACGAGCAGACATTGTCTATGCGCCTGGAGCGTGTGGCGGCGCATGTGCCGGCAGGGGCGCGGCTGGCTGATATTGGCTCGGACCACGCCTATCTGCCGGTGGCGTTGATGCGCCGTGGGGCCATCGAGGCTGCAGTGGCGGGGGAGGTGGCGTTGACGCCGTTCCACGCGGCTGAACGCAGCGTGCGTGAAAGCGAGCTGAGCCAACGCATCAGTGTGCGTCTGGCCGATGGTTTGGCGGCGATTGAGGCGAGCGACGCAATCACGGCAATCAGCATCTGCGGGATGGGCGGCGAGCGGATTCGCGACATCCTCGACAGCGGCAAGGCGCGCCTGAGTGGGCAGGAGCGTTTGATCCTGCAGCCCAACGGCGGCGAGCAGCCGCTGCGCCAATGGCTGATGGAAAATGGCTACCGCATCCTCTGCGAGGAGGTGCTGCGGGAGAATCGCTTTGCCTACGAAATTATCGTTGCCGAACGTTCTGGCCCGGTGAGCTACAGCGCCGAGGAACTGTACTTTGGCCCGCTGCAGATGCAGACGCGCAGCCCGGCTTTCCTGGCCAAGTGGCAACGCATGCTGCGTCTGAAGCAACAGACCCTGGCTGACTTCGCTCAGGCGCGCCAGGCGGTGCCGGAAGAGAGGGTGCAGAAAGTCGCCCAACAGACGCAGTGGATTACTGAGCTGTTGGCGTAAGCCTGGGTTATGCCTTGAGAGGCTGTGGGCCAAGGTTTTTTACCAGCGGTCTATCCCTCGAGTTGCAGATTTTTACGGATGCCGGCATCGAGAATTCCCGCTGGGGCAAAGGTGCGCAGCAGGCTCAGACGGCCAGCAGCGACACCTGCGGTGTAACGCAGCTTGGGGCGCGCGGCGCTGGCAGCTTTTACGACGACCTTGGCCACGACACCTGGATCATCGGCGTTTGCCATCGATTGACTAAACACCTTGGTGAGGCTCGCACGGACAGTGCGGTACTCGTCGAGCGGAGCGTCGGGCTCGATGGTGTTTGCCTCGAATGCGGTCTTGGTAAAGGCCGGCTCGATGACCGCGACACGAATGCCGCGTGTGCGTAGCTCGTGATCAAGTGCTTCCGAATAGCCTTCTACGGCGTGTTTGCTGGCGGCATACAGCGCGATGTAAGGCATGGGCACAACGCCCAGAATCGAACCGATGTTGATAATTCGGCCGCTGCCTTGGCGGCGCATATGCGGGACCACGGCGCGGGTCATACGCACAATGCCAAAGAAGTTTGTGTCGAAGAGCGCTTGGGCCTGTTCGAGCGAGCTTTCTTCCGCACCGGCAGGGGCAATGCCGAAACCGGCATTGTTCACCAAGAGATCGATACGCCCTTCAAGCCGAATCAATTCGTTGACCGCCGCTAATACGGACGCATCATCCGTGACATCGAGCGCCAGCATTGTGATGGCGCTTTGTGCGGCCTGGATGCCGCGCCTGCTGGTGCCGTAAACCTTGTAACCCGCTTGCGCGAGCTGCTTGGCGGTGGCTTCGCCAATACCGGATGAAGCACCGGTGACCAGCGCGACTGGGGTGTTGGATGTCATGGCAATACCTTATTTATCAAGTCATTTGGCGACCGCTCACAGAGCAGCCGCGATCAGTGTTATCGCGTGGGTGTGTCTTAGTTGCGTGCACGCAGGCGTCGGGTGCGGTAGGTGCCCCAGCTGCTCATGGCCAGCGACTTGACGAACGCCAGCAGGCCGCTCTCGTTGGCTCGCGGTTCGCGGCCCTTGGCGATTCGCTTGAGTTGCAGGGAGTACCAGAGGATCTCCATCAAACCCATGCGATCAATCGGTTTGATGCCTGTCTTGATGGTGTGCACCTGCTGGGCGCTGTCCTTGCCCTGCAGCAGTGCGGTCGGCGCGTCGGGATCAATCGCCATCAGTCTCGCCAGACCAATGACATCCACTGCGCCGGATGCCAGCGCAGCATTCATGCCGGCAGCACTGCGAAAACCACCGGTCAGCATCAGCGGGACTTGCACCGTGGCGCGCACTTTTTGGGCGAAGTCGAGGAAGTAGGCTTCACGCGCTACGCTGGAGGCCTTTTTCTGCTCCTGGAGTGCACCGCTCATGGCCGGGGCTTCATAGGTGCCGCCTGAGATCTCGATCAGATCAATGCCGGCATCGACCAGCGCTTGAATCGCGGCCAGCGACTCTTCTTCGGTAAAGCCACCGTGCTGGAAATCTGCGGAGTTGAGCTTGATCGCCACCGGGAAGTCATCGCCCACCTGACGACGGATCTCGGCGTAGACGGCCAGCAGGAAGCGGCGGCGGTTCTCCGGCGAGCCACCCCATTGATCCGTGCGTTTATTGTGATGCGGCGAGAGGAACTGGTTGATCAGGTAGCCATGCGCGCCATGGATTTCGATACCGCTGAAACCTGCTTTCTTGCAGATGGCGGCACTACGGCCGAAGCGCTCGATGATGTCCTGGATCTCTGCACCGCTGGCCTCTTGGGGCGTCTCGAAGAACGCCGCCATATCCTCGCGAAATGGCACCGCCGATGGCGCGATATTGCGTTTGTTCAGGCCTTTGGGGGATTGCTTGCCAGGATGGTTGAGCTGCACCCAGATAGCCGCACCCTGATCAGTGGCAGCACGCGCCCACTTTTGCAGGATTGGCAGGTCCGCTTCGTCCTCGACGACCACGTTGCCCGGTTCACCCAGGGCCCGCCTGTCGATCATCACGTTGCCGGTCAGAATCAGGCCGATACCGGATGCGGCCCAGCGCTGGTAAAGCGTGACCAGGCCCAGAGTCGGTCGGTTGTCGTAGGTGCCGAGCGCCTCGCTCATAGACGCCTTGGCCAAGCGATTACGCAACAGGCTGCCGTTGGGCAGGCGCAGCTGTTGCGCCAGGGAGTTTGTGGTGAACGAAGCAGGTTGGGACATGTGAGGGTTACCTGAAAATGAAATTCGTGCCTGTAGGGCGCCAGACGCGGTCTTTGAATTCGCCTAAACAGCGATCAAGAAGCGCCTTCTGAGCTGACGGAATTTATGATGATGTCCATCATCAAAATAGTCAAACATTTTGATGATGGGTAACATCAATGTATTCTTGTCGGGTGCATGTAGGCAGAGCGAGGAGTTAGGCATGAAGGTTACAAAGGCACAGGTGGAGGCAAATCGAGCGCACATCGTCGAAACGGCCAGCACGTTATTTCGTGAGCGCGGTTATGACGGGGTGGGTGTGGCAGAGCTGATGGCCACTGCGGGCCTCACCCACGGCGGGTTCTACCGGCACTTCGGCTCTAAGGCGGAGCTGCTGGCAGAAGCTGTCGCGTGCGGGGTGGCCAAGACGAAGTCACTGATGGACGGCGTGGATATGGCCGATTTCATTCGCCACTACCTTTCGCGTGAGCACCGCGACGACCGCAGTGGCGGTTGCACACTCGCGGCGCTGAGCGGTGACGCGGCGCGCCAGCCTGATGCGATCAAGGCGACGTTTGCGACGGGGCTAGAAAATATGCTGGCGGACGTGCTCGCAGCAGGGGGAGCACGCAGTGAAGAAGCGCAGCAGTGTGCGCGGGCTCGGGCGATTGATACGGTTGCCCATGCGCTGGGCGCACTTGTGTTATCCCGGGCCTGTCCTGATGACTCCCCACTGGCAGACGAAATTCTGCAGACCTGCCGCACTGCGATTCTTGACTCGCGTTAAACCACGGTACCGTCTACTGGTCATGCGTGTGCAATTGCGCAAATGTGGCGCGGTCTCATCGCTCACTGCATGGGCTGGGTCGTTTGCACGTGGGACTTCCATCCATGGAAAAAGGGGCGGCGATTCTGCTGGTTTTTGCCGGCCTATCAACCGCGCGGGATAGCCGCGAGCCACTGCATAACAAGGCCACGGCCGCTAGACGGTCGGCACCGTTCCGCCATCAATCACAAACTCACTGCCGGTGATGGCGGCTGCACGGGGCGAGGCCAGAAAGGCAATCAGGTCAGCCACCTCTGAGGGCTTGGCCGGCCGGCCCAGCGGAATACCGCCAAGGGCATCCATGATGATGCGTTTGCCGCCTGCGTAATCGGTACCGGCTTCCTGCGCCAGCCGCTCGGCCAAGGCCACCGAGGCTTCGGTTTCAATCCAGCCCGGCGATACCCGCACCACACGCACACCTTGTGGCGAGACTTCTTTCGACAGGCTTTTGCTGTAGGTCGACAGCGCTGCTTTGGCCGCTGCGTAAGCCGTGGTGGCTTCGGGCAAGGGCAGGCGGTTTTGAATCGAGGTCACATGGATGATCACCCCGCTCTGGCGCTGCAGCATCTGCGGGAGCAGGGCGCGATCCAGGCGCACGGCCGGCAGCAGGTTAAGGTCGAGTTCGCGTTGCCACTGCGCGTCGTCCAGTACCGCAAAGCCGCCGCTGGGTGCCGACGAACCGCCCAGGACGTGGACGATGATGTCCACAGCGCCAAGCCGTTGCTTGGCTGCGGCTACCAGTGTTGCGCAGCCTTCAGCGGTAGAGAGGTCGGCCTGCACAAACAGCTCAGCCGGCAGGTCGCTGCTGGCCTGTCGGGCGCAAGTCAGCACCTGTGCCCCCTCGGCAAGAAACAGCTCGACCACCGCGCGGCCGACGCCTTTGCTGCCGCCGGTGACCAGCACGCGTTTGCCGCTCAGGTCGAGGTTCATGGCGCGATCTCCAGCGCGCGGATCTGGCTGTCCTGCAGCAGGAACCGATGATTCAGCATCACCGGGCTGCCGGGGAAGTTGCCGACCAGGCGCGCCGTGACGCTCAGCGAGTCGTCATTCTGCGTCGCCGCCAGCGGCTCGACGCTGTAGGTGAATGCCTGGCGGGCCTGCTGTTGCCAGGCTGCGATGGCGGCAATGCCGTGGTGTGTGCGGTTTTCGTCGGTCACGCTGGCGTCCGCGCAGAAGCAGGCAGCAAGGCGCGAGATGTCGCCGCCATTGCTGACAGCGAAGTAGGTCTGTACGGCGTCAGGCAGTTGCAGGGTCATGGCCTGTTTCCTCTCACAGTGGGTTGGGATTCACGACTGTGATCTTGCCGCTCAGTTGATAGTTTGCTCAACTGGGATAGATGTTAACGACCTATCCCGAATATCAGGACAATTGCATGGCAGATTCGCGCCTTGGTCTCAATGAGTTGGAAGCTGTGCTGGCCGTGGCGCGGCGGGCGTCGTTTCGGCAAGCGGCGATTGATCTGGATGTTTCGACCACCGCGTTGAGCCACACCATTGCCAAGCTGGAGGCGAGCCTCGAAACGCGGTTGTTCAATCGCACCACCCGCAGCGTGTCGCTGACCGAGGCGGGCGCGATGTACCTGGAGCAGGTCGGCCCGGCGTTGCAGGAGGTGCGTGCGGCGCTGGAAGCGGTGCGCTCGCACAATGCCGGGCCGTCGGGTGTGTTGCGCATCAATGCGTTCGCCAGTGCTGCCCGCGCCGCGTTGCTGCCGCTGGTGCTGGAGTTTCTGCAGCGGTATCCGAAGGTGCATATCGATCTAGTGACCGAAGGCCGCCTGGTGGACATCGTCGCGGACGGTTTCGATCTGGGCGTACGCGCCGAGAATCTTGTGCCCAGCGATATGATCGTGATCCCGCTTGGCCAGCCGCAACGCTACGCCGTGGTCGGCTCGCCTGCGTACTTCGCCCAGCACGGCCGGCCGCGTAGCCCGGCGGACTTGCTCACGCATCAGTGCATGCGCATCCGTCTGCCCAATGGGGCGATCTACCCCTGGCATTTTGAACGGGCGGGGGAGGTGACCCGGCTTGATGTGACCGGCCAACTTACCCTGGACGAGCCGAGCGTCGCCAAGGCGGTGGTGCAGGCAGGCGTGGGGCTGGGCTTTTTTATGCAGCAGGATGTGCAGGCTGAACTCGACGCCGGGCAATTCGAACGGGTGCTGGAGGCGTGGACGCCGCCCCGCGACAACCTGTGCCTGTACTACCCGAACCGGCGTAACCCCTCCGCCGCGCTCAAGGCCTTCACCGCCCTGGCGCGCGGCAATCTGCCGAGCAAAGACCAGTAGCGGTAATGCACCGACTGTCCACAAGCGCCTGCGATCAGGCGATCAAGCCCAGGGTCAGCCCCTGCAAGGTGGCGGCCGCGCGGGTGGAGCAACCCAGTTTGCGGAAAATGCTTTCCATGTGGGTGCGCACGGTGCTCGGGCTGATCTCCAGCCGGCGCGCCACTTCCTTGTTGCTGGCGCCACGGCTGATTTCCAGGAGGATGGCGCACTCGCGGGGAGTGAGCAGCGCGCTTTTCGGCTGCGGCAGTCGGCGTTCGCCACGTGCGGCAGCGATCACCGCAGCGCAGATTTCCGCGTCGAACAGGCCACGGTTGGCGTCCTGTTTGAGCAACCGCGCCGCCTCTGCTTCGCTATGGGCGGGCCGCCAGGGTCTGTCACTCCTTAACGCCACCCAGGCGACCGCGCTGGCGAGCACGCGATACGCAGCGCACTGGGCATCGGCCGACGCACCGCGAAAGTAGCCGCTGCCGTCGAGCCGTTCGTAGGCGTGGGCGGCAATTTCGCCAGGGATGGTCAGCTCAGCGAGCTGCCGTGATGCCTTGTGCGTCCAGTAGGGCACGAGGTGGATACGTTCTGTGGCGCCGTAGGGCAGCGGCCCGGCGGTGTTCCACAGCTGATTGGAGATGGCTGCGCGGCCCAGGCCATGGATCAGCGCGGCCTTGCCAATCTCCGTTTGATCTAGCTCTGGCAGCCCCCACAAACGTGCGGCCTCGACGGCGATCTGCGCCACTTGCCGGGAATAACCTGCCAGCCAGGGCAGCTTCAGATCGATCACATCGCCCACCAGGGTCAGTGATACGGGGCGTTCGAGTCGGGTGTCGTCCTGCACGTCGGGCGTTTTTTCCAGTTCCGCCAGCCAGGCCTCGGCATTGCGCACCAGCAGCGCGGCGAGGGCGGCGGGGTAGCGGCGGTCAGATTGTTCGCTGATCCAACTCAGCGCCGCGTCCAGGCCATGGGCGCGGCTGAGGATGTCCAGGTCGCCGGCCAGCACCACCTGATAGGCCACGTCTGGAATATGCGCATGGCTCACACCAAACGGCCGGCCGGTTCCGTCATAGGTTTCAAATATCCGGCACAAGCCGGCTTCGACCGCTGCGCCGAGTTCGAGGGTTTTCGCGATCTGGCCAGACACCTCGCAATGCACCACGGCGAGTGGCGCCGCCTGGTGCACGGCGTTCATCTGTTCGGCGCCCAGGGTCTGGTCGAGCATCGCGCGGCGGCCATCGACATCATTGCCCAGCAGATGGGCGAAGCCATCGGCGTTGGCGGTGCAGCCGGACCAGCGCAGCAAGGCGACCTGCTGCGCCGTCATCAGGTGCTCGCCGTCGCCGTGCATGGCGCGGGCCAGCATCTGCGCCAGGCGGGCAACGCGCTGGGAGTGGCCAAGGGGCTGGCCCATGCTGAGGTCGCCGACCTGGGAGATAGCCCCCAGTGCGCCGCTCAATGAGATGTCGAATCGCAATGCGCTATCCATGAAAAAAGCCCCAGGGTCGGATAAATGACCGATACCCGCTAAGCATGTGGGTCCGCAGAATTTGAACTCCCAACACAGGAGTTCAGCCCATGAAAACATTCAAGTCGCAACTCGTTACCGCTGCCTTCGCCCTGACCAGCACCCTTATGGTAAGTGTCAGCCACGCTGCCGAGGCAACGCCTTCGGTGGTCATCGTACACGGCGCCTTCGCCGACGGCTCTGACTGGGCCAAGGTAGTGCCGTATCTGCAGGCCGAAGGGGTTGCGGTCACGGTGGTGCAAAACCCGCTCACCTCGCTGGCCGACGACGTTGCCGCCACGCAGCGCGTGCTGAACAACCAGTCAGGCAACGTGGTGCTGGTCGGCCACTCCTGGGGCGGCACGGTGATCAGTGAAGCCGGCGCCCACGAGAACGTCAGTGCTCTGGTGTACGTCGCTGCCTTCGCCCCTGATGCAGGCCAGTTCAGTGGCGAACAGGGCAAGGGCGCGCCTACCCCGCCTGGCATCAGCCAGATCAAGGCAGACGGCAACGGTTTCCTCTACCTGACGCCAGAAGGCATGGCCAAGGACTTCGCCCAGGATCTGCCGGCGGCACAAACAGCGGTGATGAGCGCAACTCAAGGCCCGATCAAGGCGTCCGCTTTCGATGATCGCACCACAGTCGCTGCCTGGAAGACCAAACCGTCCTGGTACCTGCTTGCCACTGACGACCGCATGATTCACCCCGACGTTCAGCGCTCCAGTGCCAAGCGTATCGGCGCCACCCTGAGCGAAGTAAACGCCAGCCATGTGCCGCAGCAGTCGCAGCCGGCCGCAGTGGCCAAGGTGATTCTCGAAGCGGTACGCAGTGTCGATGCGCAGTGATCGGGAATGCAGTTCCATGCTCACGGCCTATGACCTGAAAAATTAAGCGCTTAACCTCTCTAGGATGTGCTCGCAGCCACTGCATGGATTTTCAGCAGTAGGCTGCGCGCAAACACTACGCTAGGGTCTGTTAGGCCATTCTTTAGGTCAGTCTCGACGTTGGGCGGTGAGTGTGGACAGGTTTCAGGAGATGAAGGTGTTGCTGGCCGTTGCCGAGGCGGAAAGCTTTGCCGGCGGTGCCAAGCTGGTGGGTATGTCGCCGCCCAGCGTGACTCGGGTAATTGCCGGGCTGGAGAAGCGCTTGGGTACGCTGCTATTGGCGCGCAGCACCCGTAGCCTGCGCCTGACCGAAGCGGGGCGGCGCTATGTGGAGGACTGCAAACGCATCTTGCTGGAGCTGGAAGAGGCCGAAGAGTTGGCCACCGGCAGCAGCATTCGGGCGCGGGGCAACCTGACCGTGACGGCGCCGGTGATGTTCGGCGAGCTGTACCTGATTCCGCTGATTACCGAGTACCTGTCGGCGCATCCGCAGGTGACGATCAATGCGCTGTTGGTGGATCGTCTGGTGAATATGGTGGAGGAGGGCGTGGACGTCGCCATCCGCATCGGTCAGTTACCGGAAACCGGCCTACAAGTCATCAAGGTCGGGCAAATCCGCCCAGTTATCTGCGCCGCGCCGGCCTTTCTCGAACGCTTTGGTCGGCCGCAGGACCCCAAGGAGGTCATGGCCGCGCCCATTGTGATGTCCTCTGCCAGCAGTCTGCTCACCGATTGGCAGTTCAACCTGGGCAGCAGCTCTCTGACCCTGCATCCCAAACCGCGCCTGCTGGTGAGTTCCAATCAGGCGGCGATCAATGCCGCATGCCTGGGTTGGGGGCTGACGCGGGTGCTGTCGTATCAGGTGGCCGAGCGGGTGGCCAAGGGTGAGCTGGAGATCATCCTCGATAGCTTTGAAGCCGCCGCGCTGCCGGTGCATGTGCTCTATCAAGGCGGCGGACGGGTGCCGGCCAAGGTGCGTACCTTTGTCGACTTTTGTGCCAGTCGTTTCCTGCAGGACCCGGCGCTGCAACAGGTCGGGAGCGCCTAGCGCATGAGCCGCTATCAGCAGATGCAGGTGTTCGCTGCGGTGGTGCAAGCCGGTAGCCTGGCAGCGGCGGCGCGGCAGCTGGCGCTTTCCCCTGCGACCATCATGCGCACCATTGCCGCACTGGAAGCACGGCTGAACAACCACCTGCTTATTCGCGGGCCGCGTGGCGTCGAGTTGAGCCCGACGGGCGAGCAGTTTGCCGTTAGCTGTCGGCAGATTCTCGAACAAGCCGCAGTTGCTGAACGCTCCGCCGCCGGCCTGCATGCATGCCCTGCCGGCCGCTTGACCCTGTCGTTACCGATGCTGATGGATCAGCAGGTATTGATGCCTATCGCCCTCGACTATCTGGCGGCATTCCCCGAGGTGCAGCTGGTTACCCGGGCCAGCGAAGGCGTGCCCAAACTGCTTGAGGAAGGCATTGATATCGCCCTGGTGGTGGGCCATTTGCCGAATTCTTCCGGCTTCGCCATGCCAGTGGGCAAGGTGCAACCAGTTGTCTGCGGCGCTCCCGGCTATTTGGCAAAGTGGGGGCGCCCACAGACGCCGGACGACCTCAAAGCACACCGCGCGGTATTGACCACAGCCAGCGGCCAGCACAACGAATGGCGCTTTCGTTGCGAGCGCGCCACGCGCCTGGTGAAGCCCGTGCCAGTGCTGACCTGCACCACCCAGCGCGCGGCCATCCATGCCGCAACCCTGGGATTGGGGCTGATTCGCTGCATGAGCTATGAGGTGCACCATGAAGTGCGCAGCGGCTTGCTTGAGCCGGTATTGAGCGGCTTTGTTAGCCAGGACCTGCCTGCACAGTTGATCTACCGCGACGGCCGCCGGGCCGAGGCAAGGGTGCGCACTTTTATCGACTTCGCCACGCCCAGGCTGCGCGCTCATCCGGCATTTCTTGGCTAACAGCCGCATTCTTTTACAAAACGAAATTATGCATTGCTCTGCATGGTGATTCTGCTTAGCCGCGAGTGAGCGCAGCATGAACCTACCAGCGCAAAAGCCGCCAACCCGGTTTGACGCCGCTGACTACCCTAACCCCATACGGAGCCGCACCATGTCTCAGCCAGCCATCAAACTCTATCGCCACCCGCTTTCTGGCCACGCCCATCGCGTCGAGCTGCTGCTGTCACTGTTAAAGCTGCCCACCGAATTGGTGTTTGTCGACCTGGCCAACGGGGCGCACAAGAAGCCTGAATTCCTCGCCATCAACGCCTTCGGCCAAGTGCCGGTTATCGACGACAACGGCACCATCCTCAGTGACTCGAATGCCATTCTGGTTTATCTGGCCAAGAAATATGGCAACGGTGCCTGGTTGGCTGAAGAGCCCCTTGCTGCTGCGCGCATTCAGCGTTGGCTCTCGGTGGCGGCAGGGCAACTGGCTTACGGCCCAGCATCCGCTCGACTGATCACGGTGTTCGGCGCGCCATTGAATGCCGAGGATGTGATTGCGCGCTCCCATGCCTTGCTCAAAGTGATGGACAGCGAACTGGCCGCCGCGCCTTTCCTGGCAGGTAACACAGCGACCATCGCCGATGTCGCCAACTACACCTACATCTCCCATGCGCCGGAAGGCAATGTCTCGCTTGAGGCCTACCCGAACGTGCGCGCTTGGCTGCAGCGGGTCGAAGCCTTGCCCGGTTTTGTGCCGATGCAGCGTACTGCAGCAGGTCTGCAGGCCGCTTGAGTCCGCCACAGGCTGCCGGGCCTCCCGGCAGCCCTTTTGAGGAGCGCACAGCATGGATCATCTGCCCAAACACCGCCGCTCGCCCTGGCATGCCGGGGAAAAAACGCTTCAGGAAACCTACGGCGTCTCCGAACGGCTGGAGGTGATCGGGCAGAAGGTTATTCGCGATTACATGCCCGACCAGCACCGCGAGTTCTACCAGCAACTGCCGTTTATGCTGGTCGGCGCGGTCGATGCACAGCAGCGGCCCTGGGCGACCCTGCTTGAGGGGCCGGAAGGCTTCGTCACCTCGCCTGACCCGCAGCAGTTGCTAGTGGCCGTACAACCCGACGCGCAGGACCCGGCCGCCAGCGGCCTGCAACCCGGTCACGCCATCGGCCTGCTCGGTATCGAACTGCATACGCGGCGGCGCAACCGTATCAACGGAGTGATCCAGCAGGTCTCTGCCGATGGCCTGGCCGTGGCGGTCGAGCATTCCTACGGCAACTGCCCCAAGTACATCCAGGCCCGCGGCTATAGCCGCACTACGAAGCCGCTGAAGCAGCGCGTCGCGCGCGAGGATTTCACCGCGCTAAATGCCCGCACCACCGAGATGATCCGCGCGGCTGACACCTTTTTTATCGCCAGCTACTTCGACCATGACGCGCACAGCCGCTCGGTGGACGTGTCGCATCGCGGCGGCCGCGCCGGCTTTGTCAAAGTCGAAGGCAACCGGCTGACCATCCCCGATTACGCCGGCAACCTGTTCTTCAACACCCTGGGCAACCTGCAGGCCAATCCTGTCGCCGGCTTGCTGTTTGTCGATTTCGCCACGGGCGACCTGCTGCAACTCACCGGCCGCACCGAGCTGATTCTCGACAGCCCAATGATTCACGCCTTTGAAAGTGCCGAGCGCCTGTGGACCTTCGAGGTTGAACAGGTGGTATTGCGCCCAGCTGCCGTATCGCTGTGCTGGGAATTTCACGACTACGCGCCGACCAGCCTGGCCACCGGTAATTGGGCAGAGGCGGACGAGAAACTGCGGCAAAACAAGCAACGTCGACAGTGGCAGCAATGGCGCGTGACCCAGGTGCAGCAGGAGAGCCAGGACATCCGCTCGTTTTATCTCCAGCCACTGGATAACGCGGCGGTGGCGTTCACGCCGGGTCAGCATATGCCGCTGCGCCTGCAAACACCTGGTGCTGAGGCACCGCTGATCCGCACCTATAGCGTTTCCAGCGCGCCGTCTGACGGGCATATCCGCATCAGCGTCAAAGCACAGGGGCAGGCCTCGCATCACCTGCACAAGCAGGTGCAGGTGGGCGATGTGCTGGAGGTTCGCCCGCCCATGGGCAGCTTCACTTTGATCGAGGAAAGCGAGCGCCCGGTGGTGTTGATCGCTGCCGGGGTCGGCATCACGCCCTTGCTCTCGATGTTCCGCGAGCTGGCCGCGCAGAATGTGCAGCAGCGGCAACGCCATGTGTATCTATTCCAGAGCGCCAGAACCCTGGAGGACTTGCCGTTCCAGGCCGAACTCAAGGCGCTGCAGCAACGTGATGCCGAGCACCTGCATATCCACCGCGCACTGAGCCGCCCAGGCACTGGGGCAGTTGTCGGGCGTGACTTTGAAATCACCGGCCGCCTCGACTTCGCCCAGGTAAAGGCGCGGCTGCCGCTGGATGACTACGACTTCTACCTGTGCGGCCCCGGCGGTTTTCTGCAGGCCATGTACGACGGACTGCGTGGGCTGAACATTGTTGATGAGCGCATCCATGCTGAGGCATTCGGCCCTTCGACACTGCAACGCCTGGCGGTCGAACCGCTTGCCGCACCCGTTCAGTTGCCCGCCGCCAGCGGCCCTGTACCGGTCTATTTCGCCTCGTCGGCAAAAGAGGCGCGCTGGGCGCCGGGAAGTGGCAGCCTGCTGGAACTGGCGGAAAGCCGTGGTCTGAACCCCGACTTCAGCTGCCGTGGTGGCTCGTGCGGCACCTGCAAAACGCGCCTGGTCAGCGGCAACGTGCATTACCCCAACCCACCGGCGCAATTGCCAGAAAGCGGCAGCGTGCTGATCTGCTGCGCCGTACCGGCGGAACTGGACGGTGCTATCCAACCCCTGGTGCTTGATCTCTAGCGAGGAGCTGCGACATGAACAGCGAAATACTTGGCGGCTACGACTCGCCCGCAGCGTTGCGTGAAACACCAGGCGAGTGGGAGGTGAACTATCTGTTGCCACAAATGCTGCCGGGTGCGGAGTACCCGACGTACGCCACGACGGCGTGGCTATCGCACGGATTGAGGCAGCTGTTCGCCGCGTTGCGGGCGCCAAGAATGGCTCCCCGTTGGCTCAGTCGACGCGCTGTGAGTGCGCAGCCATAACCCGTTATCGCCCCTCTCCATTTACAAAAAACAGGAGCAACCACCATGTCTAACGCTGAAATTCGTCAACCGATTCCGCCCTTTACCCGCGAGTCCGCCATCTTAAAAGTCCGTCTTGCCGAAGATGGCTGGAACAGCCGCGATGCGGCAAAAGTGGCCCTGGCCTATACCCCGGATACCCAATGGCGCAACCGCGCGGAATTCGTGACCAGCCGTGCCGAGGCGCAGGCGTTTCTAGAGCGCAAATGGCGCAAAGAACTGGAGTACCGCTTGATCAAGGAGCTGTGGGCCTTTACCGATAACCGCATCGCCGTGCGCTATGCCTACGAATGGCACGACGACTCAGGCAACTGGTTTCGCTCCTACGGTAACGAGAACTGGCAGTTCGCCGAAAACGGCCTGATGGCCCATCGCTTTGCCTGCATCAACGACCTGCCCATTGAGGAGTCCGAGCGCAAATTCCGCTGGCCATTGGGGCGTCGTCCTGATGACCATCCGGGGCTTTCGCAATTGGGGCTATAAGTCCAACCGACTCAGAAGGGCTGAGCGCTGCATGGAAGGGGCCGTCATCGAGCGCCTACCTGAATAGCCGTCGCAACGTGATGCCCCTTGCAGATGCTGGTGCGCATCCGTTTGCTTGCCATCGCGTCTTCCTGCGCTTGCTGGTTTTCCAGCAGAGGCGCCCGTAGGCGCCTTGCTTGGTTTAGAAATCCTGCACGGTTGGGCGCAGCACGATTTCGTTGATGTCGACATCGGCAGGCTGCTCGATGGCGAAGGCGATAGCGCGTGCCACTGATTCGGCGGGAATGGCCTGCTGGTAGAAGTCGACCACGAAATCGCGGCTGGCCTGGTGGGAACTGCCGAACTTGAGTTCAGAGTCGACGGCGCCCGGCTCGATGGTGGTGGTCCGAATACGACCACCCACCTCATGGCGCAGTCCCTCGGAAATGGCCCGTACCGCGAATTTGGTACCGCTATAAACCGTACCACCCGGGCTGAAGACCTTCAGGCCCGCGACCGAGGCAATATTGATGAAATGCCCGCTGTTCTGCTGCTGGAACACTGGCAGTGCGGCTGCTACCCCGTACAGCAAGCCTTTGATATTGATGTCGATCATGCGGTCCCACTCGTCCACCCGCCCTTCGCTCAGCGGGGCGATGGCCATCAGACCTGCGTTGTTGACCAGCACGTCGAGGCGGCCGAAGGTGTCTATTGCGCCCTGGATCAGCGCCTTGACGTCATCCTGGGAGGTGACATCGGTCTGGTAGGCCACCGCTTGGCCACCAGCGGCTACCAGCTCTGCAACCAGCGCATCCAGTTTGTCCTTGCGGCGTGCAGCCAGGACTACACGCGCACCTTTTTCTGCCAGATGGCGGGCCGTGGCCTCGCCCAAACCGCTGCTGGCGCCAGTGATGATGACTACTTTTCCGGAAATATTGTTGCTCATGCTCTGAACCTCATCGTGACAGGTTGAACGACGCCGGGAGATGTCCCTGGCTTGCGAGCACAGTAGAGCCACTGCAAATCTCAATAAATGGAAATGTTTGGATTAAGCTATTCCTTATTTTGGAATAAAGGCGGGTAACACATGCTCAATCGCATGGAGATGGTCAGGATCTTCTGCGCCGCTGCCGAGTCCGGCAGCTTCCGTGCAGCCGCAAGCCGCCTGGGTATTTCACCGCAGAGCGTGACGCGCGCCGTTCAGGCGCTGGAAGCCGAGCTGGGTGAGCCGCTCTTCCACCGCAATACCCGTCAGGTGCATATCACCGCCTTTGGCCAAGGCTATGCACAGGAGGCCCGCTCGGCCCTCGAGCACTTCGATGCACTGTTTCGCTCGCATCGCAGTGAACCTGAGCTTTCAGGCCGTATCGGGATTACCGCGCCGCAAACTATTGGCCGGCACTACCTGATTCCGTTTCTGCAGCCGCTGATGGCGGCTCATCCACACTTGCAGTTCCACTTGCGGCTGGAAGACCAGATGACGGACTCGGTGGAGGCTCAGATCGACATTGGCATTCGGGTCGGCTTAATACGCGACCGTCGCTACGTTGCGAAGGCACTGGCACCCGTGCCCATGCATGTGGTTGCCAGCCCGGGGCTGGTCGAGCGGGTCGGCTCACCGCGCTCGATTCAGGCGCTTGACGCTTGCCCACTGTCCGCGTTGATCGACCAGCGCAATGGCAGGCCCTGGCCTTGGCTGTTCGCCGATGGCCAAAGTTTCACTCCCCGGCAACCCGTGTTGATTTGCGACGATGCTGATACCGAGTTGGAGGCGATTGTGTCCGGCACCTGTTTTGGTCAGATTCCTGCCTACCTTGCCAGCCCATTAATCCGCAGCGGCAAGCTCATAAACGTGTTGGATGAGCTTGCTCCACCGCCCTGGGACCTGTTCATTTATCGCCCGCAACAGGGCCCAGTTTCACGCCGAGTACGCCTGGTGTTCGATCAATTGACTGAGGCATTTCGCGACCCCCAACGTTTTCCTCGCAGCTGAGTTACCGCCGGGGTTGGGCTGCTCATGCGTGTCTTCGGCTGTGTGAATAACTCTGCAAGTTGTACCAGCCGACCACTGTAGAGGGGCACGCCGGCGTATTCCTCTCAAAGCCGCTCATGTGAGCGGCTTTATTGTGTGCGGCGTTAGTCGCGCGACAGCGGCGGTGTACGTGGCGGCACCAGGCGCTTCGAACCGGTGGACTCGAAGGCGGCGGCAAAGCGCAGCAGGGCGGAGTCGTCGTAGGCGCGGCCGGCGAAGGTCAGGCCGGCGGGCATGCCGATATCCGCCATTACGCCCATCGGCACGGTGACGGTGGGTACGCCCAGGTGACGGATGGCCAGGTTGCCGTTGGCTACCCACACACCGTTGCTCCAGGCGATATCGGCAGACTCTGGATTGACGTCTGCATCCGCCGGGCCGACATCGGCGACGGTGGGGAACAGCACGGCGTCGAGGCCGAGTTGGTCCATCCAGTCTTCCAGATCAAGCTTGCGGGTGTGCTCCAGGCCGCGCAGGCCATCGGGCAGGGTTTCGATCTGCTCCCAGTTCTTCAGGCCGCGCTTGGCCATGTTGACGTATTCGTCCATGCCGGCGGCCAGGTCGCCTTCGCGGTTGGGCAGGGTGCCGGGGTCGTGGGGAAAAATCTGCGGGCCATCGACGTCGGCGAGTTTGTTTAGCTTAGGGTCGCCATTGGCGCGCAGAAAGTCGTCAAAGGCCCAGCCGCTCAGTTCCCACAACTCGTCGTGGAGGAACTCTGGGGTGACGATGCCGCGGTTGTACACGGTCGGCGCGCCGGGGCGGTCGCCTTCGCAGTTGGACACCAGCGGGAAGTCGACTTCGATGACTTCGGCGCCGGCGGCTTCCAGCGCCTTGCGTGCGGCTTCCCACAGGTCGATCACTGAGGCGCGGGTGTGGATGCGCTGGCCGGTTGGGCCGCCAATGCCTGGGTTTTCGCTGGTGCCGGCGGCGTCATCCTGGTTGATAAACATACGTGGCACGCCAAAGCGTCTACCGGCTAAAGCATCGGCTTTGGCGGCGAGGTCGGCATAGGCGGCAGGGCGCACGTCGGAAGCTTTCGGGATCGGCACCCAGGGCTGCAGGCGCCAGAGGTCGCCGCGGGTATCCGGGTCATCGGCGACCACGATGTCGAGCACTTCGAGCAGATCGGCCATGGTCCGCGCGTAGGGCACCACCACGTCCATGGTCGGCGTCAGCGGCCAGTTACCGCGCACCGAAATCACCCCGCGCGACGGCGTGTAGGCGCACAGGCCGTTGTTCGAGGCTGGGCCGCGGCCGCTCGACCAGGTTTCTTCGGCCAGACCAAAAGCGGCAAAGCTCGCCGCTGTGGCGGTGCCGGCGCCGTTGGAGGAGCCGGAGGCGAAGGGGGCGGTGAGGTAATCGGCGTTGTACGGGCTTTCCGCCCGGCCATACACGCCGCGCTGCATGCCGCCGTTGGCCATGGGCGGCATATTGGTTTTACCCAGGCAGATGGCCCCGGCGCCGCGCAGGCGCTCGACGGTAAAGGCATCGCGATGGGCTACCAGATCCTTAAAGGCCGGGCTGCCGGAGGCGGCGGTCAGGCCCTTGACCAGGTAGCTGTCCTTGGCGGTGTAGGGGATGCCGTCGAGCGGGCCGAGGGTCTCGCCACGGGCGCGGCGCGCATCGGAGGCCTGGGCTTCCTTGAGCGCATCGGGGTTGCGCACGACGACTGCGTTAAGTTGGGTCGGCGTGCCGGCGGCGTCGTAGGCATCGATGCGGGCGAGGTAGGCCTGCACCAGTTCGACCGCCGTGGTCTGGCCTGCTTCGAGCGCGGCGCGCAGTGAAGCAATGGAAAGCTCGGTTACCTCGATCATGCTGTCACCGCTGGCTGTTGCAGAAGGTTGTTCATATCGGTTCTCGTGGCACTGTTGTGTTCGCGTTGAATTAGGTCGCGGGGAGTTATTTTAGCCGCGTGCCGGGGTGACCAAGCCCTTGATCACTGCCGGGCGGGCGGCAAAGGCTTGCAGCACCCGCTGCACATTAGTGAAGCGCTCGAACTCCACCAACTCGCCAGCCTCGTAGAAACCCACCAGGTTTCTCACCCAGGGGAACACGGCGATGTCGGCGATGCTGTAGTCCTCGCCCATGATCCAGCTGCGGCCTTGCAGGCGTTGATCAAGGACGCCGAGCAGGCGCTGGGATTCGGCGACATAGCGGTCGCGCGGGCGTTTGTCCGGGTAGTCCTTGCCGGCGAATTTATGGAAGAAGCCCAGCTGGCCGAACATCGGGCCGATGCCGCCCATCTGCCACATCAGCCACTGCAGGGTTTCGTAGCGCGTGGCAGGGTCCTGGGCCAAGAGCTGGCCGGTTTTCTCTGCCAGGTAGATCAGAATCGCCCCGGACTCGAACAGTGCCAGCGGTTTGCCGCCTGGGCCGTTGGGGTCGAGGATCGCCGGGATCTTGTTGTTGGGGTTGAGCGAGAGGAATTCTTCACTGAGCTGATCGTTAGTGTCGAAGCTGACCAGGTGCGGTTCATAGGCCAGGCCGATTTCTTCGAGCATGATCGAGGCTTTCACGCCGTTGGGCGTGGGCAGCGAATAGAGCTGCAAACGCTCTGGGTGTTGGGCAGGCCATTTTTGCGTAATGGGGTAAGCGGCAAGGGCTGACATGGGCGCTCCGGATTAAGGTGGCGAAAGGCTCAGGATAACGGTGATTGGCCATTTGGTCAGGTTGCAGATTTTTCCCCGTGCGCAGAAATCGGTATGGTTGGGGCCATCTCAACCCCCGTCCACTGGAGAACCCCGATGAGCTTGCACGGCGAGTACGACAACCAAAATATCTTTGCCCAGATCATTCGCGGCGAAGCCCCTTGCTACAAGTTGTACGAGGACGAGGATGTGCTGGCCTTCCTCGATGTGTTTCCGCAGTCCTTCGGCCATGCCCTGGTTATCCCCAAACGTGCTGCGGCGCGCAATATTCTGGAAATTGATGCCGACAGCCTGAACAAGGTGATGGCCGTGGTGCAAAAGCTCACGGGGGTGATCGTTGAGGAGCTGGAGCCTGCCGGGGTGCAGGTGGCGCAGTTCAATGGCGCGCCGGCCGGGCAGACGGTGTTCCACATTCATATGCATATCGTGCCGCGCTATGCCGGCGAGACGCTCAGCGTGCACGCCGGCGGCAAGGCGACTCCAGAAGAGCTGGCGGCGCTGCAGGCGCGTCTGCTCAAGCGCATCGCCGGCTAATAAAACCCTGGTTACGGCGGCGCAAAAGTCTGTACTTGAGGCCGGCCGCGCCAGGGGCAATACTCAAGCCGTTTTGGCTGTTCCCCTTTGCTGTTTTCTGCGCCCATGGAGGGCTTCCATGCGTCATATGCGATTGACTTGTGCCGTTTTACCGCTGTTGCTGTTGGCCGGCTGTTCGTCCTGGAAGCCCGCGCCAGAGAATGTAAAAGCCGTGCCGGCGGATCGCTTGCTGGGCTATCAGGAGCCGCTGGGACTGGGCGGGCAGTTGCAGGTCGATCGCGATATAGGCGGCATGGGGGCGGGCTGCTATGTGGCGGTGCTGGTCGACCGCAAGGTGGCCGCGCGCATCGGCGTGGGTGAGCAGGTGCGTTTTCAGGTGCCGGTCGGCACGCGGGTGCTGAGCATTGGTATCGATGAGATGGACGACACCCTGTGCGGCATGGGCCGCCTGCGTCGTGAACTGGCGGTGAAGGTTGAGCCGGGCTCGCAGCAGAACTTCCGCATCGTCAGCGATAACCGCAAAGGTTTCGACATCCTGCCGATTACTCAGTAACTCGCCACGCGCCGGTGCCTGCCAGTCAGGTGCCGGTGTGCTCGCTCAGCAAGGCTTCCAACCACTGCATAAATACCCGCACCCGCTGCGGCTGATGACGGCGCTGGGCGTAGAGCAGGCTGATCGGCATGGGTGGCGGCAAGTAGTCTGGCAACAGGCTGTGCAGCTGCTCGCTGGCCAGCAGCTCGCTGACCCCGATCAGCGGCGCCTGAATAATCCCCAGGCCGCCCAGGCACGCGCCTTCATAGGCATCGACGTTATTTACCGTGATATTTCCCGCCATCGGCAGTTGCTGCAGCGCGCCGCCGGCCAGGTATTCGAAACCGTCTGAGCGACTGCCGAGCACCGGCACGTAATGGATCAGCCGATGTTGGGCCAGGTCATCAAGGCTCTGCGGCGTGCCGTAGCGCGCCAGGTAGGCGCTGCTGGCGCAGTTGACCATAGGCAATTGGCCGAGCGGTCGTACGATCAGGTTGGGTTCGTTGACCACGCCGATGCGCAGCACGCAGTCGAAGCCTTCGCGCACCAGGTCGACGCGCCGATCACTGCTGCTGATCTCCAGTTCGATACCTGGGTGCTGCGCGGTAAATTCCCCCAGCCGTGGTGCCACCAAGCGTCGCGCCAGGCCGGTGGGCATGTCGATGCGCAGGCGGCCGCTCAGCTGCGCGCCGTCCTGGCGGAACAGGCCCTCCAGCTCATCCATATTGGCCAGCATGTCCTTGCTGCGTTCATACAGCACCAGGCCGTCCTGAGTCGGTTGCACCTTGCGCGTGGTGCGGTGCAGCAGGCGTGTGCCGAGCAGGGTTTCCAGGCTTTGCACCTGCTGCGACACGCTCGACCTGGGCAGGCCAAGGCTGTCGGCGGCCTGGGTAAAACTAGCCAGCTCACTGACGCGGACAAAGGTGCGCAGCAGTTCCAGGGTGTTCATGGACAGGCGCTCCACTGAATTGTTCGTGATTAATGATCAGTGTTTTCAATTTTGCTGAGTTTATCCAGCTTAATGCGAGCAATAACCTGTGCTCACTGATTTCAACCACGGCACTGCTAGTCAACTAAAGGAGCATGCATATGACCCGTAAAATCGCACTGATCACTGGCGCAAGCCGCGGCCTGGGGCGCAACACCGCTCTGCATCTGGCGGCCCAGGGTATCGACATCATCGGCACTTATCACAGCCAGGCGGCTGATGCCCAGAGCCTGACAGCCGAGATCGAACAACTCGGCGCGCGTGCGCTGATGCTGCAACTGGATGTTAGCCAGAGCAGCAGCTTTGCCGCGTTTGCCGCAGCAGTGGCGTCGGGGCTGCAGAGCACTTTCGGCCGCAGCGATTTCGATTTTCTGATCAACAACGCCGGTATCGGCATCCACGCCAGCTTTGCCGAAACTACTGAGGCGCAGTTCGATCAACTGGTGAATATCCAGCTCAAGGGGCCGTTCTTCCTGACTCAGCAGCTGCTGCCGCTGATCGCCGAGCAGGGCCGCATCGTCAATATCTCCACCGGCCTGGCGCGTTTCAGCCTGCCGGGTTATGCCGCCTATGCGGCGATGAAGGGCGGCATCGAGGTGTGGACGCGCTACCTAGCCAAGGAGCTGGGGCCGCGTGGTATCAGCGTCAACGTGCTGGCCCCCGGCGCTATCGAGACTGACTTCGGTGGCGGCGTGGTGCGCGACAACAGCCAGGTCAATGCGTTTATTGCCGCCAATACAGCCCTGGGCCGGGTCGGCCTGCCGGACGATATCGGCGGCGCGATTGCCATGTTGCTCAGTGACGGCGGCCGCTGGATCACCGGGCAGCGGATAGAAGCCTCGGGCGGCATGTTCCTCTGAGAACCTACTTACGATCTGCTGCGCGTCGGCCCTGCTGCGTTGAAAACAGGCTCGGAATGCTCATGTACAAAAGTACACTCCGCTTCCTCGCCTGTTTTCGCCTTGCATGTCTCTAGCTCGCGAGATCGTCAGCAGGTTCTGAAGCGCTGCGCTGATGTGCGCTGGCGCTCAGACTGGCGGCAATCTATTGCTACGTATGGCGGCGCGGGTAAGTGGCAAGGGTAGAATCCGCTCGGTTTAATAACGGAGACGGGTTGTGAAGGGATTGCCGATTGCCATTGTCGGGGCCGGTACGGCGGGGCTGGCCGCGGCGCTGTTCCTCGTTCGTCAGGGTTTCAGCGTGCGCCTGCTGGAGCGCGTGCCGGAGCTGCAGCCGGTGGGGGCCGGGGTGTTGTTGCAACCTTCGGGGCTGGCGGTGTTGCAGCAACTGGGGTTGTTTGCCGAGTGCAGTGGTCTGGGGGCTGCGGTCAGCCGCTTGTATGGCACCTCGGCCAATGGCCGGGTGATTCTCGATACCCGTTACGCGCATTGGCAGCCCGGCAGTTTCGGTATGGGCATCCATCGCAGCGTATTGCTCACCGCTTTGCTCAATGCGGCGCGCCAAGCCGGTGTGCAGATCGAAACCGGCGTGCATATCAGCCGTTTCAGCCAGCACGGCAGCCATGTGCAGCTGTATCGCCAGGACGAACAGGGCACCGAGCAGCCATTCGGCGAGTTCGCCGCGCTGGTGCTGGCCGATGGCGTGCGCTCGGTCCTGCGTGGGCAGATGCAGGTCAAACAGTGGCTGCAGCCTTACCCCTGGGGCGCGCTGTGGAGCATTGTGCCGACCCCGGCTTCGTCGGCAAACGCACCGGATGCCACGGACCTGCGCCAGTGGTATCGGGACTGCGCGCAGATGTTCGGCATCATGCCCACTGGGCGTACCCACCTGAACCGCGAGCAGGCCCTGAGCAGTCTGTTTTGGAGCCTACCGGTGGCGCAGTTCGGCGCCTGGCGTGAAGCCGGCTTGGCCGCTTGGAAAGCCCAGGTGCTGCAACTGGCCGGCAGCGCTGCCGAACCCTTTGTTGAGCTGATTGAGCAACCTGAACAACTGAGCCAGGCGGTGTATGCCGATGTGCGCATGCAGCAATGGCACGATGGCCGGGTGATCGCCATCGGCGACTGCGCCCACGCCATGAGCCCGCAACTGGGCCAGGGCGCGAATATGGCCCTGGTGGATGCGGCTGCTTTATCCGCCGCAGTCACCACGCAACGCACACCGAGCGACTGCGACTGGTCAGCGGTGTTTGCCGCCTATGCCAGCAGTCGGCGTGACCACCTGCGCTACTACCGCCAGGCCAGCCGCCTGCTCACTCCACTGTTCCAATCCCACAGCCGCAGCCTGGCCTGGCTACGCGACGGCGTGCTGTTGCTGGCGCGCCACAATCCGCTGGGCCGCGCACATGCGGTCAGCACCCTGGTGGGCGGGCGCAGTGGTTGGTTGTGGTCGAACGCTGAAAAGTGCGCACTGCATGCGTGGAGCGGTGAACAGGCGCAGGGCGAGAGCGTACCGGCAGGGCACGAAACGCGTGAGCCCACCTTGCACAAGGTTTAGCGATTTGAGTTGTCAGTCCTGTTGCAGACTGCGCAGTTCCTGCTGGCTGAGCTCCAGCCATTCTTTGTGCAGTGTGCGGTAGTGTCTGGCAGCGCGGCGGGCGTAGGTCTGGATCTGTTGTTGCATTTCACGCGCTTCACGTTGGCGACCCAGGCTGCGCAGCAGTAAAGCGTAGCGATAGGCGGCTTCGGGGCCGGCGTAGTAGCTACTCAGCGCTTGGTATTCCTCTTCGGCCTTGAGGGTTTCACCCAAGGCTTCGAGCGTGCGGGCATAGAGCAAGTGACCGTCGGCTGAACGGAAGTCTGGATTTTTGTTAATCAACTGCTCAAGGCTTTCGCGGCAGCCGGCGAAATCGTCGTGGGCAAAGCGGGCCTTGGCCAGGCCGAGAAGAATATCCGGCGCGTCGCTGTGAATCCCCCGCAAGGCTAGCTGATAGTGCTTGGCCGCTTCTTCGGCCTGGCCCATACGCAACAGTTCATCGGCGAGGTTGACGCGGGTGTCGCGGGTGTCACGAATCTCCAACTCATCACGCAGGGCGCGCAGGTGGCGCTCGGGGTCGATGCTGTCGTGCAGGCGGTTGATGGTCCGGCGCCCACGGTGACTGCCGAGCATGTCGGGCAGCATGATGCCGAGGAAGTAGATCAAGCAGCCGAGGCCCGGCAGGGCGATGATCAAGTAGATCCAGTAGCGTTCCTGGCCACTGCGCACTACGTGCAGACCACAGGTGACTTGGCAGGCGATAACCAGCAGAGCGAGTAGGGGCATGGTGGTAATCCAGTCCTTTGGAATAGAGATAAGTCGCGCAAACGTGGCTATCAGATCACGGATGGTAGCTGCTTGTCAGGTGCGGCCATGGCGCCTGTGGCGTGGATCACAGTGGGCCTGGCTACTGTTTTGTGGGCGTTATTCTCCGAGTCTTGGGTTTACTGCATCCCCGGCAGAAAACGCTCCAGTAAATGCTGCGCCTCACCGTTTTCCTGTTGCTCGATGATGATCTGGTTAAGTCGGTTGATCAGCTCGTGGGCGCGCGGTGAGCCTTTGCTGACCATTAAGTAGAAGGTCTTCTGTTGCGGTAGCGGCAGAGGCGTGAGTTGCCCCGGATCGCTGTAGGTGCCGATGGCAATGCCGCCGAGCAGGGGTTCGATCTCGCTGGGGAAGAAGTCACAGCGCTGGCGGTCGAGCATTTCGAGGTTCTGCTGAATGGTTGGTAGTCGCTCCAGGGGCCAGTCAATCCCATAGGGTTGGTAATTGAAACCGATCACGCCGCACACCTTGAACTGGCGCAGGTCATCAGGCAGTGCCAGTTGCGGCGGCTCGGCAAAGCGTTTGCGCGAATAGAACAACCCCAGGCGGGTTTTGTAGAGCGGTACGCTGTAGTAGAGAAAACCGGCGCGGGTGCTGTTGAAGCTGGCGTCCCAGGTCATTTCGCAGCGGCCTTTGCTGGCGAAGTCGGCCAGTTCCTGCTGGGCGCGAGCCCAGGGCATGTAGTGGATGCGGTAATCCAGGCCGAGGTTTTCCAGCGCCTTGAGCACTAGGGTGGCGGAATAACCGGTCAGCCGGCTTTGCTCTGGTTCGCCGTTGACCCGCTCCCAGAAGCTGTACGGCGGCCACTCGTAGCTGTCGCCCAGGCAGATCTGCACTGGTTGTTCGTTGGCGTGGACGTTGATGGCGACGCTAAGGGCAAGCAGTGCCAGGCTAATACGCATGTAAACCTCCCATGCAGCTGACGGCGATTTGAGTGTTATTAGCGTAGTTGAGACGCTGAGAGGACGGTCAATGATCTGTCCGTGATTGCGCTGTTTTACCGCCCTCCCGGTTACCGCGATTACAGCTGCTCTGCCAGCGCGCTCTGGTTATCCGCGACGAATCTGGCCACTTCGGCATCGCCTTGATGCAGTTTTTCGAAGCAGTGCTGGTGCAGTACGGCATACAGGTATTGCGGGTCGACTACTGGGTCTTGCGCGTCGTGCAGGCCGGCGGTGCGGGCGGCCTGGTCAAGCGTCGTGCTGCAGGCCAGAAGCGCCTTGTCGATCTCTGCCAAGAGCTGCTGTTGTGCGTCTTCCAGTAGTACGCAGAGTTGTTCTTCTTGGGCCTCGGTCATTGCGGTTGTTCCTGAGTTGGATTGAGGGGTGTGCTGTCGAGACGTTTCAATTGTTGCAACTGGCGCCGCAGCATCCAGATCACCACCAGGCTCAGGCAGACGTTGGACAGCGGCAGGGCCAGCCATACGCCGTTAAGGCCCAGCAGCAGTGGCATCAGCGCGAGGAAGGGCAGCTGGATCAGCATATTGCCCACCGTCACCAGGGTGGCGTAGCGGGCCTGGCCCATGGCCTGGAAGAAGCTGGCGGCCAGAATGATAAAACCATCAAGGAACATGGCGAACAGGTGCAGGCGCAGGCCCAATACGCTGGCGTCGAGCAGGGCTGCGTCGCTGCCGCTGAAAATCCCGGCAAACAGCCTGGGCAGGATTAACAGCGCCGCAGTCATCAGTACGCCACTGCCCACCGCCGTGAGCAGACCCAGGCGCAGCACACGGCGCACCTTGTCCGGCTCGCGGGCACCGTAGAAGTAGCTGACCAGCGGTTGCATGCCGCCGCACACGCCTTCGGCAAACATGTAGTAGAAGGCCATCAGGTAGCCGGCGATGGCGTAGGCGGCCACCTGCAGGGGGCTGCCGTAGTGCATAAACAGCAGGTTGTGTAGCACCACCACCAGGCTCATGTAGAGGTACATCAGCATGCTGGAGAAGCCGGTGGTGAGGATGTCCAGGCTCTTGCGCAGGTTTAGCGTGCAGGCGGCCAGGGCCATCTGCAGCGGGTTGTGACGGCTGCAGATAAAACCCAGGCAGATCAGCACCGACAGGCTTTCGCCTATCACCGTGGCCAGGGCCGCGCCGTGCAGGCCCCACTCCAACTTGATGATAAACAGGTAATCGAGCGCCACGTTGGTGAGGGCGCCCACCAGCATGGCCAGGGTCGCCAGGCGCGGTGCGCCGAGGTTGCGCACCAGCAGGGGCAGGGCGATGGAGCCGAATACCAAGGGCGTGGCCCAACCGAGCACCAGCAGGTAGTCGTTACCCAGTTGCGCCAGGTCGTTCTCGGCGCCTTGCATGGCCATAAACGCTGGGCCACTCAGCACCACCAGCACGCCTGTGGGGATGCCCAGGAGAACCAGCAGCCAGAGGGCCTGGGCCAGGTAGCTGCGTGCTTCTGGCCACTGCGCGGCGCCCTGGGCCAGGGAGCATTGAGCGCCGCCGCCCATGCCGATCATCATGCCGATGGCCAGCATCAGCCCGGACAGCGGCCAGGCCATGTTGATCGCCGACAAACCGGTGGCGCCCATGGCGTGGCCGATAAAGATGCCGTCGACGACCATGTACAGGCCGCTGATCATCAAGGCGGCGATGGCCGGGATGCTGTAGCGCCAGAAGGTGCGGGTGATGCTTTGACTGTTCATAAGGCTTTCGCGGGTAAAGGGTTGCGCGGCGGTGTCAGCCGATTTCGAGGGTCTGGCAGGCTTTGGCCAGTAAATGGCTCAGCTGCTGCATTTCTTCGCGGCTGAGGTTTTGTTCAAGGCTGGCAGCGGTTTGCACGTAGACATCGCGCTCTTCCTGTTCCAGCGCATTGGATTTGGCCGTGGCCAGCAGGCGCATGGCGCGGCCGTCGTCACTGCAGGGCAGGCGCTGCAGGTAGCCGCGTGCTTCCAGCTTGCTGGCCATGGCACTGGCGCTGGCCTTGCTGACACTCATGCGCTCAGCCAGTTCGGTCAGGCGCAGGCCGTTTTCGGCGGACATCAGGGCATACAGGTAATCCAGCTCGCTGTTGCTCAGCTCCATGCTGCCGCTGTGCTGGGCGTACTGCCGCCAGTGGTGCCACATGTGCCATTGCAGGCGTTTAAGGCTGTCGGTGATGGGCATGCGTGCTCTCCGTTATATTTCGTTAGGCTAACTAACTATATGAAGTGTAGCAAGTCTGCAGTTGATCGACGGTGGCCTGTTAGGGCTTGAGGTCAGCGGTAGCGGGCGAGTATGTCGTCGAATTCGCCAGCCTGTTTCATCTGCACCATGGCGCGCAGCAGGGCCATGGTCGGTATATCCACGGCGTCGCGGACGATACAGGCGATAGGGTCGGTAGCCACTTCGCTAAGCAGGTGCAGTTTTTCCCCAGGCGCTTGGTGGCGGTTGAACCAGTGCAGCGAGAGTTCGTTGCTGATGGCGTAGCGGTAGCGCCGGGCGCTGAGTTTGAGCAGCACCTGATCCTGGGTGCGAGCGTCTTCGCGTTGGATTTGGTTGCTGGCAAACAGCGGTTCCAGGCGCGGGTAGGTGAAGCCGAGGACGGTGCCCAGGCGCTCATTGAGCAGCTGCTCGGGTTGCAGTTTTTCGGCAGTAACGCCTGCCAACACATCGCGCTGGGTCATAAAAGGCAGGCTCCAGATATAGCGGTAGTGGCCGCTGTTGACCCAGTTCGGGCTGACGTAGCAGCGCACATCGATCTCGCCGCTATCCAATGCATGCTGTACGCGCATGCGCGGCATCACCAGCAGCTCGGCCTTGCGTCCAACCTTGGCGGCCATGCGCTGTTGCAGGTCGACCAGAATGCCTTCCACCGCCTTGCCGTCTTCGATACGCACCATGGGCATGGCCCAGCTGTCGTTGATCGAGAAGCGCAGCGCCCGCTCGGCGGCGAATGAAGCGCCGCTCAATATGAGCAACAGCAGGGCAGGTAACAGCTTGGGCACCAGGGCAGATCCTTTGCGCTGTGGGCGCTTCAGCGGGTCATCGGCAGGGCTGCGCCCATCAGTGCAAACATCCCGCCGCAGCAACGGTTGAAGCCTTTGCCGCTGCGTTGCAGCCAGGGGCGCACGCGATGGGCCATGCGTGCCAGCAGGTATTCGACACTGCCTTCGACCACGGCAAAGGTCAGCGCTATGATGGCGAACTGCAGCCAGAGGTCACCGCGTGGGTCGAGAAACTGCGGCAGAAACGCGCCGAAAAACAGGATCACTTTTGGGTTGGAAATGGCTGACAGCAGACCTTGGCGAAACAGCTTGAAAGGGCTGGTCTCGCTGGCCTTCTCGGCCATCGCAAGGTGCAGCGGCGGGGCGCGCCAGAGTTGAATGCCGAGCCAGATCAGGTAGGCGCCACCGAGCCATTTGAGAATGGTCAGGGCCTGCGCCGAGGCTTGCAACAAGGTGCCGATACCGAGCATCGACAAGGCCATCAGCAGGGTAAAACCCAGCACCCCGCCGCTGACGGTAAACAGGGTTTTGCGATGGCCGTATAAAGCGCCATGGCTGAGCGCGAGCAGGCCGTTGGGGCCTGGAGTCAGCGCCAGGCCAAATACCGCCGTGACAAAAAGCAGCCAGGTATGCAGAGCCATAAGACAGGTATCCAGAAGCGGGAGAGTGCAGGGCAGAGCCTGCGTGCCTCTGTTTTTTCATGCTGTGACTGGATAGTCAAGCCGCCTTAGGTCGCAGCGGCGGATATGCCCAAGTAACGACCCTGCCGGTGAAGGCAGGACCGCTGCTATCAGCGGTTGGCTTCCTTGAAGTTATCGTCGGACGGCTCCTTGCTGTAGGCGCCCTGATCCTGCACCAGTTTCTTGCTGCCATTCATCAGCGTGCTGATGCGGCTGTCGCTGGTTTTCGCCGAGGCGGCCTGGTTGCTGGTGCCGCTGATCAGCGGTGGGTTGCTGCTGAACGACCACAGGTAGTGCCACACGGCGGCATTGTGTTTCTCGGTCAGCTGTGTGGTGTTGAAGTACCAGGGTTTTAGCTCGCTGAAGGCGGTCATGTTCATCAGCCCGGTGTTGCTGTCGCCGATAAAACCGGTGCTGCTGGCCCCGGAGGTGCGGTAGACCTCGAAGATCACGCCCTTGGTTTTCAGCTCGCTGACATAGGTGCGGCACACTTCGCCGACCCACTTGTTGCCCAGGAAGCTTTTCGCGTTGTTGGAGTAGAAGGGGTCGAGCAGGGCGACGCGCTTTGGCAGCAGCTTGCTGTTAACCGTGCCAGCGCTGACTGCATCGCTGATCTTCTTGGTCAGCACGATGGCCATCTGGTTGCCCAGCGAATGCCCGGCAATACGGATATTGCTGCCGCTGTAGCCGGCGAGGTTGGCCTTATAGCTGTTGAACAGCAGGTCGCTGGCCGATTGAGTTGGACCGCTGGCGTAAACCCCGCTGCTGTTGCGCCAGCGCATGGCGCGCGGGCCGCTGGCGGTCCAGATCTTGGCTTCGGCATCCTTCACTTCGCCTTCATCGGCAAACTGGTTCCAGTACAGCACGCCGACGTTGTAGCCCGCTGCCAGCCAAGCGTTAGCAAGATCCAGATCGGGGCCGCCGGCATCTTTACGGTTGAAGGTTTCGCGATTCTTCTTTTGCGTCGAGCCGTTCTGCCAGCCGTGGATATAGATCAGCGTCGGCTTGCTGGCCACGTAATAGGCGTTGCTTTGGCCGGGCACGGCTTTTTGCCAGCTGTCGCCGTAACCGAACCAGTACAGGCCGTGGTCGAGATTCTGGAAGGTGCTGTCGGGGAACACACCCACGGCGGCCTGGCTCAATGGGGCAAAACTCAGCACCAGCAGTAAAAGCAGCTTGCGCATGGCGGAAACCTTTCTTGTTATTAGGGAAAGGCGAGCATATAGATTGTCCGACAATCATCTATCACCCGGACGGGTGAGGCTGCTCAAGCGCCAGTGCGCGGGTGCTGGCGGGATGTGTCTTGCGCCACGTTGTGAGCATCTTTGCCTCAATAGCCGGCAGCTTGTTGCATCTGGCCTGGCGTGCTGAGCGGACGAAGCCCCCCTGGCTGTGGCAAACTCCGTGGCTCGTAACAGGACGTTTCATGGATCGAGTTTGCTGAGCCTGTCAGCCGTTTTTTTGCCCATGGCCTAGCCTGCCCTGGGCGTATTGCATAACTGGCCGCTGCCTGCGGCGAAGAACAAGAGGAATGACTGTGCATAACGTCGTGATCAGTGGTACCGGCCTCTATACCCCGGCAAACAGTATTTCCAACGATGAGTTGGTCGAGTCGTTCAACGCCTTTGTCCAGCAATTCAATGCCGACAACGCCGCGGCCATCGCCAGCGGTGAAGTCGAAGCGCTGAGCGAGTCGAGCAGCGGCTTTATCGAAAAAGCCTCGGGCATCAAGAGCCGCTTTGTCATGGACAAGGCCGGCATCCTCGACCCCAAGCGCATGGCGCCGCGCATCCCGGAGCGCAGCAATGAAGACTGGGGCATCCTCTGCGAAATGGCCGTAGGCGCCGCCAAGGACGCCATGGCTCGCGCCGGCAAGACTGCCGCCGATATCGACGGGGTGATCGTTGCCTGCTCCAACCTGCAGCGCGCCTACCCGGCGGTGGCGATTGAAGTGCAGGCCGCACTGGGCATCCAGGGTTTCGGTTACGACATGAACGTCGCCTGTTCCTCCGCCACCTTCGGCATCCAGGCTGCGGCCAACAGCGTGCAACTGGGCCAGGCCCGCGCGATTCTGATGGTCAACCCGGAAATCTGCACCGGCCACCTGAACTTCCGCGACCGCGACAGCCACTTTATCTTCGGTGATGCCGCCACGGCGGTAATCATCGAGCGCGCCGACCAGGCCACCTCGAATTACCAGTTCGATATCGTCGGCACCAAGCTGATCACCCAGTTCAGCAACAACATCCGCAACAACTTCGGCTTCCTCAACCGCTGTGCGGAAGAGGGCGTTGGCGCGCGCGACAAGCTGTTCGTCCAGGAAGGCCGCAAGGTGTTCAAGGATGTCTGCCCGATGGTTGCCGAGCTGATTGCCGCACACCTGGCGGAGAACAAGCTGAACGTCGGCGACGTGAAGCGTTTCTGGCTGCACCAGGCCAACCTCAACATGAACCTGCTGATCGCGCGCAAGCTGCTCGGTCGCGACGCAGAGCCAGGCGAAGCGCCGGTGATTCTCGACACCTACGCCAACACCAGCTCGGCTGGTTCGGTGATCGCCCTGCACAAATACCAGGAAGACCTGCCGAGCGGCGCCCTGGGCGTGCTCAGCTCGTTCGGTGCGGGCTATTCGATTGGTAGCGTGATTCTGCGTAAGCATTGATGGAGTACCCGGCCGATCAAGCGCTGCTGACTCGTCTGCGGGCGGGTGAGCAGAAGGCCTACCGCGAGCTGGTCGCCACCTATCAGGGGGCGATGCGCGCGGTGGCCTTTGCCATTGTTGGCAGCCGCAATGCCGATGAAGTGGTGCAGGACGCCTGGTTGGCCGTGGTGCGCAGCCTCGATGGTTTTCAGGCGCGTTCCAGTCTGAAGACCTGGCTGCTGACCATCACCGCCAACACCGCGAAAACCCGCCTCAAGGGCAATCGCCGTGAAGTGCTGCTCGACGATATTCCCTCGCCCCACGGCAGCATTGGTGATGAGCGTTTCAGCGCCGATGGCCATTGGCTGCTGGCGCCGCATGCCTGGCATCACGACTCCCCGGAAGCACTGCTGACCGAGGACGAGTTGCGCGAATGCCTGGAGAAAACCCTGGCCAGCCTGTCCGAGTTGCAGGGCAGCGTATTGCACCTGCGTGAGCGCGAAGGGCTGGAGTTGGAGGAGATCTGTAATCTTTTGCAGGTCTCGCTCTCCAATGTGCGGGTGCTGCTGCACCGCGCGCGTCTCAAGGTATTCGCCACCCTGGAGCATTTTGAGGAGACCGGCCAATGTTGAGCTGTAAGGAGTTGGTGGCCCACTCCAGTGAATTTATTGATGGTCAGTTGGGCCTGGGTAAACGCATGTCGGTGCGTTTGCATCTGGCGATGTGTCAGCACTGCCGACGCTTTATCCGGCAGATGCGCCTGAGTCAGGCGGTACTACGGCAACTGCCGCCCGGGCAGAGCGCCGAGCTGGATAAATTAGCGGCCAAGCTGGCCGAAGTTCGGCGCAATAACGGCTGATTGCCAGGCCATTGGCCTGGCTCAGTTCTCGGCTTACTCGGCTTCCTGCGCGGCCTTAAGCGCTTCATAGGCCGGCGCGGCGTAGATGCCGACTTCCACCGCCAACTCCATCACCCGCGCCAAGTCTGTGCTGTAGACCAGTACGGCTTGCAGCTCGTCATCCAGTGGCTCGCTGAAATCCAGCAAGACATACCCTTTGGTTTCCGGGCTGAGGCTGGCGAGTTGCACCTGGATGCGATTGAGCGCTTTCAGCGGCTCGACCTTGGCCAACTGCTTGGCTTTGAGCACAAAGCTCACCTCCGGGCCAAACGACTCGGTGATCTGCTGGAACAGCGCGTCATAGCTGTCGGCTTGGAACAGCACGGTTTCCGGCAGGCTGCCGACCACCACCCATTCGCCCAGCGGGATCGGGAAGCTGTCGTCGAAATTGATATCCGGGTTGGCGGCGAGAAACGCCTGCGGATCGGCATAGGCCTGGGCGGCCTCGGTGGCGATGCGCGTGACTTCTTCTGGCAGCATGCAGCCCGAGCTTATTTTGCTGATCAGTTCTTCGAGCTGGGCTTTCATTTGGGTCATCCTGCGGCATAAAAGAGGCCGGCAAGGATAGCCGCAAATGGCTGCAGAAGCTGCATGTTGGGCTATTTCGGGCCCGCACGGTGGCCAGCGTGCCACCTCTTGTAACGGCTCGGCATAGGGGCTGTCTGTACGGTACCGTACAGATATAAAAACAGATTGGATTATGCTGGTGCGTGCAGTTCAGGCTCTGTAGCGAGCGCATATCAATCGCCAACAGGCCTAAGAAGACCGGAGACAGTGATGTCCGTAGCCCCCAATCCGCAGCAAAACCACCTACTTGCCGCCTTACCTGACGAAGTGCTGGAGCGCCTGTTGCCGCACCTTGAGCTGGTGGAGATGCCGCTGGGCATGGTGCTTTACGAATCGGGCGACACGCTGCGGCATGTCTACTTTCCCACCGATTCGATTGTGTCCCTGCTGTATGTGATGGAAAGCGGCGCCTCGGCGGAAATTTCCGTGGTGGGCAATGACGGGGTGATTGGCGTGGCGCTGTTTATGGGCGGCGAGAGCACCACCAGCCGGGCCATTGTGCAAAGTGCCGGCAGTGCTTATCGGGTGCTCGGCAAGCGCTTCAAGGAAGAGTTCAACCGCCATGGCGACATGCTGCAGTTGATGCTGCGTTACAGCCAGGCGCTGATTACCCAGATGGCGCAGACAGCGGTGTGCAACCGCCACCACTCGATTGACCAGCAGCTGTGCCGCTGGCTATTGCTGTCGCTGGATCGCCTCTCCGGCAGTCAGCTGGCCATGACCCAGGAACTGATCGCCAATATGCTCGGCGTGCGCCGTGAGGGCGTTACCGAGGCGGCCGGCAAACTGCACCGCCTGGGTGTGATCGATTACAGCCGTGGGCTGATCACTGTGCTGGATCGCGACAAGCTCGAACGCCTGAGCTGTGAGTGTTATGCCGTGGTCAAGCGCGAAACAGACCGCCTGCTGCCTTATAAAGTGGCGCATCCGGCGCACTAACCTGTTACGCGCGCGGTTAGCAATTTAATGGCGTGGCTTGAGTGCCGTAGCGCACAGAGCTTTGCCGGGTGCTCAGGCAGACTGCAGCGGCGAGAGCGTCAGGCACCGCTGTCGTGCCATTCTTTGGCAAGCGTCGTGCTCGGGACAAGTGAATGTCTGTTAAAGCACCGCTGCATATCCTCAGCCTTCTGATCGAAGGGCTGCCGGCCAAACAACGCAAACAACTCCTTGAAAGCTGCGAACCGGTGGACCTGGTTTTCGGCAATGTGCTGCATGAGGCCAACCGGCCGATTCACCATGTGTACTTCCCCCTCAGCGGTTTTATCTCACTGGTCACCACCCTGGATGGGCATCAGCCGCTGGAAATGGGTTTGATCGGTAATGAAGGCATGCTCGGTGCGACCCTCGCTCTGGGCATCGGCCTGGCGCCCATGCGTGCGGTGGTGCAGGGCTCCGGTAGCGCCTTGCGCATCAGCAGCCAGTTGTTCAAGCAGGAGTTGCTCAGCAGCCCGGCGCTGTTGCGTTCTCTCAAACGCTACCTGTATGTGGTGCTGGCGCAGTTGTCACAGAGCGCGGCTTGCACGCATTTTCATGCAATCGAGCCGCGCCTGGCGCGCTGGCTGCTGATGACCCATGACCGCGCCCATGCCGATCATTTCCACCTGACCCATGAATTTCTCGCCGACATGCTCGGGGTGCGCCGCAGTGGGGTATCGATTGCCGCTGCGGCGTTGCAGGCGCGCGGTTTGATCAGCTACAGCCGGGGTGAGATCAATATCCTTAACCGCGCCGGGCTGGAGCGCGCGGCCTGCGAGTGTTATGCGGCGTTGCAGGCCGATTACCGCGCGCAGTTCTAACCCTGGGTGCCGGTTACCTGGTGCAGCGTATTGATCGGCGAGCTGATGCCGCTGCGCAGCAGGTTGGCAAACTGCTCCGCGCTGACCGGGTGGCTGAACAGAAAGCCCTGGCCTTCGCTGCAGTGATGGTTGCGCAGAAACTCCAGCTGCGCAGTTTCTTCGATGCCTTCGGCGATCACGCGCTGATTGAGGCTATTGCCCATGGCGATTACGGCGCTGACGATAATGCCGTTGCTGTTGTGGATGTCCTGAACAAAGGAGCGATCAATTTTCAGCACATCGATGGGGAACTGGTTGAGGTAGCTGAGGCTTGAGTAACCGGTGCCGAAGTCGTCCACCGCCAGTTGCACGCCGAGGGTTTTGAGCCGTTGCAGGATCGTGGCGCTGGCCTGAGCGTCGCGCATCAGCACGCTTTCGGTGATCTCCAGCTGCAGGTTGTGGGGGTTAAGGCCGGTGACTCGCAGGGCACTTTCCACGCTGTCGACAAAGTCCTTGCGGCGAAACTCCATGGCCGAGATGTTCACTGCCACCGAATCCAGGGCATATCCACAGTTCTCCCAGCGCTTGGCCTGGGCACAGGCGTGCAGCAGCACCCAGCGGCCCAGTGGCACGATCAGCCCGCAGGCTTCGGCCACCGGAATAAAACGCGCCGGCAGAATCATGCCCCAGGCCGGGTGCTGCCAGCGGATCAGCGCTTCGGCGCTGGTGATTCTGCCGCTGTGCAGGTCGATCTTCGGCTGGTAGTGAAGGGTGAACTCGCTGTTCGCCATGGCCGTGCGCAGGTGCGCTTCGATCAACTGCCGTTCGACCGCGTGAACATTCATCTCCTGGCGGAAGAACTGGTAGTTGTTGCGGCCTTCCTCCTTGGCCAGGTACATCGCCGTGTCGGCATTCTTGATCAGGCCTTCGGCATCCGTGGCATCGTTGGGGTAGGTGCTGATGCCGATGCTGGAGGTGATATGCAACTGCTGCTGGCCAATGCTGTGGCTTACGGCCAGGGCGCTGAGGATTTTTTCAGCGGTGCGCGCGGCATCTTCGGCCGAGTGGCTTTCGCTTAGCAGCACAACAAATTCGTCACCGCCCAGACGGCTGACCGTATCGGAGCTGCGCACACAGTCGCTCAGGCGCAGCGCTACCGCTTGCAGCAGCTGGTCGCCGACGCCGTGGCCAAGCGAATCGTTGATGTGCTTGAAGTTATCCAGGTCGAGAAACAGCAGCGCCAGGTGGCTGCTGCGCCGTTCGGCCAGGGCAATCGCCTGGTTGATCCGGTCATTGAGCAGGGCGCGGTTGGGCAGATTGGTCAGGGCGTCGTGCTGCGCCAGGTGGGTCATCTTTTCGGTCATGGCGTGGGCGGCGGTCATGTCGTGGAAGACCATCACCGCGCCTTTGAGGCGCCCGGCTGAATCATGGATCGGCGCGGCGGAATCTTCGATGGCGGACTCGCTGCCATCGCGGCGGATTAGTATCGTGCCGGCCGCCAGCACTTTGCTCTCATCGTGCTGCAGCACCTTGACGATGGGGTTGGCCACCGGCTCGCGGGTTTTATCGTTGACCAGGTGCATCACGCTGGCGATTGGCAGGCCATGGGCTTCGTCGAGTTGCCAGCCAGTCATATGTTCGGCGGCGCTGTTGAGGTAGTCGACGTTGCCCTGTAGATCGGTGCTGATCACCGCATCACTGATCGAGTTGAGCGTCAGTTCGGCGCGGGCTTTTTCGATGAACAGCGCTTCTTCCACGGCCTTGCGCAGGATGATATTGCGCAGCGACTGCGGCACCAGAGAGCTGCCCAGATACCCCTTGGACAGGCAGCCCTGGGCGCCACGGCGGATCGCCTCATCGGTCTGCGCATCGTCATCAATATCGCTAAGGGTCATGATCGGGATGCTCGGCACCAGGGCGAACAACTGATCAAAGGTCGCCAGGCCCTGGCTGTCGGGCAACTCCAGATCCACCAGAATGGCATCTATGGCTTTGTGCCCAGCGGCTTGCAAGCGCGCTATAGCGAGGTCCAGGCGAGTTAACGATTCGCTGCTAAAGGGTCCGTCCTGGGCTCTTTTCAGGGCTTTTTCCAGTGTCTCGGCATCTTTACAGTCAGCGGTGATGATCAGAATGCGATTAACCATGATGCCAATACGTCCTTGCGCAACATTGCGCAGGGCGTATTAAGCGCTGCGTTGCCGATATGGCAGTAACCTTCGTGGTGAGTGCAGGGTTGCAGCGCACTCAGAAACGTAGCTTTGGCAGGGCTGGCTCATCGTTTTGTGGTGCCTTGACCGGCAGGTTGATCCAGCGGTTGCCTGGACGCTCCGTGCTATTGGCGGGGGTGGCACTCTCTGTTTCGGGCTGCAGTCTGGCGTTGTAGAGGTCGTCGCGCTCGCCCGCTGCGGCGCCCGGTGCGTGTAGCGGTGCGCGGCTGAACACGTCAGGCGCAAAAAACTCAGCATATGCGCTGCCGCTTAGCAGCGTCGCCAGTATCAGGGCGCTGGAGCGGGTCATTGCGCGGGTGTATCCAAGCCTGTGCATCTCATCTCTCCATGGCAGCCGAGGTTTATCGGGTGCCTTTCCAACGTACAACGTCTGGCTGCGGCGATTGGCCCTCGCGAGCGTCGATAACTGCGTGCTCGTTCAGCGAGGTTTTTGCTCAGGGAGGCACCGCGCGGCCTGTGGCAGGGCGTGCGAGCGTAGAGGCAAGGCGCTGGGTGGTTATGTCCATAATGACCTCTGAGCAAATCCCATGCTGGCGCAGATAACGTGGGCAAGGCTCTTAGATACATGGCTTGCCGGGCTGTTGTCAGTGCGCTATCGCACCTAGCGTGCATACGGCTTAAAGCCTGCTCGGTTTAGCCAGTCAGGCTGCTAAACTGGCGCACTTTTCACCGCCCGATCATCCTCTGGAGCCCCTTGTGAGCCCGCGTATTCACCCTTTGGCCGGTCAGCCGGCACCTGCGACCCTGTTGACCGATATCTCTGCGCTGCTGGCAGCCTATTACGATCTGCAGCCGGACCTGAGCGTGGCCAGCCAGCGCGTGGCGTTTGGCACCTCCGGGCATCGCGGCAGCTCCCTGGCGCACAGCTTCAACCAGGCGCATGTGCTGGCGATCAGTCAGGCGATCTGTGATTACCGCAGCAGCCAGGGCATCAGCGGTCCGCTGTTTATCGGTGCCGATACCCACGCGCTGTCGCAACCGGCGCTGGACAGCGCGCTTGAAGTGCTGGCGGCCAATGGCGTGCAGACCATGATCTCCGCCGGCGGTGAGTTCACCCCGACGCCGGCGATCAGCCAGGCCATTCTGGTGCACAACCAGGGCCGCAGTTCGTGCCTGGCCG
Source organism: Gammaproteobacteria bacterium HGW-Gammaproteobacteria-13 (assembly GCA_002840155.1). Taxonomy (GTDB): domain Bacteria; phylum Pseudomonadota; class Gammaproteobacteria; order Pseudomonadales; family Pseudomonadaceae; genus Aquipseudomonas. The sequence continues at coordinate 138,307 of PGZH01000009.1, forward strand.
ATGGCATCGTTATCACCCCTTCGCACAACCCGCCGGACAGCGGCGGCTTCAAGTACAACCCCACTAATGGCGGCCCGGCTGACAGCGATATCACCACCTGGGTGCAGAACCGCGCCAATGCGCTGCTCGAAGGCGGCCTGCGCGAGGTCAAACGTATGCCCCTGGCGCAGGCGCGCCAGGCCGCCAATGTGCAGGAATACGATTACCTCGGCAGCTATGTGAATGACCTGGGCAATGTCATTGACTTCGCGCCGATTCGCGCCGCCGGTCTGCGTCTGGGTGTCGACCCGTTGGGCGGCGCCGGCGTGCATTACTGGGGCCGCATCGCCGAGCAGTACGGCCTCAATCTGCATGTGGTGAGCGAGATTATCGATCCGCAGTTCGCCTTTATGAGCCTGGACTGGGACGGGCAGATCCGCATGGACCCATCCTCCAGCCATGCCATGCAGCGCCTGATTGGCCTGAAGAACGGCTACGACATCGCCTTCGCCTGCGACACCGACTACGACCGTCACGGCATCGTCGCGCCAAGCGTCGGCCTGCTGCCGGCCAACCACTTCCTCAGCGTGGCCATCGATTACCTGTTCCAGCATCGTCCGCAGTGGAGCGCCAGCGCGGCGGTGGGCAAAACCCTGGTCAGCAGCGCGATGATCGACCGCGTCGCTGCACGCTTGGGGCGGCCGTTGCAGGAAGTGCCGGTGGGTTTCAAATGGTTTGCCGGCGGCCTGTTCGATGGCTCCCTGGGTTTTGGCGGCGAGGAGAGCGCCGGGGCGACCTTCCTGCGCCGTGATGGCCGGGTCTGGACCACCGACAAGGACGGCATCGCGTTGGCCCTGCTGGCCGCCGAGATGACCGCCGTGACTGGGCGTGACCCGGGCGAGTTGTACCAGGGGCTGAGCGATGAGTTCGGCGCGATTTATGCCGACCGCGTTGATGCGCCGGCCACGCCTGTACAGAAAAAAGCCCTGGGCAAACTCTCGCCCGCGCAGATCAGCAGCCGTGAGCTGGCGGGTGATGCCATCACCCAGGTGCTCGACAAGGCGCCGGGCAATGGCGCGGCGATTGGCGGGATCAAGGTGGTCAGCGCAGGCGGCTGGTTTGCCGCGCGGCCATCGGGCACTGAAGACATCTACAAGATCTACGCCGAGAGCTTTCGCGATGCCGCGCACCTGCAGCGCATCTTTAGCGAGGCGCAGCAGATCGTGGATGGCGCACTGACCGGCGAATAGAGCGGCGCCCGTTGGTGCGATAGCGCACCGACGGCGGCTGCAGTGGCGTACAGGATGAAGAAGCGCTTGGGGGCCATGTCGGCACCTGTTGTTTCGGCGCGCTGCAGTGACTCATCAAGGAGAACGCCATGAGCCTGGGTACCATTCTATTGATCGTGCTGGTGCTGTTGTTGGTCGGCGCCATACCGGCCTGGCCACACAGCCGCAGCTGGGGCTACGGGCCTACGGGCGGCTTGGGCGTAGTGGTGATTGTGCTGTTGGTGCTGCTGTTAATGGGCCGAATTTAAAGCTGCCATAGCAACATGCGTAGCCTTTGTAGGAGCGGGGGGCGCCTAGTTCCATGCCCGCGAATCGATGTCGATGAAAAGCATCGCGGGCATGGCCCGCTCCTACAGGTTGCGTAGAACCTTCCACCTGATCTGATCAGGCGTTAGTCTGCGCAGCGTATCCCCCCGCTGTGGTCGCCGCATGTACCGTCTTGATCTGAAAATCCGCCTGCATAACGGCTCCGACATTGCCATCGGCCCCGGCAAGGCCGAGCTGTTGGCGGCTATCGCCCAGCACGGCTCGATCAGCGCCGCCGCGCGCGCCATGGGCATGTCCTATCGGCGTGCCTGGCTGTTGGTGGAAACCATGAACCGCAGCTTCAAGCAGCCGCTGGTCAGCACCCTGGCCGGCGGCAAGCAGGGCGGTGGCACCCAACTTACCGCCACCGGCGAGCGGGTTCTGCAGCGCTATCAGGCCGTCTGCACCGCCGCGTTGGCAGCGGTGCAGGGTGGTTGCGACGAGTTGGCCGAGTTGCTGGCCGAACCCGCCCCGCTATAGCTCAATACGCAGGCGATGCGTGGCGCCATCCAGTGCCACTTTCAGCTGTCCTTGTGGACACTCGATAGGTTGCTCGTCCAGCCAGGCCTGGCGAATGCCCTGGCTGCGTTGCGCCGGATTGCTCAGCTCGATCTGGTAGTGGCTGCCGGCTAAGGCGATACGTGCGCTAAAGCCTGGCCAGTCGGTCGGAATGCAGGGGTTGAGCAACAGCCAGTCACCCTCGCGGCGAATGCCGAGAATCCCTTCGACGCCGGCGCGGTGCATCCAGCCGGCCGCGCCGGTGTACCAGGTCCAACCGCCGCGGCCGTTGTGCGGAGCCACCGCGTAAACATCGGCGGCCAGCACATAGGGCTCGACCTTGTAGCGCTGGCAGGCTTCAGGGCTGTGGCCGTGGTTGATCGGGTTGACCAGATCAAACAGATCGAACGCCTGCTTGGCGGAGCCGAGCTGGCAGTACGCCAGAATCGCCCACATTGCTGCGTGGCTGTATTGCCCGCCGTTCTCCCGCAGGCCCGGCGGATAGCCCTTGATATAGCCAGGCTCCAGCGGGGTTTTGTCGAACGGCGGGGTGAACAGCAGGGCGATGCCATCGTCCTCGCGGATCAGCTGGCGCTGCATGGCGGCCATGGCCATGTTCGCCCGCAGCGGATCGGCGCTGGTGGATAGCACCGCCCAGGACTGGGCAATCGAGTCGATCCGGCATTCGCTGCTTTGTACCGAGCCGAGCCAGGTGCCGTCATCGAAGGTCGCGCGGCGGTACCACTGGCCATCCCAGGCATAGGTCTCCAGCGCCAGGCGCAGCTGCTCGGCATGCGCTCGCCAGCGCGCCACGCGGGCGCTGTCGTGCGCCTCGGCATAGGGGCTGAACAGCGCGATGCTGCGCAGCAGCAACCAGCCCAGCCACACACTTTCGCCCTTGCCGTGTTCGCCGACGCGGTTCATGCCGTCGTTCCAGTCGCCGCCGCCAATCAGCGGCAGGCCCAGTTCGCCGGTCAGCTGCAGGCATTGGTCGAGGCCACGGGCGCAGTGCTCGAAAAGCGAAGCCGGCGCATCTGCCTGCATCGGCTGGAAGAACGCATCGTGCTCACCGGCGGCCAACAGCGGACCTTCGAGAAAGTCCAACTGCTCATCGAGAACCGCTGCATCGCCGCTGCACTGGATGTACTGCGCGGTGGCGTAGGCCAGCCACACCCGGTCATCGGAGATGCGCGTGCGCACGCCCTGGCCGGAATGCGGCAGCCACCAGTGCTGCACGTCGCCTTCGACAAACTGACGGCTGGCCGCGCGCAGGATATGCGCGCGGGTCATGGCCGGGCTGGCGAAGGTCAGCGCCATGCCGTCCTGCAGCTGGTCGCGAAAACCGTAGGCGCCGCTGGCCTGGTAGAACGCCGAGCGCGCCCAGACGCGGCAAGCCAGGGTCTGATAGAGCAGCCAGCCGTTGAGCATGATGTCCATGGCGCGGCTTGGCGTCTGCACCTGCACCGCGCCGAGCACCCGTTGCCAGTGCGCCTGCACCTGGGCCAGTACGGCGTTCAGATCGGCCTCGCGGTACTGCGCAACCAAGGCGCTGGCTTGTTGTTCGCTGGCGCATTGGCCGAGTAGCCAGAGCACTTCAATGCTTTCCCCAGGCTGCAGTTCCAGCTGGCATTGCAGCGCGGTGCAGGGATCGAGGCCCGCGCCCAGGCTGCCGCTCAGCGGCGTTTGCCGGGCCAGTGCGGCAGGGTGCGCGAGGCTGCTGTTACGCCCGATAAACTCGCTGCGATCCGCCGTCCAGCTGCTTTGCCGCCCGCCCAGGTCGCTGAACGCGCTGCGCCCGGTAAAAGCGATGCTCCACGGGTTGCGTAGCAGAATGGCGCCGGTGGCGCTGTCCTGGCGGCTGAGGATAAACGGCGCATTGGCCGCTCGCGTGCTGCCCAGCACCCATTCGGCGTAGGCGGTAACGCTCAGCCGCCGTGGCCGGCCGGAGAGGTTACGCAGGGTCAGCCGGGAAATCTTGATCGGGTCTTCCAGCGGCACGAACTGCAGCAGTTCCATGGCAATGCCGCTGGCCTGGTGGCTGAAACGGCTGTAACCAAAGCCATGTCGCGCTTCATAGTGGCCGCTGTCGCGCAGCGGTTGGGCGGTGGGGCTGAACAGCGCCAGGCTGTCTTCGTCGCGCACATACAAGGCTTCGCCTGGCGGGTCGCTGACCGGGTCGTTGGACCAGGGCGTGAGCTGGTTTTCCCGGCTGTTGTCGGCCCAGGTGTAGCCGCTGCCTTCGGCCGAGACCTGAAAGCCGAACTGCGGGTTGGCGATCACGTTGATCCACGGCGCCGGGGTGTTGCTCCAGGCGTTCAGGCGCACCACATACTCGCGGCCATCCAGGTCGAAACCGCCCAGGCCATTGGCAAACTCCAGTGGGCTGAGCGGCGGCGTGTGGCATACCGGGAGCGGTTGCGCACTGTGGTTGCCAGTGCTGGCAGGTACGGCACTGGCGCAGGGCGGAATACGCGCCAGTTGCTCGCTGATCGGCCCGCGATGGGCCACCAGCAGCACCCGCGCCACCGCTTGCAGGTGTTCGCGGAACTCGCCACTGAGTAGGTCGGCGCGCAGCACGAACACCGAGCCTTGCGCCAGTTCGGCGGCAAAGCGCGGGCGTGACTGGCTGCTGCGCACGGCGGTTTCGATGGCCACCTGCAGGTCCTGCAGGTAGGAGGAGGCATGCTCGTTGACGATCACCAGGTCCACCGCCAGGCGCTTCATCCGCCAGTATTCGTGGGCGCGCAGCAGCTGCCGCACCTGGGCGATGTCTTCAGCGTCGCTGATGCGCAGCAGAACAATCGGCAGGTCGCCGGAAATTCCCTGGGACCACAGCACCGACTGACTGCCGAGACCGCGCAGCAGGCTGGCGGCCGGTGCGCGAAAGCGCGCGTCGGCGTACAGAATCGGCGCGGCTAGGCGCTGGAAGTCAGCGGCTTCAGCGGCAAGCATATCGAGGTGGCGCAACTGCACCTGGGCTTGGGTCCAGGCCAGGGTTTTCGCCCGGTCGAAGGCGCTGCGGTCATGGTGCTTGTCGATCAGATCAAGCAGCGCCTCACGGGTCGGTGCCACCACCGTCCAGAACGCCACGCGGGCAATCTTGCCCGGCTCGATCAACAGGCGCTGGCGCAGCGAGAAGATCGGGTCGAGCACCGTGCCGACGCTATTGGACAGGCGTTGACCCTGGCGAATCACCGCAGCGGCGTGCAGCGCGCAACTGCGCCCGAGAAATTTCGCACGGTCGGATTCGTACTGCGGCTCGGCGCTCACTTCACCTTCAACCACGGCAAAGTGCGCGGCCCACAGCGACGGCTCGCTGGCGCTGCGCGGACGCCGGGTGGCAAGCAGTGCGGCGAAGGCCGGCAGGTATTCGGTGACCACAAACAGTTTGGAGAACGCCGGGTGGGCGTTGTCGCTGGCGGCGCTGGCCAGTACCAGTTCGGCGTAGGAGGTCAGTTCGATTTCCCGCGCCACGCGGCCGCTGTTGGTCAGCGAAACGCGGCGCACTTCACCGTCGTCTTCGCCGGAGACCAGCACTTCCAGGCTGGTGGTGAGGTTGCCGTCGTGGCGGCTGTAGCTGGCGTAGTCCTCGGCGAACACCACTTCGTCATAGGGGTTGCCGCTGCTCGGCTGCGCGCCCAGGGACCAGTGCGTGCCGTTGCGGGTGTCCCAGAGGAAGATGAATGAGCCGTGCTGGTCGCGGGTGCTGTCTTCCTGCCAGCGGGTGACGGCGATGTCGCGCCAGCGGCTGTAACCGGCGCCGCTGGTGGTGAGCATCACGCTGTAACGGCCGTTGCTGAGCAGGTGGGTGACCGGCGGGTTGCCGTTGAAGTGGTTCAAGCGGCGTTCGTTGTGCAGCGTGCAGTCGGCTTCTGCGGCGCAGGCGCTGACCTCTTCGGCGCGCGGGTGGGCGACCGCGACATTGCGTGGCATACGTTCCTGCAACAGCAGCTCGCAGGCCTGGATCATCGGCTCACGGTGGAAGCGCGCACGCATCTGGCCGTCATGCAGGGTGTTGGCGATGGCGACGATGCTCATGCCCTGGTGGTGGGCCATAAAGTTACGCACGATGGCAAACGGCTGCTCATCCGGCAGCCGGGTGCGGGTGAAGTCCAGCGCTTCATAGAAGCCATAACGGCCCAGTGCGCCCATCTCGGCCAGGCGGCGGTAGTTGGCCAATGCGCCTTGCGGGTCGACCATGGTCGCCAGCCCCGTGGCATAAGGGGCAATCACCCGGTTGGCGGACAAGCCGCGCTTGAGGCCCAGGCCTGGTACGCCGAAGTTCGAGTACTGGTAGGTCTGCTCCATATCGCGGGCGTTGTAGGCCGACTCGGAAATCCCCCAGGGGATGCCCAGTGCTTTGCCATAGGCAGCCTGACGTGCCACCACCAGGCGGTTGGTCTGCTCCAGCAGGCTGCCGGCCGGGGCGCGCATCACCAGCGAGGGCATCAGGTATTCGAACATCGAGCCGGACCAGGAAATCAGCGCCGAGCCGCTGCCCAGTGGCGTGGCGGTGCGGCCCAGGCGGAACCAGTGGCGGGTGCTGACATCGCCCTTGGCGATGGCAAACAGGCTGGCCAGGCGCGCCTCCGAGGCGAGCAGGTCATAGCAGCTGCTGTCCAGGCTGTTGTCCGCCAGGCAGAAGCCAATCGACAGCAGTTTGCGCTCCGGCTCCAGCAGGAAGGCGAAATCCATGCCCAGGGCCATGCTGCGCGCCTGCTCGGCAACGCTGCGCAGTTCGTCGTGCAGTTGGTTATCGGTCAGCTCGGCATCCTCCTGCAAGTCGGCCAAGGCCTGGGCCAATGCCTGCAGCCAGAACTGCAGGTCGCCGGCCTGATTGTCCGTGTCCAGTGGGGCGAAACCGCTGGCCAGCTGCGCGGCTTTTTCACTCAGGCGCAGCAGGGTTGGCAGCAGGCCGTGCAGCGGCTGTGCGCCATTCAGGCCCGCTTCGATCTGTTGCAGTAATTCGTGCAGCTGTTGGCTGCGTTCATTCCCGGCGGCGGGCAGGGCCGCCAGTGCGGCGCGGGCCAGGTGCAGGTTGTCGTGCAGGCCCTGGCGGGCGTCCGCGCTGACCGGCGCTTTCAGCCATTCCTCGCAGGCATTGGCGACTACCAGCAGGTGGCCGGCCAGGTTGCCGCTGTCCACCGACGACACATAGGCCGGCGCCAGCGGGCGTAAATCCTCGGTGTCGTACCAGTTGAAGAAGTGCCCGCGATGGCGCTGCAGCTGCGCCATAACCACCAGGGTGGCTTGTAGGCGAGCGAGGGTGCGCTGGGTGCCGGCCCAGCCGAAATCGCGGGCGGCGATGGCGGAGAGTAAGTACAGGCCCATATTGGTTGGCGAGGTGCGGTGGGCGATGACCGGCTTGGGGTCTTCCTGAAAGTTATCCGGCGGCAGCTGGTTGTCGGCTGGCGTGACGAAGGTTTCGAAGAAGCGCCAGGTGCGCCGAGCGATCAGCCGCAGCTCGCTAGTTTGCGTCGGATCGACCAGCAGGCGTTTGGCCACGCGCGGCGAACGGCTGACCCGCAGGGCAATTGCCGGTGCGCTGAGCCAGAGCAGGGCAAAGGGCAGAACCACAGGCCAGATGGCCGGCGACCAGAGCAGGGCAGCGGCGCAGAGCAACAGGCCGAGCAGCGTGCCGCCAGCCATGCCGCTGTAAAAGCCCAGCAGCTTCAGGCGCGGGCTGATCGACGCCTGCGCGGCGGTGGTCCATTCCAGCAGGTTGCGCCGGGTGATCAGCAGGCGGGTCAGGGTGCGGCTGATCGCATCGAGCATGCGCCAGCTCTGGTCGGCGAGAAACGTCAGGTTCAGCGCGCTTTGTAGCAGCGCCAGCAGCAGGTCATCGCGCAGCTTGCCGAGATGGCTGCGCCAGCGAATACCGGCGCGCGCTGGTAGCAGGCCGAAGCACAGCGGCAGCAAAGCCGGGATCAGCAGGCTGGCAATCAGCAGCAGGCTGGCGCAGAGCGCTGCCGGCAACGGCAGCAGCCAGCTCAGACCCAGCGCCGCCAGGGTGGCCGGGGCCAGCAGGGAGCGACGCAGGTTGTCGAGCATCTTCCAGCGGCCGATGCTCGGCAGCGCCTGTTTGCCGCGTAGCGGCCCGAAAATCCACGGCAGCAGCTGCCAGTCGCCACGGGTCCAGCGGTGCTGGCGCTTGCCGGCGACGTCGTAGCGCGAGGGGAATTCCTCGACCACTTCCACATCCGAGGCCAGGCCTGCGCGGGCGAAAACACCTTCGAACAGGTCATGGCTGAGCATGCTGTTTTCCCCGACCCGGCCGGCCAAGGCTGCCTCGAAGGCATCGATGTCGTAGATGCCCTTGCCGGTAAAGGAGCCTTCGCCGAACAGGTCCTGGTACACATCGGACACAGCGGCGGCATAGGGGTCCATACCGCCGGGGCTGGAGAAGACCTTCTGGTACAGCGAGCCTTCACGCTGCAAGGGCAGCGACGGGGTGACCCGGGGTTGTAGGATCGCGTAGCCGCCGACTACCCGCTGCAGCGCTGCGTCGAAACGTGGCTGGTTCAGCGGGTGGGCCATCTTGCCGATCAGGCGCAGCGCCGCATCACGCGGCAAGCGGGTGTCGGCATCCAGGGTGATGACATAGCGCACATCTGCAGGGATGCGCTGGCTTAGCCCTGGTACCTCGGTAAAGCTGGTATCAGTGGCGCCACGCAGCAGGCGGTTGAGTTCATGCAGCTTGCCGCGCTTGCGCTCCCAGCCCATCCAGACGTTTTCACTGGGGTTGAACTGCCGGCGCCGGTGCAACAGGAGAAAACGACTACCGGCGATGCCGGGGCCGTAACGCTGGTTGAGCTGGCCGATGGCGACGCTGGCCAGTTGCAGCAGGGCGGCGTCGCTGGCCAGGTGTTCCTGCTGGGCATCCAGGCCATCGGTGAGCAGGGCGAAGGTCAGGTCGCCGCCATGCCCGGCCAGGTGATGCACTTCCAGGCGCTCGATCTGCTCCAGCAGATCGGCCTTGCTGCCGAGCAGGGTCGGCACGGCAATCAGCGTGCGCAGGTTGCTGGGCACCCCTTCGCTAAGCTCCAGGCCCGGCAGGCCCATGGCGCCGAAGCTGTTACTGACCGCGCGGTTGACCAGCGCGGTGGCCACTTCGGTGGCCGGCAGAAAGCCCAGCACACCCAGCGCCAGCAGCCAGCCAGCAGTCACGCCCTGGCCGGCCAGGCTGTACAACGCCAGACCCAGCAGCAGGCTGGCCAGGCCGACGATGGCGCCGACGTAGCCGGGCATGCCGAGGTGGATATGCCCACGGCTGATGCGCAGGCGCAGCGGTGGGCGAAAGTTGATGCGCTGCTCCAACGCCAGGCGGCCTTCGGCAATCAGGTGGTAGCCGGGGTCGCTGGTGCGTGGGTCGGCATGCTCGGCCTCGCCGGCCAGTTGGCTGGCCTGCAGGGCCTGTTCCGCAACTTCCAATTCACTGCAGGTGCTGCCACGGGCCAGTTGTTCAATGGCGCTGCGGTACTGGTTGCGGGTGGCGAAATCCATCGCGGCAAAGTCACTGCGCGCGCCCAGGCGGGCATCCACCAGGCTGACGTTCTCGAACAGCTGCGCCCAGTCGATGGAGGAAATCAGGCGCATGCTGTTGATGATATTGCGCACCGTGAGGTTGGATGCGCCCTGGCGCTGCTGCGCGTGCTGTACCACTTCATCGATGCTGCTGCCCTGCGCGCCGAGGCGCTCTTCCAGCCAGCCCAGCGCTGGCGTGGTGAGCGGATCATGGTCACGCAGGCGCTTGGCCAGCTGCGCGGCAAACGGCTCGCTAAGCGGTATGCGGGCGCGCTCGTGCAGCTCCTTGTCGAGTGCTGCGTGCGTGGCGCTTTTGCCCAGCAGACGGCTGGCCAGGGCATCGGCGTCGGCCCGCGCGCTGCGCCCGGCGGTCATCTGGTCGGCCAGGCGGCGCAGGTTCTCGATCAGCACGATGCGCAGGGTGATGGCCACCGCCCACAGCTCGCCGATGGTCAGCGGCTGCACCTGCTGATAGGCGACGAGAAAGCGCTGCAGGATGTCTGGGTCGAAGTGGCTGTCGGTGTGGGCGATAAACGCCCAGGCCATGCCCAATACCCGTGGGTAACCGGCAAAGGGGCCGCTGGCGAGTTTTGGCAGCTGGCGGTAATAGCCGGGCGGCAGGTCATCGCGGATCTCGCGAATCTGCTCTTCGACCAGGTGGTAGTTGTCCAGCAGCCACTCGGCCGCTGGCACCACGCCGCGGCCATTGGCCAGCTCCGCAGCACTGGCCCGGTAGGCCGCGAGCAGCACCTTGGCGTTGTCATTCAGGCGGCGATGCAGGGACAGCACCGCGGGCGGCTTGCTGCTCACCGGCTGGGCTGCGGCCAGGGTGCAGGCGTGTTGTTCGAGGCGTTCGATGCCGAACAGTTCTTCGCGTACCGGGGCGTGATCAAGCCATGGCGAGGGTGCAGCGGCACGGCTGAATAGAGCAGAGAAGACTGAGGTCATAGGGCGCGGTTCCAGCCATCATTGGCATGCGCGATAGGCGTCGAGGTGCGAGACCCATCTGAGAAACCGCGACAGCGGACCTACGAAGTCACGATTGCCGTGCCCCTGTTGCTTCGCCGTGCTGATTTTGCATATTGGCCGCAGACGCTGGTGTGACCGGTCAACACCCAAGACCCGGGTACCGCGATGGCGGGGTAAACCTGCACCATCGGGAAGAATGCTGTCGCAGCATTGTCACCACCCTACAGCAGGGCCCTGGCTGGCGTCTGTTCGCTAACGGACATAGCTGCAAATGGGCCTGCGTTTAACGCAGCTGCGCTTCTGCGAGGGTCAGGCTGCGCGGAATAAGCGATGCGTCCCAATGCTGGCTGGCCCAGTGCAGCAGCTCGCCGGGCTGGCCGTAGCTGGCGCCGTCCGGCAACTGCTGGCCAAGCGCACGCAGGGCGCGGATCAGCAGTGGAGTGGCCTGGTCGGCCGGCAGCGGCGGCGAGCGGTAGGATTTGCCCAGCTTGTGGCCATCCGGCTGGATAATCAGCGGCACATGCAGGTAGCGCGGCTGCGGCAAGCCCAGCAGCTCCTGCAGGTACAGCTGGCGCGGGGTGGAGTCGAGCAGATCGGCGCCACGCACTATATCGGTGATGCCCTGCCAGGCATCGTCGAGCACCACCGCCAGCTGGTAGGCATACAGACCATCACGGCGGCGAATCACAAAGTCACCGACCTCACGGCCCAGGTGCTGGCGGTACTCGCCTTGCACGCGGTCGACAAAGTGGTAGCTCAGCTCCGGCACGCGCAGGCGAATCGCCGCATCGGCAAAACCGTGGCCGGCATTGCGGCAGGTGCCGGGGTAGATGCCCTGAGTGCCTTCCAGTTGTTTACGTGAGCAGGTACAGGCGTAGGCCAGGCCCTGGCTGAGCAGGCGTTCGACCAGTGCGGCGTATTCGTCGTGGCGCGCGCTCTGGCGCACCAGCTCGCCGTCCCACTCGAAGCCGTAGCTTTCTAGGGTGCTGAGAATGCCAGCCTGGGCGCCGGCGACTTCCCGTGGCGGGTCGAGGTCTTCCATGCGCAGCAACCAGCGGCCGTTTACCGCGCGCGCGTCAAGGTAGGACGCAAGAGCTGCGACCAGTGAGCCGAAGTGCAGGTAACCGCTCGGGGTGGGGGCGAAGCGGCCGATATACGCGGGTGTGTTCATTTGCCGTGGCACACACAGGGAGACAGAAACAACAGAGGGTGCCGAAGCACCCTCTGGGTCAGATCAGGAACCGATCTGTTTTTCTTTGATTTCCGCCAGCGTCTTGCAATCGATGCAAAGGGTGGCGGTGGGGCGGGCTTCCAGTCGGCGGATGCCGATTTCTACGCCGCAGGAATCGCACCAGCCGTAGTCGTTGTCTTCGATCAGTTGCAGGGTTTCGTCGATCTTCTTGATCAGCTTGCGCTCGCGATCACGGGCACGCAGTTCCAGGCTGAATTCTTCTTCCTGGCTGGCGCGGTCCGCTGGATCGGGGAAGTTGGCTGCTTCGTCCTGCATGTGGTGCACAGTGCGATCAACTTCCTGCATCAATTCCAGCTTCCACTTGTTGAGGATGCCGGTGAAGTGGGCGCGCATCGGCTCACCCATGTATTCCTCGCCCTTTGTTTCTTTATAGGGCTCGAAACCACGAGTCAGTTGGCTGCTTTTTGCTTTTGCTTTGGTGGGCATGGATGACCGCCTCTCACTCTCTCTAATCCACTGCGCAGGACGGTGTCCCTTGCCGATCCTACGTCGCGTAGAACTGGCCCTGCGGCTGCAAGCGGGCGAACTTACCAGAACAACTCCCGCCGCGCCACTCCCGGTTGTCGTGGTTGCGCCGGGTATGCTGCAGCAGGCCGTTGAAAAAACGTAGGCGAGGCAGGCAAGACAAGGCGAAAACAGGCGAGGAAGCGGAGTGTACTTTTGTACATGAGCACTCCGAGCCTGTTTTTAACGCCGTATTGCCAACGCAGGTAGTTTTTCAACGGCCTGTTAGAATCCGCGCCTTAATCCAGACCAAGGCAGTCCCATGGCCCAGTCCTACAGTGCGCGCAGCCGCGCCATAGAACCTTTTCACGTGATGGCGCTGCTGGCTCGTGCCAATCAGCTGCAGGCCGACGGCCATGATGTGATTCACCTGGAAATCGGCGAGCCAGATTTCACCACCGCCGCGCCGATTGTCGCTGCCGGGCAGGCGGCCCTGGCCGATGGCCACACCCGTTACACCGCCGCGCGTGGCCTGCCGGCCCTGCGTGAGGCAATCTCCAGTTTCTATGGCCAGCGTTACGGTCTGGATATCGACCCGCAGCGCATTCTGATCACCCCGGGCGGCTCGGGTGCCTTGCTGCTGGCCACCAGCTTGCTGGTCGACCCTGGCAAGCACTGGCTGTTGGCCGACCCCGGTTACCCCTGCAATCGGCACTTTCTGCGCCTGGTCGAGGGCGCGGCGCAGCTGGTGCCGGTTGGCCCGGATGTGCGTTATCAGCTGACGCCCGACCTGATCGAACGCTATTGGGACCAGGATAGCGTCGGCGCGCTGGTGGCGTCCCCGGCCAATCCGACCGGTACTTTGCTTAGCCGTGATGAGCTAAGCGGGCTGTCGCAGGTGCTGAAGGCGCGCGGCGGCCATCTGGTGGTGGATGAGATCTACCATGGCCTGACCTACGGCGTAGATGCCGCCAGCGTGCTGGAAGTGGACGACGAGGCTTTTGTGCTTAACAGTTTTTCCAAGTATTTCGGCATGACCGGCTGGCGCCTGGGCTGGCTGGTGGCGCCACCGGCCGCCGTGCCGGAACTGGAGAAGCTGGCGCAGAACCTCTATATCAGCGCGCCAAGCATGGCTCAGCATGCTGCGCTGGCGTGTTTTCAGCCGCAGACCCTGGAGATCCTCGAACAGCGCCGTCACGAGTTTCAGCGCCGTCGTGATTTCCTCCTGCCCGCGTTGCGTGAGCTGGGCTTCAAGATCGCCGTGGAGCCGGAGGGCGCCTTCTATTTATATGCCGATATCAGCGCCTTCGGCGGCGATGCCTTTGCCTTCTGTCAGCACTTTCTGGAAACCGAGCATGTGGCCTTTACCCCCGGCCTGGATTTCGGTCGCTACCAGGCTGCGCAGCATGTGCGCTTTGCCTACACCCAGGACCTGCCGCGCTTGCAGCAGGCGGTGGATCGCATCAAACGTGGCCTGATCAGTTGGCAGGCCCATGCAGTTTGAGCCGCCGCTGGAAGAAGGGCGCCTGCTGCGCCGCTACAAGCGCTTTCTCGCCGATATCGAGACCGCCAGCGGCGAGCTGCTGACCATCCACTGCGCCAATACCGGCTCGATGCTCAACTGCATGAGCGAGGGCGCGCGCATCTGGTTCAGCCGCAGCAACGACCCCAAACGCAAGCTGCCGGGCACCTGGGAGATCGGCGAAACACCGCACGGCCGCCTGGCGGTAATCAATACCGGGCGCGCCAATGCCCTGGTGGAAGAGGCGCTAAATGCTGGACTGATCACCGAGCTAAACGGCTTTACCAACCTCAAGCGCGAAGTGCCTTACGGCCAGGAGCGCAGCCGGATCGACTTTCGTCTGGACTACCCCACAGGCGTGGCGTTCGTCGAAGTTAAGAGCGTCACCCTGGGGTTCGCCGATAGCCGCGTCGCCGCCTTTCCCGACGCGCGCACCGAGCGCGGCAGCAAACACCTGCGTGAACTGGCTGCACTGGCCCGTGAGGGAATTCGCGCGGTGCAGCTGTATTGCGTGAATCTGACGGACATCGACGCGGTGCGCCCAGCTGAGGAAATCGACCCGGCCTATGCCGCCGCTTTGCGTGAGGCGGTGAATGCTGGTGTGGAAGTGCTGGCTTACGGCGCGGCGATCAGCGCGCAGGAAGTGCGGTTGATCAAGCGACTGGATGTGCGGTTATAGGAACGGAGCTTTTCGTTTCAACCCGTAGCCCGAACAAGCGCAGCGCAGTCCGGGGTTGGATGTTTGCGCAGTTGCCTGTGAGTAGGGCGGTGATTGCTTCCCGGATTGCGCCAAGGCTTATCCGGGCTACGGTGCCCGCGCCTACAGGGGCGTCAATGCTGCGTTCTGCCGGCCGGCAACGCTTGCACAGGCTGCATGGCAGTACGCAGATGCTGCTCGAACAGCTCGACAATCGCCGGCCAGCCCTGGCGTGAGGCATGTAGCCGGGCATTCAGGCGCACCCGGCGCAGGCCTTCGTGGTCGGTCAGCAGCCAGCTGGCGGCGTCGATAAAACCTTGTTCGTCCTCGGCCACTGCCAACGCGCCGTTATGCCCGTGGCGGATATGTTGCGCAGCCGCCGCCTGATCAAACGCGACCACGCCAAGCCCGGAAGCCAGGGCTTCGAGTACCACATTGCCGAAGGTTTCCGACAGGCTGGGAAACACAAACAGATCGCCCGAGGCGTAATGCGCCGCCAGTTCTTCTCCACGCTGCAGGCCGCAGAACACCGCCTCGGGCAGTTGCTGCTGGAGGCTGGTGCGCTGCGGGCCATCGCCGACCAGAATCAGTTTCAGCCGCCGCTGCGGGTGCGCCTGTTGCAGCGCCTGAAAGCTCTTGCTGAGCAGGGCCAGGTTCTTTTCTGCGGCCAGGCGGCCGACATGCAGGATGGCGATGTCCTGTTCCGCCAGGCCCCAGCGCTCACGCAAAGCTGTGCAGCGTTTGGCCGGGTGAAACAGCTGGCTGTCGACGCCCCGCGAGAGCAGTTCCAGGTTGTCGAAACCACGCCGCTGCAGTTCGATCTGCTGACTGACGCTGGGCACCAGGGTCATCTGCGAGCGGTTATGGAACCAGCGCAGGTAGTTGGTCAGAACGCGGGTCAGCAGGCCGAAGCCGTAATGCCCGGTGTATTGCTGGAAGTTGGTGTGAAAACCGCTGACCACCGGGATCTGCAAACGCCGCGCGGCGCGCAGGGCGGACAGGCCCAACGGACCTTCGGTGGCGATATACAGCACATCCGGGCGTTGCCGCTGCCAGTTGCGCAGCAGCTTGTGCATCGACGACTGACCCCACTGCAAACCGGGGTAGCCGGGCAGCGGCCAGCCACGGGTCAGCAGCAGGTCCTGATCGACCGCGCCGCGCGGGTCGACGCTTTGTCGCGGACGTACCAATTGCACGCGATGGCCATGGCCACGCAAGCCCTCGACCAGGCGCCCGAGGGTATTGGCTACGCCGTTGATTTCCGGCGGGAAGGTTTCGCTGATCAGCGCGATATGCAGGGAAGCTGTGCTCATGGCAGCAGTCTCCGCTGCCGCTATGTAATGACTGTGACGCTTTGATTGCGCTTGTATTTCAGTCGAGCAGCTTGATCAGTTGCTGACGCAGCCAGGCGTGCGCCGGGTCGCGGTGCTGCTGGTGGTGCCAGATCAGGCTGACCTGCACCGGCGGCATATCGAAGGGCAGCGGCGCGATTTCCAGCGCATGCACCGGAGCGAACGCCTCGGCCAGGCGCGCTGGCACGGTGCCGAGCAGGTCGGTCTGGGCGACGATGGCCGGGATTGGCAGGTAGTTGGGTAGATGCAGCGCCGCCTGCCGGCGCACCCTGGCCGAGCCGAGGACGATTTCCAGCGGCGAGCCACGCCCGGCGCGTGGCGTTACCGTGATATGCCGCGCCTGTTGGTAATCCTCCAGGCTTAGCCCGCCGATAAAGGCCGGGTGGCCGGCGCGGCCGATGGCCACCAGCGGCTCTTCACGCAGCGGCGCGTAATGCAGGTCAGGCGAATCGAAGTGCAGATAATCGATGGCCAGGTCCAGCGCACCGCTTTCCAAGCGTTGCACCAGGCTGTCGGCATCATCGGCTTGCACCAGCAGCTCGACCTGCGCGGCGACTCGCGTCAGATGCGCCTGCAACATGGGCAGCAGCGCGGCCTGGGCGTAGTCGTTAAGCGACAGGCTGAAGGCGTGCGGGGTTTGCGGGTCGAACGGCTCGGCCGGGCCCAGGCCTGTCTGCAGCAGGCGCAGCGCCTGGCGCACCGGCACATACAGAGCCTGGGCGCGTGCGGTGGGGGTCAGGCCACGGGCGGTGCGCAGGAATAGCTCTTCACCCAGTTGCTGGCGCAGGCGGGCGAGGGCGTTGCTCACCGTCGACTGGCTCAGGTGCAGGCGTTCGGCTGCGCGGGTCAGGTTGCCTTCCTGCATCAGCGCATCGAAGACCAGCAGCAGGTTGAGGTCGAGCTGACGCAAATTCGTTATCAAGAATAATGCTCTTTCTGAATATCCATTATCGGAATGATCTGGCCGCGCCTAGACTGCTGTCAATCCGCACAGGAGTCATGCCGTGGCCTATAACAACGACAATGCCCAGGCTTTCCGCGCACGTTATCGGGATGCCATCCACCCGCTGTACAACCCCTGGCTGCATGCCGGCTTTGTCCTGGCCTACGGCCTGACCTGCATCAGCCTGCTGTGGCGCACGCTGGACGCGGTGGCGCTCTGGCAGTGGCTGCTGGTTCCGCTGAGCCTGGTGTTCTTCAGCTGGGGCGAATATCAGGTGCACAAGCGCCTGGGGCACAACAAGACGCGCTTCGGCCAGCTGTTCTACAAGCGCCACACCGGTGATCACCACAGCTTTTTTGTCGAAGGCCAGATGCGCTACGAGACGTCGCGCGACTGGCGGGTAATCCTCTTTCCCGCCTGGCTGATCGTGCTCTACAGCCTGCCGCTGCTGGGCATTTGGTGGGTTCTGGCGCCTATTGACGGCAACCTCGCCGCGCTGTTCGTCGGCAGTATGCTGTTGGGGTATATGAGCTACGAGGTGGTGCACGCCTGCGAGCATCTACCGGCTGAACATCCCGTCGCGCGACTGCCGTGGATTCGTCAGATGCGCCGTCTGCATGCGCTGCACCATCGCCGTGAGCTGATGCATTCTCGCAACTTCGGCATCGTCCATCCGCTGATGGACTGGCTGTACGGCACCCTGCACTGGGAAGCGGAGCCGACTTATCAGCAAAACCGCCAGCAGCATCGCGTGCATATCGCTCGTTCAGCTGACGAGGTGTTGAGCTATGCCGCCGCGCCTATTCACTGGCCCGAATGGCACCCGTCCTCGTTGCGCATCTATGTAAGTGATGGGGGCCGCGAGGGCGCGTTGCTCGCCGGTGAAGTATTTGAGGAAGATATCCACGCTGGCGGGCGCACCGGCCATCTGTGCTGGGATGTGCTCGACTATCAACCGGCACGCCGGTGGCAGGCCAGCGCCCGTGGCGATCACGGCCTGGGGCTGCTGCTGACCTACGAGTGCCTGGACGTGGAGGGTGGTTGCGAGTTCGTGCGCACCCTGGAATACGGCTTTGATGGCCTGCTGATGCGCCTGGCCAATCGCCTGCTGCTGAGCCGGCGGATTGAGCGCGAATCCCAGGCCTCGATGCAGGCGCTGCGCGCGGTGCTGGAGCGCAGCCAACCTGCAGGATGATTACTTAGGACGTGGACGTGAGCGACTGCTCCTGGCGCTCACGCACCCAGAACACCGTGGCGCCGGCTACGGCCGCCGGCATCATCAGGATATTCAGTCCTGGCACCAGCAAGGCGGCGTAGGTGATGCCGCCAAAGCCCAGGCTCTGCCAGCGTTTTTCACGAAGCCAGGCGAGCATGTCCTGCCAGCTCATCTTGTTGTTGTCCGCCGGGTAGTCGATGTATTGAATCGCCATCATCCACACGCCAAATAACAGCCACAGCGGTGCGGCGATCAGGTTGACCACCGGGATAAAGGTCAGGATCAGCAGGGCGATGGCGCGCGGCAGAAAATAGCCCAGTTTACGCAGCTCCCGACCCAGGGTGCGCGGCACCATGGCCATTAGCTCAGCCCAGCTGAACGGCGGAAAATCGTCCTGGCCGCGCACCACCACTTCGACCTTCTCCGCGAGAAAGCCGTTAAACGGCGCAGCGATGATATTGGCCAGCAGGGTGAAGGTGAAAAACACCATCAGCAGTACCAACACCACAAACAGCGGCCACAGCACGTATTCAAGAAAGCTCAGCCAGCTCGGCAGGCTGGGCATAAAGGTATCGACCCAGCCGCCGAACTGCTGCAAGGCCAGGTAAATCAGGCCAATAAACAGGATCAGATTGATCGTCAGGGGCAGCAGCACAAACAGCCGCAGGCCAGGGCTCAGCACCAGTTTCAGGCCTTCGCTGAGGTATTGCGGGCCGGTCAGTACGGGAGCGGGCATGGGGAGAGTCTCCGCGAGGTTGAAGTCGCGCCGACCTTACCGGCTTTGTGTGGCAGGTGAAAGCCTCTGCAACGGGCGCTAACGATTGTCTGGCGGGGTTATAGCGCTTGCCTATGCACGGTATTGGCAAAGCATATTTCCGCCGTGGGCTGGGCGGGCATAGGCTGCGCGGCAACTGATGGTTTATCCCTTTGCGGGGCTTCCACCCTTAATGCCTTCCCCAGGTCTTCGTGGGCGTCCCTTTTTATTGCCGGCTCAGCCGGGTGGAGTTGCTGATGTCTACCAATCGTCATGCCCGCGTGATCATTCTGGGCTCCGGCCCTGCCGGCTACAGCGCTGCGGTCTACGCCGCCCGGGCCAATCTCAAGCCGCTGTTGATCACCGGCCTGCAGGCCGGTGGCCAATTAACCACCACCACCGAGGTGGATAACTGGCCGGGCGATGTGCATGGCCTGACGGGCCCTGCGCTGATGCAGCGCATGCAGGAGCATGCCGAGCGCTTCGAGACCGAGATCGTCTATGACCATATCAATGCCGTGGACCTGGCCGGCAAGCCGTTCACCCTGGTGGGTGATAGCGGCACCTACAGCTGTGATGCATTGATCATCGCCACCGGTGCCAGCGCCCGCTACCTGGGCTTGCCAAGCGAAGAACTGTTTATGGGCAAGGGTGTTTCCGCGTGCGCCACCTGTGATGGTTTCTTCTACCGCAACCGTGAAGTCGCGGTGGTCGGTGGCGGCAATACGGCGGTGGAAGAGGCGCTGTACTTGGCCAATATCGCCAGCAAGGTGACCCTGGTGCATCGCCGGGAAACCTTCCGCGCCGAGAAGATTTTGCAGGACAAACTGCAGGCGCGGGTGGCCGAAGGCAAGATCGTGCTCAAGCTCAACTCCGAGGTGGATGAGGTGCTGGGCAACAACATGGGCGTGACCGGCGTGCGGGTGAAGAACAACGATGGCAGCTTGGATGAGCTGAGCGTTGACGGCCTGTTCGTCGCCATCGGCCATACGCCGAATACCTCATTGTTCGAAGGCCAGCTGGCGCTCAAGGACGGTTATCTGGTGGTCAATGGCGGCCGCGACGGCAATGCCACTGCGACCAGCATTCCCGGCGTGTTTGCTGCCGGCGATGTGGCTGATCACGTTTACCGCCAGGCGATCACCTCGGCCGGTGCCGGCTGCATGGCGGCGCTGGATGTGGAGCGTTATCTCGACGGCCAATAAGCCTGAGAATACAAAGACCTTGATGTAAGCCTTAATGCCGTTCACTTGGATCAAGTGAGCGGCATTTTTATGTGGTCGGCAATAGATGGCGATGGTGAAACCGCGTAGGAGGCGCTTTAGCGGCGAGCTTTTAGTGGTTGTATCGCGGCTGAAGCCCCTCCCACACCAGGTCTGCGTTTATCTGGAGTATTGCGATAGGCCCGGGGCCTTTCTGCGGCTTCTCAGACCCAGGTATTGAGCTTCAAATCCCGCGAACTCATGCGCAGAAACTGATCGCTGGCTTTGACCAGCAGGGCATGTTCATCGACGGTCAGTTCGCTGCTCTTTTTGCCCTGCGCTTCGCTGCGGTACAGGGTTCTGCCGCCTTCTTCGCGCAGGCGCTGGTAGCGCTGGCTGCGTGCTTCCACTTTGAGGGTCAGCAGGTCGACGTAGGCGACTTGCATCAGTTCGCTCTGCCCGGTTTCCAGGGCGCAGCGTTGTAGGGCTGGGGTGTGGGTAAAGGGTGACTCGGAAAGCATCACCTGCTGGCATTCGCTGAGGTCCGGGCGTGGTTCGCCGTTGTGGAACCAGTTGCCGCGAATGTCGCGCTTGAGGTTGAGGCTGCGTTGGCCGTGGTTGTCGACCTTCAGCCACAGGCGGCGAAAGCGCCAGCGCGGGTCGCAGTTGAGCACGTAGGTGGCAGCGATGCTGTGGCCTTGCAGGCTCTGCATCAGATGACTGGTGGCGTTGATGCCGTGTTCATCGATGTTCAGGCGCAGGTTTTCCACGCCGGGGTTGTGCCATGGTTTCCATACCAAGGTCTGCTGCATCTAAGCGACTCCAAGCCAGGTAGGGTTGGAGAAACCGGGGAAGCGCGGCCATGACGCAGCACGGAGCACCTTCCCTGGTGTTCTCGTTCAAGTAATGGCGCGCAGCATAGGGGGATTCAATTGTGATGTCTGTCAGCTTTTGCCGACAGTTGCGCAAGTTCTTGCTCGTTAGTACGGGCGAGTGATTACAAACTGTTGCGCTGCAGTGACGGTTGCTCGAAGCGCACGCCCGCCAGGCCTGTTTCCATCAGTGCGCGGATGTTGCCGTGGTCGCTACCGCTCGGGGTGGCCAGTACGCTGCGGTAATGCTCGCCAAAGCACAGCAGGGTTTCTTCCAGGCTCAGGCCTTCGAGCAGGGCCAGGCCGAGGGTCTTGCATGAGCCTTCGTTCTGCCCGGCCGCGTTGGCTACATTGCCATTGCTGAAGGCGCTGGGCTGGTATTGGTAGTGCTCGGCAATAAACGCCAGAGTTTCGGCGAAGGTGAAGTGCTCGCCGCGCAGTTTGGCGCGAAAGTCGGTGAGGCTGCTCATTACTTGTTTCCTTTGCTGAAGGCGGCCTGCTGCTCGGCGCTGGCTTCCTTCTGGTATTTGGCTTTCCACTCGGCATACGGCATGCCGTACACCTCTTCACGGGCCTCATCCGGGGTGATGGCCACACCGATATCGTCGGCGGCGGCCTTGAACCACTTGGACAGGCAATTCCGGCAGAAACCGGCGAGATTCATCATGTCGATGTTCTGCACATCCGGGCGGGAGCGCAGGTGCTGCACCAGGCTGCGAAAGGCGGCGGCTTCAAGTTCGAGGCGTTCTTGCTCGGTCATGGCGATGCTCTCTAAAGGCAGGCGGGAGTGCGTGGCGGCGATGATAAGAGCATGCCCGCCTGGCGGCAACGACCCGGCGCAGGACGCACCGGGAATCATCTGAGCAATTTTTCAGCCTGTTGCTTAACGGTGCCCGGCGAGGGTGATCGACACCGATTCGGCAAAGCGCAGGGCGTGCAGCTTGTCGACTTCCACTTCGGCATAACATACCGCCTGATTTCCCATCACCAGGTCGAGGATTTCCTGGGTCAGGCGCTCTAGCAAGGCGAAGCGGTTGCCTTCGACGTGGCTAATCACTGCCTTGGTGATGGTTCGGTAGTTGAGGGCGTGGTCGATATCGTTGTCACGCACCGCTTCCACGGCGGGGTAGAGGATGGTCAGGTTGATCAACACGTCCTGCTTGTTGTTGATCTCCTCTTCCTTGATGCCGATGTAGGTGCGCAGGCGCAGGTCCTTGACGCGGATACGCGCCATCCCAGGTTCCAGTCGCGGCATTACTTGCTCCGTCCGATCAGTTGCAGGAATTCGTGGCGAGTGTTGCAGGATTCGCGGAAGGCTCCAAGCATCACCGAAGAGGTCATCACCGAATTCTGCTTCTCCACACCGCGCATCATCATGCACATGTGTTTGGCCTCAACCACCACGGCCACGCCAGCGGCGTTGGTAACCTGCTGGATCGCATCGGCAATCTGCTTGGTGAGGTTTTCCTGGATCTGCAGGCGGCGGGCAAACATGTCGACGATGCGGGCCACTTTCGACAGGCCGAGCACCTTGCCGGTGGGGATATAAGCCACGTGAGCCTTGCCGATAAATGGCAGCAAGTGGTGCTCGCAGAGCGAGTACAGCTCGATATCACGGACGATCACCATCTCGTCGTTATCCGACTCGAACAGCGCGCCGTTGACCACTTCGTCAAGGCTCTTGTGGTAGCCGTTGCACAGGTACTGCATGGCCTTGGCGGCGCGTTTGGGCGTGTCCAGCAGGCCTTCACGCTCGGGGTTTTCACCAACGCCGAGGAGAATCTCGCGGTAGTGGTCGGGCAGTTCTGGGGTCATTACAGGGTCCTCGCGGCCAGGCTCATTTGAGATGGCGGCCGCCGTTGACAGTCAGTGTGGTGCCGGTGACGTAGGGGTTGTCGAGCAGGTAGCGCAAGCTTTGGTAGATCACCAGCGGCCCGGGTTCGATGCCCAGTGCCGATTTGTTCAGGGTTTTGCTGCGGTAGTCGGCGTCGTCGTTCGGGTTGAATAGGATCAGCGCCGGGGCGATGCCGTTGACCTTGATCTGTGGGGCGAAGCGCGCGGCAAACGACAGGGTCAGGCTGTCCAGCCCGGCCTTGCTGGCGCAGTAGGCCGGCCGGTTGGCGCTGCCTTTGCGCGCCACGTCATCGCTGATATGCACGATATCGGCCGGCGTTGAGCGCGCCAGCAGTGCTTGGCAATGCAGGTTGATCAGGTAGGGCGCGAGCATGTGCACGCTAAACAGTTGCTGGAAGGCCGCCGCTTCTTCGCCCGGCGCCTCCACCAGCCAGTCGGAGGCGTTGTGCACAATGGCGCGCAGGCTGTCGGTGTGGTTCTTGAGCTGTTCGATAAACGCCAGGATGCCGGCTTCGCTGGCAAAGTCCGCCTGCAGGGCCAGGGCGCCGCGCTGCCTGAGCGCAGCAATACCTTCGCGCTCGCTGCGGTAGCTGACGATCACGGCGTGACCATCATCAAGCAGGCGTTCGGCGCAGTACAGGCCGATGCGCTGGCTGGCTCCGGTTATCAGGATGGGGGCGGCGCTGACGCTCATGCTCGACTCGGCAGAAGGAAAAGGGTGGGTTCAGCGATGCTGCGCCGGGTTACCTGACCAGTAGGGCGTGGCTTCGACTGAACCAGAAGTAAAGTTATACCAGCAATAGGCTTTGTACAACCATGCGCCCTGTGCGGGTACTGGTCTGTTTCATGCCGTTTAGCCTATTTCATTGAGCTGTATCGGTATTTTTTCTATGGATGGGCTGAATAAAATTGTTTTTATCGTGTACAAGATTGGTTTTCTTGTACAGGTATGTGCCGTTATGAAGCCTTGGCAGTTGAGCATCGCGGTGCTGTGTGGGCAGGTGTGCCATGTCGAGGTGCTCACTCTGCGCTGTTGTGGCTACAAGGTGCAGGTGGTCGGCAAGGCTGGCGGCGTGCGCACGTTGGAGTATGCGCCGGGGCGAGCGCTGTGGCCTGGGCTGGCATTGCTCAAGGCGCGTCTGCGTCGTTGCGGCGTGCGGCAGATGCTGTTGCTGCAGCCGGAAAGCCACGATGAAATTATTGCTCGCCCTGCCTTGCTTGAGCCTGATCCAGGGCTGTGGATCAAGCTGCGCTGATGGCTTATCGCGGGTTTCTGCTGGCAGTGCAGGTGGCGTTTCTGCAGCGCCGGCTGGCGTCCGGGTGGGGCAGCCAGTCGAGGTGTGGGCGTAGCCGGCAGAACAGTCGGTAACCCAGCTCCAGCAGCGGCCGCAATGCCGGCCAGGTCAGCGGCGCGGCCCAACGCTCAAGGCCGGCTGCACGCCAGCTCCACAGCGTGGCATCCAGGCCGGTCACCCATTGCCCGTCGGCGAAGCGGGCATGCAGGCGGTTCTGCAGGGTTTCTCGGCTGTGGCCGACGGACTCGGGATGAAAGTCGTTTAGGCCGATATCAACCAGGCACAGGCGCTGCACATCGGCACGCTGACGCAGCAGTTGGATCTCGCGGGCGCACAGTGGGCAGTCGCCATCGTAATAAAGGGTCAGGGGCCAGCTCGGTTGCTTGTTCATGGTCTAACTCTTTGTATAAGTCTTGTACAAAGTATGCCGGAAGTAGCTGAGTTACAATGCGTGCAACATTTTTTCTGTGATACCTGCGCCCATGTCCGATCACGTTGGTACTGCGTCCCTCGTTTCGAGTGCCCTCAAGCAGGAAGAGTTATTTCCTATCCGTGAGGTGGCGCGCCTGACCGGCGTCAATCCGGTCACGTTGCGGGCCTGGGAGCGGCGCTATGGGCTGATCCAGCCAACCCGCACCGACAGCGGCCATCGCCTGTATTCGCAGGTGGATATCGAGTCGGTGCGCAGCATCCTGGCGTGGATCGAGCGCGGTGTGGCGGTGAGCAAGGTTGGCAAGATTCTGGCCAAAAGCAGCTCGATCAAATCTGCCAGTTCACCGGTTTATGAAGAGGTCAGCGCCAGCGAGTGGGGCGAGTGGCAAGCCCAGCTGCGCCGCGCCATCAGCGCCTTCGATGAGCCGCGCCTGGATCGTCTGTACGGCCAGATTTTCTCCAGCTACCCGTTGCCGGTGGTGTTTCAGGACATCCTCATGCCGCTGTGGCAGGAGCTGTTGCTGCGCCAGGACGAGTACGGCCAGACCAGCGAGTGGCTGTTTCTCGATACCTTTCTGCGTGCCCGTACCTTGCAGCGCCTGCAGGTACTGCGTGCCCAGGTTGAGGAGCGCGTACTACTGGCAGCCTTGCCGGGCCATTGCCGCGAATTGGAACTGCTGGTTGCCGGATTGCTGCTGAGCAGTGCCGACACCGCTGTCAGTGTGCTCGGGCTGGGTCAGCCGCTGGAAGAACTGACTCTGATCTGTGAAAAAATGCAGCCCCAGGCCCTGGTGCTGTTCTCCAATCAGCCGCCCAGTGATGACTTGCCCAAGGTGCTCTCGCGTCTGGCGCTGGCGTTGGATTGCCCGCTGGTGATGGCCGGCGATGGTGCCGACCTGGCCGAGGAAAGCCTCAGCGGTTCGCCGATTGCCTGCCTGGGCAACGAAGGGCGCCTGATGCAGCGCCGCCTGCAGCAGTTTCTGGCTGGCCACCTGGATACCTGATTTCTTCTATTAAGCACGCCTGAATAAGCGCAGTCGCCGTTATGGCAACTGCGCTTTCGCCTGCGTGCAATTTTTTGCTGATTCCGATTAGTTGTACAGCTTGTACAGAAAACTGCTTGCTATCTGGGGTTTTAGGCTATACAAAAGCTATACATTGTTTGTTTGTGTATAGCTTGTATCCACTTGTACAGCTTGAGGACTCAGCAACATGACCCAATACCGCGCACCCCTTCGTGATATGCGTTTCGTTTTTGACGAGGTGCTCGACGCTTATGCCACCCTGCAGTCGCTGCCTAGTCAGCGCGAGTTCGGAAACGACCTCGGTGGCGCCATTCTGGAAGAAGCCGCCAAGCTGGCGGAAAACGTGCTGGCCCCATTGAATGGGTCAGGCGACAAGCAAGGCTGCGCGTATGATCCGCAGAGCAAGTCGGTAAAAACCCCGGATGGCTTTCGTGCTGCCTATCAGCAATTCGCCGAAGGTGGCTGGACCGCACTGGCCTGCTCGCCTGGGTTTGGTGGCCAGGGGCTGCCCCATGTGCTGAATATGATGGTCGAGGAGATGGTCTGCTCGGCCAACCTGTCGCTGGGCATGTACCCGGGCCTGACCCACGGCGCGATCAATGCGCTGACCGCCCACGGCGCCCGCGAATTGCAGGAGCGCTACCTGCCCAAACTGATTAGCGGCGAATGGACCGGCACCATGTGCCTGACTGAGCCGCAGTGCGGCACCGATCTGGGCTTGATTCGTACCCGCGCCGTACCGCAGGCGGACGGCAGCTATGCCATAAGTGGTACGAAGATCTGGATCACCGGCGGCGAGCACGATCTGGTTGACAACATCCTGCACCTGGTACTGGCCAAACTGCCCGATGCCCCGGACAGCGTGAAAGGCATTTCGCTGTTCCTAGTGCCCAAGTTTCTTGAAGATGGCAGCCGTAATCCGGCGTTCTGCGGCGGCCTGGAACACAAGATGGGCATCAAGGGCTCGGCCACCTGCGTGATGAATTTCGAAGGCGCCCAGGGCTGGTTGATCGGCGAGCCGAACAAGGGCCTCAAATGCATGTTCACCATGATGAATTCGGCGCGTTTGATGGTGGGCATGCAAGGCCTTGGCATTGCTGAAAGTGCCTACCAGGTCAGCCTCGGTTTCGCCAAGGAGCGCCTGCAAAGCCGTTCGCTGTCGGGCCCGAAAGCTGCTGATAAACCGGCCGATCCGATCATCGTGCATCCGGACGTACGCCGCATGTTGCTGCGTCAGAAGGTGATGATCGAAGGCTGTCGCGCGCTGGCCTATTTCACTGGTCTGCATGAAGACGTTGCCCATGACCACGAAGACCCCGCGGTGCGCGAGCAGGCCGATGATCTGGTGCAACTGCTGACCCCAGTGGTGAAGTCCTTCCTCACCGATGAAGGTTTCAACTGCGCCAACGAAGGCTTGCAGGTGCTCGGCGGCTCCGGCTTCACCGAAGACTGGGGCATCGAGCAACTGGTACGTGACTCGCGGATTACCCGCATCTATGAAGGCACCAACGGCATTCAGGCGCTGGATTTGGTCGGGCGCAAACTGGGCCTGGGTGGCGGCCGTGCGGTGCGTAATTACTTCGCCCTGGTCGAAGGTTGGCTCAAGGCCAATGCCGAGGCTGAGCACGTCACAGCGGTAGGTGCTGCCCTCAAGCAGTTGCAGCAAGCCACGCTGTGGATTGCCAGCGAGGGGATGAAAGACCCCGAGCAGGCCGGCGCCGCAGCAACCCCTTACTTGCGCTTGTTTGCCCTGACCAGCCTGGCCTGGATGTGGGCGCGCATGGCTGCCGTGGCCAAGGCCAAGCTGGCGGCCGGCAGCACGGAAACCCTGTTTTACGGCGCCAAGCTGAAGTCTGCGGACTTTTTTATGGCGCGCATCCTGACCGAGACCGACAGCCTGTTGGCTGAGGTCAAGGCCGGCAAAGCCACGCTGATGGCCTTCAGTGAAGAGGAATTTGCTGCCTGAAACGACTGCGCAATCCGGTAGCCATCAGTTCCGCCCATTTTCGGCTATCGGATTTTTTTATCCCTGCTGCAGGCGTTTCGCCTGCACTTTAGGCCCGCCTGATTGCGGGTCTTTTTTTGTCTGGGATTTGCGCGGAATGTGTTGGGGGCTCAGCGGCGCCCAGCATGCAGCCGTTGTTCCTGCTGCAGGTGTTGCTGGTAGATAAACTGGCGCAGCTGCTCATCGCTTTGCGGGTCCAGGGTGTGCAGCTGATAGGCCAGCAGGCCGTCTTCGGTTGCACGGACGAAAACCCCGATCACCGCAATCGGCGTGTGCTCGTCTACCGGCAACACCAGATGAAAGCGCTTGGGCGCCTTACGCCGGGCCCGATGCTCGATCAACGCGCCATTCATCGACAGCTGATGAATCCACAGGTCGCTCGGCTGCGCACTGGGTGTGTGCAGCGGCAATGGCTCGGGCAGGGGCGAGCGCCAGGCGCGGTTGATCTCACCTTCATCGAAAATCTGCGGGGCGCTGAGCTGCAGGCAGGGCGTGCTTTGCTCATCCTGGCTGAGGTGCAGGTCGAAGGTCAGGTGCTGGTTGGCGATATGCGCATGCAGGCTTAGCTGCTCATTGACGGCGCAGTGCGACAGCAGCTCGCTGAGCTGTTTGCCAATATCCACCGACAAGCGCGGTTGGCTGCGCTGTTCGGTGGTTGCGGGCTGGTGCAGCTGGCGGATAAAGGCCAGTTCTGCCTGGGTCAGGAGTGCCTGTTCTTGCATGGAAGCGGTCTACATCAATCCCTAGAAGCTGTTGTGACCGCTGCACTGGGGATTAGTTACTGCCGGTCGTCGCCTGCAGGCGCGCCAGTTCTGCCTTGAGTATCGCCAGTTCGGCTTCCAGCTGGGTGACCCGCTCCTGCGCCTCGACCTGCTCGGTAACGTTCTTCTGGATACCGATGTAATAGGTCAACTGGTCGGCATCATTGACCACCGGGGTGATCGACAGCTCGTTCCAGAACGGCGTGCCGTCTTTGCGGTAGTTGCGGATGATCTGCCGGCATGGGCGGTGCGTCTTCACCGCTTCGCGGATCGCCGCGAGGCCCGGCTGGTCGCGGTCACCGGCCTGGAGGAAGCGGCAATCCTGATAAAGGATGTCTTCGCTGGCGTAACCCGTGAGCTTTTCAAAGGCGGGGTTGGCATAGATCAGGATGTTGTCGTCACCTTCCTGTTCGGCCACCACGATGCCGTCGTTGGAGGCGTTGATCACCAGTTGCAGCAGTTTGGCGTTGATCATGAGGCGATTTCCCAGGCTATGTCGGCTGCATTCTAAAACATCCGGGCGGGCTGTCTACTTGCGGCATAATGCCGGGCTTATCGATTTGGTTCTGACTGTTTCGGAGTTTTGCATGAAGATCGCCATCCTTTCCGGCTCGGTGTACGGCACCGCCGAGGAAGTTGCCCGCCACGCCGAGCGCCTGCTCAACGCCGCCGGCCATGAGGCCTGGCACAACCCGCGCGCCAGCCTGGCGGATATTCAGGCCTTTGTACCCGAGGCGTTTCTGGCGGTGACCTCGACCACCGGCATGGGCGAGTTGCCGGATAACCTGCAGCCACTGTACTTCGCCATTCGTGACCATCTGCCGGCCTGGAGCGGGCTGCCGGGCGGGGTGATTGCCCTGGGCGATTCCAGTTATGGCGATACCTTCTGCGGCGGCGGCGAGCTGGTGCGCGAGCTGTATGCCGAACTGGGCATTCGCGAAGTGCAGCCGATGCTGCGCCTGGACAGCAGCGAAAGCGTGACCCCGGAAAGCGACGCCGAGCCCTGGCTGGCCGACTTTATCGTAGCGTTGCAAGGCTGATGCACCCGCGCGCGCAGGAACTGATCAGCACGCTGCAGTTGCAGGCGCATCCGGAAGGTGGTTGTTACCGCCGCTTGTATGAGTCCTCTGCGCAGCTGGACGGCGGTCGCCTGTGTGGCACAGCGATCATTTTCCTGTTGCCGGCCGGCGCGGTCAGCCGCTGGCATCGGGTGGATGCCGATGAGCTTTGGCACTTCTATGAAGGTGCGCCATTGGAGCTGCTGCTGGCCGAGCAGCCCGACGCGGTGCGTTGCGCACGTCTGGGGCCGGTGGCTATTGGCCAACTGCCGCAGCGCCTGGTGCCAGCACATGCCTGGCAGGCGGCGCGCAGCACCGGGGCATTTACCTTGGTGGGCTGTACGGTAACCCCGGGTTTCGACTTTGCCGGCTTTCAGCTACTCAGTGATGACCGTGAGGCTCAGCGCGACTGGCCCATGCTCACCCAGTTGCATCCCGAACTGGTTTGACCTGCAAGGCCACCACGCTGGCCGCCAGAGCGACTCACCTTTGCGGCATCCCTCGCTAGACTCCTTGGCACTTTAATAACAAAAGCCGAGGAATCCACCATGACCGTTGCCCACGCACTGCCTGTTGTCAGCCTCAAGGATCAGGTATCCGCCGCCGAATGGCAGACCCGGGTGGATCTCGCCGCCTGCTACCGGCTGATCGCCCTGTATGGCTGGGATGACCTGATCTTCACCCATATCTCGGCAAAAATTCCCGGCACTGAAGATTTCCTGATCAATCCTTATGGCCTGATGTTCCATGAGATCAACGCCTCCAGCCTGGTGAAGATCGACTTGAGCGGTAAAAAGCTGATGGACAGCCCCTTCGACATCAACCCCGCCGGCTACACCATCCACAGCGCCGTGCACGAGGTGCGCCACGATGTTGGTTGCGTGCTGCATATCCACACCCCGCAGGGGATTGCCGTATCGGCGCAAAAGCAGGGTTTGCTGCCACTGTCGCAGCAGTCGCTGTTCGTTCTCGCCAGCCTGGCCTATCACGGTTATGAAGGCGTGGCGCTGAACCATGACGAGAAGTCGCGCTTGCAGTCGGATTTGGGCGATAAGAACTTTATGATCCTGCCCAACCACGGCTTGCTTACCGCCTTCGGCAGCATCGCCGATGCCTTCCTCGGCATGTTCACCCTGCAGCGTGCCTGCGAGATTCAGGTCATGGCGCAGAGCGGTGGCACTGAGCTGATCCATATCCCGCAACAGGTGCTCGACGGTGCCCGCGCGATGATCGCCGGGGTGATGAAAAGCCCGCAGGGCATGGGCGGTGCCTTGCCGTGGCCGGCGTTGCTGCGCAAGCTGGATCAACAGATGCCGGGTTACGCCGCATGACTGCGCTGCCGGGGATTGCCCTGGCGGATTGGCGCCGCGCGGGCCAAGACTTTCGCTTTAACGGCCATGGCATCCGCTATTGGGCGGCCGGGCAGGGCGAGCCGCTGTTGCTGATTCACGGCTTCCCCACTGCCAGTTGGGATTGGCACTACCTGTGGGCTGCGTTGGCTGAGCGCTATCAGGTAATTGCCTGCGACATGCTCGGCTTTGGCGACTCGGCCAAACCGCGCGGGCATGCCTACAGCCTGCTGGAACAGGCCGATCTGCAACAGGCGCTGCTGGCGCATCTGGGTGAGTCGAGGCCGCTGCATGTATTGGCCCATGACTACGGCGACAGCGTGGCGCAAGAGCTGCTGGCACGGCATCAGAACGGGCGCGTAGAACTCGCCAGTTGTGTCTTTCTCAACGGCGGGCTGTTTCCAGAAACCCACCATCCGGTATTGGTGCAGAAGCTGCTGCTTAGCCCCATTGGTCCGCTGATTGGCCGGTTGTTCAGCCGCCAGAAGCTGGCGCAGAGTTTTGCCAAAGTGTTCGGCCCACAGACCCAGCCCAGTGAGCGTGAATTGGATGACTTCTGGAGCCTGATCGCCGCCCATAACGGCCCGGCGGTGATGCACCGCTTGATCCGTTATATGCCCGAGCGCCGCGTCAACCGCGACCGCTGGGTGGCAGCGATGCAGGCCACGGCGGTGCCGATGCGTGTGATCGATGGTGCTGTTGACCCGATTTCCGGGGCGCATATGGTGGCGCGTTACCGCGAGCTGATCCCCCAGCCGGACACCGTGCTGCTGGAGGGCATTGGTCATTATCCGCAGACCGAGGCCCCAGCTCAGGTGCTGGCGCATTACCTGCAATTCCGTGAAGGGCTGGAGGCCACATAATGCAACGACGTACTGTTCTGAAAGGTGCTGCCCTCGGTGGTGTGGCGGTTCTGGGGGCCGGGTTCTGGGCATTGCCCAGCGGCGAGGCGCCAGCCGCAGTCAGCCTGGATGCGGCCCAGCAGCTTTTGGCCGGTTTGGTCGATCAGCCATTACGCAGCCTCAAGGGGTGGAGCCCGGCCGAAGTTTTCAACCATTGCGCGCAGAGCATCGAGTATTCCATCAGCGGTTATCCCGAACTCAAGCCGGGTTGGTTCCGCAGCAGCGTCGGCCCGCTGGCGTTTAGCGTATTTGCCGCGCGTGGGGCGATGCGCCATCCGCTGAATGAGGCCATTCCCGGCGCGGCCCCGCTGAATGCGCCAGCCACACAGGCTCAGGCATTGCAGCGTTTGCAACAGGCGTTTGCCGACTTCGCTGCGTATCAGGGCGAGTTGCAGCCGCATTTTGCCTACGGCGCGCTTAGCCATGCCGATTACGCTCAGGCCCATGTGTTGCATCTGTATAACCACTTGAGCCTGATCCGCCCGGCCTGACTATCCCGCTGCTTTATTGCGCACCATTCAGCGCTGCGCGTAGCTATTGTGACCAGAGCGCGACTGCTGGACACTCGGTGCATTGTTAATCTGCCGAGGAATGCTGCATGAGCGACGCCATCCGTTTTCAAGATCAGGTTGTAATCGTCACCGGGGCCGGCGGCGGCCTGGGCCGCGCCCATGCGCTGTTGTTCGCCAAACACGGTGCCAAGGTGGTGGTGAATGACTTGGGCGGCAGCACCCACGGTGAAGGCGCCAATGCCTCGGCGGCCGATAAGGTGGTTGAGGAAATCCGCGCAGCGGGCGGCACCGCTGTGGCCAACCACGACTCGGTGACTGACGGTGAGAAGATCGTGCAGTGCGCCCTGGATACCTTTGGCCGCATCGATGTGGTGGTGAATAACGCCGGCATCCTGCGCGACAAGACCTTCCACAAGATGGAAGACGCCGACTGGGACCTGGTTTACAAGGTCCACGTCGAGGGCGCCTACAAGGTCACCCGCGCCGCCTGGCCGCACATGCGCGAACAGGGCTATGGCCGGGTGATTTTCACCGCATCCACGTCGGGCATTTACGGCAACTTCGGTCAGTCCAACTACGGCATGGCCAAGCTCGGCCTGTACGGCCTGACCCGCACCCTGGCCCTCGAAGGGCGCAAGAACAACATCCTGGTCAACGCCATCGCACCTACTGGCGGCACGCGCATGACCGAAGGCCTGATTCCGCCGCAGGTGTTTGAACAGCTCAAACCTGAGCTGGTCAGCCCGCTGGTGGTGTACCTGGCGAGCAACGCCTGCGAAGAAACCTCCGGCCTGTTCGAAGTCGGCGGCGGCTGGATGGGCAAAGTGCGTTGGGAGCGCAGCCTGGGTGCTGGCTTCGATCCGCGTGAAGGCTACAGCCCGGAAGATGTGGCGGCCAACTTCGCGCAGATTTGCGACTTCGAGGGCGCCGCCCATCCGAAGGACAATATCGAAGCGATGAAAGAGATGATGGCCAACCTGCAGAAGTTCGCCCTCTGATTGCGCCACTCTGGCGGGGAGATCGGTCAGCAGGCTGATTTCCACCGCCCAGGGCTTTAAGGTGAAGGCCGGCTAAATGCCGGCCTTCGGCTTTTTAGGGACGGCAGGTTTGCAACACCTCCAATCGCGCTCGTGGGCCAGGGCACCACACCTATGCCGTAGCCCGAATAAGCGCCAGCGCAATCCGGGTTTGGTTTCCCGGATTGCGCCGTGTGCCACGGCTTATCCGGGCTACGATCGGTGGCTTGGCTGTTTTATATGTAGGAGTTTCCATGAGCGTCATTATCGAAAAGAACGGTCCCGTCACCACCCTGATCATCAACCGCGCCGAGGTGCGCAATGCGGTTGATCGGCCGACTGCTGAGGCGCTGGCTGCTGCCTTGCGTGCCTTTGAAGCGGACGAGCAGGCGCGGGTGGCGGTATTGGCCGGGGCGGGCGGGACTTTCTGCGCTGGCGCTGATCTGGGCGCGGTGGCCGCAGGCGCTGAGCGCGCCAACCGCCTGGAAACTGAGGGCGACGGGCCGATGGGGCCGAGCCGTATGCAGCTGAGCAAACCGCTGATTGCTGCCATTGAAGGCCACGCGGTGGCTGGTGGACTGGAGCTGGCGCTGCTTGCCGACCTGCGCGTGGTGGCCGATAACGCCGTGCTGGGGGTGTTCTGCCGACGCTTTGGCGTGCCGCTGATCGACGGTGGCACCGTGCGCTTGCCACGGATTATCGGCCAGGGCCGCGCGCTGGATCTGATTCTTACCGGTCGCCCGGTATTGGCCGAGGAGGCGCTAAGCATGGGCCTGGTCAACCGGGTGGTCGCAGCCGGCAGTGCGTTAGCCGCCGCTCAGCAGTTGGCGCTGGAGATTGCTGGCTTCCCGCAACGCTGCATGCTGGCTGATCGCGCCAGCGCCTATGCGCAATGGGATCTGCTTTTTGTGCAGGCGCTGGGCAACGAGTTTGCCGGCGGCATGGCGGTAATTGCCAGTGGCGAAACCCAGGCCGGTGCGCAGCGTTTTAAGGATGGCACGGGGCGTCACGGCACCTTCTGATCAGCGCGTTTACGGCTTGCCCGGAATCCCGTATTTGCGCAGGCGCATGGCAATCGCGCTGTGCGAGGTGTTCAGGCGGGTCGCCAGTTGCCGGGTCGAGGGGTGGCTGGGGTAGAGTTTTTCCAGCAGGGCTTTTTCGAACTGGTCTACTGCCGCTTCCAGGCTGCTGACTTCGCCATCGGCCTGTTGCGCGGCCACTGCGGTGCCGGCGATATCCAGGTCGTCGATCTGCACCAGGTTGCTTTCGCAGATGGCGGCGGCGCGGAAGATCACGTTCTGCAGCTGGCGCACATTGCCCGGCCAGCGGTTGCCCAGCAGCGCCGGATAGGTGTCCGGTGTGAGCCGGCAGGGCAGGCGCTGGATCTGCGCGCAGGCTTGCTGCATAAAGTGCCGCGCCAGCAAGAGGATGTCCTGGCCGCGCTCGCGCAGGGGCGGTACTTCCAGGTTGAGTACATTGAGGCGATAGAACAGGTCTTCGCGGAACGCGCCTTCGTTGACCATCTTTTCCAGGTCGCGGTGGGTGGCGCTGAGGATGCGCACATTGACCTTGACCTCACGCTCGCCACCCACCCGGCGAAAGGTGCCGTCGCTTAAAAAACGCAGCAGTTTGGCTTGCAGGTAAGGCGACATTTCGCCGATTTCATCGAGAAACACCGTGCCCTGGTTGGCCAGCTCCAGCAGCCCCGGCTTGCCGCCGCGCTGGGCGCCGGTAAAGGCGCCGGGGGCATAACCGAACAGCTCGCTTTCGGCGAGGTTCTCCGGCAATGCTGCGCAGTTCAATGCAAGAAACGGCGCGGTACGCCGTGTGCTGATGGCATGGCAGGCGCGCGCCACCAGCTCCTTGCCGGTGCCGGTTTCACCTTGGATCAGCAGCGGCGCATCCAGGGTGGCAACGCGCTGGGCGCGGGTTTTCAGGTTGCGAATCGGTGCGGAATCGCCGAGCAGTGAGTCAAAACCCTCGGCGTGATCATGGTGCAGCGCCGCCAGGCGTTCGCCGATGCGGCTCGGTGCGTACAGGCTGAGCAGGCCGCCGGCCAGGTGTCGCGCGCCACCGTCCACGCCTTCGGTGATCGGTTGTGCGTCGAGCAGCAGGGCTTGGCCCTTGAGGGTGACCTCGCGCATTGGCAGACGAAAACCCTGGTCGAGCAGCGCCTGGTGCAGGTCGTTGTCGGCGAATAGTTCACCAATACCCAGACCATCAGGCTGCTGGCCACAGAGTTCGATCAACGCTGGGTTGGCCAACAACACGCGGCCCTGGCTGTCGACCGCCAACACCGGGTCGGTCATGGCGGCGAGCAGGGCGTCGAGCTGCAGATGGCGGCGCTGGCCGGGGAGGATGTCGACAATGGTTACCGCCTGCACACCGTGCACCTTGAACAGCGCCTCGCGCAGCTCATCGAGCACAGCGGGACTCAAGGTCGGCGCGTCGATATAGACGTTGGGTGGCACCATCTCGACCGCATCCAGGTTGAGATTGCGCCCACCGAGCAGGGCCAGCACTTCCTGGGTGATGCCAACGCGGTCGATAAAGGTGACGTGAATACGCATGGAACAGGCGGCCGACTGATTTACAGGTGCGCCAGTATGCCCGGTCTGCGGGGCTTAGTTAACCGAAGGGCGTTCAACCGCAGGTCAGGCGAATGATTACTTCGCTTTCATCGATATCGATATTCAGGCGCTGCGGGTTGTAATCCATGGTCGCGGCGTCGCCGGGGGCGAGGACGCGCAGGGTTTTGGCATTGGCCTGCTGCTGCACCTGCTCAACCAACTCGGCGCTGGCGGTTTTCCCGAGCACGCCTTGCAGATTGTCGACCGAACAGTCGCCGTTGATTTCGGCGGTTTGCTGCGCTGGCGGTTGCGAGCCGCAACCGGCCAGCAAGGCGAGCAGGCTGAGGCTGGCGAGGGCGTGACGAAGAGCCATGGTCTATTTCCTTGTCTGCATAAAACTTGGGTCAGCCTAGCAGCCGCATCCGTTGTAGCTCAACGTTGGTCTGGAAAATCAGCCAGGTTGCTGCATCAGCATTTCCGCAAGCGCGGGCAACTTCCCTACAATTGCGCTTTTCCCCAGAGCAGGAGGTTCTGTGCAAGCGGTGATCTCGATTCAACATCTGAGCAAGACCTACGCCAGCGGCCATCCGGCGCTGCAGGACATCAATCTGGATATTCGCCCCGGCGAAATCTTTGCCTTGCTCGGCCCCAACGGCGCGGGCAAGACCACGTTGATCAGCATTATCTGCGGCATCGTCAACCCAGGCGGCGGGCGGGTGCTGGTGGGCGGTAAGGACATCATCAAGGACTATCGCGCCTCGCGCTCGCAGATCGGCCTGGTGCCGCAGGAACTGGTCAGTGACGTGTTCGAAACCGTCTGGGCGACGGTGAAATTCAGCCGTGGCCTGTTCGGCAAGAAGCCCGATCCGGCCTATCTGGAGCAACTGCTCAAGGACCTGTCGCTGTGGGAAAAACGCGACGCGAAGATTTTCGAGCTGTCCGGCGGCATGAAGCGCCGGGTGATGATCGCCAAGGCGCTGAGCCACGAGCCGCAGATTCTGTTTCTCGACGAGCCCACCGCCGGCGTCGATGTCGAGCTACGCCGCGATATGTGGAACATGGTGCGCCGCCTGCGTGAGCGCGGGGTGACTATTATCCTCACCACCCACTACATCGAAGAGGCCGAGGAAATGGCCGATCGCATCGGGGTGATCAGCAAAGGCCGAATCATTCTGGTAGAGGACAAGCAGGCGCTGATGCACAAGCTCGGCAAGAAGCAGCTGACCCTGCAGCTGCAACAGCCGTTGGCGAGCATCCCCGCGGAGCTTGCGCGCTACCCGCTGGAGCTGATCGACGAGGGCCACGCCCTGGTGTTCACCTTCGACACCCAGAGCGAGCACACCGGCATCGCCGAACTGCTCAAGGACCTCGCCCAGCACGGCATCGACTTCAAGGATTTGCAGTCCAGCCAGAGTTCATTGGAAGAGATCTTTGTCTCTCTGGTCTCAGGCCGATGAGCAGCTACTGCACTCAACTATGCCGCGTTGAAACCAGGCTCGGCCTGCTCATGTACAACTCGTACACTCCGCGGCCTCGCCTGGTTTCGCCTTGCCTAGTCTTCGCTCGCGACGCTTCTCAACGACCTGAAACGGAGCCACGGTCATGAATTTCTACGCAATCCGTGCCATCTATCTGTTTGAACTGGCGCGCACCTGGCGCACCCTGCTGCAGAGCATCGCCACCCCGGTGATCAGTACCTCGCTGTATTTCGTGGTGTTCGGTTCGGCCATCGGTTCGAGCATGACCCAGGTGCAGGGCGTCAGTTACGGCGCGTTTATCGTGCCGGGGCTGATCATGCTGGCGCTGCTCACCGAGAGTATTTCCAACGCCTCATTCGGCATCTACATGCCCAAGTATTCGGGGAGCATCTACGAGCTGCTGTCGGCGCCGGTGTCCTACCTGGAAATCCTGGTTGGCTATGTCGGTGCGGCGGCCACCAAGTCGATCATTCTCGGCCTGGTGATCCTGGTCACGGCGCGGCTGTTTGTCGATTTCGAGATTCTCCATCCGGTCTGGATGTTGGCGTTTCTGGTGCTGACCGCACTGACCTTCAGCCTGTTCGGCTTCATCATCGGCGTCTGGGCCGATGGCTGGGAAAAGCTGCAGATCGTGCCGGCGCTGATCGTCACGCCGCTGACCTTCCTCGGCGGCGCGTTTTACTCGATCAGCATGCTGCCGCCGGTGTGGCAGACGGTGACCCTGTTCAACCCGGTGGTGTACCTGATCAGCGCCTTCCGCTGGAGCTTCTACGGCGTTTCCGATGTCAATGTGGTACTCAGCCTGGGGATGATTCTCGGCTTTCTGCTGCTGTGCATCCTGGCCGTGGGCTTTATCTTCAAAACCGGTTATCGGTTGAAAAGCTGAAGCGCGTTTGATGCGCTAGTGTGGGAGCGGTCTGGTCGTTTGGTAGCCCGGATGAAATCCGGGGCCATGCTACCAGTCATCCCCGGATTGCATCCGGGCTACGGTTCAGCCTGTCGCGGGAGGACGAGTGGACAAGGATCAGCCAACGGAGGTGCAGGCCCAGCTTGCGCAGCTCTACCGCGATGAATCGCGCCGCGTGCTGGCCACTCTGATTCGCTTGCTGGGTGATTTCGACCTGGCCGAGGAGGCGCTGCACGAAGCCTTTCGCGCGGCCATGGAGCAGTGGCCGCAGAGCGGTGTGCCGGCCAATCCACGGGCCTGGCTGGTGTCGGCGGGGCGCTTCAAGGCCATCGACAACCTGCGCCGGCAGTGGCGTTTTCAGCCGCTGGATGAACACGTCGAGCTGGCCGATGATGCGCCGCTGGACGAGGGCGAGCTGCTTGAAGACGACCGCCTGCGCCTGATCTTCACCTGCTGCCACCCGGCCCTGGCCTGCGATGCCCAGGTGGCCCTGACCCTGCGCGAAGTCTGCGATCTGGGCACCGAGGAAATCGCCCGCGCCTTCCTCACCACGCCCGCCACCCTGGCCCAGCGTATCGTCCGCGCCAAGACGAAGATTCGCGATGCGCGCATCCCCTATGAAGTGCCCGGACGCAGCGAGCTGCCCGAGCGCCTGGATGCCGTATTGCGGGTGATCTACCTGGTGTTCAACGAAGGCTATTTCGCCAGCTCTGGCGATTCGCTGACCCGCGCGCACCTGTCCGATGAGGCCATCCGTCTGGCGCGTCTGCTGCTGGAACTGCTGCCCGAGCCGGAAGTGCAGGGCCTGCTGGCCTTGATGCTACTGCATGAATCGCGGCGTAGCGCGCGCAGTTCGGCCAGCGGCGAAGTGGTGCTACTGGAGCAGCAGGACCGCAGCCAGTGGGACCGCGCGCTGATTGCCGAAGGCGACACGCTGGTGCTGCAGGCCCTGCATTCGCGGCGTTTCGGCCCTTACACCCTGCAAGCCGCGATTGCCGCTGTGCATGCCGAAGCCGCCCACGCCGAGCAGACCGACTGGGCGCAGATCGTCGGGCTCTACGACGCTTTGCTGCGTCTGAATCCATCACCAGTGATTGAGCTTAATCGCGCCGTGGCGGTGGCGATGCAGCAAGCCCCGGAGGCCGGCCTGGCGCTGATCGACGCGCTGCTGGCCAGCGGCGAACTGGCCGATTACCACCTGGCTCACGCCGCCAGCGCCGACCTCAATCGCCGCCTGGGCCGCGTGGAACCTGCACGCGATGCTTATCAGCGGGCGCTAGAGCTGGCCCAGCAGGGCGCGGATCGGCAGTTTCTGCAGATGCGCCTGGACGAGTTGCCGGCCGGCTAAGCCGCCATTCGCCTGGCGGATAAGCGCAGCTTGGCTACCGTTGGTCGGGACTGAAAATATTTTGCGCAGCGCTGTCGATTCAGCGCCGCGTCATTCGATTAGTCAGTAACCGCGCCACACCACCGGAGAACGCCATGAAATACCTGTGCCTGGTCTACAGCAACGAGCATGAGCTGCATAACTCGCCGGACAGTCCGCGTGACGAGGAGTGTTTTGCCTACGCCGAGTCGGTAGCAGAAAGCGGCCGCATGCTCGCCGCCGAAGCGCTGGAGTCGGTACAGACTGCCACCACGGTGCGCATGCGCGGCGGCAAGCTGTCGATCATCGATGGGCCGTTTGCCGAGACCAAGGAACAGCTGGCTGGTTTCTATCTGGTGGAAGCCCGCGACCTTAACGAAGCCATCCAGCTGGCCGGGCATATTCCGGCGGCGCGTGTCGGTTGTGTGGAAGTCCGCCCGGTACGTGAGCTTCAGGTCTAGAGCGCACGCTGCCCGCTTTGCTCAATCAACGGAAAAGGAGCACTGCATATGAGTCGTCCTGAATACCCCAAGATTGCCAGCCGTGAGCAGTGGCTGATTGCCCGCAAGGCCTTGCTGGCCAAAGAGAAGGCGCTGACCCAGCAGCGTGATGCGCTGAATGTTGAGCGCCGCCAGCTGCCGATGGTCAAGGTCGAGGCCGATTACCGTTTTCAGGGGCCTGAAGGTGAGCTGGGTCTGGCCGATCTGTTCGCCGGGCGCAGCCAGCTGATTATCTACCACTTCATGTACCACATGGACCGCGGCGAGGGCTGCGATGGTTGTTCCTGCGTGGTCGACAATATCGGCCACCAGGCCCACCTGCATGCCCGCGATACCACGCTGGTGCTGGTTTCCCGCGCGCCACTGGCCGATCTGCAGGCGTTTCAGCGGCGCATGGGCTGGAGCTTGCCCTGGTATTCCTCGCTGGGCAGCGCGTTCAACTACGACTACCACGCCACCACCGACGAGCAGGTTGCCCCGGTGGAATACAACTACCGCGACAAGGCCGAGCTAGAACGCCTTGGCCTGAATTACCACGTACAGGGCGAGCAGCCCGGCGTCAGCGTGTTTTTGCGCGACGGTGTACAGGTCTATCACTGCTATTCCAGTTACGGCCGTGGTCTGGAAATGCTGATGAGCAGCTTCCATTACCTCGACCTCACGCCCTTTGGTCGTGGCGAGGGCTGGGACGGTATGCCCGATCTGGAGGGCAAGGGCATGCACTGGACCCGCCTGCACGACGAATACCAACAACCGGCAGCTGTGCATGCCTGCTGCGCCTCAACCCAGAAATAAGCACAAGGAGCACGACCATGAGCAACGCCCAAGCGCAGATTCAACAGCAACTGGACTCCTGGTCCGCCGCCTGCCGCAGCAAGGATGTCAGTCAGATCATGCGTCACTATGCCGAGGATGTAGTGGCCTACGACGCCATCGGCCCGCTGCGGTTTCAGGGCCGCGCGGCCTATCAGGTGCATTGGCAGGCCTGCATGGAAATGTGCAGTGGCCAGGCCATGTTTGAGATCCATCAGCCGAGCTTTCTGCTCAGTGATGAGCTGGCCGTGGTGCACTACCTGTTCCACTGTGGCGGCAGCGATGACAAAGGTGAAATGCAAAGCAGCTGGATGCGCGTAAGCCAGTGTTTCCGCTTGCAGGGCGGGCAATGGCTGATCGCCCACGAGCATTTCTCCATGCCATGCGACATGGAAAGCGGAAAAGTTTTGTTTGATTTGCAGCCGTAGTCTTGTAACTCACGGGGCACAAGGGGTGTAGCGAATTGCAGGAGGGTGCATTGCAGATTTGTGGCTACGACCAACGTCTTAGGGCTTGCCTAAAGGGGGGCTTAGTGGCGTAGGCTGGAGTTGTCGCCTTGCTTGGCGACGCTTTCGCGAACAGTTGAAGAAGGAAAGCTTTATGCAAATCCAAGTTCACAGCGATAACCACATCGAAGGCAGTGCCCGTCTGGTTGAGTGGGTGAGTGCCAGTGTTGCCAGCAAGCTGGAACGCTTCGATGACGAGTTGACCCGCATCGTTGTCCATCTGCATGACGACAACGGCGCTAAAGCCGGCGCGCACGACAAACGCTGCCAGATCGAAGCACGGCCAAAGGGCCTGCAACCAATTTCCGTCACCCACAAGGCCGAGTCACTGGAGCAGGCCATCGACGGCTCCATCGAAAAGCTGCACAACGCCCTTGAGCATCAATTCGGCAAACTGCGCAGCAAGCGCGTCACGCCACTGCACGCCGACGAGGCCAGCGATATTCCCGGCCAGGACGCACTGCTGCAAGAGGACTTCCTCGCCGAGGAACGCCTGCGCGCCGTCTAGCTAAACACCACGGGCAGCCGGCCAGGCTGGTTGCCCACTCACTCATTGCTCGCGCCTCCGCAGGTTTCTGCGGGGGCGCTGTCGTTTTCAGGCCTAGGTTGTGCGCGGCTTGCCAGCGGCAACGGCCTGCCTAAGGCGGCAAAGTGATTCCCCTTGGGCGAAAAATGAATGGGCAGAAAAGCCCGTTTTTACTGGCTTGCAGAGGGTTGGCCCATATTCTGCAGAAATGCCTGCCAGCTGACCTAAGCAGGGATTCGCCATGACCAGTATCTCCAACAACTCGCCGCTGGCGAGCTACTTCAGCAACACCGCCAAACCCAGCACGGCCGGTGCTGCAGGCAGTGGCAGCAGTACGGATAAACCGAGCGCCGCCACAGATCCACTTGCGGAAATCCGCCGCTTTGCCAGCGGCATGGTGGCTCACAGCCGCGGCGGCCTGCTGCGCGCGATGCATGCCGAGAG
The DNA here is from genome assembly GCA_002840155.1 of Gammaproteobacteria bacterium HGW-Gammaproteobacteria-13. Taxonomy (GTDB): domain Bacteria; phylum Pseudomonadota; class Gammaproteobacteria; order Pseudomonadales; family Pseudomonadaceae; genus Aquipseudomonas. Next base: position 180,445 of record PGZH01000009.1, read on the forward strand.
CAGCGGTGCCAGCAACGCGATTGCCAGTGATCGCTTCCGCCCGGTCGCCGAGCAGGACAGCGACACCTCGAAAATTGCCCTGCCGGATGTCGCCGAACTGGACCGCGAAGACGCCGCCAAGCTGCTGGCGCAGATCAACAAGCTGGTCGACGCCGGCCTGGACAAGACGGGCACCTTTGTCGGCTACAACGGCGACCAGCAGACCGACTCGCTGACCACCTACCGCGACTGGCTGCAGGCCAGAGGCGGCGTGAGTATTTACGTTTAAGCGTTCTGCCGCCGATTTCACCAGCCGGCTGCATGCGCATCGGGCTGGTTTCAGCGCGCGAGGTGCGCCAAGATCACCCGATCACAGTTGTGGGTACGCCGCATAGGCATGCTCAGGTCGGGGGATTTATGGCTAGCAAGGAATTTATTCGGGCGTTCGCTGCCCTTGGGGTGGCGCTGGTGTGCGCTGCGGCTGCGCAGGCTGCCGAGGATGCGCAACTAGTCGGCTTGATCAACAGCTACCGCAGTGAAGTGCAGCGCTGTGGCGATCAGGCTTCCGCCGAGTTGCCGCCGCTGACGGCCGATCCGCGTCTGGTGCAACCGGTAGGTCGCTCGGGGGATTTGCAGCAGGCGATGAGTGCGGCGGGCTATCCGATGGTCAACGTGCAGGCCATCAGCCTGTCCGGCCCGCGTGATGCAGCGGCGGCGCTGAAAGTGCTGCAGGAGAGCTTCTGCAAGATTGTGCTTGATCCGCAATTTGTCGATATCGGCGTCAATCAGCAGGACCGTGAGTGGCGCATTCTGCTGGCTCGGCCGTTATTGGCTGCGCGCCTGGGCGACTGGCAGGCGGAAGGGCAGAGGCTGCTTGAACAACTCAACACTGCGCGCAGCACGGCTCGCCAGTGCGGCAGCCAAGCCTTTGCCGCCGCCGCGCCACTGGTGTGGAATGCCACCCTGGGCAGCACCGCCGAAGCCCACAGCCGGGCCATGGCCAACGGCAACTTCTTCGATCATCAAGACCCTGACGGCCGCACCCCCGGCGACCGCGCAGAGTTGGCCGGCTACAGCGGCCAGCGCGTTGGTGAGAACATCGCCGCCGGCCTGGATAGCGTCAGCAAAGTGCTCGCCGGCTGGCTGGCCAGCCCCGGTCATTGCGCCAACCTGATGAACCCGCAATTCAGCGAACTGGGCGCCGCCTACGCCAACGATCCCAAGAGCGACGCGGGGATTTACTGGACGGCGCTGTTTGGCGCGCCGTAACCCGTGGTTGTGGCGCTGCTCAGCGCACATTGATGCGCAGCGCCACCCCGCCGACTATCTTGCCGTTCTCCCGCTGCACCAAATCCAGGGTAAAGCTGCTGCCGCGCTTGGCGTCTGCCGGCACGGTGACGCGTAGCCCCAGCCGTTGCGACTCCAGCGGGCGTAGCACGACTGGCAGCTGCGCCTGTTTACCCTTGGCAAACTTCAGCTCCAGTGCGTTAGGAAAAGTCTCGGCGAGTCGCTCCGGGGTCTTGCTGGTCAATAGCTGATCGGTGCTTGGCATTGCCGCGCAGGCGTGGCTGGCGCAATCCAGTGGTTCCTCTGCCGTAGGCTTTGCTCTGGCTATCGACGTATCAGTCAGCTCTGGTAAACGTATGGCGCTGGTCTTGAGCGCGGGTGCCAGTGCGCGTTTATCCAGCAGCAGGCTAGCTTGCAGCGTTTCCAGCCCCTCGGGGCGCAGCAGTTCGAATAGCACGCTGCGCGTCTGCCGGGCGCGCAGGCTGGTGGCCATAAAGGGCAACACTATCCACAGATTGGGAGCCAGATCGATCACGCTGAGGTTCTTCTGCGCCAGGTTGTTCTGCTGCCGCACATGACGTCCGGCCTGCGGATGATCGAAACGGCTGAACAGCGCAGCCAGCAGGCAAAGGTGGCTGCCCACCGGCGGTATTGCACTGCGTGGCAGGCGCGCCTTGACGATGCGTGTCTCGCCGGGGCCCAGGTCGAAATCCGCTGCCGCTGTGACCGCCGGGAGGAAATCGGCTGGGTAGACGAACTGGCTACCGGCGTACTGCTTGATATTGAAACTCACCACCAGATGCCGTGCGCTGGCCGTGGCGCTGCGATTGCGCACGCGGGCGTGAATCCAGTTGTCCTGGCCGAACTCAAGGTTCTGATGTTCCAGGCCATCGTCGTCACGGTTGCGAATCCATAGGTCCGGTGAATCCCAGAAGCGTCCGCCCCAGTTGTTGGCGCCGGGGTCGGCGGCATCGTCGCGCAGCCAGACATCCGGCAGTGGCGCTGGATCGGGTAGGCCGTAGACGAAACGGTGGAAGGCATCCACGCAGGTTGGGTTGCCACCACGGGCCAGTAGAAAGCACTCCAGCTCTTCGGTTTTTACCGGCTGCGGATAACGCGCCAGATAGAAGCTGCGCATCAGATCGCCCAGCGGGGCGGCACCGAGCAAGCCAGCCATGCCTTTCCAGAAACGTTCGCCAGCCCCGTAGGAGGAGCCGTGGGTAACCCGCACCCACGGGTTACGCGGACACAACGCCAGTGCCGCTTCGGCGAAGTTGAAGGGCTGTACACCCGCCGCGCCGTTGTCGTGGTAGGTGGTCCAGGCTTCATCGAACCAGGCGTCGGCCTGGCTGGCCGGCTTCAGCCCGCGCGCCCACCAGCTGTGAAAGGTCTCGTGGCGCAGTGGGCCGGTGCCGGTGGTGGTGCCGCCGTCGTATTCCATGCCGCCCTGATGGATAAAGGCGGTAAAGCGATTGCCGTGGATATAGCGCCCGGAGCTGTTTTCGTTGTCAGCGAGGAAGCCGGCGATGGCATTGGCCTGGTTAAGCAGATTGGCGGCGTTGCTGGTGAGCTTCCAGGTGGTGATCGCGACATTGCTGCCGGAGACCGGCAGCACGGTATTCACCGTGGTGCTTTGCAGGCTGTCGCTGGCACGCAACTCCAGCAGCGGCGACAGGGCGCTGAAACGCGCGGGAAAGTCAATGCGCCAGTGATTGGCGCCCAGCACGTGGAGGGTGCCATTGCTGATCGGTGTGTGCGCCACGGCGGTGCCGGTCAGGCGCAGTTGCAGGCTTAGCTCGAACTGATCATGAATCAGGTTGGCCGGCACAAAGGCTTCCAGATAGCGTCCCGCGCCCAGGTCGGTAAAACCGAAGTTGAATGCCAGTCGCGGGCCCGCGCTCCAGGCGATCTGCGGCAGGTAGGAGCCGGCCATGGAGGCCTGCGGCACGCCGACCGCATAGGTCAGGCGCAGGCTGTGGCTGCTACCTGCATCCAGCACCCGGTTGAGCACGCGCAGATTGGCATTGGCGCCCCCGCCGAAGTCATGGCTGGCAACATCGGCTGGCGCAACCACCACGCCATCCAGCCACACACCGGTGACGCTCTGGCGCAGGTCGAAGATCGGGCAGCCAGCGTGTTTGCCGAGGCGAAACTCCAGGGTGGCGTCGCCGCTGATCTGCTGCGTGGCTGCATCGAATAGCAAGCTGGCATCAATCCGCACAATATCCATGGGCACCGCCCACAGGCCATCGACCAACTTGGGTGGCGGTGCCAGGGCCAGGCTGCTGTTTGGCGCAGCCAGTGGCGGTAGCTTGGCCAGCAAGCCGGCCAGGGCGCTGACACATTCGCCATCACTGGCCACGCAGCTGCCGCTGTTGCGTTTGAGAATGGCGCGCCAGCCATAGCCGCGGGCCGCCTGCACATGGGCCAGGTTCTCGGTGATAAAGATTGCCCGCTCGCTGGCAACGCTGTGCTGCGCCTTGCTCAGCGCCAGATCGAAGATCGCTTGTGCGGGTTTGCCGAGGTTGCCCGGCAGTTCGCTGGACAGGGTGATCAGCGCCGGCTCGATATAGCGGGCCAGATGCAGCGACGTGAGTGTTGCCAGTACGTTGGCCACGCTGGTGCCGGCTGCCTGATCGGACAGCAGACCGAGACGGTAGCCGCGTGCCTTGAGCACTTGCAGACAATCCAGGCAGTCGGCATAACGCATCCGCACGCCGCCGGGGCCGGTAAACGTCAGGGTATCGCCCAGGTCGAAAAAAACTGTGGGGGGAACAATTGAGCCAGACATGATGCCTCCTTGGCGATGCGTAAAAGGCTCTTGCTAGGGGCCGTGCCTCTGCACGGCATGCTCCGTTCAGGGCGCCCGGCGATAGCTGAAGCGACAGCCCGCAGGGTCGGTAAAGGTCAGGGTGCCGTCACTGAGGCTGTAGGTGTAGGTGACGACTTCGTCATTGGCGGTAGAAATGGCCAGCTTACCGGGCCCCTGTAGCGCCCAGGTGCCCTGGTCCCACCAGGTGAAGCTGCCGGCGGGTTCGCTGCTGCCGACGTACAGGCCATTGCTCTGCAGGTGCAGGTGCGCGGCATACCCGGCGGCGCATTGTTCCTGGCTGTTCTTGTGCCAGTTGCCTGACAGTTGTGCCTCATGCAATTCCATTCTGACTCTCCTTGGTCGCTTGGTTTGGAGTGCGCGGGGCATGGGCCCCGCGCATTCCGTTTACTGCGTTTGCACTACTTGGCGCTGGTCAGGCGAGTTGGCTTGGCCTTGGCCTTGCCGGCCTTCGGCAAACTGCCGCCCGCGTCGCCGAGCAAACGCTCGAGCTTGTCATGCTCGCTGCCGCTCATCACCGTGTCGTAATCGAGCAGCGCCGTCGCCGCTTTGGCGTCTGGTTTGCGCTTCATAAAACGACTTGCCAGGCGCTTGGTCTCGATGGCGGCAAAGTGTGGCTTGAGCACCGGTGAGTCCAACGCCGCCTGGATCGCCGCGATGCCGTCAGTCAGGTGATCACCACCGATGGCCAGCACTAGATGGGCATCCGGGGTGGTGAGCACCTTGTGCGCAGCTTCCGCGTGATTGGCGTCGACGGCAGCGGTGACCATCACACTGGCGCTGTCCGCCAGATGGGCAAGCATGCCATCCACTTCCCAATGCACTTCGACCTGCACCTGGTGGATGCCCGATACACCGAACAACGCACCTTCGGCGCCGCGCATCAGGGTCATCGACTCCTCGATCTGCTCACCAGGCTCAAGCACCTTGAACGGCGAGTCTTCGATGCAGTGGATGATGGTGCGGAAGGTCCGCACATTGCCCGATGGGTCGGTCACGCTGCCGCTGACGCTCTCGCTTTTTAGGCTCAGGCTTGCCGGCACCAGCAGCGGTTGATCACCGTGGTTGCGCAGGGTGACGCCGATGCGTACCGGTGCACCCAACGGCAGTTCGCCGAGCAGCGGGGTGATCTTCAGATCCAGACCCAGCACGTCTGCTTCCAGATCCGTCGGCGAAATGCTCGGGGTCGCGGTGGAGGCGCTGCCGAAGGCTACCGAACCTGGACGCACGAAGGGATCAGGGTAGTGACGCAGCTGCTTGAGATTATCCGGGTGGAAGGACCACTGGATATTGCTCGGGAACGGCGTGGCAGGCGTGCCGGCAGCCGCGATCACATCGCTGGTGCACATAAAGCCGAAGTCCGCCGAGTTGTGATACAGGCCCATGGCATGCCCCAGCTCATGCACCGCAGTGCGGAAGTAGGGCGCTGCCGCCGTGCCAAAGCGCTGACCGCTGACCGTGCCCCAGCCGGCGGAAATGGTCCAGTGCGAGGCAATCCCCACACCCTCGCGTGGCACGTTGTTGGAGTCGGTGCCGCCGTTGTCGTACATGATCCCGCGTGGTGTGGAATCGATGTTCTTCACCGCCAGCACGTGATAGCGCCATTCGCTGTCGAGGTTGACCACCGCGCGCCGCGCCAGCATGGCCGCGTGCATTTCTGCATTGGACCAGGAGTTGCCGCTGGGCTCGGCGACATTGGTGTCGCTGAGGTGCACTGTGGTTTGCCAACCCACCGCATCCATCAGGCTGGTCCAGGTATGGCCGATGCCGCTGTTGGTTGGTCGTTCGGAACCGCTGACGGTGTCGATCTCCACCGTGCAGCGGCGCAGGTAGGTGGATAGCCAGCCCATGGTCAAGCGTCCGACCACCACATTGGCGGCATTTTTCACATCGCCTTCGGCATAGTCCGAGGGTGACGGAAAGCCTGCCGGCCCGGTCATCCGTACCATCTGCGCAGTCAGCGTGCTCTCCAGCGCCCAGCTATTGGGCTCTGTGAAGCGATACAGCTGGAAGCCCAGACTGAAGCTGTTGCCCAGGTAGAAGTACTCCGGCAGCGTCGTCACCCGCACGTAGTAGCGGTAGCGCGAGCGCGGCAGAATCGGGATGCCCGACGCCGGGTTGGGGCCCGCCAGCAGGATGGGTCTGGGCGTCAGGCTGACACTGGGTTTTAGAGTGTTTTGCAGCGGTATAGGCGAGGTGATGGGCAGCGGCAGGAAGATCACCGGCCGCTGATAAAGGTCGCCACTGGCCGTGCGGCCCTCGCTGTGCGACTCGACCCGCAGCGTGCCGTCATACGACACCAGCGGTGCACCACTGGGCTTGTAGTTGAGCAGCCAGCAGCCGGCCCGCAAGCTGCGCAACTGCGGGAGGATGATTGGCCCGGGTTGCAGCTGCAGGTTGGGATTGATCGCCAGGTTGGCGTTGCTGATGTTGGCGTTACTAAGGCCGGGGCCATCTTCTGCGCTAGGCGGAAGCAGGTCGGGCATGGGCGGGATTTTCGAACTTTCAGGCAGATGCGACATTGCTGAACACTCCTATTCAACAAGGGGCGCACCCTGCCCGTAAAACTTCTCACTGCTCGAGCTACTGCACTGCTGTGGCACGTCACCCTTGGATTGATATCCATGTGGTTGATCTCATGCACACAGCGCGAAGCACATGAGGAAAATCAGTATGGGACGGCGTTTTTCAATGTGATGTGCCGTCCATCCGGCAAGCTATGCGGTAAGACGAACGGATGCTGGCGTTTGGCTATGGCGCGTGCCTGGCGCTCCGCTTATTTGAGCGGCGGGTGAACCCTGGTTCTGGCAGTGGTGCGGGCGGCCAGGTTCATCAGTTGCTGGAACTTCGGGCACTCCAGGTGGTTTTCCGCTGGGCAGGACGCCGCGTGTCGCAGGCCGTCGCGGATGGCGCTGAGGCGTTTGATGCTGCGATCCAGCTCGTCGGCCTTGGCCTGCAGTTGCGCGCGGTCAATCGCTGGCTGCGCGTCGGCGACGAGCATGGTGGCGATTTCATCCAGAGAAAACCCTGCCTCACGGCCGAGCGCGATCAGCGCCAGGCGCTGGATCACCGATTCGCTGAACACCCGCTTGAGGCCGTTGCGGCCGATCGAGCGGATCAGGCCTTTCTCTTCGTAATAGCGCAGTGTCGACGCCGGTAGACCGGACCAGCGCGAGACTTTGCCGATATCCATCTCTTTCATCCTTGACCTCAAGTTGACTTGAACTGGCAGGCTTATGAAAACAGCCTTTCAGACAAAGCAAAAGAGGTGGATATGAACAGTCAATTGATCCTGCACGTGCTGTTGGTGGGCCTGGGCGCAACGCTGCTGATGGATGCCTGGGCGCTGGCGCGGCGGCGCTTGTTCGGCATTGCCTCGTTGGACTACGCCCTGGTCGGCCGCTGGCTGGGGCATATGCGCCATGGCCGCTTCCAGCATGCGGCTATCGGTAAGGCGCAAGCCGTAGGTGGCGAGCGGTTGCTGGGCTGGTGCAGCCATTACCTGATCGGCGTGGCCTTCGTCGGCCTGTTTGTCGCGCTAGTAGGGCCGCAGTGGCTGTGCCAGCCAACGCTGCTACCGGCGCTGTTGCTCGGCGTTGTCAGCGTGGCAGCGCCGTTGCTGCTGATGCAGCCGGGGTTCGGCATGGGCTTGGCGGCCTCGCGGATGGTCAATCCTTGGCAGATCAGACTGCGCGCGCTGGTCACCCATCTGGTGTTCGGCGTTGGCGTGTACTTGGCCGGCTGGCTGGGGGCGCAGCTGTTTGCCTTGCCCCTTTGCCACTAAGGTCGGTTGCTTAGCCCAGCACCTGCGCCAAATGCTGCTCGTAGCGCGCGATATCGGCCTCGATGGCGGGGCGCTTCATCACGTCGACGCAGAGGAAGGTCGGCAGGGCGCTCATGCCGAGAAACTGGTTGGCCTTGTGGAAGGGCAGATAGACGGCGTCCACGCCCTGGCCTTCGAAGAAGTCTGTCGGGTCGTCGAAGGCTTGCTGCGGGGCGTTCCAGGTCAGTGACAGCATGTATTGCTTGCCCTGAATCAGGCCGCCGCTGCCGTATTTTTGCGAGGCGTCCGAGCGGGTGCGGCCGTCGCTGGCGTAGAGGCTGCCGTGGCCTTCGGTAAACACCTCATCGATGTACTTTTTCACCGTCCAGGGCGCGCCCATCCACCAGCCCGGCATCTGATAGATGATCACGTCGGCCCAGAGGAATTTCTGCACTTCCTCGGCGACGTCGTAGCCGCTGTCGATATGGCTGTGTTTGAGGTCAAAACCGGCGCGGTCGAGAAAGGCCAGCGCGGTGTCGTGCAGGGTGGCGTTGTAGCGGCCATCGGAGTGGGCGAACTGTTTACCGCCGTTGAGCAGCAGGATCTTCTTCATGGCATGGGCCTCGGTAAATTGATGGCGGCATGCTAGGGCGCGCAGGCGGGTAGAAACAGCCGCTGGCACGCAAATGACATGTGACTAAAAGGCATGAATACGCTGGTTTTGGCTGTTGTAGGGTAAATAAACCCACCCTGCCAGGAGCCCAAGATGGCTGATCAATACGGATTTATCCTGCACGCCCACACCCGGCCGGAAAAGGCCGCCGAGTTTGCGGCGCTGTTCCGCGCCTATGTCGAGCCCAGCCGCGCCGAGGCGGGCTGCATCGCCTACCACATGCTGCGCGATAGCCACGATCCGACGCTGTTTATCTTCTATGAGGTCTGGCAGTCGCAGGAGCATCTGGCCATCCACAGTGCCTTGCCGCATATGCGCGAGTTTTATGCGCGGCGCATGGACTACCTGCGCCGTGATTTCGAGATTCGCCAGATCGAGATGCTTAGCCCGGCGGGCTGAGGGTGGCGAACAGGCCGGTGTTATACGGCCTGTTGATCCCGCAGGCGACTTATTGCTGCGGCGCAGGGCTGGCGTTGGCCGCTGCGGACCAGATGCGGTAACGCACCTGCACATCGGCCGGGGCGTAGATCACCAGCGGCAGTTTGCTGTTGTAACGCACCAGCAGCGGCTCGCCACCCACCGGGACAAACGCCTGCTTGCGGCTGTTGTCGGGGCAGGCCATCAGGGTGCTCATTGCCGGGCCGACCTGGCCCAGCTCGTAGTAGTTGTAGCCCCAGCCTTCGACGGTTTTCTCCTGCCACTGGCCGCCCAAACGCTGGGTGTTGCAGTCCACTTCCAGGGTTTTGCCGGCGATCAGCTCGACCTTGTGTTCGGCCTCATCGGCTTGTGCCGGTAGCTCGATCACATGGCGGTTATAGCCGCTGCTGGCCGCCGGGTAAGGCTTGAGCGCCTCGGGCGTGGCGGCGCAAGCGGCCAGGGGCAGGGCGCAGGCGAGAACGAGCAGGGGCAGTTTTGGCGAGGTCATAAAAAGTCCTTGGTGCATGGGCCTTGTGGGCCGTCCGTTGATAGATGTAGCTGGTTACTTGATGGGCTTTTCGACCACCACATAACGCTTGCCGCCACTGCGTTTGGCCACGTACATGGCTTCATCTGCGTGGCGCACCAGTTGCAGTTCACTCTGGCCGTGCTCGGGGTGCACCGCGATGCCCAGGCTTGGCGCACTGATCAGGCTGTGGCCTTCCAGCAGGTAGGGCGCGCTGAGGGCGGCAATAATCTTCTCGGCCACCAGGGTGGCATCTTCCTGGCGGCCGATGTTGTCGACGATCACCGCGAATTCGTCGCCGCCCAAACGGCCCACCGTATCGGACTCACGCACGCACTGGCGCAGGCGCCGCGCGACTTCCTGCAGCAGCAGGTCGCCGGCGCTGTGGCCGAAGCTGTCATTGATCTGTTTGAAGTTATCCATATCGAGATACAGCACCGCCAGGCGCAGGCTGTCGCGTTTGGCCCGCTGCAATGCACTGCGTAAGCGATCGAGAAACAGCGTGCGGTTCGACAGCTCGGTTAGTTGGTCGTATTGGGCGAGAAACTCCAGGCGCGACTGCGTGCGCTTGCGCTCTATCGCCGCTGCCACCTGGCTCGACACGAACTGCAGCAGCTCCTGGTCCTGCTCGTTGTACCGCACGCTGGCGCTGTGGTTCTGCAGCGTCAGGGCGCCGATGGTCTGGGTGCCGGAAATCAGCGGTACGCCCAGCCAGTCGAGGGCATGCGTTGCTGTTGCACCATGCTGGGCAAGCCACTGCGGGGCTGTATCAGGGGTTAACAGCAGGGCAGTGCCTGAGCGAATTACTTCGGCGCAGAACGCGTTGGTGACGGCCGGTGCGCCACATGGATCGACCTGATAGGCAAGGCTGAGCTGGTCACTCGCTGCGTCGTGTAGCGCTACGTAGAAATGCTTGGCCGGCAGTAACTGCGCGATCACCTCATGCACGCGGCCGTAGAGCATGTGCAAGTCGCCCACCGCGTGGGCCGCTTCTGATACCGCATACAGCGCCGCCTGCACTGCCTCGGCCCGCTTGCGCCGGGTGATATCGCGCGCCACACCGACCCGCACCTGCTCGGCCTCAAGCCATTGGGCCGACCACATGATATGCACGATATGGCCGTCTTTATGGATATAGCGGTTCTCGTGGTCATGCGAGGGCTGGCCCGAGTTGATGCGCTTGACCAGCGCCCGGCTGGCGGCGCGGTCGTCCGGGTGCATCAGTTCAAAGGCGGTGCGGCCAATCATTTCGTCGGGCCGATAACCGAAAACCCGTTCGCTGGCCGCGCTGACGGAGAGAAAGCGGCCGTCTTTATCCACTACGCAGACAACGTCCAGTAGCAGATCCAGTAGTTTGTCGTGGGGCAGGTGCGGGTTTGACGTCATGGCCGTGAATATACTGCCTCGTCTGCGCGGTTCGCTAGCGCTATGCTTGCCCCGGATGCGTGAGTCGGTCTAAGGCCGCAATCAGTCATGGCGGTTAATCGGCATTGAGCGGGCGAGTGGGTTGAACCGCCGGCCAGAGCAGCGGCAGCACATGCTCGCGCAGTAGCGGTGCCAGGGTTGCTGGCGGTACGTCACCGGGGGCGAGCCAGCGCAGTTCTTCCAACTCGGCGGCGGCGCTGACATTGTGCGGCAGACGCGCCTGAAACACGCTGGCGTCGATCCAGGTATCGGCCTCGTTGGCTGCTGCTGCGCGGAACTGGCCGAGCGGCTGCAGGGCGTTAGCCGGTAGGCTGAGGTTGAGTTCTTCTGCCAGTTCGCGGGTCAGCGCGCTGATGGCGTCTTCACCGGGCTCGGCCTTGCCGCCGGGCAGCATAAAGGCCTGGGTATCGCGTTTGCGCACCAGCAACAGGCGGCCGGCATCGTCAAGCAGGCAGGCGGCGGAAATGGTCAGAATGGTCATCGGCGTTTCGCTTGTGTGGCGCACTTAGCGCGGGTTTGTGTGGCAGCGCAGGCGTGCTGCGCTCAATGCACGATCAGCCGCTCACGCACCAGCGCCTGTGCCTGCTGGGCCATCTGGTCGAGGAGGCGGTCGCGCTGTTTCTCTGCATCACTCATGGCTCGCTTACCGTGCTGCTTCACCAGGTAGGCGTGGATCTGCCGGACTTCCGTGGATTGGAAGATTGGCGCCAGGTCCTGCACCGCCAGCATGCCGTCCGCGCTGTAGTTGCGGGTGCTCATCAGCACTTGCGGCCCGCGCGCTGCCAGCACTTGAAAGCCCATGGCCTCGAAGATCGCGACCTTGCCGGCCACGCAGGCCAGTTCGGCATGCGGGTGGCGGCTGGTCATCTGTTGCAGCATGGCGCGGGCAATGCCGTGGCGACGCTGGCTGGCCTGCACGGCCATATAAGCCAGGGTGCAGGACTCGGGGGCATCCTTGGCCGGCAGGTACAGGGCAAAGCCCAGCACCTGGGACGGGTCCTGATCGCTCAGGGCGAGGATCAACCGCGCGCTGCTGTCGATGGCCGTGTCCATGGCCTGCAGATACAGGTGCATCTCGTAGCCAATCACGTACTGGTACAGCTGATACAGCGGGTTGCTCGGCGTCAGCGACACCGGGCTGATGTCGCTGAGGTAGTCCACCACCATCTGCAGAATCTGGCTTTTCAGCGATTCGGGTGGCGGGCTATCCAGGTGTACAAGGGTGAACATCGTCAGTCTGGCTCCGGGGCGTGCGCGTTGGTGCGGTCGGCGAGGGCGGTATTGTAGCGCCCTCGGCTGGGCGCGCAGGCATCGGCGTGCGGGTTGTTGCGTGCGGCGTGCGGACGCTGAACGGCGCAGACCTGGCTTGGGCTATGATGCGCGCCCGCGCAAGCCGCCCGCCCATCATCAGGTCACCATGTCCGTTAATGCCCTCTACACCGACCTGTCTGATTATTACGACCTGATGTGCGCGGATATCGACTACCAGGCGCAAAGCCACTGCATCCACCGGCTGCAGCAGCTGTTCGGCAACGCCGGCAGTCGCCACCTCGACCTGGCCTGCGGGACGGGGCCGCATGTGCGCCACTTTATCGATGCCGGCTATATCAGCAGCGGCCTCGACATTAACCAGCCGATGCTGGACAAGGCCGCCATACGCTGCCCGCAAGCGCACTTTGCCTTGCAGGACATGTGCGGTTTTACCGTGAGCGAGCCGCAGGACCTGATCACCTGCTTTCTCTATTCCATCCATTACAGCGGCGCCATCGAGCGGCTGAAAGCCTGTATCGCCAGCGCCCATGCCGCGCTCGCAGTCGATGGGCTGTTCTGCTTCAACGTGGTCGACAAAGGCAAAATCGATAACAGCCTGTTTGCCGCACACAGCGCCCACTACGCGGACGACCACTTCACCTTCAGCTCCGGCTGGCATTACGCCGGCGAGGGCGAGACGCAGGTGCTGCGGCTGCAGATTGAAAAGACCACGGCCGAGCACACCCTGGTGTGGCACGACGAACACCCGATGGTGGCCGTGGGCTTTGTTGAGCTACAGGCGCTGTTGCAGCCGTACTTTGCGGTGCATGTGTTTGAGCATGACTACCAGAAACTTATCCCGTGGGATGGTTTTTCCGGGAATGCGTTGTTTGCCTGCGTAAAGCGCTAGCCACCTAGGGTGGATGACGCGTTGTTTATCCACCGTTACTGCGGTTGTCCGGGCTGCTGGCTGTTCTTCATTCAAGGGCGCTGATTGATGGCTTAAAACAGGGTAATGGTGATGTTTGGCGCTTCATTTTCAAGCTGTGGAAGAAAGTGTTAGCGCATTTTGTCGGTGTTTCTCCGTGGTGGGATCGACCAGGATGATCCCAGTCCACAGCGAGTGATAACGATGAAACCTCCGATCAAACACTTAGGCTATTGGTTGTGTGCGCTGATGTTCACTGCCGTCGCCGGATGTGCAAGCCAACCCCCTGAAAGAGCCAACACCATGACCAAACCACTGGTATCCCTTGCTGTACTCAAAGCCAAACCCGGTAAAGAAGAGGCGCTTAAAGCCGGTTTGCTGACCCTGATAGAACCGACGCGGGCCGAGCCGGGCAACCTTGATTACGTGTTGTTTGAACGAAGGGATGAGCCCGGCACGTTCTATATGCGTGAAGCGTTCAAGGACCAGGCGGCGCTGGATGCGCATTTTGCGACGCCGTATTTTCAGCGGTTTGCCGCCACGGCTGATGATTTGCTCAGTGAGCCATTGCAGCTCATTTTCTTGGAGCAGGTTTCGGACTGATCCCGATAGCGCGTAGGGTGGATGACGTTTTTCCATCCACCATTGCGGTAGTTGTCCGGGCTACTTGCTGTTTGAATGCGTGGGAGGGGCTTTAGCCGCGAGCTTTGCCGCTTCTTTGGGGCTTTGTATGCGCCGCTTATTTGTTGTTTGGGCTAACGGTTGACTCGCTTCGCTCGCCCTGCGGGCCAGCCTGCGGCTGTTACTCCGCTGCGCTGCGTTTCGCCCTTACGGCGGGTCACTTCTGGCAAACGCCCGGATGGCCGGCCCCGCCAGAAGTAAGCAAAAAGTCTTGCCCCTTGCATCCGGCCTGACTTCGTCGGGTTGATTCGCTTCGCTCACCCTGCGGGCCAGCCTTCGGCTGTTACTCCGCTGCGCTACGTTTCGGCCTTCTGATGGGGCGTTTGTCCTGGCCCGAGCGAGTTGGTTTTTGATTTGTAGGATGGGTGGAGCAGAGCGATACCCATGCGGTTGGGTGATTGCCTGGTTGATGGGTATCGCTGTGCTCAACCCATCCTACGAGCTGAAGAGAAACCAGAAGGTTGTAGGGTGGATGACGCTTTTTTCATCCACCATTGCGATAGTTGTCCGGTTGCATGCTCACTCACCATAACCACTATCGACCTGCTCCGGCTCAACGCACCAATCTGCTGAATAAACACCCATTGCCACCGCCCGGTGAAAGCTCGAATAGGGCCAGTCCGCCAGCCGTTCGACATACCCATGCTTGAGCGGGTTGCAATGGATGTAGTCGAAGTGACGTTGGTAATCCCATTCATCACGGATCAGATGTTCCCAGTAGCGCCGCTGCCAGATGCCGCGCTCACGTCTGTGCTGTTGCTTGACGGTGCGCGCTTCGGTGATTGGCAAGCGTTTGGCGAGGGCGAATTTGATGACCTTCCAGCGCAAGGCAAAGTCGGCATCGCCTGGCGGTAGCGTCCACATGCAGTGCATATGCTCAGGTAATACCACCCAGGCATCGATATGGAAGGGGTGCCGCAACCGCGTCGCGCGCACCGTTTCGCGCAATAACTCGATTTCACGGATCAGCAGATTGCTGCTGCGGTCGCGCAGGTTGACGGTGAAAAAGTACGTGGCCCCCGGTACGCGGGCGCGGCGGTAGTTGGGCATGGCGGCTCATCCTTGAGCGTTTTGGTATTTGAACCATGGTGGACAAGCTTCGCGTTGTCCACCCTACGCCGGGCATGGCGATGATCCGTAGGGTGGATGACGCTTTATCCATCCACCGTTGCGGTGTTTGTCCGGGCTACTTGTTTCTTTGGGGGCTTTGTATGCGCCGCTTATTTGTTGTTTGGGCTAACGGTTCCGCCCTTACGGCGGGTCACTTCTGGCAAACGCCCCAGAAGTAACCAAGAGGTCTTGCCCCTTGCATCCGGGTCTCGCTGCGCTCAACTTCCCTCGCTCCATCATTGCTCCAGAGGCCCGCCGCGAAGGGCCATCCCTGGCCCATCGCGGCTCTCGCGGCATCCATGCCGCTCAACCCCTTACGCAACGATTCCACTCGGCCTCCTGATGGGGTGGTCATTGAGGTTTTGTATGTCGGTGGACAAGCTTCGCGTTGTCCACCCTACGGATACCGGGCGTAGGGTGGATGGCGCTCTATCCATCCACCGTTGCGGTGGTTGTCCGGGCACTTGCTGCAGCTAGGGATATACCTGCAGCCCGCTGTCACGGTCGAGTACAAAGGATGAGACCTTGATTTCCATCTGTTCCCTCTGAGGTGGCCCCTTGATGCTGGTAGCCGCAGACCATGTGGCGAGATAGCGCTTACCTGCCTCCAGTTCAATGCCGGTAGCGCCGAGGCCACACATGCCGCCACCGGTGCCCAGCTTATTCATGGATATCCAGCACCATTCAATTGTGTGCTTACCAGGAGCTAGGCGAACGGCCTGATAGCCTGAAAAATTCAGCAAAGAGTGCCGGCCGGCATGGGGTAAACGTTTGCCGTCAACTTGAACTGCCAGCAGCAAGCGGTGAAAGGGAACCCCTAAGTCGCGGTATTGCATGGTGTCAAAATGGATCACTGGCGCATCGGCGCTACCGCCGGACAAATCGAGGATTTTGATCGCCGGATCATCGACGTTACCCATATATGTTTTGTACTGATAGTTAGAGCAGCCTGAGGCGAAAGTAAGCAGTACTGCAATGGCTAGCCAGCGAAGGTCCATCATCAAAATTTCCTCTAATCAATCCATTTGGTTAGTTTTTAAAGGCTGCTTTTTTACGTAAAAAATAAATCTGTCCCCTTTTTCGTGAACGGGGGAGATGGCGCGCTTGATCGATCAATGTTGAGCCTCAGGCCTGGCGCCGTCTGACTGCCCGCTTGATGGGTATCGCTGCGCTCAACCCATCCTACGAACCGCCCTTTGTGCAGTTTTATCGGTTAGCCGCTATGAATAGACCTGCAGCCATAAATGTTACTGCCATGATTATTAGTTGATTGATGGCGTTATTTTTAAATTTGTAAACGGTCTCTCCTTTCTTCGCGTATATATCGCCGGTCAGTGCAATAAGGATTGTCGCTGGAAGAAATATTAGGAGAGATAAAAGAACGAACCAGCGTTTTCTATAAACCGGCACCTTTTCATATGAAATTCTAACTTTTTCAAAACGGTTGATGTCCATATCGCGATACTCGAAATAAATTTTGGCGGGAAAATTCTTGTTGCTGGGCGCGAGTTTAGCGCGGCGTGATTCTAAGTCAGTAGCTGTGCTTTACGTGTGAGCGGGTTCTTGTAATTGATGCTTTGACTTTGCCCTTCGCTCTACTATTCCACAAATGGCCCAAACAACGCGGTCCCCGAATCCCGTCAGGAGGCCGAGTGGAGGTGTTGTGGAGAGGGGCGTTTGGCATGGATGCCAAACGAGGAACGATGGGCCAGGGATGGCCCTTCGTGACGACCCTCGGAACAGCACCGGAGCGAGGGGAGTTGAGCGCAGCGAAACCCGGATGCCGGGCGCGCTTTCTCTTTGGTTACTTTCTCTTTGCGCGCGCAAAGAGAAAGTAACTCGCCGTAAGGGCGAAACCAGTAGATACAGGCGGTGGAGTAAATAGAAGTATAAGTTTCTCCGAATTATTCGTGTGGCGAGTAATAGGTCGTTTGCTGATTTTTATTCCGACAGTGTGGGTTTAAAGTCTTTCTTTTATTAAGTTGACAAGGTTCGCTATTCTATCTTGTGTTTCGTTGCTTAAGTCTTTTAGAGTTATTTCATTTTGTTCGACTTTTAATAGGAATTTATATGCTGTGACGGGTTTTGATAGGTTTGATTTCTTCATGTGTTCTGAGTTTGTTGTTTTAATGTTGCTTGGATCGTCTTGGATTATGTTGGTTGCAAAGTCTTCTTTTGAGAATATGTCTTCTATACCTTGGCAGTTTGGTATTTTAAGCATTTTTCTTCGTGCTAGTTCTTCGTTGTCGAGAAATAAGTTCTTCTTTAGTGAGTTGTATGCTGCTCTTGCTTGGCTGTCGTCATCGATTACAACTATAAATTCTAGGCTCCATCCGGTAAACATGTAGGCTAGAGGTTCAATTTTGTTTACTCCTGTTGCCGCTATAAAGTGTGCGTCAGCAGGTTCATTTGTAAGTTTCCAGAATGCTTTTAAGTAATAGAATCCACTTATTTCTTCAAGTATGACGTTGTTTTTCTTTTGGATTACTTGTTGTTGGGAGAAGTCAGCCCCCATAGCAGTCATCAAGGGCGAGAGTGTGTCGCTTGATGATGCTCCTAGTCTGTGTGCTTCTATAATCAATGTTGGGCTTTCGTCTAAGTCATCTTTTCGGTATGTTGCGTAGATTCGGTAGAGTTTTTCATATTCGATTAACGAGGGGCTGTGGGTTGAATATATTATTGTTAGGTCTTTGCTGAGTTTGTTTATGAGCCCAAGTACGTCCTTTTGTGCTTTTGAGTGCAGGTTTGAGCCAGGCTCGTCAAGCAGAAAAACTCGGGCTTTACCTTGTTTTTCTGAGGATTTAAGTTGAAGGAAAAACGAAAGAAACCATCTTACGCCTGTACTTCTCTGATGCGGGTAAAGGCGATTAAGGCCATCGCTTATGAAAAACACCAAGTATGGTTTGCCTGCTTTGCCTTCTACTGATGCGTCATGTTTTTCTAAGCTGCATTCAAATTTTATTTTATTTGATTTTCCAATTGTTTGGCTCCAAAAGGAGGAAAACTCTCGGCTTATTTTCTCATTTGCACGATGTAGGATTGATTTCTGCGTTCTTAAGTCTTGGTTTAATAATTTTTTTAAATCTATATCGGCGTATGAAAGGTAGCTTTGTGCAGCACTAAACCCCCTGTCTGATAATTTGCAGTCATCAGGGATATCAATGGTGCTTGGGAGTAAGCCTGACTCGTGGTCGAAGAGGTGGAAGTTTGGTGCAGCATCAAAGAAGGATGAAGATATCTCATCAATTGTTAAGATTTTCTCTTCTGTAGATGCTCCGCTCTGCGGTTTAAAGAGAGAAATTATTTCTTCAATATCTTCATCTACGACTTCATGGAATCCACTATACGTATCATTGCTGTTTTCAGCTGGGGCCCAATAAAATCGGGATACTAGAGTGAAGCTTTTCCCTTTGTAGTGTTCTATAGTTGCTTCTACTTGAGAGCTGTTGTAGCCCTCTAGTGCTTTTCTTATAAAGTTTTCATCGGCGTTATACTCAAGGAATATTTCTGGTAGAGAGTCTCCAGCTCTCAGGTCGCTGTTGGAAAGTTTATAAGAGCTGAATGTTTTAGAAAGCGCTTCAAGTATTGACGACTTGCCTGATTCATTTTGCCCGATTAGAACCGTTACCTGGTCAGGTGAGAAGCTTGTCCAGTTGGTATCTATGATGGATTTGAAATTTGTAATTCGGAATCGAGTTATTTTCATTTTGTTCTTCTAAATAAAAGCCCCGCACTAGGCGGGGCTTTTATTTAGCGGCTCCCCAACATCCATGGCAGGTGTAGGGTCAATCTACGCTGATGTCAGCTGGCCATCAATCCCAGCTCAACGCCCCACCAGTCTGATACTCAATAACCCGCGTTTCGAAGAAGTTCTTCTCTTTCTTCAGGTCCATGATTTCCGACATCCATGGGAACGGGTTAGAGGTACCTGGGTACTCTTCCTTCAACCCGATCTGAGTCAAACGACGGTTGGCGATAAATTTGAGGTAGTCCTCCATCATCGCGGCGTTCATGCCCAGTACGCCGCGCGGCATGGTGTCGCGTGCGTATTCGATTTCCAGTTGGGTGCCCTGGAGGATCATCTGGGTGGCTTCGTCTTTGAGCTGGGCATCCCACAGATGTGGGTTTTCGATCTTGATCTGGTTGATCACGTCGATGCCGAAGTTCAAGTGCATGGACTCGTCACGCAGGATGTACTGGAACTGCTCGGCGACGCCGGTCATCTTGTTGCGGCGACCCATGGAGAGGATCTGGGTGAAGCCGCAATAGAAGAAGATGCCTTCCAGTACGCAGTAGTAGGCGATCAGGTTGCGCAGCAGTTCTTTGTCGGTCTCAACGGTGCCGGTGTTGAAGGTCGGATCGGAGATCGAACGGGTGTACTTGAGGCCCCAGCTGGCTTTCTTCGCGACCGATGGAATCTCGTGGTACATGTTGAAGATCGCGCCTTCATCCATGCCCAGCGATTCGATGCAGTACTGGTAGGCGTGGGTGTGGATCGCCTCTTCGAAGGTCTGGCGCAGGATGTACTGGCGGCACTCCGGGTTGGTGATCAGGCGGTACACGGCCAGGGCCAGGTTGTTGGCTACCAGGCTGTCGGCGGTGGAGAAGAAGCCGAGGTTGCGCATGACGATGCGGCGCTCGTCGTCGGTCAGGCCGTCCGGGGTTTTCCACAACGCGATGTCCGCGTTCATGTTCACTTCTTGCGGCATCCAGTGGTTGGCGCAACCATCCAGATACTTCTGCCAGGCCCAGTCGTACTTGAAGGGTACGAGCTGGTTGAGGTCGGCGCGGCAGTTGATCATGCGTTTTTCGTCGACGGCTACGCGCGCGGCGGTGCCTTCCAGCTCGGCCAGGCCTTCGGCGATGTCGAGTTGGTCGAGCGAAGCTTTGGCGCGGGCTACGGCGTCGCTGTCGTCAGCGGCTACGGCGCGGGCTTCAACGGCGGCAGCACCGCCGACCTGGTCGAGTTTGTCGATGCTCATGTCTGCCAGTTGGGCAGAGGCTTTGTTGGCTACTACGGCGTCGGCGCCGTCTTCCTTGTCAAATTCATCCCAGCTCAGCATGGCTTGGCTCCTGCTTGCGGGCCGGTGAAATAACCGACCTGTGTGGATATACAGTCTTTATTGTGTTCCGTTGCGTAAAGCGCGCAAGGGCAAAACGGGTACCGCTGGTCGGGGCGGCTCTAGTAGCTGGCCGTTGCCCCGAAGCCCACGCCGGGTAGGGCGGGGGTTGGTAATAAGTGGGAGAGCTTTTGCCCTCTCCCTAACCCTCTCCCGCAAGCGGGCGAGGGGACTGACTGTGTGTTGCTTTGGAACTGTGCTTCGGCTTTTGCTCGACGTTCAAGCGTGTAGCTGAGCGAGTAGTCGCAAGGCACCTGCTGGAGTGGAGCCCCTGAGCGTACGCATGTACGTGATGGGGGCCGCTCCGGCAGGTAACGCCGCGAATGCCGCTCAGATCCGCGCGTTGCCGAACACTTACTGGCAGGCTTCGCAGTCTGGTTCGTCGATGGCACAGGCTTTTGGCACTGGAGCCGGGCCTGCGCTGACTTCGACTTCCGGGGCCTTGGCCGGTGCTGCGCTCAGGCCTTCGCTGCCACCACTGGACACGGCGTTGAGCTTGCCGGTGTTGATGGTGGACTTCTCGGTGCTGGTCGCGGCCAGGGCGCGGAGGTAGTAGGTGGTTTTCAGGCCACGGTACCAAGCCATGCGGTAGGTCACGTCGAGCTTCTTGCCCGATGCGCCGGCGATGTACAGGTTCAGCGACTGCGCCTGGTCGATCCACTTCTGGCGGCGGCTGGCGGCATCGACGATCCACTTGGTGTCGACTTCGAACGCGGTGGCGTACAGGTCTTTGAGTTCCTGCGGGATGCGCTCGATCTGCTGTACCGAACCGTCGTAGTACTTGAGGTCGTTGATCATCACCGAGTCCCACAGACCGCGAGCCTTGAGGTCGCGAACCAGGTACGGGTTGATCACGGTGAATTCGCCCGAGAGGTTCGATTTCACATAGAGGTTCTGGTAGGTCGGTTCGATCGACTGCGATACGCCGGTGATGTTGGCGATGGTGGCGGTCGGTGCGATGGCCATGATGTTCGAGTTACGGATGCCTTTCTGCACACGGGCACGTACCGGAGCCCAGTCCAGGGACTCGGTCAGGTCGACGTCGATGTACTTCTGGCCACGGGACTCGATCAGGATCTGCTGCGAGTCGAGCGGCAGAATGCCCTTGCTCCACAGCGAGCCTTCGAAGGTGGAGTAGGCGCCGCGCTCGTCGGCCAGGTCACAGGAGGCCTGGATGGCGTAGTAGCTGACCGCTTCCATCGACTTGTCGGCGAATTCCACGGCGGCGTCGGAGCCGTACGGGATGTGCTGCAGGTACAGCGCGTCCTGGAAGCCCATGATGCCGAGGCCGACCGGGCGGTGCTTGAAGTTGGAGTTACGCGCCTGCGGTACCGAGTAGTAGTTGATGTCGATAACGTTATCGAGCATGCGCACGGCGACCTTGATGGTCTTTTCCAGCTTGGCGGTGTCCAGCTTGCCGTCGACGATGTGGTTCGGCAGGTTCACGGAACCCAGGTTGCACACGGCGATTTCGTCGGCGTTGGTGTTCAGGGTGATCTCGGTGCACAGGTTCGAGCTGTGTACGACGCCCACGTGCTGCTGCGGGCTGCGCAGGTTGCACGGGTCTTTGAAGGTCAGCCATGGGTGGCCGGTTTCGAACAGCATGCTGAGCATCTTGCGCCACAGGTCTTTGGCCTGGATGGTCTTGAACAGCTTGATCTTGCCGCCGTACTGGGTCAGGGCTTCGTAGTACTCGTAGCGCTCTTCGAAGGCTTTGCCGGTGAGGTCGTGCAGGTCTGGCACTTCGGACGGGCTGAACAGGGTCCACTGGCCGTCGTCGAACACGCGCTTCATGAACAGATCTGGAATCCAGTTGGCGGTGTTCATGTCGTGGGTGCGGCGACGGTCGTCACCGGTGTTCTTACGCAGCTCGATGAACTCTTCGATGTCCATGTGCCAGGTTTCCAGGTAGGCGCAGACCGCGCCCTTGCGCTTACCGCCCTGGTTAACGGCTACTGCGGTGTCGTTGACCACTTTGAGGAACGGTACAACGCCTTGCGACTTGCCGTTGGTGCCTTTGATGTAGGCGCCCAGAGCACGTACTGGGGTCCAGTCGTTACCCAGACCGCCGGCAAACTTGGACAGCATGGCGTTGTCGTGGATGGCGTTGTAGATGCCCGACAGGTCATCCGGCACGGTGGTCAGGTAGCAGCTGGAGAGCTGCGGACGCAGGGTGCCGGCGTTGAACAGGGTCGGCGTCGAGGCCATGTAGTCGAAGGACGACAACAGGTTGTAGAACTCGATGGCGCGGTCTTCTTTCTGCTTCTCTTCAATCGCCAGGCCCATGGCCACGCGCATGAAGAATACTTGCGGCAGTTCGAAGCGGGTGCCGTCCTTGTGGATGAAGTAACGGTCGTAGAGGGTCTGCAGGCCCAGGTAGGTGAACTGCTGATCGCGCTCGTGGTTGATCGCTTTGCCGAGTTTTTCCAGGTCGAAGGTGGCCAGCACCGGGTTGAGCAATTCGTACTCGATACCCTTGGCGATATAGGCAGGCAGAGCCTTGGCGTACAGCTCGCTCATTTCGTGGTGAGTGGCGCTGGTGGCGACACCGAGGAAGCCCAGGCCTTCGGCGCGGATGTTGTCCATCAGCAGGCGTGCGGTGACGTAGCTGTAGTTCGGCTCACGCTCAACCAGGGTGCGCGCGGTCATTACCAGAGCGGTGCTGACGTCGCTTTGCGCGACGCCGTCGTAGAGGTTCTTCAGGGTTTCTTTCTGGATCAGCGCGCCATCGACTTCGGCCAGGCCTTCGCAGGCTTCGGTAACGATGGTGTTGAGGCGGCCCATGTCCAGCGGCGCAACCGTGCCGTCGAGGTGGGTAACGCGAATGCTTGGGTGCGGCTCGGCAATGTCGGCAGCGCCGGTCTTGCGCGCCTGGCTGCGCGACTCACGGTAGATCACGTAGTCGCGGGCAACTTTCTGCTCGCCGGAACGCATCAGGGCCAGTTCGACCTGGTCCTGGATTTCTTCGATATGGATGGTGCCGCCGGACGGCATGCGGCGCTTGAAGGTGGCGCTGACCTGCTCGGTCAGACGCGCCACGGTTTCATGGATACGCGACGAAGCGGCGGCGGTGCCGCCTTCAACAGCGAGAAAGGCCTTGGTGATGGCAACGGTGATCTTGTCATCGGTGTACGGCACTACGGTGCCGTTACGCTTGATCACACGCAGTTGACCCGGCGCGGTGGCGCTCAGGCTCTGGTTGTCATCGGTGGCCTGCGGCGCATTGGCCTGCGGGTTCTCGCGGGAGGTGTCGGTGTGCATGAAAGTCTCCATGTTCTGTATTTATTAGTTAGACGCTTTGCCGTCGATCACTGCGGCTACTGCCATTCATTCCATTTCTACAATGCCATGGGCGCAGCCAAAGGCCGGGCACATGGGGACTTGCAAATTGGGCAGGGAAGGTACGACTAAAGCGCCTTCCTGGCTCAAGAGTCACACGTCAAGGCGTTTTTGCGCCTCAACTACTACATCTAGTGGTGCAACCGCGTGTGCGGTCGCTGCTTTATTCTTTTTCAGGCGCGCCGAGCGCTGCGCTGAAGGATGGCCTGCTGCGGTAGAGCAGGCGTACTGCAAAGGTCTTTCAGGCGACCGGTGACGGGCTGGGATCAGGCCGTGTGCGAGTCATTCTTCTTGTGTCCGGTTGCCAGGCTAAACCCAACATGTGGTGGGTGTCGCGCGATTGGCATACAAGATAATGCGCTATCTGGGGTATTGCAAGGCGATAGAGCAAGAACAACCTGTGGATAACGTGTGGGTGAATTGTGGGTTAAACCGCGCGATTGGCGGCAAGCCCGCATGCTTGCTGGGGTGTACCGTTCGTCGGTGCTGACCAGGCTTTTTCCGTGGGTTGCCCAGACGTGGCCTATCTCTCAGGCCGATACTACATCTAGTGTTTTTACAGAAATATGGCATGCGCTATGCAGTGCCCGGGGCATTGATACAATGCCGGCCGTTTCCGTGTTGTCAGGAGTTCGTTGTGGAGCAGCAGTCGTGGCACATTCTTATTGTCGAAGACGACCAGCGCCTGGCCGAGTTGACCCGTGAGTACCTGCAGGGCAACGGCCTCAACGTGTCCATCGAGATGGACGGCGCGCAGGCCGCCGCGCGGATTCTGCAGGAGCAACCTGACCTGGTGATTCTCGACCTGATGCTGCCGGGTGAAGATGGCCTGTCGATCTGCCGCAAGGTGCGCGGGCAATACGAAGGGCCGATCCTGATGCTCACCGCGCGTACCGACGACATGGACCAGGTGCTGGGCCTGGAAATGGGTGCGGACGATTATGTCTGCAAACCGGTGCGTCCGCGCGTGCTGCTGGCGCGCATCCGTGCGCTGCTGCGCCGCCATGAGGGCAGTGAGGCGCAGGCTCCGAGCGAGCGTCGGCGCTTGCAGTTCGGCCCGCTGGTGATCGACAGCGCCATGCGTGAAGCCTGGCTTGGCGAGCAGGGCATCGAATTGACCAGTGCCGAATTTGATCTGCTGTGGCTGCTGACCTCCAACGCCGGGCGGATTCTTTCGCGCGAGGAAATCTTCAACGCCCTGCGCGGCATCGAATACGACGGCCAGGACCGCTCCATCGACGTGCGCATTTCGCGCATCCGCCCGAAAATCGGCGACGACCCGATGCACCCCCGGCTGATCAAGACCGTGCGCAGCAAGGGTTATCTATTTGTCGCCGAGGCGGCCGAAGCGTTGCCATGAACTCGATCTTCCTGCGCATCTATGGCGGCATGCTCGCTGTGCTGGTGCTGGTGGCACTGCTCGGCGTCGGCGCGCTGCAGCTGCTTAACGACGTGCGGGTGGATCAATACCGTGAACGCCTGGCCCAGGGCACCTTCCGCCTGATGGCCGACAACCTCTCGCCGATGGTGGATATCGAGCGGCGCCGCGCGGTGACGGTGTGGGGGCGTTTGCTCGGTATACCGCTGCGCGTCGAGACGCTGGAAAGCGCTGGGCTGGACAGCGGCGCGCGCAACAGCCTGCGGCGCGGTCAGGTGCTGGTACGGCAGACCGGCCCGCATGAGGCGCGTATCTTCAGTCAGTTGGACGAACAGCCGTTGCTGCTGATTGCCGATGTGCAGCAGGTCAGCGAACAGCTGGCCCGCGCCACCAGCTTTCTGCTGATCGACGAGCTGGTGCGCTATCCCTGGGATGAACAGCCGCGCCGACTGGCCGCTTTGAAAATGGACAAACAGTTTGGCTTTGACTTGCGCCTGGTGCGCCTCGATCAGGCCGACCTCGACCCCGATCAGCGTCGCCGCGTCGACGAAGGCGACACCGTGATGGCCCTGGGCCGGGGCGGCGACAGCATTCATGTGTTCTCCGGCATCGTCGACACGCCCTGGGTGCTGGAAATCGGCCCGCTGTATCAGATGAACCCGTACCCGGCGCAGTGGTTGGTGCTGATCGGTGCGCTAAGCCTGAGCCTGATTGGCTTGATGGTTTATCTGCTGGTGCGCCCGCTGGAGCAGCGCCTGAGCGATCTGGAAGGCGCCGCCACACGCATCGCCAGCGGCCGCCTGGATGCCCGCGTGCCGACCCGTGGCAGCGATTCGGTGGGACGCCTGGCGGCGGCCTTCAACGCCATGGCCGAGCATTTGCAGCGTTCCCTGAGCATTCAGCGTGAGATGGTCCGTGCGGTGTCCCATGAGCTGCGCACGCCGGTGGCGCGGCTACGTTTTGGCCTGGAAATGATCGGCGACGCTGAAACCGATGCAGCGCGGTGCAAATATATGGAGGGCATGGACAGCGATATCCAGGACCTCGACAAGCTGGTCGACGAGATGCTCACCTACGCGCGCCTGGAGCAGGGGGCGCCGGCGCTGAACTTCCAGCAGGTCGACCTGGGCGAGCTGATCGATCAGGTGATCACCGAGCTGGCGCCACTGCGCGCCAGCGTGCGGGTCGCGCATGGCCCCTCGCGCGATGCCCTGGATGGCGGCGGCGCCTGTGTTGAAGCCGAACTGCGCTATCTGCACCGCGCTCTGCAGAATCTGGTGAGCAACGCCATGCGCCATGCCGAATCACGGGTGCGGGTGAGTTATCAGGTGGGTCAGCAACGTTGTCGCCTGGATGTCGAAGATGACGGCCCCGGCGTGCCGGAAGAGGCCTGGGAACGGATCTTCACGCCGTTCCTGCGCCTGGACGACAGCCGCACCCGCGCCTCGGGCGGGCACGGCCTGGGCCTGTCCATCGTGCGCCGCATCACCTACTGGCACGGCGGTCGCGCGCAGATCAGTCGCAGCGAAGAGCTGGGCGGCGCCTGTTTTAGCCTGATCTGGCCGCGTAAGCAGGAATAAGCAGCGGCGTTCCGGCCATCTCTATCGCGGGCATGGCCCGCTCCTACAGGTACAGCGGCGAGCCGCGTAGGAGCGGGCCATGCCCGCGAAGCTTTTGCTGTTGGTATGCAACCGCTATTACCCCCGTAGGATGGGGGCGCCTAGGTACAACCCATCAATTGCTTGCGGGTTAGCTTTAGAACGGTGCCGGGCACTCAAAGCGCATCCGCTCGCCTGTCTGTGGGTGTGTCAGGCTCAGCATGCTGGCGTGCAGGCACAGGCGCGGGTAGGCGGCCAGAGCTTGTTCGTGGGCGTACAGGCCGTCGCCGAGCAGTGGGTGGCCGATCGACAGCATATGCACGCGCAGTTGGTGCGAGCGGCCGGTGATGGGGGTCAGCTCGACGCGGCAATGTTCAGCGTGGCGTTCCAGCACTTTCCAGTAGGTCAGCGCGTGTTTGCCTTGCTCATGGTCGACCACGTGGCGCGGCTTGGTCGGCGGGTCGTAGCGCAGCGGCAGGTCGATACTGCCGCTGTCCAGCTCGGGCTGGCCCCAGCACAGCGCGGTGTAGGCCTTCTCGGTTTCGCGGTCGTGGAACTGCCGGGACAGCTCGCGATGGCTGTCGGCGTCGCGGGCCAGGACGATGATCCCTGAGGTTTCCCAGTCCAGACGATGGACGATACGCGCTTCCGGGTAGCCATTTTCCTGCAGGCGGGTGACCAGGCAGTCGCGGTTGTCCTCGGCGCGGCCGGGTACCGAGAGCAGTAGGGTGGGCTTGTTGATCACCAGCAGGGCGGCGTCCTGGTGGAGAATTTCTACTTGGCTGAGGGGCATGGGCTTCTTGAGTGCACGTCGGTCTGCTGGTGTAGGAGCGGGCTTGCCCGCGATGGCTTTGTGGCGAGTTAAAAGCTTCGCGGACAAGTCCGCTCCTACGGGTTCTGTGTAGGGCTGAAATAAAATGGCGGCCCTTGGGCCGCCATTTTATTCAGGTTTCGCCTGGGGATACGGATTAACGGTCCGGCAGGGTGATGTTGAGTTCCAGAATGGAACAGCTGCCCTGGTTTTCCAGTGCAACCTGTACTTGATCCGAGTCGATATTCACGTACTTGCGGATCACCTCGA
Source organism: Gammaproteobacteria bacterium HGW-Gammaproteobacteria-13 (assembly GCA_002840155.1). Classification (GTDB taxonomy): domain Bacteria; phylum Pseudomonadota; class Gammaproteobacteria; order Pseudomonadales; family Pseudomonadaceae; genus Aquipseudomonas. The sequence continues at coordinate 207,831 of PGZH01000009.1, forward strand.
CCAGCTCTTGCTGCAGGGCCGGCAGGTAGTCCGGCTGGCTGCGCTGGCCGCGCTCGTGGGCGACGATGATTTGCAGACGCTCTTTCGCAATGGACGCTGTGGTTTCTTTCTTGCGCTCACGAAAGAAGTCAAAAATGTTCATTCACGACCTCCAAACAGGCGTTGCATGAATCCCTTCTTCTGCACATCGAGGAACCGATGTGCCACTTCCTTGCCCAGCAGGCGGTCAACCGCGTCGCTGTAGGCCTGGCCCGCATCGCTCTGGTCATCGAGGATCACCGGCACGCCCTGGTTCGAGGCCTTGAGTACGGCTTGCGACTCCGGGATCACGCCGAGCAGGCGGATGGCGAGGATTTCCTCAACGTCTTCCACGCCGAGCATTTCGCCTTTTACCACGCGCTCAGGGTTGTAGCGGGTCAGCAGCAGGTGTTCCTTGATCGGCTCTTCGCCTTTCTCGGCGCGGCGCGATTTGCTCGCCAGCAGGCCGAGCATGCGGTCCGAGTCACGTACCGAGGAGACTTCCGGGTTGGTCACGACAATCGCTTCATCGGCGAAGTACATGGCCAGGTGCGCGCCTTTTTCGATACCGGCCGGCGAGTCGCAGACCACGTATTCGAAGGTCTCGCGCAGCTCATTAATGATTTTCTCGACGCCTTCCTGAGTCAGGGCGTCTTTGTCACGGGTCTGGCTGGCAGCCAGCACGTAGAGGTTTTCCAGGCGCTTGTCTTTGATCAGCGCTTGCGACAGGGTCGCTTCGCCGTTGACCACGTTGACGAAGTCGTACACCACGCGGCGTTCGCAGCCCATGATCAGGTCGAGGTTGCGCAGGCCGACGTCGAAGTCGACGATGACAGTCTTGTGCCCGCGCAGGGCGAGGCCGGTACCGATGGCAGCGCTGGTGGTGGTTTTACCGACGCCACCTTTGCCGGACGTAACAACGAGGATCTTGGCCAAGGTGATTCACCCCAAAATGTAGAAAAAACGCAGGTTTCCGTGGCCTATCTCAGGCTTCCGGGTGCCCTGTCTGTGTCCTTGAAAAGTGGCGGCAGTATCCGTTAAAGGCGGGTGATGTTCAACACGTCACCCGACAGGCTGACATGCACTGCTTCGCCCCAGAGTGGGTCGCGGCGCAAGTCTTCGGCCACCTTGTACTGGCCGGCGATGGAGAGCAGTTCTGCGCCCATCTGCTGGCAGAAAATCCGCGCCTTGAGATTGCCCTTGATGCCGGCCAGTGCCCGGCCGCGCATCGGTGCGTAAACATGGATGTTGCCATCGGCGAGAAGTTCCGCGCCGGCGCTGACCGGGGCCAGGACGATCAGGTCGCCGCCCTGGGCGTACACCTGTTGGCCGCCGCGCACCGGGCTGGTGATGATTTTGCTCGGTTTGAACTCGGGTTCGGCAGGTTTTTCCGGCTTCGGTGGTGTCAGGTCGATAGGCCGCTCGCGGGCGCCGGACGGCGGCAGCACGGGCAAATCCAGGGCTTCGGCGGCGGCGATATCGGCTTCGCGATTGGCGCGGATCGCCAACGTGCGCAGGCCATGCTTGCGGCAGACCGTCATCAGCTCGGCCAGATCGAGCACACCTTCGCCTTCCGGCAGCTTGTCCAGGGCCAGCACCAGCGGGGTATTGCTGAAGAAGGCCGGGGCCTGGGCGACTTTTTCGCTGAGTTGCTGGTCGAGGCGGGCGAGGTCGTTGTGCGCCAGCTCCATTACGGTGATGGCCAGCATGCTGCCTTTTAGCTGGAATACAGGGTCTTGTTCGAGGAGATCGGCTTGGCTCATGGTCTGCCTGATACGGCCCTTATTTAGAAACTGGGGGAAAAGTAAGCCGGACTTATAGCGAGAACGCCGCGCGCTCGCAAGTTGCGCGCCGCGAAACCAGGCAGCAAGCAAACTCCTGATAGAATGCCGCGCTTTGTTGCGTGCCTCGGACCTGTGTTATGGATCGCCCTGTATTTCGCGCTTATTTCCTGCATCCACGTTTCTGGCTGTTGTGGCTGGGCCTGGGCCTGCTGTGGCTGATCGCCCAGCTGCCTTACAAGGTGCTGCTGTGGCTGGGGCGCGGGCTGGGTGGCGTGATGTATCGCCTGGCCAGTTCGCGGCGCAAGATTGCCGCGCGCAACCTGGAGCTGTGCTTTCCGCAGATGCCCGCCGCCGAGCGCGAAGCGCTATTAAAGGAAAACTTCGCCTCTACCGGGATTACCTTCTTTGAAATGGCCATTGCCTGGTGGTGGCCCGCCGAGCGCCTGCGCCGCCTGGGCAGCATCGAAGGGCTGGAACATCTGCGTCAGGCCGAGGCCGATGGCCAGGGCGTGATTCTGATGGCGCTGCATTTCACCACCCTGGAAATGGGCGGCGGCCTGCTTGGCATGGCCCAGAACATGTACGGCATGTACCGCCCGCACAAGAATCCGCTGTTCGACTACGTGCAGCGTCGTGGTCGTGAGCAGCGCCTGCTCGGCGTGATTGGTCGTGATGATGTGCGCGGCATGCTCAAACTGCTGCGTGCCGGCGGGGTGGTCTGGTACGCGCCGGATCAGGACTATGGCGCGCAGCGCAGTGTGTTCGTGCCGCTGTTCGGCACCCAGGCGGCCACCGTCACCGCCACCAGCAAGTTCGCCCGTATGGGCCGCGCTCAGGTGATTCCCTTTACCCAGCAGCGCTTGCCCGATGGCCAGGGTTATCGCCTGGTAATCCATCCGCCGCTGGCAGACTTCCCCACCGAGAGTGAAGAGGCCGACTGCCTGCTGGTCAATCAGTGGATCGAGCAGGCTATCAGCGTCTGCCCCGAGCAGTACCTGTGGGCGCATCGGCGCTTCAAGACGCGGCCGGAAGGCGAGCCGAAGCTCTATAAAAAGAAGCGCTAGTTTCTGACTTGGCCCGCCATCCAATTGGCGGGTTGTTCGGCTGAAGTTGGTTTTCTTGGCACCTGGTGGTTCCGCGAGCGCCTGACTGGCTCCTATACTGGCTAAAAAACAGTGGGATACAGCCTATGCCGCACACTGCTCCAACCAGTCAGCCGGTTACCGGGCTGATTCTCTCCGGCGGTGGCGCACGGGCGGCCTATCAGGTGGGCGTGCTGGCGGCGATTGCCGACCTGCTGCCCAATGCGGCGCACAATCCTTTTCCGGTTATCGTCGGCACCTCGGCAGGTGCGATCAATGCAGTGGGCCTGGCCTGCGGGGCGTTGCACTTCACCGAGGCCGTACGACGGCTGACCAGCGTCTGGCAGGGCTTTCATACTCATCAGGTCTATCGCAGCGATTGGCCAGGCGTGCTACGCCAGGCCAGCCGCTTTATTGGCCACAGCTTGCTCGGGCTGGGCGGTCAGGTGCCGGTGGCGCTGCTCGACAGTTCGCCGCTGGCCGATCTGCTCGGGCGTGAGCTGGATTTCAGCGGGATTGCCGCAGCCGTGCGCCACCGCCAGTTGCGCGCCGTGGCAGTGACAGCCTTTGGGTATGAAACCGGTCAGGCGGTGACCTTTTATCAAGGTCGCGCCACCATCGATCCCTGGTTCCGCCATCGTCGGGTTGGTGTACCAACCCGGCTGGCGCTTGAGCATCTGCTGGCCAGTGCCTCGATTCCGCTGATATTTCCGCCGGTGAAGATCAACCGTGAATACTTCGGCGATGGCGCCGTGCGCCAATCCGCGCCGATCAGCCCAGCCCTGCACCTGGGGGCGACGCGGGTGCTGGTGGTCGGGGTCAGTGGCAACCCGGCTGCCGGGCCGCAGGCTCAGCTGCCGGTGGTGCGCCCGCAGCACAGCCGGCCGCCGAGCCTGGCGCAGATCAGCGGGCATATGCTCAACAGCACCTTTATTGACAGCTTGGAAAGCGATATCGAGCTGCTTGAACGGCTTAATCAGATGGGCCGGCTGATTCCCGCCGAAAGCCATCTGCGCGGTCTGGGCCTCAAACCGGTGGATGTACTGGTGATTTCCCCCAGCCAGCCGCTGGACCTGATTGCCGCGCGCCATCGGCATGAGCTGCCCAAGGCGTTGCGCCTGTTTCTGCGTGGCCCAGGGGCGACCAAGGCCAGCGGCGCCGGGGTGCTGAGTTACCTGCTGTTCGAGCCCGGGTACTGCAACGAGCTGATTGAGCTGGGTTACCAGGACGCCATGGCGCAGAAAGCCCGCCTGATCGAGTTCCTCTGCCTGGACAGCCCACCGGTGCCTGCGGTAATCCCCGTGCCTGCTTAAAACCGGGTGGCTGCATGGATGGCAGGCCATAAAAAATAACCGGGAGTTATTTTTAACGTCGCGTAGCGACGTCCCGAAGGGTGGCCGCCATGGATGGCAGGCCATAAAAATCCTTTTCCACGCTGCCGAGAAAACCGCGCCAAGGCCGGTGGCTGCATTTAAACTGCGCCTTCCCGATGCTTTCTGTCGCATTTGCGAAAGCTGCGGTTTTCCTCGGGTTGGCGCTATAAGAAGTTGTCGCATGGCGGCAATGCCGGCCCCGGATCAGTCCCTACAATCCTTCACATCGCCTGCTATTGAATGCAGGTGTTCCTCGTTAGGAGAGCTCAGATGTCCGTTCAGCACGACCCGGTGCAACGCGCCGATTTCGACCAGGTGATGGTGCCCAACTACGCACCCGCTGCCTTTATTCCAGTACGTGGCGCCGGTTCTCGCGTGTGGGATCAAAGCGGTCGTGAGCTGATCGACTTTGCCGGCGGCATTGCCGTCAACGTGCTGGGCCACGCCCATCCGGCGCTGGTCAAGGCACTCACCGAGCAGGCCGGCAACCTCTGGCACGTATCCAACGTGTTCACCAACGAGCCGGCCCTGCGCCTGGCCAAGAAGCTGATTGACGCCACCTTCGCCGAGCGCGTGTTCTTCTGTAACTCTGGCGCCGAAGCCAACGAGGCCGCCTTCAAGCTGGCCCGTCGCGTAGCCTTCGATAAGTTCGGCGAAGACAAGTGCGAAATCATCGCCGCGACCAACAGCTTCCACGGGCGCACCCTGTTTACCGTCAGCGTCGGTGGTCAACCGAAGTATTCCGACGGTTTCGGCCCGAAGATCCAGGGCATCAGCCACATTCCTTATAACGATATCGAGGCGCTGAAGGCCGCGGTATCCGATAAGACCTGCGCCGTGGTGCTTGAGCCGATTCAGGGTGAGGGCGGCGTGCTGCCGGCTGACCTGGCTTACCTGCAAGCGGCCCGCGAGCTGTGCGACAAGCACAATGCGCTGCTGGTGTTCGACGAAGTGCAGAGCGGCATGGGCCGCAGCGGCGAGCTGTTCGCCTATATGCACTACGGCGTGACCCCGGACATCCTCTCCAGCGCCAAGAGCCTGGGCGGCGGTTTCCCGATTGGCGCGATGCTCACCACCAGCGAGCTGGCCAAGCATTTGGCCGTTGGCACCCACGGCACCACCTACGGCGGTAATCCACTGGCCTGCGCGGTGGGTGAGGCGGTGATCGACACCATCAACACCCCTGAAGTGCTGGCTGGCGTTAAAGCCAAGCATCAGCGTTTCAAAACCAAGCTGGAGCAGATCGGCCAGCAGTACGGCGTATTTAGCGAAGTGCGCGGCCTCGGTCTGCTGATCGGTGCGGTGCTGTCCGATGCCTGGAAAGGCAAGGCCAAGGCAATTCTCGACGCTGCGGCAGTGGAAGGCGTGATGGTGCTGCAGGCCAGCCCGGATGTGGTGCGTTTCGCCCCAAGCCTGGTGGTGGAAGACGTCGATATCGATGAAGGTCTGGCGCGTTTCGAACGTGCAGTGGCCAAGCTGGCTCAAGCCTGATTGCCGGCCTGGTCCGTCGTTAACGCGGCGGATCAGGCTGCGCCCGCTCGACCCACGGATGGGTTGAGCTAACAGCAAGGAAGCCCGTCTCTGTGTGTGCCGCAGCGTTTGTTGCGGTTTTCTCTAGGCCGCCCGGTTTGGGCTGCTTGGAGCTTTTATCAAAAGGAGTGGCACCATGCTGGTGATGCGCCCCGCGCAAATGGCCGACCTCACTGAAGTGCAGCGTCTCGCCGCGGACAGCCCGGTTGGTGTGACTTCACTGCCGGACGATGCCGATCGTCTGCGCGAAAAAATTGCTGCCTCGGAGGCCTCGTTTTCCGCCGAAGTCAGCTTCAACGGTGAAGAAAGCTACTTCTTCGTTCTCGAGGACACTGAGAGCGGCCGCCTGGTCGGCTGCTCCGGCATCGTTGCCTCGGCCGGCTACTCCGAGCCGTTCTACAGCTTTCGTAATGAAACCTTCGTGCACAACTCCCGCGAGCTGAAGATCCATAACAAGATCCACGTGCTCTCGCTGTGCCACGACCTCACTGGCAACAGCCTGCTGACTAGCTTCTACGTCGAGCGGCCGCTGGTGAACACCGCCTGGTCCGAACTCAATTCGCGCGGCCGCCTGCTGTTTCTCGCCAACCACCCGGAGCGCTTTGCTGATGCGCTGGTGGTGGAAATCGTCGGTTACAGCGACGAGGCCGGTGATTCGCCGTTCTGGGATGCGGTGGGGCGCAACTTCTTCGACATGAACTACACCGAGGCCGAGCGCCTGTGTGGGTTGAAGAGCCGCACCTTCCTCGCCGAGCTGATGCCGCATTACCCGATCTACGTGCCGCTCCTGCCCGATGAGGCGCAGGAAGCCATGGGCCAGGTGCATCCACGGGCACAGATCAGTTTCGACATTCTGATGCGTGAAGGCTTCGAGACCGACCATTACATCGACATCTTCGACGGTGGCCCGACCCTGCATGCGCGCACCTCGGGCATCCGTTCGATTGCCCAGAGCCGCGTGGTGCCGTTGCGCATCGGCGAGCCGGTCAAAGGCGGCCGGCCGTATCTGGTGAGTAACGGCCAGCTGCAGGATTTCCGCGCCATCGTTGTGGATCTTGATTGGGTGCCTGGCAAGCCGGTCACCCTGAGTTTGGCGGCCGCCGAGGCCCTGGGCGTCGGCGAAGGCGTCAGCGTACGCCTGGTTGCGGTTTAAGGAGTTAGCGCATGATCGTTCGTCCCGTCCGCAGCGCCGATCTGCCGGCCCTGTTCCAGCTGGCGCGCAGTACCGGCGCTGGCCTGACTACGCTGCCCGCCAATGAGGAGCGCCTGGCGCACCGCGTTGGCTGGGCCGAGAAAACCTTCCGTGGCGAAGCCGCGCGTGCCGATGCCGACTACCTGTTTGTGCTCGAAGACGACAACGGCGAAGTGGTCGGTATCTCGGCCGTTGCTGGCGCCGTTGGCCTGCGCGAGCCCTGGTACAACTACCGGGTCGGCTTGACCGTCAGCGCCTCGCAAGAGCTGCAGATCCACCGCCAGGTGCCTACTTTGTTCCTGGCCAACGACCTGACCGGCAACTCCGAGCTGTGCTCGCTGTTTTTGCGCAGCGACCAGCGCAGCGGCCTGAATGGCCGGTTGCTGTCGAAGGCACGCTTTCTGTTTATTGCCGAGTTCCGCGAGCTGTTCGGCGACAAGGTGATTGCCGAAATGCGCGGCATGTCCGATGAGCAGGGCCGTTCGCCATTCTGGGAAAGCCTCGGTCGGCACTTCTTCAAGATGGAGTTCAGCCAGGCTGACTACCTCACCGGCGTGGGCAACAAGGCCTTTATCGCCGAGCTGATGCCCAAGTTTCCGCTCTATACCTGCTTCCTCTCGGAGGACGCGCGCAACATTATTGGTCGCGTTCACCCGGACACCGAGCCGGCGCTGGCCATGCTCAAGGGCGAGGGTTTCAGCTACCAGGGCTATGTCGACATCTTCGACGCCGGCCCGGCTATCGAAGCCGAAACCGCGAAGATCCGCGCCGTGCAGGACAGCCAGGTATTGGTGCTGGCCGTTGGTACGCCGGGCGATGACGCGCCACGTTTCCTGATCCACAACCGCAAGCGCGAAGACTGCCGGATTACTGCAGCGCCAGCGCGCCTGGCTGCCGGCACCCTGGTGGTGGATGCGCAAACCGCCAAGCGCCTGCAGCTGTCGGCGGGCGATCAGGTGCGTGCGGTAGCGGTTTCCGCTCGCGGCTAAAGCCGCTTGCCAAGTAGTGCGACGCTGCTGTCTCTATTTGCCGATCCGGCGCAGGCCGGGTCTACACCTTGCTGGGAGTGATAAAACAAGATGAGCACTCATTACATTGCCGGTGCCTGGCACGCAGGCCAGGGTGAAGCCCTGGCATCGCTCAACCCGGTCAGCCAGGAGGCCATCTGGCAAGGCTCTGCTGCCAGCACCGTACAGGTTGACGCTGCCGTGCAGGCCGCCCGCGGCGCATTCCCCGCCTGGGCCTCGCGCTCGCTGGATGAACGCATCGCCGTGCTCGAGCAGTTTGCCGCCACCCTGAAAACCCATGCCGACGCGCTGGGTCACTGCATTGGTGAGGAAACCGGCAAGCCGCTGTGGGAAACCGCCACCGAAGTCACCAGCATGGTCAACAAGGTCGCCATCTCGGTGCAGAGCTACCGCGAGCGTACCGGTGAGAAGAGCGGCCCGCTGGCCGATGCCACCGCCGTGCTGCGGCACAAGCCGCATGGCGTGGTCGCGGTATTTGGCCCGTACAACTTCCCCGGTCACCTGCCTAACGGCCATATCGTGCCAGCGCTTTTGGCGGGTAACTGCGTGGTGTTTAAGCCCAGCGAGCTGACCCCGAAAGTCGCCGAGCTGACCGTCAAGTGCTGGATCGAAGCCGGTCTGCCGGCAGGTGTGCTCAACCTGGTGCAAGGTGCGCGCGATACCGGTGTGGCTTTGGCCGCGCATGACGGTATCGACGGCCTGTTCTTCACTGGCTCCAGCCGTACCGGCAACCTGCTGCACAACCAGTTCGCCGGTCGCCCGGACAAGATCCTCGCCCTGGAAATGGGCGGCAATAACCCGCTGGTGGTGGATCAGGTCGCTGATCTCAACGCAGCGGTGTACACCATCATCCAGTCGGCGTTTATCTCCGCCGGCCAGCGCTGCACCTGTGCGCGCCGTCTGCTGGTGCCACAAGGCGCCTGGGGCGACAGCCTGCTGGAACGTCTGGTTGAAGTTGCTGCAAGCATCAAGGTCGGCAGTTTCGACGCCCAGCCTGCGCCCTTTATGGGCTCGGTGATTTCCCTGGCCGCCGCGCAGCACCTGATCAAGGCGCAGCAGCATCTGCTGACCCATGGCGCCAAGCCGCTGCTGGAAATGACCCAGCCGCTTGCCGGTGCCGCCTTGCTCACCCCAGGCATCATTGATGTGACTGAGGTCGCCAATCGTCCGGATGAAGAGTTCTTCGGCCCGCTGCTGCAGGTGATTCGCTACGCCGATTTCGATGCGGCCATCGCCGAGGCCAACAACACCCAGTACGGCCTGGCCGCTGGCCTACTGTCTGACTCCAAGGCGCGCTACGAGCAGTTCTGGCTGCAAAGCCGCGCCGGTATTGTCAACTGGAACAAACAGCTGACCGGTGCCGCCAGCACCGCGCCATTCGGCGGTGTGGGTGCCTCTGGCAACCACCGCGCCAGCGCTTATTATGCGGCGGATTATTGCGCCTACCCGGTGGCCTCGCTGGAATCCGACAGCCTGAGCCTGCCCGCCACCCTGACACCCGGAGTTAGCCTGTGAGCAACGCATTTGAAGTGAATTTCGACGGTCTGGTCGGGCCGACGCACAACTACGGTGGCCTGTCCTACGGCAACGTCGCCTCGCAGAGCAACAGTCAGGCCGCGTCCAACCCGAAAGAAGCCGCCAAGCAGGGCCTGGCCAAGATGAAGGCCCTGATGGAAATGGGCTTCAAGCAGGGCGTACTGGCCCCGCAGGAGCGCCCGAATGTCGCTGTGCTGCGCAGCCTGGGCTTTACCGGCACTGACGCGCAGGTGATCCAGAAGGCCGCGAAAGACGCCATGCCGCTGTTGGTCGCCAGCTGCTCGGCTTCCAGCATGTGGACGGCTAACGCCTGCACCGTCAGCCCCAGCGCCGACACTGCCGATGGTCGCGTGCATTTCACCGCTGCCAACCTCAACTGCAAATTCCACCGCTCGATTGAGCACCCGACCACCAGCCGTGTGCTTGGCGCCATGTTCGCCAATGAGCAGCGCTTCGCTCACCACGCGGCTTTGCCGGCCGTCGGTCAGTTCGGCGATGAAGGTGCAGCCAACCACACGCGCTTCTGCAAAGGTTACGGCGATGCCGGCGTGGAGTTCTTCGTATTCGGCCGCAGCGCCTTCGACAGCCGCTTCCCGGCCCCGCAGCGCTACCCGGCGCGGCAGACCCTGGAAGCCTCGCAGGCGGTTGCCCGTTTGCATGGCCTGAGCGATGAGGGCGTGGTCTACGCCCAGCAATCGCCAGCCGTGATTGATCAGGGTGTGTTCCACAATGATGTGATCGCCGTGGGCAATGGCGAGGTGTTGTTCTATCACCAGGACGCCTTCCTCGACACCGACAAGGTGCTGGCCGAGCTGAGCGACAAGCTCGCCCGCCGCGGCGGCAACTTCCAGGCTGTATGCGTGCCGCGTGATGCGGTGACGGTGGAGGATGCGGTCAAGTCCTACCTGTTTAACAGCCAGCTGCTCAACCGCGCCGATGGCGGCATGCTGCTGATCGTGCCGGAAGAGTGCCGTAACAACGGCAATGTCTGGCGTTACCTGGAGCAGCTGACCAGCGGTAACGGGCCGATTCGCGAGGTCAAGGTGTTCGACCTCAAGCAAAGCATGCAGAACGGCGGTGGCCCGGCGTGCCTGCGCCTGCGCGTGGCGCTCAAGGAGCACGAGCTGGCAGCGGTCAATCAGGGCGTGATCATGACCCCGACCCTGCACGACAGCCTCAATGTCTGGGTCGACAAGCACTACCGTGATCGTCTGAGCGAAAACGATCTGGCTGACCCACAATTGCTCAATGAATGCCGTGCGGCCTTGGACGAACTGACGCAGATCCTTAAACTGGGCGCGGTTTATCCATTCCAATTAGCTTGAGTAGGGTGGGTCGCGCTTTATCGACCCACCATGACGGGCTTGTGGTGGATGTAAAAAACGACATCCACCCTGCGCCAACACCTGTGGAGATTTTATGAGCGACGCCCTGCAACTGATCCTCGAAGACACTGACGGCACCCAGCTGGAAACCTCCTGCACGCGCTTTGCCGTAATCTGGCAGGGCCAGGAAATCTGGTTCCAGCAGGTGGGCAACAACCAGCTGATGATCGGTGTGGACGTGGAGGAGGGCGCTGCCGAATACGCCAACCTGCTGCTGCGCCCGCTGGCCACCAACCTGGTCAGCCTGGAGCTGGAGATGGAAGCGGCCGATCTGGCGGACGAAGATGACGATCATGTGCACGGTCCTGACTGCAACCACTAAGAACCCGTTTACGATCTGCTGCGCGTCGGCCCTGCTGCGTTAAAAGCAGGCTCGGAATGCTCATTTACAGCTCGTAAACTCCGCGTCCTCGCCTGCTTTTGCCTTGCATGGCTCTAGCTCGCGAGATCGTAAAAACGCTCTTCTGAGGAAACGCCCATGCTTGCCCTCGGCAAACTGCTTGAACTGACCCTGGCCGGCCACGAACCGGCAGCGAAGATTCAGCTGACCCCCGAGGGTACGCGTCTGCGTTGGCTGGCCGAAGGCGCGTTGGAAATAACGCCGCCGGTGGCCAGCGACAATGGCCTGGACCTGCTGCTGTCTGCCGGCATCCATGGCAACGAAACCGCGCCCATCGAGTTGCTCGACCGCCTGTTGCAGGGCATTGCCCGCAACCAGTTGAAGCCCCGCGCGCGCATTCTCTTTCTGTTCGGTAACCCCGCCGCCATGCGCAGCGGCGAGCGTTATATCGAGCAGGACATCAACCGCCTGTTCAACGGCCGCCACGATCAGCACACCGGTGCCGAAGCGCTGCGCGCCTGTGATCTGGAACATCTGGCTGCAACCTTCTTCAACAAGCCGGATCGCACCCGTCTGCATTACGATCTGCATACCGCGATCCGCGCGTCGAAGATCGAGCAGTTCGCCCTCTATCCGTTTCAGGAAGGCCGTCCACGCAGCCAGCGTGAACTGGCGCGCTTGAGCGCAGCCGGGATCGAAGCGGTGCTGTTGCACAACAAGAGTTCTATCACCTTTAGCGCCTACACCTATACCCAGCTGGGGGCGGAAGCTTTCACCCTAGAGCTGGGCAAGGCGCGGCCATTCGGGCAGAACGAGCTGGTCAACCTCGACTTGCTCGAACTGCATCTGCAGGCCCTGATCGAAGGCCGCGAGCCCGAAGGTGCCAACGATGATCTGGGTGAGCTCAAGCTGTTTGCCGTGGCGCGCGAAGTGATCAAGCATAGCGACGCCTTCAAGCTGCACTTGCCGGCCGATATCGAGAACTTCAGTGAACTGCCGCTTGGCTACTTGCTGGCTGAAGACCTGGCTGATACCCGCTGGGTGGTGGATGAGCCAGGTGCGCGGATTATCTTCCCCAATCCAAAGGTCAAGAACGGTCTGCGCGCCGGCATCTTGATTGTTCCCGCCGAAGACGTGCAGCTGGCTTGATCCCAATGGCAAGTGCCAACGTGTAGCCCGGATGCAATCCGGGGCGCGGTGTTAGTCGCACAATAGTTTCCCGGATTTCATCCGGGCTACGACGCTGCTGTTAACCCGTAGCCCGAATAAGCGCCAGCGCAATCCGGGATCGCCGCTATCTATGCTTGGCCTGTCTGTCTTGGTTTCGTTCTCCCTATCTGTACCTTGTTCGCTTATCCGCAGCGCTTTAGCATCGGGCTTTAGCCCCATCTAAGGACTGCCCGCCATGCCCGTTATCGACCTGCGCAGCGACACCGTCACCCAGCCGACCCCTGGTATGCGCGAGGCCATGCAAGCCGCCGAGCTAGGCGATGACGTGTATGGCGAAGACCCTACGGTTAATCGTCTGGAGCAGTTTCTGGCTGCCGAGTTGGGTTTCGAAGCTGCGTTGTTCGTGCCCACCGGCACCATGAGCAATCTGCTCGGGCTGATGGCCCATTGTGCGCGCGGCGACGAATATATCGTCGGCCAGCAGGCGCACACCTATAAATACGAAGGCGGCGGCGCGGCGGTGCTTGGCTCTATCCAGCCGCAGCCGATTGAGGGCGAGGCCGATGGCTCGCTGGATCTGACCAAGGTCGAAGCAGCAATCAAACAGGATGACTTCCACTTCGCCCGCACCCGTCTGCTGGCGCTGGAAAACACCATGCAGGGCAAGGTGCTGCCGCAGGCGTATCTGCAAGCGGCACGCGAGCTGACCACGCGGCGCGGCCTGGCCCTGCATCTGGACGGCGCGCGGCTGTATAACGCAGCAGTCAAGCTGGGCGTGCCGGCGCGGGAGATAACCCAGTATTTCGATTCGGTCTCGGTGTGCCTGTCCAAGGGCCTTGGCGCTCCGATTGGCTCGGTGTTGTGCGGCTCAGTAGAGTTGATCGGCAGGGCGCGGCGGCTGCGCAAGATGGTCGGCGGCGGTATGCGTCAGGCCGGCATGCTCGCCGCGGCTGGCTTGTATGCGCTGCAGCATCAGGTGCAGCGTCTGGCCGAGGATCACGCCAATGCCGAACGTCTAGCTGCCGGCCTGCGTGAGTTGGGCTATACGGTGGAGCCGGTGCAGACCAATATGGTCTACGCCCAGGTTGGCGAGCAGGCCGGCGCGCTGAAGGCCTTTTGCGCCGAGCGCGGGATCAAGCTCACCGCTGCGCCACGGTTGCGCATGGTGACTCACCTGGATATCTCCACTGCGGATATCGATCAGGTGGTGGCAGCTTTTGCCGATTTTCGTTCGAGTTGAATGTATAGAGAGCAGCTAATAGCTGTTATCTATCAATAAAGGCACTAGCCCCCTAGCGCAGGCCCGATATAATGCGGCCCTTTGCCGGCTTTGTCGTGGCCGCTGGTTTTTGGAAGATTCCTATGAAAAGCGCAGAAATCCGTGAAGCCTTCCTCAGCTTCTTCGAACAGAAGGGACACACCCGTGTCGCTTCCAGCTCCCTGATTCCGGGCAATGACCCGACCCTGCTGTTCACCAACGCGGGGATGAACCAGTTCAAGGATTGCTTCCTCGGCCTGGAAAAGCGCGCCTACACCCGTGCCGCCACCAGCCAGAAGTGCGTGCGTGCCGGTGGCAAGCACAACGACCTGGAAAACGTCGGTTACACCGCACGTCACCACACCTTCTTCGAAATGCTCGGCAACTTCAGCTTTGGCGACTATTTCAAGCGCGACGCCATTCACTTCGCCTGGGAATTCCTCACCGGCGAAAACTGGCTGAACCTGCCCAAGGAAAAGCTCTGGGTCACGGTCTACGCCACTGACGATGAAGCTTTTGATATCTGGAACAAGGAAATCGGCGTTCCGGTCGAGCGCATGATCCGCATCGGCGACAACAAAGGCGCGCCGTACGCTTCCGACAACTTCTGGACCATGGGCGACACCGGCCCGTGTGGCCCGTGCACCGAGATTTTCTTCGATCACGGCGAGCATATCTGGGGGGGGCCACCCGGTTCGCCAGAGGAAGATGGCGACCGCTATATCGAAATCTGGAACAACGTGTTTATGCAGTTCAATCGCACCGCTGACGGCGTATTGCACCCGTTGCCGGCGCCGAGTGTGGACACCGGCATGGGCCTGGAGCGCGTCAGCGCGGTGCTGCAGCACGTCAACTCGAACTACGAGATCGACCTGTTCCAGAGCCTGCTCAATGCGGCGGCCAAGGCTATCGGTTGCGTCAACGAGGGCCAGGCTTCGCTGAAAGTGGTGGCTGACCATATCCGTTCGTGCGGCTTCCTGATCGCCGACGGTGTGACGCCTTCCAACGAAGGCCGTGGCTACGTGCTGCGCCGCATCATCCGTCGCGCCTGCCGCCACGGTAACAAGCTGGGCGCCAAGGGCAGCTTCTTCTACCAGATCGTTGCCGCGCTGGTGGCCGAGATGGGCGACGCCTTCCCTGAGCTGAAACAGCAGCAGGCGCATATCGAGCGCGTGCTGAAAACCGAAGAAGAGCAGTTCGCCAAGACCCTGGAGCAGGGCCTGAAAATTCTCGAACAGGATCTGGCTGAGCTGAAAGGCACGGTGATTCCGGGCGATGTGATCTTCAAGCTATACGACACCTTCGGCTTCCCGATGGACCTCACCGGCGACATCGCCCGTGAGCGCGCACTGACTCTGGATGAAGAGGGTTTCGAGCGCGAAATGCAGGCGCAGCGCGAGCGCGCTCGTTCTGCCAGCGCGTTCGGCATGGACTACAACAGCCTGGTCAAAGTTGACAGTGATACCGCGTTCCTTGGCTATCAAGGCACTAGCGGCAGCGGCAAGATCATTGCCCTGTTCAAGGCCGGTCAGGCAGTCGACAGCCTAGGTGAAGGCGAGGAGGGCGTAGTCGTCCTCGATCAGACGCCGTTCTACGCCGAATCCGGTGGTCAGGTGGGTGACTGCGGCTTCCTTGAAGGTGCTGGCGTGCGTTTCGACGTGCGTGATACCACCAAGGCTGGCGGCGCATTCCTGCACCATGGCGTTGCGGTCAAAGGTGGTTTGAGCGTCGGCACCTCGGTCAAGGCCGAAGTGGACGCCAGTGTGCGTCAGGCCACTGCGCTCAATCACTCGGCTACCCACTTGCTACATGCGGCGCTGCGTCAGGTGCTGGGCGAGCACGTGACTCAGAAGGGCTCGCTGGTCGACAGTCAGCGTCTGCGTTTTGACTTCAGCCACTTTGAGGCGATCACTCCAGCGCAACTGAAAGAGCTGGAAACCATCGTCAACCGTGAAGTGCGCGGCAATAGCGAAGTTGAAACCCTGGAAACCGACATCGAAACCGCCAAGGCCAAAGGTGCCATGGCGCTGTTCGGTGAGAAGTACGGCGATCAGGTGCGTGTACTGAGCATGGGCGGTGACTTCTCTGTTGAGCTGTGTGGTGGCACCCACGTTAAGCGTACCGGCGATATCGGCCTGTTCAAGATCACCAGCGAAAGCGGTGTGGCGGCGGGCGTGCGTCGTATTGAGGCGGTCACCGGCGCGGCAGCGTTTGCCTATTTGAATGGCGCGGAAGAGCAGCTGAAAGAAGCCGCGGCGCTGGTCAAGGGCAGCCGCGACAACCTGCTGGACAAGCTGGCCGGTGTGCTGGAACGCAACCGTCAGCTGGAAAAAGAGCTAGAGCAGCTCAAGGCCAAGGCCGCCAGCGCGGCGGGCAACGACCTGGCCGGTTCGGCTGTCGACGTCAAAGGCATCAAGGTGCTGACTGCGCGTCTCGACGGTCTGGATGGCAAGGCGCTACTGGCGATGGTCGATCAGCTTAAGAACAAGCTCGGCAGCGCGGTGATCCTGCTCGGCGGCGTGCAGGACGACAAAATCGTGCTGGTGGCCGGCGTGACCCAGGATCTGACCGCCAAGCTGAAAGCCGGTGAGCTGATGAAGCAGGCGGCAGCGGCCGTCGGCGGCAAGGGCGGCGGTCGCCCGGACATGGCTCAGGGCGGCGGCGTTGATGCAGCGGCTCTCGATGGTGCGCTGGCGTTGGCGGTGACTTTCGCCGAGCAGGGTCTGTAAACGCCTGATTCTCCAGATCTACAGCCCAAGGCCCGGTATACGCCCGGCGGGCCTTGGCAGGGTATTGAGTTGTATGTTTAATGGGCGCCCTTCACGGGCTGAGGCGGCTTTGAAATGGCTTTGATCGTACAGAAATTTGGCGGCACCTCCGTCGGCACTGTTGAGCGTATTCAGCAGGTGGCCGCGAAGGTGAAGAAATTCCGCGAAAACGGCGATGACATTGTGGTTGTGGTTTCCGCCATGAGCGGTGAAACCAATCGCCTGATCGATCTGGCCAAACAGGTCAGTGATGGTCAGCCGGTACCGCGTGAACTCGACGTGATGGTCTCTACCGGTGAGCAGGTGACGATTGCCCTGCTGGCCATGGCGCTGATCAAGATTGGCGTGCCGGCGGTGTCCTATACCGGCAATCAGGTGCGCATCTTGACTGACAGCGCGCACAACAAAGCGCGCATCCTGCAGATCGATGACCAGAAACTACGTGCCGACCTCAAGGCCGGTCGTGTGGTGGTGGTTGCTGGCTTCCAGGGTGTCGACGAGCACGGCAATATCACCACCCTCGGTCGTGGCGGTTCCGACACCACCGGTGTGGCACTGGCTGCTGCGCTGAAGGCCGATGAGTGCCAGATCTACACCGACGTTGATGGTGTCTACACCACCGACCCACGTGTGGTGCCGCAGGCTCAGCGTTTGGAAAAAATCACCTTCGAAGAGATGCTGGAAATGGCCAGCCTCGGTTCCAAGGTGCTGCAGATTCGCTCGGTGGAATTCGCCGGCAAGTACAACGTCCCGCTGCGCGTGCTGCACAGCTTCCAAGAGGGGCCGGGCACCCTCATTACCCTTGATGAAGAGGAATCCATGGAACAGCCGATCATCTCCGGCATCGCTTTCAACCGCGACGAAGCCAAGCTGACCATCCGTGGCGTACCGGACATCCCGGGCGTGGCGTTCAAAATTCTCGGCCCGATCAGTGCTGCGAACATCGAAGTGGACATGATCGTGCAGAACGTTGCGCACGATAACACCACCGATTTCACCTTCACCGTGCACCGCAATGACTACACCGCGGCGCAACAGGTGCTGGAAAACACCGCCCGCGAGCTGGGTGCGCGTGAAGTGATCGGCGACACCAAGATTGCCAAGGTGTCCATCGTTGGCGTTGGCATGCGTTCCCACGCCGGTGTTGCCAGCCGCATGTTCGAAGCGCTGGCCAAGGAAAACATCAATATCCAGATGATCTCGACCTCGGAGATCAAAGTCTCCGTGGTAATCGAGGAGAAATATCTGGAGTTGGCGGTGCGCGCCCTGCACACTGCTTTTGAACTGGATGCTCCGGCCCGTCAGGGCGACTGAGGCATTATCCGAAAGGCGCGGTTTATCCCGCGCCTTTTGTCTTTTTGGTTGGCATGAGCAGGAACTTTCTTTCTGCTCACACTAGTCAATACTTGGGTGAAGGCTCTGCTTGAGATGTTCGGGGCTGCCACCATTTTCTTTTTTGCAGACTGCTGTTGTCCTGAACTGATATCCGTAAGGAGAAAGGAATGCTGATTCTGACTCGCCGGGTCGGAGAGACCCTGATGGTGGGTGACGAAGTCACTGTCACCGTGTTGGGCGTTAAAGGTAATCAGGTGCGCATTGGCGTTAACGCGCCGAAAGAGGTTGCCGTGCACCGCGAAGAAATTTACCAGCGCATCCAGAAAGAGAAAGGCGAAGAACCAAGCCACTAATTTTTATCGAAATTTTGGCTTTGCAAACGGGGAAAACATGGTTATCATGCGCCCCGTGTTGCGGAGAGGTGGCCGAGTGGCCGAAGGCGCTCCCCTGCTAAGGGAGTACATCTCAAAAGGGTGTCGGGGGTTCGAATCCCCCCTTCTCCGCCATTATTTAGTGCTGTAGGCGTTGATTTAGAAGTCTACAGTGCAAGCGTTACATGCACTCATAGCTCAGCTGGATAGAGTACTCGGCTACGAACCGAGCGGTCGGAGGTTCGAATCCTCCTGAGTGCACCAAATCGGAATGGCTTGCAGCTGAGTGCACCAAATCGGAATGGCTTGCAGCGATGCAGGCCATTTTGTTTCAGCCAGCGGTGATCTGGTTAAAAAGCGCCAATTGCACTCATAGCTCAGCTGGATAGAGTACTCGGCTACGAACCGAGCGGTCGGAGGTTCGAATCCTCCTGAGTGCACCAAACAAGAAGGGCCTGCAGCGATGCAGGCCCTTTTTTATTGTGCGGCGTTTATAGCCGTCACCGGCGGGTTGTCGCTGTGCGACGTTAAATTCGCTGGATTTAGCGTTTGGCCTTGCCTTTGACGCAGCCGGCTTCATCAAAGCTGACGTTGCGCTTGTTGCCTTTCTTACCCTGGTAAACGTAGCGCGTCTGGCCGTTCTGCTCGGTGACCTTGTCAGGCTTGCCGAGGCTGCTCTCGACATCGCTGCGGCTCATGCCCAGGCGTATCTGCTGCTTGATGATGGCTGCGCGCCGTTCGCTGCTGCTCAGGTGGTTGCCGCAGCCGTCCTGCTTCACGCCGATCACTGTCAGCTCATAGTCATCTTTTTTCTTCTTGCTCTCGCGACTGGCCTTGCGCGGCTTGGCCAGTGGCACCGGTTTACCGCTGCCGGGTGTGGGGTTGTAGGCCTGTTGCAAGCTCTGGTTGTGCGCGTCGGGGCAACCCTGGCGGGTAAAAGTGACGTTGCCTTTGGTGTCTTCGCAGCGAAATACCGTTGAGCTGAGTGTGGGCAGCGGGCAAAGCAGAATGGCGCAGAAAGCTGCGCAGCGCAGTCCATGCATGGTGCGTCCTCCGTGACGGTCCATGTGCAAGGGTAGTTCATGCCTTTGTCTGCGCCAGGCGTGCCTTTGCCAATGCCTGGCACGTCGCAGTTACAGATGTGCAGGCGCGCTTAAGTTTGTCGTGCAAGCGCTTGTTCTAGGATTGTTTTTGTCACATGCAAAGCGCCTGGGCGGTGGTATCATTCGCCGCGTCAGCCCCGCCGGGGCTTGTGGAAAACCACCATGGACTTACCCAGTAGTTACTCTGAATCTCGATTGTGCAATCACGTGTTGACTGATTGACCCTCCGTGGCGTGCGCTGCCGCTGGGGGTGGAGCGCGCCATGACTGAAGTAGAAGCAAAAAAACCGCAGGAAAGCCTGCAGCATCGCCTGGCTCAGGTGGTCGAGCTGCTGCATCGGCACAAATTGGTCGAAGACCTGACTCACCGTCAGGAAGGCCAGCACCACGGTCGGGTGGAAAACCTGGTGCATCGGCAGAACCTCGCCGAATTGCAACGCAAGCTTGATGAGCTGCACTCCGCCGACGTTGCCCACATTCTCGAAGCCTTGCCGCTTGATGACCGCCTAACTGTCTGGCAGCTGGTCAAGGTTGAGCGCGACGGCGATATCCTCCTCGAAGTGTCCGACGCGGTGCGCGAAACCCTGCTCGCGGACATGGACGACCATGAAATCCTCGCTGCGGCCAGGGACATGGACGCCGACGAGCTGGCCGACCTGGCCTCCGAGCTGCCGCGCGATGTTGTGCATGAGCTGATGGAAACCCTCGATGCGCAGCAGCGTGAGCGCGTGCGTTCGGCGTTGTCCTACGAGGAAGATCAGGTCGGCGCGCTGATGGACTTCGAGATGGTCACCATCCGCGAAGATGTCAGCCTGGAAGTGGTGTTGCGCTACCTGCGTCGCCTCAAGGAGCTGCCGGGGCACACCGACAAACTGTTTGTGGTCGATTACGACGGCGTGCTCAAGGGTGTGCTGCCGGTCAAGCGTTTGCTGGTCAATGACCCGGAGAAGCTGGTCAGCGAGGTTATGGCCACCGACCCGGTAAGTTTCCATCCGGATGAGGACGGCTACGACGCCGCGCAAGCGTTCGAGCGTTACGACCTGATTTCTACGCCAGTGGTGGACAAGAACGGCAAGCTGATCGGCCGTTTGACCATCGATGAAATGGTCGACCTGATCCGTGAGGAGAGCGAAAGCGAAGTCCTCAATATGGCCGGTCTGCGCGAGGAAGAAGACATCTTCGCCTCGGTGTGGAAATCCCTGCGCAACCGCTGGGCCTGGCTGGCGATCAACCTGGTTACCGCCTTTATGGCGTCGCGGGTGATCGGTCTGTTCGAGGATTCCATCGAGAAGCTGGTGGCTTTGGCAGCGCTGATGCCGATTGTTGCGGGCATCGGTGGCAACTCGGGTAACCAAACCATCACCATGATCGTGCGCGCCATGGCGCTGGATCAGGTCAGTACCGGTAATACCTCGCGGCTGATTCGCAAGGAACTGGGCGTTGGCCTGGTCAATGGCATCGTCTGGGGTGGGGTGATTGGCGTGGTGGCCTACCTGCTCTATGACAGCTGGTCGCTGGGCGTGGTGATGACCGCTGCGATGATCCTGAACCTACTGTTGGCGGCGTTGATGGGGGTGTTGATCCCCATGACGCTGGTGCGTATGGGGCGTGATCCGGCTTTGGGCGCGAGTGTGATGATCACTGCGGTAACCGATAGCGGTGGCTTCTTTATCTTCCTGGGCTTGGCCAGCCTGTTCCTGCTTTAGCGGCCTGCTGGGGTGATGACGCTTTCTCTACAGAAAATGTCTCATTAGGCTGCTCTGGGTTTGCTTCAAACGCTCGTTTCACGCTAAGGTTCGCCAGCTTTGCCCGGGATCAGTTCCCAGGCGCTCCTATCTAATAATTAACGCAGCTCACACGTAGCTGGTAATGGAGCCAAGATGACCCCTAGTGAACTCCTCCTCGAGGGTGTCGAGCTCATGCTGTTCGGCCTGGGCACCGTATTTCTCTTCCTGATTCTATTGGTGCTGATGATCCGCGTGATGTCGTGGGTTATCGAGCGGTTTACCGTGAAAGCGCCAATTCCCGTATCTGTGCCATCAGCAGTCAAGCCGGCCTCCGACGAGCCGAGCGCTGATGTGCTAGCCGCTATCCAATCCGCTATTCACCAGCACCGCGCCCGCCGCGGGTGAGCCAGGTTCGACAGGGAGCATCTGTATGACTGCCGTAAAGAAAGCACTCGGAATTACTGATGTGGTGCTGCGTGACGCCCACCAGTCGATCCTGGCCACCCGCGTGCGCCTGGAAGACATGCTGCCGATCGCGCCCAAGCTCGATCAGGTCGGCTTCTGGTCCGTGGAGTCCTGGGGTGGCGCGACCTTCGATGCGTGCATCCGTTACCTGGGTGAAGATCCATGGCACCGCATTCGCGAGCTGAAAAAGGCCATGCCTAACACCCGCCAGCAGATGCTGCTGCGCGGGCAGAACCTGCTGGGCTATCGCCATTACGCCGATGACGTGGTGGAAAAATTCGTCGAGCGCGCCGCCTTCAACGGCGTTGATGTGTTTCGCGTATTCGATGCGATGAACGATCCGCGCAATCTGCAGACTGCCCTCAAAGCGGTCAAGCAACTGGGCAAACATGCTCAGGGCACCATTTCCTATACCACCAGCCCGGTGCATACCCTGGAAATGTGGGTCGATCTGGCCAAGCAGATCGAAGACATGGGCGCCGACTCGGTGGCCATCAAGGACATGGCCGGTATTCTGACGCCCTACACCGCGTTCGAACTGGTGACGCGCCTGAAGGCAACCCTGTCGATCCCGATTCATATGCAGTGCCACGCCACTGCTGGGCTGTCGTCTGTGGCCATTCTTAAGGCCGTGGAAGCTGGCATCGACAATGTCGACACCGCCATTTCCTCGTTGTCGATGACCTATGGCCATTCGCCGACCGAGTCCGTAGTGGCGATGTTCCAGGGTACTGAGCGCGATACCGGCCTTGATCTGTTGCTGCTGGAAGAGATCGCCGCCTACTTCCGTGAAGTACGCAAGAAGTACGCGAAATTCGAGGGCAACCTCAAAGGCGTGGACTCGCGCATTCTGGTCGCCCAGGTGCCGGGCGGTATGCTGACCAATATGGAAGGCCAGCTGAAAGAGCAGGGCGCCCAGGACAAGTTTGATGAAGTGCTGGCTGAGATCCCGCGCGTACGCGAAGACCTCGGCTTTATCCCGCTGGTAACCCCGACCTCGCAGATCGTCGGCACCCAGGCGGTGATCAATGTGCTGACCGGTGAGCGCTACAAGTCGATCACCAAGGAAACCGCCGGCATCTTGAAAGGTGAATACGGCGCAGCGCCGGCGCCGTTCAATAAAGAGCTGCAGGCGCGGGTGCTCGATGGCGCTGAAGCGGTTACCTGCCGTCCGGCTGATCTGCTTGAAGCCGAAATGGATAAGCTGACTGCCGAACTCAAGGGCATTGCCAAAGAGAAGGGCATCAAGCTTGCTGCCGACGAAATCGACGACGTGCTGACCTATGCACTGTTCCCGCAGATCGGTCTGAAGTTTCTGGAAAATCGCGGCAATCCGGCAGCCTTCGAGCCGATGCCGACTGGTAAGGAAGCCCTTGTTCGTGAAGCCGGAAAACCTGAGGTCTACACCGTTGAGGTGAACGGCAAGTCTTATGTGGTGCAGGTCAATGAAGGCGGTGATATCGCAGGGCTCAAGGCTGTCGGCGGCGCGACTTCCGCTGCAGCAGCGGTAGCTGCGCCGGTTGGCGCTGGCGAGCCGCAGAATGCCCCGCTGGCCGGCAATATCTTCAAGGTGCTGGTGCAGCCAGGTCAGGCCGTGGAAGAAGGGCAGCTGGTGATCATCCTCGAAGCCATGAAGATGGAAACCGAGATCCGTGCGTTCAAGGCTGGCACCGTCGGTGCGGTCAACGTCAAGGTCGGTGATGCGGTGGCAGTGGGCGACAGCCTGCTGACCATCGGTTAAGGGAGCGCGGTAATGGAAAAGCTCCTCAAGCTTTGGCACAGCACTGGCCTGTACCACGTCGAGGTCGGTCAGCTGTTTATGATCGCGGTGTGCATCCTGCTGATCTATCTGGCGATCAAAAAGGGCTTCGAGCCCCTGCTGCTGTTGCCTATTGGTTTTGGTGGTCTGCTGGCAAATATCCCGGTGGCCAACATGGCCGAGGGTGCGGGCTTCCTGCATATGATCTACGAGGTGGGCTTGCCCACCAGTATCTTCCCGCTGTTGATCTTTCTTGGCGTGGGGGCCATGACCGACTTCGGGCCGATGCTGGCCAACCCCAAGACCCTGCTGCTCGGGGCTGCGGCGCAGTTCGGGATTTTCGGCACTTTGCTTGGCGCGCTGGCGATCACTGCCCTGGGTATTCCAGGTCTGGAGTTCACTCTTAAGGAAGCCGCTTCCATCGCGATTATCGGTGGCGCCGATGGCCCAACCTCGATTTTCGTGACCTCCAAGCTGGCGCCGCATCTGCTCGGGCCGATTGCCGTGGCGGCCTATGCCTATATGGCATTGGTGCCGTTGATTCAGCCACCGATCATGCGCGCGCTGACCACCAAGGAAGAGCGCGCCATCGTTATGCAGCAACTGCGCCCTGTGGGTCAGGCCGAGAAGATTATCTTCCCGATTGTGCTGTGTCTGCTGATCGGCATGCTGCTACCTGATGCGGCGCCGCTGATCGGTATGTTTGCCCTTGGTAATCTGCTGCGCGAGGCCGGTGTGGTCGAGCGTCTGGCTGATACCTCGCGTAATGCGCTGATCAATATCGTCACCATCTTCCTCGGTCTGACCGTAGGCTCGAAGCTCTCGGCTGACTCCTTCCTGCAGCTGAAAACCCTGGGCATTCTCAGTCTGGGAATGGTGGCGTTCTGTGCCGGTACGGCTGCCGGGGTATTGATGGCCAAGCTGATGAACCTGTTCAGTAAGAACAAGATCAACCCGCTGATTGGTTCGGCCGGTGTGTCTGCGGTGCCGATGGCGGCGCGGGTATCGAACAAGGTCGGCCTGGAAGCCAACCCGCAGAACTTCCTGCTGATGCACGCCATGGGCCCTAACGTGGCTGGGGTAATTGGCTCGGCAGTGGCGGCGGGTGTGCTGCTCAGCTTTGTTGGCTGATTGCCGCGCTCAATAAAAAACCGCCGAAAGGCGGTTTTTTATTGCCTGCCATCCCTGGCGGCCACCTTGCAGGCCGTTGCGGAGCAGCGTTAAAAATGGCTCCCGGCCATTTTTTATTGGCAGCAAAAAAACCGGCCTCGGCCGGTTTTTTCAGGGTGCAGCGCAATCAGGCTTCTTCTGCGGCCATCTCGGCGTCGTGAGCAATCAATGCCACCAGGGCATTTTGCTGACGGCGCGACAGCTGGCGAAAGCGTTGCAGCAGCTCACGCTCGTGCAAGGACAGGTCTGGGCTGTCCAGGCGCATATTGAGGTCATCACCCAGAGCGCTTTCCTGGAGCATGCTTTGCTCAAGGCGAGCAATGATCTCCGAGTTCATGCTGCGGTGATGGTTGCGTGCGACATCCGCAATACGTTCGCGCATGCCATCGGGCAGACGAACTACGAATTTGTCAGCGGTGCGGCTGGAATAGAGTGCTGGTTTCATAGGGCGCGTACATTAAACCGGTTAGTTCAGGAAAGCGATACTGGCAATGGGCTATAGGATTGTCACCGGTTTGACCACCTTTAGCACTAACCGTTCAGCCAGAAAGCCGCTTGATCGCGTGTGACTCTACAGTCGCGAGGTCGATAAATTGACGCCAATCGCGTGTCGCATTTTGCGTTGGATAAAGGCGTTATGCCAGCACCAGTCATCAGAAATGCGCCGTGCTGTGCAAAAAGCAAGGAAATTCGCCCGCGCGTAGAAAAAACTTCAAGCAATGGTCACGTAAGTGTCACGGCCCATTAATCGGTCTGACACAGGATTTGCCTACCTTGGTCTACACCAGAAGGCGGCTGTTAGCCGCGGTGTAACCGCTAATAAAAGGAGGCATTCCATGAGCGCAGTGATCCGGGTTGAGAGCCTGAACAAAACGTTCGGCCGCAAGCAGGCGCTGTTTGATCTGGCGCTGTCCGTCGAACCCGGTGAAATGGTGGCGCTGATCGGAGCCTCGGGCTCCGGCAAGTCGACCCTGCTGCGTCATGTTGCCGGCTTGGCCTGCTGCGACCGCAGCGGTGGTGGCAGCATTCAGGTGCTGGGCCGCGAAGTACAGGCCGCCGGCCGCTTGAATGGCGAAGTGCGTCGTCTGCGTGCCGACATCGGCTACATCTTCCAGCAGTTCAACCTAGTCGGCCGCCTTAGCGTGCTGCAGAACGTGCTGCTCGGTTGCCTGGGGCGCATGCCGCGCTGGCGAGGCACCCTCGGCCTGTTCAATGCCGAAGAAAAGCAGCGTGCGCTACAGGCTTTGGCCCGTGTGGGTCTGGCCGATCTGGCGCAGCAGCGCGCCTCGACCCTGTCTGGCGGCCAGCAGCAGCGTGTGGCGATTGCCCGCGCCCTGTGCCAGCGCGCCAAGGTAATCCTGGCCGACGAGCCGATTGCCTCGCTCGACCCTGAATCCGCGCGCAAGGTCATGCAGATTCTTGCCGACATCAACCGCGAAGACGGCACCACCGTGGTGGTCACCCTGCATCAAGTCGACTACGCCATGCGCTATTGCCAGCGCGCCGTAGCGTTGAAAGCGGGGCGTATTCATTACGACGGCGCGGCCGCCGAGCTGCACCCCAACTTCCTTAACGATCTTTACGGTGCCGAGCTGCTGGCCGAGCCGCAAACCGAAGAGAAGCCGCGCCGTGCGCGCAAGCCGAAAGTCCCGCTGGCTCTGGCCAAGGCCTGAGCTGCTTCCCCGTTATGCCAACCCCTGTATGTCCATCTGCACTAGGAGTGCTTTGCATGTTCAAACGTATCAGTCGCGTTCTCGCCGCGTCCACGCTGCTGGCCGGCTCGGTTCTGGGCGCTGCCCAGGCCGCTGAGCAGGAAGTCAATTTCGGCATCATCTCCACCGAGTCTTCGCAAAACCTGAAAAGTATGTGGGACCCCTTCCTGGCGGACATGAGCCAGCAGACCGGCCTGAAGATCAAAGCCTTCTTCGCCCCTGACTATGCCGGGATCATCCAGGGCATGCGTTTCGACAAGGTCGACATGGCCTGGTACGGCAACAAGGCCGCGATGGAAGCGGTGGACCGCGCCGGTGGGCAGATCTTCGCCCAGACCGTCGCCGCCAACGGCACCCAGGGCTATTACAGCCTGATGGTGGCGCACAAGGACAGCCCGATCAATTCGATCGAAGACATGCTGAAAAACGCCAAGACCCTGACCTTCGCCAACGGCGATCCGAACTCCACCTCGGGCTATCTGGTGCCGGGCTACTACGTGTTCGCGCAGAACAATGCCGACGCCAACAAGATCTTCAAGCGCGCGCTTAACGGCAGCCATGAAGTCAACGCCCTGTCGGTGGCCAACAAGCAGGTCGATGTCGGCACCTTCAACAGCGAAGGCATGGAGCGTCTGGAAGTGACTGCGCCGGACAAGGCCGCTCAGCTGAAAGTGATCTGGACCTCGCCGCTGATTCCATCCGACCCGATGGTATGGCGCAAGAACCTGGACGACGCCACCAAGAACAAGCTGCGCGAATTCTTTATGACCTACGGCGATCAGCCAGCCGAGCAGAAAGTGCTTGAAGGTCTGCAGTGGGCCAAGTTCAAGGCTTCCGATGACGATCAGCTGCTGCCGATCCGCCAGCTGGAACTGTTCAAGAAGCGCACCGAAGTGGCTAACAACGAAAAGCTGAATGCCGCCGACAAGCAGGCTCAGCTCAAGGAGCTGGATGCCGAGCTGGCCAAGCTGGAAAAACGCATGGCTGAAATCGCCAAGCAGAGCCCTGCCAGCGCTGGTTAATCGCAGTTCTCGACCCGCCGCCCACGGCGGGTCGTTTTCTTCTGCCGCTTGATTCGAGATGTTGTTATGACCACTTTGACCACCGCACCCACGCCCGACCTGATTGCCAAGCGTTCCTGGCTGCAGCTGATCGGCTGGGGGCTGTTCTTCGTTGTGTTGGCCTGGTCCTGGCAGGGCGCGGAGATGAATCCGCTGGCGCTGATCCGCGACTCCAGCAACATGGCGACCTTTGCCGCGGACTTCTTTCCGCCCGATTTCAGCAACTGGGAGCTGTACCTCAAGGAGATGATCGTTACCGTGCAGATCGCCTTGTGGGGCACGGTGCTGGCGATTGTTCTGGCTATCCCGCTGGGCATTCTCTGCTCGGAAAACATCGTGCCGTGGTGGGTTTACCAGCCGATTCGCCGGGTGATGGACGCCTGCCGTTCGATCAATGAAATGGTCTTCGCCATGCTCTTTGTGGTGGCGGTTGGCCTGGGTCCATTCGCCGGGGTACTGGCGCTGTTTATCGGCACCACCGGGGTGCTGGCCAAACTCTTTGCCGAGGCGGTCGAGGCCATCGATCCCGGCCCGGTTGAAGGCGTACGCGCCACCGGCGCCAGCGCGCTGCAGGAAGTCATCTACGGGGTGATTCCGCAGGTTCTGCCGCTGTGGATTTCCTACTCGTTGTACCGCTTCGAATCCAACGTGCGCTCGGCCACTGTGGTCGGCATGGTCGGTGCCGGCGGTATCGGGGTGATTCTCTGGGAAGCGATTCGCGGCTTCCAGTTTGCCCAGACCTGCGCCTTGCTGATCGTGATCATCCTGGTGGTCAGCCTGCTGGACATCATCTCGCAGCGCTTGCGCAAACAATTTATCTGACGGAGAGCGGGCATCTGCGGATGCCCTTTTTTAGCCATGCACTTGTCTAGACAACCTGAGCCGCTGTACCGCGAACTGGCCGCAGTGCTGCGCGATGAGCTGCAGCGCATGAGCCCCGGTGATTACCTGCCGGCCGAGGTGCAGCTGGCCGCGCGCTTTGCGGTCAACCGCCACACCCTGCGCCGCGCGGTGGATGAGCTGGTGCTTGAGGGCCGCTTGCTGCGCCAGCAGGGCAAGGGCACGCGGGTGTTGGCCAAGCCGTTGATCTACCAGATGCAGGCCGGCAGTGCCTACAGCGCCTCGCTCTCGGCGCTTGGCCACAAGGTTGAGGCGCAATTGCTGGAAAGCCGCCTGCGCCCGGCCGCATGTGAGGAGCGCGAATACCTGCAGCTGGCCAGTGGTGCGCAACTGTTGGAGCTGAGCACTTTGCGCCTGATTGAAGGCCAGCCGGTGAGCCTGATCCGGCATGCCTTCAGCATCGAATATGCCGAGCTGCTCGCCGACTACCAGGGCGGCTCGCTGCGCCAGTACCTCAGTCAGCGCGGCCTGCCGTTGACTCGCACCTTCAGCCTGATCGGCGCGCGCCTGCCCAGCCGTGATGAGGCCGCGCGCCTGCTGATGCCCCGGCATGCGCCGCTGCTTAGCGTGCAAACCCTTTCCCGCGATCTGGCCGGACGGCCGGTGGAGCTGTCGTTATCGACCAGCCGCGCCGACCGCTTCCAGTACCAGCTCGCCCTTTGATGGAGGCTTGTTGATGAACCGCGCACGACCGCAAAGCAACCTGCTGCACAGCGACCCGCAGATCGCCACCCGCCAGCGCTGGATGGGCGTACTCGCCCGCGCCGGCGGTCAATTGGCGGCTTATGAGTCGGCGTTGAAGGAAGCCGAGTACCGCCTGATCCGTGCCCCGGAAATCGGCATGACCCTGGTGCGCGGGCGTATGGGCGGCACCGGCAGCCCGTTCAACCTTGGCGAGATGAGCGTGACCCGCTGCGTGGTGCGCCTGGCCGATGGCCGCACCGGTTACAGCTACGTGAGCGGCCGCGACAAGCAGCACGCCGAACTGGCGGCCCTGGCCGACGCGCATTTGCAGGGTGCCGAACAGCCGCATTGGCTAAGCCGGCTGATCGAACCCCTGGCAGCCGTGCAACAGGCGCAACAGGCGGCCAAGGCCGCAGAAACCGCAACCACCCAGGTGGAATTCTTCACCCTGGTCAGAGGAGAAGACTGATGAACGCGGCGAATAGCTCGCAATGGCTGCAACCGGCCTTCAATGACCCAGTGCTGGATGCGCAGACCAGCTTCCGCAGCGCCCTCAAGGCCCTGGCCGAGCCTGGTCTTGCGCAACCGCTGAACCGCGCCCTGGCCCTGGAAAACCTGCATCCGGCGACCTACGCCCTGTGCCTGGCGTTTCTCGATGGCGACACGCCGCTGTGGCTGGCGCCGCGTTTCGATACGCCGGCAATTCGCGCCAACCTGTCGTTCCACTGCGGCTGCCCGATTGTCGCCGAGCGTGAGCTGGCGCTGTTCGCTCTGCTCGATGAGCGCGAGCTGGCCGACCTGTCGGCCTTCGACAATGGCAGTGAGCGTTATCCGGACCAGTCCTGCACCTTGCTGATTCAGCTCGATGCGTTGAGCGGCGGGCCGGCATTGCGCTGGCGCGGACCTGGGATCAAGGACGTGCGCAGCGTCGAGCTGCCGCTGCCGGCGGTGTTCTGGCAGCAGCGCCAGGCGCGCAGCGCCTTTCCCCGTGGCCTGGATGCTTTCTTCGCCGCCGGCGATCAGGTCATCGGCCTGCCGCGCAGCACCCGCGTGCTGGTCAATGCCGAGGAGGCTGCCTGATGTACGTCGCCGTTAAAGGTGGCGAACGCGCCATCGACAATGCCCATCTGCTACTGGCGAAGAAGCGCCGTGGCGATACCTCCATTCCCGAACTTAGTGTCGAGCAGGTGCGCGAGCAGATGCCGCTGGCTGTGGCGCGGGTGATGAGCGAAGGCTCGCTGTATGACCCGCAACTGGCCGCCCTGGCGATCAAACAGGCGGCCGGCGACTTGATGGAGGCGATCTTCCTGCTGCGCGCCTACCGCACCACGCTGCCGCGTTTCGGTGCCAGCGCTGCACTGGAGACCACGCAGATGCAGCTGACCCGGCGCATCTCGGCGACCTTCAAAGACCTGCCCGGCGGCCAGTTGCTTGGCCCGACCTTCGACTACAGCCACCGCCTGCTGGATTTCGCGCTGTTAGCCGAGGGCGAGCAGCCAGGGCCACAGATCGACCCGCAGGCTGAACTGTCGCCGTGCCCACGGGTGCTGGATTTTCTCGCCGACGAAGGCCTGATGGTCCGCGAGGCGGATGATGGCGCAGCGGTGGCGGATATCACCCGCGAACCGCTGGACTTCCCCGCCAGCCGCGCCCAGCGCTTGCAGGCCCTGGCCCGAGGCGATGAAGGCTTTTTGTTAGCGCTGGGCTATTCCACCCAGCGCGGCTACGGGCGCAATCACCCCTTTGCCGGGGAGATTCGCATCGGCGAGGTCGAGGTCTGGCTGGAGCCGGAAGAACTCGGCTTCGCCGTGCCGCTGGGCGATATCGAAGTGACCGAGTGCGAGATGGTCAACCAGTTCGTTGGCGAGAGTGCCGAGCAGGCGCAGTTCACCCGTGGTTACGGCCTGGCCTTTGGCTATGGCGAGCGCAAGGCCATGGGCATGGCCCTGGTTGACCGCTCGCTGCGTGCGGCGGAGTACGCCGAGGAAGTCGAAGGCCCGGCGCAGCAGGAAGAGTTCGTGCTGATGCACTGCGACAACGTCGAGGCCGCCGGCTTCGTCTCGCACCTGAAATTGCCGCACTACGTCGACTTCCAATCCGAGCTGGAGCTGATCCGCAAACTGCGTAAGCAGGCCAGCGAGCAGCCCGCCGCCGAGGAGCAACGCGCATGAATGCCCAGGCCCAAACGCAGTATGCAACTGAGGTCGGCTATAACTTCGCCTACCTCGACGAACAGACGAAAAGAATGATCCGCCGTGGCCTGCTCAAGGCCGTGGCGATTCCCGGTTATCAGGTGCCGTTCGGTGGTCGCGAGATGCCGCTGCCCTATGGCTGGGGCACCGGCGGCATGCAGCTGACTGCCGCGATTCTCGGCGCTGACGATGTGCTTAAGGTGATCGACCAGGGCGCGGATGACACCACCAACGCGGTGTCTATCCGCCGCTTCTTCGCCCGCACTGCCGGCGTCAAAACCACCACCCGCACGCCCGAAGCAACGGTGATCCAGACCCGTCACCGCATCCCAGAAACACCGCTGAGCGGCGATCAGATCATGGTCTACCAGGTACCGATCCCTGAGCCGCTGCGCTTTATCGAACCCTCGGAAACCGAGACCCGCACCATGCATGCGCTGGAAGACTACGGCGTGATGCACGTGAAGCTGTACGAGGACATCGCCACCTTCGGCCATATCGCCACCAGCTACGCCTACCCGGTGACGGTGGATGAGCGCTACGTGATGGACCCATCGCCGATCCCCAAATTCGACAACCCCAAGCTGCATATGAGCCCGGCGCTGATGCTGTTCGGTGCCGGCCGTGAGAAGCGCCTGTATGCCGTGCCGCCCTACACCCAGGTGGTCAGTCTGGACTTCGCCGATCACCCATTCGAGATCCAGCGCTGGGACGAGTGCTGCGCCTTCTGCGGCAGTCAGGATTCCTACCTGGACGAGCTGATCGTCGACGACGCCGGGACCAAGCGGTTTGTCTGCTCTGACACCGACTACTGCATGCAACGCCGTGACCTTGAAGAGGAGGGCGAGCAATGAGTGCTGCCGAAAAGTTGCACCTGCACAACGAAACGGCGCAGCCGCTGTTTAGCGTGCGTGACCTGACCCGCCTGTACGGCCTGGAGAAGGGCTGCCAGGGCGTGTCCTTTGATCTGTATCCGGGTGAGGTCTTGGGTATTGTCGGCGAGTCCGGTTCGGGCAAGTCGACCCTGCTCAGCCTGCTCTCCGGGCGCTGTCCGCCGGATCGCGGCACGGTCAGCTACCGCGACACAACCGGCAACTGGGTTGATCTGTACAGCGCCAGCGAAGCGCAGCGGCGCACCCTGCTGCGCACCGAGTGGGGCTTTGTCGAGCAGAACCCGCGTGACGGCCTGCGCATGGGCGTATCGGCCGGGGCGAATATCGGCGAACGGCTGATGGCCCAGGGCGTGCGCCATTACGGCGAGCTGCGCGCGGCCGGCATCGACTGGTTGAAACAGGTGGAGATCGACCCGCTACGTATCGACGACCTGCCGCGCACCTTCTCCGGCGGCATGCAGCAGCGTTTGCAGATCGCCCGCAACCTGGTGTCCAGCCCACGGCTGATCTTTATGGATGAGCCTACCGGCGGCCTCGATGTATCGGTGCAGGCGCGCCTGCTCGACCTGCTGCGCGGCCTGGTGCGCGAGCTGGACCTGGCGGTGGTGATCGTCACCCACGACCTGGCCGTGGCGCGCTTGCTGGCGGACCGGTTGATGGTGATGCGCCGCTCCCATGTGGTCGAGGCCGGTCTCACCGACCAGATTCTCGATGACCCGCAGCATCCCTATTCGCAGTTGCTGGTGTCGTCGGTGTTGCAGCCCTAGTTCAGGCATGTGGCTGGGTAGGGTGGATGACGCTCTTTTCATCCACCAACGTGCCGCCATCGGTGGATGGATAAAGCGCCATCCACCCTACGAAACGGCTCTCGCGCCGGATCACACCCGTTCGCATGAAGCTCGAGGTTTATATGAATACGCTTATCGAAGTCAGCGGCCTTAGCAAGACCTTCACCCTGCATCAGCAGCACGGCGTGGTGCTGAATGTGTTGAGCGGGCTGCATTTTAGTGTGCGCGCCGGCGAGTGCCTGGTGCTGCACGGTCAATCCGGCGCCGGCAAATCGACCTTGCTGCGCACCCTGTACGGCAACTACTTGGCCGCCGGCGGCAGCATTCGTGTGCTGCACAACGGCGAATGGGTCGAGCTGGTCGGCGCCGAACCGCGCCAGGTGCTGGCGGTACGCCGGCAGACCCTGGGCTATGTCAGCCAGTTTCTGCGGGTGATTCCCCGTGTCGCCACCCTAGATGTGGTGATGGAACCGGCCCTGGCCCGTGGCTGGAGCAAGGCGGACGCCGAGGCGCGGGCGAAAAGCCTGCTAAGCCGGCTGAATATCCCCCAGGCCCTGTGGCAGCTGGCCCCCGGCACCTTCTCCGGCGGCGAGCAGCAGCGGGTGAATATTGCCCGCGGCTTTATGGTCGCCTGGCCGCTGATGCTGCTGGATGAACCCACCGCCTCCCTGGACGACGCCAACCGCCAGGTGGTGCTGGAGCTGATCGATGAAGCCAAGGCCGCCGGCAGCGCGCTGATCGGCATCTTCCACGACCGCGCCGCCCGTGAGGCGGTGGCTGATCGCTTTCTTGATATGAGCGCTGCGGCGCAGCAGGAGTATGTATATGCCGGTTGAACAGATTCTGACCAACGCGCGGATCGTCACCGCCGAGCAGGAGTTTGTCGGCACCCTGGTACTGCGTGACGGCCTGATTGCCCAGGTGGAAGAGGGCGTCAGCGGTTTGCCCCAGGCGCAGAACTTGAACGGTGATTACCTGCTGCCCGGCCTGGTCGAGTTGCACACCGATAACCTGGAAAAATACATGAGCCCACGGCCGGGGGTGGATTGGCCCTCGGCTTCGGCAGTGCTGACCCACGATGCGCAGATCGCCTCGGCCGGCATTACCACGGTGTTCGATGCCCTGGCGATTGGCGACGTCAACCCGCGCGGCAAACGCATGCAGCAACTGCCGGCGATGCTCGAAGCGATTGCCGAAGCCTCAGCGGCCGGTCATATGCGCGCCGATCACCGCCTGCACCTGCGCTGCGAGGTCTGCCACCCGGAGACTCTCGCGGTGTTTCGCGATCTGGTCGAGCACCCGCTGGTGCAACTGGTCTCGGTGATGGACCACGCGCCAGGCCAGCGCCAGTTCGCCAAGGAAGACAAATACCGCGAGTACTACATGGGCAAGTACCACCTCAGTGAGGCGGAGATGAATGCCTTTATCCTGGAGCAGGTGGGCAACTCGCGGCAGTACAGCGACCGCCAGCGTCGCAGCATTGTTGCCGACTGCCAGGCCCGTGGTATTTCCGTGGCCAGCCACGACGACGCGACCCTGGCCCATGTGCAGGAGTCGGCGAGTTTTGGCATGTCCATCGCCGAATTTCCCACCACCCTGGAGGCCGCCAAGGCCAGCCACGAGCTGGGCCTGAAGGTGCTGATGGGCGCGCCGAATATCGTCCGCGGTGGTTCGCACTCCGGCAATATCGCCGCCGCTGAACTGGCCCGGCATGGCGTGCTGGATATCCTCTCCAGCGACTATTACCCGTCCAGCCTGTTGCAGGCCGCTTTGCTGCTGGCCGGGCAGGATAACGGCTATGATCTGCCGCGAGCGATTGCCACCGTCAGCCGCGTGCCGGC
Source organism: Gammaproteobacteria bacterium HGW-Gammaproteobacteria-13 (assembly GCA_002840155.1). GTDB lineage: Bacteria > Pseudomonadota > Gammaproteobacteria > Pseudomonadales > Pseudomonadaceae > Aquipseudomonas. Next base: position 242,295 of record PGZH01000009.1, read on the forward strand.
ACAGGCGGCGGGGCTGCATGATCGCGGCGAAATCCGCGTCGGCCTGCGTGCCGACCTGGTGCATGCACAGGTGCATGCGGGCCAGGCGGTGATCCAGCAAGTCTGGCGACAAGCGAAAAGGGTGTTCTGATGAGTGGCCGGTTGATCTATCTGATGGGGCCTTCGGGCTCGGGCAAGGACAGCCTGCTAAATGCCGCGCGTGAGCGCCTGGCCGAACGGGGTTGTGTGATCGCCCGCCGGGTCATTACCCGCTCGGCGGAAGCGGTGGGCGAGGACGCCATCGGTGTGTCGCCGGCCGAGTTCGACCAGCAGGAAGCGGCCGGCGCTTTTGCCCTGAGCTGGCGCGCCAACGGCCTGGCCTATGGCATCCCCCGGCAGATCGATGACTGGTTGGCGACGGGGCAGGATGTGCTGGTCAACGGTTCGCGCGGCTATCTGCCTAAGGCGCGCCAGCGTTATCCCGAACTGCTGGCGATCCTGCTGCAGGTGGATGAAGCAGCCCTACGCCAGCGCCTGCAAGCGCGCGGACGGGAAAGCGCCGAGCAGATCGAGGCCCGCCTGGCGCGCAGCCGCGACTTTGTTGTGGGAGGCGCTTTAGCGGCGATAGTCGCGGCTGAAGCGGAGCGCCGCCCGGCCCCTCCCACGCAAGGATCAACAGAGAACCTCATCGTCCTCAACAACTCCGGTCCACTCGACCAAACCGTCACCCAGTTGCTGCAACTGCTGAGCGATGCCCGCGCATGCGCCTGACCTTGCTCGGCACCGGCGATGCGCGCCAGGTGCCGGTGTACAACTGCAGCTGCGCGGCCTGCGACAGCGCCCGGGTTTATCCCGCGCGGCGCCGTGGCCCCTGTTGCGCGATGATCGAATGCGGCGCGCAGTGCTGGCTGATCGACTCGGGCCTGACCGATTTGTGCGAGCGCTTCCCGCCCCATAGCCTGAGCGGCATTCTGCAAACCCATTACCACGCCGACCATGCCCAGGGCTTGCTGCACCTGCGCTGGGGCCAGGGGCTGATTATTCCGGTGCATGGCCCGGATGATCCAGAAGGCTTGGCCGATCTGTACAAGCACCCCGGTATTCTCGATTTCAGCCAGCCGTTTGCGCCCTTCGAGCAGCGGCAGCTGGGTGAGTTAAGCGTCACGGCGCTGCCTCTTAATCACTCGAAACCGACCTTTGGCTATCTGCTGGAAGGGCAGGCGGACACTGGCGAGCGCCGTCGTATTGCCTACCTTACCGATACCCTCGGCGTACCGGACGCCAGTGCCGAGGTGCTGCGCCAGCAGCCGCTGGACCTGCTGGTGCTGGATTGCTCCACCGCGCCGCAGCCCATCGCCCCGCGCAATCACAACGACCTGACCCGCGCGCTGGAAGTGGTCGAGCAATTGCAGCCCAGAGAAACCGTGCTGACCCATATCGGCCACAGTTTCGATGCCTGGTTGCTGGAGCATCCCGATGCCTTGCCGGCGGGCGTCAGCCTGGCCTTTGATGGGCGGATGCTATGAGTTCGGCAAATATTTGTGGGAGGGGCCGGGCGGCGACCCGCTTTAGCCGCGATATGCAGTTCGTAGGGTGGTTAGCCGCCTACCGCGTTTGCCAGGTTTCACCCTGTATGGGGCGCGGCGTAACCCACCATTGGCGCAACGCGTTCGATTGCTTGGTGGGTTACGCGCCGCGCTGCTATCGCAGTTGGCTTATCGGGCGGTGTTCAGCGTCGCTAACCCACCCTACGTGTTGGTGGTGTTATGAATAACGCCCGCCGCATAACCCTGCTGCTATGCGGCGCAGAAACCCTGGGCATGGCCGGCTTTGCGCTGTTCGCCGCCTTGCTGCCGGACTTCCAGGCGCTGTGGGGGTTGAGTAATACCGAGGCCGGCTGGATTGGTGGCGGCTTCTTTCTTGGCTATATGGTGGCGGTGCCGATCCTGACTGGGCTCACCGATAAATACGATGCGCGGCTGATCTACCTGGCGGCGATGCTGCTAACCGCCGTGGCCAGTGCTGGTTTCGTCTTCGCCGATGGCTTCTGGTCGGCCCTGGCCTGGCGCGTGCTGGCCGGCGTCGGCCTGGCCGGCACCTATATGCCGGGGCTCAAGGCGCTGTCCGAGCGTATCGAAGGGCCGGCGCAGTCGCGCGCGGTGGCCTTCTATACCGCGAGCTTCGGCCTGGGCACGGCGCTGTCATTTATTCTCGCCGGTGAGCTGGCCAAGTTCGGCGGTTGGCAGTTGCCGACCCTGCTCAGCGGTGTTTGCGCCTTGCTGGCCTGGGCCATGGTCTATTGGGGCCTGCAGCCCAAGGCGGTGGTGCAGCATGCACCGCGTAAACTGCTGGACCTGGCCCCGCTGAAGAATCGCGCAGTGGTCGCCTACTGCCTGGCCTATGCGGTGCACAACCTTGAACTGTTTGCCCTGCGTGCCTGGGTGGTGGCGTTTGTGGTGTTTTCCGGGTACTTGCAGGGCAGTGATCCCTGGTTGTCCGGCACCTGGGTGGCGATGTTGGTAACCCTAATCGGCATGCCCGCGAGTATTTTCGGCAACGAGCTGGCGCTACGTTTTGGTCGGCAGCGCTGGTTGATCGCGGTAATGCTCAGCTCGACGGTGCTGGCGCTGGGTATCGGCCTGAGTGCGGCCTTGCCGTTCTGGCTGATGCTGGTACTGGTGTTGCTCTACAGCATCACCGTCACCGCCGACTCGTCATCCCTGACCGCCGGCCTGATCGCTGTCGCCCCGGCCAGCCATCGCGGCGCGGCTATGGCGCTGTATTCCTGCACCGGCTTTAGCGGTGCCTTTCTCGGTCCGCTGCTGTTTGGCATCAGCCTGGATCTGTTGGGCGACAAGAGCCTGCTCGGCTGGTGGGCCGCGTTTGCCCTGATGGGATTGCTACTGCTGCTGGGGCCACTGGCGTTGTGGTGGGCGGGAAGGGCGCAGCCAGACAGCGCCTTACTGCAGCGTGCACAGACTTTATAAAGCCCAAATCTTTTCGCGGCTAAAGCCCCTCCCACGGATTTGCACTGGCCTGTGGGAGGGGCTTTAGCCGCGATAAATTCCCCGTAGCCCGGATGCAATCCGGGGAATTGTGCAGCCCATGCCCCGGATTACATCCGGGCTACAAAATGGCTCAATCCAGCGGCAACTCGGTGGTGCGCTTAACCTCGCTCATGGCGATATGCGAGTGCGCTTCGTGCACATGCGGGCGTTGCAGCAGGTGGTCGCGCAGGAAGCGTTCGTAGCTGGCGATGTCCTTGGCCACCACCTTGAGCAAGTAATCCGAGCCGCCAGCCATGGTGAAGCACTCCAGCACCTCGGGGTAACCGACCACCGCCTGCTCGAACTCTTCCAGGTTGCTACGGCCGTGGGCCGAGAGTTTGATATCGACAAACACGGTGATGCTGAAGCCCAGTTGCTTGTGGCTGAGCAGGGCAACCTTGCGCTCGATAATGCCTTCTTCCTGCATGCGGTGAATCCGCCGCCAGCAGGGCGATTGTGACAATTCCACCTTCTCGGCGATCTCGGCGGCGGAGAGGTCGGCGTTGTGCTGCAGCAGGCGGAGAATCTTGCGGTCGATGGGGCTGAGTTTTTCTTGCATGACTGTTCCGAATTTTTTGTTCTTGTTGGATTAATCATGCGCAGTATCTGCAAAACGGCCAGCAAAAAGAAATAAAAAAGCCACGCGCTCCGTTCATATTCTTGGCCATGCGCCTTGTGTGGTGATCCCGCACTAGGCTTAACAAGGGTGGCATTCACCGTTGCCAACCCAGCTCTCGATAAAAATAACAGGAGCACCACCATGTCTCTGGCCGAAATCCGCCTGGATGACAAGTACCGCCTTGCTACCGGTCACCTCTACCTGACCGGCACCCAGGCGCTGACCCGCCTGCCCATGCTGCAGAAGCAACGCGACGCAGCTCATGGCCTGAATACCGCGTGCTTTATTTCCGGCTACCGTGGCTCGCCCCTGGGCAACCTCGACAAGAGCTTGTGGGACGCCAAGCAGTACCTCAAAGACAATCACATCCACTTCCAGCCGGGCGTCAACGAAGAATTGGCCGCCACCTCGGTGTGGGGCAGCCAGCAGACCAGCCTGTTCCCCGGTGCGCGCTACGACGGCGTATTCGCCATGTGGTACGGCAAGGGCCCAGGCGTGGACCGTTGCGGTGATGTGTTCAAGCACGGTAACTCGGCTGGCGTTTCCGAGCATGGCGGTGTGCTGCTGCTGGCCGGTGACGACCATGGCTGCAAATCTTCAAGCATTGCTAACCAGAGCGAGCATGCGTTTATCGCCGCCTCGATCCCGGTGCTGAATCCGGCCAACGTTCAGGAAATTCTCGATTACGGCATCATCGGCTGGGAGCTGTCACGCTACAGCGGTTGCTGGGTGGCGCTGAAAACCATCGCCGAGAACGTCGATTCTTCCGCCGTGGTGGATGTTGATCCGCTGCGTATGCAGGTGAAAATTCCCGAGGACTTCCAGCTGCCGGAAGATGGCGTGTACATCCGCTGGCCGGACCCACCCCTGGCCCAGGAAGCGCGCCTCAACACCTACAAAATCTACGCTGCCCGCGCCTTTGCGCTGGCCAACAACCTCAACCAGATCAAGCTCGATTCGCCCAACCCGCGCTTAGGGATTATCACCACCGGCAAATCCTACCTCGACGTGCGTCAGGCTCTGGATGACCTCGGCCTGGATGAAGCGCTGTGCGCCCAGGTTGGCCTGCGCGTACTCAAGGTCGGCATGAGCTGGCCGCTGGAGCCGGTGTCGGTGCATGAGTTCGCCGAAGGCCTAGACGAGATTCTGGTGGTCGAGGAAAAACGCAGCATTATCGAAGACCAGCTCACCGGTCAGCTCTACAACTGGCCCGTGGGTAAGCGCCCGGTGGTGGTTGGCGAGTTCGACGAAGCCGGCCATTCGTTGCTGCCTAACCTCTCCGAGCTGACCCCAGCGATGATCGCCCGCGCCATCGCCAAACGCCTCGCGCCGATCTACAGCAGTGCCAGTATCGACGAGCGTCTGGCCTTCTTGGCCGCCAAGGAAGCATCGCTGGCCGCGCCCAAACACACCACCGTGCGCACCCCGCATTTCTGCTCCGGCTGCCCGCACAACACCTCGACCAAACTGCCGGAAGGCAGCCGCGCCCAGGGCGGTATCGGTTGCCACTACATGACCCAGTGGATGGACCGCAACACCGACACCTTTACCCAGATGGGCGGTGAGGGCGCGACCTGGATCGGCCAGGCGCCGTTTACCGACACCCCGCATATCTTCCAGAACCTCGGTGACGGCACCTACTTCCACTCCGGCCAGCTGGCCCTGCGTGCGGCCGTGGCCGCCGGGGTGAATATCACCTACAAGATTCTCTACAACGACGCCGTGGCCATGACCGGCGGCCAGCCTATTGACGGCGAACTGCGCGTCGATCAACTGAGCCAGCAGGTGTTCGCCGAAGGGGTGAAGCGCATCGCCCTGGTCACCGACGAGCCGGAGAAGTACCCAACCCGCACCACCTTCGCACCCATCGTCACCTTCCACCATCGCCGTGATCTGGATGCCGTGCAGCGCGAGTTGCGCGAGTTCCAGGGCTGCTCGGTGATCATCTATGACCAGACCTGCGCCACCGAGAAGCGCCGTCGGCGCAAGCGCGGCAAGCTGGTCGATCCGCAGAAGCGCGCCTTTATCAACTCGGCAGTGTGCGAGGGTTGTGGCGATTGCAGCGTGAAATCCAACTGCCTGTCGGTGCTGCCGCTGGAAACCGAACTGGGGCGCAAGCGCGAGATCGACCAGAACTCCTGCAACAAGGATTTCAGCTGCGTCGAAGGTTTCTGCCCAAGCTTTGTCACCGTGCACGGCGGCAGCCTGCGTAAACCCACGGCCGTCGGCCTAGGCGCGCTATTTATCGCCTTGCCGGAGCCGCGCCAACCGGCGCTGGACCGCCCTTGGAATATCCTTCTGCCGGGTGTTGGCGGCAGCGGCGTAACCACTGTCGGCGCATTGCTCGGCATGGCTGCGCATATCGAAGGCAAGGGCTGCAGCGTGCTCGATCAGGCTGGCCTGGCGCAGAAATTCGGCCCGGTGATCACCCATATCCGTGTTGCCGCCAAACAGGACGATATTTTTGCCGTGCGCATCGCCGCCGGGGAAACCGACCTGCTGCTGGGTTGCGATCTGGTGGTGTCTGCCAGCGAAGAGGCCCTGGCCAAACTGAATGACAAGATCGCCCACGCGGTGGTCAACAGCCATGAAGCGGCCACCGCCGAATTCACCCGCAACCCCGATGCCCAAGTGCCTGGCGCGGCGATGCGCGAGGCGCTGATCGAAGCGGTCGGCGCGAGCAAAACCCACTTTGTCGATGCCAGCCGCCTGGCCACGCGCCTGCTCGGCGACAGCATCGCCACCAACCTGTTTATGCTCGGTTTCGCTTACCAGAAGGGCCTGGTGCCGGTGTCCGCCGAAGCCATCAACAAGGCCATCGAGCTTAACGGCGTGGCCGTGCAGCTCAATCAGCAGGCATTCCTCTGGGGCCGTCGTGCGGCCCATGATGCGGTCGCCGTGGAACGTCTGGCCAAGCCGGAAGTGATCGAAGCGCCGCATTGCCAGACCCTGGAAGACATCATCGCTGACCGCGTGGTGCGCCTGACCGCCTACCAGAACGCCGCCTACGCCGAGCGCTACCGCGAGCAGGTGGCGCGGGTGCAGCAGATCGACAACAGCGCTGACCAGGCACTGAGCAAGGCCGTGGCGCGCTACTACTTCAAGCTCTTGGCCTACAAGGACGAGTACGAAGTGGCGCGGCTGTACAGCGACGGCAGTTTTATCCGCCAGCTGGAGTCGCAGTTCAGCGGCGACTACCGCCTGGAATTCCACCTGGCACCTAGCTGGCTGAGCAAGCCGGATGCCAGCACCGGCGAGCCGCGCAAGCGTCAGTTCGGCGCCTGGATGCTCAAGGCCTTCGGCGTACTGGCCAAGTTCAAGTTTCTGCGTGGCACCCCGCTGGACCTGTTCGGCTACAGCGCCGAGCGCCGGCTTGAGCTGCAGCTGATCGACGACTACGAGCAGGATCTGGACTACCTGCTCAAGGAACTCAACGCCGACAACTACCGCACCGCGCTGGCCCTGGCCGAGTTGCCGGAGCAGATCCGCGGCTATGGCCACGTCAAGGAACGCAGCCTGGCCAAGGTGCGCGAGCAGAGCAGCCAGCTCAAAGCGCGCATGCTGGTCAGCGAAATCCAAGCCGTGCAGCTGTTCGAGCCTGCAGCCTAACAACCCCCCGACGCTTATAACCTTCACCCTCTCCCTTAACCGGGAGAGGGCGACCTCTTACAACAAAAAAACGAGGCACCTATGTCCGTGTTTTCCCATATCGATTTCGACCACCACGAGCAGGTGGTCTACGGCCACGACAAGGCCAGCGGCCTGCGGGCGATTATCGCCATTCACAACAGCAACCTCGGCCCGGCTCTCGGCGGTTGCCGCATGTGGAACTACGCCAATGACGATGAAGCGCTGCGCGATGTGCTGCGCCTGTCACGCGGCATGACCTACAAATCGGCCCTGGCCAACCTGCCGCTGGGTGGCGGCAAAGCCGTGATCATCGGCGACCCGCATACCGGCAAGAGCGCGGCGCTGTTCCAGGCCATGGGTGATTTTGTCGACAGCCTCGGCGGGCGCTATATCACCGCCGCCGACTCCGGCACCGGCGTTGCGGAAATGCAGATCATGGCCGAGCGCACGCGCCACGTATCCGGCGCCGAGCTGCGTGAAGCCTTCGCTGGCGGTACGCGCAATGGCGACCCGTCACCGTCCACCGCTTACGGCGTGTTTATCGGCATCCAAACTGCGGTCAAACACCGCCTGGGCCGTGATGACCTGCACGGTTTGAAAGTCGCGATTCAAGGGGTAGGGCAGGTGGGCTTCGACCTGGCGCGTCAGCTGAAAGCCGCCGGTGCCGAGCTGTGGGTTACCGATATCGTCGAAGCCAATGTGCGTCGCGCGGTCGAGCAGCTGGGCGCAACCGCTGTTAGTCAGCAAGCGATTTTCGGCCTGGATGTTGATGTATTCGCGCCATGCGCCATGGGCGGCATCATCAACCAGCAAACCCTGGAAGCCCTACGCGCGCCGATTATCGCCGGCGCCGCCAACAACCAACTGGCCGATGCCAGCCTGGCGGAAACCCTGCGCCGCAACGAGTGCCTGTACGCGCCGGATTACGCGATCAATGCCGGCGGTATTATCGATGTCTGCTACGAACGCACCGGCGGCAGCGCCGCACAGCTCAAAGCGCATATCGAAGGCATCGGCGCGACCCTGGAACAGATCTTCCAGCGCGCCGATGCGGCAAGCAAAACCACCGTAGAAATCGCCGATCAACTAGCCGAAGAGCGCTTCGGCCGTTAAAAACGGCTAAACGTAGCCCGCACTACCGGCACGTTTTACACAACCTGTAGGAGCGGGCCATGCCCGCGATGTTTTTCCGACGACCTCGGTCCTCGGGCAAGCCCCCTACGGGTTGTCGTTGTAGGGTGGATGACGTTGTTTTCATCCACCACCGTGGCGCAGTTGGTGGATGGGTGAAGCGTCATCCACCCTACGGTTCCTGCCCGCGACGCTGATCGCGGGTAAACAACTAGGCGTCCCCCCGCTCCTGCAAAGGCCTTTGACAGTTTTTAATCCAACATCAACGCCAAGCTAATCCCATGCGGCTTAAACCCCAGATTGGCATAAAACGCATGGGCGGCCTCACGGCTCTGGCTGCTGGACAGCGCCACCTTGTAACAGCCCCAGGCGCGGGCGCGCTCGATGGCTTTGCCCATCAGCGCCTGGCCAATCCCCAGGCCGCGCGCCTCAGTATCCACCACCACATCTTCAAGAATCGCCGAGCGAGCGAAGTTATGCGCCAGGTGCTCGATCAGGTTGACCGTGCAGGTGCCGAGCAACTTACCGTCGCGCTCGGCCACCAGCACCACACGGCTCACTGGCAGCTCACTCAAGCGCAACGCCAACAGCTTGGCATCGGCACGCGGCTCATCGGGCGCCAGTTGTTGCAGCAAGGCCGCCAGGGCGGCAGCATCGTTAACGCTGACCGCACGCAGGTGAAAATCGGCAAAAGGCGAATCCGGCAGATGATGCGAAGCAGCAGGGCGCATGGCGATCTCCTCTCCTTATGACAACCGGTTGGCAGTCAGTTGGCAGTATGGCGCCGAGATGATGGCAGCGGCATGACAAAACCGCCCAGCCTCGCTAAGATGCCGCCCGCTGGTGGCCCGTCTATCCAGCCTCGGTTCCCATAGTTCAATGGATAGAATAAGCCCCTCCTAAGGGCTAGATACTGGTTCGAATCCAGTTGGGAACGCCATCTACTGCAGTCCGTCAGGGTTGTTAGCAAATGCCTGGCGGCATTGCTCGCGCGAGTCAGCGCTTTACTTCGTTTATCACCGGATTATCTCGCTCAGCCAAATGCTGCTTTTGCTTTGGCCTATGCGCGCCGCTTTAACCCAAAAAGCAAAAAGCCCCGAAACCATGTGATTTCGAGGCTTTAGATTCTGCGATTTGGAGCGGGCGATGGGAATCGAACCCTCTGTTTCTGCCTGCGTTATCCCGCAAAGCCTTGCTATTCCTGGGCTCTAGCTGACTTACACTTGCTTTGATCCGCTTTTCTTCGCTGTGATTTCGACACTTTTTCGACACGGCAGCTAGACAGCATTGAGGCCGATCAGTAGCGTCTAGCCATCACTGCACCTTGGCTGATTTAGACCATGGGCCTTCTATGTCGCTTTTTTGCCTACCGTAGTCGCGTTTCTCATTCGTGCATCTTTGCAAATCAAGGGATCACAGCATTACAACGTACGTTATCAGAGACTTTAAGGTGTGTTATGCGACAACAATGTCGTCTAATTGATAATTGTGTTTCACAGGGAACTATCGAGTGCTGAAATTATTTAATCGACCTTTGTATATATTTTTGCTCTATTTAGTAGTGATCTTGATATTTGCGTTTATTTACTGGGCTTTACCCTGCAGCAGCTTTGAAAGAGATTTAACACCAAGTGAAAGCATATATTTGAGTGCAGTCACTATAACTACTCTCGGTTACGGAGACATCACCCCTGTTGATCGAGCAGGAATGTACATCACCGCTTTAGAATCAATAATTGGAATATTAATAATTGGCGTATTTATTAACTCTGCCTGGAAAAGCTATTCCGACCGAATTGAAAGCGAGCAGTCGAGGAAGATTAGAGAATCTTTAAAAGAATCGAACAAAAGCAATCTTCTTGCGTACTTCTCTTATTTAGAATCAGTTATAGATGCGTACCGGCACATAAATTATGATATTACCACCCCGATTGCTGCTAGGAATGGTGGGGTAGATAAATTTAATTTTGGCTTTAAATTCTCCGATTTAAAAGACATGCTTGGGCCGTCATTGAGAATGAGGTATGGCTTTCCGAACAGTGTTATTTCAATATACTTCAATGAAGAAAAATCATTGGTCGGTGAATTTAAATATGTGCTTGCTAACTTTGGTCTTGAGGATTTTCCAAGGCTTAAAGGGCTGATAATTAATTTCCTTAGCGTTTCTCACGTTACAAATTTTGAGGAGGCTTTGGTTGGCTATGCTAAATATCCAAAAGAGAACTCCACTAGAAAAATGCTAGAGGATTTGATTCAGAAATTTGACGAACTTCCTCCTAAAGAATACCACCAGTCAAATATGCTAACCCCCGTTATTGTATTATTTCAGACCATTCCTATAAAAATGAATCTCGTCAATGAAATAGTCAAAGAATTCGTTGCCTTGAGTCAAAAAACATAAAAGTGCGCTGCTATCGGGCAAACTTTACGCACCAAACTTTATATGTCTTCGCAGTGTGCCATCACGACAATTATCTAGACTTAGAGAAATAATTGATGAGTGCAAATATAAGGGATGTAGTTTCAGACTGGGGTGGCTTCGAAGAATTTGTAAAGGAAATTCATGAGGGCAAAGATGTCATCGTAGAAAGGAATGTAATTCTTACGGGGCTATCCGGTGCCCCCCGACAGATTGATGTCTATGTGACACACGCAAAAGGACCCTATAAATATTCCACGTTGATTGAGTGCAAGCACTGGAGAAATAAGGTCAAGCGACAGCAAGTAGAAAACATGTACGCAAGCATGGAAGACTTAGGTGCCTCTAAAGGAGTGATTTTCACAACATTAGGTTACCAGTCTGGTGCGGAAAAATATGCTAAAGCTAAAAACATTGATATTTTTGTTATTAGAGATCTAAGTCCTGAAGAGTGGGGTAAGCCAGGGAGATTAATAGAATTTTATATTCAAATATCTTCCAAAACCATTTTATCCATTGACTTACAAAATACTATGGTCGCAAAAATAGTAGGGTCAAGTGAAGAATATCATCCGGAAATATCGCTAAATTTTGGGGCTAAAGACAAAGCACTTCAAGAAATTAAATCATTAAACCAAAAGACCGGTGAGCTTGAAGTGTTCTCTGCAGTGGAAAATCAGATTGTATCCAGTCATAAGAAAAAAGGGGCTACCTTAGAAGAATATTTGGAAGTAGCTTCGTCGCACGGTCAAAAAGCGATAGACGAGAAGAGTTTTTTGATAAATGGAGGGGAAGATTGTATTCGTTATTTTCAAGTTAATGTTGAAATGCCTTTTAAAGATAAAGGTGAAATGCTAATGGTTATAAGCAAGGGGCAGCTTGTTTATATACCTAAAATAGTTATGAAAGTTGGTGTTAAAATTAACCAGTTTAAGTTTTCTCACGATAGAGGTAGTAATCTTTTATATGCTTTAGCTGTCGAGGATTGTATTGGCAGCAATACATTTGCAGTCAGTAAAGGAAAAGACCGAGAAACGACAAGTTGGTTGCCTTTATCTAAGGCTGGCTCGCCTGAGCAAGTAGATTCATTGGTTAATGGATCTGTTATGAAAGTAACTACGAGCGGATTTTTTGATCCATTAGAAATGGCAGGACTAAAAGAAGTCGAATTTAAAGAGCAGCCTATTAAATCTGATGGTTAGACAACCTATAGCAAGTCAATCAACTTCGCGCCTATGGCCTGTGCGCAAGCTGCACCGGTTATTGAGGCGTTAGGCTGTACTGCTAATTTCTATGCTGCAGCCCAACGCGGGACTTACAGTTCCTTTGCTCAACGCTTCCATTAGGGCGGCTTCCGCACACCCAGTCTTTTAGCTTTACTTCTTCTTTGATCACAGTCACCCGCATTTTTGCGGCAGGTTTCTCTGGCTCTATTGGTTGATAGGTGTCTTCGAAGGCCAGCACATTATCTGCGCCTCTCGGCTTGTAGTTCAGATCGTTGAACACGGTTTGCTTAGTGGCGGTGTTTTCTGTGGTTGTAGGCAGTTCCGCTTGCGGTTGAGACATTGCGTCTCGCCTTGCTTGCTCTTCGACCACTTGGCTCCAGTCCGTCTCTGGGGCGGCTCGACGGACCTCGGCAACTGGTAGTGGTTTTGGCTGTTGCTTGCTTTCGGCCAGGTTCTTTACGGTGCCCTGCAGGAAGGCTTGGCTAGCTACATAAAGTGCGCCGATGGTGATAACGGTGCCTATCAGGCCCGGTATCACTACACCCAGGGTGCCACGCTTGCGGCTGTTGCTTCTGATCCATTCGGGGGCGTCATGCCTGTCAGCCTTCATCCTTTTCTCTCCCTGTCCTTCGGGCGTACCAGCGTCTAGTCACTTCCTGGGTGATCGCTATCCCGCGTCGGGTTTGCTCAAGTTTCGGTTGGCTTCGTCATATTCAGGGCTGACCTGTCCGCTTTCTGGCATCACCTCACCAGTCGTAAGCCACCAGCGGTACTGAGGGAACACTTTGCCTATTTCCTCAATCTCTCGCGTGCCTACTCGTGCTCGCCCTCTCTTTACGTTCTGCCAGCGGAAGTACTCCTTCGTTCCCGATTCAGCGAAGGCAGAGAGTCCAGCCAGGTCAATCAATTGAATAGCTCTATCAGCTATCGGGTCTTCCATTGAAAATAATTCGCTTAGTCATATGTACACGGTGGCGCGGTGGTGTACTATTTACTTAAGTACATAGTACGCAAGTCACTGCTGCCGATTAATGCTGAACATAGTGGATTAAAGCTTATGGATACGGAAGGTCTCGACCCTCAAAAGCTACACGGAGCACCACCCCTGATGCCCTGGCCAAAGTTCGCCGAGTGGATCGGCATGAGCGATGAGCCAATTGTCGTTCGCTCCTGGGTGGAACGCGGCTACCTGCCGTCCCTCAAGGTAGGCAAGCGCACCATGGTTAACGTCGCGCTGCTTGTTCAACAGTTGCTTGATCAGGACTAAGCCCATGAGCCGCACAGACGCGCAATTCAAGCTCCGCATGCCTGCAGCACTCCGCGCCCAGGTTGAGCAAGCCGCCAAAGAGGCGCGCCGCTCCCTGAATGCTGAAATCGTCCTTCGCCTTGAAGCGAGTTTTGCCCAGGTAGGGCAGGGGGTTTCCCAGTGATCTACGCCAGCTCCGGTTACCCAGGCGAGGGCATGAGCTATGACGCCATCCAGCTACAGCAACCCGCAGCACGCCGAGAACTGCGACTGCTCTGTCTGCTGGTCGAAGGCCGAGATGGCCAAGCCCGATCCTTGCCCGTGCACACCCTGCGACCAATGCCGCCCCGCGTTTGCCCGACCCGTGCGCACTCTGAAAATGCGCCTCGTCGCTGGTGCCTGGACGCCCTTGCTGTCCCAGTGGGAAATCACTCCGGCCTTTATCTGCGCGAAACACACGCCAAGCGACCGACCGCCCAAGTATTGGAGCGTTGTGGCCAACATCGGCAAGCCGGTGCCTTTCGTCCCGCTGCACGAACCTTTCGAGCTGACGGGGTGAGCGCATGAAAGTCTCCTTCCGCGTTGGCCGCTATCTGTTGGCTTTGCTCTGGCACTGGTCGCTCCCGTTCACATTCGGCGCCGTGTTCGCCTCCGTGCTGGCCATCCAAGGCGTACAGGAAGGCATCGAACTGCTCGATGAAGCCCTAGACGCTTCCATCACCCGAGTGGCTGACGCCTGCGTCATCCCGCCCGAACCACCCAACCGAGGATCGCCGCCTGTGTCCGGGGCTGGTTTACCAGTCGCGGGCGCAGGTGGCGAAACGGGATGACAAGGGCGCGGCCCTTGGTGTCCACCGCATAACAGTTCAACGCATCACCCGGCTTTAAACCCCGGCAAGTCGAAACAACCCAGCAGATTCGAACTGTGAAAGTTCACCTGCTCGGGATCGCTCGGCCTGCAGAAAGGCAAAACCGCGCACTAACGCGCAACTAAGCGAGGAAACAAAAGATGGCACGTTCAACTATGGAAGTTGCATTTCTCGGCACCCAAATGACCCAGGTGGAAGACACCAAATATGCCAAGGTCTTCTACGGCGATGAACCTGACGGCAAGACCGAACACGGCCTGTCCATCATCGGCATGGCGATCTCCGAAGACGCCGCCGACGAAGTGTTTAACGCCGGCTCCCAGTTCGAACCGCTGCAACTGGTGCGCATCACCTTCGACGTCGCCCGTGGTGGCCAGAACAAGGGCAAGAATCTCGCCCTGCACATCGAAGCGGTAGACAAGCCAACCGCCCGCGCTGCAGCCCCACAAGCCAACGCCCAGCAACAAGCCAAGCCAGCAGCCCAGGCTGCCGACCCGGCTAAAGGCTGAGGGCCAGGGCCGTGCTGATCCTTGATCGCGTCGTCTGTGACGAGTGCCTGTGTGTGATGGGCCAGCTCCATCACATGCCGGCCGCACAGAGCGACCTACTCAGCGATTTTCGCACGGCCCCTGATTACGCCATCTGCCCTGACTGCCGGGACGCCAGCGACCTGCCTGGCGACCTCAGCCAGAGCACCTACACGGTGGCGTACCAATGAACCTGCTCGCCTGTGACGGGGAAGTCTCCGTGGTTACAGGTGCGCCCCAGTGTTCCGGTGCATGGGTCTTGGTTCATGCACCAGAACCCTTCGATCCGAGCCAGTTAGACCCCGCACAACTTGCGGCTGCGTTCGGCGTTGGTTTCACCCTCGTCGCGACTGTCCTGCTCATCGGCATCGGTGCCAAGGCCATTCTCGACTTCATTAAGGGCGCTTAGCGCCACAGGAGAAAGACCATGAAAAACCTGAAACACGTTTCCCGTTCGCTGGCCCTGGCTCTGCCATTTAGTGCGCTGATGGCCGCCAACGCCTCGGCCGCTGGCTGGGATTACTCGTCCCTCGTCTCCGATATCGACTTCGGCACCATCGCCGCTGGTGTGCTGGCTGTGGCTGCGCTGTTGGCAGCCGTGTATGCCGGCATCAAAGGCGCAAAGGTCGTACTCGCCTTCCTGCGCGGCTGAGTCGCAACACCCTGAACAGGGCGGGTTATCCCGCCCTTTTCTTTGAGGTCACGGCAATGGCTGAACTCTATTACTTCGCGTTCTTTGTGATCGGCGCGGCCTGTGGCTACGGCGTTTTTTCGAGGTTCTGAACATGACTCGATTTCTTCCGCTCAATCTAGTCTCACTGCTGCTCGTACTGCTCTTTTCCCCGGCGGCCAGTGCTCAGACCTACACCTATAGCTGCACCATTCAAGGCTGTACCCCCAAGTCATCTGCTGCTGCAGCTGCCACGCAGTTCTTCAGTCTTCATGAGCCAATAGCCGGCTATAAGTACACCTTCGATTCATGCACCAAAACCCAGAGTGATGATTACCAATGCAGGGGCACATCTGTAGCCCTGGGCTCCTATACAACCGTTGTTCTACGCTCAGGCACGACCTGCCCACCGGGCTCAACGCTAAACGCACAGGTCGGTGAGTGCGTCCCTGATACGCCAGCAGATTGCCCAGTCGGCACCCCTTTTCTAGCCCGTGGTAATGGCCCGCTCGTCGGCGCTCCGCGTGTGTTTGTGGCGGCCTCGTCGCCTGGCCCAGTGTGCCGCGATGGCTGCTTTCATGGTGACGGCACCGAGCGTCCGACCTCCTGCTACCGCAGCCCTGACCCTGGCCAAACTGATCAGGGTTTCTGCAATTACGTCCTGCTTTCCACAGGCGCCAGCTGCTCCGGTGAGTCGGGTATTCCGGGTGGCAGCGGCCCTGCGCTCAACCCCGAGCCCCCCACCGACCCCGAAGAGCCGCCCAGCGATCCGGACAACCCCTGTTCAGGCATACCCGGCTACGTCTGGACAGGCACCACCTGCATCAAAGACCCCGGCACTGGTGATGGCGGCGATGGCCCTGGGGACGGCGATGGTGACGGCGATGGCCCTGGCGATGGCGATGGCGGTGGCAATAACGGTGGGGGTGATGGTGGCGGCGATAACGGCGGTGGGGATGGCGGCGGCAACAACGGCGGTGGTGATGGCCCTGGCGGTGACGGCACCGGCAGCAGTGGCGGCGGTAATGGCAACGGCAACGGCAACGGAAATGGCGACGGTGATGGCCAGGGTGACGGCTCGGGCGGTCCAGTGGGTGGTGCCGGCTGCGAGGGCGAGGCGTGCAAGTTTCAGGCGCCTGAGGGCTACGGCGACGATATCCCCAGCATCTCGCAAAGCCTGCAGCGCCTGTACACCGATATCGGCAAATCACCGATAGCCAACGCGGTCTCGGCCATCAAGTTTCCCACGGGCGGCTCCTGCCCCCAGGGCAGCGTCACGTTGTTTAACACCTCGATCACCTTCGACACCCATTGCGACCTCTGGGCCCAGATCGCGCCGATCCTCTCGGCGGTGTTCTTAGCCTTCTGGTGCCTGCTGGCCGTGCGTGTCTTCCTCTCTGCGTAACAGGTGAACCCATGGATATTCTTGGTTGGATCAAAAAGATCGGCGAGTTCATTTCGAAGATTTGGGATGTCATCGGCTCGTTCTTCAAGTGGCTGCAGGACGCCTTTAACTGGGTGGTGGATTTCATCCTGGGCTTTCCGGACTACCTGTTCTCACTGGTGGTCGATGGCGTGGTGGGGTTCTTCAACTGGTTGCCGGTGCCATCGTTTTTCCACTCGGCGGCCAGTGCCTTCTCCAGTGTTCCCCCCGAGGTGGTGTTCTTCGCAGAGGCGTTCCGTATTGGTGAAGGGGTAACCCTGGTTCTGGGTGCCTACCTGCTGCGCTTCATCCTGCGCCGTATTCCAATCATCGGGTGACCCATGGCCATTGATGCGTATACCGGCCTGCCGGGCCACGGCAAAAGCTATGGGGTGGTGGAACACGTGATCATCCCGTCACTGAAACAAAACCGCCTGGTCGTGACCAACATCCCGTTGGTGATTGATGACTTGCTGATGGACTTTGGCGGGCGCATTGAGCAGCTGCCCGCTGATTGGTTCGAGCGCGAAGACCTCGCCGACTTTGCGCCGCCGGGCTGCGTTCTGGTACTTGATGAACTCTGGCGACGCTGGCCCAACGGCATGAAAACCAGCGCCGCATCGGTGCAAGACAAGGCCCTGCTGGCAGAGCACCGCCACCGTGTCGATGGCAAAGGCCAGTCGATGCGCGTGGTGCTGGTGACCCAGGATCTCGCCCAGATTGCCAGCTGGGTAAAACTGCTGGTCGAAACCACCTACCGCATGCGCAAGCTCAGCAAAAAAGCCTTCATGGTGGACATCTACCGCGGCGCCGTGACTGGCCCACGCCCCTCAAAAGCGGCGCTACTCAGGCAGACCGCCGGCTCGTTCAAGCCAGAGGTGTTCCGCTACTACCAGTCAGCCACGCAAAGCGCCAACGGCGCCGTTGGTGATGAATCCAAAGCCGATGGCCGTGGCTCACTGCTGCGTTCCTGGGGCTTATGGGGCTTGCTGGGAATCGTCGTTGTAGGCGGCCTGTTCGGCGCCTACGGCATCAGCAAATTCTTCTCGCCAGACCGATTTAAACAACCAGAGCAAACAACCGCCCCCGTCCAACACCCCGCCAAACCAGAGCCACCGCCGACCTCATCAGGGCGCGCGGCTGCCCAGGTGTACAAGACCAAACCCGAAGGGCCGGTGATGTCGCAAACGTGGCGGGTAGGCGGCTATGTGGTCGCCTCCAAGTACCGAGAAGACGCGCTCAAGGTCTCCACCGTGGTGCTGGCCTCCACCAACGGCGGGCGCCGGCTAATCCCCATAACCGACTGCCGCTTTTTCCCCGGTGAACGGGATATGTACTGCGACATCGACGGTGAGCGGGTCACGCCCTGGACAGGCCGTGGCGCAGTGACCTCGGTGATTGATCCGATTGCGTTGCCAGGGACTTCACCGGCGGCGGCTCGCTAGCGTAGCGCACCGGGCCGCCGCCCGGTGACGTCCCTGTAACACGTCAGATAACCAGAAATTAACTTCCGCATTACTCAGCAATAGGTAAAGCAATGGCAACGGTAAAAGATCATCAGCGTTTGAATGCTCTGACTGCAGAGGATGACAAACACGGGCGTCTGTTTGTTGACCCGGGCAACTTCACGTTCACCGACCTGTCAGGCGTTCGCCTGCTTCGCTGTGGCGTGGATACCGTGCGCCAGCTTTACCGGGGCATGATCCGCCCGGAAGTCATGGCTCTGTTTGAAAAGCCGGGCACCCTGGTCGACTTCGCGGGCCAGCGCTGGCACTCGGGCCGGGTAGGGCGGGACTCCGGCTACCAGTACAAGCTGCAGAATGCAGACCTGGGCATCATCCTGCTGGTTAAAAACTTCAACTCCAAGCTGGAGAACATCGGCCCCCATCTGAAAATCGAAGTGTCACCCCATGCAATCGACAGCCTGTCGCCGGAACGCCTGCAGGCTCGGTTAGATTTCTATGCATCCCAGGTGCTCTCCCATGTGGAGATTAACCAGTGTGCCGTCCACCTTGCACTAGACCTGCAGGGCTGGACGCCTCCCGCTGATCTGGTGGCCCGTATGCACTGCAAGGCCCGCACACAACGCGACATTACCGGCATCAATGAAATCAACTGGGCGACCAAATCCAGCACCTACGGTCGAGGTGAAACGTCGATGTTCGGCTCGGCCAGCGGTGTGCAGCTGTGTATCTACAACAAGACTGAACAGGCCAAGGCCGCCGACAAGCTCGACTACTGGGAAAGCGTCTGGAAGCGCCGTGACAGCTTCGACGATCAAGACCCTGAGAACTATGACCCGGCCCAACCGGTTTGGCGTGTAGAGCTGCGCTATCACCACTCCATCATCCAGCAATTCGCCAGCGGCTCCCTGGATGTCAAAACCGGTGAGGCTATCGACACACGATCGTTTGCAGCCTTTGCCGGGCATCTGGAAGGCCTGTGGCGCTATGGGCTGCGCCAGTTCAAGTTCCTCTCCCGGCCGGGCTACTACGCCCCGATCTGGACGCTGATGCGTGATGACGTTCGTGTTGATCTGCCGGTTGATTCGCTGCTCGATGACACTGAATACAAGCGCTACTACAAGACCTCGCGGGGCTTCTCGGGCAAGAACGTGGAACTCTTCCTGGGAAACTTCGTAAGCCTGCTGGCACGGGAGCGAGTGGGCGCTAGAAAAGCATTTCATACCCTCAAGGATTGGGACTGCTGGCCAGTCATCCGTGATCACTATGCCGCCAAGGGCATGGATGAAGACGGGCTGTATAAGCACATCAAAGGTATCTTGGAAGAGCGCAACGTCAGATGGGGCAGGGCAGTCTGATGGCTATCGAGCAACTGGCAGACGGACGTTGGAAGGTCGATGTAGAGCCGATCAAGGGCAAACGCTTCCGTAAGACCTTCAAGACCAAAGGCGAGGCGTCACGCTTTGAAGCAACCTGCAGGGCCAAGGTGATTGAAACGCCAGATTGGGCACCCAAGCCAAAGGATCGTCGCAAGCTCTCCGAATTGGCCCAGCGTTACTACGATCTGCACGGACACACCCTGGCGGACTCGGTACGGCTTAAACAGGTATTGGAAAAGCTGGTGCGCGAGCTGGGCGACCCGGTTGCCGTCAAGTTCACCGCTGACCAGTTCTGCAGACTTCGTGGCCAGCACCTAGCAGACGGTATTCATGGCAAGACCCTGAACAACCGACTCGGCTACCTCAAATCACTGTTCAATGAGCTGCACCGCCTGGGCGATATCGACTACCCGAACCCCTTGGCCAAGGTTCGCCCGCTGCGCCTGCAGGAACGCCCGCTATCGTTCCTTTCCCAGGCACAGATAGCTGAGCTGCTGCAGGCGCTTGATAACTACCCGAACTGCAAGCACCTGGCGCTGATTGCTCGCGTTTGCCTGGCTACCGGGGCGCGTTGGGGTGAGGCTCAGGGGCTTGTGACTGCGCGGGTAAAAAACGGCGCGGTGACCTTTGCCAATACCAAATCGCGGCGGACTCGTAGCATCCCGATTCACCCGGCCTTGGAAAAGGCACTGCTCGACTACTTCAAGCAATACGGGCCGTTCCCAAACTGCATGCGGCATTTCAGCCGAGTCCTGGAATCAACGTCGATCAAGCTACCGAGAGGTCAGGCTACGCATGTGCTTCGCCATACCTTTGCCAGTCACTTTGTCATCACGGGCGGCAACATCCTGACCCTGCAGAAGGTGCTTGGTCACTCGTCCGTCACTATGACCATGCGCTATGCACATCTGGCCCCTGATCACCTGCAGGATGCTTTGCGCCGAAATCCCATCTTCGACACTTTTTCGACACCGACCTAGGCCAGAAAGCAAAAAGCCCCGAAATCTTGTTAGAAATCAGGGCTTTAAAAACTGCGATTTGGAGCGGGCGATGGGAATCGAACCCACAGCTCTAGCTTGGGAAGCTAGGGTATTACCACTATACGACGCCCGCAGCGGGTGCCTTTATACCGGAAGTCTTGGCCGAAATGAAGCCTGCAGCGCGGCTATCTGTGGATAGGCGCTGCAGGCTTGCGGCGTGGCGGTGGTTCATACGGCTATCGCGTGATGCTGGTCGTGCTGTGGACGGTAGCTGGAGTGGGTGCGTGCCGGGGCTTGCAGGAAGTTCAGCATCACGGTCTGGCTCTGCAGCCAGGCCTTCTTGTGTTCCATATCGAGAAAGTGCCCGGCGTTGTTGATGGTGGCGAACTGGCAGTCACTCAGGTACTCGGCAAACACGCGTACGTCATCTGGCGAGGTGTATTCATCGTGCTCGCCGTTGATAAACAGCAGCGGGATGTCGATGGCCGCCAGGCATTCCATCTGGCAGTGGTTGTCCATGTGCACCACCTGGTTGATGTGTGCGTGCATCTGCAGGTATTCGTGGCTGTCGAGGCTGCTGATATGGCGCTGGTTGTAGCGCTTGAACAGCGAGGGCAGGTATTTGCCGATGGTGCTGTTGACCAGTTGGCCGACGTTTTCGCCGTCGATGGCATGCAGGTAGGTCATGCCTTTTTCCAGGTAGTCGAGCATCGGTGCGTTGAGCAGCGGCGAGAAGGAGGTGATCACCGCCTTTTCGATACGCGCCGGACGCTGCGCCAGAGCGAGCATGGCGGCGACGCCACCCCAGGAGAACGACAGCAGGTAGTCGACCTGAAACACCTCGATCAGCTCCAGCAGGATGGCGGCTTCATCTTCCTTGCTGATTGGCCGGCTGTGACTGTTGTGCGGCTTGGACTGGCCAGCGTAGGGCTGGTCGTAAAGCACCACATTGAACTGCGGCTGCAAGTATTTGATGGTTTGCGCAAAGGCGGCGGTGGTGGCCAGCGAGCCGTTGATCAGGATGATGGTCTTGCGCGCGCTGGGGTTGGCGTAGAACTCCGTGTGTACCTTGAACGTCCTGTGTATATCGACGACAGCGATGGCTGGCTTCATGTCGTTTCCTCCTGGCGCAAAAATGGGCTTGGCAAAACGGCGGGGCCGTTGAACCGGGCTAAGTAGGACAGTCAGGAAAGCGCCTGGACGTGACAGCAAGATGTCAGGCTGGAGGATTTTATAAGTTATTTATTTTCAATCAGTTAGGGCTGAAATAGAGCATCCGTCCACGACCTTTTGGCAGGTGTGGAGCGGCGTCTTTGACCAGGCAGGAACCCATTTCGCGCAGTGCGCAAGTAACCGATGGAACGCTTAGATGGCTTTCGTGACCGTTAAGTCACGTTAAGACCTTGTGGTTCGATTTAAGCAGCCGCGTGGGGTGCTGACAAGCCTTAATTTGCCTTTTCTGCACAAAAACTGTGCGGCTGATCCTGAGCCTAGCTGCTGGCGACTTCTGCGGCGTTAAGCGGCCGGTACTGGCCGGGGGCCAGTTGCGGGTCGAGTTGGATGGCGCCCATGCTCAGGCGATGCAGGCCGATGACCTTGTTCTGGAAGTGGCCAAACATGCGCTTGACCTGGTGGTAGCGGCCTTCGTGCAGGGTCAGCAGGGCGCTGTGGCTATCCAGGATGACCAGCTCTGCGGGCAGGGTGGTGAGGTCTTCATAGGCGAAGTACAGGCCGCGGGCGAACACCTCTATGTACTCAGGGGTGATCGGCTGTTCGGTCTCAACCCGGTAAACCTTGCCCAGGCGGCTGCGCGGCTCGGTGAGGCGGCGTGACCATTGGCCATCGTCGGTGATAATCAGCAGGCCGCTGGTATTCAGGTCCAGGCGGCCTGCCAGGTGCAGCTCGGTTTTGTCAGGCTCATCGAGCAAATCCAGCACCGTGCGGTGTTGTTCATGCTCGGTGGCGCTGACCACGCCGATGGGTTTGTGCAACATGAAATAGCGTGCGGCTTTGCCGGCTTGCAGCAGCTCGCTATCGACCCCGATACGGCTGAACTGGCTGACTTCGCACAGACCATCGCAAACCACCGCACCGTCCACTCGCACGCGGCCGCTGGCCAGCAGCTGGCGGGCGGCTTGGCGATTGAGTTGAGGCAGGTTGCTGAGAAAACGGTCGAGGCGCATGGCTAGTCGGCAGACGGTCCAGGTAGGCCCTGAGCGCAGCGTGGGCACAGGCAGCTGCGGTTGCGCTGCTCGGGCGGCAGCTTGGCCAGCTGCGCGGCATCGACCGGCACGCTAAAACACCAGCATTCGCTCACCGGTGCGTCGGCGCCAGCCTGGGCGCACTGGTTGAGCTGCCCGCAGCAGGGGCAGCGGCTGGTGTCATCACTCACGCGGTTTCTTCACACAGGCGGTTACGGCCGCCCTGTTTGGCCCGGTACAGGGCGCGGTCGGCGCGGGTGATCAGCTGCTCAAGGGATTCATCGGCATGCAGTTGCGCCAGGCCGATACTGGTGGTGATGCGCAGCTGTGCGCCGTTGAAGCTGATGCTGCTTTGCTCGGTTTGCTGGCGGATCTTCTCGCCCAGCTCGCGGGCCTGCTCGGGTGTGGTGTCCTTGAGCAGCAGGATAAATTCCTCGCCACCCCAGCGGCAGATGATGTCGGATTGGCGCACGGTGCTGCGCAGGTTGCTGGCAAAGCGGCGCAGCACTTCATCACCGGCCATATGGCCGTGGCTGTCGTTGAGCTGCTTGAAGTTGTCCAGGTCGAGCATCAGGGCGCACAGCGCGCTTGGGCTGCGGCGTACTTCCTGCACGGCCTGGTTGGCCAGCAGGTCGAAACCACGACGGTTGGGCAGCTCGGTGAGCAGGTCGGTGGTGGCCAGGGCGCTGATGCGTCGCTGATAGCGGCGCAGCACCAGGCTGACCAGGCTGATGACGATAACGGTGACCACCAGGCAGATCAGCAGATTGAGATACAGCGATTTGCGGATGCCGGCGACCGCGCCGTCTTCATGCTTGTCGACAAACAGGTACCAGTTCAGCTCGGGGATAAAACGCACATTGAGGAAGTGATCGCGGCCGTGCTCCTGATACTCGAAGTCGCCGCTTTGCGGATGCGGCAGCTTGGCCTGCAGCTCTTCCAGGCCAGGTATTTCACTGAGCGACTGGCCAACCCGCGCGCCCATCGGCCCGCCACTGGCGCCGGTGAGTACCAGCAGGCCATTGGTGTCGACGAAGAACACGCTGCGCTCATAGCGCTGCTGGTAGGTGTCGATCAGTTTGACCACCGCATCCACGGTCAGGCCAACGCCGGTGGCGCCGATAAAGCGCTGCTGATAGTCGAACACCTTGTAGTTGATAAACACGGTCATGCGGTCGTCGTTGGCCATGTCGACGTCGACATTGATCTCGTACGGGGTTTGCATGTCGCGCACGCGGAAATACCAGTCATCGCGCGGCTCGTCTTCCTGCACCTGCTTGAGCACGCCCTTGGCCTGGTAGTAGGTGTGGGTTTTCTCGGAGACGAAGAAGCTGGTGACCGTGGCGTAATGCTCCTGCACCTCGCGCAGGTAGCGGGTGATCTGCTCGGGGTCCTTCTCGCCGCCCAGCACCCAGTCGCGCACGTAGGTGTCGCGGGACATCATCGAGGAAATCAGGATGGGCCGAACCAGGTCCTTCTGGATTTCCGAGTAGACGTTATCCGAGGTCAGCGGCAGCTCGGTGTTGATGATGCCGGCGCGGATCGAGTCCAGAGCGGTGTAGTAACTGGCCAGGGAGGTGGCGAGGAAGCCACAACCGAGCAGAACCAGCAGCAGTGCAATCAAGGACCATTGGCGGGTCAGCGGGGATGGATGAGACATGCAAGGCTCTGCTGGTTAAATAATCGCCGCATTGTAGCGTTCGGCAACCGCCGGCGCTGCTGAAACATCGGAGTCTGGCCGATTTGCCGGCAGCCATGGCGCTTGCTGCGCCAGGCCTTGAGGACTAAGGTGCGGCAACACGAAGAGTCTCCTTGGTGACCCGTACCGCCGCCCGGCGTGCGCCTTGCTGATCTGCCCCTGACCGCAGTCCTTTCAGCACACCGAGCCGCCATGCCCAGCGCACCTGCCAGCTATCGCATCAAATATTCCACCCTGAGCATTGGCCTGGAGGATTTTCACCTGTGTTCCCTGCGCGACAAACAGCAGTTCGCCGACCTCGACGGCCTGGCGGAAAAAGCCGGAATCTCCTCGGCCACCTGGTCGCTATTTGGTCAGCTCTGGCCGGCCGGTGAAGTGCTGGCGCAAACCCTGAGCGGTATGGCGGTGGAAGGGCTGCGGATTCTTGAGCTGGGCTGCGGCCTGGGGCTGACCAGCCTGGTGCTGCAGCGCCTGGGGGCGGATATCACCGCCAGCGACTACCACCCGCTGGCCGGCGAGTTTCTGCTGCGCAATGCCGCGCTTAATCAACTGCAACCGGTGCCTTATCAGAGCTGCGACTGGGCCGAGGAGTATCTGCAACTGGGCCTGTTCGATTTGGTGATCGGCAGCGATCTGCTTTACGAGCGTGACCACCCCAGCCTGCTGGCCGGGTTTATCGACCGCCATTGCAATCGCCATGCGGCGGTGCTGATCGTCGACCCGGGTCGTGGCAACAGCGCGCGGTTTTCCCGGCATATGCTGGAGCACGGCTACCTGCAACTGGCCGATAGCCTGAACCTGCTGGATAACCCGGATGCGCCGTTTAAAGGGCGCATCCTCAGTTATCGGCGTTAGTAGTGTTGTGGGAGGGGCTTTAGCCGCGAATGGCCAAGCCATTCCCGCAGTGACGGCATCGCGGCTAAAGCGGAGCGCCGCCCGACCCCTCCCGTGCGGGTTGCTGCTTAGACTTCCTCCAGCACCACCACGCGTTGCCCCGCGCGCACTGGCGAGCCGGGTTGTACGCGCACCTCACGCACCACGCCATCACGCGGGGCGAGCAGGGGGATTTCCATCTTCATCGACTCCAGTATCACCAGCACATCGCCGGCTTTGACCTGGTCGCCTTCGCTTACCTGCACTTGCCAGAGGTTGCCGGCGATATGGCTGTCGATGCTGTGCAGGCCGGCGCCGAGCGGGGCGTCTTCGCCGAGATCGGCGGCCACTTCCTCACTCTCGTAGTGCGCCTGGCCAGAGGCGATCCAGCGTTGGCGTTCGGCGTCAAAGGCGGCGCGTTGTTGGTTACGGAATGCGTCGATGCCCTCAGCCTCGCGGTCGAGAAAGGTCTGGTAATCGGCCAGGGCCAGTTCGCTGTGCTCGATACGCAAGTCATAGCGGCCCAGGGGGAAGTCACGGCGGATACGCTGCAGCTCGTCCGCCGAGACCGGGTAAAAGCGGATTTGGTCGAAGAAGCGCAATAGCCAAGGCTTGCCGTCGAAGGCGGCGACTTCGCGGTAGCGGTTCCACATTTGCAGGGTGCGGCCGACGAACTGGTAGCCGCCGGGGCCTTCCATGCCGTACACGCACATATAGGCGCCGCCGATGCCCACCGAGTTTTCTGCGGTCCAGGTGCGCGCCGGGTTGTACTTGGTGGTGACCAGGCGATGGCGTGGATCGAGCGGGGTGGCCACCGGCGCGCCGAGGTAGACATCGCCCAGGCCCATGACCAGATAGCTGGCTTCAAAGACCGTTCTGTACACCTCATCGAGATTGGGCAGGTCGTTGATGCGGCGGATAAATTCCAGATTGCTCGGGCACCAGGGCGCGTCCTTGCGCACCGTGGTCATATATTTCTCGATGGCCAGCTGACAAGCCGGATCGTCCCAGGACAGCGGCAGATGGACGATGCGCGACGGCACACGCAGATCCTGCGCGGCGCACACGGCGTCCCATTCGCCGGCGACGATGCCGAGCAGATCGCCAAGGGCCAGGGTTTCCGGCTGGTAATGCACCTGCAACGAGCGGATGCCCGGAGTGAGGTCGATCACGCCGTTAAGGTTCAATGCTTCCAGCGCCTGCATCAGTGCGTGACCACGGAAGCGCAACACCAGATCCAGCTCGGGTGCGCCGATTTCCAGCAGCAGGTGGGTGTCACCGGACAGGCGCGCGACCAGGCGGGTATCCGCCTTGCCGATATCGAGCACGATGGGGGAGGTGAGGGTATGGGCTGTTGTAGGAGCCAGCTTGCTGGCGATCCTTTGGCATTGCTGATCGCGAGCAAGCTCGCTCCTACAAAGGTTGGTGCACTCAAGGTTTTGTGCTTTAGCCAATTGCCGTGCGACTTCAATACTGACCGGCGCAAAACGCACTTTATCGCCGGCTTTCAACTGCCCCAGCTGCCACAGATCCGCCTCGATAATCGTCACCGGGCAAACAAAACCGCCCAGGCTCGGGCCGTCCGGGCCGAGGATTACCGGCATGTCACCGGTAAAGTCCACCGCGCCGATGGCGTAGGGGTTGTCGTGGATATTCGAGGGGTGCAGTCCGGCTTCGCCGCCGCTGTCGCGTACCCACTCGGGTTTTGGCCCGATTAGGCGCACGCCGGTGCGGCTGGAGTTGAAGTGCACTTCCCAGTCGGTGGCGAAGAAGGTTTCGATATAGGCCGGGGTGAAGTATTCCGGCGCGCCATGCGGGCCGTAGATCACGCGGATTTCGCGCACAGCGGGCAGCCCAGGGCACAGCGCGGCGGGCAGTTGCGCACCGCTGTCCGAATCGCTCAATGCCGGGATATGCAGTACATCACCGGCGCGTAGTGCGCGGCCGCCGTGGCCGCCGAACTGGCCGAGGGTGAAGGTGCTTTTGCTGCCGAGATAATCCGGCACCTGCACACCGCCACGCAGGCTCAAATAGCTACGTGCCCCCGCGCCAGCAATGGTGCCAAGGCTTAGGGTGCTGCCAGCTTTGATCAGCAGCGCGGTATTCAGTGGCTGCTCAATACCATCGACGCTCAGTGGGATTGGTGCACCAGTGACCGCCACCAGCGCATCGGTGTTAAAGCGCAGGGTCGGGCCGCTCATGGTGATTTCCAGGCCAGCGGCATCTGCCGCGTTGCCCAGCAGACGATTGCCCAGGCGCAGGGCGCGGCTGTCCATTGGCCCGGATGGCGGTACGCCGACGGCCCAGTAGCCGAGGCGGCCGGGGACGTCCTGCACCGTGGTCTGGGTGCCGGCGCTTAGCACCTCGAAGGTGTTGGCCTGGTAGACCAGGCCTTCCAGGCAGCGGGTCCAGGGGTGGCCGCTGGCGAACGGTGCGTCCGTTAGGATCTGGCGCAGGTACTGGCTATTGGTTTCCACGCCATATAGCACTGTGTCGGCCAGGGCCTGATCCAGCGCCGCGCTGGCCTGCTCGCGGCTATCGGCCCAGGTGATGACCTTGGCGATCATCGGGTCGAAGTAGGGCGGGATCTCGCAGCCGGCTTCGACCCAGGTATCAATACGCAGTGCTTTGCCATCGGCCTTGGGGAAGTCCACGGCGGTAAGCAGGCCGGGGCTCGGTTGGAAGTCGCGGCCCGGATCTTCTGCGTACAGGCGCGCTTGAATGGCATGGCCACTGGGTTTCAGACCTTTCGCCAGTTCACTTAACGGCGCCAGATCGCCAGCCGCCAGTTCGATCATCCAGCGCACCAGATCGACGCCCCACACCTGTTCGGTGACGCCGTGTTCGACCTGTAGGCGTGTGTTCACCTCAAGGAAATAGAAGCGTGCCGCCTCGCTGTCGTAGACGAATTCCACGGTGCCGGCGCTGCGGTAGCTGACCGCCTTGGCCAGCTTGATCGCTGCGGCGCAGAGTTCATCGGCCATGCCGGCCGGCAGGTTGGGTGCCGGGGTTTCTTCCAGCACCTTCTGGTTGCGCCGCTGCACCGAGCAGTCGCGCACGCCGAGGGCCAGCACTTCGCCGCGACCATCGCCAAATACCTGTACTTCCAGGTGGCGGGCGCGCTGGATGTATTTTTCGATAAACACGCCGCTGTCGCTGAAGTTGTTCTGCCCCAGGCGTTTGACCGCCTCGAAGGCGTCACTGAGCTCGGCGGCACTGTTGCACACGCGCATACCGATGCCGCCACCGCCGGCGGTGCTTTTCAGCATCACCGGGTAGCCGACCTGTTCGCCTGCGACCAACGCTGCGTCGAGGTTTTCCAGCAGTTCGGTGCCTTCAAGCATCGGCACGCCATGCTGTTTGGCCAGGGCGCGGGCGGTGTGCTTCAGGCCGAAAACGCGCAGCTGTTCCGGCGTTGGGCCGACAAAGGCAATGCCGGCGGCTTCGCAGGCTTCGGCAAAGGCGGCGTTCTCGGAGAGGAAGCCGTAACCGGGGTGAATGGCCGTGGCACCGCTTTGCTTGGCCACGGCGAGAATCTTCTCGACCACCAGATAGGTATTGGCTGCCGGGCCTTCGCCCAGGCTGTGCGCTTCGTCGGCCTGTTGGATATGCAGGCTGGCGGCGTCGGCTTCGGAATACACGGCTACGCCCTGTACATCAAGGGCGCGTAGCGTACGCAGGATGCGGCAGGCGATGGCGCCACGGTTGGCGATCAGCAGTTTAGTGAACATTCGAGGTGTCCTCGAAGGGGCGGGCCGTCCCGCGGTATTGGGTCTGCACCACGGTCGTCCGTGGTGGAAAATTCGTAGCCCGGATGCAATCCGGGGTGATGCTGTGGTTTTCCCCGGATTGCATCCGGGCTACGTTCACCACTCTTGGAGGGGCTTTAGCCGCGAGCTTTTAAGGTCAATTGCTCGCGGCTAAAGCCCCTCCCACATCCGTCTTTGTTCAGTCCCACACCAGCACCTCAGCCGGAGTCGGGTTGTAGCCGTTGCACGGGTTGTTCAGTTGCGGGCAGTTGGAGATCAGCACGATCACATCCATGTGCGCCTTGAGCTCGACGTATTTGCCGGCGGCGGAGATGCCGTCTTCAAAGGTCAGGCCGCCTTCGGGCGTCACCGGCACGTTCATAAAGAAGTTGATATTGGCGCTGATGTCAGCCTTGTTCAGGCGGCCGTCATGCAGGCTTGCGCGCAAAAAGTTGTCGCGGCAGCTGTGCATATAGCGTTTGTCCAGGGCGTAGCGCACGGTGTTGCTCTCCTGGGCGCAGGCGCCGCCGAGGGTGTCGTGGCGGCCGCAGGTGTCGGCGCTGATGGTCAGCATCGGCGCGCCGAGGTTGGAGTACAGCACGCTGCCGGTGGTCAGATAGACGCGATTCTGTTTGCGCAGGGTGCGTTGCACGTCATAGCGCTCGCGCGGGTTGCGCGCCGAATAGAACAGCGTATCGACCGCCTGATTGCCTTCCAGATCGAGCAGGCGCAGGGTCTGGCCGGCTTTTACTTCGCAGAGAAAGGGGTCGCCAGCGGCGATGGTGGCGCGGTACACCGCGGCTTCCGGGTGCTTGTCGCTTGAGATAAGAGTCATGCTGGCCGGCCTCAGATATACAGACGTTCGGTGTTATGGAAACCACGCTGGTTTTCCGGGCGCGAGGTGCGGCACAGCACGCTGATGCCGTCGCTTTCAACCTTGTGCCAGCTCAGTTGCAGCGGCTTAGGCGCGTAGTCGGGGTTGGGGTCCATGGGGTGTTGCAGGGCGGTGAGTACCACCAGGGTGTCCATCGGTGCGTACAGCTCGATGTAGTCGCCGGCCTTGGAATTGCCCGGCTGGAAGTGGAAGCAGCCGGCGCTGTCGACCGTGACCTTGCTGAACAGGTTGAGGCACATCAGCAGGTCGGCAAGACCCAGGTTCCACTTGCCCATTTCCACCAGCAGGTTGTCCACGCCGTTGCGGAAGAAACCGTTGCGCAATTGCTGATAGTTGCCGCTGCCGTACTTCTCCTGCACCTCGGTGGCGTTCAGTACGCCGCCGAAGCTGTCATGCCAGCCGCAGGTATCAAAGGTGATCGCAGCGAGCACGCGGCCCATATCCGAATACAGGCAGTGGCCGGCGGTGAGCTTGGCGGTGTGCTGGCATTTGAGGCTATCCGGCAGGTTCAGCCGTTCGCTTTTCTCGGCTGCGTTAAGCAGCAGCAGGCTGGCATTGGCGCCGCCTTCAAGGTCGGTAATGCGCAGCAACTGGCCGCGCTTGAGGACGAAGGAGGTATGCCCGCCACCGGGAACGAGTTCCTCGTAGAGCGTGGGGCGCAAGTTTAAAGAGGCAGTCATCGGGTACTCCTACAGGGCCGGTTGCAGGTTGCCGCTGATATGCGCGGGCAACGCTTCGACGGCGGCGCGGGTAGCGCGGCGGTCGCTGTTGAGGGGGATGTCGTAGGTGATGCGCGCGCCGAAAGCGTTCGGCGCGTGCGGGTCAACGCGGGTCTTGTCGAACACCAGCAGGCGGGTGCCGAGGCTGAAGCCTTCGCTCAGGTCGTGGGTGACCATAAATACGGTGAGCTTGGTTTCGTGCCACAGCTCCAGCAGCAGGCCGTGCATGTCCTTGCGGATGCCGGGGTCGAGGGCGCCGAATGGCTCATCGAGCAGCAAGACGCGCGGTTGCATGATCAGCGCCTGGGCAATCGCCAGGCGTTGCTGCATGCCGCCGGAGAGCTGGCTGGGGTATTTGTCCAGGGCATGGCCGAGGCCGACCTTGTGCAGAATCACCGCTGCCTGTTCGCGGGCTTCGCGCTTGGCGGCGCCAAACAGTCGGCCGAGCAATTTCGAGCGCGGCAACTCCAGGCCGATGGCGACGTTATCCAGCACAGTCAGGTGCGGGAACACCGAGTAGCGCTGAAATACCACGCCACGGCTGCTATCGGGTTCGGCAGCCAGCGGCTCACCACCAAGCAGAATCTCGCCACGACTGGCGCGCTCCTGACCGAGCAGCAGGCGCAGAAAGGTCGATTTGCCGCAGCCGGATGCACCGACCAGGGTGCAGAATTCGCCTTCGTTGATCGACAGGTTGAGTCTTTCCAGCACGACCTGATCGCCGTACTCCTGCCAGACGTTCTTCACTTCGATAAAGGCGCTCATGCCTTGGCTCCCTCGTACCAGGGGAAGCACACGCGGATGGTCTGGCGCAGGCCGAGATCCATTAGCCAGGCGAGCAGGGTGATCCACACCACGTACGGCAGAATCACGTCCATGGCCATATAGCGGCGCACCAGGAAGATCCGGTAGCCCAGGCCATCGGTGCTGGCGATGGCCTCGGCGGCAATCAGAAACAGCCAGGCCGAACCGAGCATCAGGCGCAGGGAGATCAGCAGGCGCGGCAGCAGTTGCGGCAGCACCACACGCAGAATAAGGGTCCAGGTGCTGGCGCCGAGTGTCTGCGCCTTGATCAGGATTTCCTGAGGAATTTCCCGAGCGCGTTGTTCCAGGTCGCGGGCGATGCAGGGGGTGATGCCGATGACGATCAGCATCACCTTGGACAACTCGCCGAGGCCGAAAACGATAAACAGGATGGGCAGAATCGCCAGCGGCGGCACCATCGACAGCACTGTGAGCAGCGGCGACAACGGCGCGCCAAATAGCGGAATGATGCCCGCCGCGATACCCAGGCATAGCCCGGCGATGGCGGCGATGCCGATGCCCATGGCCAGGCGTGACAGGCTGGCGGCGCTGTCCTGCCAGAACAGGTAGTTGCCGCTGCGCTTGTCCTCGGTAAAGGCCAGGCGATCAACCGCCGCCACCATCTGGCTGGCGCTGGGCAGCAGTTTGTCGTTGGGGTTTTCCGTCAGCCGCTGCGCCGAGCCTGCGAAATAGGCAAACAGCAGCAGGGCGAAGGGCAGCAGGATCAACAGCAGGCGACCGCTGCGATCCGGGTGGCGGTTGATCAGGCGCATGGCAAGCTCTCGAAGCAAAGTGGGCGTAGGGTGGATGGCGCTTTACCCATCCACCACCACCCCGGATTCACGGTGGATGAAAAGAGCGTCATCCACCCTACGGAGCGGTCAGAGCGTGCCGTCAGCCGCCATCTGCATATAGCTGGGGTCGAAGCGCAGCTTGAGGTTGCCGGTGTTGCCGGTAGTCACGCCCTTGGCGAAGCCCATACCGATGGCATCGGCACTTTGCGCGCCTTCACCGAGTAGGCCGTGGCCGAAGGAGAACTCCGCGACCTTGGTCATGGTGGCCGGCAGTTTCGGGCTGGTGGCGAAGGCCACGGCGTCCTTGGCCGAATAGAACATCTTGGTCGCTGCAAGCTGTGCTTCGTAGCCAGCCAGGTCAGTGCCGGAGGCTTTGGCCATATGTTCGCGAGCGGCTTTGCCGGCCGGGGTGTCGGCACTCATGGTGGCCATGATTTCGTACCAGGCGCCGGTCAGCGCTTTGCCGAAGGTCGGGTTGTCCTTAAGGGTGTCGCTGTTGACCACCATCAGGTCGATGATTTCACCGGGGATCTGGCTGGAATCGAACACCTTGGTCACGTTGGGCGTGGCTTCGATCTCAGCCAGCAGCGGGTTCCAGGTGGTCACGGCGGTGACGTCGCTGGTGGAGAAGGCGGCGACCAGGTCGGCGTCGGAGGTGTTCACCACTTTCAGGTCTTTCTCGCTGAGGCCGGCTTTTTCCAGGCCGCGCGCCAGCAGGTAGTGGGAAACGGACAGCTCGACCAGGTTGACGTTCTGGCCCTTGAGATCGCCTAGGGTTTTCTTCTCGCCCTTGAGCACGACGCCGTCGTTGCCGTTGGAGAAGTCACCGATGATCAGCGCGGTGCTGTCCACGCCGCCGGCTGCCGGGATGGTCAGGGCATCCATATTGGTCATGGTGCAGCCGTCAAACTGGCCGGCGCTGTACTGGTTGATCGACTCGACGTAATCGTTGATCTGCACCACATCGATATTGATGTCGTACTTTTTCGCCCACTTGTCGACGATGCCTTCCGCGGCGCCGTATTCCCACGGCATCCAGCCGGCGTAGATGGTCCAGCAGACGCTGAAGTCGGATTTCGGCGCGGCGTGGCTATTGAGGCTGATGGCGGCGGCCAGGCCGGCGGCGAGTACTGAACACAGACGGGTCTTACGCATGGTGGAGCCTCCAGTTCGAGAAAGTACGGGCAGGAGTGCGCGGCGGTTCCCCACGGGTGGGGCGCGTTCTCCCGGGCTTTTATCCCGCCGTGTAACCTCGAAGGAGGTCGCCAACTCTCGGACCAGTCACCCGCAGATCTGTTGATCGCGGATCGGAACCCTAGTCAGCTATTGCAAATTGTGGTGCCGCGATCCCGCCGCAGCGGGTTGTTCCTGCACAAGGTAGGTGTTGCGAACATCGTGCCAGCTCGATCTAGCGCGCTGGCACGCGGTTTCTGCCGGTGCTGGGCCAGGGTTGTGCGCCCTGGTGGTGCGTTATGGTGTCGGTGTGCTGCATTGCGAGGCGCTGGGCGTTACAGGTTTTTCTCGGCGGCCATCTGCATATAACTGCCATCGAAACGCAGCAGGATGTTGTCGGTATTGCCCAGGCTGCGTTCACCGCTAAAGGCGATGCCGAGCTTATCCAGGCCCTTGCCGTCGTGGCCGAGCAGCTTCTGCTGGTCGGCGAACTGCGCGACCCGTTGCATCAGTTCGGGCATCTTGTTGGCGCGGGCAAAGGCCAGGGCGTAACGCGGTGAATAGAACGAGCGCAGGGTGTCGAGTTGCTGGCTGAAATCTTCCGGCGTGGTGCCGGCGGCGCTGGCCATCTTGGCCCGTGCTGCGCGCCCAGCATCGGTGGGCATGCCCATCAGTAGCTGGGTTTCGAACCAGGCACCGGTCAGCGCCTTGCCCAGCTCCGGGTGGGCGGCGAGGACCTTGCTGTTGACCACGGTGAGGTCGACGATCTCACCGGGAATCAGGTTGGAACTGAACACCTGGCTGACCTGGGTCTGCTGCTTGATCTTGGCCAGGATCGGGTTCCAGGTGATCACCGCATCGCCCTGGCCGGCGAGAAAGGCCTCGGCAATCTGCGTGTCGGAGACGTGCTGGATGGTCACATCCGCAGGCGTGAGCAGGGCCCATTCCAGGGCGCGGCTGAGCAGGTAGTGCGACACCGAGTTCTCCACCAGCAGCACGGTTTTGCCCTTGAGGTCTTTCAGGGTCAGACCCGGGCCGCGCAGCAAAATGGCATCCGCACCGTTGGAGAAGTCGCCGATGATCAATGCGGTGGAGTCCACGCCCGCCGCAGCCGGGATGGTCAGGGCATCCATATTGGTCATCGAGCAGGCATCGAACTCCCCGGCGCTGTAGCGCTCGATTGAGCCGACGTAGTCCGGCACTTCGCTGACTTCGACGCGGATGCCGTACTGGTCGGCCCATTTCTTCACGATGCCTTCGTTGGCGGCATAGCCCCAGGGCATCCAGCCGGCGAAGATCGACCAGCACAGCTTGAAGGTTTTCGGCTCATTCGCAGCAGTGGCCGGTTGCAGCAGCAGGGCGGCGAGCAGGCAGGTGGCGGTCAGGCGGGCGAGCAGGGTGAATAGCGGCATGGGTAACCTCGGGTCAGTCAGCGGGAACAGGAAAGCGAACAGCAGTGCTGTGCGTTCTCCCGGGCTTTTATCCCGCCGTGTAACCCCATGGCCGTGGCCACTGCGTGAGGTCGTCGACTCTCGGACCAGTCATTCGCTGCAGGCTTGCTCAGCGAACCGGAACCCTAGTCGACCATTGCAGATTGTCTGGCTGCAAGCTGCTTGCCGCCGTACGCATTTCCTTTATGCGCAGAACGCTAAGCGAGGACTGTGCCAGGTTGGCCTGTGTAAGCCGAAGCGAAGGCCGTATCGGCGCTGAAATAATTTGTCATGAAATCTGCTGCTTAGGGCCAACGCACTGGATGGCCTGCGCCGTTGTCTATTCATTGGGAGCAATCCCTGGCAGCGACAACGGTCGCTGCCGCACCCGCGGTCGAAGGAGGCCGCTATGTCATACAAATCCATGCTGCTGGCGTTGTTGGTTTTGTCTTTAAGCGGTTGTGCGGTCTACGGCGGCGGCAGTGGTTATGGCCACCGCGGTTATGATCGCGGACCTTCGACTACCTACTATCAGGTGCAACGCTACCCGGTTTACGTGGTGCCGCAGCCGCAGCGTTATAAGGCCTATCACCATGACGGGCGACGCTACGATGATCACCGTCAGCCACCGCGTTATTACGTGCCGGCCCCGCAGCCGCGTCATTACCAAACGCACAAGTACCAGAACCGTCATGACTACCGCGTGACGCAACCGCACGCTGGCTGGGATGGTCGCCGTGATCGCGACCACTCGCGCAACCATCAGCAGCAGCGCCCGCAACGCCATGATGCACAACGGGGTGGTGAGCGCCGTGGTGATGATCGACGCGAGGGGCGGCGTGATGAGAGTAAGGGCTGGGAGCGGCAGCGCAACTAAGAACCTATTTACGATCTGCTGCGCGTCGGCTCTGCTGCGTTAAAAACAGGCTCGGATGCGAGCCTAGTCGGAATGCTCATGTACAGCTCGTACACTCGTGTGCGAGCCCAGTCCGCTTCCTCGCCGCTTTGATCAGCCAGAGGCTGTTACTAACGTAGCGCCTTGCATAGCTCTAGCTCGCGAGCTCGTAAACAGGTTCTAACCAACTATTTTTAGGCGCGTTGCGAATCCGCTGCGCCTTCAAGCTGACGGCCGAAGAGCTGATCTTCGGCCAGTATCTCTTCCCGTATAGTTTGCGCCGCCGGTGACAGGCTGTGCCCGGCGCGGCTGATCAGGGCGTAGGCGGATTGCTCGGTCAACGCACCTGCTTCCAGCGGCAACCGCGCCAGGCGACCTGTCTGGATATCCTCGGCCACCACATCCCAGGGCGCCATGCTTAGCACGTCGCTATCGGCCACCAGGGCTTTGAGCACCATAAAGTTATCGCACTGAATACTCAGCGGCTGTTCGCGGCCGCTGAGTGCGCGCAGGTTCTGCTCGACCGCCTGCGGTAGCTGGGTGCCGGCAATGGGGTAGTCGAGCAGATCGTGCATACGCAGCGTCGGTTGCTCCAGCAGTGGGTGCCCGGGGCGGCAGAACAGTACGCCGCTGTGGCGCTGAAGCGGTTCGATGCACAGCGCGGGGTCGTCAAGCAGCTCGCGGCTGTCGGCGACAAACAACTCCAGGGCGTCATCCAGCAGGCTGCTGCGCAGTTCCAGCCAGTTGCCAATCTGCAGATTGATCCGCACCCGTGGGTAACGCTGCGCCATGCGTCCCAGCGCTCGTGGCACCAGACGCGCGGCCGGGTAGGGGCCGGTGCCCAGACGCAGTTCACCGGTTTGCAGATTACCCAACTGGCTAACGGCATTCTTCAGCGCGCGGCTGCCGGCCAGCAGGCGTTGAGCATGTTCCAGTACCAGTTGGCCGTGGGTGGTCAGGCTGATACCGCGGCTGTGCCGGTCGACCAGGTTGCAGCCGAGGCTGGACTCCAGTGCCTGAATACTGCGGCTTAGGGCAGGTTGGCTGAGGTGCACGGCTTCGGCGGCACGGGCGAAATGGCCGTGCTCGGCGAGGGCGACAAAGTGGCGGAGCTGGCGTAGATCATTCATGCGTGCTGTGCATCGCTATTGAGTTTGGAATGCATTGGAATTATTGACTTGGTTTGGCCAATCTTCCAGCACTGCCAATAACAATGAGCGCCTTCGCATGTTTTCACTCAATCGAATTGCCGCCGTGCTGCTGAGCCTGGCGTTACCCATGGCCGGCCACGCAGCTTTGCCGGAAGAGCAGATCAAAGCCTCGATCCACCCGGAACTGGCCGAACACAGCAAACACTTCGCGCAGAAGGTCTACCAGGTGGCCGGCAACGTCTATTCGGCGGTCGGCTGGCAGCTGGGCAACGTGGCGATGATTGAGGCGCCGGAAGGGCTGATCATCATCGACACCGGCGAATCGGTCAGCGAATCGCGCAAGATCATGGCCGAGTTCCGCAAGATCAGCGACAAGCCGGTCAAGGCGGTGGTCTACACCCACTTCCACTCCGACCATATCAACGGCGTAAAAGCTTTCGTCACTGAAGAGCAGGTGCGCAGCGGTGAAGTGCAGATCATTGCCCATGAAACCCTGCTGGCCAATGTGGTGGCCCAGGGCGCGCTGGTCGGGCCGATTCTGTCGGTGCGCTCCGGCTACAGCTTCGGCGCCATGCTCCCCGAGGGTGATCACGAACAGATGAATGCCGGTATCGGGCCCATTGCCAAGGTCGAGGCCGCAACTTTTATTGCGCCGACTCTGACCTTCAAGGACAAGCTCGACACCCGCATTGCCGGCCTGGACCTGCAGTTTCTGCATGTGCCCAGCGAAGCTCCGGACGAGATCATCATTTACCTACCGGATAACCGCGTGCTGATCAGTGCCGAAGTGGAGCAGGGCCCGACCCTACCGAATATCCACACCCTGCGCGGCACCAAGTTCCGCGACCCGGTGGTGTGGGTCGAGAGCCTGGACAAGCTGCGCGCCTATAAGGCCGAGCATATGGTGCCGCTGCATGGCCGCCCGGTCAGTGGCCAGGATAAGGTCGAGGAAGTATTGCGCATGACCCGCGACGGTATTGCCTATATCCACGACCAGAGCGTGCGCTGGATGAACAAGGGCCTGACCCCGGACGAGCTGGTCGAGAAGGTCAAACTGCCGCCACACCTGGCGGGCTACACACCTTATCTGCGCGAGTACTACGGCACGGTGAAGCACAGCGTGCGGCAGATCTATAACGGTTATATGGGCTGGTTCCAGGGCGACCCGGTGGCGCTTGACCCGTTGCCGCCGAAAGACAAGGCCGAGCGTCTGATTGCCTTGATGGGTGGTCGGGAAAAACTGCTGCTGGCCGCCGGAGAAGCCTATCTCAAGGGTGATTACCAATGGGCCGCCGAGCTTTCCAGCTACGCCATTCAGGTGGACAACGAGGACAAGTTAGCGCGCGATATTAAGGCGCGCAGCTTTCGCAAACTGGGTTACGCCAGCATGAATATCAATTGGCGCAACTGGTACCTGATGAGCGCCATGGAGCTGGAGGGCCAGTTTGCCGGCGGTAAAGTGCAGCAGATGGCGCAAAGCATACGCAGCGTGTTTCTCTCGGCGGACATGCTCAAGGCCTTCCCGGCAAAAATATTTCTGCAAAACTGGATTACCCGGGTCGACCCGGACAATGCCAATGATGTGCAGCTGACCCTAGGCTTCAGCTTCCCGGATATCGGCGAGGAATGGGCGCTGGAAGTGCGTCGCGGTGTGGTGCAGTTGCACCAGGGCATCCCCGAGGGCACCACGCTCAAGCTGACCCTCGACAAGACGTACCTGGACACTGTGATGAGCGGCGAGAACGGCCTGCTCAAGGGCGCGCTACTGGGTGATGTAAAAGTCGACGGCAATCTGCTGGAGATCAAGACCTTCCTCGGCTGCTTCGATTTCAGCGATGAACCGATTGCCCTGACGCTGCGTTGAGTGTTGCTGCGTCACTCGACCCGACCAAAGTGCGGACGCGCGTGAGGCATTATCAGGGCAGACTGCTCAGGTTTTTCACCTGGCTGACTTAGCTGATTAAGGAGTGATGTATGCCTGTTCTGATATTCGCCAAAGGCGCGCTGGCCGCATTCTGGCTACTGGCGCTGCTCAACCTGCTCTACCCCATGGGCGAGGGCTGGTACCTGGCGGTCAACCTGATTGCCGGCGGCATGCTGCTGGCGCATCTCGGCGAGCTGCTGCTGTTCAAGGCCCGCCTGGTCGGCCAGCCGCAGCCCTGGTTGCAGCGGGTGCAGGTGCTGTTGTTTGGCTTTGTGCATTTGCAGGGCTTGACTCGCGCCTAAGCCGTCGCTGTCTATCGAGCAACGGTCGTATACCTGCAACGGGTAATGCGACCGTTATCGCAAATGATCATCGCCCTTTCGACGGATTGCCCCCGCAGTAGCTGTGGACATTGTGTTTTGTGCCCATGCCCCGCACCATGACGGCCGTCGTGCCGCTGCCACTTTCCCTGTGGCGAACCTGCTTCTGCCAAGCGCCTGCACCGACCTGAATTATTGAACCGTAATCGAGCCCGATTTTTTCTGCGGTGGGCTCGACAGGAGTGGTTGATGTCGTTGTTCAAGCAGCTGTTTATCGCCATCTGCGTGCTGATGTTGGTTAATTTCACCGGCAGTTTTCTGGTCAGCGTCGAGAGCTCGCGCGAGCAACAGGTCAACCAGCTGCGCGCGCATGCCCAGGATGCTGCCACGGCCCTGGGCTTGTCGCTCAGCCCGCATGTCAACGACACCGCGATGATCGAGCTGATGGTCAGCTCGATTTTCGACAGTGGCTACTTTGAGAGCATCCGCGTCACCGATCCTGCGACCGGCGAACTACTGGTCGAGCGCAGTGGTGTGCCGGTCAGCGGCGAAGCGCCGCAATGGTTCGCCCAACTGGTCGATCTGGAAGCCGCGCAGGGCGATGCAATTGTCAGTGACGGCTGGCGGCAAGCCGCGCAGGTGCAGGTGATCAGTCATCCGCTGTTTGCCGTTAGCAAACTCTGGCAGAGCACCTTGGGCAATCTGCTGTGGCTGACCTTGAGCGGCGTGCTGTGTATTGCACTGGGTGTGTTGCTGCTCAAGCGTCAGCTGCGCCCGTTGGACTATATGGTCGAACAGTCCAATGCCATCGCCCGCCGTGAGTTCCTAAGCTTGCCGGAGTTGCCGAAAACCCCCGAGTTTCGCCGGGTGGTCAACGCCATGAACCAGATGGTTGGCAAGCTCAAGGCGCTGTTTGCCGAAGAAGCCGCGCGCAGTGAAGTGCTGCGCGCCGAAGCCTACCAGGACAGCCTGACCGGGCTGGCTAACCGACGCTATTTCGATTTACAGCTGCACGCGCGGCTCAACGTTGAGGAGCAGGCCTGCAGCGGTTACCTGCTGTTGCTGCGGGTCAATGACCTAAGCGGCCTCAACCAGCGCTTGGGTGGCCAGCGTACTGATCAACTGCTGATCAGCATTGCCGAACAGTTGCAGCAGCTCAGTCAGGGCCGTTTTGTTCTGGCGCGTAATCGTGGTGGTGAGTTCGCTCTGCTGGCGCCG
The DNA here is from genome assembly GCA_002840155.1 of Gammaproteobacteria bacterium HGW-Gammaproteobacteria-13. GTDB lineage: Bacteria > Pseudomonadota > Gammaproteobacteria > Pseudomonadales > Pseudomonadaceae > Aquipseudomonas. The sequence continues at coordinate 282,748 of PGZH01000009.1, forward strand.
GGCCTTGAACGCAGCGAAGCACTGCAACTGGCCGAGCAGCTTGAGCAGAGCCTGCATAGCCTGCAGCAGACCGGCGCCAGTGACTGCTTACCGGTAGCGCATATCGGCTTGACCAGCTTTGCTCCCGGTGCGGCGGAGGATGAGCTGTACCGTGCATTGGATGCTGCCTTGGCGCTGGCCGCCAGCCAGGCTCAGCCGAGCTGGGCGTTCAATGAGTTGGCCGAGCAATCGCTGGCTGTGGACGAGGGGCAAAGTTGGTACAACCTGCTGGATCAAGCGCTGGGACAGGGCCGTATTCAATTGTTCTTCCAGCCGGTGGTGGCTGCTGATGAACCTGCACGCGTGCTGCACCACAAGGTGCTGGCACGGGTGATTGACGAGCAGGGCGAGGTGATTCCCGCTGGGCGCTTTCTGCCTTGGGTGGAGCGTTTCGGCTGGGCGGCGCGACTGGATCGAGTCATGCTCAATCTGGTGTTGACGCAGCTGCACAGTCATTCAGTTGCCGTGGCGCTGAGCCTGTCCGGCACTAGCATTCGCGATCCCCAGGAGCTGGCGGCGTTGTATGCCCAGTTGCAGCAACACCGGCAACTGGGGCCGCGCCTGACCCTGGAGCTGGATGAAGATCAATTACCTGATCAGGCAGCGCTGGAAAACCTGACCCAACGGTTGCGCAGCCTGGGCTTTGGCCTCGGCTTGCAGCACTTTGGTGGACGCTTCAGCATGATCGGCAACCTGGCCAAGCTTGGCCTTGGTTACCTCAAGGTTGATGGCAGCTATATCCGCGATATTGATCAGGAAAACGACAAACGCCTGTTTATCGAAGCCATGCAGCGCGCAGCCAACAGCATCGATCTGCCGCTGATTGCCGAGCGTGTGGAAAGTGAAGGGGAGTGGCAGGTACTGCGCGCCATGGGCATCAACGGCGTGCAGGGGCGTCTATTCGGTGAGCCGGGACCTTGGCGCTGAGAGCCGCTTTTGTAGGAGCGGCGGGGACGCCTAGGCCATGCCCGTGAGCTGTTGCTAGCCTGACGTATCGCTGGTCTGGGGTCAGATCAGTTTCGATTCGTCGTCGTTGATCAGTCGATGCAGGCCACCCAAGGCATCCCGCGCCTTGCTACGGCCGACCAACTTGCCCTGCGCCGCTTCCGGTAGATCAGTGATACGCACCACGCCCTTGCGGATCAGCACGGTAATCAAGTCTTCCAGTACCCGGATCATATCCAGGTCACTCTGCTTGAGCTGCAGCAGGCTGCTTTCTACGCTCTGATTGGCATACCAGGCTTCTGCTTCCTGGCTGTCAGCCAGAAGCTCGCCATCCATACCTTCGAAAGGCGCCGCCTCAACCTGTTGCAAATTGCCCCAGGCATCGCGCTTTACATACAACATCGACCGCTCCTTGCCTTGTTGGCCGCCCTGAATAAACAACCCCGCTTCCTTATGGTAGCGGGGTTGTGGTCATCAGTTATGGTCGATTTTGATCAGTGGGTCGGCACCGGCAATCAGCGAGTTGACCAGATCAGCCTGGCTGAGGTTACCTGGGTTGATATTGAAGTTACCGCCGCTGCCATTCTCCAGCTTGATGGTCACGTCGGCATTACTGCCGTTGGCGTTGAGCACCCCGGTACTGCTGATCAACAGGGTGGAAGTGGCAGTGTCTACGCGTAGGTAGTTGAGGATATTGCCGTCATTCTCACCTTGCAGCAGATCGTGCAGATCGATGCGGTCACCTTCGCTGGTGTTGAAGTCTCGGACAATATCTCGACCGCCCGCGGTGTTTAGGTCGCCGCGCTGCCAGAGGAATAGGTCCTTGCCTGCACCGCCAGTCAGCGTGTCGTTACCGAGGCCGCCGCGCAGAATGTCGTCTCCGGCACCGCCATTAAGGATATCGTTACCAGCTTCGCCGTTGAGGAAGTCGTTGCCGGCATCGCCATTCAATGTGTCGTTGCCAATCCCGCCGTAAAGATGATCGTTCCCAGCACCGCCGTTGATAGTGTCATTACCGGCGCCGCCGTAGATCAGGTCATTACCACTACCGCCGCTGAGGGTGTCATCGCCGTTGTAACCACGAATCAGGTCATTGTTCGCAGTACCGGTAAGCGTGTCGTTGCCGGCGGTGGCGTTGGTCAATGTGTTAGTGGTTTCACTGATGGTGACGCTGAACGATTGCGCACTACTGGTGCTGTGGCCATTGGCTGCTTCTGTAGCAGTGCCGGTCAGCGTCAGGTTCAGTGTGCCGGTGTAGCCCGCAGGCGGCAGCAGATGCAGGTTGCTCAGGTCGCTGGCGGTCAGCGTCCAGCTGCCGTTGCCATTGTTGGTACCAGCGCTCAGGCTTGCGCCAGTCGGTAATCCTGAAAGTACGAGGCTCAGGGATTCTGAACCATCCTTGTCGACCAGTTGTGCTGCCAGTGATAACGCTATCGGTGCGCCGTATAGCGTGGTGCTACCAGCCTGGGTGAAGTTGGTATTTGTTAACGACAGAGACGAGTCTTTGAGACCGTCGCGGCCATTGAGTACCAGCCAGCTGAAGCTGTAGTTACCGCTCTGCGTCGCGGTATAGCTGAATGTGCCGTTACTGGTGAGGCTCGGAAACTTAGACTCTGACGAGTCCACCAGGAAGGCATTACGGTTGCCTGCGGGGTCTGTCACGATCAGCACGACCAAGTCGTTGTAACCACCCTGCACTTCGCTGGCGATGTTCTCGCCATTAGTGAATGCGTAGTTCCAGCTAACTGTTGTGCCGTTGACCAGATTGTAGTCAGCATAGGTAACCTTACCGTCTAGCACGTCAACGTTGCCAGTGTGGTTTACATTCGGCCCGGTCGGGTTGAAGCGGCCATCAAGGTAGCCCGCAGTCAAGCCAAGTTCTGCTTCCAGATTGGCTTGCGAGATACCATCACCAGCGTTTACAGCAGCTGTGTTGATGGGGGTGTCGGCGCTGCCAGTTGAAATGACTGTGGCTCCAGGGTTGAGCACAAAAATGTTGGACACTGGCGAGATCAATGGCGCATCGGCTTGCGGTGTGACCGTCACGCTTACTTGAGCGCTGGAGGTGCCGCCCTTGCCATCACTAATGCTGTACTGAATCAATGCCGTGCCACTGAAGTTGCTGGTCGGCGTAAAACTCAGGGTGTTATTGGCGTTGACCACCACAGTGCCATTGCTGGCGGTGGCACCGGTAACCGTCAGAGTGTCGCCATCAACATCTGTGTCGTTGGCCAGCACGTTAATGATGACCGGCGTGTCTTCATTGGTTATGGCGCTATCAGCAACTGCTACAGGTGCGTCGTTAACTGCTTTGATGCCGAGCGTTACCGTTGCCGTAGAAAGTCCGCCCAGGCCGTCACTCACGGTGTAAGTGAAGGTTGCCGAACCGTTGTAGTTGGCATCGGGGGTGAAAACGACATTCCCGCCAACCAATGCGACCGTACCGTGGGTCGCTCCCTGCACGCTAAGGATGCTTAGTGGATTGCCGTCCGGGTCGCTGTCGTTACCCAGCAGTGTGGCGGGAGTAATTGTCAGGGCTTGATCTTCGTTGGTCACCAGCGCCGGGTTCTCATGCTGTAACGAACTGCCACCCACAACGCTGTAGCTACCGCCTTGGGGGCGAAGTTCAACGGTCAGCTGAGCATTGCCATCCTGATCCCAATAGACAATTTCGAACTGCTGTGCACCGCCTTCTGGCACCGTGAATACCACAGATTCGCGCGCTGTTGGGCCCTGGTTGCCGTTGTACTCTGCAACCGTTTGGCCATTGATGCGGATACTGAAGCCATCATCTGCTGTTACGCGGAGTTGGTAGTTACCAGCGGCCAGATTAATCAAACCGCTGAGTTTGAGAATGGCATCAGAGGTATTCGCTGGGTCGCTCGAAAGGCTTGAGGCATCACCACCCAGGAAAGTCTGCAGGTTCGTGCCATTGCCCAAACCTCCATTACCAATAGGGCCATAGTTCAAACTTGTAGCTGTGAAGGTTGCCGTGGGAGCACGGCCATTGATAAAGGTTTCTACCTGGCCGAGGTTGGTCAGATTGGCACCATTGACTCCTTCGCTGTAGCCAAAGTACTGACCAACCAGCCCGGAAATCAGGTAGCTGTCATTAGTGGCGATTGGGTCGCTGTTGAGGTTCAAGCTGCCCGCACTGCCTGCGTTGCCAGCCAGGTCGGTATAGCTACCTGCAGGCAGGCTGACGCTCGGTGAGCCACCACCCGTTGAGGTGAAGGTAGCTGTCCAGACCGCTGGGTTACCTGCCGACTGCACCAGATTGCTGATCGTGCCGCCCGTTGGAACGATGTCGTTTGCAGTAAATTCGGTGACTGACTCGCTGAAAGTGAAGGTCAGTGTCGTGGCTTCTCCGACTGACAGGTTGCTGTCGGTGGTGCTGATGACAACGCTCGGGCCGGTGGTGTCGCCGACCACAGCGCTGTCAGCACCCGGTGCCGAGGTGTTGCCGGCGGCATCGGTGACAGTGGCGGTGGCGCTGACGGTCTGGCCATCGGCCGGACGGGTG
>PGZH01000010.1 GCA_002840155.1 Gammaproteobacteria bacterium HGW-Gammaproteobacteria-13
GGCCAGCGAGTAATCACGCTGTGTTCGCTTTACACCTTGCTCCATCTGGATCTCCGGAAATTCGGGATGGGAGGTGTAAACCTTATTCAGGACGGGACACGGGCTACAAAAAGGCATGACCAGCACTCGGCAAACCGAACGCTGCACTTCAAACAAAAAGGCTCCCGAAGGAGCCTTTTTTGCGTCTTACATATTGGGGTAGTTAGGCCCGCCGGTGCCTTCAGGGGCCACCCAGTTGATGTTCTGGGCCGGGTCCTTGATGTCACAGGTTTTGCAGTGCACGCAGTTCTGCGCGTTGATCTGGAACTTCTGCTCGCCATCTTCCTTGGTGACGATTTCGTAAACGCCGGCCGGGCAGTAGCGCTGCGCCGGTTCGTCGTACATGGGCAGGTTCTTGCTCAGCGGAATGCTCGGGTCGGTGAGCTTCAGGTGGCAGGGTTGTTCCTCTTCATGGTTGGTGTTGGAGAGGAATACCGAGCTGAGCTTGTCGAAGCTGAGTTTGCCGTCGGGTTTCGGGTAGCTGATCTTCGGTGCGTCTGCTGCCGGCTTCAGGCAGGCGTAATCCGGCTTGGTGTCGTGCAGGGTAAAGGGCAGTTTGCCGCCGAAGATGTTCTGATCCAGCCAGTTGAAGCCTGCACCCATCAATGGACCGAACTTGTGCATCGCTGGGGCGAAGTTACGGGTGCGGAATAGTTCGTCGTACAGCCAGCTGGCTTTGAAGGCATCGACGTAACCGGTCAGTTGATCGCCGCCTTCTTTACCAGCAAACAGTGCATCAGCCACGGCTTCAGCAGCCAGCATGCCGGACTTCATGGCGGTGTGGCTGCCCTTGATCTTGGCCACGTTCATGGTGCCGAGGTCGCAACCGATCAGGGCGCCGCCGTTGAACACCATCTTCGGCAGCGAGTTGATACCGCCTTTGGCCAGTGCGCGAGCACCGTAAGCCACGCGCTTGCCGCCTTCCAGATACTGGGCGATCACCGGATGGTGTTTGTAGCGCTGGAACTCATCGAACGGCGACAGGTGCGGGTTGCTGTACGACAGGTCGACGATTAGGCCGACTACTACCTGGTTGTTTTCCAGGTGATAGAGGAAGGAGCCGCCGGTGTTTTCTTTGGCGACAATATCCAGCGGCCAGCCGGCGGTGTGCACCACCAGGCCTTGCTCGTGCTTGGCTGGGTCGATGTCCCAGATTTCCTTGATGCCGATGCCGTAATGCTGGGCATCGGCTTCGGAGTCGAGGTTGAATTTCTTGATCAGCTGCTTGCCGATATGGCCACGGCAGCCTTCGGCGAACAGAGTGTATTTTGCACGCAGTTCCATGCCTGGGGTGTAGTAGCCCTCTTTCGGGTGGCCTTCGCGGTCAACACCCAGATCACCAGTGAGAATGCCGTAGACCGCGCCTTCTTCGTTGATCAACGCTTCCTGAGCGGCGAAGCCTGGGTAGATTTCTACGCCGAGGTTTTCCGCTTGCTGCGCCAGCCAGCGGCACAGGTTGCCCAGGGAAATGATGTAGTTGCCATGGTTGTGCATGGTCTTGGGCACGAAGAAGTCCGGAACCTTGGTGGCCTTCTCGGCATTGCTGAGCACGTAGATGTCATCGCGCTTGACCGGAGTGTTCAGCGGCGCGCCGAGCTCTTTCCAGTCAGGGAACAGTTCATTCAATGCGCGCGGCTCGAACACCGCGCCGGAAAGAATGTGCGCGCCGACTTCGGAGCCTTTTTCGACCACGCAGACGCTGATTTCTTTGCCGGCTTCGGCGGCTTTCTGCTTCAGTCGGCAGGCGGCGGACAAACCAGCAGGGCCGGCGCCGACGATGACGACGTCGAATTCCATAAATTCGCGTTCCACAGGCAATCTCCTACTCAGGGCTCTCTAATTTTATTTGGCGATCGAGCTCGTTCCATGAGCGATGCTGGCGCATTATATCCAGACCCTTCGGATGGGCCAATACAAACGTTTGTTTGAATTTTCTGTAGGGCTGTTAGAATCTTACTACATCGCTGACGATTGGCCGGTTCGTTGTATTGACCAGTCTAGGTCGTGCGGTCAAGATACGGGCGGTTTTGTGTCTGCCGTTATTGGTCGACTCCCGGTTCCGGCCGGTCTGCAGTTCCCGCCATGTTCGCTTCTGGCGACATTCTTATTCACCGGAGAGTAACGAGGAATCCATGAAGGTTCTTGTAGCTGTCAAACGAGTGGTCGACTACAACGTCAAAGTTCGCGTCAAAGCGGACAACAGCGGCGTTGATCTTGCCAACGTCAAGATGTCGATGAACCCTTTCTGCGAAATCGCCGTGGAAGAAGCTGTACGCCTGAAAGAGAAAGGCGTGGCGAGCGAGATCGTTGTTGTAACCATCGGCCCGGCCACTGCTCAAGAGCAGCTGCGTACCGCGCTGGCGCTGGGTGCTGACCGTGCCATTCTGGTTGAGTCGGCCGACGAGCTGAACTCTCTGGCTGTGGCCAAACTGCTCAAAGCAGTGGTCGATAAAGAACAGCCGCAGCTGATCATCATGGGCAAGCAGGCCATCGACAGCGACAACAACCAGACTGGCCAGATGCTCGGCGCCCTGACCGGTTTCGGCCAAGGCACCTTCGCTTCCAAGGTTGAAGTGGCTGGCGACAAGGTCAACGTAACCCGCGAAATCGACGGCGGTCTGCAGACCGTTGCGTTGAACCTGCCGGCTATCGTGACCACCGACCTGCGCCTCAACGAGCCGCGCTACGCGTCGCTGCCGAACATCATGAAGGCCAAGAAGAAGCCGCTGGAAACTGTTACCCCGGCTGATCTGGGCGTTTCCACCGCATCCACCGTGAAAACCCTGAAAGTCGAAGCGCCTGCTACCCGCAGCGCTGGCATCAAGGTCAAGTCCGTGGCTGAACTGGTCGAGAAATTGAAGAACGAGGCGAAGGTAATCTAAATGACTATCCTGGTTATCGCTGAACACACCAATGCCGCCCTGGCTCCTGCCACGCTGAACACTGTTGCAGCTGCTGCGAAGATCGGTGGCGACATCCACGTTCTGGTTGCAGGTTCCGCTTGCGGCGCTGCTGCCGAAGCTGCTGGCAAAATTGCTGGCGTGGCCAAGGTACTGGTTGCTGACAACGCCGCTTTCGCGCACCAGCTGCCAGAAAACGTCGCGCCGCTGGTTGCCGAACTGGGCAAGGGCTACAGCCACATCCTGGCTGCTGCTACCAGCAATGGTAAGAATATCCTGCCGCGCGTTGCCGCTGCGCTGGACGTTGATCAGATCTCGGAAATCATCGCTGTAGAAAGCGCTGACACCTTCAAGCGTCCGATCTACGCCGGTAACGCCATCGCCACCGTGCAATCCTCCGCAGCCGTTAAAGTCATCACCGTGCGTAGCACTGGTTTTGATCCCGTTGCTGCTGAAGGTGGTTCTGCTGCCGTTGAAGCAGTGGGCGGCGCAGCTGACGCTGGCAAATCGGCTTTCGTCGGTGAAGAACTGGCCAAGTCCGATCGTCCTGAACTGACCGCTGCCAAGATCGTCGTTTCCGGCGGCCGTGGCATGCAGAACGGTGACAACTTCAAGCACCTGTATGCTCTGGCCGACAAGCTGGGCGCTGCTGTAGGTGCTTCGCGCGCGGCAGTCGACGCAGGCTTCGTACCCAACGATATGCAGGTCGGTCAGACCGGCAAGATCGTTGCGCCACAGCTGTACATCGCCGTCGGTATCTCCGGCGCGATCCAGCACCTGGCCGGCATGAAAGACTCCAAGGTGATCGTTGCGATCAACAAGGACGAAGAAGCGCCGATCTTCCAGGTAGCCGATTACGGTCTGGTAGCTGATCTGTTCGAAGCAGTACCTGAGCTGGAGAAACTGGTTTAAGCCGGTTTTCCTAGTGCAGAAAAAACCCGCTCACTGAGCGGGTTTTTTATTGCCTACATTTTGGTGCTAATCCACCAATGTTTGGAGAAAGGCCCGGTAGTGCTGTGCGGTCAGTTCCGCCCGCTCAATCATTGGTGCATGACCGGTATCCGCCAGGATAACCACGCTGGGCTTGCGCAGCAGGGGCTGCATGACCTCGACGCTGGATACGTGCAGCGCCCGATCTTCTGCGCCCCAGATGATCAGCGTGGGTGCCTGGATCTTCGGCAGCTCAGGCTCCAGCGGGATATAGCGTTCGATCAAATGGGCAAATACCTGGTCGTAGTGTGCGCTATTGGCGATGGCCTGCTCGGCGAAATAGCCCTTGAGCGATTCCGTCAGGTAAGGCGGCTGCACGAAGATAAAGTCGAGCAGGCGCTGAAAATCCTCGGGGCTCTTCACCACCAGCGGATTGGGTTCGCCGCGCTGCAGCCGTTGCATCAGCTCGCTAGGCTGCGGTGGCGTGATGCCGGCGTTGTCGAGTAGTGCCAGAGACAGCGTTCTGTGTGGATAGCGCGCGGCATATAGCGCACTGATATGCCCGCCCATGGAGTTGCCGATCAGGTGCAGCTGCTCGATTGCCAGTGCATCAATCACGCTGGCCAGGCGCTCGGTCTGGGTGCCTACATCGTAACTGCCGGCCGGTTTGTCGCTGGCGCCGAAGCCTGGCAGGTCGAGGGTTATAACCCGGTAATCCTGGCTGAGATGCCGGGCGAAACGCAGCCAGTTGTCCTTGTTGGCGGCAAAGCCATGCACCATCAGGATGGTTTGTGCGCTGCTTGGGCCGCCCTCGTAGTAATGAATGCTAAGATCGCCCACGCTGATCTGTTTGAGACTCAGCCCGGCGCGCTGTCGCTCTACCAACTGTATGCTCGTCAACAGAGCCGCGGGCGACAGGTAGAGCAGGGCAGCGCTGCTAGCGAGCAGTAGCATTAAGGCTGCGATCAGTTTTTTCATGGTTAGTCTTTATCGCGAATTCGTATGGATGCGTATTAAGCTAGCATGATCCAGAAGTCTCCCGATGTGTGGCCGCAGACGCCCATCCAAGGTTAAGTCGAGAAGTCGCCAATGCTTGAGCGTGGTTTTTATAGGTCGTTTCTCTTGCTGTTCGCAGCGCTGCTGATGCCGGCTTTAGCCGTTGCCGCAGGCAAATGCGAGCGCCTGGTGGCGACTGGTAATCCGGAGTACCCGCCATACCTCTGGCGTGACCCGCAGAATCCTCAACAACTGATCGGCGCCAATGCCGACCTGCTGCAGCACCTGGCCAAAGAGCTGGGCGTGGTGGTGGACATCATCTATACAGGGCCCTGGTCACGGGCACAGGATGAAGTCAGAACCGGCCGCGTCGACCTGATTGCCGGTGCCTTCCTGACCCTGCCGCGCCTGGAGGTGATGGATTACGTGCATCCGGCGTTTTTCTACACGCCAAGTGTGGTGTGGGTGCATCGTGGTGCCGAGTTCCCCTACGCCGGCTGGGATGACCTGCGCAATCGAACCGGTGACACCTTGGTCAACAACAGTTTTGGTCAGGCCTTTGATGACTACGCTAAGAGCAACCTGACTTTGGAAGGCGTTGCCAGTCTGACCCAGGCCTTCCAGAAACTCCTGCTGGGGCGTACCGACTATGTACTTTACGAGCGTTATCCGGGGCAGGCTTTGGCCGATAGCCTGGGCATGCAGGACGATCTGCTGGTGCTCGATCCACCGATCTCCAGCGAAGGTTTGTACCTGACGTTGTCGCATAACTCGGCCTGCAACGATGCGTGGCTGCGCGGCATGCTGGCGAAGAAAATGAACGAGGCAGTCGCCAGCGGTTTGCCGGACGTCTTGCTGCAGCGCAATCTGCAGCGCTGGAAAGATCAACAGCTCACACCCAGCGGTGATGCTGAACAGTAGGGAAATTCTGTGATTTATCGACGTATCTGTGCGGCCTTGCTGCCGCTCATGCTCAGCGCCTGTGCATCCGACCCCGCGCCCAATGAGCAGCTGCGCTTGACCGAACAGGCGCTTAGCCAGGCCAAGGCGCTGGGTATTTCTGCCGAGCAATCGGCCTCGCTGCGCCTGGCTGAGGAAAAACTCGCTTTAGCGCAAACGGCCATGCAGGACGAGGACTACAAGCAGGCGCGGGTGTATGCCGAGCAGGCCGAGCTGGATGCACGGCTGGCTGAAGCCGAGCACCTGACCGAGAAAAGCCAGCAGCAACTGGCCGAGCTGAGCAACGCCATCAATCGCTTGCGTAAACAGCTGGGAGGCTTGCAATGAAGCATGCTCAGCTCAGCCTGTTGGCGATGTTCGCGGCTGTATTGTTGACCGGTTGCGCTTCATCGCACAGCTCCAGCGACCAGGCGCTGCAGGGTGCGCATGCCGCCTTCCAGCAGGTCAAGGAAGATGGCGATGTGTTGCGTAGCGCGCCCAAAGACCTGATTCGCGCAGGCGAATCGCTGGCCAAGGCTGATCGCCTGTCGAGCTACTGGGGCAGCGCCGCTGATGTCAGCCACTATGCCTATCTCAGCCAGCAGTACAGTGCGATTGCCGGGCAGAAGAGCGCGCTCAATCTGAACCAGGAGCGCGCGGTCAAACTTGAGCTGGAGCGCCAGCGCCTGCAGTTGGCCTTGCGTGAGGCCAAGTTGCTCAGTGTGCAGGATCAGAGCAACTGGCTCGAAGAGCAGATGGTCAGCCTGGCCACCATCCAGAGCGAGCGCGGCCTGGTGATGACCTTGGGCGATGTGCTGTTCGATGCCGGCCACAGCGACCTCAAGGCTTCAGCCAACCGCACGGTGCTGAAATTGGTGCAGTTCCTTCAGCTCAACCCACGGCGCATCGTGCGGATCGAGGGCTATACCGACAGCCGTGGCGATGCCCAGGAAAACCTCGAACTGTCTCGCGCCCGTGCCCAGGCGGTTGCCGATGTACTGGTCGATTTGGGCATCGATGGCAAACGCATCGAAGTGCAGGGCCATGGCGAGAGCTTCCCGGTAACCGAAAATGCCTCGGCCAAAGGCCGGGCACAGAATCGTCGGGTAGAGATCGTATTCTCCGATGAGCAAGGTAACCTCGGCTCGTCGCGTTAAATCTGGCGCCGTTAAAAAGCCCCGTTTTGCCGGGGCTTTTTATTGCCTGTCATTCAGATCGGCGCAGCCTGCGGGCAGTCGCTAGGCATCGCCGAACAGTCCATACACCTGTTAATTGAACCGCTACAGTCCTGGCGGGTTGGCACTGTATCGCCCACAATTCAGTGAGCTGTACCGGTGCAATTGTAAAAGCCCGGTTTACTGTTACGGTTCAGTCAAGCAGGAACGCGGTCATGACCAATCTGTTGCTTTATCAGCGTATTGCCCAGCAACTGGCGGAAGACATCCGCCGCGGCGTTTACCAGCCCGGTGAGCGTGTGCCTTCGGTGCGCAAGATGAGTGCGCAGCTTAGCGTCAGTCACGCGACTGTTCTGCAGGCCTACGCCAACCTGGAAGACCAAGGCCTGATTCGCGCGCGCCCGCAGTCTGGCTTCTACGTGCACCAGACCCCGGCGCTGACTGCGCCAACCCCGGATATCGCTCGCGTTGAGCGCCCTGGCCTGGTGACGCGCAGCAGCATTATCAATCAGGTGCTCACCGAGTCGCGCCGCGAGGGTGTGTTTCCTCTCGGCGCAGCAGTTCCGCATGTGGATTACCTGCCGGTGCGCGCGTTGCACCAGCAACTGGCCAAGGTCACCCGTTTTCACAGTGCGCGGGCCTTCAGCTATATGTTCAGCCCGGGTTTTGAGCCGCTGCGGCGCCAAGTGGCGATCCGCATGCGCGATGCCGGCGTGGTGGTCGACCCGACTGAAGTAGTGATCACCCACGGCTGCGTGGATGCCCTGCAAATGAGCCTGCGGGTGCTGACCAAACCGGGCGATCTGATCGCCGCCGAGTCGCCGACCTATTACGGCCTGCTGCAACTGGCGGATCTGCTTGGCCTTAAAGTCATCGAAATTCCCAGCGACCCGACCACTGGCATCAGCCTGGAAGCCCTGCAACTGGCGGCCAACCAATGGCCGATCAAAGCCCTGGTATTGACCGCGCGGTTGAGCAATCCGCTGGGCGGCACCATTCCCGAAGAGCGTCAGCGCCAGTTGCTGCGTCTGGCCGGTGATTACGATATTCAGATCATCGAAGACGATATCTACGGCGAACTGATGTTCGAGCAGGGCCCGACCAAGGCACTCAAATCCCATGACCGTGAAGGGTGGGTGGTGTATTGCTCAAGTTTCTCCAAGACCCTGTCGCCAGGAGTGCGTATCGGCTGGATCGTCGCTGGCAAGTATCAGGATGAAATTCAGCGTCTGCAGACCTTCAGCACCCACTCGGCGTGCAGCGTGACGCAGATGGCGGTAGCGGCGTATCTGGAGAACGGCGGTTACGACCGCCACCTGCGCTTTATCCGCCAGGAGTACCGCAAGAACCTCAGCGCCTTCCAGCTGGCGGTGCAGCAGTACTTCCCCGAGGGCACGCAGATGAGTCGGCCCAAGGGCGGCTTTATTCTTTGGGTCAGCCTGCCCGCGCGGGTCAATACCAAGGACCTGCACGTACGCGCGCTGCAGCAGGGCATCAGCATCGCGCCAGGGCTCATCTTCAGTAATACCGAGCAGTTCAACCACTGCATCCGCCTGAACTGCGGCATCCCGTGGAACCGCGAAGCTGAGCGTGCGCTGATGACCTTGGGCATGCTGGCCGGGCAGCTGTGCCAGGAAGGGATAAGTAATTTCTGACGTGGCTTAACCCGAGTCGGATAAGGGCTGCGTCTACCTGAGCGAATGGTTTGTTCGATCGCTCAGGAGATACCCCATGTCTGCTTACCCCGTATTGCTTACCCGTCCTCTGCTTGCCGGTTTTGCCGCAGGCGTATTGATCAGCCTTGGTGCGTGCAGCGCCGCCAACCCTGACGCGCCGACCACCGAGGCTGGCAGCCCGCAGCTGAGCGATCAAGCCCATAAGCGTGAACGTGCCGAATTGCATGAACAGCTGGCCGCTGCACCCGCTGAACTGCAACGCAAAAGCCAGGTGGCGGGCGGCGCCGTGATGCCCAGCGTGGCCTATGCGCCGATGCCGATGTCGGTACAGGCCGATGCCTTGCCGCCGGGCTATCGTGACGAGAACCGCGAGCAGTATCAGAAACTGGCGGGCAACCCGGTGCATGCCGTGGCCGAGACGCCGGTGTCGACCTTTAGCATCGATGTGGACACCGGCAGCTACGCCAATGTGCGGCGTTTCCTCAATGGTGGGCAATTGCCGCCGCAGGATGCGGTGCGTCTGGAGGAGCTGGTCAATTACTTCCCTTATGCCTATCCGCTGCCCAAGAGCGATGTGCCGTTTGGCGTGCACACTGAACTGGCGGCCACGCCGTGGAACCCCGAAAGCCGCCTGCTGCGTATCGCCATCAAGGCTTCGGACCTACGCGTAGACGAGCTGCCGCCAGCCAATCTGGTGTTTCTGGTGGATGTCTCCGGCTCGATGGACCGCCGCGAAGGGCTGCCCATGGTGCAGAGCACCTTGAAGCTGCTGGTCGAGCAGTTGCGTGCTCAGGACAAGGTGTCGCTGGTGGTGTATGCCGGCTCATCCAGCGTGGTGCTGGAGCCAACATCCGGCAGCGAGAAAGCCAAGATCCGCGCGGCCATCGATCAGCTGACGGCGGGCGGTTCAACGGCGGGCGAGTCGGGCATTCAGCTGGCCTATCAGCAGGCGCAGCAGGGCTTTATCGACGGCGGGATCAACCGCATCCTGTTGGCCACCGATGGCGACTTCAACGTCGGCATCAGTGATTTCGAAACGCTCAAACAGCTGGCCGCCGACAAGCGCAAAACCGGCGTCTACCTGACTACCCTGGGCTTTGGCACCGATAACTACAACGAGCAGTTGATGGAGCAGCTGGCCGATGCGGGCGACGGTAACTATGCCTATATCGACAACCTGCGCGAGGCGCGCAAGGTGCTGGTTGATCAGCTCAGTTCGACCCTGGCGACGGTCGCCAGCGATGTGAAGATCCAGGTCGAGTTCAACCCGGCCGAGGTCAGCGAGTACCGCCTGCTGGGCTATGAGAACCGTGCGCTGAAGCGTGAGGACTTCAGTAACGACAAGGTCGATGCCGGTGAAATTGGAGCAGGCCATACCGTAACCGCGCTGTATGAAGTGGTGCCGGTGGGCGGCAAGGGTTGGCTGGAACCGCTGCGCTATCAGACTGCGAAAACTGACAGCAAGACAGGCGAGCTGGCCTGGCTACGTATCCGCTACAAGGCGCCAGGGCATAACGTCAGCAAGCTGCTGGAACAACCGATTCAAACCGCCGATACGCGTGCTATCAGCCAGGCCAGCGAAGACCTGCGCTTTGCCGCCGCCGTGGCTGCGTTTGCTCAGCAGCTTAAAGGCGATACCTACACCGGGCGCTTCAGTCTGGCTGACAGCGCCGAGCTGGCGCGTGCTGCTAAGGGCGATGACCGCTTCGGCCTGCGTGGTGAGTTCGTACAGCTGGTGGAACTGGCGCAGAGTCTGCAAACTGCGACGAACCGTTCAACTACCGCACGAGTACAGCAGTGAATCGACCCCTCACGGATGACGACGCCGCCTTGTTGCGGCGTTACCGCCGCGGTGACGCGGCGGCTTTCGCCGAGTTGTACCAGCGCCACCGGCTCGGCCTGTTTCGCTTTCTGCTCGGCCTGTGTGGCGACCACGCCCTGGCCGAGGAGGTGTTTCAGGACACCTGGATGAGCCTGATCCGCAGCCAGAGCGAACAGCGCGATAGCGTGCTGTTCAAAACCTGGCTGTACCAGATCGGCCGCAACCGGTTGATCGACACCTGGCGCAAGCATGGTCGGCACCAGGCGGGGCATGCTGAGTACGATGAACAGCAGCATGCCCCGCACGACCCGCAGCCCGGTCCCGAGCAACAGCTCAGCCTGAGCCGTGATCAGCAGCGTTTAGAGGCCGCCCTGGCCGATTTACCGGCAGAGCAGCGCGAAGTGTTTCTGCTGCGCGCCCATGGCGACCTGGAGCTGGCCGAGATCGCCGAGCTGACCCAGATACCCACAGAAACGGTGAAAAGCCGTTTGCGCTATGCCCTGCAGAAGTTACGTCGGCTGCTGGCTGACCCGGCCGCCGAGGAGTTGTCCGTATGAACCACGATCAACATAGGCTCGATGAGCAGGAACGGCAGATGCTTGAGCATTTCCGCCAGCACAGCAGCGGTGAACCCAGCGCGCAGCTGGATGCACAGATTCTCGCGGCAGCCAGCGCCGCCGTGCGTAGCGCGGCCACAACCGAGACCAAGCCGGGGTTGAGCGCGCGTCTGCACCGCTGGCTGTTTGGCGCTGGTGGCCGGCAACGCTGGTCGGTGGCATTGGCTGGAGTCGCTTGCCTGGGGATTGGGGTAAGCCTGACCTGGCGCACCTTCGAGCAGGCTCCCGATGCCTTTGATGCCGTGCCCAGTGGTGCGCCGATGGCGCCGGCTGCGGCGAGGATGGCCCCGCAATCTGCATCGATGCCCGCGCCGCTGGCGGAATCCGCGGCGATTAGTAATGAGGCAGAACGCTCACGGGCCGCACAGCCTGCACCGGTGATCCAGGGCTACAGCGCCGATGCCGCCAAGGCCGAGAAGAAGCTCTCTGTGGGTGCGTCCAATCAGCTGCTGCGTGAAGAGGTGGCGGCCGATGCGTTGCACGACGCCGTGCCTGCCGTGTCAGCCCCTGAAAAAGCGGCAGAAGCCGCAGGCATTCAGGCCGAACAGCAGCTGCACAGCGAGTTGCAACGCTTGCTCAAGCTGCGCCGCGATGGCTGGACGGATGAGGCCGATGCCTTGCTGTTGCAACTGATGCGTGAGCACCCGGAGCTGGATATCGACGCACAGCTGCAGCTACTGCAGCAGGGTGAATAAGACGACATAGGTCAGTCGCTGGTGGCCATCGATCCCGGTGGCTGTTGGCTGATCCTTAGGCTAGAGCGCCGCGTTGTAACCTGCCGTACCGATTGCGTGCTTGCCAGAGTACGGGGCAGAGGCCAGCATAGCGGCTTGTGTCACTGCCTTTGTACCTGCCCATGTTGCCTATTCGAAACCTCGCGCTGCTGTTGACTGTCTTGTCACTGGCTGCTTGCGAGCAAAGCACCAACCCTCCTGCCAAGCCCAAAGCTGAAACCGTCAAGGTGCAACCGGCACCAGCCGCAGCGCCCAGTAAAGCGGCCAAGACCGAGCCGGCGCCCGTCGTAAATAAGCCCAGCGCTGTTGAAAGCAAACCTGTGCCAGAGGCTCAAGCCAAGCCGAAACCTGCTGTGGTTGCGCGTAAGGCCGAACCCGCAGAGCCGAAAGCACCGCTGGATCTGAGCCTGCATACCAATGTGTTTGATCCCCTGCAGCCGGCGGCACCGCTCAGCGACCTGTCGGTCCCGTTATTGCCGCCTATGTTTGGCGATAAGGACAAGACTGAGGGGCCCTTCCAGCTCAATGGCAAGCTGATCACCAATGAGCGCGGCGATGACTACTGGGAGTCGGTCGAGGGTGCGCAGCTGCAGTTCGAGTTCAAGCAATAGCAGGCAGCGTGAATAGCCCGCCCGCTGCCGGCAATCAGAAGCGGTAGGCTTGCTCGCCGATGGCGGCGAACAGCGTCTGATCCAGTGGGGTAAAGCACTGTTCGCCCGGCAGGCGCACCCACAGCGGCTCCTGCACGGCTGCCGGGTTGTAGGCGGCTTGCTTGAGGTCAGTCTTCTTGTATTTGAACGTGCCGGTGGTTTCCACCTCGCCGAGCAGGCGGATAAACAGCGGCGCGGCGTACACCGGCAACTCGGCATCCAGGTGCGCGGCGAGGGCGACGCTGTCCAGTTGCTGGCCTTCACTCAGACGCAGCGCAGCCATGCCACAGCGGCCATTGGTGCCGGGGATTTCCACGCCATAGACCACCGCATCCTCGACGCCGGGGAAGGCTCCCAGCACGTTCTCTACCTCGGTGGTGGAGACGTTTTCGCCTTTCCAGCGAAAGGTATCGCCCAGGCGGTCGACAAACTGCGCGTGCTTGCAGCCGATATCGCGCATCAAATCGCCGGTGTTGAACCAGGCATCCCCCTTCTTGAACACATTGCGCAGGATCGCCGCCTCGCTTTTGGCCGGGTCGGTGTAACCGTCGAATGGCCACTTGGCGCTGATTTCGCTGATCAGCAAACCCGGCTCGCCTTTGTCTGCTTTCTGCAGAAAACCCTTGGTGGTGCGCATCGCGCAGTCGTTCTCCAGGTCGTAGCGCACGATGGCGTAGGTGGCGGGGGAGAAGCCCACGGTATTGTCGAAGTTGAACACGTTGGTAAAGCCGATATTGCCTTCGCTGGAGGCATAGAACTCGGTGATCTGCTCGACGCCGAAGCGTGCCTTGAACTCGGTCCAGATCGAGGGGCGCAGGCCGTTGCCGATCATGCAGCGCAGGCTGTTGTTTTTCTCAGTCGGAGTTTCTGGCTGGTTAAGCAGGTAGCGGCACAGCTCACCGATATAGCCGAAGCAGGTCGCCTGATAGCGCTGCACATCAGGCCAGAAGGCGCTGGCGGAGAACTTGCGCCGTAGGGCGATGGCCGCACCACCGGCCAGGGCGGCGCTCCAGCACACGGTGACGGCGTTGTTGTGGTAGCAGGGCAGCGTCAGGTAGAGCACGTCCTGGTTGTTCAGGGTCAGCCCGGAATGGCCGAAGCCGCCGTAGGCCTTGATCCACTTGCCGTGACTCATGATCGAGGCTTTGGGCAGGCCGGTAGTGCCGGAGGTGTAGATCAGGAAACAAGGGTCCTTCATCTGCACCTTGGCGCTGTCGGGCGGGTTATCGCTGGCCTGTCTGCGCGCCAGTTGCATCAGATTGGTCCAGCCGTTGGGGGCCTGGCCAGCGTCCTGTAGGCAATCCTGATCGGACACCCAGTAACGCGGCGTCTGCGGGTTATCGAGCTGCTCGGCGACCTCGTTGAAGGCGGCGAGCAGTTCTTCACCGATCAGCATAAAACCCGGTTTCACCAGATTCAGGCTGTGCGCCAGCACCTTGCCGCGCTGGGTGGTGTTGACCAGCGCGCCGACTGCGCCGAGCTTGCTTAACGCCGCGAGGATCGCCAGCAACTCCAGGCGGTTTTCCAGCATCACCGCCACCACGCTGCCATGGCGCACCCCTTCAGCCTTGAAGGCCCAGGCCAGGCGATTGGCCCAGGCATTGAACTGGGCATAGCTAAGGCTGCGCGACTCATCCAGCAACGCCGGCCGGTCGGGATGCTGCTGCACAGTGCGCTCCAGCGCCCAGGCCAGCGACAGGTTCTTCTCGCGATTGCGGATGCCTGCGTAATACAGGCCGCGCAACATACGCGGCACACGCGGCAGGTGCTGAGGTAGACGGGCAAGGAAACGCAGCGGGGAAATCAGATCGGTCTGGCTCATGGCTCTCGCGCTTATGGTTGTTATGCGGGGGCGAAGGTCAACTCTAGTCGCCCGCATGCACACCTGCCATGGCTCTGACGCAAGCCTGGCCGGGCAGATCGGCAAATAGCGCGGCGCCTGTGTATTGCCAGCGAGCCCAGGGCTGTGGCATTAGCTCGGCATGCCGGCGCGATTGCGCGCTCAACCTGGAGGGTGGAATGAATCTGAACCAAATCACCGTGGCGGTCAGCGATGTGCCGCGCTCAATCCGCTTTTATCAGGGCCTGGGCCTGCAACTGATTGTCGAGAGCCTGCCGGACTATGCAAGGTTCTGCTGCCCGGATGGCCAGGCGAGCTTTTCCCTAAGCAAGGTTGCCCAGGTGCCGGCGAGCCAGACGTTGATCTACTTCGAATGCGCTGAGCTGGATCAGACCGTCGCGCGCCTGCAGGCCCAGGGCATCGAGTTCAGCATGCTGCCGACCGACCAGCCCTGGCTGTGGCGCGAAGCCTATCTGCAAGACCCGGATGGTAATCCGCTGTGTTTGTATCACGCCGGCGAAAACCGTCTGAATCCGCCTTGGCGGCTTAAGTAAGGCGCTTAATGCTCTGCGCCCATGCCCGCTCTAAGGTGAGCGGGCGTTGGTATGGCCTGCCGGTTTAGTCGACAAACAGATCGTTCATCAGTTTTCCGGTTGGGTCATAGCGGTACTGCTCGAAGTCGTTCTGGCCCTGCTCACGCAGGATTTCCTCGTCGATCAGCAGGCGCCCGCTGATGCTGCGTTCGCTGCTGGACAGGATGGCGTGGGCGGCATCGGCCATGATCGCCGGCAGGCGTGCGGCCTTCATCACCGCCAGGCCGCCTGCCTCGAACTCAATGGCGGCGGTGGCGATCACCGTCTTCGGCCACAGCGAGTTGACGCTGATGCCGTACTTCTTGAATTCCTCATGCATACCTAAGGTCAGCATGCTCATACCGTACTTGGTGGTGGTGTAGGGGCCGTAGTTGGCGAACCACTTGGGGTCGAGGTTAAGCGGCGGCGACAGGCTGAGAATATGGCCCTTACTCTGCTTAAGGTAGGGCAACGCGGCCTGGCTGCAGACCATCACCGCGCGGGTGTTGATCTGGAACATCAGGTCGAAGCGCTTGGGTTCGAGCTTTTCCACACCGACCAGCTTTATCGCCCCTGCGTTATTGATCAGCGCGTCGATGCCGCCGAAGTGTTCGGCCGCCTGGGCCATGGCGACTTTTACCGCGCTCTCGTCACGCACATCGACTTGCAGGGCCAGGGCCTTGCCGCCGACTTCCTCGACCTCTGCGGCCACCGAGTGGATGGTGCCGGGCAGCTTGGCATGAGGCTCGGCGCTTTTCGCCGCAATCACGATGTTGGCCCCCTCACGCGCGGCGCGCAGGGCGATTTCACGGCCGATGCCGCGGCTGGCTCCGGTGATAAACAGGGTTTTGCCTTGCAATGACATATGCGTGCTCCGTGTCTTGTTGTTATAGGGGCGAGGGCATCAGGCTTCGCTGGCTTCGATTTCCACCAGCAACTGGCGATTCTTCACCTGATCGCCGCGGCTGACGCCAATCCGCCGTACCACACCGTCGATGCTGGCCTTGAGCAGGTGTTCCATCTTCATCGCTTCCAGCACCACCAGCAGCTGGCCCTTGCTGACGCTGGCGCCTTCCTCGACCAATACCTCGACAATCGCCCCATCCATCGGTGCCTTGACGCTGCCCGAGCCGGCGCCGGCAGCGCTGCTGACCGGCTGGTGGGTGATATCAGTCAGATGCAGATTGCCGTTATGGCCATACAGCCAGAGGTTTTCGCCAGCCAGGTGATAGGCCAGGCGTTGGCGAATGCCATCCAGCTCCAGGGTGGCCCAGCGGCCGTCGCTGGCCAGCAGCTTAAGGCTGACCTGCTGTTCGCCAATGGTGGCCAGCAGGCTGGGCTGTGGGCCGTCGCCCAGCACTTGCAGTTCCACGGTAAATGCCTGTTCGCCCTGCTTGAGCAGAAAGCGCCATGGCGCGCTGCCGGCGTTACGCCAGCCGGAGAGGCCCGGTTGGTGCGCGCGGGCATTGGCCGATTGCTGGAACAGCAGGGCGGCTGCGGCGGCCAGTTCGCTGGCTTTTGGCGGCTGCGGGCTTAGGCTCGGGTCGCTGGCGAAATGCTCGGCGATAAACGCGGTAGTGGCATTGCCGGCAGCAAACTCGGGGTGGCTGAGCAGGTTGGCGAGAAAGCGCTGGTTGCCGTTGACGCCGAGCAGCACGCAATCCTCAACCGCACGCACCAGCTTGCGCCGCGCTTCTTCGCGGGTGGCGCCATAGGCGATGACTTTGGCCAGCATCGGGTCGTAGAACGGCGTGATGGCCTGGCCTTCGACCAGGCCGTGGTCTATGCGAATGCCGTCGCGCAGCGCCGGCTCCCAACGCAGGGCGGTGCCGGTTTGCGGCAGGAAATTCTGCGCGGCGTCTTCGGCGTACAGGCGCACTTCCATGGCGTGGCCGGTGAGGCGGATCTCGTCCTGCTTAAGCGGCAGCGGCTGGCCCTCGGCGACGCGAATCTGCCAGGCGACCAGGTCCTGGCCGGTGATCAGTTCGGTGACCGGATGCTCCACCTGTAGACGGGTGTTCATTTCCAGAAAGAAGAACTCGCCGCTCTGATCGAGCAGGAACTCCACGGTGCCTGCGCCGACGTAGTTCACCGATGCTGCCGCTTTCACCGCAGCCTCGCCCATGGCTTGACGCAGCTCAGGCGTCATTACCGGGCAGGGCGCTTCCTCGACCACCTTCTGGTGGCGGCGTTGCACTGAGCAGTCGCGCTCGCCGAGATAAACGATGCTGCCGTGCTGGTCGCCAAACACCTGGATTTCCACATGGCGTGGCTGAATTACCGCACGTTCGAGAATCAGTTCGCCGGAGCCGAAGGCATTCTGCGCCTCCGAGCGGGCGGTGCGAATCTGCGCCAGCAGCTCGCTGGATTCGTGTACCAGACGCATGCCACGACCGCCGCCACCGGCACTGGCCTTGATCATTAGCGGGTAGCCAATACGCTCGGCTTCACGGCTCAGGGTCTCGTCGTCCTGGGCTGCGCCTTCATAGCCGGGAATACACGGCACGCCGGCTTCGAGCATGGCGATCTTCGACAGGCGCTTGCTGCCCATCAGGTGGATGGCTTCCACGGTTGGGCCGATAAACACGATGCCGGCGGCCTCACAGGCGCGGGCGAACTCGGCATTTTCCGAGAGAAAGCCGTAGCCGGGATGGATCGCGTCGGCCCCGGTTTTCTGCGCTGCCTTGATAATGTTGTCGATGACGAGATAGGACTGGTTGACCTGGGCCGGGCCGATGCACACGGCTTCATCGGCTTCCTGCACATGGCGTGCGCCAGCGTCGGCTTCTGAGTAGACGGCCACGGTGCGGTAGCCGAGGTCCTGGGCGGTGCGCATCACCCGGCAGGCGATTTCCCCGCGGTTGGCGATCAGGATTTTGTTAAAGGCGGGCATCTTCGTGCTCCTGTGGGGCGATCCCCGGATTACATCCGGGCTACGGTGTTCTTGCGTACGTGTGAGGGGCTTTAGCCGCGAAAAGCGATACCAGTCGCGGCTAAAGCCCCTCCCACAGGGTTATTCAGCGGCCCACTTGGGCGCGCGTTTCTGTACAAACGCCATGGTGCCTTCGATGCCTTCGGCGCCAGTAACGGCAGCGGCGAACTGCTCGGCGGCGCGGTCCAGGAGTGGGCCGAGGGCTTCGTGTTCGGCGGCCAGCAGCAGGGCCTTGGTCTGGGCATTGGCCTGCGGTGCGCATTGGCGTACCTGGCTGAGTATTTGTTGCAAGCGCACGTTGAGGTGTTCGCTGTCGACCTCACTGAAATGCACCAGACCAAGGCGTTCGGCTTCGCTGCCGTTAAAGCGGGCGGCGGTTAGGGCCAGGCGGCGGGTCTGGGTCAGGCCGATACGCTTGACCACGAAAGGGGCTATTTGCGCTGGCAGAATGCCCAAGGTGGTTTCCGGCAGGCCGAACTTGGCGTCCTGCTGGCAGATGGCGATATCCGATACGCAGGCCAGGCCGAAGCCGCCGCCCAGCACGGCGCCTTCGAGCACGGCGATCAGCACCTGTGGCGTGTTCTGCGCTTCTTCCAGCAAGCTGCCGAAGGCGCGGTTAAGGCTGCGGTAGGCGTCGCCACCAGCTGCACGAGCACCGGCCATATCCTTGATATCGCCACCGGCGCAGAAGTGCCCGCCGGCGCCGCGCAGGACGACGGCGCGTACGCTCAGATCATTACGCAGGCTTTCCAGCACAGCGCGCAGCTCCGTGACCATGGCCAGGCTCATGGCGTTGCGGCTGTCCGGGCGGTTAAGGGTGACGTGCAGCACGCCGGCATCGAGGCTTAGCAGCAGGGTTTCGCAGTTCGGTAGGTCGGCCATGGCAGGCTCCTTGATGTATGCGCAAGGGGAAGGTGGCCGTAGGGTGGGTCACGTTTTATCGACCCACCGAGCGGTGCCACGGTGGACGTAAAAAGCGACGTCCACCCTACGTTTTTCCGTTCTTAGCCCTTCTTTATGGCCCGCCATCCCTGGCGGCCACCCTTCGGGCCGTCGCTACGCGACGTTAAAAATAGCTCCCGGCTATTTTTTCTTCCCCGGCAGAATGCCCATCAGCTTGCAGATAATGCCCAGCATGATTTCGTCGGCACCGCCGCCGATGCTCACCAGGCGCACGTCGCGGTAGGCGCGAGCCACCGGGTTTTCCCACATGTAGCCCATGCCGCCCCAGTACTGCAGGCAGCTGTCGGTGACTTCACGGCCGAGGCGGCCGGCCTTGAGCTTGGCCATCGAGGCAAGGTTGGTCACGTCGCGGCCGCGCACGTATTGCTCGGTGGCCTGATAAACCAGGGCGCGCAGGCACTCGACTTCGGTCTGCAGCTCGGCCATGCGGAAGTGGATAACCTGGTTGTCGATCAGCGCATTGCCGAAGGTCTTGCGCTCCTTGCAGTAGTCGATGGTGGCGTTGATGCAGTGCTCCAGGCCCTTGATCATGTTGGCCGCACCGAACAGGCGCTCTTCTTGGAACTGCAGCATCTGCATCATAAAACCGGCGCCTTCGTGGCCGATGCGGTAGCGCTGCGGCACGCGCACGTTGTCGAAGAACACCTGGGCGGTCTCCGAGCTGCGCATGCCGAGTTTGTCCAGGTGCGGGCTGACCGAAATGCCTGGAGTGTTCATCGGCACCATGATCAGCGACTTGTTGACGTGCGGCTTGTCGTCCGAGGTATTGGCCAGCAGGCAGATAAAGTCGGCGCTTGGGGAGTTGGTGATCCACATCTTGCTGCCGTTGATCACATAGTCGCTGCCGTCTTTCTTGGCGGTGGTTTTCAGCCCGGCCACATCGGAGCCGGCACCCACTTCGGATACGCCGATACAGCCGACCATCTCGCCAGTAATCGCCGGCTTGAGGAACTCTTCGCGCAGCTCATCAGAGCCGAAGCGCGCCAGGGCCGGGGTGCACATATCGGTCTGCACGCCGATGGACATCGGAATGCCACCGCAGATGATGGTGCCGAACTCTTCGGCGGCGACGATCGAGTAGCTGTAGTCCAGGCCCATGCCGCCGAATTTTTCCGGCTTGGAGATGCCCAGCAGGCCGAGGTCGCCGGCTTTCTTGAAAATATCGTGGATCGGGAAGCGGCCGTCCTTTTCCCACTGCTCGACGTGCGGGTTGATTTCCTTATCGACAAAGTTACGGACCGTGCGGCGCAGCTCTTCGTGTTCTTGGGTGAAGATCATTTCTTGTTCTCCGAAGGGTTACAGGCGGGCTACGCCGAAAGTGGTGGTTTTAAGCGGGCGAACAGCGGCTTCGGCACAGATATCCAGCAGGTAGCCGAGCAGCTTGCGCGTATCGCGTGGGTCGATCAGGCCGTCGTCCCACAGGCTGGCGGTGCCGTAGAGCGCGGTGGACTGGCTGTCGAGTTTCTGCGCGGTAACGGTCTCCAGCATATCGAGCATCTTCGGGTCGGCTTCTTTGCCTTCCTTCAGGTGTTTTTCCTCGGTGACGATACGCAGCACCTTGCCGGCCTGCGCGCCGCCCATCACCGCGGTTTTGCTGTTGGGCCAGGCGAAGATAAAGCGCGGGTCGAGGCCACGGCCGCACATGGCGTAGTTGCCGGCGCCATAGGAGCCGCCGACGACGATGGTCAGTTTCGGCACCGTGGCGTTGGCCACTGCCTGGATCATCTTCGAGCCGTGCTTGATCACGCCGAGCTGTTCCGACTCTGTGCCGACCATAAAACCGGTGGTGTTGTGGAAGAACAGGATCGGCGTGTTGCTCTGCTCGCACAGCTGGATAAATTGCGCCGCCTTGGCCGCGCCTTGCGGGGTGATCGGACCGTTGTTGCCGATAAAGCCGCAGGGCTGGCCTTCGATCTGCAAGTGGCCGCAGACGGTCTGGTTGTCGAACTCGTTCTTGAAATCGAGAAAGGCCGAGCCGTCGGCGATGCGGGCGATGATCTCGCGCACGTCGTAGGGCTTTTTGGCATCAGCCGGCACCAGGCCGAGCAGCTCTTCGACCGGATACAGCGGCTCGCTGTAGGCCTTGGCTGGGCGCGCCGGTAGTTGCGCGTTCCACGGCAGCATGGCGAGGATTTCCCGGGCGATGCGCACACCGTCGGCGTCATTCTCGGCCAGGTACTCGGCGGTGCCCGCGACCTGGGCGTGCATCTCGGCGCCACCCAGTTGTTCATCGGTGGCGATTTCGCCGGTGGCGGCTTTCAGCAAGGGGGGACCTGCGAGAAACATCTTGGCCTTACCGCGCACCACCACCACATAGTCCGATAGCCCCGGCTGATAAGCGCCGCCGGCGGTGCTGGAGCCGTGCACCACGGTGATCTGCGGCAGGCCCATGGCCGACATGCGCGCCTGGTTGGCAAAGCCGCGCGCGCCTTCGACAAATATGTCGGCGGCGTAGTTGAGGTTGGCGCCGCCGCTTTCGGTCAGGGCCACCACCGGCAGTTTGTTCTCGAAGGCGATCTGCTGCAGGCGCAGGGTTTTCTTCAAGCCGGTCGGGGAGATGGTGCCGCCCTTGATCGCGCTGTTGCTGGCAGTGACCAGGCAGCGCACCCCGGCGATATAGCCAATACCGGAAATAATCCCGCCGCCGGCCTGGGTGCCGTCTTTGTCGTCGTGCAGCTTGTAGCCGGCCAGCGACGACAGTTCGAGAAACGGCGCGCCGGGGTCGAGCAACAGGTTCAGGCGCTCACGCGGCAGCAACTGGCCGCGCTTTTCAAATTTCGCTTTGGCCTCGGCAGCCTTGTTCAGGCAGTTCTGTTCGATCTGGCGAAAGCTGTCGACGGCAGTGAGCATGGCTTCGCGGTTCTTGGCGAAGTCCTCGCCATGCACGTCAATTTCGGAGTGGATAACCGGCATGGCGTTACTCCTCGCCCTTGAGTACGTCAGGCACGTAGGCCCGATGGAAGCCGTTATAGGTTTCGCTGTTCTTCGCCTTGCCCAGGGTCCAGGCGCGGGTGCCCTGGCTCGCCGCGCCGTCGATGCGGATGGTATTGCCGCTGATAAAATTGGCGCCTGGCGTGAGCAGGAAGACGATGGCCGCAGCCACTTCCGATTCGCTGCCAATGCGTTGCAGCGGCACGTGATCCTTGAGCGAGCGGATCATGTTCTTCATCGACTCGGGGTAGGTGTCCATGCCGCTGGAGGCGATCCAACCCGGCGCCACGGCGTTGACCCGCACCCCGGCGTGGCCCCACTCGTAGGCGGCAGTCTTGGTGAAGTTCTCCATCCCCGCACGTGCGGCACCGGAGTGGCCCATGCCCGGCATGCCGCCCCACATGTCGGCGAGCATATTGACGATGCTGCCGCCGTGCTTGCTCATGCTCTGCAGAAAGACTTCCTTGGCGATCAGAAAACCGCCCACCAGGTTGGTGCGAACCACGGTCTCGAAGCCTTTCTGGTTGATGCCGATCAGCGGCGCGGGGAACTGGCCGCCGGCATTATTGACCAGGTGATGGATCTGCCCGCGCTCGGCAACCACGGTTTTGACCATGGCCTTAACTGCCTCTTCGTCACGGATGTCGCAGACCTGAAAGCTGGCGCTGCCGTCGTCTTCGATGATCTCGCCGCAGGTGGCTTCAAGCTTTTCCAGCTTGCGCCCGACCAGCACCACATGGGCACCCAGGTGCGCCAGTTCATGGGCAGTGCAACGGCCGATGCCGCTGCCGCCGCCGGTGACCATGATGGTCTGGCCGCTAAACAGGCCGGGTTTAAACACCGAGTCGTAGCTCATTGTTATTGTCCTTGTTCGAGGCTAACGGCCAGCGCCTTGGGCACCGGTATCGGGAATTCCAGCAACTGTTGGGCGAAGGCCTTGCCTTGCGGATCGATGCGCAGGGAGGCGACGCCGCCGCCGCCCAGGGCGTTTTCCAGCAAAAAATTCAGGCTATGGCTGCCCGGCAGATACCAGCGGCTGACCTTGCCGGTTTGCCCATCCAACGCGTGCTGCATCCATTCGGCCACGGCACCCTCGCTCAGCGCAGCGGCGATCCAGGCCAAGTACTCGGGCTTTCTGGCCATTACACCGATATTGCTGTGGTTGCCCTTGTCGCCGGAGCGGGCCACGGCCAGCTTGATCAGCGGCACTGTGCTGTCGGCCTGTTCAGGTGGCAGTGGGGCGCTGGTGTCGGCGGCGATCTGTGCGCTATCCAGCACCGCAATTTGCGGCAGTGCGACTGGGGTGCGTACGCCGTTCAGTTCCACTTCGAGTACACAGGCGCTTTTGTCGGCGAGAAAGCTGAACAGGCGGATCACCGGGTAAACCGTAGGGCGACCACCAACGATGCCGGTCAGACCCGGTGCCATTCCGGTCGCCGCCTGGGCGATTTCGCGGGAGAACAAAATCAAGGCTTCTTTCTTGGCATGGCGCACGGCGATCTTGATCACGATCTCGCGGGTGTCACTGCGCTGGCCACGCGGGCCGTAGGTAGCTTCGCTGCCCAGGAGTTCGATGCTGACTTCCTTGTAAGGCCCCCAGCCGCGCTCGGCGAACATTTCTTCGGTCTTACTGATGATCGCCTGGCTGACCCGCTGG
Source organism: Gammaproteobacteria bacterium HGW-Gammaproteobacteria-13 (assembly GCA_002840155.1). Classification (GTDB taxonomy): domain Bacteria; phylum Pseudomonadota; class Gammaproteobacteria; order Pseudomonadales; family Pseudomonadaceae; genus Aquipseudomonas. Next base: position 23,374 of record PGZH01000010.1, read on the forward strand.
GCTTTCTTTACCGCATCGATACCAGCCATCAGGCAGCTCGCCGTGCAGCGGAAACCGTCCGGGTAGGTGGCGCTGACTTTGTATTGAGCAGTTGGCGGCAGGCCGCGCGCGCCTTTCAGCTCCACACGATTTTCGCCGACCTGGGTCAGTTGCACCTGGGTGAAATCGCAGAGCACATCGGGCAGGTAATAGGCCCGTGGATCGCCGATTTCATAGAGCATCTGCTCGCCCACGGTAAAAGGCGTGACCAAGCCGCCGGAACCATCCGGCTTGGCCACGACAAAACTGCCGTCGGCCGCCACTTCCACCACTGGGAAGCCAATGTGTTCGTAGTCCGGCACGCTTTCCCAGTCAGTGAAGTTGCCGCCGGTGCACTGCGCGCCGCATTCGATGATATGCCCGGCCAGCGCGGCCTGAGCAAGCTGGTCGTAGTCGCTCCAGCTCCAGCCGAATTCATGCACCAGGGCGGCGCTGACCACGGCGCTGTCGACCACGCGGCCGGTGATGACGATATCTGCGCCGAGCTTCAATGCTTCGACGATGCCCGGCGCACCCAGGTAGGCGTTGACCGACACGCAGAACGGCGGCAGTGGGGCGCCGCTGAACATCTCGACTGTGCCGGCCTTGGCCAGCTCGCCGAGCTTGGGTTGCAGGTTATCGCCGTGCAGCACGGCAATCTTCAGATTGACCCCGGCTTGCTCACAGGCCGCAGCCAAGGCGGCAGCACAGGCGCTGGGGTTAACCCCGCCGGCGTTGCTGATCACGCGGGTTTTCTTCTGGGCTATATCCTGCAGCAGCGGCGCGAGAGTCTCCACAAAGTCGGTGGCGTAGCCGGCGTCGGGCTTCTTCATCCGCGCGCCGGCCATGATCGACATGGTCACTTCGGCCAGGTAGTCGAAAACCAGGTAATCCAGTTCGGTGCCTTTTACCAGCTGGGCGGCGGCGGTGCTGGTATCGCCCCAGAAGGCGGAAGCGCAGCCGATGCGTACGGTTTTAGTCATTGGAAGAGGTCCGCAACACATGAATAAGGTGAATTGAAGGCTACCAAGCAAGCGCTTGGTTGAAAAGCCCTAGAGCGAATCTTTCTAACCGAAAGTGTGGCCAAGCGCTTGCTTGGGTGGCTGGCGCAGCATAAATTTCACTAATAACGACAAGCACTTGGGTAAACCAGCTGAGAACCAGCGTGCAATTGCACATTGGGCCGCTTGGCCCGAGGCATAAAGAGAGTTGGAGAGTACTTAGCGTGGATGATCAACAAGCGCAGGCGGTGATGCAGCAACTGGTGGCCAGCGGGCAGATCACCGACCCGGACAGCGCGCGCGGCAAGCTGCTGCAAACCGCCGCGCACCTGTTTCGCAGCAAGGGTTATGAGCGCACCACAGTGCGCGATCTGGCCAGCGCCGTGGGCATTCAGTCCGGCAGCATCTTTCATCACTTCAAGAGCAAGGACGAAATCCTGCGTTCGGTGATGGAGGAGACCATTCGCTACAACACCGCGCTGATGCAGGCCTCTCTGGCCGAAGCCAGCGACCTGCGCGGCCGCGTGCTGGCACTGATTCGCTGCGAATTGCAGTCGATCATGGGCGGCACGGGTGAGGCCATGGCGGTGCTGGTGTACGAGTGGCGTTCGCTGTCGGAGCCAGGCCGCGAATTTATCCTGGAGCTGCGCGATAACTACGAACAGCTTTGGCTGCAGGTGCTGGGTGAGGCCAAGGCGGCCGGCTACTTCAAGGCTGACCCGTTTATTTTGCGTCGCCTGCTGACTGGCGCGTTGAGCTGGACCACCACCTGGTTCCGCCCAGAAGGGCCGATGACCCTCGACCAGTTGGCTGAGGAGGCGCTGTCGCTGGTGCTCAAGGACGCTTGAGGAAATTCAGCTACGCTAGGGTGGCACATTGATAGTATTTTGGCGCCAACGGATTGCATGCGTTTCAGGTCACGGAAGAAGTCGCTGCGTTTTGTTCTGAGGTTCGCCGTTTGGCCACGCTGTTACGAGGTTTACTGCTCGGCTTGCTGTTTTCTGTGGTGTGCGTTGCACAGGCCGCGGAAGAGGTGCGAGTGGGGGCCTATCATTTCCCGCCCTATGTGATTAAACCGGAAAGCGAGCGCCCTGGTGGCCTGTTGCCGGAACTGCTGCAGGCGCTTAATCAGCTGCAAAGCGACTACCGTTTTACCCTGGTCGCGACCTCGACGATGCGCCGCTATCGCGATCTGCAAAGCGGCCGTTTCGACCTGATCCTGTTTGAATCCCCAGCCTGGGGCTGGCAGGACACCGCACATGCTGCGCTGGATCTGCATATCGAAGATGCTGAAGTCTATGTCGCACGCCTGCAGCCCGGGCGTGATCAGCGCTATTTCGACTCGCTCGAAGACAAACGCATGGCCCTGTACAGCGGTTATCACTACGGCTTTGCCGGGTTCAACTCGGATAAACAGTTTCTCAGCGATACATTCAACGCGGTGCTGACCTACTCCCATGACAGCAACCTGGTCATGCTGCTGCGCGGCCGGGCTGATGTGGCAGTAGTTACGCGTTCTTATCTGCGCGCCTACCAGCAGCGCTATCCGGAGCAGAGCAGTGCCTTGCTGGTGTCTCAGCGCGTCGATCAGGTTTACCAGCATCAGGCGCTGTTCCGCCCGGAGTCGACCATGCAGCCGCAGGCGTTTGCCGAGCTGCTTAAACAACTCAATCGCGACAAGCAGCTGGATAAGTTGCTGGGGCGTTATCACCTGCGTGACGCATCGGTGCTAATAAATGACTGAAAATGCTCTGTTCGGTCAGATTTGCCTGAGTTAGGCTGCAGTTACTCGAAAAATAGGGAAGTTGGCGGCAAATGGGGCTCTTCAAACGTGGGGTAAGCAGGTTTTTCGGCATGGGCCTGGCGTTGCTGCTGGCCGGGCCACTTATGGCTGCGCAGGACGTGCGCGTGGCTGCTGTGTATTTCCCGCCCTATGTGTTCAAACCTGAACAGGCCCAGCCTACCGGTTTGCTCGATGAGTTGGTGGCGGCGCTGAACCAGGCCCAGACGGATTACCGCTTTGTAATGGTGCCGACCGCAGTTAAACGGCGTTTTCGTGACCTCGAACAACAGCGCATTGACCTGGCGATTTTCGAGAATCCCGGTTGGGGCTGGCAGGACGTTCCGCATGTGGCCCTGGATATGGGCCTGGAAGACTCCGAAGTATTTGTCGCCCGCGCTGAGCCGGGCCGCGATCAGGGTTATTTCGACTCGCTCAAAGACAAGCGTCTGGCGCTCTACCACGGCTATCACTATGCCTTTGCCAGTTTTAATCCTGAGCCGAATCACCTGATCAAGACCTTCAACGCCACCTTGACCCATTCCCACGAAAGCAACCTGCTGATGGTGTTGCACCAGCGGGCGGAAATCGCCTTGGTAACGCGCTCCTATATCGGCGATTTTCTCGAACGCAACCGGCAATACGCTGGACAGTTGCTGATTTCTGAACGCGCCGATCAGCGCTATCGCCATCACGTGCTGTTGCGTCCGCAAGCGCCGATCACGCCTGAGCAATTTATGGCGCTGTATGAGCCGCTGCGCAGTAACGGCCAGCTGGAGAAGATTTTCAGCCGCTATCAGGTCGCCGTTATCCCACGCGTAACGGATAGCTCAATAGCAACAGGTGCAGCACATTGACCGCGCCATGCAGGGCGATGGCCAGGCTGAGCCGCCCGCTAAGGTGAAAGATCAGCCCATAGCCCAGGCCGGCGACGCCTGCGACCACGGCAAATAACGGACTGAACGGCAGATGCACGGCGGCGAACAGCAGCGCCGTCAGGCCAATCCCCGCCCAGGTGCCAAGCCAGCTGACCAGGCGGCTTTGCAGCAAACCGCGAAACAGCAGTTCCTCGGCCAGCACGGCCACTCCCAGATTGACCGCCAACCACAGCCACAATTGCTCGGGCCATTTCGGCTGCCAGCCAACCAGGCCCAGCGCCAATGCCAGCAGCGGTACACCGAGCAGAGTCAGTGCGGTCGTTAGCCAGACGCTGGTTGAAAGCGCTTTGCTCGGCGCTTTTTGCCCCAGCCACCAGGCCAGCAGCGTGACGCCGACCAGCAGCTTGTCCCAGGACAAACGCAGGGCGTAAGGCGCCGCATCGGCACTGAGTTGCCGCGGTGGCCACAGTGGGGTGGCGCTAAAGCCTGGGATGAGGTGCGCGGCGAAGGCGATGCAGGCCAGCAGGCTCAGCCCAGTCCACAGCGCACTGGGCAGGTATTTGTCGGCATACAGCAGTAATGCGCAGAGCGCGGCCCCGGCGGCCAGCCCCGGCAGCTGGATATAACCCAGGGCAAACCCGCTGGCCAGGCACAGGGCTGGCAGCAGCAGGCGCAGATGCAATGGCATGCGTCGTCCTTGTGGTTCGCGGTTAAGGCTCGCGGGCGTCCTTGGCTTCTTGCTCAAGCTGGCGTTGGCGAATCTTCGCCAGCTGTTCCTCGCTTAGTGGCAGCGGTTTGGCCGTGCGCAGCAGTACCATCAGGCCACCCACGATGGAGCCCAGCACCAGAAGCATCAGCAGCCAGATATACCAGGTCATAACACCATCCTTGCAGGGTTGAGCCGCCACCATAGCCTGCGGCGGCCGGCAATTAAACGGCAACAGCGTACCGCCGTGGAGCGCGCGGCGCTCTGTTGCGGGGCAAATGACTGTGATGACTGTCACATGGCAGCAACTTGGCGCTGGTTGAATGGCGGCTTTCCAACGCACAGGGAGTTTGCCCATGACCACTGCCAGCGCGCTTACGCGCTTGCTCAAGCCGGTTACGCCGTTGGCTGCGGACATGAGCATCGCCGATGTAGCAGATCGTCTGCTGACGCCGGAGCACAAAGCCTTTCTCTCGCTGCCAATTGTTGATAACGCTGGCAGGCCATTGGGCCTGGTCAGCCGCAGCACCTTGCAGGACATCTTTATGCAGCGCTTCGGCCGCGACCTGCGCGGACGCCATGCGGTGCAGGAGGTAATGAATCCGGCGCCGCTGGTGGTCAGCCTGGAGACCAGCCTGGAGGATGCGGCCAAGCAGATTACCGGGCAGCTGCAATACCCGATCACCGAGGACTTTATCCTGGTCGACGACCAGGGCCTGTATCGCGGCCTGGGCACCGTGCTCGATCTGCTCAAGGCCATGGAGGCGCGCATCGCCCAGCGCAATCTGGTGCTGCGCAAGGCGCTGGTGGAACTCAAGGAGTCGCAGACTCAGCTGGTGCAGTCAGAAAAAATGGCCTCGCTTGGGCAGATGGTCGCCGGCGTCGCCCACGAACTGAACACGCCGCTGGGCTATGTGAAAAACAACGTACAACTGTTGCGTGAACTGAGTGCGCCGCTGTTCGAACTGGCCGAGGCGCAGGCTGTGCTGGGCGACTGCCTGAACGATCCAACCTGCGATGAAGCGCGCCTGGCCATGGCCCTGGACACTGCCGCCGAGGCGCGCGTCAAGGCTGCGCCGGAACTGCTGGTGGACGACTTTACCCAGCTGTTCAGCGACACCCTGTACGGCCTGGAGCAGATTGCCGAACTGGTGGTCGGGCTGAAGGATTTCGCCCGCCTGGACCGCGCCATGAGCGAGGAGGTCGACCTTAATGAGTGCATCCGCAGCGCCCTGGTGATTGCCCGCAACGGCATCAAAGACAAGGCCGAAACCATCCTGCAGCTCGGCGAGTTGCCGCGCATTCCCTGCGCGCCGTCGCAGATCAACCAGGTGCTGCTCAACCTGCTCAACAACGCCGCCCAGGCCATTGATGGCTTCGGTCAGATTCTGGTGAAAACCTGGGCCGATGACAGCGCCGTGTTTGTTTCCGTGCAGGACTCCGGGCGCGGCATGCCCGCTGAGGTGCTGGCGCGCATCTTTGATCCGTTTTTCACCACCAAACCGGTAGGCCAGGGCACTGGGCTGGGGCTGTCGATCAGCTACAAGATCATCCAGGACCACGGTGGGCAGATTCGCGCGGCGTCCGAGCCTGGGCGCGGTACACGCTTTCTGATCCGCCTGCCGCGCCCGCAGGCGCTGCCACTACAACGGAGTGCCTGATATGAGCGAGCCGATTCGTATTCTGTTTGTCGACGACGAAGAGCGCATCCTGCGCAGCCTGGCCCTGCAGTTTCGCCGTGAATATGAGGTGCTGACCGAGAGCGACCCGCGTCGCGCCTTGGAACGCCTGAAAAGCGAGAATGTGCAAATAATCGTCAGCGACCAGCGCATGCCGCAGATGAGCGGCGCCGAACTGCTGGCCCAGGCGCGTGAGATTGCTCCCGATACCCTGCGCATTCTGCTGACCGGCTACAGCGATCTGGATGCCGCCGTGGAGGCGCTCAACAGCGGTGGCATCTTCCGTTACCTGACCAAGCCCTGGGACCAGCAGGAAATGGCCTTCACCCTGCGCCAGGCGGCGCAGATTGCCGCACGCCAGTTGCAAGCGCCGAAAGTCTCGGCAGCCATACCGCAGGCGGCGCTCAATGTACTGCTCTTGGATGAGGATGCGCCGACCCTGGCTGTGGTGGCCGAGTTCTGTGTGGCTGGCGGCCATCGCTTACTGCGCGCGTCATCGCTGAGTGAGGCCGTGGCGCTGCTGAACAGCCAGCCGATTGATCTGCTGGTCAGTGACCTGCAAGTGGCAGGCGAAGACACCGCGCCGCTGTTGAAAAGCCTGGCCCAGGCCCATCCGCGGTTACTGAGCCTGGTGGTGACGCCGTTCTGCGATACCCAGGCGCTGCTCAAGCTGATCAACGAGGCGCAGATTTTCCGCTATCTGCCTAAACCGATTCGGCGCGGTCTGTTCGATAAGGGCTTGCTGGCAGCGGCCGAGCAGGCGCAGATCTGGCGTGCGCAGCCGGCGCAGGTGGTCACCCGCCTGGCGCAGCAGCCGCGTGAAGAGCGGGATCGGGAGAAGGTTGGCAGTTTGCTCGGCATGCTCGGGCGTTTGCGTGAACGCCTGATTGCCTGATTGGACCAGAGATTGTTCGCGGGCATGGCCCGCTCCTACAACCGCTGTAAGGCGTAGGAGCGGGCCATGCCCGCGAAACAACAGTCGTTAGCGCCGCACCTGCTTAAGGGTTTCGGCGATCAGGAAGGCCAGTTCCAGCGACTGGTCGGCGTTCATCCGCGGGTCGCAGTGGGTGTGGTAGCGGTCCGACAGGCCGTCTTCGGTGATCGGCCGCGCGCCGCCGATGCATTCGGTGACGTTTTGCCCGGTCATCTCGATATGGATACCGCCGGCGTAGCTGCCCTCGGCCTGGTGCACGGCGAAGAACTGCTTCACTTCGGCAAGAATCTGCGCGAAGTCGCGGGTCTTGTAGCCGCTTGAGGCCTTGATGGTGTTGCCGTGCATCGGGTCACTGCTCCACAGCACCTGACGGCCTTCGCGTTGCACGGTCTGGATCAGACGCGGCAGACCGGCTTCGACCTTGTCGGCGCCCATGCGCACGATCAGGTTGAGGCGGCCGGGATCGTTGTCCGGGTTAAGGATGTCGATCAGGCGGATCAGGTCTTCGCTGTCCATGCTCGGGCCGACTTTCACCCCAATCGGGTTGCCGACGCCGCGCAGGAACTCGACATGCGCGCCATCCAGCTGACGGGTGCGGTCGCCGATCCACAGCATATGCGCCGAGCAGTCGTACCAGCCGCCGGTGAGGCTGTCCTTGCGCACAAAGGCTTGCTCGTAGTTCAGCAGCAGCGCTTCGTGGGCGGTGAAGAAGCTGGTTTCACGTACTTGCGCCGCGCCGTCCATGCCGCAGGCGCGCATAAAGGCCAGGGTTTCATCGATGCGGTCGGCCAGCTGGCTGTACTTCTCGCCCAGCGCCGAGTTGGCGATAAAGTCGAGGTTCCACTGATGTACCTGGTGCAGGTCGGCGAAGCCACCCTGGGCAAAGGCACGCAGCAGGTTCAGCGAGGCGGTGGACTGGTGGTAGGCCTGCAGCAGGCGCTCCGGGTCCGGTACGCGGCTGGCAGAGTCAAAGCCGATACCGTTGACGATATCGCCACGGTAGGCGGGTAGGGTCACGCCGTCGATGGTTTCATCATTGGCCGAGCGCGGCTTGGCGAACTGGCCGGCCATGCGCCCGACCTTGACCACCGGGCAGCCGGCGGCAAAGGTCATGACAATGGCCATCTGCAACAGCACCTTGAAGGTGTCGCGGATTTTTGCCGCGCTGAACTCGGCGAAGCTCTCGGCGCAATCGCCACCCTGCAGGAGAAACGCGCGACCCTGGGTGACCTCGGCAAACTGGCGGCGCAGTTCGCGGGCTTCACCGGCAAACACCAGCGGCGGATAACCGGCCAGGGTCTGCTCGACCTGGGTCAGTTGCGCGGCGTTCGGGTACTGCGGTTGTTGCTGGATCGGCTTGGCTCTCCAGCTTTCAGGGCTCCAGGGTTGCGACATTGCGGCTCTCGGCTTAAGTCAATTTAGGCGGACGGGCATGGTAACCGATAAGCCATCGCCGGCAAGCCGATAGGCGCGATAGAGCCGCTGCATGGTTCAGCTTTTGTAGTCCGGATGTAATCCGGGGGCTGCTGGCTTCTGTTCCCGGATTACATCCGGGCTACATTCAGGCGGTGGCTGGTTTTAAGTCCAGCACCTTCGCTGTGCGTGGCAATACGTCACGCCCAGGCAGAAAGCGGCCAAAGCCTGGCTGCTTGCCCAGCGCCTCAGGGAACTCGCTGCCGCGGCGATAGGCAATACGGCCGTTGATCAGGGTGGCATCCACTGCCGCGTCATTGCGTTTGACCACGCGCTCCAGGCCGAGCACTTCCATCGGCGCTTCATGCATCTCGTCCAGCTCATCGGTCAGCCCGGCCGGGTTGACGATCACCACATCGGCGCGGTCGCCAACGCGGATAGTGCCGGCGTCAACGCCGATAAAATCCGCCAGCTCGCCAGTCAGGCGGTGGATGGCGCGGCCCATGTCCATAAACGGCGTGCCGGCCAGTTCGGCGTCACGCACGTATTTAAGAAAGCGCAGCGGGAAGTTGTACTGGGCGATGGAGCGCAGGTGTGCGCCGGAGTCGGCGAAGCCCGGCTGGGTCCAGGGGCTGGCCAGCAGCTTGTGCATCACCGCCTCGCGCTGGTTGCCGTAGCAGGTGGTCCACTTCAGCGCTTCGCGGTACTGGCAGGCCAATTCGAAGTAGGCGTCCACCGGGTCCAGGCCGCAGGCGGCGCCAAGTTGCTTGAAGTTCTTGCCGATCATGCTGGCGTCCGGGCATTCGCTTACCCAGCAATCGGAGAAGTCGCGGTGCCACAAACCTTTGGTCAGCACGGCCTTGACCTGCTTCTTGAACAGGGCGCGGAACTCCGGCTCCAGCACCTTGGCGTACAGCTCGTCTGGGTCCTTGATATTGCGCAGGATTTCGCCTGCACCGAACTCCTCGAAGGCGTTCACGTTGAGCCCTTCCAGGCGCAGGGTGAAGGGCGCCGGCAGGGTTTGCCAGCGGAAGTGACCACGCAGCACGCGGTTGGCCAGCCAGCCGGAGAGGCGGGTGAAGTAATGCAGCAGCGGCTGCGACTTCAAGTCCAGGGCGGTGAGCATCGAGCACTTCAGAGGTTTGCGCAGCCAGCCGTGGGCCTGATACAGGAAGGCGAATACGTTGACCTTGGTCACCGCGTCCGGCGCACCCTGCAGCACTGCGCCACGCCCGCGCAGCACGGCGAACAGGCGCGAGAACTCGGTCCAGCTGGCGAAGGTCGAGGGCAGCGGGCTGGACCAGGCGCGGTCGCCGTCCATCTTGTCGAGCTTGGTGGTCATTACCGACAGGCCGATGCAGCCGGCATCCAGCGCCTCTTCCAGCAGCTGTTCCATGCGCGCCAGTTCGGCTTCCGTCGGTTTGACCTTGCTGGTTGCGCGCTCCAGACCGAGCACCGCCACACGCAGTTCGGAGTGGCCAAGGAAGGAGCTGACATTCGGCCCCAGCGGCTGTTGATCGTAGAACGCGCGGTAGCCGGCGGCGTCGCGCCAGGTCTTCTTCTCCTGCAGGATCGGCAGCACGTATTCACGCGGCACCGCCTCGACGCGGGTGAACAGGTCCGAGCAGTCCTCGGCATCGGCCAGCACCATGCTGATCGAGCAGGAACCGATGGTTACGCTGGTGACGCCATGACGCACTGATTCTTTCAATGCGGGCGCAGCGATCACTTCGGCGTCGTAGTGCGAGTGGATTTCCAGAAAGCCCGGCGTCACCCACTTGCCGGCGGCATCCAGCACCTCGGGGCAGCCGCTTTCATCCAGGGGGCTGAGGCTCAGCACATCGATGCGTCCGTCCTTGATGCCGATATGCCGCAGCTGCCCTGGCTGGTTGCTGCCGTCAAAGTACAGGCCGTTCTTGATGATGATGTCGTGGCTCATAGCAGACTCCAGGGCGCAAGCAGCAGGCCGCCGGTGACCAGCAGCAACAGGTAGATGGCAATGCGGAAATGCTGTTCGTTGAAGCGCTGGTGCAGGCGCTCACCCAGCCACACGCCGACCAGCAGCAATGGCGCGTAACTGGCGACTTGCGGCAGTGCGGGCAGCAGGCGGCCGTCGAGCAGAAAGGCCACCGTTAGCAGGCTGTTGAGGGTGAACCACACTGTGACCAGGGTGGCGCGCAGGCGCGCCTTGTCCAGCTGGGTACCGGCCAGGGCGAATACCAACAGCGGCCCGCCGGAGGCAAACAGGCCGTGACTGACGCCAGCACACAGGCTGAGCAGGCGGCTAAGCCACATGGGCCGCACGGGCTGCACGGCCGCATGACGCAGGCGCCACAGCTCGCGGGCAGCGAACCACAGCACCAACGCGCCAAACAGGCGCTTGGCCAGGGCTGCGTCGAGAAAGGGCAGCAGGGCATAGCCGATCAGCGTGCCCGCGACCATGCCAGGCAGGATCATGCCCAGCAGCAGGCGGCGGTCGATCATCTGCCGATGCCGCCAGACCAGGTAGCCGGTCATGCAGATATTCAGCGGCACCAGCACTGGCAGTAGCTGATCAATGGGCAGCAGCAGGGCGCCCAGTGACAGGGCAATCACGATGCTGCCGAAACCGGTGATCGCCTCCAGGGTGTACGCCAGCAGGATAAAACCGGCGAGGGTCAGCCAGATAAGCTCCATCAGCCCATCTCCCCGGCGAAGCGCGCGCTCATCTTGCGGTAGTAAAAATTTGGGGCGACGCGCCAGAGCAGGCTGGCCAGCCAGCTGCCACGGTCGGGAAACAACCGTTCGCGGCCTTGCTGCTGCGCTTGGAGAATCTGCGCGGCCATCCAGTCGGCGCCGCGTACCTGGCCAACGGTCGAGCGGCCGTGTTGCGCCTGCTTGCCGTCGCCGCCGAGGGCGTTCTGTTCGATGGGCGTGTCGAGAAAGCTTGGGTACACCAGCAGCATCTTGATGCCGTCGCGGGCGGCCTCGGCGCGCAACACCTCGAAGAACTGGCCGAGGGCGCTTTTCGCCGCGCAATAGCCGGCACGGCCGAGCACCGGCATCCAGCCGGCCATGGAGCCGATGGCGATGATCTGCCCACGGCTCTGGCGCAGCAGCGGCAGGGCGCTGAGGGTCAGTTCCACGGGGGCCTGGTAATCGACGGCCATGACCTTACGAAAAACCGCTGGATCGGTCTGGCAGGTAGGCGAGCGATGGGTGATGCCGGCGTTGTTGATCAGCACATCCAGGCCGCCGAAGCGTTCGCTGCAGATTTGCAGCAATTGTTGATGCAGGTGCGGGTCGGTGATATCGCCGGCCAGGCCGATTACCCGCTCGGCGCCCAGTTCATTCACGCGCGCGGTCAGGCTGTCTGCATTGATATCGGTGAGTAGCAGGTTGCAGCCTTGGCCGTGATAGGCGCGCGCAAGCTGCCAGCCGAGGCCGCTGGCGGCCCCGGTGATCAAGATGGTGGGCATTATTTTTCTCCAGCGCTGGCCAGGGCCGCAGGTGTCAGCGGCAGGCTTGCGGGTGGTCGACGGGACCAGATAAAGGCCAGCGTCAGGCCGCTGACCAGGTGCCAGCAGCCCCAGAACGCGGCGATCAGCAGCATGCCGCTGGCCTGGGGGAAGAAGGTGAAGATGATCACCAGGCCCAGGGCCGAGTTCTGGATACCGACTTCCAGGGTGATCGCTCGACGATCCGCTGCCGGCAGCCCGGACAGTCGCGCGCACCAGTAACCCACCGACAACGCCAGGGCGTTGTGCGCCACCACCAGCCAGAAGAACAGATGAAAATGGGCGATAAACTGGTCGAAGTTGCGGCTGAAGGCCAGGGTGACGAAGGCCAGCATCACCAGCAGGGCAAAGATGCGCAGCGGCTTTTCCACCTTGAGTGACAGGCCAGGAAAACGCCGGCCAACCCACATGCCGACAATCAGCGGCAGGCCGAGTACCAGCAGCACCAACAGCAGCAGGCTGACCGGGTCCATGGCGATCTGCGTCAGCAGTGGTCGGGTCAGCGGGTTAAGCCAGGCGTAAAAGCCGAAGTTCAGCGGCGTCAGCACGCTGGCCGCAAGGCTGGATACCGCCGTCATGCTCACCGATACCGCGACGTTGCCACGGGCCATCCAGGTCATGATGTTGGAGAAGCTGCCGCCGGGGCAGGCCGCCACCAGCATCATGCCGAGGGCCAGCATAGGGTCGACCCGAAATGCCCAGCAGGCCAGGCAGGTCAGCGCCGGCAGCAGAACAAACTGCGCCAGCATGCCGATCAGCGGCGCCTTGGGTTCGCGGGCGATGCGTTTGAAGTCGTCCAGGCGCAGGTCCAGCGAGACGCCGAACATCATCACCGCGAGGATGATGTTGATCAGCACCAGGCTGCTGGGGTCGAACTGGATATTCACCGGCTCCATCACAGGCTTCCTTCAGCAGTGCGGCTGGCGACAGCGGGCAGCGCCGCCAGGCCGGCGCGCAGGCTGTTGCTGTGCTGCGCGATGCTTTGACGATAGCTGTCCTTGTGCACGTAGTAGGCCATGCGCTCCAGTTGCAGGTACTGGTAGCCGCCGTCCAGGCGCATGCTTGCCCGTTCGCGCTTGAGCGCCTGGAAGTCCTTGGCCGCCTGGCTGCCAGCCTGCAGGCCCTTGATATACAGCGCCACCAGCTCGGCCTGCTCGTCGCGGCCCTGCCAGCCGAGGCCCGAGGCTTCGACCATGCCCAACATAAACAGGTCGTCATACTCGGGGTGGAACACGTTGAGGTACAGCTGCGGCGCACCGGCGTTGCTCGGCCAGTTGAGGTGCGCGCGGTCGATAAAGGGGTAGTCGAGCTTGTAGCCGGTGCCTTGCAGAATCAGGTCGTACTCGGCCTGTTCGCCATCGCTGAAGGTCACTTGCAGGCCATCGACCTTGGCCACATCGCGGCGCGCCTGGATATCGCCGTGGCCGAGGTAATGCAGCACTAGGGAGTTCATCACTGGGTGCGATTCGTAGAGTTTGTAGTCCGGGTCGGGAAGGCCGTATTGCGACGGCTTGCCGACCAGTGCGCGCACCAGCAGGCCATCGAGGAATTGCTTGAACGGGCGCGGCAGCTTGATCGCACCGCCGAGGGTGTCGGTCGGTCGGCCCAGGGTGAATTTGGGCAGGAAGTAATAGCCACGGCGTACTGACAGGTCCACTGAGGCGGCGCGGTGTACGGCGTCCACGGCGATATCGCAAGCCGAGTTGCCGCAGCCGATCACCAGCACGCGCTTGCCGTCGAACACTGCCGCCGAGCGGTAGTCGCTGGAGTGCATCAGCTCGCCCGTAAACGCGCCGGGCAGCGCAGGCTGATTGGGCGTGTGCAGGGTGCCGTTGGCCATCAGTACGCCGTCGACCAGCCATTCACGCTGCACACCGTTCTGCTCGCTGATCAGTTTCCAGCCTTTATCCAGGCGCTGGATTGCCACCACACGGGTATTGAACTGGTAATGCGCGTACAGGCCGAAGTGCTCGGCGTAGTCGCGGAAATAGCGGCGCATTTCACTGTGATGTGGGTAAGGCGCAACCTCGTCGCGCATCGGGAATTCGCTGAACTGGGTGGTGCCCTTGGAGGAAATCAGGTGCGCCGAGTCGTACATGGTGCTGTGCGGATTATCGATGTCCCACAGGCCGCCGACATCCGCGTGCAGTTCGAAACCGACAAAGTCGATGCCGTGCTTGTGCAGTTGACGTGCTGTACACAGCCCCATGGGGCCGGCACCGATAATGGCGTACATGGCAAACCTCGATATTTGTTTTTATTGTTGTAGCCGCATAACGACGAACTCGGCGCTCCCGACTGCGGCAAATTATCGCGTGACCAGGGGAGGGTGCCTCAATGACAATTAGCGCCTTTCCTCTGGCCGAAATGGTCGGGGATGTCACGGTGGAGAGTGGTGGATGCCAGGTTTACCCCCGGTTGGGCAGATGCCGGACCCGCTGTTGATCGCCGAAGTGCACGATGCCTTCGGGGTGATCCAGGTAGTCGAAATGGGCGCTTACCGCTTTCTCGAATTCGGCGAGGCGATTGAGCAGAGCTGCGTGTATATGCCGGACCCCAGCTGGCTGGAGTACGACTACACCCGCGCCATGCTGCTTGGCGCGCTGTGCCATGAACATCCAGAAAGCGCGCTGTTTCTCGGCCTCGGTGCCGGCAACCTGACCCAGGCCTGCCTGCGCTTTCTGCCGCTGGAAGATGTCGAAGTGATCGAGCTGCGCGCCGATGTGCCGCGCTTGGCCATGGAGCATATGGGCCTGGTCGATGACCCGCGCCTGACCATCCGCATCGGCGATGCCCTGGAGCTGCTGGAAAGCGCGGAAAAAACCGACCTGCTGTTTGTCGACCTGTATACCGATCACGGCCCGGCGACTGGGCATCTGGCCTGGCGCTTTCTGGAAAACTGCCAGAAGCAGCTCAACCCCGGCGGCTGGCTGATTATCAACCAATGGGCCGGCAACGACGGCAAGCCGCTGGGCGCGCCGTTGCTGCGCGGGCTCTACCATCGGCATTACTGGGAGTGTCCGGTGAAGGAGGGCAACGTGGTGTTGCTGGTGCCGGCTGATCTGGAGCAGGAAATCGACGTTGCCGAACTGCGCCGCCGTAATGAGCTACTGGCGCCGCAGTTCGGTTATTCGCTGGAATCGTTGATTAAGGCAGTGCGGCCGGCGACCTGATCAAGTCGCCGGGTGATCAAACTCAGCGTCCTTTAAAGTTGCCTGGCCGGCGTTCCAGCATGGCTTTGACACCCTCCTTGGCATCTTCACTGGCCATCAGGCGGGTCACGGTTGGATGCAGGCTGGCGGCTGCGGCTGCCGGGCCTTCGACCACAGCCTGGCGCGCCGAAGCCAGAGTCGCTTGCACGCCCAGTGGCGCCTGTGCGGCAATGCGTTCGGCGAGCCACAGCGCCTTGGGCAGTAACTCTTCGCTGGCCACCACCTCCTGGATAAAGCCCAGGCGATAGGCTTCGTGAGCATCGAACTCATCGCCGGTCAGCAGCCAGCGCATGGCGTTGCCCCAGCCGGCGGTTTGGTGCATGCGCAAGGTGGCGCCGCCAAACGGGAAGATCCCGCGTTGCACTTCCATCTGGGCGAAGCGGGTATTGCTGGCGCACAGGTTGATGTCCGAGGCCAGCATCAGCTCGATACCGATGGTGTAGCAGTAGCCTTGCGCGGCGACGATCACCGGTTTGCTCACCCGTGGCCCGCCAAATACGCCCCAGGGGTCGCAGCCGCCTTCAGGAATCTTCCAGCCGGCGGCAAACTGCGCCGCCACATTGGCCAGGTCCAGCCCGGCGGTGAAGTGTTCGCCATGGGCAAATACCAGCGCCACCCGCGCTTCGCTGTCGCGCTCGAACTCGCCGTAGGCCAGGCACATGTCGTCGAGCATGGGCATATCGAAGGCGTTGCGTTTGCTCGCTCGGTCCAGGCCGATCAACATGATCTGGCCGCGTTTTTCACGGCTGACGCGGCCGCTGGTGCTTTGGGTCATGGCGGGGAGTCCTTGTGCGCAGGTTAGTAAACTGGGGCGTGAAGCCGTTACAGCATGGCAGCTGCAGGCTATCAGAGGATGACCATTTGGCGTGCCATATGCTCTATTTCAGGAAAAACCAGTACATTTGGCCAGGTTTTCCGGTATAGTGCGCGCCGGTCAATTCTTGGCCACGTTCAGGTAGTACAACTCGCCCGAAGGTTTACTTTGGCAGTTAGTCCGTTTTGCGGACTATCCTTGACGATTCATTTATCACACGTTTTCGCAAATCCCCGCCGACATGGCTGCCAGGGTGACTCTCGGGTCTTACACGGCATGCGCAGCTTTGGAACATGGGTCTTTGCGGATGCACTAGAGGCAGACCCATGACCCAGGAAACCGGCGGCTTCGCCGCTCTCGATCTACATCCCAATGTTCTCGCTGCTGTAATTGCCACTGGCTATGAAGAGCCTTCGGCTATTCAGATTCAAGCGATTCCAGTCATCCTCGCCGGCCACGACATGATCGGCCAGGCGCAGACCGGTACCGGTAAAACCGCTGCCTTCGCCCTGCCAATCCTCAGCCGCATCGACCCGGCCAAGCGTCAGCCACAAGCGCTGATCCTGGCGCCGACCCGCGAGCTGGCGCTGCAGGTTGCCACTGCTTTTGAAACCTACGCCAAGCAAATGCCGGGCGTCAGTGTTATCGCCGTTTACGGCGGCGCGCCAATGGGCCCGCAGCTCAAGGCCATCCGCAATGGCGCACAGATTGTTGTGGCCACTCCAGGTCGTCTGGTTGACCACCTGCGTCGCGACGAGAAAGTCCTGTCGACCATTCAGCACCTGGTCCTCGACGAAGCCGACGAAATGCTCAAGCTGGGCTTTATGGATGACCTCGAAGTCATCTTCAAAGCCATGCCGGAAAGCCGTCAGAGCGTGCTGTTCTCCGCCACTCTGCCGCACTCGATCCGTGCCATCGCCGAAAAACACCTGCGTGACCCCAAGCACGTCAAGATCGAAACCAAGACCCAGACCGTAACTGCCATCGAGCAGGTGCATCTGATGGTTCACGCCGACCAGAAGCACGCCGCCGTACTGCGTCTGCTGGAAGTCGAAGAGTTCGACGCGCTGATCGGTTTCGTTCGTACCAAGCAAGCCACCCTGGATCTGGCCGCCGCGTTGGAAGCCAAGGGCTACAAGGCCGCTGCACTGAACGGTGACATCGCACAGAACCAGCGTGAGCGCGTGATCGACTCGCTGAAAGATGGTCGTCTGGACATCGTGATCGCCACCGACGTTGCCGCTCGCGGCCTCGACGTACCGCGCATCACCCACGTGATGAACGTGGACATGCCCTACGATCCGGAATCCTACGTACACCGTATCGGCCGTACTGGCCGTGCCGGGCGTACCGGTCGCGCCCTGCTGCTGGTGACTCCGCGTGAGCGCCGCATGCTGCAAGTGATCGAGCGTGTCACCGGGCAGAAGGTTGGCGAAGTCAAACTGCCAGACGCCAAGCAGGTGCTGGACGCACGCATCAAGAAACTCACCAACAGCCTGGCTCCGCTGGTTGCTGATGCCGAAGCCAGCCACGGTGAGCTGCTTGATCGTCTGACTGCCGACATCGGTTGCAGCCCGCGTGCCCTGGCCGCAGCCCTGCTGCGCAAGGCCACCAATGGCCAAGCGCTGACCCTGGCTGAAGTTGAGCGTGACCAGCCGCTGGTACCAAACAGCAGTGGCCCACGTGAGCGTAGCGAGCGCGGTGACCGTCCTGAGCGTCCTGATCGCGAAGGCAGCCGTGAGCGTCGTGCGCCAGTGCCATTGGCCGAAGGCCGTGCCCGTTGCCGTACCGCCCTGGGCGCTCGCGACGGTATCGCCGCGAAGAACCTGCTCGGCGCGATCCTCAACGAAGGCGGCCTGGTCCGCGAAGCCATCGGCCGCATCCAGGTGCGCGAAAGCTTCAGCCTGGTCGAGCTGCCGGAAGAAGGCCTCGAGCGTCTGCTGACCAAGCTGAAAGACACCCGCGTCGGTGGCAAGCCACTGAAGCTGCGTCGTTATCGCGAAGATTGATTTTTCGCTGAATAAAGGAGCCCCGCCTAGTGCGGGGCTTTTTTTATTCCTGCTGTTTGTCGGGCGTATGGCTTAAGTGAAACTGTAGATATCCATCCCCAGTGCGCCAAGGGTAAAGCCGCTGTGTTCGACCTTGAATTGCCCGCCAGCGGCCTCGGCGAAGAACAGTGGCAGCAGGTGTTCGTCGCTGGGGTGGTTGCGCACCGCAAAGGGCGCTTGTCGGCGGTAGTCCTGCAGAGCGGCGTGATCCTGCTCGGTTAGTTTCTCCACGATCCAGTCGCGAAAGGCTTGTGCCCAGGGCTCGATGACATCCGGGCCCGCGTGCCAGTCCAGTTCGCCAAGGTTATGGGTGATGCTGCCGGAGCCAATCAATAGCACGCCTTGCGTGCGCAAGCTAGCCAGGACTTGGCCGACCTGGCGTTGTAACGCCGGGCCTTGCTGGCTAGGCAGGGAGACCTGCACCACGGGAATATCGGCTTGTGGGTACATCAGCGTCAGAGGCACCCAAGCGCCGTGATCCAGCGGCCGTTCGGCGTCGAGCTGCGCTGGCAGGTTGGCGGCGGCCAGCAGTTGGATTATTTCCGCCGCCAGGGTTGGGTTGCCGGGCGCCGGGTATTGCACTTGATAGAGCTCGGCAGGAAAACCGCCAAAGTCATGCCAGGTTTGCGGTTGTGCCGCGCTGCCTACCCGCAGTTCGCGGCTTTCCCAGTGCGCCGAAACCAGCACAATCGCGCGCGGCTTGGGCAGTTGGTTGGCCAGGCGGGCGAGGGCTGGACCGCTGGCGCCGGGTTGCAGGGCCAGCATGGGTGAGCCGTGGGAGATAAACAGGCTGGGCAGTGGCATAACTAACTCCTGAGAGCCTGCTTACGATCTGCTGCGCGTCGGCCCTGCTGCGTTAAAAACAGGCTCGGAATGCTCATGTACAAAAGTACACTCCGCTTCCTCGCATGTTTTTGCCTTGCATGACTCTAGCTCGCAAGATCGTAAACAGACTCTTAATCGATTTCCTGCATCTTCTATCAACCAATCTGTGCATAAAAGCGCAAAAGCTAAGGTGTTTTGATCGCTTTAATAGATGGGTTTGTGTGGGCGAATCCCTTGGCCTTATTAGCTGTGTTGCGGCACGATCCTCAGCGGAATCTTTATAGGAGGCGATATGCACGCAGAATTCTGGCAGGCGCGTTGGGCGCGCAGTGAAATCGGCTTTCATCTGCCTGAGGTCAATCCCTATCTGCAGCAGTACTGGCCGGCGCTGGGTTTACCGGAAGGTACGCGGGTGCTGGTGCCGCTGTGTGGCAAGAGTCTGGACCTGGCCTGGTTGGCGGGGCAGGGCTATCAGGTGGTGGGTGTCGAGCTGGCGCAGCGTGCGGTGGAGGACTTCTTCGCTGAGCATAAGCTGCAGCCGGTGGTCAGCGAAGTGGGTGCTTTCAGGCTGTATCGGGCGGGCGCCGTGGAGATCTACTGCGGTGATTTCTTTGCCCTGACGGCTCAGCAGCTTGCCGGTTGCACCGCGCTGTATGACCGCGCGGCGCTGATTGCATTGCCGCCAGAGATGCGCGCTCGTTATGTGGCTCATTTGACGCAGATTCTACCCAGCGGCAGTCAGGGCTTACTGGTGAGCCTGGACTATGATCAGGCGCAAATGGACGGGCCGCCCTTCGCTGTGGCGGATGACGAGGTGCAGCGGCTGTTTGCGCCCGATTGGCAGTTAGAAGAGCTGGCGTGCGGTGATGTGCTGGGTGACAACTGGAAGTTCCTCAAGCGCGGCCTTGAGCGCCTGGATGAGCGGGTCTATCGCTTGCGTAAGGCCTGAAGCCGGAAAAGAAAAAGGCGGCCCGTGGGCCGCCTTTTGCGTTGCTGCTGAGCTTAGCCGCGCTGACGCAGGGCTTCGATACGCACTTCCAGTGGTGGGTGGGTCATCAGCAGGCCAGCCAGGCCGCCCTTCAGGCCGCCGTTGATGCCGAAGGCGGTCAGGCTGTTAGGCATGGTGACCGGCACTTCCTGTTCGGCGCGCAGGCGCTGCAGGGCGGCGATCATTGCACCAGTACCGGCCAGGCGGGCGCCGGCTTCGTCGGCCTTGAATTCGCGCTTACGCGAGAACCACATAACGATGATGCTGGCCAGGATACCGAGTACAAGCTCGGCGAAGATGGTCGCGACGAAGTAGCCGATGCCCGGGCCGTCTTCGTTTTTCAGAATCACCTTGTCGACGAAGTTGCCGAAGATTCGCGCGAAGAACATCACGAATGTGTTCACTACGCCCTGGATCAGCGCCAGGGTGACCATGTCACCGTTGGCGACGTGGCCGATTTCGTGGGCCAGTACGGCGCGTACTTCGTCGGGCGAGAAACGCTCCAGCAGGCCCTGGCTGACCGCTACCAGGGCGTCGTTCTTGTTCCAGCCAGTGGCGAAGGCGTTGGACTCATAGGCCGGGAAGATACCCACTTCTGGCATCTTGATCCCGGCTTCGCGGGACAGTTCTTCCACGGTCTGCAGCAGCCACTGCTCGTGACGGGTGCGCGGCTGGGTGATGATTTCGGTCTTGGTGCTCATCTTCGCCATCCACTTGGACAGGAACAGTGAGACCAGCGAACCGGCGAAGCCGAACACGGCGCAGAAAACCAGCAGGCTGCCATAGTTCTGGCCGGTAAAGCGGTCGACCCCGAGCAACTTCAGGGTGATGCTGGCGATGATCAACACCGCAACGTTGGTGGCCAGGAACAGCATAATGCGCATCATGGTGTATTGAGACTCCTCACGGGAAACATCTATCAGGCCGCTGAAAACCCTGTTTTGGCTGCTTCGCCTGGTTTTCAACGGCCACTATTGGTTATGACGGCTATATAAGGGCGCACCCCCAGGCACTTCAACCTGGCGACTATTTCAAACTATGTCGCTTGCGCCGTTCAGGTTGGATTCGAACAGCAGGCGGGTAAGGCGCGCGACGCGTTCGCCATGGCGCTGGCCCAGTGCTTCGCGCAGCTGAAAAGCCAGAGTGGCATGCACGCGGCGTACGCTGGGTGGCAAGGCATCACCCTCGCGCAGGGCATGGGGTACGCCGCGAGTCAGGCGTAGAAAGCCTTTTTCGCTGAGTACGGCTTGATCCAGGGCGTCGTAACCGATGGTGGAGTCGAAGCGGATATAGCCTTCCTCGGCCAGCCACAGCAGGGCACCGAGGCAGCTTTGATGGCGTGGCGTGGGCAGGCCGAATTCGTCGGGCTCTTCGCGGCCGATCAGGTCTTCGACATACAGCGCTGATTTACTCGGAAACGCCTGGTACAGGGTCAGCATGCCGGCGGCGGCATCCTTGTAGAAGTCGTCGATCTGCAGGTCCATCAGAATTTGCCAATCATTGAGGTTGGAAGGTAAGGCAGCACGCGGCCCAGCAGTGCCCAGGGCCAGCCAGGCACGTAGGCGCTGACACGGCGTTTGTCGATGTGCTTGGCGATCAGCGCCGCGCCGCGTTCTACGTCAATCAGGAAGGGCCGGCTGGCCATATCGCTGTTCAGTGGCGTGTCGATAAAGCCCGGTAGCAGCAGAGTGGTGTCGATGTTCTTACCTAGCAGTTCGGCGCGGGTGGCTTCCATATAGCTGATCAGGCCGGCCTTGCTCGCCGAATAGGCCGCCGTATGTGGCAGGCCGCGTTTGCCGGCGACTGAGGCGACGGCAACCAGATGGCCGTGGCCTTGTTGGCGAAACAGCGCACAGGCGGCATCCAGGCAGGCAATTGCGCCTATCAGATTGGTTTCCACGGTCAGTCGGGCGCGCTTGAAGTGGCCACCGCCGGCTTTACCGGTCAGGGCGATGCCTGCGTTGGCGATAATCCCGTCCAGCCCGCCGAGGGCATTAGCGGCCAGACCCACGGCATCCTGGCAAGCGTCGTAGTCGGTCACATCCAGCGGCAGCACCACTACCTTGCGCTGAAAGCGCGCCTGCAGCTCGGCAGCCAGCAGATGCAGGCTGTCTTCTCGGCGTGCGGCCAGCGCCAGGTCGTAACCCTTGGCCGCCAACTCACGGGCCAGGGCGGCGCCGATGCCAGAACTGGCCCCGGTCAGCAGATAGCGTTTGCCCTGGCTCATGGCTTGCTCCGATTACTGTTGGTAAGTCTTGAGGAAGCTGCCGATACGGCCGATGGCCATTTCCAGCTCATCCACCCGCGGCAAGGTGACCACGCGGAAGTGATCCGGCCACGGCCAGTTGAAGGCGGTGCCCTGAACGATCAGCAGTTTTTCCGAAAGCAGCAGATCCAGAACGAATTTCTCGTCGTTATGAATCGGACAGACTTTCGGGTCAATCTTCGGGAAAGCATACAGTGCGCCCATCGGCTTGACGCAGCTGACCCCGGGGATGTCGTTGAGCAGCTCCCAGGTACGGTTGCGCTGCTCCAGCAGGCGGCCTTGTGGCAGCACCAGGTCGTTGATGCTCTGGTAGCCGCCCAGCGCGGTTTGGATCGCATGCTGGCTCGGTACGTTGGCGCACAAACGCATATTGGCCAGGATGTCGATGCCTTCGATATAGCTCTGCGCTCGGTGCTTGGGCCCGGAAATCGCTACCCAGCCGGAGCGGAAACCCGCCACGCGGTAGGACTTCGACAGGCCGTTGAAGGTCAGGCAGAGCACGTCAGGAGCCAGGGATGCGGTGCAGATATGCACGGCATCGTCGTAGAGGATCTTGTCGTAGATTTCGTCGGAGAACAGCACCAGGTTGTGCTGACGCGCCAGTTCGACGATATCCAGCAGCACTTCTTTGGAATACACCGCGCCGGTGGGGTTATTCGGGTTGATCAGCACCAGGGCCTTGGTGTTCGGCGTGATTTTGGCGCGCATGTCGGCGATATCAGGGAACCAGCCGGCCTGCTCATCGCACAGGTAATGCACCGGTTTGCCGCCAGCCAGTGCTACGGAAGCGGTCCACAGCGGATAATCGGGTGCCGGGATCAACACTTCATCGCCGTTATTGAGCAGCGCCTGCATGGCCATCACGATCAGCTCGGACACGCCGTTGCCGAGGTAGATATCCTCGATGCCAACGCCTTCCACCTGCTTCTGCTGGTAGTACTGCATCACCGCCTTGCGCGCGCTGAACAGGCCCTTGGAGTCGCTGTAGCCCTGGGCGGTTGGCAGATTGCGGATTACGTCCTGGAGAATTTCCTCAGGTGCTTCGAAACCGAACGGTGCCGGGTTGCCGATGTTCAGCTTGAGGATGCGATGGCCTTCCTCTTCCAGGCGTTTGGCGTGCTTGAGCACCGGCCCGCGAATGTCGTAGCAGACGTTGGCGAGCTTGTTCGATTTGCTGAACTGCATGTAAATGATCCCGAATGGTGGAGCGCCGCTGAATTACCCTGCAAAAAGACGCGATCTGACGAGCCTTGGCAGGTTGTAACGCCGGTGACAGACTGGGGTCGAATGATACGTGGCAGCCCGACCTTGGCAAAGGTACTGGTCGGGCTTTTTTGTGCTCAGCACATCCATGTGCTTCACCCCTTCGGGGCTTGCGCGCAAAAACGCTCCCGGCGTTTTTGTGGTGTGCCATCCATCGCTGCGCGACGTTAAAAATCGCTCCCGGCGATTTTTTCACATAGAGGAGACTTGCCTGTGGACAAGCTGGAAAAACCCCTGGAAGCCTGGCGCGAAGAGCTTTCTGAGGAGCAGTTTCACGTCTGCCGCCTGGGCGGCACCGAGCGCGCCTTTACCGGGCAGTATCACGACAGCAAGGTGCCGGGTATTTACCACTGCGCCTGCTGCCAGGCCGAGTTGTTCGACTCGGACGCCAAGTACGACTCCGGCAGCGGCTGGCCCAGTTACTTCCAGCCGGTCAGCAGCGAAGCCATCACCAGCCTGGATGACTTCAATCACGGCATGCACCGCATCGAAGTCAAATGCGCCAAGTGCGATGCTCACCTGGGGCATGTGTTCCCCGATGGGCCAGCGCCGACGGGTCTGCGTTATTGCATCAACTCGGCATCGCTCAAGCTGGTGCCGAAGGCTTAATGTCAGAGCAAAGGCCTGCTATCAGCAGGCCTTATTTTATGGCCTGCCATCCCTGGCGGCCCCCTTTGGGCCGTCACTGCGTGACGTTAAAAATTGCTCCCGGCAATTTTTTCTCCTCAATTAAATTGCATACAATTTAATTGCTCGCTATCTTGCGTCCATTCCCACTTATCAGGATGACCAGCATGAGCAACGCACTCTTCGATATTCCGGTTACCACCATCAAGGGCGAGCAGAAGACCCTGGCCGATTTCGGCGGCAAGGCGGTGCTGGTGGTCAACACCGCCAGCAAGTGCGGCTTTACCCCGCAGTACAAGGGTCTGGAAAACGTCTGGCAACAGTACAAGGACCAGGGCCTGGTGGTGTTGGGCTTCCCCTGCAACCAGTTTGGCAAGCAGGAGCCGGGCGATGAGGGTGCGATCAGCGAGTTCTGCGAGCTGAACTTCGGCGTGAGCTTCCCGCTGTTCAAGAAGGTCGATGTGAACGGCAGCGATGCCCACCCGCTGTTCGTCAACCTGAAGAAGAGTGCGCCAGGCCTGCTCGGCAGCCAGGGCATCAAATGGAACTTCACCAAGTTTCTGCTCAGTGCCGACGGCACGGTGATCAAGCGTTTTGCCCCGACCACCAAGCCTGAAGACCTGACTGCAGAGATCGAAGCGCTGCTGAAATGACCCAAGCCAGTCTGCACGCGGATGACGGGCTGCAGCTGGACAACCAGCTGTGCTTCAAACTCTATGCTGCTTCACGGGCGGTGATCCGCGCTTACAAGCCGATGCTCGATCAGCTCGGCCTGACCTACCCGCAGTACTTGGCCATGCTGGTGCTGTGGGAGTGGCAGCAACAACCGCCGGCCTTGCCGACGGTTAAGGCCCTGGGTGAGCGCTTGCTGCTGGATTCCGGCACGCTGACCCCACTGCTCAAGCGCCTGGAGCTGCAAGGCTTGTTGCAGCGCAAGCGTTCGGCCAGTGATGAGCGAGAGGTGCACCTGGCGTTGACCCCGGCCGGCTGCGCCTTGCGTGAGCAGGTGTTGCCGCTGAAAAGCCAGCTGCTGTGCGAGCGCGGGATTGATCTCGATCAGGTTGCCGCGTTGCGCAGCCAGGTCGGTGTGCTGCTTGATCAGTTTATGGTGCTTAACCACTGATCGAGCAGGGCCGCCAGCTCATCTTTGCGGAAGGGCTTGGCCAGGTAGTCATCCATCCCCGCTGCGCGGCAGCGCTCGCGCTCATCGGATAGCGCGTTGGCCGTCAGGGCGATGATCGGCAGCTCGGCGAATTCGGCTTTCTGGCGAATCCGTCGGGTGGTTTCATAGCCATCCATGACCGGCATATTGCAGTCCATCAGGATCAGATCGACGGCTTGGGTCTCCAGCAGGGTCAGGGCTTCGCCGCCGTGATTGGCCAGCAGCACCTCGCAGCCGAGCTTGCCCAGCATCCCTTTGGCCACCAGCTGATTGACCGGGTTGTCCTCCACCAGCAGGACGCGCGCCTGGCGGTTGCGTTGCGGCTCGCTGTGCTGCTCGGCGGCATGCGCTTCATCCTGGCCCAGGGTGCGGCGCAAGGCCTGCAGCAGGGCTTGGCGTGACAGCGGCCGAGCCAGTTGTTCGATAGGCGAAAGTTTCTCCACCTGCTCGCTGCTGAGAAAGTTGCCGTAGGCGCTGACCAGCAGAATCGGCAGGCTGGAAAGCGTACGCAGCTCATTTAAGCGTTGCGGGCAATCGCTTATCAGCAGGTCGGCATCAAGCGTGCCCAGCGCGGCGTCGGCGTCCAGGTGTTGATACTGCAGGCCCCAGCTCGGCAGCAGGCTTGCTAGCTGTTCGCTGAGCCCGGAGCTTGCTGGGCTGAGCCCGATGATGCGTCCGTGCAACAAGGGCAGCTGCTTAGCGTTGGTCTGGCCGGGCAGCGGCAGGTCGACGCAGAAGGTGCTGCCGAAACCTTCCCGTGTCTCCAGGCTCAGTTGGCCGTGCATGGCTTCGCAGAGGCGGCGCGTTAGGGCCAGGCCCAGGCCGGTGCCACCAAATTGCCGGGTGATGCCAACCCCAGCCTGGGCAAATGGATGGAAGATTCGCGCCTGGGCGTCTTCGGCAATGCCGATGCCGGTATCACGCACGATGATCCTGACGCCGCCGGCCTGGGCACTGACGCTGATATCGACGCGGCCAAAGCGGGTGAATTTCAAAGCGTTGGACAGCAGGTTGCTGACAATCTGCCTGACCCGCGTCGGGTCGCCGAGCAGCTGGTTCGGTAGTTGTGGGTCAATCAGGCTGGTCAGTTCGACGCCGGGTGCGGCGTTTTGCGACAGCAGGTTGGCTGTGTCTTCGACCATGCTGCCGAGGTCGAAGGGGATCTGCTCCAGCTCCAACTGTCCGGCCTCGAATTTCGACAGGTCGAGAATGTCGTTAAGCAGCTCGACCAGCACCTTGCCGGAGTCGTGGGCAATCGACAGCTGTTGGCGCTGTTCGTTATTCAGCGGCCCGTCCAGCGACAGCGCGAGCATGCCCAGCAGACCGTTGAGCGGGGTGCGAATCTCGTGGCTCATATTGGCCAGAAAGGCTGAACGCGCTTGGGCCATGTCCAGCGCTGTGCGTTTGGCCTGCTCCAGCTCACGGTTGGAGTCGAGCAGGCGGCTGTTGGCGGCCTCTAGTTGCTCGGTGCGCGCCGAGACCATGTCTTCCAGCTCGGCCAGGTAGCGGGTCAGGCGGGCTTCGGCTTGCTGGCGCTGCTCGATCTCGCTGGCGATGCTGCTCAGTTGGCGGTTGGTCACATCGACCAGCACTCCGATCTCGTCGCGCTCATGGTTGGGCGGGTAGGGCAGCTTGGCGTTGTTGGGGCTGCGCAGGTCACGTTCGCTGAGGGCGCGGATAAAGCCGGTGAGCGGCTTGGTCAGCATGAAATAGAACATCACCAGCAGAATCAGCGACAGCAGCAAACTGCGGGCGAAGCCGGTGAGCAGGGTCAGCAGCGAGCGATTGAGAAAGTGGTTGCCAAAGGCATAGGTGTCGACTTCCAGGCTCAGCTTGCCGAGCGCTTCGCTGGGTGAGTGGCTGACGAACAGCGCGGTTTCGAAGTGCCGGCGTTTGCCGAACATAAAGTCGCTGAGTACCCGGTAGCGACTTTCCAGAGCCGGGCGGCTGACGCTGGCCAGGGTCAGCTGGTTGTTGTCGATGATCTGTGCGCTGATCACCGCTGGTGAACGCAGCAGGCCGAGCACCAGTTCCTGGGCCAGCTCGGCGTCGATGTTATAGGCGATGCGCGCAGCCGGGTTGTGGCTGATTTCCATCAGCGCGTTAATCTCGCGGTTGATGGAGGCATCTTCGCTGGCATAATCGATGCCCACTTGAATAAAGCTAAGCGCCGTGCCGAGGATAAAGGCTACCAATACGGTCAAGCCGGCCTGTTTGAATGACAGGCGTTGGGTTAGCGCTATATCCATATGGGCCGGTTGTTCTCGTGTTGAATCGCCTGCCAAGCATAGCCCATCTGTTTTGCCGGACGGCAGTGGTAGAACGGCCTGAAAACCCTGGAGTGTGTTGTGGATTCGCGTTTAAGTGATTTTTTGTTGCGCGCCGAGGCTGTATTGGCGCGTCTGGAGCCATTACTGCCGGCCCAGCGCCTGGTTATCGACTGGCAGCAGAGCCTGGCGGCCCGTTGGCAGCGTGATGGTCGCAGTGGCTTTTTGGCGCCGCTGCAGGTCAGTCTGGATGTAAATCTGGACGATCTGATCGGCGTGGATCGTCAGCGTGCCCAGTTGGCGCGCAATACCCAGCAGTTTATCCAGGGCCTGCCGTCCAACCATGCGCTGCTCTGGGGCGCGCGTGGTACGGGTAAATCATCGCTGGTGCGGGCACTGCTGGCCGAGCATGCGGCGGCGGGGCTGCGTCTGATCGAGATTGAGCGTGATCATCTGGCCGATCTGCCGCGTATCGTCGAACAGCTAAGCGAGCTACCGCAGCGTTTTGTGTTGTTCTGCGATGACCTATCGTTCGAGGCCGGCGAGGGCGATTACCGCATGCTGAAAACCGTGCTGGATGGTTCCCTGGAGCGTGCGCCGGACAATGTGTTGCTGTATGCCACCTCCAACCGTCGCCATCTGTTGCCAGAAAAACAGAGCGACAACGAAAGCTGGCAGCGGGTGGATGGCGAGCTGCACCCCAATGAGGCGGTAGAAGACAAGGTCGCGCTATCCGATCGTTTCGGCCTGTGGCTGTCGTTCTATCCATTCACCCAGGAACACTTCCTCGACGTGGTCCGACACTGGGTCGAGGTGCATGCCGCGCAGGCTGGTTTGGCTTGGCAATGGCATGACGAGCTGGAAAAAGCCGCCATACGCTGGGCCTTGGGCCGCGGTAACCGTAACGGCCGCTGCGCCTATCAATTCGCCCGTGACTGGGTGGGCCTGCAATTACTGAGTAAGCACGATGATTGATCTACAACAAAGCGGGAAGGGGCTCGACGGTTACCCCTTGCTGGTGGCGCAATTGCAGGCGCTGCTGGCGGGCGAGCGCGACTTTATTGCCAATGCGGCGCAGTTTTCGGCATTTCTGTTTCAGGAGTTGAGCGACCTGAACTGGGCAGGTTTCTACCTGGCCCGTGGCGAGGAGCTGGTACTTGGGCCTTTCCAGGGCAAAGTGGCCTGCGTGCGGATTCCTTTCGGTCGCGGCGTGTGCGGCGCGGCGGCGGCCACCGGGCAGACTCGGCGAGTTGAAGATGTGCATGCCTTTGCCGGGCATATCGCCTGCGACAGTGCCTCCAATAGTGAACTGGTGGTGCCGCTGTTCAAGGGCGGCCGCTTGCTTGGTGTGCTGGATCTCGACAGTCCGTCACTGGCGCGCTTTAGCGCGGCGGATCAGGTTGGTATCGAGCGGCTGGTCGAGGTGTTTGTCGAACTGACCGATTGCTGAGTCAGCCTTCAAGGCCAAGCAAAAAATCCGAAATCGCGGTAATGCTGTTCACATAAGAAAAATGCCGCTTCTCCCGTGCCAGGGAAGCGGCATTTTTTTGTGTTAAAGGACCGTAGGATGGGTGCTAACCCATCAATTGGCTGATGGGTTAGCACCCATCCTACGGCCTGAACCACTGCCCAAGACTTCAAGCCCCGCCTCAGTGGGTCGGAAAACGGCTCCACTTAAGTGAGCAGCCTTGCGGCAATCGCCGGGTTGTTTGTTGGGTGGTTAGCGATTGCTCAGGCCTTGGCTGCCATCTTGGCGAGCATCTTCAGCTCGCCTGGCAATACGCCCTGCACCGAGTCGCGCGCGGTGATTCGCGCATAGTGCGCACTCAGGTTAGGCCAGCGCTGCGCATCCAGTTGCTCGTCGCCGTGCTGCATATTGATCAGCTGACAGGCCAGGGCCAGGTCGGCCAGGGTCAGGCTATCGCCGACCAGGTATTCAGCTGAACCGAGGGTCTGTTCCAGGTAGTCGAAATGCGCGGGCAGCTTTTCCTGCAGAGCTTTCTGTACGACTGCTTCGTCGCAACTCTGGCCCATGCTGGGTTTTAGTGCGCGGTTGCGAAACACGCTAAAGGTGCACAGTGGAGCCAGCTCATAGTCGGCATATTTCTCCAGCCAGCGCACCTGTGCGCGTTGTTCGGCGTTCTGGCCCAGCAGGCTAGGGCGATCTGGATGCTTGTCGTCCAGGTACTGGCAGATCACGCTGGAGTCGGCGAGGGTGAAATCGCCATCCTTCATGGCCGGAATACGCCCGAGTGGGCTTAGCTCGCGGTACCAGGCTGGCTGGCCGAACGGCAGGATGATTTCCAGCTGGTAGTCGAGGTTCTTTTCAGCCAGAAACAGACGGACTTTACGGACGAAGGGCGACAGCGGGGCACCGTATACGGTCAGGCTCATGTGCGGCACTCGTGGGCAGGGCGGTAGCGCGCAAGCTGCGCGCTGGAGGGGTTAGTCGTAGATGTTCTTCTTCTTCCATTCGTCATCGCCGCCGAGAGACTCCAGGCCGGCATCCAGTTCGCTGGCTTGATCAGTGGTCGGCTTGTTGCTTTCCAGAACCATGGCATTGGCGCGCGCCAGTTGTTCTTCGAATTTCTTCAGGGCGTTCTGGTACGGCGCTGGATCAGGTTGTTTGCGCAGGTACTGCACGCCGCGCTCGAATGCCAGGCGTGCCTGGCCTGGCTGGTTTTGCTGCAGGGCCTGTTGGCCTAGGTTGCCGAAAAACTCGATATGCACCTGGGTCAGCATATGGCGCACTTCTTTCAGCCAATGCTTGGCCTCGTTGGTCGGGATAATCCCGTCTTTGGCGCAGCGGGTCAGCTGGCCGTGGAGGTTTTCCAGCTGGAAGCGTACTTCCTTGGCCTTGGCTTCATTGAGGATGGGTTGCGGCGGGTTGTTTACGGCAATCGACTCGCCCTGGGCGATCAGTTTGCGCAGCTCTTCAATGCGCGCCTTGAGGGCGTTATTGCCCTTGTCCAGCGGCAGCATGCGTTCACTGAAGTGCAACTGCAGGCGGCTGAGCATCAGCTTCAGTGCTGGCGTCATCAGTTGGCCGGGGAGGGCTTCGGCGAGATCGGTGCAGCGGCGCAGGCGATCATTAAGGTCGGCCTTGATGCGCGCCTTCTCCAGTTTGTTGTTCTCGACCATATGATTGATGTAGGCAATGGCGATCAAAACGACGATGCCAGAAACAATCAATATGGTAATCACGAGTGGGGACATGGGTGCAGCCTCTCGATCACCGGTTTTTCGTCCGAGTGTAGTGCCTTAGCCGGGAGGCTGATAGGGCTGCCTCACATTCGGAGCTGAAGTCTTTGATTTATAAAAATTTTTACACAGAGGTTGACGGGCCTTGCAAGGCTCCATAGAATGCGCGCCACTTCGTAGCGCAATGCCTCACGGCAAAACGTGTAGAAGCCGGATAGAAGTTGTAGTTTCCGGGCTGCGTCCCCTTCGTCTAGTGGCCTAGGACACCGCCCTTTCACGGCGGTAACAGGGGTTCGAGTCCCCTAGGGGACGCCACTTCTTAATGAAGTGTGCTGCAAAAAACCAAGTTGTATGCGGGAATAGCTCAGTTGGTAGAGCACGACCTTGCCAAGGTCGGGGTCGCGAGTTCGAGTCTCGTTTCCCGCTCCAAATTCAGGTGATCTGCTCAAGCAGGTGGCCGACAAGCTCCAAGGTCCCCTTCGTCTAGTGGCCTAGGACACCGCCCTTTCACGGCGGTAACAGGGGTTCGAGTCCCCTAGGGGACGCCATTTTTGTTGTACCAAGTTGTATGCGGGAATAGCTCAGTTGGTAGAGCACGACCTTGCCAAGGTCGGGGTCGCGAGTTCGAGTCTCGTTTCCCGCTCCAAATAAAAAAAAACGCCGCTCACTGAGCGGCGTTTTTGTTTCTGCTGTTTTTATTGCCTACAAAAAAAGCCCGCCGGTTATGCCGTGCGGGCTTTTTTGTTTCTGGCTGAGGTTTAGTGTGTGCCGCCCTGAGCGGGCATGGTCAGCAGCTGCTTTTCCTGATTCCAGTCGAAGGGTTCGTCGTTTTCTTCGGCGTAGAAGCGGCGTTCTTCGAGGGTTTGGTACATTTCGATTTCTTCGTCCGGCATAAAGTGCAGGCAGTCACCGCCGAAGAACCACAGCAGGTCGCGCGGCACCAGGTGGGCGATTTGCGGGTAACGCTGGAAGATCTGGCTGATCAGGTCCTGGCCCAGGTAGAGGCTGGCTTCCGGATCGCTCGGCAGGTCGCTGAGCAGCTCGTCGTAGCGCTCCAGGTACATGGCGTGGCTGTCATCGAGAATCTGCTCGGCTTCGCCCAGGGCGACCAGGATGGTGCGCAGGTGCTGCAGCAGGGCGAGGTGATGGTCGATGTGGGTGTTGGCCATGGGGCAATCCTGTAGGTAAAACGGGCGCGCAAGTATAAGGCTCGCGTCGCCCGCTGTCCTGTCTGCTTAACGCACCTTGCCGGAGCCTAGGGTCAGTTCCTCCTTGGCGAAGTCATCGACATCAATGACTACCCGACGCGCCGCTTCGGCCTGATGCAGGCTGTGCGCCTCTTCCGGATTGAGAACCCCAGCAGCCAGCGCGGCATCGATCAGGCTTTGCCCTGGTAGTTCCTGGACCTGGCCGGCTTTGACGGCCTTGTGCAGTTTTTTCTGCAAGCCTTGTACGTCCTGCAGCAGGTTCATCGCGTATTGCAGGGCACCCACCGGGTCTTGTTCGGCTTGCGGGCGGTAGCAGCCTTCGAGCAGCTCCTCCAGCGCCGGGTCACCGCTGTTGCGACCGATAATACCGGCCACTTCGGCGTCCAGTTCATCGCTTGGGCCTTTGTGGCGGCGGCCCAGCGGCAATACCAGCAGGCGTAGGGCGCAGCCGAGCAGTTTGCTGGGGAAGTTGCTGAGCAGCTCTTCCAGCGCCTGTTCGGCCTTGCCCAGGCTTTCTTCCACGGCCCAGCGCAGCATGGGTTGCGAGTGCTCTGGGTAGCCGAGGTCGTGGTAGCGCTTGAGCGCCGCCGAGGCCAGGTACAGGTGGCTGAGCACGTCACCCAGGCGCGCGGACAGGCGTTCGCGGCGTTTCAGTTCGCCGCCGAGCAGCATCATGCTGGTGTCAG
Organism: Gammaproteobacteria bacterium HGW-Gammaproteobacteria-13; assembly: GCA_002840155.1. GTDB lineage: Bacteria > Pseudomonadota > Gammaproteobacteria > Pseudomonadales > Pseudomonadaceae > Aquipseudomonas. The sequence continues at coordinate 55,847 of PGZH01000010.1, forward strand.
CAAGCAGGGCGAAAGAAGCTGCCAGCCGGTTGAGGGCGCGGAAATACGGGCGGCTGATACGGTCGCCCGGCACCTGGCTGAAGACGCCAAAGCCGAGACTGAGCAGCAGGCTGCTGGCGGCGTTGCTGACGGCAAAGCCGATATGTTGCAGCAGCAGTTCATCGAACTCCTGCAGTGCCTGGTCTTGGTCTTCGCGGCCGGCCAGGGCCATTTCCTTGAGCACATAGGGGTGGCAGCGAATCGCGCCCTGACCAAAGATCATCAGGTTGCGCGAGAGGATATTAGCCCCCTCCACAGTGATAAAAATCGGCGCACCTTGCCAGGAACGGGCCAGGTAGTTGTTCGGGCCCATAACGATGCCCTTGCCGCCGTGCACGTCCATGGCGTGGCTGATGCATTCGCGGCCACGTTCGGTCAGGTGGTATTTGAGGATGGCCGAGAGCACTGAGGGTTTCTCGCCCAGATCCACCGCGTTGGCGGTGAGGATGCGTGCGCTGTCCATCAGCCAGGCGTTGCCGCCGATGCGGGCCAGGGCTTCCTGAATGCCTTCGAAGGCGGACAGCGGCACGTTGAACTGCTCGCGGACCTGGCTGTACTGGCCGGTGGTCAGGCTGGTGAACTTGGCCGCGCCGGTGCCGACTGCCGGCAGGGAGATCGAGCGGCCCACGGACAGGCAGTTCATCAGCATCATCCAGCCCTTGCCGAGCATCTCCTGGCCGCCGATCAGGTAGTCCAGCGGGATAAACACATCCTTGCCGGAGTTGGGGCCATTCATAAAGGCGGCGCCGAGCGGCAGGTGGCGGCGGCCGATTTCTACGCCGGGTGTTTCGGTGGGCACCAGGGCCAGGCTGATGCCGAGGTCTTCCTCTTCACCCAGCAGGTGCTCGGGATCGTACGCCTTGAAGGCCAGGCCGAGCAGGGTGGCGACCGGGCCGAGGGTGATGTAGCGCTTTTCCCAGTTCAGGCGCAGACCGATCACTTCCTCGCCTTGCCACTGGCCTTTGCAGATGATCCCGGTGTCCGGCATGGCGCCGGCGTCGGAGCCGGCCAGGGGGCCGGTGAGGGCGAAGCAGGGGATGTCTTCACCGCGCGCCAGGCGCGGCAGGTAATGGTCACGCTGGGCGTCGGTGCCGTAGTGCAGCAGCAGTTCGGCCGGGCCGAGAGAGTTGGGCACCATCACGGTGGAGGCCAGGTCGCCGGAGCGGGTCGCCAGCTTCATCGCCACCTGGGAGTGGGCATAGGCGGAAAAGCCCTTGCCGCCGTATTGCTTGGGGATGATCAGGGCGAAGAAGCCATGACTCTTGATATGTGCCCAGGCCTCGGCAGGCAGGTCCATCTGCTGGCCGATCTGCCAGTCGCTGACCATGGCGCACAGCGCCTCTGTCGGGCCGTCGATAAACGCCTGTTCTTCTTCGGTGAGCTGCGCCTTGGGGTAGGCGAGCAGGGTGTCCCAATCCGGGCGGCCGCTGAACAACTCGCCATCCCACCATACCGTACCGGCTTCGATGGCATCACGTTCGGTGGCCGACATCGGCGGCAGCACGCGCTTGAACCAGGCAAACAGCGGCGCGGTGAACAGGCTGCGGCGTTGCTCTGGCAGTAGCAGAGGCAAGGCCACTGCTAGCAGGAGCAACCAGAACAGGCCCATCAGCCAGACTGGTGCATGGCTGAATACGCCCATCAGAATCAGAAAGCCGGCCACTATGCCTAGGGCGGGCAGGGGAGCCGTGCGCCGATGGGCGAGAAAGGCCATGCCGAACAGCAGGGCGAGTAACCAGAGAGCGAGCATGCAGAATCCTCCATGATGACAATGCGTTTTTTACGCACCATCACGAGCGTAGTCGTCATTGATGGCGACAAGAGCGGTGAGCTTGGCTGAATCGTCGTGACATTGGCTGGACTCGCGTCGCTAGACTGGTTTCTCAGCCATGGAGAAACCTTGATGCGTGAATACCTCGAGCCCGGCCGCTTCATCGATAGTGACCACCCAGCGCTGGTGGAGTTCGCAGAAAAGTTTCGCGGGGCCAGCCGTGACCCGCGTCAGCAGGCGATCAATCTGTACTACGCGGTGCGCGATCAGATTCGCTACAACCCCTATGTGTTCAGTCGCGACGCCGACACCTTGAAAGCCAGCCATGCATTGCTGGCGGGGGAGAGTTACTGCGTGCCCAAAGCCACTTTGCTCGCCGCCTGCGCCCGCCATTGCGGCATCCCAGCGCGCATCGGCCTGGCCGATGTACGCAACCACCTGGCCACTCCACGGCTGCTGGAAATGCTGCGCAGTGAAGTGTTCGCCATGCATGGCTACACCGAGTTGTACCTTGAGGGCCGCTGGGTCAAGGCCACGCCGGCGTTCAACCTGGCGTTGTGCCGGGTATTCAAGGTGGCCCCGCTGGAGTTCGATGGCCTGAGCGACAGCGTATTCCACCCGTTCAACCAGCAGGGCGAGCGTTATATGGAGTACCTGCACGACCACGGCCAGTTTGCCGATGTGCCGGAGCAGCTGTTCTTCGGTCATCTGGCCGCTTGCTACCCGCATCTGTTTACCGAGGATGCGCTATCGATCAGTGGCGACTTCGCCGCCGAGGTCGTGCCCGGCTGATGTATCGACAGGGCTGATAAGCACCATCGGAAACTGCCGGGTTTAATCTGCGCCGGGCGCTGGTAGGCTGCTGCCCAGCCGTGGGGGCGGCAGTTGTGCGCAAAGATACTGTGGTGGCGATGTTCCAGGCGCTAGACTTGGGCCACTTCGCGCTGCGTGGCGCAGCCCCCTCTCGAATTTATTTTTCTCTGATCAGGTGTGCGCATTTTTATGAGTACCGCTCTGTCCATTCGCCAGTTGACCAAGACCTATGGCAACGGCTTCCAGGCGCTGCATGGCATCGACCTGGACGTGGCTGAAGGCGATTTTTTCGCTTTGCTCGGCCCCAACGGTGCTGGTAAATCCACCACCATCGGCATTCTTTCCACCCTGGTGACTAAAAGTAGCGGCACGGTCAATGTGTTCGGTCACGACCTGGACAAACAGCCCTCGGCGCTCAAGCGCTGCCTGGGTGTGGTGCCGCAGGAGTTCAACTTCAATCAGTTCGAGAAGGCCTTCGACATCGTCGTGACCCAGGCCGGTTACTACGGTATCCCAGCGAAAATCGCCAAGGAGCGCGCCGAGCAGTACCTCAACCAGCTCGGCCTGTGGGGCAAGCACAACGTGCCGTCGCGCGAGCTGTCCGGCGGCATGAAGCGCCGCCTGATGATTGCCCGCGCGCTGGTGCATCAGCCGCGTTTGTTGATTCTCGATGAGCCGACTGCTGGGGTTGATATTGAACTGCGCCGCTCGATGTGGAGCTTTCTCACCGAGCTCAACCAGCAGGGCATCACCATCATCCTGACCACCCACTACCTGGAAGAAGCCGAACAGCTGTGTCGCAATATCGGCATCATCGACCACGGGCGGATTGTCGAGAACACCAGCATGAAGGACCTGCTGAAGAAGTTGCATGTGGAGACCTTCCTGCTTGACCTCAAGGAGTCGCTGCTGGTTGCGCCGCAGTTGATTGGCTACCCGGCACAGTTGCTCGACGGGCATACCCTGGAAGTGCAGGTGGACAAGGCTCAGGGCATTACCGAGCTGTTCCGTCAGCTGGCTCTGCAGAATGTCGAGGTGCTCAGCTTGCGCAATAAAACCAACCGCCTGGAGGAGCTGTTCGTCTCCCTGGTCGAGAAGAATCTGGCGAAGGTGGCGGTATGAGCACGGCTTATCTGAACTCCGAATTCACCGCCAACATGGTGGCGCTGCGCACCATTGTTTATCGCGAAATCCGCCGCTTTACCCGCATCTGGCCGCAGACCCTGCTGCCGCCGGCGATCACCATGGTTCTGTACTTCGTGATCTTCGGCAACCTGATCGGTAGTCAGATCGGCGACATGGGTGGCTTCACTTATATGGAGTACATCGTGCCGGGGCTGATCATGATGTCGGTGATCACCAACTCCTACGGCAACGTGGTGTCGAGTTTCTTCGGCAGCAAGTTCCAGCGCTCCATCGAGGAACTGATGGTCTCGCCGGTGTCGCCGCATATCATCCTCACCGGCTATGTGGTCGGCGGTGTGCTGCGCGGCCTGGCGGTGGGTTTTATCGTCACCTTGTTGTCGCTGTTCTTCACCAAGCTGCAGGTGCATCACCTCGGCGTGACCGTGTTGGTGGTGTTGCTGACCGCGACCATCTTCTCCCTGGGCGGTTTTATCAACGCCGTGTTCGCACGCAACTTCGATGATATTTCGATCATCCCGACCTTTGTGCTGACGCCGCTGACGTACCTGGGCGGGGTGTTCTATTCGATCACCTTGCTGCCGCAGTTCTGGCAAACGGTGTCCTTGGCCAACCCGGTGCTGCATATGGTCAATGCCTTTCGCTACGGCATTCTTGGGGTTTCCGATATCCGTATCGGCGTGGCCATTGGCTTTATGCTGGTCGCCACCGCCGTGCTGTATGGCGTGTGCATTCGTCTGCTGGTCAGCGGCCGTGGGATGCGTCAGTAGCCATTGCTAATACCGGGAAACATTTTTAACGGCTGATCTGCGCGGCCCGGCCGTTAGACTCAGCCTCTACAAAGAATTAGGGGTTGTATATGTTTGCCCGCGCACCTGCTCTTCTCGGTACAGTTTTCTGGCTGTGTTCGCTTGCCAGCGTGCAAGCGCAGGCCAATGAAGGGCCGCTGGTTGAGGTGGTCAAGGTCGAACGAAGCCTGGTGCGCGATGAACTGGTGACCTTTGGTTCGCTGCGCCCTGACGAGTCGGTGATGATCCGTCCGGAAATCGCTGGTCGGATAGCGCAGCTGCATTTTCGCGAAGGCCAGCGCGTCGAAGCCGGTGCACTGCTGGTAAGCCTGGATGATTCGATTACCCGCGCCGAACTGGCGCAGGCGCGGGCCAACCTGAACCTCGCGGAAAAGAACTTCGAACGCGCGCAGATGCTGTTCAAGCGCGGTGCCAGTAATGCCCAGGCGCTGGATGAAGCCAGTGCCCAGCAGCAGGCCTCGCGAGCCAGCCTGGCGTTGTCCCAGGCACGCCTGGACAAGACTCGCATCCTCGCCCCCTACGACGGCGTGCTGGGCTTGCGCGCAGTCAGCCCCGGTGATTACCTCAGCGAAGGCCAGGACATCGTCAACCTGGAAGTGCTCGACCCGCTCAAGGTGGATTTCCGCATTCCACAAAAAGCCGTCAGCCAGATCCGCCTCAAGCAGGTGATCGAAATCAGCCTGGATGCTTATCCGGGTGAGCGTTTTACCGGCGAGATTTTTGCCATCAATCCGCGTCTGGACGAAGCCGGGCGCAGCCAGGCGATTCGTGCACACATCAGCAACAGCGATGGCCGCCTGAGCCCAGGGCAGTTCGTGCGGGTTTCGGTGATTCTCGCCGAGCGGCCGAATGCCCTGGTGATTCCAGAAGAAGCCATCATGCCGGTGGGCGAGCAATTGCTGGTCAACCTGGTGGTTGATGGCAAGGTCGAATTGCGCGAGGTCAAGCTGGGTAAGCGCCTGGCTGGCAAAGTCGAAGTGCTGGAAGGCCTGCAGGGTGATGAAACCCTGATCAGCGCCGGTTGGCAGAAGGTACGTGCCGGCGCGCCAGTACGTACCAAGGTGGTGGAGCAAACGCCATGACCCTGTCGGATATCTGCATCCGCCGGCCGGTATTTGCCACCGTTCTGTCGTTGATTGTGGTGCTGCTCGGTTTGATGGCCTATGACCGTCTGGCTGTGCGCGAGTACCCGAATATCGATGTGCCGATTGTCACGGTTAACGTCACCTACCCGGGCGCCAGCCCGGAGATCATGGAGTCGCAGGTCGCTCAGCCGATTGAGGATGTGCTGTCGGGCATCGACGGTCTGGATTTCGTCAGCTCCATCAGTCGCTCGGAAAACACCCAGATCACTGCGCAGTTCCGCCTGGGCAGCAACTCCGATGAAGCCGCCAACGATGTGCGCGACCGTCTGGGTCGCGTGCGTGGTCTGCTGCCGGATGAAATTGCCGAGCCCATCGTGCAGAAGGTTGAAGCCGACGCCCAGCCGGTGATCTGGATCGCCTTCTACAGCGAACGCTACAGCGCCATGGAGATCACCGATGTGCTGGAGCGGGTGATCAAGGATCGCCTGCAGACCATCCCCGGCGTCTCCGAAGTGCAGATTCGCGGCGCGCGCACCTTTGCCATGCGCATCTGGCTGGACCCGGAAAAGCTCGCCGCGCACAACCTTACCGTGCAGGACGTGGAAGACGCCCTGCGCCGGCAGAACGTCGAGATTCCGGCCGGGCGTATCGAATCGCAGCAGCGCGAATTCACCGTGCTCTCGGAAACCGACATGAACACCCCGGAGCAGTTTAATCAGCTGATCCTCGATGACTCACGCGGTTATCTGCTGCGCCTGGCCGATGTCGGTTATGCCGAAATCGGCGCTGCGGATGAGCGCAGCATCGTGCGCTACAAGGGCCAGCCGGCGGTATCGATGGGCATGATCAAGCAGGCCACCGCCAACCCGCTGGATATTTCCGACGGCCTGGCTGAGGCCATGCCTGATGTGCGCGCGCTGCTGCCGGAAGGCATGGAAATGGCGGTAGCCAACGACAACTCGCTGTTTATCCGCGAGTCGATCGACAACGTGTTTATCACCATTTGGGAAGCGGTGGGGCTGGTCATCCTGATCATCTTTATCTTCCTGCGCTCACTGCGCGCCACCATTATTCCGCTGGTGACCATCCCGGTGTCGCTGATCGGTGCGTTTGCCCTGATGTCTTTGATGGGCTTCACCATCAACACCCTGACCCTGCTGGCCATGGTGCTGGCCATCGGCCTGGTGGTGGACGATGCCATCGTCATGCTGGAGAACATCCACCGGCATATCGAAGAGGGCATGCAGCCGCTACAGGCGGCGCTCAAGGGCAGCCGCGAGATTGCCTTTGCGGTGATCGCCATGACCCTGACCCTGGCTGCCGTATTTGCGCCCATCGGCTTTATGCAGGGCACTACGGGAAAACTGTTTACCGAGTTCGCCTGGACCCTGGCCGGCGCGGTGCTGGTGTCCGGTTTTGTTGCCCTGACCCTGACGCCGATGATGTGCGCGCTGTTGCTCAAGCCGCATCAGACCGGCGAGCGGCACAACCGCCTGTACAACCTGATCGAAGATTTTCTCAATGGTCTGACCTACAGCTACAAGCACTTGCTGGCCAAGGCGCTGAGTGCCTGGGTGCTGGTGGTGGGCGTGCTGTTGCTCACCGTGGTGGCCTGTGTGCTGCTGTTCTCCGGGCTGAAATCCGAGCTGGCACCGACCGAAGACACCGGCACCATTATCGGTGTGTTCAACGGCCCGGACGGCGCCACTATCAATTACACCGGGCGTTACGCTCGCGAGATTGAGGCGGCCTACGCCAGCATCCCCGAGACTAACCGCTATATGGTCATCGCCGGCTTCCCTACGGTGGCTCAGGGCATTTCCTTTATGAAGCTGGAAGACTGGGCCGACCGCTCGCGCAGCCAGTTCGAGATTCGCAACGAGTTGTTGCCCAAGCTGCAGGATATTGCCGGAGTGCGCGCTTTCCCGGTCAACCGGCCGCCGCTCGGGCAGAGCGCGCGTAACCAGCCGGTGAACTTCGTGATTCGCTCGTCCATGGAGTACGCCGAGCTGCAGGTCTATGTCGACGAGTTGCTCAACGCGCTGCGTGATTATCCGGGGCTGGAAAGCCTGGACAGCGACCTCAAGCTCAACGCGCCGCAGCTGAAAGTCGCGGTCAACCGTGAGCAGGCGGTGGCGGTGGGCACTGATGTGGCGACTATTGGCCGCAGCCTGGAAAGCCTGTTCGGCAGCCGTCAGGTCACGCGCTTTAAGCAGAACGGCGAGCAGTACGACGTGCTGGTGCAGTTGCAGGGTGTGGACCGCAGCAACCCGCAGGATCTCGATCGCGTCTATGTGCGAGGCCGCGATGAGAGCATGGTGCAGCTGTCCAACCTGATCGAGGTGCGCGAAACCGTGGCGCCGCGCGAGCTTAACCACTTCAACCAGCTGCGCGCGGTGACGGTAAGCGCCAACGTCGGCTCCGGCTACACCCTGGGCGAAGCCCTGGCGCATCTGGAAAATACCGCGCGAACGGTGTTCCCGGCGGAGACCCAGTACGACTACACCGGCACCTCGCGGGACTTCAAGGAATCCAGCGCCGGCATTGCGCTGATCTTCGCCCTGGCCCTGGCGTTTATCTTCCTGGTGCTGGCGGCGCAATTTGAGAGCTTTACCGATCCGCTGATCATCCTGTTCAGCGTGCCGCTGTCGATGGCCGGCGCTTTGCTGGCGCTGACGTTATTCGGCGGCACCTTGAATATCTACTCGCAGATCGGCCTGGTGACGCTGATCGGCCTGATTACCAAGCACGGCATTCTCATCGTCGAGTTCGCCAACGTGCTGTTGCGTCAGGGCCATGAGCTGCGCGGTGCGGTGATTGAGGCGTCGGTGCAGCGTCTGCGGCCGATTCTGATGACGACCGGGGCGATGGTGCTGGGTTCGCTGCCCTTGGCGATTGCCACCGGGGCAGGGGCGGAAAGCCGTCAGCAGATCGGCATGGTGATTGTTGGCGGCCTGTTGGTCGGCACCTTCTTCACCCTGTTTGTGATCCCGACCCTGTATATGCTGCTGCGTCGCTGGCGGCCGATGAAACAGGAAGCGTTAGAGGTTGCTGCGGCGTAGCCCGGATGTAATCCGGGAGTGGTGTGGCAGGCAATAGATTTCCCCGGATTGCATCCGGCTACAGGCTGATTGACGTAGGAGCGGGCCATGCCCGCGAAATAGCCGGGTCGCGGGCTGAAAACATCGCGGGCATGGACTGGGCGTCCCCGCCGCTCCTACGAGATCGTGTCAGTCGACCTTCAGCACCAACTTGCCGAAGTTCTCGCCGCTAAACAGTTTCAGCAGGGTTTCCGGGAAGGTGGTCAGGCCGCTGACGATATCTTCCTTGGACTTCAGCTTGCCGCTGGCCAGCCAGCCGCCCATCTCCGCAGCCGCTTCGGCGAAACGCGGGGCGTAGGTCATCACCACCATGCCTTCCATACGCGCGCTGTTGACCAGCAGGTTGAGGTAGTTGGCCGGGCCTTTGACGGCTTGCTTGTTGTTGTACTGGCTGATCGCGCCGCAGATGATCACTCGCGCCTTGAAGGCCAGACGGGTCAGTACGGCATCGAGAATGTCGCCGCCGACGTTGTCGAAATACACGTCCACGCCTTTCGGGCATTCGCGTTTGAGGCCGGCGACCACGTCCTCGCTTTTGTAGTCGATGGCGCCGTCGAAGCCCAGCTCATCGATCAGGAACTTGCACTTGTCCGCGCCACCGGCAATGCCGACCACACGGCAGCCTTTGAGCTTGGCGATCTGCCCGGCAATGCTGCCGACCGCGCCGGCCGCGCCGGAAATCACCACGGTTTCACCGGCTTGCGGCGCGCCGACATCAAGCAGGGCGAAGTAGGCGGTCATGCCGGTCATGCCCAGGGCGGACAAGTACAGCGGCAGCGGCGCGCGCTTGGGGTCGACCTTGTAGAAACCCTTGGGCTCACCGAGGAAGTAGTTCTGTACGCCGAGGGCGCCGTTTACATGGTCGCCCACGGCAAAGTCTGGGTGCTGCGAGGCCACCACTTCACCCACACCGAGTGCGCGCATCACTTCGCCAATGCCAACCGGCGGAATATAGGACTTGGCATCGTTCATCCAGCCGCGCATGGCCGGGTCCAGCGACAGGTAGGCGTTCTTCACCAGAATCTGGCCGGGGCCGGGTTCACCGACGCTGTTTTCCACATAGCTGAAAGTCTCGCGGCTGGGCAGGCCGACCGGGCGTTGGGCAAGCAGGAACTGACGATTGAGTGGGGCAGTCATGGCAGGTACTCACTGAGCGGAAAGACTGTTGATAGCCCGTAGTGGCGCCATGGGCAAGATTTGCCCATGGGACGAATGGTTGTTAATCCATTCGAGTGATGGGTGCCCTGGGGTGTTAATCACTCATTTGGATGGGGGCATCACCAGCAGTTTGATAGTGCTGCCTTGGAATCATGGAGCTGATTAGACTCGCGGCAGTTTCTAATCCTTGCGAGGACACGCAGATGAGCTTTAGCTTTTCCGGCCGGGTTGCCCTGGTCACCGGTGGTGCTGCTGGTATTGGTCGTGCCACGGCACTGGCATTCGCCAACGAAGGCCTGCAGGTGGTGGTGTCTGATGTCGATGTGGCGGGCGGCGAGGCGACAGTTGCGCTGATCCGCGAAGCTGGCGGCGATGCGCAGTTCGTGCGCTGCGACGTGACCCGCGATGCCGAGGTCAAGGTGCTGATGGAGCGTACGCTGGGCGCATACGGCCGCCTGGACTATGCCTTCAACAACGCCGGTATCGAGATCGAGAAAGGCAAGCTGGCCGAGGGCAGCGAGAGCGAGTTCGACGCCATCATGGGCGTCAACGTCAAAGGCGTGTGGCTGTGCATGAAACACCAGATCCCGCTGCTGCTGGCCCAGGGCGGCGGCGCCATCGTCAACACTGCTTCGGTCGCCGGTCTGGGCGCTGCGCCGAAGATGAGCATCTATGCTGCGTCCAAGCACGCGGTGATCGGCCTGACCAAATCGGCGGCCGTCGAATACGCGAAGAAGAAAGTGCGGGTCAACGCGGTGTGCCCAGCGGTGATCGACACCGACATGTTCCGCCGCGCCTATGAAGCCGACCCGAAGAAGGGGGAGTTCGCCGCTGCTATGCATCCGGTCGGGCGCATCGGCAAGGTCGAGGAAATCGCCACCGCAGTGCTGTACTTGTGCTGCGATAATGCGGCGTTCACCACCGGCCAGGCGCTGGCGGTAGATGGCGGCGCCACGGCTATCTGATTTCCTTCAGCGATAAAAAAGCGTCCATCTGGGCGCTTTTTTTATACCTCGCCATTTCTTTCACACGATTGGCCACTAAAGTCACTGCAGTGTTCTACGCCGCTGTTCAAGATCGCCCAGCGCTTTGATCAAGGAGTAAGCAAGCCGTGACAGCTGACCCGTTATTGACCCTGTTCCTGCCTATCGCCCTGGGCATCATCATGCTTGGCCTGGGCTTGTCGCTGACCCTGGCAGATTTTGCCCGGGTGGTGAAGTTTCCCAAGCCGGTGCTGATCGGCTTGAGCTGCCAGCTGTTGTTGTTGCCGCTGGTGTGTTTCTTCCTGGCCAAGGCCTTTGGTCTGGCCCCGGCGCTGGCGGTTGGTCTGATGCTGCTGGCAGCTTCACCAGGCGGCACCACGGCCAACCTGTATAGCCACCTGGCCCATGGTGATGTGGCGCTGAATATCACCCTGACGGCGGTCAATTCGGTGATTGCGGTGCTGACCATGCCGCTGATCGTCAACCTGTCGCTGGCCTACTTTATGGAAGGCGATCAGGCCTTGCCGTTGCAGTTCACCAAGGTGGTGCAGGTGTTTGTCATCGTGCTCGGCCCGGTGGCGATTGGCATCTGGATACGCAGCCGCTTCCCTGGCTTTGCCGCACGTATGGAAAAGCCGGTAAAAATCATCTCCGCACTGTTTCTGCTGATCATCATCATTCTGGCGGTGGTCAAGGATTGGCAGACTTTCGTTGACTACGCACCACTGGTAGGCGGCGCGGCGCTGGCCTTCAATCTGATCAGCCTGGCGGTGGGCTACTGGGTGCCGCGCCTGTGTAAGCTGAGTCTGCGCCAGTCGATTGCCATTGGCATGGAAATCGGCATCCACAACGGCACCCTGGCGATTGCTCTGGCGCTGAGTCCGATGCTGCTGAATAACGCGACCATGTCGATCCCGGCGGCGATTTACAGCATCATCATGTTCTTTACTGCGGCGGCCTTTGGCTGGTGGGTGAACTTTGCCCATGGCAAAGAATTGAAAGCCACTGAATAGGTATGGCCGAGTATGAAAAAGCCCGTCACTTGGACGGGCTTTTTCATATCTGCAGGTTGGCTCAGTGCAGCGGCAGTTCAACGCCTTCGAACAGCTCTTCCAGCTCGACCTTGCTGTGGCACTGTACGGCCTTGGCCATCATGTCGCGGGTCAGGTGCGGGGCGAACTTCTCGATAAAGTCGCACATAAAACCGCGCAGGAAGGTGCCGCGACGGAAGCCGATCTTGGTCACGCTGGCTTCGAACAATTCGCCAGCATCCAGCACCACCAGATCCGGGTCGAGTTTGGGGTCGACCGCCATCTTGGCCACGATGCCCACGCCCAGACCCAGGCGTACGTAGGTTTTGATCACGTCGGCGTCGGCGGCGGTAAACACCACTTTCGGCGTCAGGCCACGATGGCTGAAGGCTTCGTCGAGTTTGGAGCGGCCGGTAAAGCCGAACACGTAGGTGACGATGGAGTATTCGGCCAGGGCTTCCAGGGTCAGCTTCGGCAGCTTGGTCAGCGGATGGCCCTGGGGCACCACTACGCAGCGGTTCCAGCGGTAGCAGGGCATCATGATCAGATCGTTGAACAGCTCCAGACCTTCGGTGGCGATGGCGAAGTCGACGGTGCCATCGGCAGCCATTTCGGCGATCTGCATCGGTGTGCCCTGGTGCATATGCAGGGCCACGTCGGGGTATTGCTTGATAAAGGCACTGATCACCGGCGGCAGGGCATAGCGCGCCTGGGTGTGAGTGGTAGCAATCGACAGGGTGCCTTTTTTCTCGTTGGAGAATTCCTGGGCGATCTGCTTGATGCTTTCGACCTTGCGCAGGATTTCCCCGGCGGTGTTGATGATGCGCTCGCCCGCCGGGGTGATGCGGGTCAGGTGCTTGCCGCTGCGGGCGAATACTTCAACCCCCAGTTCGTCTTCGAGTAGGCGGATCTGTTTGCTGATGCCGGGCTGCGAGGTGTAGAGGCTTTGCGCGGTGGCAGAAACGTTGAGGTCGTGATGCGCGACTTCCCAGATGTAGCGCAGTTGCTGAAGCTTCATAAAAATCCCTCAAAGCAAAAAGACAGCCGTTCAGGTTACCGGCGTTTTATATAACCATAATGATGATTGAAGCATTAAATCTAGACCAAAAATTAAAAAGTGCTGCGCTTCTTTTAAAGATCACCGCGGCTGCGATGCTGCAGCATCGGCACCAGGTACACCGGCACTTCGGACAGCTGCACCAGGCGCGATGCGGTGCGCCCCAGCGGAATGTCCATATCCGTACCGTGGCTGTGGCTACCTAGGACCAGTAAATCCACACCGAGTTGCTGCGCTTCATCGAGTATCACCAGCGGTGGATCGCCCTGTACCACGCGCACTGCCTTGATCAGTTCCAGATCATGCAGGGCTTCGCCGATCTCATCGCGGAAACCCTCCAGCACGCGCTGCTCGATACTTGCCATCACCGTGCTCAGGCCGTTGGTGCGCAGGTCCTTGAGTCGCTCTTCGTCTAGGTAGGTCTGCAGCACCGACTCGGCAAACAGGCCCATGGGCTCCACCGCGTGCACCACATACAGGCTGGCATTGAAGGAACGGGTCAGCGCCAGGGCGTGTTGCAGGATGTAGGGGGCGTATAGGCCTAGATCAGTGGCATAGAGAATCGAGCGAATCATGCGGCCTCCTTGACTGCCTGACTGGCGGGCCTGATCTGAGCTTAGCAGCGCCATCGATAAGTCAAAGAAAGCCGAGGTTTTGAGGACGAATGGTTATATACGAGGGGAAGGGTTAGGCGGCGAGGGCGGCTGATCGCCCTCGCGCGGGGGCTAGAGCTGCGGCTCGTTGCTGATGCCGTGCGGCACATGACCGGTGGGTACGACCTTGTTGGCTTTTTCGCAGTGGCCGGTCTGGTCGTCGAAGAATACGTCGGCGCCGAAGGTTTCCAGAATTGCGGCTTTTTCCAGGCCACCGAGGAAGAACGATTCATCCAGGCGAATATTCCACTCGCGCAGTGTACGAATCACCCGCTCATGGGCCGGCGCCGAGCGCGCGGTAACCAGCGCCGTACGAATCGGGCACTGCTCTTCGGGAAACTCCTGCTGCAGGCGGTGCAGTGCGGCGAGGAACGGCTTGAACGGGCCGCCGCCGAGCAGCTCACGGGCCGACTGGCGCTCGTGGCTCTGGAAGGCTTCCAGACCGGCTTGTTGGTAGACCCGTTCGGACTCATCGGAAAACAGCACGGCGTCACCGTCGAAGGCTATGCGCAGTTCATTGCTGGCCGCTCGCCGCGCGCCGCCGGAGAGGATGGTTGCCGCCCCGAAACCGGCCCGCAGCGCGCTGCGCACATCTTCGGCGTGGGTTGAGAGAAACAGATGGCAGCCGAATGCGGCCAGATAAGGGTCGGGGCTGCGCCCGCCGACAAAAGCCGCGCGGGAGATGCCCAGGCCGTAGTGCTGGATTGAATTGAACGCGCGTAGGCCGGTGTCGGCGCTGTTTCGCGAGACCAGAATCACCTCGACGCGCTGCTGCTGGAGGGCTGTATTCAGCGCCAGCAGCTTCTCGACCAGAGGAAAGGCATCGCCAGGGGGGAGGATTTCGTCCTCATGCTCAATCTGGTATTGGCGATAGGCCTCGACGCCCTGGCTTTCATAGATCTGGTGGCTGTCACGCAGGTCGAACAGCGCCCGCGAGGAGATCGCCAGTACCAGTTTGTCGCCTAATCCCTTGCTCATGACGGTGTCCTATTGCGCACGTTGTTCGAGGAAACGCAGGGTCTGATAAAGCATCTCGGTGCGCGGCATGGCGCAGCCGGCCTGGGCCGCAGCGGCCAACGGCGCGGCATAGATGGCGTGCAGCTCCAGCGGGCGCTGCAGGGCAAAGTCGTGGTACATGCTCGGCAGGTAATCGGGCATGCGATCAGTGGCCGCCAACAGTTTGCCGGCAAAACCGGCAGGCAACTGATAGCCACAGGCGCCGGCGGCATCCACCACTTCCTGCATGATCGCCTCGATCAGCGCGCGGCTGTCGGCGTTGCCCATCAACGCTGTGGTGGCGCTGTTGAGCAGTACCGCCAGGCCGTTGTAGGGCACGTTCCACACCAGCTTCTGCCAGCGCGCCTGGTTCAGTTCGGCCATGGCGGTGGAGTCCAGCCCTGCGGCCTGAAATAGGGCGCTGCCTTGTTCGAGGATCTGCTGACGGCTCTCGGCATCGTTCGCCGGGCCTGAGTGATAACCCAGATTGACGCTGCCCAGTGCCTGGTGCTCGACCACCCCCGGCGCGCTGCGATGGGCGCAGATGTAGCAAAGGCCGCCCAGCAGGTGCAGCGAGTCCGGCAGCAGCGGGCGCAACTCGTCTTCCACCGCCAGGCCGTTCTGCATCAGCACCACCTTGGCGCCTGGCGCGGCGGCCTGGCTGATCAGCGGGGCGAGTTCGGCGTTGCTGGTGGTCTTGGCGCCGATCAGCAGCCAGTCGCATTGAGGCATATCGGCAACCGACTGGTAGGCCTGCACCGGCTGCAGGTGCAGATTGCCGTGCAGCGCACTGTTGACCTGCAGGCCCTGGCTGGCCACAGCGGCGAATTCGCTGCGCAGTAGAAAGTGCACATCAAAGCCGGCGCGGGCCAGCATCAGGCCATAGAAGCCACCAATTGCGCCGGAGCCGATAATGCCGATACGCGGTGCTGCATTCATCAGGGTAATTCCTCTGCGGGGCGCGACAGGGCAGTGTCCAGCGCCTGAGTAAGTTCGGCAGTTTGCAGGCGGCTCTGCAAAGCGCCATAAAAATGACCATCGCGTATCACGAATAACGCGGGTAGATGAAATACCTCATAACGCGTCACTAAACCGCCACTGTTGGCCGCGTCGACCCAGGCCAGGCGCTGTATCGGCAGGGGCAAATTAGGCAGCTCACGCCGCGCCCAACGGCAACTGGCACAACCTATGCTGGTAAATATCAGCAGTGAAGTGCCAGGCAAGTCGAGTAGATGGCGATCTGCATCTAAATCGGTCAGTTCCAGTTCAGTCACTATACTGGCCAATGTGGTATCAAATTGATGGCATCCGAGGTAGTCATAGATGCGTCACTTTCTGCGTCATCCCAGTGATATGCCGGTTGAATTAGTGCTGCGCAAACAGGCATTTGTACCCAAAGAACGGCTCAACAATATCAGCCTCGGCGGTGTGGCTTGCAACTCCAACCGCGCTTTTCGCCGTGGTACGGCCATCGAATTGCGGATTCCGCTGTTCGGCGAACATGCGCGCTATCCGGGGCTGGTGGCCTGGTGCCGCAAGCAGGAGGGCAAATACTTGGTGGGTATTGCCTTTGTCGATGAAGACACGCTGTTTCGCGCGCGCATGGTCGAGCAGGTCTGCCAGATCGAACATTATCGCCATCAACGCGAGCAGGAGCTGGGCTGCAGCCTGCCGGTCGAGGTGGTCGCACAGGAGTGGATCAGCCAGCATGCCGCCGAGTTCTCCCGCGCCAGCCTGAATTAGTCGAATCCTCCCATCGGCGCGGCTTAAGCCGCCAAGCCCATTGTCGAGCCAGGCCTATACGCGCTAAGGTTCGGCTTCCCCGCTGTGCTCATATTGCTGTGCTCCGCCACACGGGGATCGCTGGCGGCCGGCACCCGTGACCTGATGACTCTGACTGATGAATAGCACGATGGCTGATTTACCGATTGATGACCTGAACGTTGCCTCCAACGAGACCCTGATAACCCCCGCACAGCTCAAGCGTGAAATTCCGCTGACCGATGCTGCGTTGCGCACGGTTGCCAGCGGTCGTGAGGTAATCCGCAATATTCTCGATGGCAAGGATCATCGCCTGTTCGTGGTGGTCGGGCCGTGCTCGATCCACGATATCAAGGCCGCCCACGAGTATGCCGAGCGCCTCAAGGCGCTGGCTGCCGAGGTCTCGGACAGTCTGTATCTGGTTATGCGCGTGTATTTCGAGAAGCCGCGTACTACCGTCGGCTGGAAAGGCCTGATCAACGATCCGTTTATGGACGACTCGTTCAAGATTCAGGATGGCCTGCATATCGGTCGCCAGTTGCTGCGTGACCTGGCTGAAATGGGCCTGCCGACTGCCACTGAAGCCCTTGACCCGATCTCCCCGCAGTACCTGCAGGACCTGATCAGCTGGTCGGCCATCGGCGCGCGCACCACCGAATCGCAGACCCACCGCGAGATGGCCTCCGGCCTGTCTTCGTCGGTGGGCTTCAAGAACGGCACCGATGGCGGCCTGACCGTGGCGATCAACGCCCTGCAGTCGGTCTCCAGCCCGCACCGTTTCCTCGGCATCAACCAGGAAGGTGGCGTGTCCATCGTCACCACCAAAGGCAATGCCTACGGTCACGTGGTGCTGCGTGGTGGCAACGGCAAGCCGAACTACGACTCGGTGAGTGTTGCCGTTTGTGAGCAGGAACTGACCAAAGCCGGCATACGCCCGAACATCATGGTCGATTGCAGCCACGCCAACTCCAACAAGGACCCGGCCCTGCAACCGCTGGTGATGGACAACGTGGCTAACCAGATTCTGGAAGGCAACCAGTCAATCGTCGGCCTGATGGTGGAAAGCCACCTGGGCTGGGGCAACCAGTCGATTCCCAAGGACCTCAGCCAGCTCAAGTACGGCGTATCCATCACCGATGCTTGCATCGACTGGGAAAGCACCGAGAAAACCCTGCGCGGCATGCACGCCAAACTCAAGGATGTGTTGCCTAAGCGTCAGCGCGGCTAAGTACAGCGGCTGTAACAAAAACGGGCTTATGCGTTATGCATAAGCCCGTTTTTTATGTTTTGGGGCTATGTGGAGTTGCGCAGAGGCTTTGCGGGAGGGGCTTTAGCCGCGATAAAAGCTTGCCGCTGAAGCGCCTCCTACGAGCAGCCCGTAGGATGGGTTGAGCGCAGCGATACCCATCAATCAAGCGTCCCGCTTGCCCCAGTTAAGAATCGCCAGGGTCAGCAGGCCCGCAACAATCCCCCAGAACGCCGAACCGACCGAGAACAGGGTCATGCCCGAAGCCGTCACCAGAAAGGTGATCAGCGCCGCTTCGCGTTCTTTCGGCTCGCTCATGGCCTGGGTCAGGCCGCCGATGATCGAGGCAAATAGCGCAAGCGCGGCGATGGACAGGATCAGTGCCTTGGGTAGAGCGGCAAATAGCGCTGCCAGGGTGGCGCCGAAGATGCCGGCGATGCCGTAGAACACCCCGCACCAGATGGCGGCGGTGTAGCGTCTTTTCGGGTCTTCGTGGGCTTCCGGGCCGGCGCATATGGCGGCGCTGATAGCCGCCATATGGATGCCGTGGCTACCGAAGGGGGCCAGCAGCATTGAAGTCAGCCCGGTCGTAGTCAGCAGCGGGCTGGCCGGCACGTCATAGCCATTGGCGCGCAGCACGGCCATGCCCGGCAGGTTCTGCGAGGCCATGGCGACGATAAACAGCGGAATGCCGATGCTGATGGCCGCCGCCAGGGAGAAGCTTGGTGTGGTCCATTCCGGCACCGCCAGTTGCAGCTCGAAATGCTCGAAGTTGAGCAGGCCGAAAATCGCAGCCAGTACGCTGCCGACGATCAAGGCGGCGAGCACGGCATAGCGCGGCATCAGGCGTTTGCCCAGCAGGTAGGCGATCAGCATGGCCACTACCAGCAGCGGCTGCTGCTCGGCGGCTACGCAGATTTCCAGGCCGATCTTGAACAGCACGCCGGCCAGCAGCGCGGCGGCGATGGAGGCGGGGATGCGGCGCATCAGGCGGTCGAAGGTGCCTGTCAGGCCGATCAGCACAATCAGCGCCGAGGCGAAGATATAGGCGCCAATCGCCTCGCTATAGGGGACGCCGGGTAGGCTGGTGATCAGCAGCGCCGCGCCGGGGGTGGACCAGGCGATCATGATCGGCGCGCGATAGCGCAGCGACAGGCCGATGCAGCAGAGCGCCATGCCAATCGACAGCGCCCAGATCCACGAGGAAATCTGCCCGTTCGTCAGCCCGGCGGCCTGGCCAGCCTGAAACATCAGCACCAGCGAGCTGGTGTAGCCGGTGAGCATGGCGATAAACCCGGCGACTACCGCCGAGGTCGAGGTGTCGGCCAGCGGCCGTAGGCGGGCTTGCGGCAGGTCGTGCATCAGAGCAATCCAGTGTCGGCGAAGATGGGGTACAGCGAGGCTACCAGCAGCAGTGCCATACCGATATTAAACACGCGCAAGGCCCGCGCGTTGCTCAGCCAGTTGCGCAGTAGGCTGCCGGCGACTGTCCACAGGCCGACGCTGGGGCAATTGACCAGGGCGAACAGCGCGGCGATCAGCAGCACGTTGACCACGAAGTTCTCTTGCGGTGTATAGGTGGTAATGGCGCCGATGGCCATGATCCAGGCTTTCGGGTTTACCCACTGAAAGGCTGCGGCCTGGAGAAAGCTGAACGGCTTGCCGGCGGCGTTGTTCTGGCTGTCCGGTGCACCGGAGTTGGCGATTTTCCAGGCCAGGTACAGCAGGTAGGCGGCGCCCAGATAGCGCAGCACGTTGTAGAGCAGTGGCACTTGCTCGAACAGCTGGCCCAAGCCGAGGCCCACCGAGGCCACCAGCAACATAAAGCCCAGGCTGATGCCGAACATATGTGGCAGGCTGCGGCGCAGGCCGAAGTTCACCCCGCTGGCCAGCAGCATCATGTTGTTTGGCCCCGGCGTTACCGAGGTGACAAAGGCAAAGGCGATAAAGGCGAGCAGCAGTTCGGTGGTCATGGCGCGGCACTCAGAGGCAGTGTTGCTCAGCCTAAGGGGCGTGGGGCAGGGCGTCGCGGTACAGCGACGCGGGCAATGGGCGTAACAGTTTGAAAGTGTTTTTGGATAATACCGGTACAGTTTTGCCGGTGCGGCAGTACAGTCCGTAGCCCGGATGCAATCCGGGACCACTCAAGCGGCCCGACATGCGCCCCGGATTGCATCCGGGCTACCCAGTGCTAGGCGTGTTTTTAGCGCCCCGCCAACGCCTGGTTGACCTTGAGCCAGCCCTGCACCGCGTCGTCACCCACTTCGCCGAAGGTCCGCTGTAGCAACCTGGCCTGTTCGCGGCGCAGTGCCTGTTCCAGCTTGGCACCTTCGGCGGTAAAGCCGAGCAGGCGTTTGCGCTTGTCGTCTTCGGCGGTAAGGCTCTGTACCAGATCCATTTCCAGCAGCTGACGCAGCGGAGTATTCAGCGCCTGCTTGCTCACATCCAGATAGCCCAACAGCTCTTTTATGCTCAGGCCTGGATACTTGGCGATAAAGAACAGAATGCGGTGATGCACCCGCGACAGGCCCCGGCGCGCCAGCATTTCGTCGGCCTTGGCAGTAAATGCCTGGTAGCCGAAGAAAAAAGCTTCCATGGCGGTCTGCTGGGTGGTTGTGCTCTTGAGGTCAAGCATTAAGGTCAAGCCTATTGACGTATTCGGGTTGATCGTCGTAGTTTCAGGCAAACAGAATTTCGGTCAAACAGTTTGACCTATTTTTATTTGCCTTTGCTACCGGATGATATCCATGGCCTTCTCCGAACGTGTTGCCCGCCTGAAAAGCTCCCTGATCCGTGAAATCCTCGCCGCGGCGCAGCGTCCGGAAGTCATGTCGTTTGCTGGCGGCCTGCCGGCCGAGCCAATGTTGCCGAAGGTCGAATGGGCTGATATGCCGGCCAGCATGGGCCAGTACGGCATGAGCGAAGGCGAGCCGGCGTTGCGTGAGGCGATTGCCGCCGAAGCCCGCGCCCTTGGCGTGCCGTGCGATGCCAGCCAGGTGCTGATCGTCAGCGGCTCGCAGCAAACGCTCGACCTGGCCAGCAAGCTGTTCATCGATCCGGGCACCGAAGTGCTGCTCGAAGCGCCGACCTACCTGGCTGCGCTGCAGGCCTTCCAGCTATTCGGTGCCGATTGCATCGCCGTGCCGCAGGAAGTCGATGGCCCGCAGATCGATGCTTTGCGTCAGCGCTTGGAAAACCACAAGCCGGCTTTCGCCTATCTGATCCCGACCTTCCAGAACCCTTCGGCGGTGCGCTACAGCGAAGCCAAGCGCGACGCCGTTGCGGCGCTGCTGGATGAGTTCGGCGTGACCCTTATCGAAGACGAACCCTACCGCGAGCTGGTGTTCGACGAAGGCAGTGCCACGCCGATTGTCAGCCGTTTGCAAAAGGCCAGCTGGATCTACACCGGCACCGTGTCGAAAACCCTGCTGCCAGGCCTGCGCGTCGGTTATCTGATCGCCACCCCTGATCTGTTCCCCTATCTGCTGCGCCTTAAGCAGTCGGCGGACCTGCACACCAACCGTATAGGTCAGTGGCAGGCGCTGCAGTGGCTGGGCAGCGAGAAATACCGTGGTCACCTGGCCGAACTGCGTGACTTCTACCGCATCCGTCGTGATGCCATGCAAGCGGTGCTGGAAGAACATTTCAGTGACCTGGCCGACTGGCAGATTCCTCAGGGCGGGCTGTTCTTCTGGCTGACCCTCAAGCAGCCGCTGGACACCCGTACGCTGCTGGCTCCGGCGCTGGCGCAGAACGTGGCGTTTATGCCGGGCGAGCCTTTCTTTATCGACCCGGACGCTCATCCGGGCCATTTGCGACTTAACTTCAGCCACGTCGCACCGGAGCGTTTGAGCGAAGGCCTCAAGCGCCTGGCCGAGGTAATCCGTCAGGCGCAAGCAAGCTAGTCCACGGATTCAAGCAGCTTAAGAGGAGGGCGATATGTTCAAGGTTTATGGCGATTACCGCTCGGGCAACTGCTACAAGATCAAGCTGATGCTGCATCTGCTGGATCAACCCTATGAGTGGATACCCATCGATATCCTCAAGGGCGAGACCCAGAGCGACGCCTTTCTGGCCAAGAATCCCAACGGCAAGATCCCGGTGCTGGAGCTGGAAGACGGCACCTGTCTGTGGGAGTCCAATGCCATCCTCAACTTCCTCGCCGATGGCAGCGCGTTTTTGCCAACCGAGCCGCGCCTGCGCACTCAGGTGCTGCAGTGGCAGTTCTTCGAGCAGTACAGCCACGAGCCTTATGTAGCGGTCGCGCGTTTTATCCAGCTGTACCAGGGCCTGCCCGAAGCGCGTCGCAGCGAGTACGAGGAGTGCCATGCGCGCGGCCACAAGGCGCTCAAGGTGATGGAGAAGCAGCTGCAGCGCACGCCGTATCTGGTTGGCGAGAATTTCTCGATTGCCGATATCGCCCTGTATGCCTACACCCACGTGGCGGACGAAGGCGGCTTCGACCTGACGCCGTATCCGGCCATCCGCACCTGGCTGGCGCGGGTTGCCAGCCACCCGCGCTATATCGGCATGCTCGACTGACAGCCAGTCGGCTGAAATGAGCGGTGAGAGGCGCTGCGCTTTCTCACCGCTCAGTAGCCAACTCGCCGTAAAAAGCACTTATCATTCAACGATCTATCTATTTGACTGGGTCGCGGATGCCATCTGCTGTTCAACGTTATAAGCGGCTCCTGTCCGCTGCTCTGGCGCGTTACTTCCCCCATACCACTGCCTATCTGCGCGCCGAGCGTGAAGCGGCTGCACCGCTAAAAAAGCCTGCACCACGGGCGAAAAAAGCGCCTGCCAAGGGGCAATCTGCTAGCGCGAAGTCGCCGGTTAAACCGCGCCGCGCTGCGAGTAAACCAAGCACTCAAGGTATTTACGGACCGGCGCTGCTGGCGGTTGAGACTACGCAAGCCCAGGCCATGCGCGAGCAGGTGGCGCGAGCGGTGACGGCTGGGCTGCTGAGTGCGCCATCGGATGAGCAGTGGGCGATGATTCTCAGCAATCATCCGCTGACGCGCATCTTCGCCGGTGCCGGTTCGGGCAAGTCCACCACGCTGGTGCTGCGGGTGGTGTTTATGTTCTGTCATCTGGGCATCAAGCCCGAGCAGCTGACGGTTATTTCCTTTACCAATGCGTCCTGCGCCGAACTGCGCGAACAGCTACTTAAGGTACTGGGCTTCTTTAACTATCCCTTCGATGCTGTGCAGGGACGCCAATGCGTACGCACCTTCCACGCGGCCATGGGCAGCGTGGCCAAGGGCGTACTGAACAATCCATGCTGGTTCGAACAGCTGGACGACCCGCAGGCGGCGAGCCGCGAACTGGATAACCCACTCAGCGCCGGACGGCTGCGGCCGGCCCAACAGCGTCTGCTTAAGCAGGCTTACCAGCAGTGCTATGCCGAGCAGCCGGCGTTTCGGCAAAAGGTGCACAGCCTGCTGCAGTTGCCGCCGCCATCCGATACAGGCAAGCGCCTGCCCAAGGCGCCGTTGGATACCTATAAGCTGGCAGGCGAATTCAGTGCTGCGCCGCTGTATGAGGTGTTCTACGCCCAGGCCGGGTTTGCCGAGAGCATTGGTATTGAGGTGTCGGCCATGCAGCCGCAGGCGCTGACGGGCCCGGCAGCTGTACGTGAATTCAGCGATGCTCTACTGCTGTTCTGGCCGTACTTCGAGCGGTGCCAGCAGGAGCAGGGATTGATGACCTTTAACGCCGCCTTCTCCCAGCTGACGGCGCGGTTGAGCGCTGGCGGGCAGGGCGTTTCGGCGCAGCTGTTGGCGCCATTCAGTCATCTGCTGATAGACGAATTCCAGGATATCTCTCCGCAGATCGTCCAGTGGCTGCAGGCTGTACAACGCACGCTGGCCGGGCAGGGTACTGCGGTCAGCCTGATGGCCATTGGTGATGACTGGCAGTCGATCTACGGCTGGCGCGGCAGCTCGCCGGAGCTGTTTATCGATTTCGACCGACACTTTCCCGGTAAAGGTAAAGCCAAGCGCAGCGCGGTTCTGACTCTGGCCAACAACTACCGTTCGATTGAGCCGATTATCCGCGACGCCGAAGCGCTGCTGGGCGGCGTGCAGCAAAAACAGGCGAAGGTCAGCCAGGCAATCAAAGCCACGCAGCCGGGCGATCATGGCGTGCGCCTGATTCAGCGTTTCGACAGCAAGGCGCGCCTGCCGGAGCTGCTCAAGCAGATCAGCGAGCAGTGCGCCTATGCCGCCGCGCGCAACAGTCGCGAGCGCAACGCGGTATTGCTGCTCAGCCGGCGCAACGAACCGCTGCAGGCCATCACTGCGCAGCTGGACAAGAAACTGCCGGTCAAGGCCTACACCATCCACCGCGCCAAGGGCCTTCAGGCCGAAGTCGCGATTATCCTCGACGATTGCCAGCCGCCCGAACCGCATCCGCTGCGCAATGCGCTGTACGCCTATTCGGGCTTTTTCAGCAACAGCTACGACCAGGCCATGCAGGATGAAAGCCTGCGCCTGGCCTACGTGGCGATCACCCGTGGGGTCAGCCGGGTGTTCTGGTACTGCCAGAAAACCCAGGGCGCGACGCGTATTCTGGCTGGGCGGGACAAGTAGAGGTTCCCGTCCGGTGTCAGCGCTGCGATGTCGTTGGCAGATTGGCTAAATCACTCCGCTTATTCACCCAGGCGGGATCGCTGCACTTGTCGGCCAAAGCCGCACGCGGGCTGCAGGTTCGCTGCGGATGGCTGCAAATCCCACCGTTTTGTCTCAGTAACCCTCGGGCTAGAGCCTTAGAAATAAATTGACGCAACTTCTGCGAGTGGTTAGCTTTGCCTTCTTTCTGTAAATGCTAATTGTTCGTATTAGCGTTAGATATGGAGGTTGGAGTGAATGCATTGACGCGTGTCGCTCGTGGGGGCTCCCCGTGGAGCGATATCTATGCACCCACTTATAGGTTCTATTCCCCCGAAGGCGGGGTTGAGGCCAGCGGCTGTTTCCAGGCCATCGACACACCGGCAGGTGAGGATGGTCACGGCGTTGAACGGGCAGTAGAAGCGGCCTTTGCCCAGGCCAAGGCGGCGGGTTTGAATCAGCCGATGGTGGTCGGGGTGATACCCTTCGACAAGCAGCAGCCGTCCAGTCTGTTTGTCCCGCGCCACGTTTCGCGCCTGTTGCCAGTCGCACCGCCGACCAGGGTTTGCGGTTTACCCTGCGGTAAGGCCCGCCAATGCACCGAACAGCCGGATCAGGCTGGCTTCAAACAGGCCGTAGGCCGTGCCGTCGAAGTGTTGCGTGGCGGCCAGGTGAGCAAGGTGGTGTTGTCGCGGCTATTGCAGCTCGAATTCGACAACGCACCCTGCGCCGCCACGGTGTTCCAGGGGCTGCGCCAGCAGAACCCCGAGGCCTATCACTTTTCCATGGATTTACCGGATGGCGGCGTACTGATCGGCGCGAGCCCCGAGCTGTTGCTGCGTCAACACGGCCGGCACTTCACCTCCAATCCGCTGGCCGGCTCAGCCAAGCGCCTGGCTGACCCAGCTGCTGATGCGTTGGTGGCGCAGGCGCTGCTGCAATCGACCAAGGACCTGTACGAGCATCGTCTGGTAATCCAGGAGCTGGATCGCCAATTGCGCCCGCTGTGCCGCAGTCTGAACGTAGCCGATGCGCCTTCGTTGTTGAAAACCGCGCGGCTCTGGCATTTGTCGACGCAGATCGCTGGCGAGCTAGATACGCCTGCGTCCGCGCTGAGCCTGGCCTGTCGTCTGCACCCAACGCCTGCGTTGTGCGGTTTCCCGACGGCGGCGGCCAAACGCCTGATCGCCGAGCTGGAGCCGTTCGACCGCGGCGTATTTGGCGGCATCGTCGGCTGGAGTGAT
Organism: Gammaproteobacteria bacterium HGW-Gammaproteobacteria-13; assembly: GCA_002840155.1. GTDB lineage: Bacteria > Pseudomonadota > Gammaproteobacteria > Pseudomonadales > Pseudomonadaceae > Aquipseudomonas. The sequence goes on from PGZH01000010.1 coordinate 81,348, forward strand.
GCCGATGGCAACGGCGAATGGGCGGTGGTGATCCGTTGCGGCATCGTCGAACACACGCGGGTCAGTCTGTTTGCCGGCGCGGGGCTGGTTACCGCGTCCTGCCCGGAATCGGAGTGGCTGGAGACCGGCAACAAGCTCGGCACCATGCTCTCGGCCTTCGGTCTGGAACGGGAGGCACTATGAGTCTGGTGCCGTTTACGCCCTGGCCCGCGGAATTTGCCGCGCGCTATCGCCAGGCCGGCTACTGGCGCGGTGAGCCGCTGACGCAACTGCTTGAAGCTCAGGTGCAAACGCAGCCCGAGGCTATAGCGCTGATCTGTGGTGATCGCCAGCTGAGCTATGCCGACGTGGCTGCGCAGGCCGCTCATCTGGCTCAGCACCTGGCCAATCAGGGCTTCGCTCCGGGTGATCGGGCGTTGGTCCAGCTGGGTAATCAAGCTGAGTTCTATATCGTCTTCTTTGCCCTGCTCAAGGCGGGTATTGCCCCGGTCAACGCGCTGTTCAGCCATAGCCGCCTGGAGCTGCTGGCTTACTCCGGACAGATCCGCCCGCGGCTGTTTATCGGCAGTCGCCAGCATCCGCTGTTTGCTGATGACAGTTTCCTCGACGAATTGCAGGTCGTTATCCCTGAACTAGATACGCTGCTGCTCGATGGTGATGCCGACCCTGCGCGTTCGCTAAGCGCCTGGTTGCGGCCGACTGCCGCGCTGCGCGCCTATGCGCCGACGCCAGCCGATCAGGTGGCGTTCTTCCAGCTTTCCGGAGGCAGCACCGGCACGCCGAAACTGATTCCGCGCACCCATGACGATTACGCCTATAGCGTGCGCCGCAGCGTGGAAATCTGCGCGTTCGACCGCCACACCCGCTATCTCTGCGCGCTGCCGGCCGCGCACAACTTTGCCTTGAGCTCGCCTGGCGCGCTGGGGGTATTGCATGCCGGCGGCTGCGTGGTGCTGGCGGCCGATCCGGGGCCGGCGACCTGCTTCCCGCTAATCGCCCGCCACCAAGTGAATGTCAGCGCCTTGGTGCCGCCGGCACTGTCGCTGTGGTTGCAGGCCGCTAGCGGGAGAGCGGTAGAGCTGGCCAGCCTGCAACTGTTGCAGGTCGGCGGCGCGCGCTTGCCTGAGGCGCAGGCACAGCGAATCGGCAGCGAGTTGGGTTGTCGTCTGCAGCAGGTGTTCGGCATGGCCGAGGGGCTGGTCAATTACACCCGTCTCGATGATGACGAGGCGCACGTCTATGGCACTCAGGGTTGCCCGATGAGCCCAGCGGATGAAGTGCGCGTGCTCGACCGCGCCGGCAACCCGGTAGCGGTCGGTGAGATCGGCGCGCTGCTGACCCGTGGCCCGTACACCATTCGCGGTTATTTCCAGAGCCCCGAACACAACGTCCAGGCCTTCGATGCCGAGGGTTTCTACCGTTCTGGCGATCTGGTGCGACTGCGCGCCGATGGCTATCTGGAGGTGGTCGGGCGGATCAAGGACCAGATCAATCGCGGTGGCGAAAAGATCGCCGCCGAAGAAGTGGAAAACCTGCTGATGGCGCACCCGGCAATCACCCATGCGGCGCTGGTGGCGATGCCCGACACGGCGCTGGGCGAGAAGAGTTGCGCCTTTGTGGTCAGCCGTGAGCCGGCGCTCAAGAGCATCGCCTTGCGCAAGTTTCTACGTGGCCTGGGCCTGGCCGACTACAAGTTGCCCGACCGTTTTGAACACCTCGACAAGCTGCCCATGACCGCCGTCGGCAAGGTCGACAAGACCCGTCTGCGCCAGCGTATTGCGGCGCATCTGGCTCCTACTGAATTAGCTCCTACTGAATAAGGAAATCCCCTCATGGCTATCCCGGCTCTGCAGCCCTACAGCATCCCCAGCGAATGGACGCCCAACAAGGTCAAGTGGACGCTTGATCCGGCCCGCGCGGTGTTGTTGATTCACGATATGCAGGCGTACTTCGCCGACTTCTGGGAGGCCGACAGCGCCTTCGTTCAGGCCTTGGTCGAATGTCTGGCAGCGGTGCGTGCGCAGTGCAAGGCCTTGGGCATTCCAGTGGTCTACACCGCCCAGCGCGGCGTGCAAAGCGACGCCGAGCGGGCTTTGCTCAACGACATGTGGGGGCCGGGCATTACCCAGCACCCCGAGCGCCAGGCGATCATCGTCGGGCTGGCCCCGGAGCCCGACGATACGGTGCTGGTGAAGTGGCGCTACAGCGCCTTTCAGCGCTCGCCGCTGGAGCACATGCTCAAGAAACTGGGGCGCGACCAACTGATCATCGGCGGCATCTACGCCCATATCGGCTGCCTGATGACCGCTTGCGACGCTTTTATGCGCGACATTCAGCCGTTCCTGCTGGCCGATGGCGTAGCCGACTTTAACCAGGCCGACCACCAGATGGCGCTGAATTATGTGGCGACCCGCTGTGGCCAGGTGATTCGTTGCGCCGATGTGCTCAGTCTGGGCCGCACCGTCGCACCGGCATTGACCCGCGCCGCCTTGCAGGCACGCCTGCTGAGCCTGTTGGATGAACTGGACGAACCCTTCGATCCCGACGAGAACCTGCTCGACTACGGCCTGGACTCGATTCAGGTGATGGCGCTGCTCAGCGAGTGGCGCGCGCAAGGTCTGGAACTGAGCTTTACCGACCTGGCCAAGACGCCGACGCTGAACGGCTGGTGGAGCCTGATCGAACAACACGGCGGTGCCGCATGAGGCGCTTGGGAGTCGCCCAGCAGGGCCTGTGGCACGGCTATGTGCTGAATGAAGACCGCACCATGTTCAACACCGCCGAATGCATCGCCTTCGCCGGCAAGATCCAGGCGGCACCGCTGATCGCCGCGCTGCGTCAGGCGGTCAGCGAGTGCGAAGCGCTGTCCGGGCATTTCGTGGTGGATGGCGAGCAGCTGTGGTTCAACCCTGCCGAGCTGCCGCTTAGTGTGGCGCAGGTGCAAATACCGGCCGGGGTCGATGCCCAGGCCTGGGTGCAGCAGTGGGGCATGGCCGAGATTCGCCAGCCGTTCGATCTGGAACGCGAGCTGCCATGCCGCTTCACTCTGCTGCAGGGCGAGCAGGTGGATTTTCTCTACGGCTGCATTCACCACATCGCCCTCGATGGTTATGGCAGCAACCTGCTCTATCAGCGCGTTGCCGAGCTGTATGGCGCGGCAACGCGCGGTGAACCAGCTGCGCCTTGCGAGTTCGGTGACTACGCCGCAGTACTTGCCGAAGACGCCGAGCGTGAAAGCCAGGGCCGCACGGCTGCGGCTCGCGACTACTGGCGCGAACAGCTCGGTGTGTTGCCTGAGGCGGTCAGCTTCAGCGAGCGTGTCGCGCCGATTTCGGCGACCTTCCTTCGTCATTCGGCGGCGTTCCCGTCGGCGCTTTGGCAGGCCCTCAATCAACTGGCCGAGGTCAACAAGCTTGGCTGGCCGGATCTGCTGTTGGCCGCACTGTCGGCGCAGCTGCGCCAGGTCAGCGGCAGCGCCGCCCAGGTGCTTGGCCTGATGGTGATGAACCGCATGGGTTCGGCCTCCTTCAACGTGCCCTGCATGCAGATGAACATCGCCCCGCTGTGTCTCGATCTGAGCGATCAGGCCAATCTGCTTGAGGCCGCGCAGAGCATCGGCAAGCTGCGCCGCAGCAGCCGCAAGCATCAGCACTACCGCTACGAGTCACTGCGTCGCGACCTCGGTCGAGTCGGCGGCGAGCAGCGCCTGTTCGGCCCGCTGATCAATATCATGCCGTTCGACCGGCCGCAGACCTTCGGCGACTGTCCGGCGCGCACCCTGAGCCTGAGCGCCGGTCCGGTGGAAGACCTGACCCTGGAAGTGCACCTGGGGGCTAACGGTGTGCCGCTGCTGGATTACGACGCCAACCCGGAGTGCTACAGCCAGGCGCAGGTACGCGCGCTGCAGGAGGAATTGTTCAGCCTGCTGGCCGCCTGGTTGCAGGCCCCGCAACAGTCGCGTGATCAGTTGCTGAGCGCCTGGAGCGCGCAGTACCGCGCGCAACATTTGCTTAGCGCGCCGGCCAGCGAGCAGGCCGCCATGGCTGAGGTCGGCAGTGTGCTACAGGCCATTCGCGCCCAGGCCGAACGCCAGCCGCAGCACCTGGCGCTGTGCCAGGGCGAGCGCAGGCTTACCTACGGCAAATTGCAAACGCAGGCCGAAACCATCGCCGCCGCCTTGAGTGAACGTGGTGTGCAGCCGGGCGAGCGGGTCGGGGTGATGCTCAGTCGCAGCCTTGAGGCGATTGTCGTGCAACTTGGAGTGCTGCTGGCTGGGGCGGTGTATGTACCGCTCGATCCGGAGCAGCCTGGCGAACGCCAGCGGCTGATCTGCACCACCGCGCAGCTGGCCCTGGTGGTCACCGAGGCGGCGTTCCGCCATCGCCTGGCCGATAGTTACAGTGGTCCGATTGAACTGGCTGGCGTGCTGCACAGCGCCAAGCGCCTCTGCGCGCCGCGTCAGGGTGAGGCCGCGGCCTACCTGATGTTCACTTCCGGCTCCACCGGTACGCCCAAGGGCGTGGAAATCAGCCACCGCGCGCTGGATCACTTTATCCAGGCGGCGCGCCTGCGCTATGGCGTGGCTGCCACCGACCGCATGCTGCAGTTCGCCCCGTTCAACTTCGACGCCAGCATCGAGGAGGTATTTGTCAGCCTCAGCGCCGGCGCGACGCTGGTGCTGCGTACTGATGCGCTGCTGGAGTCGATCAGCGCTTTTGTCGAGGGTCTCGAGCAACTGGCAATCAGCGTGCTCGACCTGCCGACCGCGTTCTGGAACGAGTGGGTGGTGGCTCTGCGCGCCGGTCTGGTACAGGTGCCGGGTGGGTTGAAGAGCGTGATCATCGGCGGCGAGGCGGTTTATCCCGAACAACTGACGGCCTGGCAGCGCATGGCCACGCCAGCGATTCGCCTGATCAATACCTATGGCCCGACCGAAACCACTGTGGTGGCGAGCACCTGCGATCTGCAAGGCGTTGCGCCGGGCGGCGATAGCCTGCCGATTGGTCAGCCGCTGGCCGCTGTCACGGCGCTGGTGCTGGGCCGTGGCGAACGTCCGGCCGAGGAGGGCGAGCTGGTGCTGTGCGGCGCGCAATTGGCCAATGGCTACCTTGGCAGCGATTCGCAAGCCTTTGCCAGCTTGCTGATCGGCGCGCAACAGACGCCGGTCTACCGCACTGGTGACCGGGTGCGGATAGAGGAAGGCCGTCTGGTTTATCTCGGCCGTCTGGACAACGAATTCAAGATCAGCGGCTATCGCATCCAGCCCGGCGAAGTCGAGTCGCGTCTGCTGGCCTTGAGCGGCGTCGATGAGGCCTGCGTGCAGGGCCTGGAACTGGGCGGCGGGCTGCGCCGGCTGGTGGCCTTTATCAGTGGTCCGCGGGATGACGTGCGTGGCATTCGCCAGGAGCTGAGCAAGTTGCTGCCGGCGGCCATGGTGCCGACCGATTACCGGCATTACCCGGCATTGCCGCGCACCGCGACCAACAAGCTCGACCGCAAGCGCCTGCAGACGGAGTACCTGCAAGGCTCACGCGAGCAGGCGCTGGACGATGAGACCCAGCAACGGGTGCGCAGCATCTGGCAGCAGATTCTCGGCGTCAGTTCGATTCAGGCCGCCGACAATTTCTTCGAACTGGGCGGGCAGTCGCTGCAGACCATCCAGATCGTCAACCGCCTGGCCAGTGAGTTCGGCACGGCGGTGAAGGTCTCCGATGTTTTCGATCACCCGCGGCTGGCGGACTTCTGCCACTTCCTCGACAGCCGCGTGCTGCAGAGTGAGGCGCAGGTGGAACAGGTCTGGTAAGGAAGCGTCATGCAAATCAACAGACAAATGGATTTCAGCGGTCAAACCATCTGGGTCACCGGTGCCGGTCAGGGCATTGGCCGCAGTGTGGCGGAGGGGTTTGCCCAGTTGGGCGGGCAGGTGATCGGCTTCGATTTGAGTTTCCCCGAGCAGGATTACGGCTTTACCCGCTACGTGCTGGATATTGGCGATGCCCAGGCGGTGCAGCAGGCCTGCTTTGAGCTGCTGGGTGCCCACGGCGTGATCGATGTGCTGGCCAGCGTCGCCGGCGTGCTGCGTCTGGCGCCGATTGAGGCGCTGGCACTGGAGGACTGGGACGCCTGCCTGCGGGTGAATGTCTCCGGGCCGTTCTACCTGCTGCGTCAGCTGATGCCACGCTTCAAGGCCTGGCGGCGCGGCGCAGTGGTGGCGGTGAGCAGTAACGCGGCGCATGTGCCGCGCATGCAGATGGCTGCCTACAGCGCGTCCAAGGCGGCGCTGAGCAGTCTGATCCGCACTGCCGGCCTGGAGCTGGCGACCCATGGTGTGCGCTGCAATCTGGTGTCGCCGGGCTCCACTGACACACCGATGCAGCGCGGCATGTGGCACAGCAGTGACGCGCCGGCGCGCACCATCGCCGGCTTTCCCGAGCAGTTCAAGCTGGGCATCCCGCTGCAGAAAATCGCCACCCCGGAAGAGGTCGCCAGCGTTGTGCTGTTCCTGGCCTCCAGCCTGGCCAGCCACATCACCCTGCAAGACATAGTGGTCGACGGCGGCGCAAGCCTGACCGACTAAGAGGTAGTTAATGGACACTAATATCATCGGCCTGCTGAACCAGCTGGCCCGCCAGGGCGTGCAGCTGAGTCTGAATGCCCAGGGCCAGCTGGTTTCCCAGTCGAGCAAGGACGCCATCACCCCAGAGCTGGGCCAGCTGATTCGCGCTAACCGCGACGCCATCGTCACCTGCTTGGCCGCCGCCAACGCCTTTGCCGCACCGATCCAGGCGCAGCACGCCGAAAGCGGCCCGCTGTCGTCGTCGCAGAGCGGTTTGTGGTTTATCGAGCAGTACGAGGAAAGCTCGCACCTGTACAACATGCCGGTGTATTTCCGCCTGACCGGCGAGCTGGATGTGCCGGCGCTGGCGTTTGCCTTCGATGCGCTGGCGCAGCGCCACGCCAGCCTGCGCACGCGCTTTGTGCGCAATGCCCAGGGCCGTGGCGAACAGCAGATTTTGCCGCAGCGGCCGCTGCAATTGGACGTTGAAGATTTGTCCGCCCTTGAGCCACAAGCCCGCGAGGCGCAGGTGGCGCAAAGGGTGCGCGAGGAGATCAACCGGCCCTTCGACCTCACCACGGGCGAGCTGACCCGCGTGCACCTGCTGCGCCTCGGCGCGCGTGAGCACGTGTTGCTGATCACCCAGCACCACATCATCTCCGACGGCTGGTCGGTGAAGAACATGTTTGCCGATCTCAAAACCGCGTTTCTGGCCTTCCAGAATCGCCAGCCATTGAACTGGCAAGCGCCAGCGCTGAACTACATCGACTACGCCAGCTGGTTCAATTCGCCGCTGTTCCGCGACTACCACGAGCAGTTCAAGCCGTTCTGGGTCGAGCGCCTGCGCGGTATTGCCGATGTGCACAGCCTGCCGCTGGACAAACCGCGTCCGGCGCATCAGGCCAGTGGCGGCGAGCTGGTGTTCTCGACTATCGACAACGCGCTGTGGGCGCGTTTCAAACAGCTCTGCCAGCGCCACAACACGTCGCCCTTTATCGGCCTGCATGCGCTGTTCGCGCTGCTGTTGGCGCGCCATAGTGGCGAGCGCGACATCGTTATCGGCACGCCGCTGGCCTACCGCGAGCGCCCGGATATCGAAGGGCTGGTGGGCTTTTTCGTCAACACCCTGGTGCTGCGCACCCAGCTGCCCGAGCAGCAGAGTTTTAGCGATTACCTGCAGGCTTGCCGCAAGGATGATCTGGACGCCTTCGACCACCAGTTGTACCGCTTCGAGGCACTTAGCGAGGCGCTTGGCATGGATCGCCACACGGCGATCAACCCGATTTTTCAGATCATGCTGGTATACCAGGCGCGGGTCGATTTCAACGACCTGATTCCCGGTTGCCAGGCGGTCGAGGAAACCTCGCCGGTGCTGCCGGCCAAGACCGATATCTCGGTCAAGGTCACCGAATTGATGGACTCTGTGAGGGTTGACTGGCTGTACGCCACGGCGCTGTTCGAGCACGCCACGGTCGGGCGTTATGCCGAGCGCCTGCTGTTGCTGCTGGAAGCTGTGGTCGAACAGCCCGAGATGGATATCTGGGCGCTGCCGCTGCTCGATCAGTCGCTGCTGCAGCAAACCGCCGCGCGCTTGGCTGCGTTGCCCACGGATTATCCCAATCGGCGCACGGCACTGGGCTTGTTCGAGGACATGGCGCGGCTGTATCCGCAGCGCCCGGCGCTGGGTATTGGTGAGCAGGCGATAAGCTATGCCGAGCTGGATGCGCGAGCCAACCGCCTGGCGCATTGGCTGCTCAGCCAGGGCTGCGGCCCAGGTACGCTGCTGGGCGTACTGGCGCGCCGCGAGAATGCCTTCGCGGTGGCGGTCATGGCCATCTGGAAAATCAACGCCGCCTACGTGCCGCTGGACCCGGCCTACCCGCGCGAACGCTTGCAACACATCCTCGGCGATGCCGGCATTGAGCTGATCGTCGGCCAGGGCCAACCGCCATTCGCATTGGATGCTGGCGTGCGCTGGGTCGATCTGCAGGATGCCAGTCTGCAGACGCAACTGGACGGCATGCCACCGACCACCCCGGCGCTCGGTCATGACCCGCAGCAGCTCGCCCAGGTGATCTACACCTCCGGCTCCAGTGGCTTGCCCAAGGGCGTGATGGTCGAGCAGGGCAGCCTGGTCAACCTGTTGCAGGACCACGCCCAGCGCCTGCAATTGGGCTGCGATGCACGCATGTTCAACTGCATGTCGCTGTCCTTCGACGCCGGCAATATGTGTGCGCTGCTGCCGCTGACCCAGGGTGCGAGCCTGGTCTGGGGCGACCCGGACGAAGGCCTGCTGGAGCAGCTCGAACGCAGCGCCAGCAGCCATATGATCTGCCCCACGGCCTTGCTCGCGACCCTGCCCGAGCGTGAGTTGCCGGCTTTGCAGGCCATCGGCTTCGGCGGTGAGGCCTGTCCGAGCGGGTTGATCGAGCGCTGGGCCGGGCGCGTGCGTCTGATCAATATGTACGGGCCGACCGAGGCCACGGTAACTGCGCTCTGCAAGCATTTGCTACCAGGCAGCAGTCTGAGCATCGGTACGCCAATCGACGGTATGCAGGCGCTGATCCTCGACGAGCTGGGCAACCTCTGCCCGGCCGGTGTGCCGGGCGAACTGTGCTTGGCCGGCCTCGGTCTGGCGCGCGGCTATTTGAACCAGCCGCAGCGCACGGCAGCGGTGTTCCGCGAACACTGCGTGGCCGGCGTCACCCTGCGCCTGTACCACAGCGGCGACCGCGCGCGGCTGCTAGGCAATGGTGACTATGAATACCTGGGCCGGCTGGATGAGCAGATCAAACTGCGCGGCTACCGCATCGAACCGGGGGAGATCGAAACCCAGCTGAGCCTCAGCTGCCCGGCGCTGCAACAGGTCAAGGTGCTGGTGCTGCGCGATGGCCAGCGCCAGGCCCTGGTCGCCTACGCGGCGCTCAAGCCCGGTGCAGCTCAGCCGGCGGTCGAGGCGGTGCTGCATGACGTGGCGCAGCGCCTGCCGGAATATATGGTGCCGAGCAGCCTGGTGCTGCTCGAACAGATGCCGCTGACGCCGAATGGCAAGCTCGACCTGCGCCAGTTGCCGAAGATCGACCTGGCGGCTGGCGGTGAGCATACGCCGCCGGCCAACCCGCTCGAGGCCGAGATACTCGCTATTTGGCAGGCCGTGCTGAATCAGTCGCTCGGTGTGCAGAGCGACTTCTTCCAGCTGGGCGGCGATTCGATTCTGAGTATCCAGCTGACCACGCGCCTGCGCGATGCTGGCTATCCCTGCTCGGTCAAGGAAGTGTTCGAGGCCAAGACCGTGCGCCGCCTGTGCCGGGTGCTGGGCAGCAAGCGCGAGGCAGTCGCAGTACGGGCCGAACAGGGTGTGCTGACCGGCGAGTTCCCCTTGCAGCCGATTCAACGCTGGTTCTACGAGCAGCCCCTGGCTACCCCGCAGCACTGGAATCAGGGCGTATTGCTGCGCATGCCTGATAGCGTTGCGGTGACGCAGTTGCGCGGTTATCTGCAGCAGCTGTTGCAGCATCACGATGCCCTGCGTCTGGCGGTGACGCCGAGCGGCCAGCGTTATCTGGAAAATCTGCCGCTGGGCTCACCCGCGTTGCTGGACTACCGCGAGCTGGGCGAAACGGGTTTGCAATTAGCCTTAACCAAGTTGCAAAGCCACTTCGAACCGATGTTGGGGCGCACGCTCTGCTGGGCGCTGGTGGAAAATCTGCCGCAGGGGCGCGCGCTGTTTATCGCCTGTCACCACCTGGTGGTCGATGCGGTGTCCTGGCGCATCCTCGCCGATGACCTGGCGCGCCTACACCGTGGCGAAGCGCTGCCGGCCAAGACCAGCAGCTATCGCCAGTGGGGCCAGGGCTTGCTCGCCTATGTGCTGCAAGCCGGCGCGCAGCTGCGCTTCTGGCGCGAGCGCATGGCGGCGATGGATTACCGAATCGCGGACGACTGGATCAGCGCCGAGCCGACCCAGGTGCATCTGCTCGAGCTGGAACCGGCGCCTACCCAGCAACTGAGCCAGCACGCTACTCAGGTATTTGCCTGCGAGATGCGCAGCCTGTTGCTGGCTGCCTTGACCCGTGCTCTGCGCGAGATGGGCCTCGGTCAGCGCCAGTGGATTCTCCTGGAAGGCCATGGCCGCGAGGCGATAGACCCGAGCCTGGATGTCAGCCGCACCCTGGGCTGGTTCACCAGCATGTACCCGCTGGTGCTGGATGATCAGGCGGACTGGGCGCAGCTGATTGCGCAGTGCGCCGAACAGCTGCGCCAGGTGCCGGACAACGGCGTCGGCTATATGCCGTTGCGCGCCAGCCTGCAGGAACCCAACTCTTTACCGCTGCCGCCCGTGGCGTTGAATTACCTGGGCATTGCGCGCAGTGGCCAGGGCGACTGGCAGCCGTTACCCATCGCACCGGGTCGGCCCAGTGCGGCAGACAATCGTTCGGCGGAGCTGATCAGCCTGCACGGCGGGATTTTTGATGGACGCCTGACCCTGCGGCAGATCGGCTGCCTGCGCGGCGATCTCAGCGAGCAGTTGCTTCAGCGTCTGCGTCAGCATCTGAGTGAACTGGCCGATCTGGCCGTGGCGGTGCAGCCATGACAGTGATGCAACAGAACCTCGGCGTGCCGCTGCTGGGCACGCACCTGGCGCAGGTGTTCGCCGAGCAGGCGGATGCCATGGCGCTGGGCTGGGCAGGCCAGTGTTACAGCTACGCGCGCCTGGCCGCGCGCACGGCGGCGATTGCCGCGCAACTGACGGCGCGGGGCGTGCCGCCCGGCGCACGGGTCGGCCTTTACCTGCAACGCTCGGCCGACCTGCTGGCGGCGACGCTGGCCTGTTTGCATAACGGCCTGTGCTTCGTGCCGCTGGACCCGGAGTTCCCCCTCGAGCGCTTGCAGGGCATTGCCGACGACGCCGAACTGGCGCTGGTGTTGCAGGATGCCGGGGGTGAAGGCCGCTTTGCCATGCCGAGCCTGCACCTGCGAGACGGTGAAGGAGGCGAGTTGAGTTGGCCGGCGCTGGATGAGCAACTGCCGGCCTATATGATGTTTACCTCGGGCTCCACCGGGCGGCCAAAGGGGGTGGTGATCAGCCGCCGCGCCCTGGCCAATTTCCTTAGCGCCGCTAGCCGCAGGCTGCAGTTGGGCAGCGCCACCCGCTGGCTGTTTATCACCACTCCTGCCTTCGATATCTCCCTGCTGGAAATGCTCGGCCCGCTATGGGCCGGTGGCGCGCTGGAAGTGGTTGGCAACTCGGCACATAAAGATCCGGACGCGCTGCTCAGGCTCTTGGCCGAGCATCCCGAAATCAACATCCTGCAAGCCACCCCAGCGTTCTGGCGCATGCTGCTCAAGGCCGGTTGGCCGGGTCGCGCCGGACTGACTGTACTATGCGGCGGCGAGGCACTGGATGCGCCTCTGGCCGAGCGCCTTACACCATTGGTTGGCCAACTGTGGAATTGCTACGGCCCCACCGAGGCCACGGTCTGGTCGCTGATGGCGCAGGTGCTATTGCCGCTCGGCGAGCAGGGCGTGCTGCTGAGTCAGTCCCTCGATGGCTATCGCCACTGGGTGCTGGATGAGGCAGGCGAGGCGTTGCCTATCGGTGGCGAGGGCGAGCTGTGCATCGAGGGGCCTTCGTTGGCCAGCGGCTACTGGGCGCGTGATGACCTGACTGAACAAAGCTTTATTACTTGGCAAGGCCGCCGACTGTATCGCACCGGTGACCGCGTGCAGCGGGTCGGCGAAGACGCCTACCGCTATCTGGGGCGGCGTGATGAGCAGATCAAGCTACGCGGCTTTCGCATCGAGTTGGGCGAGATCGAAGTCTGTCTGCGCTGTATCGACGGCGTGCAGGACGCGGCGGTGCGCTTGCATGGCAGCGGCGATGACGCCTGCCTGGTGGCGTACGTGGAACTGCGCGAGGGTGCTGGTCTGGGCCGTATGACTATTCGCCGCGCGCTGCAGCAACGGCTGCCGCACTACATGATTCCGGCGCGCATTCTGCTGCTCGATAGCCTGCCGAAAACCGCCAGTGGCAAGCTGGATCGCAAGCGCCTGCCAGCCCCGGAATAAGTTGTACGTAGCCCGGATGTAATCCGGGAAGTCGCGATTCCCCGGATTGCATCCGGGCTACGAATTCAGTTCTTGATCGGCTGCGCGTCGGCCTTGCCGAGCAGCTGTTCGATATCGGCAATCACCTGCAAGGCGGCCTGCGGGCCGCCGAGCGAAGTCCACAGTGAGCCATCGACTGCGCCAAAGCGTTTGCCCTGGATTGCCGACAGTTGCTTGAACGCTGGGGTCTGTTCGGCCTGTTGCAGGGCTTCCACGGCTTCACCGCTGGTGCTCAGGGTGCCGATTACCAGCCAGTCGGCATCCAGCAGTTGCAGCGACTCCAGGCTCAGGGCCATGGAGTGGGTGTGGCCGGGGTCCTGCTGGTAGCTCGGGCGAACCAGGCCGACGTCGCTGATCACGCTGCTGGCGAAGGCATCCTTGAACATGTAGGACGGGCCTTTGGGGTTCCAGCGCACGATGCTGAAGGTCTCACCCTGATGCGCTTTTAGGCGTTCGCGGGCCTCAGTTGCGCGGGCGTTGTAGCGCGCAAGCAAAGCCTCGGCGGCAGTGCTTTGGTTGAGCGCGTTGGCGGTGCGTTGCAGGCTTTCCTGCCAGGGCTTGGCCCAGGCGAAGGTGATCACTGTGGGGGCGATTTCATTGAGGATCGCCAGTTGTTCGGGTTTTACCGGGCCGGTGAGGATCAGGTCGGGTTCCAGCTCCAGCAGGGTTTCCAGGTTCGGGTTGTCGATATCACCGACTACCTTGATCCCGGCTAGGGCTTGGCTGTCGAGGTAACGCGGCGGCGCGGCCTGGCCACGGCCGTTAATCGTGCCGACCGGAGTGATGCCCAGGGCCAGCGCCGCATCCAGATCCAGTTCACTCAAGGTGATCACCCGTTGCGGCGCGCTCGGCACAGTAACCGGGTTGCCGAAGGCATCTTCGATTTGGCGGGTGTCGGCCATGGCGGCCGCGCTTAACAGCTGGCTGGCGAGCAGCAGGGGCAGGCTCCAGCGCAATACAGTAGTCATCGGATTAGTCCTGTTGAGAGTGGGCGGGCTTGCGCCGGCGTGGCACCACCACCGGGGCGCCGTCATCGGGCGCCGCGAGGATGTCCACGTCGGTGTGGTAGAGCTGGTCGACCAGGGTTTTGTTGATCACCTCGCGGGCCGGGCCCATGGCGGCGATACGGCCGTTGTCGAGGGCGATGATTTCATCGCAGTAGCGCGCTGCTACGCCCAGGTCGTGAATCACGATCAGCACGGTGCGGCCCTCGCCGACAATATTCAGCACCGCCTCCATGACCTCGGCCTGGTGACCGATATCCAGGGCGCTGGTGGGTTCATCGAGCAGCACCAGGTCGGTGTTCTGCGCCAGGATCATGCCCAGCCAGGCGCGCTGGGCCTGGCCGCCGGAGAGCGAGGAAGCGACTTGCTGCCAGATGTCCTGCAGCTGCATGGCATCGCGGGCACGGGCGACCTGACGAGCATCTTCCGCGCTCCACTGGTTGAACCAGCCCTGGTGCGGGTGACGGCCGTATTGCACCAACTGCTCGACGCGAATGCCTTCGGCCATCACTGGGCGCTGCGGCAGAAAGGCCAGCTCGCGGGCCAGGGCTTTCATTGCGTAGCGTTGCAGCGGTATGCCGTTGAGTTCGACTTGGCCGCCCTGCAATGGCAGTTGCCGCGCCAGCAGCTTGAGCAGGGTGGATTTGCCGCTGCCGTTGGGCCCGACAATGCCGATCAGCTTGCCCTTGGGCAGCTCGAACGAGACGTCCTGCAGCACGCTCTTGGCCTGGTAGGCGAAGCTCAGGTTATGCACACGCAGTTGCGCAGGTAGGGGCTGGGGTATCGGCGTGGGTAACAGGGGCATCAATCGGAGCCTTTGCGGTCTTTGAGCAGCAGGATCAGCAGCAGAACGCCGCCAAGCAGTCGAGTCATGATCCCGGTGGGAATTTCTTCTGGCTGTGCCAGCAGGCGTACCAGGGTGTCGCTGCCCACCAACAGCACCGCGCCGCACAAGGCTGCTAGCCAGATCGGCGCGAGGTGATCGCGGGCCAGCCACGAGGCGATGATTGGCGCGGCCATGGCGATAAATATCACCGGGCCGCCGATGGCGGTGCCCAGCGCCGCCACCAGAATCGCCACGCCAAGCACTGCCAGTTGCAGCGCCGCGACCTTGATGCCGAGGTTCTGCGCCGTCGCCTCGCCGAAGCGCAGCAGCGCCAGCGGGCGGTTAAGCCATGCCAGCAGCGGGCAGAGTGCCAGAAGGATCAGCGCAATCGGCGCGACCGTCTGGTAGCTGGCCCCGGCGAAGTGGCCCATGGTCCACAGGTAGATGCTGCCCAGGTGCACCAGCGGCTGCGTGGCCATCATAAAGTCACCGATGGCGCCGAGCAGCTCCGACAGCGCGATGCCGATGACGATAAACAGATAGCCCTGCTCGCCAGGCCGGCGGCACAACACAAACAGCGCCACCGCAGCCAGCGCCGCACCCAACGGCGAGGCCCACCAGGGCCAACTGCCAACAGTCAAATAAAGAGCAAAACCGATCACTGCCAGCGATGCGCCTTCGTTAACCCCGACCATATCCGGGGTGGCCAGGCGGTTGCGCACCAGGGTCTGGATCAGGCAGCCGGCCATGCCCATGGCGAGCCCTGCGACCACCACGGCGGCGACCCGCGGCATGCGGATCTTGAAAACCATGATGTCGTTGAGCTTGCTGCCCTGGCCGCTCAGCGTGGCCAGCACATCGAGTACGCCCATGCGCCCGGAGCCGAGGCTGATGGCCACGATCACCAGCACCAATAGCACCGTAAGCACCAGTAAGCTGAGCAGCCAGGTGCGCCGATGCAGCAACAGGTTCAGTTGACCCAGACGCAGATGCCAGAGCCCGGAGGGTTGATGGCTGGGCATGCTTATTTCACCGCCAATAGAGAACGGAAGCCGCCGCGCAGGACGATGGCGATCAAGGCCGGCGCGCCCAGCGCAGCGAGTAGGGTGCCTACCGGCAGCTCGTAGGGTTGCACCAGCCAGCGCGCGAGGATGTCGGCGGCGAGCAGAAACAGCATGCCGAACAGGCTGGAAAACAGCAGCTGGCGTAGCAGCGCCACAGGTTCCAGCAGACGCGCGCTGTAGGCAGCCAGAAAGCCGACAAAGCCAATCGGCCCGGCCAGGGCGATGGCGCAGGCAGTCAGCAGGGTGGCGGCGAGCAGCACGCCAACG
Source organism: Gammaproteobacteria bacterium HGW-Gammaproteobacteria-13 (assembly GCA_002840155.1). Lineage (GTDB taxonomy): Bacteria > Pseudomonadota > Gammaproteobacteria > Pseudomonadales > Pseudomonadaceae > Aquipseudomonas. The sequence goes on from PGZH01000010.1 coordinate 97,173, forward strand.
CGCACCCAGGTAGTCGAGATGCCCAGGGCGCGGGCTTGGCTGTCGCCCATCTGCATCAGCGTCAGTTGCCGGCAGAGCAGCGCGGCGAGCACCAAGCCAAGCAGCGCCAGCGGGCTGACTGTGGTAACGGCAGACAGTTCGGAGGCCGACAGTGAGCCGAGGTTCCAGTAGCGAAACTGTTCCAGCGCCACTCGGGTGGAGAGCAGCAGAAAGTTGGCGATGCCACCAAATACCGCAGCCAGGGCCATGCCGGCGAGGATCAGTTTGAGCGGACTGGCCTGGCCGAGCATTACGCCGATGCCGAGCACCAGCAGGTTACCCAGCAGCGCCCCGGCACCGGCCCAGAGCAGGTAGCCCTGGGTCGATTCGACGCCAAAGTAGATCAGCCCGACCACCAGGCCGAGCACCGCGCCAGCGTTGACCCCGAGCAGGCCGGGTTCGGCCAGTGGGTTGCGCGTTGCGCTCTGCAGCAGGGTGGCGGCCAACGCCAGGCTGGAGCCGACCAGCAGCGCGGCGAGGGTACGTGGCAGGCGTAGGCTGTTAACCACCATGGCCAGTTTGTCATCGGCCAGGCTGCTGGGGTTGCCCAGGAGAAAACCAAGCACATCCACAGCGCCGTATTGCCCGGCACCGGTGGCCAGGGATAGCGCCAGCAGGCCAAGCAGCAACAGGCTGCCGGCGAGCAGGACGTGGCGTTGCTGGATGTGAAGCGTGCGGGTTAGTTGGCTCATGGTTCTACTGGGCAGAATTCGGGTAACCCCGGCGACAGGTGCCGCCGGGGTATGGGTGTTACAGGTCGTAGCTGAAGCCGACGAATACCGTGCGGCCCATCAGGAGATGGTCGATGGACTGCGCCACATCATCGCGCTTGGTATCGGTCAGGTTATTTACCCCGGCCTTGAGCGCGAGTTCCTTGGTGGCCTGGAACTTGGTGCCCAGGCTCAGGGTGGCGTACGCCCCTGACTCGAAGCTGGCGGATTTTGCCGGCACTACCAGCATCTGGCTGCCGGTGTATTGGTAGTCGAGGTTCAGGCCCAGTTTTGGTAGCGCCTGCCAGTCGATACCGATATTGCCGACATGCTGTGGGGTGTAATCCAACTCTTTCCCTGTGTCGCGATTTTCGGCGTCGGAGTAGGTGTAATTGAGGCGTGCGGCGAAGGCGTCGGTGAAAGCGTAGCTGCCCTGCAGTTCATAGCCCTGGATTCGTGCTTTGCTGATGTTGCTGTAGGTCATCACTTTTGGCATGTAGCCAGCCGGTGGATTCCATCTGTCGCTGGTGATCATGTCCTTAACATCGTTGTTGAAGAACATGATGCCGGCTTCGAGACGCTCGTTCTGATACTGGGTGCCCAGCTCGTAGCTGACCGAGGTTTCGGGTTTCAGGTCTGGATTGCCAACGAGTTGGCAACGGCCTTGGCAGGCCAGCACGCTATAGGTGTCATCTGACTGGGTAATATCCGGAGCCTTAAACGCCTTGCCTGCACCGCCCTTGAGCACCCAGTTGTCCGTCAGGTTGTAGACACCGTAGAGGCGTGGGCTGAATGCACCGCCGAATACTTCGTGGTCATCCCAGCGTCCGGCGAGGGTGATATCGAGGGCGCCAAGGGAGAATTCGTCCTGCAGGTAGATGGCTTTCTGGTCGACTTCGGTTTCCTTACCGAGGTTCTGGTTATGCTCCAGAGTGGTACGGCGCAGCTCGCTACCAGCGGTCAGCAGGTGGCTGCCGAGGGTGGTGGAAATCTGCCCGTCAACCGTGTGGTTGTTCTGCTCCACTTCGCCGACGCGGCCGCGCAGCCTGGTCATGATCTGCGAGTCGTCAGTCAGCTCGACCTTTTCGTAGTAGTAGCGCACGCGGGAGTTGAAACTGTCCCAGTTGCCGTTATGGGCCAGGCCGAACGTGGTGCGATCCATGTCCTGCACATTGGTGGTTAGGCGGGTTGCAGCAGGGGCACTCGCGTTATTCCAACGAGCCTTGCGCTCATCCTTGCGGTGGCTGATATCCAGATCGATGCTCTGCTGCTCGTCGAGCAACCAGCTTAGTGAGCCCAGGACATTGGCGCCTTGGCGCTTTTCCGTGGCGTCGGTGCCCTTGAGGCTGAGCTTGTCGGTTTGCCAGGCGGCCTGGTCGGTGGATTCGACAATCAGATTGCCCAGCAGCTTGTCCTCAATCAACGCGCCGCTGAGGTAGCCGCTGCTGATATGGCGGTCGCCGTTATCACCCTTGGTCGGATGCTCGTAGCTGTAGGCCACGCCGGCTTTGGTGCTGTTGGTTGGCTGACGCAGGATGACGTTTACCACGCCGCCCAGGGCATCGGCGCCATACAGCGAAGACATCGGGCCACGGATCACTTCGATACGCTCAACCGCTGCCATGGGGATTGAGGACAGGTCGAAGTCGTTGGCGTAGTTGGAGGTCAGGGCGTCACGCGAGTTGATGCGGCGGCCGTTGACCAGCAGCAGGGTGTAGTCCGAATCCATGCCGCGAATCTTGATCTCCTTGCGGCCATAGGCCGAGGAGGTATTGATATGTACGCCAGGCAGGCGCTTTACCGCATCGGCCAGGTCATAGACCGGCATCTTTTCTAGCTCGGCGCGGGTGATAACCGAGGCGCTGGCGGGCACGCTCAACTGGCTGTGGGCCGTTTGCGAGGCGGTGACGATGCTGTCTTCTAGGGTGACGCTGTTGTCGGCCAGCGCCGCGAAAGGCAGCAGACCGCCCAGTACGCCCACCGAGATGGCGCGACGGCGATTGATATTTCTGACAAAAGACATGACAGGTTCCATTTTGAGTAAGTGTTGACGCGTTACAGCTGATCACTGGTGATCGGCGGTTCAGCCCGCCTGTGTTGTTATGCCTGCGGTGTGGCTGGCGGCGTCGCGTCGCCGGATACCGCGTTGGAGCAACCACATACCCACCCCCGTGAGTATTCCGACGACCACGTAAAAGCCGCTCAACTGGTTGAAGCCTTGAAGCTGGTTATCTGCGCCAGTGCTTAGGTAGAGCGCCGAAAACAGGCTACCGAGCCCGGCGGCGATATTGCTGACGGTGCCCTGAAACGCCATAAAGGCGGCGCGTTGGTGCGGAGGCGGGATCGCTGCGGCAATGGTCATGCTGCTGTTGGTGCGCACCGCGCTGGCGGCCATAAACAGCACGAAGATCAGGTAAATCGACAGGCCAATCGGCGTGGCGAAACCCAGTAGCGTGGTCAGTGCCAGGCCGAAGCTGCTGAGCAGAATCACCGTCAGCGCCTGGCCACGGTCGATCCAGATACCACCCAGGCGCATGGCGGCCAGGCTGGCCAGACCGCCGCAGAGAAACAGCAAGCCGATCTGCTCGCGGGGAAAACTCAGGTTGAACTGGAAGTAGTTGGAGAAATGCGGCACCAGCAGAAAGTGGCCGAATATCTGCAGCGCGGTGATCGCCAGTGCGCCCAGGCACAGCGGCGATTTCAACAGCGGTAATACCGAGCCGCTGGGCCGCGAAGCGCTGACCTGGATGTGCAGCAGCAGGTGACACAACAACGCCAGCGCCAGGCCCAGGCCGCCGAAAACGATAAAGGGCGCTTGCCAACTCCAGCGCAACGCCAGTTCCAGAGCCAGGGGCACCACCACAATGGCTGCCAGAGAAAAGCCCATGCCGATATAAGCGAGTTTTCGCCCGCGTTCGGCCGGCGGAATGATGTCGAGCATGCTTGCCATCAGCAGCGCGCCCATGGGCCCGGCAACCAGGCCGGAGAGTACAAACAGGAGAATCAGCTGCTCGGCACTGCTGGTCAGAGCGCAGGCCATCAGCAGGGCGAAGCGCAGGGTCAGAAGGATCACCAGCGCCTGTTTGCGCTGCAGACGATCCAGCCAGGGCGCCGCCAGAGCCATGCTCAGGGCCGAGGCGAGCGTGGCGCCGCCACTGATATAGCCAACATGGCTGGCCTGCATGCCGAGGTCGCGCACAAGGTCCGGACCCAGGGGCATCACCATCATCAGGCTGCCGATGGAAAGCAGGTTGATCAGCATCGCCAGATGCACGGCTGCTTTCGAGTGTCCTACATCATCCATGTGCATAACCGCTCTAGATTGGGCGCGGGCTGCATCTTAAGTAATGAATCAGTATTTCGCAAACGCTAATCGTTAGCGTTAGTATTGGCCTTTTGTGACGGATGACGGCATTGCACGCCAAGGATTTTCCCAAGAAGAACGCTGCTGCTGAGGCGCCGAATTTGCCTGCAACCGCAGCTCTAGCGGCATCAACGGATACCTCCGTGGAAGGAGAGATGCTGTCCGAGCTGGCCACACTGTTCAGTGGCGATCTGGCGCGTTATCGCAATGTTTTTGTGGCGGCGGATGATCCGCGCGAGGCCATCAGTGGTGAGCAATTCCTTCAGCCGCAGACACTAAGTGCGTTGATGGCGCGCTTCCGCCCGCAATTCGCGACGGCCGACCAGCGCGGTTTGGCGTCGATCTGGGCCAATCAGTACTTTATGCGCCTGTTTCCGCCGGTGATCAGCGCGGCGCTGCTGCTAGACCAGCGCATGCCGCTGCAGCTCGAACAGCTGTCGATCATCGTCGATGGTGAAGGCTTGCCGCTGGTGTTCAAGCTGCCAGGGCCGTGCGAGCCGCTGCCGGCGCCGCAGAATCCCTTCGAGCGTTTTGCTCATCTGCTCGATGAGAATCTGCAGCCGTTTATTCAGGCGCTCTGCGCCCATAGCGGAGTATCGGCGAAGGTGCTTTGGAGCAATGCCGGCAACTACTTCGAGGCTTGGCTTGGGCAACTGCAAAAGCGCAGCGATCAGCCGCAGTTATTGCTCGACGGCCAGCACCTGCTAAGCACCGCACACCGCCCGGATGGTTCGCGCAACCCGCTATATGCGCCAATCCGCTATGTCGATATCGAGCACGCTGACGGCCAGGTACGGCCCTGGCGCCAGCGACGTTTGTGCTGCATCCGCTACGTGCTGCCAGGGGTGGAGCTTTGCCCTAATTGTCCACGCTTGAAGCAGCCTAAGTAGCACGTGCTTCTCATCGTGCAGCAGGTTGTGGGTGTATTCGGTGTGAATCAGGTCAGCTTTTAGGAGGAGCGATGAGCTGCTGTTAGCACCTGTAAGGGCTATGTGTGTCCGCGTCCGTGGCGTAAAGCCGATTTCTGATCTGTGCCCAGGCTGCCTGAAACAGCGTGTGACAAGGCGTGGGAAAACCAGCACTCAACGGATGCCAGAAGAACTCAAAGACATGTCCGCCATCATCATGTGTGTCGAAGCGCCACTGCTGGGGTAGCGACTCTGCGACCTCACAAAGCTGAAACGACCAAATCTGTTGCTCGTGCCCGGCATTCCAATTGCCTAGATCCATTACTGCCTGGGCATTACAAATGCCCGATTCTTCAGCAAGCTCGCGCACGGCTGCATGGGCAGGCCGCTCAGCCAATTCAATGGTGCCCTTCACCAGTTGGTAACCCGCTAGTGGATGTTTGAACACCAGCAGGTGCTCCATGCCGTCAATCATCCGCACAACCACAGGGCATGCTTTTGTCGCAAGCAGGTTGGGGTCACAAGCATCTTTCAAGTCAGCCTCCATCAGGGCTTTAGTAATGGGCGCTTTCTCTACCAGGAATGCCATCTGCCTGATCCTTGAGTTTGAAAATTGCGGCGCATGCCAACACAGCCTTAATTGGCATACGGCCAGCCCCGGCCTACCTTTGCGCCGTCACAACAGCAATGCTCGCTTGAGCAAGTCGTAGAGCCCTTCAGGTACAAGCGGTGATGCCGGGGTGAAGCTGGCGCTGGAGTGCCACGCGGCCCTGAACGGCGCGCCATCGCTTTCGTGGCCGTCTAGCCAAGGTTGTTCATAGACATCTGCGTCGTCAAACCTTGCATCGTAGACTTGGACAATCTCGTGCCCCGGCTTGCCTGCGTAGGTGAAGATGCTTTCCAGCGTGCCAATCAAGCGAATATCGCTGATCGAGCGGCCCAGTTCTTCCTGCACTTCGCGGACGATGGCGTCGTGACTCCTTTCGCCGAACTCAATGCCGCCGCCAATGGGGCGAAAGAGCGTCCGGTTCTCATCGGCGTCGTGGAATTGGTTGACCAGTATTTTCCCCTGATGATGAAAAATGCACAGTGCGAGCGGTCGGATAAAGTGTTCTGCCACGAGTAATAATCCCTTTCTTCGGGTCGTTAATTGATCGAACTGGGCCGGGTTGCAGGTGTTGCGGGCAACTGAGCCAGGAAGGCGGCAATCTCTCGGCCGCCGCGTAAATGCACTGTTGGCACCGTCGGGCCTATGGCCATGCGCACTGCGTCGATACCTTGGCGGTAGCCATGGTCGAACTGCCAGACGAATTTAAGAAAGTCCAGAAATGCCCGGTCGAGTTGCTCTCTACAGCCAGCCGGAAGGTCGGGGCGAGGTCGGTTCAAGACGCTACGCACGATAACGCGCGTCAGGCAGGTCAGCCTTGGTGTATCAAGCCAGATGATCAGGTCGGCGTTGGGCAGGCGCAGGTCGAAGGTGCGTCGGGCGTAGTTGCCTTCGCAGATCCAGGCATCCGTTGTGAGCGCATCACGCACCCCTTCACGGAACTGCGCCGCATCGGGTTCGACCCAGCCTGGCTCCCAGAACAGGGTGTCGAGATGCACGACGGGTACGCCGAGGCGCTTGCCCAAGGCCCGCGCCAGGGTGGACTTGCCGCTGCCAGCATTGCCCAGAATCACAATCCGTTGCACGAGGGACTTCCATCCGTGGAAAAGGGGCGGCGATTCTGCTGATTTTTACCGGACTGTCAACCGCGCGGTTTTTGGCACATAAGGTCGGCCGGCGGTTAGCCCTTTTTGCCAATTCACGACCCTATCACCTTGGCCTTAAATATCGCGAAACAGGTCGTGTGCGTTAAGCAGGTCGTAGGCGATCTGCGGGCGTTTCTCCAATCCGCGGCGAATGGCGGTGGGGATGGCCTGGCGGGTTTTGCGGCACAGCCCGGGCAGTTCAGCGATCTGGATGGCAATGCCGCGCATGCTGCGCACCTCATTAAAGCCGGGAGCGACGACGACGCGCACGCCGAGCTGCTCATAGATGCGCCGCTGCAGCTTTTCCAGGTCGGCCAGGCTTTCAAGGTTTTCCAGGCGCTCCAGCAGGCGCTTTTCCTCGTTGCGGGTGAGCAACAGGATGCGCACATCGCTGTTTGCTTGCTGCAACAGCTGCTCGCGCCCGCAATCGCAGGCGCCGGGTGGGCAGGGTTGGCGCAAGGGTGGGGTGTTGGTCATGGGCTCCGATCATAGCCAGCTGCGGGGGCTTTTGCCCATGCTCGGGTGTGGACAAAGCCGTTATTGGGCGGATAATCCGCCTCCATGCAATTGCCCAAGACCACCTCCGTTGCCATGCGCTCACTGCGAACTGCCCTGATCTGCATGCTGATGCTCGCCCTCCCGGCGCAGAGCATGGCCGCCTTCAGCATGCAGTTATGCGCGCTAACCCAGCAGGGCAGCGCGACGGCGCAGGTTGATGCACAGATGACGGCGCATCATCCAGGCATGAGGGTCACGGCTCAGGTTGCTGAGGTGTCTACCCATAACGAACATCACACCAGCGATAACGCCAGCAATGCGCTAGCGGATTTGGATAAAAGCCTGTGTAGCCTTTGTGCGTTCTGTGTGGGGGCGGTAACCCTGAATTCAGTGAAGGGCTGCGATGCACCGTTGCAAGCCGGTGAGTCATCCCTGGCGCGCCTTGACCAGTTTGTGGGCTTTATCGGCGAACCCCTCGAACGTCCCCCGCGGTTAGTTCTCGTCTGAACAGTGTGTTGCTGTGTGCGGTCAGCGCTCTGCTGCGTTTGGCCCGCAGCGTTTATTCAGTTTCTAAGTCGAGAACCTAACCATGAGTGCATCTTCAAATTCCGTTGCCTTGCTGTTGAGTCTGGGCCTGTTGCTGGGCGCCAGTGCTGCGCTGGCCGCTGGCGAACATCACGGCACGCATCACGCGGCAGCGCCGGTCAAGCAGCAGAAAGCCTGGGGCATCGCCGGCGAGCCGGAGCAAGTCAGCCGGACCATCGAAATCAGCATGAACGATCAGATGCGTTTCAGCCCCGACCAGCTTGAAGTCAAGCAGGGCGAAACCATCCGCTTTGTTCATCGTAACGAGGGGCAGGTCATGCACGAGTTCGTGCTCGGCACCCAGGCTGAGTTACAGGCGCATGCGGCGATGATGGCGACATCCGCGGGCATGCAACACGATTCGCCGGATATGGCCCATGTCGCCCCAGGGCAGCGCGAGGAGCTTATCTGGACCTTCAATCGCGCAGGTGAGTTCGACTTTGCCTGCCTGATTCCCGGCCACTACCAGGCCGGTATGGTGGGTAAGGTGCGGGTGCTGGCTAACTGAATGCGTTGGCCTGAGTGATCAGCCATAACGCTGAAACAACCGGGGCCGCTTAGCGGCCCCGGTTGTTTGTTCAGACTGCGGCGAAGCGCTCGTCGAGATAGGCAATGATCGCCTTGGACTCATACAGCCAGGTGCTCTGGCCGTTTTCTTCGATGCGCAGGCACGGCACCTTGATCTTGCCGCCTTGTTGCTCTAGCTCGCTGCGGGCTTGAGCGTCGTTCTTCGCGTCGCGCAGGACCACCGGCACATTCAGCTTGTGCAGGGTGCGGCGGGTTTTTACGCAGAACGGGCAGGCGTGGAACTGGTACAGCGCGAGGCCCGCGGCGCTTTGCTCGACCGCAGCCTGAGCTTCTGGGGTGCGTTTGAGCTTGGCCGGACGGCTGATCCAGTCGAGGAAGATGATCAACTGGCCGAGGCCAATGCGCAGTGCCTTGATAATCATGCGGGGCAAACCTTGGGTCGATAAACAGGGGCGCGCAGCTTACCCGAGTTTTTCCGCCTTGGCGTCGACGCTGGTCTGGCTCTGCGCCCAACGGCATAATCCGTGCTCGATTGCCGAACCCTGCCGAGCCTGCGATGAAACCCGAAGACCTGCTGTTGCTGGTAACCCGCGAGATGCCTTTCGGCAAACACAAAGGCCGTCTGCTCGCCGATCTGCCGGGTAACTACCTCAACTGGTTTGCCCGCGAAGGTTTTCCCCAGGGCGAAATCGGCCGCTTGCTGGCGCTGATGCAGGAGATCGATCACAACGGTCTGTCGGGCCTGCTCGACCCGTTACGCAGCAAACCGCGGGTGCCGTTCAAGGGGCAGTAGGTCGTTTGTCGGGCAGTTCTGCATCGGGCTTTGGTAGACAGCCCAGGCCGACATGTTTGGGAATGCCCAGTTGTTCATTTATCTCTTCGATCCATTGATGCCATTGCCCGCTGCGTAATGCCTGAGCTGCTGCGCGGTCCAGGCGCGGTCCCCATTGCTCCACGTTTCTGCGCAGAACCAGATAGTTCGGCAGGTTGGTGAGCGCAGGCCCACGACGTTCCAGGGTCTTACTCAGCCCTGTCTGCTGCAGTGAGGTCAATCCGCTGCGTTCGGGCTCTATGACGATGTCCAGGCGACCACGCTCTAGCATTAGGAACATATTTTCGCGACTGATGAGCTTGTCGTGTTGGATGCCCTGCTTATCCAACAGGTCTGTGGCCAGCTGGTTGCCATTCAGTATGCCGACACGTAAATCACGCAAGTCCTCTGCAGTGTTAATTACCCAGCGGCTGTCCCTGTGCACGAAGGCGTAATTTGTTGAGCAACTAAGCGGTCCGACCAGATGTACCTGCTCACGAAAGGACGCTACTGCGCCAGGCTGACGAAAGAACTCGGCATCAACCTCACCGCGCTGCAACATAAGCAGCGAGCGCGCAGCTGGTACGAGCGTTATTGCAGGCTCAAAGCCGGCCTTGCGCAACAAGGCCTCCACTGCGGGTACTTGCGGTGCCAAGAAGTCGGCAGCCGACAATTCAATTGTTTGTGCTGACGCCATGCCATGCATCAGCGCAAGGTTTAGACCCACCAAGCCACTGACCCGGCGCAGGTTGCTAGTGGCGCATTGGCAGCGCTTTAGCACTGTGGCGGCTGCCAGCGGATTGCGATTGGCGGTGGGCAGTGAATGCCCGGGCAGTGGCTGTGCGCTGGAGCAGATCGCCCACCCTATGGCGTCGCATAGTGCTAGGTAGACAGATGAAATGGCATTTGCCACTGATTGCCTCCGGCTGGTTGTGGCCTGTTACGGGGTGCAAACCATGCACGTCGCGTTGCGCAGATAAATGACAGGCCATGAGTTGCATCCAGAGAGACTGGCTTTATATGGATAATTTTTCCGCCAATACCTCCCAGCTTAATCTAGCTATTGGGTGGCTGCTTCGAGTGGCTAGAGCGTTGGGGGTAAATTGCTCCGCATGGAGATGCCCCATGCCTCTACATGCCTCAGCTGCAATTGCCTGCTGGCCAGCAGTGTCAGTTGATAATGGTTTTGCTGGCTTCATGAACCTGCGATTGGTATCGAAGATGCGGTGTGCAGATGGCCGCTGCGTCTGCGCTGACCGATATCGATTGCTGTTGCCGGTTGCATGGTTACGGCCCTGAATAAAAACACCCTGCGAAAGGCTAGCTTTGGCAGGGTGTGTGGGGCGTGCATTGACCGGCTTGTGGCCGGTTTTTTATTGCGTGCCATCCATGGCCGCAGGCTGTGTCGCGCGAGGCGACGGTAAAAAGTGCTTCTGGCAATCTGCATTGCGCAGCAGGCGGCTTATTGCGCCTGGCTGACCTCTGGGGTGAGGGCCAGCGGTGGCACTTCAACGAACTCCAGTTGCAGGCGTTCGCTGCTCCAGGCGCGGGTCTGATTGGTCAGCGCCAGGTCGTCGTTCAGCTTTTGGCCGTAGGACGGGATGATTTCTTTCAGCTTGGTTTGCCACTCAGGGCTCTGCAGCTTGTCCTTGAAGGTTTTCTCCAGTACCGAAAGCATGATCGGTGCGGCCGTCGAAGCACCCGGCGAGGCGCCGAGCAGGGCGGCGAGGCTGCCATCGGCGGCGCTGACCACTTCGGTACCGAACTGCAGGATGCCGCCATGTTCGGCGTCTTTCTTGATGATCTGTACGCGCTGACCCGCCTGGATCAGTTCCCAATCTTCTGACTGGGCATTGGGGAAGTACTCGCGCAGCGAATCCATGCGGTCTTCCTGGCTGAGCATCAACTGGCCCATCAGGTAGGTGCTGAGCGAGAAGTTATCGATGCCAGCGTGGGTCATCGGCAGGATGTTGTCGGTGGTCAGGGCGCTAAAGGTGTCGAGCAGCGAGCCATTTTTCAGGAACTTGGTGGAGAAGGTGGCGAACGGTCCGAACAGCAACACCTTTTTGCCCTCGATCACCCGAGTGTCCAGATGCGGCACGGACATCGGCGGCGAGCCGACCGAGGCTTTGCCGTACACCTTGGCCTGATGCTGGGCGACGATTTCCGGGTTGCTGGTGGCCAGGAACGAGCCGCCGACCGGGAAGCCGGCATAGCCTTCGGCTTCGCTGATGCCGGACATCTGCAGCAGCTTCAGCGCGGCGCCGCCGGCGCCAATAAACACGAACTTGGCGTTAATGGTTTTCTCTGCGCCGCCGTTGCTCAGGTCGGCCACCCGTACGTTCCAGGTGTTATCGGCATTGCGCTCGATACCGCGCACTTCATGCTGCAGGTTGAGGCTGACGTTATCCTGCTGGCTCAGCGAATCGAACAGCTGGCGGGTGATCTCGCCAAAGTTGACGTCAGTGCCAATCGACACGCGGGTAGCGGCAAGCTTCTGCCCTGGCTCGCGGCCTTGCATCACCAGCGGTACCCACTGCTCGATCTGCTGCGGGTCTTCGGAATACTCCATGCCGCGAAACAGCGAGCTGGCCTGCAGCGCCGCATGGCGCTTCTTGAGGAACTCGACGTTGTCATCGCCCCAGACAAAGCTCATGTGCGGCACGTTGTTGATAAACGAAGGCGGGTTGTTCAGCACCTTGCGCTCAACCTGATAGGCCCAGAACTGTTTGGAAATCTCGAAGGATTCGTTGATCGCCACCGCCTTGCTGATATCGATGCTGCCATCGGCCAGCTCGGGGGTGTAGTTCAGCTCGCAGAAGGCCGAGTGGCCGGTGCCGGCGTTGTTCCAGGCGTTGGAGCTTTCATCGGCGACGCGGTCGAGGCGCTCGTAGATATCGATGCTCCAGCCCGGCTCCAGCTCATTGAGGTAGGTGCCCAGGCTGGCACTCATGATGCCGCCGCCAACCAGAAGGACGTCCACGGTTTTTTCTGGCTCAGGGTGCTTGGCGCAGCCGATCACGCTCAGGCACAGGAGGGTCAACAGGAGTTTTTTCATTAAACCAACCATCTTATCGGTGAAGTCAAAATGACGACCTGGGCGACACGGGATCAGGCGTGTGGCAATAGCCTACATGCCCGTCGGCGGGCGACAGGCGCAGGGCTGGTGTACAGGGCATCGTGTGCGTAACGGCAGTGGCTTAGAGCGCAGCTGGCGAAGCACTGCGCAAGCGTTGCAAGGCGTGGGGCGACTGCCGTTGTCAGGCTTATCGCAAGAAGCATGCCCGCAGCACACCAGCCCCAAGCTGCGGCGTGCTGCCGCAGAGGGATGGGCGTTTTGCCTGTTTCAGGTGGCGTGATCTCGCCATGTTTGGGCGGTTTTACCGAGGCTTTTGGCGGATTGTCGCCGCCTGACTTGATCGCCTGCAGGCGCAAAAAAACCGGCGCTAGGCCGGTTTTGGGTGTCGCACAGGCTTGCTCAGTTGTTGACCAAGCTGAGGAACTCGCTGCGTGTGGCGGCGTTTTCGCGGAACTCGCCGAGCATCACCGAGGTGACCATGGAGGAATTCTGCTTCTCCACGCCGCGCATCATCATGCACATATGCTGCGCTTCGATCACCACCGCGACACCGAGGGCACCGGTGACCTGCTGGATGGCTTCGGCGATCTGCCGGCTGAGGTTTTCCTGAATCTGCAGGCGGCGCGCGTACATATCGACAATCCGCGCGACCTTCGACAGGCCGAGCACCTTGCCATTGGGGATATAGGCGACATGGGCTTTGCCGATAAAGGGCAGCAGGTGGTGCTCGCACAGCGAATACAGCTCGATGTTCTTCACCAGTACCATTTCGCTGTTGTCGGAGCTGAACAGCGCGCCGTTGGTGACTTCTTCGAGGGTTTGCTGGTAGCCCTTGCACAGGTACTGCATGGCTTTGGCGGCGCGCTTGGGCGTGTCGAGCAGGCCTTCGCGGGATACGTCTTCGCCAAGTTGGCCAAGGATCGCGGTGTAGTTCTGTTCCAGGGACATGGACAATCTCGTAGGTCTTTCTAAAGGGCGCAGGTTAGGCCGCGAGGCTCGGGCTGGCAAGTGCGTAACCCGCCAGCGGCATGAGCTTATTCGTCGCGGCCATCCATCATGGTGCGCTTGAGCATCACGTACACCGCGCCGGTGCCGCCGTGTTTGGCCAGGCAGGAGGTGAAGCCGAGCACCTGTGGATGCTGGCGCAGCCAGGTGTTGACGTGGCTTTTGATCATCGGCTTGCGGCCGTCCATGCGCACCGCCTTGCCGTGGGTGATGCGCACGCAGCGCACCTCCAGCTTGTTGGCCTCGGCGATAAATTCCCACAGGGTATCGCGGGCTTTTTCCACACTCATGCCGTGCAGGTCGAGGCTGCCTTCAAAGCTGATCTGCCCCAACTTGAGCTTGCGCATCTGGCCTTCCTGCACGCCGTTGGCAGCCCAGTACAGCGGGTCTTCGGCGCCGACGTCGATGACAAACTGGTCGGACAGGCCGTCGACCTTGACCGAATCCACGCGCGCCGTGGCGGCCTGGCGCAGGGTGGCCAGTTGGGCACGGTTAGGTTTCGGTTTACCGGTGTCGGCGCGGTCATGCTTGATTGGTTTGACGCCGCGCAACTCGGCTTTGAACAGGGAAAAATCGTCGTCTTGCATTTAGGCCTCCGCGAAGGCCGCTAGTGTACCCAAGCTGCCAGCTTCCGTGCTTGCCTGGATCTAGTCGCGCTTTTTCATCAGATGTGGGGCCATGCTCAGGTCGCTGGGGCGGCGCAGGCGGCGTCGGCAGCGGCGCCAGAGCATCACGCCGAAACACAGCAACAGCAGGCCGATAACGATAAATACGCTGGCCGCGCCTGGTGATTCGTTCAACGGGCCGAGTGCAGCGGGCTGGCCGAGCAGGGTGGCGGTGCCGGCCATTGTCAGCAGCACGCCGAATGTGGCGAACAGCGCTGCCAGGCCAGCGCCCAGGCGCAGGCGCCAGTTGCTGGCATTGCGTGGGCGCAGGCGGCGTGCATCAAAACCATCGGAGTGTTTCATTCCGATTTCCTCATGCCAATTTCCTCGGTGGCTATCGGCGGTATGACCGGTGTGGGCTGGCGTGGTTCAACTGCGCCCAACAGCCCCTGCGCAAGTTGCGAACTGCGCCGCGCTGGCGGTTGATCAGATCAAGGCGCTGGCGCAAGGCACCACGGCGGCAAAATTGTCGGCCAGGGCGATCATCTCGGCGCGGTGCATGTCTGCTGCGCTGATCACCTGACCGTCGAGCGTTGGCAGGTCGCGGGTGGCGCAAGCGGCATCCACCACGGTGCAGCGGTAACCATAGTCTTTGGTGGCGCGCACCGTGGTGCTGATGCTCGAATGGGTCATAAAGCCGCAGACGATCAGGTCCAGGTGGCCCAGGGCCTGCAAGCGATCATGCAGGTCGGTGCCGTTGAAGGCGTTGGGCATGCGCTTTTCTACGATGATCTCGCCAGGCAGCGGCGCCACTTCCGGCAGGTGCAGGCCGCGAGGGCCGCGTGGGTCGAGCAGGCCATCGGGAATGCCCAGGTGTTTGACGTGGACGATGGCGCTGCCCAGGTGGCGGGCGGCGGCCAGCAGTTTGGCGATTTCTTCCAACGCGGCATCCAGCCCTGGTAATTGCAACACGCCGCTGCGGTATTCCTCTTGGGCATCAATGACCAATAAGGTCGCATTGCTCAGGCTGGCGGGCGCATGGCTACGGCCAGTGAGGGCGAACATCGTTTTAGGGGTGGACATGGCAGGAACTCCAGGCTGGCATGGACAGTCCACCCATTGTCCGCCTGTGCTGCGCTGCTGTGAACCTTTGTGGTCGATGATCTTGCATGCTGCCTATGCGGCGAGCAGAATCGGGGTGCTGCCGAGGAACGGCGATCTCAAGCAAAGGAGCTGCAATATGAGCCTGATTGCACTGTTTTCCGAACATTTCTGGCTGTTGTTTGCCGTAGCGATTTCCATCGCTGTGCTGCGCGAACTGCACCTTAAACGAGACTAGTGGCGACGCTCGCACAGCCGCGGTCATCGACAAGCGCCAGGGCATGCCCTGGCGCTTGCGTTTCAGTACAGGCCAAACAGTTCGAACTGCAGGTACCAGATACCCAGCGAGCCGAAGAAGTTGACCAGAATGGCTGGGAGAAACTTCAGGTGCACGGCGAAGCTGTAAGTCTTGTCCAGCGACATCGCCATTATCCCTGCGGCTGAGCCGACCACCGTCAGCGAGCCGCCAATCCCCACCATCAGCGCATTCAGTGCCCACTGGTTGAGCCCCAGTTGCGGGTTGGACATCAGCGCCGCCGCTTCCACGGGCACGTTGTCCATTACCCCGGAAGCTACCCCGAGCACCACGTTGACCGCCGTGGGGTGCAGCACTTCGAACAGCCGCGAGATATACGACAGCCAGCCGACGTGGTTGAGGCAGGCCACCGAGGTGATGATGCCGATAAAGAACAGCAGGGCGTTCCACTCGACCTTCTGCAGTTGATCCTGCCAGGGCAGCTCGATGCCGCGACGCATCAGCAGCCAGGCATACAGGGCGACGATGCCCAGGCCAATGCCGATGGCGAACTCAATGCTGACTTTCAGAACGATATTGCACAGCACCGCGCCAAATACCGCGAAGAAACCGACTATCGCCAGGCCCGCGCCACCGGGTTTGAGCGCGGATTCGGCCTGGTCGGCCACCTCAATCAGGCTCTGCCCATCGAGCTTGCGCAGGTAGAAGAAGTGCAGCGTGGCGGCGAACAGCAGCCAGCCAATCAGCGCTGAGGGGATCAGCAACAGCAGGCCGGCGATGCTGATCTTGCCGGCCAGTACCACCATCAGGCTGGTCGAAGTACCGAGAAACCACACCCCGGAGTTGGAGGCGACCACGATGTTGCACAGCGAAATATGCGTGTAGCGCTGATTGGTCGAGATGCTTTTCACCGTTTTGCCGAAGATCATCGCCGTGGTGATGTTGTTGAGAAACGGCGAGAGCAGCGCCGACAGCGCGCCGGTGGCCCAGAACATGCCGCGCGCGCCGAGGCCCTTGCGCATCAGGTAGCCATTGAGTGCGGTGAAGACGTTCCGCTCATTAAGCAGCTCGACCACCATCCACATAAACGCCATAAAGGCGATCAGGCCAAACAGCTCTTCCTTGATCTCGCTCTGCGCATGCAGGAAGTACTGAAAGCCGTTGGGGTCGTAAAACGCGTAGTGGGCGCCGATAACGATCAGGCCGGACATCATGAACATCGCCGGCTTGAACTTATCCATCTCCAGTTGTGCTTCAAAAACGATCAGCGTCATGCCAATCAGGAATATCGCCAGCACGAGCAAGCCCGTGATCGAGAAGGGATCTATGACCATTTTTAGGGATGTCTTGAGAAGGGAGGGAAGGGTTTGGAAATTAGTAACAAAATTATACTGATGCGCATGATGCTTGGGCAGGCCTACTTTGTGACTGTGGCGGCCTTTATGGTCAGCGATGCGTCGTACGGCTAAACAAGCGCTGCGCCCGGCGCGGGCTGGTGCGCCAGGCTGTTAGAATGGCGCACTTTTTCTGCGGAGAGCTGCCGTGACCGACGCTACACATACCTACCCAACCCGCCTGCGCACGGTGCGCGACTACATTCGCTGGGCGGTCAGTCGGTTTCATGGCGAGGAGCTGTTCTTCGGCCACGGCACCGACAACGCCTGGGATGAAGCCCGCCAGCTGGTACTCGGTGCCCTGCATCTGCCTTACGAAATTGCCGACAGCTACCTCGATTGCCGCCTGGAAGACGACGAGCATGCGCACCTGCACGCCTTACTCGCACGGCGTATCGACGAGCGCGTACCGACCGCCTATCTGCTGGGCGAGGCCTGGTTCTGCGGCATGCCGTTTATTGTCGATGAGCGTGTGCTGATTCCGCGCTCACCGATTGCCGAGCTGATCGAGCAGCATTTCGAGCCCTGGCTGGCGCTGGAGCCAGCGCGGATTCTTGACCTGTGCACTGGCTCGGGTTGCATCGGTATTGCCTGCGCCTACGAGTTCCCCGAGGCTGAAGTGGTGCTCGGCGATCTGTCCTATGAAGCGCTTGAAGTGGCTAACCAGAACATCGAGCGCCATGGCCTGGATGAGCGCGTGTACACCGTACAGGGTGATGGCTTTGCCGGGCTGCCGGGGCAGCGCTTTGACCTGATCGTCTCCAACCCGCCTTACGTGGATGCCGAGGATTTCGCCGATATGCCGGCCGAATACCAGCACGAGCCTGAGCTGGGCCTGGCCTGTGGCGACGATGGCCTGGACCTGGTGCGGCGCATGCTCGCCGAGGCGGCGGATCATCTGACTGAAAAGGGCGTGCTGATTATCGAAGTCGGCAATAGCCAGGTGCATGTCGAGGCGCTGTACCCGGAAGTCGATTTCACCTGGCTGGAATTCGAGCGCGGCGGTCACGGCGTATTCCTGCTCGCCGCCGCGCAATGCCGCGAGCATCAGGCGCTGTTCCGTCAGCGCCTGAATGGTTGATCAACGCAGCACTAGATGCCGGCTCAGCAAGGCGCGCAATGCAGCCGGCTTGACCGGCTTGGGCAGAAAGTCGAGGCCGGCGGCATGCACCTGAGCGATCAGCTCGGGGCGGCCGTCGGCACTGATTACCACGCCTGGTAGCGGCTCGCCCAGGCGCGTGCGCAGCCAGGCCATCAGTTCGGTGCCGGTTTCGCCGTCATCCAGGTGAAAGTCCACCAGCGCCAGCTGCGGCCGCACGTTTTCATTCAGCAGGTGTTCGCACTCCAGGCGATTGCGCGCCGTCCAGACCTGACAACCCCAGCGTGACAGCAGGCTGTGCATACCAGCGAGGATGCTGTCCTCGTTGTCGATGCACAGCACCTGAATGCCGGCCAGCGCCTCGCCATGCTGCTCGGGCTGGCTGACCAGCACGGGCGGCTCGGCATGCACGGCCAGGGGAATGGTGACGCTGAATACGCTGCCCTTGCCTGGCCAGGAGCGCACTTCCAGCTGGTGGCCAAGCACTCGGCACAGGCCGTCGGCAATCGCCAGGCCCAGGCCCAGGCCTTTTTCGGCGCGGGTCTGGTGGCTGTCCAGGCGCTTGAATTCCTCGAAAATCACCTTGCGCTTGTCGTCGGGAATACCCGGGCCGCGATCCCAGACTTCCAAACGCAGCTGCTGGCCGTTGCGGCGTACGCCGAGCAGCACGCGGCCTTTGGCGTAGCGGAAGGCGTTGGTCAGGAAGTTCTGCAGAATGCGCCGCAGCAATTTGATGTCGCTGTCGACCCGCAGTCGGCTACCGCGCAGGCGGAAGTCCACGCCGTGTTCGGCGGCCAGCACCTTGAATTCCGCCCCGAGGGTGTCGAACAGGTTGTTCAGCACAAAGGCGTGGCGATCCGGGGTGATGCGGCCGTTTTCCAGGCGCGAGATATCCAGCAGGTCGCTGATCAGGTCTTCGGCCGAGCGCAACGAGCTGTCCAGGTGGCGCACCAGCTCGCGAGCATCGGCGGGCAGGGCGTCGTCCTGATGGGACAGGGCAGCGGAGAACAGCCGCGCGGCATTCAACGGCTGCATCAGGTCATGGCTGACGGCGGTGAGAAAGCGGGTTTTCGATTGGTTGGCGGCTTCCGCCACGCCCTTGGCTTCGGTCAGCGCCTGGTTCAGTTGCGACAACTCTTGGGTACGTTCGCTGACCCGTTGTTCCAGGCCTTCGTTGGCGTCCTTGAGTGCGCGCTCTGCTTCGCGGAATTCGGTGATGTCGGTGAAACTCATGACGAAACCGCCACCGGGCATGGGGTTGCCGATCAGCTCAATCACCCGGCCGTTGGGGAACAGCCGCTCGGAGGTGTGCGCGGTGCCCTGGCGCATCCAGTACAGGCGCTTGCTGACGTGCTCCTCAATATCACCGCCGCCGAGCAGGCCGCGTTCGGCGTTGAAGCGGATCAACTCGGCCACCGGCCGGCCGACATACACCTGGCCGTCGGGGTAGTTGAACAGCTCGATATAACGGTGGTTCCAGGCCACCAGGCGCAGCGACTGGTCGACCACGCTGATGCCCTGGGTGATGTTCTCGATGGCGCCCTGCAGCAGCGCACGGTTGAACTGCAGCACTTCCGAGGCTTCGTCGACGATGCGCACCACATCCTCGACCTGCATCTCGCGGCCTTCGATGGCCGCCTTGACCACCGCGCGGGTCGATGAGGCACCGAGCACACCGGCCAGCAGGCGTTCGGTGTGGGCGATCCATTCACTATTGGCGGTCTGGTTGGGGTCGAAGCCCTTGCCCTGGCGGTAGGCGAAACGCATAAAACTCTGCCGCGCGCGGTCTTCCCCGACAAAGCGATTGGCCAGCAGCAACAGGTCGCCGACCTGCACCGCGAGCATGCTGCGGTTGCTGGGTTTGTTGCCCAGGTCATGGCCGATAAAGCGCCCGGCCTGCCAATGTTCGGCCACCCGGGTGCGCGAGAAGTAGGAGACCCAGGCAAACAGCAGGAAGTTGCCGGCCAGCGACAGCACCACGCCACGGGTCAGCGGGTCGACCTGAAAACCAATCGGCCCATACAACAGGGTTTGCACCCCCGGCAAGGCATCCGCCGGCCAGCCCAGGCCGCGCGCCACCAGCGGCATGACCAGGGTGTAGAACCAGATCAGCGCACCGAAGAACAGCCCGGCAAACACGCCCTGGCGGTTGGCCTGCTTCCACACCAGCGCGCCAAACATCGCCGGGGCCAGCTGGCCGATGGCCGCGAAGGAGACCTGGCCGATGGTCGCCAGGCTGGCGTTGGAGCCAAGCAGGCGATAGCACACGTAAGCCAGCAGCAGGATCAGCACGATGCTCACCCGGCGGGCGGTGAGCATCCAGTGGCGGAAGGCCTCGAACGGGCGTTCGGTGTTCTGCCGGCGCAGCAGCCAGGGCAGCAGCATGTCGTTGGAGATCATGGTGGAGAGCGCAACCGAGGCGACAATCACCATGCCGGTGGCCGCCGAGGCGCCACCGATAAAGGCCAGCATGGCCAGTGCCGGATGCGCTTCGGCCAGCGGTAGGCTGATCACAAAGGAATCCGGGGTGATGCCGGCCGGCAGCAGCATTTGCCCGGCCAGGGCGATGGGCACCACAAACAATGCGGCGAGGACCAGGTAGGCGGGGAACACCCAGCGCGCCAGGCGCAGGTCCTTAGGCTCGATGTTTTCCACCACCGTCACATGGAACTGCCGTGGCAGGGCGATGATGGCGATCATCGCCAGGCCCGTCTGGGTCATCATCGCTGGCCAGTTCACCGTTTCTGCCCAGAAACCTTCCAATTCGGCGCTGGCCTTGGCCTGGCTGAACAGATCCCCAAAACCGTTGTATAAGCCATAGGTGACAAACGCGCCGACGGCGAGGAAGGCCAGCAGCTTGACCAGCGACTCGAAGGCAATCGCCAGGACCATGCCGCGGTGGTGTTCGGTGACATCCAGATTGCGCGTGCCGAACAATATTGTGAACAGGGCCAGTACCAGCGACACGATCAGCGCGGTGTCCTGGGCGCCGGTGCCGTTGGCGCCTGCGCCGGCACCGCTGAGCAGGTTCACTCCGAGCACGATGCCTTTGAGCTGCAGGGCGATATAGGGCAATACGCCAACCAGGCAAACCAGCGCCACCACCACCGCCAGGGCCTGGGATTTGCCGTAGCGGGCGGCGATAAAGTCGGCAATCGAGGTGATGTTTTCCTGCTTGCTGATCATCACCATCTTCTGCAGCACCCAGGGCGCGAAGACCAGAATGATGATTGGCCCGAGGTAAATCGGCAGGAACGACCAGAGCTGCTCGGCGGCCTGGCCCACCGCGCCGAAAAACGTCCAGCTGGTGCAGTACACCGCCAGTGACAGGCTATACACCCAAGCGCGGATCTTCGGCGGCATGGGCGCGGCGCGGCGGTCGCCGTAGAAGGCGATGGCGAACAGAATGGCCATGTAAATCAGCGCAACCGCGGCGATCAGCCCGCTAGACAGGGTCATGCAAACTCCGAAAACAAACTATAGGGGGCTGCCGGGGTCATATCTGGCAGCGCAGCGGCTGCCCAGAGCCTACCGCATATGATTTGTCCCAGTCTCGCAGCAAAGTGACGGTGCGTCAGGCACGACCAAGGTCGCACTGGCGTAGAACTTGTTGCTGTTGTGGATTGTGCACACTTGCCGGCCCTGTTAGCGTGTCGCGCCTGCGACTCTGTCCGAGGAGGGACCCTATGTTCAAGCCGCAACTGATTACCCTGCAACGTGGCGGATTGCGCATCGAGCCCATGGTCGATGCCGATATTCCGGCGTTGGTAAGTCTGGCCGAAGCCAATCGCGCGGAGCTGGTGCATATGAATGGCACCCAGCGTCTGGACTGGTACCGCGAAGGCCTGCTCGAACAGCGCGAGGGGCGCGCTTTGCCTTTTGCCATCCGCCTGGGTGAGCAACTGGTGGGTACCACCCGTTTTGCCGACTTTGTCAGCAGCCTGCCCGCCGCAGAAATCGGCTGGACCTGGCTGGACCGCAGCCAGCACGGCACGGGCCTTAACAGCACCATCAAGTACCTGATGCTCAAGCACGCCTTCGAGAACTGGCGCATGGTCCGTGTGCAGCTGAAAACTGCGGCGAGCAACCTGCGTTCGCAACGCGCCATCGAAAAGCTCGGCGCGCAGCGTGAAGGCGTGCTGCGCAACCACCGCCGCCTGGCTGACGGACGCCTGGACGACAGCGTGCTGTACAGCATCACCGATCATGACTGGCCGAGCATCAAGCAGCAGCTGGAGGCGCGTTTCAGCGGTTGAGGCATGGCGCAGGCAGGTACCGAACAAACACGTTTCTGGCAGGCGCGCGAACTGGGCGGTATCGAACTGCTGCACGCGCACTATATCGAGCAGCGCTTTTCGCCCCATGTGCATGAAGGCTTCGTTTTCACGGTGATCGAGGAGGGGGCTCAGCGCTTTCGCCACCGTGGCAGCGAGCACCTGGCGCCGGCCGGCAGCATGGTGCTGATCAACCCGGATGAGTTGCACACCGGCTCCAAGGCCCATGACCAGGGCTGGCACTACCGCGGCTTCTACCCGGACAACGCGCAGGTGTGTGGTGTATTGGCCGAGCTGGAATTGGGTCAGCAGGGCATGCCGTCATTCGCCCTCAGCGTGCTGCATGACCCACAGCTGCATCGCCAATTCGGCAACCTGCACCAATTGCTGGACAGCCAGGCCTCAGCGCTGCAGCTGCAAACCGCCTGGCGTGAGGCCATTCTGCTGCTGTTTCAGCGTCATGCGCGTTTGCCTGAGGGCCTGGCGCCGGGTGATGAACCGCGCGCCGTCAGCCGCGCCAAGGAATTGCTCAGCAGCCAGCTGGCGGCGCCGCCATCATTGGAGCAACTCGCGCAGGCTGTGGGCTTGTCGCCCTTTCATTTCGCGCGAGTGTTTCGCCGCGCTACCGGCCTGCCGCCGCACAGCTGGCTGATGCAGCGCCGTCTGGAGCAGGCGCGGGCGTTATTACGCAGTGGTTGTGCGCCGCTGAGTGTGGCGATGCAGCTAGGGTTTGCCGACCAGAGCCATCTAAGTCGGCAGTTCAAACAGGCCTATGGCGTGGCGCCAGGGCAGTATCGTCAAGCCAGCGCTGTTCGCTAGCGCGTGGCAATCCATATCAGCAACCCCGCCTGAAACACGCAGAAGGCCACCAGGCAGGTGATGGTAAAGCGCAAGCCGCCGTCTTCGCGTTTGAACACTTCGATACGTTCTTCCAGCTTGCGCACCTTCACTTCCAGCTCGCGCAGGCTTTGATCGGCCTGTTGCAGCATGCTGGCGGCGTCCAGCAATTCGACGATCTGCACCTTTTCCGTATGCCAGTCACCATGCAGCGAGCTGACGCGTGGCGCGCCGCACTGGGCCTTGATCTTCAGTGGGTCGAGGTATTCGACGACAAAGCCCTGGGCCTGCAGGCAGTGGTCGCGGCGGGCGCGGGCCTCTTCACTGAAGGCGTCCTTGCTGGGCAGTGTGGTATTGGCCACTTGATAGTGGGCGAAGTGCTGGCGTGCCCAGCTAATCCCCTGGGCCAGCATAAAACGCCCCAGACCACGGTTTTCCGGCTGCACCTGCAGGGCGCTGTCGGGGCCGAAACTGAGCAGGCGCTGCTCGTGATCGGCCCAGACCTCGAGGATGTTCTGCTCCTTGCGCACGCGCTGACCGGGGAGCTGCAAGGTCAGGCGTAGCAGGCTGTGCTGCTTGCCCAGGCGCTCGACGCGGCCAAACTGGATAAAACGCAAGGGCCGTGCGCCGGTATGGCGGTCAGTGGGCAGGGCGGCCAGACGCACCAGGCGAAAGTGTTCCGGCGGCAGATCAGCCCAGGGGTGGGCCTGCTCGACGACCTCCTGCGGGGCGGCGTCGGTATCGGTTTGTGGCTCTGGGCTGTCGGTCATTCGCGGCGAT
Source organism: Gammaproteobacteria bacterium HGW-Gammaproteobacteria-13 (assembly GCA_002840155.1). Taxonomy (GTDB): domain Bacteria; phylum Pseudomonadota; class Gammaproteobacteria; order Pseudomonadales; family Pseudomonadaceae; genus Aquipseudomonas. The sequence goes on from PGZH01000010.1 coordinate 120,798, forward strand.
CCTGTGCGCGACATCATGTAAGAGCCTGTTCACAATCTGCTGCGCGTCGGCCCTGCTGCGTTAAAAACAGGCTCGGAATGCTCATTTACACCAGTAAACTCCGCTTCCTCGCCTGTTTTCGCCTTGCATGACTCTAGCTCGCGAGATCGTGAACAGGCTCTAGCTGCTGTTTATCTCACTGCGCTTATCGGCCGCCGCTCGGCTAACTGGAGGCTGGCTTTTTGCCGCTGCGCTGGATGAACTGGACGATCTGCTCGCCCAACCCCTGTGCCAACGGTAGCCGAGGATTGTCATAGCTGGCCAGTTGCGCCGGTAAATCCAGTGCGCTGATGCGTAGCAGATGGTTCATTCCGGGGATGATCAGCAACTCGGCATCCGGCTTGGCCGCCTGCAGCGCCTGGGCATCGGCGACGCTGACCTGGATGTCATGGCTGCCTTGCACGATCAGCGCCGGGATCTGCAGGCGGGCAAAGGCTTCACCTGGGTTCTGCCGCAGCAGCGAGATCAAATAGGGCTGCACGCTGGGGCGAAACAGCACCTGCAACTCTTTGGGCACCTTGGGGCTGAATTGCCCGGCCAGCAGGCGGTCGAGTATTTGATTGCTTTGCGCCAACAGGTGCGGTGGCAGGCGCGCGGCCAGTTGCTCGCGCAGCAGCTGATCAATCGGCCTTGAGCTGCCGGCAATCGCCACCAGGGCATCGGCCTGGGCCTGCTCGGCAGCCAGGCTGGCAATCAGCGCGCCTTCGCTGTGGCCGATCAGTATTAGCCGGTCAAATGCCGGATCAGCCCTGAGCAGCTGCGCCCAGGCCACGGCATCGCTGACATAACCCTCGACACTGAGGTCGCGTTCATCCGGCGTGGCCGCGCGACTGGCGGCCACGCCGCGTTTGTCGTAACGCAGGCTGGCGATACCCTGTTTGGCCAGGCTCTGCGCCAGGCGCTTGAGGCTGTCGCTCTGGCCGCCTTTGGGGTTGTTGCCGTCACGGTCGGTGGGGCCGGAGCCGGCAATCAGCAGGGCGACGGCAACCGGTTTGGTACTGCTGGGCTTGAGCAGCGTGCCATGCAGGGTGCCCTGGCCTGTCTGCAAACGCATGGGTTGCTGCACGCTGCTGTGTGCGGTGCTGCTCTGTGCGACGTCGGGGGCGGCTTGCAGCAGGGCGCTACAGAGAAGAAGAGGCAACAGAAGAACTCGGGTCATGGATAGGGACTGCCAGGGGTGAGTCGATTGGACGTTTATCCGCCCTGAAGGTTCGAGGATGATCTGTACGGACGCCACGGGTATACTCGCCGCCTTTACTCAAGTGGGGTTTTGCGCCGGCTGGCGTAGCCTCGGAGCTGATTTTCGCGGAGCGTTTTGCACATGTCCGGCAATACCTACGGCAAGCTGTTCACTGTCACCACCGCTGGCGAAAGCCATGGCCCGGCGTTGGTCGCCATTGTTGATGGCTGCCCGCCGGGGTTGGAGATTAGCCTGGAAGACCTGCAGCGCGATCTCGACCGGCGCAAACCAGGCACCAGCCGCCACACCACGCAGCGCCAGGAAGACGATGAGGTGGAAATCCTTGCCGGCATCTTCGAGGGCAAGACCACCGGTTGCTCGATTGGCCTGCTGATCCGCAACACCGACCAGAAGTCCAAGGACTACTCGGCGATCAAGGATTCCTTCCGCCCAGCCCACGCCGATTACACCTATCACCACAAATACGGTGTGCGTGACTACCGTGGCGGCGGCCGCAGCTCGGCGCGCGAAACCGCTATGCGCGTGGCGGCAGGTGCCATCGCGAAGAAGTACCTGGCCACTCAGGGCATCGTGATTCGCGGCTATATGAGCCAGCTTGGGCCGATTGAAATCCCGTTCAAGAGCTGGGAATCGGTCGAGCAGAATGCCTTCTTCAGCCCCGACCCGGACAAGGTGCCGGAGCTGGAAGCCTATATGGACCAGCTGCGCCGTGATCAGGATTCGGTCGGCGCGAAAATCACCGTGGTTGCCGAGGGCGTGATGCCAGGCCTGGGCGAGCCGATTTTCGACCGCCTGGACGCCGAACTGGCACACGCGCTGATGAGCATCAACGCGGTCAAGGGCGTGGAAATCGGCGCAGGTTTCGCCAGTGTGGCGCAGCGCGGCACCGAGCACCGCGACGAGCTGACCCCTGAAGGTTTCCTCTCCAACAACGCCGGCGGCATCCTTGGCGGTATCTCCAGTGGCCAGCCGATTGTTGCCCATTTGGCGCTCAAGCCGACTTCGAGCATCACCACGCCGGGGCGTTCGATTGATATTCACGGCAACCCGGTGGATATCATCACCAAGGGCCGTCACGACCCGTGCGTGGGCATCCGCGCCACGCCAATCGCCGAGGCGATGATGGCTATCGTGTTGATGGATCACCTGCTGCGCCACCGCGCGCAGAATGCCGATGTACGGGTCAGCACGCCGGTGCTGCCGCAGCTGTGATCAGCGCTGCTGCGCGGCCACGTGTGGTCCGCAACACGCTGCCGGGTTTGTGCTCAGCATGAGCCCGGTTTTGCCGTACTGGCGTCTGTCCGGTTTCTACTTCTTCTATTTCTCGCTGCTTGGCGCCACCGCGCCGTTTCTCGCGCTGTATTTCGATCACCTGGGGTTTTCTGCCGCGCGGATTGGCGAGCTGATCGCCATTCCCATGCTGATGCGCTGCATCGCGCCGAACATCTGGGGTTGGCTGGGTGACTACAGCGGGCGCCGGCTGGCCATCGTGCGCTTTGGTGCGATCTGCACGCTGCTGTGCTTTGCCGGCATCTTTATCAGCCAGAGCTATGCCTGGCTGGCGCTGATCATGGCGCTGCATGCGTTCTTCTGGCATGCGGTGCTGCCGCAGTTTGAAGTCATCACCTTTGCCCATCTCAAGGAACAGGCGGCGCGCTATAGCCAGATTCGCCTGTGGGGCAGCATCGGCTTTATCGTCGCGGTGGTGGGGCTGGGCAAGCTGTTCGAGGTGCTCAGCCTGGACGCCTATCCCTGGGCGCTGATCCTGATCATGAGCGGCATCGTGCTGAGCAGCTGGTGGGTGCCCAATGCCCAGCCGCAAATGCGCCCGAATACCCTGGAGCAGGGCGGCTTTCTGCAACAGTTGCGGCGGCCGGGGATTCTCGCCTTCTACCTCAGCGCCGGGCTGATGCAGTTGAGCAACGGCCCGTACTACACCTTTCTCAGTCTGCATCTGGAAGCACTCGGCTATTCGCGTGGGGTGATTGGCCAGCTATGGGCGTTGGGCGTGCTGGCCGAAATCGTGCTGTTTATGGTTATGGCCAGGTTGCTGGCGCGCTATTCCCTGCGTACCGTGCTGCTGGCGAGCTTTCTGATTACTGCCGTGCGCTGGTTGTTGCTGGGTAACCTGGCTGGGCATCTGCCGGTGCTGCTGTTTGCCCAGTTGATGCACGCCGCAACCTTTGGCAGTTTCCATGCAGCGGCCATGCATTTTGTTCAGCGCAGCTTTGCCGACCGCCAGCAGGGGCAAGGCCAGGCCTTGTATGCCGCTTTGGCGGGAGTGGGCGGGGCACTGGGCGCGCTGTATTCCGGTTACAGCTGGCACAGCCTCGGCGCCGCCTGGACCTTTGCCATCGCCAGCCTGATTGCCCTGGCTGCTGCGGTAATTACCGCGCGTTATATGCGTGATGAACGGCCCTAGTTTTTATTTGCCGAATTGAACATCTGAATTAAAACCGTACGAGAGCCCTGACCATGAGCAGCCTGACCGTCTACCACCAGTCCTCGCCCGAGTACCCGAACAAGCTGCTGACTCACGTTGAGGACATCGCCAGTACCTTGGCCGCCGTCGGTGTGCAGTTCAGTCAGGTGCCGGTAGCGCAGCCAGTTACCGCCGGCAGCTCCAGTGATGAGCTGCTGACGGCCAGTCGTGTGCAGATCGACCAACTGATGACCGCGCATGGCTACACCAGTGCCGAGGTCCTGAGCCTGTGTGATGAGCGTGGTGAGGGCAGTGAGCTGGCCCGTGGCCTGCGTGCGGAGCAACGCTGTCAGCCGGCCCATCTGCATTACTACCTGGCCGGCCGTGGCCTGCTGGCGCTGCATATTGGTGAGTACGTCTACAGCCTGCTGTGCGAGAAGGGCGACCTGCTGCTGGTGCCGGCCGGCACGGCGCATTGGTTCGATGCTGGCGAGCATCCGCGCTTTGCCGTATTGCGCCTGTTCGATAGCCCGCAGGTGCCGGGTTTTGTGCCAGTGGCGGGTGATTTTGCCGCCGCGTTTGCCGGGCTGGATGACTGCTGAAAAAGCAAACTGCTGAACTCTTGTAGCGAGCGGCTATCCTACGAAGGCGAAACCTTCGCATAGGAGCGTCAAATTATGGGTTCAACATTCAACGGTTTGCTGGGGCTGGTCATTCTGGCGCTGGATATCTGGGCGATTCTCAGCGTCATTAAAAGCAATGCCGAAACGGGCATCAAGGTGTTGTGGATCTTGCTGATCGTCTTGCTGCCGGTGATCGGTCTGATCATCTGGGCGCTGATGGGCCCGCGTGGCACGGTCAAGTTCTAGCAGGCTGTTGAAAAACTACCTGCGTTGGCGATACGGCGCGTGGCTGTTAGCGCTGTATCTGCTGAGCAGCGCGGTTCAGGCCAGCGATAAGCAAGCCTGGACCGCGTTGCGTGAAGGCCGCGCCGTGCTGCTGTTGCGCCATGCCACAGCGCCCGGCACGGGTGATCCGGCGAATTTTCAGCTGAATGATTGCCGCACGCAGCGCAATCTCAATCAGCTTGGTCGCGAGCAAGCGCAGCGCTGGGGACAGTTGTTGCGTAGTCAGTGGATTGAGCCGCGCCTGTTCAGTAGCCGCTGGTGCCGCGCGCAGGACACTGCCCGCGAAATGGGTTTGGGCGCAGTCGAAGCGCTGCCAGCCCTGGACTCCTTCTTTCAAACACCCAACACCGCCCGTGAGCAGACTGCTGCGCTGATCGAGCTGATCAATGCGCAACCCCGTGGTGCGTCGTTGGTGCTGGTCTCCCATCAGGTCAATATCACCGCGCTGACCGGTATCTACCCGGCGTCTGGCGAAGGGTTGATTCTGGCGTTACCGCTAGAGACTCCGGCGCGCGTGCTGGCGCGGGTTCAACCCTAGGCTAAATGCTCAGCAAGCGCTGTTCCGGCAACTGCGCCCCTTCCAGTTTGAGCAATAGCGCCTTGCGTGGCAGGCCGCCGGCATAACCGGTAAGGCTGCCGTCGCGGCCAATTACCCGGTGGCAGGGAATGATGATGGCAATCGGGTTGGCGCCATTGGCCGCGCCGACGGCGCGCACTGCCTTGGGTCGCGCGATCTCGGTGGCGAGGTCGCTGTAGCAGCTGGTGCGGCCAAACGGAATGGTCTGCAGCGCCTGCCACACGACCTGCTGGAACGCTGTGCCCTGCGGCGCCAGGGGCAGCTCGAAGCGCTGCCGCCGCCCGGCAAAATACTCATCCAGCTGTCGGCACACTTCATCCAGTTCATCGGCGGCGCGGCTCCAGTGTTCGCCGATATGCCAGGGCTTGCCGTCGATATCCATCAGCAATTGCTGCAAGCCGGTTGCGTCAGCGGCCAACAGCAGGCGGCCGATTGGGCTGTCGTGATAGCGGTAGAACATCGTTTCAGCCCTCGGAGTAGTTGTGCCACAGGTGTGCGGCGGCATAGGCGCGCCACGGTCGCCAGGCTTCGGCACGGGCCTTGAGTTGTTTGGTGTCGATGCCATCCGCACCCCACACCGGCGCTTTGAGCAGGCCCAGGTCGCTGGCGGGAAAGGCATCGACCTCGCCAAAGGCGCGCAGGGCAATATATTCCGCAGTCCACGGGCCGATGCCGGGTAGGGCGCACAGCTGCTCGACAAAGGTTGTGTAGCCCACCTGCAGATCCAGGCGCAGGTCGCCGCTGGCCACCTGCGCGGCGAAGTGTTGCAAGGTCTGCACACGCTTGCCGGGCATGCCGATGCCGTCCAGATTGGCTTCGGCGATAGCGTCTGGGCTGGGGAACAGCCGTTGAATATCGGTCGCATCGGCAAACTGCAGTGATTCACCCAGACGCGTAACCAGGCGGCCGGTGATGGTCACTGCTGCCTTGACCGTAACCTGCTGGCCAACGATGGCGCGCACCGCCTGCTCAAAAGGCTCGAAGGCTGTCGGCAGGCGCAAGCCAGGGTTACGCGCAATCAGCGGCCCGAGCTGCGCATCGTTGGCAAAGTGCGCGCTGATCTGCTGCGGTTGGCAGTCCAGATCAAACATCTTGCGCACCCGCGCGGTAAGTGTCGCCAGGCAGGGCAGCAACGATTCGCTGTAGTGCAGCTGCAGGGCATGCTGATTATCCAGCGGCTGCACGCGGAACCAGCCGCGCTGGCCATCGAGGTGCACGCTGCGTGCGTAACTGTGTGGCTGCAGGCTTTCCACCCCAGCCAGGGCGCGTAGGGCAAAGTGCGCGTGGAATTGTTGCCACTGCCAGGGCGGCTGGTAGCTCAGTAATAGGGGGTGGGGTGATTGGCTCATGGCCGAACAATAACCGTCGTTCGGCTGGCTGTCAGCGCAGAACTGACTTTCAAACTGGAGCCGGTAGGGCGGGATGTGCTCGTTTTACAACCTGTTTAAGACCTCGCGAGCTAGAGTCCGGCAAGGCAAAAACAGGCGAGGAAGCGGAGTGTACTGTTGTACATGAGCATTCCGAGCCTGTTTTTAACACCGCAGGGCCGACGCGCAGCAGGTCGTGGTAGGTATTAAGCGCTGGCCACCCGCTGATGCAACTGATGCGACAACTGTTCCAGCTGCTGGCCCAGCTGCACCAGTGACTCCTGGGCCTGCAGCAGTTCGGCGCTGGCGGCGCGTTGGCGTTGGCTGGCGTCACGCTGCGCGGCGCTGTTGTCGCGCACATGCAGCAGTTGCTGGTGCGCGTGGGTAAGCGCCTGGCTGTGCTGCAGGATCGAGTTGGACAGGTTGTCGGTCAGCCCGGCGTTGCTGCTTAGCGCGGTGCCGACATCGCTGACCTGGGCCGCGCCAGTGTCAATGATCTGCTGCGACTGGCCCAGTACGTTCTGCACGGTGTCGGCCGTTTCGTTGCTGCGCCGTGAGAGGTTGCGCACCTCATCGGCGACCACGGCAAAGCCGCGGCCATGATCGCCGGCGCGGGCTGCTTCGATGGCGGCGTTTAGCGCCAGCAGGTTGGTCTGCTGGGCGATGGCGCTGATCATCTGCATGGATTCGGCGATGCGCTGGTTGCTCTGCTGAATCGCCTGCATGCTGGCCTGGGCATCCTCCATACGTTGGGCGCAGGCATTGACCTGACTGCTGCTGTGCTGGGTGTCCTGGCTGAGCTGCTGCATGTGGTCGGTGCTGGAGGCAAGGCTGTCCAGCACTTCATGCAGGGCCAGATCCAGTTGATGCATGGCATCGGCCTGCTGTTGCACATCGGTGTCGGTGCTCTGGCAACGCTGGCGAATGCCGCCGAGGGTCTGTTGCAGCTGGCCGGCCATCTGCAGCAGGTCGCTGGCGGTGCTGCGCACTTCATCGACGATGCCGCCAAGTTGTTCCTGATTACGTGCGGCGCGCTGGCCAAACTCGCGGGATTCGCTAAGCGCCAGCTCGGCATCGGCCAACGCCTGGTTGCGCAGTTGTGCGCTGTACCACTGCGCTAGCCATACGGTCAGCACCGGCAGGATAAACCCGGAATAGGTGTTCACCGCCGCATCGCGCGGGCTCAGTTCAAATACCGGCAGGCTCGCACCGCTGCGTTCCAGGCGGATCAGCCAGAACACGAACAGCACCTGTACCAGGCTCCAGACCATGGCGCTGCGAGCGCCGGCCAGCAGGTAGGCGAAGACGATGATTACCGCCGGCCAGTAGATATGCGCCGAGTGCAGGCCGCCCAGTTGGTAGATCAGCAGCATCGAGTAACTGGCCATGCACGCCAGGGCCATATTCGCCGCCACGGCCAGCGGCAGCACGGCGCTGCGCAGCACCAGCAGCATCAGTGGCATGCCCAGTACCAGCAGCAACGAGCCATACATCAGCGCATCGTTGCCCATGCGGCCCCATTTGATGCAGCTGTACAGGCCGATCACCACGCTGCACAAGCCGCTGAAGGCCAGGGTGCGGGCCAACAGAATGCTGGCCTGGTCGGTCAAATCATGTGGCAGGAACTGCCCAAGGAAACCCTGTCGCATGAAAACTCCAGTCAGTTGGTTATTCAGCAGTATCGGCGCAAATGGCCGCCAGCTTGAGGGTGGAAACTGCCAATTTGACGGATGAAATAGCAAAGTGCCATCTGCGCCGACGACTTGTCAGTCGCGTTTTCAGGCCAGTGTTTGTCGATATTGCCCTGGCGTGAGGCCTTTCCAGCGTTTGAAGGCATGCAGGAAATTCGACACCTCGCTGTAGCCCAGGCGTTCGGCAATCTCCTCCTGGCTCAGGCTGGCGATGGCCAGCAGCTCTTCAGCCAGGGCCTGACGCACTTCCTCCTGCAGCTGGCGAAAGCTGCTGCCCTGGTCTTCCAGGCGGCGGCGCAGGGTGCGGCTGCTGATATTCAGCTCGCTGGCGATCAGTTCCATATCCGCCAGTCGCCCCGGTGTGCTGAGTAAACGGTCACGAATCTGCCCAGCCAGGCCGCTGCGCACTTGCCGTTTAGCCAGCAGGGCCTGGCATTGCAGCTCACAGAGTTGCGCGTTGTGCGGATTGGCGCGGGGCAGGGGCAGGTCGAGCAGATGACGGGAAAAACTGATGCGGTTCTGCGCGCAGGCGAATTCCGGCAGCAGGCCGAACTGTTCTATAAAACGCGTCGGATCGGCGGGCGCTGGCATGCTCAGTTGCACCCGGCTCAGCGGCACCCTGGCGCCCGTGAGTTCGCGCTGAATCACCATCACCGCCACGGCGTCGCGCAGCAGCAGAAAATCGCGCAGCTGGTCCGGCAAATGGCTGCCGTCCAGCTGCAGATGCGCTTGGCTGGCGTCTTCGCACAAGGTGATGCGGTTGAAGGCGAAGGTCAGGTCCAGGTAACGCAGGCCAAGGTCGGCGGCCTGGCGGAAGGACTGGCTGCTGAGCAAGGCATAACCCCAGATGCCGTAGGTGGTCAGCTGATAACGCAGGCCGGCCTGCAGCCCCAGGTCGTACTGCGCGGGCAGGGCGTCGATCAGGTTGCGGATCAGCTGCAGCTCCTGCGCCCCTTCGATTTCACTGTGCAACTCGGCCAACTGCAGGGGGCTGAGGCCGGTTTTGTGCAGGCAGCGTTCAACACTCAGGCCGTGGTCGAGGCCCAGTTGGGTCAGCAGTTGCACGCTGGTGATGCTGCGCCGTGGCAGGCTGTAGGGGACGGCCGACATGCAGTTATCCGCTGATTTGTCCGAAAGTCACAATCGATTGGCCGACTATGCCATAACCGGCCAGGTGCCAGGCAAGTAGCATCCTCGCATCCGCACTGTTTGCGGTTGGGGATATAACAATGCACAACACTTCCCAGAACCAGGCCCCGTTGCGCGTGCTGGTTATCGGCAGCGGCTTTGGCGGCCTGGGCATGGCCATTCAGTTACAGAAGGCCGGTATCGAGGATTTTTTGATCCTGGAGAAGGCCGCCGACATCGGCGGCACCTGGCGTGACAACTGCTACCCGGGGGCGGCCTGCGATGTGCCGTCGCACCTGTATTCGTTTTCCTTCGAGCCGAAAACCGACTGGAGCCGCAAGTTCGCGCCCCAGGCGGAAATCCACGGCTACATGCTGCACTGTGTGGCCAAGTACCAGCTGCGCTCGCGTATTCGCTGCAATGCCGAGGTGGCCTCGGCCGCATTCGATGCTGCTACTGCACTGTGGCGGGTGACCCTGAGCAATGGCGAAGAACTCTGCGCCGAGGTGCTGATCAGCGCCTGCGGCCAGCTCAACCAGCCGGCCTATCCGGCGTTGCCGGGAATTGAGCAGTTCGCCGGGGAGGCCTTTCACTCGGCGCGCTGGCGGCATGATCTGAATCTTTCCGGTAAGCGCGTGGCGGTGATCGGCACCGGCGCCTCGGCGATTCAGTTTGTCCCGCAGATTCAGCCCAAGGTGGCGCAGCTGCAGCTGTTCCAGCGCTCGCCGGCCTATGTGTTGGCCAAACCAGACCGCGCCTATCGGCCGTGGGAGCTGGCGGTGATGCGCCGGCTGCCCTGGCTGCAGCGCATCGACCGTGGCCTCAAGTACCTGCAACACGAAGTGCGCGGCCTGGCGTTTATCAGCATGCCGTGGCTGATGAAGCTGTTCCGCTTCAGCTTCGAGCGTCATCTCACGCAGCACATCAGCGATCCACAACTGCGCACCCAGTTGCAGCCGAATTATCCGATGGGTTGCAAGCGCATCCTGATCAGCAATGATTACTTCCCGGCCCTGGCGCAGCCCAACGTGACGGTGATCAGCGAGGCGATCAGCCGCATCAGCGAGCACGCCATCATCACCGCCGATGGCCGCGAGCACCCGTGCGATGTGCTGATCTACGGCACCGGCTTTGCCGCCACGGATTTTCTTGCGCCGATGCAGATTCGCGGGCTCGGCGGGCAGGAGCTGAACCAGGCCTGGCGCGACGGTGCCGAGGCCTACAAGGGCATCAGCGTTAGCGGTTTTCCCAACCTGTTTATCCTCTACGGGCCGAATACCAACCTGGGGCACAACTCGATCATCTATATGCTCGAAAGCCAGTTCCGCTACGTGCTCGGCTGCATCGATTTGCTGCGCCAACAAGGCGCCCGTTATGTCGACGTAAAAGCCGCAGTACAGCAGCGCTACAACCAGCAGATTCAAGCCAGCTCACATCGAACGATATGGGAGCAGGGCTGCTCAAGCTGGTACAAAACCGCCTCCGGCAAAAGCACCAACAACTGGCCGGGCTATACCTTTACCTATCGCCTGCAGACCCGCGCCCCGGAGCCCGATGACTATGAATGCACCCGTTGAATTCACCGCTCCAGCGGCCGACCAGGCGCTGCTGCGCAGCGTCTTGCGTACCAGCTTGCGCCTGCTGTTTCGTGGTTTGGTGCGCCCACCGATGCCGATTGCTGGGCAGCGCGCGGTGCTGCGCCTGCTGACAGCAGCCAGCCCGGCGCCGCGTGGTATCACCCGCAGTGCCGGCACCCTGGGCGGACGGCCCTGTGAGTGGCATAAACCACAGAGTGGTCGCGGCACGGTGCTGCTGTACCTGCATGGCGGTGCATACCTGATTGGTGGGCCGAACACCCACCGGGCGATCTGCTCAAACCTGGCCAAGCGCGGGCAGATGGATGTGTGCGCCCTGGATTATCGCCTGGCCCCCGAGCATCAATACCCTGCGGCCCGTGACGATGCCTTGGCCGCGTTTCAGGAGCTGATCACGCTGGGTTACAAACCCGAGCAGATCGTGATTGGCGGTGATTCGGCCGGCGGCAACTTGAGCCTGATCACCAGTCTGCGCCTGCGTGACCTGGGTTTGCCGCAACCGGCGGCGTTGGTGTGCTTCTCCCCGGTCACCGACTTTACCGGCACCCAGCTGCACGAGCCGCCCGCCGGTGATCCGCTGATCCACCGCAAATGGGTGGAGCAGGCGCTGGCGCTGTATTGCCCGGCTGGATTGGCACATGATGACCCTGGCTTGTCGCCGCAGTTTGCCGACTTGCAGGGGCTGGCCCCTGTGCTGATCCAGGTCGGTGAAGACGAGATTCTGCGTAACGACAGCCTGCGTTTTGCCGACAAGGCCAAGGCAGCCGGTGTGGATGTGCGCTTGCAGCGTTATCCCGACCTGTGGCACGTGTTCCAGGCCCACGCGGGCTTGCTCAAGGCCGCCGATTTCGCCCTGGCCGAAGTGGTGAGCTTTCTGCGTGAGCGGGGCTGCTGAGTGAACAATATTCTGATTACCGGCGCTGCCTCGGGGATCGGCGCCGCCACCGCCAGGTTGTTTCATCAACACGGCTGGCAGGTTGGGCTGTTGGATATCAACCACCAGGCACTGGCCAAGCTGGCCGGTGAGCTGGGTAATGTCTGGCATGCCGAGCTGGATGTGAGTGATCCGGCGGCGGTCAAGGTCGCCCTGGCGGACTTCTGCAGCCAGCATGGCGGCCAGCTGCGCCTGCTGTTCAACAGCGCTGGGATTCTGCAGTGCGGGCACTTCGAGGAAATCGAACTGAGCGAGCATGCACGGATTCTGCAGATCAACGTGCAGGGCCTGCTGAATATGACTTACGCGGCCTTTCCCTATCTGAAAGCCACGCCAGATGCCCAGGTGATCAATATGGGCTCGGCCTCTGGGCTGTATGGCGTGCCGCATCTGGCCAGCTACTCGGCCTCCAAGTTCGCCGTGCGCGGGCTGACTGAGGCGCTGGATCTGGAATGGGCCAAGTACGGCATCCGCGTCGGCGACCTAATGCCACCGTTTGTCAGCACGCCGATGCTCAACAATCAGCGCTTCCAGGCCCCGGTGCTAAAGCGCTTGGGGGTTAACCTTGAGGCCGAAGCCGTGGCCCAAGCCGCCTGGGCGCAAAGCCGCAGCCGTGCAGTACACCGACCGATCAGCCTGCAATTCAAGCTGCTGTACTGGTCCGGCCAGCTGACGCCCGCCTGGCTGACCCGGCGCATCATGGCCTGGCTAGGGCGCGACTGAGGGGCTGGATGTGTTTCTGAAACAACTTTCGCTGGGCAAACGCCGCGCGATGGGACTAGTCTGCAACTAACGCTTCTGACTTGTTCGCCCTGAACAAGCCTGCGTTGACCAGCCCTGGTTTCAGGTCTGGCTTATGACATATCAGGCAGCACATCGCTTGATTCTCGGGCGGCACTGCAATCGGTGCCGCAACACCGCTGATGCTCTGGCGGTCGCAATGGGAAAGCGTTTACCAGGTCGTTGCACTGCAGTATCGACTCACAGTTGGTTCTTTAGCGTCCTGTAAATTTGTCCATCGCCTGAGGAGGTCACTTCATGAGCACAGCCTTGCACGATGATGTCAGTAACGGGGTTTTACGGCGGATGAAGGAGGGTGGCTTCGACTTTGCCAGCTTCCATCCCATCGAGTTCTACGCCTTATTCCCGGATGAGGAGCGGGCCCGCATGGCCACCCGCAAATTTCGAGGTGAATCTTTACACGCCCTGGTGACCGAGCGTGATGACGGTGTCTGGCACCTGCAAGTCAGTAAAGTAATGTTCGCGACATACCACGGCATCGACGACTTCGAGCATGACCTGGAGTCGGTCGTGGCGCCGCTTGGCGGCAAATTAGATGGGTGGGGCGTAACCCAGGAGGTAAGGCAGCCCTGAGAACCTGCTTACGGTCTGCTGCGCGTCGGCCCTGCTGCGTTAAAAACAGGCTCGGAATGCTCATTTACAACCGTAAACTCCGCTTCCTCGCCTGCTTTTGCCTTGCATGGCTCTAGCTCGCGAAATCGTAAACAGGTTCTGCAATCCAAACACGGGCCGGCCATAAGCTGGCCCGTGTCATTTCTACCTCGCCGACGCGCGCCCAACCAATCGCCCCTCGACCCCAGCCTGCGCTTTGCTTCAGACTTGGCGCATGACCGATATCCTGATTTTTACCCACATTGATTACTGCCCGCCGGCCCACCTGGGCAAGGTGCTGGAGCAGGCTGGCCACCCCTTTACCGTGTTACGCGCTGATCTTGGTGAGTTGGACGGCATTGATCTAGACCGCCCCAAGGCTGTGGCCATCATGGGCGGGCCGATGAGCGTCAACGATCCGCTGCCCTGGCTGGCCACTGAGGTTGCCGCGCTGCAACATTTTATTCGCCGCGATATTCCGCTGATCGGCCACTGCCTGGGCGGCCAGCTATTGGCCAAGGCGCTGGGCGCGCAAATCAGCCGCATGCCCTACACCGAAAGCGGTTGGCAGCCGCTGAGCCGTCTTGACCACGCGGCGCCCAGCCCCTGGTTGCAGCATGTGCCTGAACAGTTCCCGGTCTTCCAGTGGCACGGCGACAGCTTTGCCATTCCCGAGGGCGCGCAGCCCTTGCTTAGCAGCCCATGGTGCAGTAACCAGGCGTTTGCCTGGGGCGACAAACTGCTGGCCTTGCAAGGCCACCCGGAAATGGACGAAGCCTTGGTGCGCCAATGGCTCGGCGACTGGCACCACCTGCTGGATGAAAGCCAACCCAGCCAGCAGAGCAGGGCGCAGATGCTCGACCAGTTGCCCGCCAAAGTCGCCGAACTGAACCGCGTGGCCGAAGGCTTCTATCGCCACTGGCTGCAGCTGGCCGGGCTCTGATACCCGAGTAGGGTGGATGACGCTTTATCCATCCACCGGTGGCTGCAGTGCGGTGGATAAACAGAGCGTTATCCACCCTACGGTGCTTTAACCCGGATGGCCGCCTTAAAATGGCGCGCCCTGCGACCTAGTGGTCACCATTGCGCCCTGGCTTGGTGCGTTGCTCATATCGTAAATACCTAAGCTACTGATTTAAAACATTTTTATTGTATGGCGCGGGCCTTGCAAAGCTGTCTCCATGTCCGGGTGACAAGGAGTACGGCATGGCCCGCACCTTTTATGACGAGATGTACGACGCGAGCGGCGCTGTCCGCCCGCACTACCAAGCTTTTGCCCGCTGGTTAGCGGATACGCCGGATGAACTGCTGGCCCAGCGCCGCCGGGAAGCCGACCTGCTGTTCCACCGCGCCGGTATCACCTTCACCCTGTACGGCGACGACCAAGGTACCGAGCGGCTGATCCCGTTCGACATCATCCCGCGAAGCATCCCCGCCAGCGAATGGCGCATCGTCGAACGCGGCTGTATCCAGCGCGTGCAGGCGTTGAATATGTTTCTCGCCGACCTCTACCACGACCAGCGCATTATCAAGGCCGGCATCGTGCCCGCCGAGCAAGTGCTGGCTAACGAGGGTTACCAGATCGCTATGCAGGGCCTCAACCTGCACCGCGACCTCTACGCTCATATCGCCGGGGTCGATCTGGTGCGCGATGGCGACGGCAGCTACTACGTGCTGGAAGACAACCTGCGCACCCCGAGCGGCGTGAGCTACATGCTCGAAGACCGCAAGATGATGATGCGTCTGTTCCCCGAGCTGTTCGCCGCCCAGCGTGTGGCGCCGATTGATCACTACCCGAACCTGCTGCTCGATACGCTCAAATCCTCCAGCCCGCTGGATAACCCCAACGTCGTGGTGCTGACGCCGGGGCGCTTCAACAGTGCCTACTTCGAGCACGCCTTCCTCTCCCGGGAAATGGGCGTGGAGCTGGTCGAAGGTGCGGATCTGTTCGTACGCGACGACAAACTCTTTATGCGTACCACCGCCGGGGCCAAGCAGGTGGACGTGGTTTATCGGCGCCTCGACGACGCCTTCCTTGATCCATTGGCTTTCAACCCCGACTCCATGCTTGGCGTGCCCGGCCTGCTGGCCTGCTACCGCAGCGGCAACGTGGTGCTGGCCAACGCCATCGGCACCGGGGTGGCGGACGACAAATCGATCTACCCCTATGTCGACGACATGATCCGCTTCTACCTCAGCGAAGAGCCGATCCTGAAAAACGTGCCGACCTTCCAGTGCCGCAAACCGGCCGAGCTGTCCCACGTGCTGGCCAACCTGGAACAGCTGGTGGTCAAGGAAACCCAGGGTTCCGGCGGCTACGGCATGCTGGTCGGCCCGGCAGCCACCAAGGCCGAGATCGAAGACTTTCGCGCCCGCCTGATTGCCCGCCCTGAGGCCTATATCGCCCAACCGACCCTGTGCCTGTCGACCTGCCCGACCTTTGTTGAGCGCGGCATCGCGCCACGCCATATCGACCTGCGGCCATTTGTGCTGTCCGGCAAGGAAACCCGCATCGTCCCCGGCGGCCTGACCCGCGTCGCGCTGCGCGAAGGTTCGCTGGTGGTCAACTCGTCCCAGGGTGGCGGCACCAAAGACACCTGGGTGGTGGAGGACTAATTATGTTGAGTCGTACTGCTTCCGATCTGTACTGGATGTCGCGCTACCTGGAGCGTGCGGAAAACCTCGCGCGCATGCTTGAAGTCAGCTATTCGCTGTCGCTGATGCCGCAGGACGGCCGTGGCGATGGCCTGGAAGAGCTGGCCCTGCCGCTGCTGATTACCGGCACCCTGGATGATTACCTGGAGCGCCACGGCCCGCTGCACGCCGAGCGCATGCTGCACTTCTTCGCCCTTGATGCGACTAACCCGGCGAGCATCTACTGCTGCCTGCAGGCCGCGCGCAGCAACGCCCACGCCGTGCGCGGGCGGATTACCGCCGACATGTGGGAAAACATCAACGCCACCTGGCTGGAAATCCATGGCATCGCCCAGCAAGGCCTGAGTCGCTACGGCATCAGCCGTTTCTGCGAATGGGTCAAGGAGCGCTCGCACCTGTTCCGTGGCGCCACCTTCGGCACCATCATGCGCGGCGACCCGTATCGCTTTATCCGCCTGGGCACCTTTATCGAACGCGCCGACAACACCCTGCGCCTGCTCGACGCGCGCTATGAAATGCTTGGCGAAGACATCGACGAAGTCGACGGCCGCCCGGCGCGCAGCTACTACCAGTGGACCGCGCTGCTGCGTGCGCTGTCCTCGTTCGAGGCCTTTGCCGAGATCTACCGCGGCTCGCCCGGTACGCGCAAAGTCTCCGAACTGCTGCTGCTACGCGCCGACGTGCCGCGCTCGCTGCGCGCCTGCATGGACGAACTGAGCCTGATGCTCGCCAGCCTGCCTGGCGACAACGGTCGCCCAGCCCAGCGCCTGGCCGCTGAACTGGAAGCGCGACTGCGCTATACCAGCATCGAAGAAGTACTCGACG
Source organism: Gammaproteobacteria bacterium HGW-Gammaproteobacteria-13 (assembly GCA_002840155.1). Taxonomy (GTDB): domain Bacteria; phylum Pseudomonadota; class Gammaproteobacteria; order Pseudomonadales; family Pseudomonadaceae; genus Aquipseudomonas. The sequence continues at coordinate 137,532 of PGZH01000010.1, forward strand.
AGGGCCTGCACGCCTGGCTCACCGATTTCATCCTGCTGGTGCGCCAGCTGGGCCAAGCCATCCAAAGCTCCTACCTGGAGGTCGCATGAGACTGTCAATCAGCCACGACACTACCTATCACTACGAAGACCAGGTGCGCACCAGCATCCAGTACCTGCGCATGACCCCGCACGACAGCGAGCGCCAGCAGGTGCTCAGCTGGCAGTTGACCCTGCCGCGCCCGGTGCGCGCGCAGCTCGACCCCTACGGCAATATCCTGCATGTGCTGACCATGGATGAGCCGCACGAATCCATCGTTATCGGTGCCCGTGGCCAGGTGGAAATCGACGAGGCGCGCGAGGCCGAGCACGAAAGTCAGTCGGCTCTGCCGTTTCTGCGTTTTACCCGCCTGACCGAGGCCGACGAAGCTCTGCGTGAATTCGCCAAGCTGCAGAGCCGCAGCCGCCCGGACCGCAGCGGCCTGATCGACCTGATGCATGCGTTGAATGCGCATATCCGCTATCAGCCGGGTGCCACAGCCGTGGAAACCAGCGCCAGTGAGGCCTTCGCCGGCGGCAAGGGCGTCTGCCAGGATCACGCCCACGCCTTCCTGGCTTGCGCACGCAGCCTGGGGGTTCCAGCGCGTTATGTGTCGGGCTACTTGTTTACCGACAGCGAAGACCACCTGGCCAGCCACGCCTGGGCCGAGGCCTGGCTGGACGACGCTTGGTACAGCTTTGACGTGACCAACTGCCTGGCCAAGCCGGAGCGGCATTTGAAGTTGGCCGTGGGCCTGGATTATCTGGATGCCTGCCCGGTACGCGGTATGCGCAGGGGTGGCGGCATCGAGCAGATGCATGCGCAGGTGGAGGTTGCCCCGCTGGTGCGGGTGCAACAGCAGTAGGCGCTTAAAGCCCCTCTGCCCGCTTGAGGGAGAGGGTTGGGGAGAGGGTTTTAATGGCGCGTGACGCCGGCCTCGAATGAAGCCTGCTTCGTAGGGTGGGTTAGTGGCGCTGATCTGAGGTTGATTGCGCAACTCGAAGCTTGAGCGCCACGTAACCCACCAAGCGGTGGTAGCCGTTGCACTGGTTTGCCTGCTGGGGCTTTTAGCGGTCGTTGTGCAGTTCAGTTTTTGCGGTCAGCTCTAATTTTGGTTTCGCCCCTTACGGGCGAGTCCCTTTTGGCAATTGCCCCAAAAGGAACCAAAAGGTCTAGCCCCGACATCCGGCCCTGCCTGCGGCAGGGTAAAGGGCCATCCCTGGCCCATCGCGGCTCTCGCGACATCCATGTCGCTCAACCCCTTCCACAACGATTCTGTTCACCCTCCTGAAGGGGCGTTTGGCGCCGTATGCACGTTTTGTGTGGCTGAACCAAAAGCAAAGCCAAAACAACGGCCTGCCACTACAGCGATTTGATGGGTATCGCGTTGCTCAACCCATCCTACGGACAAGGGTTTTAAGCATTTCGGTTTCTAAACACATATCTCAGATGCGCGCGCAAAATCCCCGTCAGGAGGCCGAGTGGAGGTGTTGCGTAGGGGGACGAGCCGCATGGATGCGGCGAGAGGCTTAAAGGGCCAGGGACGGCCCTTGTAAGCCGGCCCCCGGAGCAGCGCCGGAGCGAGGGAAGTTTCGCGCAGCGAAACCCGGATGCAGGGGCGCATTCTCTTTGGTTACTTTCTCTTGTGCGAAGCAAGAGAAAGTAACTCGCCGTAAAGGCGAAAAGCATAGGTTCAGTCGGCACAGGATGTTTCGTGGAACGGCGATAAGGGATGAATAGAGCTTCAAGATTTTGAAGATTAAAAGTGTTCTTTTGGTTTTTAATTCATAAATTCTCTGCGAATGGTTGCTAAGACATCCCCGTAGGTTTCTTTGATATTGTTTTTTGTAAATCGGATGTATTGAACGCCTGCTACATTAGAGAACTCTTCTATTCCGTCTTCTAAGAGCATAACTGCGCGAGGAAACCCAAGTTTTCCTTGGAATAATCCCGCCTCATGAATGACATTTTGCCTTGCACGATACTGGCCATTAGGTTGCTCATCCTCAGATGTAAGGACAAGAACGGCAAATGAACTTTTAGCAATCATATCTTCCAGTATGTCGCGTATGGTGTGGCCAGCTCTCGCTCCTGTTTCATATGCTTCGACCTTGTATCCGTGCTTTTCTTGAAGGTGGTCCTTCAAGTCTCTCCATTGTGGAGACCTGCCGTGCCCAATGAATATAGTTGGACCTTGCGCTTTATGTTCCTCTTCTGGAACTTTACAAGCTTCAGCCGAAGTTTCGAAAATTTCAAATATGGATTCAATGTTTGAGCGAATATCACATTCGACTTGGACTCTTGCGTAGTCTTCAAAAGTCCAGAATGATAGGGATTTATCTTCGTGCGAGACGAGAAGGTTCGCATCGCTATGATATTTTCTGTAGTCAGAGAGGAACTCTTCTAGTGAGTCATGGTGCCACTCTTCGTTTCCGTTTCCTACGCTAAGGTTTAGTAGTTTTAGTTCTTCAACTCCTACCTTTGAAGTTTCGGCAAATCTAGCTAGCGAGTTTTTTATAACTTCTGTGGTAAATCTGGTGGAGATAAATTTTTTGGATTTTTTCATACGGATTCTTCTTTTAAATTTTTAGCTAGCTTGGTTGCATGGTTTTTCATGGCTAGAAGGATATGAAAAAGTGAGGTTCTCAATCACTTGGTTTCTGCTTTGCCATATGCCCCAAATACTCAACCAATTCCCCCAATTCCTTGTCACTCAACACCTCAACCGCAAACCCCGGCATCTTGCCTTGCGGCCAACGGCGCAAGCTTTGTGGGTCGCGGATATAGCGGGTTAGAAAGTCGCCGCTGAAATACTCGGTAGGGTTATGCGGAATATTCAGGTCGGGGCCGAATTGTGAGTCGCCTGCGCCATTCAGGCGATGACAGGCCATGCAGTTTTTCTGGTACTGGGCAAAGCCGGCCTGCACCGCCGGGCTGGCATCGGCCGCTGGCAGCAGTTGCGGGAAGCGCTGCGCCACCGGGGCTAGTTTGCGGATGCTGGCCAGCTGGAATGGCCATTGTTCCGGGCCGATCTGGCTGGCGGCTGGGTTTTGCCAGACCAGATAAAACGGCCCGGCGCTGGGTTTGCCGTTGCCGAGGGCCGGCCAGGGGTGCGCTGGGTCTTCGATGGCCAGCCAGGCCTGGCTGCCAGTTTGGCTAAGCGCGGGGGCGGCGGAGAGTTCGGCGGCAAAGCCGTCGCTGGCTACCAGTTGCAGGTGATCACCCGGCCGCACGCCTTCCAGCAGCGCGGCCAACGGTACGGCGCGATAGCGCATGCTGCGTTTGTAGCTGACGTCGTCACTGATCTCGATACTTTGCGCCTGCGGGTGGGCGAGCAGTTGGGCGCTGCTCAGGCGCTGGCTGCCGTTGCCCAGTTCCAGGGTCAGTTCGGCGGCGTGCAGGTGGCTGAAGGGTAAGAGGGCGAACAGGGCGATGCAGAGGGTGCGCTTGTTCAATCCTGCGACTCCAGGGCGAGTTTCAGTTCGTCATAGCCACCGGCGTTGATCAAGTTGCTGTAACCCATGGCGCGCAGGTTTTCTTCGGCGATGCCGGAACGGCGGCCGCTGCGGCAGTAGAGGATGATCGGCGTGTCTTTATCCGGGGCGAGGGCGCTGATGCGGCTGGCGATCTGTTCATGCTCGATTTGCTCGGCTCCGGGCAATGCGCCGGCGGCGAATTCTTCGGCGGTGCGGACATCGATCAGCACGCTTTCCGGTGATTGCAGGGCGACAACGGCGGCGCTGAGTTCGGCTTCGCCGGCCAGCAGAGGCAGGCTGACCAGCAGGCCGAGGGTGGCAAGTAGGGTGCGCATGGCATGCTCCTTAGGGTGATTGAAATCACCCTAGCACAGGTGCCAGCTTTCAAGCGGTTACGGGGTTGTGCTGCCGCTGCCGGCTCACTCCACGGTGGCAGGCAGGGCAGGAAATCAGGGGTTTAGCTGACCAAGCGGGTCAGGTTGGGAAGAATCAGAATGACGGTGGTGGCAAACACGATCATGCCTGCCTGACGCATTTTCACTGGATTGAACATGGCGGTTGGCCTTGTTGTTTTTTGCGGGTGGTCGTCGCTGTCCTGCTCAATATGCGGATGCGACGCCACACCTCGTGTTGATCATTCAAGCCGTCCCGGCAAAACCCGGCGACGACGCCTACAGCAGCCGACCTGCACACTATTTGCCGGTGGCTTGATTCAACTGTAGGGGCGCGCAGCCCCTGGCTATAGACGCCTTGATTACTAAGGTGCGCGGCTTAGTTGCCTGTGGTTATGACGCGGGCTCCGCCACTGGCAAGCGGAGCTTGAGCTAGACACGCTTGTTGGCCTTCGCCCAGTGATTGACCGTTTGTCTGAGCTGAGCGGTCAATAGGCCTGAGCGCTTCGGTCATTGAGCCTGCTTGCGCGCGGCGTATGGTAGGCGCACTCAACAAAAACAGGCGTGGGCCCCACCTGCGCCATCAGCCACCCTCCATTGGAGGTCTGAGGACGCCATGACCGAAGCATATATTTTCGATGCGGTGCGCACGCCCCGCGGCAAGGGCAAGAAGGACGGCGCGCTGTACAGCGTCAAGCCTGTCGACCTGATCGCCGGCCTGCTCAAGGCGCTGCAAGCGCGCAATAACCTGGACACCAGTCAGGTCGATGACATCGTGCTCGGCTGCGTCACGCCGGTGGGTGATCAAGGCGCGGACATCGCCAAAACCGCGGCCATGGTTGCCGATTGGGATGTCAGTGTGTCGGGTGTGCAGCTCAACCGTTTCTGCGCCTCGGGGCTGGAAGCGGTGAACATGGGTGCGATGAAGGTGCGTTCCGGTTTTGAGGACCTGGTGGTGGTCGGCGGCGTCGAGTCGATGTCGCGCATTCCCATGGGCTCCGATGGCGGCGCCTGGGTGATGGACCCGGCGACCAATATGCACACCCATTTCACCCCGCAGGGCATCGGCGCCGATCTGATTGCTACCCTCGAAGGCTTTAGCCGCACGGACGTCGACAGTTTCGCCCTGCGCTCGCAGCAGAAAGCCGCCCGCGCCAGCAAGGACGGCTCGTTCAATAAATCGCTGATTCCGGTGGCCGACCAGAACGGCATCGTCCTGCTCGACCATGATGAATTTATCCGTGGCGAATCCACCCTCGAAGGCCTGGGCAAGCTCAAGCCGAGCTTCGAGATGATGGGCCAGATGGGCTTCGACAGCACTGCGCTGCGGGTTTATAGCCATGTCGAGCAGATCAACCACGTACACACCCCGGGCAACAGCTCGGGCATCGTCGACGGCTCCGCCTTGATGCTGATCGGCAGCGCTGCCAAGGGCAAGGAACTGGGCTTGAAGCCGCGTGCACGCATCGTCGCCACCGCCGTGACCAGCACCGACCCGACCATCATGCTCACCGGCCCAGCGCCGGCTACGCGCAAGGCGTTGGCCAAGGCTGGGCTGAACGTCAATGACATCGACCTGTTCGAAGTCAACGAAGCGTTCGCTTCGGTGGTGATGAAGTTTATGAAGGACATGGGCGTCAGCGAGGACAAGGTCAACGTCAACGGCGGCTCCATCGCCATGGGCCACCCGCTGGGTGCGACCGGCTGCGCCATCCTCGGCACCCTGATCGACGAGCTGGAGAAGCGCCAACTGCGCTACGGCCTGGCCACCCTCTGTGTGGGCGGCGGTATGGGTATTGCCACGATTATTGAACGAATCTGATCAGGCGTAGGAGCGGGCCATGCCCGCGAAGCCGACGTTGCGCTGATGATCGCGGGCATGGCCCGCTCCTACGGTTTCTGCGTTGCCCACCAGTTGAGTGCAACTGCCAGTGAGAAAGGAATTAAGTAATGACTGACGCCATCCGTTACGAAAAAGGCCAGGACAATATCGTCGTTCTGACCATGGACATGCCCGGCCAGAGCGCCAACACCATGAACGCGGTGTACCGCGAAGCCATGGGCAAGATCGTCGAGCGCCTGGAAGCCGAGAAGGACTCCATCGCCGGGGTGATTGTCACCTCCGCGAAGAAGACCTTCTTCGCTGGCGGCGACCTCAATGAGCTGATCAAGGTGACCAAGGCCGATGCGCCGGCCTTCTACCAGATGATCCTCAACATCAAGGGCCAACTGCGCCGCCTGGAGTGCCTCGGCAAGCCGGTGGTTGCGGCGATCAATGGCGCGGCCCTGGGCGGCGGCTGGGAAATTGCCCTGGCCTGCCATCACCGTATCGCCCTGGACAGCTCCAGCATCCAGCTCGGTCTGCCGGAAGTAACCCTCGGCCTGCTGCCGGGCGGTGGCGGGGTGGTGCGTATGGTGCGCCTGCTCGGTCTGGAAAAAGCCCTGCCGTATCTGGCCGAAGGCAAGAAGGTACGTCCCGATGCGGCACTCAAGGCTGGCTTGATCCACGAACTGGCTTCCGACAAGGATGACCTGCTGGCCAAGGCCCGCGCCTGGATCGCCGCCAACCCGGCGCCCAAGCAGCCTTGGGATGTCGCCGGTTACAAGATTCCTGGCGGCACACCATCCAGCCCGAACGTGGCGCAGATGCTGGCCATTGCCCCGAGCGTATTGCGCGACAAGACCAAGGGCTGCTTCCCGGCGCCGGAGAAGATCATGTGCGCCGCCGTCGAGGGTGCCCAGGTTGACTTCGACACCGCGCAGATCATCGAAGCGCGCTACTTCACCGAGCTGACCACCGGCCAGGTGGCGAAGAACATGATTGGCACTTTCTGGTTCCAGCTCAATGAAATCAACGCAGGCGGCTCCCGCCCGCAAGGCTTCGAGCCTTACGTGACCAAGAAGGTCGGCGTGCTGGGTGCCGGCATGATGGGCGCCGGTATTGCCTATGTGTCGGCGGTCGCCGGTATCGAGGTAGTGCTTAAGGACATCTCCATCGAGGCGGCCGAGAAGGGCAAGGATTACTCGGCCAAGCTGCTGGAGAAGAAAGTCGGCCGTGGCCAGATGAGCGCTGACAAGCGCGATGGCATCCTGGCGCGGATCAAACCGACCGTTAGCGATGCCGACTTTGAAGGCTGCGACCTGATTATCGAAGCGGTGTTCGAGGATCGCGACCTCAAGGCCAATGTCACGGCGGCTGCCGAGCGTGCGGCGCTGGCGGATGCGGTGATTGCCTCTAACACCTCAACCCTGCCGATCACCGGCCTGGCCACCGCGGTGCAGAAGCAGGACAAGTTTATCGGCCTGCATTTCTTCAGCCCGGTGGACAAGATGCCGCTGGTGGAAATCATCAAGGGCGAGCACACCAGCGACGAGACCCTGGCGCGCGGTTTTGATTACGTCATGCAGATCAAGAAGACCCCGATTGTGGTCAACGACAGCCGTGGCTTCTTCACCTCGCGGGTGTTCGGCACATTCACCAACGAAGGCCTGGCCATGTTGGGTGAAGGCGTGAGCGCGGCGATGATCGAGAACGAAGCGCGCAAGGCCGGCATGCCGGTCGGCCCGCTGGCGATCAGCGATGAAGTGTCGATGAGCCTGATGAACCATATTCGTCAGCAGACCATCAAGGATCTGGCCGCCGAAGGTAAGTCCATCCCCGAGCACCCGGCGTTTGCGGTGATCGATATGATGCTCAACGAGTACAAACGGCCGGGAAAATCGGCTGGTGCGGGCTTCTACGATTACCCTGCAGGCGGCAAGAAGCACCTGTGGCCGGAGCTGAAAGCGCGCTTTGAGAAGCGCGATGCGCAGATCTCGCAGATCGACGTACGTGATCGCATCCTGTTTATCCAGGCCATCGAAACCGTGCGCTGCGTGGAAGAGGGCGTGCTCAAGTCGGTTGCCGACGCCAATATCGGCTCGATCATGGGCATCGGCTTTGCCGCCTGGAGCGGCGGCGCGCTGCAGTTTATCAACCAGTACGGGGTGAAGGACTTCGTCGCCCGCGCCCAGTACCTGGCTGAGCAGTATGGTGAGCGCTTCCTGCCGCCGGCGCTGCTGCTGGAGAAGGCGGCGAAGAACGAAAGTTTCTAACGCCGTCGCGTTAAGGCTGAAGTACTGAAAACCGGCTCCCAGTGAGCCGGTTTTTTTATGGGCATGGCACTAGACTGCTGCAACAGCCACGCGGATGTGGCGCAAGGGAGGTGTTATGAAAATCGGGATAAGCACTGCGCTGGCAATCAGCCTGGGGTTACTGGCCGCGCCGGTGTGGGCGGATGACTGCGCCAATGCCATGGATCAACTAACCCTCAACCAGTGCGCGGCGGCGGACTACGCCACCCAGGACAAGCGCCTGAATCAGCTCTACGGCGATTACCGCAAGCGTCTGGATGATGGGCAGAAGCAGCAGCTCAAGGAGGTGCAGCTGGCCTGGATCAAGTTCCGCGACCTGGCCTGCGCGTTCGAGTCGGCGTCGGTGGAGGGCGGTTCGGCCTATCCGATGGTGCTGAACGGCTGCCTGACGCAAAAGACCGCCGCACGGGTCAAGGAGCTGGAGCAGCTGGCCGTCTGTGAAGAAGGCGACCTTAGCTGCCCGATGCCAGCGCAGTAGTTATCAGCAGACCTGGCGGCCGCAGACCAACTGCTGGATAGCCTGACGCTCGCTCAGGTGAGTGGGCATGCGCAGGGTGGTCAGGGTGCCATCGCTAAGCTGGATGGCCAGCTCTGACTCGAAGTGGATGCCGCTGCCGTCGACAGTGGCGTAGGTCACGCCATAGACGTTCTGGTTGCTCAGCGATTGGGCGATGCTCATGGCGTTCTCCTGATTGCGGGGCGCATTTATTTAGCGGCGTTCTGCTCGGCCTTGAATTGTTCGGCCTGCACTTTTTCGGTTTGGCGCTGGCTACTCGCACTGTGGCTGCTGGTGAATGCGGAAGCGGCAAGCAGGCTGGCGATGGCGGAAAAACTGGTCATGCTGATGTCCTCTGGTTGGTTGGGCGCAGTGCCCGATGGCCAGATCATCTGCGCGTGCCGCTATCGACAGAAGTGAATGGTGCTTATGGTGACTATCGAGGCCGCTGATGGGCCTCGGGTAATTGGTCGGGTTTGCCCTGCAGCTATTGCCTTGCAGCCTGTCAGCAGGCACGCTTGCGCGCTGGTAAAACAACCCTCCTGCGCCCTAGGTAACCGCCCATATGCCGCTGCAGATCTGCATCCTGGAAACCGATGTTCTTCGCCCTGAATTGGTCGACCAATACGACAGTTATGGCCGTATGTTCGAGCAATTGTTCGCCCGTCAGCCGATTGCTGCCGAGTTCAAGGTGTACAACGTGATGGAGGGGCACTACCCGCCGGACAGCGAGCGCTACGATGCCTATCTGGTGACGGGCAGCAAGGCAGATTCCTTCGGTAGCGATGCCTGGATTCAGACCCTGAAAACCTACCTGCTGGAGCGCTACAACCGGGGCGACAAACTGCTCGGTGTATGTTTCGGCCATCAGTTGTTGGCGTTGCTGCTGGGCGGCAAGGCCGAGCGCGCGGTGCAGGGTTGGGGGGTGGGTATCCATCAGTACCGTATGGCGAGCAAGCCGACCTGGATGAGCCCTGATCTGGAAGACCTGACCCTGCTGATCAGCCACCAGGACCAGGTGACCAAGCTACCGGAAAACGCCACATTGCTGGCCAGCAGTGAGTTCTGCCCGATTGCCTCCTATTGCATCGGTGATCAGGTGCTGTGCTTCCAGGGCCACCCTGAGTTCGTGCATGACTATTCGCGCGCGCTGCTCGACCTGCGCCAACAGCATATAGGTGAGCCGACCTACTCCAAGGGCGTCGACAGCTTGCAGCACGACCACCAGGGCCACACCGTGGCCGAATGGATGATGCGCTTTGTCGCCCAGGGCCGTGCCGGCCTGGCTGAGTAACGCGAGGTCGGACGAAAAAGCCCCGCACTAGGCGTAATGCTGTTCACATAAGAAAAATGCCGCTTCTCCGTTGCTGGGGAAGCGGCATTTTTTGTGCTACAGAACTGTCGGATGGGGGAGGCAGCCTAGGTGCTAAGCCGTCAATTGGCTGATGGGTTCGCACCCATCCTACGGTCTGATTTTTATAGCCAGCCGGAGCGCTTGAAGCTGACGAAGAGCCCAACGCAGCCGGTGGTGATCAGCCCGAGCACGCCGAAGTAGCCATACTGCCAGGCAAGCTCTGGCATGTTCTGAAAATTCATCCCGTAGATCCCCGCCACCGCCGTGGGGAAGGCCAGAATCGCCGCCCAGGCGGCGAACTTGCGCTGGGTGACGCTTTGCCGCGAGGACTCCAGCAACAGGCCGACTTCGATAGCGTGATCGGCCATCTCGCGCAGGGCGGTGAGGTCTTCCAGCAGGCGGTTGACGTGAATCGCCACGTCGCGGAAGTAGGGGCGCATGTTCTTGTCGATAAACGGGAAGTCCAGACGCTGCAGCTCTTGGCAGATTTCCGCCAGCGGCCCGATATAACGACGCAACCGCAGCAGGTCACGGCGCAGCCCCTGGATGCGCTCGACATCGGCCTGGCTGAGCGGGTTTTTCAGTACGTGATGCTCCACCTCTTCAAGCTCGGTGTGGTAGTTGTCCATCAGCGGGCGGTAGTTCTCGATCACAAAGCTGAGCAGGGCGTAGAGCACGAAGTCCTCGCCGTGCTCTAGCAGCAGCGGGCGCGCCTCGCAGCGTTGGCGCACCTGGGAGTAGGGTGCGGATTCGCCGTAACGGGCGCTGATGATGTAACCGCTGCCGGCGAACAGCTGGGTTTCGACAAAGGTCAGCTCATCGTTAAGCAGAATGGGCGAGTACAGCACCAGAAACAGCGCATCGCCGAAGGTTTCCAGCTTGGGTCGGGTGTGCCGCTGCAGGGCGTCTTCCAGCGCCAGTTCATGCAGGTCGAATTGCTGCTGCAGGCTGATCAGCTCTTCGGGGCAGGGATCATGCAGACCGATCCAGACGAAATGTCCGGGCTTCTTCGACCATGGCTTGCCTTCGTCGAGGCTGATGTTGGTGACTTTCTTGCCCTTGCTGTAAACGGCGGCAGCAACAACGCGACCCATAATGCTTCTCTTATTGGTGGTGAACTCAGCACGCAGCTTAGCGGCTTAGTCGCTGCCAGTGGGCGTTGCTGGGCTCTGCAGGCAAGAAAAAGCCCAGCGCGTGGCTGGGCTTTTGGGGCGTTACGGGTTGCCTCAGGCGCTTTGGCTGAGCTGCTGATCCATGGCGTCGATGCACTGCTGCATTTGCGTGCGGCAGGTTTCGACCAGCTGCGGCAGGTCATCCTGGCTCAGGCCGGCAGTGGGGATGGCCGGCAGCGAGCGGATCATGATCTCGCCGCTGTTCCAGCGATTGAGCTGGATATGGTTGACGTAGGTGCTGACGCACACCGGGATGATCGGCACGCCAGCGGCAATTGCCATCTGGAATGCGCCTTTCTTGAATGGCAGCAGGCCCTTGCCGAGGTTACGCGTGCCTTCCGGGAACACCCAGATCGAGGTGTCCTTGTGCTTGAGCGTATCGGTGGTGGTGAGCATGGCCTGCTTGGCGCGAATCGCATTGCCACGGTCGAGCAGCACGTTGCCGGCCAGCCAGTACAGCTGGCCGAAGAATGGCACCCACTTCAGGCTCTTCTTGCCGATGCTCACAGTGCGCTTGGGCACCACGCGGCCGAGCACGTAGAGATCGTAGTTGGACTGGTGGTTGGCGATGATCACGCAGGAGTACTGGTGTTCCAGGCTGTGCACATCGGTCTTCAGCTTCCAGCGCAGCAGCCACTGTGCCGGGATGCTGTAGATACGGGCGCACAGACGGCTGTTGTCTGGATTGAACGGGCGGCAGATGCCAAGCAACAGGCCGAGGATGCCGGCGAGGATAAAGTGCACGCCCATCGCCAGCATGCGCAGAAGAAAAAGCATTTGGTACGCCCGTCATAGGAAAAAGGCGCGCAGTGTACGGGCGTGCACTGCTTTCGGCAATTGATGCTGATCAGAGGTCGTTACCGCTTGTTGCGTCCTTGCCGGTGCCTTTGCCGGTGGCGGGTAGCAGGTCAATCGAGCTGTAGCGCTGAGCCAGGCGGGTGATGCTGCCATCCTGCTCAAGGGCCAGCAGGGCCTGATCCAGTTGCTGCATAAAGTCCTGCTTGTAGGGGTAGGCCTGTTCATTGATGCGGGTATAGCCCAGATGGCCGTGCTCGCTGGATAGCGTCGGCCCTTCAACCAGCCAGTCCAGCCCACTGCTGGCAAACAGGCCTTCGCTGCGCATCTGCTGCAGCTCCCAGAGGATCGACAGGCGATCATTGATATACACATCGATGCGCTTGCGTCTGAGTTGCAGCAGGTTGGTGCGGTTGTCCGTGGCGTAGCTCTGCTGCACCTCGCCAGCCGCGAGCATGGTCTTGTAGCTGGGCGCGGCGATGATATTGAAGCCGCGGTTGAGGCCGATACGCAGGCCGGCGTAGGCGGCTGGGAAGTCTGCGATGGCGCGCTGCTGGGCCAGTTCGCTGCGCACGAAGGCCACCACGCTTTCTTCCAGAATTGGCCGCGAGTAATCCATCCATGGGCGTTCCACGGGGCGGTGGTAGGGCGGGAACAGGGCAAAGGCTGTGCCTTTTTCCAGCGCCGCCAGCCCGCGTGGCCAGGGCACCGGGCGGATGCTCACGCGATAACCCGGCATGCGTGCAAAGGCCGCACGCAGAATGTCGCTGTACAGGCCTTTGGCTTCGCCGTTTTCGGCGTAGCTGTAGGGTGGATAACTGGCGTCACACAGCACCGTAACACTGACGGGCGTTTGCGCCTGGGCGATGCCCTGCATGGCCAGGCACAGCAGCCACGTTACGAGTATGCGCATGCCCAATCTCCTTATCGGTTGGCGCTGGCTGCACGCGCAGGTGCAGCCCGATGTATGGGGACTCAGACCTTGAAGCGCCCGAGCAGATGGTCCTGCTGGCCGACCTGTTCGACCATTACGGCGCACTGACGCACCTGTTCTTCGGCACCCGCGGCCACTTCATGGCTGATGTCGCGGATATTGGTGGTGTTGCGGTTGATCTCCTCGGTGGTGGCGCTCTGCTGCTCGGCGGCGGTGGCGATTTGCAGGTTCATGTCGTTGATGCGGGTGATGGCATCGCTGATGCGCCCGAGCATGTCGTTGGCCGCGCCAGCTTCTTCAGCGGTCTTGCTGGCGGTATCGCGGCTCTGCTGCATGCGCGACTCGGCTTGCTTCACCCCGGATTGCAGCTGGTCAATCATCTGGCGGATTTCCTGAGTCGACTGCTGGGTGCGTGAGGCCAGTGAGCGTACCTCATCGGCAACCACGGCAAAACCTCGGCCGGACTCACCCGCGCGCGCGGCTTCGATGGCGGCATTGAGGGCGAGCAGGTTGGTCTGGTCAGCAATGCTGGTGATCACCGAGAGGATCGACTCGATGTTGTGGCTGAGCTTGGCCAGCTCGTTGATCGCGTGGCTGGTTTCGTCCATTTCCTCGGCCAGGTGCTTGATCGCCTCGGTGGAGCGCGAGACCACGCGCACGCCATTCTCGGTTTCCTGATTAGCCGCCAGCGCTGCTTGCGCCGCAGCCTGTGCATTGCGCGCAACTTCTTCGGCAGTGGAGGCCATTTCCTGCATGGCGGTGGCCAACTGATCGAGCTCCTGTAGCTGCTGCTGTAAACGATTGGCGGCCTGGTTGGCTTCGCTGGAAGTCAGGGTGGTGCTTTCACGCACTTGTCTGGAGCTGCCCATCACCTCGCTGATCAGGCTCTGCAGGCTTTGCAGGAAACTGTTGAACTCCTTGGAGACCAGGGCTATTTCGTCGTTACCGGTGGCGGGCAGGCGGCGGGTCAGGTCGCCTTCACCGCTGTTCACCTCATGCAACGAGTTGTGCAGATGATCAAGGGGCTTAAGCAGGCTGTTCATCAGCACGCCGAGCACGATCAGACTGATGATCACCCCCAGGATTGTGCCAATCACTGCGCGCCAGCTGAGGGCATTGGCTTCGGCCATGACGACGCCCTTGTCCAGCACCACGCCGATATACCAGTCCATACCCTTGAGGTTCGGCAATGGCGTGAAGGACACCAGCAGGTCCTTGTCGCCGCCGCTGGTTTCCTGCAGCTCCTTGTTCAGCGCCGGGCTCTGGCCGCCGAACAGCTCGCTGTAGCTTTTGCCGTTCAGCTCGGTATTGGGGTGGGAAATGATATTGCCGTTGCGCGTGAGCAGGAAGGCGTAGCCGGCGCCGTTGAAATCCAGGGTGTTGACCGCGTCGGCGACGGTTTTCAGGCGGATATCGCCACCCAGCACGCCGAGAAATTCGCCAGCATTGGTGATGCGGGTAACGGCGGAAATCAGGATTTCGCCGGTAGTGGAATCCACATAGGGTTCGGTGAGCACGGCCTGGTTACTGGCTTTACCCGTGGCGTACCAGGGGCGCTGGCGGCCATCCCACTCTGGTGCAGGTTGCCACTCGTCAGTGTTTTTGATCGGTTTGCCATCACTTTGCAGGGCACCGAATACCAGGATGAACTCGCTCTTCAGCATGGGCGTGTTGACGATGCGCTGGGTTTCTTCGGGGCTGTAGTTGCTGTCGATGCTTTGCGCCATCAGGTCCATCAGTTTGAGTTTGGCGTTGAGCCAATTTTCGATCTGTCGCGCGAGTGCGTTGCTCGACTCCGCGATGCTCGCCGCCACCTGGTTATGCAGGGTTTCGCGAACCTGGCTGACTTGCGCCAGTGACAGCAGGCTGGTGGTAAGGAACAGCACGATGGCCGCGGCCAGACCAACCTTGTGGGCAATCTTCATAACACGCTCCCGGCGGCAATTTCGAATAGATCGGTGAGTGCCTCTGCTCCCTGGCCTTACCTGTTAAAAGTAATACAGCCTGGGCAGATTGCTTGCGGGTTCGCCACTGTTTTGCCATTAAATGTAAAAAGCCCGGCACATGGGCCGGGCTTCATGGTGTTGCTGGGTAGGTTTTACCCCATGTGTTTCTTGTCCAGTTCGACCGCTTGGTCGAGGGCTTCGAGCAGCGCCTTGCGCACTTTCAGTTTGGTGTTCTTGTGCGCCGTCATGTTGATCTTCTTCATCTGCTGGGCAACCGCCAGGGCGGTTGCGTGCAGTTGCTCAGCTGGCACTACCTTGTCGAGGAAGCCGGCATCCACCGCGCCTTGCGGATCGAACATCTCACCGTTGATCACCGAACGGTGGAAGGCCGATTTGCGCAGGCGGTCACGGGCCAGTTCGATGCCAGCGTGGTGCATGGTCATGCCGATCTGCACTTCGTTGAGGCCGATGCTGAACGAGCCTTCGACGCCGATACGGTAGTCCGACGAGAGCAGAATAAAGGCACCCTTGGCCACCGCGTGGCCTGGGCAGGCGACAATGATCGGGAAGGGGTGAGCGAGCATGCGGCGCGCCAGGGTGGAACCGGACGCAACCAGGTCGATGGCATTCTGCGGGCCGGAGGTCATCACCTTGAGGTCGTAACCACCCGAAAGAATGCCTGGCTGGCCGGTGATGATTACGATGGCCTTGTCCTGCACGGCGCGATCCAGAGCTGCGTTGAAGGCAGTGATCACATCCGGGGAGATGGCATTCACCTTGCCATTACACAGGGTCAGGGTGGCAATGCCATCGTCAAGTTGGTAGCTGATCAGGTCGCTCATGGTCGGGTTCCTTGTGCTGAAGTGCAGCAGACGTTACTCATCCGCACTGGCCAGGTAAAGCGCGATGGCTGACTGGCTGGTCAGCGATTGCTGCGCTTGTTGTCGTCAGCCTGTTTATTTCCCAGGGCTTTGTTCTATTAACCTGGCGGCGATTCGAGCAAGGCCGGCAAACCTCACGACTGATCCCAGCATTTGGCATAAGCGCATGAATCTTTTGAAAAAAGCTTTTGCCTTTGCAAGGCTGTTCGGCTAGATTAGCGCGCCTCGACAGACAGCAATGCCGGTCGAGCCCCGGTGAAGTGTCCGAGTGGCTTAAGGAGCACGCCTGGAAAGTGTGTATACGAGAAATCGTATCGAGAGTTCGAATCTCTCCTTCACCGCCATATATAGAAAACCCCCAGAGAGCAGCCTTTCTGGGGGTTTTTTCGTTTCAGGCCCCGCAAGTCTCCGCCGAATTGGTACAGCGGAGTGGTACAGATGACTGTCATGGCACAACCTTGGAAGCATCCTGTGAGTGGCGTTTTTTACTTCCGCCGTGAGGTCCCCGAAGACATCCGGGGTCTCATCGGTAAGCGGGAGTGGAAGTTGTCGCTGAAGACCAAGGAGCTGGTGCAGGCTCGGCCACGCTTCGCCCATGAATCAGCGAAGTGCGAGCAGGTGTTCCTCAATGCGCGCGAACAGCAGGCTGGGCGTTTGGTGCTGCAGCACTCAGATGTCCACAAATTGGCGGACCGCTGGTCTGCCGAGGTCATCGCTGAGTGGGAGGTGGACGCAGAAGCCCCGAAAGATTTCTTGGTCTTTCAGGGGGATGAAGTGTTAACAGCCACGGACATGGTGGATGTTGAAGACTCTGATAGTTGCTTCAAAGCGGTTGAGGTCTACATCCGCTCTGCGCTGGCCAAGGCCATGCTACCGCTCCCGGACCGCGCAGACCCCGTTTGGGAGCGTCTTGCCCAAGAGTTCTACCGTGCTTGGCGCGACCTTTGCCGTGTAGCGCTATCCCGTCATAAGGGAAATTGGCGGGATATGCCCGTACTTGAAGCTGCGTCACAGCGCCTTGCCCATGAAAATAAGGCTGCATCGCTAGCGTCCAACGTGCCCCGGCTTTCACAGGTGTTCAGTAACTGGTCTGAGGACAAGCTGCTGAACGACGGCGACACCCGCAGCGCCCGGAAAACCATTAGTGAGTTCGGTTCGGCGGTCACTCGCTTTATCGAACTCCACCGCGACTTACCCGTGGATCAAGTCAACCGTATCGTCTGCCGGGACTTCCGCGCCAACCTGTTCAAGATACCCACAAAGGGGCAGGGAATACGCGGTATGACGGCTCTCGCTCTTATCGAAAAAGCCGCTGCTGAAGGGCTGCCTACGGCCGAATTAGCAACCGTGAACAAGCAGCTTAGGGCCGTGTCGGCAGTGCTGGGCTTTACCCTCCAGGTGTTGGGTGTCATCCACGAAAACCCGATTGTTGCGTCGGGCCTCATTCAGCGCTCCAAGAAAGCGGAGCGGAAGCAAGGAGCCAGTGACGATGACAAGGGCTACACCCTCCCTGAGCTTCGGCAGATGTTCGCAAGTCCGTTGTTCCGTGGTGAATGGAAACCGACGAAAGCGGACTTGGGCCAGGCCCTCTACTGGATGCCCTTAATCCTGGCGTACACCGGTGCGCGGCGTGAGGAGCTGGCGCAATTATTGGTCGCGGATGTGAAGCAAGAGGAGGGGGTCTGCCTACTCAAACGTGGATGCCCACACGGACTCGATATGCGTGTCGTGCAACGCTGCGTTGGGGCTCTGCTCTGTTGCAACTGAGGTTCCCAATGCAGGGCGGACGCAATGGTGCCTACGGCCATAAGGGGCGCTGAAAGGCTGCTCCAAGAGGGGGGGGAGGGGGGGGTGCGCTGCTGTATTACTTAAAAGACGAACAGATTTTTGGCTAAAAATAAGCCTGCAAATTCATACGACTGCATGCATGCGCAGTAGAAGTTAGTCATTCAAGCGCGTCATTAACCCCGTGAGTTAACTTGCTGGGGGCGTGTGGCGTCCTTTAACCAATCGCTAATTTCCCCCGGCATTTCGAGTTCGTACTTGGCGCGTGAGCACGCTGTGTATAGTTTTGCGCATGCAGTGCCCAAGTGGTTGCTGTTCCCATCTGAAATCGGGCGTAGCAAGTCGCTTCCGACTAAAACAGAATTAAACTCTTGGTTCTTTACGTCTTCGATTCTAGCTAAGTAAATATATCCGCCGGGCTTGCAGTAAGAGTTGATTCGCTCTTGGAAGTCGGAGTACGTAAATCCTTTTTCTAGCAATCTTTGAATATCTGCTAACGGACGAAAGCCCCCGAAGGTTTCCATTAATTTGTCCCACGTACTGAAATTGAAAATCATCCGATGTCGAGGGCGCACTGAATCAGTGTAAAGGGTAATTAAGTCGTAAAATAGTCCAGTGAAGTCTTTATGCACTGATTGAGGGAGTTCAAAGCTTGCTTTTGCCGTTGTGAGCCGTATGAACCAGTAAAGAATTCCCCATAGATCGCTGACGATAATTGTTGTGGGTTTAGTAGGGATGGGTACGTACTTGTATGAGTTTATTGATGTGGAGTGGTCGGCAAGCCCCTCGAATGAGTCTTTGATCGAATTCGGGTGTGCTTGAATAAGAGGGTTTAGGACTTCGCTCATTTTAGATCCCGCCCGCAATGACTGGGTAATATTGCGTTGGCGGATGAAAGATCCATGGCTGGATGAGTGGTTAGATAAATTTTGGAACTCGTCGCCTAAAGTGATTACTGACTGGGGGCTACGGTCTAGTATCTGGATCATTGGAGCAGTTAATTCGTGGCTTTCATCAATTATGACGTGTGTATATGATTCCGGAATAATGTCGTTGCGTAACGATAAAAATTTAATGCGATGAGCATTGCGGATGGGGATTCGAATTTCGCGTTCCGATGGTCGAATTAACTCGTTCCAATATAATTTGCTGTATTCCATTAATACGGCAACATCGGTTTCTGATAGCTGAAGTTTTATAGCGGGTAAGTGTCTGGCCTCAATGGTCATGCTGGGTGATTGACAAAATGCAAACACGGTACGCCTGCAAATGGTTGCGACTTCTTTAGGGTGGAGCGAGTTCACAGGGTTAAATTTTAGCCACATAGCTATCTGTTGGTCAGTGACTAAGTAGTTAGTCTGAGTTCGCTGGCTATCTGTAATGCGCCAGCCCTGGCTTGTGCGATCCATGTTTAGAAGTAAATTGGCCATGCGGCCGAATGTCATGGCAGTTATGTTGTCATGCCCGCTAAATTGGCTAACTTTACTTTTTAATGCTTCTACCTGCTGCGGAATTAAGGCCATGAAAAGTGTGGATGCAGGATTTAAAAAATCGAATAATCGCGCAATGAGATAAGTTTTTCCTACGCCAGCGTATCCCTGGATGTGAAACGACTCATCCATGCAGACTTTGAATTCGTCAAAGACTCTTCCTTGTTGGTCGCTAAGTTTTATTTTAGTTCCTGATGAAAGTGTTATCTCTTTCCTGAGTGGCTGAGATCGTTCACGTTGGCGTGCACTAAAGGTGAAGTCCCAGTTACCATCAGTTGTTAGGTAGTCCCGATTGTGAATTTCCACCTCGCTGAGAAGTCTTACTCCGTAAGATTCGATTAGAGCTAAAGTTTCTCTTAAAGTATCTTTGTTGAATTTAGTATTGAGGTTTTCTACGAATTTTGATTTTTGAATTGTCGGTGGGGTGACTGCTTGTCTAAGCGCCTTTTCATATAGGCGCTCAATAGTTGTAGCGGCAGGGTTTTGCTGGCTTATCTTGTGAAAGTCAAGAAGAAGCAAAAGACTAATTAGCTCTGGCGTTGCTGCAGAGGATGTGAAATTTATAAGTGGAGCGCCATTAGTCAAGTTGCTCAGGGCTTCCGCTGAGATAGGTAGGAAGAAGAAGTGTGATGGTGTATTTGAAGATTTCATTGTTATATACCCTTACTAAATTGAATGGCTAGGCATGGGCAAAGTCGATACTAGTAGGGTGTCGTTTTGGGCGCGGCATCGGTTAAGCAATGTCATACACCTTATTCGATGCCTTGGATGAAGTGGCGATTTTTTCGGCAAATCGGCAGAGTAGCCATTCAGCTTTACAATGCTGTAGATGAAGAGAGTTCTTGAAGTGATTTAATGGTCCATTGTTTTCCTCAAAAAAGCTTTCTAATTGATTTCGGTCTAGAAGTGAATATATCCAGCCTAATAGTAAATTTGAGATGCCCTGCATTTGGAAATTTTTGTTTGGGGTGATGGCTTTTATGAATTTTAAATGAGATTTTGAGTCTAGACCTTGATCTATTAATTGGCTTATTTCTTCAATTGTAACTAATGGTGCGCGCTTACCGTTATGGAAATATGCTAACTCGGCACCTGTAGCATGGCCATTAGTCCACTCGGGCTTTCCATACGCAAAGACGACAGGACAACTAGTGGCAGCTTCCAGATCGGCAGCTTTTTCAATTTCTATTGCTGTTGGCGTAGCGCCTTTTACTTCCAAGAAAATTCCAGCGGCAGGCAAATAAAAATCAGGCTTGTACCAACCATGACGGGTATCTTCCCGTCGCCACTCGTAAAGCCAGACAACTCCAATGGCGTCCATAATCGCCGCCCACCGTGTCTCTGAATGGGACCGCATTTCATAGCCTGAATGTATAAAAGCCGACTGCCTTCCGTGCATTTTTACCCCCTTTTGGAGCCCCGTAGCAGCCACCACGCTACGACCAAGCCATAGCCTGCCAAATGGCTGCAGATAACGTAAGAGGGGGCGGAGATTTATGAAGGCCGAATGAGCTGGCGATGCTTTCGCTAGTGTCGCGGAGCTAATTGACTGGTACAGAACACTGGTACAGAATAGGCCTCATTGGAGACTTGAAGCCCTTGATTTATAAGGGTTTCAATGGGGCTGCCTTGGCAGATGTAGACTCGAGAGTTCGAATCTCTCCTTCACCGCCATATTGATTCAGCTAAGGCCCTGATAACTAATAAGTTGTCGGGGCCTTTTGCTTTCTGGCGTTTGGTGGTGTCGATAGAGTGTCGAAAACCTTTATCAGTCGTAGTGCGACCAGAGCCGTAGAACCTTCACCACCTGTTCATCCGGCAGCACCATATAGACCAGCCGATGCTGAATGTTGATGCGGCGTGAGTAAGCCTCGGCGAGATCCCCGACCAGCTTTTCATAGGGAGGAGGGTTCTGAAACGGGTTTTCCTGTACGACTGCCAGCAGGGCTTTAGCTTTGTCCTTTAAGCCAGCCGCTGCCAGTTTCTGTGCATCTTTCTGAGCTTGCTTTGTGTAGACGAGCTGCCAATTCACCAATCCAGTTCCTTAGCGCATTCCTCGACCGGCTCGGCCATGCCTTCTTTGATCGACTCGCGCATGCCAGGAACTGACAGCAGGTACAGAGTCTCTTGAATCGCGTCCCAGTCTTCGGCCGACACCAGAACAGAGTTGGTGCGCTTGCCTGAAATCAGGATGGGCTGGTGCGATTCGGCAGATTGATCCATCAGCCGGTACAGGTTTGTGCGTGCTTCGCTTGCGGTTAGGGTTTGCATGGGGCTCGGCCTCCTATGTCGTTGTGCGTAGCGTACGGCAAAACGTACGCTTTGTTAACGTCATTTATCGGCCAGCGGGTTCAGTGTCAAAGCATCCTGTAGGTGATCGGGGCTGGCGTGCATAGCGCATCCATGTCAGCGCGCTCGCACCCTTCCTCTGAGTCCAGTCATGGCCTATCTGTTTACCTGCCACGCAGTTGGTTGACCACGACATTGGAGGCTATTGCGGCTGTTTCTAAGAGCAACTTGGATTAGCGCGGCAGGCTTTGTTCGACGTAATGAGGCCTAGACTGAAGGGTACAAATCCTTTGATCAGGCTCTGTGATGAGATGGTTGTGGTTAGCCCTTTTGCTTGTTCTCTGGCCGCTGGCGCAGGCCGAGCCTCTGAGTATCCGTATCTGCCATGACCGTGAGCCATTGCGGCCCTGGCGGCTTGAGGGGCAGCAGGGATTGGATTTCGAATTGATCCGTCAGCTCGAACCGCAGCTGGCGGTGCGTTTTGAGTTTATTGCGCTGCCCTGGAAGCGCTGTTTGCTGAGCTTGGAGCAGGGCCGAGTGGATGGTGCCATGGGCGTGAGTTACTCGGATGAGCGCAGCGCATTTGCCATCTACCCGCTGCACGAGCAGCAACCTCAGGCTGCCCTGCGAATGCGCAGCGAAAGTTATGTGCTGTACCGGCGCAAGGGTACTGCGGTGCGCTGGCATGAGGGGGCGGTGGTTGATCTGCAGGGTGCTATTGGTATCCAGCACGGCTATTCGGTGATCGACTTTCTGCAGCATCTGGGGCTGCCAATCGACAGTGGCGTTGGTAGCTCGGAGGCAAATCTGCACAAGTTGCTCAAGGGGCGTATCGGGGCTGCTGTGTTGCTGGGTCAGGAAGGTGATTACTGGTTGCGTCATGAGCTGACCTTCCATGCGGCTTTGGAGCGGGTCGATCCGCCATTGCAGGAGAAGCACTACTACCTGGTTTATTCACGAGCCTTTTATGCGCGCCACCCTGCCTTGGTGCAGCGCAGTTGGCAGGGCGTTGCCGTGGCGAGGGATTCGGCGATCTATCGTCAGCAACTGGATGCCAGCCTGCAGGATTGAGCGCCGCCAAATGCCGGGCGCTTGTTAGACTGCGCGCCTGACGATTGGGGGTGGGCATGAAGGCGACTTGGGACATTTTCTGCAGCGTTGTCGATAACTACGGCGATATCGGGGTGACCTGGCGGTTGGCGCGGCAGTTGGTGGCCGAGCATGGTCTGGCGGTGCGGCTGTGGGTGGATGATCTGGGCGCGTTTGTGCGTTTGTGTCCGCAGGCTGATGCGCAGGCGCAGCGGCAAACCCAGCAGGGCGTTGAGGTCTGTTTGTGGCGTGCCGAGTGGCAGGCGGTTGAGCCTGCGGATGTGGTGATCGAGGCGTTTGCCTGTGAGTTGCCAGCCGCCTATATAGCCGCGATGGCGCAGCGTGCGCAGAAACCGCTCTGGCTCAATCTGGAGTACCTGAGCGCCGAAGACTGGGTGGAGGGCTGCCACGGCTTGCCTTCACTGCAGTCCAATGGCTTGTCGAAGTTCTTCTTCTTTCCCGGTTTTAGCGCAGGCAGCGGCGGCCTGTTGCGTGAGCGTGAGCTGCTGGTGCAGCGCCGGGCGTTTCAGGCCGATAGCAGCGCCCGCGAAGTGTTTCTGCGCAGCATTGGTGTAACGCCGTTGCCTGACGCGCGGCTGATCTCCCTGTTTGCCTATGAGAACGCTGCGCTGGCCAGCTGGCTGGATGTCCTGGCTGCAGACGCGCACGCCAGCCAGTTACTGGTGCCGGAAGGTCGCATTCTGACGGATCTGCAGGCTTGGCTCGGTTGCACCGCTATGTGCGCTGGCGATGCGCAACAGCGTGGCCAACTGCATATTCAGGTGCTGCCGTTTATCCAGCAGGATCAGTACGACCGGTTGCTGTGGAGTTGTGATCTCAATGCGGTACGCGGCGAGGATTCCTTTGTCCGTGCGCAATGGGCCGGGCGGCCGTTGCTCTGGCATATCTATGAGCAGGCGGACAACGCCCACCTGGAAAAGCTCGACGCGTTTCTTGCTCTCTATAAGGAGGGTTTATCAGCGGGTGGGCAGCGGGCCCTGGTCGAGCTGTGGCATGCCTGGAATACCGGTCAGTCAGTCAAAGAAAGCTGGAATCAGCTGCTACAAGGCTGGCCAGAGCAGCAGGCACATGCCGAGCAGTGGTGTCTGCAACGGGCCTCTCAGGCCGATCTTGCCGAGGCGCTGGTGCAGTTTTACCTAAATTGGCTATGATACGCGGCCAAGAATTTTGTAATTCCATCCAAACCCGGATATTCGTATGAAAACCGCACAAGAAATGAAGCCCAACAGTGTGGCCCTGATCGACGGCCAACCTTGGCTGATCCAGAAGGCCGAATTCACCAAGTCCGGTCGTAACAGCGCCATCGTTAAAATGAAGCTGAAGAACCTGCTGAGCGGTTCCTCGACTGAAACCGTGTACAAAGCCGACGACAAAATGGAGCCGGTGATCCTTGATCGCGTAGACGTGACCTACTCGTACTACAGCGAGCCGAACTTCGTCTTTATGGACCAAGAGTTCAACCAGTACGAGCTGAACAAAGACGATCTGGAAAGCGTAATGCCGTACATCGTTGATGGCATGACCGACGTCTGCGAAGCCGTATTCTTTGAAGGCAAAGTGGTTTCGGTTGACCTGCCGACCACCATCGTTCGCCAGATCACCTACACCGAAGGTTCCGCCCGTGGCGACACTTCCGGCAAAGTGATGAAGCCAGCCAAGCTGAGCAACGGCACCGAGATCAAAGTCGCGGACTTCTGCAACATCGACGACTGGATCGAAATCGACACCCGTACCGGTGAGTACAAATCCCGCGCTAAAGCTCCGGTTTAAGATCGGCTTTAACGGCGAGAGTAAAAAGCCCGACCTTGAGTCGGGTTTTTTTATGGCTGTGGTTTACCGACAGCGTCTAGCTGCGCTGCAGGCCGCTTTGCAGCGCCAGATCCCAGGGCGCTACCGGGCCGAAGCGGGCCCTGAGGAATTCCAGCAACAAGCGGCTGCGCGAGTCGGTTTCGCGTTCCAGGCGCAGGGCGTAGATGCCGCTGGGCTCTGGGGCGGGCAGGCCGTTTTCGCAGAACAGCGGCAGCAGTTCGCCGCGCAGCAGGTAGTCGCTGATCAGCCAGGTGGGCAAATGGGCAATGCCCAAGCCGGCGAGGGCGCTGAACAGCAGTGCTTCGGCGTTGTTGGCGGTCATGCGCAAACGCTTGGGGCGGCATAGTTGCAGTTTGCCGTCTTGCTCGAAGCGCCAGGCGTAGGGTGGTGCCAGGCTGTCCCAGTCGAGGCCGTCATGTTCCAGCAGCTCATCAGGGCTGCGCGGTACACCGCGACGCGCCAGGTAGTCAGGGCTGGCGCAGACGACTCGGACCATGGGCGATAGCGCCGTGGCGACCAGTCGGGTATCCGCCAGCGGACCGATGCGCAGCACCAGATCGACCTCTCCCAGGTGCGTGCCATGCAGATCGACGAAGCTGTCGATCAGTCGTAGTTGCACATCCAGTCCCGGATAGGCGACCAGAAACTCGGCAATCGCCGGGGCCAGGTGGCGTCGACCGAATGGCGCGGGTGCGTCAATACGAATCAACCCTTCCGGTGCGCTGCTCAGTGATACGGCTTCGGCGCGGGCCAGGTGCAGCTCGGCGAGAATGCGTCGCGCGCGCTCGGCAAAGGCCAGGCCGGCAGACGTGGCGCGCACGGCATGGGTGCTGCGGCTGAACAGGTTGCTGCCTAATGAGCGTTCCAGGGCATCGATGCGCCTAGCCACTGCCGAGGGCGTCAGCGGGTGGCGGCGGGCCGCGGCGGAAAAACTGCCGGTTTCCAGCACATCGAGAAACAGGCTGAGTTGGTCGGTCAGGCTATCGGGGTTCATGGTCAGGCTCTGCTGTGCGTTGAGTGCATAGCCATTTTGCGTTGCTATGCGTTTCGCGGCTAGTGGCGACTAGCTAGGCTGTGCAGCTTCACACTGGAGCCTACCGATGACCTTGCTCGACTTTGCCTTGAACCTCTTGCTTGGGCTTGCCCTCGGCACCTTGGGTGGCCTGTTTGGAATTGGCGGTGGGTTGATCGCTATCCCGGCGCTGGGGGTGTTGTTTGGCCTGGATCAGCAGCTGGCGCAAGGCACGGCTCTGGTGATGGTGGTGCCCAATGTGCTGTTGGCGCTGTGGCGATACCACCAGCGCAACCGTATCGACTGGCGTCATGCCCTGGCCCTGGCGGTGACCAGCTTGCTGTTTGCCGTAGTGGGCGCCGGTTGGGCGGTGACCCTGGATGCAGATCGCATGCGTCTGGGTTTCGTGGTTTTCCTGGTGATGCTGGCGGTCTATAACCTCTCGCGGCTGTACAGCAAGCCGGCCATGCTCTCGGTGGGGATGCGCTATCCCTGGCCTTGGCTAACCCTGCTGGGCAGCGGTGCCGGTTTGCTCGGCGGCCTGTTCGGCGTAGGCGGCGCAGTGTTGGCCACGCCGGTGCTGACTACCGTATTCGGCACCAGTCAGGTGGTCGCGCAGGGGCTTTCTCTGGCGCTGGCGGCACCAAGTACGGCGGTCACCCTGGCGACCTATGCCGTGCATGATCACGTCGATTGGTTACTGGGCGCACCCCTGGCGTTGGGCGGTTTGCTCAGCATCAGCTGGGGCGTGAAGTTCGCCCATGCGTTGCCTGAGCGGGTTCTGCGCGGGCTGTTTGCCGGCTTTCTGCTGCTGTGCGCGGTATTGCTCGGGTTTAAAGTCTAAAGCCTTCGACAATCTGCTCGGCCAGGGTTTCGGTGACCTGCGACTGCGTCTGGCTGTTACGCAGTAGCACGATACTGGCGGAGGGCATCACCGGCAGGCCCTCGGCAGTGCCGATGATGCGCATGTCCGGGGTAATCAGGCTTTGCAGCTGTGCGGTAATCGCCAGGCCCGCACTGACGACCGCCATGATCGCCGACAGGCTTGGGCTGGTGTAGGCGATACGGTATTCGCGCTCCATGGCGTCCAGCGCGTTGCAGGCCCAGGAACGGCAGAAGCACTGGGCATTGAACATCGCCAGTGGTAGCGGCTCCTGCTCATGCGGGCTGAAGCCCTGGGCTTCGGCCCAGACAATCCGTTCTTGGCGCAGCAGTTGGCCAATTTCGGTGCCGGGCTCGCGGGTTACGATGGTCAGGTCGAGGTCCTGGCGTTGTAACAGCTGGAATGAAGGCTCGCAGTGCAATTCCACCTGCACCAGCGGATAGGCTTGGGCGAAGCGCGAAAGAATGCCCGGCATAAAGCGCATCACATAGTCGTCCGGGGTGCCGATGCGCACAGTGCCAACCATATGCGGGGCACGCATGCTGGTCATCACTTCACTGTGCAATTTGAGAATGCGCCGGGCATAGCCGAGCAGTAATTGGCCTTCGGCGGTGAGGCTGAACTGGCGCCCGTCGCGCAGAAACAGCGGGCGCTGCACCACATCTTCTTCCAAGCGCTTCATCTGCATGCTGACGGCCGACTGGGTGCGGTTGACCATTTCCGCAGCGCGGGTAAAACCGCCGTGATCGGCAATCGCGACAAAGGTGCGCAGCAGTTCGCTATCGATGCTCGGGTAGCTGGCCATACATCAATCTCCGAGATGCATTGCATAAGAAACATTCGTTGGATTGATCATAATCCCAGCGCGAGACTGTCGCCAACCCCACAAGGAGGGCGACGAGATGAAAGGTCAAAAAGGTTATGCAATAGCCAGTGCCGGGCGCTTACAGGGACGCCGGCCGTTTGCAATACTGCGGGCGGTTAGTCGCCAGTTTTCCCGCTGGTGGCAGCTGGCCGAGCAGCGGCGGCGTTTGGCGATGCTCGATGATGCGGCATTGAAGGACCTGGGCTTAAGCCGTGCGGATGTTATCCAGGAAAGCGAGCGTTCATTCTGGGATGATCCGCTGGCGCGCTAAGCGGCTGAGGGCCGTGGTTATTCAGGGATTTATATAAATAAGGAGAGACATTGATGTCGAGCTATCAACTTGCGCAGTTGAATATCGCCACGATGAAGGCGCCACTGGAGTCGCCAAGCATGGCCGACTTTGTCGCCAATCTGGAGCGCATCAATGCGCTGGCGGAAGCCTCGCCCGGTTACGTCTGGCGCTTGCAGGACGAGGCGGGCGATGCCACGGCGTTTCGCCCGTTTGGCGATGATGTGCTGGTGAATCTGTCGGTCTGGCGCGATGTGCAGGCGCTCAGCGATTACGTCTACAAGTCCGCGCACACCGAGATGCTCAAGCGCCGCCAGGAATGGTTCAGCAAGGTCAGTGCCGCGCATATGGTGCTGTGGTGGGTGCCGGCGGGCCATCGGCCCTCGGTGCAGGAGGCTGCCGAGCGCCTGACGTTGCTGCGAGAGCAGGGCGCCAGCGCGCAGGCGTTCAGCTTTCGCCAGGCGTTTGCGGCGCCGGATGTGCTTGTGGCTGAGCCTGCCGAGTAGCGGCAAGCGCTTATCTGCTTGAGCATGAGCGAGGCGAGCGGATCACCGGAGCGGCAAGCGGGTGGCGCATCCGCTACAATGCGCGCCGAATTTGTCTTGCCCGAGAGCCT
Source organism: Gammaproteobacteria bacterium HGW-Gammaproteobacteria-13 (assembly GCA_002840155.1). Lineage (GTDB taxonomy): Bacteria > Pseudomonadota > Gammaproteobacteria > Pseudomonadales > Pseudomonadaceae > Aquipseudomonas. The sequence goes on from PGZH01000010.1 coordinate 165,278, forward strand.
GCCCATGTCCGTCTGCCAGACCCCGATCATCGTTGCCCTGGATTTCCCGACCCGTGATGCCGCGCTGGCATTGGCTGATCAGCTTGACCCCACGTTGTGCCGGGTAAAAGTGGGCAAGGAGCTGTTCACCCGTTGCGGGCCGGAGATCGTCAACGTGCTGGCCGGTAAGGGCTTCGAGGTGTTCCTCGATCTGAAATTCCACGACATTCCCAATACCACCGCCATGGCCGTTAAGGCTGCGGCCGAGATGGGCGTGTGGATGGTTAATGTGCACTGCTCGGGCGGCCTGCGCATGATGGCGGCTTGCCGTGAGACCTTGGACAAGCTCGCTGGGGCCAAGCCGCTGCTGATCGGCGTAACCGTGCTGACCAGCATGGAGCGCGAAGATCTGGCCGGCATTGGCCTCGATCTCGAACCGCAGGCGCAGGTGCTGCGTCTCGCTGGGCTGGCTGCGCAGGCTGGTCTGGATGGCCTGGTGTGTTCGGCTCAGGAAGCGCAGGCGCTGAAGGCCGCCTACCCGGAGCTGCAGTTGGTGACGCCTGGGATTCGTCCGGCCGGCAGCGCTCAGGACGACCAGCGCCGTATTCTGACGCCGCGTCAGGCGTTGGATGTAGGCTCGGATTATCTGGTGATCGGCCGGCCGATCAGCCAGGCAGCCAATCCTGCCCAGGCACTGGCGGCTGTGGTAGCTGAGCTGGCCTGATACTGCTGCGGCAAGGCCGGTATCGGTCTTGCCGCACTGAATCTGCTTTGAAAGCTGTATACAATCGCCGCGTCTCGACTAGCCAGGTTTTCTCCATGCATCCCGCCGCCGAAGATTCGCCACTGGGCAAATCCAGCGAGTACATCGCTACCTACACCCCGTCTTTGTTGTTCCCGATTCCGCGTGCCGCGAAATGGGCCGAGCTGGGCCTGAGCGCCGAGACGCTGCCGTATCAGGGTGTGGACTTCTGGAACTGTTTCGAGCTTTCCTGGCTGTTGCCGTCGGGCAAGCCGGTGGTGGCCATGGGCGAGTTCGCCATTCCCGCCGACTCGCCGAATATCATCGAGTCGAAATCCTTCAAGTTGTACCTCAACTCGCTGAACCAGTCGGTGTTCAACACGCCTGACGAACTGGTGGCGGTGCTGGTGCAGGACCTCTCGGCAGCCGCCGGCAAGCCGGTTGGCGTGCGTGTGCGCAGCCTGGCAGAGGTGACGGCCGAAGGTGTGCAGGCCGCGCCAGGTGTCTGCATTGACGAGCTGGATGTGGTCATCAGCAACTATGCGCAGCCGCAGCCTGAACTGCTGCGCTGTGATGCCGTGCGGGTGGTCAGGGAAAGTCTGCACAGCCATCTGCTCAAGTCCAATTGTCCGGTCACCGGCCAGCCGGATTGGGGCACGCTGGTGGTGCAGTACCGTGGTCTGGCGCTGGATCACGCTAGCCTGCTGGCCTACCTGGTGAGTTTTCGCCAGCATGCGGATTTTCACGAGCAGTGCGTGGAGCGAATTTTTCTCGACCTGCAGCGCCTGCTCAAGCCTGAGCACCTGACGGTGTATGCGCGGTATGTGCGCCGTGGTGGATTGGACATCAATCCCTATCGCAGCAGTGGGCCGATCAGTCCGGATAATCGCCGCCTGGTACGCCAGTAATGCAAAACCCCAGCTAATGCTGGGGTTTTCGTTAGCACCTGTCTCGGATCTGCTGCGCGTCGGCGATGCTGCGTTAAAAACAGCCCGGGACGCGGCGTCTCGGAATGCTCATTTACAGCAGTAAACTCCGCTTCCTCGGCGCTTTGACCAGCCGGAGGCTGTTACTACGTAGCGCCTTGTCTCGCACTAGCTCGCGAGATCCGAAAAAGGCGCTATGTAGGTGGCTTAGATGCCCATATTGGCCAGGCTCTGCACGATATTGCGCAGGGTGCCGGCGAGGGTCGGGTGGCTGGCTTCGAAGCGTTCCACCGCGAGGTTGACCCCGTCGATCAGGGTTGCGTCAGGCGCGGCTGCGGCTTGGCGGGCCAGTTGCAGTTCAATTTCCTGGGTCAGTACAAACAGCTCGGCGCGCTCTTCTTCAGTCAATGGTGGTTGTTCGGCCAGTTGGTCGCGCAGGTCTTGCAGTTGCTGCTGCAGGCGGCTTGCAGGCATGGAATTCTCCCTTTGTTAGTCGACAGATTGACTGACCTTGCGCAGGGGCGAAAGGTTCTGCATGCCTTCAGGTTAATCCAAGCCGGCAGGCTTTGCTTGCTTTGGATCAAGCCTGAGGTACTGATTCAGCAGGCAATCTGGCCCTGGCTTAGGGCTTCTCGCCCTTATGGCGACGCAGGCTGAGATCCGCCAGGCAGGTGGGCAGGTCGCTGAGCTGGTCGATAACCGAGTGCACGCCAAGACGATACAGGCTGAGGGTGGCCTGGCTGCGTAGTTGATCGCGTTCGGTCATCGGCAGGCTCTGCCAATCAGCCGGTGCCAGGCCGCACAGAGGGCCGCTGATGGCCAGGCCGATGGTCCAGATGCCGGCATTCAGCGCCGCCTGTAGCAGGCGAGGTTCGCCGCTGACCAATACGCAGCCTTCAAGCTGATTTACCTGCAGGGTCATCAGGCTGAGCCAGATAGCGTCGGGCGCTGGCCAGGGACGATGGCTATGGCTGGATGTGCCGGGCAGCCAGTTTGGGAGTGCATTGGCCAGGCTGATGCTGGCGTCACGCGGCAGTTCATCCAGCCAGGCGCAGGGCACCGCTTGCTGGTGCAGCTGCTCAAGCAAGGGCAGGGCGGCGTGGGTGGCTTCGGCATGCTCGCATGCGGTCTCGCAAAGTGCCTGCTGATAGGTTTGCCACTCTTCAGTCAACGGCTCGCGGCCTAGGACCTGCGGCAGACTCTGCAGATTGGCTGCAGCTGGGTAAAGGCGTTGCAGGGTCAGCGGGATGGTGCGAGCGCCAAAATCAACCAGGCAGCCGGACAGGCTAAACAATATGGCGTTGAAAGCGGGCAAGCTGGCGGGCGTTTGCATGGGCCGTCCTTGAAAATGGTCTAGTCCAGGCTAGCGCTTTCAGGTTACAGGCAGATGAAGGCTTTATTTCCGTTCGCGTTGCCGCCAATCACTGGGCTGTACGGCAACAGACGGTAAGATTTTTCAGCTATTTGTTCGTCCGCTATGCTGCCTATTTATAGAGCCGCCGCCTTATACTGCGCGGCCTGATTTGGCCGCCTGCGGCAGCCTGAGCATTTTCAAGGAGCGACTGTGATGCGTGTGACCGGTGCGAGCTGGATTGAACGATTGAGCCTGTTGATTGCCTGTACCGGCGTGCTGTTGCTGCCTGCACTGGCGCAAGCCAACGAAGAAGACCCTTGGCAGGGTTACAACCGCTTTATGTTCCGGGTCAACGACAACGTTGATGCTTATACCCTCAAGCCGTTGGCCAAGGGTTATCAGGCGGTGACGCCGCAATTCGTTGAAGACGGTGTAAGCAATGTCTTCCGCAATATTGGTGATGTACGCAATCTGGCCAACAATTTGTTGCAAGGTAAGCTACACGACGCCGGCGTGGACAGCGGTCGCTTGATCTTCAATAGCACCTTCGGTTTGCTCGGTTTCTTCGATGTGGCAAGCAAAATGGGCCTGCAGCGCAGCGATGAGGATTTTGGTCAGACACTCGGCGCTTGGGGTGTGGGGAGCGGCCCTTACGTGGTCTTGCCGCTGATGGGACCGAGTACCGTGCGTGATACCTTTGGTCGTGTCCCTGATGCCATGTTGACCGCTCCCATGCACATCGACCATGTGCCTACGCGTAATGTGGTGATCGGTGTCGAGACACTGAGCTTACGTGCCAGCCTGCTCAAGGCCGAGCGTATGGTCAGCGGCGACAAGTACATCTTTATCCGCAATGCCTACCTGCAGAATCGCGAATTCAAAGTGCGCGATGGTGAGGTTGAAGACGACTTTTAAGTTGTCGGCACATGTAGAAAAGGCGGCCTACTAGGCCGCCTTTTTTGTATGCGAGCGTGATCAGCTCATGGAAATAATTGCCAACCCCAACGCCTGACGGCCATCGTCCATCGCGCTAACGCGCACCACCTCGGCTTGCGCATCCAGGCCGCGCAGTTCGTTGTGGTCCGAGGCAATATGGATACGCACCTTGTCGCCCATCTTCACTGCGCTTTCGGCTTCCAGCTGCATGCCGGTGCTGGACAGGTCGAGGCACAGCGCGGGAATTTCCTTGCCGTCATGGTGCAGAGTAACGGGGGCTTCTAGCCGCATGCGGATGTAATCGCGTTTCTCGCTGTAGGCACGATCATTTTGGCTCATGGGCTTTTTCCTCTTGTTATGGGGGCTGTCCTGCAGCTCTTATAACCTTGGCCGATTTGAGGTGTAAAGTCGTACGGCGACGACCGGCATGCGCTTGAATCACGTTGCGGATGGGAGTACCGTCTGCGCCTTGAAGCAAGCCGAGTTCGCGCATGCAGACACTAGCTCTGCATGTATAAGCCAACCCATACCCGGCGCAGTTTGCCTGGATATCTCATGCACAAAACCAGTGCCACGCTGCTGATAATCGATGACGACGACGTAGTGCGTGCGAGCCTCGCAGCCTACCTGGAAGACAGTGGTTTTCATGTGCTGCAGGCCGCCAATGGCTTGCAGGGGCTGGAAGTCTTTCATGCTGAGTCGCCGGATCTGGTGATCTGCGATCTGCGCATGCCGCAAGTCGATGGTCTCGAGCTGATCCGCCGTATCAATGCCCTGCAAGTGGAAACCCCGGTGATCGTGGTGTCCGGTGCCGGCGTGATGAGCGATGCCGTCGAGGCCTTGCGCCTCGGTGCCGCCGATTACCTGATCAAACCCCTGGCCGATCTCGCCGTGCTTGAGCATTCGGTGCGTCGTGCGCTGGACCGCGCCAATTTGCGCCTGGAAAACCAGCGCTATCGCGATGAGCTGGAAACCGCCAACCGCGAACTGCAAGCCAGTCTGCACCTGCTGCAGGAAGATCAGAACGCCGGCCGCCAGGTGCAGATGAACATGCTGCCGGTGACGCCCTGGCAGGCTGATGGTCTGAACTTCGCCCACCAGATCATTCCTTCGCTGTACCTGTCGGGCGACTTTGTCGACTATTTCCGTGTCGATGACAGCCGTATCGCGTTTTATCTGGCCGATGTGTCCGGGCATGGCGCTTCTTCGGCGTTTATCACCGTGCTGCTGAAGTTTATGACCACGCGCCTGCTGTACGAGTCGCGCCGCGGTGGCAATCTGCCGGATTTCAAACCCTCTGAAGTGCTCGGCCATATCAACCGTGGGTTGATCAACTGCAAGCTCGGCAAGCACGTGACCATGCTTGGCGGCGTGATCGACCAGGCCAACAACCGCCTGACCTACAGCATTGGCGGCCATTTGCCGCTACCGGTGCTCTACAGCGACGGCCAGGCGCGTTATCTGGAAGGGCGCGGCTTGCCGGTCGGGCTGTTTGTCGAGGCCGAATACAACGACCTGGAACTGGAACTGCCAGAGGCCTTCAGTCTGACGCTGCTCTCCGATGGCATCCTTGATCTGCTGCCGGGCGACACCTTGAAAGACAAGGAAACCCTGCTGCCGCAGCTGATCAGTTCCGCGGGCGGCACCCTGGATGGCTTACGTAAGGCTTTTGGGCTGGCCAATCTGGGGGATATGCCGGATGATATTGCCTTGCTGGTGTTAAGCAGGAACCTTGCATGAACCCTGGGATAAGCCCCGGTAGAATCCAGTTTGCCGAACAAGATGGCACCTTCATCTTGAAGTTTGTCGGTGAAGTGCGCCTGACGCTGTGTTCGGCCCTGGATTCGACCATCGAGAAAATCTTCACCGCGCTGAATTTCTCAGCCATCGTGATTGATCTCACCGAGACCCGCAGTATCGATAGTACGACCCTTGGGCTGCTGGCCAAGTTGTCGATTCTCTCGCGGCAGAAGATTGGCCTATTGCCGACAGTGGTGACCACCCACGCCGATATCACGCGTTTGCTGCAGTCGATGGGGTTTGATCAGGTCTTCAATATCGTCGACACGCCGGTGCCATGTCCGGATTGCCTGGATGATCTGCCGTCGCAGGATCAGTCGGAAGAGCTGGTGCGCGCCAAAGTGCTCGAAGCGCACCGCATTCTGATGGGCTTGAATGAGTCCAACCGCGAAGCCTTCCACGATCTGGTCAATGCCCTCGAGCATCACTGATACGACTCGCTAAACAAATGGGGCGCTCACTGAGCGCCCCATTTGCATTCAGGCTATTCAGGCTTGGGCGGTCAGCAGTTTTTCCAGCTTTTCCTGATCGCGGGCAAATAGGCGAATGCCTTCGGCGAGCTTTTCGGTGCCCATGGCGTCTTCATTCATCGCCCAGCGGAACTGGCTTTCGCTCAGGCTTTGCTTGGTTTCGGCAGCCTTACCAGGGCTGAGCAGGCGCGCCAGTGGTTGCTGATCATCGGCCAGTTGCTGTAGCAGTTCCGGGCTGATGGTCAGGCGATCGCAGCCGGCCAGTTGTTCGATCTGGCCGATATTGCGGAAGCTCGCGCCCATTACCACGGTCTGGTAGGCGTTGGCCTTGTAATAGTTGTAGATGCGCGTGACTGACTGCACGCCTGGGTCTTCTGCGCCGACAAAATCACGGCCTTCAGCCTTCTTGTACCAGTCGTAGATGCGCCCGACGAAGGGCGAAATCAGAAACACGCCCGCGTCGGCGCAGGCCTGGGCCTGAGCGAAAGAGAACAGCAGGGTTAGGTTGCACTGAATGCCGGCTTGTTCCAGCTGTTCGGCAGCGCGAATGCCTTCCCAGGTCGAAGCGATCTTGATCAGTACGCGCTCACGGCCAATGCCGGCCTCTTCATACAGACCCATCAGGCGCTCGGCGCGGCGCAGGGTGGCCTGGGTGTCGAACGACAGGCGTGCATCCACCTCGGTGGAGATACGTCCGGGGATGATCTTGAGGATTTCACCGCCCACCGCGACGCCAAAATGGTCGCAGGCCAGGCCCAGGTCGCCTTTGCCGGCGCTCAGGGCGCTTTTCAGTAGCTCGCTGTAGCGCGGCATGGCCGCGGCTTTAAGCAGCAGGGATGGGTTGGTAGTGGCATCGACCGGCTTCAGGCGGGCGATGGCGTCGAGGTCGCCAGTATCGGCGACCACAGTGGTGAACTGCTTGAGTTGATCCAGCTTGGAGGTCATGACACAGCCTTGTCGTTGCAGATGCACCGACCTTACCCGAGTCAGCGGCCTTGCAGCAATTGCGCCGCTTGATCAAACAGCGCTAGGGGCTCGCTGGTTTTGTGAATGTCCACCGAGAGCAGTTGGCGAAAGCGTCGCGCGCCGTTGAAGCCCTGGCCCAGGCCGAGCATATGGCGAGTGATGTGGTGCATGCTGCCGCCTTCGGCGAGGTGCGCGGCGATATAGCCGCGCATGCTCTGCATAGCCTCGAAACGGCTTATTACGGCGCGAGTGGAGCTGAATAGCAGTTGGTCCACTTGGGCCAACAGGTAAGGGTTGTGATACGCCTCGCGGCCCAGCATCACGCCATCGAAGGTCTGCAAATGTTGTTGGCAGTCTTCCAGGGTCTTGATACCGCCGTTAAGGATGATTTCCAGCTCGGGGAAGTCCTGCTTAAGCTGCGCCGCCACCTCATAACGCAGCGGCGGCACTTCGCGGTTCTCCTTGGGCGATAGGCCTTCGAGAATGGCGATGCGCGCATGCACGGTAAAGCTGCGGCAGCCTGCATCGCGCACGGTGCCGACGAAATCGCACAGCTCGGCATAGCTGTCGCGGCCGTTGATACCAATGCGGTGCTTCACCGTTACCGGGATATCCACCGCATCCTGCATGGCTTTTACGCAGTCTGCGACCAGCTGCGGATGACCCATTAGGCAGGCGCCGATCATATTGTTCTGCACCCGATCACTGGGGCAGCCCACGTTGAGGTTGACTTCGTTATAGCCCGCCTCTTGCGCCAGCTTGGCACAGGCCGCCAGATCCGCCGGCACGCTGCCGCCCAGCTGCAGCGCCAGCGGATACTCCGCCACGCTGTGGCGTAGAAAGCGTGCACTGTCGTTATGCAGAATGGCTCCGGTGGTGACCATCTCGGTATACAGCAGGGCGTGCTGCGACAACTGGCGCAGGAAGAAGCGGCAGTGGCGGTCGGTCCAATCCATCATCGGCGCAACGGAGAAGCGGCGTGAAAGCGTGGCTGGGGACTTGTTGGCAGGTGGGGCAGAGTTTTCGGACATCGGAATCTGTCTGTTTGACGGCAGGCGCAGAGGCGGCGGTCGTGATTCGGTGGCTATGCCTGGTGTGGGCAGTGTGGGTGCAATGCACGGCAGTTTATCAGCCCGGAGAGGGTTTTCGTTTTCTTACATGACTTGACCGCTGTTGGCAGAGGAATCTGGCATTTTGCGCGGATGGGTTGGGTCACCGGTACTTCATCGTTATGCTCTGCGCCACAAACAAGCCAGTGGGTGAGTGATGTTTCAGTCTGTGCGTGTAGTAAAACTTCTGCCGGTTGCCCTGTTGTTTCTGCTCGCCGCCTGCGCTGGTGGGCCGCAGCTGCAGCCTGAGACCAAGCGCTTGCCCGAGCGGGTCGAGTTGGCCGATGTGCCATTCTTTCAACTCAGTGATGCGCAGGGCGGACCTTCGGCGTTGGCGGCGCTGCTCAATCATCATGGGGTGATCAGTAGCCCCGGCCTGGTGGATGAGCGTATTCAGCAATTGGCCAAGGGGCAAAGCGCGCAAGTCGGCCTTGAAGCGGTGGCGCGCTCTTATGATCTGCTGGTCTACCCCTTGCCCGGTAACCTGGATGCGCTGATGCAGCAAGTGTCGGCAGGGCATCCGGTGCTGGTGATGCAGGATCGACTGTTTGGCGGGCCGGGTTCGCAGTTTGCACTGCTGGTCGGCTATGACCAGCGCGAGCGCACGCTGGTACTGCGTTCGGGTAATACCCGGCGTTGGTACACCAGCTTTGCCAGCTTTGATGATGCCTGGGGCGAGGCGGGGCGTTGGGCGGTATTGGTTGTGCCGACCAATCAACTGCCTGCGCAGCCGCTAAAGCAGACGTGGATGACGAGCGCACAGGAACTGCAAGAGCAAGGTCGTACGGCGGCAGCGCAGCGGGCGTTGCGTACGGCGCGTCAGGTGTGGCCGGATGCGCAGCTGTAAAAACCGTTGAAAGGTAGAATGAAAAACGGCACCTATTGAGGTGCCGTTTTTGTTTGCGGGCTGTGCGTTTAGACGCCCAGCTTGTCACGCAGGGTGTAGTACCAGGCGCCCAGGGCGCTGAATGGCACCTGGAACAGGCGGCCGCCAGGGAAGGGGTAGTGCGGCAGATCGGCGAAGGCATCAAAGCGTTCTGCCTGACCGCGCAGGGCTTCGGCCAGGACTTTGCCGGCCAGATGGGTGTAAGTCACGCCGTGGCCGCTGCAGCCTTGTGAATAGTAGATGTTGTCGCCAAGACGGCCGACTTGCGGCAGGCGAGACAGGGTCAGCAGGAAGTTGCCGGTCCAGGCGTAGTCGATCTTCACATCCTTCAACTGCGGGAAGGCTTTGAGCATTTTCGGGCGAATGATCGCTTCGATGTTCGCCGGGTCGCGTGCGCCATAAACTACGCCGCCGCCGAAGATCAGGCGCTTGTCGCTGGTCAGGCGGTAGTAGTCGAGCAGGTAGTTGCAGTCCTCGACGCAGTAGTCCTGCGGTAGCAGGCTTTTCGCCAGCTCAGCGGACAAAGGCTCGGTGGTGATCACCTGGGTGCCGCACGGCATCGATTTGGCCGACAGCTCCGGAATCAGGTTGCCCAGATAGGCGTTGCCTGCGACGACCACGAACTTGGCTTTGATCCGGCCGTTAGGGGTATGCACTACAGGGTTGGCGCCGCGCTCGATGCGGATGGCAGGTGACTGTTCGTAAATCACGCCGCCCAGCGACTCGACCGCTGCCGCTTCGCCCAGTGCCAGGTTGAGTGGGTGGATATGGCCGCCGCTCATGTCGAGCATGCCGCCCACATAAGCGTCGCTGCCGACCACTTCACGGATGCGTTTGGCGTCCATCAGCTCGAGTTGGGTGTGGCCGTAGCGTTCCCAGAGTTTTTTCTGCGACTCGAGGTGCTTCAAGTGCTTGGGCGTGTTTGCGGCGAAGACGCCACCGTCCTTAAGGTCGCACTGGATGTTGTACTTGGCGATGCGCTCGCGAATGATTCGGCCGCCTTCAAAGGCCATGTCGCCTAGCAGTTTGGCTTGTTTGGCGCCGACGCTGCGCTCGATCACGTCGATATCGCGGCTGTAACTGTTAACGATCTGCCCGCCGTTGCGGCCTGAGGCGCCAAAGCCGACTTTCGCGGCTTCTACAATGCTGACTTTGAAGCCATTTTCCAGCAGGGCGATGGCTGTTGATAGGCCGGTATAGCCAGCGCCGACGATGCACACGTCAGTCTCGACTTCACTATTCAATTCTGGACGCGGCGGAACCGGATTGGCAGAGGCCGCATAATAGGATTGTGGATAAGCTGTGTGCGCCATTCTGTAACCTCTGTTCTTTATTTTTTACGAATAAGCGGATGCTACCTGAGTTGAAAATGCTCGGCTAGTGGCCTGTGCGAAATATAAAACGCAGCATAGAACAGTAAAAAATTCAGTTATTCAGGCAGTTAGCGAAAAAATAGGTTGACACTTTTGCTCGCGGCCGTAGAATGCGCACCCATCGTAGGCACGTAGCTCAGTTGGTTAGAGCACCACCTTGACATGGTGGGGGTCGTTGGTTCGAGTCCAATCGTGCCTACCAGATTTGGTAGAAAAAGGGTCGCTTAGGCGGCCCTTTTTTATTGGGTTCTTGCCAGCAAGCCAGGCTTTCTGCAAGCATCCACGCGGTTAATAGTTGTTTCAAACCTCCAGTGACTCCGGTTCGGTTTTGGTTGGCTGAAAAGCTCCTGCCACTGTATGGCAGGTATACCGCCGAATCGCTTACTGGCTCATCCCAACCCATGTGGCCTTTGGTAGAGGTCACCACTAGGAGAGGAGGCGCCATGCCCATCATTACTCTTCCCGACGGCAGTCAACGTTCGTTCGATCACCCGGTATCCGTACTTGAGGTGGCGCAATCCATTGGTGCCGGTCTGGCCAAGGCCACGGTAGCTGGCAAGGTTAATGGCAAGCTGGTCGATGCCTGTGACCTGATTGAAAGCGACGCCACCCTGCAAATCATTACGCCAAAAGATCAGGAAGGCCTGGAAATCATCCGCCACTCCTGTGCGCATTTGATTGGTCATGCGGTCAAGCAGCTGTTTCCCGCTGCCAAGATGGTGATCGGTCCGGTCATTGAAGAAGGTTTCTACTACGACATCGCATCCGAGCGTCCTTTCACTCTAGATGACGTGGCGGCAATCGAGCAGCGCATGCAGCAGCTGATCGAAAAGGATTACGACGTCATCAAGAAGGTAACCCCGCGCGCCGAGGTTATTGATGTGTTCACCGCGCGTGGCGAGGAATACAAGCTGCGTCTAGTTGAAGACATGCCGGATGAGCAGGCCATGGGTCTGTACTACCACGAAGAATACGTTGACATGTGCCGTGGTCCGCACGTGCCGAATACGCGTTTCCTTAAGGCGTTCAAGCTGACCAAGCTATCGGGTGCTTACTGGCGCGGCGATGCCAAGAACGAGCAGTTGCAGCGCGTGTATGGCACTGCCTGGGCTGACAAGAAGCAGCTGGCGGCTTATATCCAGCGTATCGAAGAGGCTGAGAAGCGCGATCATCGCAAGATCGGCAAGCGCCTCGATCTGTTCCATACCCAGGAAGAAGCGCCGGGCATGGTGTTCTGGCATCCGAATGGCTGGACCATTTATCAGGTGCTTGAGCAGTACATGCGTGGCGTTCAGCGCGAAAACGGTTACCAGGAAGTGCGCACGCCGCAGGTAGTTGATCGGGTGTTGTGGGAGAAATCCGGGCACTGGGGCAACTATGCCGACAACATGTTCACCACTCAGTCGGAAAGCCGCGACTACGCGATCAAGCCGATGAACTGCCCGTGCCACGTGCAGATATTCAATCAGGGGCTCAAGAGCTACCGCGAGCTGCCGCTGCGTCTGGCTGAGTTTGGTTCCTGCCACCGTAATGAGGCTTCGGGCGCTCTGCACGGCATCATGCGTGTGCGTGGCTTCACTCAGGATGACGCGCATATCTTCTGTACAGAAGAGCAGGTCAAGAAAGAGGCGGCGGATTTCATCAAGCTGACCTTGCAGGTTTACGCTGACTTCGGTTTTAGCGACGTCAAGATGAAGCTCTCCACGCGCCCAGCCAAACGAGTGGGTGATGATGCGTTCTGGGATCGTGCCGAAGAGGCGCTGGCCAATGCGCTGAACGAGGCGGGCCTGCCTTGGGAGTATCTGCCGGGCGAGGGTGCGTTCTACGGTCCGAAGATTGAGTTCACGCTGCTCGACTGTCTCGGTCGTGCTTGGCAGTGCGGTACGCTGCAGTACGATCCGAATATGCCGCAGCGTCTGGAAGCGAGCTACGTTTCCGAAGACAACAGCCGCAAGGTGCCGGTCATGTTGCACCGGGCGATTCTCGGTTCGTTCGAGCGTTTCATCGGTATTTTGATCGAGCACTATGAAGGTGCGTTCCCAGCTTGGCTGGCGCCGACTCAGGCCGTGGTGATGAATATCACTGACAAACAGGCCGATTTTGCTCTCGAAGTGGAAAAAACGCTCAATCAAAGCGGTTTTCGTGCCAAGTCTGACTTGAGGAACGAGAAGATAGGCTTTAAAATCCGCGAGCATACTTTGCTCAAGGTTCCCTATCTCTTGGTTATTGGAGATCGGGAGGTTGAGACGAAAACTGTCGCCGTGCGTACCCGTGAAGGTGCTGATCTGGGCTCAATGCCCATCACTCAATTCGCTGAATTTCTTGCGCAGGCGGTTTCCCGGCGTGGTCGCCAAGATTTGGAGTAATCATTATTAAGCGTGAAATGAGACAAGATAAACGAGCTGCACCGAAGGCCCCGATCAACGAGAATATCTCGGCACGCGAGGTTCGGTTAATTGGCGCTGAGGGTGAGCAGCTTGGGATTGTGTCAATTGAAGACGCGCTTCTTAAGGCCGAAGAGGCCAAGCTGGATCTGGTAGAGATTTCTGCCGATGCAGTGCCCCCTGTTTGCAAGCTGATGGACTATGGCAAATCGATCTTCGAAAAGAAGAAGCAGATTGCTGCTGCAAAGAAAAACCAGAAGCAGATTCAGGTTAAAGAAATCAAGTTTCGTCCAGGGACGGAGGAAGGGGATTACCAGGTAAAACTACGCAACCTGGTACGTTTCCTTAGTGATGGGGACAGGGCCAAGGTATCGCTTCGATTCCGCGGCCGTGAGATGGCGCATCAGGAGCTGGGCATGGAGTTGTTGAAGCGGGTTGAAGGTGACCTTGCTGAATACGGCACCGTTGAACAGCATCCAAAGATGGAAGGACGCCAGCTGATAATGGTCATCGCCCCCAAAAAGAAGAAGTAACCACCAGGGCACGGCAGGCCTTGCGGTTATGTTTATCAACTGAATGCGGAGTATCCGAACATGCCAAAGATGAAAACTAAGAGTGGTGCAGCCAAGCGTTTTCTCAAAACCGCTAACGGCTTCAAGCACAAGCACGCTTTCAAGAGCCACATCCTGACCAAGATGTCCACTAAGCGTAAGCGTCAACTGCGCGGTAGCACCATGGTGCATCCGTCTGACGTAGCAAAAGTGGCGCGCATGCTGCGCGTTCGTTAATCGGTCAAGATAGAGGAAATTACTCATGGCTCGTGTTAAGCGCGGCGTTATCGCTCGCAAGCGTCACAAAAAAATTCTGAAACTCGCTAAAGGCTACTATGGCGCACGTTCACGCGTGTTCCGCGTTGCCAAGCAGGCTGTGATCAAGGCAGGCCAGTACGCCTACCGTGACCGTCGCCAGAAAAAACGTCAGTTCCGCGCTCTGTGGATCGCTCGTATCAACGCTGGTGCTCGTGTTAACGGTCTGTCCTACAGCCGTTTCATTGCCGGCCTGAAAAAAGCGTCCATCGAGATCGACCGTAAGGTTCTGGCTGATCTGGCAGTGAACGAAAAAGCGGCGTTTGCTGCGATTGTCGAGAAAGCGAAAGCCGTACTGGCTTAAGTCCCCGACAATCACCGGGCTCGCCCGGTGCTAAACGTCACCAATAGGGGAAGAGCCTTCAAGCTCTTCCCCTATTTCGTATCTGGAGTCTGTAAATGGAAAATCTGGATGTGCTGGTCTCGCAAGCGCTTGAGGCCGTTAGCCACACCGACGATGTGAATGCCCTGGAGCAACTGCGGGTTCACTATCTGGGCAAGAAAGGCGAATTGACTCAGGTGATGAAGACCCTGGGCAATCTGTCGGCAGAAGAGCGCCCGCAAGCCGGTGCGTTGATCAATGCCGCCAAGGATCAGGTTCAGGATGCTCTGAACAGCCGTAAGGCAACTCTGGAACAGGCTGCGCTGAGCGCCAAGCTCGCCGCCGAAAAAATCGACGTGACCCTGCCGGGCCGTGGTCAGACTTCTGGTGGCCTGCATCCAGTCACCCGAACGCTGGAGCGCGTTGAGCAGTTTTTCACCCGTATTGGCTACGGCATTGCCGAAGGCCCGGAAGTGGAAAACGACTATCACAACTTTGAAGCACTCAATATCCCAGGTCATCACCCGGCCCGGGCGATGCATGACACCTTCTACTTCAATGCAAACATGTTGCTGCGCACCCACACCTCGCCGGTGCAGGTGCGTACCATGGAATCGCAGCAACCGCCGATCCGCATCGTTTGCCCCGGCCGCGTTTATCGCTGTGATTCTGATATCACTCACTCGCCGATGTTCCACCAGGTCGAAGGCCTGCTGGTTGATGAGGGCGTGAGTTTTGCTGACCTCAAGGGCACCATCGAGGAGTTTCTTCGGGTGTTCTTCGAGAAACCTCTGGGCGTGCGTTTCCGTCCTTCATTCTTCCCCTTCACTGAGCCATCGGCTGAAGTCGATATGCAGTGCGTGATGTGCAGCGGCAAAGGCTGTCGCGTCTGCAAGCAAACCGGCTGGCTGGAAGTTATGGGCTGCGGCATGGTGCACCCGAATGTGCTGCGCATGTCGGGCATTGATCCGGAAAAATACTCCGGTTTCGCCTTCGGTATGGGTGTTGAGCGTCTGGCCATGCTGCGATACGGCGTCAACGATTTGCGGCTGTTCTTCGATAACGACCTGCGGTTCCTGGCGCAATTTCGCTAGCGCCCTCGCATTCCGTAATCGAATTGGTTCAGGAGAACAGACAGTATGAAATTCAGTGAACAATGGCTGCGCAGCTGGGTAAATCCGCAGGTCTCGCGCGACGATCTGGTTGCCCGCCTGTCCATGGCCGGCCTTGAAGTCGACAGCGTATCGCTGGCCGCCGGTGTATTCAGTGGCGTGGTGGTGGGTGAGGTGCTGAGCACCGAGCAGCACCCCGATGCGGACAAACTGCGTGTATGCCAGGTCAGCAGTGGTGCGGAAACCTTTCAGGTGGTGTGTGGCGCGCCAAACGTGCGTCCTGGCCTGAAGATTCCGTTCGCGATGATCGGTGCCGAATTGCCCGGCGACTTCAAGATCAAGAAAGCCAAGCTGCGCGGCGTTGAGTCCAACGGCATGCTCTGCTCGGCCTCTGAACTGCAGATCAGCGAAGAAAATGACGGCCTGATGGAGCTGCCGGCTGATGCGCCGGTGGGCCAGGATATTCGTGTCTATCTGGATCTGGATGACGCCAGCATCGAGGTGGATCTGACCCCGAACCGTGGTGACTGCCTGTCGTTGGCTGGTCTGGCGCGTGAAGTCGGTGCTTTGTACGCTGCACCCGTCACTCGCCCGGTAGTTGCGGCAGTTGCGCCGAGCCATGATGAAGTGCGCCCAGTTGAAATTCTGGCTGCGCAAGCCTGCCCGCGTTACCTCGGTCGGGTTGTGCGCAATATCGACTTGTCCAAGCCCACGCCGTTGTGGATGGTTGAGCGTCTGCGTCGCGCCGATGTGCGCAGTATCGATGCCGCTGTCGACATCACCAACTACGTGATGCTTGAGCTGGGTCAGCCGCTGCATGCGTTTGACCTCGCCGAGATCAATGGCGGCATCCGCGTGCGTATGGCCGAGGAGGGCGAGAAGCTTGTCCTGCTTGATGGCCAGGAAGTCAGCCTACGAAGCGATACACTGGTCATTGCCGATCACAGCCGCGCTCTGGCAATTGCCGGCGTGATGGGCGGCGAACACAGCGGCGTCAACGACAAGACCCGCGATCTGTTCCTGGAAAGTGCGTTCTTCGACACTATTGCCATCGCTGGTAAGGCTCGCTCCTACGGTTTGCATACGGATGCTTCGCACCGCTTCGAGCGTGGTGTGGACTGGCAGTTGGCGCGCGAGGCAATGGAGCGGGCGACAGGGTTGTTGCTGGAAATCGTCGGTGGCGAAGCAGGTCCGATCATCGAAGTCGTTAATCAAAAACACTTGCCGAGTGTTGCGCCGGTCACGCTGCGCGCTGAGCGCATCGAGCAGATGCTCGGTCTGAAGATGGATGATGCAGAAATTGTCCGCTTGCTGGCTGCTTTGGGCTTGAGCATTCGTGCCGATGGCGAAGGGCAGTGGCAGGTGGGTGTGCCAAGTCACCGCTTCGATATCAGCCTGGAAGTCGATCTGATCGAAGAGCTTGCCCGCTTGTATGGTTACAACCGCTTGCCTGTGCGTTACCCGCAAGCGCGTTTGGCTCCGCAGGCCAAGGCTGAAGCTGCAGTCGAATTGCCTGCGCTGCGACGTTTGCTGGTTGCCCGTGGTTATCAGGAGGCGATCACCTACAGCTTTATCGATCCCAAGTTGTTCGAGCTGTTCAATCCAGGCGTTGCGCCGCTGATGCTGGCGAATCCCATTTCCGCAGATATGGCGGCGATGCGTTCTTCCTTGTGGCCCGGTCTGATTAAGGCGCTTGAGCACAACTTGAATCGTCAGCAGCCGCGTGTGCGTCTTTTCGAAAGCGGCTTGCGCTTTGTCGGTCAGCTCGAAGGTTTGAAACAAGAGCCGATGCTGGCGGGCGTGATTTGTGGTGGTCGCTTGCCTGAAGGTTGGGCGCACGGTCGCGATGATGTCGACTTCTATGATGTGAAGGCTGATGTCGAAGCGTTGCTGGCCAGCGCAGGTGCGGGTGATAGCTTTGCATTTGTACCGGGCGAGCATCCAGCGCTGCATCCGGGGCAAACGGCACGTATTGAGCGTGATGGGCGTGTTGTCGGTTTCCTCGGTGCTATTCATCCTGAGTTGTCGAAGGCGCTGGGTCTGGATCAGGCTGTCTTTATGTTTGAGCTGGTGCTGGGTGAGATTACTCAGGGCGTTATGCCGAAGTTCCAGGAGCTGTCGAAGTTCCCAGAAGTACGACGCGACCTGGCTTTGCTGGTCGATCGTGACGTGCCTGCGCAGGATTTGCTCGGCGCGATTCGTGAAGCAGCAGGCGAGTGGCTGACCGACCTCAAGCTATTTGACGTGTATCACGGTAAAGGTATTGATCCTCATAGAAAAAGCCTTGCCGTTGGCTTGACCTGGCAGCATCCATCGCGCACTCTTAATGACGATGAGGTGAGTATCACAACGCAAAATATTCTCACCTCCCTGGAACAAAGGTTCAACGCCACGTTAAGGAAGTAGCGTATGGGGGCTCTGACGAAAGCTGAGATGGCGGAACGTCTGTATGAAGAGCTGGGCCTGAATAAACGGGAAGCCAAGGAGTTGGTGGAGCTGTTCTTTGAGGAGATCCGCCAAGCGCTGGAGCTCAACGAACAGGTCAAGCTCTCGGGGTTCGGTAACTTTGATTTACGCGATAAGCGTCAGCGCCCCGGTCGCAATCCAAAAACAGGAGAGGAAATTCCGATCACGGCTCGCCGTGTCGTGACTTTCCGTCCAGGCCAGAAACTTAAAGCCAGGGTCGAGGCGTATGCTGGAACCAAGTCATAACGACGAATTACCCGTCATACCCGGCAAGCGCTATTTCACCATTGGTGAAGTTAGCGAGCTCTGTGCCGTTAAGCCGCATGTGTTGCGTTATTGGGAGCAAGAATTCCCGCAACTCAACCCGGTTAAGCGGCGGGGTAATCGACGCTATTACCAGCGCCAAGATGTGCTGATGATTCGGCAAATCCGTGCGCTCTTGTACGATCAAGGCTTTACCATTGGCGGGGCACGTCAGCGTCTTTCGGGTGATGAAGCCAAAGATGACAGCACTCAGTATAAGCAGCTGATCAAGCAGATGATTACTGAGCTTGAAGACGTGTTGTTGGTGCTTAGAAAATAGTCGCCTTATTCAAAAAAGTTTCCATATTTCAGAAGCTTAATGTATAGTTCGCGACGTTTTCGGCTATCTGAAAACGGATTCACGTCAAGTCGGGGCGTAGCGCAGTCCGGTAGCGCACTAGCATGGGGTGCTAGGGGTCGAGTGTTCGAATCACTCCGTCCCGACCATATAATTGAAGCATTAGAGCCTGGTCAGTGATGACCAGGCTTTTTTGTGTCAGGGACTTTTGCGGGACTTTTTTCATCCTGCCTTCCTCCTCAGTATTGTCAGCGCCGGCCCACGTGAGTCGGTAGCCGATATCTTGTTGGCTTCATCAATCAGCTTGCCCAGTTCTGCGCCCGAGTAGTGGCTGGTGATGCTGCCGTTCTTGTGGCCGAGCAGTAAGCGTCCAGCCAAGCCACCTTCCGAGCTCCCGCATTAAGGGCGATGGTGTCCGCGTATTTTTAAGCGGACGCGATAGCTCTTATCGCCGGGAGTTCCATGCGCCAACGAAGCTCTTACCCCAAACCGTTCAAGGCCCAGGTTGTTCAGGAGTGCCTGCAACCCGGTGCGACCGTCTCCAGCGTTGCCACTCGCCACGGCATCAACGTCAACGTCATTCGCAAGTGGCTACCGCTTTATCGAGATCAACTGCCAGCTGCGTTGCCGGCGTTCGTTCCGGCGAGGGTTACGCCCAAACGACCGGCTGAAGCAGCGGTGATTATCGATCTACCGCTTGGCGAGCAATCGGTCACGGTGAAATGGCCAGCCTCCGATCCTGAAGGATGCGCCCGTTTTATCCGTGGGCTCGCCCAGTGATCCGCATCGATACTATCTGGCTCGCCACCGAGCCGCGATGGACATGCGCGCCGGTACCGATACCGCATTGGCGCGTGTGGTGTCCGTGTTCGGTGCGGCGAAGCCGCATTGCGCTTATCTCTTCGCCAATCGCCGCGCCAACCGGATGAAAGTCCTGGTGCATGACGGCGTGGGTATCTGGCTGGCCGCGCGGCGGTTAAACCAGGGCAAGTTTTACTGGCCAGGCATTCGCCACGGCTCGGAAGTCGAAATCGACGCTGAGCAACTTCAGGCGTTGGTACTGGGGTTGCCCTGGCAGCGGGTCGGTGCGGGCGGCACGATCACAGTGCTGTAGCGCCGGCCATTAGCCCATCGGTGTATCTGCGCTGACGGCCTGCTCTGGCACAATCAGCGGCATGACTTGCTCGCCCAATCTCGACCAACTGACTCCTGAGCAACTGCGCGCCTTGGCCGCGCAATTGCTCACGCAGGTCGACGCGATGGGCAAAAAGATCCACCGCGATCAAACCATCATCGAGCAGCTCACCCACGATATTGCCTGGTTCAAACGGCACAAGTTTGTCAAGCGCAGCGAGCAGCTGAGCCCTGGCCAGGGCAGTCTACTGGATGACCTGCTCGACACCGACATCGCCACCATTGAGGCGGAGTTGAAAGCCATCAATCCCCCGATTGCCCCAGCCGAACCACGCCTACAGCCCAAGCGCACAGCGCTGCCCGCGCAATTTCCGCGCACCGTGATCCGTCACGAGCCGGAAAACACCCAGTGCGCCTGCGGCTGCCGGCTGCAACGCATTGGTGAGGACGTCAGCGAAAAGCTGGATTACACGCCGAGCGTGTTCTCCGTCGAACAGCACGTGCGTGGCAACTGGGCCTGTCGCCAGTGCGAAACACTGATCCAGGCACCCGTGCCGGCCCAGGTGATCGACAAGGGCATCCCCACCGCCGGCCTTCTGGCTCACGTGATGGTAGCCAAATTCGCCGACCATCTGCCGCTGTACCGGCAAGAGAAAATCTTTGGCCGTGCCGGCCTGGCCATCGCTCGCTCGACACTGGCGCAGTGGGTCGGGCAAACCGGCGTACAGCTCCAGCCGCTGGTCGATGCCCTGCGCGAAGCCGTGTTGGCTCAATGCGTGAACCACGCCGATGAAACCCCGGTGCAAATGCTCGCCCCAGGCGAGAAGAAAACCCTTCGGGCTTACGTCTGGGCCTACAGCACCACGCCCTTCGCCGATCTAAAAGCGGTGGTGTACGACTTTAGCCCCAGTCGTGCCGGCGAGCATGCGCGTAATTTTCTAGGTCAGTGGAATGGCAAGCTGGTCTGCGATGACTTCGCTGGTTACAAGGCCAGCTTCGAGCAGGGCACTACCGAAATTGGTTGCATGGCCCGCGCCCGCCGCAAGTTCTTCGACTTGCACGCGGCGAACAAAAGCCAACTGGCCGAACAGGCACTCCACGCGATTGGCGGCTTGTACGAAATCGAGCGGCAAGCACGGGACGTGGGCGATGAAGAACGCAGGCGAATACGGCAGGAAAAGGCCTCACTGATCCTCGACGCGCTGCATGACTGGATGCTGGCCCAGCGTGATCTGGTGCCCAACGGCTCAGCCACGGCGAAAGCCTTGGGCTACAGCCTCAAGCGCTGGGTAGCGCTGACGCGCTACCTGGAAGATGGAGCCGTACCCGTCGACAACAACCAGGTCGAGAGCCAGATCCGGCCATGGGCACTGGGGCGCTCGAACTGGTTGTTTGTCGGGTCGTTACGCAGCGGTAAACGAGCGGCGGCGATAATGAGCCTGATCCAGTCGGCCCGCATGAGCGGGCACGATCCGTATGCCTATCTCAAGGACGTGCTCACACGACTGCCGGCGCAGCCGGCCAGTGAGATCGGCCAACTGCTGCCACATCAGTGGGCGCCTGCCTGGGTCACGCAAGGTGAGTTCGGCGTACGCTTACGCCGAGCAACACCTTGCCGCCAGCCATTTGAGCTTCCACCGTCGTGGCCTGGACATGATTATTGAGCATGCCAACGGCACTGATGCGTCGACGCAACCAGGGTCGATTCAAGTCACTCCGTCCTGACCAAAGTCCAAAAGGTTTGGGCTTTGTCGTTTCTGCAGGCGACGCGCTGGTGGTCGTGAGGCTGCAGCCGTTTAGTTCTTGGGGTATTGAAACAAAAGCATAACAATCGATTGACCTTCGTTCGGCAGTCCCTATAATGCGCAGCTCTTCAGGCGTATGCGGTTCCTCAAACTTCTTATAAAA
>PGZH01000011.1 GCA_002840155.1 Gammaproteobacteria bacterium HGW-Gammaproteobacteria-13
CTGGCTAAACGTTGAAAACCAGCCAGCAGAAAAGATCGCTAACCATGCGTGGTACACCTTCTGGTACGTGTTGCCCACCTTGCCGACGCTACTCGCGTTTCCCATGCTTCTGACCCGCTTCGGCTTCTGGCCAGCTCTGCTGATCTACATCGTCGCTACCGCAGCTTGTTTCGGTTTGTTTGCCTTATGCGTCCGCCGTTTTGGCATCGAACTGCTATAAGGCCAAGTAAGTACATCGCCCATTGTCTGCGTAAACGTTAAAGGGCATGTGACTCGGTCGATTCTCGGGCGCTCGCGGGTGATCCATTTTATGCAGCACCTCCTGCCTACCGGGATAAACTCCGGGTGGGCCGGCCAGCGCCGTGCCAGCCAGCAAAGCCATCGATCAGGTAGCGCGCATCCAGGCCCATGGCCTCCAGAGTAGCGGCGATGCCCTGGCTGATTTCATGCCCTTTGGCGCAATAGACAATCACTGGCCTGTCCCGTGTAACCTGATCTTTCCAAGTGAAGACATCCTCAGGATCACGCCAGTGTGCGCCGGCGATTTCTTGGGCATCGGCAAGCCGGACGCTCGTACGGCGCACATCCAGCAAAGTGAACGTCCGATCTGCTGCCTGCCATTCCGCCAGTTCGCATATCGAGATTCTGCTCATCTTCTACCTCTCAATTTTGCAGCAGGTGTACCACCAGCCCGGCCAACGCACAGGCCATCAGCACTTGGATGACGCCGCGTTTGAAGCGAAACAAGGCCACCGCCGCCGCCACAGCAATGAGTGCCGAAGGCCAGTCGAAAGTCCCCGCGAAGCCTTGCGGCCAGAGCACGTGATAGCCGAAGAACAACGCCAAGTTGAGAATCACCCCGACTACGGCGGCGGTGATGGCCGTCAGCGGTGCGGTGAACTTCAGTTCGTTGTGGGTCGATTCCACCAGCGGGCCGCCGGCGAGAATGATCAGGAATGACGGCAGGAAGGTGAACCAGGTGACCAGGCTGGCGGCCACGGCACCGGCTAGGAAGGCCTGATCTGCCCCGAACACCTGTTGCACGTAGCCGCCGACGAAACCTACAAAAGCCACCACCATGATCAGTGGCCCTGGCGTAGTTTCACCCAGAGCCAGACCGTCGATCATCTGTGTCGGAGTCAGCCAGCCGTAGTGGCCGACTGCGCCCTGGTAGACATAGGGGAGCACCGCATAGGCACCGCCGAAGGTCAGCAGTGCTGCTTTGGTGAAGAACCAGCCCATCTGCGTCAGCGTACCTTCCCAGCCGAACAGCGCGGTCAACAGCCCCATGGGCAATGCCCACAGCGCCGCGCCTATTGCCGCCAGCAAAACCAGGCGTGGCCAGCGGAAGCGTGCATGTTCCGGTGTTGGGGTGTCGTCATCAATCAGCGCCGGGCCATAAGACTGCTTGGCAGCGCCATGACCACCGCCAACGCTGAACTTCTCTGGGGCGAAACGCCCACCGAAATAACCGATCACTGCGGCCCCCAGCACGATTAGTGGGAACGGCAGGTTGAGGGCGAATATCGCCACGAATGAAGCAGCAGCTATTGCCCACAGCCAGTTGTTCTTCAGTGCGCGGGAGCCGATGCGGTGAGCAGCCTGTACCACGATGGCGGTCACGGCGGGCTTGATCCCATAGAACAGTCCGGCCACCACCGGCACATCGCCGAAGGCGATATAGACCCACGACAGCGCGATCAGGATAAACAGCGAGGGCAACACGAATAGCACCCCGGCAATCACGCCGCCCCAAGTGCGGTGCATCAGCCAGCCGATATAGGTGGCCAGCTGCTGGGCCTCCGGGCCGGGCAGCAACATGCAGTAGTTCAGGGCATGCAGAAAACGCCGCTCGGAGATCCAGCGCCGACGCTCCACCAGCTCCTGGTGCATGATCGAGATCTGTCCGGCTGGGCCACCGAAGCTGATGAAACCGAGCTTGAGCCAGAACAGAAAAGCCTGGAGCAAACTGACAGGCTCGGCACGTGGCAGATCCTGCTCTACAGGCGGCAGTGTGGTCTCATTCATCAGAGGTCTCTTCTTTCACGAATGCCGCCAGCAACCCATCGAAGATGGCGCAAGCAGCCGTTAGCAGGTGGTCGTCATTGAGGATGGTTTCGCGCAGCCCGGCCAATACACGCTCGATGCCGACCGCCTCGGCGGGTTGAACGCCACCGACATCCAGGTAATGCACCAGAGCCGCGATGCGGCTTAGGCCTGGCTCGGCCAGCGTAAAGCTGGATTGCAGGGTTTCGAAGGTGACGCGACTGCCGACATGGCTGAAGGTCGCACCGTCGAAATCGAAACCCAACGCCTCCGTAGGGCAATCACTTGGCGTGTCCAGCCAGAGAATGCGGGCGCTCGGATCAATGCAGCGCCGAATCAGCCAGGCGCTGGCCAGGCGGTCGACCCAGGGCCGCTTGCGCGTAGCCCAGAGGCGGCCTTGGTAGTCGCGAAGATTCAGCTGTTCGATAGGCTGATCGTGGCTGCTCGGCTCATCCTGCGACAGCGCCCGGCTGATGGCCGTCTCCAGGGTTTTGAGCGCCGTGTCGGTCTGCTGCCGCGCCGCCGCAGGGAAGAAATCGATGGCCGCCACCTGCGCAAACGCCTTGCGCAGCTTGCGTACCTGCTTGGTGCTGGTGAGGGCGCTATCCGAAGTCAGCTGAGCCTGGCACGCCTCGATATCGACGCGCAGCTTGGCGTAGTCCTCGCTACGGTCGAATAGCTCGATAAAACGCTCGCCTTGCGGATCATTGATTGGCAGCAGAAAGGCTGTGCCATTGCTACCCAGGATGTCGCGCTCAACAGCCTCCAATGCTTCTCGGCAGGCGGGAGTGTCGGGCAGCAAATAGACCCCATCGCGCAGTACCGCAGCGCCACTGCTCTTGAGGGCACGCCAGGCACGCATACGCTCTGTGGCGTTAGCGGTCGGCAAGGCGATGATCAGGGATAACCAATTATTCATGTAGAGTAAAATACCTATTAGGTAATAAACTCTACTCTATTCTTGCTCTGGATGATTGTGAAGTACTAAATAGTTGGCCGACGATTACCCGTTACGACTGGCCGCTTTTGGCCGATCTCTGCCTGTCGAGACCGACGCCTCACGGCCAAAAGCGGTCGGCGAATGGCTACGCTTGAAGGCATGCCGGGACTGCCTCGTATTGCTAGGCATTACGCAGCCGAGGGCTATTCATAAGTCACTAACTCGGCTGGCCTTGCTCGGTACGACTCTGTACAAGTACATCGCAGAAGACACTTTCCCTAAACCAGTTCTGCTTGGCGATCGCTGCGTCGGATGTGTTCTGGGACGGCCTGACCGGGCAAGCCAATGCCACATAAAATCAGGCTGTGCAGTCGTTCCTCAGCCTGTGCACGGCGCTGGGCCAGGTTGGCCTGGTGCTAGCCGCCGGTTTCTTTCGCCTGTGGTACCCACGATGAGCGGGCATATCGGCCTGCGCGAAGAGTCGTGCGCTGGGCATCTGCTGGCGCAGCGGATTGCCCAGTTGTTTCGCGGGCCAGTGCTCGTCGCGGGTACGAAGTTGTCGAGCCTGGGCGATAAACCGTGCCTGCGGTGTGTCCATGGCACGTACCCTGTCACCATCGCAACTAATCGATTTTTGGGTTTCGGGGTTTGTATTGGTCCTCTCCCGGTACAGTGTTTTATGGACAGGCGCTCGGTGTGTTACTCGACTGGTGCGGGTTGTGCCGTGAATGTCTCGACATCGCAACGCAGTAGAAATGGAGATGCAGGTTGCGTTGTAACAAGCACAGAAATCGACGCATTTCTCCGGAAATGGAAAGGGCTGCTCGGCTGACGATGTATCTGATTCGATGCATTGCAGCACAGGTATTTTTCAGGAAATTCTTATCCGTTGCGCAGATGCTCGACCAGGGCTTGTTGGCGATGAGCTTGGGCCGTTACGTGTTTGGCAACCTGCAGGGTGTCGCGCAGTTGTTCGCTACTGTGCAGCGTCAGTTGGTGAATTGAGTGCAGCTTCTGGTTGATTTCTTCGGCCGCCAGGCTCTGCTGATCGCTGGCGCTGGCAATGTGTGTGCTCAACTGGCGAATGTTACCGGTGCTATCGAGGATGCCCAGTAACGCTGTGGCGGCACCATTTACCTCGACGATGCTGGATTGCAACTGATTTCGGCCTTGGTCCATCGCCTGTACCACTTCGCTGGTGCCCAGGCGTAGGGTTTCGATCATTCCTTGTATCTCATCGGTTGAGTTCTGCGTACGGCGGGCCAGCGAGCGCACCTCGTCGGCAACCACGGCGAATCCCCTACCGTTATCCCCGGCCCGAGCGGCTTCGATGGCTGCGTTGAGGGCGAGCAAGTTGGTTTGTTCGGCAATGCTGCGGATTACTTCGGAGATACGCCCGATCATCTGGCTGTGTTGCGCCAAGGAGCTTACCGCACTTGCCGAACTCTCAAGGTTGGTGGACAGCCGGCCGATGCTATGCAGTGCCTGTTCCATTAATTGACGGCCGCTTTTGGCCAAGTCTTCGGCTTGCCGGGCCAGATTGGTGGCGTCGAGGGTGTTGTTGGCGACTTCCTGGGTGGTTGCAGTGAATTGCTCGACAGCTGCGGCGATGCCGGCCAGTTCCTGTTGCTGCTTGTGCGAGGCGTCACTGTTGGTGCTGACCAGTCGGGTTGCATGACTGGCGTCCTGAGCCACCTGGTGGCTACTGTCGTGAACACGTGCGAGTAGGGCGGCGAACTTGAATTCCAGCAACCGCATGGCCAGTTGTATCTGCCCGACTTCATCTACCCGCCCGGTGTAGACCAACTGTTTGATCGGGTGCCGTACCAGGCGACGGCTTGTGTCTACCAGTTTGTCGAAGGGGCGGCATTGCCAGTACAGGAGCAGCCCGCAGAGTGTTGCCGAGCAGAGCGAGACGAGTCCGCCAAGCAGCGGACTGAGACTTATGGCGAAGATAGCTAACGGCATGCCTGACAGGCAGGCCAACAGGCTCGAACGCATGGCCTGACGCGGTTGTGGCCAGCGCAAGCTTGTGGGCAGTCGGCCCTGGGCGCGAACTCGATAGACCTCACGGGCGCGGGATGTCATCTGCGCGCTGGGCAACTGGTAGATCGCTTGGTACTCGATTACCTCGCTGCCTTCAAGAATTGGACTGATATAGACGTCGACCCAGAAATCTTGGCCATCAGCGCGGCGGTTGTGCAGCATTCCCATCCATGACTGGCCTTTGCTTAGTGTGGCCCAAAGATCTTTAAATGGCCCCGCGTGCATCTCCGGGTGGCGCAGGCAGTTGACCGGCTGGCCAAGCAATTGTGCCGGAGAGTAGCCGGCGAGGGTGGCAAAGGCAGAGCTGACGTAGGTAATGAGGCCGTTGGCATCGCACAGTAAGAGCAATTGTTCGGCGGGGTGAGTGTTAGTCATATTGCGCGTCCTTTTTAATGCTCTTGCGATGTCCTGGTGCTACTCCCGTCTCATTCGCGGTCGTGAATGAAACGGGAGTAGCACCTGATATGAGGAGGCGTAAGACCGCCTCTGTTTAGGCATCAGTTCCCGGTTGCACGCAGGTACTGCACGCTGAAAATCTCTGGCTTGCTCTGCTCGGAGTCGACCTGGCCCTTGAACTGTCCGGTGGTGCAGTGCATGGCCTGCATGTCGATCATCGAGAAGCTGTCGTCCAGCGCGACTCCGCTGCCCTTGTTGATCGGAAGGTGATGGTCCGGGTGCGCCTTGCCGATGGTGAAGGTCTTCCACGGCTCGCCCTGGCGGTCGTAGGAGACGGTGCGCGACACGGCGAAGGTCTGTGCATCCACATAATGGACGCGCTTGGACAGCGGGTGGCGGGCGAACGTATTGAGCGGCGTTGCCTGCAACTGATAGACCTTGCGCAGTTGCCAGGTGATGCGCGGGAAGCAGTTGCCTTTGCCGTCGAAGGCCACCATGCGGTAGCCCTCGCTGTCGGTGCTGCCCGCGTCGAGGGCCAGGTCGTTGTGGTTGTAGAAGGGCATCAACATGAAGCGGGTACCCTGATAGCTCCAGCGCATGTCGGCGATGCGCCCGTTGTAGCCCTCGAAATCCTCGATCATCAGATCGGAGCCCAGGAAAGCGTCGGTCATCTGCCCGGTGGCCAGGCGTCTGACGCGGCGTTGAAAGCCCAGATAGAGCCAGGAGTTGTCGCGCTTCAGATCGTTGTTGAAACGATGAATCAGCAGTTGGGTGTTGCGCAGATCCTGCGGCGAGTCGATGTTGAGGTAGATCGCCCGGAACTTGTTCGACGGGTTGGGGGTAATGGCCGGTAGCGGCGGCTGGTTGACCCGATTGGTGAAGTTGAGGAAGTTCATGGTCATGTGGATGGTGCGCTCCACCTCGGCCGTGTCCATGTTGCGGTACTTCCAGATGAACGGGGAGATGATCGCGCTGTCGCCCCAGTTGTAGCCGTACTTGACGTTCCAGGCGAGCTTCTCCCCGGCGCGCGGATCGGCGGCATCCGGCTCCGCGGGAAAGGGCCGTCCGGCAATGGTGCCGCTGATCTCACCGGGGTTGGCGCCTAGTTTGGCGCTGTGCAGGTGTTTGCGGGTGGCCTCGACGTAGTGGGGGTGCAGGTCGAACGAGGTGGTCGGCGCGACCTCGATGCGGGTCCAGCCCTGGCGGATAAAGCCGAGCATGGCGGGGTCGAGCAATTCCTTGAAGCGCTCGACGTTATCGGATTCGATGAGCATGCCGGTGTTCAGACCGTCGGCCTCGGGTATTGCCGCGCGGTAAGGGTAGAAGGCCTTGTCGATGAGCTCGTCATCGGCCAGGGCGGACAGCGGGTGCAGGCTGAGGTAGAGCAAGGCACAAAACAGTCTGTTGTTATTATTCATGGCTGAACCTTTGCTGGTGGGATCCCGCTCGACAGGTTCCTGGCCTGCGGGCACGGCTTCTCACAGCGCCGCCCATGCGGACGGCGGCTGTTGGCTGGGTTGCTGGTTGGGCGAAAGGCCCGGCCGCGTCTAACGAGCCGGGCCGAGTGGCGCTGCTTAGTTACCGGTAGCGCGCATGTGCTGCACGCTGAACATCTCCGGCTTGCTCATATCCGGATCGACCTGGCCCTTGAACTGCCCTGTGGTGCAGTGCATGGCCTGGATGTCGACCATCGAGAAGCTGTCGTCGATCGACACGCCGGAGCCCTTGTTCTTCGGCAGGTGGTAGTCCGGGTGGGCCTGGCCGATAGTGAAGGTCTTCCACATGCTGCCCTTGCGGTCATACGACACGGTACGCGGCACGGTGAAGGTCTGCGCATCCATGTAATGCACGCGTTTGGATAGCGGGTGGCTGCCGTCCACCGGCACCGATTCCACCTCGTAGACCTTGCGCAGCTGCCAGGTGATGTTGGGGAAACAGCCGCCCTGGCCGCCGAACGCCACTACCTGGTAACCGTCGCTGTCCTTGTGCGTTTCGCTGTCCAGCGTCAGGTCGTTGTGGTTGTAGAAGGGCATCAGCATGAAGCGGGTGCCCTTGTAGCTCCACTGCATATCGGAGATGCGCCCGTTGTAGCCCTCGAAGTCCTCGATCATCAGGTCGGAGCCGAGGAAGGCATCGGTCACCTGGCCGGTGGCCAGGCGCCGCACGCGACGCTGGAAACCCAGGTACAGCCAGGAGTTGTCACGCTTGAGGTCGTCTTCTGCGCGGTGGATCAACAGCTGGGTGTTGCGTACGTCATACGGCTCCAGCACCTTGACGTAGATGCCGCGGAACAGCTGCGACGGGTTGGGGGTGATCGCCGGCGTGGGCTCTTGGTTGACCCGGCGGGTGAAGTTGAGGAAGTGGAAGTCGAACTTGATGGTGCGTTCCAGCTTGGCCGTGTTCATGTCGCGGAACTTCCAGTAGAA
Organism: Gammaproteobacteria bacterium HGW-Gammaproteobacteria-13; assembly: GCA_002840155.1. Lineage (GTDB taxonomy): Bacteria > Pseudomonadota > Gammaproteobacteria > Pseudomonadales > Pseudomonadaceae > Aquipseudomonas. The sequence continues at coordinate 7,855 of PGZH01000011.1, forward strand.
CGGCGAGATGGCGGCGCTGTCGCCCCAGTTGTAGCCGTACTTGTAGTTCCAGGCGAGCTTCTCGCCGGCGCGCGGGTCGCTGGCGTCCGGCTCCTGGGGGAACGGCCGGCCGGCCACGGCGCCGCTGATCTCGCCGGGCTTGGCGCCGAGTTTGACCGTGTCCATGTGCTGGCGGGTAGCCTCGACATAGTTGGGGTGCAGGTCGAAGGAGGTGGTGTCGCCGACCTTCAGCTCCGCCCAACCTTTCTCGATGAAGTCATAGAACGCCGGGTCGATGATCTCTTTGAATTGCCCGACGTTACCTTTGTTGATGGTCATTCCGGTATTCAGACCGGCGAAGCTCGGCTTGTCGTTCTGGTAGGGGTGGAAGGACTGCTGGATCACCGTCTCGTCGGCGGCGTGGACGCCGCTGGTCGCGCCCAGCGCCAGCAGGGCCAGCGCCAGCACGCGGTGCTGCTGGGATTTCTTGTTGTTCATGGCTGTTCCTCGTGATTGATCAGAAGCTGTAGCGCAGGGTCAGTTGCAGTTCGTCTTCCTTCTGCGCCATGCCGATGGGGCCGGCGCGGAAGCGGCCCAGCGGCTCGTAGCCGCTCAGACCGGCGCTAGCGCCTTCCGGCAGGCCATAGCTGGTGAAGGGGTCCCAGGGGTTGCAGCTGCGGCAGTCGTCGAACTCGCGAGCGCCGCGACCGACCTTGAAGTTGGCGCCGGCGACGATCTTCAAGTTGTCGCTGAACAGGTATTCCAGGCTCGGCGCGATGGCCGTGGCCTGAGCCTTGAAGTCATGCGCGACGATCACTTGCGGGCTGAGGCGGTCGTTCATCCACCAGCCTTTCACCAGCAGGGTGCCGATCCAGTTCTGCTCCCAGTCCGGCATGCCGGCCTTGCCCAGTGGGCGATCCTCAAGCTGGTGCTCGTGGATGTGCTGGCCGAACAACTGGCCGGAGAATAGGAAGGCGCGGCCGGGGTTGAGCACGGGGATGAAGATGTTCTTGTCTGCACCGATCACGTAACGGGTGACGTTGGACTCGGAGAACAGCCGCGATTGCAGGGTGTTGGCAAACTCCTCGCCTTCGGTGTGCGCGACTTCGAAGCGGAACACCGTGTCGATCGCTTGCGAGTAGTAGTCCATCGAACCGCCGAGCAGGTTGACCCGCGGGAAATGGATATCGAAGGCGATTAAGCTCGGCCATACCGCGGTTTCGCCGGTGAAGGCGTTCTGCGCCGGGATGCCGCCACGCAGCGAGGGCAGTTGCGAACGGTAGGTGAGGGCGTTCAGCGAGAAGCCGAAATCGCCGTAGACACCTTCCAGCTTGATGCCGAACTGGCTGTTGGACAGGCTCCAGGACGGCATGTGCGCCTCGCGGATACCGATCTGGCCGGGGCCGAAGTCGGTGGCGATGTTGCCGCCGGCGAAGTTGGCCACGGTGCCGCCGTTTTCCCACAGGTTGTTCATGCCGCGGAAGAAGCAGCCAGCGTCGAGGATCGAGTTGGGCTGGCCGCACTGACCGAGGTTGTGCGGACGGAACTTGTCGACGTTCCACACGAACGACAGGTTGAGGTCGTCGAACACCTCGCCGGCGCCCATGCGCCAGTCGGCCTTGGCGATCCACATGGGAATGCGGATGTCTTCCAGCTCGTCGTAGATGTTGTTGCGCGAGAAGTCGACCGGGTTGATCACGTCGAGCACGCGGAACAGGTCCGTGCGGCCCCAGATCACCTGCTGCTTGCCCAGGCGCCAGCTAAGTATGTCGCCGTTGGGCAGCTCGTTGTCGAAGTCGACGTAGAGCTCGCGGATGAAGTCCAGGCGTTCGTTGAACTCGGGGAAACGCAGGTCGTTGCTGCTGTAGTCCAGGTAGTCGTCGATGCAGCCGCGGCTGTCCTTGTCGCAGGGCCGTACCGGCACGCCGAAGGCCACCCCGCCACGGGTTTTGTGCAGGTTTTCGCCGAGCACGATCATCCCCTCGTTGGGGTTGCGCGCGTCGTTGAAGCCGAAGAAGGTGCCTGGCGGACGGATGCCACCGCCGTGCGGCACAGTCGAGCCCGCGCCGGCGATGTTGTTCTCCAGATTGACCGCGCCGCCGGCGCCACTGCCGTACTCGCTGCTGTTGAGGTCATAGACCCCGTCGTAGGTGCCGCGGAATGTGCCGTGGAAGGCCACATTGTTGAAGTTCAGCTGGCCCAGGGTGCCGAATTTCTTGTCCGCGTTGACTTGCACGGTGTTGCGGAATTTCGACAATCCGGCGCTATCGCGAACGAAGGTGGCATTCTCGTAGAAACCGGTGAACTGCATTTCTTCCTCGGCCATGACCGAAGTCAGTGGCGTCAGAGCAAGGCTTGAGCCGCCCAGCAGGGCCAGACTCCAGTGTCGCAGGCCCATTTTTGTTGTTGTCGGCATGACAGGTCCTCGTGCGGTTTAAGTGTGGGAAGGCATCCGGTTCAGGCCGGATGGCGTTCCCCTTGCGGCAGCCCGCCGGTCGCCACGCAGGGCGCGACCGGCTGGGGTTCGGCTGAGGCGGGCACGGCAGCGTCGGCGTGCAGAATGCCGTCTTCGTCGGCATAGGCCCCGGTGATGAACTTCGGTTTGAACACCAGCACCCAGGCGGGTACCAGCAACATGGCGGCGATGGCGTTGATGACGATCATCACGCACAGCAGCAGGGCGGCATCGGACTGGAAACGCAGGTCCGAAAGGATCACCCACATGATTATCCCGGCCATCAGGGTCAGAGCGGTGAAGCTGATGGCGATGCCGGTGGTGGCGATGGCCTGGCGCACCGCGTCGGTGAGACGGCCAAACTTGGCCATTTCCTCGCGGATGCGATCCATCATGTAGATCGAGTAGTCGATACCCACGCCAATGCCGACGGCGATCACCGGCACCGTGTTGATGTCGATACCCATGCCGGCCAGGCCCATATAGGCGTAGGTCAGCGCGGTGGCGAAGGCCATCGCCAGGAGCATCATCAAGCCGGCATGCCAGGAGGTGTAGAACAGCATGACGAAGACGAAGATCAGCAGGAACACCAGCGGCAGCACCACCAGGTTGGTCTCGAATGCCGACTCGTTCATCGCCGCGGCCACGCCAAGGGTGCCGCCAGCCAGGCGGATGCTCAGCCCCGGCACTTCCTCGCCGTGCTGCTCGATCCACTGCTTGGCCATGTGCATGGCGCGGCGGATGGTTTCGCCCTGACGATCCTTGTAATAGAACACCAGGTTGGCGACGCGATCGTCGGTGTCGGTGAACTCGTTGAGCGCGCCGGGGATCGGGCTGGAGGCCATGTAGGTGAACATCAGCCCGCCGACGTAATTGGCGTCGTGGGGAATCTGCAGCCAGCGCGGATCGTCGTTGTGCATCAGCCGGTTGACCTGGGTGATCAGGTCCGGCAAGCCCTTGCTGCCGCCGACCGAGGGGTCGCTGAGCATGTGGTTCTGTAGCGCCTGCAGCGCGCGCAGCACCTCGGGCTTCTTGATTCCGCCTTTCTCGGCATGCTCGGCGACGATGTACAGCTCTTCCGAGCCGGGGAAGCGCTGGTTGATCTCCTTGGACGAGACGTTGTAATCGTGTTCCGGGTAGAGGATCGGCGAACCGGGCTCGGAGTCGCCGATGCGCACCTGGGAAGAGGCCCACAGGCTGGCGAGGATGGCCAGCGCGGCCAGGCCCAGCGCCTTGCGCGCAGCGGTCGGGTTGGCCACCGTCCGCGCACAGATCGCGCCGATGTGGCGCAGCGCGGTCTCGCGCATCTCCGGGTTCTTCGGCTTGGGCAGGATCGACAGCAGCAGCGGCACGCCGATCAGCACGCTGAAGATCACCGTGGTTGCCCACAGCGAGGCGTAGATGCCCAGTTTGGTGTTCAGGGCAATCGAGCCGATGGCGATCAGCAGCAGGCCGATGGCGTCCGAGACGATGCCCAGGGTGCCGGGGCGGAACAGGCTGTCGAAGGTGGCGCGCGCGGCCAGCGGGCCGTCACCGAGCAGTTTGACCTCGGCGTAATAGCGTTCGACCAGTTGCACTCCGTGGCTCATGGCCCGGGCGGCGATCAGGAAGGGAATCACCAGGCCCAGCGGGTCGAGGTTGTAGCCCAGCAGGCTGATGATGCCGAGGCCCCAGATGGTCGATATCATTACCCCGCCGAGTGGGATCAGCACGCCATAGGCCTTGCGGAAATGCATCACCAGCAGCGCCAGCATGATCAGCACGGTGCAGATGAAGATCTGCAAAATCTGGCTCATGTAGGTGTAGGCCCAGCCCACCAGTACCGGTTGCCCGGTGGCGTAGAGGGTCACCCCGTCGATCTTCTCGGCGTCGCGCAGCGCCTGGATCTGCGCGAAGGTTTTGGCGTAGTCGAGCTGGCCCTCGATCAGTTGCGCCTTGACCAACGCCACTTGCAGGTCCGGCGACACCAACGGGCCATAGACCCGCGGGTTGGCCACCACGTCGGCTTTCATCGCGGCCAACTGCGCGGCGGAGAGCTGGCCGAATTCGGGTTGGTAGTAAGGCTCGGAGTTGATGCTGCCGACCTCGGTCAGCCAGACCTTGCGCGAGTTGCGGTGGGTCAGGCTGCTGACCAGGTTGTGGTTGACTCCGGGTAGGCTGTCCACCGCCTGGGTGACCCGATCGATCAAGGCCAGGCGCTCGTTGCTGAACAGGTCGCCTTTGTCGAAGGCCACGCCGATGACCAGCACGTTGGCGCCGCCGAAGCTGTCCTTGATGCTGTTGTGCAGCTGGATGTACGGGTGTTCCTGTGGCAGCAGATCGGAGAAGTCGGTGTAGACCTTCAGCCCGGGAATGCGCAGGGCGAAGAACAGGGTCAGCACCGCGATGATCGCCAGCACGGTGCGCGGGTGGTCGAACAACCAGACCTTGGCCTGAGCCAGCTTATGGCTAAACGGATGCAGTATGGGCATGGTGGCGGGTCTCAGTCGGTCGTGGTCGCAACGGCGGGCGTAGCGCTGGGCGCGGTGTCGAGGGTCAGCAGCAGGCCGCGGCCACCGGCAACGATCAGGCGTTGCGCGGTATCCGCGGTGATGGCGCGCAAGTAGACCGGCGCATCGGGCGTCGGCAGCGTTTGCCACTGTTCACCGGCCAGCTGCAGCACGCTGCTGTGGTCGCCGACGGCGAACAGGCCGTTGTCACTCGCTAGAAAGCCGAAGATCGGCGCGCTGCTCGGCGTGCTCTGGCGTTGCCAGCTCTGCCCGGCATCTGCGGTGTGGTAGATAAAGCCGTTGAGGCCACCGACCCAGCCCTCCTCGGGGCTGCGGAAGTAGCTGGCGTGCGGGTAGAACTCGTCCGGCAGGGTGCCGGCCAGCTGCCAGTTGGCGCCGCCATCCTGGCTGGCGAAGAGCATGCCGAACTCACCTACGGCCACCGCATGGTCGCGGTCGATGAACTGCAGGTTGGTCAGCATGGCGTCTTCGTCGAGGCTGGTGTGCGTCCAGTCGCCGCCTTGGTCGTGGCTACCGAGCAGGGTGGTCAGGCCGCCGGCTACCCACCAGGCGCCATCCGGGGCGCAGGCGGCGGTCAGCATTTGCTCCTCGGTCGGCAGGGCGTGTTCGCGCCAGCTCAGGCCGAGGTCGGCGCTGTGCCACAGGCGGTTGTCGAAGCTCAGGGCGATGAAACTGCCGTCGGCGCAGGCGTCGAGGTCGATCAGGCTGGCGCCCTTGGCGATCACCTGGCGCGTCCAGCTCTGCCCCTGGTCAAGGCTGGTCAGCAACACGCCGTTGTTGCCGGCCAACAGGGTGGCCTGCGGCACGCTGGCGAGAGCCTGGTAGTAATCGGCGCGGTGGCTGGATTTGCTGCCTTCGGCGGCGACTCCGGCCAGGTTGAGTTCGGCTTCACAGCCGGCGAGCACAATGGGTAGGAGAAACATCCCGAGTGCCGAGCGTACCGGGCGGCTCAGGACGCACGGCAACAGGCCGTGCGACTGCTTGTTATGGTTCATCACGTGTCACCACTTGTGATTGTTGTTGTCGTGAAGCGGCTGACAAGGCGAGTGCAACGCCTGTGCCAGACCACCGACGGTGATCCGCAAGTAGTTTCAAGTTATTGATTTGATTTGTTTTTTTCGGGAGAGAAACAGCTTGTGGAGGGTTGTAGCACTTAAAGTGGGGGGAAGAGGGGTTAATCAAATAATCAAAATCATCAGGCGTTTCACCAAATGGCGAAACGCCTGGCGCTGGCGCTCCGCATCGGCGCAAGGCGGTATATCGCGTGCTGGGTTACGTGCCGCGCCGCGATGGCAGTGTCTGATTGCTCAGCGCTTGGCGCCGCTCGCCCAGCCTACGATGCGCTAGCCTTCGATGCCGATTTTCTTCAGCCGGTAGGCCAGGGCCGGTCGGCTTAGGCCGAGCAGGCGCGCGGCACCGGAGACGTTCTGGTTGGCTTGTTGCATGGCTTCGCGCATCAGGCTTTCCTCGATCTCGTCGAGGCTCAGGCCGCTGCTCAACAACTGGCTGATCCAACTGCCCTGGCTATTGCCTGGCTGAATCAGCACGCCGTCCGACGACACCCGCTCGCTGGCGGTCTGCGGCTCTTCCGGCGCCCGTGGGAACAGCGCCGGCACGCTGATGCTTTCGTTCGGATCGGTGAGGATGATGCCGCGCTCGATGACGTTCTCCAGCTCGCGGATATTGCCCGGCCAACTGTAATGCAGGCAGGCCTCCAGGGCTTTGTCCGAAAGGCCGAGGGTTCTCTTGCCGTACTCCTCGTGAAAGCGCTGAAGGAAGTGCTCGGTCAGCAGTGGAATGTCCTCGCGGCGTTCGCGCAACGCCGGGATCGCCACCGGGAAAACGTTCAGCCGGTAGTACAGGTCGGCGCGAAAACGCCCGGCCTTGACCGCTTCGGCCAGGTCCTCGTGGGTGGCGGCGATAACCCTTACGTCGATCTTGCGCGTGCGGTTGTCGCCAACTCGCTCCAGCTCGCCTTCTTGCAGCACGCGCAGCAGACTGGCCTGAGCGCGCGGGCTGAGTTCGATCACCTCGTCAAGGAAGATGGTGCCCTTGTCGGCCCGCTCGAAGCGGCCCATGCGTGACTGGGTGGCGCCGGTGAAGGCGCCTTTTTCCACGCCGAACAATTCGGACTCGATCAGGTCCGGCGGGATCGCCGCACAGTTCACCGCGACAAAGGGCTCGGCGGCGCGTTTGCTGCGCAGGTGCACGCTACGCGCGATGACCTCCTTGCCGACCCCGGTCTCGCCGAGCAGCAGCACCGAGACTTTGCCCTGTGCGGCCTTGTCCATCATCTTGCGCACGGTCTGGTAGGCCGGGGTCTGGCCGATGCCGTAGTACTGGCCTTCCTGTTTGTCGAGGTTGGTACGCAGCGACACCAGTTGCGATTGCAACTCGTAGAGTTCCTCGATGATGGGGTCGCTCTTGAAATACTGTTTGAAGCTGGCAACGTCGTCCCACTCTTCGGCCGGCTTGCCAATGATCCGGCACTTGTCGCCGCCGCAGCCGCGGCAGCTGACTTCCTTGAAGATGATTTCCCGGCCCATGAACGCCGAGGAATAGGCGCAGGCGTAGCCGAGCAGAGTCCAGCACACCGGGTCTTGCATCTGCCCCAGCTCGGTCTGGCAGATTTCCACCTCGAAGGAGTCGATCCACTCCACCTCGACATAGAAGCGCCCGCTTTCCTTGTCGATATCGACCTCGGTGGGGCGGGCCTTGACCAGACCCTTGAGCGAATGCAGCTGCGGGCCGGCGAGGAACATGTCGTACTCGCTGGCATTCGGGCGCAGCTTCCAGGCCAGTTCGGCGTCCTTCAGTCCGGACTGGTAACCCATGCGCAGGAAGAAGCCCTTGGCCCGTTCGATGCCCAGGGTACTGACCATCTCGCGGCGGAAATTGGCCATTGCGGAAACCTGCAACAGCAGCATGCGCTGTTCGCCCAGCCAGATCTTGCCTTCCGTGCTCTGGAAGTGGATGAGGCTGGTGAGGTCCTTGAAGTCTGCGTATTGCAGCTCGGGTTTATAGCGGATCGGCATGAACTCAAATCCCCTGATTTATTGTTGTAGGGGGGGGGGGCGCTGAAGCACCTGGAAAGCACACGGCAATCGATGTATTCAGCGAACACTCCAGGCGGCCTTTCCGGCCGTGTTGGCGCAACGCCAACCCACCATATTCGCCTTTTTCGGCAGATGAAAGTCAACCAAATGATGAAAGGCGCCAGGGCCTGAGGCGGGCCATCGGTTGCCTTGCGCAGAGCCTGTGAGCATTTGCTCAAGTGTGCCGTAGCAATTGATCAAATGCTCAAAAAGCCCGTGTGGCGCCTGCCTTCACGGCGTGTTTCCTGTGCCGGTTACTAAATTAAAAATCATTAAAATACAATAACTTATGTTCTTTTTTGGCGCCTTGGCACAGGCGTTGCATTAGGGCCTGTGCCAGCAACCAGCCAGGAACCGGCGAGATGAAAGACCCAGTGATTCCCTTCGACCAGCTAACCCGTTATGTCCGGGTGCGCAGCGAGCCGGATGCCCGGTTCGTCGAATTCGATTTCGCCATTGGTCATCCGGAACTGTTCGTCGAGCTGGTACTGCCACACGCCGCCTTCGCCGCGTTCTGCCAGCAGCACCAGGTGGTGCAGATGAACGCGGCGATGTGCCAAGCGGTGGATGAAGACGCGGCCAAGTGGCGCTACGGCGATGTCGGACGACGCGAGGCGAGCGGCCGAGAGTAAGCACGGGCGACAGCCGAACACACACAACAACAAGACGGTACGGTTGAAATGAGCGTAGAGATCAAGACCAATACGGTGGAAACCCTCCGCCACACCTACGGCAACCTGCAACGCCGTTTCGGCGACAAGCCGGCGAGCCGCTATCAGGAAGCCAGCTACGACATCGAAGCGACGACCAACTTCCACTACCGGCCGTTGTGGGACCCGCATCGGCAGCTCAACGACCCCAGCCGTACGGCGATCCGCATGGTCGACTGGCATGCGGTCACCGACCCGCGCCAGTACTTCTACGGTGCCTATGTACAGACCCGGGCGCGCATGCAAGAAGCCACCGAGCATGCCTACAGCTTCTGCGAGAAGCGCGGCCTGCTGAGCCGCCTGCCCGAAGCGCTGCAGCAGAAGATCCTGCGTTGCCTGGTGCCGCTGCGCCACGCCGAGATGGGCGCCAACATGAACAACAGCGGCATTGCCGGCGACTGCATCGCCGGCACCATGACCCAACTGCACATCTATCAGGCCATGGATCGTCTGGGCATTGGCCAGTACCTGTCGCGCATCGGCCTGCTGCTCGGCGAGGGCAGCGGCAGTGCGCTGGACCAGGCCAAGGCTTACTGGATGGACGATCCGATCTGGCAAGGTCTGCGCCGCTACGTCGAAGACAGCCTGGTGATCAAGGACTGGTTCGAACTGGCCCTGGCGCAGAACCTGCTGCTCGACGGCATGAGCTACCCGCTGATGTACCAGCGCTTCGACCAGCAACTGGGCGAAGAGGGCGCCGCCGACCTGTCGATGCTCACCGAATTCATGCGCGATTGGTACGCCGAAAGCACCCGCTGGGTCGACGCCATGCTCAAGGTGGTGTTGGCCGAAAGCGCAGAGAACCGCGAGCAGATCCAGGCCTGGGTGGATACCTGGGAACCGCGCGCCTATGCCGCCCTGCAACCGCTGGCCGAAGCCGCCACCGGCCAGGCCGCCCTCGACGAGGTGCGCGCCGCGCTGGCCGCGCGCCTGCACAAGCTCGGGCTGCGCAGCCCAGGAGTAGCCGCATGAAACAACTGGCTTTCATCGTGTTCCAGGACAACGACAACGCACGTTACCTGGTGGACGCCATCACCCAGGACAACCCCCACGCCGAGGTTCAGTACCAGCCCGCGATGATCCGCATCCAGGCCGAGAAACGCCTGGAAATCCGCCGCGCGACAGTGGAGGAAATGATCGGTCGCGAGTGGGACGTCCAGGAAATGCTCATCGACGTGATCAGCATCGGCGGCAACGTGGCCGAGGACGACGACAGCTTCGTCCTCGAGTGGAAGAACTAGGAGGCAGACCATGACAACCCAGAAGAAAAAACTCAGCCTGAAAGACAAGTACCAGTACCTGACCCGCGACATGGCCTGGGAACCGAGCTACCAGAAGAAGGCCGACATCTTCCCCGACGAGGATTTCGAGGGCATTAAGATCACCGACTGGGACAAGTGGGAAGACCCGTTCCGTCTGACCATGGATGCCTACTGGAAATACCAGGCCGAGAAAGAGAAGAAGCTCTACGCGATTTTCGACGCCTTCGCGCAGAACAACGGCCACCAGAACATCTCCGATGCACGTTACGTGAATGCCCTGAAGCTGTTCCTCACCGGCGTTTCGCCGCTGGAATACGGCGCCTTCCAGGGCTACTCGCGGGCTGGCCGGCAGTTCAGCGGCGCCGGCGCGCGGGTCGCCTGCCAGATGCAGGCGATCGACGAGCTGCGCCACGTGCAGACGCAGATCCATGCGATGAGCCACTACAACAAGCACTTCAACGGCCTGCATGATTTCGCCCACATGCACGACCGGGTGTGGTTCCTCTCGGTGCCCAAGTCGTTCTTCGACGACGCGCGCTCGGCCGGCCCGTTCGAGTTCCTCACCGCCATCTCGTTCTCCTTCGAGTACGTGCTGACCAACCTGCTGTTCGTGCCGTTCATGTCCGGCGCCGCCTACAACGGCGACATGGCCACGGTCACCTTCGGCTTCTCCGCGCAGTCGGACGAAGCGCGGCACATGACCCTCGGCCTGGAAGTGATCAAGTTCATGCTCGAACAGCACGAAGACAACGTGCCGATCATCCAACGCTGGATCGACAAGTGGTTCTGGCGCGGTTACCGCCTGCTCAGCCTGGTCGGCATGATGATGGACTACATGCTGCCGAACAAAGTGATGTCCTGGGCCGAAGCCTGGGAGGTGTATTACGAGCAGAACGGCGGCGCGCTGTTCAAGGACCTCGAGCGCTACGGCATCCGCCCGCCGAAGTACCAGGACCAGGCCAACATCGGCAAGCAGCACATCACCCACCAGATTTGGGCGACCTTTTACCAGTACAGCCAGGCCACCAACTTCCACACCTGGATTCCCAGCCAGGAAGAGCAGCAGTGGCTCGCGGAAAAGTACCCGGACAGCTTCGACAAGTACTACCGCCCGCGTTTCGACCACTGGCAGGAGCAGCATGCCAAAGGCCAGCGCTTCTACAACCACACCCTGCCGCAGCTGTGCCAGGTGTGCCAGGTGCCGGCGCTGTTCACCGAGCCGGACGACCCGACCACCCTCAGCCACCGGCAGATCGAGCACGAGGGCGAGCGCTATCACTTCTGCTCCGATGGCTGCTGCGACATCTTCCAGCACGAACCGGAGAAGTACATCCAGGCCTGGCTGCCGGTGCACCAGATCTACCAGGGCAACTGCGAGGGTGGCGACGTGCAGACCGTGGTGGAGAAGTACTACCACCTGAAAATCGGGGTGGACAACCTCGAGTACGTCGGCTCGCCTGAGTACCTGCGCTGGCTGGCCTGGAAGAAACTCGGCACCCCGGCAGCGCCCGCCGGCACGGACACCACGCGCGACGCCGCCTGATGCGTCACCCCGGGTCGGGGTGGCGCTGCCGCCCCTGACCACCCCCGATTCCAAGAACAAGAGGGTCAGCTCATGACTGTTAACGCGATCAGCGAATACCGCGCCACGCCGCGCGACCTGCAAGCCAATTTCCATGGCATGCAGATGCTCTACGTCTACTGGGAAAAGCACCTGATGTTCTGCTCGCCCTTCGCCTTTCTCGTCGCCCCGGCGATGACCTTCGGCGCGTTTATCGAGCAGGTGTTCACGGATGCGATCAAAGCCCATCCAGACAGTGCCCGCATCGATTTCAGCGAGGCCGTGTGGCTGCTCAATGGCCAGCCGTTCACTGCCGATCCCGGCGCCAGCCTGGAAGCCAACGGCATCGACCACAAGAGCCTGCTGCGCCTGAGCACGCCAGGCTTGAACGGCGTTCAGGGTTCGTGCAGCTGAGAGGTGTGCCATGAGTTACAACGTCACCATTGAACCGACCGGCGAAGTGATCGAAGTGGAGGACGGCCAGACCATCCTCCAGGCCGCCCTGCGCCAGGGCGTCTGGCTGCCGTTCGCCTGCGGCCACGGCACCTGCGCCACCTGCAAGGTGCAGGTGGTCGAGGGCGAAGTGGATATCGGCGAAGCCTCGCCGTTCGCCCTGATGGACATCGAGCGCGACGAGCGCAAGGTGCTGGCCTGCTGTGCCATACCGCTCTCCGACCTGGTGATCGAGGCCGACGTCGATGCCGACCCGGACTTCCTCGGCCATCCGGTCGAGGATTACCGCGGCGTGGTCAGTGCCATCGTCGACCTGTCGCCGACCATCAAAGGCCTGCACATCAAGCTGGATCGGCCCATGCCGTTCCAGGCCGGGCAGTACGTCAACCTGGCGTTGCCGGGCATCGACGGCACCCGTGCCTTCTCGCTGGCCAACCCGCCGAGCCGGAACGACGAAGTCGAGTTGCACGTGCGCCTGGTCGAGGGCGGTGCAGTCACCGGCTTTATCCACAAGCAACTGAAAGTCGGCGACTCGGTGGAGCTGTCCGGGCCTTATGGGCAGTTCTTCGTGCGCGACTCGCAGCCCGGCGACCTGATCTTCATCGCCGGCGGCTCGGGGTTATCGAGCCCGCAGTCGATGATCCTCGATCTGCTTGAGCGCGGCGATACGCGGCGGATCACCCTGTTCCAGGGCGCGCGCAATGTCGCCGAGCTGTACAACCGCGAGCTGTTCGAGGCGCTGGCCGCGCAGCACCCGCACTTCAGCTATGTGCCGGCGCTCAACCAGGCCAATGACGACCCCGCGTGGCAAGGCTTCAAGGGCTTCGTCCACGACGCCGCCAAGGCGCATTTCGACGGCCGCTTCGGCGGGCAGAAAGCCTACCTGTGCGGCCCGCCGCCGATGATCGACGCGGCCATCACCACCCTGATGCAAGGTCGCTTGTTCGAGCGCGACATCTTTATGGAGCGCTTCTACACCGCCGCCGATGGTGCCGGCGAGAGCACCCGTTCGGCCCTGTTCAAGCGCATCTGAGGTAAGCCATGAACCATGCCGGTTATGAGATTCGCGAAACCCTCAGCGGCCAGACCTTCCGTTGCCTGCCCGGCCAGTCGGTGCTGAGGGCGATGGAGCAACAGGGCAAGCGCTGCGTGCCGGTGGGTTGCCGCGGCGGCGGCTGCGGGCTGTGCAAGGTGCGCGTGCTGAGCGGCACCTACCAGTGCCACAAGATGAGTTGCAGCCATGTGCCGCCGGAGGCGGCCAAGCAGGGCCTGGCCCTGGCCTGTCAGCTGTTTCCGCAATCCGACCTGAGTATCGAATGCCTGCGCCGCCAAGGCCCGGGCGACCACAACAACAAGAACCAGCAAGAGGTGTCGTCATGAAAAAAGGCGTTTTGCGCCCCGGTCACGTCCAGTTGCGCGTACTCAATCTGGAGAGTGCCCTGACCCATTACCGCGACCTGCTCGGCCTGATCGAGATGGACCGCGACGAGCAAGGGCGCGTCTACCTGAAGGCCTGGACCGAGGTCGACAAATTCTCTCTGGTGCTGCGCGAGGCCACCGAGCCAGGCATGGATTTCATGGGGTTCAAGGTGATCGACGAGGACTGCCTGAACCGCCTCACCGAGGACCTGCTCAACTATGGCTGTCTGGTCGAGAGTATCGCCGCCGGCGAACTTAAGGGGTGTGGCCGACGGGTGCGCTTCCGGGCACCGTCCGGGCACTTCTTCGAGCTCTATGCGGACAAGGAATACACCGGTAAATGGGGGGTCGAGGAGATCAATCCCGAGGCCTGGCCGCGCGATTTAAAGGGCATGCGCGCCGTGCGTTTCGACCACTGCCTGATGTATGGCGACGAGCTGCAGGCGACCTACGAACTGTTCACTGAGGTGCTCGGTTTCTACCTGGCCGAGCAGGTGATCGACGACAACGGCACGCGCATCGCGCAGTTCCTCAGCCTGTCGACCAAGGCCCACGACGTGGCCTTTATCCAGCACGCGGAGAAGGGCAAGTTCCATCACGTCTCGTTCTTCCTGGAAACCTGGGAAGACGTGCTGCGCGCCGCCGACCTGATTTCCATGACCGACACCTCGATCGACATCGGCCCGACCCGCCACGGCCTGACCCATGGCAAGACCATTTACTTCTTCGACCCCTCGGGCAACCGCAACGAGGTGTTCTGCGGTGGCGATTACAACTACCAGGATCACAAGCCCGTGACCTGGCTGGCCAAGGACCTGGGCAAGGCCATTTTTTACCACGACCGGGTGCTCAACGAACGTTTCCTGACCGTGCTCACCTGAAAGCCCGGCTCGCCTTTTTGCAGAGATTGCGCAGATGAAAGAGATCAAGCACTTCATTAACGGTGCCTTCGTCGGTTCGGCCAGCGGTCGTACCTTCGACGACATCAACCCGGCCAACGGCCAGGTGATCGGCCGCGTGCACGAGGCCGGCCGCGCCGAGGTCGATGCCGCGGTGCAGGCTGCACGTGCCGCGCTGAGCGGGCCGTGGGGCGCGATGAGCGTGGCCGAGCGGGCGGACATTCTGCACCGCGTGGCCGATGGCATCAGCGCGCGCTTCGACGAGTTCCTCGAGGCCGAATGCCTGGACACCGGCAAGCCGAAATCCCTGGCTTCGCATATCGATATTCCGCGCGGCGCGGCCAACTTCAAGGTGTTCGCCGACCTGCTGAAGAACGTGCCCAGCGAAGCCTTCGAGATGGCCACGCCGGACGGCAGCGGCGCGATCAACTACGCCGTGCGCCGCCCCAAGGGGGTGATCGGGGTGATCAGCCCGTGGAACCTGCCGCTGTTGCTGATGACCTGGAAGGTCGGCCCGGCCCTGGCCTGCGGCAACACCGTGGTGGTCAAGCCCTCCGAGGAAACCCCGCTGACCACCACCCTGCTCGGCGAGGTGATGCAGGCCGCCGGCGTGCCGGCCGGGGTGTACAACGTGGTGCATGGTTTCGGTGGCGATTCCGCCGGGGCCTTCCTCACCGAGCACGCGGATGTCGATGCCTTCACCTTCACGGGTGAAACCGGCACCGGCGAGTTGATCATGCGCGCCGCCGCCAAAGGCGTGCGCCAGGTCTCGCTGGAGCTGGGCGGCAAGAACGCCGGCATCGTCTTCGCCGACTGCGACATGGATAAGGCCATCGAAGGCACGCTGCGTTCGGCCTTCGCCAACTGCGGTCAGGTGTGCCTGGGCACCGAGCGGCTGTATGTCGAGCGCTCGATTTTCGAGGAGTTTGTCGCCCGTCTGAAGGCCGGTGCCGAGAGCCTGGTGATCGGCCCGCCGGACGACCCGACGAGCAACTTCGGCCCGCTGGTCAGCCT
Source organism: Gammaproteobacteria bacterium HGW-Gammaproteobacteria-13 (assembly GCA_002840155.1). GTDB lineage: Bacteria > Pseudomonadota > Gammaproteobacteria > Pseudomonadales > Pseudomonadaceae > Aquipseudomonas. The sequence goes on from PGZH01000011.1 coordinate 23,212, forward strand.
CAAGCACCGCGAGAAGGTGCTGTCCTACTACCAGCAAGCCGTCGCCGACGGCGCCACCGTGGTCACCGGCGGCGGCGTGCCGCAGATGCCGGACGCCTTGGCGGGCGGCGCCTGGGTACAGCCGACCATCTGGACCGGCTTGGCCGACGACTCGGCGGTGGTCACCGAGGAAATCTTCGGGCCGTGCTGCCATATCCGTCCGTTCGACAGCGAAGCCGAAGCCGTCGCCCTGGCCAACAGCCTGCCCTATGGCCTGTCCGCCACCCTCTGGAGCGAAAACGTCAGCCGCGCGCACCGCGTCGCCGGGCAGTTGGAGGCCGGCATCGTCTGGGTCAACAGTTGGTTCCTGCGCGATCTGCGTACCGCCTTCGGCGGCAGCAAGCAATCCGGGATCGGTCGGGAAGGGGGTGTGCACTCGCTGGAGTTCTACACCGAACTGAAAAACATCTGCGTGAAGTTGTGAGGCCGTGATGAACGCACCCCAGAACAGCCCGGAAATCGGCCGCGAAATCCTCGCCGCCGGCTATCGCACCAACCTGCACGACAGCGGCGAAGGCTTCCCGCTGATGATGATCCACGGCTCCGGACCCGGCGTTACCGCCTGGGCCAACTGGCGCCTGGTGATGCCCGAGCTGGCCAAGCGCCGCCGGGTGATCGCCCCGGACATGCTGGGCTTCGGCTACAGCGAACGCCCGGCCGATGGTCAGTACCACCAACAGCGCTGGGTCGAACACGCGCTCGGCGTGCTGGATGCCCTGGGCATCGAACAGGCCGATCTGGTCGGTAACTCCTTCGGTGGCGGCCTGGCCCTGGCCCTGGCCATCCGCCACCCCGAGCGCGTGCGCCGGCTGGTGCTGATGGGCAGCGCCGGGGTGAGCTTTCCGATCACCCCGGGCCTGGATGATGTGTGGGGCTATGAGCCGTCCTTCGCCACCATGCGCCGGCTGATGGACACCTTCGCCTACGACCGCAGCCTGGTCACCGACGAGTTGGCCGAGCTGCGTTACCAGGCCAGCATCCGCCCCGGTTTTCAGGAGTCGTTCGCGCAGATGTTCCCCGCACCGCGCCAGCGCTGGGTCGATGGCCTGGCCAGCAGCGAGGCGCAGATCCGCGCCTTGCCCCACGAAACCCTGGTGATCCATGGCCGCGAGGATCAGGTGATCCCCCTGGCCGCTTCGCTGACCCTGGCCGAGTGGATCGTTCGCGCGCAATTGCACGTGTTCGGCCAGTGCGGCCACTGGACACAGATCGAACACGCCACCCGCTTCGCGCGCCTGGTCGGGGATTTCCTCGCCGAAGCCGACGCCCGCCATTCCTGAGAGAGACCGACATGGACCAGATAATGATCAACGAGCTCGGCGACGAGCTGTACCAGGCCATGCTCAACCGCGAGGCGATCAGCCCGCTGACCGAGCGTGGCTTCGACATCAGCGTCGACGACGCCTACCACATCTCCCTGCGCCTGCTCGAACGACGCCTGGCGGCCGGCGAGAAGATCATCGGCAAGAAGATCGGCGTGACCAGCAAGGCGGTGCAAAACATGCTGGGCGTGCACCAGCCGGACTTCGGTTACCTGACCGACGCCATGGTGTTCAACAGCGGCGAAGCGGTGCCGATCAGCCAGCGACTGATGCAGCCCAAAGCCGAGGGCGAGATCGCCTTCATCCTCAAGAAGGACCTGATCGGCCCCGGCGTGACCAACGCCGACGTACTGGCCGCCACCGAGTGCGTGATGCCGTGTTTCGAGATCGTCGATTCGCGCATCCGCGACTGGAAAATCAAGATCCAGGACACCGTGGCGGACAACGCCTCCTGCGGCCTGTTCGTGCTCGGCGACCAGGCGGTATCGCCGCGTCAGGTCGACCTGGTCACCTGCGGCATGGTGGTGGAAAAGAACGGCCACATCATCAGCACCGGGGCCGGCGCCGCGGCGCTCGGTTCGCCGGTCAACTGCGTGGCCTGGCTGGCCAACACCCTGGGCCGTTTCGGCATCCCGCTGAAAGCCGGCGAGGTGATCCTGTCTGGCTCGCTGGTGCCGTTGGAGCCGGTCAAGGCCGGCGACGTGATGCGCGTGGACATCGGCGGTATCGGCAGCGCCTCCGTGCGCTTCACCTAACTTGGAGGCTTGCAGATGAACCAGAAACTCAAAGTCGCGATCATCGGTCCGGGCAATATCGGCACCGACCTTATGATCAAGGTGCTGCGCAACGCCAAGTACCTGGAAATGGGCGCCATGGTCGGCATCGACGCCGCCTCCGACGGTCTGGCCCGCGCTCAGCGCATGGGCGTGGCGACCACCCATGCCGGCGTCGAAGGGCTGATCAAGCTGCCCGAATTCGCCGACATCGATTTCGTCTTCGACGCCACCTCGGCCAGTGCTCACGTGCAGAACGAGGCGCTGCTGCGCCAGGCCAAACCGGGCATCCGTCTGATCGACCTGACCCCGGCGGCCATCGGCCCGTACTGCGTGCCGGTGGTCAACCTGGAAGAACACCTCGGCAAGCTCAACGTCAACATGGTCACCTGCGGTGGCCAGGCGACCATCCCGATGGTCGCCGCGGTCTCCCGCGTGGCCAAGGTCCATTACGCCGAGATCGTCGCCTCGATCAGCAGCAAGTCGGCCGGTCCCGGCACCCGCGCCAACATCGACGAGTTCACCGAGACCACCAGCAAAGCCATCGAAGTGATCGGCGGTGCGGCCAAGGGCAAGGCGATCATCATCATGAACCCGGCTGAGCCGCCGCTGATCATGCGCGACACCGTGTATGTGCTGTCCGCCGCCGCCGATGAGGCCGCCGTCGCGGCCTCGGTGGAGGAAATGGTTCAGGCGGTGCAGGCCTACGTGCCCGGCTATCGCCTGAAGCAGCAGGTGCAGTTCGACGTGATCCCCGAGTCCGCGCCGCTGAACATCCCCGGCCTCGGCCGGTTCAGCGGGTTGAAGACCTCGGTGTTCCTCGAAGTCGAAGGCGCCGCCCATTACCTGCCGGCCTACGCCGGCAACCTCGACATCATGACCTCCGCCGCGCTGGCCACTGCCGAGCGCATGGCCCAGTCGATGCTCAAGGTCTGAGGAGAATCGCTATGACCTTCAACCCCGGCAAGAAACTCTATATCTCCGACGTGACCCTGCGCGACGGCAGCCATGCCATCCGTCACCAGTATTCGATCAAGAATGTGCAGGACATCGCTCGCGCCCTGGACCAGGCCAAGGTCGACTCCATCGAGGTGGCCCACGGCGACGGCCTGCAAGGCTCCAGCTTCAACTACGGCTTCGGCGCGCACACCGACCTGGAGTGGATCGAGGCGGTCAACGACGTGATCAGCCACGCCAAAATCGCCACCCTGCTGCTGCCCGGTATCGGCACGGTGCACGACCTCAAGGCGGCCTACACCGCCGGCGCGCGGGTGGTCCGCGTGGCCACCCACTGCACCGAGGCAGATGTCTCCAAGCAACACATCGAATACGCCCGCGAGCTGGGCATGGACACCGTCGGCTTTTTGATGATGAGCCATATGATCGCCCCCGAGCATCTGGCCAAGCAGGCCAAGCTGATGGAGAACTACGGCGCGACCTGCATCTACGTGGTCGATTCCGGCGGTGCGCTGAGCATGCAGGACGTGCGCGAGCGCTTCCGTGCGGTCAAGGCCGTGCTCAAGCCGGAAACCCAGACCGGCATGCACGCCCACCACAACCTGTCCCTTGGCGTGGCCAACTCCATCGTCGCGGTGGAGGAGGGCTGCGACCGCATCGACGCCAGTCTCGCCGGCATGGGCGCCGGTGCCGGTAACGCGCCGCTGGAGGTGTTCATCGCCGCCGCCGAACGCCTCGGCTGGGAGCACGGCACCGACCTCTACACCTTGATGGACGCCGCCGACGACATCGTCCGGCCGTTGCAGGATCGCCCGGTGCGGGTCGACCGCGAAACCCTGGCCCTCGGTTACGCCGGGGTCTACTCCAGCTTCCTCCGTCATTCCGAAGTGGCCGCGCAGAAATACGGCCTCAAGGCCGTGGACATCCTCGTCGAACTGGGCAAACGGCGCATGGTCGGTGGCCAGGAAGACATGATCGTCGACGTCGCCCTCGACCTATTGGCCGCCCGTAAGGAGCGCAACTGATGAACCGTACCCTGACCCGCGAACAGGTGCTGGCCCTGGCCGAGCACATCGAAAACGCCGAGCTGCATGTGCATGACATCAGCAAGGTGACCAACGATTACCCGGACATGACCTTCGCCGACGCCTACGACGTGCAGTGGGAAATCCGCCGTCGCAAGGAGGCCCGCGGCAACAAGATCGTCGGCCTGAAGATGGGCCTGACCTCCTGGGCGAAGATGGCGCAGATGGGCGTGGAAACGCCGATCTACGGCTTCCTCGCCGACTACTTCAGCGTCGCCGACGGCGGCGTGGTGGATTGCGCCAAACTGATTCACCCGAAGATCGAGGCGGAGATCAGCTTCGTCACCAAGGCCCCGCTGCATGGCCCGGGCTGCCATATCGGCCAAGTACTGGCGGCCACCGACTTCGTCGTGCCGACGGTGGAAGTGATCGACTCGCGTTACGAGAACTTCAAGTTTGACCTGATCAGCGTGGTCGCCGACAACGCCTCTTCGACCCGTTTCATTACCGGCGGGCAGATGGCCAATGTGGCCGACGTGGACCTGCGCACCCTCGGCGTGGTGATGGAGAAGAACGGCGAAGTGGTGGAGCTCGGTGCCGGTGCCGCAGTGCTTGGCCATCCTGCTTCCAGCGTGGCGATGCTGGCCAACCTGCTGGCCGAACGCGGCGAGCATATCCCGGCGGGCAGTTTCATCATGACCGGCGGTATCACCGCTGCTGTGCCAGTGGCGCAGGGCGACAACATCACGGTGCGTTATCAAGGCCTCGGCTCTGTCAGCGCGCGCTTCATCTAACCCTATGTGGCCGGCGTGCGCGTCGGCCACCGACGAGAAGGAATACCGTCATGCCGATTGCCCAGCTGTATATCCTCGAAGGCCGCACCGACGAGCAGAAGGAAACCTTGATCCGCCAGGTCAGCGAAGCCATGGCGAACTCGCTGGATGCACCTATCGAGCGGGTGCGCGTGATCATTACCGAAATGCCGAAGAATCACTTCGGCATCGGTGGTGAGCCGGCAAGCAAGGTCAGGCGCTAGTATGAGAGTGTTCGTTAAAGAGTTTGATTTGAATCCCAGAGCAGGTTGATAGGCAGATAAGAGCTACTGCTTTCTTTTCGCCGCTCAAACGCAAAGTGCCCCTCTGTGGCAGGGGGCACTTTTTAGATGAAGCGTTATATTTAGTTTAGTCCTCGACAGGCAGGCCGTACTCGGCCAAAAGCGGACTGTTTCAGACCTTCTATTGAAGCTCGGATGCGTCATAGGTGCGATTCAGTAAGTCATTCGCGCTTTGAAGCGCCTACAGCATTTCCAGTGCTTGGGCGGGGAACGAGACCCTGTGCTTTTTCAGGTTTCACTTCCTGCGTCGGCCCGGGAAGCCTAATATCTAGCGCTAGTCTTTCGTTTCGCACACGGGGGCCGACTAAAGCCTGCCCTTAACCCAGACCTTAGGTGGCTCATGCCTCTCTCGCCTCTCTCGCCTGAGTCTCCCGCCAGCGGCTCGGTTGCCCTGCAGGTGCGCACCGACCGGCTGCAACTGTTGTTTCGCCAGTCTTTCCTAGCCACATTTGGCAGTGTGGGGGGAGCAACGGTGTTGTCCTGGTTGCAGCATGATCTGGGCAACCGTGCCGTTATCGCCCCCTGGCTGATTGTCCTGTGCCTGGCCGGCATGGTTCGGCTCAGTCTGTTCTGGGCTTACCACCGCAGCGCCCCGCACAACCGCACGCCTGCCCGCTGGGAAGGCGTGTATTGGGTGACGCTGGTAGTCACGTCCGCAATCTGGGGCATCGGCGCTTTTCTGCTGATGTCCCGCGACAGTCTGCTGTCACAGGTCATGACCCTCTTTTTTGCGATCGGCATGGCCGGTAGCGCCATTTCGGCCTATTCGGCTTATCGCTCCATGACCCTGGCCGCCGTGGGGCTGGTGTTGCTGCCCACAACGCTGTGGCTGCTCACCGAACCGGGCAACGAACAACGGCTTCTGGCCGTGACCACCCTGGCCTTTTCCATCTTCGTTATGCGCGCCACCCGCGAGCTGTCCGATGCACTGGGCTCTCTGCTGCGGCTGCGCCGCGAGCTGGAGATCCAGCACCGCATCGCCAGCAATGCCGCGCGCACCGACGAGCTGACCGGGCTGAACAACCTGCGCGCCTTCAAGGAACAGGCCGATGCGATGTTCGCCTACGCCCGCCGCCACGGCTTAACGCTCTGCGCGCTCATGCTCGACATCGACCACTTCAAACAGATCAACGACACCCACGGTCACGCTGCGGGGGACCGGGTGCTGCACGCGGTGGCGACACGACTGAAGGCAACCTTGCGCGAAGCCGACCTCTGCGGCCGACTGGGCGGCGAGGAGTTTGCAGTGCTGCTTGCTGGCGCGGAACGGCATGAAGCATTGGCGATCGCTGAAAAGCTGCGCCTAGCCATACAGGCCATCGTGCTGCCGATCAATGACAGCACGCTGAATGTGACTATCAGCATCGGGGTTACCGAAGCTGACGCAGCCTGTCCCGACGCCACGACCCTGCTGACTCAAGCCGATGCGGCCATGTACCACGCAAAGTCCAGTGGCCGTAATCAGGTGTACGGCGGCCTTGCCTGAACCCTGCAGGTCAGTTCAGCAGGACGGGAAAGGGGGAAAAGGGTGTCACCAGCGACCATTGCTTCCGGCGAACTACTGATTTGAGACCGGAAGCTTTTCGAAGGATTCCATGGCCTTCATGACAAAGCGGTTGTCGCAGAGATGTAGGCTTACGGAATATTCGACGCTTGTGACAAACAGAACGTACCTGTCTTGGTCGTTTGCGGTATCAGTGATTACGGGGGCACGACCAAGGACAACACTTTCCAAAGGGTGGCTTTTGAACCGGCAGGCATTGTGACCCTTGATTACGCCACTAACGGATGGAGTTTTTGGCTGTGAATCGCTCCTAGGTTATGAGTCACCTCCCAACTCCAAGTTTATTACTGAGCCGTGTCCGCTCTTGGCCTGGACTAGCCTGTCGTATCAGGCTGGAGACGGCCAAGAGCGGACGGAAAGTGACAGACAGTCTAGGGAAGGTCTGAAAAAGCCCCCGCTCGAAAAATGCGCCCCAGCAACCATGCGGGTTACAGAGCGGTGATTTCGCGAAACACGGGCTTTTCAGGGTTTCCCTAGCTGAAGCGGTAGTATCTCCACTAACTGGGTACACATAAACTCTGGCATTCTCACTGCATATACCGCCTCACCGGCGGAACAATGATCTTCCGATAACGTCGTAGTTCTGATGTCGGAGGAGACTATTGAAAACGACGGATGCCAGTTCTTTGAGCTGCCTTTGCCGGACGACTACCTGCGTTCCGCTCGTGCGCCAGTAGTCCGAACTACCAGAATTGATTACTTGGCCACTCAGATCAACTATCGCTTGGCTGTAGGCACTTCGCTAGACGAAGTTCAGAAGCACTTTAGCAAGGAACTCAAGGCTGAGACGGAGGTGCTCAAGGAGGCCAAGTCCAGCAATCGCGACATCTCGGCCCAGCTGAGAAACCGCGGTACGGTCCAGTCTTCACGCTGGACGCTTCGGCAGTGTAAACCGGGTGAAAAGTGGTTTTTGGTCGTGGTCAGGCAAGACCGTGACTGGAACCCCTCTGCAGCAGAGAAGGAGCCCTATTCTCTGGTGGTCACTGTAGCTGATCGGGACAATGAGCATGCTCAGCTCTACACCCAGATTCAGGAGCGGATAGCGCAGCAGGCTGTGGCAAGGGAACAGCAAAGGGCTCAACAGGCTGCTCGGCTACAGAGTCGCGGGTAGTCAATATTCGCCTGCTATTGCAAGTACCCTACGGACTCAGCCATTTAAGCAGGCAATGCATCCTCGACGTGTTTGGTTTAGTGCTCTCCGCGCAGGGGATCACGTCGCCTCAGCTGACGTTGATCTCACAATTAAAGATGAGATGCAGGCTAGACTTGGGTGCTGCCACAGCCGGGAGTTAGGTGGCCGAGCTACCACCCTCATTAAAAAAATCATCGTGAGCAACGCGCCCAAAGTCGCTGAGATCTTGGTCTTCATCACTGAACATGAAGTTCACCATCCGCTCACGTCTGAGACCTAAAAGCGTTCTGAAAAAACAGGACTCGCACAGATGGACCTCATAGCGCTCGCCATCATGAGCCGAGCCATAGCCCCAACTGGCGCGAAGAGTGCCAAATTGCAATCCTTGCCCTTCAACGCGCGTGCTATCGCCGCAGATGTCGCACAGGACATCACTGACCGATTTGCTCTGTTCCATAGCTGTGATCTTCATCGAAGCCTCCAATCAGGGTACATGCACGCCTTCGTTCATCTGGTACACGATATGCCTAGGGGGTCATGCCGAGATAAGGCAAAAATTAGGACATTCGTTCTGTAACTTGCTGTATCTAAAGGAGTAAATTTGAGAGGCGCTGCTCAAGTAAAGGCCGCTTCAGCCATCCAGAAAAAAGGATGATTCACCCGCTTGGTTGCACTCGCGGAAGAACGTTAAAAACGATGCGCAACTTGCCTGTGGCGGCTAGATATTGATCAATTATCTATGCCGAGATAATTGCAGATAATTCCCCCAGTCTGTGGCCAGCGCGAGTCCATAAAATTGGAGAAAATGCCGAGTTAGAGGGCCTGCGAACAGCTTTGGCCGAGGCTTTACGCTTCGACGCGTACACAAAGCTGCGGGCTACTTAGCACTGAGGCCTCTCCCAAAAGCGACAAAGGCGGCCTCAACGAGACCGCCTCAAACCAAGTTTCATCACCGGTATCTATACCCGGGAGAGGAAGCTCTTGGGCAGACGTCAAGGATAGCACCGGTAAAAGCGCCACGGCTAATGCAGCCTCGCCCTGCTGAGCCCCTTCAGCTAGGGTGCTATTTGGTTTGTCTCGAAGCAGCGGTGTGAATGGCTCAAGACCATCATGCGAACACTCGCGGCCTAGATGGCATTATCAAAAGGCCAATTATTCTGGAGGCGGGGCCAGACTGTGCAGGACATGGGTTGACGCAACAGGGCCACCCCCAGCAGTACGGCTGCTCCAGCCATGGCGAACATAGCCAGGGTCTCCGGCACTATTCCCCACTCCACAAACCAGCGGTTGCGGCTATTGGCCAACACCGCCAGGGCTGCAGGCAATAACCACCAGCGTACGCCCTTTAGCCCGAGAACACAGGCGGCAGGCAACGTCACGCCGATCACCCCATACATCAGCTGTCGATGCAGCAACAGGGCGACGACCAGCGCAGTGGCAGCCAGGAACAGACTGTTGCGATCGGCATGATGAATGCCCCAGGCCAGCAGCAGGCCGAGCGACAAGGTCGGCATCACGTTGAGCGTCGCGCTCTCCGGCGAGAGCAGACGGTAAGGCAACTCGGAGAGCAGGGAGAAGGCCAGCAGCCAGCCGAGATAGCGTGCATTACCCTCGCTGAACAACTCGCCAGATCGGGTTCTGGCCACGTTGGCGGCAATACCCAGGCAGAACAGCGGAAACGCCAGGCGCCCGATGACGAACAGGCCATAGGCGTCTGGCCACAGATACCGCAAGTGGTCGATTAGCATGCTGAGCATGGCCAGCCACTTGACCAAATCGAGCCCGGCGTCGCGCGTCATCCCAGCAGCCCAAGCGTTAACGCGGCCAGTGCCAGATAACGCCCTGCCTTGGCCACCAGAACGATCATCAGAAAGCTCCAGAATGGCTCGCGCAGCGTGCCGGCGATGACAGTCAAAGGATCGCCGATGATTGGCGCCCAGCTCAGCAGCAGCGACCAGCGTGTTGCGGTTCAGAAAGCGCTGGTAGTCTGCACTGGTGAATTCACTCCGCCATCCGAAAGTGTCCGCGTTAACGGGATAGAACCCGACTGCTTACAATTCAGAGATTCAATTTTCCTGCGCATTCTTTTTTACCACTGACAGAGTGCTTATAGGTGTCTCAGGTTTATTCGAAATACTATCCTCAACGCCTGTCGTATTACTGAGTAGGCTATTGGTTGCGGTCTGCAGGTAGGCCTGTAGTTGCTTACCCAAACGGTCATCCAGCTCTGTAGCAGGCGTCAGCGCACCTTGCGGATGCGGGCCCAAAGTGTATTGATAGCTGCGTGGAGGCATGTCCCTAGGCAATACCAGCATACGTTCGCCACTGATCATGGCTACTGTCTGGTCACTGCCCGAGGGTTTCACAATGGCAAAGCCACTGTCGCCATCTGGCAAGCTCAACAAGTCGCGCCCCCAGCACTGGTGGCGCACAGGCTCTCCAAGCCGGCCCATGATGGTTGGGACGATATCAACCTGACTGCCGACGACATCCTGGGTCTTACCAAAGGCGTCTTGGACGCCCGGCGCGATCAACAGCATGGGTACATGGAATCGGTACAAATCCATCTCGGTTAACTGCTCTTGCGCACCAAAGCCATGGTCACCCACGACCACGAATAGGGTGTCTTTGAAATAAGGCGCTTTACGAACCTTTTCAAAAAATCGTCCAAGAGCCCAGTCAGAATAACGCATAGCTGTCAGGTGCTGGTCAAGCGAACCTTGTCCTGTGACGGGCTCAATAGGCAACACACCTGGCAGCGCGTATGGCGTATGGTTTGAAAGCGTTTGAAGGAGTGCATAGAAGGGTTTCTTTGGGTCTTGCTTGAGCAGTTCTTCTGCAGCGCGATCAAACATATCCTGGTCAGCCACTCCCCATGTCGGGTCTGATACCACGGGGTCAACAAAATCATTACGACCGATAAACCTTGTCATGCCCTGGTTACTGAAAAAGCCACGTTGGTTATCCCAGGCAAAATCGCCGTTGTAGACATACAGATCGTCGAAGTCGCGAGTGCTAAGCAACTGAGCCAGACCGGAGAATTGGTGGCCTCCTTCCGGAGTCTGCATCAAGTACTCGAAACCGGGTAAGTTTGGGAAGCAGGCCATGCTGGCAAACATGCCTTGATGGGTATGGGTGCCATTAGCGAAGAAGCGGCGAAACAGCACACCTTCTTGAGCCAACTGATCGAAGTTCGGTGTGATGCCAGCTTCGCTGCCGAGCGCGCCAACAAAGTGCCCAGCAAAACTCTCCATCAGAATCACTACGACATTGCGGACCGGCAGGCGCGTATTTTGTGGGGGCTGAAAATCGCGGCGGATCGCCGCTGTGTTCTGGTCTGCTAGGCGGTCGTGTTCGGTGAATAAGAGATCGCGTGTCAGGGTCGTCGCTTGATCTGCGAGCATGCGGCTCTTCCAAATCTTGTCGGCGCGATCACCTGAGTAGTGGTTCTTGGCTGCGGCATAAAGGCTCAAGGTGCCATTGAGGCCTAAGTGGTTGGCAAACATTGAGTCTGTGGTGAATGCATCCCCCCAGCGTAGTGGCGGCCCTTGCCGCAAAGTACCGCGCGCCACAACAACCGATATAGCCAGGCAAAGCAGCAGCGTCATACCATGACCGAGGTTATTCATTGTTCGGCGCGACTCGACGGTTGAGCGGCCCTGGCCACGAGTACGTTTATCCAGCCAACCCAGCAGTACGAAAAATAGAGCACTCAACGCCAGCCAGGCACCCAGTAGGCGCAGCACTGGAAAGCCATACCAGAGCATGCTCAGCACAGTTGCCGGGTCTTCCTGCAAATATTGAAAGACCAATGCGTTGAGACGCTGATGAAACTCTCGATAGAAATTCAGTTCAATCATGCCGAGCAGGATAGCTACCGCTGCGCAAGTTCCTAGCCAAATGCGTTGCCATGTCCGGCGGACCATTGCCGGGCGATATGCAAATGCCAGGGTCAGTGGTGCACAGATATAGACCACTAAGCGCAAGTCAAAACGCAGGCCATTAAAAAACGCTTCCGCCAGGCTGGTCCAAGCGGTAGATCCAATCAGCTCTCGGTTGAAAAGTAATAGGGCCACGCGTAACAGGGTCAGCAAAGTTACTAATAGTGCTGCACTGCCAAAAAGGAAGGCCAGGTGTTCGCTTAGGCCAAGTTTTTCTTTCGCATTGGAGGCTTCAGCGGACGCTGGCATGCGGGGAGGCATAATGGGTAGCCTTCTATAATTTAAGAATTGGAAGCTATAACAGGATTAAACCCCAAGTAAGGGCGATCAGTATCAGTGCAATGAGTTGCGCCGCACTTCCCATATCCTTGGCTTGTTTAGACAGTGGGTGGATGCTCAGGGAAATACGGTCAACAGTGCTCTCTATGGCTGAGTTGAGTAGCTCCACTACCAACGCCAGCATCGGCACGAGCATTAGCAGTACGCGCTCACTGTGGGTCACGTCCACCACACAGGCCAGCGGCAGAAGCACTGCATTTAATAACAGCAGTTGCCTGAAAGCCGCTTCGCCTTGAAACGCTGCCCGCAAACCTGCCAGCGAGTATCTAGTGGCATAAATAATGCGGATAAAGCCGCTGCGACCTTTCAACGAGAGGGCATCCAATTCGTCGCTCTGTGGCATGTTGCTCATGGCTGCAACACTCCAGCAGGGTTGTTCAGCGCTTGCTGATAGGCCTGGTGGAGAAACAACAGATCAGTTTCAGGCATGTTTCCACGGTGCCGCCCTAACTGGCCTAGGTCACGGCGAGCAGCGTCTTTGATTCGTAGACGTCGGCGGCTTTTTTCAAGATCGAGCAAGGCTATTTCGACCGTCACCGTGCCGCCTTCGTTTACCTGGGATTTGACGAAGATATGCTTGGGATAACAGCAACCATGCTGCCAGCCCGCCAGATGCAAGCGTGCTAGGGTTGTTGCGAGTTGTATCAGTGCAGCCTTCGTAAGCGCGGCACTATTCTCAACGGCGTACCACTGCTCTAGGCTGACAAAGCCTTGCAGGGCTTCGGTAACCAGCAGCGCCTGCCAGGCACCATGTTTCTGCCGTGCAGTGCAGTAAACGACGTTAGGTGTCTTGATGCCCAGGCGGGCAAAAGCGCGATAGGCCTGCAGTTCTCGCAGGATGGTCGGGCGGCCAAACGGATGCAAAAAAGTTCGGTAGGTATGTCCAATCTGACGCTTGCAGTACAAGGGTGGCCGCATTAAATCGCGCTGCTGCAACAACTGAACGCCGCTTTCGCCACCACGTCGCTTGTTGGCCGGTTCAACCCAGATACCGGAGCTATTCCACCAGCGATCAAATTCTGTAGTGATGAGCTGCGGCGATGCTTTTTCGGTCATTACGCCCATGGCTCAGGCCTCCTTGCGCAGCACATAAGTGCGCCACATGGCGTAGCCTGGAAGAAAATCTAGGTGATCGACGACGCGGAAGCCGGCTTGTTTAAATTCATCCTCGATAACTGACTTGGCTACGACAAATCGGTTTTGGTTTTGTGACGCCCGGCCTTCATCTGCTCGCCGCTGTTCCAGGCGGCGACGCTTCCATGCCTTGTAGTTGCCATCAACCCAGAGCGAAAGTATTACGCTATCGCGGCTAACGCGATGGAACTCACGCAGAATGGCCAGTCGGTGCTCAGATGATTCAATGTGATGCAGCAGACGTATGCAGAAGATGCAGTCCACCGCATTGACACCCAGGTCAATATCAAACGCCGAAGTCTGAAAGGTATTCACCCGCGAGACTACCTCTGGCGGTTGTGCGGCGCATGCTGTAGCGAGCATATCGGCTGAGTTATCGGCGGCGAGGATCACCCGATTGGGTTGCTCGCAAAGCATGGGCCAGAAACGCCCAGCACCACAGGGCAAATCCAGCACCAAATTGGGTTCATCTGCTAACTGTAGAGCCCTGCGCGCCACCTGAATATCGCGCCAGTGCGACAGCTGCCGAGCCAAGCCATCCTGATGTTTAATCAGGTACTGCTGAGCATGCTCTTGGTCATATTTACGGGAAAATTCGAGTTCGATGGGATTTGGTTTCGACATGGCGAGGCGTCCACAAGAAGGTACGCTCGCCACACTAGGGGGGTGGGCATCATGGCCCTGTCAAAAGGATGTGAAAAAATCGTCAAACAACGCTTTTCAAGGTTACGCTGAAGCATGCTCCCCCACCGGGTAGGTTCTGAACCGAGATCGTCCAACCCTGCTTGCTACAGATGCGTTTTACTAATGAAAGACCCAGCCCCAAACCATCCCCTCGCGCCTGTGTACCACGTACAAAGGGCTGGAAAATCTGCTCGTGCTGCTCGAAAGGAATGCCGCTGCCACTATCCTCTACGCGGAACTCTCCAGATCCTATTACTAGGCGTACAAACCCCCTCTCGGTGTAATGCAGTGCGTTTCGCAGTAGGTTGGCCATCACCGCGTTGAGAAAAGTAGGATTGTAGCGACCATCATCCGTACCCTCTTCAATGCACTGGAAATCCAGTTTTTTTTCTCTGAGCATTGGGCCCCAACGCTCGGCTTGCTCGGTGGCCACCTTGGCTAAACTGCTACTCGCGACAAAGGCTGTCTCATTAGCTTTATCTCTGGCTAGTTGCAGGAAGGTCTGGACCAGCTCGCGCATCTCCTTGCAAGCCCGGTCTATACGTTCAATCTGCACACGCTCGCGCTGCTCAAGCTTCACCTCTGCAAGCAACTCACAGGAAGTGGCAATGATCATGAGTGGGGTGCGCAATTCATGGCTGACATCACTGGTGAATAGCCGTTCACGCTCCAGTGACTGACGCACTTGGCCCAACGTGCTGTCAAAGGCAGCTGCCAGTTGACCAATTTCGTCATCAGGGTAATCGGGAGCAAGTGGCGGAGCCAAAGAGTGCAATTGGTCGCGATGACGCACCTGCTGAGCCAAGCGACTGATGGGCGCCATCACCTTACGCGCCATGACTAGCCCGAGCCCCCATGCGGTTGCGATGGTCAGTAGAAAGCCTGCTAGTACAACATCGAATAGAACTTGCTCACGGGCCTCGAACTCGTGTTGTTCTTGCACCAATAGATAGGTCTGATTGTTGATTTCCTGGACATAGACATAGAACGCCTCATTGCCATCGACGACCTCATTGAAGCCTTCTTCCAGATTTGCATACTGCTCGGGAATGGCATATTCGGAATGGCTAGAGGCGAAAAATCGGGTACTAGAGTCCAAACGTGGTGGCCGACCTCGATTGATATCCTGGTGCAGCACGGTATTCAGTTCCCGCTGTAACTCCTCGGAAACCAGATGTTCTTCGACAAAGTGCACCACCGCTACGATGCCTATGGAAAAGATGCCGCTTACCATTACGGTCATCAATACAAAGGCAAGCAGGATGCGCCGTGCAAAAGGTTGTTTAGATACCATCAGTTTTCTCCGCAAGGCGGTAACCAACACCATGCTGAGTATGCAGCAGCTCTGTATTGAAGGGTTTATCGAGAACCTGACGGAGTTGGTGGATATGGCTTCTCAAGCTATCGCTATCGGGGCAGTCATCTCCCCAGAGCGCTTCCTCCAGTACTTCGCGGCGTACCACGGCCGGGCTTTTCTGCATCAATACAGCTAATAACTTTAGACCAATGGGATTCAGCTTGAGCGGTCGGCCTGCTCGACTGACATGCAACGTATCTAAGTCATAGATCAGATCCGCTACTTTCAATTGGCGTTTTCGGCTGCCTTGGCTGCGGCGCAGGATCGCCTCGATACGCGCGACTAACTCGGATAGGGCAAAGGGTTTGATCAGATAGTCGTCAGCTCCGACGTTGAGGCCGTGCAGCCGGTCGTCAAGCGCATCACGGGCAGTCAGCATAAGGATTGGTACCTCGCTCTGGCCATCCTCACGCAGGCGTTTGCACACCTGATAACCGTCGATGCCCGGCAGCATGATGTCAAGCACGATCAAATCGTAGTGCCCCGTGCTGGCTAGGTGTAAGCCGCTCAAGCCATCCTGCGCGCAGTCGACGCCGAAGCCCTTTAGCTGCAGGTAGTCCAGCACATTGGCCAGGATGTCGCGGTTGTCTTCGATGACCAGAATACGCATCGGCTGATTACTCTTTGATTTTGACGCTTTTTTCACGTCGCTTTGACAGGCTACTAACAGAGGCAAATGCAGACTGCGGCCCGTTCATCCAAAAAGGATCATACGATGCCCCAGCTTCATTATGCGCAAATTCGCTACTTATCCATCGTCGTGCTGGCGTGGCTAACGGTATTCACTCTGACTCGGAGCCTGTTGCTGGTTAGCCACCTGGCAGATGCGAATATCAGCATTTCGAACCTTATGGGCTTGTATGCCATAGGGATGATCTACGACTTGAGCTTCCTGCTTTACGCGACCTTGCCAATGGCGCTTTACCTGCTGCTTTGCCCGCGCGCGATTTGGCAGCAGCGCTGGCACAAAAAGTTTATGGCCAGCGCCATGGCCCTCAGTCTATTCGTCATGCTGTTCACTGCTGTTGCGGAATGGCTGTTTTGGGACGAATTCGGCGTACGCTTCAATTTCATCGCCGTCGACTACCTGGTGTACTCCGAGGAGGTGATCAACAACATTCTTGAGTCCTACCCGATTTACCCCTTACTGGCATTGCTCGCCATCTTGGCCATTGGTCTGACATTCATCCTTCGCCGCCCCCTAGCAGCTGCCTTGGATGCCCCACGCATGGCACCTAAGCAAGCTTTATATAGTCTGGGTGTTTTGCTCTTGCTGGCCGGGCTTAGTAGCGCTTTTGTTGGGCAGAACTCCCCCCGTGGAATAGGTGGTAATGCCTATCAGCGCGAGCTGGCGAGCAATGGGCCTTTCCAGTTCTTTGCTGCGTTTCGGAATAACGAACTGGACTACCAGCAGTTTTACTCGACCCTGCCGGAGTCCGAAGTCGCCGGGTTGTTGCGAAGCGAGGTGAGCGAGCCCAATGCCCGTTTCATAGGCAGTGATCCGCTAGACATTCGCCGTGAAATCGATAATCCAGGGCAACCAAAACGCCTGAACGTAGTACTGGTGACCATCGAGAGTTTGAGTGCCAAATACTTGGGCAGTTTCGGTGACAACCGCGGATTGACCCCGAATCTGGACGCGCTACGCAAGCAGAGTCTGGCATTCAGTAACTTTTACGCCACGGGTACCCGAACTGACCGTGGCCTAGAAGCCATCACCCTGTCTATTCCACCAACGCCGGGGCGTTCGATCGTCAAGCGTATTGGTCGTGAAGCTGGTTATGCAAGTCTAGGTCAGCAGTTCGCCGCCCAAGGGTATGACAGTGCATTTCTCTACGGCGGGCGTGGTTACTTCGACAACATGAATGCTTTTTTTGGCGGCAACGGCTATCGCATCGTTGACCAAAGCAGCGTGGCCGAGGCGGATATTGCTTTCAAAAACGCCTGGGGCATGTCGGATGAAGACCTCTATAAACAAGCCCTCAAAATTGCAGATGCCGACCATGCAGCCGGCAAACCTTTCTTCCTGCAATTGATGACCACCTCAAATCATCGACCCTATACCTACCCTGAAGGTCGCATCGACATACCTTCCGGTGACGGTCGCGAAGGAGCGGTGAAGTATACCGACTACGCCATTGGCCAACTCCTTGCCCAAGTGCGGGAAAAACCCTGGTTCAAGGACACGCTGTTCGTCTTCGTCGCCGATCACACTGCAGGCAGCGCCGGTAAGGAAGATCTGCCGGTGGCCAACTACCACATCCCGCTGTTTATTTACGCTCCGGAACATATCGAACCTAGAGAGTTCACCGATGTTGTCAGTCAGATCGACCTGGCTCCAACTTTACTGGGCATGCTCAATATCGACTATGTCTCAACGTTTTTCGGGCGCAACGTGCTGCGAGAGGATCGCACTGCTGGGCGCGCTCTGGTTGGTAACTACCAGCACCTAGGACTGTTCGATGGCAATAATCTGGCCATTCTCAGTCCAAGGCGTGGCATGCGCAAACATGAAGACGCATTGGGGTTGAGCCATGAGTCGATCATTGGCACCGATGACGGGCTGCTGCGTCGCGATATCGCCTACTACCAGGGTGCTAGCTATGCCTTTCAGAAGGGACTTATAGCTTGGCGGTCAGGGTTACTGCCAGATGAAAAGTTGGGCCTGCGTTAACCTACTCATGCATTACAGGCACCGCCTGGCGGTGCTTTGATTTGGAGCTACTGAAATGACGGCCGACCGCTCAGAAAGCGCTTCTCGGTACTTTGATTTCCGTCTTGCGATAGGTATTCCATTAGGGCTTATGGCCTTACTGTTGTTGCTTGACCCTAGTGGAGTTGATTTCGCTTTGGCAGAACTGTTTTACGAGCCGGGCCAGGGCTTTATCGGTCGTCACAGCTTCTGGCTGGAAGACATACTCCATGATCGGGCGAAGCAAGCTGTTATCTTCTTGGGCGTAATGGCCATTTTCGGTTTCGTACTAAGTCTGATGCCAACCGGGTTAAGTCCCCTTCGCCGTCAACTAGGTTACCTGGTACTGGCATTGGCTTTATCAACCAGTATTGTCACTCCGCTGAAAACACTGACTGGCGTGCACTGTCCATGGAGTTTGAGCGAGTTCGGGGGAGCAGAAACTTTTACACCTTTGCTTAGTGAGCGCGCGCCAACCGAAAAGCCAGGGCGCTGTTGGCCAGGGGGGCATGCCTCGGCAGGGTTCTCTCTGTTGGCTCTGTTTTTCGCGCTGCGCGACAGGCGTCCTCGCACCGCTCGCATTGCTTTAGTTGTTGCGTTGGGACTGGGAGCCGTGTTTTCGCTAGGACGTATGATGCAGGGCGCGCATTTCCTCTCGCATAACCTGTGGACCTTGTTGTTCGACTGGCTGATCGGAGTGCTGTGCTACCGGTGGATTCTCTATAAAGCGCCACAACCAATGCAACTGTCTCAGCTTGCGCCTGATTTAGCGGGAGGACAGAACTGATGCAAGTGAATCGCCCCTACTTTCGTAGATACATGTAAGCCTCAATAGAGGTCTTCAAACGCTGCGGCACTGTTCCTTTTCGGCTGCGCCCGCCTGCTACGGACAGGCCGCTATTGGCCGATTCAGGTCTCTTGCGACCGGGGAATTCTGGCCAGCTGCTGCTTGATCGACATGACGATTTTTCCGCGCATGCGCGGAATTTTGAAGAACTCAAAAAAATTAAAATTTACCTGACACGCAGCTCAACCCCCAAAACCGTGTCCTTTGCTCTCCCACTATCAGTTAGTAGTCCAAATAGTGAGAGCCAAGAAGATGCCAAATACATTCAATTATTCGTCGAGTGGAAATCAGCCGCAAATCAGCCCTGACTCACCGCATGCACAACTGCTTACGTTGGCTAAAGATCGTGGTCGCGACGTTGGTGTGATTGCGGAGATGCTGAGGTTTCTAGATGTTCACCCGCAGCTGATTGATTTTCCACGAGTCATACAGGGGCTCGTGAATACGCTTGATGCAATGGACGTACCGCCGGTGCTCAGCCTAGGCGCGTGCGACCTCAGAGCCTGGCGGGACGAGTGCCGTTGGATTATTTCAATCCGAGACAATCCTAAGTTTATTGCTGTTTTGGGCCCTATGTTTTACCACGGAGATGAGCAGCGTACGCGTAATCCAGTCATCGGTAGGGGGGTACTGGAACACGCGTTCCCATACGCAACGCTGTGGCACGAACCTGCGGATTCAGAATGCGAGCAGGATTACTACCGGCTTATTGGGCAGCTGCTCGTGGCCTATCAGCAAAGAGCTGCTGGCTTTTGCCTCCGAGGTCAGAGATACACCGCGTACCTAGAACTCCGAGCGCTCTGCGCACTGCAGATATTGTCCATACCAGGTGATCTAAATATATGGTCCAGTTCTGCTGTATTTGCTCAGGGCTGCCGTCAATTCGACGCCGGCAATTCAACTAATTATCTAGCAGAGTACTTCGCACCGATCGTTCGTCTCGCCCGCTACCTAGGTGGTGAGGAGCCGCCTGAGCGTCACGGTGGCGGCGGCCATCGTCACAATGGCGGTTCAAACAGCGCAGGCCTAGGCGTACTAATTAGCCAAGGTGCTACCGAGTTCCCGCTTGATGATCCGGACGACCCAGACTTGCTCCCTGGATATATAAGCTTCGCGGTGTCTCAACCGCTCGACGATGATTTAGATGAAGCACTGCCGCCGGGAGAACTAACCGCAGCAAGTGAAATATGTTTGATCGATACAAGGGGTGAGGTCAGGCCATATGTAGCTGAATTGCTCAGCCATGAGGGCATGCTTGCTCATATTGCTCGCAGTAGGCAGTTTTTGCCTTTTGGCTACAACCTGCTCACGCAGTATGAACTAGCAAACCTGCTGTTCGGTGTCACTGATGAATTTCTATTCTGTCGGGAACGAATTCGTAATGCCCCTAGCCAGGAGCAGGCGCAGATACGGAGGCGATTGGAGGCACTGCTGGTACTTCATCTCATGCTCTGGTTCGGTCGCTCACTCGATGACTGCAAAAAACTACGGATAGCTGAGCGAAATGCTCGCCCGAGCTCGGTGCTGGAGTTGGTTCTGGCTGATGAGACTGGGCCGGCGGAGTTCAGATTTTTTGCACCGACGCCAGACTATGCAGCGGAAGAGCTCCTGCCTCGAGATGCCGTTCGAGCATCTCAGCCAACAATCTCGGTACCGGACATGGTTGGGGCGGCTGGGCTTGTTATGGCAATCCGGGACTTGTCGCCGGTGAATGGCTCTGCAGTTATCACCTGCAAGATTAAAGACGTCGAGCGTGAAATCCGCACCTTGTTGAGCGAGCTTGGAGGCGAAGATCCTCGCTACACGGTGCACAAAGTGCGCTCCTATCTTCATCGCCAAATCATCGCAGACTCTCACGATGTGGTTGCAGCCACCATGCTGTCTGGGATGCCCTGTATTTCGGCAAACACAGCGCTGTATTACAGCCAGTACAGCATCAACTATCTGCGACGCCTGTATTGCCAATCAGTGCAGCGGGTGTTGGCTGCGGTTTATGCCACCGTAGGATTGGAGGCCCCTAGTGCATCGATTTCCGTTGTTCCTGAGGTGGCTGTTGGTGCCCGAAACTGCCTCCGGTTGGTAACGGTAAAAAGTAATCTCGATGCATTGCTGGCGGTGCTGCGTAAACGCCCCCGAAAAGGCCTCCAACAGCTCGTTCACTGGCACAACTGTTTTTCGCTGTGGACTGTTCAAATGTTTTTTATAGCGACTGGGTGTCGAGCTATTCGCGACCCGTTGAAGCATGAAGACGAATTTATATCGCCTGGTGGGCACGGCGCGCTGGGCGACAAAGGCTCAGATGATGGGCATATGAGTCGCCTGGTAGTGTTAACTGACCTACTAAAAAGACAGTTAAAGGCCTATAAGGCTCACTGCAGGGCAATTACCGGACAACTCGAGTTACATGCACCGGCTCCTACCAACGGATTTTTCCTGCGCTTAACCGATGATGGTTGTCTTTCCTACGAGGAAATCCGGCCGCTCCATATCAAAGCCGTAATGCGCCAGATTGAGGGTTTTACACCTCATGCAGTGAATGCCTTCCGTAAATTCTTGAGAACTGAGCTCGCCGAGCGCGGATGTCCACCTGAGACACTGTCGGCTCTTATGGGTCATTGGCTGAGTGGCGAAGAACCACAAGATATTTACTCTAGCTTTTGCCCGCGGACCTATGTTCAAAGTCTTCATGCCCACTTGTTGCCACTCATGCGGGAGCTAGGCTGGACGGTTCGCAACAGCCACCTGGTTGTGGGGGCTGATGTATGAATAGCTCACGTCTTTCGGATGAAATGCTATCTGTTGTCTGGAGCCCGGAAAAACACGATCCAGAGTGGAAAAATGAATATCTTCTGAAACTCCAGGAACGCTGCAAAGATTCCGGCAACAGCATCGGTGAATGGCTCTGCGGACAACGTTCGCTGCGTAATTTCCCCCTCAGAGAGATGCAGAATCTCGGGAGTCAGCTCGAAGGCTCAACATTACGTAACACGCTGCGAGAAGTGACGCATCGGGCGCAGCGTTTTAATCCGAGCTTGCCGCTGGCTCAGGTAGCGATCGAAACTCAGCGCCGCCCTAATCCGATTAATCCAGACCTATACAACTCAGAGAATCTGTCGGCCAGTCAGGACATGGTTGATTCGCTGGAGCGCGCCATCAGGCGAGATCTAGAACAACTCACGCCCCATGAGCGGATCGGGCTGCTTCTTCTGAGTGCTAGCTACTACGGTGCTCTGATCGACATTCCCCAGCTGAGCGCGCTGACTCAGCTTGACCCTGGACAGGTCATCTGGATATCCGGAATACCAGAGTTCCGGCTACCGCTCTCAATCCGAGGTCAACCTGAGGCTGAGAACCGGCAGTGGTTCCCAGACCCGATAACGCTGTCGCTTCTGTCGCGCTGCGCTCCAGATCTGGCCGAGAACAGGCCTTATCTGGATCGAAAGGGCGGAAAACTTAAATGTATTCAAGCGGCTCTGGCCACAGGAGGAATTTGCCCTGAGAACCAGCCTGGCTCTCTGGAGCGAGTGTTTGAGTTGTTGCGTATTCAACGTCAAACACAATTGCCACAGCTACTAATGAATTACTCCACGAGGTCCAGCTATGTGACGCATTCGGTTTTGTCGGACTCTTGGCAGCATTTGCACGGAAATGCACCGACTCCAAAAATCGAAGAAAAACAAAAACGGAAAAAACACCGGTTTCGTAGGCCCGAGCAAAATGTTCCCGAGTGGTTGACGGCGCTATGTCGAAAAGTCCGGAAAGAGCAAATTGTCGCACTCGATAATGAGCCGCCACCTAAAAGTCTTGAACAGCTGATCGGTAGTTTTGCGTCGTTTCTATGTCACGGACGCTCGTTTTACGGTAATCCGTTGAAGCCCAAAACAGTTGCTAACTATGTTCGAATCGTCGGTGTTGGGTTGGACAATTTTCTGTCTGTAGAGTCCGTCTTGGATGTTCCGCCGGACGCGCTGGAGGAACTCTATGAGCTGATGCTGGAGGCCCAGCCCACACCACCTATGAAGAGGAATCTAGCCAAAGGCATTTTGGAGTTCCATGGCTACCTGCAGAAAAGATTTTCGTATCCACCAATCAGCCCCTATGCCGCGTTAGGTATTGGAAAAACGCCTCCGTTCGTCGATGCCCAAATCGTCAGCGAAGAACAATATCGCCTAACGTTGCGAGACTTGGCTACAGGCACGCTGAGCCAGCGCTCACCACGCCTCTCTATGGTCGCGCAGGCCATGGTGATTTTCGGTTTTCGCCTAGGACTGCGTCGTAATGAGGCGCTGAAATTGCTGCGTCGTGATTTGCAATTACCTGTGCTGCCTGCTGCACGGGCCTCTGCAGTAAGGAAACGACATCCAAACCTTAAGCTGCTTTCGCCTGACCAACTAACTGCCCTCGAGCTGCCGGTCAATTTGCATATTCGTCCGCATGCTCAGCGCGCGTTAAAAACACGCAACTCAACACGTACGCTGCCACTTCACGTTTTGCTTGAGCCGGATGAGTTGCAGCTGATTGAACGCCTTGCCCAGCTGCGCGATGACGAAGAGCGGAAGAGTCCATATTCGCAATTCTTGTTCTGTATCCCGGAATTCCAGACTCGATGGGTATCTGAATCGACACTGATGCCGGCCATTCATGATGCTCTACGCCGGGTAACTGGGTGCAGCGATATGCACTATCACCACCTGAGACATTCCGGTGCGACGTGGTTGATGTTCAAGTTAGCCGCGTCAGCATTCGGTGTTAGTCAGCAGGCTGGATTGCTATTCGGCGAGCATCCGCAAACCATGAAATGGCTGCTGGACACAGAACGGCTAAACCGAGCATTTTTCCACTCCCCGGAGGCCCCCACCCGACGGGTGATCCATATCACCAGCGCTGTGCTCGGGCATGCGAGCCCCAAAACATCTCTGCTGCACTACGTCCACTGCATGCCATGGTTATCGGCGCTGTGCTGGCAGTGGAATCCTGAATTTTGGCCGCCTGGCCATGTCATCGCGCAAATTGCCCAAGTCAGTTTGCCAAACAAGCCGGACGACCTACCTGCACCAGACCTGCCTGCAGAGATTCGGCACATGCAGCGAATCATCGGCCGCATGAAGGTCTATAGGCACAGTAACCAAGGAAGAGTTAAGCGCCCACTGATTTCCCCTCAGAAGGGTGAAGGTGGGTGGGCACTGACGAGAATGAATGAAATCTCATCCATGCTCTCCTATGAGGCGTATGCGGAGTCCTCCGGACAGTCGGTCAACATGGATTGGGTTGAGTTCACCGAAGCTGATCGATCGGCCATGTTGGAACGGGCGAGGTACATCAGCCACCTCGGTAAGCATCGCCTTCAGAGCCCAACGACATTTGACTCAAATCATAGAATTGAACTTGCCCCAAGGCCGCCTAAACACGGAGGTCTGGCCGGGGTAGCGGCCTATGCGGATCGGCTCTACCGCCTACTAAGCAGCCGGTATAAAGCCAAAGCTGGCCGAGTACTGGACGACTTCGTGGAGCGCTGCTGGGCGAGCGAGACGACACTGCGTTTCTACTCCGGCAAGGATGAGCAGAGTGCCCGTGAGTACCTCTGGCTGCTATCTGAACTGGGCATCCCTTTGGTTGATACTGAGTTCATCATTTACGACACGCGCACGCCAAGGCAAACCAAAAGCAGTTGGCGAACAGTTCTGGGGAAACCTCGCTTGAAGTTCATTGAGCAAGTTCCAGAGAATCGAAGCACCCAGAACCGCCGCTTGGGCATTCGAGTGACACTGCGTTTACCAGGTGCAGAGCTCACAGCTCAGGAGCAGAACCACCACTCCGGCGCAGCCTTGCGCTACCTGATGCTGATGGCTTCCATCGACTGGCATTTCCGGGTCTGATCGCAAGACAAAACTCTGGGGCCTTTCAGCGTCTGGATCGGCCTCTGCGTTTAGGCCTGGTGTTTTCGAGGCAAGCCCCCAAAGAAATCACTAGCCGTTCAGCAAGGCAGCCGCCATACCATCCAGCCGCTTTTTGGTCTTTTCCCATTGGGGCATCACCTGTTGCATAAGCCGATAGAATCGCTCGCTGTGGTTGTGTTCGGCGATGTGGCAAAGCTCATGCAAAATCACATAGTCGATGCACTCACGGGATGCTTTAACCAAGTGGGGGTTGAGGGTGATACGGCCTGCGGGGGAGCAGCTGCCCCACTGCGTTTGCATACTGAGAATGCGCAGTGGTGGTTTGGCCGCAACCCAAAGTGCTTGTTGCAAGACAGCTTCTAGGCGTCGATCAAACACATCACGGGCGCGGGCTTTGTACCAGGCGTGTAGGAGTTCGCGAATCTTCTCTGCCGACTTCACCCGTACAGACACTTCCAGCTTGCCCCGCAACAAACGCACCTGCTGTAGCTCATCAGGCGCTTCGATAACCTTGAGCACATACTGCTTGCCTAGGTAATAGTGACTTTCCCCGCTGATGTACTGCCTCGGGCGGACATGCGTGAGCTGCTCACGAAACTCTCGAAGTTGCTCATAGATCCAGCGACCACGTCGCTTCAGTGCGGCCAAAACCTGTTCATCGCTGGCCCCATCCGGCGCACTGACGCGCACGCGACAGTCTGGATCGACCTTGATCAGAATGCGTGAAACCTCGCGCGCCCTTCGCGCCCTTTCAACCTGTATCAACTCATCGGCATAGTGGAAGCTCAGCCAGCTCGACACTGCGGGGGCAGGTAGAGCGCTCATTACGATGGGCACACTCATAAGCCGGACAAGCCTACCCGCGTGATTTGCACCACCCACTCAACCATGGCCTTCGCCTGATCCATACCAGCGCCCACCGCTTTGCATTCCTTGAAGAGCAACGGCAGTAGCTTCTTGCGGATATCGCTTTCGATGTTTTGGGGGTTGATGGAATGTTCGGCCACGGAGGTCATGACCATTTCATCCAGGCTGAAAGCCAGTTTTACCCAATGCTCCTGTACCTGCTCATCAGCTGAAGTGAGGGCGTCAGGAAGGCTTTTCTTGAAAATACCAAAGTACGCCTGGGCATGGCGGTTACCTGCAAAAACATCCGGCAGCTCATCGAGCTTACGAGCCTGCACCTGCTGCTCAAATTCGTGGAATAGCAGGTACTGCTTGAGCGGATGATCAAACAGCTTTGCCGCCTCTTCGATGGCCTGGCGCAGTAGCTTGGAGAACGCTTCCTGAGCATAGGGGTCATCACGCAACTCCTGCTCGATCATCTTGCTCACGCGGGTCTTGATGATGTCGGTTTCGTTGCGGGTTTTGTCCTCACTCCACTGCTCGGGCTTCTGCTGCCCCATCTTGCCGACTTCGTAAACGCCGCCTGGGTCTTTCACTTCCACGCCGACCACGTGCTTATCAAGCAGCTTGCGCACCTGTTCGGCATACTGGTCATAGTTCACCGTTTCACCGGCATCCTGCTTGGCCAGTTGGCGCAAGCTGGAGAACTGCTTGAGGGTTTCCTTGTAATGGGCGCGGTCGGTATCGCTGAAGCTGGTGTCTTCGAAGAAGGAAGCGGACTGCAAAGCAACTTTTAGGCAGCTGGCGAACTCGGTCAGCGCCTCGTAGAAGTCATCGCGCACCTTGAGATTCACATCAACCAGCTCTCCGTCACGCTCCTGCATCTTGGGCACCAGTACCTGGCGCAACTGCTCAATATCCCCTTTGTTTTTCACATCAGAGAAAATCGCCAAAAGGTCTTTGTGCAGCTGAGGTAGCCGTTTGTACTCGCTGCTCATCTGGTTGTAGAGGCCAGCGATGTCATTAATGTCATAGCCGCCCTGGGTGCGTGAAGCGAGATCCTGATACTTCTGAATGGTGGTATCCAGCTCGGAAAGAATGCCGCGGTAGTCGATCAGCAGGCCGAATTTCTTTAGCGGATGCAGGCGGTTTACCCGAGCAATAGCCTGAATTAGGTTGTGCTCCTTGAGCGGCTTGTCGATGTAGAGCACGGTGTTTTTCGGCTCATCGAAGCCCGTCAGTAGCTTGTCCACAACAATCAGAAGCTTGAGCGATTCATCCTTATCGAAGCGCTCGATCAGCTGCTTGGTGTAGGCCTGCTCATCGATGCTGCCAACGTTTTTCTTCCACCATTGGGTTACCTCAGGTGAGGCCGCTTCATCCACATCGGTGTTGCCCTCACGGCTATCAGGCGGGCTCATCACCACGGCGCTTTCAAATAACCCCGCCTCATCCAGATACTGTTTGTACTTGATTGCCGAGGCCTTGCTGTCACAGGCCAGTTGCCCTTTGAGGCCCTCATCGATGTTCTTCACGAAGTGGTTGGCGATATCCAGAGCAATCAAACGAATACGGTCATCAGCGCTGTATATCTGGCCTTTCTTGGCGAACTTGCGTTTGAGATCGGCCTTCTGCTGCTCGTTAAGCCCTTCGGTGATGCGCTCAAACCAGCTATCGATCGCGCGCTCATTCACATCCAGATCGGGAATGCGCTCCTCATAGAGCAGCGGCGTCACAGCCTGATCCTCCACCGCACGCTGCATGGTGTAAGCGTGCACGATGGGGCCAAACTTGTTCGTCGTCTTGTCGTCCTTGAGCAGCGGCGTGCCGGTAAACGCCACAAAGGCCGCATTGGGCAGCGCCTGCTTCATGCGGATATGGTTTTCACCGCCCTGGCTGCGGTGACCTTCGTCGATGAGCACAATAATGTCAGCACTGGTGTTCACGCACTGAGGCAGCTTAGTGGCGCTGTTGAACTTCTGGATCAGCGAAAAAATGATGCGTTCATTACCCTTGCCGATTTGCTCAGCCAAGCGCGTGCCGGAAGTGGCCATAGCCGCCTCGCGGTCCCTCTTGCCGGCCAGCTCACCGCCCGAGGCAAACGTTTTGCTCAGCTGGCTCTCCAGATCAACCCGGTCGGTGACCACCACAATGCGGCACTGCTTGAGAGAGTCATGCAGGATCAGAGCTTTGCTCAGAAAAACCATAGTGAAGGACTTGCCCGAGCCGGTTGTATGCCAGATGACCCCACCCTCACGACCACCATCTTTGCGCTTGTGGCTAATCCGCTCGATCAACCGCTTGATGCCGAAGACTTGCTGATAGCGAGCGACGATTTTTCCGGCTTTCTTATCGAACAAGGTGAAGTAGCGGGTTATCTCCAGCAGACGGGCAGGGGAAAGCAGGCTGATAATCAGCTGATCTTGACCGGTTAACGCTAACTCGCCACCAGCAATCAGGGTTTCATACCAGTCCAGGTCACGAGCAGGGCGATGGCTGAAAATAGAGGTTTTCTGCTCTGCGCTAAGCTTGCGATTCTTCAGCGCATACGACTCAGCGGTGGCGATATCTTCCTCGCGCCAAGCTGCCCAAAATTTCGCAGGTGTACCGCAGGTGCCATAGCGACCATCGCTGCCATTAATCGACAGCAACAGTTGGCTGTAGGCGAATAGCCTGGGGATTTCATCGTGGCGCTGATTGCGCAGACTCTGCGAAACGCCTTCGTCGATGGTCGGGCCTTTCAGCGCATTGCTATCGGGGCGCTTGGCCTCGATCACCACCAGCGGGATGCCGTTAACGAAGCACACGATATCTGGCCTGCGGGCTTCCACACCGCCACTGCGCAGTACGCGAAACTCTTCAGTGAGAATAAAGCTGTTATTGGCCGGGTTATGCCAGTCGATCAATGCCACAGTCGGGTTGGCCTTTTTGCCATCCACAAACTCAGTTACCGAGATGCCGTACAGCAAATGGTTGTAAAGCCGCTCATTGGCTGCCTGCAGCCCTTCATTAAGGGCCGGGCTGCACACTTCACTGATCAGGTTATCGATAGCCTTTGCGGAAAGCGGGTACTCACCGCCTCCAAACAGGAAGCGCCGCTTACTCAGTTGCTCGCGTAGCACATCACGCAACACCACCTCATCACTCTTGTCGCCCCGCGCGGCCAAAGCCTGTTCGGGTGAGAGAAACTCCCAACCTAGGTTGCACAGCAGTGCCAACGCCGGAAGTTTTGCGCTGTATTCTTCCTGAAACTTAGGGGTGGGGGTCACGGGGCAATTCCTTCTTCTTCCGGGGTGTGCATGGTGATAATTCGTAAGCGATCAGCGTTTCTTTTTTTCGCTGCTCAGGCGCTTTTCTAAGCGCTCCAACGCTGCCAGCTCTTGGGTGTCCGCTGCCAAGGCTTCGGCGCTGCGGCGGTGTTGGTCGAACGTATCGTAACGCTCGTGCGCCACCTGCTTCATCTGCTCATGACTGATGCTGCCGGCGGTGCGCAGCAGCGGTTGCTCGTTAAAGGCCATAAAGCTGTCGATGTACTGCCGCCAGTCAGCAAGTTGCAGATGCTGGCGCTGCTCGGCGCGTAGCTCGGCGAAATCGAGGAACATGCTGACCAGGCGATTGAGCTGGTCCAGCTCCTCGGCATTCAGGTAGTTCTTGGCCACAACGACATCAGCCTTGCGTACCCGATCGCCCTTGAAGCTGAGCAGGTTCATGTTCGGCGCGTCGGCATCGGCACGGCGTACGATCAGCTCGGCGGCGGTGTGGCCGGTAACGGCGAAGAACAGCTTGTTCTGCACTTCGGCAAACAAGCGGGCGGTATCCTGCTCATTGGCGCGGTAATCCTCGGCCAGAGTGAAGAGGTCACGTACTTTCTGGTAGAAGCGCTTCTCCGAGGCCCGTATGTCGCGGATGCGCTTGAGCAGCTCATCGAAGTAGTCCCAGCGGGGCTCCTTCAATCGGGCGTCGTCCATCACAAAGCCCTTCTGCAGGTACTCACCCAAGGTGCGGGTGGCCCATTGACGGAACTGAGTGCCGCGTGTCGAGCGCACGCGGTAGCCCACGGCAATGATCATCGGCAGGGCGTAGTACGCTAGATTGCGTTTGACTTGGCGCGAGCCCTCAGATTGAACTGTCAAGTTTTCCTTGACGGTTGCCTCCTCTACCAGCTCGCCCTCAGCGAGGACGTTCTGCACATGCAAGCTGATGTTCTGCTTGCTGGTCTGGTACAGCTCGGCCATTTCCAGTTGCGTTAGCCATACTTGGCCATCCAGTACACGCAGTATCAGTTGAGCTTCACCGTCGTCACTGGTGTAAAGAATCAGGTCATTAGCATCCATGTTATTGGCCCCCTACCTCTTTAGCGTTGAGCGCAGCATTTCAGATGCTCCCGGCATGGTTGGTCCGTGCTCCTGAGCCAGCAAGCCGGTTTCGCTGCGGCTGAACAAGGCCTGCAAGACAATATCCCGCGATTCCTTGTCGATCTCTGCTTCGTTAGTGAGCGACAAATACAGGTAGGTCAGCTGCTCACGCTCTTCAGCATCGCGCATCAAGTGGAACGAGCTAAAAGCCAGCCTCGACAGCACCCTCAATAAAAAGGCGTACACACCGGCAATGGAGCCATAGAGAATTACGCCCTGGATCGTGTTGAGCTGCACGGGGGTCTCGCGACCTTGTAACCAGGTAACAAAGATTTCTTGAAAATTAATGGCGGCGACGACAACTAACGCGACAATAGCCAGCGTCCAAAGCCCACCTTGTATCCCATACCTACGCGCCGATTTAGCCCAGTATTCTGCAGGCTTTTTCAGCTTCAGCTTCTCCTCGTAGGTTTTCTCAAGGATTAAAACTTTTTCAGTCCACTCGGTTAGTTGCCGTTCAAATGCATTGGACTGCGTTTTTATCTTGCGGCGGCCTAAGGCTTTTTGCACCCGTACAAGCCTGCTGCTCTCTGCTCTGTTCTGTATGTCCCAGTCTTCAATGCTGGTTTTCAGCTCGTCCACTTCAGCAAACAACATATCTTTGGCTTCAGCGAACTGTGTTCGTAGATGTCCGAGCGATACTTTTTCGCCATTGCGCCGCTTTGTTATCTGAGAATCTTGGTTGGCAAATTCGTAGGCATACATATAACCTTTGAAATGCTCGATATTAGAAATACTTTGTACTGAATTTCGAATCGAAAAATCTAAGAAGGCACTGCCCGTAGTTTCACCATGTTCTTTGAGACATTGCACAAATGGCTCCACAAATGGATGGCCACTCCAAAGCCAGTCTCGCTGTAATCGCTGAAAATAGCTTTGCTGAACCTGCTGCAGTTGACGGCTTAGATCGTCGTCAGTCCAAGCGTCTATGTTTTCCTTCCAATCCTTTATCGCATTAACCGCTTGAGCGAACGCTTCACCTGCATGTAGATGCGTATGGTTGGTATTGCTTCTCTCGGACTGAACGATCTGCTTACGCTCTTTCCAAAAGCTGGCTTCTGCCTCAAAGAAAGCCAGCAAGGAGCGCAAGCTTTGAAAACTCGCGGCATACCCGGTGCAGTCGGTCAGCTGAAAACTAATGGTGCGATCCTTCACATAGCCTCCTTGGCATCAACAGTAACCCTGCGCTTGCCTGTGAGCAGTTGTTGCATCAGGGCTTTTTTCTCTTGTTTCAGGCAATCGAGTTTGGCTTGTAGGATTTGGATTTCGTGGTGTGCAACGGATATCACTTCAGCAACAGCAGCTTGCTCATCCAAACATGGTAGTTTGAGTGAAAACCCCGCCAGCGCATCGAAATTTACGGAGTCTCGAACAGAACCTTGGGTACTTGAGCTGATTCGCTGCTTGGCTTCGTTGGACTCCATCCAAAACATGAAGAAATCACTGTCTAACAGATCTTTATTAATGCTAAAAACGACATACATAGGGCTCAGCAGTCCGACCTCATAGCAGTCAAGACGAGCAAACGAGCCCACATTGATACGCGAAGGGTTGTAGCCGAACTGGCCGCGCCTGACAATTTTGTAATTTCGGACGTCTTCGCTCGCAACTCGTTTTGAGAACTGCTCTTCAGGTAATACAAAACCGCTGTGATTAGTGACACTTAGAACCCGTGAAACGGAATTTTTACTGTTGCGTGACTTCTCCTCTTTTAGCAATGAACCAAGCTTTACCTTCTGCCTCGGCTCGGTGTAATAGGGTAATCGCCTTGTGCCCGTTATTAACTGCTGGATTAGTGCCGCTTTCATTTGCTGGCTTTTTTCCAGCAGATTTTCGGTAACGACAATGGCTTGGTCCCAAGCAGATATGACTCTGGCAATTTTCTCTTGCTCAGCATATGGCGGGGTTGCAATTTTTAGTTTTTTGAAATAAGGAAGTCCGATAGTTTTTATTGTAGAGCCCACAGCTTGTCGCTCAAACTCTGGTTTCATTAGCTGTAGCCAGTTATATAGAAACCAGCTGTTCATTTTTTCGCCATTGTCACAACGCCAAGCCATAAAGTGCTGGCTAACTGCCATTGGACTAGCTAATACAGCGCTTTTACCAACTCCTGCATCACGAGAAAGAATCACAGTACCTGCTGGGTGAAGTACTGCCGAAGAGTTTTTGATACCCTCCTCAGATATTTCTTTATCTGTCTTGAAGATAAATCCTTTGTCCAGCCGGGAAGAATCGGTAAGTGAAACCCATTTAATTCCCCCATTCCAATAGCTGGATTTTTCTTTGTTAGGCGTATGGCCGCTACCGCGAATAGTAAATTTATCTAGATGATCATATTTCCAGCCAGCGGGTAGGTTGCTGCCTTGGACGCTACGCACCATAACCTAGCTCCTGTAAGTAACGATCCATCTGTACTTCTAGCTCTGCAAGCTGCGTCTTGAGCTGCTCGCGCTCAGCTCGCACTGCTAGCAGGTCGATCTCATCTTCGACCTCAAAAGTGTCCACATAGCGCGGGATATTCAGGTTGTAGTCGTTATCACGGATTTCCTGCAGGCTCGCGCGATAGCTGTATTTATCCGAGTTAATGCGATGACGGTAGGTGACCAGGATACTGTTGATCTGCTCATCACCCAGCACGTTCTGGTTTTTGCCGGACTTAAAGTCGCGGCTGGCGTCGATAAACAGCACGTTTTCATCGGTCTTGGCTTTGCTGAAAACCAAGATCGCGGCGGGGATGCCGGTGCCGTAGAAGAGCTTTTCCGGCAGGCCGATCACGGCATCCAGCAGGTTTTCCTCGATCAACTGTTGGCGGATCTTGCCTTCGCTGGAACCACGGAACAGCACGCCGTGAGGCACGATCACCGCCATGCGCCCAGTCTTGGCCTTTAGGGTTTCGATCATATGCAGGATAAAGGCGAAGTCACCCTTGGTTTTCGGCGGGATACCGCGCTTGAAGCGCCCAAACTGATCGTGCTCGGCTTCTTCATGGCCCCATTTATCCAGCGAGAACGGTGGGTTGGCGGTGACGATATCGAACTTCAGTAGTTGGCCATTCTGGTCGAGCAGCTTGGGGTTGCGCAGGGTGTCGCCCCACTCGATCTTGTGGTTGTCTTCGCCGTGGAGAAACATGTTCATCTTGGCCAGCGACCAGGTAGAACCGATGGCTTCCTGGCCATAGAGGGCGTATTGCTTGCTATTGTGGTGTTCGCGCACTTTGCGCCCGCACTTCATCAGCAACGAGGCCGAGCCGCAGGCCGGGTCGCAGATGGTGTCGCCCGGTTGCGGGTCGAGCAGCTCGGCGATCAGCTCGGAGACTTCCGGTGGGGTGTAGAACTCGCCGGCCTTCTGCCCGCCGCTGGCGGCGAAGTTCTTGATCAGGTACTCGTAGGCGTTACCGATCACGTCCAGGCTGCCGACGCGGGATGGCTTGAGGTTGAGTTCGGCCCCGGCGAAGTTTTCCAGCAGGTGCCGCAGGATGGTGTTCTTCTGCTTCTCCTCGCCAAGCTTGTCGGTGTTGAAGGAGATGTCCTGGAACACGCTCTTGCCGGCATCCTTGAGTTTGGTGCCGTTGGCTTCTTCTAGGGCATGCAGTGCCTGGTCAATACGTTCACCGTTGCCTGGCTCATGGCGGCGCTCGTAGAGAGCGTAGAAGCTGGCATCACGTGACAACACGAAACGCTCGTTCTTGAGCATTTCCTCGATCAGCTCCGGCTCGTCGCCGTATTCCTTCTTGTAGTTGTCGTAGTGGTCCTGCCAGACATCGCTGATGTACTTGAGGAACAGCATGGTGAGGATGAAATCTTTGTAGGTGTCTGCACTGATGGTGCCACGGAAGGTGTCGCAGGCAGCCCACAGCGCCTTGTTGATGTCGTCCTGGTTTACTTTGTCGTTCATGGCTCAATCCTTAATAAGGTGCTGGTAAATGCCTTGCAGCATTTGCTCTCTGTTGGTGTGTAGGCGCGCGATCAGTTGATCTTCTTCATCCCAAAGCCGCTGCAAGTCGATCAGCTTTTGCTGAGTTGCAAGCGGGGGGAGAGGAATCAGCATGTCCTGCAAGGCGCCTTTGCTGATGGCCTGGATGCTGCTGCCGCTGCGCTCAAGGCTGCGTTGGCTTTGCGGCAAATTGATCATCCAGCACAGGTATTCGGGTAGGACGTTGGTTTTTTTTGCGCTGACAATAAAGAACTGACTCGTCGCGACAACGGGCTCCTCATCTTTATAAAGGGCAGCCTTGTTGCTGTCGCCACGGGAGATCACAGCGATGTCGCCAGCCTGAAGCAAGGGCGCAGCAGTGCGAGCATCCCAGGTAATGGCAATCAGCTTATCGGGCTCAATCGCAGCGCTGTGTCGCAGATCCTTGATCTGCAGCACACGAACATCGCCGGACGGGTCATGCTCCAGCGCACCGCGAAAGGTGTAGCCGGAGCGAACTTCAGCCAGTTCGCTCAATTTAAGTAATGGGGTTGGCATAAATAGCCCTGGGTAAAAGCGCCATCCTTGGCGCAGGGGTGGTTAGGCTTCGCAGAGTTGGTATTGGTTCTGCAACCACTTTGTTTTTTCATCCGTTAAGCCACGCCACGCCGCGTCTCCCTGAAGACGGGTTACCAACAAGCGGTCATCAGCATCCATTACTGTTTGCAAGTTATCCCGCACCTGAGCCGCACTTTGGCTAGTTGCGATAACCCAGGTGGACTCCAGCGCATGACACCAGGTGCCATAGGCTTTTATCTCTTCATACAGGGATTGGTAGTCACGCTGCTTACGCAGGTCATAGGTGATTTGGTACAGTTTCATAGCTTTAGCTCTCCTAACGGGTCAGTTATTGCAATCGCGACAGGTTGCAGCCTGGCGCACCTCATTTTTCCTCTGTACCCAATGTACTGAGGTAGTGGCGGGGTCAATATCGCTCCGCATCGATCGCGCGTCAACTGTTTTTTTACAGTAGAGCTGCTATTGGTTTTGAATTCTTGGCCTGCTTTGGTTTCCCCTTTAGCTACCTGAATGCTCTCGCGCCAATAGAAAAGGGGCCTTGCGGCCCCTTGAGTGGTTTTTTCAGCTCTGGACAAGCTGCTCGATTTTGTTGATCAGGTAGTCCAGAGGGTTTTGACCTTCTAGCCGTTTCGCGAAGATCTCATCGCGGTGATAGCTCACCCAGGTATCCAACGCCTGCCGATTGTCTTTCTCGTAACCTGAGCCCAAACGGAAAACCAACTCACTACCCTGTGGGTTTTCCAAGTAGTGGCTCAAGGCCGATGCCAGATGCTTTAGATAGCGTTGCTCGCGTACTTCCAAGGACGTACACAGGCTGATGACGTTGCCATGTTTGATCAGTTTCATCGGTTCGATCCTCACCCTTGCAGGTTGGCTTTAATCAGGTTGTCGAAGGCACTGCCGTCCCGGCGCGTAAGGTTGGGCACATAGCGGGAATAGACACGGAACAGCATCTCGGTTGTTGTGTGCCCCATTTGCCGAGCAATCCACTCTGGGTTTTCGCCCGCAGCAAGCCATAGCGTCGCGGCGGTATGCCGGCTCTGATACGGGCGGCGTTTACGCAGGCCCAGACTGCGGAGCAGGGGGTACCAAACTCGGTTACTGATATTTCGGTACTCATGGGGCGTGCCTTCGCGGGTGCAGAACACGAACTGCTCATTGCCTGTGCGTTTCTGCTGCTCTTTAAGCGCCTCATAAACGGGACCGGACATATCGATCTCACGCTGAGAGCCGTCGTTTTTGGTGTAGTCGAGTTTGCCGCCCACCCAGGTTTCTCGGATCAAGATCTGGCGGCGTTCAAAATCGACATATTTCCACTGCAGGCCGTCAATTTCGGCGGTGCGCATCCCGCTGAAGAAGCGCACCGTAAAGTACGGGCGAAAGTCTTCCCTGACTGCGTTCACGATCTGCAACACCTCTTGCAGGGTGAAAGGCTCAACATCCGTTTTGGGCACCTTCAGGGATTTGATGCCGAGGAAGGGTGACGTAAACTCGAAACGGTCAGCCGCCTCATTAAGGATCATGCGCAATGGCGTCATGATGTGGTTGATTCGCGTCGCTGACAGACTCTGACCTTTCTGCCCGGGGACTTTGCCGAGTGCCGAGCGGAAAGCCAGGATGTCTGCCTTGGTGATGGCGCTGACCTCCTGCTTGCCGAAATTAGGCAGCAGGTGTTTTTCAAGCGTCAGCCGTACGGTTTTGATATGGCTCTGCCGCCACTCCATCTGTTTCTCGTCGAACCAGAGTTCGGCGAAGTCCCGAAAGATCGGTACTTTCGAATCCCCACGCCCAGCCTTAAGCCTGCTGATCACCTGAGCTTGACTCCCTGACGGGAAATACTCGTTGTAATCAAAGGTGCCAAGGGTGATCTCGGCCTCGATTCGATCAAGGACCTTCTGCAGTTTTTTACGGTTGGCTGCCGTGTCGGCTAGCGTGGTTTGCTCTCGACACCGCTTGCCCAGATAGCGGAAGTCAAAGAACAGGTTTCCCGTTTCTTTTCGCGCGACGATCTTACCCATGGCAAACACCGCCATTGGCCATCGGGATGCCGAAGCCATTGCCGCGTGAAAACTTCACCATGTCGCGCTCGACAGCTTCCCAGATGAAAAGAATTTTCCGACCGCCAAAAGGGCGGAAGTAGTGGATGCCTTCCAGCAGCACGGAGTCCTTCAAGCGGTTACGGATGGTCCGTGCGTCGTATTTGATGCGTTGGGACAGCTCATCAGTTGTCAGATAAATTTCACTCATTTCTCTCTCCAGACTCAAATGAATCAAATATGAGCTTATTGGCTCGAATGTGATAATAACGGGTCATTTGAGACTTTCAAGCTGTTTTTGACTCAAATTTGAGTCGAATGCAAAATGAGTGACCTACCTGAGCAAGGTCACCCACCATGATTCGCGTGATGTTCAAACAGCAGTTGGACGAGAAGTCCTTCAGAGAAAAGCGGCGAATCACCCTGCAAGACGTGAGCGATGCCACAGGCATTTCCAGGGCCACGCTGTCGCGCATAGCCAACACGCCTGGCTACAACACCTCGACTGATCACATTGATCTGCTCTGTGAGTATCTGGGGTGCGAGTTGGGCGATTTACTGAAGCGAGTAACTGAGTTGCCTGGAGAGGCTGAGTGACGCCTTGCGCGTCACCGCGCATAAAAGCCATTAGTGTCTACCAGCGCCCTGCAGATAAGGGCAGTGGTCAAAATGGTGTCGCTACATTCCGAGTGCCAATTTGGATGGGCACAGAATGGACACATTTTGGACACATGAAAAACAAAAGGGCCTAGGTTTTCACCTAAGCCCTTGTTTTATATGGTGCACCAGGCGGGATTCGAACCCACGACCACTGCCTTCGGAGGGCAGTACTCTATCCAGCTGAGCTACTGGTGCAGCGCGGGCGCAATCATACGCATCTCGCTGGCGGGCGTCCATGCCGCTGCCTTGTTCGCAATTCTGCACGGTGACGGCTGGCTAGCTGTCTAGCCATATAAAGCGGGTGAATACGTGCAATATTCCGTTAATTTTTTCGAACAGGCTATTGCCCTTTAACCCTCTTGACCCTAGGATTCGTTTGAGATTTCAAACGCTCTTGCTAAAACTGTGTGCAATTCCGGCTGATTGGTCATCCGCGATGGCATACATCAGCAGCAAGGGTGCACACACCGAACCTACACGCGCCGCTTGGCGGCGCACCCAGCGCAAGTGCCGATACCAGGGTGTCGGAATTTAGGAGACTGCCATGCAACTGAAAGACACCCAGCTGTTCCGTCAGCAGGCTTATATCGACGGCACTTGGCTGGACGCCGACAGCGGCCAGACCATCAAGGTCAACAACCCGGCCACCGGCGAAATCATCGGCAGCGTGCCGAAGATGGGCGCAGCGGAAACCCGTCGCGCCATCGAAGCCGCCGACCGTGCCCTGCCAGCCTGGCGTGCGCTGACCGCCAAGGAGCGCTCGAACAAGCTGCGCCGCTGGTTTGAACTGCTGATCGAAAACCAGGACGACCTCGGCCGCCTGATGACCCTGGAGCAGGGCAAGCCGCTGGCCGAAGCCAAGGGCGAAATTGCTTACGCCGCCTCCTTTATCGAATGGTTCGCCGAAGAAGCCAAGCGCGTATATGGCGACGTGATTCCAGGCCACCAGCCAGACAAACGCCTGATCGTCATCAAGCAGCCGATCGGCGTAACTGCAGCCATCACCCCGTGGAACTTCCCGGCGGCGATGATCACCCGTAAAGCCGGCCCGGCCCTGGCCGCTGGTTGCACCATGGTGATCAAGCCGGCGTCGCAGACGCCGTTCTCCGCCCTGGCCCTGGTTGCTCTGGCTGAGCGTGCCGGCATTCCGAAAGGCGTGCTGAGCGTGGTTACCGGCAGCGCCGGCGAAGTTGGTGGTGAGCTGACCAGCAACCCGATCGTGCGCAAGCTGAGCTTCACTGGCTCGACCGAAATCGGTCGCCAGCTGATGGCCGAATGCGCCAAGGACATCAAGAAGGTCTCGTTGGAACTGGGCGGCAATGCGCCGTTTATCGTGTTCGACGATGCCGATCTGGATAAAGCCGTCGAAGGCGCGCTGATCTCCAAATACCGCAACAACGGCCAGACCTGCGTCTGCGCCAACCGCCTGTATATTCAGGACGGCGTGTACGACGCCTTCGCCGAGAAACTAGCCGCCGCCGTGGCCAAGCTGCAGATCGGCAACGGTCTGGATGAAGGCACCACCACCGGCCCGCTGATCGACGACAAGGCCGTGGCCAAGGTCCAGGAACACATCGCCGACGCGCTGAGCAAAGGCGCACGCCTGCTCGCTGGCGGCAAGCCGCATGCCCTGGGTGGCAGCTTCTTCGAGCCGACTATTCTGGTCGACGTGCCGAAGAACGCCGCCGTAGCCAAGGAAGAAACGTTCGGCCCACTGGCGCCGCTGTTCCGCTTCAAGGACGAGGCCGAAGTAATCGCCATGTCCAACGACACCGAGTTCGGCCTGGCCTCGTATTTCTATGCCCGTGACCTGGGTCGCGTGTTCCGTGTGGCGGAAGCCTTGGAATACGGTATGGTCGGCGTTAACACCGGGTTGATCTCCAATGAAGTCGCACCGTTCGGCGGCGTAAAAGCCTCCGGCCTCGGCCGCGAAGGCTCGAAGTACGGCATTGAGGATTACCTGGAAATCAAATACCTCTGCCTGGGTATCTAACCCTGGCGAAGTAGCAGTAACCCCGCCGAAGACGCACGAGAGCGCTGCGCCTTCGGCTTTATATGGACATAGCTGTGGCCGGGCGTGCTGTGACAGTCGATCATCGAATACTGCCAAGCCGCCGCCGGTGACACATCCTTGAACCACGCCGAGATTAGCCGGCGAATGAGGACATCATGAGCAAGACCAACGAATCCTTGATGCAACGCCGCACCGCTGCCGTTCCACGCGGCGTGGGCCAGATCCACCCGATCTTCGCCGAGTCGGCGAAGAACGCCACCGTCACTGACGTTGAAGGTCGCGAATTTATCGACTTCGCCGGCGGCATCGCGGTGCTCAACACCGGCCACCTGCACCCGAAAGTGATTGCTGCGGTGCAGGAACAGCTGACCAAGCTGACCCACACCTGCTTCCAGGTGCTGGCGTACGAGCCCTACGTCGAGCTGTGCGAGAAGGTCAACGCCAAGGTGCCGGGCGACTTCGCCAAGAAGACCCTGCTGGTCACCACTGGCTCTGAAGCGGTGGAAAACTCGATCAAGATCGCCCGCGCTGCCACTGGCCGTGCTGGCGTGATTGCCTTCACCGGCGGTTACCACGGTCGTACCATGATGACCCTGGGCCTGACTGGCAAGGTCGTGCCGTACTCGGCCGGTATGGGCCTGATGCCCGGCGGCATCTTCCGCGCCCAGTACCCCTGTGAACTGCACGGCGTGAGCACGGATGACGCGATCGCCAGCATCGAGCGCATTTTCAAGAACGATGCCGAGCCGCGCGATATCGCCGCGATCATCATCGAGCCGGTGCAGGGCGAGGGCGGTTTCTACGTCGCGCCGAAAGACTTCATGCTGCGCCTGCGCGCGCTGTGTGATCAGCACGGCATCCTGCTGATCGCCGACGAAGTGCAGACCGGTGCCGGCCGTACCGGCACCTTCTTCGCCATGGAACAGATGGGCGTCGCTGCCGACCTGACCACCTTCGCCAAATCCATCGCCGGCGGTTTCCCGGTGGCGGGCGTATGCGGCAAGGCCGAGTACATGGACGCCATCGCCCCAGGCGGCCTCGGCGGCACCTATGCCGGCAGCCCGATTGCCTGCGCCGCGGCCCTGGCCGTGATGCAAGTGTTCGAAGAAGAGCAGCTGCTGGACCGCTGCAAGGCGGTTGGCGAGCGTCTGGTCACTGGCCTCAAGGCCATCCAGGCCAAGCACAAGGCCATCGGTGATGTGCGCGCCCTCGGTGCGATGATCGCCGTCGAGCTGTTCGAAGGCGGCGACCTGCACAAGCCAAACGCTGCGCTGACCGCTGCGGTGGTGGCCAAGGCGCGCGACAAGGGCCTGATCCTGCTGTCGTGCGGCACCTACGGCAACGTGTTGCGCGTACTGGTACCGCTGACCGCCGAAGACGCCCTGCTCGACAAGGGCCTGGCGATCATCGCCGAGTGCTTCGCCGAACTGGCGTAAGCCCGCAGCGCTGATACAAAAGACCCGCTTCGGCGGGTCTTTTGCGTTCTGCGCCGGCACAGGCAATCAAACTGATAGCCAGGTGCTATTAGCCGGCGGGCAAGCACCCCAGGCATCATCCCACCAGCGCTGCGCCTACAGCGCCTCAATGGCGCTTTGTAGGACAACCAGACCGCTCTATTGCGGTATTTTCAGGCAGAATTGCAAAGCTGACGAAACGCTCAGCATTTCGTCGGCCGACGCTGGTTTTAAAGCAATCAACCCTTACACTGCGCCGCCATATCGATGGCGCCATTATTTTGCCATCACGCTTTTCCCTGAGGTTTTCATGACTGCCCTGGCCAACGCTCCGGAGATTTTGATCGCCGAAGCAGACCCCTGGACTGCCGATCTGCTCGTGCAACTGGTACTCGATGTGCGCGCCGATGCGCGGATTATCCGGGTCAGCGATGGCGAAGCCGCACTGGCCAAATGCAAGCGCCGCCTGCCGGCCCTGGTGATTGCCGATGGCGACCTGCCGGGCCTGGATGGCCTGGAGCTGTTGCGTCAGCTGCGCCGCCATCCACGCACCCCGGCGTTGCCGTTTATCCTCATCAGCAGCCGTCTGGACGCCAGCAGCGTGCGCGCCGCACGGCCGCTGGCACCGGCGGCCTATCTGGCCAAACCGTTCAATGCCGAACAACTGCGCCAGCGCCTGCTCGGCATTCTCGGTAATGCCGCCGCCAGCGAGACAGCGGTAGCGGCACCCTTGCTGGTCGACAGCCTGGATGATTACCTCAATGCGGTGCGCGAAGAAGGTCAGGGCGCGCCGTTGCTGGCCTCGGTACGCGATTCGGTGAGCCAGTGCCTCAACGGTGACGACAGCGACCTGCGCGAGCTGGAAGAGGTGTTCGCCCGCGACCCGCAGATCACCGCCCGCCTGATCGCCGCCGCCAATAGCGCCGCGCAGCACCAGGGCGCACCCTGCCAGACCTTGAGCCAGGCGCTGCCGCGCCTGGGCCTGGCGCGCACGTTGAATCTGGTATTGGGCATGGCCGTGCAACGCAATGCGCTACTCAGCGACCCACGCCTGGCCGAACTGGCCAGCAGTGCCTGGGACAGCGCCCAGCGCAGCGCCGAACTGGCGCGCTGGCTGGCGGGCGAGCTGCAACTGGATGCCGAGCTGTGCTTTACCGCCGCACTGCTGCACAACATCGGCGAGCTGGCCCTGCTGCGCAGCCTGCAGGACTGGCAGGACGCCGGCGGCACCTTGCGCGATGAGGATATTCACCAAAGCTTCCAGCAACGCGCGGCCAGCTTCGGCTCGGCGCTGCGCATCCGCTGGCGCCTGCCGTTCGGCCTGCGCGAGCTGATCGCGGCGTTCTACAACCTCGGCAGTGGCGTATTTAGCCGCGAGGCGCTGGTGCTCAACCTGGTCTGCCAGGTGCTGCGCCTGCGCAGTAACCAGTCGCCCAAAGAGCTGCGCGAGGAGCGCTGTGTACGCATGCTGCGCCTGGACCTCAGCCTGCTGGAGCGCATGCCTCTGGCTGCCGCGGCCTGACAACAGCAGCCGCGAACACGGATCAGGCGAGGATCTCGGCCAGCAGATCGAAGACGATACGGATACGCCGGGCCGTGCGCAGCTCGCGGTGGGTAACCAGCCAGATCGGCAGTTGAAAGGGCGCGACATCCTCCAGCACGCGCACCATGCCCGGGGTTTCCCGCGCGATCTCCTCCATGATTGCGCCGATGCCCAGGCCCTGGCGGACCATTTCCCAGTAGGTGACGGAGTTATCCGCATAACTGCGAAAATTCGTGTTACTCAGCAGCAGGCCTTGGCCGTGCAGGTGCTGCAGGTAGTGGCCGGCGCGGTCCAGGCCGATAAAGTCGTGCTGCAAAGCGTCTTCGGCAGTACGCGGTAGGCCATGTGCGCGCACCCAGCTTTCGGATGCATAGAAACAGGCGGAGCTCTGCCGCACCAAACGGCCAATCAGCTCCGGTTGTTCGGGGCGCACATGGCGGATGGCGATGTCGGCCTCGCGGCGCAGCAGGTCGCTGAAACCGTCCGAAGCGACCACCTCGACCTGGATGCCGGGTGCTGCCTGGCGGATATGCAAGAGGATCTTCGGCATCAGGTACGCCGCCACCGCGTCGCTGGTGGCCACGGACACCACGCCCGCCACCTCTTCCGAGCGCCCGGTCGCGGCCAGGCCCAGTTCATGCGCCGCCGCGCCCATCACCCGAGCATGGCCCAACAACTCCTGCCCGGTGGTGGTCAGCGCCATGGCTTTGCCAACCCGCTCAAACAGCGTCACGCCCAACGCCAGCTCCAGGGCGGCGACCTGGCGACTGAGGGTCGGTTGCGACTGCCCGAGCTTACGCGCAGCCGCTGACAGCGAGCCGGTTTCTGCCGTCTCGAGAAAGGCACGCAACTGATTCCAGTCGACCTTATCCATACGTAAATGCATATGTTGTCTGCAATTTATCGCAATACCCCGTGGTGATTCGCAAGGATAGCATCCGCACTGTGTTGGCTTTCGCCTTACCTCCATGCACAGGACGCGCACCATGCACTCACCTATCACCTCTGCCAGCAACCACTGCGCTGCAGCTGCAACACCGGCTGCCATGGCCGACAAGGCACGCTTCTGGAACCGGATTGCACGTAAATACGCGTCCGATCCGATTGCTGATCCGGCCGGTTACGAGCGGACGCTGCAGCGCGTACAGGCATTACTGTCTACAGAGCATGAGGTGCTGGAAATCGGTTGCGGCACGGGCACCACCGCCCTGCGTCTGGCGCCCGCTACGCGGCGGCTGGTAGCCACCGATGTATCCGAGCAGATGATTGCCATCGCAGGCGAGAAGCTCGCCAACCACGCACTGCCACAGCTGCACTTCAAAGTGGCCGACGCCGATGCCCCCACGGCCGAGCAGGGCACCTACGATGCCGTGCTGGCGTTCAACCTGCTGCACCTCGTGACAGATCTGCCGCAGGCGCTGAGTTCTGCCATCAATGCCTTGAAACCAGGCGGCTTGCTGATCTCGAAGACGCCCTGCCTGAATGAGATGAACCCGCTGATCCCCAAGCTGGCGCTGCCGCTGATGCGCGCCATCGGCAAAGCGCCGCCGGTGCTGTGCTTCGACGCCCGCCAGCTACAGGCGGCCATGACCGCGCAAGGTCTGCAAATCCTGGCCGTCGAGCGCCATGGCAGCAAGAGCAAAGATAGCCGGGTGTTTATCGTGGCGCGTAAGCCCAATGCCCCGCCGTTAGCGGCCTGATCAACGCCTGCCTAGCTCGCCCTAACTGACGATTTTCACCACCCGGACCTGCTGGTCCGTCCCTCTGTTGCACCCCAAAAAACATTGGAGCTTGCCATGTACCTTCGCCCAATCACCGCACTG
Source organism: Gammaproteobacteria bacterium HGW-Gammaproteobacteria-13 (assembly GCA_002840155.1). Taxonomy (GTDB): domain Bacteria; phylum Pseudomonadota; class Gammaproteobacteria; order Pseudomonadales; family Pseudomonadaceae; genus Aquipseudomonas. The sequence goes on from PGZH01000011.1 coordinate 67,311, forward strand.
ACTACCGCCGCACTGCTGCTGTCCGGCTGCGCCGCCACCATCAACCAAAGTGGCTTGGAACAACGCACCGCCCAGGCCATCGGCCAACCCGTCGGGCAGTTCAGCATCACCGAGCGCACCGAGGAAACCGGCGGCCGCATCAACTACAACGTCAACACCCAGGACGGCGGCACCTACCGCTGCTACATGTACTCGGCCACCGGCTTCCAGAAGGCCATGAGCTTTGGCATGACGCCGCATTCGGATGCCATCTGCACCGCCATGGCCGGTACGCCAGCCGCTAGCGGGCAACGCAGCAATACGTCCGGCAGAACCTGCAATGCCCTGCTGCAGGCAGCCGGACGCTGCTGATTGCCAGGGTTTCCCGGTCAGCCCTGGCCGGGAATTGCGCTCACTACACGCGACCGCGCTGATGATTTGCGCGGTCACTCATCGGGGTGTTGATGCCATGAAAAAACTGCTCCCTCACCTCCCTCTGCTATTGGTTCTGCTGGTGCATGCAGATGCTCGCGCTGAAGGGCGCTGCCCGGATGGCTATTTCCCGATTGGTGGCGGTAGCGCCGGCTGGGAAGGCTGTGCGCCGATGGGACCCGGAGCCGATGGCGCGCAAGAACCGGAACCCCAGCTGGAAACCCGCTGGGGCGCGGTGGCGACTGCTGATGGTGCCTTGGGTGTTGCAGCCGGCCAGCAATCCCAAGAAAGCGCCGAGCAGCATGCGCTGGCTCATTGCCAAAGCCACTCCGAGGGCAGGGTCTGTAAGGTGCTTATCGCTTACTACAACCAGTGCGTCGCAGTCGCCTGGGGCGATGGTGGCAGTCTCTGGGCGCGTTCGCCTGACGTATATGATGCGGAAGAGATGGCGCTGAGTAATTGCCAGCAGAAAACCACTAACTGCGATATCTACTACTCCGCCTGCAGTTATGCCGAACGCGTGCAGTGATGCGCATCAAGGGCGGTCAAGAACCAGCTGCATCTGCACTTCACCCTGGGCGCTATCGGCCAGCTGAGTCAGTGGCTGCGGATGACCAATACAGTAACCCTGGGCATAGTCGAGCCCGAGCCCGCGCACGCAGTCGAGGGTGGCCTGGGTTTCGACAAACTCGGCCACGGTGCTCAGGCCCAACTGGTTGGCAATCTGTTGCATTGAGCCAACCATGGCCTGGTTGATCGGGTCGCTCTCCAGGCCACGGATAAAGCTACCGTCGATCTTGACGATATCCAGCGGCAGGTGGCGCAGGTAGGCGTAAGAGGCGAAGCCGCTGCCGAAGTCGTCCAGCGCCACTTTCAGGCCCAGGCTGCGCAGCTGTTTGATCCACTGCGATGACACCCCCAGCTCACCCAGGGCGACCATTTCGGTTACCTCGATGCACAGCTTGTGCGCGGGCAGGTTGTGCCGCAGCAATTCGCTGTGGAGCATCTCGTGGAAGTGCGCGTTAAGCAGTGAGCTGGCAGTCAGGTTGAAGTTCACCTGGGCCAGTTGCTGCACATGCCGCGGGTTGTCCGCCAGCCACTGCAGCAGGCGCATAACCACCCAGCGGTCGATGGCGCCGAGAAAGCCGTAGCGTTCTGCCGCACCGAGAAACTGCCCGGGGCTGACCCACTCGCCACTGTGCGGGTCGTGATAGCGCAACAACACTTCATAGCGCAGGCCGTCGCTGGCGCCCTGCAACGCCACCACCGGCTGATAGAACAGCTCGAAGTGGCCCAACTCGATGGCCTCGCGCAAACGGGTGATCCATTGCAGCTGGCGTTGATGCTCCAGCAGCACGCCATCGGCCGGGTTGAACTGCTGTACGCGATTACGGCCCAGGTGCTTGGCCAACTGGCTGGCACTGTCGGCCCAGTTCAGCGCGGTTTCCCAGTCGCTGACGCCGCTGTCCAGCTCCAGCATGCCGATGCTGGCCTGCACGCGGAACGGCCGCCCCTGCCAGCTGAAGACAAATTGCTCGACGCAATGACGCAGACTTTCCGCATGCTCCAGAGCCGCTTCGTTGTTGATTTCACGCAGCAGCACAGCGAATTCATCGCCACCGATACGCGCCAGTTCGGCATGCCGTGGCAGCTGGTGCAACAGATGGCTGGACAGCTGGCGCAGCAGCTGATCGCCGGCAGAATGCCCGCAGAGGTCGTTGACCTGCTTGAACTGATCCAGGTCCAGACACAGCATATGGCTGTAGCGCGGTTTACCCTGACCCTTGAGACTTTCGCGCAACAGGCGCTCCAGTTCGCGGCGGTTGAGCAGGCCGGTCAGCGAGTCATGTGCGGCCAGGTACTGCAGGCGCTCTTCCAGGGCGCGACGCTCGCTGAGGTCGACCACGATGCCTTCGATGCAGTCCTGGGTCGGGCGCAGATGCAGCGACAGGTAGACCCAATGGCTCTGTCCATCGAGCCCATGGATCTCGCACTCCTGACTGATCGCCGGCTGCTCGTTGTGCAGCTGCGCCACCTGCTCGGCCCATTGCTCGGCGCCCAATAGCTGCTGCATGGACAGCTCGCGGCTGTCTTGCGCCAGCCCCAGCAGCGCAGCAAAACTCGGGTTGGCTTCGATCAACGCACCGCTGCGGGTGCAGCGGAAAATCCCCTCACCGCTGCTGCTGAACAGCGCCTGGTACTGCTCCAGATTGCCCAGGGCCTGGGCCTTGCTGTGCAGCAGGGCACGGCGGATCTGCTCCAGCTTTTTATCGAGAATGCCGCCAAACAGCAGCATGCTCAGCACCGGCAGGTAGGCGTGCATGTAGTTGAAGCCCGGCGGCAGCGGAATCACCCCGCTGCGCCCCAACGGCACCAGCAGCATCAGCAGCAGTGCCGAGCTCCAGCACAGCAGGTAACCGATGGCGTAAGGCCGGCGCTGGCGCACACCGAGGATCAGCAGCAACAGCTGGAACAGCCCGTTAAGCAGGATCAGCACGTTCAGCGTCTGGTAGGAGCGGAAGTGCCCATAGCTGACGATGGTCCAGCCGCACACCAGCAGAGTCACGGCAAACAGCGCGTTGCGCAGATGGCGCACGCGGCCCAGTTCAAGCTTCAGTGAGCTGGCGAGAAACAGGCTGCTGAAAATCAGCATGCCGGGGTTAGCCAGGTTGGCCAGCTGGGTCGACAACCACACCCACTGCGGCCCCAACAGACTGGTGACGCCATGCAGGCTGGCGTTGTACAGCGCCACGCTGGCCACCGTCAGGCAGAACCACACCAACTGCGTTTCGCGCAGGGCGCTGAATTTCACCAGAAAGAACAGGGTCAGGCTGAGCAACGCCCCCAGCAGCAGGCCGCTGCGCATCCAGTGCTCGGCCAGCAATAGCGGGCTTTGCTCGGCCGCCACCAGCTGCATTGGCACACTCACCGCCGAGCCGCTTTGCACCCGCAGCAGCAGGGTGTGCGGGCCTTCGCCAAGGCGCGGCAGGTTGAGCAGAAAGTGCGGCGAGGGCGCGCCGCGCTGAAGGAAATCGCGGTGATCGCCACTGTAAAAGGGCGCGATCAGCCGTTCGCGGTCATACAGCCAGACTTCGATGTCGTCGAGAAAGGGCCGGTCGATGATCAGATCGAGGCGCTCGGCCGCCGGCGCATCGAGGCGAAACGCCAGCCACCAGGCGCTGCCCGAATACCCCAGGCGCGGCACACCATCGATCCGCTTGCCCTCGCTGGCAATCCGCTGCTGCACCTCGCCGGCGGTCAGGTTGCCGCTGGGGTCTTCCAGCACCAGGCTGGCGGGCACCTCCACCGGTTGCTTGAGCTGCTCGCTGCTGAGCACCAGCAATGGCAACTCGGCATGCGCCGAGACGCTGCCCAATGCAAAGCAGAGCAGCGCAGCCAGCAGGGGAAGGTTGAGCAGACGGAGCATCCTGGCGCCTCAATAAACTGCGAGGTGCGCCAAGGCTCAGGGTGAACACAGCTCGCCTGCGAGGCGAGTTGACGCTCGGGAATTCTAGCTGAGAACTGGCGATTTGATTGCGCTGACGGTCTCACTCAGCTCCAGCAGCAGGCCAGTAATCTGCTCGGCGCTCATGTTGAACGGATCAAAGCGGTCGCTGGCCGAATATTTCAGAAATAACTCGCGATTGGCCTGCTTGGCCCCAGCCCAGCCCATGCTCCAGTTGCTGTAGCGGCGCATGTTGATTTCGGCGTAATCGAGGATGGTCAGGTCCTTGTGCCGGCTGTCACCAGCCAGGCGATTGTACAAGGCGTTCACCTCTGCACGCGGCCCTTCAAGCGCCTGCAGAAAGATATCGGCGTTGCAGCAAAGTATCCCGGTCAGCCCTTTGCCTGGGTTGTTGCGCTGTGAACTGTCGAGAATTTCGCGGATCAGCTCGGCTGAAACCGAATGGCTGGCACGGCTGGCATAGGTAAGGCGGACTAACATAAACAGATCCTCGCAGGCAGCGGGCAGGGTAACAGCTGCAGATTCTGCATTATATGTATAAGATTTGTATAACTAATTGCGCAACATTCTTCTGGCCACACGCGTAACAAAAGCCCTCGGCCACTCTCTATAGTGGCTACTTAGCGGCTGACACAATCAGCCGGCGGCCAGCATCAAGGAACCCAACACCGTGCATGCAATGTTGCCCTTGCTCGACCAATTGGCCTTTCCGGCAATCCGCCGTGGCCAGCTGGAAGCGCTGCAGATCAACCTGACCTACCGCTGCAACCAGCGCTGCCTGCATTGCCACGTCAATGCCGGGCCGACCCGCACCGAGGCCATGACCGACGAGAGTCTGGCCCTGCTGCATCAGGTGATCGACGCCCATCCGGTGCACACCCTCGACCTCACTGGTGGCGCACCGGAGATGCACCCGCGGTTTCGCGAGATTGTCAGCCACGCGCGCCGCGAAGGCCTGCGGGTGATCGACCGCTGCAACCTGACCATCCTCAGCGAGCCGGGCTATGCAGACCTGGCGCAGTTTCTCGCCGACCAGGGTGTGGAAATCAGTGCGTCCTTGCCCTGCTACTCGCGCGACAACGTCGACAAGCAGCGCGGTGATGGCGTGTTCGACGCCAGCATCAAGGGCCTGCAACAACTCAATGCCCTGGGCTACGGCCAGCCCGGCAGCGGCCTGATCCTCAACCTGGTGTACAACCCGCAAGGCCCGAGCCTGCCGCCGCCACAAGTGGCGCTGGAAGCCGACTACAAGCGTCATCTGGTCGAGGACTTCGGCATCGTCTTCAACCACCTGCTGACCATCACCAACCAGCCGATTGCGCGCTTTGGCAGCACGCTGGTCAGCAAGGGCCAGCTCAACGGCTATATGCAGCTGTTGCGCGACAGCTACCGCGCGGAAAACCTCGAACCCTTGATGTGCCGCAGCCTGGTCAGCGTCGACTGGCAGGGCTACCTGTACGACTGCGACTTCAACCAGATGCTCGATTTGCCGCTGCAGTTGCCTGAACTGATCGGCCGTGATCGGCCGCATCTGCGTGACCTGCTTAATGCATCGCTTAGCGGCAACCCTATCGTGACCCGTGATCATTGCTACGCCTGCACCGCCGGCCAGGGCTCCAGCTGCGGCGGCAGCCTCACTTCTTAAGGATCGAAGCATGCAACCCACCAGTCTTACCGGGCTGTTTTTCTGGGGCTTTCTGCTGGTCTACGGCGCGCTGATGCTGGCCTTGTCGCCACGCGCCGTAACCCTTGGCGGCTTCTTCAATGGCGAGGACAGCCGCGGCCGCAGCGCCAGCCCCTGGCTGATCACTTCAAGCATCTTTATCAGCTGGATCTTCGCCAAATCGGTGACCAACGCCGCCAATCTTGGGGCGACATACGGCCTGGTCGGCGGCTTGGCCTATGCCATGTACTGGCTGTCGATTCCGCTCACTGGCTTTGTTATCTACCGCCTGCGTCGACGTTTTGCCGCCACCGGCCTGGTGAGCTTCTTGAGCAGCCATTACGGCCGGGGCGCGGCGTTGGCATTCTCGGCGGCGATTCTGATTCGCCTGTTTAACGAGGTGTGGAGCAATACCGCAGTGGTCGGCGGCTATTACGGCGACTCCGGCAGCATCGAATTTATTGCCTCGGCGCTGCTATTTACCGCTGTAACCCTGGCCTACAGCCTGCGCGGCGGCTTGCGCAGCTCGATCCTTACCGATGCGGCGCAAGCGGCGATCTTTGTTATCGCCCTGGTCTGGGTGCTCGGCCTGGTGCTGCCGCAGCATTCGCCCAGCGAGCTGGCCAGCACCAGCAACTGGGCGCTGAATGCCGGCGTTGACCTGCTGCTGGTCGCCGGCCTGCAGGCCTTCAGCTATGGCTTCCATGACCCGGTGCTGACCGATCGCGGCTTTATCAGCGAAGAGAAGGCCATGCGCCGCTCCTTCGTGATTGCCGGCATTCTCGGCTTTATCGCCATTCTGGCTTTTAGCCTGATCGGCGTGCACGCGCAGCTGGTCGGTGTTGCCACCTCGGATAACGTGCCAGCGGCCCTGGCCAAGAGCCTGGGTATCGGCGCGCTGCTGATCATGACCGTGGTGATGGTCTCCGCCGCCGGCTCGACCCTGGACTCGACCTTCTCCAGCCTGGCCAAACTGGCCGGGCGCGAGCTGCCGAAACTGGCCGGCCGCGACCTCGGGCAGAAAGCCATCGGCGTCGGCATGGCGGTGATGGTGGTGTTCGCCCTGCTGGGTAACCTGCCGATGATCGCCGGCACCGACATCCTCAAAGCCACCACCATCAGCGGCACCATGGTGATTGGCCTGGCGCCAGTATTCGTCTTGCATGGCCTGACCCGGCCCACGTGGCTGGGCTTTCACCTGAGCTTCTGGACCGGCCTGGGCCTCGGCGTAGCCCTGACCCTGAACTGGATTCCGCAAAGCTGGGCCATCGGCGACGGTAAATACGCATTGCTGCTCGGCACCAACCTGTATGGCCTGGGCCTCTGTGTGCTGGGTTATCTGCTGCCCGGCTGGTTACGGAGAGCCGCCTGATGCGCGCCGGTCGCGACTGTCCGTTGGATTACCGCCTGGCGCGGGATGCGTTTAACGGTGAACCGCTGTTCGACTGCGACGTGCTGTATGTGGTCGGCGGTTTGTATGGCAATCGCCAGGCCATGGCCGCCCTGCAACGGCGCTTGGCCGCCGAGCCCAATGCGCGGGTGGTATTTAACGGCGACGCCCACTGGTTTGACCGCGACCCTGAGACTTTCCAGCAGATCGAGCAGGGCATCAGCGCCCATCTGGCCCTGCGCGGCAATGTCGAAACCGAACTGGGCCGAGCCGACGACAGCGGTGCCGGCTGCGGCTGCGCCTACCCGATGACGGTGGATGAGGCAGTGGTCGAACGCTCCAATGCCATCCAGCTGGAGTTGAACCGAACCGTGCAGAGCTTGCCCGGTATGGCCGAACGCCTTGCGGCGCGCCCGAGCACCGCGCTGGTCAGCGTGGCCGGACGGCGCGTGGCGATCAGCCATGGTGACGAGCAGTCCCTGGCCGGTTGGAGCTGCTCGCGGGAATCGCTCAGCGAGCCTGAGCGTCAGGAGCAACTGGATGCCTGGTTCGCCGCGCACAACGTCCAGGTTCTGGCCACCAGCCATACCTGTTCGGCCGTGGCCGTGAACCTGGAGCACGGCGCGCTGATCAACAATGGCGCGGCCGGGCTGCCGAACTTTGCCGGTGGCCGCTATGGCCTGCTCAGCCGCATCGCCAGAACGCCGCACCCGGCGGCCCTTTACCGTTGCCAGCGTGACGGCCTGTTTATCGAAGCACTGCCGCTGAACTACGACCACACTGCTTTTCTCGCCGACTTCGACCGCCAGTGGCCTGCCCCTAGCCCGGCGGCGTTGTCCTATCGTGCGCGGGTACTCGGCCAGCTGAGCGAGCGCCCCGAGCACGCCCTGCTGGCCGGGTTCAGCCTGTGCCAAAGCCTGTGCGCCCTGGAGACGCTGACTGATGAATAGCCGCAAACTGGCCCTGATGGGCCTGATCCTCGCGCTGCTGGGCAGCTTCTTTGTCTTCGACATCGGCCAGTACCTCAATCTGGACGCGCTTAAGGCGCAGCAGGCGGCATTGAATGCCCAAGTGGCCGCGCAGCCCTGGCTCGCCGCTGGCCTGTTCTTCCTCGCCTATGTCGCGGTGACGGCGCTGTCGCTACCCGGCGCGGCACTGATGACCTTGCTGGCCGGCGCGCTGTTCGGCCTGCTCGAAGGCTTTGTCCTGGTGTCCTTCGCCTCGACCCTCGGCGCGACCCTGGCCATGCTCAGCAGCCGCTTTCTGCTGCGCGATTGGGTGCAGAGTCGCTTTGGCCAGCGCCTGGCTGGCATCGACAAGGGCGTGGAGCGGGAAGGGGCCTTCTACCTTTTTGCCCTGCGCCTGGTGCCGCTGTTTCCGTTCTTTCTGATCAACCTGGCCATGGGCCTGACCCGGCTGCCGGCGCGCACCTACTGGTGGGTCAGCCAGCTCGGCATGCTGCCCGGCACGTTGGTCTATGTGAACGCCGGGCGCGAGCTGGGCCAACTGGATTCCCTGGCCGGCATCCTCTCGCCGGGGCTGCTCGGCGCCTTTGTCCTGCTCGGGGTGTTCCCGCTGATCGCGCGCAAGTTGCTCGGCCTGATCCAGGCGCGGCGGGTGTATGCCGGTTGGCATAAACCGAAAACCTTCGACCGCAACCTGCTGGTGATCGGCGCGGGTGCCGGTGGTTTGGTCAGCGCCTATATCGCGGCGGCGGTCAAAGCCAAAGTCAGCCTGATCGAAAAACACCAGATGGGCGGCGACTGCCTGAACACCGGCTGCGTGCCGTCCAAGGCGCTGCTGCGTTCGGCCAAGCTGGCCAATGAACTGAAAAAGGGCCCGGCGCTGGGCTTTACCGGGGTGCAGGGCACCGTGGATTTCCCGGCGGTGATGCAGCGCATCCAGCGGGTGATCGCCGACATCGAACCGCATGATTCGGTGGCGCGTTACACCGGCCTGGGCGTCGAAGTGATCCAGGGCGAAGCGAAGATCCTCTCGCCCTGGAGCGTGGACGTGAATGGTCAGACCCTGACCAGCCGCAACCTGATCATCGCCGCCGGCGCGCGGCCGTTGGTGCCGAAGATTCCTGGCCTGGAGCAGGTGCAGAGTTACACCTCGGACAGCATCTGGAGCCTGCGCGAACAACCACGCTGGCTGCTGGTGCTGGGCGGCGGGCCAATTGGCTGCGAGCTGGCTCAGGCCTTCCAGCGCCTCGGCAGCCAGGTGATTCAGGTGGAACTGGCCGAGCGCCTGCTGCCCCGCGAAGACGCCGATGCCAGCGAGTTGGTCTTGAACAGCCTGCGCGCCGACGGCGTGGATGTGCGCCTGCAACACAAGGCCGAACGCTTTGAAGTGGTCGATGGCGAGCAGCGCATGGTCGCCCGCCGCCTGGACACCGGCGAGGAGGTGACCATCGCCTTCGACGGCCTGCTGCTGGCCCTCGGCCGCGTGGCCAATGTCAGCGGCTACGGCGTCGAGGAACTGGGCCTGACGGTGCGGCCTAACGGCACCCTGGAAACCGACGAGTACCTGGCCACACGCTTCCCCAATATCTACGCGGTGGGCGATGTCACCGGGCCGTACCAGTTCACCCATGTCGCCGCGCACCAGGCCTGGTATGCGGCGGTCAATGCGCTATTCAGCGGCTTTAAGCGCTTCAAGGTGGATTACCGGGTAATCCCCGCCTGCACCTTTACCGATCCCGAGGTCGCTCGCGTCGGCCTGAGTGAAGGCGAAGCCAACTTGCAGAACATCGCCTATGAGGTAACCCGCTACGGCATCGACGATCTCGACCGGGCGATTGCCGACGAAGCCGCCCACGGCTTTGTCAAAGTGCTGACCGTACCGGGCAAGGATCAGATTCTCGGTGTGACCATCGTCGGCGAACACGCCGGGGAGCTGCTCGCCGAATACGTGCTGGCGATGAAACATGGCCTGGGCCTGAACAAGATTCTCGGCACCATCCACACCTACCCGACCATGGCCGAGGCCAACAAATACGCGGCCGGCGAATGGAAACGCGCCCATGCACCGCAAGGGTTGCTGCGGCTGGTTGAGCGTTTTCATACCTGGCGCCGAAGCTGATGCGCGGGTTGCTGCTGGCCCTGCTGATACTGACGCCACTGGCTCAAGCCGATAACCAGCTAACGCCATGGACGGCCGGGCCGCCCAGCGGCGAATGGTCGGCACCCTGGCGCCTGGCGGATATTCCCAAGCTCAAACCCTCCACGCGCACGCTGGTCGAGCAGGACGGCAAGCAGGTGCTACGGATCAAGGCCAGTGCCGCCGCTGGCGGCCTGCTGCATCCGCTGGACCTGCCCGGCGATCAGCCCTGGCAACTGAGCTGGCAGTGGCGCAGCGAGCAGAGACTGGACAAGGCACGCTTCGCCACCCGCGAAGGCGACGACTACGCGGCGCGGGTTTATGTGCTGCTCGATTACCCGCTGGACTCGCTGAGTTTCGTCACCCGGCAGAAGCTGCGCCTGGCGCGCACCTTCTTCGATCCCGACCTACCGGCGGCAACCTTGAGCTACGTCTGGGATAACCGCAAACCGCCGGGCAGCCACGCCCGCAGCGCCTACACCGAGACGGTGGAAATGCACGTGCTGCGCGGCCCGGAAGCGCCGCTGGGGCAATGGCTCAGCGAGAACCGCGATCTACGCGCGGATGCCACCGCCGCCTTTGGCAGCGCACCACGTAAGGTCCTAGGCGTGGTATTTGCCGCCGACAGCGACAACACCGGCGAGTCGGCAGAAAGCTATTTCGCCGCGCCGCAACTACGTGTCGCGCCCTGACAGGCAGCCCGACAAATCCGTACCATAGCGACTCATCGTGTGACTCGTGGATGCCTCCTTTGAGCAATCATTACGACCTGCTGTTGATCGGCGCCGGCCATGCCCACCTCGGCGTGCTGCGGCGCTGGGCGTTGATCGAACGGCCGCCGGGGCGTATTGCCCTGCTCAGTGCCGGGCCGGTGGCCTGGTATTCCGGCATGCTGCCGGGGCTGCTGGCCGGGCGGCATCGGCCGGAGGATTGTCAGGTCGAGCTGCAGGCGTTGTGCCGCGCGGCCAAGGTCGAGCTGATCATCAGTCCGCTGGAGAGCCTGTCCGCCGCCCAGCAGCAGGTACAGCTGGCCGATGGGCAAACCCTCAACGCCAGCTGGCTGTCGCTCAATGTCGGCGCGCAAGTTTCTGCACCAGCGCAGCAGGGCGATGCCATGCAGTTGCTGGCGGTAAAACCCTTCGCAGAATTTCTCGACGGCTGGCAACACTGGCAGGCCGCGCCGCAACCCCTGGCAATTCTCGGCGGCGGCGCGGCGGGGGTTGAGCTGGCGCTGGCCTTGGCCGGAAAAGTGCCGCAGCTGGCGCTGTTCTGCGCCGGTCATCTGCTCGATGGTTTGTCCGCTGGCGTACGCCTGCGTGCCCTCGGCCATCTGCGCCAGCGCGGCGTCTGGGTGCGCGAGGATTGCCCGATCAGCCGTATCGAGGACGACTGCCTGTTCAGTGGCGACGAGCCGGTCTGGCGTGGCTCGCGGCTGTTGCTGGCCAGCGGTGCCAAGGCCTTTGCCTGGCCGGCGCACAGCGGCCTGGGTTGCGATGAACAAGGCTTTGTCTTGATCGCCCCGACGCTGCAGAGCTACACCCACCCGACGATTTTCGCCGTGGGCGACTGCGCCAGCCTGCCCGGCGCACGCAAGAGTGGGGTGTACGCGGTACGTCAGGGCCCGGTGCTGGCCGCCAATCTCAACGCCGCGCTACGCGGCCTGGCGCTCAAGCGCTATCGCCCGCAACGCCAGAGCCTGGCCCTGCTCGCCACTGGCGACGGCGGCGCGCTGCTGGACTGGCACGGGCACAGTGCCGGCGGACGCTTCTACGGGCGTTGGAAGGATTTCCTCGACAAGGGTTTTATTCAGCGCCATCGGCTCTAAACACGAATCACCTGCGACCAAAGTGCCATGGCCCTCAACCGCCATGGGTGCTCGAATCAACCTCCCACCAAAGGTTGGCCGCAGGGAGCGTCACCCGCTATGGTCTATAGATTCGCCGACAGCGGCCGATTGCCTACCCAGGCATATCCAGCTGCACGCACTCCAGTTACAGCAGGCATGGCCCGCCCACTCCACGGCGGCGCGCCACAGGCAGTTTCTGGTCGTGGTTCGACCAGAATAAAAATAATGAGGTTTGTCATGCGCTCTGCGTTTATTACCTATCCCAAGGCCTGCCTGCTGCATGCCATCGGGCTGGCTGGGTTGATGGTGACGTACCAACAGATCCAGCTGCCCTGGTTTATCAGCATTCCGTCCTTTCTGCTGCTGGCCCTGTGGCCGTGGCTCGGGCCCTGGCAGCGCCAGCATGAAGACCAGCCGGCGCCCGCCCATGCGCCGCACGACACCTTCAGCAACCTGAGCCAGAGCCTGTCGCGGCACACCTGTCACAACGCCCTGGCCGCCGCCGAAGTGGCGCATGCGGCGCAGCAGCTGGCCGGCAAACTGCAATCGCAACTGAGCGCCACCGAGCAGATCAACCAGGCCGCCGAGGCCATCACCCACACCGAACAGGACAACGCCCAGCGCGCCGAACAGACCCTGCTGGCGGCGCAGAGCGTGCGGCAGAACAGCAGCAGCGGGCAGCAGGAACTGCGCCAGGCCATTGATGCCATGCAGCACCTGAGCGCACAGACCGCCACCAGCCGCGAACTGATCGACGGCCTCAGCGCCCGCACCGAGCAGATCGAGAAAGTCACCCAGGTGATCCAGTCGATTGCCAGCCAGACCAACCTGCTGGCGCTGAATGCCGCCATCGAAGCCGCCCGCGCCGGTGAACTCGGCCGGGGCTTTGCCGTGGTCGCCGATGAGGTGCGCAACCTCGCCGGACGCACCAGCAGCGCCACCGAGGAAGTCGGGCAGATCGTCAGCGATATCCGCCAGCAGAGCGCAGCGGTGGTCAGCCATATGCAGCAGCAGGCCGAGCAACTGACCCTGGCCGCGCAGCAGGTCGAGCACACCGGCGCACAGCTGCAGGGAATTGCCGAACTGGCGGTGGATGTGGAAAGCCAGGTCAGCCAGATCGACACTGGCACCCGACAGAACCACGAACGCCTGGCCGAACTCTCGGTAGCGGTCGGCCAGCTACGCGGCGATGTCGGCGACAGCGAAGGGCAGACCCGCCAGCTCAGCAGCGCCGCCGAACGTTTAGTTGGCCAGGCGGAAAGCGTCAGCGAACAGCTCGCCGAAGTCGGCCTGGATGACTACCACCAGCGCATCTATGACCTCGCGCGCAGCGCCGCAGCGCAGATTGCCGCGCAGTTCGAAGCAGATATGCACAGCGGCCGGATCAGCGCCAGCGACCTGTTTGACCGTCACTACCAGCCGATTGCCGGCAGTTTCCCGGCCAAGTACAAGACCCGCTTCGACAGCTACGCCGATAAGGTGCTGCCAGCCATTCAGGAGCCACTGCTCAGCCAGCACGAAGGCCTGGTGTTCGCCATCGCCTGCACCGCCGAGGGCTATGTGCCGACGCATAACAACGCCTTCAATCACCCACCCTGCGGCGACCGCGCCGTGGACACCCTGAAGAGCCGCAGCAAGCGCCTGTTCAACGACCGCACCGGCATCCGCTGCGGCAGCCATCAACAGCCCCTGCTGCTGCAGACCTATATGCGCGACACCGGCGAGCTGATGCACGACCTGTCCGTGCCGATCATGCTCCAGGGCCGGCATTGGGGCGGGCTGCGCCTGGGTTACAAGCCAGAGCCCTGATCCAGGGCGCCTTGCAGCTCCTCTGCGACCTGCTGGATCTGCTGGCGCAACCAACGGCGCAGGCGATCGGCCTCGGTGCGCTCATGCCAAATCTGCATTACCTCGACCCTTGGCAACGCCAAGGGCAGCGCATGTATGCGCAGGTCGACGTCATGCGCCACAGCCTCCTCGGCGACTGAACGCAGGCAGGTCAGCAGCAGATCGGTGCCGCGCAGCAAACGCGGCGGCGCGATAAAACTAGATAAGCCGGCAGCCACCTTGCGCACCTGTCCCTGGGCGGCGAGGGCGCGGTCGACCAGGCCATTGAGGTCGCCAGTCAGGGTGGTCAGCAGGTGCTCGCAGGCGAGAAAACCTTGCAGATCGAGCCCCGCCTGCAACCGCGGGTTGCTCTGCGAAGCCAGCACCACGAAGTCCTCACTGAGCAGGCGCTGCTGCCGGAAGGTGTCCGGCAGGTCGGCGAAGAAACCGGCAATGGCCAGGTCGCAGGTGCCTTTTTCCAGCTCCTCGCGCGGCAGCAGGCCACGGGTGTTGTGGGTGATCAGTTGCAGATTTGGCGCGTGCTCGCGCAGCCTCGGCAGCAACCGCGGTAGCAGGGTCTGCTCGATATAGTCGGTGCTGTAGAGGTGGATGCGTTCGGCGCGGGCGAGAAAGTCACGGCCCTCGCACTGCTCATAGAAGGCTTCCAGCTCGCTGACCAGGCGTTGCACCAGCGGTGCCAACTCATGCGCCTTGGGCGTCGGCGTCAGACCACGCGGAGCGCGGACAAACAGCGGGTCGGCGAATTCGTGGCGCAGCTTGTTCAGCTTGTGGCTCAGCGCTGGCTGGCTGAGGGCCATGCGCGTGGCGGCCACCGAGGCGTTGCGCTCCTGGTAGACCACGTGGAAGACCAGCAGCAGGTTGAAGTCCTTGTTGGCGATATTCACTATTTGGATACCAGAAATAGAAGCTTTCGAATTATCGAATCATAGCGGTGTCTCTAAGCTGGTCACCAGCGCGTCATCCGCCCCAGATGACGCTGAACCTGACTCCGAGGACTGACGATGAAGCGCTTCAACCTGATTACCCTGAGCCTGCTTGGCCTGCTGAGCGCCGCCACCAGCCATGCCGCCGAACCGAAAGGCCAGGTACTGGTGCTGCTCTCCAGCGAAAACCAGTTGGCGCTCAAGGACAGCAAAAGCTACCCGACCGGTTATTACCTCAACGAGTTCGGCGTGCCGGCCGACCAACTGCTCAAGGCCGGCTACGAGCTGGTACTGGTCACGCCCAAGGGCAATGCACCGAGCGTGGACAAGACCTCGCTTGATCCCATGTATTTCGCCGGCGATGCCAGCGAAATGCAGCGGATTCAGCAGGTGGTCGCTGGCATTCCCGGGATTGACGACAGCCTGTCCCTGCAGGAAGTCTTGGCCGGCGACCTCGACCAGTACGAAGGGCTGTTGATCCCTGGCGGCCACGCGCCGCTGATCGACCTGGCCAACAACCCGCAGGTCGGCACGCTGCTCAAGCACTTCAACCAAGCCGGCAAACCCACCGCCGCAATCTGCCACGGGCCTATCGCACTGCTCTCGGCCCAGGCTGATCCGCAAGGTTACGAAGTGGCGTTGGGGAGCGGCGCACAACCGGCCGCGCAGGACTGGACCTACCAGGGCTACCGCATGACCATCTTCTCCACGCCTGAAGAAGTGATCTTCGAGTCATCGCTTAAGGGCGACAAGATTCGCTACTACCCAGGCCAGGCAATGAGCGCGGCAGGTGGACAGCTGCAGTACGCCGAGGCCTGGCAGCCCAAGGTGGTGGTTGATCGCGAGCTGATCACCGGGCAGAACCCGTTCTCCGACCACTTGCTGGCCAAGACCCTGATCGAGGCGTTGAACGCGCAGCAATAAGCGGCGGTGCGGCTTAACCAGCCGCCATCAGCCGTTTGTACTGACGGGTGCGCCGCGCGCTTTTCAGTTGCTCCAGCAGCAGTGCCCTTAGCGGTGAAACCCCGGCGTGGGTGTGCTTGCCCAGGCTGAGCTGGCGCAGCTGGAATTTCACCACCGCCATATAGGCCAATGAGGCCAGCGCCTTGTGCTTCCAGCGGATCGGCGCCAGCTCGGCGCTGCTTTGCTGCCCGGCCTGCCACTGTTTGGGCAGCGCCGGGTTGATCGCCAGGGCCGTGGCAATGCCGGCCATAGCCACGCCGCTGGCCAATACCTGCTCAACCACCGGCAAACGCCGGATACCACCAGTGACCATCACTGGCATGGTTGCCGCTGCGGCAATCTCACTGGCAAATTCGAGGAAGTACGCCTCACGCGCCAGGGTGCGGCCATCGCGGGCATCGCCCTGCATGGCCGGGGCTTCGTAGCTGCCGCCGGACAGTTCGACCAGATCAACATCCAACTCATTGAGCAGCTGCACCACGCGCTTGGCGTCGGCCGCATCGAAGCCGCCGCGCTGGAAGTCCGCCGAGTTGAGCTTTACCGCCACACAGAAGCTCGGTGCCACCAAGGCACGCACAGCCTTGACCACTTCCAGCAATAAGCGCGCGCGGTTTTCCAGGGTGCCGCCCCAACTGTCCGTACGCTTGTTGCTGATCGGCGAGAGAAACTGGCTCAGCAGATAACCGTGCGCGGCGTGGATCTGCACCCCGGTAAAGCCGGCCTGTTCGGCCAATTGCGCAGTGCGCGCAAAGCGCTGGATCAGCGCCTGGATTTGCGCCTCATCCAGCGCCTTGGGCACGGGGAACATCTTCGACAGGCCGCCCAGCTCCAGGGCTACGGCCGAGGGGGCGACGGTCTGCTGGCCAAGGTTGGCCTGCATCTGCCGGCCAGGGTGGTTGATCTGCATCCAGAACTGCGCGCCCTGGGCACGACCGATACGCGCCCACTCGCGGAACTTGTCCAGTTGCCGTTCATCTTCCAGCACCACGCCGCCGGGGCCGGTCATGGCGCGGCGGTCGACCATCACGTTACCCGTGAGCAGCAAGCCGGCACCGCCCTCGGCCCAGGCCTGATACAGGCGCAGCAGCTCGGCGGACGGGCCCTGGTTGGCGTCAGCGAGGTTCTCTTCCATCGCCGCCTTGGCGATGCGATTGGTGATGGTCGTACCGTTGGGCAGTTGCAGCGCTTGGAAGGCAGTCATGGCGTACTCCGGGGTAGCAGGTGAAGCAAGGCTAAGGTTAAAGTCAACTTTAAGGTCAATAGCCCGGAGCACAGATGATGAAAATTGGTGAACTGGCCACCCGCAGCGGTCTGGCCGCCTCGCGTATTCGCTTCTACGAGGCCAGCGGGCTGATCAACGCCCAGCGTCAGGCCAACGGTTATCGCAGCTACACGGAGCAGACACTGCAAACCCTGGGCATTATCAGCTGCGCCCAGCAGGCCGGTTTCAGCCTGGAAGAAATTCGTCGCCTGCTGCCCGATGCCAACCCGCAGGGCTGGGCGCATGAGCAGATGCTCGACAGCCTGCAACGCAAGGTCATCGAAATCGAGGCGATGCAGCAACGTCTGGCGCAGAACAAAGCGCAGCTGCTCAACATCATCGCCACCATCGAGAGCAAACCGGAAGGCATGCCCTGCACGGAAAACGCCGAGCGGGTGCTGGCCAATCTGCGTGACACGCACGCCAGTCAGTAGCTCCATACCTGCCGTCTGCTGCGGCGAAAGCGGCTAGCCGCGCGCCTATACTCAAGCCACAGGGGGAATAACTTCAGCACTCCATTGGAGTAGGGGCTGGCACCCAGCAGGCGGAGGCTTGCCATGTCGAGTCCGCGCGTCGTTCTGCTCGCCCTGCTGCTGGCAGTGGCCGGCTGTGCCAGCAACCCGCCGATTCCGGTAAGCGCGAGTACCTGGCAGCAGGTCGACCGTGAGATCAGCACAGTGTCACGCAGCGCCGCGCAGCAGGCGCGCGAACATGCCCTGCTGTCGATGGAGCAGTGGATGGACCTGGTCTACCAGCAGACCGATGAAGAATTTATCCCCTGGTTTTCCGGCTATTGGACCCAGCAGTGGATGAGCGTCAAGGTTTCCTGGTATCGGCTCAGCAGCGGTGGCGCGAAGGACCCCAGCGTCAAACGCCTGGCCCTGTACCTGCAGGAGCAATACCGCGAGCGCGTGCTGGAACCGGTCGCCGAGACCGACGATCCACAGCAGATCATGGCGCGCAGCACCTGGCTGTACATTCAACATCTCGATGAAAACCTGCCGCGAATTGCCCAGCAATATGACCTGCCGCGCGAGCAGTTTCACCAGCGCCTCAAGGCCATTCCGGCGATCACCCAGGCACCCGGCGCATCGCTGTATGAACTGCTGCACACCAAGCCACTGGCCAAGTTGCCGGCCTATAGCGCCTTTATCGAACGCATCCGCAACGCCCCACGCGGCCTCGGCGACTGGTCGGCGGACCCAGGCATCTCCGCCGTGGCGCAACAGACCAGTGAGCGCCTGGTCGAAGACCTCGCGGTCAGCGGCGCGGCCGGTGCCGTGTCGGCGTTGATCGGCGGCCCGGCCGGCACCACCGTGTCCCTTGGCGTGGCGCTGTTTACCGCCGTCTCGCGGGAAAACGCGCGACCGGCCAGCGAGGCGCAATTGCGCAAGAACCTCAACGCCGCCTTCGATGATGAGTGGCTGGGGCTGATGCGCAGCACCGAGCACGGCGTGCTGGCCGGCGTGCATCAGCTGTCCGGGCAGATCGAGCGGGGCCTCTTGGTGCCGTTTCGCTATCAACCATAGGCCTGCCCGTGCCCATGATTGTTTAGCCAGCAGCAATCTGAATATGTGAAAAACACGATTTAACCAACAGTCGCCGGCGTGCGAGTCTGCCGGCATGAGTGAACCGATAGCCAATCTGCGCCGCGTCTTCCGCTTCTGCCTGTGCAAGGCCGAGGGACGTTTCGGCATTGATCGGCTCAGCCCGCTGTTACCGGAAATCCTCGCCTTCTGGGCCCTGTGGCATTGCCGCCACGCACGCCCGCCGGATGCCCTGGCCGCACGCCACTGATCGCCCCGCAGCCAGCAGCCCTGGCTGCCGTCGCTGAGCCAGCCTGGCTCATGCCCTGCCAGCCGCACCCAGGAACCCTCTTATGAACGCCGCCATCAAACCCGTAACGCCCGCCGCCGAGCGCTGCCCGTCCTACTACAGCGCCACCCTCAATGAAGAAACCGACTACCCGACCCTGCAGGGCGAGGTCAGCGTCGATGTGGTGATCATCGGTGGCGGTTTTACCGGCGTGGCGTCTGCCGTGGAGTTGGCCGAGCGCGGCCTCAAGGTGGCGATTGTCGAGGCCAACAAGATTGGCTGGGGCGCCACCGGGCGCAATGGCGGGCAGGTCACCGGCAGCCTGTCCGGCGATGCGGCGATGACCAAGCAGATGCGCAACACCCTCGGCGAGGAAGTCGAAGACTTTATCTGGCACCTGCGCTGGCGCGGCCACGAGATCATCAAGAACCGTGTGGAGAAGTACGCCATCCAGTGCGACCTCAAACACGGCCACCTGCATGCGGCGATGAAGCCCGTGCATATGCAGGAACTCGAAGCCACCTACGCCGAAGCGCAGCGCCGGGGCATGGGCGCTGACGTGACCCTGCTCGACCGCGCCGGCGTACGCAGCCACCTGGCCAGCGACCTGTACAACGGCGCGCTGAAGAACACCCGCAATATGCACCTGCACCCGTTGAACCTGTGCATCGGTGAAGCCAAGGCCGCCGCCAGCCTGGGCGCGCTGATTTTCGAGCACTCCGAAGTGCTGGAGATCATCCACGGCGCCAAGCCGGCGGTGGTCACTGCCAAAGGCCGGATCAATGCCAAGCAGGTGCTGCTGGCAGGCGACGTGTACCACAAGCTGGAGCCGAAAAAGCTCAAGGGCATGATCTTCCCGGCCATGGGCGGCATCGTCACCACCGCGCCACTCGGTGAACTGGCCAAGCAGATCAACCCGCAGGACCTGGCGGTGTACGACTGCCGCTTCGTCCTCGACTACTACCGCATGACCGCCGATGGTCGCCTGCTGTTCGGCGGTGGCTGCAACTACTCCGGGCGCGACTCGCGGGATATCGCCGGTGAATTACGCCCCGGCATCGAACAGACCTTCCCGCAGCTCAAGGGTGTCGACATTGATTTTCAGTGGAGCTGCGCCATGGGCATCGTGATCAACCGCATCCCGCAGCTGGGCAAGCTCTCGGACAACGTCTGGTACTGCCAGGGCTACTCCGGCCACGGCATCGCCACCACCCACATCATGGGCGAGATTATGGCCAACGCCCTGACCGGCACCCTGGGCCACTACGACACCTTCGCCGCCTGCAAGCACATCAAGGTGCCGCTGGGCGACGTGTTCGGCAACCCGATGCTGGCGGCCGGCATGTGGTACTACCAAATGCTGGAAAAGCTGCGTTAAGCCATTCGCCATAACAGATCGCGGGCATGGCGGAGTGCCGCCCAGCCGCTCCTACAGGCTTACGCATATCGTAGGAGCGGGCCATGCCCGCGAGCCTTTAGCTTCTTCCTGCGGGGCTGAGTGCGGTTTGCGGAGCCGGTGCCTTATCGCGATCATCAACAAAGGCTACCGCTGGCGAGCCATCGGCATTCAGCTGGTAAATCGCGCTCGGCTGGCCTTTGTCATTGAAGAACACCTGGCCCAGCCCCGCGCCATTCCACAGACGTTCGCCGGCCTTGCTGCGCGAGGGGATGCGCGGCTTGACCTGCATGCGCCGGCGCGTGGTCAACCAGTTGAGCGGCGACCAGGGCGCGTAGAGCCAGCGGTTGAGGCGGTCGAACCAGTCGAGCAAGCGCGGCGGGAATTCGTTTTTCAGGCCGCTGCTGGTGATCTGCCAAAGCTTCGGCCCGCGTTTGCGCTGACGAATCAGCACCTCGTAGACAAACGAGTAATGTACGTCGCCGGAGAGAATCACGTAGTTACCCGGCGTGCGCGAGTGGCGGAAGATATTCAGCATCACCTGCGCCGCACCACGGTGGGCCATCCAGTTTTCCGCGTCGACCATCAGCGGATGGCCGGCCCAGCTGAAGAGTTTCTGGATGGTCTCGATCAGCTTGACGCCGAACATCGGCGCGGGGGAGACGATGATCGCCGCCGGATGATCGAGCAGCTCTTGCTGAAACTCGCACAGCGCTTCCCAATCCAGCAGACCGGACGGCCGCTTGAGGTTGCGCTCGCTGCGCCAGCGCCGGGTGCGGGTATCCAGCACCACCAGCGCCGGGGTAGTCGGCAGCACGAACTGCCATTGGTGAAAGCTCAGCAGGCTGTCGATCAACGCATCCTGCGGCTGACAGTCCATATGGTTTTCGGCATCGCGGCCCTCGGTCATCGCGCGGATCATCTGCAACGGCTTGGCGAATACATCGGGGTTGTTGCCCCAACCCTGGCACAGCAGGTAGGCGATCAGCGCATTGCCGATAATGCGTTTGGAAAACGGGTGGCCGTAGGCGGTTTCTTCCCACTGCGCGGAGAGGTTCCAGTCATCGGTGATGTCGTGGTCATCGAAGATCATCAGCGTTGGCAGGTGGGCGAGGGCACGGGCGACCTGGCCCAGACCGCCGCGAAAGGCTTCGATGCGCCCACGCTCGGCCTGATAACGCGGTACTTCCTCGGCGCTGAGTGCCGGCATTTCCGCATCCAGCAAGGTCCAGGGCACGGGCGACCAGACCAGCAGGTACATGGCCAGCACCTCGGCGCAAGTCACCAGGTGGTTGTCGGCGCTGCTGGTGGTGAACACCGGCTTTTCCACGCCGCCAAAAAACCGCTCGCGCAGGGTTTCGTTGCTCTTCAGCGCCGGCAGCAACTCGGCGCGTTGGTAGTAACTGGCCGGGTGCTGGTACAACGCAGTGCTGTCGGCGACCACCGCACCTTCCAGGTGCTCGCCGAACAGGCCGAGACGCTCGATCACCTGATGAATCGCCCGCAGCATCGGCCCGCTGACATCATCGGCGTAAATCTGGTCGCCGCTCATCAACAACAACGCCGGGCGCTGTTCGGGGGCATGCGCTTCGGCCAGCAGACGGTCGACGCAAAGCAGGCCATCGGCCGCCGGGTGATGCGGCTTGCGGCAAGAGCCGTGCAGGAGATGATCGAGCTGCGCGCGCAGGACGAAATTCGCCTGGGTCGCGCCGTCGTACAGCAAGTGCGGCGCCCAGTCGGCGATGCCCAGCGCGGCCTGATCCGGCTGTTCAATCAGCAGGTCGTAATCAATCTGCACATCGCAGGGCAGCGGGCTATCGAGCGTCAGATCAATCAGATGGATAAACGCCTGCTCACCGATCTGGATAACCTGGCAGCTGTCGCCTTGCAGCGGTAAGCGCTGCGGCTCTGCCGTTGCTCCATGGCTCAGCTGCAGGCTCAACGTCAGCGGCTGACTGCCAACCAGCCACAGCACCAGGCGCTGTGGCTCCATGCGGCGCAGCAGCGGGCCGGCCAGCACCAGCGGCAGGTCAGCGTGGGCGGCAATGGGTGTCACAGCGGTTATCGGCATCAGGACATCGGGCTCTGGTGGCGTGCAGGTCGGCAATAGAGCGCCATTCTGCGCCACAGGTTCAGTCTTTGCAGCCTGCCTGGCCGATTTGCCTCACTGCGCTGCCTGGCGCAAGCGCGGCAGATCGAGGATTTCGATCTCGCCATAGGTCAGGCGCAGGATGCCCTGGCTTTCCAGCTCCTTGAGGATCTGGTTGGTGGTTTGCCGGGAGATCGCCAGCATCAGCGCCAGCTGCTCCTGTGGCAGGTGCAACACGCGGCGCGGCTCGTTTTCACCGTAATTTTCCGCGATTAGCAGCAGGCGCCGAGCCAGGCGTGGGGCTGCTGGCAACAGGCTCATTTCTTCCAGGGCGATAAACGCCAGGCGCAGCTTGTGGCTCATCAGCAGGGCGAAATCGCGCCAGTACTGCGGCTGCTGTTCGAGCAGCGCCAGCAGCCGCGCCTGCGGCACCAGCAGCAGAGTGGTGGTGCCTTCGGCAAAGGCATCGTGGGTACGCGGCTGACCGTCGAACAGGGAAATCTCGCCAAACCAGTAGGGCGGCTCGACCAGGGTCAGCAGCGCTTCCTTGCCGGTGGCACTGACCGCACCAATGCGCATACCGCCCTCGACCACCGCATACAGCCCGCAGGGCTTGTCGCCGCGACGAAACAGCACCTGCCCGGGCGCCAGCTGTTGCACCTGGGCAGCCGCCAGCAGCGCCTCCTGCAAGGTCGCGGGCAGGGCGCTGAACCAGTGGCCCTGACGCAGACGCGTCTGATAGCTGTGGGCGCTGTTCATCGCCGGCAGCCTGTTTGTCGGCTAGCTGACAGAGCGCGGCTTGGACGTGGGTTCATGCTGGCCACCTGTCTTGCATGAGGAAAATAATAATGAAAACCCTGGTTGATCATCTCGCTCAATACGCGGCCTATCACCGCGACCAACGCAATATTCTCAGCCACTTTATCGGTATTCCACTGATCGTTGTGGCGGTGGCCGTGCTGCTGTCGCGCCCCGGCTTCGAGCTGCTCGGCCTGTGGCTGTCCCCCGCGCTGCCGGTGGCCGTGGCGGCAGGCGTGTTCTACCTGCGCCTGGACCTGCGTTTCGGCCTACTGATGGCGCTGCTGCTGGTGCTCAGCCTGTGGGCGGCGGCAGGCCTGGCGGTGCAATCGACGGCGCTGTGGCTAAGCAGCGGCATCGGCCTGTTTGTGATCGGCTGGATTATCCAGTTTGTCGGCCATTACTACGAAGGGCGCAAACCGGCGTTTGTCGACGACGTGATGGGCCTGGTGATCGGCCCGCTGTTCGTCGCCGCCGAAGCAGCCTTCCTGCTGGGCCTGCGCAAAGAGGTGGAACAGGCCATCGTCGAGCGCGCCGGGCCGACCTGTATTCGCGAGAAGAAAGCCACTGCCTGAGACTGCCAAGACCGTTAAGCCGTAGCCCGGATGTAATCCGGGAGCGGTGATGCGGCTCGCTCAAACGTCCCGGATTGCATCCGGGCTACAAAGCAGCCGCTCACCTGCTTAACCCCGATCACCAACGCGCAGCAGATCGAAGACGGACTTAGTACATCGCCATCCATTGCGTGGTCAGCGAGCGCGTATGGCGATACACGGTGATCGGCGCAAACGGTCGGCCCGAGGCACTCTGCAAGGCGCTGCTCTGGCTGTTGAGGTCGACCAGCGCGGCCTTGAGGTAATCCCAACGGGTTTTCAGCTTGCCCACCTGCGGGTCGGCCTTGCCATCCAGCGCGGCAAGCTGCGCATCCACTGAGGGCACGATCTTGCGTTCGTCCTGACCGAGGTAGGTGTCGGGCTGTTCGCGGGCAGTTTCGAAATTGCCGAAGTAGGCGCGGCTGAGATACTGCACCGAGAGGTATTCGAGTTTGGCGGACAGTTCGCTGTCATCCGGGCCGGCCAGCTTGCGGGTTTGCTCAAGCACGCCGAGCAGGGCTTTGCTGAGGTCCTCGGGGTAGCGCCAGGGCATGTCATCTTCGCTCGGGCCGAAGGCCACGCCACGGCGAATCTGCACCACCAGTTCCTGATGGGCGCTGCGCAGGGCATCGCTGTTTTGCGGCAGGCTCTGCACCGCTGCGGCCAGGGCCTGCAGATCGGTTTCCAGGGCGTCCTGGTGTTTCTTTTGGAAACCCTCACCGCGTAACAGCATCAGGCTGCTGGTAACCCGGCTGGCCTGCACCTGCACCTGTTCCTGGGGAGTAACGGCCTGGGCAAAGGTCAGCGGCGAGAGGCCGGCCAACAACCCAATAACCGCGAGCAATAGCGAGCGAGACAGCGTTGTAGAACGCATACGTGGGGTGCTCCTTATTATTTTTGTGAGCAGTGCTGAACCAAGTCAGCTTATACAATCGCGCGCCACAGGGTACTGCACTGAATACTGGAGAAAAGCAGCCTAAAGAGTGATTTCGTCGGAAAGATGCGTCGATTCGGCCAAGTCACGCAGGTACTGCGCGCTGAAGGCATCGGCCGGGAAAAAGGTTTCCAACGCCAGCTCCGCCAGGGTGATGTCGTTGGCAGTACCAAACACCGTGGTGGTGCCGATCAGGCTGACCACACCCTGCTCGCTGGCAAACTGCAATGGCATCAGCACCGTGTCGCTGTCGAACTGCGCGGGCGCCGCCGGCCCCGGATAAGCATTCAGCTCATCCCACAGCGCCTGCAGCTGGGCATCACCGCTGGCCTGAAAATCGCGCTGCAACCGCGCCAACAGATAGGCGCGCCACGGCCCAAGGTTGACGATACGCGGGGCCAGCCCGCCCGGATGCAGACTCAGGCGCATGACATTGATCGGCGGTTCCAGCAACTCTGGAGCGATGCCAATCAGAAACGGCGCGACAGCACTGTTGGCCGCCAGCAGGTTCCAGTGGCGGTCAATGGTCAGCGCCGGATAGGGCTCGTGAGCCTTGAGCAGCAGTTCGATGGCGCTGCGTGCAGCGGCCATGGCCGGCTCGGACAGCGCGTGCTGAGTAAACAGCGGCGCATAGCCGGCGGCGCTAAGCAGACGATTGCGCTCGCGCAGCGGAATATCCAGCTGCTCAGCGAGCAACAGCAGCATCTCGCGGCTGGGTTGGGCGCGCCCGGTTTCAACGAAACTCAGGTGGCGGGTGGAGATATCGGCCTCGCAGGCGAGGTCGAGCTGGCTAAGACGACGGTGCTGGCGCCATTGGCGCAGCAGAGCCCCGACGGGCTGGATTGGACTGTTCATGAGCATCGACGATAGATCAGCGAGGTCATTGCAGCCATTACCTGCGAGGTAATCGACGCGGCGCGCGGATCGGCGAAATCTAAGGGTAAGCCGCCATTTCGGCGGTCCTTTGTGGAGACTTCGCCATGACCACCTTGCAACCTTCGCTGTTACTGCGCCGCGCCCTGCTCGCCGATGGGCTGGTCGGTGTTATCACTGCCGCGCAACTTCTGCTGCTGGCCGATTGGCTCAGCGGCCTGCTGGCCCTGCCGCGCGAACTGCTACTCGGCGCGGCTCTGGTGCTGCTGCCATTGGCGGCCTTTCTGCTCTGGCTGTCGCGCCGCGAAAACATGTCACGAACCGCGGTCTACGCAGTGATTGGCCTGAACGCCTTGTGGGTGGTGCACAGCGTGCTGTTGCTACTCAGCGGTTGGGTCACGCCGAACCTGCTCGGCTACGCCTTCGTGATCCTCCAGGCCGTGGCCGTGCTGGTATTTATCGAGCTGGAGCTGATCGGCTTGAAGCGCTCGCAGGTCGTCCCCGGCGCGTTTGCCCAGGCTTCAATGAGTGCTCAGTAACGACACCGACTTGACCTGCGCCCACAGCGATTGCTCGCGCTGGATCTGCAGACGGTCGAAGGAGTAACGGGTGATGCGGGCGATCAATTGCTCGCCACCCACCTGCACGCGCACCAGCACATGGGCCTGCTCAGTGACGTTGATCCAGTCCACTACTCGCGCTGGCAACAGGTTAAGCACGCTGCTGTCCTCGGCCTGTTGCAGGCTCAGGCTGACATCGCGCGCCTTGACCTTGATCCGCACCGACTGGCCCAGTGGCAGCGGCCCGTGGGGCAAGCGCAGGTTGATGGCGCTTCCGGGCAGTTGCAGCGAGAGCAATCCGTAGGCCGGATCATGGCCACTGACCACGCCATCGACCACCGCCTCGGCATCGTCCTCGAAAACAAACGGCAGGTCGGCGCGCAGCAGGGTTTCCTTCAAGGGACCGCTGGCGCTGACCTTGCCGTCTTCCAGCAACACCAGATGATCGGCCAGGCGCGCCACCTCATCCGGCGAGTGGCTGACGTAAACAATCGGAATCTCCAGCTCCTGATGCAGGCGCTCCAGATAGGGCAGCACCTCTTGCTTGCGTTTGAGGTCGAGGGACGCCAGCGGCTCATCCAGCAGCAGCAGGCGTGGGCTGGTCAGCAAGGCGCGGGCTATGCCGACGCGCTGCTGCTCGCCGCCGGACAGCTTGCCCGGCAAGCGCTCCAGTAGATGCTCAATGCCGAGCAATTCCACCGCCTGCTCCAGGGCAATCCGCCGCTGCGCTGCGGGGATGCGCTTCAACCCGTACTGCAGATTGCGCCGCACGGTGAGGTGGGCAAACAGGTTGGCATCCTGAAACACGTACCCCACGGCGCGTTGATGCGCAGGGACGAAAATGCCCTGGACGCTGTCCTGCCACAGCTCGCCGTTGACCTGCAGGTAGCCTGCGCTCGGCTGATCCAGCCCGGCAAAGCAGCGCAGGCAGCTGGTCTTGCCCGAGCCGGAATGACCGAACAGGGCGCTGACGCCGCGACCGGGCAGGTTCAGCTCAACATCCAGGCTGAAACCGGCGTGCTCCACCTTGAAACGCGCGTGGATTTCATCCGCCCCGGCGACTGTGCGAATTGCCGGATTGCGCCGCGCCAATGGCCAGATCATTGCCACACCCGCGTGCTGCTGCGCCCGCTGCTTCGACCAGAGTAGAGCGCCAGCAGCACGATAAAGGAGAACAGCACCATGCCACCCGCCAGCCAGTGGGCCTGGGCGTACTGCATGGTTTCCACATGGTTATAGATCTGCACGGAGGCCACCTGGGTTTTGCCGGGAATATTGCCGCCAATCATCAGCACCACACCGAACTCGCCCACGGTATGCGCGAAACCGAGAATCGCCGCCGTGATAAAGCCCGGCTTGGCCAGCGGCAACACCACCGTGAAGAACGCATCCCAAGGTCCGGCGCGCAAAGTTGCTGCCGCCTCCAGCGGGGCACGACCAATCGACTCGAAAGCGTTCTGCAGCGGCTGCACGACAAAGGGTAGGGAATAAAACACCGAGCCGATCACCAGCCCGGTAAAGGTGAATGTCAGGGTGCCCAAACCGAGGCTCTGAGTCAGTTGGCCGATAACGCCATGCGGGCCCATGCTCACCAGCAGATAGAAGCCGATCACCGTCGGCGGCAGTACCAGCGGCAGCGCGACGATGGCGCCAATCGGCTGCTTCCAGCGCGAATCAGTGCGCGCCAACCACCAGGCAATCGGCGTACCGATCAGCAGCAGCAACAGGGTGGTCAGCGATGCCAGCTCCAGGGTCAGCAGGACCGCGGCGAGATCGGCTTTAGTCAGTGGCATCGCAACGTCCCTCTAAAGCGTGTAGCCGTAAGACTTGATAATCGCGGCTGCTTTTTCACCCTTCAGGTACGCGGTGAAAGCCGCAGCGGCGGGATTGTGTTCGCCCTGCTTGAGGATCAGCGCATCCTGCTTGATCGGCGTATGCAGCTCGGCCGGCACTATCCAGGCCGAACCGCTACTGAGCTGGCCGTCCTGATACACCTGCGACAGCGCGACAAAGCCCAGCTCGGCATTGCCGGTGGCGATGAAATGCAGCGCTTTGGCGATGCTTTGCCCAGTCACCAGCTTGCCCTGCACCGCTTCGGTCAGGCCGAGCTTAGCCAGCACCTGGGTTGCCGCCAGGCCATAGGGTGCGGTTTTCGGATCGGCAATCGCCAAGTGCCGGTACTGGTTGGCCTTGAGCGCCGCGTCGCTGCCATCCAGATAACCCGGCGCGGCCGACCACAGCACCAGGCTGCCGACTGCATAGGTAAAGCGCGAACCGTTGACGCCCAGGCCCTCGCTGTCGAGCTTGGCCGGGGTGCTGTCATCGGCGCTTAGCAACACCTCGAACGGCGCGCCATGCTGAATCTGCGCATACAGCTGCCCGGTGGCGCCGAAGGAGGCGACCACGCTGTGCCCGGTATCTTTCTCGAACTCGGCGGCAATCGCCTGCAGCGGCGCGGTGAAGTTGGCGGCCACCGCAACCTGCACCTGCTCGGCCAGGGCCTGGCTGCTGAATACCAAGGCGGCGAACAACGCCGCGATACGCGCGTGCATGGATAACTCCTGGGTGTGCGGCTGTGCTGTCGACGCTGATTCGCCTGGCTACTCTACCTTCGCTATATCTCACGAGATACAACGATTTGCCCACCAAGGCATTCGCTAGAACAGCAAAAACAGGGCTGCCGAGATAATCGACAACCCTGTTACACAGGCATCAGCGCTGCGGGCTGAGGCGCATAAAGCCAATTACTGACTCAATAGTCAAGTAGCGCCCTGTTCAGCCCGGCTGGCCCAGAGGTTTTAGCTCAGACCAATTTCCACCCGGTCACCCTGCAAGCGTACCGGCCAGGTACGCAGCTGCTGCTCGGGGTATTCCAGGCAGCTGCCGTCTTCCAGGCGGTAGTGCTGTTTGTACAGCGGCGCGGCGATCACCAGGTCGCCGGCCAGGCTGCCGACAATGCCGCGACCGATAACGTTGGCGCCGGACTTCGGGTCGCGGTTGTCCACGGCATACAGCTGCTTGCCGCTGGCCTCATTGGGTAGATAGAACAGCGCTACCTGGGCGCCGTCGACCCAGGCGACCACGCCGGAGTTGGCCACCAGATCGGCACGGCTGCACAGGGCGCGCCACTGCACGCTGGTTTGTTCGACTGTTGCGGTTGCGCTCAACTGGCTCATCAGATGACCTCCTCGAATAGCGGAATAAGGGCAAGCTCGTCGGCGCGCACCGGGCGGCGCTGGCCGCGTTCCTCGAGAAACTGAATATCTGGATCGCCGCCCTGCTGGTTGACGAAGGTGCGGAAGCGCTTGAGCTTCTCTGGGTCCTTCAGGGCGTTGGCCCATTCGCACTCGTAGCGGTCGATCAACAGCTGCATCTGCGCTTCCAGTTCGGCGGCGAGATTCAGGCTGTCGTCGATGATCACTTCCTTGAGGTAATCCAGGCCGCCTTCCAGCGACTCGCGCCACACGGAGGTGCGTTGCAGGCGGTCTGCGGTGCGTACGTAGAACATCAGGAAGCGGTCGATGTAGCGGATCAGGGTTTCATCATCCAGATCGGTGGCGAACAGCTCGGCGTGGCGTGGACGCATGCCGCCGTTGCCGGCCACGTAGAGGTTCCAGCCGTTCTCGGTGGCGATCACACCAACGTCCTTGCTCTGCGCCTCGGCACATTCGCGGGTGCAACCGGAGACCGCGAACTTGATCTTGTGCGGCGAGCGCAGGCCCTTGTAGCGGTCCTCCAGCAGCAGCGCCATGGCCACGCTGTCCTGCACGCCGTAGCGGCACCAGGTGCTGCCCACGCAGGACTTCACCGTACGCAGCGACTTGCCGTAGGCGTGGCCGGTTTCGAAGCCGGCGGCAATCAGTTCGGCCCAGATATCCGGCAGTTCGTGCAGCTGCGCGCCGAACAGGTCGATGCGCTGGCCGCCGGTGATCTTGGTGTAGAGGTCGTATTTCTTCGCCACCGCGCCGATGGCCAGCAGGCCGTCCGGGGTGATTTCGCCACCGGGGATGCGCGGCACCACCGAGTAGGTGCCGTTCTTCTGCATGTTGGCCATAAAGGTGTCGTTGGTGTCCTGCAGCGGCACCAGCGCCGGATCGGTGATCGAACGATTCCAGCAGGAAGCGAGGATCGAGCCCACCGCCGGCTTGCAGATGTCGCAGCCAACATGGCCGCGGCCGTGCTTGGCCAGCAGCGCCTCGAAGCTCTCGATGCCTTCGACGCGGACGATGCCGTACAGCTCCTGGCGGGTGTAGGCGAAGTGTTCGCACAAGCTCTTGTCCACCACCACGCCGCGCGCAGTCAGCTCGTGCTCGAACACCTGCTTGAGCAGCGCCGAGCAGCCGCCGCAGCCGGTGGCAGCTTTGGTACAGGCCTTGAGGCCGGCGAGGTCGCCGCAGCCGGCATCGATGGCCGAGCAGATCGCACCCTTGCTGACGTTGTGGCAGGAGCAAATGGTCGCGGTGTCCGGCAGGGCATCGGCGCCCAGCGCCGGCGCGCCTTCGCCCTGCGGCAGGATCAGGCAGGACGGATCGGCCGGAAGCGCAATGCCGTTCTGCACATATTGCAGCAGGGTGTCGTAGTAGCTGTTGTCGCCCACCAGTACAGCGCCGATGGCCTGCTTGCCGTCGGCGGATACCACCAAGCGGCGGTAGCTGGCGTTGGCTTCGTCGATAAAGCGGTAGCTGCGCGAGCCGGCTGTGGCGCCGTGGGCATCGCCGATGGAACCGACGTCGACGCCGAGCAGCTTGAGCTTGGTCGACATGTCCGCGCCCATAAACGGCTCGCTGTCTTCGCCGCACAGCTGGGTGGCAACGCTGCGGGCCATCTGATAGCCCGGTGCAACCAGGCCGAAGATGCCGCCGTTCCACGCTGCGCACTCGCCGATGGCGTAGATGGCCGGGTCACTGGTGCGGCACTGGCTGTCGATGGCCACACCACCGCGCGGGCCGAGTTCCAGGCCGCACTGCTTGGCGATGGCGTCCTGCGGGCGAATACCGGCGGAGAACACGATCAGGTCGGTTTCAAGGAATTCATCACCGGCGAAGTTCATCCGGTAGCGGTATTCGCTGCCCGGAGTGATCGATTGGGTGCCGCGCGACAGGTGCACGCTGACGCCCAGGGCTTCGATCTGCGCCTTCAGCGCCAGTCCGCCGTGGTCATCCAGCTGCACCGGCATCAGCCGCGGGGCGAATTCCACCACATGGGCTTCCAGGCCCAGCGACTTCAAAGCGTTGGCCGCTTCCAGACCGAGCAGGCCGCCACCAACCACCACACCACGGCGCGCGCTCTTGGCGGCAGCCTGAATGGTGTCGAGGTCGGCCAGGGTGCGATAGACCAGGCGCGAATCGCCTTCGGCGCCTTCGATCGGCGGTACGAAGGGGTAGGAACCGGTGGCCAGCACCAACTGGTCGTAAGGGAAGCTGCCTTCGGCGGTGATTACTTCGCGGCGTTCGCGGTCGATCTCCAGCACCGGCACGCCCAGGTGCAGGGTCACGCCCGGCGTCTGGTACAACTCGGCACCGCTGAGGGCCAGGGATTCGGCATCGCGGCCGGTGAAATACTCGGAGAGGTGCACGCGGTCATAGGCGCGCAGCGGCTCTTCGCTGAAGACATGCACGCGGTACTGCGCCAGCGCGCCACGCTCGATCAGTTGCTCGACGCAATGATGGCCGACCATGCCGTTGCCGATGATGATCAGCCGCTGCTGGTCTGTGGAGGTATCTGTGCTGTTCATGGCATTTCCCGGCCGAAGCTCATCAGGTTTTTCTGCGGCAATAAAAAAAGCGCCTGAAACCTTGCGGTTTCAGGCGCCTTTGCCTGTTCTGTGCGGTGCCTGCGAGTGGCACCTGATACCCATTACCTATAGAGGCTAACGATCGCCATTGATCGAATGGGCGGCCCGAATGTAGCGGGCTCGCTGGGGCTCATGCAGCGCCTGTGCCAGTTTCCCCGCAGCGGCCTGCGGCCCGCATTGCAGCGGGCTACAGGCGCCGTTGCAGGCTCACCTGCCTGGCGCGATAAAGACCCAAAAAGAGGCGAGCAGAGCAGCCTTCGCCCCATTATGAGTCGCGCAAAACATGGCCAGCAGTCCCACACACACCTCGCCAGGCCTTGCCGCGCGGGCGTTCAAGCCGCCCTGGCGAACCCTGGCGCGTGCCTTGCTATAGACCAATCCAGGTAATCAACGCTGATTGCCCATCCACGACAAAGACGCCGTGCCACTCCCGTTTCGACGGAGGGTTGCATGGCGTTTTGCGTTTCAGGTGCAGGAGAGGGGTGTGGCGAACAAAACGGTTCGGAGTGTCTGTCCATATTGCGGCGTCGGCTGCGGCATCGTCATGCACGTGGAAAACGGCAAGATCGCCAAGGTCAGCGGTGACCAACAGCATCCGAGCAACTTCGGCCGCCTGTGCACCAAGGGCAGCACCTGCGCCCAGCCGCTGAACGAATCAGGCCGTATGGAACACGCCTACCTGCGCAGCGAACGTAACCGCGACCCTGGGCAAATCGCCATGGACGCCGCCATCAGCGCCGCCGCCGCCCGCCTGCGCGCGATCCTCGACGAACACGGCCCGGACGCCATCGCCCTGTATGTTTCCGGGCAGATGTCGCTGGAGGCGCAGTACCTGGCCAACAAGCTGGTCAAGGGTTACCTGGGCAGCAACCAGATCGAATCCAACTCGCGCCTGTGCATGGCCAGCGCCGGCAGCGGCTACAAATTGTCGCTGGGCGCCGACGGCCCGCCCGGCTCGTACCAGGATTTCGACCGCGCGGATGTGCTGCTGGTGATCGGCGCAAATATGGCCGACTGTCATCCGATCCTGTTTCTACGCCTGATGGCGCGGGTCAAGGCCGGTGCCAAGCTGATCGTCGTCGACCCCCGGCGCAACGCCACGGCGGACAAAGCCGACCTGTTTCTGCAGATCAAACCGGGCAGCGACCTGCTGCTGCTCAACGGCCTGCTGCACCTGCTGCACAAGAACGGCCACACCGATCCGGGCTTTATTGCCGAGTTCACCGAAGGCTGGCAGGTCATGCCGGACTTCCTGGAGAGCTACACCCCCGAATACGTCGCCGCCCACACCGGACTGAGCGAAGCAGCGATCCGCCAGGCCGCACGCTGGATCGGCGAAGCCGGCGAGTGGATGAGCTGCTGGACCATGGGCCTCAACCAGAGCACCCACGGCACCTGGAACACCAACGCCCTGTGCAACCTGCACCTGGCCACCGGCAAGATCTGCCACCCCGGCAGCGGGCCGTTCTCCCTCACCGGCCAGCCCAACGCCATGGGCGGCCGCGAGATGGGCTATATGGGCCCCGGCCTGCCGGGCCAGCGCAGCGTGCTGGTGGACGACGACCGCGCCTTTGTCGAGCAGATCTGGGGCGTGCCGGCCGGCACCCTGCACACCCGCCTCGGCGGCGGCAGCGTGACCCTGTTCGAGGATCTGGCAGCCGGCAAGGTCAAAGCCTGCTGGATCATCTGCACCAATCCGGTGGCGAGCATGGCCAACCGCAGCAAGGTGATCGAAGGGCTGAAGGCCGCCGAGCTGGTGATCGCCCAGGACGCCTTTCTCGACACCGAAACCAATCGCTACGCCGACATCCTCCTGCCCGGCGCACTGTGGGCCGAAGCCGAAGGGGTGATGATCAACTCCGAACGCAACCTGACCCTGATGCCGCAAGCCGTCGAGCCGCCCGGCGAGGCTATGGCCGACTGGCGCATCATCGCCGAGGTGGCCTGTGCCATGGGCTTTGCCGACGGCTTCAGCTACAGCTCGGCCGAGCAGGTGTTCGAGGAAATCAAACGCTTCCACAATTCCAAAACCGGTTATGACCTGCGCGGCGCCAGCTACCCGCGCCTGCGCCAAACGCCGCTGCAATGGCCCTGCGCCAGCGAGGCGGGCGACGGGCGTATGCCGATTCGCTATCAAAACGACGGCATCAGCCAGACGCTGCACACCCGCGCAGACGGCAGCACGCCGCGCCTGGCCTTTGCCACGCCCAGCGGCAAGGCGCAGTTCTTCCCGCGCCCGCATCTGGACCCAGCGGAAATGCCCGATGCCGACTTCCCCTTTGTGCTCAACACCGGGCGCCTGCAGCACCAGTGGCACACCCTGACCAAGACCGGCAAGGTCGCCACGCTGAACAAGCTCAACCCCGGCCCTTTTATCGAAGTGCACCCGCAGGACGCAGCCGCCCTCGGCGTGCGCGACCGCGACCAGCTGGAAGTCCGCTCGCGGCGTGGCCACGCCGTGCTGCCGGTGCAGATCAGCGACCGCGTGCTGCCCGGCGGCTGCTTTGCGCCGTTTCACTGGAACGATGTGTACGGCGATAACCTGGCGATCAACGCGGTGACCAGCGACGCCATCGACCCCATCTCGCAGCAGCCGGAATTCAAGTTCTGCGCAGTCAGCCTGCGGCGTATCGAGCTGATCGCCCATCAACACCTCGATACGCCCGCTGCCGAGGCAGTCGACAGCACTCGCCTATCTCACCAGCCCGAGGAACTCGCGATGTCGAGCATCGAAACCTTTGCGGCCCTGGTCGGCGTAGATTGCAGCGCGCCGCCGCCCCTCAGCGAAAGCGAACGCACCTATATGGCCGGCTATATCAGCGGCCTGCGCAGCAACCCCGGCGGCGGTGTACCCAGCCTGCCAAGCCAGGCGCCCCTGGCCGAACCGACCCGCCTGTGGCTCGACGGCATGCTCGCCGGAATATTCAGCCGCGTCGCACCAGCGGCGCTGGCAACCAGCCCAGCGGTAACCCTGCTGTGGGCCTCGCAGACCGGCAATGCCGAAGCACTGGCCGAACGCCTGGCCACGCACTTAAGCGAAGCTGGGGTTGCCGTGGCGCTCAGCTGCATGGCCGATTACCCGCCGCAGCAACTGGCCAGCGCAGGCTCGGTGTTGCTGCTCAGCAGCACCTTCGGCGACGGTGATGCGCCGGACAACGGCCAGGCCTTCTGGAATGCCCTGCAGACCAGCGACCTGCGCCTGGAAAATCTGCGCTATGCGGTACTGGCCCTCGGTGACCCGAATTACGAGCAGTTCTGCCAGCACGGCAAAAACCTCGACCGCCGCCTGGCCGAACTCGGCGCCACACCGCTACGGCCTTGCCTGGATTGCGACAGCGATTTCGACGACGCAGCGGCGGCCTGGCTAAGCGAGCTGCTGCCGTTGCTGCGCCCGGTTGCAACGCCGGCTCCCGCACACAGCGCAGCCGCAACTGAGCCCGTCAGCCCTCAGCTGGTCAGCAAGAGCCAGCCGCTGCCCGCGCGCCTGGCACTGAACCTGCGCCTGAACGCAGCAGGCGCGAGCAAGGACACCCGTCAGTTCGCCTTCGCCCTGGGCGACTCCGGCCTGACCTACGAAGCCGGCGATGCCCTCGGCATCTGGCCGCGCAACTGCCCGGAGCTGGTCGAAGAAGTGCTCGAACTGGCGCACCTGGACGGCGAACAACGGGTCAACGTGGCCAAGGTCGGCGACCTGCCGCTGCGCGAGGCGCTTAGCAGCCATTTCGAAATCGCCCGACCGAGCAACGAGGCCCTCGCCCTGGTCGCCGAACGCAGCGCCAACAACGAGCTGCGCAGCCTGCTTGGCGAGCGCAAGGCCGAACTGAAGGACTGGCTGTGGGGCCGCCAACTGGCCGACGTGCTGCAGGCCTATCCGGCTGAACACACGGCAGGAGAGCTGCTGGGCAGCCTCAAACGCCTGCAGCCGCGCCTGTATTCCATCTCCTCGAGCCCCAAGGCGCATGCCGGCGAAGTGCACCTGACCGTTTCCGCGGTGCGCTACGGCAAGCGCAAGGGCGTGGCCTCGACCTTTCTCGCCGACCGTGTGGGTAACGGCGAGGTACCGCTGTTTGTGCAGAGCAACAAATACTTCCGCGTGCCGCAAGATGGCGACCTGCCGATGATCATGATCGGCCCCGGCACCGGCGTGGCGCCGTTTCGCGGCTTCCTCCACGAACGCCGCGCGCGCGGCGATGCCGGCAAGAACTGGCTGTTCTTCGGCGAGCAGCATGCGGCCAGCGACTTCTACTACCGCGACGAGCTGACCGCGATGCAGCACGACGGTCTGCTGACCCACCTCAGCCTGGCCTTCTCCCGCGATCAGGCGCAGAAGATCTACGTGCAGGATCGTATTCGCGAGCAGGGCGGCGAGCTGTGGCGCTGGCTGGAGGAGGGTGCGCAACTGTATGTCTGCGGCGACGCCAACCGCATGGCCAAGGATGTCGAACAGGCGCTACGCGATGTGGCGCGCAAGCACGGCGGGTTGAGCGAAGAGCGGGCAGCCGAACATATTCGCCGTCTGGCCGAACAGAAGCGTTATCTGCGTGATGTGTACTGAGTAGGGTGGATCACGCTTCATCGATCCACCATTGCGGTGGACGTGAAAAACGACGTCCACCCTACGGACTGAGCCAGGCTCTGCGCCAGTTTCGTAGCCTGGATAAGCCGAAGGCGCAATCCGGGTATCACGGCATCACCGATGCCCCCTTTCCCGGATTACGCTGCGCTAATCCAGGTTACAGCAGAGCGTTAGCTCCGCCGCCAGACACTGGCCAGCCAGGGCTGTTGGTCACGCGGCAGGCCCGCCGGACGGTAGTAATGCTGCAGCTCGCTAAAGCCGGCGGAGGTGAGCAGCACGCGCCAGTTGGCCAGGTCGTGATAGGCGCCGTAGCGCTCGCCATTCCAGCCTTCCTGGTTCTCACCACGGGGGTTGGAACTGAACAGCACGCCGCCCGGCTTAAGGGCGGCATGCAGCTGCTTCAACACCCGTGGCAGTTCCTGACGGGGAATATGGAACAGCGAGGCATTGGCGAACACGCCGTCGAAGCGCTCAGGCGGCAGATCAAGGGCAAGAAAGTCCTGCTGCCAAGCTTCGCAGCCACTGTCGGCGCGGGCCATTTCGACAAAGCGCGCGCAGCCGTCCAAACCGACGGCTATGTGGCCCATGGCGCTAAAGGTGCGCAAATCTCGCCCCGGGCCGCAGCCGAAATCGAGAATCTGGTAGGGCGCAATCACCTGAATATGTGCGAGCAGGGCGGCGATATTCTGGCTGACATCGTGATCGCGGGTGCCCTCGCGAAAGTCTTCGGCGCAATCCTGGTAATGACGCAGGGTTAGCGCGCTGATCTGCGCCAGTTCGTCGGCACTCAATCCCACAGTCTTAGCCCTCGGCCAGCAGGCGGCGCAGTTCGGCCAACACCGGGGCGCTGGCTGGACGCACATCGCGCCACAGGGCAAAGGCTTCAGCGGCCTGCTCGACCAGCATGCCCAGGCCATCCAAAGTGCGCGCTGCGCCGTGCTCGGCGGCCCAGCGGTTAAAGGCGGTCAATTCCTTGCCGTACATCATGTCGTAGCACAGAGTGTGCCCCGGCTGAATCAGGCTGGGGGCAATCGGCGGCAGCTCGCCGGCCAGGCTGGCCGAGGTACCGTTGATAATCAGATCCACCGGCGCGTCGATCCAGTCATAGCCGCTGGCGGCCACCGGGCCTAAGTCAGCAAATTCACGGGCCAGCTGCTCAGCCTTTTCCACCGTGCGGTTGGCAATCACCAGCGCCGCCGGCTGCTCGGCCAGCAACGGTTCCAGCACCCCGCGCACAGCACCACCAGCGCCCAACAGCAGGATGCGTTTGCCTTTGAGGTTCACGCCGGCATTCATCGTCAGATCACGCACCAGGCCAGCGCCGTCGGTGTTATCGCCAAGCAGCCTGCCGTCGGCAAGCTTCTTCAGGGTATTTACCGCACCAGCACGGCGCGCGCGATCACTCAGGCTGTCAGCCAGGGCAAACGCCTGCTCCTTGAACGGCACGGTGACATTGGCACCCAAACCCTCGGCAAAGAACCCACGGGCAAATCCGGGGAAGTCCTCCAGCGGCGCGAGCAGGGCTTCATAGCTCAGTTGCTCGCCGGTCTGCTGGGCAAACAGGCGATGAATCAGCGGCGACTTGCTGTGGCCAATGGGGTTGCCGAATACGCCGTAGCGGTCCATAAAAAATCCTTTCTGATTACAGAGTCACTGCGTAAGCCAAGATTGCAAAGGCCGTTGTAGCCCGGATGAAATCCGGGAACGGTCGCTGGAACTCCCCGGATTTCATCCGGGCTACGCAATTACGCCTTGGCCGATAGCCAATCGCGGTCAGTGAGGAAGTATTCGGTCAGGCGCGCTTCTTCGCTGCCCGGCTCAGGCTTCCAGTCGTAGCCCCAACG
This sequence comes from Gammaproteobacteria bacterium HGW-Gammaproteobacteria-13, assembly GCA_002840155.1. Taxonomy (GTDB): domain Bacteria; phylum Pseudomonadota; class Gammaproteobacteria; order Pseudomonadales; family Pseudomonadaceae; genus Aquipseudomonas. The sequence continues at coordinate 105,456 of PGZH01000011.1, forward strand.
TACATGCGGCGGTAGCGACATCAGGATCGATTCGGTACGCCCGCCGGACTGCAAGCCGAATAGGGTGCCACGGTCGAACACCAGGTTGAACTCGACATAGCGGCCACGGCGGAAGGCCTGGAACTCACGCTCGCGCTCGCCATAAGGGGTCAACTTGCGACGCTGCACGATAGGCAGATAGGCCGCGATATAGGCATCGCCGATGGCGCGCATAAAGGCGAAGCTGGTGTCGAAATCCCACTGATTGAGGTCATCGAAGAACAGCCCGCCAATGCCGCGCGGCTCGCCACGGTGCTTGAGGTGGAAGTAGCGATCACACCATTCCTTGAACTTCGGATAGACCTCAGCACCGAACGGCGCGCAGGCATCATGGGCGACCTGGTGCCAGTGCCTGCAATCCTCTTCATTGCCGTAGTAGGGCGTCAGGTCGAAGCCGCCGCCAAACCACCAGACCGGCTCTTCACCTTCTTTCTCGGCGCTGAAGAAACGCACATTGGCGTGAGAGGTCGGCACATAGGGGTTTCCCGGATGGATCACCAGCGACACGCCAAGGGCCTCGAAACCACGCCCGGCCAGTTCCGGCCGATGCGCACTGGCCGAGGGCGGTAGGCTGTCGCCGAACACGTGGGAGAAGTTCACCCCGCCCTTTTCGATCAGCGCACCGTTCTCCATCACCCGCGTGCGCCCGCCACCGCCGGCTGGCCGCTGCCAAGCATCCTCGAAGAATTCGGCACCACCATCTTCGGCTTGCAGGGCAGTGCAGATACGGTCTTGCAGATCCAGCAGGTAGGCTTTGACGGCCTCAGTACGGTCACTCACGGCGGCACCTTGAAAGCGGGTAAGGCCAGGCGGCACGTGGCCGCAGGGAAAAATTGGCGGCCAGCATAACATTTGCCACCCCACAGCCGCAGTTGACGGCGGTCAATGCAGACGATTGGATAACGGCACGTTTCTGCCCGTGCGGGCATCATCCAGGCATTCAATCGCGGAAGACTCTGAAAATGGCCATGCGCATCCAATTCAACCGTCACGGCGGCCCGGACGTTCTCGACTACAGCGACTACACACCCGCTGCCCCAGGCCCCAATGAAGTGCGGGTGCAAAACCAGGCGATTGGCCTGAATTTTATCGACACCTATTTCCGCAGTGGCCTATATGCGCCGCCAGCGCTGCCGTCCAGCCTGGGCACCGAGGGTGCGGGCATCGTTGAGGCAGTGGGTACGGCGGTCAGCAGCTTTCAGGTGGGCGACCGCGTGGCCTATGCCACCGGGCCGCTGGGTGCCTACAGCGAACTGCATGTGCTGCCCGCCGAGAAGCTGGTGAAACTGCCGGATGCAATCAGCTTCGAGCAGGCCGCCGCAGTGATGCTCAAGGGCCTGACGGTGCAGTACCTGCTGCGCCAAACGTTCCCCCTACAAGGTGGCGAAACCATTCTGTTTCATGCCGCTGCTGGAGGGGTCGGCTCCTTCGCTTGTCAGTGGGCCAGGGCGCTTGGGGTCAAGCTGATCGGCACCGTCAGCTCCGCCGAAAAAGCCGCACGCGCCAAAGAGCAGGGCGCCTGGGCGACCATCGACTACAGCCATGAAAACGTTGCCCAGCGCGTGCTGGAACTGACTGACGGCAAGAAGTGCCCGGTGGTCTACGACGGCGTCGGCAAGAACACCTGGGAAACCTCGCTGGACTGCGTGGCACCGCGCGGCCTGCTGGTCAGCTTCGGTAATGCCTCGGGCGCCGTATCCGGCGTCAACCTAGGCATCCTCGCGCAAAAAGGTTCGCTGTTTGTCACCCGCCCAACCCTGGCCGGCTACGCCGATACGCCTTCCCGGCTGCAGACCATGGCTGATGAACTGTTCGCCATGATCGCCAGCGGCCAACTGCAGGTGGAAATCAGCAACCGCTATGCGCTCAAGGATGCGCCGCTGGCACAAACCGCCCTAAGCGCACGGCAGACCACGGGCTCGAGCATTCTATTGCCTTGAAACCAGGTAGCCCGGATGTAATCCGGGGGCGGTGTCGGGCCATCCCCGGATTTCATCCGGGCTACGTGATGAGGCGCAACCTACGACGCCCTGACCACATCGCCGCTAATCAAGTCACGGATCAGGCTGGGATTCTTGCGTCCGCCCAAGGCACCGCCAAGCACAGCATCCAGCTGGCCAGGGAAGTACTGCTCGACACGCAGACGCGAACGCGCAGACGGTCGGCCAGCCGGATTGGCCGAAGTCGACACCAGCGGGCCGGTCAGCCGGCACAGCGCCCGCACCTGCGGATGATCACTGACGCGCAGGGCAACGCTGTCGTGCTGGCCGCTGATCCATTCGGGCAGACGGTTCTGATGCGGCACCAGCCAGGTGTTGGGGCCCGGCCAGCTGCCGGCCAAGCGTGCCAGCCAGATTTCCGGCAGGTCTTCGAGAAGAAAGTCGAACTGTTCGATATCCGCGGCCACCAGAATCAGGCCCTTGTGCACGGGGCGATCCTTCAGCGCCAGCAAGCGCTCCACCGCCTCGTCATGCCAGGGATCACAGCCCAGCCCCCATACCGCTTCGGTCGGATAGGCAATCACTCCGCCATTGCGCACCACCCGTGCGGCTTGCTGTATTTGCCAGTTGCTGACCATTCACTGCTCTCCGCTAAACACTTGACGGGCAGTGTATCCAAGCCAAGAGCCCGTTCAAGGTGCGCGGCCCACCCAGCGGCCATTTTCACAGGCCACCCGGCCCTCCAGCTCCAACTCAGTCAACGCCGCCAACACCTCGGCCAACGGCAAACCACTGGCGGCCACCAGCGCCTCGCTGCTATGCGGCGCAGCATGCAACAGGGCCAGTAATGGGTGACTAGGCGACTCTGACCTCTGTGAGGCGTTGACAGGTGGCTGCGCTTGCCAGCCGCGCAAGGCCTGGAGAATATCCTCGATACTTTCCACCAGCGTCGCCCCTTCGCGGATCAACTGATGACAGCCACGGGCACCGGGATGGTGGATCGAACCTGGGATCGCATAGACCTCGCGGCCCTGTTCGGCGGCCAGCCGCGCGGTGATCAGCGAACCACTGGACGGACTGGCTTCCACCACCAGCACACCAACTGATAGACCACTGATGATGCGATTACGCCGGGGGAAATTGCTCGCCTGCGGCGGACAATCCAGCGGCAACTCGGAGACCAGCGCACCACCATGGGCGACGATATCTGCGGCGAGTTTCTTGTGCCGCGCCGGATATAAACACTGCAAGCCGGTACCAAGCACCGCCACCGTCTTACCGCCGGCATCCAGTGCGCCCTGGTGGGCCGCACCATCGATGCCCAAGGCCAAACCGCTGGTAATCACAAAGCCGCCACCGGCCAGGCTGCGGGCAAAACTCTGCGCCGTATCCAGCCCCGGCCGCGATGCCCGCCGACTGCCGACCATGGCCAGTTGCGGCTGCTCCAGCAAAGTCGGGTCACCCTCAACAAACAGTAACGACGGCGCATCCACCAGCTCGGCCAATAGACCCGGATAGATCGCCTCATCCCACATCAGCAGGTGATGCGTATCGGCGTCCAACCAGGCCAGGCTTTGCGCGGCACGTTCACGCACCTCGGCGCTACGCCGCGCGTCACTGCAGGCTTGCGGCAAACCCAGGGAACGCCAAGCGCTGGCCGGCGCGCTAAGCGCGGCAGACGCACTGTCGAAGGCACTGAGAAGTTTGCGAAAGCGCCGAGGGCCCAACTCCGGCAAGCAATGCAGGCGCAGACGGGCTTCCAGTTCAGCTGGAGAAATAGCAGGGGAAATGACAAAAGGTTGCGACATGCGGATCATCCTTGATCGGTCGCGCCACACAGGCGGCAGGGTGGCGGTCAGAGATGGCACGCCATAAAAAAGCCCCGCATTCGCGGGGCTTTTCGGTGTTACGGGTTACGCACTTTATCCATGATCGCCAGCGAGCGAGAAGCTCCCAGCACCAGGCCATAGCTGAGCTTGTCGTAGGTGCGGAACACCATCAGCAGGCCCGAACGCTCGTCCGGAATCTTCACCGACTCGCCGGTTACCCGGTCGCGTACGGTTTCACCGGTCTTGTAGATCGCCAGCACGTTGCCTTCGCTCAGGCCGTCACGGGCGCCCTTGTTGATGGTTACCACATCGAACTGACCAATCTGGGTCACGCCGCGCGGCACATCAAGGATCACACCGCGGATCTCGCCAGCCGGCTCGCTCGGCATAAAGGTCGAATTGATCGCACGTTCTTCAGTGGCAAACAGACGGTCGCCAAGGCGTACTTCCTGAGTCGAGCGGGTCAGGGCCATCGTGCCAACATCACCTTCCTCGGCCACGATCTCACCCGAGCCGATGTCGTCAGCGTTGATCCCGAGGAATTCCTTGGTCTCCGGGTCGGTATAGGTTTTGCCCTGACGGAAGATGCCGTACACCGGCGCCGCCTCATCAAAGCTGCCACGGGCGTACACACGATCACCGGCGCCGCTGACGACGCGCTCGGCGTTGCCGGCCACGATATAGGGCGCGCCCTGGAACTGCTCAGGGGTATCGACGATGCGGTTACTCAGCAGGAAGCTGTTGATCGCCTCCAGCGGAATTGCCGGAATGGCTTCGGCCATCGGCGTGCTGCGTACCTGTGGCGACAGCTTGATGGTGCCGCGCGACTCGCCACGATTGAGCATCAGGCGTGGCTGGCCATCGATATACACCAGGCTGAGTTGGTCGCCCGGATAGATCAGATGGGGGTTGGCCACCTGTGGGTTGGCGTGCCAGATTTCTGGCCACTTCCACGGATGGCTGAGAAATTTTCCGGAGATATCCCAGAGGGTATCGCCCTTGACCACGGTATAACGGTCTGGGTGACCGTCCTTGAGTTGCACTTCGGCCTGGGCCAAGCCACTTGCCGCAAGCAGCAGCAGGGCGAGTAGTGATTTCCTCATGCGGTGAATCCCTTTATTATGTGTCTTCACGTGGAGCGCCCTAGCGCCGCGACAAAACCCAGTCGTGCTGCGGCGTGAAGCCGTTTTTCAATGCTGCTCATCATCTTAGCAGCGGATTTTGACTTTATTCCACAAGTGCATCACAAACGCATATGGCGATCCTGAATATCCTCGAATTTCCCGATCCGCGCCTGCGCACCATCGCCAAGCCGGTGGACGTGGTCGATGACGCCTTGCGTCAGCTGATCGATGACATGTTTGAAACCATGTACGACGCCCCGGGTATCGGTCTGGCGGCCACCCAGGTCAACGTGCACAAGCGTCTGGTGGTGATGGACCTGTCCGAAGACAAGTCCGAGCCACGGGTGTTTATCAACCCCGAGTTCGAGCCGCTGACCGAGGAAATGGATCAATACCAGGAAGGCTGCCTCTCGGTGCCGGGCTTCTACGAAAACGTCGACCGGCCGCAGAAGGTCAAGATCAAGGCGCTGGATCGCGATGGCCAGCCCTATGAGCTGATCGCAGAAGGCCTGCTGGCGGTGTGCATCCAGCATGAATGTGACCACCTCAACGGCAAGCTGTTTGTCGATTACCTGTCTAATCTCAAACGCGACCGCATCAAGAAGAAGCTGGAAAAGCAACATCGCCAGCAGGCTTAAGCCACACCTTTCAAAGGCTTGCTACGGCAAGCCTTTTTCTTTCTAGCAGTGAGAACCCATGTCTGAGTCTTTGCGTATTGTCTTTGCCGGCACCCCGGAATTCGCCGCCGAACACCTCAAGGCCTTGCTCGACACGCCACACCAGATCATCGCCGTGTACAGCCAACCGGATCGCCCGGCTGGACGCGGGCAGAAACTCACGCCCAGCCCGGTCAAGCAGCTCGCCCTGCAGCACGATATCCCGGTGTACCAGCCGCAGACCCTGCGCGACCCCGTCGCCCAAGCCGAACTGGCAGCGCTCAAACCCGACCTGATGGTGGTGGTGGCTTACGGCCTGATCCTGCCGCAAGTGGTGCTGGATATCCCGCGCCTGGGCTGTATCAACAGTCACGCCTCTCTGCTGCCACGCTGGCGTGGTGCCGCACCGATCCAGCGCGCGGTGGAGGCCGGTGATGCTGAGTCCGGCGTTACCGTGATGCAAATGGAAGCCGGCCTGGACACCGGGCCGATGCTGCTGAAAGTCAGCACGCCGATTTCTGCCGAAGACACCGGTGGCAGCCTGCACGACCGCTTGGCCACACTCGGTCCACAGGCCGTGATCGCCGCCATCAGCGGTCTGGCCGCCGGCAATCTGGTTGGCGAAGTACAGGACGACAGCCTGGCCACCTACGCGCACAAACTGAACAAGGATGAAGCGCGCCTGGACTGGAACCGCCCGGCCACGGAGCTGGAGCGACTGGTACGCGCCTTCCACCCCTGGCCGATCTGCCACAGCACGCTAAATGGCGAAGCGCTTAAAGTTCACGCGGCAGCGCTGGGCGAGGGCAGTGGCGCTCCAGGCACCATCATCGCCGCCGATAAATCCGGGCTGACTGTGGCCTGTGGCGCAGGTGCATTGCGCCTGACCCGCTTGCAGCTGCCCGGCGGCAAAGCACTGAACTTCAGTGATCTGTACAACAGCCGCCGCGAGCAGTTCGCTCCAGGCCTGGTGCTCGGCCAATGAACCCACGTCTCGCCGCTGCCCGCGCCCTGGCCAGTGTGCTGGCTGGCAAGGCTTCGCTTGGCAGCAGCTTGCCGCCGTTGCTGGACAAGGTCGAGCCGCGTGACCGTGGCCTGGCCCAGGACCTGGCCTTCGGCACCGCACGTTGGCAACCACGCCTGGCGCTGATCGCCGAGAAGCTGCTGCAAAAATCCTTCAAAGCCGCCGACCGTGATGTCGAGGCGCTGCTGCTGATTGGCCTGTACCAGCTGTTCTATACGCGCATCCCGGCCCACGCCGCCATCGGCGAGACGGTGGCCTGCGTCGACAAGCTGAAAAAGCCCTCACTCAAGGGCCTGCTAAATGCCGTGCTGCGTAATGCCCAGCGCGACGGCGAAAGCATTATCGCCAGCCTGGAACGCGATCCGGTGTTACATACCGCTCACCCGCGCTGGCTGCAGAAGGCCCTGAAAGCCCAGTGGCCGCAGCAATGGGAAGCCATCTGCGCGGCCAACAACGCCCACCCGCCGCTGATTCTGCGGGTCAATCGCCGCCTCGGCAGCCGTGATGACTACCTGGCTGAACTGCGCCGCGTCGGCTTCGAGGCCGAACCTTGTGTATTCAGCCGCGATGGCATCCGTCTGCTGCAAGCCTGCGATGTCACCACCCTGCCGGGCTTTGCCGAAGGCCGCGTCAGCGTGCAGGACGAAGCGGCGCAACTGGCCGCTGAACTGCTCGATCTGGCCCCCGGCCAGCGCGTCCTGGATGCCTGCGCCGCGCCTGGCGGCAAAACCTGTCACCTGCTGGAAGCCGAGCCCGAACTGGCTGGCGTAGTAGCGGTGGATCTGGAAGAAAAACGCCTGGTGCGCGTACGCGAGAACCTCAAACGTCTGGGCCTGGAGGCCGAGCTGATCGCCGCCGATGGCCGTGACCTGGCCGCCTGGTGGGACGGCAAGCCGTTCCAACGCATCCTGCTCGATGCGCCCTGCTCGGCCACCGGGGTGATCCGCCGGCACCCGGATATCAAACTGACCCGTCAGGCCGATGATATTCCCACGCTGGCCAAGCTGCAGGGCGAGCTGCTGGATAGCCTTTGGCAGACTCTGGAAGTCGGCGGCATCCTGCTCTATGCCACCTGCTCGGTGATGCCGGCAGAGAACAGCGAGAATATTGCTGCCTTCCTGGCGCGCACGCCGGGTGCCCGCGAGTTGGATATTGCCGGTGCCTTCGGCCATAAAACCGCCCACGGTCGCCAGCTATTCCCACAAGTCGACGGCCACGACGGCTTTTACTATGCCAAGCTGATGAAAATCGCTGCCGCTCCGCGCGGCTGAGGAACAGACTGCATGAAGATCATCATTCTCGGTGCAGGCCAGGTTGGCGGCACCCTGGCGGAACACCTGGCCAGCGAAGCCAACGACATCACCGTGGTCGACACCGACGGCGACCGCCTGCGTGACCTCGGCGACCGTCTGGATATCCGCACTGTACAAGGTCGTGGCTCGTTCCCCACGGTGCTGCGCCAGGCCGGCGCAGACGATGCCGATATGCTGGTGGCAGTGACCAACAGCGATGAAATCAACATGATCGCCTGCCAGGTGGCCTACAGCCTGTTCCACACCCCGACCAAGATTGCCCGGGTGCGCGAAGCGGCCTACCTGACCCGCAGCGGCCTGTTCAGCAACGAGTCGATCCCGGTCGACGTGCTGATCAGCCCCGAGCAGGTGGTGACCAACTACATCAAGCGCCTGATCGAATACCCCGGCGCCCTGCAGGTGATCGACTTCGCCGAAGGCAAAGCCCAGCTGGTCGCGGTCAAGGCCTACTACGGCGGCCCGCTGGTGGGTCAGCAACTGCGTCAGCTGCGCGAACATATGCCCAATGTCGACACCCGCGTGGCCGCGATCTTCCGCCGCAACCGGGCGATCATGCCGCAGGGCGACACGGTGATCGAAGCCGATGACGAGGTGTTCTTTATCGCCGCCAAGGCGCATATCCGTGCGGTGATGAGCGAAATGCGCCGCATGGAAGACAGCTACAAGAAAGTGGTAATCGCTGGCGGCGGGCACATCGGCGAGCGTCTGGCCGAGGCCATCGAGAGCCGCTACCAGGTGAAGATCATCGAGATGAACCCGGCACGCTGCCGTTACCTCTCGGAAACCCTCGACAGCACCATCGTGCTGCAGGGCAGCGCGTCGGACCGCGACCTGCTGGTGGAAGAGAACATCAGCGACGCCGACATCTTCCTGGCCCTGACCAACGACGACGAAGCCAATATCATGTCGTCCTTGCTGGCCAAGCGCCTCGGCGCACGCAAGGTGATGACCATCATCAACAACCCGGCTTACGTTGACCTGGTGCAGGGCGGCGAAATCGACATCGCCATCAGCCCGCAGCTGGCCACCATCGGCACCCTGCTGACCCACGTGCGCCGTGGCGATATCGAAAGCGTGCACAGCCTGCGCCGCGGTGCCGCCGAGGCCATCGAGGCGATTGCCCACGGTGACGCCAAATCGAGCAAGGTGGTCGGCCGCGCCATCGCCGATATCGCATTGCCGCCGGGCACCACCATCGGCGCGATCATCCGCAACGAAGAAGTGTTGATCGCCCATGACAACACGGTGATCGAGACGGGCGACCATGTGATCCTGTTTCTGGTCGATAAAAAGTACATCCGCGATGCCGAGCGCTTGTTCCAGGTCGGCCTGACCTTCTTTTAGGAATCGACCATGAGCACCGAAGCCCTGGAGAAAATGCTGGCCAAAGGCATGGACAATGCCCTGCTGCGTTTCGGCCTGGGTAAGGGCTACCTAGATGCGGCGGAGTTCGCCAGGGCGGCAGAGCATTTGCAGCGCTGCGTTGAGTTCGATGCGCAGTATTCAGCGGCCTGGAAGCTGCTCGGCCAGGCGCTGAACAAGCAGGGGCTGCGCGACGAGGCGCGGATGGCCTGGACGCAAGGCTTGCGGGCGGCAGAAGAGAAGGGTGACAAACAGGCGGGCAAGGAAATCAGCGTGTTTCTTAAGCGTCTGGACAAGCTCGCTCAGTAATCTAAGTAAGCTCGCCCGGGCTACTCTTCGGTCTGCACAAAGCGCAGGCCAACGCCCAGGGCTTCGACGCGTACCACTTCGAGGGTAAGAATCGGCGCTTCCATCGGCAAACCCTGCACCTGACCCTGCACCTGCTCGCCCATGCTGAGCATATTCTGCGCCTGGTCCATCAGCACATAGACGCCGCATTCGGAAATATCCCGAGTGGTGACCAGCAGCTCGCCGTGCACCGGGTGGTCGATACGCAGGCGTACCTTGAGGGGTGTGCGGACATTCTTTCGACTATTGCTCATGCGCCGTCCGTCAGAGTGAGTTTCCCCAGCCTAGTCGAGAGCAGGCTCCACCTGCAACTCAGACCCATTCAATACCACTTGGCCTCACCGGCAGGGCGCTTCTTGAAGCGCTTCATACTCCACATGTATTGGCTCGGGTACGTACGCACATAACCCTCAATAACCCTGCTCATCGCCGCCACGGCGGTTGCTGTATCGGTGCTGTACATTTCTTCCGGCGCAGCCTCGAGGATGACCTTGAAGCCCGAGCCGTCCGGCAGACGCAGCGCGTGCAAAAACACCCCGCAGGCCTTGCCGCCACTGAGCATACCGGCCACAAACTTGCTGGTCAGCGCCTCAGTGCCGAGGAATGGCACGAAAACCCCGGAAGACAGGCTCGGCTCGGGATCAGCTGGAATACCCACTGCACCGCCTTTGCGCACTTCCTTGATGACGCTGAGGATGCCTTCCTTGGTTGACGGCGCAACGCGGTTGCCCAGCTGTACACGCTGCTGACGCAGCAGATCGTCGACGGCTTTCAGCTTCGGCGGGCGGTAAAAGATGATCGGTTTGCACTGCGCGCAGTAGAAGTGGTTAAGCACTTCCCAGTTGCCCAGGTGACTGGTGATGCCGACCACGCCCTTGCCGCTGGCCAGGGCGTCCTTGAGCACATCCAGACCCTCGACTTCACGCACCAGGCCGATGGATTTCTGCGCGGGCCAGATCCAGGCACAGGCGCTTTCGGTCAGGGTTCTGCCGATATCCATCAGCGATTGGCCCAGCAGACGCTGGTGCGCGGCCTCGTCCAGTTCGGGAAAGCACTTGCGCAGGTTGATGCTGGCCACTTCGCGTGAGCCATTCGGCAGCTTCCACATCAGCCAGCCAATCGCCGCGCCCACGGCCTGTACGGCGCGCCACGGCAGCAAGGCAAACAAACGCAGAAAGCCCACCACCAGGGCACCTTTGAGCTTTTCCACAGGCAACTCCAGCCGATCAAAAGGCGCTTATTGTAACCACCTGGGCTAGCGAGTGGTCAGTTGCGCGTAGCGGTCACAATCAACGGTGTGATCCATGACCATGCCGGTGGCCTGCATATAGGCGTAGCAGATGGTCGGGCCGACAAAGGTAAAGCCGGCCTTTTTCAGCGCCTTGCTCATCGCCTCGGCTTCAGGTGTAACTGCCGGCACCTGGCCGCGTTCGCTGAAGTGGTTGATCTTCGGCGCGCCGCCAACAAACGACCAGAGCAGCGTCACTGGGTCTTCCAGCTTGAGCCAGGCCTGGGCGTTCTTGCGCACGGCCTTGAGCTTGAGGCGGTTGCGGATGATGCCAGGGTCCTGCATCAGGGTTTCTTCGATGTACTCGTCGGTAAGTTCCGCCAGGCGCTGCACATCGAAGCCGAACAGCACCTCGCGGTAACGCTCGCGCTTCTTCAGCACGGTGATCCACGACAGACCGGCCTGGAAGGCTTCGAGCAGCAGCAACTCGAACAACACCTGGGGGTCGCGTTGCGGCACGCCCCATTCTTCGTCGTGGTAAGCCTGGTACAACGGGTCGTCAGAGCACCAAGAGCAGCGTGGCATGCGGGTTTTCCTGAGCTTCGGTATACTCGCGGACTTTCTGAAGCCGCCAAAGTACGGGTGAAATTTGTGAGCCAGACTACGCCTGCCGTGCGCACCTTCCAAGACTTGATCCTCGCCCTGCAACAGTACTGGGCCGAGCAGGGCTGTGTGGTGTTGCAGCCCTACGATATGGAAGTTGGCGCGGGCACCTTCCACACCGCCACGTTTCTCCGTGCCATTGGCCCCGAGACCTGGAACGCCGCCTACGTGCAGCCGTCCCGTCGTCCGGCTGACGGCCGCTACGGCGAAAACCCCAACCGTCTGCAGCACTACTATCAGTTCCAGGTGGTCTTGAAGCCCAACCCGGAAAACTTCCAGGAGCTGTACTTAGGCTCGCTGAAAGCCATCGGCATCGACCCGCTGGTGCACGACATCCGCTTCGTCGAAGACAACTGGGAATCGCCGACCCTCGGCGCCTGGGGTCTGGGCTGGGAAATCTGGCTGAACGGCATGGAAGTCACCCAGTTCACCTACTTCCAGCAGGTCGGCGGCATCGAGTGCTACCCGGTGACCGGCGAGATCACCTACGGTCTCGAGCGCCTGGCCATGTATATCCAGGGCGTCGACTCGGTATATGACCTGGTGTGGACCGACGGCCAGTTCGGCAAGGTCACCTATGGCGATGTGTTCCACCAGAACGAGGTGGAGCAGTCGACCTACAACTTCGAACACGCCAACGTCGAAAAACTCTTCGAGCTGTTCGACTTCTATGAAAGCGAAGCCAACCGCCTGATCGAGCTGGAGCTGCCGCTACCCACCTACGAGATGGTGCTCAAGGCCTCGCACACCTTCAACCTGCTGGATGCGCGCCGGGCCATCTCGGTGACCGCGCGTCAGCAATACATCCTGCGCGTGCGTGCCCTGGCCCGCTCGGTGGCGCAGAGCTACCTGCAAGCGCGGCGCAAACTGGGCTTTCCACTCGCCGCCCCCGACCTGCGTGATGAAGTACTGGCCAAGCTGGAGGCAGCAGAATGAGTGCGCGTGATTTCCTGGTAGAACTGGGCACCGAAGAGCTGCCACCGAAAGCCCTGAAAACTCTGGGTGAGGCCTTCCTGGCCGGTATCGAGAAAGGCCTCAAAGCTGCCGGCCTGAACTATGGCCACGTGCGCTACTACGCTGCGCCACGCCGCCTGGCCGTGCTGATTGAGCAGCTTGAAGATCAGCAAGCCGATCGTACCCAGAACCTCGACGGCCCGCCCGTACAGGCGGCGTTCGACAAGGACGGCAACCCGACGCAGGCCGCGCTGGGCTTCGCCAAGAAGTGCGGTGTTGAGCTGAGCCAGATCGACCAAAGCGGCCCCAAGCTCAAGTTCAGCCAGAGCATTCCTGGCCAGGCTGCGGCCGGTCTGCTGCCCGCCATCGTCGAGACCTCGCTAAACGAGCTGCCTATCCCGAAGCGTATGCGCTGGGGCGCGCGCAAGACTGAATTCGTCCGCCCAAGCCAGTGGCTGGTGATGCTGTTCGGTGACGAAGTGATCGACTGCGAAATCCTCGCCCAGCAAGCTGGTCGCGTATCCCGTGGCCATCGCTTCCACGCCAACCACGAGGTGCGCATCAGCGCGCCGGCCAACTACGCCGAAGACCTGCGTAGCGCCTATGTGATTGCCGACTTCGCCGAGCGCCGCGCGCAAATCATCGCGCGGGTCAATGAACTGGCTGCAGCAGAGCAGGGCAGCGCTATCGTGCCGCCGGCGCTGCTGGATGAAGTCAGCGCCCTGGTCGAATGGCCGGTGCCACTGGTCTGTTCCTTCGAGGAACGCTTCCTCGAAGTGCCGCAGGAAGCGCTGATCACCACCATGCAGGACAACCAGAAGTACTTCTGCCTGCTCGATGCCAACGGCAAGCTGCTGCCGCGCTTTATCACCGTGGCTAACGTCGAGAGCAAAGACCCGGCACAGATCATTTCCGGCAACGAGAAGGTGGTCCGTCCACGTCTGACCGACGCCGAATTCTTCTTCAAGCAGGACAAGAAGCAGAAGCTGGAAAGCTTCAACCAGCGTCTGGCCAACGTGGTATTCCAGGCCCAGCTCGGCTCGGTCTACGACAAAGCCCAGCGTGTCTCGGCCCTGGCTGGTTTTATCGCCCAGCGCATCGGTGGCGACGCCACCCGCGCGGCGCGTGCCGGCATCCTCTGCAAGTGCGACCTGGCCAGCGAGATGGTCGGCGAGTTCCCGGAAATGCAGGGCATCGCCGGTTACTACTACGCCAAGCATGACGGCGAAGCTGAAGACGTGGCCCTGGCGCTGAACGAGCAGTACATGCCGCGCGGCGCCGGCGCTGAGCTGCCGAGTACCCTCACCGGTGCCGCCGTGGCCCTGGCCGACAAGCTGGATACCCTGGTTGGGATCTTCGGCATCGGCATGCTGCCCACCGGCAGCAAGGACCCTTATGCCCTGCGCCGTGCCGCCCTCGGCGTGCTGCGCATCCTGATCGAGAAGCAGCTGGATCTGGACCTGGTTGAAGCCGTCGGCTTCGCCATCGGCCAGTTCGGCGACAAGATCAAGGCCGATGGCCTGGCTCCTCAGGTGCAGGACTTTATCTTCGACCGACTACGCGCTCGCTACGAAGACGAAGGCGTCGACGTGGCCGTGTACCAGGCTGTGCGTGCGGTCAGCCCGACCTCGCCGCTGGACTTCGATCAGCGCGTGCAGGCCGTGCAGGCTTTCCGTGCATTGCCGCAGGCGGCCGCTCTGGCTGCAGCGAACAAGCGCGTGTCCAACCTGCTGAGCAAGGCCGAAGGCCAGGTCGCGGCCAGCGTCGAAGCCCATCACTTCGACAACCCCAGCGAGTTCGCCCTCAACGCCGCCATCCAGCAGGCCGAACATGCGGTACGGCCGCTGGCCGCAGCGCGCCAGTACAACCTGGCGCTGAGCCAACTGGCCAACCTGCGTGAGCCAGTGGATGCCTTCTTCGAGGCCGTACTGGTCAACGCCGAAGACGCCGCTGTGCGCGCCAACCGTTATGCGCTGCTGGCCAAGCTGCGTGGCCTGTTCCTCGGTGTGGCGGATATTTCGGTACTCGGCTAACGCCTGTTGATTGTCCGGTGGGCTGCGTGCAGCCCATCATCACCTTTACCGGCTGGCGGCCATCACCGCCAACCGGTTACGGATTCCCCCATGAAACTGCTGATTCTCGACCGCGACGGCGTGATCAATTACGACTCCGACGCCTATATCAAAAGCGTCGCCGAATGGATTCCATTGCCCGGCGCCATCGAAGCCATCGCGCGCCTGTCGCAAGCCGGCTGGACGGTCGCCGTGGCCACCAATCAATCCGGGGTTGCCCGGGGCTATTACGACCTGGCCACGCTGGAGGCCATGCACGCACGCCTGCGCGAACTGGTGGCGGCGCAGGGCGGTGAGCTGGGCCTGATCGTGCACTGCATCCATGGCCCGGATGAAGGCTGCGCCTGCCGCAAACCAAAACCCGGCATGCTTGAGCAGATTGCTGCGTACTATGGCGTAGCACTCAAGGGCGTGTGGTTTGTCGGTGACAGCAGCGGTGACCTGACAGCGGCCGGCGCCGTCGACTGTCAGCCAGTTTTGGTAAAGACCGGCAAGGGCGAACGCACCCTGGCCAAAGGATTGCCAGCGGGCACCCTGGTATTCGATGATCTGGCGGCGGTTGCCGCTCAGCTTCTCCACTTATAAAGCAGGCTCTGCCTGCGACGGTAAAAGCTCCCATGTCGACAGTGCAGACCCTCAGAACCTTCCTCTTCTATCTGCTGCTGGCTTCCAGCTCGTTCTTCTGGTGCACCCTCAGCGTCTTCGTCGCACCCTTTCTGCCGTTTCGTGCGCGCTACCGCTTTGTCGTGCAGAACTGGTGCCGCTGCGCCACCTGGCTGGCCAAGGTGGTGGTCGGCATCAACTACGAGATCAAGGGCCTGGAGAATATCCCCGATAAGCCCTGCGTGATTCTCGCCAAGCACCAGAGCACCTGGGAAACCTTCTTCCTCTGCGGCTATTTCGAACCGCTGAGCCAGGTGGTCAAGCGCGAGCTGCTATATGTGCCGTTCTTCGGCTGGGCCATGGCCATGCTCAAGCCCATCGCCATTGACCGCAGCAACCCCAAGGCGGCGCTCAAGCAGCTGGCCAAACTCGGCCACAAACGTCTGGGGCAGGGCGCCTGGGTGCTGGTATTCCCGGAAGGCACGCGTATTCCACCGGGGCAGATCGGCAAGTTCAGCCGTGGCGGCGCCTCCCTGGCAGTGAATGCCAACCTGCCGGTGCTGCCGATTGCCCACAATGCCGGCGAGTTCTGGCCCAAGCAGGGCTGGCGTAAAACCCCCGGCACCGTGCAGGTGATTATCGGCCCACCGATGTACGCCGAAGGCACAGGCCCACGCGCCATCGCCGAACTCAACGACCGCGCCTTTGCCTGGGTCAGCCAGGCGCAACGCGATATCGGCTCACTGGATGCCCAGAACCAGCCGCTGGAAACCCAGGAGCCAGCCTAGGCCAATTGTGGATAACCTGTGCGCGAAATACCGGCAGAGTGCCATTAATCCTTTCAAGACAATGATTCATAAGCAGTTTTCATCAAGGTCTGGCTAACCGTGTTTCGTGCATAAGTTTTCCAGCGCAATCTCAAGCCGGCCTTAGTGCCGGCTTTTTTATCGATCAAATCTCCGTAGCCGTCGCATTGCAGCTGTATGTTCCATGTGGAACAAAAAAGCCCCTGCTGAGGTTAATCAGCAGGGGCTTCTTATGCAGAGGCCAGAAAGCGCTCTGGCCTCCTTCAGGCCGTGTCGACGGGCGATAAAGGTGTCATTCGGCAATCAGATAAAATCCATATAAATCAATGACTTAAAAAATATAATGGCGCAATTATTGACATGATTGAGCCACATAAAATGGCATTTTCTGTCGAAATGACCGCAATTAGTGTCATTTCCCGCAAGCCCCTGAAACGCGCCGAGTGCAGCACTACATTTCGGTAAGACAGCCGACGTGCTGAAGGCAGGCCTCAAGCCACGGCTTGGATTGACAACCTGTCAATGGAACCCAGATTACGGCGAATCCACCGAGGAGGGAACAGCCACTTTCCACCTCCGACGGACGGGAAGCTTGGTGGCTGTATGAGGACTCGTTAGCCCTTTGCCAGCAGCTCCATTGAGCTGGACGAATCCGCAAATCGATAGCCCATTGCCTTGTAACCCGCTTGGCGTTTGCTCCACATACGCAGCAAAGCAGGATGTCCGGCATCAATGAAGTCGATGATGCGCACATCCGCCTTACTCGCATGTTCCCGGTGCAGGCGGCCCGCATACTGCTGGAGAGTGCCCTTCCAGGAAACCGGCATGGCCAGTACCAAGGTATCCAGTGCCGGGTGGTCGAACCCCTCTCCGACCAGTTTCCCGGTTGCCAGGATCACACGTGGGGCATCGGGTGGCAGTGCTTCCAGTCCGCCGATAAGCACGGCGCGTTGCTTCTTGGACATCCGCCCATGCAGGGTGAACAGATTCTCGACCCGACCAACCAACTGCTCATTGATGGCGCTGAGATGATCTGTTCGCTCAGTCAGCACCAGGATCTTCCGTCCTTGGTCAAAAGCCTCTCCGACCTCGGCAACAATCTTGGCTGTTCGCTCCCTGTCGCTGCACACCTGCAAGAAGACATCCTGGATGCCTGTCCCTTCAGGCATGACTATCGGTCGAGAAAGCCACTGCGGCGTCACGGCCAGATCAGCTGGAGCATTCTCAGGCCTACTTGCTGTATGCCGAATGGGCCCGCACTGCATAAAGATAATCGGCTGCTTACCATCACGACGTATGGGTGTAGCGGTCAGCCCCACCACATATTTAGCCCCAGCAGCCTTGAGGAGGACCTCGAACGAAAAGGCTGACAGGTGGTGGCATTCGTCCACGATGATTTGCCCGTAGTTTTTCACCTGCTCGCTGACTTCGCCCTGCCGCGACAAGGACTGCATTACGGCAACATCGATGATGCCTGTCGGCTTGGCCTTACCACCGCCGATGGTGCCGACTGTCGTTTTGTCTGTACCCAGAAACGCCTGCAACCGCTCCTTCCACTGCTGGAGCAACTCCGTCCGGTGCACCAGCACCAGCGTGTTCACACCACGCCGGGCAATCAGCGCGGCAGCCGTGACGGTTTTTCCAAAAGCAGTGGGCGCACAGAGGACACCGGTGTCGTGCGCCAACATGCCTTCGAGAGCAGCCTCTTGATCCGGGCGTAGCGTGCCCGCAAAGTGGACATTGATGGGCTCTCCTGCGAAGCGCTCATCGTGCAGTACCAGCTCAATCCCGTTGTCATGCAATAACGTCCGCACGTCATCCAGGCAACCACGCGGCACAGCAATATGCTGAGGAAAGTTTTCGGCACAGCCGATGATCCGCGCCGTATTCCACACGGACATGCGCATAGCCTGTGCCTTGTAAAACTCAGGGTTCTGAAAAGCCGCCAAGCGAATGAGCTTATTGACCAATGGCTGCGGCAATTCCGACTTGTTGAAATAGATCTGGTTGGCCAGGGTCACGTTCACTGATGCGGGCAGCGCACACGCCAATTTATGAGTCTTTACCTGTTTGCGATGCCAGGGTTTCAGCTCATCTTCATCCGCCACTCCGATGACATCCAATGGATCGCACCCGCCAGTGGCCCGCAGGGTTGTCGGCGCAATGTCCTGCACAGGCATAGTCTGAATACTGGCCAGAAATGCCCATTGGTCTGGATAGGGCACCAGCGTCTCATCGACAAAAACACTGCCGCCGAGCGCGCGGGCTCGCTTCTGCAAGGGCAGGGCAATCAAGTTGCCAAAGCCACCTTTGGGCATGCTGTCCTGGTTTGGGAAAAGCCGGTCATACGACCCCAGCGTCAGTTGCCGGGTACGCTCACAGGTATGGCTGATGATCGCGGAACCGAGCAGGCGCGCCTCATACGCGGGGACATTGCGCTCGAAGAAAATCCAGGCATGCGCACCGTTCCCCGAGCGTGATATTTCCAGCGCCACGGGCACGTCCAATTCACGACATGACTGAGCGAAAGCTGTGACATCCGCGCGCCAATCGGCCTCGTCAAAATCCACCGCCAGGAAGTAGCAGGTGTCGTCTGGCAGCAACGGGTAAACGCCGATGACAATATCTCCGACCAGATGCTTGTAGAGCACCTGATCGGTCAGCGGGAGGAGTTGGCGGAACGAGCAATCTCCGCACTTGATCCGTGGCTTCTCACACACACCGGGTCGCCATTCATTGGCGCACGCCGGTGAGTAGCCCGATTTACCGGCCTTGCTTTCCCAGCGCACGGGAAACACATCGGTTCGCCCCCGAAACAGTCGCCTGAACAACGCCAACTTGGCATCCGTGTCGAGACTCGAACTTATCAGTGGAGGCGGGCTAGTCGGTTCAACTAGCGGCGGCTCGTCAGGCAAGCGCCACTCAACACCATGCGCGTCCAACAGCGCGATCAAGCGCGCATTTTCGGCCCGTAGATGCTCAAGCAGATCATCACCACTCATCGTGCCGAGACCACCTTTCAGTCATAGGGGAACAGCTGAGCCCGCTATTTAAGACGCTCGGCTGCCTTGCGATAGGCCTGCTCACGCTCACGGCGATCAACCGCGACCACAAACACCACCACCTCGTGGTCAAGCACCTGGTACACCAGGCGATAACCACTGCTGCGCAGCTTGATCTTGTAGCAGTCCGGCAGCGAATGGAGCCGATTGGCTTCAATGCGCGGATTGAGTAAGACCTCAGCGAGCTTTTTCTTCAGCTGCTGGCGAACGGTATCACCCAGCTTTTGCCATTCCTTCAATGCCCGTGCATCAAATTCGAGGCTATAGGTCATCCAGCGAGACCTTCACGCGCTGCGGAGCGGCCAGGCGTTCACGAACCGTGGCGATTAACGCTTCATCTTCCTCGGTCATCAGCACCGGGCGAAATGGCAGCTGTCCGCGCTCGGCCACATACTGCAAAGCCTGGCGCATCAGTTCAGAGGGGGTGACGCCGAGCTTTTCCAGCTCCTGGTAAGCACGCGCCTTAAATGACATTCGTATTTACAGTGACAGGGTAGCCGTAGTTTGGCAAGCGGGTTGGCACCCCCGCCAGTAACACACCGACCAAGTGCCTCCTGACTGCGGCACCACACCCCAGGTGCCCGGTAGCCACATAATGCTGAAGTGGTCGCCAGCACCCTGTCCGCTGCGGGGAAACACTTAACATAGCGCCCGATATACGCACCGCTGGACTCGGGAATTTATTAACGTTTTTGTTAATAATTTTGCGCGTCACTCGTCTTGCTAGCCCCACCCACAGAACAGCCGCATCGGTTAGCTCCTCAGGCTTGCAGGGGAATGGCCATGTGCCTGCCCACTTTTTCAGGCAACAAAAAACCCGCCGAAGCGGGTTCTTTTCTGACCATTCAACATCCTGTCGATGCGTCCTAGCGATGGTCAATCATCCTTGATGCCGAGCACATCCGTTGCTCAGTAGATGGAGCTAGATTAGTGCCCGCAAGGCCATGCGGGAAGCGGCGAACAACGCCAGGCCATGTAAGCCATTCGCTATAGCAGTTGCTGAAAAAAACTTATCGGCAGCCCGCAACAAGTGGCTCTGTAGCGGCCTCAGGCTGACGTAACAGATCGTCTTTTGTAGCGAACCTGAGGGTGATTATTGACGCGCTTCATTTCGAAAAGATCGATGGCTGCAAAAAGCTATTAACAATTCTGATACGAAAATCTCGAAGGCGCCCAGCCTCACTCCCCCCGACTCCGCAGCCAAATAATGGCTAGCCCGCAGAGCCATGTGGATGCTTGCAGCGCCAGCGCCGATGGATGGATGACCTACTCACCAGATCATCAAACTCACTCACCGCTTGCCTGGCGTGCTCCTTGACCTGACTTGGCTCCAAGACCAAGTCGCGGATTAAGCTGGTGAGATCATCAATTTTCTTCAGGCCCAGTGCCCGTGAGAGCAGGGCAGGGGCATTTCGATTCTCCATCCGCAGCAAACGAACATAGGTCTCTTGGTACTCGGAAAACGAGTCAAAGGCTTCGACCAGTGGATCCTCTTTCAGGTGCTGCTTGAGCAAACGAGCATTACCCTCACCAAATAAATGCAGCAGCTCCTCAAGTCGAAAATCACGCTTGCCCACTACAAACAGTCGCTTGAGATCGCTCAACGAATTACTCGCCTGCGTAATCCAGAACAACGCCGCGAGAGTGATCTCAGACCCGTCATCTGCTCGATAGAGCGCCCTAAGCGCTGTAGCGGTGGCACCTGACCGTTTTAGAAGAATCGCAGTTTCGGTTCCATCATGAGCTTTGCCATAGTTCCCTCTGATGTACGACATCAGTGTGCGATCTGCTCGATCCCCTTGTGCCGCCGCAATATTGAAAGAGGTTTTGCTGGAAGGTAACAACAGCGCCATCAAGCCATCGATCAGCGTTGACTTGCCTGCGCCGTTATCACCTGTAATCAGGGTGCCGTCAGGATCAATCTTCGCCGTATGTAAGCCGTGGAAGGATCCCCAGTTGAAAACCGACAACTCAGCCAAACGGATCTGCCCAGAACTGAACAACTCATTAGGGCTAACAACAGGAGTCTCAAGCATCCTGCACCTCTCTATCGGAGTTCACCCCAGCATCTGTGGCAAGACGCTCATACTCGGCCAACAGCCGACCTTAACTCCTCTCATGGACGAGTGTGAAACCGAACTTCTCTTTAAAATTAGTGGCCGAGTAGAGGGACTGACTGATCGAGCACGACAGGCGATTAGTGTGCTACGTCTTGGCGATAGTGAGCAGCAAAATCGCGCGCTTATTCAGACAAGAAAACAACTTGTAGACGCATTGCTATTTTCTAATGGAATAGACCCCACTGATGGATTGGATAGCGATGAGCTGCTTGAAAGCGTAATCGAAGATATTAACCAACCAATAAATGGCAAACTCAAACCATTCGCACCAGTGGTGGCAAACATTCTGCGCAGTTGGTTGTCCATCACCCCATAGACGTATTCCCTAGCTACAGAGGCCTGCCCATTCATATCGGTGTAAATACCAAGCAATCTTTATCGCATAGCTATGTAGCAGCTGGCGATTAGGCTTTTAGACCGACCACTGAAGATCACACCGCATCCCCAAACACCGCCCGCTCCAACACCTGGTGCTGCCTCTGCCAATCCGGCATATGGCTGGCCACCAGCGCCCAGAATGCTTTGGTGTGGTTCTTTTCCACCGTATGGCATAGCTCATGGACGATAACGTAGTCCTGTACGCTCGCAGGTAGCTCCATCACACGCGGATGAAACTCCAAGGTGTTGCTCGCATCGCAGCTGGCCCACCGGCTCTGGAAGTGACGGATCCGTGCACCCGTTGCCTGAAGTCCCGTTTCTCGCTGCCAGTGACGGACACGTACCAATAACTTCTCATGAGCACGATCCCGGTAGAACCGCTCAAGCAATGGCATCAGCACGTCGGGCAGGATGCTTGCCCCATCCGGGCTATCCACGATGAAGCGCGATGCTGTGAAGGTGAGTCGGGGCTTGAGGATATCCGGCGTATGCCGTACCTCGGTGAAGTACGTACGCCCCGCATAGCGTAGGCGACTGCCCGTCACGATGGGTTCGCTGGCAAGGGGCTGATTCACCTGTGCCAGCTTTTCACGAATCCAGCGTGCACGACGCAGCACCAAAGCTTCTTGCTCAGGCTCATCCACCAGCGGCCCGCGCAAAAGCACGGGACGACCCCGTTCCACAGTCACGTAGTGGCGCTTGAGTTTACTATCGAGCTGGAAGTACCACTCGATAGCCGTTTGGCCGTAATTCAAGACTGGCATGGGTAACACCGCGTTAGTTTTTCAGCAAAATATCGAAGATTCGCTTGGCGTGATCACGCGCCACTGAACGCTCCCACCCCGCCAGAGGCATCAATACCCCGCGCAGGTGGTCTCTGAAATCAGGGTGTGTATCCGGCATTTTCTTCCAGTTTTCAGTCGCCAGCGCACGGTTCAGCATTTCATCTTCGAACAGCTTGGTAGTTGCCACTCTTGCCGTATCCTCTGCCAGTAACGCGGCAAGGTAGTGGTACACCGCTGAGTGCGCAGGCTTATTAAAACCGGTGTTGTCCTTGTCCTGAATCCGCTGGCTGAACAGCTCCAGTTGCTCCAGGAACTTGGCTTGGGTAATGCGCCCCGCCTTTTCCTCTTCCAGCAGCTTTTCCAGCTCCTCGGCGATCTTGTCGAAGAATGCTGGATCCTTGTCCTTGCCGGTGACGATGGTTTGCTTAAGCTGGTTTTTCATCACGAGGGCGCGGCTACCGGGGCTGGCCAGTTTCTTCAAACGCTCCATATCGCTGGCATCCAGAATCGACACCTCATGACCTAGCAGGCTCTTCGCCGGGCTGGCGGCGATGTACTCATCCAGCAGCTGTTGCAGCAGTGCGGACTCCAGCTTGGTGATGCGCTCTTTGTAGGTACTGCCTGGCAGTTTGTCCCGCAGCATCAGACGTATCTCACCTAACAGGGTGAAGTAGGGCTTGAAAGGAACACCGCGAACATCCGGCAGGATGATGTCCACTGAGCGGTTGAACTGCTTCACCAGGTCGAGGAATTCTTCGACCATGTCCAACCGGGTGGCAGGATCGAGGAAGCGCTCGGCGTCGTCTTTGTAGGCCTCGCGCTGCTGGAAATCCACGATGTAACCGGCATTCTTGCCGGGCAAGGTGCGGTTCACCCGTGCGATGGCCTGCAACAGGGTGTGTTCTTTTAACGGCTTGTCGAGGTACATGGTGCCAACAATCGGGGCATCCCACCCGGTCAGCAGCATGTCAGAAACGATGATCAGCCCGACGTTGTTCGCCTGCGGCTTGCCATCAACCCCTTTACTTTCTTCACCGTAGGGCAGGGGGAATAGCTTGCTGACAAAGTTGCCGATCTGCTCGGACGGCATGGCCACCGGAGTCTTTCCGGCTTTCACCTCGGCTTTGACCCGCTCCTCGATGCTGCGGATCTTGTCTGCCTCTATCTCGTACGCTGCCGCCTCTTCCATGGCAGAAGCACCCGTACGGGAAGAGGTGATGCTGGCCAGGGAAATAACCACCTTGCTGTCAAAAGTGGGCAGCCCTTTGTTCGCCCGTTCGACCATGATCGCATCGAGTAGATCCTTGTAGCGCACCGCCATATCGCGGCCATCGCACACCAACATGGCCTTCAAACCTTTGGCCTTTACGCTGCTGAGGAAGTGCTCGACCAGATGCTCGGCGACCTGCTCCATGCGGTCACCGGCCTGACGCCAGCGGCGCAGCAGCTCACGCTTTAACTCGTGCTTACGAACTTCACTCTGGTCGGCGAACTGCTCTTTGAACGCGGTATCCAGCTCCGCATTGGCCGACAGCGCCACCCAGGCATCCTGGTATTTGATCGGCAGGGTTGCACCATCCGCCACCGCTTCATGCAGGCGGTATTCGTCGATGTACTCACCACCACCAAACTCACCAAGCGTGTGTTTGTCCTCTTGCAGCAGCGGGGTACCGGTGAAGGCGATGAACTTCGCGTTGGGCAAACTGGCGCGCATAAAGGCTGCGAGGAAGTCGTACTGGCTTCGGTGGGCCTCATCGACCAACACATAGAAATTGGGTTTGGTACTCAGTACGCGGAAGTGCACCTTCTCCCGGCTGATTTCTTCCCACTTGGCCTTAACCGGAACACCGCTCTCATCCACCGCCAGGTGGCGGACATTGCGCTCATGCACGATGAAGAAGTCCTTCTCCTCACGTATCCGCCGATGGCGGGTCGCTTGTAGAGCATCATCTTCGTCAGGCGTCTCGGCAGCCTGATCACTGGGCTGATCGTTCTCCTGGAACTTCTGCACCGTGCTGGTGAACACGCTGCCGTAGTCGTTGGACAGCATCTTCAGCAAGCCATCAACCGACACGGCCTGAATGGCATTGATGCCCACCGCATGGAAGGTGTCGAAGATCTGCTTATCGAGGTCTTTACGGTCGGTCAGTACCAACACGGTTGGGTTGTTCAAACCCGTGCTATCGGCACGCAGCATCCGCGCGAGCAGGGCCATGGTCAGGGACTTGCCGCTACCCTGGGTATGCCAAACGACGCCGCCTGAAGGTTTCGGTGCGCACAGGCGCTCCACCGTTTTGCGCACGGCCCGCCATTGTTGATAGCGTGGCAGCTTCTTCACCGTCTTGCCGTCGCGGGTTTCGAACAACACAAAATGCGTGATCAGTTGCAGGAAGCGGCCCGGCTCAAACAATGCCCACAGCACGTTTTCCTGCTCACTTGGCGCCTCTCCTAACAGGGCAATAACAGCGTCAGTCTCCTGCGCCTGCAACCGATAGCGGGCGTAATACGCAGGTTTGGTAAGGATCGCGCCATACAGCCCTTCCCGCCGATTAAGCCCTACACATACCTGGTTGAACACAAACTGGGTAGGAAAGGTACTTTGGTAGCCATCCAACTGGCCCAGGGCTTCATCCAGGCGGTGATGGCTGGCTTTGCATTCGATGATGGCTAGGGGCAAGCCATTCACAAACAACAGCAGATCAGGCCTGAACACATCCCCATCCGCATTGCGCCCCACGTACTGATCGACCACATGGAAGTCGTTGTTGCTGGCATCACTGGCATCGAAGAAGTGCACGCTGCGCGGTTTACCCTCGACGTCCTTCACCTGGATATCCGAACGGTGAACCACCTGTTCCCAGAACGCCTTGTTGGCTGGCAACAGCTCATCATTGACGCGTTTACGTAGCTCGATAAGTGCGGCACTGATGAATACTGGAGCAAGGTGACGATGCTCAACCTGTACCTGGCTACCGGGCAGATGGGTGTAGCCCAACTTGATCAGCCAATTGATGGCAGGCAGCTCGACCCCGACCTTCTCCGGTGACTGGCTCATTGCTTACTCCTGTTCCTTGGAGGTTTCCCTCGGACGACTGCGATACCAAACCACCGTAGCGCCATTATCGGCTTGGCTTTGCTTACGAATTTCAAACTGCTGCGACGCATGGATGACATGACGCCAACTGCCGCAGCCATAGCGCTTGGGTGTTTGCTCGGGGTAGGTCTTGGAAATCCAGTGAATGGCCTCGAAAAGAGGTGTCCACCCTGCCTGCGCCAGCTTGGTTTCCGCTTCACGTAAGCAGTTAGTTATACCGCTGCTAGCCCAGTGTACGGTGCCATCCGGCCCAATACCGTTGATAACGAAATCCCTGTACTCCGGGGTCTGCATAAACGACACCATATACTGCCGGGCTTCGTCCATGGATTTAGCCCAATCGCGCAGCGTCAGGTAATGACCGTCAATGGTTTCGTTACTTTCATCGAGATAAGACTCGGCGGCTATACAGCCATCGACGCTCCAAAGGTCGAAGCGCTGAAGGAAGTGGTGCACCAACTCATTACGCAGGTCGACCAGCTCCTTGAGCGCAGCCTTGGTTTCGGCGTAGCGCTCCTCAGGTAACTCCATCTGGCAGCGGAAGCTGACCCATATCTGATCACTAGGCTCAGCCTGCTCTGGCTCATCAGCTAAGTCCGGCAGCTTCAGATAGCTCTCGGTCAGCATCCCCACCAAGGTGCCCAACGTTTTCTTATGGGCACAGGCAACGTTCTCGTCGCGAATCGCCTGAAGTCGTTCCGGAGGGCCACTCAACTCACTATGAGCCACCATGGCTTTGAGCAGCCGCTCGTACTGCTGCAACTGCAACATGCAGCGCCCGAGCTTACGCTGTACGGTGCGTTGCAGGTCAGGTACAGGATCAGAGGGCAGGGGAATGATTTCGTCCATGAACCATAACTCAGGCTATGCCAGTGGGGCTATCGAGCTTGACCCGCCATTCGCCGGTTAGCAGCTTTTGCATCAGACCACGCTTGAGTGATAAAAAACTTTCTCGCTTAGTCGATAGCAACCTCAGTTTTTCATCAACTGACACCAAGATGGTCGCAATACGTGCCTGCTCCTCATCTGGCGGCAATGGAAAGGAAAACTCCCGAATGCGTGTTAAAGCCAGTTTTGGCTGGGCATTTGAGGTCGCCTCCCGTGCTATCAAATCCTGAATAGCGTCGGAGCAAAGGCAATAGAACAAGTAATCACGATTGATTTTGATATCTGTGAGCTTGTCTGCGTTCTCAGTCAAGTTTGCCCCATCGAGTTCTTCTGGGACAATTCCTACAAGGCCCAAAGTTCCAGCCACCGAGATAAAGATGTCGTGCTTGGAAATTGTGTATCGGGCGATGCTAGCTTGTACCTGAGATGGAACGTAAAGAATACCTGTGGGATCGACACCGCCCATGAACATATCGGTCACGCGAATATACGGGTAACCGGTGTTCTCTTCAGTCAGTGTCTCTCCCTTGGGTAGACGCTTTCCGCCCTTTACCTCACAAACATCTCCTACAGTGGCAACCGTCCAATCCGAAGGAATACTCCCAAGTTCACTGTCCTTGAACTCCACATGTGGCTCCCAGCGGCCATTGGCATCTTGGGTGCCCACCCCCCGGCTGAACAGAGTTTGCATCAGGCCCTGTTTAAGGGTCTGAGTGGCCTCAATCTGGCGGGCAACCACACCCAATTTGTCGTCCACAGCCGTGAGGATGGCGGAGATTTTTTGTTGTTCTGGGGGCGAAGGAAATGCTATCGAAAACGATGAAACATCCTTAAGACTGATGTTCGCCTGCGCTGAACTCACACTGATTTGCGAAATATGACTCAGCTGAGTTTCGCTCGCCAGAGCAAAACGAAGATAAGGCGTATGTATTTGACCTTCTGGTCTAACGATAGCAAGTGCCTGATTCGTGTTTGCTGGTAGGTGATGTAGTTTGACTATAGCTGTTCTGCCAATTGCGCCGGCAATTGAATAAAGAATATCCCCTTCGCGCAACTTTGAACGCTTAAGAGCGTCGTGTGCTTCTTCAGAAATATGCGCAACCTTTTTTAGGTCTATATTTCCAAAACCATCAATGGATTCAACTTTGACGAAATTAATTCCTGTTGGCTGGTAGGAAAATCCAACTGTAGTAGGAGTAGTGCCTTTTGTAATTACGGCGCAGATGTCACCAAGCCTTTTTACGTTCCAATCCCATGGAATCCATCCAACAGCAGTTTCCTGATATCCCGGTTTCCCCACCAAGCTCATGCCTCAATCTCCAGTAACCCCAACTCCACCAGATACCCATTCAGTCGCGCATCAATCTGCGCTTCTTCCTCGGCCAGCGCCTCCAGCTTCTTCAAGGTTTCAGCCACATCGACAGTCTCTTCAGACTCACCATTGTCTATATAGCGGGCAATATTGAGATTGCCGTCGTTGCTACGGATTTCGTCCAACGTCACTACCCGGCAGTAATTCTCGACCTCCGTCTGCTGCTTAAATGCCGCCTTGTGTGTATTAACGATATGCCTGATGTCATCAACCCGTAGACTGTTCTGCGCCTTACCTTCTAGGTAGTCACGACTGGCATCAACGATAATGACCTTACCCTTGAGAGCAGCAGGCTTCTGCTTGTTAAGGATCAGCACGCAAGCAGGGATGCCAGTGTTATAGAACAGGGCGGAAGGTAGGCCAACGATGGCTTCAATCAGATCACCCGGCTGATTGCCATTGGCTGCGTCTGTGCCGAACAGCAGTCCCTCACGAATCTTGCCTTCCTCGCCGCTGCGGAACAGAACCCCATGAGGTAGGATAACCCCCATACGTCCATCGGCCTTGAGGCTGGCAAGCATATGCTGAGCGAAGGCCAGGTCGGCATAGCCCCGTGGCGGGATGCCATAGATCAGCCGACCGTAAGGATCGCTGACCTGCTTGTAGTTGGGGGCTTTGGCCTTCTTGCCATTCTCCTGCTCGTTCTCGTTGCTTAACTCCAGCGGAGTCCACCAGGACTTGGCCGAGAACGGCGGATTGGCGATCACTCGATCAAAGGTCTTCAGGTAATCGCCGTCGAGGTGCTTGGGCTCAACCAGCGTATCGCCGCGTTCAATTTCCGCACGCATGTTGTGCAGGTAAAGGTTGAGCTTGGCGATAGCCCAGGTGCCCAAGTTCTTTTCCTGCCCGTACAGCAGCACATTGGGTTTACCCATCAGGGTGCCATGGGGCAAAGCGGATACATGGTGGGCGCTTTCCACCAGCATTCCGCCACTGCCGCAGGTGGGGTCATACACGCTGTGGCCAGGCTGCGGGTCGATCAGCTCAACCACCAATTGCACGACGGCCTTGGGCGTATAGAACTCGCCGCCTTTCTTACCGGCATCATCGGCAAACTGCTTGATCAGATACTCGTAGGCATCGCCCAACATGTCGGCCTTGTACAGGTCGTCATTACCCAGCTTGTACTGGTTAAAGTGACGCAACAGGCGCTGTAAGGTTGAATCCGCCAGCACCCGCTTGTCGCCGTACTGCGTAGCAGTCAGCACATATTGCAGTTCAGGGTTGTTGGCCTCGATGGTCGCGAACGCCTTATCCAGGGCCTCACCGATATTCTCGGTGCGCGAGATCAGATCGAACCAGCGGGCACTGATAGGGAACTTGCCCCATTTGTCCTCGATTTCTTCCTGGGCATCGCTGTAGCTCAGGCTTTCGTCTTTCATCAGCTTGGCGACACGCTCTTCGAACACATCGTTGTAACGCTTGAGGAATAGCAGGCCGAAGATGTAGTTCTTGAAGTCGGAGGAGTCGATGGAGCCGCGCAGAATGTTGGCGGATTCCCAGAGCCAGGACTCCAGCGTTTCGAGTGACAGCTTGTCAGCCATGGGTGAATCAATCCCTATAAAAAGCATGACGCCCAGCACCTGGCGATTACCGCCATGACGCATAGGAACATCAGAAAAAAGTGGGCTCGATTCTACAAGTCGACGCCATTTGAAGCCCGAAAAATCAACCTCTCCTGAATGACAAAACCCCGGCAGACCTTTCGGTCTACCGGGGTTTCTTGGCAGGGCAGTGAGCCATTAACTTTGGCCGAACCGCTTAACTTTGGCCGAAGTGACAAATAACTTTGCCCACCTACAGCCGTTTAGAAGTCCAGGTTGGACACGGCCAAGGCGTTGGTCTCGATAAAGTCCCTACGCGGCTCTACAGCGTCCCCCATCAGGGTGTTGAAGATCTGATCGGCAGCGATCGCGTCTTCGATACGCACCTTGAGCATGCGGCGTACTTCCGGGTCCATGGTGGTTTCCCAGAGCTGGTCCGGGTTCATTTCACCGAGACCCTTATAGCGTTGGATGCTATGGCGCTTGGTGCTTTCGGCCATCAGCCAGGCCAGTGCATCCTTGAAGGTGCTGACGTGCTTCTTGCGCTCGCCGCGCTGCACAAAGGCACCTTCTTCAAGCAGGCTGTTGAGCTGATCGCCCAGGGTGGTAACGGTCTTGTAATCGTTACTGGCGAAGAAGTCGCGGTTGAAAATGATGTAGCTGGATACCCCATGGGAAACCAGTTCCACCTGCGGCAGCCAGAGGTGACGCTCCTGGTCTTCGTGCAGGCTGGTTTTATACACCAGGCCGGACTTCTCCATACCCTTGAGACGCGCATCGAGCAGGCCCAGCCATTGCTCCATGGCTGCCTTATCCGCCAGCTGCTCGGTTTCCACGCGCGGGATGTAGACGAAGTGCTCGGTGAGCTCCAGCGGGTACAGACGCGACAAACGGTTGAGGGTCTTCATCACCAGGCGGTAATCGTTGACCAGACGCTCCAGCGCCTCGCCAGACAGGCCCGGCGCACTTTCGTTGACGTGCAGGCTGGCATCTTCCAGAGCCGACTGGGTCATGTATTCATCCATGGCCTCGTCGTCCTTGATGTACTGCTCCTGCTTGCCCTTCTTGACCTTGTACAGTGGCGGCTGAGCGATATAGATGTAGCCGCGCTCGACCAGCTCCGGCAGCTGACGGAAGAAGAAGGTCAGCAGCAGGGTACGAATGTGCGAACCGTCGACGTCGGCGTCCGTCATGATGATGATGTTGTGGTAGCGCAGCTTGTCGATGTTGTACTCATCGCGGCCGATACCACAGCCCAGGGCGGTGATCAGGGTGCCAACTTCCTGGGAGGAAATCATCTTGTCGAAACGCGCTTTCTCGACGTTGAGGATCTTGCCCTTGAGCGGCAGGATCGCCTGGGTCTTGCGGTTACGGCCCTGCTTGGCAGAACCGCCCGCGGAGTCCCCTTCCACGATATAGAGCTCGGAGAGGGCAGGGTCTTTCTCCTGGCAGTCGGCCAGTTTGCCCGGCAGCCCGGCGATATCCAGCGCGCCTTTACGGCGGGTCATTTCACGAGCTTTACGCGCCGCTTCACGAGCACGCGCGGCGTCGATCATCTTGCCGACTACGGCCTTGGCTTCGTTGGGGTTTTCCAGCAGGAAGTCGGAGAAGTACTTACCCATTTCCTGCTCGACCGCAGTTTTCACTTCGCTGGAAACCAGCTTGTCTTTGGTCTGCGAGCTGAACTTCGGGTCCGGTACTTTTACCGAAATAATCGCAGTCAGGCCTTCACGAGCATCGTCACCGGTGGTGGCGATTTTGTGCTTCTTGGCCAGACCTTCCTGCTCGATATAGGTATTCAGGTTACGCGTCAGCGCCGAGCGGAAGCCGGCCAGGTGGGTACCACCATCGCGCTGCGGAATGTTGTTGGTGAAGCACAACAAGTTCTCGTTGAAGCTGTCGTTCCACTGCAGGGCGACTTCTACGCCGACACCGTCTTCACGCTGCACAGTGAAGTGGAACACCTGGTTGACCGGGGTTTTGTTGTGGTTGAGGTATTCAACGAAGGCACGCAGACCGCCTTCGTACTTGAACAGCTCTTCCTTGCCGCTGCGTTCATCCTTGAGCAGGATGCCTACGCCGGAGTTGAGGAACGACAGTTCGCGCAGACGCTTGGCCAGAATGTCCCAGCTGAAATGGATATTCGCGAAGGTGTCTTCGGACGGCTTGAAGTGGATCTGCGTACCAGTGACATCGCTGTCGCCAACCGCGGCGATAGGAGCCTGAGGCACGCCGTGGATGTACGTCTGCTCCCAGATCTTGCCGCTACGGCGGATGGTCAGGATCAGTTCCTTGGACAGGGCGTTAACCACAGAAACGCCTACGCCGTGCAGACCACCGGAAACCTTATAGCTGTTGTCGTCGAACTTACCGCCTGCGTGCAGGACGGTCATGATCACTTCAGCTGCGGAAACGCCTTCTTCCTTGTGCATATCGACCGGAATACCACGGCCGTTATCGCGCACGCTGATCGATTCATCCGGGTGGATGGTGATGGTGATTTCGCTGCAATGCCCAGCCAACGCCTCGTCAATCGAGTTGTCGACCACCTCGAACACCATGTGGTGCAGACCGCTGCCATCGTCGGTATCGCCGATGTACATACCAGGCCGCTTGCGTACGGCATCCAGGCCCTTGAGGACCTTAATGTTATTGGAGTCGTACGTTTGGTTTTCGCTCATGCCTTCACTCCCGGTGGTCGTGGGTCTGGGTAATGCCACCATGTTCCACGTGGAACATGGCAACTGGCGTATCCGTGCGCCAGCCTCCCCTCAACAATTCATGGTCTACGCAGGTGATAAACACCTGGCAGTGCAAGTCTTCCAACAATCGGCACAATGCACGGCGATGCTGTTCATCCAGTTCTGACGGCAGGTCATCCACCAGATAGATGCATTGGCCGTGCTTGGCCTGATTGACTAAATGGCCCTGAGCAATGCGCAGGGCACATACAACTAATTTCTGCTGGCCGCGCGAGAGTATCTCGGCAGCATTGTGTGCCCCCAACCGTAGCC
This sequence comes from Gammaproteobacteria bacterium HGW-Gammaproteobacteria-13, assembly GCA_002840155.1. GTDB lineage: Bacteria > Pseudomonadota > Gammaproteobacteria > Pseudomonadales > Pseudomonadaceae > Aquipseudomonas. The sequence continues at coordinate 137,674 of PGZH01000011.1, forward strand.
TTAAATCGGCACGTTGCGGACCTGCCTGGGTATGGCCCAATTGCTGATCGCGGGCGAGGGTAGAGGCGAGCACTGTATTGAGCTCACGCTCTTTATCCCAACCGCGGTAGTAACTGAGAGTCAAACCTTCCAGCTCAACCAGCTCATTCAGGGTGCGTTCGAAAACCGGTTTCAGGGCCTGGATATAGGCGCGCCGATAACCGTCAATTTCGTCGCTGGCCAGGCACAACTCTCGGTCCCAGGCCGCCTGCGAAGCGGCGTCAAGTGTACCATGCCGCAGCCATGAGTTCCGCTGACGCAGGGCCTTCTGCAGGCGCTGCCAGGCCGGCAGAAACCGAGGTTCCACGTGGAACACTCCCCAATCGAGAAACTGCCTACGAATCTTCGGTGCGCCTTCGAGCAGACGGAAGCTGTCCGGATTGATCAGTTGCAGCGGCAAGGTCTCGGCCAGTTGCGCAGCACTGCGCGCGTTTTGCCCATCGATACGAATCTGAAATTCACCCTGACGATCCCGCGAAATGCCCAGATTACTTTGCCGACCATCAGACATCTGCACCTGGCCGAAAATCGTGCAGGCGAGCTGATCGTACTGAATAACTGGAAGCAGGCGAGTGCTGCGAAAGGAGCGAGCCAGACCCAGCAGATGAATGGCTTCGAGCAGGCTAGTTTTGCCGCTGCCATTGTCGCCGGAGAGGATGTTGATGCGCGGGGAGGGGGAGAGGGTCACCGGGTGCAGATTACGCACCGCGGTGACGGTAAAGCGAGTAAGGGACATTCAGCGGTTACAGACGCATCGGCATAACGACATAGGAAGAGTCGTCGTTGTCTGCTTCCTGTACCAAGGCACTGCTGTTGGCATCGGAGAGAATCAGGCGCACCTGGTCGGTGGTCATCACGCTTAGCACGTCGAGCAGGTAGCTGACGTTGAAACCGATTTCCAATGCACTGCCGTTGTAGTCCACGGCGATCTCTTCTTCGGCTTCTTCCTGCTCCGGGTTGTTGGCCTGAATTTTCAGTAAGCCAGATTCCAGCTGCAGGCGAATGCCGCGGTACTTTTCGTTGGACAGAATCGCGGTACGGCTAAAGGCTTCACGCAAGCCCTGACGATCGGCAACCACCAGCTTGTCACCACCACGCGGCAACACACGCTCGTAGTCCGGGAACTTGCCGTCGACCAGTTTCGAGGTGAAGGTGAACTCGCCGGTGGTGGCGCGGATATGGTGCTGACCGAGAACGATGCTGACGCTGCCGTCCTGTTCGGTGAGCAGACGCGCCAGTTCGAGAATACCTTTGCGCGGCACGATGACCTGGTGACGCTCAACCTGCTCAATCGCTGCCTCCATGGAACACATGGCCAGACGGTGACCATCGGTGGCCACGGCGCGGAGGATGCCGGTCTGTACTTCCAGCAGCATGCCATTGAGGTAATAACGCACGTCCTGCTGCGCCATGGCAAAGCTGGTGCGTTCGATCAGGCGGCGCAGCCGGCTTTGCACCAGGCTGAAGGTCAGCGAGCCTGGGCCTTCTTCAACAGTGGGGAAATCATTGGCGGGCAGGGTGGACAGGCTGAAGCGACTGCGGCCGGCTTTGACCAGCAGCTTCTGCTCGTCGATACGGATATCGATCAGGGCGTCAGCCGGCAGGCTTTTGCAGATGTCCATCAGCTTGCGCGCCGGCACGGTGATCTCACCGGGTTGCGCAGGCTCTTCCAGAGTGACGCGACCAACCAGCTCGACTTCCAGGTCGGTACCGGTCAGCGACAGCTGCTGGCCTTCGACCACCAGCAGCACGTTAGAGAGAACCGGCAAGGTCTGACGGCGTTCCACGACGCCGGCGACCAGTTGCAGAGGTTTCAACAAGGCTTCGCGTTGAATGGTGAAATGCATGGTCTAGTCCCTTGCCTAGTGGAGTTGCGTATTAGGTTGTCAGCGTACGCAGCAAATTCTTATAGTCCTCGCGGATGTCCGCGTCGGATTCCTTAAGTTCAGCAATCTTACGGCATGCATGCAATACCGTTGTGTGATCGCGGCCGCCGAAGGCATCACCAATTTCCGGCAGGCTGTGGTTGGTCAACTCTTTCGACAAGGCCATGGCCACCTGACGCGGGCGCGCGACTGAACGCGAGCGGCGCTTGGACAGCAGATCAGAAATCTTGATCTTGTAGTACTCGGCGACAGTGCGCTGGATATTGTCGATGCTGACCAGCTTGTCCTGCAGGGCCAACAGGTCCTTGAGCGACTCGCGGATCAGCTCGATGGTAATGTCCCGGCCCATGAAGTGCGAGTGGGCGATAACGCGTTTCAATGCACCTTCCAGCTCACGTACGTTGGAGCGGATGCGCTGGGCAATAAAGAAGGCAGCATCGTGCGGCAGGTCGACTTTGGCCTGATCGGCCTTCTTCATCAGAATCGCCACGCGAGTTTCCAGCTCAGGTGGCTCGACGGCAACCGTCAGGCCCCAACCGAAACGCGACTTAAGACGTTCTTCCAGGCCTTCGATTTCTTTCGGGTAGCGGTCGCTGGTGAGGATCACCTGCTGACCACCTTCGAGCAAGGCGTTGAAGGTGTGGAAAAACTCTTCCTGGGAACGCTCTTTCTTGGCGAAGAATTGAATGTCATCGATCAGCAGCGCATCCACCGAACGGTAGAAGCGCTTGAACTCGTTGATCGCATTCAGCTGCAAGGCCTTGACCATGTCCGCGACGAAACGCTCGGAATGCAGGTACACCACCTTGGCATTCGGATTTTTCGCCAGCAGGTGGTTACCCACCGCATGCATCAAGTGAGTCTTACCCAGGCCCACACCACCATAAAGGAACAGCGGGTTGTAACCGTGCTTGGGGTTGTCCGCCACCTGCCAGGCAGCCGCGCGGGCCAACTGGTTGGATTTACCTTCGACAAAGTTATCAAAGGTAAAGGTGCGGTTCAGGTAACTGGTGTGCTTCAGCCCGCCTTCGACCTGTACCGTGCGCTCAGTGCGTGCCGGCGCCTGCTGGCTGGCCGCACCAGCCATGGGATCGAAGCTGGCGCGCGAAGGTTCTGCCTGGGCAGGGCCAGCTGCGGCTGTCACAACCGGACTGGATGCAGGCGCGCTCGGCGCAGCTGACGGCGTACTGACCGGCGCCGCACGAGGAGCCGAACTGCGTTTGCTACCTATTAATAAGGAGAGCGCCGGAACCAGACCGTTGGTCCGTTCGCTGAGTAACTCAAGCAAACGGCTGAGGTACTTTTCATTGACCCAGTCGAGGACAAAACGGTTCGGCGCATAAACGCGAAGCTCGTCGCCTTCGGCTTCGACCTGCAGTGGACGGATCCAGGTGTTGAATTGCTGAGCAGGCAGCTCATCGCGCAGAAGCTCGACGCACTGCTGCCAAAGTTCCACAGACACGGATATCCCCTAAATCGCAAGGCGCGAGGCAAAAAACAGCCGTCATTGTAGCCGCCGAGGCTTGAGTTATCCACATGTAAGCTTGCTTATGCGCAAGGAAAATCAACGTGTTATTAGCGTTGGAGGCTTATAACGCAAGGCTCGAGAAAGGCTGTGGATAACCGCCCATAAGCTCACTGGATAACCCGGGGTGAAACCCGGTGGAAAACCCTGCTGTGGGTAAAATGGCATTCCATCCTCAGCTTGTGGACGGCTTCCACACAGTTGCAGCACGCCTTTTCGACAGACTTACCCTTGGCTGAACAGCGCTAAGCCGTTGGCCTTCAAGCACTTATGCACAGATCGATGGCCAGCTAATAGCTACTAACATTACTAAACATCTTTAAATATTCTCTTCTTTATATTTCTTTATGCAGGAAAAGCCTGGTTGGAAATTGACCTGACCCTCGGGTTTCTCTAGAATTGCCGGTCTCTTAAAACGGGGGCCATTCCGGCCCGTAGTCGACCACCCAGGTACCGCACCATGAAACGTACTTTCCAACCCAGCACTATCAAACGCGCTCGCACCCACGGTTTCCGTGCTCGTATGGCCACCAAGAACGGCCGTGCTGTCCTGTCGCGTCGCCGCGCCAAGGGCCGTAAGCGTCTCGCCGTCTAAATTTCGGTCTTGTGGTGAGTCGAGACTTCAGTCGGGAAAAGCGTCTGCTAACCCCCCGGCAATTCAAGGCAGTCTTCGACTCCCCTAGCGGCAAAGCTCCGGGCAAAAATGTCCTGCTGCTGGCGCGCAACAACGAACTTGATCATCCCCGTCTGGGTTTGGTGATCGGCAAGAAGAGCGTCAAGCTCTCTGTTGAGCGCAATCGTCTGAAACGCCAGATCCGCGAATCGTTCCGTCTCAATCAGGACAACCTGGTGGGATGGGACATCGTGGTGGTTGCGCGTAAAGGCCTTGGTGATTTGGAAAACGTCGAACTGGCTCGTCAGTTTGGCAAGCTCTGGAAACGCCTCGAACGCAGTAAGCCAAGCCCGGAAGCCGTCGCAACACCTGGGGTGAACGACAGTCCCCATGCGTAAACTGGTTTTGCTACCCATCCAGTTCTACCGCTACGCCATCAGCCCCTTGATGGCCAGCCACTGTCGTTTCTACCCAAGCTGTTCTTGCTACGCGCTTGAAGCCATTGAACATCATGGCGTCATGCGCGGTGGCTGGCTGACCCTGCGTCGGCTTGGCCGCTGTCACCCGTGGAATCCCGGTGGCTACGATCCGGTTCCCTGCGCAAAAACCTCCCGTTCCTCTTCGATGGCCGAATAATCATGGATATTCAACGCTCGATCCTGATCGTCGCCCTGGCAATCGTGTCCTATATGATGGTTCTCCAGTGGAACCAGGACTACGGTCAAGCTGCCCTGCCGACAGAAATTGCCGCGACCAGCAGCACTGTACCCGGCTTGCCGGATACCACTGCCACCACTTCAACTCCAGCTGGCAGCGACGATATTCCGAGCGCCACCACGGCTGTTGAACCCAGCGCCATCAGTGCTGCACCGGCTGCAGCCAACGATGAGCTGATTCGGGTGAAGACTGATGTGCTGGATCTGGCCATCGACCCGCGTGGTGGTGATGTGGTGCAACTGCGTTTGCCGCAGTATCCGCGTCGTCAGGATCGTCCGGATGTACCGTTCCAGTTGTTCGACAACGGTGGCGAGCGCACCTACCTGGCGCAGAGCGGTTTGATCGGCAGCAACGCGCCGGACAAATCCAGCGGTCGTGCTCTGTGGAGCAGCGAGCAGAAGAGCTATGAACTGGCCGATGGTCAGGATCAGCTGCAGGTTGACCTCAAGCTCAGCGAAGACGGCGTCAACTACATCAAGCGCTTCACCTTCAAGCGTGGTCTGAACGCTGAATGTTCCGCCAAGGAACAGCAGCAGAAGAAACCCGGCTGTGTTGATCCTTCGTCCTATCAGGTGACCGTCAGCTACCTGATCGACAACCAGAGTGGTCAGGCCTGGAGCGGCAACATGTTTGCCCAGCTCAAGCGTGATGGCAGCGACGATCCGTCCTCCACCACTGCGACCGGCACTGCGACCTACCTCGGTGGTGCACTGTGGACCAGCGAAGAGCCGTACAAAAAAGTGTCGATGAAAGACATCGACAAACAAGCCTTCAAAGAAACCGTTCAAGGAGGCTGGGTTGCCTGGCTACAGCATTACTTCGTCACTGCCTGGATTCCAAGCAAAGACAGCACTAACCAAGTACAGACCCGCAAAGACAGCCAAGGCAACTACATTGTCGGCTTTACCGGCCCGGCCATTCAGGTTGCTGCCGGCGCTCAGGGTGAAACCAGTGCAGTTCTGTATGCCGGCCCGAAGCTACAAGGCCATCTGAAGACCCTGTCGCCAGGTCTTGAGCTGACTGTCGACTACGGCATTCTGTGGTTCCTGGCTCAGCCGATCTTCTGGCTGCTGGAAGTTATCCACAACCTGCTCGGCAACTGGGGCTGGTCGATCATCATGTTGACCGTGATCATCAAGCTGATCTTCTTCCCACTGTCCGCTGCCAGCTACAAATCCATGGCGCGCATGCGTGCCGTTGCGCCGAAACTCGCTCAGCTGAAAGAGCAGCACGGTGACGATCGCCAGAAGATGTCCCAGGCGATGATGGAGTTGTACAAGAAAGAGAAGATCAACCCGCTGGGCGGCTGCTTGCCGATCCTGGTGCAGATGCCGGTATTCCTCGCGCTCTACTGGGTGCTGCTGGAATCCGTGGAAATGCGCCAAGCACCGTGGCTGCTGTGGATAACTGACCTGGCGATTAAAGACCCGTTCTTTATCCTGCCGATCATCATGGGCGCAACCATGTTTATCCAGCAGCAGCTCAACCCGACGCCGCCGGACCCGATGCAAGCCAAGGTGCTGAAGATGATGCCGATTATCTTCACCTTCTTCTTCCTCTGGTTCCCGGCTGGTCTGGTGCTGTACTGGGTGGTCAACAACGTCTTGTCCATCGCCCAGCAGTGGTACATTACCCGCAAGATCGAAGCCGCAGCCAAGGCCGCAGACGCCTAAGCAGTGATTGCTTCTAAGCTGTAACAAACGCCCCTTTTCAGGGGCGTTTTGCTATGTCGTATTCAGGAGAGCCGCATGCCACCCGTTGCAGAAACCATTGCCGCCGTCGCCACCGCCCAGGGCCGGGGTGGCGTGGGCATTGTGCGAGTTTCCGGGCCGCTGGCCAGTACATTGGCGCAGGCGATCTGTCAGCGCGAGCTGCAGCCGCGCTATGCCCACTACGGGCCGTTCTTCGCTGATGCCAAGCAGGTACTCGATGAAGGACTGGCGCTGTATTTCCCCGGCCCCAACTCCTTTACCGGCGAAGACGTGCTGGAACTGCAGGGCCATGGCGGCCCGGTGGTGCTCGATCTGCTGCTGCGCCGCTGTGTCCAACTCGGCGCACGCCTGGCGCGCCCGGGTGAATTCAGCGAACGCGCCTTTCTCAATGACAAACTCGACCTGGCCCAGGCCGAGGCGATTGCCGACCTGATCGAAGCCAGCTCCGAGCAGGCCGCACGCAATGCTTTGCGCTCGCTGCAGGGCGAGTTCTCGCGGCGCGTGCATGGCCTGACCGAGCGGCTAATCAGCCTGCGCATCTATGTCGAAGCGGCCATCGACTTCCCCGAAGAGGAAATCGACTTTCTCGCCGATGGCCACGTACTCAACCTGCTCGATGGCGTGCGTGCCGACCTCGCCGGTGTGCTGCGTGAGGCCGGCCAAGGGGCACTGCTGCGCGATGGCATGACTGTGGTGATCGCCGGCCGGCCTAACGCGGGTAAGTCCAGCCTGCTCAATGCCCTGGCCGGTCGCGAGGCGGCCATCGTTACCGAGATCGCCGGCACCACCCGCGACGTGCTGCGCGAACATATCCACATCGATGGCATGCCGCTGCATGTGGTCGACACCGCCGGCCTGCGTGATACCGAGGATCAGGTCGAGCGTATCGGCGTCGAGCGTGCGCTGAAAGCCATTGGTGAAGCCGACCGCATCCTGCTGGTGGTGGATGCCACAGCACCCGAAGCCGACGACCCCTTTGCCCTGTGGCCGGAGTTTCTCGACCAGCGCCCTGATCCGGCCAAGGTCACCCTGATTCGCAACAAGGCTGACCTGTCAGGTGAGTCGGTGGTGCTGGAAGTCTGCAATGACGGCCACGTCACCATCAGCCTGTCGGCCAAATCCACCGAGGGCCTGGACCTGCTCAGGGAACACCTCAAGGCCTGTATGGGTTATGAACAGACCTCAGAGAGCAGCTTCAGTGCGCGCCGACGCCACCTGGAGGCGCTGCGTCAGGCCTCCACACATCTGGAACACGGCCATGCTCAGCTGACCCTGGCCGGCGCTGGCGAACTGCTGGCTGAAGACCTGCGTATGGCTCAACAAGCCCTGGGCGAAATCACCGGCGCGTTCAGTTCCGATGACCTGTTGGGGCGGATTTTTTCCAGCTTCTGTATCGGCAAGTAGGATGGGTCGGGCCGCGTAGGTTAGCGACGCAGGACACCTAACCTGCGAGCAACACAAGTCCTCCCGCGTCGCGTAACCCATCATGACGTGATGCATTCTGATGGGTTACGGCGCATCGAATCATGCCCCGCATCCGCAATACCCTTCCTGCGCCTAACCCATCCTGCGTCCTGAAATCCCAACTAATGTCGTTCGGGAAGGCATTCGCCTGCGCGTAATAGGCATGACCAGCCACTTATTTATCCACCTAAGCCCTGTGGAAAACCTAGCCTAAGCCCTGCCTATAACCCGGTGATAAAACTGAGGATAACCGCCTCTGTGGATAACAATGCATTTCATCCACAGCTTGCATACGGCAACTGAACAGGCAGATGGCAGGATCAGCACAGACTTTTTAAACGCTGTAAGCATTGAATCTATTGGTCTGTAGAAATCTATCCACAGAAAAGCTGTTGCTAAGTAATAAACATATAAACAAGGCTTTATAAAAATTCTCTTCTTTATTCTTTATTAACCGACACACCCGAACAGCGCCCAAGCGAGCTGGCTATTTTTTGTGCAAAAGGCTTCTTTCACACTGGCTAAATCCCTATACTTGCCGCCTTTCCCGCTTTTCAACCCAAAAAGCCCCCCATTTCTAAACAGGCACGAGGTGCGTGGTGGATTTCCCTTCCCGTTTTCAGGTGATCGTCATCGGCGGCGGTCATGCCGGTACCGAAGCTGCGTTGGCAGCTGCACGCATGGGGGTAAAAACCCTGCTGCTGACCCACAACGTGGAAACACTCGGGCAGATGAGCTGCAACCCGGCAATTGGCGGGATAGGCAAGAGCCATCTGGTCAAGGAAATCGACGCCCTAGGCGGCGCCATGGCTGAAGCCACCGACAAAGGTGGTATCCAGTTTCGTGTGCTGAACAGCCGCAAGGGCCCAGCAGTACGCGCCACTCGCGCCCAGGCTGATCGCGTGCTGTACAAAGCGGCGATTCGCGAAACCCTGGAAAACCAGGCCAACCTGTGGATATTTCAGCAGGCCGCCGATGACCTGATCGTCGAAAACGACGAAGTCAAAGGCGTAGTCACTCAGATGGGCTTGCGTTTCCTCGCGGATTCCGTGGTGTTGACCACCGGCACCTTCCTCGGTGGACTTATCCACATAGGCCTGCAGAACTACTCCGGCGGTCGCGCTGGCGACCCACCTTCGATTGCTTTGGCACAGCGTCTACGTGAATTGCCGCTGCGCGTCGGTCGACTGAAGACCGGTACGCCACCACGCATCGACGGACGTTCGGTGGATTTCTCGGTGATGACCGAGCAGCCGGGTGACACGCCAACGCCGCTGATGTCTTTCCTCGGTCGTGCGGAACAGCAACCGCGTCAGGTCAGCTGCTGGATCACTCACACCAACGCGCGTACCCACGAAATCATCGCGGCCAACCTTGATCGTTCACCGATGTATTCGGGTGTTATCGAAGGCGTCGGCCCGCGCTATTGCCCGTCGATCGAAGACAAGATCCACCGCTTCGCCGACAAGGACAGCCATCAGGTATTTATCGAGCCCGAAGGCCTGAATACCCATGAGCTGTACCCCAATGGCATCTCCACCTCGTTGCCGTTCGATGTGCAATTGCAGATCGTGCGCAGCATTCACGGCATGGAGAACGCGCATATCGTGCGTCCCGGTTACGCCATCGAGTACGACTACTTCGACCCGCGTGATCTCAAGTACAGCCTGGAAACCAAGGTGATTGCCGGTCTGTTCTTCGCCGGGCAGATCAATGGCACCACCGGTTACGAAGAAGCCGGCGCGCAAGGTTTGCTCGCGGGCTGCAACGCCGCGCTACGCGCTCAGGGCAAGGACAGCTGGTGCCCGCGTCGCGACGAGGCTTACATCGGCGTTCTGGTCGACGACCTGATCACCCTGGGTACCCAGGAGCCGTACCGCATGTTCACCTCGCGGGCCGAATACCGGCTGATCCTGCGCGAAGACAACGCCGACCTGCGCCTGACCGAGAAAGGCCGCGAGCTGGGTCTGGTCGATGACGTGCGTTGGGCCGCGTTCGAAACCAAGCGCGAAGCCATCGTGCAGGAAGAACAGCGCCTGAAAAGCACCTGGGTACGCCCGGGTACACCCCAGGGCGATGCGATTGCCGCCCACTTCGGCACGCCGTTGACCCACGAATACAACCTGCTCAACCTGCTGGCCCGCCCGGAAATCGATTACGCCGGGCTGGTGACCATCACCGGCGGTGGCGCGCAGGACCCGCAGGTGGCCGAACAGGTCGAAATCAAGACCAAGTACGCCGGTTATATCGATCGCCAGCAGGACGAAATCGCCCGCCTACGCGCCAGTGAAGACACCAAGCTGCCGCTCGATATCGACTACGCAGGCATTTCCGGGTTGTCCAAGGAAATCCAACATAAGCTCGGCAACAGCCGTCCGGAAACCCTGGGCCAGGCCTCGCGGATTCCCGGTGTTACCCCGGCAGCGATTTCCCTGCTGCTGATTCACTTGAAAAAGCGCACTGCCGGTCAGCAGTTGGAGCACAGCGCCTGATGTCGTTGGTTACTGCACGTCACGCCGAAGAACTGAGCCAGGGCGCGCTTGAGCTGGGTGTTGCACTCAGCGCGCAGCAGCACGAACAGCTGCTGGCCTACCTGGCCCTGCTGATCAAGTGGAACAAGGCCTACAACCTCACCGCAGTGCGCGACCCGAATGAAATGGTTTCGCGCCACCTGCTCGACAGCCTGTCCGTGGTGCCTTTTGTCGCCGAGGCTGGGGATAACTGGCTGGATGTCGGCAGTGGCGGCGGCATGCCGGGCATTCCGTTGGCCATCCTGTTTCCCGAGCGGCAGTTCACCCTGCTGGATTCCAACGGCAAGAAGACCCGCTTCCTGACCCAGGTGAAGCTGGAGTTGAAACTGGCCAACCTGCAAGTTATCCACAGCCGTGTCGAAGAGTTCCGGCCTGAAGTGCCCTTTGCTGGTATTTGTTCACGGGCGTTTAGTTCGCTGGAAGATTTCAGCAACTGGACCCGGCACCTAGGAAACGGCGATACCCAGTGGCTGGCGATGAAGGGGGTACATCCAGATGACGAACTGCAGGCCCTGCCAGCGGACTTTCGTCTCACCGCCACCCATGTACTCAAGGTTCCCGGTTGCCAAGGTCAGCGCCATCTGTTGATACTGCGTCGCTCGGTTTAGGGGGAACGCAGCATGGCTAAGGTATTCGCAATCGCTAACCAGAAAGGCGGCGTGGGCAAAACCACCACCTGCATCAATCTGGCTGCCTCGCTGGTGGCAACCAAGCGCCGTGTACTGCTGATCGACCTCGATCCCCAGGGCAACGCGACCATGGGCAGCGGTGTGGATAAGCACGGCCTGGAGCACTCGATCTACGACGTGCTGATCGGCGAATGCAACCTGGTCGATGCCATGCAGTTCTCCGAGCACGGTGGCTACCAGCTGCTGCCGGCAAACCGCGACCTCACAGCCGCCGAAGTCTCGCTGCTGGAAATGAAAATGAAGGAAAGCCGCCTGCGTTATGCGCTGGCGCCGATCCGCGAGAATTACGATTACATCCTCATCGACTGCCCACCGGCGCTGTCGATGCTGACGATCAACGCCCTGGTCGCCGCCGATGGGGTGATTATCCCCATGCAGTGCGAGTACTACGCGCTGGAGGGCTTGAGTGACCTGGTCAACAGCATTCAGCGCATCGCCGAGATCCTCAATCCCAAACTGAAGATCGAAGGCCTGCTGCGCACCATGTACGACCCGCGCATCAGCCTGACCAACGATGTGTCGGCGCAGCTCAAGCAACACTTCCCTGACCAGCTGTACGACGTGGTCATCCCGCGTAACGTGCGCCTGGCCGAGGCGCCAAGCTTTGGTATGCCGGCGCTGGTGTATGACAAGCAATCCCGTGGTGCCATTGCCTACCTGGCGCTGGCCGGCGAATTGGTACGCCGCCAGCGCGCAAGTGCCCACACCGCAACCGCATAAGGAAATACCCATGGCTGTGAAAAAACGAGGACTGGGACGCGGTCTGGATGCCCTGCTGGGCGGCACCAGTGTCAGCGCCTTGCAGGAAGAGGCCGCGCAGGTCGACAGCCGTGAACTGCAATACGTGCCCCTGGACCTGATCCAGCGCGGCAAATACCAGCCGCGCCGCGACATGGACGCCACTGCCCTGGAAGAACTGGCGCAATCGATCAAGGCCCACGGCGTGATGCAGCCGATCGTGGTGCGGCCGATTGGCGAAGGACGTTTCGAGATAGTCGCCGGTGAACGGCGCTGGCGTGCCAGTCAGCAAGCCGGCCTCGACAAGATCCCGGCCATGGTCCGCGAATTGCCGGATGAAGCCGCCATTGCCATGGCGCTGATCGAGAACATCCAGCGCGAAGACCTCAACCCCATCGAAGAAGCCATGGCCTTGCAGCGGCTGCAGCAGGAGTTCCAGCTGACTCAGCAGCAAGTCGCCGATGCGGTGGGTAAGTCGCGGGTGACCATCAGCAACCTGCTGCGCCTGATTGCCCTACCGGAAGAGATCAAAACCCTGCTGTCCCACGGTGACCTGGAAATGGGTCATGCCCGTGCCTTGCTCGGTCTACCTGCTGAACAGCAGACCGAAGGTGCGCGACATGTTGTCGCACGCGGCCTTACCGTGCGCCAAACCGAAGCACTGGTACGTCAGTGGTTGAACAGCAAAGAGAAGCCGGCGGCGGTGGTAAAAGCCGACCCGGATATCACCCGCCTGGAACAGCGCCTGGCTGAGCGCCTGGGCTCGCCGGTGCAGATCAAGCATGGGCAGAAAGGCAAAGGTCAGCTGGTGATCAGCTACAGCTCGCTGGATGAACTGCAGGGTGTGCTCGCCCACATTCGTTGAAACAATTGAGCGTGTAGCGACTAGTCGGAAATCACTACCCGGCAGTTGAATGGGGGGGGAAGCGCCCCTATACTCTGCGCGCATTTCGTCGGCACAAAGTATGCCAAGTTATTGATTTCAGGTGCCGACGCCCGAGTTCAGCTTTCAGGAAAACAAGATGGACGTTCGCACGCCGAATCGCCTGCCCTTCCATCGTCTGGCTGTTTTCCCGGTACTGCTGGTGCAACTGCTGGTACTGCTGTTGCTGGCCCTGGTGTTGTGGCAGTGGCAAGGCGCAGTGGCAGGTTACTCCGGGTTGTGTGGTGGCCTGATTGCCTGGCTGCCAAACGTGTACTTTGCCCACAAGGCGTTCCGTTTCAGTGGAGCGCGGGCTGCTCAAGCCATCGTCCGGTCTTTTTATGCCGGTGAGGCGGGCAAACTGGTTTTAACGGCAGTGCTGTTTGCACTGACCTTTGCAGGTGTGAAACCTCTGGAGCCGCTGGCGGTATTTGGCGTGTTCTTCCTGACCCAGTTGGTCAATTGGTTTTCGCCCCTGCTGATGAAAACAAGACTTTTAAGACCTTAGCGCTCGAGGGATATATGGCAGCAGCAGAAACCGCTTCGGGTTATATCCAGCACCACTTGACCAACCTGACCTACGGTCAGCACCCGGTCAACGGCTGGAGTTTCGCCCACAACGCAAAAGAAGCTCAGGAAATGGGCTTCTGGGCATTTCACGTTGACACCCTGGCGGTGTCTGTCGTGTTGGGCCTGTTCTTTATCCTGCTGTTCCGTGCCGCTGCTAAACGCGCCACTTCCGGGCAACCGGGCAAGCTGCAGAATTTTGTTGAAGTCCTGGTTGAGTTCGTTGACGGCAGCGTCAAAGACACCTTCCATGGCCGCAACGCGCTGATCGCACCGCTGGGTCTGACCATCTTCGTCTGGGTCTTCCTGATGAACTTTATGGACCTGATCCCAGTAGATTGGCTGCCAATGCTGGCGGCAAAAATCTCCGGTGACCCGCACCTGTACTTCCGTGTGGTACCGACCACCGATCCAAACGCTACCCTGGGCCTGGCCCTGTCGGTCTTCGCGTTGATCCTGTACTACAGCATCAAAGTCAAAGGCCTCGGTGGTTTCATCGGCGAGCTGACCCTGCACCCGTTCGGCAGCAAGAACATCGTGGTTCAGGCGCTGCTGATTCCGGTCAACTTCCTGCTTGAGTTCGTCACCCTGATCGCTAAGCCGATTTCCCTGGCGCTGCGTCTGTTCGGCAACCTGTATGCCGGCGAACTGATCTTTATCCTCATCGCGATCATGTTTGGCGGCGGTCTGCTGCTGGGCGCGCTGGGTATTGCCCTGCAGTGGGCGTGGGCTGTGTTCCACATCCTGATCATCGTGCTGCAGGCGTTCATCTTCATGATGCTGACCATCGTCTACCTGTCGATGGCGCACGAAGACAACCACTAAGAGCGTTTAGGCGCTCGCAGTGGACGCCCGTAAGGGCAACCAGAAGTACCGATTTTGCTTTACCGCTTTACCTTAGAAAACCTTAACCAATACGACATAAAAAGTCGGGAGGAAAGATGGAAACTGTAGTTGGTCTGACCGCTATCGCTGTAGCACTGCTGATTGGCCTGGGTGCCCTGGGTACCGCCATTGGTTTCGGCCTGCTGGGCGGCAAGTTCCTGGAAGGCGCTGCGCGTCAGCCGGAAATGGTTCCGATGCTGCAAGTGAAAATGTTCATCGTCGCCGGTCTGCTCGACGCCGTGACCATGATCGGTGTTGGTATCGCACTGTTCTTCACCTTCGCGAACCCCTTCGTTGGTCAAATCGCAGGCTAATTCACTCGATTTACGAGTGAATTGGTTTGATGGACAACGAACGAGCGAGGTGTTGGCGTGAACATTAATGCAACCCTGATTGGCCAGTCCGTTGCCTTCTTCATCTTCGTGCTGTTCTGCATGAAGTACGTGTGGCCTCCGGTCATTACGGCTTTGCAAGAACGTCAGAAGAAGATCGCAGACGGCCTGGACGCTGCTAGCCGTGCGGCTCGTGACCTGGAGTTGGCCCAAGAGAAAGCGGGTCAGCAACTGCGCGAAGCCAAAGGCCAAGCAGCTGAGATCATTGAGCAAGCCAAGAAACGCGGTACCCAGATCGTCGACGAAGCCCGTGAACAGGCCCGCGTCGAAGCTGACCGTGTGAAGGCCCAGGCTCTGGCCGAGATCGAGCAGGAACTGAATGGTGTCAAAGACGCGCTGCGTGCCCAACTGGGTAGCCTGGCCGTTAGCGGTGCCGAGAAGATCCTGGGCGCATCTATCGACCAAAACGCGCATGCGGAGCTGGTTTCCAAACTGGCAGCCGAAATTTAAGCGAGGGGCGCGATCATGGCAGAACTGACCACGCTGGCCCGACCTTACGCTAAGGCTGCCTTTGAGTATGCCCAGGCCCACCAGAAGCTGGCCAATTGGTCAGCCATGCTCGGCCTGGCTGCAGCGGTGTCGCAAGACGGCACCATGCAGAGCATGCTCAAGGCTCCGCGTTTGACGAGTACAGACAAGGCCACCACGTTTATTGACGTGTGTGGTGACAAGTTCGACGCCCAGGTACGCAATTTCATTCACATCGTCGCTGAAAACGATCGCCTGGCCCTGTTGCCACAGATCGTTGAACTGTTCGAGCTGTACAAGGCCGAGCAGGAAAAGTCGATCGACGTGGACGTTACCAGTGCCTTCGCATTGAGCGATGAACAGCAAGACAAACTCGCCAAGGTTCTCAGTGCACGGCTCGGCCGAGAAGTGCGTCTGCACGCCGCGGAGGATGCCACCCTGATCGGTGGTGTCGTGATCCGCGCCGGCGACCTGGTTATCGATGGCTCAGTTCGTGGCAAACTCGCGAAGCTGGCCGAAGCATTGAAATCTTGAGTTTGAAGGGGCAGCAGAGCTATGCAGCAACTCAATCCTTCCGAAATTAGTGAAATCATCAAGGGGCGTATCGAGAAACTCGATGTCGCCTCTCAAGCCCGTAACGAAGGCACCATCGTGTCCGTCTCCGACGGTATCGTGCGCATTCACGGTCTCGCCGATGTGATGTACGGCGAAATGATCGAGTTCCCGGGCGGTGTCTACGGTATGGCACTGAACCTGGAGCAAGACTCCGTCGGTGCAGTTGTCCTGGGTGCCTATACCACCCTGGCCGAAGGCATGAGCGCCAAGTGTACCGGTCGCATCCTTGAAGTTCCGGTTGGTCCGGAACTGCTGGGTCGCGTTGTCGACGCACTGGGTAACCCAATTGACGGCAAAGGCCCGCTGAACAACGTCGCTACCGACGCTGTTGAGAAGGTTGCGCCGGGCGTGATCTGGCGTAAGTCGGTCGACCAGCCGGTGCAAACCGGTTACAAGTCGGTCGATGCCATGATCCCGGTTGGCCGTGGCCAGCGTGAGCTGATCATCGGTGACCGTCAGATCGGTAAAACCGCTCTGGCCATCGACGCCATCATCAACCAGAAGAACAGCGGCATTAAGTGCGTCTACGTAGCCATTGGTCAGAAGCAATCGACCATCGCCAACGTGGTACGCAAGCTGGAAGAAAACGGCGCGTTGGCTAACACCATCGTGGTCGCGGCTTCCGCTTCCGAATCCGCTGCACTGCAGTTCATTGCACCGTACGCCGGTTGCACCATGGGCGAATTCTTCCGCGACCGCGGTGAAGACGCGCTGATCGTTTATGACGATCTGTCCAAGCAAGCAGTGGCTTACCGCCAGATTTCCCTGCTGCTGCGCCGTCCGCCAGGCCGTGAAGCCTACCCAGGCGACGTGTTCTATCTCCACAGCCGTCTGCTGGAGCGCGCTTCCCGCGTTTCCGAAGAGTACGTTGAGAAGTTCACCAATGGCGCCGTGACTGGCAAGACCGGTTCCCTGACCGCTCTGCCGATCATCGAAACCCAGGCTGGCGACGTTTCCGCGTTCGTTCCGACCAACGTGATCTCGATCACCGACGGTCAGATCTTCCTGGAATCGGCCATGTTCAACTCGGGTATCCGTCCTGCGGTCAACGCCGGTATTTCGGTATCCCGCGTGGGTGGTGCTGCACAGACCAAGATCATCAAGAAGCTCTCCGGTGGTATCCGTACCGCTCTGGCTCAGTACCGTGAACTGGCGGCATTCGCCCAGTTTGCTTCTGACCTGGACGAAGCCACCCGTAAGCAACTTGAGCACGGTCAGCGCGTTACTGAGCTGATGAAGCAGAAGCAATATGCGCCAATGTCGATTGCTGACATGTCGCTGTCGCTGTATGCCGCCGAGCGTGGTTTCCTGGTCGATATCGAAGTCGCCAAGATTGGTGCATTCGAGCAGGCCCTGATTGCTTACTTCAACCGGGATCACGCCGCACTGCTGGCGAAGATCAACGAGAAGGGTGACTTTAATGACGAAATCGACGCTGGCCTGAAAGCCGGTATCGAGAAGTTCAAGGCCACCCAAACCTGGTAAGCCGCAGCGGGGGCCGTGAGGTCCCCGCTTGCTAACCCGATAGGTGTCAAATGGCAGGCGCAAAAGAGATTCGCAGCAAGATTGCGAGCATCAAAAGCACGCAGAAGATCACCAGCGCCATGGAAAAGGGCTGCTAGCCGTCCCTACGCGGAGCGTATCCGCCAGGTGATTGGTCATCTGGCCAACGCCAACCCGGAATACCGTCACCCGTTCATGATCGAGCGCGAAGTAAAGCGCGTTGGTTATGTTGTGGTGAGCTCGGACCGTGGTCTGTGTGGTGGTCTGAACACCAACCTGTTCAAGGCTCTGGTCAAAGACATGGCGAGCAATCGCGAGCAAGGCGTAGAGATTGATCTCTGCGTAGTTGGCAGCAAAGGCGCGGCGTTCTTCCGCAACTTTGGTGGCAACATCGTTGCTGCGATCAGCCACCTGGGCGAAGAACCGTCGATCAATGATCTGATCGGTAGCGTCAAGGTAATGCTCGATGCCTACCTCGATGGTCGCATCGATCGTTTGTCCGTGGTCTCGAACAAGTTCATCAATACCATGACGCAAAAGCCGACAGTGGAGCAGTTGATTCCGCTGGTGGCTGATCCGGATAAAGAACTCAAGCACCACTGGGACTACCTGTACGAACCCGACGCCAAAGAGCTGCTCGACGGCTTGATGGTGCGTTACGTGGAGTCGCAGGTGTACCAGGCAGTGGTTGAGAACAACGCGGCTGAACAAGCGGCCCGGATGATCGCGATGAAGAACGCCACCGACAACGCTGGCGATATCATCAAAGACCTGCAGTTGGTTTACAACAAGGCACGTCAGGCAGCGATCACCCAGGAAATTTCGGAAATCGTCGGCGGCGCTGCCGCGGTTTAAGCACGGTTCAAATATTCAGAGGAACCAAAGATGAGTAGCGGACGTATCGTTCAAATCATCGGCGCCGTTATCGACGTGGAATTCCCGCGTGATCAAGTGCCGAGTGTTTATGAAGCGCTGAAAGTAGTCGGCGCCGAAACCACCCTGGAAGTTCAGCAGCAGCTGGGCGACGGCGTGGTACGTACCATTGCGATGGGTTCGACCGAAGGCCTCAAGCGTGGCCTGAGCGTCGGCAGCACTGGCGCAGGTATACAGGTACCGGTTGGGGTGAAAACCCTGGGCCGTATCATGGACGTGCTGGGCAACCCAATCGACGAAGCTGGCCCGATTGGCGAAGAAGAGCGTTGGGGCATTCACCGTGCCGCGCCTTCCTACGCTGAACAAGCTGGCTCCAACGAGCTGCTGGAAACCGGCATCAAGGTTATCGACCTGGTTTGCCCGTTCGCCAAGGGCGGTAAAGTCGGTCTGTTCGGTGGTGCCGGTGTAGGCAAAACCGTAAACATGATGGAACTGATCCGTAACATCGCCATCGAGCACAGCGGTTATTCCGTGTTCGCCGGTGTGGGTGAGCGTACTCGTGAGGGTAACGACTTCTACACAAGGTAGCCCTGGTTTACGGTCAGATGAACGAGCCACCAGGCAACCGTCTGCGCGTAGCACTGACCGGCCTGACCATGGCCGAGAAGTTCCGTGACGAAGGCCGTGATGTGCTGTTCTTCGTGGACAACATCTACCGTTACACCCTGGCCGGTACTGAAGTATCCGCACTGCTCGGCCGTATGCCGTCGGCAGTGGGTTATCAGCCGACCCTGGCTGAAGAAATGGGCGTTCTGCAAGAGCGTATTACTTCGACCAAGACCGGTTCGATCACCTCGATCCAGGCCGTATACGTACCTGCGGACGACTTGACCGACCCAAGCCCGGCGACCACCTTCGCCCACTTGGACGCCACCGTTGTACTGTCCCGTGACATCGCCTCCCTGGGTATCTACCCAGCGGTCGATCCACTCGACTCGACGTCGCGCCAGCTGGACCCGATGGTTATCGGCCAGGAGCATTACGACACCGCTCGCGGCGTGCAGTACGTACTGCAGCGCTACAAAGAGCTGAAGGACATCATCGCGATTCTGGGTATGGACGAACTGTCCGAAGCAGACAAGCAGCTGGTATCCCGTGCTCGTAAGATCCAGCGCTTCCTGTCCCAGCCGTTCTTCGTGGCCGAAGTCTTCACCGGTTCGCCAGGCAAGTACGTTTCCCTGAAGGACACCATTGCCGGCTTCAGCGGCATTCTGAAAGGTGACTACGATCACCTGCCAGAGCAGGCGTTCTACATGGTTGGCAGCATCGAAGAAGCTGTTGAGAAAGCGAAGAAACTGTAATCACCCGTGCGCCCGGCAACGGGCGCTTACGGTCTGTTTATCCGCTGTAGTGGGTAAGCAGATCGATACGTGAGGTTAGACATGGCTATGACAGTCCATTGCGACATCGTCAGCGCAGAAGGCGAGATCTTCTCCGGTCTGGTCGAGATGGTGATTGCGCACGGCAACCTGGGTGATATCGGTATCGCTCCAGGCCACGCGCCGCTGATCACCGACCTCAAACCGGGTCCGATTCGTCTGGTCAAGCTGGGTGGCGAAACCGAGGTGTTCTACATCTCCGGTGGCTTCCTCGAAGTTCAGCCGAGTGTGGTGAAAGTTCTCGCCGATACCGTGCAGCGTGCTGCCGATATCGATGAAGCTGCTGCTCAGGAAGCTCTCCGGGCTGCCGAGAATGCCTTGAATGAGAAGGGCGCGGAGTTCGATTACGGTTCCGCAGCCGCTCACCTGGCCGAGGTCGCGGCTCAGCTGCGTACCGTTCAGCAGTTGCGCAAGAAGTTCGGCGGTTAATTCCGACGCTTCATCGCAAACGAGTAAAAGGGTAGCCTTGGCTACCCTTTTTCTTTGCCTGTCATTTAGCAGGTAGCCCGGATGCAATCCGGGACGATCACCCCGGATTGCATCCGGGCTACTCAATAGGATCTGCCCTCCATGTCGCTCGATATCGTTATCCTCGCCGCCGGCCAAGGCACCCGCATGCGTTCCGCCTTGCCGAAAGTCCTGCACCCGGTTGCCGGCAAAGCCATGCTTGGCCATGTGATCGACACCGCCCGCCTGCTGAAACCGCAAGGCATTCATGTGGTGATTGGTCATGGTGCGGAACGGGTGCGTGAGCAACTGGCGGCGGATGACCTGAATTTCGTGCTGCAAAGCGAGCAGCTCGGCACCGGCCATGCCGTGGCTCAAGCGCTGCCGGCGTTGAGCGCCGAGCGTGTGCTGATTCTCTACGGCGATGTGCCGCTGATTGAAGTGGAAACCCTGCAGCGCCTGCTGCTGAAAGTCAGCGAGCAGCAGTTGGGATTGTTGACAGTCAATCTGAAAGATCCCACCGGCTATGGCCGTATCGTGCGCGATGAGCAGGGCGTGGTGAAAGCCATCGTCGAGCACAAGGACGCCAGCACCGAGCAGCGCCTGATCAGTGAAGGCAATACCGGCATCCTCGCGGTACCGGGAAAAAAACTGGGTGATTGGCTAGGCCGTCTATCCAACAGCAATGCCCAAGGCGAGTACTACCTGACGGACGTGATCGCCATGGCCGTGGCCGATGGCCTGGTGGTCGCCACCGAGCAGGCGGCTGACGAGATGGAAGTGCTGGGTGCCAATGACCGTATCCAGCTTTCGCAGCTGGAGCGCCACTATCAGTACCGCGCCGCGCGTCGCTTGATGCTGCAGGGCGTGACCCTGATCGACCCGACGCGTTTTGACCTGCGTGGTGAAGTCACGGTAGGCCGTGATGTGTCTATCGATATCAACGTGATCCTCGAAGGCCAGGTGGTGATCGAAGACGGTGTACAGATCGGCCCGAACTGCGTGATCAAAAACTCGATCCTGCGCAAAGGTGCCATCGTCAAAGCCAACAGCCATCTGGAAGGGGCCGAAATGGGTGAGGGTGCTGACTGCGGTCCGTTTGCTCGCCTGCGTCCGGGTTCGGTGCTGGGCGCCAAAGCCCATGTGGGTAACTTCGTCGAGCTGAAGAACGCCAAGCTGGGGGAAGGCGCCAAGGCCGGGCACCTGAGCTACCTGGGCGACGCCGAGATCGGTGCGCGCAGCAATATCGGCGCCGGCACCATCACCTGCAATTACGACGGCGCCAACAAGTTCAAGACCGTACTGGGTGAGGACGTGTTTATCGGCTCCAACAGCGCCCTGGTGGCTCCGGTGACGTTGGGTGATCGCGCCACCACCGGTGCAGGTTCGGTAATCACCAGTGACGTTCCTGATAACACTCTGGCGGTCGGCCGCGCCAAGCAGCGCAATATCGAAGGCTGGAAGCGGCCAACCAAGAAGTGACGATGACGTAGATGGGATGCCTGATGTAGCCTGGATAAGCGCAGCGTAATCCGGGGCGGCGCGATCCCGGATTGTGCCAAGGCTTATCCGGGCTACGGGGGGCGTAGCAGCTGTGACGGATGGGTTAGCCGCGCAGCGGCGTAACCCATCATTGGGCAGCATGGGTATCGCTACGCTCAACCCATCCTACGATCATTTGTCGTTTCAGGCTTGACGAAAAAGCTTCATTAGGTTTTGATTCGCGCAATTATCTTTCGAATCGAAACTTAGCATGTCGAAACGCAACACTCCGCAACGTCGTCACACCATTCTTGCCCTGCTCGCCGAGCAGGGTGAAGTGAGCGTAGATGAGTTGTCGAAAGCCTTCGCCACCTCCGAAGTGACCATTCGCAAAGACCTCGCCGCCCTGGAAAAAAACGGTCTGCTGCTGCGCCGTTACGGCGGTGCGGTGCCCATGCCGCAGGAGCTGATCAGCGATATTCAGCCGATCTCCCAGTACAAGCAGGCCATCGCCCGCGCCGGTGTGGCGCGCATTCGCGAACATGCGCGGATCATCATCGACAGCGGCACCACCACCGCGGCGATGATCCCGCAACTCGGCCACAAGCCCGGCCTGGTGGTGATGACCAACTCGCTGAATGTGGCCCGCGCCATCAGCGAGCTGGAGCATGAGCCAGTGCTGCTGATGACGGGCGGCACCTGGGACCCGCATTCCGAGTCGTTCCAGGGCCAGGTCGCCGAGCAGGTGCTGCGCTCTTACGACTTCGACCAGCTGTTTATTGGCGCCGATGGCATCGACTTGAACCGTGGCACCACTACTTTCAATGAATTGCTCGGGCTTAGCCGGGTCATGGCCGAGGTGGCCCGCGAAGTGGTGGTGATGGTCGAGAGCGACAAGATCGGCCGCAAGATTCCTAACCTGGAGCTGCCCTGGAGCGGCATCCATACCCTGATAACCGACGAACGCCTCAGCCCTGAGGCCCGTGAACAATTGACCCAGCGCGGCATCAAGCTGATCTGCGCGGCTGTTGAAGCTTAAGGAGAAGACTATGTGTGGAATCGTAGGCGCAGTCGCCGAACGCAATATCACCGCCGTGCTGGTTGAAGGCCTCAAGCGCCTGGAATACCGCGGTTACGACAGCGCCGGTGTGGCGTTGCTGACGGATAAAGGTGACCTCGACCGTCGCCGCCGCGTGGGCAAGGTCAGCGAGCTGGAAAGCGCGCTGAGCGCCGAACCGCTGGCCGGCCGCCTGGGTATCGCGCACACCCGTTGGGCCACCCACGGCGCACCGAGCGAGCGTAACGCCCACCCGCATTTTTCAGGTAGAGAGCTCGGCCAGGAACTGGCGGTGGTGCACAACGGCATTATCGAGAACCACGAAGAATTGCGTGCCCAGCTCAAGGGCCTGGGTTATGTGTTCAGCTCCGATACCGACACCGAAGTGATCGTGCACCTGCTCGACCACAAGCTGAAAACTCAGCCGGACCTGACCGCAGCGTTGAAAGAGGCGGTCAAGGAACTGCACGGCGCCTACGGCCTGGCGGTGATCAGCGCCAAGCAGCCGGATCGCCTGCTCGCCGCCCGCAGCGGCAGCCCGCTGGTGATCGGCCTGGGCCTGGGTGAGAACTTCCTCGCCTCCGACCAGCTGGCTCTGCGTCAGGTCACCGACCGCTTTATGTACCTGGAAGAAGGCGATATCGCCGAGATCCAGCGCGACAGCGTGCAGATCTGGAGCGTCAACGGCGAGCCAGTGGTGCGCGAAAGCGTGCAGTACCACGAAGGTGCGGAAGCGGCCGACAAGGGCGAGTACCGCCACTTTATGCTCAAGGAAATCCATGAGCAGCCCAAGGTCGTGCAACGCACTCTGGAAGGCCGTCTGGGTTCTGACCACGTGCTGGTTCAGGCCTTCGGCCCGCAGGCTGCCGAGCTGTTCGCCAAGGTGCGCAACGTGCAAATCGTTGCCTGCGGCACCAGTTACCACGCCGGTATGGTCGCCCGTTACTGGCTGGAAGGCCTGGCCGGTATCCCCTGCCAGATCGAAGTGGCCAGCGAGTTCCGCTACCGCAAGGTGGTGGTGCAGCCGGACACCCTGTTTGTAAGCATCTCCCAGTCCGGCGAAACCGCCGACACCCTGGCAGCCCTGCGTAATGCCAAAGAGCATGCGCCTGGCCAGGGCGGTTACCTGGCCAGCCTGGCGATCTGCAACGTCGGCATCAGCTCCCTGGTGCGCGAATCTGACCTGACCCTGCTGACCCAGGCCGGCCCGGAAATCGGTGTAGCCTCGACCAAGGCCTTCACCACCCAGCTGGTCGCACTGATGCTGCTGACCCTGTCCCTCGGTCAGGTGCGTGGCACCCTGGATAAAGGTCTGGAAGCCGAGCTGGTGGATGAACTGCGCCGTCTGCCAACCCGTCTGGGCGAAGCCCTGGCCATGGACAGCGTGGTGGAGAAGGTCTCCGAGCTGTTCGCCGAGAAGCACCACAGCCTGTTCCTCGGCCGTGGCGCGCAGTACCCGGTGGCGATGGAAGGTGCGCTCAAGCTTAAGGAAATTTCCTATATCCACGCCGAAGCCTACCCGGCTGGCGAGCTTAAACACGGGCCGCTGGCCCTGGTGGACAGCGATATGCCGGTGGTCACCGTGGCGCCGAACAACGAGCTGCTGGAAAAGCTCAAATCCAACCTGCAGGAAGTGCGCGCCCGTGGCGGCGAGCTAGTGGTGTTTGCCGACGAGCAGGCCGGTATGAGCAATGGCGAGGGCACCCACGTGGTGAACATGCCGCATATCCACGACGCCCTGGCGCCGATCCTCTACACCATCCCGCTGCAACTGCTGTCGTACTACGTCGCCGTGCTCAAGGGCACTGACGTCGACCAGCCGCGCAATTTGGCCAAGAGCGTAACGGTTGAGTAAGCAGGAGCCAGCTGATGCGGCGTGAAGATATAAAGAGCAAGCAGGCTCAGGGCGTGCTCTTTGATACTCATATCATCGCCAACCCGGCCAACACCCGGGAATGGATCGTGTTGTTGAAGAAAGGCGCAGGCACCAGCTTCTTTCTGGTCGATGACCAGGAGCAGGTGGAGTCCTTCGCCGACCTCAATGGCCTGATCGAAGAGCTGCGCCTACTCGGCATCAAGGGCGCGGAGATACATCTCTAAGCCCTGCCGTTCACCCGAGGTACATATGCCTATTCGCTATGCGAGAAGCCTGACCGGACGGACGCGCAGTGTTGCAGCCAATCGGCATCTGGGTTTTGCCCTGGCTTTCGTTGCAGGAGCGATCAATGCCGGCGGCTTTCTTGCCGTGCAGCAATACACTTCGCATATGACTGGCATCGTTTCGGCCATGGCGGACAATATTGCTCTAGGTGCCTATGGCCCGGTGTGGAGTGGTCTCGGCGGTGTGCTGTCATTTCTACTGGGTGCAGCCTGCTCGACGGTGATGATCAATTACTCGAGGCGACGCCAGCTGCACAGCGAATACGCCCTGCCGTTGCTGCTCGAAGCTGCGCTGTTGCTGTGTTTTGGCTTTCTTGGCGCATCGCTGGCGCAGATTACCGGCCTGTTCGTGCCGCTGACGGTGATGCTGCTGTGTTTCATCATGGGCCTGCAGAACGCGTTGATTACCAAACTCTCCAGGGCGGAAATCCGCACCACCCACATCACCGGAATCATCACCGACATTGGTATCGAGCTAGGCAAGCTGCTCTATTGGAATCGCACGCGTGGCCCTGATATCGCTCGGGTGATGGCCGACCGTCAACGCCTACTGGTGCTCAGCCTGTTGGCGCTGTACTTCTTCCTCGGTGGGGTGATCGGCGCACTGGGTTTCAACCACCTGGGCTATATCGCCACCGTGCCGCTGGCCTTGCTGCTGGTGTTATTGGCCAGTGTGCCGGCGCTCGATGATCTGCTGCTGCTCACACGGCGCGTATTGCGTCGATAAGCCTGGCCGACTGCCTGCGGCTCAGTCTTCTGCCGACCTGAACAGGTGCCGATGCTCGGCGTTGTACAGCGCCGAGTCGGCGAACTGTTCGGCGTGCAGCACGCGGCCGACGAGGATCAGCGCGGTGCGGCGAAAGCCTTTGGCGCGCACCTGTTCCTCGATAGTGGCCAGGGTGCCGCTGACCCAATCCTGATCCGGCCAGCTGGCGCGATGCACCACGGCAATCGGGCAATCCGCGCCGTAATGCGGCAGCAACTCAGTAACGATCTTGCTCAGGTGCACCACGCCCAGGTGGATGGCCATGGTCGCGCCGTGGCGCGCCAAGTCGCCCAGTGCCTCGCCCTCGGGCATGTTCGACTTGCTCGCATAGCGCGTAAGGATCAGCGTCTGCGACACTTCGGGCAGGGTCAGCTCGCTTTCCAGCAGGGCGGCGCAGGCCGCAGTGGCTGTGACCCCAGGGATGATCTCGAAGGCAATGCCCAGCCGGCGCAGGTGGCGGATCTGCTCGCCAATCGCGCCATACAGCGACGGGTCGCCGCAGTGTACGCGGGCCACATCCTGGCCTTTGCCATCGGCCTGGCTAATCAGCTCGATGATTTCATTCAGATGCAGCTCGGCGGTGTTGATCACCTGCTCGGCGCTATGGCCTTCGAGTACCGCTGCCGGCACCAGTGAGCCGGCGTAGAGAATCACCGGGCAGCTGCGCAGCAGGCGCTGGCCTTTGACGGTGATCAGCTCGGGGTCGCCAGGGCCGGCGCCGATAAAGTAAACGGTCATGAAAAATCCTTGGGTGCAATCAACGCCAGCGCGCAGGTTGCGCTGGGGTTGTGGGTTTTCTCGCCGAGCAGACGCGCCGGTTGGCCGCCCAGCCGTTCAGCCAGGGCAACGGCGCAGGGTTCGGCGACGGCCGGGCTGCCGGTGGCGGCCAGGGTAAGCGGCGAGCCTTGCACACCGTGCTGATAGGGCTGCAGTTCTTCCGCACTAAAGCAGTTCAGCTGCAGACCAAGGCGCTCGGCCAGTGCCTGTAGACCCGACTCGTTACGTTTATGCGCGACGCTGGCCAGCCCCGCCAGGTTATCCACAGTCAGGCCGTGCGCCTGCAAGCTATGCAGCAGCAGGTTAAGCAAGTCCTCCACACTGCAGCCGCTGCGGCAGCCCAGCCCGGCGACGACTTGAACGGCGGCAGCGGTGCGGCGAGGGGGAGTGCTGGTGATCATCTGCGGCGCTCGGTGTGCGGCGGCGTAGCTCAACATGGCGGCCGGCACCGGTCAACCGCGATTGACCGGCCGCCATGGCCTGCGTAGCCTTGTCGCGTTCGAGGTTCTTCGTGGGCATGCCCATGAAGCTAAGAGGGAACAAGGTTGATGCCTTGGCTGCCCCCGCAACTGTAAACGACTCGTCCCCTTGCGTTGTTCTGCCGCTCAAGCGCTGCAGCACAACAGCCACTGCGTCAGCGCGGGAAGGCGAAGGGATTAGCCGGCGTATCTACGCCAGCCCGGTCGTGAGCCAGGAGACCTGCCTCGTCACGCTTTCGACAACCGGGCGGGGTGATCCGGTGGTGTTGGCTGACGCCCCGTGGCTGTCATGTCTGTGCCGCCTCCTGCTCGTCTTTCTTTCGACGTCATGCAGGACTCGCCATGCAAACCCTCGCCAAACTTCCCGTCACCATCGTTACCGGCTTCCTCGGCGCCGGCAAAACCACCTTGCTCCGCCATATGCTCGGCCACGCCGACGGGCGGCGTATTGCGGTGATCGTCAACGAGTTCGGTGAGCTGGGCATCGACGGCGAAATCCTCAAGCAGTGCTCCATCGGTTGCAGCGAAGAAGAAGCCAACGGCCGCATCTTCGAACTGGCCAACGGCTGCTTGTGCTGCACCGTGCAGGAAGAGTTCTTTCCGGTAATGCGCGAGCTGGCGGCGCGTCGCGGCGAGCTGGACCATATCCTGATTGAAACCTCCGGCCTGGCCCTGCCCAAGCCGCTGGTACAAGCCTTCAACTGGCCGGAAATCCGCAACGCCTGCACGGTGGACGCGGTCATCACCGTGGTCGACAGCCCGGCTGTGGCCGCCGGCACCTTCGCCGCCTTCCCCGATCAGGTCGATGCGCAGCGCAAGCTCGACCCGAATCTGGATCACGAATCGCCACTGCACGAGCTGTTCGCCGACCAGCTGGCCAGCGCCGATCTGGTGATTCTCAACAAGGCCGACCTGCTCGACGCTGCCGCCCTGGCTGCGGTGCGCGCGGAAGTGGCCGAGGAGCTGCCTCCGGCGGTGAAAATCATCGAAGCCCATGGCGGCGAGCTGCCGCTGGACGTACTGCTGGGCCTGAACTGCGAGACCGAGCTGCATATCGAGGGCCGCAAGACCCACCATGATCTGGAGGGCCATGAAGACCACGATCACGACGAATTTGCCTCGTTCCACGTGGAACTGCCTGAAGCCGAGGAGGCCCGTCTGCTGCAAGCGCTGAAGGAGGCGGTCAGCAAACACGGCATTCTGCGCATCAAGGGTTTTGCGGCGATTCCCGGCAAGCCGATGCGTCTGCTGCTGCAAGGCGTCGGCCAGCGGTTCGACAAACACTTCGACCGCGCCTGGCAGGCCGATGAGCCGCGCATCACCCGCCTGGTGGTGATTGGCCAGACGCTGGATCAAGCCGCTATCGAAGCCGAGCTAAACGCCGCGCTGGCAGGCTAAGCCCGCATGCACCTGCTGCGCACCCAGCCCGGCAGCCAGCTGCCGCTCGACAGCATTGCCGATCTCGGCCAGACCCCGGCCGAGCTGGTGATTCTGTGCACAGGCGATTCGCACCTGTCGTTGCTGGCTGAAGTGGCGCGGCAGTTGCCGGCGGATTACCCCAGCCTGCGCCTGGCCAGCCCGGCGCAGCTGAGCAACCACGCCTCGGTGGATCTCTACGTCGAGCAGGTGTTGCAGCACGCCAAGGTCATCCTGATTTCCGTGCACGGCGGCGTCAGCTATTGGCGTTACGGCATCGAGCGGTTGGTCGAGCTGGCCGAGGGTGGCGCGCGGGTGATCATGGTGCCGGGCTGCGACAACCCCGATCCGGAGTTGATGGCCCTGAGCACTGTGCCGCTGGCCGAGGCCGAGCGGCTTTGGCAGTTTCTGCGTCAGGGCGGCGCGGGCAATGCGCTGCAGCTGTTCAACTGCATCGCCAGCCAGTGGCTGCAGCGCGATTATTCTTGGGTTGAACCGCAGCCCCTGCCGCGCGTGGGCCTGTATCACCCGCAGTGCAGCAATCCGACCCTGGCCGATTGGCAAGCCAGCTGGCAGGCCGGCGCGTCGGTAGTGGCGCTGCTGTTCTACCGCACCCAGGTGCAGGCGGCGAATACCGGGTTTATCGATGTGTTCTGCCAGCGCTTGCAGGCCCAGGGTCTTAATCCGCTGCCGATTGCCGTGGCCAGCCTCAAGGAGGACGCCTGCCTGGCCCAGGTTGAAGACTGGCTGGACGCGACCGACTGCGCGCTGATCATCAACACCACGGCCTTCGCCCTGTCCAACCCGGAAGCGCCGAGCGCACGGCCCTTTCGCCGCGATATCCCGGTGCTGCAAGCCATTTGTTCGTTGGATAACCATGCACAGTGGCAGACCAATGCTCAGGGCCTAGGTTCGCGCGACCTGGCCATGCATATCGTGCTGCCCGAGCTGGATGGCCGTCTGATTACCCAGCCGATCAGCTTTAAGGGCCTGGCCTGGCGCAGCGAGCGCAGCCAGAGTGATGTGGTGTGTTATCAGCCGCATTTACCGGGGATGGATTTTGTCGCCGAGCTGGCGCGCAACTGGATCGTCCTGGCGCGCAAAAGCAACGCCGACAAACGCATCGCCCTGATCCTGGCCAACTACCCGACCCGCGACGGCCGTATCGGCAATGGCGTCGGCCTGGACACCCCGGCGGCGGCGCTAAATATCCTGCGAGCGCTCGAACAGCAGGGATATCCGGTGGAAGGCTTGCCCGACAGCGGCACCGCATTGATCCACCAGCTGCTCGGCGGCGTGACCAATGATCTGGACAGCCTCGACGCACGGCCCTGCGCCCAGAGTCTGGCGTTGAACGACTATCTGGCGTTCTTCAATAGTCTGCCTGCAGCCAACCAGCAGGCGGTGCGCGAGCGCTGGGGCGAGCCGCAGCAGGACCCTATGTTCCGCAGCGGTCGGCTGATGATCGCCGGCCTGCGTTTTGGTTTGACCTTTGTCGGCATCCAGCCGGCGCGCGGTTATCAGCTGGATGCGGCAGCGGTGTATCACGACCCCGATCTGGTGCCGCCGCACGGCTACCTGGCGTTCTATTGCTGGCTGCGCCGGGCCTTTGCTTGCGATGCGGTGATCCATGTCGGCAAGCACGGCAATCTGGAATGGCTACCGGGCAAGAGCGTCGGCCTGTCCGAGCAGTGCTGGCCGAGTGCAATTCTCGGCCCGCTGCCGAATATCTACCCGTTTATCGTCAATGACCCGGGCGAGGGCGCGCAGGCCAAGCGCCGTACCCAGGCGGTGATCATCGACCACCTAATGCCGCCGCTGACCCGCGCGGAAAGCTACGGCCCGCTGCGCGATCTGGAGCGCCTGGCCGACGAATACTACGAAGCCAGCCAGCTCGACCTGCGCCGCGCCGCCGAGCTGCGCGGCGAGATTCTGCTCAAGGTGCGCGAGGCCAGCCTGGACCGTGAGCTGGGTCTGCAACTTAACGCAGACCCCAATAGCTGGCTGCCGCAGCTGGATGCCTACCTTTGCGATTTGAAGGAATCGCAGATCCGCGATGGCCTGCACGTATTCGGCGAATCACCGGCCGGCACGCTGCGCCGCGACACCCTGCTGGCGCTGCTGCGCATTCCCCGTGGCGATGGCCAGGGTGGCAACGCCAGCCTGCTGCGCGCCCTGGCCCGCGACCTTGAGCTGGACTTCGACCCGCTCGACTGCGAGATGGCCGCACCCTGGCAGGGCGCGCGCCCGGCTGTGATGCAGAGCCTGAGCGACGACAGCTGGCGCAGCGCGGGCGATACCCGTGAACGCTTGGAGCTGCTGGCCTTGCAGTTGATTAGCGCGGCGGATTTTGAATCCGTTGGTGCGGAAAGCACCCAGGTGCTGCAACGCCTGCGTGAGCAGATCGCACCGCTGCTGGACGCCTGTGGCGATGCAGAAATGCATGGTCTGCTCACGGCGTTGAACGGGCGTTTTGTCCCTGCCGGGCCGAGTGGCGCGCCGAGTCGCGGGCGGCTGGATGTGCTGCCCACCGGGCGCAACTTCTACAGCGTCGATGTGCGCAATTTGCCCACGCCGACCGCCTGGCGCATCGGCGTGCAGGCGGCGGATCGGCTGCTCGAACGGCATCTGCAAGACCACGGCGATCACCTGCGTCAGCTCGGCCTGTCGATGTGGGGCACGGCGACTATGCGCACCGGCGGCGACGATATGGCCCAGGCCCTGGCGCTGATGGGTGTGCGCCCGGTTTGGCAGGCCGGCAGCCAGCGCGTTGAGCGTTTCGAGGTGCTGCCGCTGGCGCAACTCGGCCGCCCGCGGGTGGACGTGACCCTGCGCGTGTCCGGGTTCTTCCGCGATGCCTTTAGCAACCTGATCCGCCTGTTCGACGATGCGGTGCAGGCGGTGGTCGATCTCGATGAGCCGGAAGATATGAATCCGCTGTCGGCGCGGGTCTGGCGCGAATCCCTGTCCCTGCAGGACAGCGGTTTAGATGAAGCCGAGGCGCGCAAACAGGCCGGCTGGCGGGTGTTCGGCTCCAAGCCCGGTGCCTATGGCGCGGGCGTGCAGAACGCCATCGAAGAACGCCTGTGGCAAACCCGTGAGGATCTGGCCGAGGTCTACCTGAACTGGGGCGGCTACGCCTACGGCAGCCATAGCGAAGGCACCCCGGCGCGCGCGCAGTTCGCCGAGCGCCTGGAGCAGATGCAGGCGGTGCTGCACAACCAGGACAACCGCGAGCACGACATCCTCGACTCCAACGACTACTACCAGTTCCAGGGCGGCATGCTCGCCGCCGTGGAAACCCTGCGCGGTGCCAAGGTGGCCAGCTACCACGGCGACAACAGCCAGCCGGACACGCCGCGCATCCGCACCTTGAAGGAAGAACTCAACCGCGTGGTGCGCGCCCGTGCGGCCAACCCCAAGTGGATCGAGGGTATGAAGCGCCACGGCTACAAGGGCGCGTTCGAGCTGGCGGCGACCATCGACTACCTGTTCGCCTTCGACGCCACCAGCGAACTGGTCGACGACCACCAGTACGCGCTGCTCACCGATGCCTATTTGCTCGACAAAAGCACCCGCGACTTTATCCAGCAGCACAACCCCGGCGCCCTGCAGGACATCCTCGAACGCCTGCTCGAAGCCCAGCAACGCGGCCTTTGGCAGCACCCCGGCGAATACCGCGAAGCCCTGGAAAATCTGCTAATTGATAGCGAGGAGGGTGTGTGAAAGAAACATTGGCCCGAATACGAGTCTGGTGGCAACGTCCGATTACCCGACGTGATCGGGTTCGTTCAGCCTGCATCGGTGCCATGGCTGGCATATGGATCGGCTTGCTGGCGTTCATTTTGTTTGACGGTGGTCAGGCGAGCCTCACAGAGCTGGGCATCTGGGCTTTGTTTGGTGCAATAAACTGCGCCGGGTTGGCTGCCTTGTTTCCCCGGGTTCTCGGGATCGTCCTGTTTCCACTGAGCATATTTGGTATCGGCAACTGAGCATGGCGCACAACGGATCGGCTGTGGGAGGGGCTTTAGCCGCGAGCTTGTCGCCGCTGAAGCGCCTCCCACTGCACATGCATGAGCCCGCAGTCCGGATGCCATCCAGGGACTACGCCATAAACGGCCCCGGATTTCATCCGGGCTACGTTCAACTCCACGGATCACGTCTATGACCGAGCATCACTTCCCCCTCGCCGCCGTGGTCGCCGCCGATGACCTGAAACTGGCGCTATGCCTGGCGGCCATCGACCCGGCGATTGGCGGTGTGCTGATCGAGGGGCCGCGCGGTATGGCCAAGTCGACCCTGGCCCGTGGCCTGGCCGATCTGCTGGCCAGCGGCACCTTTGTCACCCTGCCGCTGGGCGCGAGCGAGGAGCGCATCGTCGGCACCCTCGATCTGGATGCCGCGCTGGGCGAGGGCCGCGCGCAATTCAGCCCCGGCTTGCTGGCCAAGGCCAATGGCGGCGTATTGTATGTCGATGAGGTCAATCTGCTGCCCGATCATCTGGTCGACCTGCTGCTGGATGCCGCCGCCAGCGGGGTCAACCATATCGAGCGCGACGGCATCTCCCATCGGCATGCCGCGCGTTTTGTGCTGATCGGCACCATGAACGGCGAGGAGGGCGAGCTGCGCCCGCAGCTGCTGGATCGCTTCGGTCTTAACCTGGCGCTGAATGCCCAGCCGCAACCGGCCCAGCGAGCGGAGATTGTGCGGCGTCGGCTGGCTTTCGATGCCGATCCGCAGGCCTTTCTTACGCGCTGGCAGGCGCAGCAGGATGAGCTGCGTGAACGCTGCCAGAGCGCCCGTGCGCGGCTGGCGGAAATTCCCCTGGATGACGCCGCCCTGGAGCAGATCAGCCAGCGCTGTTTCGCCGCCGCCGTCGATGGCCTGCGCGCCGATCTGGTCTGGCTGCGCGCCGCCCGCGCCCATGCCGCCTGGCGGGGGGCCGAATGCATTGAGGCGGTGGATATCGATGCGGTGGAAGACTTCGTGCTGCGTCACCGCCGCCGGCATAACCCGCCGCCTGCTGCACAGCCGCCACAATCCCAGCTCGAATCGCCGTCCAGCAACGATAAGCCCGGCGAGCAGCCGCAAGGCGAAGGCCAGTGGGGCGAATTACCCGCCCAGGCGCAGAGCCTTGGCGTACGGCGTGAACCGCCGCGCTGGGCAAAAAAGCCCTAGGCATCCGCCCGCGCACAGCCCCAGGCGCGGATGCCCGGGCCGCTCCCGGCATACTCGGCAATGGTCATAACGGCGCCAGTCGCAGTGGCGCGGCGGGGCGTATCGACTGGCCGGCGAGCCTGCTGAAAGGCCGCCCGCGCACTCGACAGGATCTCGTGTTGCGACCGCGCAGCAGTAAGCCGGCTGAACTCTGGCTGGTGATAGTCGATGCTTCGGCCTCGACTCGCCGCCATGGCGCGCTAAGCAAGGCCAAAGGCTTGCTCAGTGAAGTATTCGAGCAGGCGCGTCGGCAGCGCGCGCGTCTGGCCTTGCTGCATGCCACCGGCCGTCAGGCGCAATGGCTATGGCAGGGGCAGAAAGCTTCCCAGGCTTTGCAGCAATGGTTGGCCGAACTGGGCGCGGGCGGCGGTACGCCGTTGCTGGCGGCCGTGCAGCAGGCCGCCGACTGGCAGGCGCGGCGTCAGCGCCTGCACCCGGCCGAACGCCATCGTGTCTTGATCATCACCGATGGCCGCTTGCGCGATTGGCCGGCGTTAACCCCGAGCGCCTGCCCGGCGTTGCTGGTGGATATCGAAAGCGCGCCAATCCGCCTCGGCCGCGCCCGCCAATTGGCCGTCGAGTTGGGTGCCGACTACCGACATATCGATTCGCTGCCGACACTGGCCGGCAGCCTGGAGACAGCCTTATGAAAACCCTGTTGATTATCGGCATCGGCGCCGGCGACCCGGACTACCTGACCGTGCAGGCGATCAACGCGCTTAACCGCACGGATGTGTTCTTCCTGATGGACAAGGGCAGCACCAAGGACAGCCTGATCGGCCTGCGCAAGACCATCTGCGAGCGCTTTATCCAGGGCCGCGACTACCGCTTTGTCAGCGCCGACTGCCCGGAGCGGGTGCGCGATGTGCCGGACTATCGCGGCAGCGTGGTCGATCTGAATCAGGACAAGCAGCAGGTGTTCGAAGGCATGATCCGCGAGCAGATGCGCGATGGCGAAACCGGCGCCTTTCTGGTCTGGGGCGACCCGGCGCTGTACGACAGCACCCTGCGCATCGTCGAGCAGATCGTGGCCAACAGCAGCGAGCAGATTGAGTACGAAGTCATCCCCGGCATCACCAGCCTGCAAGCCCTGGCGGCCAAGCATAAGGTCTGCTTTAACAGCATCGGCCAGGCCTTCCAGATCACCCCGGCGCGCCGCCTGGCCGAAGCAGGCTTTCCCGAGGGCGTGGACAGCGTGCTGGTGATGCTCGACGCCCAGGACACCTACCGGCGCTTTGTCGGTCAGGATATGCAGATCTACTGGGGCGCCTATATCGGTACGCCGGATGAAGTGCTGATCGCTGGGCCGCTAAGCGAGGTCGCTGAGACTATTCGCACTCGCCGTGCAGAGCTGCGGGAGCAGCATGGGTGGATTATGGATAGCTATTTGCTGCGTAGAAGCGACAAGGGGCTTACATCATAAAGTCGTTCGAATCGGCCTGTGGCTTTAGGCTGGCTTCGGCGCGGCGCATCAACGATGGAATTTCGTCTGTCAGGTAAGCCCAGAACTTATCGTTGTTCAGCGTTTGCGCGACGAGTTGCGCCGGCAAGAAACGCTGCATTTCATTGCGAAAATTCTGCTTCACCTGCGGGTCGTCAGTTAACGCGGCTGAGCGTTGCGCGGCCTTTTGCAGAAAGTCCGGTAGCTCTACCTTGTGATCCCTGAGCTTGTTGGGGATCAACTGCAACGCCGGCTCGATTTTCTGTTGCTTTAGCCACAGCAAGTCCCAGAGATCACGACTTTTGATCCGCCCGCGTCTCAGGGCAAATGCCAAAATCTTGTCCACATAGATCTCCTCAAGCGCCTCCGCGTTGAGGATCAGACCCTGGGTGCCCATATCCACGCCATAGGGGTTGAGCAGCGTTTTCGGTACGCCCATATAGCTTGGGATGGCGCAGACATCGATATGAATGCGCTGAGCCGGCAGGTGCTGCGCATCAGGGCGGGTCTGTACCCGCAGCTTCCAGGTGTCGACGTTGCCCGACTCTTTGCTCGGCTCGCTGACTTCTACATGCAGGCCGTATTTCGCCTGTAACTTGCCAATCAGGGTCTCTTTCAACTGGGCCAGGTCGTCCCGGTTAAAGTCAGCTCCGCCGGTAAAGTCCAGGTCTTCGCTCAGACGGTTGGAGCCGTAGCACGCCCGCAGGCAGGTACCGCCGATAAAACACAGCTTTTCCAGCAGGCCGGCTTCGCTCAGCGCCAGCATGATGTCGTGGTGCAGCAGCTCTTTTTCCACCACCACGCGCAGGTTGGCCAGTTCGGTATTGTTGCCGATGGCCTGGTCTACCAACTGATCAAACAAACTCATTGGCGATGCTCCAATCGATCAGGTCGAGATTCCTTTTGGCAGCCTTCATATCGCGAATGGCCAGCGCAGGCTTGGCTCGCCACATCCGGCATCTGTTGTCGTAGCTGAGCTGATCGGCCAGTGCCTCGGCTTTTTGTGTGGTGTGGACAAACTCCAGGGTGCCCCACTGGCCGCAGGTGATCTGGCTGCTGCGCCCCGATGACATCAGGGTGATCCAGTTCATTGGTACCTGCGAGATGATGCCGGCGTCGCTTAACGCGGTTTCCAGGCTGATGTAATTGAACTCATGCGCCCGCAGCCGCGCCGCTGCATGAAACAGCAGCAGACCGGAACTGGGTTTTGCGGGTTTGTAGAAGTAGAGCCCACGGCAAATGCGTTCCAGCTTGCCTTCCTTGGCGGCACGGCTAAGCAGCGTCCGGTAGGCCTGCGCAGAAATATCCGGCACCAGGGCGCGCATATCTGAAGGGGTAAACAGATAGCGCTCAGGGCTCGCCAGCGCGTCGAGGCCTTGATAAAGGCGGCGTATGGGTTGCGTGGCTTCGCGGGGCTGGCTCATCAGGCTCACTCAACAGAAAGTGACGGTAAGTGTAACTTAGTGTTGAGTAAGTGCCAGTTTTAGCTGAGCAGGCTGTAGCAGGGGAGTGATAAATATGTCTCCTTTGTATGCTGCATCATGTCCGCCGACATAGAACAGGCAATCATGGAGAGTGGCATGGAGAAGAAGCGGCACCATTTTGTGCCCAAAGCGTACCTCAAGGCTTTCTGTAACTCGGAGGGCAGGGTGTTGGTTTATCGCAAAGATGAGCCGCAGAAAGCTCTTCTTCTTGATCCAAATGCCACGCAGTTTCGAAACTATTACTACTCGCAACCTAAGCCCGATGGCGGCCAGGACAACAACACGCTCGAGGATCTATTTTCCTCCATCGAAAGTGACTGGCCTGAAACTGTGGCGAGGTTGGCGGCCCGTGGAAATGTGAATGACAGGCTGTCCAACATTTTTGAGTTCATGTCACTGCAACGGGTGCGTGTACCGGCATCGCGGGATGTTGCCGAGGCGATCGATTCTCATACGGTGAAAAGCACCTTGGCTTTGTTGCTCGCTAAAGGGAAGCTCCCACCTCTTCCTCCAGGTCTTGAAGATCTGCCTAACCGTGTAGAGGTCGCGATTGATCCGCATCGCAGCATCCATGCGATGGCAGCCATGATGCAGGGGATGGCGCGGTTGTACTCTTCTATAGGGCTCGTCGTAGTGCATAACAAGACCGAGCTACCGTTTTTGAGTAGCGACAACCCAGTGCTGTGGTTTGACCCCTCGGTGCCTTTCGAAGAACAACAGCCTTACTCGGTTAATTTGAATAGTGGTCCAGTGTTGATGTTTTTCCCGGTTAGCCCGAGGCTCGCGATATTGGGGAGCAACGAATATTGCAAGGAATACGCGCGGTATGGACTGAGACATACCGAAATGGACGACGAAGAATGGGTTCGTATGGTCAATGAGCAGGTCTGTCGCTTCGCCTATGAGGCTGTGCTGGCGTCTGCACCTGGACAGGAGGATCTGGTTTTGCGGTACGCGGACAAATCTCCTGTACTAGAAACCACCATGCTGCCAGGGGCAGAGGGGATGTTGGCGGTCCATCGTCAGGTCTTCGGAAAGAGAACGTCAAAGCCCAAGTGGCGAAGCTCGTAGGATGGGTTGAGCGCAGCGATACCCATGCTGCTGCGAACCCTTGATACCCCCGATGGGTACCGCAAGCTCAACCCATCCTACGGTCGTTACAACTGTGGATAACTACGCGGCGTATACACCCACTCGCCACCCTCGGCGCGCGGGAAGCGGCAGGTTTGGCTGGAGCCGATAATCACCAGGGTGCGCATATCGACCATCTCTGGGGTGAGTTCGCCCAGGGTGAGGGTGCGCAGGGTTTCGCCGGGGCGGCCGATATCGCGGCCGAGCACCACCAAGGTTTCCGGGCTGCGCTGCTGGCGGACGATGTCCAGCGCAGAGCCGAGCTGCCAGGGACGGGCTTTGGAAATGGGGTTGTAGAAGGCCATCACCAGGTCGGCGGCGGCGGCGTGGGCCAGGCGCTTTTCGATAATCGCCCAGGGCTTGAGGTTATCGGACAGGGAGATCAGGCAGAAGTCGTGGCCCAGCGGCGCGCCGGCTTTGGCGGCGGTGGCCAGGGCGGCGGATACACCGGGGAATACCTGTAAGTCGACGCGCTGCCATTCAGCGTCGGCCGATTCATGCAGGGCTTCCAGCACGGCGGCGGCCATGGCGAATACGCCGGGGTCGCCGGACGACACCACCACTACGCGCCGGCCGCTTGCTGCCAACTCGAAGGCATGGCGGGCGCGCTGCATTTCTTCGCGGTTATCGGTGCAGTGGCGCACCTGCTCTGGGCGCAACGGGCCTGCCATATTGATATAAGTTTCGTAGCCGAGCAGGTCCTGCGCTTCATCCAGCGCCTGGCGTGCGGCGGGCACCATAAACTCGGCGGCGCCGGGGCCGAGGCCGATCACCGTCAGGCGGCCACGGGGGCGGCCGAGCTGGCTGGCGTCGATAGGCGCATCAGCCAGCAGCAGACGCAGATTGGCGTGCTGGCTGTGCAGCGGCGGCAGTTGCGTGGCGTCGTCGATAAAACGCAGCGGCAGTTTGAGCTGCGCGGCGGCGCTGTGCAGTTCGGTGTTGGCCATCAACGCTGGTGAGGCCAGCAGGCAGGACAGGCTCTGCGGAGCCAAGCTGCTGCTCTGTAGCGCCTGCTGCAGTTCGCTAAGTAATTCGGCGCTGGCGCTCTCGACCCATACGGCCACTTGTTGCGGGTGGATCAGCAGCTCATCGGCATTCGCGGCGCGGCTATGCGGACTGATATGGATCACCCGCGCGGCGCTGTTATCCACCGGCAGTTTGGCCTGGGCCAGCCAGGGCGCGTCGCCTTCGATACGCACGGTTTGGCCGCCGAGCAGGTCGCTGACAAAGCCTTTGCCTTGCTCAAGATCGGCCAGCACATAGCCGGCCGGCGGCTCCAGCAGGCAGGTGCCGAAACGCAGTTCGCCGCTGGTGGTGATCGCCGCGCTGACCTCTAGGTGCGCAGCAAGCTCCCGCGCCATGCGGTTGACCCCACCGAGGCCGCCGAGCAACGGCACCACCGCGCTGCCATCTTCGGCCACGGCCAGCACCGGCGGCTCGCTGTCTTTCTCGCCGAGCACGGCGGCCAAACTGCGAATCACGATACCGGCGGCGCACAGCACGATCAGCGGCGTGCCGGCGCGGTACAGCGCGCGCAGGTTGTCGCCAAAGTCTGCATACGTCCGTTCAACGTCCGCCACTCGGCTGTGCAGGCCGTGGATTTCGGCCTGTGGATAAAGCGCCTGTATGCGCCGCGCACAAGGCAGGGCGGAGGGGCCGAGGACAATGATGGC
Source organism: Gammaproteobacteria bacterium HGW-Gammaproteobacteria-13 (assembly GCA_002840155.1). Taxonomy (GTDB): domain Bacteria; phylum Pseudomonadota; class Gammaproteobacteria; order Pseudomonadales; family Pseudomonadaceae; genus Aquipseudomonas. The sequence goes on from PGZH01000011.1 coordinate 176,782, forward strand.
GGGGGCGGTACTCATGTTTGAATCCTGTAGCCCGGATGCAATCCGGGGCGTGCGGTTTCCCGGATTGCATCCGGGCTACGTTCAGTTGGGTAGGGTAGATCGGGGCGCGTAGCTGATGTTTTTTTCATCCACCAATCGCGGTTGGTGGATGGGTGAAGCGTCATCCACCCTACAGCCGTGTTAACCGCGCCATTTCTCGCCGGGAATCACGATCATCGAGAAGTAGGGCGAGGACATCGGCTCCACTTCATCTAGCGGCACGATGCGTTGGTTGCCCATGGTCGCGCGCTCGACGTAATGCGCGCGCTGGTCGATGCCCAGCTCCTGCAGCACGCGGCGGACTTTCTCGAAGTTGCGCCCCAGCTTCATCACCACGGCGGCTTCGGCATCGCGTAGGCGCTGCTTGAGTTCGTCCTCGGGCAGTACGCCGGAGAGCACGCTCAAGCTCTGGTTGCGGTACACCAGCGGGGTGCCGAGCACCGAGGCGCAGCCGAGCATGGAGCACACGCCGGGCACCACTTCCACCTGGTACTGCGCGGCCAGGCGGTCGTGCAGGTACATATAGGAGCCGTAGAAGAACGGGTCGCCTTCGCAGATCACCGCCACATCAAAGCCGGCGTCGAGCCGGGCGGCGATCTGCACCGCGCAGGTGTCGTAGAAGTCGCTGATCACATCTTCATAGCTGAGCGGCGCGGCGAGCTTTTCCGTGGTCACCGGGTACACCAGCGGCAGGCGCTGCTGCGTGTCGGTCAGGTGCTGTTCGATAATGCCGAAGGCGTTGCCGCCCTGGCCCTTGTTGGCTTTGGCCTTGGCCACAAAGTAGCCGACCACGGGCGCCGATTGCAGCAGACGCAGTGCCTTGAGGGTGATCAGCTCCGGGTCGCCGGGGCCGACGCCGATGCCGAGCAGGCGGCCTTTTTGCACAGTCATCACTCCACCTCCGTGGCCAGGGCGTTGACCGCCGCCACCGCCATGGCGCTGCCGCCACGCCGGCCGCGAACGATCACATAGGGCACGCCGCGGCTGTCGGCGGCGAGGGCGTCCTTGGATTCCGCCGCGCCGATAAAGCCCACCGGCATGCCGATAATCAGCGCCGGTTTTGGCGCGCCGGCGTCGAGCATTTCCAGCAGGTAGAACAGCGCGGTGGGGGCGTTGCCGATCACCACCACGCTGCCTTGCAGATGCTCGCGCCAATGTTCCAATGCGACTGCCGAACGGGTATTGCCCAGTGCGCGGGCCTGCTCAATCACGCCGTCGTTATGCAGGGTGCAGATCACCGGGTTATTGGCGGCTAGGCGCGGACGGGTGATGCCTTCGGCGACCATCCGCGCATCGCAGAGAATTGGTGCGCCCTTGGCCAGCGCCGCGCGGCCGGCAGCCCCGGCACCGGGCGAGAAGCGCAGGTCCTGCACCACATCGACCATGCCGCAGGCGTGGATAACCCGCACCGCGAGCTTTTCCAGATCAGCCGGGATCGCCGACAGGTCAGCCTCGGCGCGGATGGTGGCGAACGACTGGCGGTAGATTTCCTGGCCGTCGCGGATGTACTCAAGCATCGCTGTTTCCTGTTGCGCAGTGGGCGGCGAACCAGTCGCCGGCCTCGTCGATAGTCATGGCGCTGGCCAGCAGTTGGCCGAAACCGGCCGCCTCAGGCGTGCGTTGATAAAGCTGGTAATGCCCGGCGCTGCTGGCCAGCAGGGTAAAGGGCGCGGTATGCGCGGCGGCGCAGGAGCGTGGGCAGGCGCTGAGGTGTATTTGCGGCCGCGCCGTGCTGGCGCGCAGGCGCTTGGCGAGCAGCAAGGCGTCGGCTTTGCTGTCGGCCAGGCCCTTGGCGCAGGCGGCGGAACCGGTGCAGGCGATCAGCTGGCTAAGCGGTTCCTGTGCATCGATCAGCAGGCCCAGTTCGGCCAGTTTGTGCAGCAGGTTGTCTGCCGAGCGCTCGGGGATATTTGGCAGCAGCAGGCCCTGCCAGGGCGTTAGGCGCAGGCTGGCATCGCCGTGCTGGTCGGCCAGATCAGCCATGGAGCGCAGTTGCGCGGCGTCGATCCGGCCCAGACGCGAGGCGGCGGCAACCATGCAAAGGGCGTTTTGCTGCTGTGGATAAATGCCCATCGGTGCGCGTGGGCTGACTGGTTTGCGTTGCCAGTCGGTCGGCGGCGCTTGCACGGCAAAGGGCAGGCGCATTTGCAGCTGTTGCAGCAGTTGGTTGGGGACAATTACGGCAAGCAGCTGGCGCATCCTGCTGTGTTCGCTCCCAGCCAGATCGAGGAACAGCCTGAGCAGCTGTTCCACCAACGGCACGGCTTGCTCTGCGTCGATCACACCCAGCGGCTTGTCACTCGGGCAACCGGCCAGACCAACGGCCAATCGTGCCGGCGATCCGGGTAGGGCGCTTAGCCAGATATCGTGGGGGTGTTCGAGCATCGTCAGGGCTTCGCCGCCGTCCAGCTGCAGGGCGAACTTGGCCGACAGTCCATGCAGCGCCGGGGTGTTTTGCAGCAGGTCGAGCAGCGCGGCAGCCAATGCTCGGGTGTCGAGCAGGGCCTGCGGGTCGAGGCCGGCGGCAGGGCTGAGCAGCAGGTTGCGCACATCGTCGGCGGCCGGGTTGCTCGGGCCAAGGCCGGCAGCCAGCAGGCGCTCGATCAGCTCGGCTTGCTGGCCGGGCAATACGCCACGAATCTGTAGATTGCTGCGGTTGGTCAGTTCCAGCACGCCGCTGGCGCAGCGCTCGGCCGCCTCGGCGATGGTGCGTGCCTGTTGGCTGCTCAGCACGCCGCCGGCCAGCTTGACCCGGCAGATGCCACCGTCCAGCGCCTGAACGATACGCAGCAGGCCGGGGCACGCGCTAGGGCGTGGGTCGGGCAGGTCGGCGGAGGTTGGACGGTCGCGCAAAAAGGGTCACCAACAACAAAGACGCGGCGACCGAACCAGCGAAATCCGCCCACAGGGGATTTCATGGCATCGGTACACCCCGCCCGATGTTGGCACTCGCGACTAGCGTCGTCGGCAGGTCTCCTGGCTGACAGGTCATCATCTGCTGCGGCCTTCCCGGTTACCCAGTGGCACAGTTGCGGCAGACTCGCTGTTTACAGTTGCGGGGGCAGCTCGGTCACGATTAGCGGATCGCTCCGGATTCCCTCTTAGGCCCTATGCACAATGGCGGCGGGCACCGACGAAGGCGCTATTATGCCCGCTTTGTTTGACGTGCAGACACCCTTGCTCGTCGGGCGGGCGCAGAGGAGTAGGTATGACGGCCTGGTTAACCCTGGTGGGTATCGGTGAAGACGGCTATGCCGGCCTGGGTGAGGCGGCGCGCCGGGCGTTGAGCGAGGCGCAGTGGATTGTTGGCAGCCCACGGCAGCTGGCGTTGTTGCCCAGCGATCTGCCGGGGCAGCACGAACTCTGGCCGAGCCCATTCAGCCTGGAGCCGGTGCTGGCGCGGCGCGGTACGCCGGTCTGCGTGCTGGCCAGCGGCGACCCGCTGTTCTACGGGGTTGGCGCGAGTCTGGCGCGGCAGCTGGCGGCCGAGGAATTGCGGGTGTTTTCCGCGCCGTCGTCGGTGTCCCTGGCCGCCGCTCGCCTGGGTTGGCCGTTGCAGGAGGTGACGGTGCTGTCGCTGGTGGCGCGGCCGTTGGCGGCGTTGCAGGCGCAGCTATTCCCCGGCGCGCGGTTGCTGGTATTGAGCAATGACGGCGACAGCCCGGCGGCGGTGGCCGAGCTGCTGCGTACGCGCGGTTTTGGCCCCAGTCGCTTGACCGTACTGGAGCATCTGGGTGGCGCTCAGGAGCGACGCATCGACGGTTTGGCCAGTGACTGGGCGTTGCCGCGCGCGGCCGATCTCAATCTGCTGGCAATCGAGTGCGAGGCCGCCGCCGATGCGCGTTTGCTGCCGCTAACGCCGGGTTTGCCGGACGGTGCCTATCAGCACGACGGCCAGCTGACCAAGCGCGACGTGCGCGCCATCACCCTGGCGCGCCTGGCGCCGCAACCGGGTGAGCTGCTCTGGGATGTGGGTGCCGGCTGCGGCTCTATCGGCATCGAGTGGATGCGCGCGCACCCTAGTTGTCGGGCGCTGGCAATTGAGGCCGATGCCGGTCGTCAGGCGCATATCCAGCACAACCGCGATGCCCTCGGCGTGCCGGGTCTGCAACTGGTCGCCGGCCGCGCGCCTGAAGCCTTGGCCGGATTGGCGGCGCCGGATGCGATCTTTATCGGCGGCGGGGTGACCGTTCCCTGCGTGCTGGAGCAGTGCTGGGCCAGCCTGAAACCGGGCGGGCGTCTGGTGGCCAATGCCGTGACTCTGCAAAGCGAAGCGGCGCTGGTGGCCTGGCGCGAGCAGGTCGGCGGCGAGTTGACGCGTATTAGCGTGGCCCAGGCGCAGCCGTTGGGCGGCTTCGACACCTGGCGCAGCGCCTTGCCAATCACTCTGCTGGAGGTGCGCAAGCCGTGAGCCCGCGCATCCTCCTGCTTGGCGGGACTACCGAGGCGTTGCGTCTGGCGCGTCGCCTTGGCCCTGAAAGCATCTACAGCCTGGCCGGTCTTGGCCGGGTGCCGGATGACTTGCCCTGTCAGGTGCGCGTTGGCGGTTTTGGTGGGGCCGAAGGGCTGGCGGGGTTTATCCGCGAGCAGGGCATCGAACTGCTGCTCGATCTGACCCACCCCTATGCCGCGCAGATTAGCGCCAATGCGGCGCGCGCTTGTGAGCTGAGCGGAATTGCTTGCTGGGCGCTGCGCCGCCCTGGTTGGCAGGCCGGCGAGGGTGATGACTGGCGTGAAGTGGATAACTGGGCCGGTTTGGTCGAAGCCCTGAAGGATTTCCGCCGTCCGCTATTTACCCTTGGCCGCGAGCCACTGGAGCATCTGCACGAGATTCCCCTGCATCAGCACTGGACCGTGCGCTGCCTGACGGCGCAGCAAGGCGTGCCGCGTGCGGAAATTATCGGCGCGCGTGGGCCATTCGAGCTGGACGAGGAGCGCGCGCTATTTGCCCGCCTGGGCACCGATGTATTGATCAGTAAGAACAGCGGCAGCCAGTCCACCGAGCCGAAATTGCAGGTGGCGCGTGAGCTGGGTTTGCCGGTGCTGCTGCTGCGCCGTCCGAGTTTGCCGAGTGTGAAACGTGAGTTTGTCAGCTTCGAAGCGCTGGCCGAGGCGTTGAGCGGGATAGCGGTAGGCATGTAGCCCGGATAAGCGCAGCGCAATCCGGGGGGCCGCGTCCCGGATTGCGCCAAGGCTTATCCGGGCTACAGGGGGGCGTAGGTGCAAGGTAGGGTGGATGACGCTGTTTTCATCCACCATCGCAGTTGGTGGATGGGTGAAGCGTCAGCTACGCGCCCCGATCCACCCTACGTCTGTGAAATCCATGGCGCGGGAAACGCCTGTTAGACTGCCGCCCCGCTTTGGAGGCCGCTATGACCACGCCCGTTTCCCCTTACGCCCGCATTCTGTTTGTCGGTCCCGACCAGGCCGAGGGCTCGTTTGCCGAGCTGTTTCGCCGGCGTCTGGTTGAGCTGCGCGGGGAAGCGGCGCTGGCCGATATCGTCGACACCAGCGCAGGCTATGCGCCGCTCTGGCAGCGCGTGGCCGAGGGCGAGCGGCCACTGCTGGTGATCGATCTGGAGCCACAGAGCAGCAGCCCGCACCTCGATTGGCTGCGCAGCGAGCTAGGCCAGCAGGCCAACCCGGAGCAGCTGTTTGTCGCCAGTGCCATTGGCCAGGCCGAAGGCTTGCCGGTGGAGGCCGCCTGCGCGCTGATCGAACGCCCTGAGCTGCACCTGCCCTGTGTCGGTGTGGCCGCCGTGCCGGGGCATCACGCCTGGTCGCAGATTCCGCCGCACGCCCAGCGCCTGCTGCTGTGCAATGGCCCGCGCTGCACCCGGCGTGGCGCGCTGGACCTGTGGAAAACCCTGCGTCAGCGCTTAAAGGCCGCCGGCAAGCTGGAGTGCGAGGGCGGCGTGCATATCACCCGTAGCCAATGCCAGTTCCCCTGTGATCTGGGCCCGACGGCCAGTCTCTATCCGCCTGGTGAGTGGTTTCGCGTGCGCGATGAGGCCGAGCTGATCCGCCTGGTCGATGAGCGCCTGGTGGCCGGCCGCCCAGTGCCTGAGCTGCGGATTGATCAGGGCTGAGTCACTACGCCACGAGTGGTGGACAAGCTTCGCGTTGTCCACCCTACGCTTACGCCTTGATCAAGGCTGAAAAGACCGCTGTAGAGCCATTCGGTAACAGCTAAAACTTGACGCGGATCGGCCTGGATGGTCATATCCGCGCCGTTTCAGGTGTCTCACGCCGCCGTGCGTGAGGTTAAACGGGAAGTCGGTGCGCCCTTTGGGCCAGTCCGACGCTGCCCCCGCAACGGTAAGCGAGCGAAGTCATCACGATGCCACTGTGCAGTTTCTGCATGGGAAGGCGATGGCTTCATGACCCTCGTAAGCCCGGAGACCGGCCTGATTCTTAGAACCTGTCTACGATCTGCTGCGCGTCGGCCCTGCTGCGTTAAAAACAGGCTCGGAATGCTCATGTACAAAAGTACACTCGTGTGCGAGCCCAGTCCGCTTCCTTGCCTGTTTTTGCCTTGCATTGCTCTAGCTCGCGGAATCGTAAACAGGTTCTTAGGGATGTTGCACGCTGCCCGTGATGCAGCGGCACCCCCAACTGTTTGGCAACCCGCGGTGGGCGGGCGTTGACGCCGATCGTGGGTGCCTGCGCGCCCGTGTTTTGCTGTTGCGCGTTTCCATCGGGATTGCCGTGCCTATCCCTTTTGCGATGGAAGCATCATGGCGCGCTATCCCCTGTCTCAACTCTCTGTTTCCCTTGCCCTGTTCCTGGCCGGTACGGCTGTGGCGGGCGAATCTCCAGTCAATCTGCCGGCCACGACCGTTCAGGCCAAGGTTGCTGCGGAGGGCGCAAGCGATCTGCATACGCCCAGCAGCAGCGGCTCGCGCCTGGGCCTGACGGCCCTGCAAACCCCGGCCAGCACCAGCAGCCTGAGCGGCGCGCAGGTGCGCGGGCGCAACAACCTCAGCGTGCAGGACGCGGTCACCCGCACCCCCGGCATCAGCAGCATCGGCAGCCCCGGCAACGGCGGCACCGCGCTGTCGGCGCGCGGCTTTACCGGGCACAGCGCGACCATGCAGCTGTACGACGGCACCCGCCAGTATGTCGGGGCCGGCACCGTGACCTTCCCGGTCGACACCTGGTCGGTGGAGCGCGTCGACGTGCTGCGTGGCCCGGCCTCGGTGCTCTACGGTGAAGGCGCGACCGGTGCGGTGATCAACGTGGTGCCGAAAAAGCCGTTTAGCGGCGCCATCAGCAACCAGCTGCGCCTCGGCTACGGCAGCGACGACCGCCGCCAGGCCGCGCTGGACAGCGGCGGCTCGCTGAGCGATACGCTGAGCTACCGGCTCAACCTCAATCGACAGGCCAGCAATGGCTGGGTCGATGATGGCGAGTCGCAGAGCCAGGCGATAAGCGCAGCACTGCGCTGGGATGCCAGCGATGCGCTGAGTTTTACCCTGTCCCATGATCAGGGTGATCAGGACCCGCAGCGTTACCTGGGCACGCCGCTGGTCGCCGGCAAGTACCGCGAGAGCCTGCGCGAGCGCAATTACAACGTCGATAACGCCGAGGTTCGCTACAACGACCAGATCACCCGGCTGGTCAGTGACTGGCGGATCAACGACGCACTGACCGCCAGCAACCAGCTCTACTACATCAAAACCCAGCGCTACTGGCGCAATGCCGAGTCCTACCGCTGGCAGCCGGGTGATCAGGTCGAGCGCAGCGACTTCTACGAGATCAAGCACACCCAGGAGCAGGTCGGCGACCGCCAGACCTTTACCCTGGAGCACGCCCTGTTCGGCCTGGATAGCCGCACCGTAGTCGGTGCCGACTACAACCGCATTCACTTCGCCCGCCCGCATGATTTCGGTAGCAGTTTCAGCGACAGCGTGCCCCTGGCCGGCTCCGGTGGCGGTCAGTACCAGAGCACCGATCCATTGGGTTACGGCCCGCGTGAGCGCAATTTGGCGCGGCAATTCTCGCTGTTCGCCGAGAACCGCACTCAACTGACTGAGCGTCTCTCGCTGGTCACTGGCCTGCGCCGCGATCAGGTACATATCGACCGCAGCAACCTGGTCGACGATTCGCGTACGGATCGCAGCCTGAACGGCGACAACTGGCGCGCCGGGTTGGTCTTCGAGGTTACGCCCGAGCTGTCACTGTACGGCCAGTACGCCACCAGCACCGAGGGTGTGAGCAACCTGCTGACGCTCAATCCGACCCAGCAGCAGTTTGACCTGAGCGAGGCCAAGCAGACCGAAATCGGCCTCAAGCATGCGTTCTGGAATGGCCAGGGCGAATGGACGCTGGCCGCATACCATATCGTCAAGGAGAAGCTGCTCAGCCGCGCCACCCCAACCGCGCCGACCGAGCAGATCGGTCAGCAGTCTTCCGATGGCCTGGAAGCCACCCTGGAGCTGACGCTGGGTCAGGGTTGGCAGGTGTCGGCCAACGCCGCGTGGGTGCGCGCCGAGTACGACGACTTCCGCGAGGCTGGGGGTGACCGCAGCGGCAATCGGCCGACTAACGTGCCACGGCGCGCCGCCAACCTGTGGTTGAGCAAGGCGCTGAGCGAGCAGGTGCAGGCCGGGATCGGCGCGCGTTATGTCGATGCGCGCTACGCCGACACGGCGAACAATGTGACGCTGCCGAGCTACACCGTGGTTGATGCGAATATCGGCTGGCAGGTGCAAGCGGACGTGCGTCTGGGCCTGGAGTTGAACAACCTGTTCGACCGCCAGTACGCCACCACCGGCAGCAGCGACGGCCAGCAGTGGTACCTGGGCGCGCCGCGTTCGGTGTTCGTCACTGCCGATTACCGTTTCTGATGCCGCGCTTGCAGATCAGCGACTTGGCCTGGTCGCCCAATGGCGAGCAGGCCTTGCTCGACGGTATCGATCTGGCGGTGGGCGACGGCCAGCTGGTTGGTCTGCTCGGCCCCAATGGCAGCGGCAAGACCAGCCTGCTGCGCTGCGCCTACCGCTTTCAGCGGCCCGATCAGGGCCGTGTCGAGCTGGACGGCGAAGCGCTGTGGAGCCGTTCGCCGCGCTGGTGTGCGCAGCGGGTGGCGGTGGTGCTGCAGGAGTTTCCCCAGGACTTCGGCCTGACCGTGGCCGAAGTCGCCGCCATGGGCCGTACGCCGCACAAGGGCCTGTTCGATGGCGATGATCAGGCCGATGTTGCCCTGGTCGAGCAGGCCCTGGCGCGGGTGGGGTTGACTGAGCACAAGCGCCAGGCTTTCGCCCAGCTCTCCGGCGGCGAGAAGCAGCGCGTGCTGTTGGCTCGCGCGCTGGTGCAGCAACCGACGCTGTTGATCCTCGACGAGCCGACCAACCACCTCGACCCGCGCTACCAGCTGGAGCTGTTGCGGCTGATCAAAACCCTCGGCCTGGCGACCCTGGCCAGCTTCCATGATCTCAACCTGGCAGCGGCCTTCTGCGACCGTCTGTATGTGCTCGACCACGGTCGTGTGGTGGCCAGCGGCACCCCGACTGAGGTGCTGACTGAAGCCCTACTGGCCGAGGTGTATGGCGTGCAGGCGCTGGTCGACCGTCATCCCCTCGCGGGGCACCCGCGTATTACCTGGATCAATCCATGAAGCGTTTTCTGCGTTACGCCCTGTGCCTGCCGTTGTTGGGCACTGTCCTGTCCGCTCAGGCGGTTACCGTCACCAGCTGCGACCGCCAGCTGACCATCGCGCAGCCGCCGCAGCGCGCGGTCAGTCAGGACATCAACCTGACTAGCATGCTGCTGGCCCTCGGGCTGAAGTCGCGGATGGTCGGTTACAGCGGCATCAGCGCCTGGAAAACCCCCAACCCCGAGCTGATGGCGCAGCTGGCCGACTTGCCGGAGTTGGCCGCGCGGCACCCGTCGCTGGAAAACCTGCTCAACGCCGAGGCGGATTTCTTCTTCGCCGGCTGGAACTACGGCATGCGCGTCGGCGGTGAAGTCACCCCGGCCAGCCTGGCGCGGTTCGGCATTCCGGTGTACGAGCTGAGCGAGTCCTGCGCCCATGTTATGCCACGGCGGGTGGCCAGCCTGGAGGATGTCTACAACGACCTGCATAACCTCGGCCGCATCTTCGCGGTTGAGTCGCGCGCCGAGGCGCTGGTGCTGGGCATGCAGCAACGGGTGGCGGCGGTGCGTGAGCGCCTGGCCGATAGCGGCCCGGCGCCACGGGTGTTTCTCTACGACAGCGGCGAGGAAAGCCCCTTTACCGCCGGCCGCCTGGCCATGCCACAGGCGCTGATCGAAGCAGCGGGTGGGCGCAATGTGATGGATGAGCTGGCCGCGAGCTGGGTGCGCGTCGGCTGGGAAGCGGTGATCAGCAGCGACCCCGAAGTGATTCTGATCGTCGATTACGGCGAGCGCAGCGCGGCGCAGAAACGCGACTTTCTGCTGCAGCACCCGGCCTTGCAGGGGCTGACGGCGATCCGTGAACAGCGCTTTGTGGTGCTGCCGTACCTGGCGGTAACGCCGAGCCTGGATAACGCCGCCGCCATCGAAACCCTGGCCGCCGCGCTGCACCCGCAGGCGTTCGCCCGATGATTCGCAGCCCGCGCGCCTACCGCCTGTTGCTGCTGGTGCTGGCCTTGGCGCTGGCACTGTCCTGCGCCGCGTCATTGGGTTTTGGCGCCGCGCCGGTGCCCTTGCCGAGTGTGTTGGAGATCCTCGGCCAGCGCCTGTTTGATCTGCAGCCGGCGCAGGCGGTGAGTAGCGCTCAGGACAGCATCGTCTGGCTGATCCGCGCGCCACGGGTGGTGCTTGGTGCGTTGGTCGGTGCCGGGCTGGCACTGGTCGGCACGGCGTTGCAGGCAGTCACCCGCAACCCGCTGGCTGATCCACATCTACTCGGCGTCAGCTCCGGTGCGGCGCTCGGCGCGGTGATTGTGGTGCTCTATCTGGGTGAATTTATCGGCCTGCTTAGCCTGCCGCTGGCGGCCTTTGTCGGTGCGCTGGCGAGCATGCTGCTGGTGCTGGCGATTGCCAGTCGCGGCGGCCGGCTGGAGAGCGATCGCCTGCTGCTGGCCGGGGTGGCGGTGTCGTTTGTGATGATGGCGGCGAGCAACCTGCTGCTGTTTCTCGGTGATCACCATGCCGCCAGTTCGGTGATCTTCTGGATGCTCGGCGGCCTTGGTTTGGCGCGTTGGGAACTGCTCTGGCTGCCGGCGCTGTGCTTGGTCCTGGCCTTGCTGCTGTTGCTCGGTCTGGCGCGGGCGCTGAATGCGCTGATGGCCGGTGAACACAGCGCGGTCAGCCTCGGTCTGGAACCACGCCGGGTGCGCCTGCTGGTGTTTGTCTGCGCCTCGCTGCTGACCGGGGTGCTGGTGTCGCTAAGCGGCGCCATCGGCTTTGTCGGGCTGATCCTGCCGCATGTCGCGCGCTTTCTTGTGGGCGCCGAACACCGCCGCCTGCTGCCGGTCAGTGCGCTGCTTGGCGCGCTGTTTCTGGTCTGGGTGGATGTCGCCGCGCGCACCCTGCTGGCGCCGCAGGACCTGCCCATCGGCATCGCCACGGCGGCAATTGGTGGGGTGTTTTTCGTGCTTTTGCTGCGTCGGCGCTGAACAACTGAAGTTTTTTTCAGCGCCGCTGTAACGCCTGTTCGTCTCGTCGCTCTAGTTGAATGCCGGCACACAAAACCCTTTTCGTCCGGCTCACCCAGATCACCCGAGGATACGCACATGACCATGAAATCCACCGCTGCTACTGGTGCCGCCATCGCCTTCGCTGCTGCTGCCATGTTCGCCGGCATGTCTGGCACTGTCGTTGCGGCTGAAGAAGCCAAGGTGCACTGCTACGGCGTCACGTCCTGCAAAGGCCAGAATGACTGCAAAACCGCCGAAAACAGCTGCAAAGGTCAGGCTGTCTGCAAAGGCCACGGCTTCAAGGCCATGACCCAGGCTGAGTGCGATGCTGCAGGCGGTACTGTCGGCGAGTAAGTGAGCCGGGGCGGCCGCCGCGCGGTTGCCCCGCATCACCCTGCAAGGAGCGAGCGATGAATGCTCAACGCGGCAATCTGGGCTTTGGCCTGGGCCTGCGCAGCACCTATTACCAAGCCATTCTCGAACAGCAGCCGGCTATCGACTGGTTCGAGATCGTCTCGGAAAATTACCTGGTAGCGGGCGGCAAGGCCCTCTACTTTCTCGATGCCATCGGCGAGCAGTACCCGCTGGTGATGCATGGCGTGTCGCTGTCGATTGGTGGCCCGCATGAGCTGGACCGCGACTACCTGCGTCAGCTCAAACACCTCGCCGCGCGCGTGCAGCCAGCGTGGATCTCCGATCACCTGTGCTGGAGCCGGGGCAATGCCCACCAGCTGCACGACCTGCTGCCGCTGCCCTACACCGAGGAGAGCCTGCAGCATGTGGCTGCGCGCGTGCGCCAGGTACAGGACGTGATCGAGCGACCGCTGGTGCTGGAAAACGTCTCCAGCTACCTGCGCTGCGCCGATGATCAGTTCAGCGAATGGCAGTTCCTTGCTGCACTCAGCGAGTTGAGCGGCTGCGAGCTGTTGCTGGACGTCAACAATGTCTACGTCAGCGCGCGCAACCATGGCTTTGATGCCTGGACGTTTATCAGTAGCCTGCCCAAGCAGCGTATCCGTCAGCTGCACCTGGCCGGCCACAGCGATTACGGCAGCTACCTGATCGACACCCATGATCAGCCGGTCAGCGACCCGGTCTGGCAGCTTTATCAACGCACCCTGCAGCACCTCGGCCCAGTGTCCACGCTGCTGGAGCGCGACGATCATTTTCCCGATCTGGATGTGCTGCTCGACGAGCTGAACACTGCACGCCGGTTTGCCGCCCAAGCACTGCAAGGCACAGCGCAATGCGCCTGAGTGACTGGCAGGCGCAGGTGCAGGCCTACCTGCAGGGCCCCGATGCCCAGCCTAACCCGGTCTTGCAGGCCAGCCTGTTGGGCAGTGCGGCGCTGAGTGCCGAACAGGGCCTGGCGATTTACCACAACGCCTACCGCGCGCGTCTGCTGGAAGCCTTGCGTGGTGACTATCCGGCGGTGCATGGCTGGCTCGGTGATGAGGAATTCGATGCCCTGGCCCTGGCCTATCTCGACGCGCACCCCTCGCAGCATTTCAGCCTGCGCTGGTTAGGCGCAAAGCTGGCGGACTTTATCGACGGCTACCTGATTCCCGCACAGGCCGCGCCGCTCAGCGAGCTGGCGCGGCTGGAATGGGGCTTTACCCTGGCCTTTGATGCACCTGAAGGCCAGCCCCTGAGCCTGACGCAGATGGCCGAACTGCCGGCCGAAGATTGGCCGACCCTGCAGGTGCGTTTGCTACCGAGCGTGCAGTGGCTGGCGTGCCGGCATAACAGTCTGGCGATCTGGCGTGCGTGCAAGGAGCAGGGTGACTTCCCCGGCAGCCAAGCATTGGTTGAGGTGGAGACCTGTGTGGTCTGGCGTGATCAGCTGATTACCCGCTACCGCAGCCTGGCGGCCGATGAAGCGGCGGCATTGCAGGGCATGACTGTGCAGGGTTGGAGCTTCGCTGAGCTGTGCGGCGAGCTGGCGCACCTGGGCGAACAGGCACCGGTGCAGGCGGTGAGCTGGTTGCGTCAGTGGCTGGCGGATGGGCTGTTGCAGCGCGTTTATCCGGCCTGATCGCGGCAGGCGTTTTGCCTTACCATGCCGGCTCCGCCTTGTTGCGAGCCGCGCATGTCTGCCTTTCTGCTGCGTTACCGCGTTGTTCTGATCGTCCTGCTGATTCTGCTCGGCTTGCTGGCGAGCATCTGGCTGGCCGGGCGTTATGCCGAGCAGCGCGCCTGGCAGGAGCGCAGCCTGGAGGCGCGCGGGCAGTTACAGCTGTATGCGCAGTCGATCCACACCCTGGTTGAGCGCTTCCGTTCGGTGCCCGAGGTGCTGGCGTTGGACAGCGATATCAAGTCGCTGCTGCGTGCGCCCACCGACAGCCTGCTGCGCAGCAAACTCAATGAACGCCTGGAACAGCTAAACACTGCCGCCGGCTCCAACGTGCTGTATCTGCTCAACGACCAAGGCGAGACTTTGGTTGCGAGCAACTGGCGTGACTGGAGCAGTTTTGTCGGCAATAACTACGCCTTCCGCCCGTATTTTCAGGATGCCGTGCGCCAGTCCTCCGGGCGTTATTTTGCGGTGGGTGTGACCACCGGCATTCCCGGTTATTTCCTCTCCCATGCGGTGCGCGACGACAACGGCACGGTGCTCGGCGTGCTGGTGGTCAAGCTGGAGCTGGAAGAGCTGCAGCGCGAATGGGCCAGCCAGCCCGGCGTGCTGCTGGTGGCGGACAGCTACTCGGTGGTGATCCTCAGCAACCGCCCGGCCTGGCGTTTTCTCGCCCTCGACAGTCTGAGCGAGCAGGCCCGCGCCGAACTGGTGGAGGTGCGCAAATACGCCGAACAGGCGCTGCAGCCGTTGCCCAGCACGCTGCGTCGGCAGATCGACAGCGCCAGCCAGTGGCGCCGGGTCGAGGGGCCGGACGGCCCGCGTGATTACCTCTGGCAGCGCCAGGATCTAGGCGATGAAGGCTGGACCCTGCACCTGCTGCACGAGCCGAAAACCCTGGTCGACAGCGTACGCAGCTACCGCCTGGCCGCCGCCGGGGTGTGGATGACCCTGGCGTTTCTGCTGCTCTACCTGGCCCAGCGGCGCAAGACCCAGCGTTTGCAGGCCGGTATTCGTGAGCGTCTGGAGCTTGAGGTGGCGCTGCGCACCGCCGAACTGCGCGAAGCCCAGGAAGGCCTGGTGCATGCGGCGAAGATGGCGGCACTGGGGCAGATGTCGGCGGCCATGGCCCATGAAATCAACCAGCCACTGACGGCCATGCAGATGCAGCTGGGCAGCTTGCGTCTGTTACTCGACAGCGGTCGCCAGGATGATGTGCGCGAAGGGCTGCAGCGTATCGATGGCCTGCTGCAACGCATCGCCGGGCTCACCGGTCACCTGAAAACCTTTGCCCGTAAAAGCCCAGCGGGTCTGAGCGAGCGCCTGCGTTTGAGCGATGTGCTGGAGCAGGCCCTGCAACTGCTGGCGCCGCGTTTGCGCAGTGAACAGGTGCAGCTGCACAGCGAGATCGACCTGGAGGCGCGGGTGCTGGGCGATGCGATTCGCCTGGAGCAGGTGCTGCTCAACCTGCTGAACAATGCCCTGGATGCCATGGCGGACAGCACCGTGCGGCAACTGCAGATTCGTATCGAACGACAGGCCGAGCAGTGCCTGCTGAGCATCGCCGACAGCGGCGGCGGCATTGCCAGCGAGGCGCTGGGGCATGTGTTCGAGCCGTTCTTTACCACCAAGCCGGTGGGTGCCGGGCTGGGCCTCGGCCTGGCGGTGTCCTACGGCATTGTTCGTGAACTGGGCGGCAGCCTGGAGGCGGCCAATGGCGAGCAGGGCGCGGTGTTTACCCTGCGTCTGCCGGCCGCACTAAACCCGTAGGGTGGATGTCGCTCTTTACATCCACCACTGGCTCATCACGGTGGATGGGTGAAGCACCAGCTTCGCGCCCCGATCCACCCTACAAAATACCAAGGCATTACACTGCCGCCGATTGATCAGGAGGTGATATGACCGGGCACGTAATAGTCGTCGACGATGAAGCAGCCATCCGCGAGGCGGTGCAGCAGTGGCTGGAGCTGTCCGGCTTTCGCGTGCACAGCTGCGCCACGGCGCAGGCCGCGCTGGCGCTGGTCGACCGTGACTACCCCGGCATCATCATCAGCGATGTGCGCATGCCCGGCATCGATGGCCTGCAGCTGCTCGACAGCGTGCTGGACCGCGACCGCGATCTGCCGGTGATTCTGATTACCGGGCATGGCGATGTGCCGATGGCGGTGCAGGCGCTGCGCCAGGGCGCGTACGACTTTATCGAAAAGCCTTTTACCCCCGAGCGCCTGCTCGACAGCGTGCGCCGCGCGTTGGACAAGCGCCGCCTGGTCTGTGAGAACCGCCAGCTGCGTCAGCAGTTCGCCCTCAAGGACCATATCGAGGCGCAGTTGCTTGGCGTATCAAAGCCGATGGAAACCCTGCGCCGGCAGATCCTTGAGCTGGCCGGCACCTCGGTAAATATCCTCCTGCGCGGCGACACCGGCAGCGGCAAGGAGCGGGTTGCCCGTTGCCTGCATGATTTCAGCAACCGCGCCGGCAAGCCGTTTGTCGCGCTGAACTGCGCGGCGATTCCCGAGCACCTGTTCGAAAGCGAGCTGTTCGGCCATGAAAGCGGCGCCTTTACCGGCGCCCAGGGCAAGCGCATCGGCCGCATCGAGCATGCAGACGGCGGCACGCTGTTTCTCGATGAGGTGGAAAGCCTGCCGCTGGCCCAGCAGGTCAAATTGCTGCGTGTGCTGCAGGAGAAAACCCTGGAGCGCTTGGGTTCCAATCGCAGCATTCAGGTCGACCTGCGGGTGATCAGCGCGGTCAAGCCGGACCTGCTCGATGAGGTCAAGGCCGGGCGTTTCCGTGAAGACCTCTACTACCGGCTGAACGTCGCCACCCTGCGCATTCCGCCGCTGCGCGAACGCCGTGAGGATATTCCGCTGTTGTTCGAACACTTCGCCAACCAGGCCGCGCAACGCCATGGCCGCGAGACGCCGAGCCTGCCGCCCAGCGAGCTGACCCGGCTGCTCGGGCATGACTGGCCGGGCAACGTGCGCGAGCTGATCAACGCTGCCGAACGCCATGCCCTGGGCTTGAGTGGTGGGGTAGAGAGTGGCGATGGTCTGTCGCAGCAATCGCTGGCCGAGCAGATGGAGGCTTTCGAGGCGCAATGTCTGCACCGCGCCTTGCAGCACTGCCAGGGCAATATCGCCGAGGTGATGGCGCTGCTGCAGCTGCCGCGTCGCACCCTCAACGAGAAGATGCAGCGCCACGGCTTGCAGCGCAGCAGCTATCGGCCGGCCGGCAGCAGCGACGAGGATTAAAGTCGTAGCCCGGATGCAATCCGGGACGCCTATGGCCGCCATCAATGCCCCGGATTGCATCCGGGCTACAACAGCTGTGTAGGGTGGATCGGGGCGCGTAGCTGACGCTGTTTTCATCCACCATGGCAGTTGGTGGATGGGTGAAGCGTCATCCACCCTACGCTGAACGCTCGTAGCCCGGATAAGCCTTGGCGCAATCCGGGTCGCGGCCCCGGATTGCGCTGCGCTTATCCGGGCTACGGTGCCGGCCTCGGCGGAATTTCGCTTATCCCGGTTTTTGCACTGGCGGATTTCCGCTTGTTACGACGGATAGGATGGCCGTGTAGCTCAACGTAAAGGCTCTAGCACGGGCTTTTCTTTCGCTGGCACGGCATCTGCTATAGCTCTTGTCAGCCAGGCACTCGATTGCCTCGCCATCGATAAGAAAGACAAGAGGTGAATCCCATGCACTGCCCCGCAGCATCTGCGCGCTCGTCGCGTCCGGCATCAACCGCCCATCTCTTGTGCGCTCGGCTCAGGCCGCGCGTGAGCCTCTGCTCCTTTTCGCCATTGCGTTAGTCCCGGCGCTGCACCGCCGCCTGGGTGGCGCGCAGCGTCTACAGTGAAAACCTCTGCATAAAGCCATAACAACGACGGAGATTCTTCCATGCGAATGACCAAACGTTTCAGCCTGTTTGCTGCTGCCGCAGCCTTTACCGCAAGCACCGCGGTACTTGCCGCCCCGACCTTTATCAACGTGCTGACCGGGGGCACCAGCGGGGTGTACTACCCGATTGGCGTGGGCCTGTCGCAGCTGTACAGCAACGGCATCGAGGGCGCGAAGACCTCGGTGCAGGCCACCAAGGCCTCGGTGGAAAACCTCAACCTGCTCGAAGCCGGTCGCGGCGAGCTGGCTTTCGCCCTCGGTGACTCGGTTGCCGATGCCTGGAATGGCGTGGAAGACGCCGGCTTCAAGGCCCCGCTGAAAAAGCTGCGGGCGATTGCCGGCACCTACCCGAACTACATCCAGATCGTTGCCAGCAAGGAATCCGGCATCACCACCCTGGCCGACCTGAAAGGCAAGCGCATCTCCGTTGGCGCGCCGAAATCCGGTACCGAGCTGAACGCTCGCGCCATCTTCAAGGCCGCCGGCTTGAGCTATGAAGACATGGGCAAGGTGGAGTTTCTGCCGTACGCCGAGTCGGTTGAGCTGATCAAGAACCGTCAGCTGGATGCCACCCTGCAGTCCTCGGGCCTGGGCATGGCGGCGATTCGCGACCTGGCCGCAACCCTGCCGATCACCTTCGTGGCCATCCCGGCCGACATCACTGCGAAGATCGACAACGCCGCCTACCAGGCTGCATCCATCCCGGCCGGCACCTATGACGGTCAGGACAGCGATGTACCGACCGTGGCGATCAACAACATCCTGGTCAGCCACGAAGGTGTGTCCGATGAAGTGGCCTACCAGATGACCAAGCTGATGTTCGACAACCTCGAGCGCCTGGGCAACGCCCACTCGGCGGCCAAGGACATCAAACTGGAAGGCGCCGCCAAGGATCTGCCGATCCCGCTGCATCCGGGCGCCGAGCGCTTCTACAAAGAAGCCGGCGCACTGTAAGGCTGCTGAAGGGTTGGCTGGGTAGCATGGGTTGAGCACAGACGGTCGTAGGATGGGTTAGCCGCGCAGCGGCGTAACCCATCAAGCGATGTCGAAGGCGAGTGCCTATACAGCATGGGTATCGCTTCGCTCAACCCATCCTACCCAGGCCGCCCTATTTCTAGAGCTACGAATAAAACCGGCGTGCATGCACGGCAGGTTTTGTTGGCGACTCTTGTGCTATCGACGTTGTAACGAGGGTGTGACCTTCATGAGTGAGCAAAACCAAGGCCTCGCCGGCAGTCCCAGTGATTGGCCAAAAGCGCTGTTTTATGTCGCGCTGCTGTTCTCCATCTTCCAGATCATCACCGCGGCCTTCCATCCGGTATCCAGCCAAATTCTGCGTGCCGTGCACGTGGGCTTTCTGCTGTTAGTGGTGTTTCTCTGTTTTCCCGCCCGTGGCAAGGAGCAGCCCTGGCAGCCGCTGGCTTGGCTACTGGGCCTGGCCGGCATGGCCACGGCGTTCTACCAGTGGTATTTCGAAGCCGATCTGATTCAGCGCTCCGGTGATCTGACCCAGAGCGATATGGTCGTCGGTCTGCTGCTGATCGTGCTGGTGTTCGAGGCTGCGCGCCGGGTGATGGGCATTGCCCTGCCGTTGATCTGCGCGCTGTTTCTGGTCTACGGCTTGTTCGGCCAATACCTGCCGGGCGACCTGATGCACCGTGGCTACGCCATCGACCAGATCGTCAACCAGCTGTCGTTCGGCACCGAGGGCCTGTACGGCACGCCGACCTATGTCTCGGCCACCTATATCTTCCTGTTTATCCTGTTCGGCGCCTTTCTTGAGCAGGCCGGGATGATCCGCCTGTTCACCGATTTCGCCATGGGCCTGTTCGGCCACAAGCTCGGCGGCCCGGCCAAGGTTTCGGTGGTGTCTTCGGCACTGATGGGCACCATCACCGGCTCGGGGGTGGCCAATGTGGTCACCACCGGCCAGTTCACCATCCCGCTGATGAAGCGCTTCGGCTACAAACCGGCGTTTGCCGGCGGCGTGGAAGCCACCTCGTCGATGGGCAGCCAGATCATGCCGCCGATCATGGGTGCGGTGGCCTTTATCATGGCCGAAACCATCAACGTGCCCTTCTTTGAGGTGGCCAAGGCTGCGTTGATTCCGGCCATGCTGTACTTCGGCTCGGTGTTCTGGATGGTTCACCTGGAGGCTAAGCGCGCCAACCTGCGCGGCCTGCCGAAAGACCAATGCCCGAACCCCTGGGCGGCGGTGAAGCAGCGCTGGTACCTGCTGATTCCGCTGTTCATCCTCATCTACCTGCTGTTCTCCGGGCGCACGCCGCTGTTCTCCGGCATGGTCGGCCTGGCCCTGACGGCCATCGTGATTCTCGGCTCGGCGATCATCCTGCGGGTGTCGTCCAAGGTTATGCGTTTCGCCTTCTGGATTGCCCTGGGCGTGCTCTGCGCCGGCTTCTTCCAGCTCGGCATCGGCGTGGTGTTCGGTGTGGTCGCGCTGCTGGTGGCGGTGTGCTGGTTTATCAAAGGTGGCCGCGACACGTTGCGGATCTGCCTGCACGCACTGGTGGAAGGTGCACGGCATGCCGTGCCGGTGGGTATCGCCTGCGCCCTGGTGGGGGTGATTATCGGTGTGGTCTCGCTGACCGGTGTGGCGTCGACCTTCGCCGGCTATATCCTCGCCATCGGCCAGGACAACCTGTTCCTTTCGCTGATCCTCACCATGCTCACCTGCCTGGTGCTGGGCATGGGCATCCCGACCATTCCCAACTACATCATCACCAGTTCGATTGCCGCGCCGGCGCTGCTGGAGCTGGGCGTGCCGCTGATCGTGTCACACATGTTCGTGTTCTATTTCGGCATCATGGCCGACCTTACGCCGCCGGTGGCGCTGGCCTGTTTCGCAGCCGCACCGATTGCCAAGGAAAGCGGCCTGAAGATCAGCCTGTGGGCCATTCGTATCGCCGTGGCCGGGTTTATCGTGCCGTTTATGGCGGTGTACGAACCGGCGCTGATGCTGCAGGGCGACAGCCTACTGGCCACGCTGTATGTGGTGGCCAAGGCGGCGTTGGCGATTGGTATCTGGGGCGCAATCTTTACCGGCTATCTGCAGGCCAAGATGCCTTGGTGGGAGCGCGCGCTGGGCTTTGCCGCCGGTGCCAGCCTGATTCTGGCCACGCCGATGAGTGACGAGATCGGCTTCGCCCTGGCGGCGCTGTTTATCGCCCAGCACTTCTGGCGTGCCCATCGTGCTCAGGTGGCCACTGCGTGATCGGCCTGTGCCTGGGTTTGGCCGGTGCGGTGTGGGCAGAAGTGCCCACACCCAGCTTTACCCTGGCCTGGACACACACCATCGAGAAGATTCGTTGGGAAGAGGATTACCGCGTGACGCCTGAGGGGTTGCTCCTTGGCGAGGCGCGGGTGAAGGGTTCCGGGGCCGGTATGGAGATTCCAGACGGCGCCGAACTGCGCGAGGGCAGCTGGCATTACCAGCGTCAGCTACCACCCTTGCAACCACTGCGTTTGGGGCGAACCCCCGAGGCAGGGGATTACCAACTGTGTTTCAACCAGCGTTGCCGCTCGATGAGTGAATGGCTCGGCCCGCCACAAGCGACCCAGCCGGCGTTGGAACTCTGGAGCTGTGAGCAAAGCTCCCCGGCCGCCTCGGCGGCAGGCCAGGACGACGGCTAAGGCTGCGTCTGCTCCCGGGCCACAAGCCCTGGTTGTTGTAGAGGAGAACCCCCATTTGGCGTAGCCGGTGGGGGTTTTGTTCATGTGTAGGTTGGTGTTGAGCGCAGCGAAGCCCAACATGGGTGGCTGGACGTGTTGGGCTTCGTCGCTGCGCTCCTCTGGCTACGAGCCCCGCCCCAACTTACCTTGCTAACAGGATTGCCGAACCCATCGCGGGTCATTAGCCTGCGTTTTTTCATGGGCTAGATGGCCTTAACAGAGCGGCGGAGACGGCATGAGCGAGCAGGGCGGCACCATCACCTATTACCTGGATATGCAGCACCCCGAACAGATTCTTGCCAAGCCACTGCCGGCCGAGCTGAGCGTGGTGGAATGCCAGCTCAAGCAGTTTCAGCTCAACCGCTTTCTCTACCAGCTGGTCGGCGAGCCCTGGCAGTGGACTGACAAACTCAGCTGGACCGACACGCAGTGGCGCGAGCTGATCGAACAGCCCAATCACCGCACCTGGGTGGCCTATCACCAGGGCGCCATCGCCGGCTATTACGAGCTGCTGCGTGATGCCGACGGCGCGGTGGAGATTCTCTATTTCGGCCTGGCCGAGGCCTTCTTCGGTCAGGGCTTTGGCGGCCCATTGCTCACTCACGCCCTGCAATCCGCCTGGGCCTGGCCGGGCACCACCAAGGTCTGGGTGCATACCTGCAGCCTCGATCACCCCAGCGCACTGGCCAACTACCAGGCGCGCGGTCTGCGTATCTATCAAGAGGAAGTCACCCCGTAGAGGGGGCTGACCCGTCAGCCAATTGATGGGTTAGCACCTGCTGCTACGACGAATCTTTGTAGCCTGGATAAGCCTTGGCGCAATCCGGGATCGCGGTGCCCCGGATTACGCTGCGCTTATCCAGGCTACATTCCGGCCTTCGAAGGCCGGGTGGACTTAACCGCGCGGCAGCGGCAGATGCTCTGTCGCATGCTCCGGCGCGGCATAACCCATCAGGCGCACGGGCGGATGCAGCGGTCTACGCTTGCAGGGTCGCCCACTTATTTCAGGAGCCGCTTATGCGCCGCGCCCTCCGTAATTCCATGCTACTCAGCCTCTACCTGCTGCCCGCCCTGGCCAGCGCGGTGGATATCCAGCCCGGCCTCTGGGAAATCAGCTCGAACAATATGCAGGTCGGCGGCCAGGCGGTGCCGGGGATGGAGCAAATGCTCGAACAGATGAAAAACCTGCCGCCCGAACAACGCCAGATGATGGAGCAGATGCTGGCCCAGCAAGGCGTGCAACTGGGCGACAAGGGCGTGCGCATCTGCATGAGCGAAGCACAGATCAAGGCTCAGCAGATCCCCATGCAAGACCCCGAATCCGGCTGCAGCAATGAAGTCACCGAACGCAGCGCCGCGCTGTGGAAATTCCGCTTCAGCTGCCCCAACGGCGAGGGCGAAGGCGAGACGCGCTTTGTCAGCGACAAGGAATTCACGTCAACGGTCAACGGCATCTTCGATGGCCAGAGCAGCAGCATGCAAAGCCATGCACGCTGGGTGACGGCGGATTGCGGGACGTTGCAGCCTTAGAGTTTGCGCAAAATCTGCTGCGCTTTGTTGGGCAGCAAGAGTCTGTGCACGACCGCCTGAGCCGCAATGCTGGCACCGACCGCTATGGCGCAGGCGCTCCAAAACTCTACTCGCGGCCAGAGAACGGCTAATGCGAGAAAGAAGGTGGCGAACGAATAAAGGCCCTTAACCATGCCGCGATACATATGTGCGACATGGTGCGGCCCCAGTGCCCTGTGTGTGAAAACGGCGAGCACAAGTCCGATGATGGGGAAAACTGCCAACAACCCACTCCAGACTTCCCCCAGGCTAGCTGCGGCAGTAGTAACTGCGAGCGTCAGCATGGCTCCGGTGATCATCCGGTAGGGCAGGTCGGCGAGGCTAACTCCTGCAGTGGAAATCGACTCGCTCGGCGGAAGTACGTGCGGTGCTAGCACAAGGGCGAGCCCCGCAACGGCCAGCGCTACTGCAGGTGATGTGGGTAAAGCCGCAAGACCGGCGGCCACGACAAACCAAGTGCCGGTAGCGCAGACCAGTGCCGCTGGCCACGACCATCGAATACTTGCCCAGCAGTACGTGACCCCGAAAACCAACAAGGCTGCGATAGCAGAGATTGCCGCAGTAGCCGTGAGTGCACCGAACTGAGTGCCTTGCTCAATGGCTACGAAGACCACTATCGGGCCTGCGACGATGGGAAATCCGCCCAGTAGACCGGCAACGCCGGAACCCCAGCGGCGGCCCGCCAGCGTCAGGGCAGCGATGAATAACGGTACAACCGTGAGTTTCAGAAGTAGCACTTAGTTTCCTACGGCCAACAGGTTCTTGGGGGATGTCGAGGTTGAGTCACTGCCCGTTCAGCGGATCACTGATGCCGTGGCGTTCTTTTAGCGTTTGCACCAGCTCGGCCTGGCTGGTGAGGAAGGCGTCGAACTGTTCGATCACTTCGGGGTGGTTGATGCTCGAAAGGAAGTAGTGGTCATCCTGATAGGGCAGTTTGGGGTCGAAGACCAGGCCGCTTTCCGCGCTGTTGTAGAGCTGGTGGCGCACCACTTGCGGGTTGAGGTAAACGCCGTCGACCCGGTCGTTCATGGCCATGGCCAGCAGCGAGTCGATCTGGTTGGCCTGGATCAGCAGAATCTTGCCGGCCTCGATCTCATCCAGATACGGCCAGGGGGTAAAGCCGCGCTGGGTGCCGAGGCGCAGTAGGCGCTGTTTGCCCTTGCCGAGAAACTCGGGTTTGACCAGCACGCCATCGATGGCCGGCGCCGCCGCCTGGCTGAAGCGCACCTTGTGGCCTTGTTTCAGGTCGGCGTTCCAGCGTGGGTTGTCCGGGTATTTGAAATCCACCCGGCCGTTGAGAAAGTCGCTGAGCAGGCGCCGCACCGGCAGCGGCTGGTAGATAAATTCATGGCCCTGGTGCGCCGCAAAGGCGTCGAGCAGGTCGCGGCCGTAGCCCAGGTATTGGCCATCCTGCACGTTGGAGTAAGGCAAGTAGGGCTGCAGCTCGACCCCGACCTTGAAGGTCTCGGCCTGTGTCAGCGAGGCCAGGGTAAACGGCAGGCAGGCCAGCAGTGTCAGCAATGCTCTCATCAGCGACATCTCGAACAGCGACCCCGAGCAGGCCATAGGCCAACCATAGCTAATAGCCTCGCCCTGCGGGAGGCAAGTGCCGAGAAAAACTGACCAGGCAGAGCAAATAACCACCCCGCAGCGGGCTGCAATGGCCGCCAATACTGGCTTTGCGCCTGCACGCATGGGCTATGGCTGTTACCCTGTACCCCGCAGCCGCCGGTTGGGCGGCTGTACGAGTAGGGCAATCCCGTCCTCGTGCGCGTAATGCGTGCCACACGCCAAAGGAGCATTCCATATGGAAAAAGACCCTTCGTCTGACACGACCCCGCAACCAGAAGCGGCAATTCTGGACGGCATCCCCGCCCCCTCGGGCGAGGCTAATCTGATCGACACCGACTACGTCATCGGTCAGGACAACATCAAAGGGCAGTTCTCCTTCGCCCTCGACATCCACGGCAAAGTTTTCAGCATTTCGGCACTGACCATCGTGCTGTTTGTGGTGCTGACCCTGGCCCTGCAAAACCATGTAGAGCCGTTGTTCAGCGCCATGCGCGGCTGGCTCACCCATCACCTGGCCTGGTTCTTCCTCGGCTCGGCCAACATCTTCGTACTGCTCTGCTTCGGCCTGATCGTCTCGCCGCTGGGCAAGGTGCGCCTTGGCGGTATGGATGCCACGGCGGACTACAGCTACGTTGGCTGGTTCTCCATGCTATTCGCCGCCGGTATGGGCATCGGCCTGATGTTCTACGGCGTCGCTGAACCGATGTCGCACTTCTCGGCGGCCATGGGCGGGGTCAGCGTCGGTGAAGACGGCATACGCACCGACTGGGCGCCCCTGGCTGGCGCTGCCGGTGATGCTGAAGCCGCTGCGCGCTTGGGCATGGCTGCGACCATCTTCCACTGGGGCCTGCACCCCTGGGCGATCTACGCCATCGTCGCTTTGGCGCTGGCGCTGTTCTCCTTCAACAAGGGCCTGCCGCTGTCGATCCGCTCGATCTTCTACCCGATTCTCGGTGAGCGCGTGTGGGGCTGGCCGGGGCATATCATCGACATCCTCGCGGTGTTCGCCACCCTGTTCGGCCTGGCCACCTCCCTGGGCCTGGGCGCGGAACAGGCCGCCGCCGGCCTGGACAAACTGTTCGGCATCGCCGCCACGGACGCGAGCAAGGTGCTGCTGATTATCGGCATCACCGCCATCGCCCTGGTGTCGGTGCTGGCGGGGTTGGACAAGGGCGTCAAACGCCTGTCCGAGCTGAACATGGGCCTGGCCATTCTGTTGCTGCTGTTCGTGATCATCGCCGGGCCGACCCTGGCCATCCTCACCGGCTTCTTCGACAACCTCGGCGCGTACCTGCAACACCTGCCGGCGCTGGCCAACCCGGTCGGCCGTGAAGACGCCAACTTCAGCCAAGGCTGGACGGCCTTCTACTGGGCGTGGTGGATCAGCTGGTCGCCGTTCGTGGGCATGTTTATCGCCCGCGTCAGCCGTGGCCGCACCGTGCGCGAGTTTCTGATCGCCGTGCTGCTGGTGCCGTCGCTGGTGTCGGTGCTGTGGATGACCGCCTTCGGTGGCACCGGCATCAGTCAGCTGGTCGGCGATGGCTTTACCGGCGTGCAGGACGCGGCGCTGGAGCTGAAGCTGTTTGCCATGCTGGCGGAACTGCCGTTGGCGGAGATCAGTTCGTTTATCGGCATCGTGCTGGTGATCGTGTTCTTCGTCACCTCCTCGGACTCCGGCTCGCTGGTGATCGATACCATCACCGCCGGCGGCAAGGTCAACGCGCCCGTGCCACAGCGGGTGTTCTGGGTGATTATCGAGGGCATCATCGCCATCGCCCTGCTGCTCGGCGGCGGGCTGGTGGCCTTGCAGGCCATGGCGGTGTCGACCGGCTTGCCGTTTACCATCGTGCTGTTGGTGGGCTGTATTTCGATCGTCAAAGGCTTGATGAGCGAACCGCGTTGACCGCTGTTGGTAGGTAGTACAAGAGCGCGCCTTTGGGCGCGCTTTTTTATGCCCGGGGTTTGGGTGGGCTGGCGCCTGTAGGAGCGGGCTTGCCCGCGATGCTTTGTTTTTCACGCCTCTCCCGTGAAGCGGGAGAGGGGCTGGGGGAGAGGGCGCTTTTGCTGTTCGGCACATCTGTGGGAGGGGCTTTAGCCGCGACGCTTTGCCATCGGTGTTCGGCATTGCAACGCATGCGCTGATGTTTCGTGTTGCGCCCCCTCGGGCGCGTCACTTTTTCTTGCTTGCCCAAGAAAAAGTAACCAAAAAGAAGGGCACCCCGGCATCCGGGTCTCGCTGCGCTCGACTTCCCTCCCTCCGGCACTGCTCCGGGGGCCGGCTTACAAGGGCCATCCCTGGCCCTTTAAGCCTCTCGCGGCATCCATGCCGCTCGTCCCCCTATGCAGCGCCTGCGCTCGGCCTCCTGACGGGGGATTTGGCGCGCGCCTGAACGTTTGGAGTTAATAAACTGGAAAACTAAAAGCGAACGGCAAAAGTCGCGCTCGCTCTCATATGTGGCTTGTTATGCGCCATATACGCGGAGCAATTCAGTCACAAGAATACCGTTGATCACCATGCCATCTAGATTTGCGTCCGTGATTGCAACGTTACTTAAATCGACATTATTAAATGTGGCCCCTGCTAACGAAACGTCGGAGAACGACGAACCGGCAAGGTTAACGTCAGTGAAGTTAGCAAGTGTCAGGTTGACGTCTTTAAAGCTCGCCTCCGCTAGAGAAGCGGCCTCAAAATTTGATGAATTAATAGTCACTGTAGCTCTCCATGCTTGGTGTCTGACGTTTGGTTAAGCGCCGGTTTCTAGTCTGTCCCAGTCCGTGAAACGAACGATTTGAAGCCTTACTAGGCTTCTCTGGCTGCTAGAGCGATCTCGTCTTTTAGTGCGTCACAGGCTGCACCAAATTCCAGTTGAGCATCACTGAACGGCTTGAGAAAAATCTCGCCTGACTCACCGCGCCGGTAGGCTGACTTATACTCTGCCTCTATAGCATTTATATGCTCCCGCATTTTCAGCGTGACGCCATAGGCAGCTTGCACTTGTTCCCCATAAATACCTATGATCATTTCAAGGCGGCTGAAGTCAATGCGGTTAGATGGTTTTTCACTTATGAGAGTGTCGAGATATTGGTTGTAGTCTGTATGTCCTTGCATTACTAAAGTCAAGTTTAGGTAGTTACTAAACATTCCGTTTTGCCAGTGGCATACTAAAATATACAGTTCTTCGAGACGGTCTTTTGCTAGTTGTTGGCTTTGTAGCCGCTTTTCGTGTTCAAGCTGTAGCTTCAATTGCTTTCTGTTAGAACTGTTGGTTAGCCACACACCAAGAGTTGTGAGTAATGAGCCAAAGATCACCCCCAACAGGCCGACCCAGGCCCCTGAAGGGGTTGTACTTAGAATGAGCCAGAATTTTTCCATATACCTAACGTTTGGTTAAAGGGCTTTAATCCGTTCCAGTTAGAGCATTGCTATGCGCGATTGCTAGCTTTATGTTCGCTTACGTGTTTCTTTCCGTAGAGACATGTATATTCCAATCGGAGAGTAACAGAGTATAGTCGTGACGATAGCAGGCGGTTAAATTCGTGTGCATCTTCCTTTGGTATAAATTCAACTATGTTCATTTCCTCGCCCACGGCTAGTGCACATTCGTCATGTGGAGCACAGGTTTCAAGACTGTAATTTGCTGGTTTATTTATAAGTGCCTTACCAAAATCTTGAATCGCCTGACTACTTTCTAGTTCGTATGAGGTACTGCCAATTTTTGCCGTTAGACTATTAATAATTGCGGGACCTAAGCCGCAATTAGATATTTTTATTCCGGAGCCTTCCTTGAGGGAAGAGTTTAGATAAAAATCTATATGCGGTTTAATAGATACTCGATTGTGTTGCATCAACAAATATCCTTGCCAAAGAGAAATCCCAAGAGCTGACAATGCAATAACTGCAGAAGCAATAGAAATCGCAATTTGCATACCTTCTTGCGTCATATGTAACTCCGTAGTTCATGATTTTTGGTTGAGAGACGGGCTTTAGCCCGTCCCAGTGAGCGCAGCGAACGGTTTGAACCACTTGTTAGGCTGCACTGCACAAATATCTATAGTAAAGGTTTTTAATGAGCATTAGCTTGCTGGTTAGTTATCTTGTTTTTTTGGATTTTTTGAATGATCTTTCTTTGTATATGGGCGATTTTCATAAAGTCCCTTATCTTTCTCAAGCTCAGCCTCTAGTTGCTGAATAGCTTCTCTTTGTGCGGGAGGGAGATTTTCGATTGCTAATTTTTGTGCCGGAGTCGATTCGTTGCTATAGCTTGGAAGCGCCATAGTTATAAGAATTAGTGCCGCGATTATTTTCATAGATTGCCTAACGATTAAGCTAACGGGCGGCCAAAAGCGCAGCTTTTGGACGTCCAGCGAACGAAGTGAGCGATAGTTGAGCGCATTGTTATGCGTGAAACATACGCGCTGGAAAGATGTTCATAAAGTTCATGCTGTTATAAATTTAGATTTTCGGGGCAATGTTTTTATCAGGCACTTAATGTTCAAAATATTTAAATAAGAAATAGACTTTGTGAGGCGGATATAATCTATTTTTTGTGTAGGGTTGGTTGTGCTTACAATCTAAAATCCGTGCTCTCTAATGATTCTGCGGCACAGGGAGTCAAGATCCTGGTATATGAATTCTTCATTTATGCCTAGCTTTGCTAAAACCCTAACCATCTCTTTTCTTTTTTCTTTACTTCGGGCATCAACTTTTATCATGTGAAAGTCATCCGGATTGCTTAGATATGTATCAATGCTGTCTGGGTTTTTTCCATGAACGGTGAAGCAACCCTTCTGTGATGAAATGCGTCTTAAGTTTTGAGTTGCGTTAATGGCGATAGGGGGATTCGGATAATCTGTTGTGCTGGTTGGTGTTAGATTTGGCGGTAGATAGGAGTTTAATTTTAATACATCCCCATTAAGCTCAAATTCATCGGCCGCTATTATTGCAGGGCAATATAGCGTTGCGGAATTTATGGTTTTCTTGTTTAGAGAGTATGGGTTTAGCACCCAAACAGCTCTATATCCATTGTAAGTCGGCTCTGATGTTAGTGAAAAAAACAATGCGACGAGCGCTGACTCTGACCAGTCTAGTAGTCTTGTTGGCAGGCCGTGATGCTGCATCAAAGAAAAAATCTCCCAAGGGGTTAGATTTCTTTCTGCAGCGTATGCCTTGTAGGAAACTAAGAAGTCGTGCTCAATGCTGCTTTCTTTATCCATCGCGTTACGCCACACTATTCCGGGTACGGGTAAGTAACTGGTTTTTGCAACGCCTCGAAACCAAAGTTCGTCCCGATTTTTTAATTTATCAATATAATCTACAAATTCTGCAATGTTTGTAATTTTGAACTCTTTCAAGTTCCCCTCCAGGGATGATTTATGAGCTTTTTCGCATAACGTTTGGTTAAGGGGCGGGCTTTAGCCCGTCCCAGTGAGCGAAGCGAACGGTTTGAACCATTTGTTAGCAGCTCTCACTCAACACGACGCTGCCTGAGCAGCTTGCTGATTTCATTTACAGCGTTTTGCTCTTCAATTTGGAATTCATTGGGTTCAAGTGTTGCCTTGAGAGTTGCAAACCCAAGAAATAATGATGCGCCACCCATGATAATAGTCATTAAATCTTGTTTGCCGTTTATCATGGCTAAGCCAGCGGCCACCACAAAGAGCAGAAGACAGCCACCGTAATAAGGTATGAGTCTTTTTACTTTTCTCTTTTGCTCCAGTTGAATGTTTTCCATTCGAAATGGACGCTCTTGTAAGAGTTCATCGCTTGAGCAATGAACTAATAGCTTGTGTTCGTTATTCGAGTTGTCGGTTACGTTAAAGTCCCCCTGAACATTTATGTCTCTGCCGTTATTAAAGTCGCGCAACCATGATCTCCTTCTTGGTATTTATTTGTGGGCGATGAGCTGTGTTCTGCTAACTATTAATTATGCGACACGCATGTCGCGATATGTGTCGCATAAACTTCCTTGTCTTCGGCTAAGTCCGTGCCTGCCTTGCAGGTGTTCGCAGCAACGCAAGAGCACCTAGAGGAAAACGCGACATGGTTGCCGGTAAACCCGACCTGCTGGCGAAATGCTGGCAGGCTTGAGGCAGAAGCTAGTTCATTCATGTTGAGGCTGTCCATGGCGGCATCTGAAACAGAATTACAGTCAGCTTTTGCCTTTGCTTTGTCAGCCAAAGAAATATCAGCCGCGCGCCAAGTCCCCGTCAGGAGGCCGAGCGTAGGTGTTGCGGAGGGGGGCGAGCCGCATGGATGCGGCGAGAGGCTTAAAGGGCCAGGGACGGCCCTTGTAAGCCGGCCCCCGGAGCAGCGCCGGAGGGAGGGAAGTTGAGCGAAGCGAAACCCGGATGCAGGGGCGCATTCTCTTTGGTTACTTTCTCTTGTGCGCAGCAAGAGAAAGTGACGCGCCCGAGGGGGCGCAACACGAAATATCAGCGCATAAGGTGGGGTGCCGAACACCTATGTAATAGCCGAGTATTGATGGGTATCGCGATGCTCAACCTACGCGGCCCGACCCATCCTACGGTGCTGCTGTCGCGGCTAAAGCCCCTCCCACAAGGTGGCTGCATTGCCGGCTAAGTTGCTGCTCAGCCCTCAACTCCACAATTCCCCAACCGGCGTATCCCCCGCATACCGCGTCGCCACCTGCGCCTGCAGCAATTCAGCAGTCGCCAGCGCATCGGTCAACGCATGGTGCGCCTGGTACATCGGCAGGTTGTAGCGCAGACGACTGTCAGCCAAACGAATCGACACCGGCTGCCGGCCCAGCAAACGGCCCAGCCAGCCCGGCTGGCGCTTGGGATACAGCCGCGCTTCCAGCTGCATGGTGTCGATCACCGGGAACTGCAAACCCTCACCCAGCTGCTGGCGCAGCGCCTGGTCGAGAAAGCTGCGCTCAATGTTGCGGTAATGCACCACCATCACCTTGCCGGCCATGGCGGTCAGCAGCTCGTCGAGTATCTGCCCCAGGCGCGGGGCGTGGCGGATATCCGAGTGGGTGATGTGGTGGAAGGTCACTGACTCGCCGCTCAGTTCGCTGGCGGGTTTGACCACCCAGTAGCGCGCCGCGCCGCAGCGGATGCGTTGCAGGTTGAAGGGCAGCAGGCCGAGGCTGACGATGGCGTGCTGGTTGGCGTCGAGGCCGGTGGTTTCCACGTCCAGGGCCAGCAGCGGCACCTGCTCCAGCGGAGTGTCGGCGGTTACGCAGCCGGCCTGATAGAAGGCTTGCAGGCGTGGGTCGCGGGCGTTAGCGGCGAGTTCGGTAAAGCGCGCGGCCCAGTCCAGTGCTGTGGCGGTCACAGGCTTTTGCCTGGCTGCGCGGGGTAGCGAAAGCGCAGGAATTTCTGCGCGTTGCTAATTACCTGAAAGGCTTCCTTGAGGTTGTGCCGATCACTGGCGGAGACTTTTTCCGGCTCGATGTAGTTGTTCGGCTGTGCGCCGTCGGCGGCGGCCATGGCCTGGTGGCGGGCGCGTACCAGGCTGAGAAATTCCAGGGCGTAGCGCAGCTGGCTAAGGGCTTCGGGCTGCAGCAGTTTGGTTTTGCCGATGGCGTCCAAACGCTCCAGGGAGTTCTGCGCCTTGCTGCCGCAGGCCAGGGCGTGCACGCGGATCAGGTCGGTGAGCGGCGCGGTGCCACGGCCCTTGAGGTTGATGATGTTCTTCTGCTGGCCGTCGGTTTCCATCACAAAGGTGCGGAAGAAGCCCAGCGGCGGTGTGCGGTTGAGGGCGTTGCGCGCCAGGGCGGCGAGGAAGGCCGGGTTGCTGCTGGCCTTCTGCGCGAGCAGGTCTTTGAGGTTTTCCACCAGTTCGATCTCGCCGTACACGCCGTCGAGGTCGAAGAAGATGCAGCTGTGCAGCAGGGTTTGCGGCTTGGGTTTGTCGATCCACTGGTTGAAGTAGCCGCGCCAGACGCTCAGCGGCTGCCGCCACTGGGCGTTGCTGGCCATGATGCCGCCCTTGCAGTAGCTGTAGCCGCAGGCGGCCAGGCCGTCGCTGACAAACTGGGCGAGGGCGGCGAAGTAGACGTCGTGCTGCGCCGGGTCGAAGCGGTCATCAAGCACCAGGGCGTTGTCCTGATCGGTGACCAGCAGCTGTTCGTCGCGGGCCATGGAGCCGGCGACCATAAAGCAGTAGGGCACTGGCGGCGGGCCGAGTTTCTGCTCGGCCAGTTCCAGCAGGCGCTGGGTAAAGGCGCGGCCGATGCCAGCCATGGCGCTGCCGACCATATGCGCGGTGGCGTGCTCGTTGACCATGCGTACGAAGGTGCCGCGCAGGTCCGCCAGCAAGCTTTGCAGGCCGGCGACATTCGGCTGGTTGAAGATCGAGTTGACCAGGTACAGGCTGCTCTGCGACTCGTAGCGGATGATGTCGCTCAGGCTGATCAGGCCGATGGGGCGGCGTCGCTGCATCACCGGCAAGTGGTGGATGTTGTGGCGCAGCATGCACAGCATGGCGTCGAACACGCTGTCATCGGCCTGCACGGTGAAGGGCTCGGGGGTCATCACCTGGCTGATCGGCGTGCTGCTAGCCAGCCCCACGGCGAGTACGCGGGTGCGCAGGTCGCGGTCGGTGAGGATGCCGACCATGGCCGCGCCGGGTGCATCGCCATCGACAATCACCAGCGAGGACACGCTTTGCTCGGTCATCAGCTGGGCGGCCTGTTGCACCGGTGTGTTGAGGCTGACGCAGACCGGCTGGCGGGAGATCAGTTTGCGCACCTTGAGCTGAACCAGTTCGCTGGCCTGGCCCTGGCTTTCCACTGCGGATTTCAGCCGCGACTGGCCTTCGGCTTCGACGAATTCGGCAAAGCCGTCGTGCTCTTCGCACAGCTGGGCGAACAGCGTGGCGGGGATAAAGTAGATCAGGCTGTCTTCAATCGCCCGCGCTGGGAAGCGCACTTTGTTACTGCGCAGCAGGCCGGCCTGGCCGAAGATGTCGCCCTCGCTCAGGCGGTTGTACAGCTCGCCGCTGCGCCGGTAGATTTCCACCGCGCCGCTGCGCACGTAGTGCAGCTCGTGGATGGCCGCGCCGTACAGGAGGATGTCCGTGCCGGCCTTGAAGTAGGCCACCTCGACCTGCCGGGCGATGGCGTCGAGGCTGTCGTCGGGCAGCGCATCGAAGGGCGGGAAGCGCTGCAGGTGGTCGCGGATCTCCAGTAACTCGATCTGCATGGGTGGCCTCGCAGTAACAGGCACTAGAGGATACGGCGATTGCCGGGTGCTGTCCGCCTTGCTGGCGTTACCGGGTGTGCCGGCAGGCGCGGTCGGTGGCGGCTATGGTGTGAGGTGGTAGGCGGATAGCGCAGGCAATCAGCGGGTTTTTATCAAGGAGTAGCTATGCAAGGGGCGGGATTCTGGGTGGTGCTGGCGCTGCTGTTGGCGCTCGCTGGTTTGACGATTTATTACTACAACCGCCTGGTATTCAACCGCGCGCGGGTGGCCGAGGCGTGGAGCGGTATCGACGTGCAGCTCAAGCGTCGCGCCAGCCTGATTCCGGCGCTGGTCGAGTGCGTGCGCCAGTACATGAGTTACGAGCAGGGCACCCTGCAGGCACTGGTGCAGGAGCGCATGCGTGCGGTGCAGCTGGCCGATTCGCCGCTGGGCGAGCGGGCGCCGGTGGAGGCGCATCTGGGTACTCAGTTGCGCCAGCTGTTTGCCCTGGTCGAGGATTACCCGGCGCTCAAGGCCGACGGCCAGTTTCTCGATCTGCAGCGCAACATCAGCGAGGTTGAGGAGCATATCCAGATGGCCCGGCGTTACTACAACGGCGCGGTGCGCGAGCTGAATGTGCTGGTCGAGTCGGTGCCGAGCAACCTGGTGGCGCGGCCCTTTGCCTTTACCCAGGCCGAGTATTTCAGCCTGGATGATCCGCGTGACGCCCAGTCGCCAAAAATGGAGTTTTGACATGCTGCGAGTGCTGCGTTTTGCCCTGTTGAGCCTGTGCCTGCTGCCGTTGTGGGCCGCAGCCGCCGAGGTGATCGAAGACTTTGCCGTGACCCTGCAGGTGCAGGCGGACGGCAACCTGCTGGTGACCGAGCGGATTACCGTGCAGGCCGAAGGTGAGCAGATCAAGCGCGGTATCTACCGCGATCTGCCGGTCAGCTACAGCTTGCCCCTGGGGCTGTTGCAGAGCAGCCCGATCACCCTGCTTGGCGTGAGCCGCGATGGCCAGGCGGAGCGGGCGCGGGTCGAACAGAACGGCAGCTGGGTGCGCTATTACCTCGGCTCGGCCGACCATCTGCTGCAGCCGGGGCGTTATCAGTACGAGCTGCGTTACCGGGTTGAGCGCCAGCTGTTGCACCACTTCAATAGCGACGAGCTGTATTGGAACGTCACCGGTAATCAGTGGGTGTTTCCGATTCTCCAGGCCTCGGTCGAGGTCAAGCTGCCGCCGGGTGCGCGGATTGGTGATCTGGCCGGCTATACAGGCGCTGATGGTGAGCAGGGCCAGGCCTACGAGGTGCTTGAGCAGCGCGACGGCTACCTGCGCCTGGCCACCACCGAAGCCTTGCCGGCCTACCACGGCCTGACGGTGGCCGTGGATTGGCCAGCCGGCCTGGTGGCGCGGCCGGGTGTAGCGCAGCGCCTGGGCTCTCTGCTGCTGGATAACCTCGGTCTGTGCTTGGGCGCGCTGCTGCTGGTCGGCCTGGTGATTTTTTATCTGCGGGCCTGGGATCGGGTCGGCCGTGACCCTGAAAAGGGCCTGATCATTCCGCTGTTCGAGGCCCCGCGGGGCATGAGCGCAGTGCAGGCCGGCTACCTCTGGCATCGCGGGTTGCGTGGCGACTACGACTCGGCGCGAGTGCTCAGTGTGTGCTTCACCGATTGGGCCATACGCCGGCTGATTCAATTGAAGGACAGGCCCAGGGCCGATGGCTTTGTGGTCACCCTGGGCGCTGCGCAGCCTGATCAGCCGCAGACCAATGAGCGTGAGCCTTTGGCTTTGCTGTTCCCCAAAGGTCAGGACAGCAAGCCACTGGTCCTTGGCGCTCGCTACGAGCGCCGACTGGTGGCGGCTCAAGAGCATGTGATCAACCACCTTAAGAGCGAGGGCAAGCACTGGTTCAGCCATAACCGCGGCATCTGGGCTTGGGGGCTGTTCTGGGCGATTGCCGCCTGTCTGTTGATGGTGTTTGCCGGGGCCCACGGCGCGGACGAGATGGCCGGCGGATTTGCCGGTGTGATGTTTACCTTGGGCTTTGGCGTGCCGTCGCTGTTTGTGCTGCGCATGGCCTGGCAACAACCCACTTGGGGTAAGAAGATCGGCCTGAGCCTGGCAGGTTTGATGTTTATCTGGCCGGTGCCGATTGGCTTGTGGATGCTCAGCGAGGCGGCGTCCGTGCCGGCCTTGCTGCTGCTCTGCATGTATGTGCTGGTGGTGGTGCTGTTTTATTACCTGCTACCGGCGCCATCGGTCGAAGGGCGGCGTTTGCTCGATCAGCTGGAAGGCTATCGCGACTACCTGCAACTGGCGGAAAGTGACGCGCTGGCCCTGGCCGACAATGTCCCGGCGATGAGCATCGCGCTGTACGAAAAACACCTGCCCTACGCCATGGCTCTGGGCGTGGAAGACAAATGGAGCGCACGCTTTAGCGCAGCGCTGGCCAGCGGCCTGATCGACCCGGCGCAGAGTGACTATCAACCGGACTGGTATCACAGCCGCAGCTCATTCAGCACCCCGTTGGCGATGAGCGCGGCCCTGGCGGCCGGCCTGAGCAGCGCCACGGCGCTGGCTTCATCACCACCGTCGAGCAGCTCGTCAGACGGTGGCGGTTCATCTGGCGGTGGTTCGTCAGGTGGCGGCGGCGGTGGCGGGGGAGGCGGCGGTTGGTAGGGCGCCAAGTGCTGCTGTAGGAGCGGGGGGGACGCCCAGTTATTGCCCGCGATCACAGTCAATCCAATAACATCGCGGCCAAGGCTGCGATTCGCACGCATGGATTAGGCATCCCCGCGGTTCCTACAGGTTTGCGGTATCTGTCACAACACTAAGGCTTACGAGTTTCCTGCAGCTTGGCCAGCAAGGCTTCGCTTTTTTCCAGCTGCTCGGCCTCGCTGAGCAGCGGGTTTTCCAACACGCTGTCGAGTTGTGCGATCAGCTCACTCTGCCGGTTGATTCGCTCATCGAGCTTTTCCAGCTTGCGCTGGTTGTGCCAGCTCCACAGCGCCAGGGCGCAGGCGGCCAGCACCACGGCGGCCAGCACGATCATCGTCAGGGTGTTCATCGCGGCTCCAGAATTTTGCCCATCAGCATGCGCGGCAAAATAACAGCGCCGCGCGTCACCGTCTGTGCCTGTTGCACAGAAAATCCCTGGCCGGCAAAAAACGCCTGGGCTGCCAGGCTGGCCTCGGTATGCAGCTCACGCACACCCGCCGCCCGCAGGCGTTGCTCGGCAGCGGCATACAAGGCGCTGGCGACACCTTGGCGAGCAAAGCCGGGTGCGGTGAATAGCAGATCGATATGGCCATCCAGGCTAAAGCCGATAAAACCGGCTATAGCGCAGCCATCTTCGGCGATAAGTAGCTCAATTGAAGCAAAACGTGTTTGCCAGGCCTGCAAGTCTGCAACCTCGGGAGACCAGGCCTGCCGCTGCGCCGCGTCGTAGTGCTCGGTGGTCAATTGGCTGACTGAGGCCTGGAACAGCGCGACCACGGTTGGCAGATCCTCGGGTTGGTAGGCCCGCAGGTGGAATGTGGCGGGCAGTGGTCTGGTCATCGGGCATACCTGCAATGGGCTGCCCCGCAGGTTAGCGCTGCCTATGGATCAGGTAAATCGCCTCAGCGCCAGTTCCAGGTGCTGGCGGCCACTGCGTCGTGGGCGTGCAGGCTTTCCGCGTGCACCACGCGCAAGTGAAAGGCGCTGAAGGCCGCTTGTTCGCGCAATGCGCTGTGCAGGCGGCGGGCGGCGTCTTCGCAGAACATCAGGTTCTGTCCGTTGGCCAGGGCGAATGCCTGTTCGTCGGCGCGCTTTACCGCCGTCTGCACCGCAGTGCCGAGGGCCTGTTCGGCGGCGTTGATCAGCTCAACCAGCGGTAATTGCGTGCTGTCGGCCTGCAGGCGCACCTGCAGGGTGGCGGTGCTGCGCTGGCTGTGCGGCGTGGCGACGATGCCCTGGGGTGAGCCGAGCCAGGCCAGCAGTTGTGCGTGGTCCAGCGGCCGGCCTGCGAAGTCCTCGATAAAGCGCTGCTGGATCAGCTGGCGCGCCAGTGCGGCTGAGCAGGGACAGGTCGAGGAATAGGCCACTTCTACCTGCAGTTCCACGTGAAACCCCCATGAATCCTGGCGTGCACGCACTTCGAAGGGGTAGGCCT
This sequence comes from Gammaproteobacteria bacterium HGW-Gammaproteobacteria-13, assembly GCA_002840155.1. Taxonomy (GTDB): domain Bacteria; phylum Pseudomonadota; class Gammaproteobacteria; order Pseudomonadales; family Pseudomonadaceae; genus Aquipseudomonas. The sequence continues at coordinate 214,536 of PGZH01000011.1, forward strand.
TCCATCCGGCGAGGGGGCTGACCAGCGCTGGGCGACTGAGCAACACCTCGCCGCGCAAGGTGATCGACGCCTGCTGCGACAGGTCCTGATGGCTATCGAGAAACGCGCTCAGCAGCTGCTGCAGCGTCGCCGGGCTGAGTGCCTGATGCTCCAACGCATGCAGCGCCAGGTACAGGCGCGACATATGAATGCCGCGGGCATTGCCGTCATCCAGGCTGACCCCGACATCGGCGTGGGCATGGACGCGCTGCCCAGCCAGGTTGATCGGCAGCGCGATGCCCTGCATGCCAACCCAGTCCAGCGCCTGTACGTGGGCAGGTATTTGCGCGGCTATGTCCGGCAAGGTCAGTGCGTTCATCAGAAATCTGCCGCTTGGTGATGGATTTAAATGTTATGTTATAACAAGTAAATGACAAAGCCAGCGAATCCTGATGATGACTGAAACGCCGCTCACCCACGCCGAGCTGCTCACCCACGCCGAGCTGCTCGCCCAGCCGGCGGATGACTATATGAACGCCGCGCAGCAGCAGTTCTTCCGCGCGCTGTTGCTCAACCAGCGCGATGAACTGCAAACGCGCATTGCCGAAGAGTTCGAAGGCCTGCGCGAGCGCGAAACCAGCAGCGACCCCGCCGACATCGGCAGCGCCGAAGAGCAGCGCCAATGGCAGCTGCGTCTGCTGGAGCGGGAAAAAAAGCTGCTCGACAAGATCGACGAAGCCCTCGACCGCCTGGCCCGTGGCGAATACGGCTGGTGCGTCGAGACCGGCGAACCCATCGGCCTTAAGCGCCTGCTGCTACGACCCACCGCGAGCCTGTGCATCGAAGCCAAAGAGCGCCAAGAACAACGTGAAAAGCATCTGCGCCACGCAGAATTCTGATGGAGCCTGCAACCATGACCAAGCGTCTTCCCGTAACCGTTTTATCCGGCTTTCTCGGCGCCGGTAAAAGCACCCTGCTCAACGCCATCCTGAAAAACCGCCAGGGTTTAAAAGTGGCGGTGATCGTTAACGATATGAGCGAGATCAACATCGATGGCAGCGAAGTTCAGCGTGATGTCAGCCTGAACCGCGCCGAAGAAAAACTCGTGGAAATGAGCAACGGCTGCATTTGCTGCACCCTGCGCGAAGACCTGCTGGAAGAAGTCGGCCGCTTGGCCCGCGATGGCCGCTTCGACTATCTGCTGATCGAATCCACCGGCATTTCCGAACCGCTGCCGGTGGCCGAGACCTTCACCTTCCGCGGTGAAGATGGCCAGAGCCTGGCCGATGTGGCGAGCCTGGACTGCATGGTGACGGTGGTCGACGGGGTGAACTTTCTACGCGATTTCCACGAGGCCGAAAGCCTGGCCAGCCGTGGCGAAACCCTGGGCGAGGAGGACGAGCGCTCAATCACCGACCTGCTGATTGAGCAGGTGGAATTCGCCGATGTGCTGCTGATCAGTAAGATCGACCTGATCAGCAGCCACGAGCGTGAAGAGCTGATGGCCATCCTCAAGGGCCTTAACACCCACGCCGAGATCCTGCCGATGGCCATGGGCGCAGTGCCGCTGGAGAAAATCCTCAACACCGGCCGCTTCGACTTCGCGCGCGCGGCCGAAGCGCCTGGATGGCTTAAGGAGCTGCGCGGTGAGCATGTGCCGGAAACCGAGGAATACGGCATTGCTTCCACGGCTTACCGAGCGCGCAAGCCGCTGCACCCCGAGCGCTTCTTCAACTTTATTAATCGCGAATGGACCAATGGCCGCTTGCTGCGCAGCAAGGGCTTCTTCTGGCTGGCCAGCAAGTACCAGGAGGCCGGCAGCTGGTCTCAGGCTGGCGGTTTGATGCGCCACGGTTTTGCCGGGCGCTGGTGGCGCTTCGTGCCCAAGGCGCAATGGCCGACCGACGACGAAGGGCTGCAGGCAATTATGAAAAACTGGCAGGCGCAGACCGGCGACTGTCGCCAGGAGCTGGTGTTTATCGGCCAGAACATCGACTTCACCCAGCTGACCACAGAGCTGGATGCCTGCCTGCTGACCGATGCGGAAATGGCCCTGGGCGTGGACGCCTGGCAGGCGCTGCCCGACCCCTTCGGCCCTTGGCATGAGGAGGCCGCCTGATGCTTGCACCTGTTCTGAGGCAGCCATTGCAGCAGGTCAGCAGCGAGCAGATCGACGTACTCGGCGAGGTGCTGCGCGACGAGGTCAATCTGGCTGTCTGGCAGCGCCAGTTGCCGGCGCAGATCAGCGATTTCGCCAACGCCCTGTTAGCTCAGGGCGAGCCACTGGGGCAATCCATGGTGCTGGAATTGGCCAGTTCGGAGAGCAAGGCGAACCTCAGCGGCCTGGTGGATGTGTACAGCGATCTGCCGGGCCAGGCGGCCTTTTTGCAGGATGTTAGCTGGCTGGTCAGCGCCTTTGCCTGCCTGTTCGACGCCAAACGCATCGGCCTGCGCTTGCGCATTCTCGATAAGGCCATGTGTCCGCGCTTTCACGTTGATCATGTGCCGGTGCGGCTGATTACCAGCTATGCCGGGGTAGGCAGTGAATGGCTGGAAGAGGGCGTGATGGCGCGCAGGCGTCTCGGTGATCCGGCGGCTGAGCCCAGTGATGCTGCGCTGATCAAGCGTGCCGAGAGCGGCCATGTGCTGCTGGCCAAGGGCGAGAAATGGATCGGCAACGAGGGCGGCGGCCTGATTCACCGCTCGCCGCAACCACCGGCCGGTGAGCGACCTTTATTGCTGACGCTGGATTGGCTGGCCTGAATTTCAGGCAAAAAAATAGGCTGCGGGAAAGCAGCCTTAAGCACCAGAAAGGCACACCGGCGCGTGACCCGGTATGCAGGGGTGAGGTACCCAAGGCCACTAGAACATAGGCATGGTGACGCTTTGATGACGGCTAGAAGGCTGTTGAAAAACTACCTACGTTGCCATTGCGGCGTTAAAAACAGGCTCAAAATGCTCATTTACAGCTCGTAAACTCCGCTTTTTCGCCTGTTTTTGCCTTGCACTGGCTGCCTCGCTAACGTTTTTCAACGGCCTGCTAGCGCGCCATCCATACGCCCTTGCTCTGCTTTTCGCAGAAGGGCTTGAGGTAGGTGGCGTCGCTGGCCACGCCGTAATAGTGCACATCCTGCTTATAGGGCGTGCCGCCGACCGTGGCGTTGCGGCATACGCCAAACGAGCCCATCGGGCACTGCTCGACAAACTCCACCTCGACCTTCTGGCCCTGCAACTGCGGCTGGCAAAAGCCGGTGCGGAACAGGTTGGGCGGGATGCTGCGGTTTTGCTGGCAGACCTTCACATCCAGGCGCTCGGCCTGGCTATGCACCACACAGGCTTCACCCCAGGCCAGGCCGGACAGTGTGAACAAGCTCAGCAGCAGAAAAACGCGCATCTATTGACCCTCTGAAAATATGCCGGCGACTCTAGCATGCTGTTTTTATTCAGTCTGCGCCCTGCACCGGGGTTCTCCCCAGGCCGGCAAACCCGCACCATAGGCCCATGCTGAAAAATATCCCTACCCATGTGATTGCCGGGCCGCTCGGCGCCGGCAAGACCAGCCTGATCCGCCATCTGCTAGCGCAGCGTCCGGCGCATGAGCGCTGGGCCGTGCTGATCAATGAATTCGGCCTGATCGGCCTGGATGCCGCGCTGCTGACCACGGACGACGACGGCGTTGCCTTGGGCGAAGTGGCAGGCGGTTGCCTGTGCTGCGTTAATGGCGTGCCGTTCCAGGTCGGCCTAGGCCGCCTGCTGCGCCAGGCCAAACCGGATCGCCTGCTGATCGAGCCCTCCGGCCTCGGCCATCCCCTGCAACTGCTGGAGCAGCTGGGCGCAGCGCCCTGGGCTGGCGTGCTGGCGGTGCAGGAGCCGCTGCTGGTGCTGGATGCTCAGGCCCTGGTGGCAGGTGACGCGCTGCCGGAGAGCCAGCAGGCGACGCTTGGCCGCGCCGGCTTGCTGTTACTGAACAAGGCCGAAGGGCTGGATGATGCAAGCAAGGCGCGCATCCAGGCGCAGCTGCCGCCACGACCGATTTACTGGACCCGTCAGGGCGCATTGCCACTGGCAGAACTGCCCGGCTTTAGTGCCCAGGCCGATAGCCACGATGCGCCGGATAACCTGCCCACCGGCAGCGCGCCACTGCCACAACTGTGGCGCAACCCGAGCGAGCCGATCTGCCAGATTCAGCAACAGGCCGAAGGCTGGAGCATCGGCTGGCGCTGGCACCCCAGTCAGCAGTTCGAACTGATGCGCGTACAGCAGTGGCTGAGCGGTCTGCCCTGGCGCCGCGCCAAGCTGGTGCTGCACAGCAACGCCGGCTGGCTGTCCGCCAATGCCCTGAACGGTGAGGCGCTGCACTGGCAAAACAGCGAATGGCGCCAGGACTCGCGGCTGGAACTGATCTTCACCGGTGCGCAGGATGTGCCGGCGTTGCAGGCTGGGTGTGCTGCCTGTGTATTAGCGCCAGATCATTTCGGCCAGGCTGCCGAACAGCAGAATCAGCACCGCAAGGGCGCTGATACTTAAAGCTAGAGGTGAGGCGAGCCACTGCAGCACCTGCTGTTTGGGTGCCTCGCGCAGTGCATGCCATTCTTGGCGGAACACCGGGTCGATGCGCAGGGCAAACACTCTGTCGCGGTACAGCAGGTGCCGAGCGTGGTGCATCTGACTGTAAAGCGGCAGACGAATGGCGAAGTGCTGTTCGCCGTCAGCGGCGCGTCCCATGGCCAGTACATGACAGTTGATGCCGGCGTTGCTGAGCTGTTCTTGCAGGTGCTCGATAAAGCCTGCGTGGCTGGATTCCAGTAACACAAACACCCTTACTTCCTCCCTGAATGATCAGCCGTCAGCATGCCGGAGTCAGATAGAACTGACGAGTCCTCTGGCGATGCGGATAATCCCCATCTGAATACGATCACGCAAGGCAGGCTCATGCACCTTCACCCCTGGTCCCACGACAGTAGCGCCGGTTTCACCTTGCGTGGCTGGCATACGCCGCCTACGGGCAAACCTGTGCTGCACTTTCTGCATGGCAACGGTTATTGCGGGCGGGTATATACGCCGATGCTGGCGCTGTTGGCCGAGGATTTCGATCTGTGGCTGTGCGATGTGCAAGGCCATGGTGAGAGTGATCACGGCGGGCGCTTCCATGGCTGGAATCGCAGTGCCGAGCTGGCGCTGGAGGCGTTTGCCGCTGGCCGTGAGCGCTTTGCCGAGGCACCGGTGTTTGCCCTGGGCCACAGCTTTGGCGGGGTGTTGACCAGCCTGATGCTGGCCCAGCAGCCGCAGTTGTTTCAGCGCGCGGTATTGCTCGACCCGGTGCTGTTCAGCCCAGCGATGATCGGGGTAATGGCGCTGTCCGATGTGGTCGGTTTAAGCCGGCGTACCACCCTGGCCAGCAAGGCGCTCAAGCGCCGCAGCAGCTGGCCGGACCGCGCCGCCGCCCACGCCGCACTGCATGGCCGTGGGATGTTTCGTGGCTGGACCGAAGAGGCGTTTGCCGCCTATATCCAGCATGCCTTGAAAGATAGCGACAAGGGCGCCGAGCTGCGTTGCCGGCCGAGTCGCGAGGCGGATATTTTCAGCTCATTCCCCAAGCGCCTGTGGCCGTCGCTGGGCAAAGTCACCACCCCGACCCAGGTGCTTTATGGCGAGCGCAGTTACCCTTTTGTGGCCAAGTCGGTGGCCCGTTGGTGCGCCAGCAATGGGCATGTCAGTGGCCATGTGGTGCCGGGCGGACACTGCTTTATGCAGGAGCATCCGGCCGACAGCGCCGCGCGCGTGGTGCACTTTCTGTTGCAGCGCGACTAATCCCGATGAGCTGCCGCGAGGATGTCTGGCTGGCGCTCTCCGAGCTGTGGCTGGACACTGAGCTGGATCAGTCGGCGCTCCGGCATATCGCCGCGCGGCTGCGCGCCAGTGGCCTGAGCCTGGATGAGTTGCAGCAGATCTACGCGTATGAGGTGGCGCCGCAGGTCTGGCTTAACCACTGGACGGCCGCCGGGGTGTGGGACAGTTTCGAGCCGCAATGGCTGTTTGCCGGTTGCCGCCGCAATCAGTTGGCTGGGCGCTGGCACCGGCTGAAATGCCGTTTGCTGCGCGGCCCGATGACCTATGGCTGTCGCGCCGAGTGGCAGCAGATTATGGCGTTTCTGACGGATTCGAACGTCGCCTAACCCGCCTTAATGCTGCGTGCTGTTATCCGAATCAGTGCGCTGACTGCGCCACTGCTGCATCTCAATCACCTGAGCGCTGGGCGCCGGCGGTTCACGGAAGGGATGCGGCGCCAGTTCGATCCGCCCCAGCTGTTTGCCAAACAGGGTGATGCTGCCGATATGTCGCTGCTCGCCGGTGACCGTGAACTCGAAGCCATACACCCGCGCCAGGCGCTTGCGCCCGCGTGCATCGGGCAGCAGGGCGAGCCGACGCAGGGCGACATTTTCATCCAGCAACTCAATGTCGGATTTGGCGCAGTGCTGTTTCACCAACCCCAATGCGTGTTCACGCAGGCCATGGGCATGCCATAGCCAGGCGCAGGCGGTGGCGAACAGCATCAGCAGAAAAACATCGAAGAGGTCGATCATGGCGGCTCCGGCGGCAGAGTGCAGAGCTTAACCGATTGCCGCACAGTTCTTGGCGCTGGGCTTGTCGCCGTTGAGCAGTTGCTTTAGCGTCCGCGCACGCCAACCCGAAAAGGAATTCCCATGCATTGTCCTGCCTGCCGTACCACCAGATTGCAACCCACTAAGCTGGATGACGGCCTGCTGGCCCACGGCTGCCCGCAGTGTTCCGGTGCCCTGGTTGCCCTGCTGTACTACCGCGACTGGGCTGAGCGCCAGCCGCAGAATGATGAGCCGCAGACGCAGGTTGCCGCTGAGGCCGCTAGCGAAAGCCAGCAGGCCCTGAGCTGCCCCAAATGCGCCAAGCTGATGAGCAAGTTCCAGATCAGCGGCACCCACGGTAACCGTCTGGATCTGTGCGGCAGCTGTGATGAAGCCTGGCTGGATAACGGCGAGTGGCAGCTGCTCAAGGCGCTGGAACTCAGCCACAAGATGCCGAGCATCTTCACCGAAGCCTGGCAGCGCAAGGTACGCCAGCAAGCTTCAGAGGAGGCGCGGCGACAACGTTTCACCCGCCTGGTCGGCGACGAAGCCATTGCCCGCGCGGACGATATTCGTAGCTGGCTGAAGGATCATCCGCAGCGCCGTGAGCTGCTGTTCTATATCGGTCACGAGTGACCGCTATTCCCCTGTAGCAATACGGTTACGCCCCTGCGCTTTAGCGTTGTATAGCTGGGCGTCCGCCCGCTGCAGCAGCTGTTGCAGGCTGTCGCCGGGTTGGGTGCAGCTCAGGCCGATGCTGACGGTGACGTGCAGTGGGCCCTGAGCAGTGTCGATGGGTTGTACGTGCAGGTCGCTGCGCAGGCGTTCCAGGCGCTGTTGCGCGGCGTTGAGGTCGCTGTCGGGCAGGAGGATGACGAATTCCTCACCGCCGAAGCGGGCGAACAGGTCGGTGCTACGCGCCTGCTGCCGGCACAGTTCGCTGAAGGCCACCAGCACCTGATCGCCGACGGCATGGCCGTACTGGTCGTTGACCCGCTTGAAATGGTCGAGGTCGAGCATCGCCAGGCACAGCGGCGTGCCCTGGCGCTGGCTGCGCACCAATTCATGCTCTGCACGCTGCTGGAAGGCGCGGCGGTTCAGCGCGTTGGTCAGCGGGTCGGTGGTGGCGAGTTGGCGCAGCTGTTCTTCCAGGGCCTTGCGCTGGCTGACATCGCGGATTTCGGCAACCTGCTGCTGGGCTTCGGCCAGGCGTGCGATGCTCAGCTCGGCGGCGAACGGCTGGCCATCCGCGCGCTGGGCGAGCAGGTCATGGGGTCGGCCATCGGCCTGTTGCAGCAGTTCGCTCAGTGGCTGTTGGCTACTGCTGTCGAATAGCCGCGATAGCGGTTGGCCGAGGAGTTGTTCGCGGGTTTGCGCAAACAGCTGTTCCAGCTTGGGGTTGCTGTCGATGATGCGTTCGCCGTCGAGCACCATCACCCCGGCGTTGCTCACGCTCATCAGGCGTTCGAAACGCTCGGCGTTGGCAGCCGCCTGTTGGGCGTTGCGCTGGCTGTCGGCGAGGATGCGACGCATGGTCAGTAGCACCAGGCCGACCAGGGCCACAAGCCACAGCGGAATGCCGAAGTTGTAGGGCAGCAGGTAGCTCACCGAGCGCGTTACGTCATCGTGGACGATGCCTTGCAGGCCATCGTGAATGCCGATCACACCGCGCAGCAGGGTGACCAGGGCATAACCGAGCAAGGCGATGGCGACAAACTGGCAGACGCCGCGCAGTTCCACCTCGCTGGGCGCACGCCATAGTGCCCAGCAGGCTTGCAGGGGCAGTAGACCGCCAATTGCGGCGTACAGCGCGACGAGGTATTCCGAGTTGATGGGGCTTAGCCACCAGTGCCAGCTCAGGGCCAGGCTCATCAACCCGGCGCTGGCGGGCACCGTCCACCAGGGCAGCGGCAGGCCGAGAAAGCGGAACACGCCGAGCAGGATGATCGCTTCACCTGCCAGTTGCAGGGCATTGCCAAGAATATTCAGCAGTTTGCTGCCACTGCCCATAAAGCCCATAAACAGCAGGATGCCGATGACCAGGGTCCAGCTGCCCAGCATCCACAAGCCGGGGCCACGGTAGGGGCGGGAAAAATACCAGAGCCCGCTGCAGGCAATGGCGCTCGCCAGCATCAGGTTCAGGCCCAGCAGCATGGGGGAAAAATACAGGCTTTCCATGGCCTTACTCGGTGTTATGCGCAGGGCGCGATTGTGCCGGGGACGCGTGTGGTTGTCTGCTCGCTCAGCTTTTTTCTTCGTTCAGCGCCTGGTAGCGCTGCTGCAGTTCGTGGCGGATTTGCCGGCGCTGCAGGGCCTGGCGCTGGCGGCGTTCGGCGTCGGCGGTGGTCGGCTCCAGCGCGGGAATGGGTGCGGGTTTGCCCAGTTCATCCACCGCAACCATGGTGAAGAAGCAGCTGTTGGTGTGGCGCACCGAGCGTTCGCGGATGTTTTCTGTGATCACCTTGATGCCAACTTCCATCGAGGTGCGTCCGGAGTAATTGACCGAGGCGAGGAAGGTCACCAGTTCGCCGACGTGGATCGGCTCGCGGAAGATCACCTGGTCCACCGACAGGGTCACCACGTAGCAGCCGGCATAGCGGCTGGCGCAGGCGTAGGCGACTTCATCGAGGTATTTGAGCAGGGTGCCGCCGTGCACATTGCCGGAGAAGTTGGCCATGTCTGGGGTCATCAGTACGGTCATCGTCAGCTGGGCGTTTCCGGGTTCCATAACAGGCTCTGTGCAGGGATTTGCCCAACCATAGCAGCTGACGCTGGCGGTTGGCTGCGTTTAAGGCAGGTTGAACTGCTGGCGCAGCTGGCTTAACTGCGCGGTGTCCTCAAGCAGAAAACGGTCAAAGCGCTTGATCAGGTCGGGGTGTTGGTAGCTGCTCAGGTGAAAGTGGGTGTTGACCTGCGGCAGTTGCGGGTCGGGCTGCACGTGGCCTGGTTCGAGGCCCAGTTGGCGCAGCTGGTGCTGCACCACCTGCGGGTTGGCGTAGATGGCATCCAGGCGGCCGCGCTCGAGCATGCGGATCAGGCTGTGAATATCCTGCACTTCCACCAGCTCAACACCGCCCTTGGCCAGCACAGATTGCCAGGCTTCGGCAGTAAAGCCACGGACGATGCCCAGGCGTTTAACTGCAGTCAGGCCCTTGCCCAGTCGCTCCGGGCGCACCAATGTGGCGTCGACAACCTGCACCACCGGCTGGCTGTAATACAGCGTCTGGCCACCGCGGGCTTCGCGCGCCCAGGCCGGGTTGTCGGGGAACAGCAGGTCGAGGTTTTGCCCGCTGAGCATATTGCGGTACAGGCGGTTGACCGGTTGCGGGCGCAGTTCCAGCTCCAGGCCTTCGCGCTTGGCAAAGGCTTGCAGCAGGGCGATGCAGTAGCCATCGAAGCCCTGACCCTCTACGGCGCTGTAATAGGGGTAGTAGTCGTGATTCTCCAGGCCCACGCGCAACGGTTCGGCCGTTGCAAATGCGCTGTACAGCCAGCAGGCCAGGATAATGCAGAGGCGCATGGGCCACTCCAGGGTGCTCAGAATCTGTACAGCGTAGCTGGTAGCGCCCCAGGCGTCAGGCGTGGGTCAGGTACCAGCGCCAGTCCTGCTCGCCGACCTCGCCCATAAACTGGCGGAACTCATTCCACTTGATCGCCAGGAACACCTTGAGGAAGTCCTCGCCCAGGGCCTGCTTGGCCCAAACCGAGTTTTCCAGCGCGCGCAGGGCGGTCAGCCAGTCGGTCGGCAGGGTTTCGCGGGCCTGTTCGTAGCCGTTGCCGATGATTTCCTCACCCGGGTCGATCTGGTTCTGGATGCCGTGATGGATGCCGGAGAGGATTGCCGCCGCTGCTAGATAGGGGTTGGCGTCGGCGCCGCAGATGCGGTGTTCGACATGCCGGCTGTTGGCCGGGCCGCCCGGCACGCGGAACGACACGGTGCGGTTGTTCACCCCCCAGCTCTTGGCCAGCGGCGCGTAGCTGTTGGCCTGGAAGCGGCGGAACGAGTTGGCGTTGGGGCAGAAGATCGCCAGGGCGTCGTTGAGCGTGGCCATCATGCCGCCGATGGCGTGCTTGAGCAGCGGCGTGCCGTGTGGGTCTCCGGATGCCATCAGGTTGTTGCCTGCGGCGTCGGCCAGGCTGACGTGCATGTGCAGGCCGCTGCCGGCCAGGTCGCCGAACGGCTTGGCCATGAAACAGGCCTGCAGCCCGTGCTTGTTCGCTACGCCCTTGACCAGGCGCTTGTAGCGCACGCCTTCGTCGATGGCCTGCAGCGCGTCGAAGCGGTGCTCCAGGGTCAGCTCGACCTGGCCGGGCGCGTATTCAGAAATCGCCGTGCGCACCGGCAGGCCCTGCACTTCGCAGGCGGCATACAGATCATCGAGGAACGGCTGCAGCTGCTCCAACTCGTACACGCCGTACACCTGCGGCGCCTGCGGGCGCACGCCGTTCATCTGCAGCGCCGGCTGCGGACGACCGTTGGCGTCGCGGGTTTTGTCCAGCAGGTAGAACTCCAGCTCCACCGCCATTACCGGGTGGTAGCCGTCGGCCTTGAGTGCGTCAATGGCGCGAATCAGCACATGCCGAGGATCGGCCGGCGCGGCTGGCAGGCCCTGGGTCGGGTGCATGCTCACCTGCAGCTGGCCGGTAGGCGTGGTGCGCCAGGGTTGCAGGGTCAGGCTGCCGGGCAGCGGGTAGGTCCAGCAGTCGGCGTCGGCGACTTCCCAGACCAGGCCGCTTTCTTCCACGTCCTCGCCCTGGATGGTCAGCGCCAGGATCGAGCTAGGCAGCGGCCGGCCGTTTTCGTAAATGGCCAGCAGCTCGTCGCGGTGCAGCAGCTTGCCGCGTGGGATGCCGTTGGCGTCGATCAGCATCAGCTCGATGCTGCGCACTTCGGGGTGGGCGGCGAGGAAGTCACGGGCTTCCTGGGGATTGGCGAATTGCATGATGTCGTCTCGTTTATTCGCGGGCGCCGGGGATGGCCAGCAGTTCAGTGAGGGCCTGGTCGAGCATGCTGATCAGCTTATCCACATCGTCCGCCGTGGTGCTGGGGCAGCACAGGGTCATGTTGTGGAACGGGGTGATCAGGATGCCGCGGTTGATCAGGTACAGGTGCAGTGCCATCTGCAGTTCGTCGTGGAACGCCGCTTCGGCCTCCGCGCCGGTCTTCGGCGACACCGGGCAGAACTGGAACTCGCTGCGCGCGCCCAGCTCGGTCACCGACCACTTAAGGTCGTGCTTGCCAATCAACGAACGGAAGCCATCGGCCAGGCGCTTGGCCAGCGGCAACATATGCGCATAGGCGGCTGGGGTCATCACCTGTTCCAGGTTGGCGCGCATGCAGTGCATGGCCAGGGCGTTGGCTGACAGGGTGGTGCCCATGCCGCTGTGACCATGGCCGTGGCTGCCTTCACTGGCACGCTTGCGCGCGGCGGTCATGGCCTCGGCCATTGCCGCGCTGCAACCAAAGATGCCGCACGGCACGCCGCCGGCAATCGGCTTGCCGACCACGAAGAAGTCCGGGTCGAGGTTCCACAATTTAGTGCAGCCACCCATGTCGGTGGAGATGGTGTGGGTCTCGTCGATGATCAGCAGCGCGCCGTACTTGCGGGTCAGCTCGCGGCATTGCTGCATAAAGCCCGGTTCGGGCAGGACCATGCCGATATTGGTCATCGCCGGCTCGCAGAGCAGGGCGCAGACGTCGCCTTTAGCCAGCGCGGCTTCCAGTGCGGCGACGTCGTTAAACGGGATCGAGCGGCTGTACTCGGTCAGGTCATAGGCCTGGCCGACCAGGCCGGAGCGCGGCACGGTCTCGCCGTCGATGCAGCGCACCATCACATCGTCCACGGTGCCGTGGTAGCAGCCGTCGAACACCAGCAGGGTCTTGCGCTCGGTAATCGCGCGGGCCCAGCGCAGCACATAGCGGTTCGAATCCGTGGCGGTGGCGGTGACCTGCCAGAACGGCAGGCCGAAGCGCGCAGCCAGCAGCTCGCCGCAGATCACCGCGTCTTCGCCCGGCAGCATGGTGGTCAGGCCGTTGTTGCCTTGCTCGGCTATGGCCTTGGCGATCGGGTCCGGCGAGTGGCCGAACATGGTGCCGGTGTCGCCCAGGCAGAAGTCGATATATTCGTGGCCGTCGACGTCATAGAAGCGTGCGCCCTTGGCGCGTTCGACGAACAGCGGCACCGGGGTCGACCAGTCGGCCATCCAGTGCATCGGCACGCCGCCGTACAGTGAGTTGCGCGCGCGCTCGGCCAGGGCCACGGATTTCGGGTTGCGCGCAATAAAGCGTTCGCGCTCGCGGCTGGCGAAGGTTGCTACGGCGGATGGGCTGATACCACTGGCAGTCATGTTGAACACCTCGTTCGAATATCTGCACATGCTATTTTGTGATCACAGAAAACTCAAGCATTGGTTTGATCAGGCTTTATTGCTAGATTATGGCCATATTTGTGATCACAGGATGTTGCGCATGGTCTTTCAACAGCAAGTCGCATTGATCAGCGGCGCGGGCAGTGAATCGGGTATCGGCCTGGCCATCGCCCGCCGTCTGGGTCGTGCCGGGGCGCGGGTGCTGCTGACTGCCAGCAGTGCGCGGGTCGAGCAACGTGTCGCCGAGTTGTGCGCTGAAGGTATTCAAGCACGTGGCCGCGCCGCTGACCTGACCGATGAGCAGCAGGTCGCTGAATTGCTCGACTGGGCGCAGGCGCAGTGGGGGCAGATCGATATTCTGGTGAACAACGCCGGCATGGCCATGCAAGGCAGCCCCGAACCGTTTGCCGAGTTGGCGGACATAGACCTGGCGACCTGGAACCTGTCCATCGCGCGCAACCTAGGCACTGCTTTTCTGCTCACCCGTGCGGTGCTGCCGGGCATGCGTGCGCGCGGCTACGGGCGCATCGTCAATATCAGCTCGACCACCGGCACCCGTGGCAGCAACCCTGGTGAGGCGGCCTACAGCGCGGCCAAGGCTGGCATGCTCGGCCTGTCCATGGGGTTGGCGCTGGAAGTGGCCAAGCAGGGCATTACGGTTAACAGCGTGGCGCCGGGTTGGATTGCCACCGGCTCCAGCACCGACGAAGAACGCCATGCCGCCGAGTACACCCCGCTGGGTCGCGCCGGTCGGCCTGACGAAGTGGCAGCGGCGGTAGCCTTCCTTGCCTCGCCGGAGGCCAGCTACATCACCGGTGAAGTGCTGGTGGTGGATGGCGGTAACTGCCTGGTCGAGAACAAGGCGCCGTGAACCAGTAGAATTCTTGCCGCCGCTCAATTGCTGCGCTCTTCGTTAGAAGGAATACCCATGCGTAACTGCTCGCTGACACTTGCCCAACTCCCTGCACCGCCGGCACAAGGATGCTGCTGAACCATGGCCGATAACCTGCAAGATCAACTCTACCAACGTATTCGTGAAGGCCTGCTGGCTGGGCGTTTCCAGCCCGGTGAGCGCTTGAAAATTCGTGACCTGGCCGCCGAGTGGGGCACCAGTCCGATGCCGGTACGCGCCGCCCTGCAGCGCCTGGTGGCCGAGGGCGCGCTGGAAGGCGAGCCGCAGCGCTCGGTGCGCGTACCGCCGATGACCCGTGAGCGTTACCAGAATATCTTTCAGGTGCGCTTGGGCCTCGAAGGCCTCGCCGTAGAGCTGGCCACCCCGCGCCTGACCCCGGCCGATCTGGCTGAGTTGCGCGATTGCGTGGTGCGGATGGATCAGGCCATCGAGCAGCGGCAGATCCAGGCCTATCTGGACGCCAACAGCCAGTTCCACCTGCACCTCTACAGCGCCTGCGGTAATCCGGTGTTGCTGCGCTCAATCGAATCGCTGTGGTTGCAGGTTGGGCCGTTTTTCAACCGATTGTTCACCGGCGCCGATCTGTCACTGCGCCTCAATGACTTCCACGAGGAAGCCTTTGCCGCCATCGAAGCCGGTGACGCCAAGGCTGCGCGCCAGGCCATGGAACAGGACCTGACCTACTTCGCGCGCTTCCTGCTCAACCTGCTCGACCTGGAACCGGCTCAGCGCTGAGCGGCTGGCAGCGCGATAGCCGACAACTACACTGATGCGATTCTGAGACGACAGTACAAGGGTTCTTCAATGCTGGATTACGGCAGTAAACGCATTCTGATCGTCGATGACTTCACCGACTTTCGCAGCTCGCTGAAAGCCATGCTGCGCGATATGGGCGCGCGCGATGTGGACACCGCCGACCGCGGCGAAGAAGCCCTGAGCATGTGCCGCAACAAGCGCTACGACATCATCCTGCATGACTACAACCTGGGCGGCGGCAAGAATGGTCAGCAGGTGCTGGAAGAGCTGATCGCCGGCAAGCTGATCAGCCACCAGTGCATCTTCGTTATGGTCACCGCCGAAAGCAGCCAGGCCATGGTGCTCAGCGCCCTCGAACACGAGCCGGATGCCTACCTGACCAAACCCTTTAACCGCGCCAGCCTCGATCAGCGCCTGGACAAGCTGGTGGAGCGTAAGAGCGCGCTCAAGGGCATTCTCCAGGGCCTCGACAAACAGGACCCGGCCGCCGTGCTGGATGCCTGCAAAACCCTCAGCCAGCAGGACAAACGCTATCTGCCGCTGTGCCAGCGCTACCAGGCCACGGCGCTGCGCGAGTTGGGCCGCCTGGATGAGCTGGAGCAGCTGCTCAATGGTGTGCTGGCCGAGCGGCCGTTGCCCTGGGCGCAGGTGGCCCTGGCCGGCTTGATGCACAAACGCGGCGAGTTGAGCCGCGCGCAAAGCCTGTACGAGCAGGGTTTGCAGCTGTTCCCGATGATGCCGGCGCTGTACGACGGCCTGGCCGCCGTGCTGCTGGCTCAGGGCGAGAGCCAACGCGCTCAGCAGGCCCTGGAAGATGCTGTCAAATTGGCCCCGCTGGCGATTCGCCGGCAGATGCAGCTGGGCAAGCTGGCGCTGGATAACCAGGACTTTGACAGCGCCGGCAAGGCTTATCGGCAGGCCATGGAGCAGGGCCGTACCTCCAAGTTCAAAAGCCCGGAGAACTACCTCGGACTGGCCCAGGCGATCACCGCCCAGGCCGGCGACGGCACGCTCGACAAGCGCCTGCAGATCGAAGTCAGCCAGGCTCTCGGTGAGCTGGACAAGACCTACGCCAATGACCCCAACGTGCAGGTGCGTTCACGCCTGGCCCTGGCCAGTAGCCTGAATAAATCCGGCGAACCCAAGCGCGCCGCACAACTGGCCGCTGAAGCCGCTGCGGCGATGGAAAAACTGCCGCAGCTGTTTGCCGCCGATACCGCCCTCAGCGTCGCTAGTCAGCTGCGCGCGCTAGGCCAGACGGCAGCCAGTGATGCGCTGCTGAAAAGCTGTGTCGAGGTCTACGGCGACGATCCGCAGGTGATGCAGGGCGTCGCTCGGCAGACCGACAACGCCGAGATTCTCTCCGGCGGCAAAGAGGCCGTGGAACTCAACCGCCAGGGCGTACGCTGCTACCAGCAAAAGCAGTACGACGAGGCGCTCCGGCTATTCCGTCAGGCCTTTGCTTTGCAGCCGAAGAACATCAGCATCGCCCTTAATACCGCGCAATCGCTGCTGCAATCGGCGGGTGGCGAAATGTCGCCGGCTCTACTGGAAGAATGCCAGCGCTGTCTGGAGGTGGTCAGCCAGATGCCCGAGACCGATGCCCGGCATGCGCGCTACCTGCAGCTGCAGCGGCGGGCATCCGGCCAATGAGTGATTCCCCCGGCGGGCTGGATTTTTCCACGGTGATCGCCTCCACCGTGCACGACATGAAAAACTCCCTGGCTATGCTTACCCGCGCCCATGCGCAGTGGCAGGCGCAGCTGCCGCCGGAGCAGCAACAGGCCAGCGAGCAGGGCGTGATCGAGTACGAGTTCGCCCGCCTCAACGGCATGCTGGTGCAGCTGCTCGGCCTGTATAAGCTCGGCGTCAACCAGCTGCCCATGCGCCCCGGCTATCACGAGGTCGAGGATTTTCTTCAGGCGCAGCTGGCGCGGCATTTTGAAGTGCTGCAAAGCCGACAGATCAGCGCGCGATGTGAGGTGGAAAGCTTCGATCTGATGGGCTTCTTCGATGAAGAACTGCTTGGCTCGGTGGTCGCCAATATCGTCACCAACTCCATCCGCTACGCCCACAGCGCTCTGCTGATTCGGGCTTGGGAGGAAGGCGGCAAACTGGTGCTGGCGATCTGCGACGACGGCCAGGGCTACCCGCAGGAGATGCTCAGCCAGCAATCCAACTACGTGCTTGGCCTCAAGCACAGCACCGGCAGCACCGGCCTGGGCCTGTACTTCGCTGGGCGCATCGCCGAACTGCACGAACGCAATGGCGTGCGCGGCCATATCGAACTGGCCAACGGCGCGCCGCTGGGTGGCGGGGTGTTTCGGATTTATCTGCCCTGAAGCGACTGCGGCCCTGCGGTGTGCATAACGCCGCAGGGCCGCACGTACGGCCGTAAAAAACGCTTAGCTTTCCAGCCAGACGTCACGCACCCAATGCCAGACCGACTCCCAGGTTTCGTCTTCGTTGATTTCGCCGGTTTCCGCTTCCCAGAGCAGCACGGTGCCGTCTTCTTCCACCACGTAGTAGTTGCCGTGGTCTTCGCACAGCGGCACGAATTCGCGCGGCACGCCCAGGGACCAAGCGGTAGCGGCGACTTCCGGCAGGTAGGTGTGCGATTGCGGGTCGCTGGCGGTCACCGGCTCCAGGCGGCCGTAAACCACATCGCTGACCTGCAGCAGGTACTCGCGCAGGGCGAAGGGCAGGTGGATGAGGATCTGCTCCTGAATCTCCACCAGGGTTTCTTCTTCCGGCAATTCCAGCGGGACGGGCACCGGCTCGTTGAGTTCGCGCAACTGTTCGATGACTTCTTCCACGGTGTTTGCCTCATTTATTACGGGGTATACGGGAGCGTCTTATACCCTAGACGGGTCTAAGCAAAAAGCTGGCACAGTGCTATTGTGCAGATGAACAGTGCGTCAATTTTTGAACGTCATAAATTGGTCGGGTCATGAAAAGTCAAACGCAAGAGTCCGAAGACGGTGCACTCAGCGAGGAAGAGCGGTTACAGCTGCTGACCACCGCTGGCAAGCGCAACCGCCTGTTTATCCTGGCGCTGGCCGGGGTGTTGGGTAGCCTGATGCTGGTTTCGGTCGGGCTGAATATCCACAGCGCGTTCAGTGCCGGCGACGAGCCGCGTATTCAGGCGCTGGAACAGCAGATCCTGCGGCTTGAGCAGCAACTGGCGGTGCAGCAGACCGCGCTGAGCAACCAGGAAGAACTGCTGGCCAGTCAGCAGGCATCGCAGCTGACGGGAATGTTCGAGCGCGTGGAGAACCCGGACAGCATCGCTGAAGTGAGCAAGGTGTTGCAGGCCCAGGAGCGCGATTATCAGCAGGTGATGCAGGGCCTGAAGGCCGGTATGCGTGACCTGGCCAATATGCTGCCGGGCTCGCGCAGCTGGCTGGCGCATTACGAGGAGGCGATTGATCGCGCTCAGCTCAACAGCCGCAAACGCAGCGAAGATATTCAGGCCTGGAGCGACAAGGCCCAGCAGCCTGCCCCGGCGGCCAAGCCGCCGGGTACCAGCGTCGATCCGGGCTAGTTCTTAACCCATTTGGTAGAAGGCCAGCTTATTGCCATCCAGATCGCGGAAATAGGCGCCGTAGAAGCCCGGTATGCGCTCGCCGGGTGCGCCTTCACAGCTTGCCCCCAGTTCGATGGCCTTGGCGTAGAGCTTGTCCACACCTTCGCGTGAGCCGCCGGGCAGGGCGATCATCTGGCCGTTGCCTGGGGTAGGCGCTTGCTTGTCATAGGGCAGGCAGACGGCAAACATCGGCTGACCTTTGGCGATGCCGTAGAAGGCGATGCGGCCTAAATCCATGACCACTCTTGCACCCATTTCAGCCAGCAATGGGGTGTAGAACGCCTTGGCCTTTTCCATATCAGTGGTGCCAACCGTGGTGTATCCGATCATTGCTCAGTCCTCGTGGTGGGTGCGCCAGGGTGCAGATTGCACCTTGAGTGGACCGCGCGCCAGCCCATGCGTTTGCTGAATGATGGACAAAGAAAACCCGGGGCTTGCCCGGGTTTGCTTTATTGCCGCAGGTATTAACCGTTCTGGCGGATACCGGCCACCAGCCACGGCTGGTTGTCACCGACGGCACGCTCCAGGCGCCAGCTTTCGCTGAACACTTCGCCTTGGTCGAAGCGCGAAGTCTTGGCCACGCCGGTAAAGGTCAGGGTAGCGACAGTCTTGTCGCTGAGGTCATCGACGCCATCGAGCTGCACATCGAGGTTGTCGACGTAGGTGGACTGGAAGCCATCACCCAGATCGGCACGCTCGCGGCTGAGGAATTCCAGCAGCTGCGGGGTGACGAACTCGCCGATCTTGTCCATCTCGTTGGCATCCCAGTGCTGCTGCAGGCTGAGGAAGTGCTCGCGACCGGCGTTGATAAAGCTCTGCTCGTTGAACCAGGCTGGGGCGTTGATCACCGGCTTGATCGCGGCTGCAGCGCTGCTGCCACCGAAGATCGAGGCTGGAGCCGCTGGCATTTCACGCTGCATCGGCGCGCCATTGGCAGTCGCCGGGCTGGCTTGCTGACGACGGGCGGCGAGGAAGCGGAACAGCAGGAAGGCGATCAGGCCGAAGATCAGCATGTCCATGATCTGCAGGCCTTCGAAGCCGTCACCCATAAACATCGAGGCCAGCAGACCACCTGCAGCCAGACCGGCCAATGGGCCCAACCAGCGCGAGGCGCCGCTGGCTGCAGCGGGTTGACGACCAGCGGCAGCCGGTGCGGCGGATTGCTGGGCCGGTGCCTGGCGGGCCTGGTGGCTTGGCGCGGAACCGAAGGATTTGCCGCCGCCCAGACGTTTGGCTTCGGCGTCGAAACTCATGGTGGTCAGTCCCAGGCTGAGGAACATGGCCAGGGCGATGCTAAGGAAACGCTGCATGGTTAGCTGTCTCTTGGTGATTGGATCTACGCGCGGCATCTTGCCCGCCATGATCGCCGCTGGCTAGGCCTAGAATGTTTCCGGCTTTTGCCCGTGCGTTATGCGCATGGCTGCCGTAGGTTGGGTTGAGGCGCGCAGCGACGAAGCCCAACGGGGCGATAACAGGCTTACCAGTGAAGTCAGGCCGGACATCGCTGATGGGTTAGCGACGCAGTAGCACCAGCAGTGGCCCGCAGCGTAACTGTCTGCGTAGCAGGGCGCGGAAGTCGGCGGGGTCTTCCTCGGGGTGGCGCAGCCAGTGGATAAAGCAGCGCAGGTACACACCGGTCAGCAGGCTTTCCTCGGCGATACGGCACAGGTGCAGGGTTTCCCGCTGCGCCGCTTCACGCCACCACTGCACGGTGCGGCTGATGCGCAGCAGGCCGCCAATCTGCAGATGGATATGCCCCGGTTCGAGTTTGTACAGCAGCATCTGCTCGCTGACTGCGCGGTGCGCGGCCAGGCTGTCGAGCCAGGCGATCAGCAGCTCCTCCAGGCGTTTGGCCGGCTCCAGCGTCAACAGGTCGGCGGCAGTGCCGCGGGCCAGCAGCGCTTGGTCGGCGCGGTCGAACCAGGCTTCGACCAGTTGATCCTTCTCGCGGTAATGCGCGGCGATAGCATCCAGGCCCACGCCCAGGTCGGCGGCTACATCGAACAGATGCAGGCGCTCCCAGCCGCAGACATTGGCCAGTTGCAGGGCGCTATCGAGTATCTGTGACGCGGAGACAGTTGCGCGTTTCATCGGCTCACCTCGCCAAGCAGTATGGGCGGCGAGCGCGGCAGGGCCGGCCTGAAACGACAAACGGAACCCGTAGGATGGGTTAGCCGCGCAGCGGCGTAACCCATCAATGCGATCTGATGGGTATCGCTGCGCTCAACCCATCCTACGGCTGTGGCTCAGCGCCAGTTGTACAACTCTTTCTCCGACAGCTGGTGCATCTGGCTGACCTGGGCCTGGAAGGCCTGCATCGAAGCCCAGATACGGCCGTTCAGCTCGCTTTGCGCGGCCAGTTCGCCGAGCACCACGGCGGACTCGCGCTGCATGGCGGCGAGCACGTCGTCGGGGAAGCGCTTGAGCAGGGTGCCTTGCTGCTTCAGCTCATCCAGCGCCATGGCGTTGTGGTAGACGTAGTCGTCGAGCATGTCCTGGCTGGCAGCGCGGGCGGCTTCCGTGAGGATTGCCTGCAAGTCGGCCGGCAGGCTGTCGAGGGCCTTCTGGTTGATCAGCAGCTCCAGCACCGCCTGGGGCTCCTGCCAGCCGGGGTAGTAGTAGAACTTGGCCGCCTTGTGCAGACCGAAAGCCAGGTCGTTGTAAGGGCTGACCCAGTCGGTGGCGTCGATGGCGTTGCTCTGCAGCGAGGTGAACACTTCGCCGCCGGGCAGGTTGACGGTGGTCGCGCCGAGTTTGCTCAGCACTTCGCCACCCAGGCCCGGCATGCGGATCTTCAGGCCCTTGAGGTCATCCAGTGAGTTGATTTCCTTGTTGTACCAGCCGCCCATCTGCATGCCGGTGTTGCCCACCACCATGGGTTTTACCCCATAGGGGGCATAGGCTTCGTCCCACAGCGCCTGCCCGCCGCCCTTGCTCAGCCAGGCATTCATTTCGCTGGTGGACAGGCCGAACGGCACGGCGGTGAAGAACTGCGCCGCCGGCACCTTGCCCTTCCAGTAATAGGCCGCGCCGTGGCCCAGTTCGGCGGTGCCACGCGACACGGCGTCGAACACCTCCAGCGGCGGCACCAGTTCGCCACCGGCATACACCTTGATGGTCAGGCGGCCGTTGCTCATGACCTTGACCCGCTCAGCCAGGCGCTCAGCGGCAGTGCCCAGGCCGGGGTAGTTTTTCGGCCAGGCGGTGACCATCTTCCACTGGAACGTCTGCTCCGGCTCAGCGGTGGCTTGCGGCGATGCAGGTTCTTCCTTGCAACCGGCCAGGCCGAGAGCGGCGAGCAGTGCAGCAGCGGTGAAGAGGTGACGGCGGTTCATCGTGGCTTCCTTGTGGTCTGAAGGTTGATCCCGTAGCCCGGATGCAACCCGGGACAATCCTTGAGCCTGCCCCGGATTGCGCTGCGCTTATCCGGGCTACGGTTTGCTGCTAAAGCGCTTGCAGCTTGGCGTAGCTGAGCATCAGCCACTTGCTGCCTTCGCTCTCGAAATTCACCTGCACCCGCGCCTGGGCGCCGGAGCCTTCGAAGTTGAGGATGGTGCCTTCACCGAACAGCGAATGCTGTACGCGCTGGCCGAGGCTGAAGCCGGTATCCGGTACGGCGCTGCCGGCGAACAGGCTGTCGCCGCTCATGCTATTGCCGCCCATATTGCGGCTGACCGCGCCGAACGGCCGGCTGACGCTATTGGACAGGCGCACTTCCTGAATCAGCTGCGGCGGAATCTCGCGGACAAAGCGCGACACCTTGTTGTAGGTCTCGTTGCCATACAAACGACGGGTTTCGGCGTAGGTGATCACCAGTTTGCTCATGGCGCGGGTGATGCCGACGTAGGCCAGGCGGCGTTCCTCTTCCAGGCGGCCGGGCTCTTCCAGGCTCATCTTGTGCGGGAACAGGCCTTCTTCCATGCCCACCAGAAACACCTGCGGGAACTCCAGGCCTTTGGCGCTGTGCAGGGTCATCAGCTGCACGCTGTCCTCGTTTTCCGCCGCCTGGGTATCGCCGGCTTCCAGCGAGGCGTGTGTGAGGAAGGCCTGCAGCGGGGTCAGCTCGTCGTCTTCGTTGTTGTCGAAGGTGCGTGCGGCGCTGACCAGTTCTTCCAAGTTCTCGATACGTGCCTGGGCTTTTTCGCCTTTCTCGGCCTGGTGATAGGCAATCAGGCCGCTCTGTTCGATGACGGTCTGGGTCATCAGGTGCAGCGGCATGCTCAGCACTTTGGCCGCGAGGTTTTCGATCAGCTCGATAAACCCGGCCAGGGCGCTCGACGCCCGCCCCGGCAGGGCCTTGGCGGCGACCATCAGGCGAATGGCTTCCCACATCGACACATCGTGGGCGCGGGCATACTCGCGGATGGTTTCGACGCTCTTCTCGCCGATGCCGCGCGCCGGCACGTTGATGATGCGCTCCAGTGCGGCGTCGTTGCCCCGGCCGTCGAGCAGGCGCAGGTAGGCCATGGCGTTCTTGATCTCGGCGCGTTCAAAGAAGCGCTGACCGCCGTAGATGCGGTAAGGAATTTTCTCGCGTAGCAGGGCTTCTTCGAGCACCCGCGACTGGGCGTTGGAACGGTAGAGAATTGCGATTTCACTGCGTTTGAGGCCGTCCTTGCGCAGGGCGTCCTCGATCGACTCGACCACATAGCGCGCTTCGTCGTGCTCGTTGAACGCCGAATACAGGTTGATCGGCTCGCCGTCACCGTCTTCGGTCCACAGTTCCTTGCCCAGGCGTCCCTGGTTGTTGGCGATCAGCGCGTTGGCGGCCTTGAGGATGCCGGCGGTGGAGCGGTAGTTCTGCTCCAGGCGGATCACTTCGGCATCGCTAAAGTCGTCGGAGAACTGCTGGATGTTCTCGATCTTCGCACCGCGCCAGCCGTAGATCGACTGGTCGTCATCGCCGACTACCATCAGGCTGTCGCCGCCCTTGGCCAGCAGGCGTAGCCAGGCGTACTGCACGGCGTTGGTGTCCTGGAATTCGTCGACCAGAATATGCCGGAAGCGCCGCTGGTAATGCTCCAGCAGGCCCGGTTTGTCCCGCCACAAATCGAGGGCGCGCAGCAGCAGCTCGGAGAAGTCGATGACTCCGGCGCGGGCGCAGGCGGCTTCGTAGGCTTCATAGATCTTCAACATGGTGGCGAGGAACAGGTCGCCGCCGGGCTGGATATTCTTCGGCCGCAGGCCTTCATCCTTCTGCCCGTTGATAAACCACTGCGCCTGTTTCGGCGGCCAGCGCTGTTCATCCAGGCCGAGGTCGCGGATCACCCGTTTGACGATGCGCTGCTGGTCGTCGGAGTCGAGAATCTGGAAGTTCTCGGCCAGGCCGGCTTCCTGCCAGTGCGCGCGCAACAGGCGGTGGGCCAGGCCGTGGAAGGTGCCTACCCACATGCCGGCCGGGCTCTGCCCGAGCATCTGCTCGATGCGGTGGCGCATTTCGGCAGCAGCCTTGTTGGTGAAGGTCACCGACAGAATGCTGTGCGGCGAGGCATTCTCGATCTGGATCAACCAGGCGATGCGGTGCACCAGCACGCGGGTTTTTCCGGAGCCAGCACCAGCCAGCACCAGTTGGCGGCCCACGCGCGCGGCGACGGCCTGGCGCTGGGCATCGTTAAGAGAGGCAATCAGGAGTTCGGGGTCATTTTGCATCGCGGCATTCTAGGGGGCTGCGCCAGGCAGGGCAAACCGGCTCGGTACCGGCTTTTACTGGACGACTGGCCAGTCACGCGAGCAGCCCCGGTCAGCGCTGGCTGTGCTGATCGAAAGTTGGGCCGCGTAAGTGAGAATTAGTGCACATCTGGCTTGGGCGATGCGTCTAGCTCGCGTATGCTGCGCCGACGTTTAGGCAACCACTATAAGAAAATCGCCTATGACTTCGACTGCATTTGCCCAGGCAAATGGCCTCAAGCCGACTTCCGGGCGGAAAGTGGCTCAGCTGTTTGCTACCGATATCGCCGCCGAGCGCACCCGCATGCTCTATCAGGGTTCGCAGGTGCCGACCCTGTTTATGCTCCTCAGCGGTGTGGTCTGCGCCTTCCTGCTATGGGGGGCACTGCCATCGGAGCTGTTGGTCAGCTGGTCGATCTGGCTGGTAATCCTCGCCGTGCTGCGCCTGGTACAGGTGCGCGCCTTCAATAAAGCCTTGCCCAGTCGCCAGGCCGAAGCGCATTGGCAGCACCTGTTCCTGCTCGGTGCCGGAGCGTCCGGATTGACCCTGGCGTTTGCCGCCATCGCCCTGGTGCCGGCCCAAGTCTTCTACCTGCAGGCCGTGGTGTATGGCCTGATCGCTGCGGCGATCCTCTCGGCCAGCGTGGCTTACGCCATCAGCTTTACTGCGTTCCTGACCTTCGCCTTGCCCTGCCTGCTGCCCTCGGTGGGCTACCTGCTGCTCAGCGATAACCCGCTGCAACAAGGCTGGGGCCTGCTCGGCAGTATTTTGCTGCTGGCTCTGCTGGTGGTGGCCTGGCAGGTCAATCGCCTGGTGCAGCGCAGCTTGCTGCAGCGCTTTCAGAACCAGGCGCTGATCAGCAATCTGGAGTACGCCAAGCAGCAGGCCGAGGGTTTGAACAGCGAGCTGGCCCACGAAGTGGAGCAGCGCCGCCGCGCCGAGCGCGAATTGCGCCAGGCCCATGGCGAGCTGGAAATGCGCGTGGCCGAGCGCACCCTGGAGCTGGACGAAACCACCTACGCCCTGAGCAAGAGCCGCGCGCGCCTGACCCTGGCCATCGATGCCAGCGAGCTGGGCCTGTGGGACTGGGATCTGCAGAGCGACGAGGTGCATCACTCGCGGCTCAAGGAAATCTTCGGCCTGGAGCCGCACGAAGTACAGGTCATGCTGCGCGACCTCAAACCGCGCCTGCACCCGGATGATCTGCCCGCGTTGCGGCGCGCGCTGGTCGAACATATGAAAGGGCGCAGCGACGACTACCAGGTCGAATACCGCATCAAGCACGCCCAGGGCCATTGGGTGTGGATCGAGGACCGTGGCCGCGCGGTGGAGCGCGCCGCCGATGGCCGCGTCTTGCGCATGCTCGGCACGCGCCGCGACGTCAGTGCGCGCAAAGTGCAGGAACAGCAGCAGCAACTGGCCGCCACGGTGTTTGAGGCGGCCAGCGAAGGCATCGTGATTCTCGATCCGGATTACCGCCTGCTCTCGGTCAACCAGGCTTTCAGCGATGTCACTGGCTATCGCCAGGACGAAGTGGTCGGCAAGAGCGTGATCAGCCTGATCAGCAGCGGTGACAGCCGGCGGCAGTACCAGCTGATTCGCCTGGAGCTGGAAAAGACCGGCTCCTGGCGTGGTGAGCTGATCGAGACGCGCAAGAATGGCGAGCTGTATCCGCAGTGGCTGCAGCTAAATGTGGTGCGCGACTCTGCAGGCAACGTCAGTCATATCGTGGGCTTCTTCGCTGATCTGTCGTCGCGCCGCGAAGCCGAAGAACGCCTGCGCTACCTCTCGCACTATGACGAGTTGACCGGCCTGGCCAACCGCAGCTTGTTCAAGGAGCGCCTGCATGAAGCCAGCCAGCGCGCCCGGCAGAGCAACCGCAGTATCGCTTTGCTGCACGTCGACCTGGACCGTTTCAAGCTGCTCAACGACAGCCTCGGTCATGAAGTTGCCGACCAGCTGCTGCGGCAGGTCAGCCGCCGTCTGACTCAAGCGGTGCCTGAGGCCGACACCCTGGCGCGTTTGTCCGGTGACGAGTTCGCCATCCTGCTCGACTCCTACGGCAGCCTCTCCAGCCTGGCGCGCCTAGCCAGTCGTCTACTGTGCAAACTGCGCGTGCCAATGACCGTGGGCGGGCATGAGCTGGTGGTCAGCGCCTCCCTGGGCATCAGCCTGCTGCCGGACAACGCGCGGGAGATTTCCGCGCTGGTCAGCCAGGCCAATATGGCCATGCAACATGCCAAGCATCTGGGCGGCAACACCTTCCAGTTCTTTACCGACAACCTGCAGGCCTGCACCCTGGAGCGTCTGCAACTGGAGAACCAGCTGCGCAAGGGCATCAACGAAGGCCAGCTGGAAGTGTTCTACCAACCCAAGCTGTGCCTGGCCAGCGACAGCCTGAATGCCGCCGAGGCGCTGGTGCGCTGGCGGCATCCGGAACTGGGCCTGGTGCCACCGAGCGACTTTATCGGCCTGGCCGAAGAAACCGGGTTGATCGGTGCCATCGGCGAGTTCGTCCTGCGTCAGGCCTGCTTGCAGGCCCGCGCCTGGCAGCTGCAAGGGCTCGCGCAGATTCGCGTGTCGGTCAATCTCTCGGTGCACCAGTTGCGCCAGGGCAACCTGCTCAGCCTGGTGCGTCAGGTGCTCGATGAAACCGGTCTGGCGCCGCAGCTGCTGGAGTTGGAGCTGACCGAAAGTCAGCTGCTGGATAACGTCGAAAGCGTGATTAGCACCTTCCAGCAACTGCGCGAGCTGGGTATCAAGCTGGCGATCGACGACTTCGGCACCGGTTACTCCTCGCTCAGCTACCTCAAGCGCTTCCCGGTGGATTACGTGAAGATCGATCAGACCTTTATCCGTGACCTCACCCCAGGCGGCGAAGACGCCGCCATCACCCGCGCGATCATCGCCATGGCCCACAGCCTGGAACTCAAGGTGGTCGCCGAAGGCGTGGAAACCCAGGCGCAGATGGATTTTCTCAAGAGCCAGCGCTGCGACGAGATCCAGGGCTACCTGATTAGCAAACCAGTGCCGGCCGAGCAGTTTGCCCAGCTGCTGCGCGAGCAGGTCGGCAAGTTCTGATTGCCAGGCCGGCGGCTTGTCTGCCGCCGGCCTGGCCGCTACTGTCGCGCTTTCGCTGATTAGCAGGATGCTCCATGCAGCCCACTTCTTCCGCCGCCGCTGCTCGCCCAGCTAATGCCGCCCTGATCCTGCTGGCCTCGCTGTATTGCGCCCAGGGCTTGCCCTCGGGGCTGCTGGCGCATTCGTTGCCGGTGTTATTGCGTCAGCACGGCGTCGATCTGGCGCTGATCGGCCTGCTCAAATTGTTGGCCTTGCCCTGGCTGCTCAAGGTGCTCTGGGCACCGTGGGTGGATCGGTTGGCTTCGCCGCGGCTGGGCCATCATCGTGGCTGGATTCTGCCGTTGCAGCTCGGCGTTATTGCGGTGATTGCGACCCTGGCGCTGATGAATCCCGCGCGGCTGTTCGACAGCCACTTCATCTTGCTGATCGGCCTGTTGCTGCTGGTCAACCTGGCTGCCTCGACTCAGGACATTGCCACCGATGGTCTGGCCGTACGCCTGCTGCCAGAGCGCTGGCGCGGGCTGGGCAATAGCCTGCAGGTGGGCGGTTACAAGGTCGGCATGCTGGTCAGCGGCAGTGGTCTGCTGCTGGCGATGGATGCGCTGGGCTGGAACCTGAGTGTGGCGCTGGTGGCGGTGCTGCTGGTGCTGATGACTGTGCCGATCTGGCGCTTTAACGAGCGGCGCGAGTTGCCGTTTCAGCCGGCGCAGGCGGAACCGGCCGGGCCGGGACTATTGCTGCGGCATTACCGTGGCCTGTTGCTGCAGCCCGGCATGCTGTTCTGGCTGGCGGTGCTGCTGAGCTTCAAGCTGGGCGATGCGCTGGGTTCGCCGATGATCAAACCGATGCTGGTGGATCAGGGCTGGAGCAATGCCGAACTGGGCCAGCTGACCCTGATCAGCAGCCTGGCCGGTATTGCCGGGGCGTTGCTTGGCGGCCTGCTGTATGCGCGCATTGGCGCTTTGCGCGCGCTGCTGCTGTTCGGTCTGTTGCAGGCTTGCGGCATCGCTGCCATGGCAGTACTGGTAAATGCCGGCGGCAGCATCGGCCTGGTCTATCTGGTGGCGTTGTTCGAGCAGACCGCCGATGGCATGTCCACCGTGGCGCTGTTCGCGGTGATGATGCGCCAGTGCCGGCCCGAGCATGAGGGCGCGGACTTTACCCTGCAGGCCAGCGTGCAACTGCTGTTGGCCGGGCTGGTGGGCGCCACCAGCGGCTGGTTGGCCGAGCAGCTGGGCTTTGCCAATCTGTTTATCAGCGCCGGTGTATTGGGGCTGCTGGCGCTGCCCATCGTGCTGCTGTACTTCTGGCGTAGCGCACGGCCGGCGGCCAGCGCGGCATAAGTCGCCTGCTTTTCATTAGGTGTTTCCTCTATTCCCACCTGCGCCGGGCGCTAGTTGCCCGGTAGCCGCGTAACCGGATCAAAGATGGCTGCCTTTGTGCTGCGCGCGAGCAATCCTGCGGGCCTGTCCGGATTGAATCGAGGTGTGTATGCGCAAACCCGCGAGCCTGAGTGTCGGCCTGCGCCTGCTGTTGGCGTCCCAGGCCATGGCCCCATTAAGCGTCAAGCTGGGGCTGGTGCAGCAACTGGGAGCCGAGAAGGCCGCGCTGTTGGCGCCGCATATGCCGCCGGGGCAGTTGCGTGAGCTGATCATGGTCATGCCCATCGAGTTTGCCGCGGCGGTAACCACCCACCTCGACCCGCGCTTGATCCTCGATACTTACCTGAGCCTGCCGGACAGCCTGCACCTAGAGGTGGCGCGCCAGCTCTGCGCCGATGGCGCCTTTGCCACGGCGGCGCTGTATGCCGAGTGCCTGTCGGCCAAGCAGATCAAGGTGCTGATTTACGGCATCAACGATGTCGACAATGTGCTGCAGATTGCCCGGCATATCGTCGATATGCCGCTGATCAGCGAGAGTTTGCGCAGTTTCTCCACCG
Organism: Gammaproteobacteria bacterium HGW-Gammaproteobacteria-13; assembly: GCA_002840155.1. Lineage (GTDB taxonomy): Bacteria > Pseudomonadota > Gammaproteobacteria > Pseudomonadales > Pseudomonadaceae > Aquipseudomonas. Next base: position 243,429 of record PGZH01000011.1, read on the forward strand.
GCTACCTGTGCAAACTCACCGAAGCTGCGGTGCTGGATCGCAATCTGCCGGTGGCCGCTCAAGTGCTGGGTGGCTTGTCACTGGCGCGGCAGGCGGATGTCTGCGCCGGACTGCAACCTGTAACCCTGCGCAAACTGTTGCCGCTGCTATTGCTGATCAGCGGTGATGGCTTGCGCAAGCAGTTGCCGGAAGCCGTGCTACAGGTGTTTGAGCAGCAATTGGCCTAGGTGTGCTAGCTGATGGGAGTCGGGATTATTGATCCCGGCACACAAAAGCTACATCCAGGAGCGGCACGTCGATGATGGTCACTGATCCCAGGTTTGATCCTTGAGCGACAGGTACTGATAGCCCAGCCGCATCAGATGGAGGATGACCGGGATTTTGACTCGGGTGTCTTCATTAAACTTCATGCTAAGCCCCTTGTTTTTACGCCGTGCGACGCCACTTCGCGCTACGGCCTTTACCGGTCGATTCGATCAACCCCTCTGATTTCATTGCCCGCAGTACCAGCCGCACCATGTCCCGGCTCACGCCTGGGCAGGCCTCCTCGATCTCCGAAATCGAAAACGGCAGGGTTCGCCCCAGGGCTTCCGCGCGCACCCGGTCGCCTTTGCTACCTCGACCGCGCTCAATGGTGCCGACACGTTCCTCGAACTCGCGGTAGGCCCGCAGCAGAGCTCCCCAGAAGTAGTCGAGCCAGGGTTTGACGTTGTGTTGCCCTTGATGCCAGCCCTGTGAGCTGGCTTCCAGCGTCTCGTAATAGCCTTCCTTGGTTTCCTCGAAGATGCGCTCCAGGCTGATGTAGCGGCCCACGGCGTAGTCGAAGTGGTAGAGCAGCAATAGGGTCAGCAAGCGAGACATGCGGCCGTTGCCGTCCGGGAAGGGGTGAATACATAGGAAGTCGAGCATCGCCAGCGGCACCAGCACCAGTGGGTCGGCCAAGTGTTGGTCCAATGCGGTGGCGTAGTAGCGGGTCATATCGGCCATCGCCATTGGCGTCAAATGAGCGGCGACCGGTTGGAAGCGCAGCCGTGACGTGCCGTCCAGATGGCGTTCGATGATGTCATTGTTGGTGGCTTTCCAGCGTCCGCCGGTCTGCGGCATGTAGCGATACAGCATGGTGTGCAATTGCAGCACCACGCCATCGTTGAAGTTCATGTGCGCAGCCGATTCATGGATCAGCGCCAGGGCATCGCGATAGCCTGCAATCTCCTGTTCGGAGCGACTCTTCGGTGCTGCATTACGGATGACCAGAGACTTCAGCCGGGAGGGTGCGACGACTACACCTTCCAATCGGTTGGATGACTCGGTGGATTCAACTACCGCGATCTGGCACAGGCCCTTGAGGGTTTCGGGAGACTGAGCGGCGTAGAGCTGTTGCTTGCCCTGATGTTCGCCCAATGCGCGCAGTGTGGCGGCCTGAGTGCCATCGAAGCGAAGCGCGGCAAGGTACTCGGGAGTAAGCGAATGCATGGAAATGTAAGCTCAAGCTGCCTAAATGGGGCAATCATAGACTTTAAATGGGGTATTGTATTTGAAAATACCTCATTAAAGCCGTTTGGTTACCCTATTCCGGTTTGCTAGTTGTATAGCTCATTAGGTTCTTGGCGCCGCTACTCCATCCACTGCCGTTCATGGCGTTCGAGCAGGTTACTGGCCTGCTCCGGGCCATCGCTGCCGGCCGGGTAGGGGCGTGGGCTCTGGTAGTGCTGGTGCCAGCCCTTGATGATCGGGTCGACCCAGTTCCAGGCCGCTTCGACTTCGTCGCGGCGCATAAACAGTGTCGAGTCGCCTTCGATCACGTCGAGCAGCAGGCGCTCGTAGGCATCCCAGCGGCGCTGTTTGTGAAAGGCATCGGCCAGGTTGAGGTCGAGCTCCACCGGCTGCAGGTGCATGCCCTTGCCGGGGCTCTTGCCCATCAACTGCAGGCTGATGCGCTCTTCCGGCTGCAGGCGTATCAGCAGGCGGTTGGCTTCGCCGCCGCCGAACAGCTGGTGCGGCACCGGCTTGAACTGGATGAGGATTTCCGAGGTCTTGTGCCCCAGGCGTTTGCCGGTGCGCAAATAGAACGGCACGCCGGCCCAGCGCCAGTTGTCGATTTCGGCCTGCACGGCGACAAAGGTTTCGGTGTCGCTGTCGTTGTCGACGTTCTTCTCGAAGTAGTAGGCCGGCACTTCCTGGCCGCCGATCTTGCCGGCGGTGTACTGGCCGCGCACGGTCTTGTCCTGCACGTCGAGGCCGGTGATGGGTTTCAGCGCTTCGAGGATTTTCACCTTCTCGTTGCGCACCGCTTCGGCGTCGAAACGCACCGGCGCTTCCATGGCCACCAGGCAGAGCAGTTGCAGCAGGTGGTTCTGGATCATGTCGCGCATGGCGCCGGCTTTTTCGTAGTAGGCACCCCGGTTTTCCACGCCGAGGGTTTCGCACACGCTGATCTGCACGTGGTCGATATGCCCGGCGCACCAGATCGGCTCGAACAGCGCGTTAGCAAAGCGCAGCGCCATCAGGTTCTGCACCGTCTCCTTGCCGAGGTAATGGTCGATGCGGAACACCCGCGACTCATCGAACACCGCGCCGATGGCGGCGTTGATCGCCTGCGCCGACTGCAGCGAATGGCCGATGGGTTTTTCCAGCACGATGCGCGCCTTCGGCCCGGCCAGACTGGCAACCTTCAGGTGTGAGGCGATGTCTTCGAACAGATCCGGCGCGGTGGCCAGGTAGTAGATGCGCACGCGCTCATGGTCTTCGCCCAGGCGCTTGCCCAGGCGGCCAAAGTCGGCGCTCTGGCTGGCGTCCATGGCGAAGTAATCAAGGCGCGCGGCGAAGCTGGCCCAGGTGTCGTTGTCGAAGTCGTTACGCGCCACTTGAGCGCGGCAATGGCGTTCGGCTAGGGCCTGAAAGGCTGTGCGGCTATGGGCACTGCGGGCCAGGGCGAGGATGCGTGTGTCGCCATGCAGGCGGCCGGCGCGATGCAGGTGGTAGAGCGCTGGCAGCAGTTTATGCAGGGCCAGGTCGCCGGTGCCGCCAAACACCAGCATGTCGCAGGGAATGCTCAAGGTGGGAACTCCGACTCGGTTTAACCGTGCGAGGGCGGCGGCCATGTAGTATAACTACAAGACCACTACAACCCGTCGTACGCCGATCATAACCGAGTCATGACTCCAATGCGGCGTGCTAGATGGATTCGTTAGCCAAATGCCGAGCCTAAACCTGTGAACCTGTTGCAGCACATTGCCCAGTCGCGTCATCTCCTCCGCAAATCGGAACTTAAGGTCGCCGACCATGTTCTGCTCGACCCGGCCTCGGTCATGCACAGCTCCATGGCTGAGCTGGCGCACAGCGTTGGCATCAGCGAGCCGACCATCGTGCGCTTCTGCCGGGCGATTGGTTGCACCGGCTTTCAGGACCTCAAACTCAAGCTGGCGCAGAGCCTGGCTGCCGGCGCCAGTTTCGGCCAGTTCGCCATCCATGAAGACGATTCGGTGGCGGACTTCAGCCTGAAGATCTTCGACACCACCCTGCACACCCTGATCGAGGTGCGCGAGAAGCTCGATACCCAGGCCCTGCAGCAGGCCATTGCCGCCATCGCCAATGCCCAGCGTGTGGAGTTTTATGGCTTTGGCGCGTCCGGCGCGGTGGCGGCGGATGCCCAGCACAAGTTCTTCCGCCTGCTGCTTACCGCTGCGGCCTATTCCGACCCGCATATGCAGGCAATGAGTGCGGTGACCTTGAAGCCTACCGACGTGGCCATCTGCATCTCCCAGTCCGGGCGCTCCAAGGATTTGCTGATCACCGCCAACCTGGTACGTGAGACCGGCGCGACGCTGATCACCCTGTGCCCGAGCCAGACGCCGCTGGCTGATCTGGCCACCGTCAACCTGGCCATCGACGTGCAGGAAGACACCGAAATCTACACCCCGCTGACCTCGCGTATCGCCCACCTGGTGGTGATCGACGTGCTCGCCATGGGCGTGGCCATGGCCCGTGGCCCCGGCCTGGTTAACCACCTGAAAAGCGTCAAGCGCAGTCTGCGCAGCCTGCGGCTGTCGCCAAAAGCGCACAAAAACAGCGACGACTGATTTCATCGCCACGTTATCGCGTGGCCATCAAAGCGTCATATCCAGGGTCGATGCTGGTACTCCCCTTATTCAGCTTGGGAGTTGCACCCTATGTCTGGCTATCTGGATAAACCGCAGTCTCACGAAAGCAGCGACGCCAAGGCCCGGCGCAAGCTGCTGGATCAGCGCCGCATGGAATACCGCCGCGCGATTGAAAGCTATGCCGAGCAGCGTCAGCTGCAGCATGAGTTGATCGATTTTCCGGAGTTGATCGCGACCAGCTACCTGCACAGTCTGCAGGCGGGGTCTAAGAAAGACGCGGCAGCAACGGCGCGCTGAATACGTGCCGGTGAGTAGCAAGCCTGGAGCCGCATACGACGGCCCCAGGCTGCTAGGCCTTACTCGATATTGACGGTGTAATCCTCCACTTCACCGTAATTGAAGGTGCCACACGGCACGGGCGCGGTGTTGTAGCGCATGGCTACGCGCATGCGGGTTTTCCCGGTGGCGGCGCCTGCGGGGATCACCAGGTTGCCATTCACCACCGTGCTGAGCGCGCGCGCGGAGGTGAACAGTTCTTCACCCGCATCGGTAAAGTCGCCGTCCTTGTTCAGGTCGACCCACACCTTCCAGTACTCGTTGTACGCCGAGCCGGCAAATTGCGGCGTCAGGCGCAGGCTATTGCTGCCCCGTTGCAGGTTCACCACCTGGCCAATCCGCGCCTCGGTGAAGTCGCTGTAGGTGCTGGCGCCGGAGCTGCGGGTGAAGCTGCCGAAACTGACCTGGCTGATCCATTCATCGTTGGCATTACCGCTGGCCGCGCTGCAGTAGTTCGGCTGCGGCGTACCTGTGCCGATCACCAGAAATGCCGCCGAGACCGCACCCCAGGTGCCGGACGCATCGCGCGCGCGGACATACACGGTGTGCTTGCCAGGCTGCAGCCCGGTGGTGGCGATGCTGCCGGTCAGGCCTTCGGTCTTGCCGTTGAAGCTGCCGTCCAGGGGTTGCAGAGGCATCGCCTGAGCGCCTGATTCCCAGGGCGCCTTGTCGATGTAGTACTCGGCAGCGGTGACGTTCTGCGTGGGCTCGGTGCCATTGCGGGTGCTGAAACCAAGGTCACTCGCGGTGGCGCTCAACGTCACCAGGGTGCCGGCAGGCACACCGCTGGAGGCATTGCCACTCAGTGCCAGGCTGCTGATGTCCGGGCCGCCTGGGGTGATGTAAGGCGTGCGGACAACCTTGGCCGCGTAGATCAGGGCAGGCAGGTTCTTCGGCTTGATGGTGTTCTGGTAGACCGTGCAGGTCTGGAAGAACTGTGTGCCCAGCTCGAAGGTGTAGGCAGCAACACCCAGTTCGCCATAGCTGATGCCATCACTGGTGCCGTCGGTTGGATAAAGGCCAATGGACTGCTGCGGCGTATAACCATTAAACAGGGCGAACTTGCGCCCCAGGGTCTGCAGCGCGCTGCCGTTGGGTGCGGCCTGGTTGGTATCGCCCCACGGCCACAGCACCAGTTCGCTGTAACTGTGGATATCCAGGTGGATACCACTGGTGTCGCTTGGCGCTGCATCGTTTTTGCCGGGCCCGCGCCGATCCGGCCAGAGGTTGCGCACATAAGCTTCCAGGGTCTGGATTTCCGGTTCGGAGCCGGCGCTGGGGCCGCGGTAGGTGTCATTGCAGGCACTGCCGCTGGAACCTTGGCCGTTGGTGCTGTTCCAGCCGAAGGTGAAGTTGCGGTTGAGGTCGGCGCCGCGGCTGTTGCTGTTGGCGCCGCAGTAGTTCTGGTTGGCATTCTTGCGCCAGGACAGGCCGGTTTCGGCTTTCTTGCGACCGTCCGGGTTGGTCTGCAGCATCAAGTGGACCTCGTGGTGATCGAGAATCCAGGTGGCGTCGGCATCGGTGCCGTAGCCGTTGACCAGCCAGCGGGCGAAATCCAGCACCAGCGGCGCGGTGGTGTACTCGCGGGCATGGATGGCGCTGTTGATAAACAGCTTGGGCTTATTGCCGGTAATGGCTTTGTTGGTCAGCTTGAGCACGCCGATGTCGTGCCCGCCCTGGCCATTAAGTTTTTCCCAGGACTGGCCAACCAGTAACCACTGGGCGATACCGGGAAACTGACTGGCCATGCCGCTGGCCACACTGTAGGTACTCTCCAGGGTTTCATAGCAGGCGTAGCCAGGGATGCTGGCCAGGCTTGCATCACTCATCGCCGTTGCGCTTTGCAGGCTGCGCTGTTGCAGGCGATTCTGGATCAGCGTGAGGACTTCATTGCGCTTGGCAATAAACTCGTTGGCCGGTTCGAAGGTGAAGCCGAAGACCGCTAGTTTTTCCTGCTCTTCCTCAGTTAGCTCCATGATCAGGTAGCCCTGCTCATAGTGCGATTCAAGCAACTGGCCGTGGAAACTGATGGCCGCTTTACGGGCAAGGTCTTCGTTGGGGAAAAACGCCTTGTACACCTGGTTGGCGGCTTTTTCCTGCTCCAGCAGCATAAAGTCTTCTTGGGGGTGGGCCTGTGCCTGAACCGTGTTGAGCATGCAAAGCGCGGTGATGCTGGCACTGATGGCGAGGGTTAACTTCCGCTTTCTCATTCTTGAGATTCCTATCCTTCACTTATTGTTTATCCGCCCCCGGTAAGGAACGGTGTGTTTTTTGCCCCCTTGTGGAGGGCGAGGGATGTTTGGCAGTGGAAGCTCTTGATGCCGAATGCGTTGGCGCTACTGCATGCCGCTGAACATCTTGTTATGGGAGGCAGGCCGATCTGGTACAAGAGTGCAAAGGAACTTAGAAGGCGCTTTGCAGGCTGTCAATTTCTTCGTAGATCGCTGTCGTTTTTCGTATTTTCACGACATATAGCCGACACGATGCCCGCGAAAATGATGGCTACTGGCTATGTATGGCAACCGCGTAGGAGGGATGTATGCAAGGGATCAACGGATTGCGCATGGGTGTGTTGTTGCTAGCTTTGGGGCTGGCTGTGGGCTGTGCTTCAGGCGGAACCGAGCAGCAGGTTGGTGCAGATAAGGCGCACGCGATGGCGGCCGAGTGGACGCAGCTGCGGCAGGCCAAGGGGCATTTTGCCGGTGGCGAGTGGCAGCAGGATCTGGATACCTGGCAGGGTCGCAAGCATCAGCTGATGCAGGGGCTGGCCGCAGAGGTGCTGGCTGCGCGCGGCGATACGCCGGCGGTGCTGGCGCTGCTGGGCGAGCCGGATGCCAAAGTCACGGTCGGTCAGGCGGACTACGCCGATTGGCAGCGCCGCACTGAATGGCAAGGCAGTCCGGGGCCGCTGCTGTGGAGTTATCACTGGCGCGGCCAGCATGATCAGCTGCTGGTGGCCTTCAGCGCAGGGCGGGTCAGTGCGGTGGGCTGGTTATATGCCTGGGAGTAACGTCGCCGATTGGCGCGGCAAAGCGCTCAGCCAGGGCGTTGATCAGGCTGCGTTGATCGCGCACGAAGGCGAAAAACGCCTGGGCCACCGGTGACAGGTATTTGCTGCGCGGGTGCACCAGGCACCAGCTGCGCAGCAGTGGCAGTTCGGCTACCGGCAGTTCGCGCAGGGCGCCGCATTCCAGCTCACGGCGCACCGCGTGGCGTGGCAGTAAAGCCAGGCCAAGGCCGGCGATCACCCCTTCGCACTGGCCTTCCATGGAGCCGACTTCCAGCGTTTGGGCGAAGTGCGCGCGCTTCTGGTGGCAATACTCCTCGCAGGCCTGGCGCGTGCCGGAGCCGGCTTCGCGGATCAGCAGCGGAAAGGCAGTGAGGTCCTGCAGGCTTAGCTGTGCGTGCTGGCACAGCGGGTGATCGGGCGGCGCCACGGCGATGATCGGGTTATTAAGGAAGGGCAGAAACTCCAGATTCATGTCCGTAGGCACCCGCGACATGATCAACAGGTCATCGCGGTTGGCGTTCAGGCGTCTGAGTGCCTGGCTGTGGTTGGTGACCACCAGCTGTAAGTTGACTTCCGGGTATTGCTGGCGAAAAGCGGCGAACAGGTGCGGAACGAAGTACTTGGCGCTGGATTCGATGGCCAGGCTCAGCTGTCCCTGCAGCGAGCCCTGCAGGTCGGCCAGCTGCATGTCGAGGCTCTCCAGGCGGCCGAAAATATCCGCGCTGGCGCGTTGCAGCGCTTCGGCAGCCTCGGTCAGGTAGAGCTTTTTACCGACGTAGTCGAACAGCGGCTGGCCGATCAGTTCTTCCAGTTGGCGAATCTGCAGGCTGACCGCCGGCTGGGTCAGGGCCATTTCCTCCGCCGCGCGGCTGTAGGAGAGGTGGCTGCACACCGAGCGAAACACCTGGATCTGACGAAATGTCATACGCAGCAAAGACTTACGCATGATTAGCACCTGTGTGTCGGAGTCGATCAGGCTCAACTATAAGCTTTAGCTAATGGCTAACCCAATAATTATTGATTTTGGTTAATCACCAAGCCGGCGTAGCGTGAGTGCCTGACCGCTACTGCTGCTGCGGTCACACGTCGACCGGATTTGTCGGTTGCCTGCTCACGTGATCGAGGATGCTGGCCCGTGATCAAGAAAATTCTGATAGCCAACCGCGGTGAGATTGCCGTGCGCATCGTGCGGGCCTGTGCCGAAATGGGCATTCGTTCGGTGGCGGTGTATTCCGATGCCGACCGCCAGGCGCTGCACGTCAAGCGTGCGGACGAGGCCCACGGCATTGGTGCCGACCCGCTGGCCGGTTATCTGAACCCGCGCAAACTGGTCAATCTGGCGGTGGAAACCGGCTGTGATGCGCTGCATCCTGGCTATGGTTTTCTCTCAGAAAACGCCGAACTGGCGGACATCTGCGCCGAACGTGGGATCAAATTCATAGGCCCGAGTGCGGAAGTGATCCGCCGCATGGGCGACAAGACCGAAGCGCGGCGCAGCATGATCAAGGCTGGCGTGCCGGTCACCCCAGGCACTGAAGGCAACGTGGCGGATATCGCCGAAGCGCTGAGCGAGGGCGACCGCATCGGTTATCCGGTGATGCTCAAGGCCACTTCCGGTGGCGGCGGTCGTGGTATTCGTCGCTGCAACAGCCGTGAGGAGCTGGAGCAGGCGTTCCCACGGGTGATCTCCGAGGCGACCAAGGCCTTTGGCCGCGCCGAGGTGTTTCTGGAGAAATGCATCGTCAACCCCAAGCACATTGAGGCGCAGATCCTCGGTGACAGCTTCGGCAATGTGGTGCACCTGTTCGAGCGCGATTGCTCGATCCAGCGGCGTAACCAGAAACTGATCGAAATCGCCCCCAGCCCGCAGCTGACCCCCGAGCAGCGCGCCTATATCGGCGATTTGGCTGTGCGTGCGGCCAAGGCAGTGGGTTACGAGAATGCCGGCACCGTGGAGTTCCTGCTCGCCGAGGGCGAGGTGTACTTTATGGAGATGAACACCCGGGTGCAGGTGGAACACACCATCACCGAAGAAATCACCGGCATCGACATCGTCCGCGAGCAGATCCGCATCGCCTCCGGCCTGGAACTGTCGGTCAAGCAGGAAGACATCATCCACCGTGGTTATGCCCTGCAGTTCCGTATCAACGCCGAAGACCCGAAGAACAACTTCCTGCCCTCGTTCGGCAAGATCACCCGCTACTACGCCCCCGGCGGCCCTGGCGTGCGCACTGACACGGCGATCTACACCGGCTACACCATTCCGCCGTACTACGACTCCATGTGTCTGAAGTTGGTGGTCTGGGCGCTGACCTGGGAAGAAGCCCTGGCCCGTGGCCTGCGCGCCCTCGACGACATGCGTGTGCAGGGGGTGAAAACCACCGCCGCCTATTACCAGGAAATCCTGCGTAACCCGGAGTTTCGCAGCGGCCAGTTCAACACCAGTTTTGTCGAGGCGCACCCGGAGCTGACCGAGTACTCGATCAAGCGCAACCCGTCGCACCTGGCCATCGCCATTGCCACCGCCATTGCTGCCCACGCCGGCCTTTAACGAATCGTAGCCCGGATGTAATCCGGGAACTGCGGCCCCGGATTGCATCCGGGCTACAGGAGAGCAGAGAACATGAGCAAGAAGATCACTGTCACCGATACCATCCTGCGCGATGCCCACCAGTCGATCATCGCCACGCGCATGCGCCTTGATGACATGTTGCCGATCTGCGCCAAGCTTGATCAGGTCGGCTACTGGTCGCTGGAAGTCTGGGGCGGCGCGACCTTCGATGCCTGCGTGCGCTTCCTCAAGGAAGACCCCTGGGAGCGTCTGCGCAAACTCAAGGCCGGCTTGCCCAACACCCGCCTGCAAATGCTGTTGCGCGGGCAGAACCTGCTCGGTTATCGCCACTACAGCGACGACGTAGTGCGCGCCTTTGTGGCCAAGGCGGCGGTCAATGGCATCGACGTGTTCCGCATCTTCGACGCGATGAACGATGTGCGAAATCTGCGTGTGTCCATCGAGGCGGTGAAGGCCGCTGGCAAACATGCCCAGGGCACCATCGCCTACACCACCAGCCCGGTGCACACCGTTGAAGCGTTCGTGAAGCAGGCCAAGGCCATGCAGGCCATGGGCATCGACTCCATCGCGATCAAGGACATGGCCGGTCTACTGACGCCATACGCCACCGCCGACCTGGTGCGGGCGCTGAAGGCAGAGGTTGATCTGCCGGTGTTTATCCACAGCCATGACACCGCCGGCATGGGCTCGATGTGCCAGCTCAAGGCGATTGAAGCGGGCGCTGACCATATCGACACCGCCATCTCCAGCTTCGCCTGGGGCACCAGCCATCCGGGCACCGAGTCGATGGTCGCCGCGCTCAAGGGCAGCGAGTACGACACCGGCCTGGACCTGGCGCTGATCCAGGAGATCGGCCTGTACTTCCACGCGGTGCGCAAGAAGTACCACCAGTTCGAAAGCGAGTTCACCGCCGTCGACACCCGCGTGCAGGTCAATCAGGTGCCGGGCGGGATGATGTCTAACCTGGCCAACCAGTTGAAAGAGCAGGGCGCGCTGAGCCGTATCAACGAAGTGTTCGCGGAAATCCCGCGGGTGCGTGAAGACCTCGGCTTCCCGCCGCTGGTAACCCCGACCTCGCAGATCGTCGGCACCCAGGCGGTGTTCAACGTGCTCGCTGGCGAGCGCTACAAGACCATCACCAATGAGGTGAAGTTGTACCTGCAGGGCCGTTACGGCCTGGCACCGGGCAAGGTCAACGAGCAACTGCGCAAGCAGGCGATTGGCAGCGAAGACGTGATCGAAGTGCGCCCGGCCGATCTGCTCAAGCCGGAAATGGCCAAGCTGCGCGAAGAAATCGGCAGCCTGGCGCAATCCGAAGAAGACGTGCTGACCTACGCCATGTTCCCGGATATCGGGCGCAAGTTCCTTGAAGAACGCGCCGCCGGCACCCTGACCCCGGAAGTGCTGCTGCCAATCCCGGAAGCCGGCGGCGTGGCCCCGGCCGGTGGCGAAGGTGTGCCGACCGAGTTTGTGGTGGACGTGCACGGCGAAAGCTACCGCGTCGACATCACCGGCGTTGGCGTGAAGAGCGACGGCAAGCGCCACTTCTACCTGTCCATCGACGGCATGCCGGAAGAAGTGGTGTTCGAGCCGCTGAATGATTTCGTCGCGGGCGCCAGCGGTAAGCGCAAGCAAGCCAGCGCGCCGGGCGATGTCAGCACCAGCATGCCGGGCAATATCGTCGATGTGCTGGTCAAGGTCGGCGACACGGTCAAGGCCGGCCAGGCGGTACTGATCAGCGAAGCGATGAAGATGGAAACCGAAGTGCAGGCGCCGATTGCCGGCACTGTGAAGGCGGTGCATGTGGCCAAGGGCGACCGGGTCAACCCGGGCGACGTACTGGTGGAAATCGAAGGTTAACCTCGGAAGCCCCGGCTGTTTGAACAGGCATTTGAATGGTTTTTTTGGGGCTTCTTTTTATACCGCCGGCGCGGCTTATTCATCGCGCCGGCAAGGGTTTTGGGCGAAGTGCCTGGGCAAGTCTCGCGAGCTAGAGCCATGCAAGGCGAAAGCAGGCGAGAAACGCAGCGTAGCGGAGTAACAGCCAACGGCTGGCCCGCAGGGTGAGCGAAGCGAATCACGCGGAGTGTACGAGTTGTACATGAGCATTACTCGTTTCACTCGCCCCTTCGGGGTCGCGCTGAAGCGCGTTAGCCGCAAGCGGCTTACGAGCCTGATTTCAACGCAGCAGAGCCGACGCGCAGCAGACGTTGCCTAGGTACTTGTTGCCTGAGTCCCCGGAGCAGTAAGGCTCCTTTTTTTCGGTTATGCCCCGCTGTGCAGGGTTCTGCTGTTCTCAGCAGGAGACTGGGCAAAACTGCGGGTATCAGCACAACGCGTGGTGGGGGCATGACCTTTTATTCGAGCAGGTGGTGACGCGGCAGGCGTCTGAATAGCAGTCAATACAGGAGCAATGCGCGGTGAGTCTGGACCCGGTGGTGCTGTTCTTTGTCTTCGGCCTGTTGGCCGGTCTGCTGAAAAGCGAGCTGAAACTGCCGCCTGCGCTGTATGAAACGCTGTCGATCATTCTGCTGCTGGCCATTGGTCTGCACGGCGGCGTGGAGCTGGCCGAGCAAGCCAGCTGGCAGTTGCTCGGTCAGGCGGCCTGGGTGTTGGGCCTGGGCGTGGCGTTGCCGCTGCTGGCTTTTGCGGTGCTGCGCGGCCTGGGCTTTGACCGGGTCAACGCCGCAGCGGTGGCGGCGCACTATGGCTCGGTCAGCGCCGGGACCTTTGCCGTGGTGGTGGCCTACATGCTGGCCAAGGGCATCGAGTTTGAAAGCTATATGCCGCTGTTTGTCGCCATTCTGGAGATCCCGGCGATTCTGGTCGGCATCCTGCTGGCCAAGGGTATTGCCCGTGACACCGACTGGGGTGAGTTGGGCCGGGAGATCTTTCTCGGCAAGAGCATCATGCTGCTGCTTGGCGGCCTGATCATCGGTGCTATTGCCGGCAAGGAAGCGATCAAACCGCTGGAGCCGTTCTACACCAGCATGTTCAAACCGGTGCTGGCGCTGTTCCTGCTGGAGATGGGCCTGATCGCCTCCGGTCAGCTGGGATCGCTCAAACAGTTTGGCTTGCGCCTGCTTGGTTTTGCCTTGCTGATGCCCTTGCTGGGTGCGCTGATCGGCGCCTTGCTCGGCCGCTTTATGGGCCTGAGCCTGGGCGGCACGGCGGTGCTGGCCACGCTGGCGGCATCGGCTTCTTATATCGCCGTGCCGGCGGCCTTGCGCCTGGCCTTGCCCGAGGCCAACCCGTCGCTGTCGCTGACGGCGTCGCTGGGCATCACCTTTCCCTTCAATATCATCGTCGGCATCCCGTTGTACCTGATGCTGGCCGAACAGCTGATGGCCTGGGGGCTCTGAAATGGACGCGCATATCCGCACCCTGCTTACCGTGATCTGCGAAGCCGCGCTGGAGAAAAAGCTGGTGGCTGATCTGGAACAGCTCGGCGCGCCGGGCTGGACCATCTCCGACGCCCGCGGTCGCGGCGGCCGCGGCGTACGCAGCGCCGGTTGGGACACCGAAGGCAATATCCGCGTGGAGATCATCTGCACCCGCGATATTGCCGAGCGCATCGCCGCCCATCTGCAGGCGCGCTACTACGCCAACTTTGCCATGGTCTGCTACCTGGCTCAGGTTGAAGTGCTGCGCGCGGAAAAGTTCTAACAGGCGCCTTCTGGGGCGTAGGGTGGATGACGCTTTATCCATCCACCAAACTGCGACGGTGGATGAGAAAAGCGTCATCCACCCTACGGGTCTGACGATGTAGCCCGAACAAGCGTGAGCGCAGTCCGGGATTGATTGGCGTGGGGTGTGATCAGCGCCGTCAGGCAAGCGTCTATCTGCCATTGTCCGAGGCGCGCTCGGACCTTGTGGCGAGCCTGAGCATGCAAGCGTTGTTGAATGAAATTCTTGATCAAGTCCGCCCGCTGATTGGTCAGGGCAAGGTGGCCGATTACATCCCGGCGCTGGCCGATGTGCCGGCCAACCAGCTGGGCATTGCGGTGTACAGCAACGACGGCGAGCTGTACTGCGCCGGTGATGCGGACACGCCGTTCTCGGTGCAGAGCATTTCCAAGGTGTTCAGCCTGGTGCAGGCGATTGAGCATTCCGGTGAGGATATCTGGCAGCGCCTGGGCCACGAGCCGTCTGGCCAACCGTTCAATTCGCTGGTGCAGCTGGAGTTCGAGCGTGGCCGCCCGCGCAATCCGTTTATCAACGCCGGCGCCCTGGTGATTTGCGATATCAACCAGTCGCGCTTTGCCGCGCCGGTGCTGTCGATGCGCGACTTTGTGCGCCGTTTGGCCGGTAATCCCGAGGTGGTTGTGGACCGGCACGTGGCTGAGTCGGAATACCAGCACCGGGCGCGCAATGCGGCGGCGGCTTATCTGATGCAGTCCTTCGGCAATTTCCATAACGACGTGGAGGCGGTGCTGCGCAGCTATTTCAGCTACTGCGCGCTGCGTATGAGCTGCGTCGACCTGGCGCGGGCCTTCTGCTTTCTGGCCAACGACGGCTTCTGCAAGCACAGCGGGCAACAGATTCTCAGCGCGCGACAGAGCAAGCAGGTCAACGCGATCATGGCCACCAGCGGCCTGTACGACGAAGCGGGCAACTTTGCCTACCGCGTCGGCCTGCCGGGCAAGAGCGGCGTCGGCGGCGGTATCGTCGCCGTGGTACCGGGGCGTTTCAGCGTGTGCGTGTGGTCGCCGGAACTGAACGCCGCCGGCAACTCCCTGGCCGGGATCAAAGCGCTGGAGCTGCTCAGCGAGCGGATCGGCTGGTCGGTGTTCTGACGGCGCCGCGCCTATCGCGCCTATGACGGATCAGTCGGCCATTGGCTCCGCTGATTCGTCGGTTGCTGGTGCCTCTTCCTGCGGCGCTTTCTCGGTCTTTTCACAGATGCCGTTGGCACCCTGTTTACCGGTGTAGGAGACCGTTGGCGCGCCGGCAGCATTCAGGCTGATGGACAGGGTCACGCCTTCACCCTTGGCCTCGAAGAACTGCTCGCTGAGCTTGTGCAGAACGATCTGTTTGTCGTTGATATACACCGGGCCGCCGGCCTCGGCGCGCACGCTGAGGTCGGTCGGGCAAGTGACCTCGAATGCCGGCAGATTGGCGGCATGGGCCAGGCCGCTGGCCGTTAACAGGGCGATGAGGGTGGGCAGTCTGTTCATGCTGTGGCTCCAGGCAGGGCGACGGGCAAAGGCCGCCACCGTTAGCAGCGGCCCGAATAATCAACTAAGCAGCCGCCCGTGGCCTTGTCCAACTGTTGTGGGGTTGGCCCGATCAGCTGCGTTGTCCGCCTTCGTTGGTGCCCTCAGCGGTAGCACCAGCCAACCGCTTACCACTGCTTCATAGAGCAACTCGCAGATATTCGCGGCGGCCAGCTTGCCTTGCATATTGCTGCGGTGCTTGCGCACGGTCAGGTCGCTGATGCCAAGTCGGCGGGCAACTTCCTTATCGCTCAATCCTTGGGCAAACAGCTGCACGATCTGTAATTCGCGCGCACTTAATTTGCCGCTCTTTAGCGGTGTTTTATTAGTTTTTTCAAGTGTCTGGAAAGTTTCCAGATAATAAATAGCTAGCTGCGCAGATTTATTCAGTGCAAGTTTGCTGTGCAAGTGCTCTCGATGTTTTCTGGCGGTACTTATGGATACGCATAATAGTGCGGATATATCCCGGTCAGTGCAGCCGCGGGCGATAAGTGACAGGGCCTGAACCTCGCGTGGTGTAAGCACATTGTCAATCCTTTCTGATGCACCAGAGAGGACCAGAAGTTAGCGTTTGCCAAGTAATAGACCGAGATGGAAATACTTCCCCAGATATACCGAATTTGCCCAATATCCAGTTATCCGGTTAGTCGCCAGAGTTTAATCGTCGACTAACTCCATGGGGCTCATCAGGGCTGCAAACGAGTTGCCTTATTCGGCGTACGTGCCGCGGTATGAGTTGCGGTGCACTCCATTTAGATAACTGCAAGGATTACAGTCATGAATTGGAATCGTACGTTTACCGATCTTCTGCGCGCCGGCCGTCCTGCTTACTGGGGCAATTGGACCCTCGACCCCAAGTTCAAGGTCGGTGCTGTCGGTATTGTTTCTCCGGATAGCGGGGATTTCACCCTGGTGCAGGAAGCCACGCCGGGCATCGCCATCAGCAGCCGTGGTGTGCCTAACCAGTGGAAGCTTTCTTCCAGCAACGTCAAACGCAGCCAGGCCAACGTCAACCTGGATGGTTCGGCCACTGATCCGGAGAGCGGCACCAAAATCACCGCCGGCACGGAAATCACCTGGGAGTTCGCCAATGTCGGCTCGATGGCCTCGGAGTTCGGCATTTCCAGCGAGAGCTTTATCAGTGACCTCACCGTGCTGAGCAAGCCGGAAACCCTGAGCTGGATGGCCCAGCAGGCGTCCGCAGTGAGCATGGGTAGCAGCGGCAATATCGCTCAGGGTTTCGGTGTGGTCACCAGCGTGATCTACGCCAACAGCGGCCTGAATATCGGCTCTCAGGACAACAGCTCGTCCTTTTCCATCAGCGGTTCGGCCGGTGCTGTGCAGGACATGCTGGCCGGCGCCAATGGCAAAGGCTCGTATGTCTCCTCCAAGGAGACCAAGCAGATCGACCAGCATCTTTGGCCCACCACCCCGAATAGCCTGGCCAATGGCTCGGTGCCGATTGCTTACACCTTCGCCTCTTACGACGGCAACCTGCTGATCCCCAACTGGATTACCCGCCTGGGTGCGCTGCAGATTCTGTTCAACAACAAACCGGGCTGCACCTATATCACCGATATCAAGCTGAGCTACGACACCCCACAAGGGCCGCAGCACGAGTCGTTCTCGTTGAGCGGTGGCCTGTCCAAGACCATCGGCAATATCCCGCTGAGTGCCACCAACATCGTCGCCGAGGTCAGCTTCAAGGGTGTGATCAACAGCGACAAGTACAGCTTCAAGTGGCCGAACCCACTCGGCCAGTGGCTGACCGGCCAGCGCGAGATCGAGATGACCGGCGTTTGGCCGGGCCAGACCCACGCCAACGATATCGCTATGTGACATCCGCTCGGGGCCAGGGCACGACTGTCCGGGTTCCCAGCATCCATCGAATCGCTTAGCCCATGGAGGGCTGCAACCATGCAAAATTTCCTCAATAGCCACAAAAATATTGCCGCCTGCATCCTGCTTGCCGCGCTGTGCGCGGGCAGCGTATCGCCGGCGCAGGCCGAAGACGTTGCCAAGGGTGTGCTGATCGTGCGCGGCGGCGCCGCCAACACGAACGCTAACTACGACAAGGAAGACCAGGACAGTAATGGCCGGTTGCGTCAGGTCTCCGCCCTGTGTGCCAGCAGCGGCAGCCAGACGGCTGCCGCCCTGGTGATCACGGATACCACCCGAGTCTGGGGCCCTTATATGAGCGGTAACACCACCACCGTGATCAACTTCGGTGGCCATGTGGTCAAGGACCCACTG
This sequence comes from Gammaproteobacteria bacterium HGW-Gammaproteobacteria-13, assembly GCA_002840155.1. Lineage (GTDB taxonomy): Bacteria > Pseudomonadota > Gammaproteobacteria > Pseudomonadales > Pseudomonadaceae > Aquipseudomonas. The sequence goes on from PGZH01000011.1 coordinate 260,916, forward strand.
CGCGGTAACCCCAACCACTGCCTGATCAATGGCCTGACGTTGAGTCAGATCAAGGGCATGTGGCACTGATCTGCGCGATAAAAAAGACCGGCTCTAGGGCCGGTCTTTTATTGCCTGGTATTAGGCACCTGGCAGCGCGCTGGAATAGTCGGCGTTTTAGCCGGCGATCAGCTCCTTGGCTGCTTGACGGTGATCGGCGATCAGCTTGGCCACATCCAGGCCTTCGATCTGCCCGTCGATCACGCGCCACTGGCCACCGATCATCATCCGGTCGGCCTTGTCGGCGCCGCACAACAGCAGCGCGGAGATCGGGTCGTGACTGCCGGAGAAGCGCAGCTCATCCAGTTTGAAAAATGCCATGTCGGCCTGCTTGCCCACGGCCAGCTCGCCGATATCGCTGCGCCCCAGCAGCTTGGCTGAGCCTTTGCTGGCCCAGCCCAGTACCAATTCCGGGGTGATTTTCTCGGCGCCATAGCGCAGGCGCTGGATATACAGGGCCTGGCGCGCTTCGAGGATCATGTTCGAGGCATCGTTGGAGGCCGAGCCATCCACGCCGAGGCCGATCGGTGCGCCCGCCGCTTCCAGCTCAAGGGTCGGACAGATGCCCGAGGCCAGGCGCATATTCGAGCTTGGGCAATGGCAGATCCCGGTGCCGGCCTGGCCCAGGCGCGCAATCTCGTCCGGGTTGAAGTGGATGCCGTGGGCCAGCCAGGTGCGCGAGCTGAGCCAGCCGACGCTGTCCAGGTAATCCACGGTACGCAGGCCGAAGCGCTGCAGGCAGAAGTCTTCTTCGTCGAGGGTTTCCGCCAGGTGGGTGTGCAGGCGCACGTCCAGCTCCTCGGCCAGCTCGGCGCTCTGGCGCATGATTTCCTGGGTGACCGAGAAGGGTGAGCAGGGCGCCAGGGCGATCTGCACCTGGGCGCCATCGCCGCGCTGGTGGTAGTCATGGATCAGCCGTTGGCTGTCGGCCAGGATCACTTCACCCTGTTGTACGGTCTGCTGCGGCGGCAGGCCGCCATCGGCTTCGCCCAGGCTCATCGAGCCACGGGTGAGCATGGCGCGCATGCCCAGCTCGCGTACCGCTTCGACCTGCACGTCGATGGCGTTTTCCAGGCCGCCAGGGAACAGGTAATGGTGATCCGCCGCGGTGCTGCAACCGGACAGCAGCAGTTCGGCCAGGGCCACTTTACTGGCCAGGGCGAGTTTCTCGGGGGTCAGGCGCGCCCAGACCGGATACAGGGTTTTCAGCCAGGGGAACAACGGCTGGTTGACCACCGGGCCCCAGGCGCGGGTCAGGGTTTGGTAGAAGTGGTGGTGGGTGTTGATCAGGCCCGGCAGCACCACATGCTCACGGGCATCGAAGGTGCGATTGCAGGGTTGGCTCGGCTGTTGGCCGGCCTTGAGCAGTTCGCTGATCACACCGTCTTCGATCACCAGCCCGCCGGCGGCGTCGAGGGTGTTGGCGGTAAAGATGGCGAGGGGGTTTTTGATCCAGATACGTGTAGCAGCCATTGAGTTGGCTCCTCTGAAGTTGGGTTCAGGTTAGCCAGCTCAGTGTTTACCCTGTCTGCTGATCCAGGTGCGCGGCCGGCGCAGGTGGCCGGGCGTGGCGCAAACGATAACGCCGGAATCTGCCTGCGGCAAGAGCGCAGGGTGGAATTTCTGACCAGAAGGTCAGCGCTTAGAACAGCTTGCGGTACTGGATAAAGCCCGAGCGTTCAGCGATGCGCTCATACAGCAGCATGGCCTTGCTGTTGCTCTCGTGGGTCAGCCAGTAGGTGCGCGAACAGCCTTGAGCCTGAGCCTCGCGGTAGACGTGTTCGATCAGCTGACGGCCGGCGCCGCTGCTGCGGATATCCTTGGCGATAAACAGGTCCTGCAGGTAGCAGTAGTCGCCAGGGGTCCAGGTCGAGCGGTGGTAGATCCAGTGCACCAGGCCAATCGCCTGGCCGTCATGCCAGGCTAGCGCCGCGTGCATCGGCTCGGCCGGGTCGAGAAAGCGCTGCCAGGTGATGTCGCTGGTCGCGGCGGCTATCTCGGTCATATAGAAGCGTTGATAGCCCTGCCACAGGGGCAGCCAGACGGCATGGTCGGCGCTGGTGACCGGACGGATCTCGACGGGAATGCGCACGGGCATGGCGGCAACCTCCTTGGCGTCAGTAGCTGGGTGATAGGCATTGCAAACAGGGTAGATGGTTTGACCCTGTTTGCCGCCATTCACTCCATTAGCGTGTGGCGCGGTAATCCTGGATCAGCATCCCCAGGTCTTCACGCGAGCATTCGGCCGGCAGATGGCTGCTCAGGTCGTAGCAACGCTGACCGAAGCCCATGGGCCAGTAAATGATGCTGTAGGGCGGCCAGAAGATCGACACCACGCGAAAGCGCGTGCGCAGCTTGCCTTCGGCCAGGGTTTCGCCGGTGACGCTGGTCAGCCGATACGGCACGCCCGCTGTGCGGTTCCAGAAGAACGGACGGGTTTTCACCAGGCCTTGTGGGTGCTGTTCGGTGCGCTGGTTGACGCTGATGGTGCTGTGCTCGGGCAGCTTGAAGTAGGCCTTGGTGGAGCAGCCGGTGATGGCCAGCGCGAGCAGCAGAAACGTGACGAGGCGAAGCGACGACATGCAGGTACGTCCTTGTAAGTCGGTGGTTGAGTGGTTTGTAGGTTGGCGAGCGGGCTCGCCGGGGGCGCGACTATAGCGACTTGTACGTTGGCAAGCAGCTACTTATTCGGCCCGTTCACCACACAGATCCAAGGCAAACCAGTGCTCCACCTCGGCTTGGCTCAGGCCGGCACCGAGTAGGGCAAACAGCTTGCCCAGGGCCGCTTCGCGGGTCATGCCGCCGGCGGAAATCAGCCCGGCGCTGGCCAACTGACTGCCGGCGGCGTACACGCCGAATTCGACATGGCCGTGCGGGCACTGGCTGATTGCGGCCATTACCACGCCGCGCTCATGTGCAGCCTTGAGCACGCCGAGCAGTTCGCCGTCGTCCGCAGGTCCCGTGCCGCTGCCGTAGCACTCCAGCAGCAGGCCTTGCACGCCGCTATCCAGCAGGGCGCGCAGATGGCTGGCCTGGATGCCCGGATAGAACGGCAGCACGGCCAGGTTGACCGGCTGGCGCGGCTGGCGGTAGTCGATGCTGGCCGGGATGCTCTCGGCGCGGGCACTTTGGCGCTGGCGCGGCAGCACGTGGAAGGCATCGAAGGCATCACTGCGCAGCTTGCTGACCCGCGCGCCATGCAGCAGCGCGCCATTGAAATACAGGTGCACGCCTGGGGTGACGCCAGCCTGCAGCGCGCGCATGGCGCCGAACAGGTTGCTCCAGGCATCGCTGCCCTCGGCGCCGGCCGGCAGCATCGAGCCGCTGAGGATTACCGGTACCGGCAAGCCCAGCAGCAGAAAGCTCAGGGCGGCGGCGCTGTAGGCCAGGGTGTCGGTGCCGTGCAGCAGCAGCACGCCATCGCAACCGTCCTGCTCGATGCCGGCGCGAATCGCCGCGACCATCGCCAGCCAGTTGCTCTGGTTCATATTGGCGCTGTCGATGGGCGGCAGCAGCTCGCGGAAGGTCCATTGCGGCAGCGGCTGGGCTTCCAGCACTTGCTGGCGGCGCAGGCGTGCATCGAAGCCGGACGCCGGGGCCAGGCCGGTGGCGCTCATTTGCATACCGATGGTGCCACCGGTGTAGAGCACCAGAAGTTTTTCACAACCCATCAGGGGTCTCCGTACTTTCATTGTTCTTATAAGAAAACAGGGGGCCAAGCCCCCTGTTTATTACAGCTAATGCAGCTTTAGCAGCGACTTAGCGCTGATGCACGCTGTTGCCGATTTCCGCATGGTTGGCCGGGGCGTTTTGCGCCGCGTTAGGCCAGGCAGCTGGGTCGAGGTCCAGGTCGGCGAAGTTCTTCGCATCGAATACTGGCGACTCTATACCGGCCTTGATCTGGTTGTCGTAGTCGCGCATCAGGCGCAGGCCGACTTTGAACAGCAGCACCAGGGCAATCAGGTTGCAGATGGCCAGCAGGCCCATAGTCACGTCGGCAAAGGCGAACACCGTGCCCAGATCCTGCACCGAGCCCCAGAGTACCAGTGCCACTACCAGCACACGGTAAACCACCACCGGGCCACGCTTCTTGCTGAAGAAGCCCAGGGCGTTTTCGCCGAGGTAGTAGTTGTAGATCAGGGTGGTGAACACGAACAGCAGCAGCGCGACGGTGACGAACACCCGGCCCCACTCACCGACCACGCTGGCGACAGCGGTTTGGGTCAGCACTACGCCGGCCATTTCGGTGCCCGGCGTATACACACCCGACAGCAGGATGATCAGCGCGGTGCAGCTGCACAGGATGATGGTGTCGATAAACACGCTGAGCGACTGCACGATGCCCTGCGCTACCGGATGCTTGACCTCGGCAACAGCAGCGACGTTTGGCGCACTGCCCAGGCCGGCTTCGTTGGAGAACAGGCCGCGTTTTACGCCCATCAGGATGGCCGCGCCGATACCGCCGGCAAAAGCAGGCTCCAGACCGAAAGCGCTCTTGAAGATCAGCGCCAGGGTGGCCGGGATAGCGTCGACGTTGCTGCCGATCACGAACAGCGCCATGGCGATGTAGGAGAAGGCCATCACTGGTACCAGCACGTCAGCAAATTTGGCGATGCGCTTGATGCCGCCGAAGATGATCAGGCCGATCACCACGGTCAGAATCAGGCCGCTGACATAGGTCGGCAGGCCGAAGGTGTCATGCATCGAGCTGGCCACGGTGAACGATTGCACGGCGTTGAAGCCGAAGCCGAAGGTCACCAGCAGCAGGATCGAAACGACGATGCCCAACCAGCGCTGGCCGAGGCCGTGCTGAATGTAGAAGGCCGGGCCACCGCGGTAGGTGCCGTCGTCTTCACGGCGCTTGTACAGCTGCGCCAGGGAACACTCGAAGTAGCTGGTGGCCATGCCGACCAGTGCTACGACCCACATCCAGAAGATCGCGCCCGGGCCACCGAGCATGATCGCCACCGAGACACCGGCGATGTTGCCGGCACCGACGCGACCGGCTACGGACAGCATCAGCGCCTGGAACGAACTGAGTTGACCCGGCTGACGCTGGAAGGCTTCGGCGAAGATGCGGAACATGCTGCCGAAATAGCGAAATTGAACGAAACGCGAGGCGAGGGTGAAGTACAGACCAAGGCCGATCAGCATCACGATCAGGAGCTTGCTCCAGATCAGGTCGTTGAGAATATCGAGCATGGCAGTGAGGTCTCTCTTGTTGTTTTGTGAAGGAAATATGGGCGGGGCCGAATGGTTGAGCAGACGCGGCTGTGGTGCAATTTCGCGGATGGCGGCGAACTGACGCGAGTTGATGCTAGAATCGCGCCGCTCGCATCACCAGGAAACCGCCATGTCCGACCATCTAGGCCCCAATCTAAAGCTGTTGTGTGGCCATTACCGGTCAATCGCCGAGGTTTGCCGCAAGCTCGCGATCAATCGCGCCCAGTTCAATAAATACCTGAGCGGACAGAGCCGACCAACGGCCTACAACCTCAAGCGCATCTGCGACTTTTTCGGCGTTGAGGCCTACGAGCTGAGCCTGCCCGCCGAGCAATTTGCCGACCTGATTGGCGCGCGCACGCCGGGCCAGGATGCCGGTGCGCGCAGCGACGCGCTGATGGAATTGCTCAAGCCGCTGCGTGCGTATGCCGGCAACCTGTCGCGCTATTGCGGCTACTACTTCGAATACTCCAACTGCATGTCGGTGCCGGGCACCGTGCTGTTGTCGCTGGTGCAGTTGTGGGAGGAAGACGGCGACTTTCTGTTCGAGCGCCAGGAGCGTCAGGAGCGCTCCGCCAGCGCTGACGTGCAGGGTGAGGATTGGGTGCGCTGCCGTTATCTGGGCGCCGCGTTCCAGCTGCAAGATCGGCTGTTTCTGATGGACTACGAATCGCTGACCCTCAACGAGATGAGCCAGACCATCCTCATCCCCAGCTACAAGAGCCGTATTACCCGCCTGAATGGCCTGAAAACCGGCGTATCCAGCGGTGACCGGCGCAGCCCGGCCTGCACTCGTGTGGTCTGGGAATACCTGGGCACCGAAATCAACCGCATCAGCGCCTACCGCCAGGTACGCCTGTACCGCCCGGATGATCCGCGCATCGACGACGATGTGCGCCAGCGCCTGTCGGTAACGCCGCTGAAGAATGGTTTGTTTGAGATCGAGTGAGTCACTGAGCGGGTGCGTGATGGGCTGAGTTTTAGCCCTCAGGCCCATCACGATGGAGAAGCAGGTTCCTGCCGATCAGAACCCCATTTGCCATTGCGCGACAATGGCATGGTTCTGCGCGTTGCTACCCAACTCGCCGCTGTAACCCATACCCAGGCTCTGGGTGCTGCTCAGGCCGATGTCGACGCCGGCGTCGAGCAGCAGGCTGTTGCGGTCCAGGGCGCTGCCTTCGACGCTGAAGGCGCTGCCGCCGCTGAGAAAGGACTGGCGGGTAGTACTGTCGAGGTTACCGTAGACGTGGCGCCAGGCCGCCGAGAGGCGCGGGGTGATGGTCATGCCGTTCGCCAGTCTGTCGAGGTGGGCCAGGCGCACACCGAAGGTGCTGGTGAGGTTGCCTTGGTCCTGGTCATCCACCTGCAGCGCGGCGACGCCGCCTTTCTCGTCGTAGCTGTCACGAGCGTAATACTGGTAGCCCAGAGCGGCAAAAGGCTCAGCCTGCAACTTACCGCTGCCCATGGCGTAGCCGAGTTCGCTGAAGGCCTGGAAGCTCTCGGCATCGTAGCTGCCACGCAGGCGGTCGCTGAAGCCGCTGAAGGCCACTTCGCGCTTGCTGTGGCCGTCGTGACGGCTGTAGGCCGCGCCCAGGCGCAGCGCCAGAGGGCCGCTCTGACGCAGGCCGTAGACGCCCAAGTGCAGGCTGTCGATATCACCTTTGAAGCCGCTAACGGCTTCTAGGTCGGTGCGTGAATAGCCGCCGAGCAGGCCCAGGCGCCAGTCGCCGGCCACTGCCCAATCCGCGCCTGCTACGGCGCCGCGGGTGTCGCTATCCAGGTCGTGGCCACCCTGACTGCCGTCGAGGCTGCCGTTGCTACCCAGGGCCTGGACCCAGAGCCGACCGCGCGCCGAAGGGTCGTTGAGGTTGCGGGCCTCGGCAGGCACGCCAGTGGCCGCCAGCAGCGGGCCGTCTGCCAGGGTCAGTGAACTCTGCAGGTTGCCGCCCAGGCCGCTGCTGAATGATTGCAGGGCACCGAGCATGGCGCCGCTGACCTGGCCAGTGCTGCCCAGGCCACTGCTGGCTAAGCTGGCGTTGCTGGAAGCGGCCAGCTGTTCCAAGGCTTGGCGGGCTTCGCCGCTGCTGCTGGTGAGCAAGGCGTTGTAGAGCTGCGGGCTACCTTGGGCGCTGATGCTACCGGCGACGTTGGCACCGTTGCTGTTGCCCGCCATATCGGCGAAGGCAACGTCATTGCGCGCCAGCTCCAGCTCCACGCTGTTTGCCGCGTAGCTCAGAGTCGGGGTGAGGAAGGCAAAGTTGCTGCTAACACTGGCGAAGCGGCCGGTTACGCCCTCGGCGGCCTGCAGCACCTGGTAGTGGCTGGTGTTTGGGTAGCTGCCGGCGTTGGCGCGGACCTCCAGATGGGCACCGTTCAATACGACCTGGCCAGCGGCCTGCAGCGGGCTGTGGCTGCCGTCGGCAGAGACGGCAAAGGCCAGGGTGGAGCCGGCCGCCAGGTTGAGGTTATGGACCTGGCCGCCGCCGGCGTAGGTGCCGCCAGCGCGGATATCCAGGGTGCCGCCGATACGGCCGAGGTTTACCAACTCGGCGCCAGCGAGTACCCGGCCGCCTTCGCTGAAGTCATTGCTGTCGAGGGTCCAGCGCCCGGCGTTGACCTGCAGCCATTCAAAGTTGCTGCTGTTGCCGAAACTACCGCCAGCGGCGTCGTCCAGGCTCAGAACATCGCGGCCGGCGCCGCCATCCACCAGGCCGACGAACTGGCTGCCGCTACGCAGGCTTAGGTGGTCGGCACCGCCGCCCAGGTCCAGGGCCACGCCGCCGGTGCTGCTGATCAGGCCGCCGTTGATCACGCTGTCGTTCTGTTCGCCGATGATGCGCACTGCATCGCCGCCCAGGCCGAGGATCTGCCCGAAGTTTTCCAGGTAGGTGGCGTAGGGCGCGCCGCCGGTGGCGCTGTCGTCGATCAGGATGGCGTTGGCTGCGCCGCTGATAGTGGCGTTGGCGCGGTTATAGATGGTGCCGCCGCCCATGGCGATGCCTTCGCTGGTGTTGGCCGAGCCGTCCTTGGCGCCGCCGGCACCGATGCCTTCGATGATGCCGTGGTTGTCGATGTAACCTTCACCATCGATGTCCACGCCGTCGCCATCACCGTCTGCCACCAAGCCGCTGTAGGCGCCGGTGATACGACCGTAGTTGATCACTCGGCCATTACCGTCGGAACCGAAGCCCGAGCCGTTGCGACCAATGACGACGCCGCCTGCGTGGTTGACCAACTCGGCCCCCACATCGGTGGTAATGCCGTGGCGGCCGCCGGAGATGGTGCCGTAGTTCTCCACTTTGCCGCCGGTAGAGGCGTCGAAGTCGATGCCATCGTACTTGGCATCGGCGTTGGTCATATCGCCGCTGCTGATTTCACCGTAGTTGGTGATGGTGGCGTTGTTGCCGACGCGCATGGCGTCTTCCTTCACCCCGTGGATCAGGCCGGTCTCGCGGTTGAGGATGTCGATCTGCACATTGGTCTTGAGATCCTTGAGCATGATCGCGCGGTCGGTCTGGGAAATGATGGTGCCGGCGTTGTCGATGCTCACCTGGGTGCCGGCCAGGTCGGTGCTAAGGCGGATGCCCTGCTTGGAGGCGTCAATGCTGGCGCCTTCGCGGTTGATGATCTGATAGGTGCGCGGGGTGCTGCTGCCAGAGCTGTCGATGCCGCGATCAGCGGTGGACTTGATCAGCCCGCTGTTGTCGACGATCACTCCGGCACCGCTGGTGGCGTTCTTCAGGTCCACGCTTTTGCCGCTGGTAATGATGCTGCCAGTGCCGTCGACCTGCAGGGTGGTTTCCCCGCTGAGCACCTGACCGGTTGTGGTGGCACTGTCCACCGTGACGGTGGCCGCTCCGGCCAGGGAGGTGACGCCGAATAAGGCGAGGGCTATGCAGTGGGCGAGCGGGGTGAGCGTGCGGTTCATGGCGGCAACCTTGGTTGTGATTTTGGTGGTTGGCCGCCGTTTATAGGGAAAAAGTATTACGACTTCGTAACAAGCAGGTGATAAGTAATAAGACCATTCTCTGGTTGCACGCTTTTACAGGGGCGGCTTTCGCCTTGCAGGGTTCACCCCGTACAGAGGGTTCCTGTCAGCCCCTACACTCCTCCAGCCGGCGCTTCTGCTGGCCCTCTACAGCGAAGTTATCCGCTGCCAGCCAGCGTTGGAAACCGTCGCGTACTGCCGGCCAGTCGCCGTCGATGATGGCGAACCAGGCGGTGTCGCGGTTGCGGCCTTTGCGCACCATATGTTGGCGAAACAGCCCTTCGGCAGTGAAACCGAAGCGCTCGGCGGCGCGCATCGAGCGGGCGTTGGCGGCGTCGCACTTCCACTCCAGGCGGCGGTAGCCGAGGTCGTCGAAGGCGTGTCGGGCCAGCAGGTAGACCGCCTCGGTGGCGCCGGGTGTGCGCTGCATGGCCGCGCCGAAGGCAACATGGCCGATCTCGATGCAGCCATCCTGCGGCGTGATGCGCAGGTAACTGAACAGGCCCAGGGCCTTTCCGCTGACGTTGTCGAGCACTGCGTAGAACAGCGGGTCGCGGCTGCTGGCGTTGCCGGCCAACCAGGTATCGAACTCGGCCCGTACGTTGAACGGGCCGTAGGGCAGGTAGTCCCACAGTGCCGGGTCCGGTCCCTGCAGCGCGGCCCATAGCTCATCGCCGTGGCGTGCGCTGTCGAGGGGCGCCAGGTGGACGAAACGGCCAGACAGTTCACGCTGATCGGGTGCCGGGCGCGGCTGCCAGTGAGTGAGATCGGTGGTCATCAGAAGAGCTTCCTGTATTGGATAAAACCCGAGCGTTCGGCGATGCGGTCGTAGAGCTGACGGCCGGGGTAGTTGGTTTCCTGGGTCAGCCAATGCACGCGGCTGCAGCCGGCTGCCTGGGCCTGGGCATAGACGTGTTCGATCAGCAGCCGGCCGATGCCGCCGCCGCGCTGATCGGCGCCGACAAACAGGTCCTGCAGGTAGCAGCTGTGTTCCACCGACCAATTAGTGCGGTGGAAGATCCACTGCACCAGTCCCACGGCCTGGCCGTCGCGCCAGGCGAGGGCGGCATGGGTCGGCTCGCTTGGGTCGAGAAAGCGCTGCCAGGTCATGGCGTTGACCTCGGCGGGCAGCTCGCTCTGGTAGAAGTGCAGATAGCCCCGCCACAGCGGTAGCCAGGCGGCGTGATCGGCGCTGCTGACGGGACGAATTTCAATGTTCATGGCGCTTCCTTGGCTAGGTGTTGGGTATTGATTTGTGCGGCCAGTGCGCGGTCGCGCGGGTCATGGCTGGCGTGCAGGCCCTCGCGCACGCCGGTTTGGTCGGCCTGGCTGCGGTTCTGTCCGAGCTTCCATTTGCCCTCCAGGCGTTCGATGGGCAGGGCGAAGCCGACGATGGCGCGCAGCATGCTGTCGATATAGTCGCGCGGTGCATCGCTGACCGCCCAGGGTTGCGGGCGCTCGGCTTCATGCAGCGCGCTGAGGCGGCTGACCAGCTGCAGCAGACGCTCGGCGTCATCGAACACCTCGGCGCGGCCATGGGCCTGCACGCTGATGTAGTTCCAGGTCGGCACCACCTTGCCGTGCTCGGCCTTGGCGGCGTACCAGGACGGGCTGATATAGGCCTCCGCACCCTGGAAGATCACCAGCGCCGGGCTGCCCTCAGCCAAATCGCGCCACTGCGGGTTGGCCCGAGCGAAGTGGCCGTACAGCGTGCCGTATTGACCTTCGTCAGGTGCTAGCAACAGCGGTAGGTGACTGGCGAGCAAACCCTGTTTGCCGTGGCTGACCAGCGTCGGCAGGCGCGTGGCGTGCATCTGCTGGTGCAGCGTGGCGAGGTCGTCCTGGCGAAAGGCGGTGGGCGTGTACATGGGCGGGCTCCTGAGCTGGTGAAGCCATACTAGGCAGCGTATTGGTCTGTTGTAAGATCCACTTTCTGCGACTTTTATAGAGCCAATCGCCATGCCAATTTCGCCCGTTCCGCCGCTGCCGGTCGATCTCTCTGGCATCCAGCTCGACCCACAGCAGGGGCTGGCGCGTCAGCTTTATCAGGCGCTGCGTGAGCGCATCCTCGATGGTCGTCTGCAACGCCGCACGCGCTTGCCGGCCAGCCGTGATCTGGCGAGCCTGCTGGGCATCTCGCGCAATACCGTGACCCGCGCTTTCGATCAGCTGTACGCCGAGGGTTATATCGAGGGGCGGATCGGAGCGGGCACCTATGTGGCCGAATTGAGTGCGGCGACGCGGCCTTCCGCGCCGCCCATGGTGCACGCGTCCGACAACCCGCAAAGTGCGGCGCTGCAGCTGTTGCAGACGCATCACCTGAGCCCGCCCTTGAGCGGCGCGCCACGGGCGTTTCGCGTCGGCGTGCCGGCCTTTGACCTGTTTCCCTTCGAGACTTGGGCGCGGCTGTCTGCGCGCTTCTGGCGCAAACCGTCGCCTGCGCGCTTGGGCTATGGCGACCCGGCGGGCGACCTGCAATTGCGCGAGCTGATCGCCGCCTACCTGCGCAACAGCCGTGGCCTGCACTGTGATCCGGCGCAGATCGTGGTCACCAATGGCGCGCAGCAGGCCATCAGCCTGTGCGCGCAACTGCTGGTGACGCCGGGTGCGCGGGTGGCGCTGGAGAACCCCGGCTACCGCGCCGCCGGCCACGCGCTGGCGATAGCCGGGGCGCAGCTGTGCGGCGTGGCGGTGGATGGCGAAGGCTTGGATGTTCCGGCGTTGGCGCAGCTTGAGGACTGTCGGCTGGTTTACCTGACGCCATCGCACCAGTACCCGACCGGCGTCACCCTGTCGCTGGCGCGGCGTCTGCAACTGCTGGAATGGGCTGAGCGCCATAACGGCCTGATTATCGAAGACGACTACGACGGTGAGTACCGCTACAGCGGCACGCCGCTGGCGCCCTTGGCCGCTCTCGACCGCCAGGGCCGGGTGCTGTATGTCGGCACCTTCTGCAAGATCACCTTTCCGGCGTTGCGTCTGGGTTATCTGGTATTGCCGCCAGCGCTGGCCGAAGCCTTCGCCCAACGCCGCGCCCTGGATATGCGCCATTCGGAAATTGGCACCCAGGCGGTGATGGCCGAATTTATCGCTGCCGGGCATTTTCAGCGGCATATCCGCCGTATGCGCACGGCCGCCCGCAGTCGCCGCGATGCGTTGCTGGCCGGTTGGCCTGAGTCGGTGCCGGGCTGCGCGCCGTTGCCGGTGGTGGAGGCTGGGCTGCATCTGTGCGTGCGGGTCGACAGCCTGGCCCGCGAGCGTGAGCTGATCAGCGCTGCCGAACGGGTTGGGGTGGAGATCAGCGCGCTTAGCAGTTACTGGCTGCCCAACAGCCGCACCCCTGAAGATCAGCGCGCCGGGCTGGTGTTGGGTTTTGCCGCGGTGCCGGAGGCGCAAATCGCCGAGGCCCTGCAGGCATTGCGCAAGGCCTGGCAGCTTTAGCCGTGCGAGGTGCTCAGGCGTAGGATGGGTGGTAACCCATCAACTGGCTGCTGGCTGATGGGTTACCACCCATCCTACGGGCTCAAATCCCGAACCAATGCCGCTTGCCTGGCGAGGGCAGCGCAGCACTGATCTTAAGTGAACGGCATTCAACACAGCTCAGGATTTTTCGCGCAGCTGCCGTAGCCTTCGCTGCGCATCTGCTCCAGGGCGGCCTGCAGGCGCTCGACCACTTCGTCCGGGGTGTCCTTGTTCAGCGCCAGGTACAGCTGCGAGGTTTCGAAGCTGAGCACGGTCTGCAGATCATCGGCGCCCTGCTCTTTGGCATACACGCGCCACACCGGGTCAGAGGTGGCCCACAGGTCGATCTGCCCGCGTTGCAGCTTGCGGATATTTTCCTGGTCGCGCAGGGCGTTTTGCGGGGTGAAGCCCAGGCGCTCCAGATGCTGGCTGACCGCCGCGCTCTGGTAGGCGCCGATGCGGTAGGCCTTGGCCTGTTCCAGAGTGCTCAGTTGCGGGTGGCTGCCTTTACGGCCGACCAGCACGCTCTGGTACTGGGCGATAGGCCCGACCCACTTGAACAGCGGCTTGCGCGCCTCGCTCATGGAGGTAGAGAACAGGCCGTGGTTGGCGGTGGTCATGGTCTGTTGGTAGATGCGGTCCCAGGGGAAGCGCAGGGTCAGGCTGTAGTTGATGCCGGCGCGCTTGAACATCTCGCGCACGGTGTCGGCACTGACGCCTTGGATCTGCGCATCACGGGCGAAGTTCTTGCCGTGCTCGGCCATGTTGAACGGCGGGAAGTTTTCCGTCAGCAGCACCATCTTGTAATCGGGTGGCAAGGCGGCCTGGCTCAGGGGGCTGAACAGCAGGCTCAGCAGCAGCGCGGCGCGGCCGCGTTTGTTCCACAGGTGTTGAAGACGCTGCAACATGGGGGGTCTCCCTTTTTATTGTTGTCTGAGGCGGCATCGCCGGCCGCCCGGGTAAGGCGAGCCGGCGATGCCGTGGGTGTTGCTATCAGAAAGCCCGCTTGGTCAGCGCGGTGGCGAAGGGGTGTGTGCCGACACAGGACTTCATCACGATGCTGACCAGGCGGGCTGTTCGGTGCCAGGGGCGCAGGGGTTGCCTGCTGCCGCCTGCTGTAGCGTGGCCAAGGGCTGATGTCGGTAAACGCTCAACCGCTGTAGTCACTGGCATCGGGTTGCCTTGCGCAGTCAGCAGCTATTACTGCGCGTTGTCGCTGTTGTAGATCTCGCGATCCAGCTCTTTCTCGCTGCTGCCGACCAGGGTGGTGGTCATCAGGTCGCCGGCGACGTTCACTGTGGTGCGCGCCATATCGAGGATGCGGTCGATACCGGCAATCAGCGCCACGCCTTCCAGCGGCAGGCCGACCGAAGTCAGCACCAGGCCGAGCATGATCAACCCTGCGCCAGGTACACCGGCGGTGCCGATCGAGGCCAGGGTGGCGGTGAGGATGATCATCAGGTACTGGCCGGCATTCAGGTCGACGCCGAAAGCTTGGGCGATAAACAGCGCCAGTACGCCCTGATAAATGGCGGTGCCGTCCATATTGATGGTGGCGCCCACCGGCAGTACGAAACCGGCCACGCCCTGGGACACGCCGAGGTTCTTGCGCGCGCATTCAATCGACACCGGCAGGGTGCCGGCGCTGCTTGAAGTACTGAAGGCCACGGCCAATGCCGGCGCCACGCCCTTGAAGAAACGCAGCGGGCTAAGCCGCGCGAGCAAGCCCAGCAGGCCGCCATACACCAGCAGCATATGGGTGATGCTGGCCAGGTAGATCACCCCGATCACGCCGGCCAGCGGCAGCAGCACTTCGATGCCGTGGCTGGCCACCACGCCGGCGATCAGCGCAAATACGCCGATGGGTGCGCAGCGCATCACCAGGTCGGTGAGCTTGTAGAACACCTCGGCCAGGCTGTCGAACAGCTTGACGGCGGGTGCGGCCTTTTCGCCGATCAGGTTCATGCTCACGCCCAGGGCGATGGCGAACACGATGATCTGCAGGATATTGCCTTCGGCAAAAGCGGCCACCGGATTGGTCGGTACCAGGCCCACCAGAATTTGCACCAGCGACGGCGCCTGCTTGGTTTCCTGCACGCCGCTGGCCACCATGTTCATCCCTTCACCCGGGGTGAATAGGGCGCCGAACAGCAGGCCGATACTCACCGCAAAGGCGGTGGTTATCAGGTAGATGGCGATGGTCTTGACGCTGATGCGGCCGAGTTTGGCGCTGTCGCTCATGGCCGTGATACCGGCCACCAGTGAGACGAACACCAGTGGCACGATCAGCATCTTGATCGCGTTGAGGAACAGCGTGCCGATGGGCGCCAGCAGCAGGGCGTCGGCCTTGAACAGCACGCCGGTCAGTACGCCAAGGCCGAGGCCGATAAGTATTTGTTGCCACAGCGGCATGCGCCGCAAAAAGCTTAGGGAAGAAGTACTGCTCTGACTCATGGTTATCACCCGGATTATCGTTTTTGTGGGGCCGTCTGTGCGGCCTTGAGCGGTGCCGCCCGGCAGGCGAGGGCGGAAAACCAGTTACCCAGATGCTGGGCGCTGGTTACAAAAAACGCGCCGTTCCTGGCGGATACGGCGCGTGTGGTGCTCTGTGGATCAGCCCGGTAGCAGGGGTACCAGGCGTGGCGCGATCATGTTCTCGGGGCGCAGGATGTCGGCCAGTTCGGCGTCACCCAGCAGTTTCTCCTCGCGCACCAGCTCCAGTACGCTGCGGCCCGATTCCAGCGCCACCTTGGCGATGCGCGTGGCGTTTTCGTAGCCTATATAGGGGTTGAGGGCGGTGATCAGGCCGATGGAGTTTTCCATCAGTTCACGGCAGCGTGCTTCGTTGGCGGTGATGCCGTCGATGCACAGCTCGCGCAGCATATCCATGGCGCGGGTCAGCAGGCGGATCGAGTCGAAGATCTTGTAGGCAATCAGCGGCTCCATCACGTTCAACTGCAGCTGGCCACCTTCGGCGGCCATGGTCAGCGCCAGGTCGTTGCCGATCACTTCGAAGGCCACCTGATTGACCGCTTCCGGGATTACCGGGTTGACCTTGCCGGGCATGATCGAGCTGCCTGGCTGGCGCGGCGGCAGGTTGATCTCGTTGATCCCGGTGCGTGGGCCGCTGGACAGCAGGCGTAGGTCGTTGCACATCTTCGACAGCTTCACCGCGGTGCGCTTGAGCATGCCGGAGAACAGCACAAAAGCGCCCATGTCACTGGTGGCTTCGATCAGGTCGGCGGCCGGGGTCAGCGGGTGGCCGCTGATAATCGCCAGGCGTTTGACCGCCAGCAGCTGGTACTGCGGGTCGGCGTTGATGCCGGTGCCAATCGCGGTGCCGCCCAGGTTGACTTCGGTGAGCAGGGTCGGCGCGAGCAGTTTGAGGTGCTGCAGGTCTTCACCCAGGGTGGTGGCAAAGGCGCGGAATTCCTGACCGAGGGTCATCGGCACGGCATCCTGCAGCTGGGTGCGGCCCATCTTCAGCACATGGCTGAATTCCAGCTGCTTTTTCGACAGCGACTGGATCAGCTTGTCCAGCGCGGTCAGCAGGCTGTCGTGGCCGAGCAGCAGGCCCAGGCGGATGGCGGTGGGGTAGGCGTCGTTGGTCGACTGCGCCATGTTCACGTCGTTGTTCGGGTGCAGCTGCTTGTAGTCACCTTTCTCGAAACCCATGGCTTCGAGGGCGATGTTGGCGATGACTTCGTTGGCATTCATATTGGTCGAGGTGCCGGCCCCGCCCTGGATCATGTCGACCACGAACTGGTCGTGGAACTCGCCCTGAATAATGCGTGCACAGGCGGTGCTGATGGCCGTGTGCTTGGCGGCGGACAGGTGGCCCAGCTCGCGGTTGGCGTCGGCGGCGGCCTGCTTGACCATGGCCAGAGCGACCACCAGTTTCGGATAGTGCGACAGCGTCACGCCGGACAGGCGGAAGTTTTGCACGGCGCGCAGGGTCTGGATGCCGTAATAGGCGTCAGCAGGAACGTCGAGGGTGCCGAGCAGGTCTTTTTCGAGGCGAGTAGATGCAGCAGGGGACATGATCAAAGTCATCTCAGGATATACGGCATATGCCGCGATGGCCCGTAGGTTAGGGGCTGTAGCTTGGTGCTGGCCAATGCTGTTAAGCGCTGGGTCATGCATAATCGGCATAACGTTGGCGTGACCGCGATGTGGTAGCAAACGTAGACGTAGGGTGGATGACGCTTTATCCATCCACCACGCCATACGAGACCAGGTGGATAAAAAGAGCGTTATCCACCCTACATAGGTAGGAGTGACGATGAACCTTGAAAGCAAATGGCTGGAAGACTTTGTCACCCTGGCCGCCACCCGCAGCTTTTCCCAGGCGGCGCAGAAGCGCTTTGTCACCCAGCCGGCGTTCAGCCGGCGGATTCGCAGCCTGGAGAACATGCTCGGGCTGACGCTGGTCAACCGCGCCTGCACGCCCATCGAGCTGACCGAATCCGGCCAGCTGTTTCTGGTCACGGCACGGAGCATGGTCGAGCAGCTCGGCGAGGTGGTGCGTCATCTGCATAACCTCGAAGGCCAGCAGGGCGAGGTGATGCAGATTGCCGCCGCGCACTCGCTGACCCTGGGTTTTTTCCCGGAATGGATCGCCCGCCTGCGCCGCGAAGGGCTGCCGCTGACCACCCGCCTGGTAGCAACCAACGTCGGCGAAGCGGTGCATGCGCTGCGCGAAGGCGCCTGCGACCTGATCCTTGCCTACTACGACCCGGACGCCGCATTGCAGATGGACCCGGAAATCTTCCCCTCGCTGCACCTGGGCCGCACGGAAATGCTTCCGGTGTGCGCGGTGGGCGAGGACGGCGCGCCGCTGTTCGACCTCAACAGCGGCCAGAGTGTGCCGCTGCTGGCCTACAGCGCCGGGGCGTTTCTCGGTCGCTCGGTCAACCTGCTGCTGCGCCAACGTGCGTTGCGCTCGACCACGGTGTACGAAACGGCGATGGCCGACAGCCTGAAAAGCATGGCCTTGCAGGGTATGGGTGTGGCCTGGGTACCACGCCTGAGCGTGACCGCCGAACTGGCCCGTGGCGAGTTGGTGGTGTGCGGCGATGAACAGTGGCAAGCGCCGCTGGAAATCCGCCTGTACCGCTGCGCTCTGGTGCGCAAGGCCTCGGTACGCCTGCTCTGGCGCAAACTGGAAAGCGGCGAGGTCGGCCGCTAGACCGACCTCGGGTGCCGCACGCTAACGCGGTACGACCTGGCCGACGCCGCGACCACGTGGGTCTGACGCTGTTTCCAGGCGGCTGCCGGTTACCTTGATGGCTTGAATATCGCCCATGTTCCAGCCCTGGTCTTCAAGGGTGTAGCCCATGTTTTTCAGCTCATCGGCCACCTTGCCAGTTAGCGGCGCATAGGCGTCGTAGTAGATCGTGTCTTTGGGCAATAGCTGGTGGTGCACGCGCTGTGCATCGATGGCTTTTTGCAGTGGCAAGCCAAAGTCATACACGTTGTTCAGCACCTGAAAGATCGAGGTGAAGATGCGCGAGCCGCCCGGCGTACCCAGGATCAGGCTCACCTGACCATCGCGGGTGACGATGCTCGGGCTCATTGAGGAGAGCATGCGCTTGCCCGGTTCGATGGCATTTGCGTCGCTGCCGACTACACCAAAGGCGTTAGCAATGCCGGGTTTGGCACTGAAGTCATCCATCTCGTCGTTGAGCAGGAAGCCCGCTCCTTTGACCACTACGCCGCTGCCGTAATCCCAGTTGAGGGTGTAGGTGTTACTCACGGCATTGCCGTCAGCGTCGATGATCGAGAAGTGTGTGGTCTGGTGGGTTTCCAAACCCGGGCGAACTTTTTCAGTGGCTGAAATGGCCGTGGGGTTAACTTCTGCCGCGCGTTTGGCAATGTAACTGGCGTCCACTAATTGCTTGACCGGCACATCCGAGAACTTGGGGTCGCCCAGGTAATCGGCGCGGTCGGCGAACACGCGCTTTTCGATTTCCGCCAGCAAATGGATGTAGCGCGAGGAGTTGAGCTCAACGCCTTGGAAGTCAGCGGCGCGCTGCTCCTTGATACCAATCAGCTGGGCCAGTGCGATGCCGCCAGAGCTGGGCAACGGTGCGGTGTACAGGGTGTTGCCTTGCCAGTCGATGCGCATCGGCTCGCGCCATTCTGCGCGATAGCTTTGCAGGTCTTTAGCGCTGATCAAACCACCGTCGCGCTGCATTTGCGCCACCAGCAATTCTGCGGTTTTACCCTGGTAAAACTCCGTAGCGCCATTGGCGGCGATCCGCTCCAGCGTTTGTGCCAGCTCCGGCTGCTTAAAGGTTTGTCCCGGACGCATGCTGCCAAAATAGTCGGCAAAGTTGGTCTGGTCGTTGAACAGAGCCAGCGCGTCTTCGCGGTATTGGTATTGCTGCTCGGCAACCGTGAAACCGTTGCGGGCATAACCAATGGCCGGTGTCAGCAGTTCCCCCCAGGGCAACTTGCCAAAGCGCTGGTGCGCTTCCCATAAGCCCATCACCGTGCCGGGCACGCCGGCGGCTTTAGCGCCGACCATGGTGCTGTTCTCGATGACTTCACCCTTGTCATCCAGGTACATGGTCTTGGTGGCCGCGAGAGGGGCCACTTCACGGTAATCGATAAAGAAAGGCTTGCCGTCCATAAACAGGGTCATAAAGCCGCCGCCGCCGATGTTACCGGCTTCGGGGTAGGTCACCGCCAGGGTAAAGGCCGTTGCTACGGCCGCATCCACTGCATTGCCGCCGGATTTCAGTACCTGCGCGGCGACCTTGGCACCATATTCGTCTGGGGCAGCCACCGCGCCACCGTCGAGCGGGGCAGCCCATACACAAGAGCTTGTGGCCGCCATGATCGCGGCGGCCAGCAGGGTGGAGCGGGCAGTCAATTGCATACAGTTATCCTTTTTTCTTATGGCCTGAATAAGCCCCGCTGGCATCTCGTAGTGAGTTGCCAGGGAGGCTCAAGGAGTTATCCAGCTTAGGTCATTCGTCCGTGGCCATCAGGTGCCCGACTTGATGGTGTTCCACACCCGGGTACGCACGCGTTCGATCTTCTGCGGCAGCGGTTGCAGCACGTAGAGGGTCTTCTGCGCTTCGGCGGTTGGGGTCAGGCCGGGGTTGTCGCGGATTTCTGCGCCCACCAGCGGCATGGCGTCTTTGTTTGGGTTGGGGTAACCGAGAAAATCGCTGATCGGTGCCACCACTGCTGGTTCGAGCAGGTTGTTGAGGAACTCATGGGCTTCGGTGACGTTCTTCGCGCTTTTCGGGATGGCGAAGGAGTCGTACCACAGCGGCGCGCCTTCCTTCGGCAGGCGCCAGTCGACCACCACGCCGTTGCCGGCTTCCTTGGCGCGGTTGGCGAACTGGTAGAAGCTGCCCGAGTAGCCGATGGCCACGCAGATGTCGCCGTTGGCGATATCGGTCATGTACTTGGCGGAGTGGAAGTAGGCGACGTGGGGGCGAATCTTCAGCATCAGCGCGCTGGCTTTTTCGTAGTCTTCAGGCTTGCTGCTGTTGGGGTCCAGGCCCAGGTAGTGCAGGGCGATGGGCAGGATATCGCCGGGCGAGTCCAGCATGGCCACGCCACATTGCTTGAGCTTGCTGATGTTCTCTTCCTTGAAGATCAGGTCCCAGCTGTCCACTGGCGCATCGGCGCCGAGCACGGCCTTGACCTTGTCCGGGTTGAAGCCGATCAGCACGGTGCCGTACATGTAGGGCACGGCGTACTGGTTGCGGGGGTCGTTGGCGGTCATCAGCTGCAGCAGGCCAGGGTCGAGATGCTGCCAATTCGGTAGCTTGCTCTTGTCGAGTTTCTGGAACACGCCGGCCTTGATCTGGGTGTCGAGGAAGGTGTTGGTCGGCACCACCAGGTCATAGCCGGAGTTGCCGGTCAGCAGCTTGGCTTCCAGCGCTTCGTTGGTGTCGAACACATCCCAGGTCAGCTTGATGCCGCTTTTTTCCTGAAACTCCTTGGGCACTGCGGGCAGCATATAGTCGGCCCAGTTGTACACGCGCAGCTCGCGCGGTTTCTCGGGCGTTTGTGCCTGGGCTTGGCCAAGGCCGCTGAGTAAGGCACCGACGCAGAGTGTGGTGGCCAGGTTACGGGTGAGTCTGTTCATCAGGGTCACTCCAGTTTTGTTGTCATTCTTGTGTCGTGCCAGAAGTCACGGGGCGTAGGGTGGATGGCGCTTTATCCATCCACCACAGGTATGTGGCGCGCTAGCGGTGGACGAAAACAGCGTCGTCCACCCTACGGAGTGCCCGCCTCGAACCCCTCCAGCACGTTGACCGCGTTGACGCCGATGGCTTCCACCGCATAACCGCCTTCCATCACAAACAGGGTCGGCTTGCCGAGGGCGGCGATGCGTTTGCCCATGGCCAGGTAGTCCGGGCTGTCGAGCTTGAACTGGGAAATCGGGTCGTCCTTGAAGGTGTCCACGCCCAGCGACACCACAATCACTTCCGCATCAAATTCGGCAATCCGCTGGCAGGCTTCATCCAGCGCCGCGCTCCACACCGCCCAGGGGCTGCCCATGGCCAGCGGGTAGTTGAAGTTGCAGCCCTCACCGGCGCCTTCACCGCGTTCATCGGCATAGCCGAGGAAGAATGGGAACTCGTCAGCCGGGTCGCCGTGGATCGAGGCGAACAGCACGTCATTGCGAGCGTAGAAGATGTCCTGGGTGCCGTTACCGTGGTGGTAGTCGACATCGAGGATAGCGACCTTTTTGTGGCCCTGATCGAGGAAGGCCTGGGCGGCGATGGCGGCGTTGTTCAGGTAGCAGTAACCACCCATCAACTCGCCGGCGGCGTGATGGCCCGGCGGGCGGCACAGGGCGAAGGCGCTATGGGCACCGCCCACAATTGCTTGCTGGGCGCTTAGCGCCACCTGCGCGGCACTGTAAGCCGCTTGCCAGGTGCCAGCGGTAATCGGTGCGCCGCCGTCGAAGCTGTAATAGCCGAGCTGGCCGTGCAAATCCCTGGGGATCATCTGGCGCAGGGTGCGCGCCGGCCAGGTGAAGGGCAGCAGGTCGCCGCTGCCGTTCTGCGCCTGCCAGCGATCCCAGGCACCCTTGAAGAAGTCCAGATACGCTGCGCTGTGAATGCGCTCGATTGGCGCAAGGCCGAAATCCTGCGGCGGACGCACCTCGCCGATTTGGCGATCCTTGACCCGTTGCAGGATATGGTCGGCGCGCTGTGGTTTCTCGAAACAGGGCATCAGCTGGCCGTCGATCAGCTCGCAGCTGCCGTGGTGCAGGTGATGGTCGTCGCTGTAAAAGGTCAGCATGCAGGTGGCTCCCAGGCTTGTTGTTCTGGCAGCCATTGTTCGCCCGTATGGCGCTGCTAAAGAACGCTGACAACGGCCAAAAGGGGATCGAAATGGCCAAAAAAATCGCCGGGAGCGATTTTTAACGTCGCGCAGCGATGGCCCGCAGGGTGGCTGCCAGGGATGGCAGCCATAAATTGCGCGACCGCCTTGGCATTTCGTGGGAGGCGCTTTAGCGGCGAGCTGTTTGATCGTGGTTGTCGCGGCTAAAGCCCCTCCCACAAATCCCTATCACCGCGCGGCGCAGGGTCACGCGCGAAAACGGCTTGGCGGCACGCCGCTCCAGCGTTGGAAGGCATGGCGAAAACTGGCTGTTTCGCTAAAGCCGAGGTATTCGGCAATCCGGCAGATCGGCCAGTCTTCCTGGCCGAGCAAGGTTTTCGCCCGCTCGAAACGCAGCTCGTCGAGCAGTTCTTGGTAGTGGGTGCCCAGTTCCTGCAGGTGGCGGCGCAGGGTGCGCGGCGAGCAGTGCATCTGCTGCGCCAGCTGTTCCAGGCCGGGTGGTGCGGTCAGCTGTTCGGCCAGGAGCTGGCGGATGCGCGCGAGCCAGGCCTGGCGGCTGTTGAACTCACTGTTCTGCTTGCGGCAGCGTTCAAGCATTTCCCGGTGGGTCACCGCATCGGCCAGCGGCAGTGGTTGCTGCAGCCAGCTGGCGGGAAAGGCAAAAGCATTGCGTGCGGCATCAAACTGCAGCGGGCAGGCGAAGCTGTGCGGGTAGCGCGCGCTGTAGTCCGGCTCGCTGTAGCGAAACTGCGCAGCGCTGAGCGGCAGGGGCTGGCCGAGCAGGTCATCGCTGATCAGCTTGAGCGAAGCCAGGCACATTTCCAGGTTGAATACCTCAAGCTCTGGGCGGTGCTGGTAGTCGCTGGCGCTGACCCAGGCCAGCTCGCCTTCGAGCTGCATATCCAGTTTGAAGTAGGTGCCGAGCAGCGCCGGGTACTGCAGCATCAGCCGCCAGGCGTCACCAAAGGTGGCACTGGAGAGTGCGGCGTAACCGACCATGCCGTAGGCCGACACATGCATGCGTCGGCCCAGCTCCAGGCCCAGATCATTGCGCAGCTGCAGGGCGTTGGCGCAGACCTGCAATTCCTGGGTGCGGGTGATGCGTGTGTCGGCGCAGGCCAGATCAGCCATAGCAATGCCGCTGCCGGCCAATAGCGGCTCGCTCAGTTCGGGTTGCGTGGCAAAGATTTCCAGGATCTGCGAAACCACATGCAGGGTGGTCAGGTGGGCGTGCAACATCGGGGCAACCGCAACAGTTCAGAATGCCTGAATGAGGCAAGAACTATGCCGCGGCACCGCAGCGGCCGGGCGTGATCCGGGCCGCTGCGGGCTAACCAGGTTTAGCGATTACGCAGGAACGCGTTGATAAAGTCGCCCTGATTGGGTGCTTTTTCATGGGTGGTGAACACCAGGCCTGCATCGCTTTCGCGCAATTTGAGCTCTGCGTCAAAGCTGCACTGTACGGTTTTCAGGCCTTTGGCGGCAGCCTTTTGCTCATCACCGTTCTCGCACAGATTGGCCAGCTGGCTGACCACCTCACCGCAGAAACTCGGCACGCTGAGGCGCTTGAGTTTGTCGTCGTCGATGGCGTTCCACTCAACCTCCGTGACCAGCGTGGTGCCGCAGGCCTTCGAGGCGTCCTGATCGATCTGTTGCAGTTGTGCGCTGAAGTCGGCCACACGCTGCTCGCGGTCGAAGCGGCTCAGCTTGTCCTGAATGCCCTTTTTCTTCTGCTGCTCATACAAGGCCAGCAGGTTGGCGGGTTTGGCCTCTTTGCTCTTGGTTTCGTCGAAGCCCAGCTCAAAGCCGTCGGTATTGGGCAGGTACAGCTGGAAGCGCTCGCCACCCCAGCCCTGACGCTTGACCAGCATGTTGTAGGCGCTGCCATTGAGGGTGGTGGTGTAGTCGCGCTCATCGTTGCCGCGCTCGCTGATAGTGCTCAGTAGCACCACTTCATCCAGCGGGTGATTGATGCCGCTGACCTGGATCAGCGCCTGCTTGCCGTCGCTGCTGGGCGCAACAGTGACGCTGATGCCTTTGCCGGCAGCGAACACTTGTGGGTATTTGGCCAGTTCCAGGGCGCTGGCGTTGAGGGTGAACAGCGAGGCGGCGAGTAGCAGTGACAGCCTTGTCATGGTGGTGTCCTTGGTCGTTAAAAGAGCGCCCAGTATAGCCAGGCCTCCGGCCGCGATTTGTGCGCCAGGTCTGCTCGTGACGTTCGCCCGGCGTTGCCTTGACCTGCCGCCTGGTGTCGCGGCGGGCGGCCCGCGACAAACGGCGTGCCGGGGTGCACCCCAACCCAGGCTTTACGGTATACTGCGCGGCCTTTGGCGGTCCGCACCGCCATAATTCATACACTAACAAGCCACGCCTGGTTTCCAGCGTGGCTTGTTAGTTTCTGCAGCGCCTACGGGCACTTGATGAAGAAGAGGCACGACGATGAGCGCACTGGTTGGCGTGATCATGGGCTCCAAGTCCGATTGGTCCACCCTTAGCCACACCGCCGAGATGCTGGACAAGCTGGGACCTGCTGTTCCAGTACGCCGAAGAAGCGGAAGGCCGTGGCATCCAGGTGATCATCGCCGGGGCTGGCGGTGCAGCGCATCTGCCGGGCATGTGTGCGGCCAAGACCCACCTGCCGGTACTCGGCGTGCCGGTGCAATCGGCCGTACTCTCGGGCGTCGATTCGCTGCTGTCGATCGTGCAGATGCCGGCCGGCATTCCGGTCGCCACCCTGGCCATCGGCAAGGCCGGTGCAATCAATGCCGCGCTGCTCGCGGCGAGCATCCTCGGTCACCAGCACCCGCAGTTCCATGAGCGGCTGAAGGCGTTCCGTACCGAGCAGACCGAATCCGTGCTGGAGAATCCGGACCCGCGTGAGGCTTAAAGCCCATTCAATCAGGGGCTGCGACACGGCGCACTTGAACGCTGTCCGCTGCTCGGAATGCTCATTTACCGGCGTAAACTCCGCTTCCTGCGCTGCGGGCAACGTTCAACTGCTTGGTCTCGCCACCTGCTGAAAGGGGCTTTGTTATGAAAATTGGTGTAATCGGTGGCGGCCAGCTGGGCCGCATGTTGGCCCTGGCAGGCACGCCGCTGGGGATGAACTTCGCCTTCCTCGATCCCGCGCCGGATGCCTGCGCGCAAGCGCTGGGCGAGCATATCCGTGCCGATTACGGCGATCAGGATCACCTGCGTCAGCTGGCCGATGAAGTCGATCTGGTGACCTTCGAGTTTGAAAGCGTCCCGGCCGAGACCGTGGCCTTTCTCTCGCAGTTCGTCCCGGTGTACCCGAGTGCCGAAGCCCTGCGCATCGCCCGTGATCGCTGGTTTGAAAAATCCATGTTCAAGGACCTCGGCATTCCCACCCCGGATTTCGCCGATATCCAATCGCAAGCCGACCTCGATGCGGCCGTGGCCAGCATTGGCCTGCCGGCGGTGATGAAGACCCGCACCCTGGGCTACGACGGCAAGGGCCAGAAGGTCCTGCGCAAGGCCGAAGATGTGGTCGGCGCCTTTGCCGAACTGGGCAGCGTGCCGTGCATCCTCGAAGGCTTTGTGCCGTTTACCGGCGAAGTGTCGCTGGTGGCGGTGCGCGCCCGTGATGGCGAAACCCGTTTTTACCCGCTGGTGCACAACCGCCACGATAGCGGCGTGCTGGCGCTGTCCATCGCCAGTACTGACCATCCGCTGCAGGCGCTGGCAGAAGATTACGTCAGCCGCGTGCTGAGCAAACTCGATTACGTCGGCGTGCTGGCCTTCGAGTTCTTCGAAGTCGATGGCGGCCTGAAAGCCAACGAAATCGCCCCGCGCGTGCACAATTCCGGGCACTGGACCATTGAAGGCGCCGAGTGCAGCCAGTTCGAGAACCACCTGCGTGCTGTTGCCGGCCTGCCGCTGGGTTCGACTGCCAAGGTCGGTGAGAGCGCCATGCTTAACTTTATCGGTGTGGTGCCGCCGGTGGAGCAGGTTATCGCCATCGACGACTGCCGCCTGCATCACTACGGCAAGGCCTTCAAGGTCGGCCGCAAGGTCGGTCACGCCACCCTGCGCTGTGCGGATCGCGCCACGCTGGATAAGCAGATCGCCGTGGTCGAGGCGCTGATCGCCAAGGCCTGAAGCCGGCTTTGTGACTAAGCTCTTGCGTAGGCCATACACAAGAGCCTCGTCATGAAGTATCTGTTGCTGCTGTCTTTGCTGTACCTGCCGCTTTGCCATGCCGACCAGGTGTTACGCGCCGATTACCGCGAGCGTCCGTCAGAGATGCAGGCCCTCGACTCGCTGCCCGTCGGTCCACTGATCGAGGTCATGGATACGGCCGCGCAACGCGTCGGCGCGCGCATCGAATGGCGTTATGCGCCCTTTGTGCGCAGTCTGGAAGACCTCAAATCCGGGCGTATCGACCTAGTACCGCGCGTGCTGTTCACCGCCGAGCGCATGGACTACGTGCACTTTCTGCCGTCTATCGGTACCCAGCGCAAAAGCATCCGCTTTATCGTCAAGGCCGGGCAGCAGGCCAGCCTGCGCAGCTATGCCGACCTGCAGGGCAAGGTGATCGGGGTCAAACGCGGCACCGCCTACTTCGATCAGTTCGATGGCGACAACAGCCTGCAAAAAAGCCTGGCCACCGACGACTACCTGCTGGCCGGGATGTTTCGCGCCGGGCGCCTGGATGTGATGGTGGTGCTGGACGCCGAAGCCATCGAAGCGCAGTTCCACAAGATCGGCTTCCGCGATTACAGCTATGCCGACTTCCAGTACGAGCAGTCCCTTGGTAACTATTACGGTGCGTCGAAACGCCACTACCTGGGCGACAAAGCGGCCCTCTACGAGCAACTGGGGCAGGCGCTGCGTGACATGCGCGAGAGTGGCGAGATTGCCCGCATTTACCATCGCTACGGCGTCGCGCCACCGGAGACCGAGGAATAGCGAACTGCCCGCTTTTCCCGTGGTCAGATCAACGGTCGTAAAACCCACCGTTCACTGAGGAGGCTCGCATGAGCATTATCGGCATCATCTTTATCGGCCTGATCGTCGGTCTGATCGCGCGCTTTATCAAACCCGGCAACGACAGCATGGGCTGGATCATGACCATCCTGCTGGGCGTCGGCGGCTCGATTGCCGCCACCTACGGCGGCCAGGCGCTGGGCATCTACAAGGTGGGCGAATCCGCCGGTTTTATCGGTGCGGTGATCGGCGCGGTGGTGCTGCTGGTAATCTACGCCGCTGTCAGAAAGGACTGAAGCCCTTTCACTCCGCTGCTTGGTGAGCCTACCGATGCGTTATCTGCTGTTACCCCTGCTGTTTATTAGCACCCTGGCCTGCGCTGAACTGCCGGAAACCGACTGGCTTGAGCTGATGCCGCCGGAGGACCGCCAGGCCCTGGAGGAGATGCCCGAGATCAGCCACCAGGGGCTTGAGCAGGACAGCGGCTTCTACAACCCCGGCGGCCTCAAGCAGCAGGACCAGAACCTGCCAGCGGTGATGTACTCGACGAAAACCGTCGCCGCCTTCGATGGTAAGGCGGTGCGCCTGGGTGGCTATCCGGTGCCACTGGAAACCGACAGCAAGGGCCGCAGCACGCTGTTCTTCCTGGTCCCCTACCCCGGCGCCTGCATCCACGTCCCGCCGCCGCCACCGAATCAACTGGTGCTGGTGCGCTACCCCAAAGGCATCGAACTCGAAGACATCTACAACCCCCTCTGGGTCAGCGGCACGCTAAAGATCGAACAGGTCAATAACGAACTGGCGGATGCGGCGTATGCGTTGGATGCGGGGGTGGTGAGGGTGGTGGAGGAAGGCGACCTGTAAGGGTCATGTGCCGGAGTCTTCCGGCACTTCTCGCGCTTCAGCTGATAGTCGTTTCAGTTGGCCTCGATGGCGCGTCGCAACTCCGACGCTGTCAGGCGTTTCAGCGTGTGCGTGGCGGGGTCCGTCTCCACATCCAGCGCCAGCGGCGTGACGCCATCTGCGTCATACACGAAATAGGCATTGCCGCTGCTTACTTCATAAGTTTTCTCTTCCGCCGTCGCGATGGTCTTCGGGGCCGCCGACATCAGTTCGTCGACTGTGCTGTAGCGAAATGCCACATTGACCTCGCCTAGGCGGCCAAGAGGTGCGTCGACCGGTTGGGAAGGCTCCTCCATCAGCGATTGTAGGGGCACCGCATTGGAGGCTTCGATCCACTTGTCCGAGTAGGCGAAGACCAGGTCCTGGTATTCGCTTGACAGCGGCTTATTCAGATTGCACACAGCCTTGCGGATAGACGCGCCGTTCTGCGCATTGCGGATATTGCCGTACACGCAGTCGATGACGGGGGCTTTGTTCTTGAGCGCGAGGGTATAAAACACTTCGAAATGTGTGTTTGATCCGGCGTTCTCGTAGGTCAACGCGGGAGCCCCGTTGAACGAGACCAGGGCTCTGGTCGTCTGGCCTGCGTAGCCAACGAGATTGGTGAATACCTTGGTTTCCGTTCCCCAACTGATCGTCAGCTCACCGGTTGTCATATCCGCCCGGTAGGTTTCAATGCTGCCATCTCTATCGAATGTGAGGGACTTTGTCTGTGCTTGTGCGGTGGTGGCCAGCACAAGCATTAGCAGAAAAGCCCTTGGTATAACGTAGGGCAAAGCGGCGGCTCCATCAGTAAAAACGAAATCGTATTTCAGCGATTTATGCACGTCTCATATTCTGTAGCGAACGATGTATCGAAAGTCAGCTCTTCAGGCTCCTCCACATCGCCTGAAATATTTAATAGCTGGCGTTGGGACACGTTGTACTGAACCCAGCCGATAGTGCCCGTGCCGTTCGTATCGAAGAGCAGTTGCGCCATTACGCTGTCGCCGGTGTCACTGTCGATCAATAAGTTAGTTTTCTCCTTGGTTACGTATTTAAACGGAAAATTACTGCTTCTCACCAGCTCGGTCAGATATCCATAGCAAGAGCCCTCTTCTAGATTCGACTCCGTCGTGAAGGACTCTTCTGCTGGTTGAGTGGCACATGCTGTAATACCGAGAAATGCGATCAGGAGCAGAGTTGGATATCTCATATTTTTTAATTTCTTGGTGGCCTAGAATTCATTCAGAAAGTCAAACTTGATATTTTTCGGTATTTCTTGTTTTGGCTCGGGTCATCGCGTCTATTGAGCAGCGGCCAACATGGCTATTTTTTGAATATCTCAGGTTGGCGCATGATACACAGGCCCAGCCTGATCAGATTCCACAGCGATGGCCAAATGTTTTCATGTGCTGTGTGCCTTCGGGTGTTTTTATCCATAGATCGACATGGCGATCATCCGACTCGTTGTATTCCGAAAAATTGAATTGCTTGATGATCGAATAGCCGGCTTCAATCGTTTTAATACTGTTTTCGTAGTGAGCTTCATTTCCGCTGAATTGTGTTTGCCCTAGCTCCACCAAAAGCTGATTGTGTCTTATGTAGAGTACGTCATCAATTTCGACTGCTACGATCTTGGTATCAATACTGGCTATGTAGTTATCGTCTGCGAGTTGGTGGGTGCAACGGTAGTTTTCGTTGCGTGCGGTGCTGCGGTAAGCCTGTAAAGCGTCAGCGTATGCCAGGTTTTGTAATTGTAAGGCGAGCTTTTCTTTCTGTGGCTGTATTGTGCAAGCGCTACAAAGAAAAATATGGACAGGCAAGCCAGCAGGGCAATCATGCGACGTTTCATCAGTGCTGCCTATCTTGTTGATTATTTGGAAATAGGGCGAGTGCTTGGGCAAACAATTTGTAGCACGTCAACTGTTGGAAGATTCGCCGGTTGGGGTACGTAACGCCAGCGGTACGGTGCTCAGTTTGTAGCGGGTCTGGTGCTTGCCGGATTCGGCTTGGGCGACCTGGTAGATCTGGCCGCGAATACCCAGAACGTCTGGGGGTAAAGGCGAGGAAGGCGCGTTGATGCAGCAGGCTTTGCAGATCGAACTCGGCGTTCTCGCTGATCCGTTCCACCTCGAAACGATAGGGCTACTGATGGCTTTGCACTTGGCGTCAGATGACGCCAAGTGTGTTGTGGGTTGATTTTTAAAGAGCAGAAATTGTGGCGCGAGGAATAAATAAACCTGTCCCCTCTTTGCCATATGTTCATTTCCTACTAATCAACTGGGGTTTGAAATCGCATTCTTGCAATGCAAGTTGAAGTGTCTTCTTTGTATAGCGCTAGCGATATTGCGCAGTTGCCCATTGCGTAAGACTTCCAGAGTTCACCATATTCGCCGCTCCCTCCAATAATTTTTATGGCTTCGGCGTAATCATGGTTAGTAATTTTCTTGTTGGCGATTGAAACTGCCTTGTGGAAACCATCATTTATTGCGCCGGTGCGTAAATATATTATTTCGTTAAGGCGAGTGCTAGTGATTTGAGTCAGGCATGATATTCGATCAATTGAGGCTTCTTGTCCAGGATATACACTGTCATATACATCAGTGCAGTATTGTTCTTTAAATTTAATCCATGATATTTGAGACTGGATTATAGATTTTTTCTGCTCGTTGGTCTGCGTATTTATTAGCGCTAAATATTGTTCGTTAATTAATTTATCAACTTTTTCGAAGGTTTCTTGAGAGCACTTTATGATCTCAGGAGTTGTGAGGTTTTCACCGGTGCATTCATTGCTTGCAAATGTGTAACTTGATGCCAGAACTATAAATGGCGTTATTTTTAGGTGGTGAATAATTATTTCCAGCAACCGCATTTCAATGCCTCCTCAAAATATACAGCTTCATTTTCTCGTCTAATTGCAACGCCGCGCTGTGCGGGATTATTTTCCCAAAGCCTTTTCATGCCTCTAAATCTGGAGGGGATAAGGTGAATGTTGTTGGCCTCAAAATCATCATGAATCTGCTTCATCTCTAATCGAGAAGTGTTTTCTGGGTCTCGGTGTGCCAAAGATTTGCCTCTATTGATAACTAATGAAAGCAGTGCACCTTGGCAATCTGGATGAAGGTTGATTGATGCTGGGTAAATGTCAACTACTTGTTGCGCATATCTTTTTTTCATTATTACAGCTAGCTTTAATGCATTTTCTTTGTTTATTGCAATATGGCTGACCTGAGCTAGGTGGCTTCTTGCGGCTGCACCTTTTTTACCCAGAGCAGTTTTCAGTGTTTCTATTTCATTCGCTGTGTATAGGCCTGCAAGTTCTTCGTCAACTGTTGCTGCAGTTTGTTGCCCCAAGTCATAGCCGTAGGCGATGGTTATGCCGCTAGTATCATCTGGTAGGGCATATGGGAATTCGCTATAACTTTCTATTTCCAAAATGAACTCAAATAGTTTTTTGGAAACTATAAAGGTTCCTGCCGTTGTTTCCATTTCATAAGTTTCTCTACGACATTTCTCGGGGCAAGAACTAGAGAAAATATTCGTTATCCCCATCGGCTGAAAATGCCAAACCTTCCCATCCTCATTAATCCCCTGCTTACCCGCCATCTCACTCCACCAGCTGAGTTTTTTAATTCGTTCTTTCTCGCGCACCCACTGTGGGTTTGGGTCTTCCTCTGTGTGCTTCATCAACTTATCCAGCTCATCCCATTTGGCATCCTGCCAGAACCACTCGCTTTCATAGTGAGTGATCAGGCGTGAGATGGATTGGGCATGCCAGGGTTTGCGGAGGGCGGCTTTTATTTCTTTCACGCTCAGGATGTCATCACGCACGCTGCCATCGGCACCGTCGATGATGTCGTAAAGGCGCGCTTTAATGGGGCCGTGATCGGCGGTGCTGATTTGCGCTTCGTAGTCAGGCTTTTCTTCTTCTGTCAGCAGGCGTTGTGCCTCTAAATGGCAGGCCAGCTGGTCGGTGTTGCAGGTGGTTTCGCTAATAAAGTCAAAACCCTCCCATTCCCATGGGCTGTGCCGGGTGGTGATCATGTCTTGTTCGGCGAGCCAGCCGCTGATGCGGTTGCCGTCTGCGTCGGCCAACAGGTTATCGAGTCGCCACCAGCGGGTAATGCGCGGCGTGGTGCTGCCGGGTACGGTTTCGCTGACTTGGATTTTGCGCTCGGTGGGCAGGCTTTCCAGCACGCTCACAGGAATAGTTAACTCGACAGCAACGGTGACGCCCGTGTCGGTAATTTTCGGCGGGTTGCTAGCGCTGATGTCTTCGCGATGGGGGATCAGTTTGCTGGCCCCTTTATGGATCTTCAGTAAGGTCTTTTGCTCGGCTGGCAAGCTGACCGCCAGGGTACGACTCTTGGCGATAAACGCCGGTACATCCTCGCAGCTGAACACTTCCAGGTGCAGACGCGGCTTGGCGGTGTCTTCGCCTTGGTTCTGGTACAGGCCGATATGGCCGACCAGCTCACCGGCTTTGATTGTGTGTGGTTCTGGCAACAGATGAACATTCCCCACATCGCTGGGTGCGGTTTGTTGTGTGTCGAGTTCATCGAAATATACATAGCCCAGCGGTTTGCCATCAGGGCCATTGGGCAGGGCGGGAACGCCGCGATAATCCATCACCTCCAGCACCTTGCAATAGCCACCGGACTGTTTTGCACCGACCTTAAGCGTTGCGCCGCGCGGCAGTACACCGATGATCGTCCCGCTGAGCTTGCCTTCTTTGCGCACGCGCAAGCCTTGATGGCTGAGGGTTAAGGTTTGCTCGGTATCTGTGGCCTTATCTGCGACGGTGTTGCCGGTCAGCTCTGGGGCATACACCCAGCCGACAGTGTCAGCCGGCAAGGCGGGAATTGCTGCGCCTTCATCGACGCTGAGTAGTTGTTTGAATTGCGGCTTTAGCGGATGGGTTTCACCCAGGGTGACGGTGCAGCCTTTGGGCAGCAGGGCGAGCACCGTGCTCGTGCCGTTGTCGTGCCAGGCACGCACGCGCAAGCCTAACAGCGGGTCGTCTGCGGTGGGCTTCACTGCGTACTGGCTCGGCGCGAGAAACGCAGGCGGTTTTGGGGCGCTGGCGGCTTGGTAACTGCTCCAATCGAGCAAATGCATATACAGGCTGTAAAAAATCAGCCCTTCGCTGGCCGCTGCTGCCTCTGCCTCTGCCTCTGCCTCTGCGGTTGCTGGAGGCGATTCTGTTGTTGTGTCTGTTGGCGATGATTCGCCTGCCGGTGTTGCTGGCGGCGTCGAAGGAAGCGTCAGCCGATGCTTGACCAGGACAAATCCCGTCGAATACTTCGCGCCCAACGGCTCTGGCCCTACACCTGGGTGGATGGTGGCGGCATGGGGTGTCTCGGGATACTTGTCGTCTATACGGTAGGCAATCACTTCGCCATCGGCGATGCAACGTACAGCTCTCTGCTCAAGCAACGCGCCGGTTTTGCCATCAAAGTGCACGCCGCCATGCCACAGGCCATTGGCACCCATCGGATAGAAGCCATCTTTGGCCTTGGCCAGGGCATCGAAATATACCTGTGGGTCGTTGACTTCTTTACTGGCCTCGCCGGCGGTATTGAATGGATACGCCCAATTAATCGGTTTGCTGTCTGCCATGTTGGTAATTCCTAATCCTTGTTTGCGGGCGTGAAGAGGGCCCGCGCTAATCCCTGTTAACCGGAGAAATTGAGCGTGCGTTTGGGCTTTTTCTTGGTCTGCTCAAGCTGATTGAGCAACGCCTCATCCAACAAACTCCCCGCTTTATCGCTATCCGCCGCACCCGGCAGTACCGGTGGTTTGATCTTGATCCCCGAGCCTTTACCCGGTGCGCCACCAGCGTTGATTTTGGCCAGGGGGGCGAGCAGGGTGATGCCGCCGGGGTCGAGTTTGATAAAGCTGCCGCCGGCTTTGAGGGTCAGCTCGGTGCCGGCTTCGATAACCATTTTCTGCCCGGCTTTGAGGTGGATTTCGCGGCCGGCTTTGGTCAGTTGGGCGGTGCCGAGTTTGATGTGCTGGTTCTGCCCGACGGTGAGGTGGTCGTCGGGTTTGACCTCGACCTTGCGCTCGGTTTTCACCGTGAGGTTTTCTTCGGCTTTGAGCTCGGTGTAGCTGTTGGCTTCGACGGTGTCGTGGCGTTCGTTGCCGACGCGGATCTTCTGGTCGTGCTCGATGTTTTCGTCCCAGTCGCGCTGGGCGTGCAGGTAGATTTGCTCGGCACCTTTCTTGTCTTCGATGCGTAGCTCGTTGTAGCCGCCACCGCCTGGTGTGCTGAGGGTTTTGAATACGGTGCGGGTCTTGTTCGCCGGCAAGTCATAAGGCACCACATGTTCGGCGTGGTACAGACAACCGGTGACCAGCGGCTGATCGGGGTCGCCTTCGAGGAAGGTCACCAGCACTTCCATGCCGATGCGTGGGATGGCGATGCCGCCGTAGCCATCGCCGGCCCAGCTGGATGCCACGCGCAGCCAGCAGCTGGTTTTGTCGTCGGCCTGGCCTTCGCGGTCCCAGAAAAACTGCACCTTGATCCGGCCGTACTCGTCGCAGTGGATTTCTTCACCTGCGGGGCCGGTGACCACGGCGGTTTGGCTACCGAGCACCTTGGGTTTTGGATGGGCCAATGGCGGGCGGAAGGGCACGTCCCAGGGTGTGGCGGTGAAGTGGTTGCGGTAACCCTGCTGGAAACCATCACTGGCGTCGGTATGGCTGGTGACTGACTCTTCCAGCACCTGGGGTTGTTTGCCCTGGTGGATCACCTCGTGCAGCAGCCAGAGGTCGTTGTAGTCCTGGCGCGGGTGGTCGGAGAGTTCGAGAAAGTGCCCGCTGAGCAGTTTTGGCTGATCGCCACGGCCTTCGGCCAGGCGGTAGTCGGCGCGGTGGCGTTCGAGATTGCGCTGGCTGAGGTGTTTGCCGCGGGCGCGGTCGACAAAGCGACCTGGGTAGTCGTAATCCTCAAGATCCGGCAGCGGCTTGGCCTCGGGATCGCGATCTTCCTTGAAGGCTGCTTCCATCAGCAGACGCGGTTGCTCGAAGTCGTAATCGCGGCGGGTGATGCGACTGGTGCGGGTTTCCAGGCGCACGGCGAAGCGTTTGATCACCGGCTCATCGGCGGTCATGCCGTTGTCCTGCAGGTAGGCAGTGGGTTGGCCGAGCTTGCCGAAGGCGCTCTGGTCATCGCCGAAGACCAGCACGTGGCCCTGCTCGCTGTGCTGGAAGTGGTAGTGAATACCTTCCTCTTCGCACAGACGTTGGATGAAGTGCAGGTCGCTCTCGTCGTACTGCACGCAGTAATCGCGCTTGGGGTAGACGGTTGGGCCGAGCTGGAACTGGTAACCGCCAAGGGCGATGCCGTGCTCCTGCAGCACCTGGGCAACGATCTGCGGCACCGTTAGATGCTGGAAAATCCGCTGGTTGGTGCGCAGGGCCAGGTAGCTGAGCTGCGGCACGATGCTCAGTTTGTAGCGGGTCAGGCGCTTGCCGGATTCGGCTTGGGCGACCTGATAGATCAGGCCGTGAATGCCCAAGCCGTCTGGGGTAAAAGCGAGAAAGGCGCGTTGATGCAGCAGGCTTTGCAGATCCAGCTCGGCGTTCTCGCTGATCAGTTCCACCTCGAAACGATAAGGCTGACTGATGGCTTCGCGGCCGCTGAACTCGAGCACTTGCAGGTCGTGCTCAAGGCCTTCGATGCTCAGGCTGAAGTGGGTTTCATTGGCCGGGTTGAACATAGTCATTTCCTTGTTAAAAGATCATCCATTGATGCTGCTGTCCGCGTGCTGCGTTCAACTGCGCCGTAGCCAGCGCCGCCAGCCGCTGGGCGTGGGCTGGCGAAATACCTCAAGCAGCTGCGCACAACTGATGCTGCGCTGCGCTTCATCGAACGCCAGCGCGGTGCGCAGGGCGGGCCAGCAATGCGCCGGTAACTGCTCGGGGCGTTGCAGCTGTTTATCCAGCTCCATGGCCTTGGCCTGTTTGGCGCTCTGCCGGCTGAACGGGTGGCGACCACTGGCCAGCTCATACAGCACGCACGCCAGGGCATAGACATCGGCGGCGGCGGTTAGCGGCGCACCGTCGAGCAATTCCAGGGCGGCGTAGCGCGGCGTCCAGGCGGTAAAGCGGTTGCGGCACAGGCGCGGCAGGCCAGGCAGCAGACCTTCCACGGGCTGGCCGAGACCATAATCGAACAGGCGCAGGCCGTCTTCGGCGAGCATCACATTGCTGGGTTTCAGGTCGCCATGCAGCACGCCGAGGCTGTGCGAATAGCTCAGGGCGTCGAGCAGGGCGATGGCGATTTCCTGCAGCTCGCTCCAGGGCAGGCCCTCGGGGCGTTCACTGAGCAGCTGATCAAGCGTCAGGCCCTTGAGCAGCTCCAGGGTGAGGAAGGCGCGCTGGCTCGATACATCCACCTCGAAGCCGAACAGGCGCACCACATGTGGATGATTGAGCCGCGCGGTGAGGGCGAACTCGCTGTACAGCAGCGAGTTGGCGTCCGGGTATTCGGCGAAGTCATCGCTGAGGGTTTTCAGCGCGACATAGGGCTCGGGGTCACCGAACTGTTCGCGTAGCAGGTCACGGGCGCGATACACCGCGCCCATGCCGCCGACGCCGAGCAGACGCTCGATCTTGTAGCGGCCGCCGAGCACTTCCGGCAGTTCGCTGAGTACTTCACGCGGGGCTTGCGTTGCCGGTTTGGCGGCAGTCGCAGCCAGGGCGAAGTAGGTCAGGTCGCTGGCCGGGCTGCTGGCCAGCGGCAGGTCGTCGAGCAGCTGTTCACTCATCCGTGAGTCCTCATCGGCGGATCACCACCGCACTCAGGTTGTCCCGCGCCGGGCCGTCGAGGGCCTGCTGGAACAAACGATTCAGTGTCAGTTGCGGCGAAGGCAGATTAAGTGCGGCGCCGAGGTCGTCGACGGACACGCCTTGGTACAGGCCATCGCTGCACAGCAGAAAGGCATCGCCGGGCAGCACATCGAGTTCAAGAATTTCCAGCTTCAGCTCATCACTGGCGCCGATGGCGCGGGTCAGGGCGTGCGCTGCCGGGTGCCGAGCAGCTTCGCTGGGACTGAGTTGCTGTTCATCGATCAGCTGCTGCAGCAGCGAGTGATCGCGGCTGAGCTGATACAGCCGACTGCCGCGCCACAGGTAGCAACGGCTGTCGCCGGCCCACACGCAGGCGGCGCGATCACCTTCGATCAACAGCGCCACTACCGTGCTGCCGATCACCGGGTCGGGATGGGCGGCGGTGACTGTCAGCTCCTGGCCCAGACGGCGGTTAAGCGAGTGCAGGCGTTTGCGCAGCTCATCCAGACGCTGCGGCAAATCGCCTGCGCTAGGCTCGGCCAGCTGCTCGACAATCAGGCGGCTGGCCAGGGCACCGTTCTGGTGCCCGCCCATGCCGTCGGCAACTACCCACAGGCCCTGTTCCGGCAGGGCCAGAAAGGCATCCTCGTTGCGCGTCCGCACCTTGCCGGTGTCGGTACGCGCAGCGCTGCGCCAGCGGTTGGCAACCTCCTGCATCAGAGCGTGGCCGGCAGTTTGAAGCTGCGCAGCTGGTCCAGGTCAAACGGGTTCGGCGAGCGTTGGCTGTGCAACAGGTAGTTGGCGCGCAGGCCGCCGAGGTCGGCCTTGAGCATCAGCACGTCGCGGCCGCTGTGGTAGTCCACGCTCATCAGGTCGAGCAGGCGGAACAGCGACCAGGGGCCGGTGTTCTTCTCGATACCCACTTTGCGCCCACCAAGCTCTTCGACCACCAGGCTGGTGCGCCCTTCATTGGCTTCGGCCGGCCAGCTGAAGGCGGTCTGCACGATCGGCCCGTGGCGGTATTCCATCTGCTGGTTGCCGAAGCGGAAATCGGCGCGGCCCAGGCTGGAATCCAGCGAGTAGGGTTCGAGCTTGAACAGCACTTTCGGCTCGTTGGGATTCTCGGCGAAGAAGCTGCGGCGGATGGTTTGGGTGTGACTCATCTGCAGCAGGAACTCGCGCGACAACGGCAGGCCACGGCCATCCACGCGGCGCAGTTGATACTGGCCGGCGGTGCCACTGACAAACGGCTTGAGGTAGTTGTCGAAGAAGCGCTCGGCAATCCCCTGAGCCTTGAAGAACTCGCGGAAGTCGGCAATCGCCACATCGCTTTCGCTGTGTGCGCTGAACGGATAACGCTGCTTCAACGAGCCGTCGTAAGCGGCGTACAGCTCGCTCTTATAACGCTGATTGAGGTAGTGGTAGGCGTCGTTGAGCACCAGCATCCAGCTGTCTTCGGCGAGCAGACCAAGCCAGTTGCCGACCGGTTGCGGCAGGCGCGCGGCACTGCTGCGCACCTGGTTGATCGCATCACGCTGGCCGCCCATACGCGCCTTGGCCAGTTCGAACGCGGCCTGCTCCGGCGCGCTGGCATGCGCCAGGCTGGCCAGTTGCAGTTGCAGGGCATCCAGTGCCTGCAGGGTGTTGGCCAGTTCCGGGCCGGCACCGCCGTTTTCATCAAGCAGGCGGTGCAGCGGTTCGAAGCGACGTTCCAGGGTTTTCCGCGCGGTGTCCGGCAGGTTTTTCACCAGCGCTGCCTGCGCCTGTTCGGCGGCAGCACCGGCGAGCTTGGCGACTTTGCCCAGCTTGCCTTTAGCGCCTTGCAGCGCTTCGGCGGCAGCTCCGGCATCATCGGCGGCTTCGGCCAAGCCTTTGAAGCGGGTGTTGTCGCGCACTTCCACCAGCAGCTGCAGCAGTGGCGAGTTGGCGGAAGTCAGGCCAGCCAGCTGCAGGGCGCCCTGACCAGCGCTGCCGATTGGGTCCAGCGACAGCTGAGCGAGGGCTTCGCCCCAGTAGTTGGCGTAGTCGCGGAAGTACAGCTGCTCCATTTCCACCAGCAGACGGCTGAGGTCGCCGGCGCTCAGGGTGTCACCTTCGCCGAGTACCCAGTTGTCGCGCAGCAGGTCGCGCACCAGGTCGGCGCCTTTGGCGGTGAAGGTTTTCTGGTAGCCAACCTGGGTGTAGAAACCCGGAATGGCGTAGTCGCTGCCGGCGAAAAGCGCGGCTTGCGGGCCGAGCTTCTGGCTTAGGCGATAGTCCGGCAGGCTGCGCGCTTCTTCGCGAAGCATGCGGTAGACCACGTTGGCCAGCGATTCGCTGCGCAGAATCTGCCGAGCCTGGGCCACCAGGGGCTCGTTCAGCGAGTAGGGGGCGAACGACTCGGACAGCAGGCGTTCGAAGTGCTCGTTTAGGCCGCGTTGACCGACGCTGTTGCCGGCGTAACGCAGTGACCAGTCGGCCGCCAGCCACTCCTGCAGGAAGGCCTTGTCGCGGCGCTCCTCCAAGTTGAGCATCAGATAAGCACGCAGGCTGTTGAGCAGGCGCTCGCGGTCACCCAGGTTGGCGCGTACTTGCGCTTCCAGTTGGCGACCGACGCGGCTGAGCAGGAGGTTTTCCAGCTCGGCGCGGTAGGCCTGTTGCAGCGTCGGGTCGACTTTCTCGCCCTGGTACAGACCGCCGCGGTGCAGGTAGGACACATCACCCTTCGGCGGGAATACCTGGGTGGCGGCGTAGCTGTGATCCAGCGCCTTGAGGGTGCGCAGGGCATCGTCCTGAACGCCGAGGCTGTTGTGCTGCTGGGTCAGTTGCTGGGCGATGTCGCGCAATTGTTCCAGGCGGCCGTGGTTACCGGAGAAGCCGCTAGCCCAGACCACACCGAATACCCCGAGTACCACCAGAGCGGTGGCGTACATGGCGCGCTGGCCCCAGTCGATACGGCGCACTTCTTTCTGGTCGAGGCCGGCCAGGTCGGCTTCGGGGAAGATCACCCGGCTGAGCAGGTGATTGATAAAACGTGCACGACCGCTGCGGAAGGTCGGCAGGGCGCTGCTGGACAGACCCAGGTTGCGGCCGATGCTGCTGGTGCTCGGGTCGAGCTGGTCGTTCAGCTCCGGTGCGCTGGTCAGGTAGAAACCGCGCAGCTGGCTGGCGCGCTGGTAGCGGTTGCCGCTGAAGGCCAGTTCGCTGAACAGGCACAGACGCTCACCGAGTAGGCCCAGCTGGTGCGGGAAATCGAGGATGCGGCCACGGCGCTGGGTGTCGCGCTCCTGGTGCATGCGCAGGATCACCTGGCTGTTGAGGCGGCGCAGCAGTTCTTCGAATTCCTGGCGGATCACCTGTACGTCGGTGGCGTTCTGGTCTTTGCGGAAGCTGGCGCCGAGTACCTGATCGCTTTCTTCGCGTGACAGCTGGTCGAAGAACTCATCGAAGCCGAGCACCTTGTCGGCCTTGCTCAGTACCAGGTACACCGGTACATCGGCACCCAGGCGCTGGTGAATATCCTGCAGGCGCTGACGGGTCTGGCGGGCGAGGTTTTCCAGTTCGATTTCGCTGCCGCCTTGCAGCTGCTCCACCGGGATGTTGACCAGTACACCGTTCAGCGGGCGGGCGCGGCGTTTGCGCAGCAGGCCCAGCAGGGTGTCCCAGGCGCGGCTGTCGATGGCTGGGTCGGGCTGAGTCAGGTAGCGCCCGGCGGTGTCGATCAGCACGGCGTGGTCGGCGAAATACCAGTCGGCATAACGGGTGCCGGAAACGTCTTTGGTCAGGCGTTGCTGGTCACCGCGATTAAGCGGGAAATCCAGGCCGGAGAAATCCAGCAGGCTGGTCTTGCCGCTGCTCTGTGGGCCGAGCAGCAGGTACCAGGGCAGCTCGTTGCGCCATTTTTCGCTACGGCCGCGGTAGAGGCTGGAGCGCTTGAGGGTGTGCAGCGCCTGCTTGA
The DNA here is from genome assembly GCA_002840155.1 of Gammaproteobacteria bacterium HGW-Gammaproteobacteria-13. Lineage (GTDB taxonomy): Bacteria > Pseudomonadota > Gammaproteobacteria > Pseudomonadales > Pseudomonadaceae > Aquipseudomonas. The sequence goes on from PGZH01000011.1 coordinate 301,511, forward strand.
AACGATTGCGCAGCTCAAGCTGCTCCTCGTTGATCAGGCCTTCGCGGCGCAGGCGTTCCTGGGCATCAGCGTCGTCTTCCTCTGCCTGCTTGCGGGCGGTGGCCTTCCAGCTGGCGAATACCATGGCCAGGCCCCAGATCAGGAACAGCAGGCTGATGCTCAGCAGGCGGCTGGTAGCCGATTCCCAGAACTTGTAATCGTTGACCGCGAGCAGTGGGCCGACAAACCACACCAGCAGCGCCAGGACCAATACCAGACACAGGCTCCATACCCAGGTCTTGCGGAAAAATGCGGCTAACTTGCCGAAAAAAGGCTTCATTTCAGATCATCCATGCTTACACCCGCAGACGGGTCGAGTTGCTCGTACGGCTGCAAAATAGTTTCGCGTTGCTCGCCCAGAACCCAGGCGAAACCGCCATACATCACCACCAGGCACACCAGAGTAAACAGCGCCACCAGCCACCACGGCACGATGCGCACCAGGCGCCGGCGGGTGTCTTTCAGGCCCTGCCAGTGCGGCGAAACCTCACGTGGTACGTCACCGCGCATCTGGCGGATCTGCCGATAGAGGCTGTCGCGCACGGCTTCCAGTTCGAGCATGCCGCGCGGCAGCACGCGGTACTTGCCCTCGAAACCGAGGGATAGGCACAGGTACATCAGTTCGAGCATCGGCAGGTGCTTGACCGGGTTGCGCGACAGGCGCTCGAGCAGCTGGAAGAACTTCTCGCCGCCGAAGGTCTCGTTGTGGAACGAGGACAGCAGGCTCATCTGCGACCATTCGCTCTCGTTGCCCCAAGGCGTGGTCACCACGGCCTCGTCGACCACAGTGCAAAGCACGTAACGTGCGGCCATCACCTGGCTGCTTTCCGCACCTTCATGCAGGGCGCGGTGCTCGAACAGCTTGATGGCGCTGGCCAGGCGCTGGTTCAGCGCATGCATGTCTTCGCTGTCGAAGCTGTGCTTGAGACGCACCACTTCAGAAAGCAGGTTGGCGGCGGCTGCGACCAGCGGGTTGAGGCTGATATTGAAGCTCTCGGCCGGGCGCAGGCGCGCGGCGTAGATCATGCGCTCTTCCAGCTGCTCGAATTTCGGCGGCGCGGCGAAGTCAGTCAGCGGGCTGTGCGCGGGGGCATCACCTTTGCGGTTGAGGATGACGGTTTTGTCGTCCTGGCCGTATTCCATTTCCTTGGTAGTCATCGTCAGTTCCTGATCGCCCAGAATTTCATCTCAAGCCCGGAGAACTCGCCGGACACGTGGAAAGCGAAGCCGCCGGAGCGTTCCAGCTGCGCCAGTTCCTCGGAGCCCAGTTCCAGGGCGAAGTAGGTCTTGCCCGAGTGGAAGGGGATCTGCCGTGGCGCCACGGGCATCGGTTTGACCTTGATGCCTGGCAGGTGCAGGTTGACCAGCTGGCGAATCTGCTCCACCGGGCCGACCTTGAGGTGTGCCGGCAGGCGCTGGCGCAGTTCTTCCGAGTCGCACTGGGCACTGGCGGCGAGGACGAAGGTGGAGGTGGCGAGCAGCTTGTGGTCGTGCAGCGGCGACACCTGAATACCGTACTGACGCTGCTGCAGGAGCATCTCGATAGCGTGCTGTTCCAGCACCATCGACAGCACCTGGCGGATTGCATCCATCAGTTTGCGGAAGCTGGTGCCTTGGTCGCTGTGCAGGTAACGGCCTTCCAGGCGCGGGCGTTTGATCTCGCTGGAGAAGGTCGCCAGCTCACCGAGCAGGCCGAGTAATTCGCGGTAGATCTGCTCCGGATGTACCTGTTCGATGCCCAGGTAATGGCGCAGCACCGGCTCGAAGCGGTTGATCAGCTGCAGCATCATAAAGTCGCCGACTTCCGCACCGCCGACCTTGCCGGTGGCGCGAATACGTTCGGCAAGAATGTCGCCACGGTGGGCGAGCATGCTGATCACTTCCTTGAGGCAGCTGAGCAGGTAGCCGGAGGCCTGGAAGTTGACGTAGGTCGGAATAAATTCCGGATCGATGCTGATCACCCCATCCGGGGTGGTATCGAGTACGTCGCACAGCTGCAATTTGACGTAGGCCTGGTCGCTCTGTTGCTCGCCGAGCAGCAGACGGAAATCCGGGCGGCCGCAGCTGACCTGGCTCGATGCGCTGTCGCCGGCGTTGGAGTCGGTGACTTCTTCATCGAAGGCGGTGAAGCGCGCCAGTACGTCCTGCTGCTCCGGGCGGCGGCTCTCGATATGGTTGCCGGTAACCAGGGGCAGAGCCAGGTACACCGGGGTGTTGCCGGTGTTTGGCGGCACGTCGAGGGCCAGCGGCTCGCGCTCGGCGCCAATGTCGAACAGGGTGCCATCGGGCAGAATGCCGCTGGCCTTGCTCACCACCAGCTTGCCCATATTGAGGAACTGGCGGTCGATCTCCAGCTCGAAAAAGCCCCAGGCGTAGCTGTCGAGTTTCTGCGTGCGGGTCTTCAGCTGGTAGTCGTAGTAACGGTCGTTCTGCTGGAAGTGCTGCGGGCGCAGCAGCATGCCTTCCTGCCAGACCACTTTATGCATGGCCATGGCTTATTTCCCTTCCTTGTTGATGTCGTCCTGGGTCTTGATGCCCAGGGCATCAAGGGTCAGCACGCTGCTGTTGCGTTCCTGTTCCTGCAGCGGGATGACCACGCGCCAGTTGCTTTCCGGCAGGTCGCGGTAGGCCGCCAGCACGCCGACATAGCGGCTGCCGGGTTGTACCGAGAGCTTCATTTCGCGTTGCTCGCCCGGGCGCAGTTCCAGCTCTTCGAGCACCACCATGTCCGGTGATAGGGCTTCTTTCGGGCGTTGATAGAGCGAGAAGAAATCGGCGGTTTCAAATGCCACCGGGTGTTTCAGCTCGATCAGGCGCAGGACGATCGGCGAAGGGCGGCCATTGAGGTCCGGGTTGAGCTGGTCGCTGCCGTTGAGGGTCAGGTCGAGCTTGGTCATATCCGAATAGGGCGAAAGTGCCGCGCAGCCGGTCAGGCTGAGCAGGGCGGCCAACAGGGCCAGGCAGGTGAAACGGTGCATGGAGATCATCCTTGAACGTCGGTGTTGAGGGTGGCGATCAGGCGAACCTGTTCTTCGTAGGTGTTGGCGAAGTCGCGGGCGAACAGGCGGTCGCTCCAGTCGTCGTTCTGCTCCAGGGCACTGTGCAGGCGACGGTAGGCGCGCCAGCGGCTGCCGGCGGTGGCGATCAGTGGCTTGCGGCCTTCACGCTCGAAACGCAGGCTCAGCTGCTCCGGCGACAGTTGCTCGAACATGCCCTTGACCGCCGCGCGGCTGGCGGCGAGCAGCGCGACCTGATGCGCTTGCAGGTCACGGAAGCTGCGGCTGATGGTCTGCTCGGCGCTCAGTTGCCCGGCCTTGCCTCCACGCAGCAGGGCGCTCAGCGCTTCACTGCTGTCGGCGGTGTGTTTGAGCGGGTTGTTGCCAGCGCTTTGCACGGTGGTCAGGGCCAGACGCAGTTCGTTCTTCAACTCGCTGCGGGTGCGCAGGCTTTGCTGCAGGCTGCCGATGCTCTGCTTGAGCAGCTTGGCGCTGTGAATGGCCAGGGCTTCGCGGGCATCGTCATCGAGATCATCCAGCTTGACCCCGAGGGCTTCGCCGAATTTTTCCCAGAAGGTAGGCGGCAGACGCACCGGTTCCGGCGCACGCTTGGGCTGCGGCTCAGGCGTTGGCATCACCAGCGCAGGCACCAGCAGGTTTTCTTCATCGATCTGCGCATAGTCGCGCTGCTGCGCCTGCACGTTATGCGGGCGCAGAATCGCCGTCAGGTCATCGACCTCGGCATACACGCGCTCCTGCTGGTCGATGGCGGTCAGCGGGTCGAGATCGAGAAAGGCATCGTCCGGAATGATGCTGCCGGCGGGCTGGGCACGGCCGATATCGCCGGCAAACATGGCCGGGTCCTGAATCAGCCGCGCACGCAGCTCGAAATCGCCGAAGCAATACACGCTGCCATGCTCGATACGCTGGGCCTCGCCCTTGCGCAAGCTGGCGCCGCTGTCTTTCAGCTGGATGCCATTGCTGCTGGTGTCGGTCAGGTAGAAGGAGCCATTGCGATAGCTCACCTCGGCATGCCGGCTGGACAGTACACGCTTGCGATCCGGAATCACCCAGTCGCATTCCTCCGCCCGCCCAATAATGCCGCCGGCCTGCTTGAAGGTTTTGGTGGTCAATAGACCTGGCACGAACTGCTGTGCACTGACCACATCGAAGACCAGTTCCATGGTTGTTAACTCCTTGCGGTCAGTTGCCGCGTTTCACTGCTTGCGGTTCGCCGAGGGGGCGATATTCGTCATCGTTGAACTTGTAATTGCCGCTGCAGGCGGTGAGGCATAGAGCCAGGGCGAGCAGGGTGGTTGGCCAGAGACGTTTCAGCATTAGGTGCTCCTTGTATTTGTGAGGCAGAACATGAGCAGTGGTTGGGTAATCAATTCAGAGCGCCGTATGCAGTGGCAGCAGGTCGCGATCTGCAAGGCTGACTTCGATGGCGTTGGCCGCCTCAACATGTGCTGGGTTGCGTACGTCGAAGACCGCATCGCAAACGCTGGCGATCAGCGTGCCCAGCTGTGTTTCTGCGTACGAGACAGGGAAGATGCCGGCGCTATCCGGGAGTGCGTCTTCTGCAATGATTTTCGGTAAGTACAGAATCCAGCCAGCCCCCAGGCGGTCCTTGAAGGCCTGGTGCATGGCGAAATAGCGGGCAGGCCCAATGGAGGCCATGCTCACAGGCCAGGGCCATGTGCTGATCAGCTCACGTAGTAGTTCAATCAGCGCCTCAAGCCGATCAAGGCTAGGCAGTGATTTAGTCTGCAATGTCAGGGTGCAAGGTGAGCCGGATAAGGTCGAGAGGGTCAGGTCGAAAGCAGCGGCGCCCTCTTTCTCCCGCCCGCTCCAGACGCCCAGGCTGCGCCAGTTACCTACCAGTGCATCGGGTGAGTCTTTTTCGGCCTGTAAGGCGGCGTCTAACAGTGCTTGGGAGGCGCCGCTTGGCTCGAATGCTTGCAGGGCTATTGACGCCTGTGGCGTATTCGCTGGTGGATACCACTGATGCGCTGGCAATCCATAACGTTTCAGCAGTTGCGTCACCTGCCAAAGGGCATCGGCATGCTCCTGGGCAGTGGGTAGTGAGGTAGTCAGGCGAAAAGCCAGCGATAGGTTGATACTGCTCATGGCTGCAAGAAGGTCCGAATAATGGGGGCGAAAACCCGGAAACGACTGTTGAACCGGGCCCTCAGGACAGCTAAAGCTTTTTGACAGGCGCACGTAAAAGCCGCTGGCCCTGTATAGGGCTGGCGAGTGAGCACAGGTCGAGTGGGGTTGTCGCTGGGCATAGGCTTCCTGCCTGTCAGGTGTACATTCCGTGTCAAATGGCGGCTATTTTCAGGGAGCCAGCTTGGCCTGTCGTTGACGTTGTCCACGCTATGAGCAGTGTTTGAACCCAAAGGCGAAATGAACAAAAACCAGAGCGCGTACATGGCTTACCAGCTTCCATAGGGAATGCCGAACTTCTTGATATAGGCTTCTGCTTCTGGGCTGGGAGGGTAAGCATATTGGCCATTATTGTTCCCCATATCGGGGCCATCTTTACTGATCTTCCCTTCAAAACGGCCGAGTTCGATGGACTTCAGGCAGCCACCGGTCAACCAAACCTTGGCGATGCCGCCGGGAGCTAGAATGATGTCGAAGGTACTTAGGTACGCAATCTTTGTGGGTCTAGGCTCCTTGCGTGAGCAGTCTGCGACTTCCTGAGGTTTGAGCATCTCTTCTCGCACCCACAGCGGAATATTGATGCGTACGTTGTAGGTCTGCGGCTCAGCCAGCGATTGCCAACGCACAAAGATAAACTCCGGCAAATCGACCCCAGAAATTGACTTCCCCCCTCCTCCTCCTACCCTTTTTGGCCAGCCCACAGGGTTGCCTGTATAAGATACCCTGCCGCTATGCACGCGCTCGAACACCAAGCCGCGGCGATCAATGACATCCACGCTTTCTACCCAGACCTCCATGTGACTGGGGGCACCCAGGCCGATATTCCAACTGCTATACGGCAGATCTGGCCGTCCCTGACAGTTGGTACAGCCAGTGAGAGTTAGGGCTATTAAAATCCAGAGCGGTTTCATGGCTTACCAGCTTCCATAAGGAATGCCGAACTTCTTGATATAGGCTTCTGCTTCTGGGCTGGGAGGGTAGGCATATTGGCCATTGTTGTTCCCCATATCGGGGCCATCTTTACTGATCTTTCCTTCAAAGCGGCCGATCTCTACTGGATCCAGGCAAGGGCCTTGCAACCATACTTTGGCAATACCACCGGGGGCTAAGCCGATGGTTATGTGATCGCTATAGCCAAAGCTGGGTAGATTCTTGCCCCAGTCGCTTTTCCACCGACAGACAGGTTGTTCTTTGGTGACCATCCGTTGTCGTACCCACTGGGGAATATTGATCCGGACGTTGTAGGTTTGCGGTTCAATCAAGGATTGCCAGCGCACAAAGATGAATTCGGGCAGATCAATACCCGGCATGCCTTTTGATTTACCTGCACCCACACGCTCGAGTGATGGCCAAGCAGGATTTCCAGCATTGTTTGCTGGGCTTCTCATCGCCACGTTGCCGCCATGGACGCGCTCGAATACCAGGCCGCGTTGATCAATGACATCCACGCTTTCCACCCAGGCTTCCATATAGTTGGGAGCAAGTAGCCCGATACTCCAAGCGTCATAGGGCAGCTTGGGTTGACCACTGGCGCAGCCGCTTAGGAAAAGCGCGGTCAGCCATAACAGCATTGCTGGCAGTTTCATTCTGGATAGCCTTTTTGCGGTTTATTGGAATAGACCGCACGGCGGTTTTCCGCGGGCTTGTTGATTAGCAGACCTTTGCTTGGCGTCCAGTGTGCGGACAGATGGATATAGCGGGCGTGCAGATGACGTTCTTCTTCAGTAGATAAGCGTTCCATTGCGCCTTGAGCGTGGGCCATTATTTTTTCCGCAATAGCTTGCAAGTCATCAGGAATGGCAACTGTGCTGGTATTGGGAACTGGTTTGAAAGGAACCCCATTTTGCGCAGCCAACTCACGCATAACGCGTAGATAGACTCGCGATAGCTCACCCCGCACTGTGCGGGTGATGGCCGCTGCAATCATAGCCCTTTGGGTTTGCGAGTTTTCGTTGGCGCGGCCGGGTACTGTAATGAACCATTTAGCGGGTTTAATTTCGCCCTCTCCGGGCAGGCCGCGTTGCTCCATCAAGCCAATAGCTTCTTGGGTTTCCCGCCAGGCCCGGCTGCGCTCCAGCGGCTGGGCAGGAGTTACCAGGGTTGCGCGTGGGCGGCTGATCAGCAGCTTTTCGGTCATGCTGTTGCGGTAACCACCGCCTATATCGGAGTGCACCCCAGGTAGGCTTATTTCCTGATGCTGCGGTGCCACGCTGTTGAGCGCAAAGTTAAGGCGCATTTCATCACGGGCAGCCAGTTGTACAACCTTGCGCGCACAACCGGCGGGCAGGTACAGGTTTACCCCTGGGTTGTATTCGTTGGCCGGACTCAGGTCGCCGCGCGCCGGGTTAACAATCGCGGCCACCGTATCGAACAGGCCGATAAAGTTGATGCTGGTGCGTTCTTCCCAGTTGAATCCTGCTACAACGCCAGGGGTCTGGGGGTTGAGTATGGTGGCTAGCAGGCCACCGCTAGGCTTGAGCAACTCGTTGGCAAAATGGCGGGCGGCTGCGGCACCCCGGCTGAACCCGAAGATATCGAACTCAATATTGCGAATTTGCAGGTCGGGGTTGTTGCTTACGATGTCCAGCAGTTTTTGTTGAATTTTTTCAGGGCTTTGCTCTACTCGAGCGACTACGCCTGTATCACCTAGGCCAGTACCTTGGCTGATAAGTGAGTCAGATTCGGTACTACTGGTACCTATACCTTCTAGATAGATACTCAGATAAGCGGATTTGGCCTCAGCGGGTAAGGCCTCTTCACTGTCATCCTGATAAAGCTCATAAAGCAACGCCACATTACTGGCGCCATTGCCATAGCTGCTATCCGGGGTTTTCTCGAATACACCCGCCGCATTGTTGTCGCGATAACCATGAATTGCGCAGTAGTTGATGGTCTCCCGCAATGCAGGTTCATCCAGCAGTTGTAGGTCGTCACGACGGCACTGTTCGGTGACAGCGGAGTTCGCCAGGTTATTGCCGGTGCCATCAAAGAACACGCCGATACGCAGGGTAATGCCTACGGGCGTTTCTTCTTCCAGCTCCTCTTCTTCCTCTTCCTCCTCCAGCGTATCGACCAGCTTAAGTGGTTTCGGTGGTGGTACTAAGGTGTTGGCAGCGGGGCCTTTAAGCAGGTCACCTGCCAGGGCTATCGCTGCAGCAGCAGGGGTGATGGCGGGCAATATGTTGATCCCCGAACCCTTACCCGGCGTACCCCCCGAATTGATCTTGATCGTCGCGCCGCTGAGCGTGACGCCGCCCGGATCAAGCTTGAGAAAGCTGCCACCGCCGCTGGCGGTGAGTTCCATGCCGGCGTCGATCACCACTTTGTTGCCGGCGTAGTAGTGGATTTCGTTGCCGGCCTCGACGAACTGGCCGACGCCGACTTTCACATGCTGGGTCGCGCCGACGGTGAGGTGGTCGTTGCTGCGCGCTTCCACTTTGCGGTCGGCGTGGGTGGTGCGGTGTTCTTCGGTGAGAAACTGGCTGTAGCTGTTGGCTTCGACCGTGTCGTGGCGTTCGTGGCCGATGCGGATTTTCTGGTCGTGCTCGATGTTTTCGTCCCAGTCGCGCTGGGCGTGCAGGTAGATCTGTTCGGCGCCTTTTTTGTCTTCGATGCGCAGCTCGTTGTAGCCGCCACCGCCTGGGCTGCTCAGGGTTTTGAACAGGCTGCGGGTTTTGTTCGCTGGCAGCGCGTAGGGCACGACGTGGGCGGCGTGGTACAGGCAACCGGTAACCAGCGGCTGATCGGGATCACCTTCGAGGAAGGTCACCAGCACTTCCATGCCGATGCGCGGGATGGCGATAGCGCCGTAGCCATCGCCGGCCCAGCTGGAGGAAACGCGCAACCAGCAGCTGGTCTTATCGTCTGCCTGGCCTTCGCGGTCCCAGTGAAACTGCACTTTGACCCGACCGTATTGGTCGCAGTGGATCTCTTCACCCGCGGGGCCGGTGACCACGGCAGTCTGGCTGCCGAGCACCTTGGGTTTCGGGTGCTTCAGTGCTGGGCGATGCAGCACATCCCAGGGTGTGGCGCTAAAGCGGTTGCGGTAACCCTGCTGGAAGCCGTCACTGACCTGGGTGTGGCTGGTGACGGACTCTTCCAGCACCTGCGGCTGTTTGCCTTCATGGCTGATTTCCGTCAGCAGCCAGAGCTGGTTCCAGTCATCACGCGGATGCGCGCTGAGGTTGAGGAAGTGGCCGCTGACCAGCAGTGGCTGATCGCTTTCACCGCTGGCCAATTCGTAGTCGCTGCGGTGGCGTTCCAGGTTGCGCTTGGCCAGGTGCTTGCCGCGCTCGCGCTCGACAAAACGACCGGGGTAGTCGTAGTCCTCAAGGTCGGGCTGGAACTCGCTGTTGAAGGCGGCTTCCATTAGCAATTTGGGCTTTTCGAAGTTGTAGTCGCGGCGGGTGACGCGGTTGCTGCGGGTTTCCAGGCGCAGGGCGAAGCGCTTGATCACTGGCTCGTCGGCAACCAGGCCGCTGTCCTGCTGGTACGCGGTGGGCGCCAGCTTGGGGAACACCGTCTGATCATCGCCGAAGACCAGCACATGGCCTTGTTCGCTGTGCTGGAAGTGGTAGTGAATGCCTTCTTCCTCGCACAGGCGCTGAATAAAGTGCAGGTCGCTTTCGTCGTACTGCACGCAGTATTCGCGCGTCGGGTAGACGCTGGGGCCGAACTGAAATTTGTAGGCATTGCTCTGAATGCCGTGCTCTTCGAGCACCTGGCTGATGATTTTTTCCACGCTCAGGTGCTGGAAAATCCGCTGATTGAAGCTGTGCGCCAGGTACGCCAGTTGCGGGCGCAGGGTGATGTGGTAACGGGTCATGCGCTTGCCGGAATCACCCTGGGCGACGCGGTAGACCAGGCCATGCACCCCTCCGCCGTCTTGGGTAAAGGCAAGAAATGCAGGTTGGTGCAGCAGGCTTTCCAGATCGAGATCGGGGCGCTCGCTGATCAGCTCCAACTCGAACACGAACGGCTGGCTGATGGCTTCACGGCCGGTAAATTCGAGCACCTGCAGATCGTGGCTGAGGCCATCAATCGCCAGGGTGAAGCGGTTAGGCGCCAGGCTTGTGGCAAGGTTGGCGGCGTTGCCAGTCAAGGCGCGAACGACTGCAGAGGCTGATACCGCACTGCTTCCGGAGTTGGAGGCGACCGCTGCAACCGATGTTGGCGGCGTCACGGCCGGAGCAATATGCGTTTCGGGCTTGGGGTGAAAGAGAAAATTACGGCAAAACACACAGTGGATCTCGTCGTACTGCAGGCCGTTCTTGCTCAATTCATTGAAAACATCGCTCAGGGCAATGGTGCTGTTCTGCAGTAGCAGAGTCGGGGTTTTGCGGTTGCGCACGGTGAGGATGTCGACCCCTTCGAGCTTGGCACCATAGGCAATGCTCGAGTACTGGTCGTCGCTGTATTTGGAAACCAAATAGTTGCGGGTGGTCGTACCCGGCCCCTTGCGCTCGTGCACCTCAACTTCGCCGCGCATCACATTGCCCAGCCCAGGGTCTTGCAGGGTCTTGCCATCCGGTCCGTAGAACACCAGCGAGCTGTTAGCAGGCACGGACAGGTGCATGCCTGGCACATAGGCACCGTGGCTGGTGATGATCAATTTCTTGCTCGGTTGTCCTGGCGCTTTTTGGAACAGGTAGAAGTGTTCGCCAAGCGCAGTTGCATTCGCTGGAGTAGGTTTCACGCGAAGACTCCTACATGGCCACGTTGCGGCTGGACAAGCACAGCGCTGAGGGGATTGACGTAACTCTGATTGGCGGCGTTGAACATGCTCTTCTCCTTAAGCCTTACACGTCAGCCGGGCTGATATTCAGCCGCTGCATGCGGTACAGCAGGGTGCGGCGCGGCAGGCCGAGTTCGCAGGCGGCGCTGGTCTGGTTGCCACGGTTCTTGCGCAGGCAGTCGAGCAGCAGGCTGCGTTCGACGCGCTCCATCCGTTCGCGCAGGTTCATGCCAGGCTCATCGTTGCTGCCGGCCTGGCGCAGGTCGAAATGTTCCGGCAGCAGCTCGCCGCCTTCGCACAGCAGCACGGCGCGTTCGACCAGGCCTTTGAGCTCGCGCACATTGCCGGGGAAGGGGTAGCGGGCCAGGTGATCGAGGGTGCTATCGGCCCAGCGGCAATGGTTACGCTGCAGGAAGGTGCTGGCCTTGTCGGCGAAATAGCGCGCCAGGGTGAGGATGTCCTGATCGCGTTCACGCAGGGCCGGCAGTTCGATGGGGAACTGCGCCAGGCGATAGAACAGGTCCTCGCGGAAACGGCCTTCTTCCACCAGGTTGCGCAGGTTGTGGTGGGTGGCGGCGACGATGCGTACATCGACCTTGTGTGTGGCAGTGGAGCCCAGCGGGCGTACTTCGCCTTCCTGCAATACGCGCAGCAGTTTGGCTTGCAGGCTTAGCGGCATATCACCGATTTCATCGAGAAACAGGGTGCCGCCATTGGCCGCATCGAACAGGCCCTGATGGTCGCGGTCGGCGCCGCTGAAGGCGCCTTTGCGGTAGCCGAACAGTTCGCTTTCCAGCAGGTTTTCCGGCAGCGAGGCACAGTTCTGCACGACAAAGGCCTTGCTGCGGCGGAAACCACAATCGTGGATGGCGCGGGCCACCAGCTCCTTGCCGGTGCCGGTTTCGCCCGCCAGCAAAACGCTGACCGGGTTGTGCAGCACTTTGCTGATCAGCTGGTAGACGCTGCGCATCGCCGGGCTGTCGCCAATCAGGCCATAGCCGCTGGCGCAGGGCGTGCTGACCACGGCAACCGGCTGCTCGCTGCGCGGCGAACGCAGGCGCCGCAGCAAATGCTGTTGGGCGACAACAAAGCTGCCCAGGTGGCCGAGCGAGTCGGCAAAACCCCGCAGCTCCCGCGCGCGCTGGCTGGCAATCAGCAGCAGGCCGGTGACGCCTTTCTGCTCATCCAGCAGCGGCTGGCACAGCAGGCTGCGCCAGGGCTGTTGCGCCTCGGGGAGGAAGCCGGTCTGGTGCAGGCTGCTGTCCAGCTCATTGAGGCTCAGCGTCTGGTTCTGGCACAGGCAGTACTGCAGCAGTTGTTCACCGTCGTAGTCGCTGGACAGGCTGGCATCCGCGCGCGGCTGCAGCAGGCCGTCCTGCCATTCGGCGGAGAGGGTCAGGCGGGTGTGGGTGTCGTCGAGCAGGTACAGCTGGCTCAGTTCGCTGCCGGACAGCTGCGCGGCGCTTTCCACCAGGCCGCCGAGCAGGGCATCGCTATTGGCCGCGCGTGCCAGCGTGGCGAAGCGTTGCAACAGCGCTTCGGCATAGCGCAGTGGCTGCGGCACCTGGCTGAACATCAGCGACACGTTAAGCGAACTCACAAACCACCGTCCCTTCGCCGTCCAGGGTGGCGTGTACGCGTTGCAGGCTTTCGCCACTGGCCATGGCGTCGAGCAGGCGGTCGACCACCAGCGGTTGCAGGTGCTGGTCGATCAGGTGATCGATCAGGCGCGCGCCGCTGTCGCTGTGGCTGCAACGCTCGGCGAGGTTTTCCAGCAGCGCCGGGCAATGGCTGAACTGCAGCTGACGGCGTTGCAGACGTTCGCCGAAACGCGCGAGTTTGAGACCGACCAGCTCGTTGAGTACCTCGCCATTGATCGGGTAATACGGCACCACACGCATGCGGCCGAGCAGCGCCGGTTTGAAGTGCTGGGTCAGGGTCGGGCGAATCGCTTGCTCAAGGTCTTCCGCATCCGGGCGCTGGCCGCCCTGGCAGAGGCTGGCGATACGCTCGCTGGCCAGGTTGCTGGTCATCAGGATCAGGCAATTGCGGAAGTTGATCTCGCGCCCTTCGCCGTCGTTGGCCACGCCCTTGTCGAAGATCTGATAGAAGACGTTCATCACGTCTGGATCGGCTTTTTCCACTTCATCGAGCAGCACCACCGAATAGGGCTTCTGCCGCACGGCTTCGGTGAGCATGCCGCCTTCGCCATAGCCGACGTAGCCGGGTGGTGCGCCGATCAGGCGGGAAACGCTGTGCTTCTCCTGGAACTCGGACATGTTGATGGTGGTGAGGAAGCGCTCACCGCCGTACAGCAGATCGGCCAGGGCCAGTGCGGTTTCGGTTTTACCGACGCCGCTGGGGCCGACCAGCAGAAACACGCCGACTGGCGCATCGGCGCGATTAAGGCCGGCGGCGGTGGCGCGCATGGAGCGGTCCAGCGCGGCGATGGCTTGCGCCTGGCCGCGTACGCGCAGGCCGAGGTCGCGGGCGAAGGTCAGCACCTTGCTGTTGTGTTCGCGGGCCAGCTGGCTCAGCGGCACGCCGGTCCAGTGGCTGATCACTTCGGCCACCAGGCGCGGGCAGACTTCAAAACTGACCAGGCGCTCATTCACCTGAGCGCTGGCCAGCTCGGCTTGCACGGCGCGCAGTTCGCCTTCCAGTTGCTCCAGCTGCACGGCCTGGCCGTCGCTGTTCTCGGCTTCGGCTTCGCTAGGGTTCTGCCGCAGGCTGGCGCACTGCTTGCGCAATTCCAGCAAGCGTTCGGCCAGTTCGCGCTGCACCGCCCAACGGGTTTCGATCTGCTCCAGTTCGGCGCGGGCCTGGCTCAGGCGTGCTTCGAGTTGGTCGAGGATTTCACTGTCGATGTTCAGGCCGGCTTCCATATCGCGGCCCATGGCCTCGCTCTGCCGCTCACCTTCGGCGATTTCGCCGCGCAGGCGCTCCAGCGCTTCTGGGGCTGCGGCCAGGCTGATACGTACACGGGCGCAGGCGGTGTCGAGTACATCGACGGCTTTGTCCGGCAGCTGGCGGCCAGCCAGGTAGCGCGCAGAGAGCTCGGCGGCAGCGACCACGGCGTCGTCACGCAGGTAGATGCCGTGGCTTTTCTCGTAAACAGGCGCCAGGCCGCGGAGGATGGTTACGGCTTCATCGACTGTCGGCTCATGCAGCTGTACTGGTTGGAAGCGCCGGGCCAGGGCCGGGTCTTTCTCAAAGTACTTCTTGTATTCGCTCCAGGTGGTGGCGGCGATGGTGCGCAGCTCGCCACGCGCCAGGGCGGGTTTGAGCAGGTTAGCCGCGTCACCGCTGCCGGCCTGGCCGCCGGCACCGATCAGGGTGTGGGCTTCATCGATAAACAGAATGATCGGCTTGGGCGAACCCTTCACTTCATCAATCACGCCCTGCAGGCGGCGTTCGAATTCGCCTTTGACGCTGGCGCCGGCTTGCAGCAGGCCGAGGTCCAAGCACAGTAGTTCGACACCCTTGAGCGCGGCCGGCACTTCACCGGCGGCGATGCGCAGGGCCAGGCCTTCGACGATGGCCGTTTTACCAACACCGGCTTCGCCAACCACGATCGGGTTGCTTTTGCGGCGGCGGGCGAGGATATCGATCATTTGGCGAATCGCGCCATCGCGGCACAGCACCGGGTCGAGCTTGCCGTCACGGGCTTGCTGGGTGAAGTTGTGGGTAAAGCGCGAAAGGTTTGATTCGCCACCGGCTGCGGGTTTACCTGCGGCGGTTTGCGGCTGCTGGGCCATGGCGAATTCGCGCAGGCGCTCGGCATTCAGCTTGGCCAGCAGTGGCTGATAGTGGCTGCCGGCGTAGCGCATCGGATTGCGCAGCAGGGCGAGGATCAGCGCGGCTTCATCGACCTGGCTCTGGCCGAGTTCCAGGCTGGCAACCAGCAGGGCGTCCTGCAGCCATTGCACCAGTTCGGTGGCAAATACCGGGTTGCGCGATTCGCTGTGTTCGCCGCGCGGTTGCAGGGCGCGGGCCAGCTCGCCGGCGTCCACTTCGGCATCCTGCAGGGCGCGAGGCAGCAAGCCTTCGGGGCGCTCAAGCAGGCCGAGCAACAGGTCTTCCACCAGAATCTTGCTGCCGCCGCGCACTACGCAACGCTCGGCAGCGGTTTCCAGGTCTTGTTTGCTGGCCGCGTCGAGGGCTTGCACCAGTTGCTGTAAATCGACGTTGATCATTTCCATCTTCCTTAATGAGCTTTGCTGCCGAGGGTGACCACGCCGTCGGCGTTGTCACGCCCCAGCCAAGTGGTCCAGCCCAGCAGGCAGGGGTTGTCTGCGCCGAGGCGCAATTCGCGTATTTCGTCCTGGCGCAGTTCCAGGCGGATGTCGTAATCCAGTGGGTCGCGCAGGGTGAAGCGCACCAGCGCGCAGAGCGGTTGGTAGCCGCTGCCGATGGGTAGAAATTCATGGAAGCGATCCCAGTTCAGCTGGCGTACATGGATGCGGAACTTGCCGCCGCGGTCACGCACGAACTCGCCGAGCACCAGGCTTTCACCCAGCTGGCTGTTGGCCAGACCGAGGCGGTTGCGCTGCTCGCCGAGGATTTCCACCTGGCGCTCCAGGCACTGTTCGATATGCAGGTCGGCGTGCTTGAAGTAGTAGCGCAGCACCGACTCGATCAGCGCCGCCGAGTGGGCGCGCAGGCTGAGCAGGCCGAGGTAGGGCAGCAGGCGTTTCCAGTTCAGCTCGGAGGCGCTGCGAATGGTTTCGCCGCCCAGGCCGATCAGGGCAAACAGGTGCGCGGAGAACGGGTCGACCGCGCCGCTCTGGAAGCGTGTGTGGTAGCGGTATTTCTGCCAGGTCGGCAGCAGCAGACGCTGCAGGCGGTTGTTGAACAGGTCGAGGAAATCCCGGGTCGGGTTGCCATCTTCGCTGTCGCCCAGCGCCTGCTCGCCATAGAACGCCGGCAGCGGCGAGCCGGCACCGAACAGGCTGACCAGGTTGATGCGCAGGCGTGCACGCAGTTCGCCGTGCTCTTCGAAGAATTGCACGCGATCAATATCGCTACCGGGGAACCCCATGCTCGGGTTGGCCTGCAGTTCCAGTCGCTGATACAGCGCCTCCTCATCCAGCTCAGGATGGGCAGCCTGCAAGCGTTCCAGCACCAGCTGCACACCCTGGAACAGGCTGTACTCGCGGATGCCCCGGCTAAGCCGGTTTAGAGCAGGGGCTGTAGCCCCATGCGCGGCGTCCATTGGTACACCTCTCCCTGTGTGCTCTGTACGCGCAGCTCGTGGTACGAGTTCAAGCTGGCATACAGGGCGAAAAATTCATTGAGTACGGTGGCGAAGAGGAACAGGTCACCCTCGCCGACATAACCCTCGGGGTTGATCGTCAATTGCGTGCGCACACCGCGTACCGGCAGGCCGCGGTGCAGGCGGTCGACGTGCTGGTGGCTGATGCTTTTCAGGCCGTCGAGCAGGCGCTTGCTGACCTTCTCAGCGTGCTGGTCGTAGTAGCGCGGCAGGTCGTAGGTTTCGAGGATCACCTTGAGCGCGTCGACGTTGGCCAGCGACAGGTAGTTCAGCGACATATTGCTGATCAGCTTCCAGAGGAAGTCGCGGTGCAGCGGCGGCGCATAGCTCGGCGTGACCGCGCTGATATTGCGGAAGGTGAGGAACTCCGGGGTGTCCTCGCAGGGCATGCAGATATCACCGAGGCCCAGCTGGCGCGGCAGATTCTGGTTGGTGCAGGTCAGCTCGATGGACAGCGTTTCGTGCTGGTCAAGGTTGCGCAGGCCGAAACTCAGGTAGGTCTCCAGGCCGTCGCCGAGCAGCGAAGGTTGCTGGCGCACGCTGTAGTGCGGGCGCGCCAGGGGCACATCGAAGCTGGCGTCGTGCTCGAAGGATTCGAACGGCACGTACTCTTCATAGCCCTTGCCGCCGGGCTTCCAGCCGGTGACGCGATCCACCGAGAACACCCCGCAATGCTCGGAGTCCAGTTCCGAAGGCAACAGCAGGTATTGGTCCTGTTTGCCGTCGAGGCGAATCGGGATGGCGTCGTGGGCGAACAGGTTGACCACCGGCGTGCAATACAGCCGCACGTTATCCAGGGTCGGGCGGATACGTTGCACGCCGGCCTTGTGGATATCGAAACGCAGCTCGATGCCGCGCGCCTGCTTGAGCACGTCTTCGGGCACGCGCTTGATCACATCCAGGCCGAGTAGGTCGACAAACAGGAACTTGTCCTGGAAGGCGAAGTATTCCTGCAGGTAGCGGTACCCGCGGAAAGTGTTCAGCGGGTAGGGAATCAGCGCCTGATCTTCGGCAAAACCCACAGGTTGAACATTGCTGGCGGGCAGCTGCAGCGGCAGCAATGGGCGCTCATCAGCGCCCTGTAAGGGCTTGCCGGCCGCATTCAGCAGCACCAGTTGCACACCGCCGAGATGGCGCAACAGGCTTAGGTACAGCAGCTGGCTGATATAACGCTCGCCGGAAAGGTGCAGACGCAACTGCTTGAGGTCGAGATCACCCAGATGGCCATCGGCACTCATCGCCAGGCGCAGGCTGAGCAGCGCACCATCACCCTTGACCGAGTAATCCAGGCCATTCAGCGCCAGTGGCAGCACTTCGGTGGCAAAGGCGGTGCGGAAGCGGCAGGTCACGCCCTGGATCGGCTTGGATTCCACCGGCGTATGGCGTGGCACCAGCAAGGCACCACCCGGCCGCTTGAGTGGGTCGAACTGCAGCATGCTGAACGCCGGCAGCGGGCGCATATAGTTCGGCCACAGCAAGTGCATCAGCGAGTGAGTCAGCTCCGGCAGCTCGTCATCGAGCTTCTGCCGCAAGCGCCCAGTCAGAAAGGCGAAGCCTTCCAGCAGCCGCTCGACATCCGGGTCGCGCCCGCTCTGCCCAAGAAACGGCGCCAACGCCGGGCTGCGCTCGGCAAAACGCTTGCCGAGTTGGCGCAGGGCGGTGAGTTCGCTCTGGTAGTAGTGGTTAAAAGACATTCAGCAGTTCGTCCTTGTGGCTGTGTCGGCTCAGCCGCCAATCAGCACGGTGCCAGAACCGGCGATCACCGGGTTGCCATGGCTGCCCACGGTGCCGAGTACGGTGGCGGGCTTGTTGTTGATCAGCACGGTGGGAATGACTGCGCTGGCCAGGGCGCTGCCGCAGCCGGTGGGGTCGCCCATACGGGCGGCGGGCAGGTTGTCGAACAGCACGTCGGGGGAGCCGGCGACAATCGGGTTGGTGCCGTGGCCGGGGATCGGGCAGGCGGTTGGGTCGCTGACGCGGGCTGCGGGTTTACCGGACATGGGCTCTCCTTAATTGACCTTGACCTGTCCGCTGCCATCCAGGCGCGCGGAGAAACTGACTTGGCGTTTAAAGCCGTCCACTTCCAGCAGGCCTTCGATGGCAAAGGCCAGGCTTAGCGGGTTGTTGTCGCGGGGCAGGGAAATCACCCGCACGTCGCTTAAACGCGGTTCGTACGCTTCGATAAAGCGTTCGATGGCGATACGCGCCTGCTGCAGCGAATCGTGCAGCGACAGGCGCATATCGTTGAGATCGGGCAACCCGTAGTCGGGCAGCGTTTGCACGCTGCCCGCCCGGGTGCTGAGCATTTTCGCCAGGTGGGTAGCCACCGACGCCATGGCGGCGACCTCGCGGCTCCAGCCAGCGCGCTGGCTGGCTTCACCGCCGAGGCGTTCGAATAGGCTTCCGTAACCTGACATAAGGATGCTTATTCCTTGTCCAGCTTGCCGACGAGCGACAGGGTGAAATCGGCACCCATGTACTTGAAGTGCGGGCGCACGTTGAGGCTGACGCGGTACCAGCCCGGCTCACCATCAACATCACTGACGATCACCTGAGCGGCGCGCAGCGGACGACGGCTACGCACTTCGGAGCTCGGGTTTTCCTGGTCGGCAACGAACTGGCGGATCCACTTGTTGAGCTCCAGTTCCAGGTCGGTGCGCTCTTTCCAGGCGCCGATCTGCTCGCGCTGCAGCACTTTCAGGTAGTGGGCCAGACGGTTGATGATGAACATGTACGGCAGCTGGGTGCCGAGCTTGTAGTTCAGTTCAGCGGTCTTGCCTTCTTCGCTGATGCCGAAGAACTTTGGCTTCTGCGCCGAGTTGGCGGAGAAGAACGCGGCGTTGTCGCTGCCTTTGCGCATGGTCAGGGCGATAAAGCCTTCTTCGGCCAGCTCGTATTCACGACGGTCGGAGACCAGCACTTCGGTCGGGATCTTGGTTTCGATTTCGCCCATGCTTTCGAAGTGGTGCAGCGGCAGGTCTTCTACCGCGCCACCGCTCTGCGGGCCGATGATGTTCGGGCACCAGCGGAACTTGGCGAAGCTGTCGGTCAGCTTGGAAGCAAAGGTGTAGGCGGTGTTGCCCCACAGGTAATGCTCGTGGCTGTTGGCGACGTTCTCTTTGTAGACGAAGGTCTTCACCGGGTTGTCTTCCGGATCGTACGGGTTGCGCAGGAGGAAGCGCGGTACGGTCAGGCCGACATAGCGAGCATCTTCCTGCTCGCGGAAGCTCTGCCATTTGGCGAATTGTGGGCCTTCGAAGTGATCTTTCAGATCCTTCAGGTCCGGCAGGCCGGTGAAGCTTTCCAGGCCGAAGAATTTCGGACCGGCAGCGGCGATAAACGGTGCGTGCGACATGCTGGCGACGCTGGCAACGTATTGCAGGGTCTTGACGTCCGGTGCGCTCGGGTCGAAGAAGTAGTTGGCGATCAGCGCGCCGACCGGCTGGCCACCGAACTGGCCGTATTCGGCGGTGTAGATGTGCTTGTACAGGCCGGATTGAGTGATTTCCGGGCTGTCTTCGAAGTCATCGAGCAGATCCTGCTTGGAGGCGTTGATGATCTCCAGCTTGATGTTTTCGCGGAAGTTGGTGCGATCCACCAGCAGCTTGAGGCCGCGCCAGGAGGATTCCAGCGCCTGGAATTCGGCGTTGTGGAGGATTTCGTCCATCTGCCGACTGAGCTTGGCGTCGATCTCCGCGATCATGCGATCGACCATGGCCTTTTTCACGGGCTCATTTTCGTTCTGCGGCTTCAGCAACTCTTCGATAAAGGCCGACACGCCACGCTTGGCGATGTCATAGGCTTCGTCGTCCGGAGTCAGTTTGGTCTCGGCAATGATGCGGTCGAGGATGCCGAGGTCGGCGGCGCTGCGACCGCTTTCTACTGCTGCACTAGTGCTCATGAATTAGCTTCCTTGTTAATTGAATCAGGAGTCCAGCTTGCCTTGGGCAGCCAGGCCGAGTTCGCCGAGTACTCGGTCACGCGAGTCGTCGTCAGCCAGCACGCTTTCGATTGCCTTGCGGAAGGCCGGGGCGTTGCCCAGTGGACCTTTCAGAGCAACCAGGGCGTCGCGCAGTTCCATTAGTTTTTTCAGCTCAGGGACCTGGTCGACCACATTGGCCGGGTTGAAATCCTTCATCGAGTTGATGCGCAGCTGCACCGCCATGTCGTCGCCTTCGGCGTCGTCTTGCAGGCGATTAGGCACGGCGAAGGTCAGGTTGAGTTCCTGCTTGGCCAGCACTTCGTCGAAGCTGTTTTTGTCGATGCTGATCGGCTTGCGGTCTTCGATCTTGCGATCGTCGGCGCGTTGGGTGAAGTCACCCAGAACCATCAGTTTCAGTGGCAGTTCGATCTCTTCCTGAGCACCGCCGGTGGCGGGTTTGAAAGTGACGTTGATGCGTTCCTTGGGGGCTACCGAGCCTTCTTTGGCCATGGTCATTCTCCGTTACGGTTATGGCCCGAGGGCCTAGTCCAGTACCACTTCAAGATCGAGGTGGCACAACCTGCGGTAGATCTCTTCCTTGCTTTCACGTACCGCGTGGTTCTGCGGCAACAGCTCACAACAGCTGTGCAGCATGCGCAGTACGTCCAGGGCGAGATCGGGTTCCCAGTCGCCGAGGCCGGTGGCCTGTAGCGTCTGGTCGAGCGATTCGAGTTGGGTTTTGGCCAGTTCGTATTTCTTTGCGCTGTAGCACAGGCGCGCCAGGGTCAGCTGCCAGAAGAAGCGTTCGCGGCCGCCGCGCGCCTTGGCCAGGCCGAGCTTGAGTTGCTGCACGGCGGATTTCAGGCCGTCCTTGCGCAGCTTGGGCAGGGTTTCCTGCAGGGCGATATCCCAGGCCGGCAGTGCGTTGCCGTCGTTGGCTACGGGGGTGTTGTCGCTGACCGGGGCCTGCACATGCGGCATTACGTGGGAGCTGAGCCAGGCGCGGGTCTGTGCATCGGCGAAGGCGCTGCCGTCGTGGAAGCGCAGTTCTTCCAGGCCGCTCATGCGCTGCATAAACAGTGCGAGCTGGATTTCTACTTCACGCATCGCCTGCTCGGCGTCCAGCTCATGCAGGCACTGCCAGACCAGATGCTGGCCGTCGAGCCAGAACGGCGCGCGGGCGATGCTGGCTTCCAGGTCGACCAGCAGATCGGCGTATTGGCCGTTCTGGTAGCGCTCCTGATAGCTGGCCAGCTTGTCCGCCGGCAGGCCGCGCAGTGCGGTGATCTGTTCGGCATTGCGTTCCGGCAGGCTGTCGATGGGTAGCCAGAGCAGGGTGCGCGCCAGGCGCAGGGCGCGCAGGTCGCTGGCTTTCTGCTTGAGCCAATAAGCGCAGAGCGGGCGGGCCTGGTCTTGCAGGCTACGCAGGCTCTTGTGTGCTTCCTTTTCGCTTTCCACCGGCGCGCCGGGGGTGAGCATCTGGCTGGCAGCCTGCTTGACCTGGGCAATCGCCGCACCGACCGAGCCGGGCTCTGGCTGACCCTGGCTGGCGCGCTTGACCAGCTCATCCAGACGACGGCACAGCGGCAGCAGCAGCGGTGCATCTTCGCCCAGATGTTCGGCCAGGCAGGCTTCCAGGGCGCGCAGTTGTTCGGCCAGGCTGCGGAACAGCGCCAGTTGCTCGCCAATCGGTACGTGCTCGGCCAGCGCCTGTTCCAGGCGTGGAATCAGCCAGCTGATGGCGGCGGCGCGGGTGCGCGGTTTGCGGGGGTGCAGCTCGACCCAGTGATTGAGGCACAGGTAGTGCAGCAGGCTGAAACCGGCTTGCAGGCCGGGGAAGGATTCGCGCTGGTAAAGCCCCCAGATCAGCCAGGCGGCGACGCGCAAATCCTTGGAGTGGCCGCTAAGCAGTATCTCGCTGTTTTCGCGGACTTTTTGCCAGTCAATCGCCGCCGTTTCGTGCAGCGCCGTGGCCTTGCCCAGCTCATTTTCGAGAACTTCGTATTCGCTGGAATAACGCACGTCATTACCGGCAAAGTTCCCTTCATTAATAGGAAGTTTGGCCAGCTCTAAATAATGAGCAGTGAGTTTGTTTGAATAGGTCATTCCATGACTCGATTATCGCTGCGGGTAACTTTGAAGAAGCAGGTGGTGCTTCTGAATACCATCTTGCCGCGCTGTGGGTGCGCAAGAAGTTGCGCACTTAAATGTGCAACAAGTTGCGCACGTCCTAGTGAGGTGGGCATCCTAGCCCCATGAAGAGTGTCGGACAACCGTTGAAAGTGTGAAATATGTAACAGTGAGCGATATTCGACGATTAATAACTGGAACGATAGTTCCTAAAAATTGTGAGTATTTCGTCACAATAAGACGGGTCTGAAAAGTTATGTAGGGATATGGCTCTATATATGTAAGTAATTGCTTACTGGCAAATTAGTGGCACGTCACAAAAGTTGTCTGGTTGCTGCAAGTTAGTGTGATGCAGTGCAGGTTTTGCCGGATTGGTCTGTGACGGCTGCGCTGCGGCCGAGCCCGACCGGGCTCGGCGCGGGGAAGGGATGAACCGTTGGTCGGTTAAGCGCTGCTGGGTTCAGCCCAGAGGCTCACATCGAGCTGGTGCTGCTCACCCGCCGCCAGCACGCGGATGTCGTCCAGCACATTGGCGTGTTCGATACACAGCATGCCGGGCCAGGCGTCGGCGGCGAATTGTGAGAGGCGTTGCGCCTTGTCGGTCCAGGGGTTCCACAGCACGGCCGAATTCGAGCCACTGCTGTGCAGCTGGATGCGCCGCCGCCAGGCACGGTCGAGGATGCTCAGCTGCGCCGGGGTATCGAGGTAGATACGGTCGGTCTCGCCGCTGAACTGCAGTAGGCCGTCCTGCTGGCGTTGCTGCCAGTCTTCCAGGGTTTCGATATAGCGGCAGCCGTGCAGGCCTTCGACTGCGACGTGGCGGATATCACTGACGGCAAAATAGCTGTGCAGCGCCTGGCTGATCGCCAGCGGCGTGTCGTCCAGGTTGCGGCTGCTTAGCTGGATATGCAGGCGCTCATCCAGGCGAATGCTCAAGCGCAGTTCGGCGGCGTGGGGCCAGTCGGCCAGGGGCTGGCTGGCGCTGTTGTAGATGAACTCCAGGTGGATGCCGTCATCGCGGCTGTCGATGCCTTGCAGCTGCCAGTCGAGGTTGCGCACCAGGCCGTGGGCGGGCGCAGCGGCAGGCTGTAGATGCATGGCCTGCACTGCCGGCGGGTTGCGTTGCAGGCTGCCGAACCAGGGCCAGCACACCGGCACGCCGCCGCGCACGCCCTGACCGCGCTTGTAGGCCGCTTGCTCGCTGAGCCAGATCAGCGGCGGTTGATCATCCGCCTGGTAGCTGAGGATTTGCGCGCCTTGCTGGCTGATCAGTAGTTCATAGGCGCCATAGCGCGCGCGCCAGCAGGTCAGCTCGTCCAGTTCAAGGCGTTCAACATGGGATCTGGCCATCGGCGTACTCGTAGAAGGAAGAATAAAGAAGGCTATTGGAGCCCAGCTTGCGCGCAGAAAGCAAAACGCCCGTCAGGGACGGGCGTTCTGTGGCTGGAGCCAGGCTTACTTGCCGTAAACCTGCTCCGGCAACCAGGTGATCAGCCCCGGGAACTGGTAGGCAATCACCAGCAGCAGGATCTGGATCAGGATAAACGGCACCACGCCTTTATAGATGGTGCTGGTAGGCACCGACGCCGGGGTGACCCCGCGCAGGTAGAACAGCGCGAAGCCAAACGGCGGGGTGAGGAAGGAGGTCTGCAGGTTCAGCGCGATCATCACGCCCAGCCACACCGGGTCCAATCCCATGGCCAGCAATACCGGGCCGACAATCGGCACCACCACGAAGGTGATCTCGATAAAGTCGAGGATAAAGCCGAGCAGGAAGATCACCACCATCACCAGGAAGAACGCGCCAAGCACGCCGCCGGGCAACTGGGCAAAGATGTCCTCGATCATCGCTTCGCCGCCAAAGCCGCGGAACACCAGGGAGAACAGCGAGGCGCCGATCAGGATGAGGAACACCATGGCGCTGATTTCGGTGGTGCCGTAGGCCACTTGGCGCAGCTGGCCGAAGTTCAGCTTGCCCTTGTAGAAGGCCAGCAGCATCGCGCCGAGGGCGCCGAGTGCAGCGGCTTCGGTCGGGGTGGCGTAGCCGGCGAGGATCGAGCCGAGTACCGCGCCGATCAACAGCAGCGGCGGCACCAGGGCGTTGATCAGCTTGCCCCATTCGATTGGGCCCAGCTCTTCCTGCGGCAGGGCCGGCAGTTTCTTCGGTTGCAGGATCGCCACGCCGATGATGTAGAGGATATACATGCCCACCAGCATCAAACCGGGGATCAGCGCACCGACGAACAGGTCACCGACCGAGACGGTCTTCGGCGAGAAGATGCCCATCTTCAGCTGCGCCTGTTGGTAGGCGCTGGACATCACGTCGCCCAGCAGCACCAGCACGATGGACGGCGGGATGATCTGCCCCAAGGTGCCGGTGGCGGCCAGGGTGCCGGTAGCAATCGCCGGGTCATAACCGCGGCGCAGCATGGTTGGCAGGGCCAGCAGGCCCATGGTCACCACGGTGGCACCAACGATACCGGTGGATGCCGCCAGCAGCGCGCCGACCACACACACGGAAATCGCCAGGCCGCCGCGCAGGGTGCCGAACAGCCGCGACATGGATTCGAGCAGGTCTTCGGCAACCCTGGACTTCTCCAGCATCACCCCCATAAACACGAACAGCGGCACCGCCAGCATGGTCTGGTTGTTCATGATGCCGAACAGGCGGTTGGGCAGGGCGCTCAGGTAGCCGCCATCGAAGGTGCCGGTGAGGATGCCAATGCCGGCAAACAGCAGCGATACACCGCCCAGGGTGAAGGCCACCGGGTAGCCGGCCATCAGGGCCGCGCAGATGCTGATAAACAGCAGAATCGCCATCAACTCAGCCATGCTTCACCTCCACGGCTGGCATGCGGCCGGTGAGGATATTGGCGAATTTGATCAAGTCGGAGATTCCTTGTAATACCAGGCTGACCACCAGCACCAGGATGATGCTCTTCTGCAGGTAGACGAATTTCAGCCCGCCGGACTCGCTGGAACCTTCCAGGGTCGACCAGGAATTACTCACGTAATCCCAGCTGGCCCAACCGAGGAACAGGCACACCGGCAGCAGAAATAGCAGGGTGCCGAGGCTGTCGACCAGGGCTTTACGTTTGGCGCTGAACTTCTGGTAGAAGATGTCGACGCGCACATGGCCGTTGCATTGCAACACCCAGGCGGCGGCGCCCATAAATACCAGGGCGTGGCTGTACAGCACGGCTTCCTGCAGGGCGGTGGCGCCGATGCCGAAACCGTAACGCAGGACCACCACGATGGCGGTGCCAAGCACCAGAAACAGGGTCAGCCAGGCGCAGGCCTTGCCGAAATGGGCGTTGAATGAATCGATCAGACGGGCAAGGCCGAGCAGCAGAGGAGGTTTATCGGACATTATGAGTCCTTATGGTTATGGGCTTTGTGGGCAGGCAGGCCGGCGATTCTAGGCAGGCCTGTACGCGTGCGGCAATGGCACTACAACTTTAGTCGTATCCGCTAGGCTTGAGAGTCACTTACCCCTATGTTACTCAGGCGCGGTGGGTCCGCAGTGATCCTGTGGTCAGACCACTACAACAATAAAGGAGCTTTGCATGAAACGTCGTCAAATTCTCGCAGCAGCAGGCGTAGGCCTTGCAGCCACGGCACTGGCCGGTTGCAAACAAGAAGCTGAAACCGCTGGTAAGCCCCAAGAAGGCGCGAGCAGCCAAACCTTCAACTGGAAAATGGTCACCTCCTGGCCGAAGAACTTCCCCGGCGTAGGCGTCGGTGCCGAGCGCTTCGCCAAGCTGGTTGAGGAAATGAGTAACGGCCGCTTGAAGGTCAAGGTCTACGCCGCTGGCGAGCTGGTGCCGGCGCTGGAAGTATTCGATGCAGTGAGCCGCGGCACCGCCGAAATGGGCCACGGTGCGCCTTACTACTGGAAGGGCAAAGTGCCGGCCGCGCAGTTCTTCTGCGCCCTGCCGTTTGGCCCCAACGCCCAGGAAATGAATGCCTGGCTGCACAAAGGCGGCGGCATGCAGCTGTGGGAAGAAACCTACAAACCGTTCGGCGTACTGCCGATGGCCTGCGGCGCGACTGGCGTGCAGACCGCCGGTTGGTTCAACAAGGAAATCAACGGCGTTGATGACTTCAAGGGCCTGAAGATGCGTACCCCAGGCCTGGGCGGCGAAGTGCTGACCAAAATGGGCGGCACCGTGGTCAACATGCCGGCTGGTGAAATCTTCACCGCGCTGCAAACCGGCGCCATCGACGCCACCGAGTGGATCGGCCCATACAACGACCAGGCCCTGGGTCTGCACAAAGCCGCCAAGTACTACTACACCCCGGGCTGGCAAGAGCCGAACGTGACCTTCGAACTGGACGTCAACATCAAGGCCTGGGAAACCCTGCCGGCCGATCTGCAGGCCATCGTCCGCGCTGCCGCGCGTGATGTGAACGGCGACATGCTCGACGACTACAACGCGAAGAACATGGAAGCTTTGGAGCAGCTCAAGGGCGAGGGCGTGGAAGTACGCCGTCTACCGGACGAAGTGCTGGCCAAGCTTAAGGAAGTGGCCGCCGAAGTGGTCGACGCCAGCGCCGCCGCCGATCCGGTAGCGAGCAAGGTGTGGGCGCAGCAGAAGGCTTATCTGCAGCGTCTGTACGAATACGCCGAGCTGAACGAGAAGGACATCTACAACATCCGCGGCTGATACTTAGCTCGTAGAGCCTGTCTACGAGCTCGCGAGCTAGAGCCAGACAAGGCAAAAGCAGCCGAGGAAGCGGAGTTTACATGTTGTAAATGAGCATTCCGAGGCTGTTTTTAACGCTGGATGGCCGACGCGCAGCAGATCGTAAACAGGTTTTTAGCGCACAGCAAAACGCCGGCTCTTGAGCCGGCGTTTTTGTTGCTGCAGCTTACTTCTTCAGCAGTTGCAGGTAGTCCTTGAGCGACTGCTCGTCGGCGGCTTTGACGGTCATGCCGTTCGGGCCGGTACCGATTTCGGTGAACTGCTTGGCTGGTTCGCCATGCTCTTTGAAGTCTTTCAGCTCTTGTGAGTCCTCACGGAATACCCACAGACGGCCGTCTTCAACTTCAGTGACGAAGCCCGGCTTGTTGAATTCAGATGCAGCAACGGAACCTGCGAACAGGCTGGCCAGCAGCATGGCGCTCAGGGTTATTTTCTTCATGGCTATTCCTGCGTAGTGGGTTGAGAACAACGCAGAAACTAAAAGCCCGGTATGACGGAAAAGTTACAGATTTGAATATACGCTTTGGCAAATGTATCCGGATTTTTCCGGGCCAAGTGCCAGGGTGCCATCAGCTCGTAGGATGGGCGCGGGCCGCGCAGGTGCTAACCCATCAGCGCAATTGTCATGGGACCACGACTGGTGGGCTGCCGCCCATCCTACCGCCGTGCCGGCACCGGGCGGGTGCGGCCGCTGCCGTCGATGGCGACAAACACGAACACCGCCTCGGTGACCTTGCGCCATTCGCTGGACAGTGGATCGTCGCTCCACACTTCAACCAGCATCTGGATCGAGCTGCGGCCCACTTCCACGGTTTGCGTATAGAAGGACAGTTGCGCGCCTACCGCTACCGGCACCAGAAAGGCCATGCGGTCGATGGCCACGGTGGCTACACGGCCACCGGCGACTTTGCTGGCCATGGCGGTGCCGGCCAGGTCCATCTGCGATACCAGCCAGCCGCCGTAGATATCGCCAAAACCGTTGGTTTCACGCGGCAGCGCGGTGATCTGCAAAGCCAGGTCGCCTTGCGGGATGGGGTCTTCCTGTTCGAAATCGTGCATCGGATAGGCTCGCGGCGCGGTTGTTGTTATTGGCGCGGTGCGGGGCTTGGCGGTGGCGGCGAGTCAGGCTCTGCGGCTATCGCGGGTCGGCCCAGCAGGCCCGCGGGAGTGCGGGCGCAGCGAGTATA
Organism: Gammaproteobacteria bacterium HGW-Gammaproteobacteria-13; assembly: GCA_002840155.1. Classification (GTDB taxonomy): domain Bacteria; phylum Pseudomonadota; class Gammaproteobacteria; order Pseudomonadales; family Pseudomonadaceae; genus Aquipseudomonas. The sequence continues at coordinate 329,669 of PGZH01000011.1, forward strand.
GCGACTCGGCAGTCGCAGGGCGACCATGGCACTTGGCCGCCTGGGCCTGGCACCTCGGTTCATCGACTGCAGCAAAACATTGGCTGCGTTCATCTAACTGTCACATTGCTTACATACAGTCGTCATGCGGCCTACAGATACTTGGCCCCGTTCAATCCAACACTTGTTTTCCAGGAGTAAGGCATGAAACTTAAGCGTTTGATGGCGGCCATGACTTTTGTCGCCGCTGGCGTGGCTACCGCCACTGCGGTTGCTGCTGTCGATCCGGCTCTGCCGAGCTACACCAAGACCTCCGGCGTATCGGGCAACCTGTCCAGCGTCGGTTCCGACTCCCTGGCCAACCTGATGACTCTGTGGGCTGAAGAGTTCAAAAAGGAATACCCGAACGTCAACATCCAGATCCAGGCCGCCGGCTCGAGCACCGCGCCGCCCGCTCTGACTGAAGGCACCGCCAGCATGGGCCCGATGAGCCGTGCGATGAAGGATGCCGAGATCCAGGCGTTCGAAGAGAAATACGGCTACAAGCCGACTGCCGTACCGGTGGCCATCGACGCCCTGGCGGTATTCGTACACAAAGACAACCCGATCAAGTCCCTGGACATGGCTCAGGTTGACGCGATCTTCTCCAGCACCCGTCTGTGCGGTGGCGCTACCGATATCAAAACCTGGGGCGATGTTGGCCTGACCGGTGAGTGGGCGGCCAAGCCGATCCAGCTGTTCGGTCGTAACTCGGTATCCGGCACCTACGGTTACTTCAAAGAAGAAGCTCTGTGCAAAGGCGACTTCAAGGCTAACGTCAACGAGCAGCCAGGTTCGGCTTCCGTGGTGCAGTCGATCTCCAGCACCATCAACGCCATCGGTTACTCGGGCATCGGCTACAAAACTTCCAGCGTGAAGACTGTGCCGCTGTCGAAGAAAGGCGGCGAAGCCTTTGACGCCAACGAAGAAAACGCCCTGGCTGGCAAGTTCCCGCTGGCTCGCTTCTTCTACGTTTACGTCAACAAGGCGCCGAACAAGCCGCTGAGCCCGCTGGACGCCGAGTTCGTCAAGCTGGTGCTGTCCAAGCAAGGTCAGGAAGTGGTCGTGAAAGACGGCTACATCCCGCTGCCAAGCAAAGTGGCTGCGAAAACCCTGAAGGAACTGGGCCTGGAGTAATCCTGGTACAGGCAAGGACGCCTAAGTAAGTCGCACGCCCGCCTCCGTTTACGACAGGTGGGCGTTGCTTTGTCAAAGCGCTGTAACTTTTCTGTCACATAGGGCGGCTAGAGTTAGCGCCTCGTATAGCGACAGAAATCACTATGGCGCGCTCATGGCTGCGCAGAGACGCTCTTACCTATGAATGACTTGGCTAGTGAAACCATGACCGCCACATCGAAATCCCTCGGGCTGGACTTCAACACCCCGGCCCTGCAGCGCAAGCGGCGTATCCGCGCGCTGAAAGATCGTTTCGCCCGCTGGGCGGTATCCGTCGGTGGTATGGCCGTACTCGGCGCCATCACCCTGATCTTCTTCTACCTGGCTTATGTGGTTATGCCGATGTTCCAGGGCGCCAGCATGGACAGCCGCAAGCCGGTGCAGGTCGCCTGGCTGAATGAAGCCGCTGCGCCGCTGCTGCTGACCCTGGAAGAACAGAACCAGATGGGCATGCGCCTGGATCAGAGCGGTAAGGTGCAGTTCTTCGATGCGAAGAAGATGCAGCCGCTGAGCAGCGTGCAGCTGCCGATTCCGGCCGATGCACGGATTGTTGCAGTTGGCACAGATGAGCCGGGTAGCAACCGCGTTGCCCTGGGTCTGTCCAACGGCCAGGTGCTGGTGTTCCAGCATGTCTACAAGATCACCTACCCGAACGATGTAAAGACCATCGCGCCAAGCATCGACTACCCCTTCGGCGAGGCGCCGATTGAGCTCGATGCCCAAGGTCGTGAGCTTGACCACGTCGGCCTTAGCCTGAACCGCGGCACGCTGATGCTGGCGGGCTCCACCGGCACTGAGCTGCATGTGGTGAGCCTGGGCCGCGAAGAGAACATGATGACTGGCGAGGTGAGCCTTAGCGAAGAGCGTATCGTTCTGCCGCAGATCGCCGAGCCGATCAAGGCGCTGATTATCGACCCGCGCCACCTGTGGCTGTATGTGGTCAATGGCCGTGCGACTGCCGATGTCTTCGATATGCGCAGCAAAAGCCTGAATGGTCGCTACAAGCTGCTGGAAGATGGCAAGCTGGAAGTCAGCAACGCCACCTCGCTGCTCGGTGGTATCTCGCTGATGATCGGCGACACCAGCGGCGGCATTAGCCAGTGGTTTATGGTGCGTCAGGAAGACGGCAAGGCCTCGCTGACCTCGATCCGCAGCTTCCAGCTGGCTGACAGCCCAATTGTGCAAATTCTCCCGGAAGAGCGCCGCAAGGGCTTCTTCGCCATGGATGCCAAGGGCAACCTGGGTATCTTCCACAGCACTGCGCACCGCACCCTGCTGGTTGAACCTGTTGCTGAAGGCCAGGCCCTGGCTGCTCTGTCGCCGCGCGCCAACCGCGTGCTGGTGGAGAGCGACGGCCAGCTGCAGCGTTTCCTGGTCGACAACCCGCACCCGGAAATTTCCTGGAGTTCGCTGTGGGGCAAGGTCTGGTACGAGAACTATGACGCGCCTGGCCACGTCTGGCAGTCCACCTCTGCCAGCACTGACAACGAACCCAAACTGAGCCTCGCGCCGCTGGCCTTCGGTACCCTGAAAGCGGCGTTCTACGCTATGCTTCTGGCTGCGCCGCTGGCTATCGCTGCCGCCCTCTACACCGCCTACTTTATGGCCCCGGCGCTGCGCCGCAAGGTCAAGCCGGTGATTGAGCTGATGGAAGCGCTGCCAACGGTGATCCTCGGCTTCTTCGCCGGCCTGTTCCTCGCGCCTTATGTGGAGGGTCATCTGCCGGGCATCTTCAGCCTGCTGCTGTTTACCCCAATCGGCATTCTGCTGGCCGGTTACCTGTGGAGCCGCCTGCCGGAGTCGATCCGCCTGAGCGTGCCGGACGGCTGGGAGTCGGCGATGCTGATCCCGGTGATCCTGCTGGTCGGCTATGTCTCGCTGGCCATGAGCGGCCATGTCGAGAACTGGCTGTTCGACGGCAATATGCGCATGTGGCTGAGCAATGATCTGGGCATTCCGTTCGACCAGCGCAACGCCCTGGTGGTCGGCCTGGCCATGGGCTTTGCGGTGATCCCGACCATCTACTCGATTGCCGAAGACGCCGTGTTCAGCGTGCCGAAGAGCCTGACCTTCGGTTCCCTGGCACTCGGTGCCACGCCGTGGCAGACCCTGACCCGCGTGGTGATTCTCACCGCCAGCCCAGGCATCTTCTCGGCGGTGATGATCGGCATGGGTCGCGCCGTTGGCGAAACCATGATCGTGCTGATGGCCACCGGCAACACCGCGATTATGGACATGAACATCTTCGAAGGCTTGCGCACTCTGGCCGCCAACGTGGCGGTGGAAATGCCCGAATCGGAAGTCGGTGGTACCCACTACCGCGTGCTGTTCCTCTCGGCGCTGGTGCTGCTCGGCTTCACCTTTGTCATGAACACCCTGGCGGAGCTGGTGCGCCAGCGTCTGCGCGTCAAGTACGCCTCGCTCTAAGGCTTGGGAAGGTATATGTCCGTGAAACAGAACAACCTGAAAACCTGGTTCAAGAGCGGTACCCCGTGGATCTGGATGAATGCCGGCGCGGTGTCGATCGCCGTGATCATGACCCTGGGTCTGATGATGGTGATCGCCGTGCGCGGCCTCGGCCACTTCTGGCCGGCGGATATCGTTGAGGCCCACTACCAGATCCCTGGTCAGGAAGCCAAGGTGATGGCCGGTGAGATCACCCAGATCGAAGAAGTGCCGCGTGCCCGTCTGGCGGCTTCCGGCTTGCCGGTGGACGTCAACGGCGGCGAGTTTATGACCCGCGAGCTGTTCAAGGTGGGTAACCGCGACGTGTATGGCGCGGACTTCACCTGGGTGGTCGGCGAATGGCTGAGCGACCTGCGCACCCCGGAAAACCTCACGGCGCTGGAGCGCCGCGAGTGGGGCAACTTCTACGGCTACCTGGTCAACGTCAAGGAAGCCGGTGAACTGGTTGCCGAAGGCGATGCCAGCTGGCCAGTGCTGCTGGAACGCATCGAGCGTGTCGAGCAGCTGCACAAGCAACTGGTGCGCCTGGAGAAGAAAGACATCGGCCGGATCAACGCCGGGCTTGAGCGCATTCGTCTGAAAACCCGCAAGCTGGAGCTGCAGGGCAAACTGGACGAAGTCGCCCAGGCTGAGCTGGACGCCGAGCGCGCGCAGTGGGATGCCGAGTACAAGGTGCTGGAGACCGAGCTGATCGCCCTCAACCAGGCGTTCAACCGCGACAGCGCCACGCTGAAGACCGCTGATGGCCGCGAAGTGACCATCAGCCTGGGCAAGGTGGTACGGGCCTTCCAGCCGAATGCCATGGGCCTGGGTGACAAGCTCGGCTTCTACTTCGCCAAGCTGTGGGAATTCGTCAGCGACGACCCGCGTGAAGCCAACACCGAAGGCGGTATTTTCCCGGCGATTTTCGGCACCGTGATGATGACCCTGATCATGGCCGTGATCGTCACCCCGTTCGGCGTGGTCGCAGCCATCTACCTGCGCGAATACGCCAAGCAGGGCCCGCTGACCCGGGTGATCCGCATCGCGGTAAACAACCTGGCGGGCGTCCCGGCCATCGTTTACGGGGTATTCGGCCTGGGCTTCTTCGTCTATGTGCTGGGTGGCTCGCTCGACCGCATGTTCTTCCCGGAAGCTGCGCCGGCGCCGACCTTCGGTACGCCGGGCCTGCTCTGGGCCTCGCTGACCCTGGCGATTCTCACCCTGCCGGTGGTGATCGTGGCCACCGAAGAAGGTCTAGCACGGATTCCCCGCGCCGTGCGTGAAGGCTCTCTGGCCCTCGGCGCGACCAAGGTGGAAACCCTCTGGCGCGTGGTGCTGCCAATGGCCAGCCCGGCGATGATGACCGGCCTGATCCTCGCCGTGGCCCGCGCCGCAGGCGAAGTGGCGCCGCTGATGCTGGTGGGCGTGGTCAAGCTGGCGCCGAGTCTGCCGGTGGATGGCAACTACCCGTATCTGCATCTTGATCAGAAGATCATGCACCTGGGCTTCCACATCTACGACGTCGGCTTCCAGAGCCCCAATGTCGAGGCCGCGCGGCCGCTGGTATATGCCACTGCGCTGCTGCTGGTGCTGGTCATCGTGGTGCTGAACATGGCGGCGGTTTATATCCGCAACCACCTGCGCGAGAAGTACAAGGCGCTGGATCACTAATCATCGCGCCGTGGCCTGCTGGCCGCGGCGGCTTAACGAATTTGTTAGCGTAGGGAGCATCCCATGCAGCACGAAGCACATACACACGGTATCGACATGGCGGCCCTCGGCCGCGACCGCCAGGGCCTGAGCATGGCCAACGAGCGCGTGGCCATCGACGTGCCGGGTCTGAACCTGTACTACGGCGAGAAGCAGGCGCTGTTCGACGTCAAGATGAGCATTCCCAACCAGCGCGTAACGGCCTTTATCGGCCCGTCCGGTTGCGGCAAGTCGACCCTGCTGCGCACCTTCAACCGGATGAATGATCTGGTCGACGGTTGCCGCGTAGAAGGCGAAATCAACCTCGACGGCACCAACATCTACCGCAAAGGCGAAGATGTCGCCGAGCTGCGTCGTCGTGTCGGCATGGTGTTCCAGAAGCCCAACCCGTTCCCCAAGAGCATCTACGAGAACGTGGTGTACGGCCTGCGCATCCAGGGCATCAACCAGAAGCGCGTGCTCGATGAAGCCGTGGAATGGGCACTGAAAAGCGCGGCGCTGTGGGATGAGGTCAAAGACCGCCTGCATGACTCGGCACTCGGCCTCTCCGGTGGTCAACAACAGCGTCTGGTGATCGCCCGTACCGTGGCGGTACAGCCAGAAGTGCTGCTGCTCGACGAACCCTGCTCGGCGCTTGACCCGATCTCCACGCTGAAAGTCGAAGAGCTGATCTACGAACTGAAATCCAAGTACACCATCGTCATCGTTACCCACAACATGCAGCAGGCGGCGCGGGTCTCGGATTACACGGCGTTTATGTACATGGGCAAACTGATCGAGTTCGGTGATACCGATACGCTGTTCACCAACCCGGACAAGAAGCAGACTGAAGACTACATCACCGGTCGTTACGGCTAAGGCCATGGCAAATACTCCCTGGCTTTGTCGGGCGCGCTTGCCGTACTACTCGTACTGTCAGCGCGCGCCCTCCGCGCCAGCGAGCATTTTCCAAGGGCCTTAGTGCTGAAATTCAACGTGTAGGGTGCGCCGTGCGCACCATGGCCACCCAAGCCGGCAGCATTCGCGGAGCGAACCATGATCAACAAAGAAAACCTTACCCAGCATATCTCCCAGCAATTCAACGTCGAGCTGGAGGAGGTGCGCAGCCACCTGCTGGCCATGGGCGGCCTGGTCGAGAAGCAGGTCAACGACGCGGTTACCGCACTGATCGACGCCGACTCCGGCCTGGCTCAGCAAGTGCGCGAGATCGATGACCAGATCAACCAGATGGAGCGCAATATCGACGAAGAGTGCGTACGCATTCTTGCCCGTCGTCAGCCGGCGGCCTCCGACCTGCGTTTGATCATCAGCATCTCCAAGTCGGTCATCGATCTTGAGCGCATCGGCGACGAAGCCACCAAGATCGCCAAGCGCGCGATCCTGCTGTGCGAAGAAGGTGAAGCGCCGCGCGGTTATGTGGAAGTGCGGCATATCGGTGATCAGGTACGCCGGATGGTGCAGGAAGCGCTGGACGCTTTCGCCCGTTTCGACGCCGACCTGGCGCTGTCGGTGGCGCAGTACGACAAGACCGTCGACCGCGAATACAAGACCGCACTGCGTGAGCTGGTGACCTTCATGATGGAAGACCCGCGCTCGATCTCACGCGTGCTCAACATCATCTGGGCTCTGCGTTCGCTGGAGCGCATCGGCGACCACGCGCGCAATATCGCCGAACTGGTGATCTATCTGGTACGCGGCACCGACGTCAAACACATCGGCCTGACCCGTATGCAGGAAGAAGTGCAGGGCACCAACAAGGGCAACTGAGTCGGCTGTTGCGGGCGGCGTTGACGCGCTGCCCGTGCGGCTCTACATGGCCAGGATGCACCTGATCGCGACATATGGTGCATTTCGGTTGGCCTTTGGCCAGTAGCCGTGACTATGCTTAAGGCCATCAGAACAGGAGTGGCCGATGAGCAAAGTCAGCGTGCTGGTAGTGGACGACGCAACCTTTATCCGCGATTTGGTGAAGAAGGGTTTGCGCGACCACTTTCCAGGCATCCAGATCGAGGAAGCCGTCAACGGGCGCAAAGCCCTGCAGATGCTGACGCGCCAGCCGGTTGACCTGATTCTCTGTGACTGGGAAATGCCGGAGATGTCCGGTCTGGAACTGCTCACCTGGTGCCGCGAACAAGAAGCCCTGAAGATCGTGCCGTTTATCATGGTCACCAGCCGCGGTGACAAAGAGAACGTGGTGCAGGCGATCCAGGCCGGCGTTTCCGACTTTATCGGCAAGCCCTTTTCCAACGAACAACTGATCACCAAGGTGAAAAAGGCCCTCAGCCGTGCCGGCAAATTGCAGGCGCTGATGTCCAGCGCGCCGCCAAAAATGCTCAGCAGCGGTGCCTTCGCCAACGATTCGCTGTCCGCCTTGACCGGCGGCAAGGCCGATGTAGTCAAACCCGCAGCAGGGCCGGCCGTGCAAGCTGCGGCGGCCTTTGCCGGCAAACCTGCCGCCAAAGCCCCTGCCGCCAGCGCGCCTAGCGGTCGCGGGCAAGGCCAGTTGCGGTTGCCTGGCGGCGCCACCATGTCCTGCGTGATCAAGGCGCTTAGCCTCAAGGAAGCGCTGCTGGTGGTCAAACGCACCGAGGTACTGCCGCAGGTGCTGGAAAGCGCGGTGCTCGATCTAGAACAGGGCGAGGCGGCGGAAACCGCACGGCTCAACGGCTATCTGCATGCCGTCGCGGCGTTTGAGCCAAAACCCGACAGCGAGTGGCTGCAACTGACCTTCAGGTTCGTCGACCGCGACCCGCAGAAGCTCGACTACATCTCCCGGCTGATCGCTCGCGGCACCGCGCAGAAACATTTCAGCCCCGGCGCGTAGGGCGACGCTGCGCTTAGCGCCAACCTCCCCGCAATGTGTTGCACGCAGGCGAAGTCCGGACGCCATCCGGGAAAACTGGCGGCTTATGCCGACCGGTGGCGGTGAGCCGGTTCACAGCCTGACCCTTGGTGCCTCGCACGGTGGCGGTAGCGCTGCTAATCTCAATGGTCCGGACACAGCACATCATAAGATCCGAGTCGTTATGCTAGGGCGTTTGATACTTCTCTGCAGTTTGTTGACCTTTGCCGGCCAGGCAGCGGCGTTGACTATTTATAAGTACACCGATGCCAACGGCGTGGTCACCTATACCGACCAGGCCGCGCCCGGTGCGCAGGTGTTCGTGTTTCGCGACCGCATGGTTGAGCGCCTGGACAACCAGGTAAAGCTGGAAACCAAGAAGCACGAAGCCGGTGAAACCCTGCTGGTGCGTAACGACCTGCACGCCCCAGTGCAGATCGAACTGCGCCTGGAAGGCACGGACAACGTCACCGGCGTGCCGAACAAGCCGATCAGCTGGGTGCTGCCGCCGCGCAGCAATATCCGTCTGGCCACCCTGGCCCCGCGCGATGCCAGCAAACCCATGCGTTACACCCCCAAGCTGCGCTACGCCATGGGCGATCCGCGCCTGCTGCCGACGCAGAAGAGCTACCCGCTGCCGTGGCGCGGCGGCCCGTTCCGCCTGACCCAGGGCGCCAACGGCAAGTACAGCCACTTCACCCCGAAAGGCCGTTACGCCATGGATATCGCCATGCCCGAAGGCACGCCGATTGTCGCGGCCCGCAGCGGCATTGTGGTGAAAACCGAGAATCAGCAGAGTGGCCGCGGCAACAACCCGGCCGGCAACTATGTGCGCATCCTGCATGACGACGGCACCATGGGCGTCTACCTGCACCTGATGAAGGGCTCGGTGGCGGTCAGCGAAGGCAGCCGCGTGCGCGCCGGCAGCCTGCTTGCGCGCTCCGGCAATACCGGTAATAGCACCGGCCCGCACCTGCACTTTGTGGTGCAGCGCAATGTCGGCCTGGCGCTGGAATCGATCCCCTTTAACTTCGCCCAGCCGGTCAACAGCCTGCCTAACTTTGCCGTTGGCGGCGAGTAACCAAGCCGTAGGATGGGTTGAGCTTGCGATACCCATCGCTCCGAAATGATGGGTATCGCTCCGCTCAACCCATCCTACAAGGCGGCGAGGATACTCAATCGAGCTTTAGCACCTTGGCCAGCACGATCTTCGGGCCTTTCATCTTCTTGACGATGATGCGTAGGCCGTCGACTTCCAGCACTTCCTCTTCCTCGGGCATGCGCTTGAGGGTTTCGTAGATCAGCCCGGCGAGGGTTTCCGCTTCGACGTGATCGAGGTCGACGCCGAGCAGGCGCTCGACCTTGGCCAATGGCGTGTCGCCGCGTACCAGTAGCTTGCCTGGCTGATAGGCGAGGATGCCGCGTTCGGCCTTGCGGTGTTCGTCCTGAATATCGCCGACCAGGGCTTCCAGCACGTCTTCCATGGTCAGGTAGCCGATCACCTTGCCGTCGGCTTCTTCGACCAGGGCGAAGTGCGAGCCGCCGATGCGGAACTGTTCCAGCAGGGTGGACAGCGGCATATGCCGGCCGACGCGCTCAATCGGGTGCATCAGCTCGGCCAGTTTCAGCGCCGAGGGCAGCATTTCCAGCAAGGAGAGGTGCAGCAGCAGGTCCTTGATATGTAGCACGCCGACATACTCGCCGCTGCTGTCGTCGTAGATCGGGTAGCGGCTGTACTTGTGCCGGCGGAATACGCTGAACACTTCATCCAGGGCCGCCGCCAGCGGCAGGGACACCAGGTCCTCGCGGGAGTTGGCCCAGTCCACCACTTCCAGTTCGCCCAGTTCCACGGCCGAGGCCAGTACGCGCATGTCCTGGTCGCTGGGGTCGCTGGCGCGGCTGGAATGCAGGATCAGTTTGAGTTCGTCGCGGCTGTAGTGGTGCTCATGGTGCGGCCCAGGCTCGCCCTGGCCAGCCACGCGCAGAATGGCGTTGGCACTGGCGTTGAGCAGGAAAATCGCCGGGTACATGGCCCAGTAGAACAGGTACAGCGGCGCGGCCGTCCACAGCGACAGCAGCTCGGGTTTGCGGATGGCCCAGGATTTGGGTGCCAGCTCGCCGACCACGATATGCAGGTAGGAAATGATCGCGAAGGCGGTAAAGAAGGCGATGCCATGTATCAGCTTCGGCGACTCGATGCCGATAGCCGCCAGCAGCGGTTCGAGCAGGTGGGCGAAGGCCGGTTCGCCGACCCAGCCGAGGCCGAGGGAGGCCAGGGTGATACCCAGCTGGCAGGCTGAGAGGTAGGCGTCGAGCTGGTTGTGTACGGTGCGCAGGATATGCCCGCGCCAGCCATTTTTTTCCGCCAGGGCGTCGACCTTGGTGGCGCGCAGTTTGACGATGGCAAATTCGGCAGCAACGAAGAAACCGTTGAGCAGTACCAGAAACAGGGCGAAGAGGACGAGGCCGAAATCGGCGAAATAGTTGCTGGCGACGTAACTCGTGGAGGGGTCCATAAAGGGTTCGGGTAGTGGATGACCGCTAAAGGGTGGGGGCTGATAGCCGGCTTTGCAAGTAGAGCGCGGTTACTGGCCGCGCCGTACTACCTGCAGCGCGGGGAAGTGGCAGGTGAAGGTGCTGCCCTTGCCCAGTTTGCTGACGATATCCAGCCGCGCGCGGTGGCGCAGCAGTACGTGTTTGACGATGGCCAGGCCCAGGCCGGTGCCGCCGGTGTTGCTGGCGCGGCTGGAGTCGACCCGGTAGAAGCGCTCGGTCAGGCGCGGCAGATGTTTGGCCTCAATGCCCAGGCCGCTGTCCTGCACGCTGAGGTGCGCGCCCTGCTCATCGCCCCACCAGCGCACATGAATCTCGCCTTCGTCCGGGGTGTATTTCACCGCATTGAACACCAGGTTGGAGAAGGCGCTGCGCAGCTCGGTTTCGCTGCCCTTGAGCTTGAGGTGCGGATCGGCTTCCAGGCTGATGCGGTGATGACGCTCGCCGGACAGCGCCTGGGCATCGTTCTTGATGCTCAGCAGCAGCAGATCGACGGCCACCGGCTGGTTGTCCGAGGGGTAGTCGGTGGCCTCCAGCTTGGCTAGCAAGAGCAGGTCATTCAGCAGGTTCTGCATGCGTCCGCCTTGCTGCTGCATTTGCTGCAGAGCGCGCAGCCAGCGTGGGTTAACGTCCTCGACGTTATCCAGCAGGGTTTCCAGGTAGCCGGCGATCACCGTCAGCGGGGTGCGCAGTTCGTGGGAGACGTTGGCGACGAAGTCCTTGCGCATCTGTTCCAGCTGATACAGGCGGGTGATGTCGCGCACCAGCATCAGGTGCTCACGGTTGCCGTACTGGGTGATATGGAATTGCAGGCGCAGGCGGTCGCTGATCGGTGAGGGCAGCTCCAGCGGCTCGTTGTAATTGTGGTTCTCGAAATATTCGATAAAGCGCGGGTCGCGCACCAGGTTGGTGATCTGCTGGCCGCTGTCCTGCGGGGTTTTCAGGCCCAGGAGTTTCTCCGCGGCGATGTTCCACCATTCCAGGTTGCCGTCGCGGTCGAGCATGATCACCGCATCTTTCAGCGCGGCGGTGGACTCCTGCACGCGGTCGATTACCGCCTGCAGGCGGCCACGGACTTTCTGGTCGCGACGCTGCAGGTGATAGATGCTGTCGAATACTTCGCCCCACAGGCCGTAGCCATCGGGCGGCGCTTCGTCACCCTGGCGGGTGCGCAGCCATTTGTGCAGACGCAGCAGTTGTTGCAAGTGCCAGCCAAGGTAGCCGGCCAGGCCGAGGAGTAGGGTCCAGGCGTATTCGCCGGTGATCAGCCCGAGCAGCAGGCAGGCACCGACCAGCAGCAACAAGCGACGTATCAGGGGGCCGCGCCAGTCTTGATTCAATTCAAACTCATCCGCCAATCAATCCTTGTTTGCCGGGCATCATGCCGATGCGCGGCCTAGCTCTTGGTGGAGAAACGGTAACCCGTGCCGCGTACAGTCTGCACCAGATTCTCGTAGACCTCGCCAAGGGCTTTGCGCAGGCGGCGGATATGCACGTCGACGGTACGCTCTTCGACATACACGTTGCCGCCCCAGACCTGATCCAGCAACTGGCCACGGGTGTAGGCGCGCTCCTGGTGCGTCATAAAGAACTGCAGCAGGCGGTATTCGGTGGGGCCCATCTCGGCCGGTTTGCCGTCGATGGTCACGCGGTGGCTGATTGGGTCGAGCAGCAGGCCGCCGACTTCGATCGGTCCTTCGCTGTCGGTCGGGCCGGCACGGCGCAGCACGGCCTTGAGGCGGGCGACCAGTTCGCGCGGCGAGAACGGCTTGGTGATGTAGTCGTCGGCGCCGACTTCCAGGCCCTGGATCTTGTTGTCCTCTTCGCCCTTGGCGGTGAGCATGATGATCGGGATGTCGCCGGTCAGCTCATCGCGCTTGAGGCGTCGCGCCAGTTCGATGCCGCTGGTGCCGGGGAGCATCCAGTCGAGCAGGATCAGATCAGGTTTACGGTCGACGATGATGGCGTGCGCCTGCTGGGTATTCTCCGCTTCCAGGCACTCGTAGCCGGCCATTTCCAGGGCCACGGCGATCATTTCACGGATCGGTGCTTCGTCATCGACGATCAGGATGTTCTTGCCAACCATGGGTCAAGCCTCGGGTCATCTCGCTGTAATGGGCTGCATTAGATAACGGAATTATTGCAGCGATATGACAGGCGCGCGGCAAAGCTTCTTTCTAGCCGCGCAAGGCGTAGTCCAGCACCAGGCCGATAAAGATCGCCAAACCCGCCCAATGGTTGTGCAGAAAGGCATTGAAGCAGGCCATCGGCTTGCGATTGCGGGTTTTGTGGAACTCCCAGGCAAAGCAGCCGGCGGCCACCAGCAGGCCGAGGTGGAAGTACAGGCCCAGCTCGAAGCGCGCCGCCGCCAGCAGCAGGCAGAGCAGCGCCAGCCCCTGGAGGATGACGATAATCAGGCGGTCGGCATCGCCAAACAGAATGGCGGTAGAGCGCACGCCGATCTTCAGGTCGTCTTCGCGGTCGGCCATGGCGTAGTAAGTGTCGTAGGCCACGGTCCAGAGCAGGTTGGCGATATACAGCAGCCAGGCTTCCGGCGGCAGATTGCCGGTTTCGGCGGTAAACGCCATCGGCATGCCCCAGGAAAACGCCGCACCGAGCACCACCTGCGGGTAGAAGGTGTAGCGCTTCATAAAGGGGTAGCAGGCGGCCAGAGCCAGGCCGCCGAACGACAGCCAGATGGTGGTGGCGTTGGTAAACAGCACCAGCACAAAGCTCAGCGCCACCAGCACGGCGAACAGGATCAGCGCCTCGCGTGGTTGGATCTTGCCGCTGGCCAGCGGGCGGGCTTTGGTGCGGCTGACGTGGCCGTCGAAGTTGCGGTCGGCGTAATCGTTGATCACGCAGCCGGCGGCGCGCATCAGCAACACGCCAACCACGAAGATAAACAGGTTTTTCGCGCTCGGTACGCCCTCGGCCGCTACCCACAAGGCCCACAGCGTTGGCCACAGCAGCAGGTAGATGCCGATGGGCTTGTCCAGGCGCATCAGCTGGATAAAGTCCCAGGCGCGCGGGTGCAGGCGGTTGAGTGAGTGCAGCAGGCGGGTATACATCGAGCGCGTCTCCATGCGAGGTGCGGCTGATTATACGGACGGCGTAGGGTGGATCACGCTTTATCGATCCACCAGGGTGGCTGCAAGGTAGATGTAAAAACGACATCCACCCTACGGCGTGTCGAGCTCGGCGGCCTGCCAGAATTCGGGGAGGAACACCTCGGCCACCAGCACCCCCAGCGCACCACGGCTAAAGCACGACCTGCGTGCCCACAGGCGCTCGCTGCAGGCTTCCGCTGGCAGCCACTGCGCTGGGTAGCGGCATACCTGCAGTTCGCCACGGTCAAAGGCGCGGTCACTGAACAGCAACTCACCTAGCGAGCGGCTGCCGAGTTGGTCCAGCGCCAGGCCCGAGCCTTCCAGTACGCTGCGTGCCGCTACGCTGCGGGCGAATACCCAGGGCTGGCCGTGGCCGCGCAGGTACACCTCGCGCACCCAGCCCTGGCTGCCGTTGACCACGCCCAGTGCGCTGCATTCATCGCTGCGCAGGCGCTGCCAGCCTTCCTGTAGCGGGGTGACGCTGAAGCCATCGGCCGACAGGGCGGTCAGCCGGCGCGTCAGCGAATCCTCATTGAATAGCCAGTCGCGCACCGCAGCAGTGGGCGCAGGGTGCAGTTGGCTGGCAGTCAGCCAGCGCGGCGGGTGGGCTAGGGTGGCGTGGGGCACGAGCAGGTTTCACCGTAAGCAGAGGCGCGCGAGTCTAACATGGCCCTTGCGCCCGGACAGGTGGCGCAAGGCGCGGCGATTGGCCGCTACATCGGGCAGAACCCGACTTTGGTTGGCCCCGATGACGGGCTATTCATCGCCCGGCGGCTTGGCGCACCTGCACATATACGGTAGTTTCCCCGGCGCAATAGCCGTGTGATCCGCCTGAGGTAGTTATGAAGAAGTGGCAATGTGTGGTCTGTGGACTGATTTACGACGAGAGCCAAGGCTGGCCTGATGAAGGCATCGCCGCTGGCACGCTCTGGCAGGATGTCCCGGAAGACTGGCTGTGCCCCGACTGTGGCGTGGGTAAGCTGGATTTTGAAATGATCGAAATCGGCTAATAACCGTCTCCGATCTGCTGCGCGTCGGCGCTGCTGCGTTAAAAACAGGCTCAGCAAGCCGCTTGCGGCTAACGCGCTTCAGCGCGGCCCGAAGGGCGAGTGAAACGAGTAATGCTCATTTACAGCCGTAAACTCCGCTTACTCGCCTGTTTTGACCAGCCGGAGGCTGTTACTACGTAGCGCCTTGCATCGCTCTAGCTCGCGAGATCTGAAGCAGTTTCTAAGTCCAGGCTGCTCGAGGCGGCAACCCAAGGGTCGCCGTTTTGTTTAGCGAGTGCGCATACTGAATACCCCGAACGAGCTGAATAAGCGCCGAGGTGGCTATGCGTAAGTGGCAGTGTGTGGTGTGCGGTTTTATCTATGACGAAGCCCTCGGTCTGCCCGAGGAAGGCATCGCCCCTGGCACGGCCTGGGAAGATATTCCCGCCGATTGGCTGTGCCCCGATTGCGGCGTCGGCAAGCTGGATTTCGAGATGATCGAGATCGCCTGAGCCGCGTTAGCCCTGAAATCTATTACGGCCGCCGCAGTGCGCGGCCTGTGTGAGGAATGCAGCATGAGCGCACCTGTCGTCATCGTCGGCACCGGCCTGGCCGGCTACAACCTGGCCCGTGAGTTTCGCAAGCTGGACAGCGAAACCCCGCTGCTGCTGATCACTGCCGACGACGGTCGCTCGTATTCCAAGCCGATGCTGTCCACCGGCTTTGCCAAGAACAAGGACGCCGATGGCCTGAGCATGGCCGAGCCGGGCGCCATGGCCGAACAGCTCAAGGCGGAAGTGCGCACCCACACCCGCATCAGCGGCATCGATGCGGGCCACAAGCAGCTGTGGATCGGCGAAGAAGCCGTGCCCTATCGCGACCTGGTACTGGCCTGGGGCGCCGAGGTGATTCGTGTGCCGGTCGAAGGTGATGCCGATGATGCGATCTTCTCGATCAATGACCTGGAAGACTACGCACGCTTTCGCACGGCTGCTGCCGGCAAGCAGCGCGTCCTGCTGCTGGGCGCCGGGCTGATCGGTTGTGAGTTTGCCAATGACCTGAGCCTGGGTGGCTATCAGGTCGAGCTGGTCGCACCCTGCGAACAGGTGATGCCAGGCTTGCTGCATCCGGCTGCCGCCGCTGCAGTTCAAGCCGGCCTGGAAGGGCTGGGCGCGCGTTTTCACCTCGGCCCGGTGTTGGCCAGCCTGAATCACCAAGGCGATGCGTTGGAAGCGCATTTGTCCGACGGCACGCTGATTGAGTGTGACCTGGTGCTGTCTGCCGTGGGGCTGCGTCCGCGTATCGAGCTGGCGGCTGCGGCCGGGCTGGCGGTCAATCGTGGGGTGGTGGTCGACCGACAGCTGCGCACCTCCCACGCCAATATCTACGCCCTGGGTGACTGCGCCGAGGTTGATGGGATCAACCTGCTCTACGTCATGCCGCTGATGACCAGCGCCCGTGCCCTGGCGCAAACCCTGGCCGGCACGCCGACGGCGGTGAGCTACGGGCCGATGCCGGTCACGGTAAAAACCCCGGTCTGCCCGCTGGTGGTCTCGCCGCCACCACGCGGCCTGCAAGGCGAGTGGAGTGTGGAGGGCAGCGGCGCCGATATCAAGGCGCTGTGCCATGACAGCAGTGGCGCGCTACTCGGTTATGCCCTCACCGGTACGGCCGTGCAGGATAAATTGGCCCTGAATAAGCTGCTGCCTGCGCTTTTGGCCTGAATGGCGGACGTTCTGTCGGATATGCCACAAAATTGCCTGGTTTAACTGTCGGACAAGACTGGCGCAGGGCCCAATGGCATGCCATCCTCCCTCAGTCTGCCGCAGCCTAGAGCTGTTGCGGCGCCTTGGTATCTGCTCGCGCAGAGCAGCCCGGACACAACAACAAAAAACCGTAAAGAGGCATTTATGCGTAAACCGGAACTCGCCGCCGCTATCGCCGATAAGGCGGATCTGACTAAAGATCAGGCAAACCGTGTACTTAACGCGGTACTCGAAGAAATCACCAACGCACTGAACCGCAAGGACAGCGTCACTCTGGTGGGCTTCGGTACTTTCGTGCAACGCCATCGCGGTGCTCGCACCGGTAAAAACCCGCAAACCGGCGAGCCGGTAAAGATCAAGGCCAGCAACACCGTCGCCTTCAAACCGGGCAAGTCCCTGAAAGATGCTGTAAATTAAACACAGAGCGTTTCATTTTCTGTGGATAAGTTCTGCAAAGCCCCGTAATTCGGGGCTTTGCGCTATCCGAGGTAAGTGAAATTATCGAAACGGTGTTTCATTAAATACTCAAAAGAAAAAGTGATCGCATTGAAGCAGTAGCGTTTCATTATTGACGCCCATTTAGCCTGTCTATAGGCTTCCGTGCTCGTGAAAAAAGCGCGGTGTTTCATTTGAAGAATTCAGTCTTTTCGCTCACTACCGTCGTCTTCGATAAATTGGGCGGTATAAAACTAAAGCTAGTAACTGAAAGTAGTCAGGTTGATATATTTGCCGGCGCGTATGCTTTGCAACGATTCGACAATGGTTCGAAGCCAAATACCATACGAGTTGATCAGAGCTCAATTCTGATCCTGTATCGGTTCTGTGAAATTCAAAAAATAGATTTGATTGAGCGCATCGCAAATCTTAATCCGCTTACTATCGGTGAAATTGAGTCTTTCTCATCGTATTGCGGCTTTGCTCAACAGAGCGGCGAGCAGGTTAATCCGAATTGGTATGGTGCCCGCATGCGAGGTGCTAAAAAATTTATAGATTACCTGTGGCTGTTCTATGAGGGACGGTGCGCTCGAAACTTAGAGCAACTCAAAATTGCTAAGCGTTCGTATGAGAGGATGACTGCCGGCTTCAAGTTGTATATGAAAGCCCCTTACAGGGGCGATGAAAAAGACAGGGTCGGCCTTACTCCTGCACTTCAGGCTAAATTCATTGCAATTATTGACCCTGATGAGAGCAATAATTTAAATCCTTGGAAGATTTATAAGGTGCGATGGAGAAATTATATTCTCCTGCTTCTATTGATGTTGGGCGGAAATCGTAAAGGTGAGACGTTGTTGTTGAAGCTGAACAATTTCCAGCTTACAGGAATGCGAAAGTATTACGACATCGTCAAGAACAAAGATGTGATTGATTATCCTCGCGCTGAGTCCCCCTCAGTTAAAACACTCGGCCGGCAGGTGGTGTTGCATGATCAACTGGCCGCATTAGTTGAACACTACATTGTGAATGTCAGAAAAGAATTCATCGGCTGGCAGTCAACAAGCTATGTCTTCCTGTCTTACCGGGATGGGCGTCCTCTTTCAGTGCAGACTCCTAATTCAATCCTGAATGAACTTATAAAACAATATCCAGAATTTGTGGGTCTTCTCAGCCCCCATCGCCTTCGCAATACGTTTCATGATCTTTTGAATCAGGCACTGGATAGAAAATTTAAGGGTGAAAGTGGTTTAAGTCGTAAGGTTTTAAAAGCACCTATTCAGGAGGCGGCAGGCGGTTGGGCTAAGAATAGTAATATGCCTGAGCATTATGCTAAAGGATCGATACAAGCCAAAGTAGCTGAGTTACAAGCCCTACTCCAGCAAGAAGCCCTTAAGCCACAACTGGTTGATTAAATGAAAGAACTCCATAGTCAGAGGGTGTTGTCCGGCAACGATGAACTTTCAGATTTTTTGCCGGGAGGCACTTTTGTAAAAAGTCGATTGGGCTATGACATCGAATTATTTGATGAGTATGGTGGCTTTCGGTCTGCAATAAAACTGCCGGATGATACGGGTGAGTTTGTTTATCTTACATCACAGTATCTTAATCTGTTGGATTTTGAGTTAAGTGAGATTGCGAGGAGTTATCTAAGATATATCTTGGAGAGATATCATGCTTCAACTGTTAGAATTAAATATAAGTTTCTTGATTTGTTTGCCCGTGAGATGTCCAAAGGAGTTCATATCAACGACTTCTTGGAAAATATTTCTGTGCTTGAAAATAAAGAAAAGGCAGCATATATCTCTGCTTGTAAGGAATTTTTGAAGTTTCTATTGCTTTGCGGCTATGAAGATCTTTCACTTGAAGTGTATGAGGATTTCCATAAACTTCGAAATTATTCAGGTAAAGAAAATGCCTATTTAGCTCTATTTGTAATGGATGATGCCAGAGGGCCATTTACTAGAGAGGAAGTTTCCGTACTGTCAGGTCAGGTTAATAACCAGGCACTTCCGTTGGAATTTCGCTTGGTGTTAGATCTGTGTTTGTGTTTTGGGTTGAGACCAATACAAATTTCTTTATTGAAAAGAAAAGATTTTATTAAAGATAGTAGGAGCGGATTGTATTATCTTAACGTGCCGCGCGTGAAGCAAGATTCGCGCAATCGGCGAGTTCAATTCAGCTCTCGAATACTCACGGAAAGAACTGCAAGTCTTATTCAGTCTTACATAGATTCTGCAAAAAATCCCGATGGTATTGATCCTGCAGAGCTACCACTTTTTATTAACTCAAAATCGATAAATTTAGAACGAGACGGAAATACCTTAGGAAGTCACTACTGGGAAGATGCAGAGCGGTTGTCAAGTGACTATTTCTCAGATGAGTCAAAGCGGGCCATACTCTACCAAAAGTCGAGTGGCAAAATTAATTATATCCTTTGGGGAAATGAACATAGGCTGCCATTTTCCCCTCGTACCGGAAAGAAATTCAGTTTGTGTGCATATAGATTTCGTTACACGGTTGGCACGCAAGCAGTAATGTCCGGTTGTTCGCCAGAAGAGCTTGCCGATTTACTCGATCACAATGATACGAATAGCATTAAACACTACTTCAGATTCACTCATGAAATGTGGGAGATTCTAGAAAATGCTACGTTGAGTCGCATTGAACAGAAGCAATTCACAGCTGCTTGGATGAGAGAAGGTGACCTTGTAAATAATATATATAGTCACGTATGTGAACCAAGAAATTTCAATGTCATAGGAAAGTGTGCGTCTCAATCTATATGCTTCGAGGAGCCGGCGGTATCTTGCTATTCGTGTGACAGATTTTGTCCTAATAAAGATGTTGTAGCACATGAAAGTGCTTTGGAGGGTTTGGTAGAGCGAAAAGATCGCTTGCTAACCGTCAGCACCGCTAATGTAGTTTCAGTTATAGACCAGGCCATAGCTGGTTGCCGTGCTGCAATCGCCTACTCTGAAGGGCAGGACGTGGTTCTAATTAATGTGAAGGAAGTCTGAGTGCAAAATATAATGGCACAGGATATTTTGCATGAGGAGCTTCGGATTAAGCTAAACCGCCTTGCCAGCAAAGCCGAGGAGAGATTCTCAAAACTCAGTTGTTTCAATGGGTCAAAGTGGGAGGATCTCTCCTGGTTATATAACGGAAGGCATAATGTTTATTTGCTGGCTCGCGGAGAAACTAATGCAGAGTTAATGCTACTTAATAAGGTCTTCTTGGTAAGTTATCTCTGGGACAGAAGGGCGGACCACAAGGTGGTATCAGCTGGTCGCGTTATGGACTTATCGGCTGCGGTAAAGTATATGGCTGCTCAGGGTGTTGTTAACCTTAGAGGGCTTGATCAATCTTCCTACATGACAACGTTTAAATATATTCAAACACGCTATAAATCACCTGCTAGTGCATGTAGATCGCTAAATTATTTTATCAGATTCATCTTTAATTCTTCCTTGACCGTTAGCAATTTTGACCTCATCGGTACGCAGGATCTTCAAGAGAAAGATAAGTATGGCCGTGTTGCCCTTGGAGATAAACTGCCGCTTCCAGAATTGGTCAAAGCAATCATAGCGTTGAAGTGGGCAGTGCAAGACCAGTGGGATGGCAGCTTTCGTGCTCAGATGGATATGTTGTCGGTTCTGACTCAGGCATTTCAATATGGATTAGGCCTAAGAATCGGGGAGGTTCTGCGGTTACCTAAGAACTGCTTAGTTACAATAAACAGTGAGTTATATTGTCGAGTATGGACAGAAAAAGGTGCGGAGCCAATCGCCAGGTATGTCCCTACTATCTGGAGAGCCGCCCTCTGTGAAGCGGTTCTCCGAATTGATGCCATCTGCGAACCCTACAGAAAAAGGGCTTTGAGCATTGAAGATGGTTCCTATGCCGAGACTCTCGATTATCGCTTTCAGGGAAGAACAGAAGCAATTGATCGGCATATTGAGTCTACCCTAAACTGTCTATCTAAGAAAATAGAGTCTAATGTTTCAGCGTCTGAAAGACAGTTGCGCCTCCTGAAGTATCTGCCGGATGAAGAACTTGTTGAGCTCAAGAATTTGCGTGAGTACTTACCATTTGCCTCGAATTCGCACGACTCTACTTCACTCCTTAAATTCTACAAAAAAAACGGATTTAAGATAACTTCAAAATCACTCGGAAAGGTAAAGTGCGTTTATTATGTACGAGGATCTGATGTTAAGCAGCGACTTGCTCAATTGATAGAGTTTCGCCGCAATATTGTTTTATATTCTGAGTTTTTTGAGGTGCTCCATAAACGACCACCTGCAGGAAGTCGGTCTAAGGATGTACACGCTCTAAAAGATAGGTTGCAGTCGCAAAGCCTGGCTTCTTTGGAAGCCTTTGTCTTGACGGGGGAGTCGTGTCTTTATGGTGCGAGGATAGTATATCTTAGTCGTGACGATGCAGTTGCCGCAATAAGAAATATTGTCAGTGGTGGGTATGATTATCGCGCTTACATTCCGATATTAGATGCTGAGGAACTTTATCCAGAGCTGTTCAACCAGAAGACCATGACCTACATTGCTAATGCAAATGCGGCTGGGTTCTACTCGTTTCTTAGAGTCTCGGAAGAACGAATCAATTTTTATAGGCCAGTCGCGAAAAGCAATAGAGTTAAGCATTCTGCCGTATCTGGGTTCTTGGTTGAACAGGCCAGCATTAAAAGTGCCGTTGTAGATGCTTTTGTATCAGTTAATACAAAAGTTAAGTCAGAACTAATCCAGGGAATTAAAGAGGAACTTCTAGCGGATGGAGTAGAGATTGGTTCGGCTACATTTGGGATAAATCAAAAAGTCTCTGATTATTTATTTGTTGTCCCAAGCAATCTTGGCGGTGTGTATAACGAACACATTCCATCTATCCTTGGCTATTTTTCTGTTCTATATGCGATAAAACCAGCTAAGCAGGGGCAGTCAGCGTTTGTCCGTTACGGTGTTGTAGCCAATGAAGAGATTGTAAGTACGTTTCAGACCCACAAGGGACGACATTGGCAAACTAATTCACTTTTTCGGGCGGGCTTGGCTGCAAGTATTGTGAATAAGTGGATGGGAAGATCTGATAGTCAAGGTGATCATTACGATCATCAGACTGCTAAAGAACGTGCTGAGAAAGTCGGTGAGCTTATGCTCTCTGAGCAGTCCCGCTTTATTGGTGATCTGGCGAATAAGGTCAAGGCTTGGACTGACAATGATATTCCGACCCAGAATGTGCAGACCTTTTTGACTGATATGCTGCAAACCGTACATTACGGTCCGCTTGGGCATTGTTTTCGTGATATTAATTTGAAGCCCTGCGAATTTCATCTGAAGTGTCTGACCGGCAATTCAGGAAAAGGCTGTAGAGAGTTCGTTGTAGATCTTTTAGATCCAGTTCAAATAAAGCAAGTCGAGTCAGAGCGTAATAGATCAGAAATTGAGTTGGCGCGGCTTTTTGAAGCCTTGAATAGACCCGGTATCCCGGTAGAGTCTGTTGAAATGCATATCGAACATCAAATGGCGATTTTTAGAAATGCTTCTTATATTTTAGATAATTCTGAGGTGGTGCTTAACGAAATTCAAGTTGAAAAGAGTAAGGACTATCAGCCATTTAGGACCAATGGCTCTGTTCCAAGCGACTGTGTATTCCAATGTGGAGTAGCTTGATTGTGACTACGTCTACTGAGCAATGGGGTAAAGCTTTTTCGGTATTGCAACAATTTGAAAGACAGCTGATAGATCCTTCAAACTTTGGGTGGAAGTATATTACCGATAAGTCTGGTGTATCTAAGCCGACCCTTTGGCGAAACAAGGAATTTGAAAAAGAGTTTCAACGTATTAAGGAAGTTGTCAAAAGTTATGCTCGTGGTGAGAAACAGTTCGATCAAGAGGTTTCACTGAAAGCGGCCAGAGATCGTGATCGAGATCACCAGATCGAGGTGCTCAAGGCACAGGTCCAGGAGTTGACGAAGCAATTAAATAGGGAGCGCGAAAGACTCATATACGCCTCTATGATTGCTCGCCGTAAGAATATCGATCCTGCGGAATTCTTAGATGAGAGCCCAGTGTTTCGTAAGCCTGCCAAAGGCGGCTCGGTGGTCAAGCTGCCATCAAAGGGGCACTAGCCAAGTCGGGTGCCATCATCTGGCTTTGTACTGGCATTTAAGGCCAAATAGCTCTTGCTGTACTTTTGCTCCGCGGCCAGCCCCTCAATGCCACCCTGTCCTCGAAACCGATGGGGTTGAGCTTCTCATCTCGGTCGATGCGGCGCATAACTAACTACTTGGCGTTGGCGGAGAGATAGAGTTCCGGCACCGCAATTCCCGCCGCCCTTGCCGCGGACATACAACGGTACTCGTTTACCGCCAACCTCGATAACTCCTCCTGGCCGCCCTTGATGATCAGGCCAGAGGTTTTCGAGGCGAGACCTGGCACATAGCAGGCTGCCAACCACATAAGTAACCCGAAAATACTGGCCACAATCGGCGGAGGTATCCTGTTTTCCAGTGTTCGCATAAAAGTGCTCGATAACGCAGCCACAGCGTTTGCGCCAGTCGCTATGTTTAGCGTACTTTTTGCAGTTCGCTCTGCACTAGTTCTAGCAGCGGCTCCGGGCCGAACTTCGTCAGCAGCGTGCCGTTGACGAAGAAAGTTGGCGTGCCTTGAATCCCCACTTTCTTAACGTCCGCTGCGTCTTTAGCCAGGATGTCGTCGATAGCCGGCGAGTTCATCGTGGCGCGGGCCTTCTCGACATCCAGGCCAACTGCTGCTGCGGCTTCCCAGGCCTTCTGCGCTTTCGCGTCGTCATGCCACAGCGGCTGGGCCTCCAGCACGGCTGCTAGCACAGGCTCGTAAAGCCCCTGCATTCGCGCCGTCTCCAGCAGGCGCACGGCCTCTTCTGAACCTTTGTGGAACAACACATAGCGCACGACCAGACGCACGTCCTGTGGGTACTGCGCCATGATTTGCTTTACGTAGGGGAAGAACGCCCGGCAGCTTTCGCACGATGGGTCGAAGAACTCGACGATGGTGACCGGCGCCTTGATTGGCCCAAGGGTTGGCGAGTGGAAACGTACCAACGAACTGCTCGCCTGGGTGACTGCTTGAGTCTCCTGAGGTGCTGAAAAACGCTGATAGAGCACTGCCGCAGCGATAAAGCCGGCAATGGTTACAGCGCTGATGGTCAGTACGATGGCACGTCTATTCATACAAGGGTTCTCCGGCGAATCAGGGCAAGAAGCAAGACGATGGCGGTGAAAGCCGCCAGGGAAAGCAGCGGCAGCGGCACGCTACCAAAGATCAGCATATCGGCCCCGGAACAGGAGGTTCCGGCGCTACACGGCTTGAGGTTTTCTGGAAGTATGCCCATGAACAGCAGGGAGTGATACAGGGCGATTGCCCAACCGATAACGGCCAGGGGCAAGGCGTAAAGCCAAACGGCGAAGTCCGCGCGATAACAGGCGACCGTCAGCATTACCCCCAAAGGAAACATGAAGATGCGCTGGAACCAGCACAGCACGCATGGGGTTTTGCCCATGACTTCACCGATAAACAAGGCGGCTAGGGTTGCGGCCACAGCCAGCAACCACACAGAGAGCAGCAAACCCCAGGGGTTAGCGGAGGGGTGACTCTGGCTTCTCATCGTTATTTACTCGCCATTTTCCTTAAATAGGGATGGCACGTTAGCGGGCCCGCAGCAGCTGTCGATTGGCTTTGTGTTACAGCATGCGTCCTGCACAGGAACCGGTCGATTCGCTTGGCGTTGCAACCAGCAGGCACAGCAACTATCGAGCTGGGCGGTTCATCTTGATGACGAAGCTCCCATTAAGGCTGGGGCTGGCAACTACAACGTGAATCGCGCCGGGGGTTTGTAAATACTTTCCGCGCTCTTCTAAGGCGATGGTCAATGACGGTGGCTTTTCCCAACATGGGTGTGCCCGTCATCCGGAAGCGCATTGACTCCGCCAGTGGTGTTCAGGCGCTGGAGGATTCCGCACTCGTCTACGCCCCGCTCAGAAGCGCAGCGGTGGCGCAACTCAACCAGCTGTTTTTGCAGCGCCAACAGGCTGGTCACGCGTGCTTGCACATGCTCAATGTGCTCATCCACTAAGCTATTTACACCCTCACAGTTTTCCTCTGGCCGATCCATCAGCGCCAGCAAACTTCTGATCTCGTCCAGGGTCATGTCCAGCGTTCGGCAGTTGCGAATGAACGTAAGCCGCTCAAGGTGCTCACTGCTGTACAGGCGGTAGTTACCCTCGCTGCGAGCCGGAGCCGGCAACAGCCCCTCGCGCTCGTAATAGCGAACCGTTTCAACCTGGCAATCGGCAAGCTTGGCCAGCTCTCCAATTTTCATGAAATACCTCTTCGACAAACGCTTGACCATGTAGTGGCTTCAGGGTGTTCACTCTGCATAACTGATCAATGAGGATACCCCCATGGCTGGCTGCTGCAGTGATGAACACAAACCTGAAGCGGTTTCAAATGATGTCTGCTGTGACCCCAATGAGGCAATTAAGTGCTCCTCCGCTACAGCCTCAACGGTAAATGCCGTAGCTGGCTCCAGGCTCAGCAGCTTTCGCATTGCGCAAATGGACTGCCCTACCGAACAGTCGCTGATTCAGGACAAGCTGAGCAAGCTCGCAGGCGTAGATAAGCTCGACTTCAACCTGATCAAACGGATTCTTGGGGTATGGCACAACTTGCCGTCGACCGCCCCCATCGAGGAGGCGATCTTGTCCCTGGGAATGCAGGCAGAACCGCTCTCTGCTGAAGGGCAAGCCCGCATCAAAATTGAACAGATGGACTGCCCAACGGAAGAAAAGCTGATCCGCGACAAGCTCTCCTCAGTGCCCGGCATCAGCGCGCTGGAGTTCAACCTGCTGCAACGCGTACTGACGTTTAGCCACACAGCAGAAGCATTGCCAGCAGCACTGGCCGCGATTCGCGACCTTGGTTTCACGCCAGTGGTTGAGGATTCAGCAACAGCAAATGAAGAAGCGCAAGGAACCCCGCGCAAGAAAGCCTGGTGGCCCTTGGCGCTCTCGGGCGTGGCCGCCGTATCGGCGGAAGTGATCCACTTTGCCGAGCTTGCGCCAGATTGGGCTGTGGCTGGCGTGGCGCTGCTCGCCATTCTGCTGTGCGGCCTAACGACCTATAAAAAGGGCTGGATCGCGCTGAAGAACCGCAACCTGAACATCAATGCGCTGATGAGTATCGCGGTGACCGGTGCGGTGCTGATTGGGCAATAGCAGAACTGATCGAAGCGAAGTCATTGGATCGGGCTCGCAATGCCATCCGCGGCCTGATGGATCTGACGCCGGAGCGCGCCACGGTGCAGCAGATCGATGGCACATGGCTTGAAGTTGACGTTAAAACTATCGCCGTAGGCGCATTGGTCAGGGTAAGACCGGGCGAACGAATCGGTCTCGACGGCGAGGTGACGTCCGGCAACTCCACCATCAACCAAGCGCCCATCACGGGGGAAAGCCTGCCCGTAGAGAAAACCATTGGCGACCCGGTTTTTGCAGGAACCATCAACGAAGCCGGCTCCCTGGAATACCGCGTCCTAGCCGCCGCTGCCAACACCACGCTGGCACGTATCATTCACGCGGTCGAAGAGGCGCAGGGTTCACGTGCGCCGACCCAGCGCTTTGTCGATCAATTCGCCAAGGTATACACCCCTGTCGTATTCCTATTCGCCCTAGCTATCGCCATTGTGCCGCCACTCTTCATGGCCGAGCCCTGGTACGACTGGATCTACCGTGCTTTGGTGCTGCTGGTGGTCGCCTGCCCTTGCGCCTTGGTCATATCGACGCCCGTCACCATTGTCAGTGGCCTGGCAGCGGCGGCGCGTAAAGGCATTCTGGTCAAAGGCGGCGTCTATCTGGAAATCGGTGGCAAGCTTGGCTTCCTGGCACTCGACAAAACCGGAACCATTACTCATGGCAAGCCGGTACAGACCGATTACATGCCGTTGGTTGAACAGGATTCAGAACTCTACCGTACTCATGCTGCCAGCCTCGCCAGTCGCTCTGACCACCCGGTTTCGCAGGCAATAGCCAAGCATGCCACTGAGAATGGCCTGACGTTTGCTGCCGTTGAGGGATTCGAAGCCCTGCCGGGTCGAGGTGTTCGAGGCACCATCGAAGGCATAGATTTCCACCTGGGTAACCACCGCCTGGTGGAAGAGCTTGGCCTCTGCTCACCCGAGCTGGAAGCGACGCTGGAGCGTCTCGAACGCCAAGGTAAAACAGTGGTGGTGCTGTGCAATCCGCAGCGTGCCATTGCCCTGTTCGCCGTTGCCGATACCGTCAAGGACTCCAGCCGCCAGGCAATTGAGGAGCTTCACGCGCTTGGCGTGAAGACCACAATGCTGACCGGCGATAACCCGCACACCGCAGATGCGATTGCACAGCAGGTAGGCATCGACGAGGCACGCGGCAACCTTCTGCCAGTCGACAAATTGCAGGCCATTGAAGCATTGCAGGCGCGCGGCTACGTTGTAGGGATGGTCGGCGATGGCATCAACGATGCGCCGGCGCTGGCGAAGTCTGAAATCGGTTTCGCCATGGCCGCCGCCGGCACGGACACGGCCATCGAAACTGCGGATGTGGCCTTGATGGATGACGACCTGCGCAAGATCCCGGCCTTCATCCGCCTGTCTCAACAGGGGTTGGAGGATTGAAGATGAAAGCAGCATTGCAACTCGCAATTGAACAAGCCTTTCAGCAGGCCCGGCAGGCCATGCAGGAACAGCGCAGTACAGATGCCTTTCAATGGCTGGAGCGCGCGCACATCCTGACTCAGCGCCAACCTTTGCTGCATGCCAGGTCACACTGGCTGATGCTCACGCTCGGCTGGCAAATTGGCGATTATCGCGAGGTGGCGGGGCAAATACCGCGCATTGTCGCGGCCCTGCTGTTTTCCAGAATTTGGGTGCCCATCGGCAATACCGGCCGCTCGAGGATCAGTGCTTTCGCGCCCATGCCCATCTCTCAGGAGTTGCAGCGACTTCTCCAAGGAGGAGAACAATGAAGTCACTTCCTGGAGTGACACACTTTATCGCTCCCTGGCGTTGGTGGACGCTAGCGCTGGCCATTGCCTCGGCCGACCAAGCGCTCAAGAGCGCAATTGCGGGGGCGCTACCGGTCGGCAGCGTCATTCCGCTGGCCCCGTTCTTCAATCTGGTTCATTTCTGGAATACCGGTGCAGCGTTCAGCTTCCTGGCTGACGCGGGTGGTTGGCAGCGTTACTTTTTCAGCGTCATCGCCTTGGTCGTTTCGGTGGTGCTGGCTCTGATATTGCGTAAACCCAGAGCCAACAGCGAAGCCCTAGGCTATAGCCTCATCTTAGGCGGTGCCGTTGGCAATCTGATTGATCGAGCCTCGCAAGGCCATGTGATCGACTACCTGGATTTTTACTGGCAGTCCTGGCATTGGCCTGCGTTTAACCTGGCGGATATCGGTATCGTCGGTGGTGCGACCATGTTGATCCTGAGCAGCTTACTGAACCCGAATGAGGAAACCGGCCGAGCCAGAGAATGAAAGACTTGCCCTCAACAGGCGCGGTGCGCTGGGCAGGCCATGCCTGGGTGGGGCCCGGCATCGGCATCTTTCATGGCCGTGCCGGCCACCAGGATTGGCACCACCATCAGGCACATCAGATCTCAGCGGGTCTCGATTCACCTGTATTGGTTGAAACGCCGCTGGGCATTCAAACAGGATCGGCCGTCTTCATCCCGGCCGGCTTGCCGCATCGGCTCAGCGCCAACCGAGTGCTATCGATCTATCTGGATGCAGTGTCCGATGAGGCGCGTGCTTTGTGTGGCAGCGAAACAGCGCGGGTGATTGAGATCGCGCCGGGGGATATCACGCCGATTATCGAGGCGCTACGTGAGCCAGGGCACACTGCACTTCAGGTAAGAGCGGGGGTGCGCCAATCACTGCAACTTTCCGATCCGCCGCCTTCAGATCCTCGTTTGACCACTGTGGTTGAGGCGCTGCGTAGTGGCCAAATGGGACGCGACGAAATGGCCGCGTTGGTGCATTTATCCCCCTCACGGTTTTCCCACTGGTTTGTAGAGCAAACCGGCCTGCCGCTGCGCAGCTATGCGAAATGGTTGCGTCTCACGCAGGCCCTGCAATATGTGGCCAAAGGTGTACGACTAACCGAAGCAGCTCATGCAGCGGGCTTTTCTGACTCGGCGCATTTCTCCCGGACATTCCGGACGCTGCTGGGCATCGATCCTTCTTCCGCACTGGCTGAGGTCGATCTTCAGGAGTCATAGCTCTTTCGTTCAAGCCGAAAGCGGGTCTCCCCACATACAGTCATGGCTCCCTACCCAGGAGCTGAGCGATGCCTATTTTCCTGCGATTCCCCCTACGCTGGCTGAGCTATCCACTTGTGTTTGGTGGCTGTGCCGCCTTCATGCTCTGGGCGCTGTACGCGGGAGTGCCGTATTGGCCCACCACACCGGTAGTCGCCGCGGTGGGTCTGTTAAGCGTCGCGGGGTTAGAGCGCATCCAGCCTTTTCGCGAAGCCTGGCTTGAGGATCATCAAGACACCGCGACCGACCTACTGCACATGCTGGTGAATCTCTCCGTCATCCAGTTCACCGCTGAAATCCTGGCCAGGCTGGGCGATGCAGTGCCAGCTACGGTTCGTCTCTTCCCAGTCGAGAGCCCACTTTGGCTGCAACTGCTGCTGGTCGCCGCCGTGCTCGATCTGAGCCTGTATGCCATGCATCGTATCAGCCACCATGTACCCTGGCTGTGGCGTTTTCACATGATTCATCACAGCGCCGAGCGGCTGTACTGGATCAACGGGGAGCGCCGACACCCCTTGCACGCCGCACTCATGGCCGGTCCGGGGCTGGTGATTCTGCTCGCATCAGGTGCTCCATCCGCAGTGGTTGCTACCTGGTTTGGCATTTTGACCGTGCACTTGGCGTTCCAGCATGCAAACCTGGACTACCGACTGGGATGGCTGCGCCACATCATCGGGGTTGCTGAAATTCATCGCTGGCATCACAAGCGCGACTTTGCGGATGCCCAGGTTAACTTCGGAGAGTTTCTGATGGTGTGGGATCGACTGTTTGGCACGTTCTACGACAGCGCAGGGAAGCTGGGAGAGGCAGAGGTTGGATTGCATGAAAAGGACTATCCCAAAGACTACCTTGGACAGTTGACCGAACCCTTTGGGCGAGACCTTACAAGCCAAGGCTAACGGATTCTCTTGCGAAGGGCTGCCGCTAGGTGCAACACGATGCCCCTAGTGAGTGGCTCTGGCTAGCTGATGAAAGCGCGCGCCCGTTGAGCCGATGCCACCCAACGTAAGCTCGCTCGCCCGCAACCAATGTGAGCCCAAGGCTATGCCAGTCGCAGTTAATCTGAGCTGGAGATCGCATCGATTGCGAGCTCGGCCGAACTCAAACGCGAGCTGATTCAACTACTGGTTCATGGCTCGAAACCATCAGCAGAGTGGTGCACAACCACTGGAATGGGCGACTCATATCCTCTGGAGCAAGTGGCCCATTTCACTGCAATACATAGCGTTGCAGTGAGCTGATCGCCTCTCTAGCGAATGACCTGGGCCAACCCAAGCTGGGCGCTCTCACGGCCTATACGCCGTTTTTGTTGAAAACCTGCACTTAAATGTCGCTTTAAGACAACTTTTATTGCCGCCTTGTGAAGATTACAGAATTGTAATTTTCCAATCATCTTCAAGTTATCTTCAGCTTGCAAGGATAGGGCTCAGCTCCCCAAAGGCGCAGAG
>PGZH01000012.1:0-18130 GCA_002840155.1 Gammaproteobacteria bacterium HGW-Gammaproteobacteria-13
CAACTCAGAGAAAAGCTCAACGCGACGCTCTGCGTAATAGACATCGAGCCAGCTCAGCGCCGTCTGCCGCTTGGTCTCCAAGACCATCGCGCGTTGCTCCGCTTCGGCGCGGGTAACCGTGGCCTCAGCCAGTTGCCGGCGAGCCTGGCGCTTATGGCTATTAGGCACTTCCTGCATCAGGCCAATGCGGCGCATGGTCATAAAGTCACTATTAAGCGAGTAGCGACCCGGGCCTTCAATCGGCAGGTTATCCACGCCCAGGATCAACTTGGGATCAGGCAGAGCACCTGACGGCAGTACCGCCTGTTGTGCCGACTCGACTTGCGCCTGCCGGGCAATATTCTCGGGGGCCGTACGCTCGGCCAAGGTTTGAGCGCGGGCGAACGTGAGGGGCTGCGCCTGCGCGTTGAGAACAGAACTCGCCCACAGCGCAGCAGCCAGCACGCCTAAGCAACCACGGCGTGCGATAAGGAAAGCAGACATGCTTTCGTCTCCAATGACATTGATCGATGCAGCCAAATGCAGGCCACATACAGAGCGCTCTTTAAGCGGAGCGCATTTCAGATCAGAGCATCAGGAGGCGCGGGGGGGACGCCAAAGACCGGCGGGTTCTCGTTGAAGGAGGGGCTGTATCAGCGCTGTTTCCGGGAGGGCACGCAAAGGAGCGAAGGATTTAATCGCCATAGACTGGAGAAAAACGCTGGCTTTGCATTCCTGACCGGATTTGCAGGGGGATTTGCTGCCTGAGCTGGAGGTGTCGCTCATGTCCTCACAGCAAGGGGCTTCACTGCCGGCATGCTCCATATCGGCCATGACGCTTTGCATCGGGCAAGGCTCAGCTGCCGGCATGCTGCCAAAAGCTGGCAGCATCAGGCTGAGTACCAAAACAAGGACCGAGAAAAACCGATACATAGCGGTTGCCATTAGCATGTCTGAGTGGACATTAACAGAGCTCTAATACGCAGCACAGCGGTAAGGAGTGCCAGAGAACAATTGATCATGAAGTGTAGCGCCTAGCCACTGTGCAAATATGAGACCTCCTGCTCTCTGCCGCAATGCTGTGACCGCGGCCATCCTTGATGATGCGTGCAAAGCAGGAATCCGGAATTGACGCTCCGTGACGACAGCAGCCAGAACCTGTTGACGGAAGCACCCCGAGAACTTGATTGTCTAGGGGCGAAGATGAAGCCCCGCGGAAAATATAACCTCAGTTGTTCGCAGAGTGCCCCTACCACTTTCAGGATGAGCGCTATAGCTGGCCCCACTTATTACCCTATAAACGTAACCAGGCTGGTTGCTTTTTTCATCCTCAGCGATGCTCACTTCAGCAAGAGGCTCCATCAGCCAATTTTTGGCTCCCCTCAAGTGGCCAGGCGAAACCAAAAATGCCTGGGCCAACCAGGAGCAATCATTTAGTTCCTTAAGCACCTGTTGGAGCATTGGGACCGTTGGAATCATGAGCATGCTACTCATTTTTTCGTCGCCGTAGTCTCTCACTAGCTCAACGTAAAACCACGGATAGTGAATTTCCTGCTCAACGAACTGCCAGTGCTGCACACGCTGATCACCAAAAATGATTCCTGGAAGAAGCTCTGCATGCCGGTACGTCATGAACATATCAATTCCCTCGTAAATATTAACAATAGTTAATGGTTATCTGAGGTTCAAGGCGGCTTCATCATCTCTTTTGTGGGGAAGAAAAAGAGATGGAGCTGAAGCGCGCATTTGGCATCGCACTGAGGGATACAAGAAAAGTTCGCCATCTCAAGCAAGAGGACTTTGGGGGCGTCAGCAGTCA
Organism: Gammaproteobacteria bacterium HGW-Gammaproteobacteria-13; assembly: GCA_002840155.1. GTDB lineage: Bacteria > Pseudomonadota > Gammaproteobacteria > Pseudomonadales > Pseudomonadaceae > Aquipseudomonas. The sequence goes on from PGZH01000012.1 coordinate 1,799, forward strand.
AACTTACTTGAGCCAGTTGGAGGCCGGCGCAAAGGGACCTACTCTAGAAAAGACCCATGACCTTGCCTCTGTTATGGGCGTCCACCCATTGACGATCCTGGCACGCTGCTACCTTCTAATGGATGAGACACTCACGCTAGATGAGCTATTTGAGCGCGTGCGCGCAGAGATTTGAGTTATTGGAGATAGAAAAAGGGGCCTTGAAACTCTCACGGGATGAGGTGAGAGCCGCATCTGAGTCACTTACGCAATTGACTACTCAAAGATTTCGCGCATCCATTTGGGTATGTGGCTTGCCATTAACTGCCTCAGCTCTGCTGGCGAGAGCTGTTTCAGGATAGAGGAGCCAACTCTTGGACTAGTAGCTTCCTCCTTGCCCATATAAAAGAGGGCAGTAATCACCAGCCCAACCTTAGTTCCCGCATGCTGCAGATTCCTCATGGGCATATGGACGAGGCGAACTGTTGCTTGACCGACCTGAATGACACGACTCGGCCCACTGGTGTAATAAATCGGTGTCACCTGCATCTGCGTACTCAGCCCAAGCCTCCTTACTGCCTCAGCACCATGGAGTTGGAGTTTGTGGCCGTTATCCTTGGCAAGCACACGTGCCACGGCTTCAGGGGATGCTCTTACTCGCCCCACGAGGCGCGAAGTCTTGGGGCGCATATAGACCCCCCGGTACACCCTCTCCAGCTCGCCGGACTCAACCATCCGGGCAATGGCTTTTTCAACGCCCCTTCGCGCTGTCGCTCCGAGCACGTGGAATCGTTTAAGGGTAAACGGGCGCCCTTTCGGATAGCGCTTAACGCGCCTCCTAACTGACTCCGCAATAGAAATTTCAGCTCCCATACGTTCACCCAATCAACATGCCAAGGGCTATCCAGGCATTGATCTGCGCACCACACAACATGGCCTCCTGAATCTCTGCATGGATCAGGTAGACCTGCGTGGGGACGCCAGTAAATCGAGAATAACCTCAATGCTTTTCAGCAGCGCCAGGCATTTACTGTGATGCCATACCCTCTGCGCTTCCTCCGTAGGTAACAATTTGACGATACCTCATGCATCCTCAAGAAGCGTGCGTAATTACATCGCACTTGACCGGCATTCGCCGAGAAGATGAAAGATGCATGCCGTGGCCATAGCCAAGGGAAATTGGCAGCGATGAGGATCACAATTCTGCAGCCAAACAGAGTTGGCACAACTCAATTATAGGCGCTGGCGCAAGGTGAACACGGTGTAGGCTCAACCTGACATCCTGAACCGAAAAGCCTGAACACCCTGCTGATGAAATTGATACAGCTGAGGACGAGGTGAAGTGATGATGGCGATCGCTTCCTGAGTGATTTTCAACTGTACCAAAGGAGGTGCTACGATGTGCCATCATGTATATAAATACAGGTTGTCAGAATGGATGCAGTAAACGGCGAAGCGCTGAAAAAGGCGGCAAAAGCTCCAAGGAAAACCGTTCCTAAGACATCGGCACCAAAGGGGCGCAATGGGGATCTGAAGCCAGGCGATGAGCGCTTGCTGTGGGGGCGGGCCGGTGGCCGATGCCAGCGCTGCAATGCAGATGTTAGCCGTGACACCATTGGCTGGCGTGCCTACAACCTTGCCGAGAATGCTCATATTGTTGCGTCTGCAAACGATGGTGTTCGAGGCGACAGCAAACAATCAGTCGAGTTGGCGGACAAGATCGAAAATCACCTCCTGCTTTGTCGTGACTGCCACAAGATCGTCGACGACAGGCACCGCGGGCAGAAGCTGTTCCCCACCGAAGCGTTGATGAAGCTCAAGCATGATCAAGAGGCGTTGGTACAGCGCCTTATGGGCTTGGCCAAGAAACAGCAGAGTGTTGCCGTGTACATCAGCGCGGCTGTTGGAGAGTCACGGCTCCAGCCGCTACTGATCGGCGACATCAACATGGCTATCGTTAACGCCGGTTTGGTTCCCGCGTTAAACTACCCTATTCATATCGACCTCATGAGCCTTCTGGATGTTGACACACTCGATAGCGACCCAGAGTTTTGGGCCAAAGCTAACAGAATTACCCGTCGAGAGCTGGAGGCCAAGGTACTTGAGGGCACGCATAAGAAGCTTAATCAGGTCGAACATTTCAGTCTTTTCGGCGTGGCTCCCATCCCAGTATTGGCGTTGCTGGGAAGCCTGATACCCGATACTCGTAAAGCCATGGTTTTCGAGCCGATTATGGCCGAGATAAGCCCTGGCAGGCAGCCCTTGACCGAGGAAATCGCGGTGGATGTGCGCCAGTATGATCGTGACGCAGCGACATGGTCGTGGCCTGAGGAGCGCAACCTATCGGCACCAAGTTTCAGCCATCACTATCTGTCTGGTCCCCACGAACAAAGAGGGGGCGATATCGCAGTGCTATGCGAACTATCCTTCCCCACCCACGAGAACCTGGTTCGTCAGGTACTGCCGGCAACACCGCTCTACAAGTTCTGTGCTGCCCCAGTAAATCCTAATCTGATTCAAGCACACGGCGATGTGGAGGGCTTCATGAGGTCCTTTCGAGAGCTGCTGATCGATCTCGAACGGATACATGGGCATGAAGCCCATGTCCATTTGTTCGGTGCGCTACCTGTTTCCTGCGCTATTGCTCTCGGGCGTGTTCAGGTTAAGGGGGCACTGCCAGTGACCGTTTACAACCTTCAGAGGAACCCAATCCGCTACGAACGTGGCATTACCCTGTCGCATGAGGCCTGAGTATGAAACTGGAAACTTTCACCTCGGTTGCACCCACCACTCAGGCGGAACAGATGCTCAATGATCTAGCAGATGCTCTAGAGATTCCTGCCAGCCGGTACGACGCAGCCGAGCGCAGTTATAAGTCCGTCGGGAGTTGGCTCGACCGGCCCGGCTCCCGATTGGCTGACTATGAAACCACGATCTATCCCCAGGGCTCGTTCCGTCTCGGTACTGTGATCAAGCCCTTGAGTGATGAAGAGGACTACGACCTCGATATCGTCTGCGAGATTCAGGCTTCCAAGCGCGAGTACACCCAGAAGCAACTGAAAGAACTCTTAGGGCTTGAGCTCAAGGACTATGCCCGGTCTAAACATATGGAGGTACCAGCGGAAGCGCGCCGTTGCTGGACGCTGAATTACGCCGACGACGCTCAGTTTCACATGGACGTACTACCCGCCCTGCCTGATGGGGCACGACAAAAGCTTCTTATTGAGGCCATGAACCGCCGAAGTGATCTCGCCGACTTGGCCATGGCGATCACTGACCGTGACCACGATGCCTACGAGCTCTATAGCGAGGATTGGCCAGGCAGCAATCCAAAGGGGTACTCCGAGTGGTTCCGTTCTCGCATGAAAGTCGTTTTCGATGCTAGGCGTCGAGCAATGGCTCTCAACGAGCGAGCGTCGGTTGAAGAGATACCCGAGCACAGCGTCAGAACTCCTCTACAAGCAGCCATTAAGATCCTGAAACGCCACCGTGACATGCGATTTAGTGAGGAGCCGGATATTCGGCCGATTTCGATCATTCTCACGACCTTGGCTGCCCATGCCTACAACCAGGAAGTATCAATCAGCGGGGCATTGCAGGGAATCTTGGAACGAATGGACCGCTTCATCGAGGTCCGGGACGAAGTGTACTGGATCGAGAATCCTACTGATCCGCGAGAGAACTTTGCGGACAAGTGGGAAGAAACTCCCAACAAGAAAGATGCCTTCTACGACTGGCTCGCTATGGCACGTGCCGATGTGGATATGGCTGTGCGGATGACTGACGCAGATGCGTTCGTGGATGCTCTAGCTCCGCGTATGGGCCGGTCGCTGGTGGAGTCAGCAGTTGTTCATCAGAAACGGTTAGAAAGCCTGCTCGATAAGAAGGGCCAGGCGAAGAACTTTGTTAGCAACAAAATTCGCAAGATTCTCGATGCCCCGCATCGTAAACCCGTGGTATGGCGTGAACTGGCCAGCGGCACAGTTTCCATCGACGAGATGACTGTTACACGACACGGATTCCGTCCATATGCGGCTGGCAATGACAGTGACCCACTTCCCAAGCGGGCTGACCTCGTCTTCCACGCCAAAACTAGCGTTTCTTTTCCTTACAAAGTGTATTGGCAGATAGTAAACACTGGCCTTGATGCTAGCCAACAACGAGGTCTGCGAGGTGGGTTTGAGGAGGGCATCGTTCAGGCCGGGCGCTTGGAAAAGCGCGAGAGCACACTATATGCCGGAAGCCACAGTATGGAGTGTTTTATCGTCAAAGACGGCTACTGTGTTGCCCGTAGCGGTCCTTTTATCGTAAATATCTTGTGATTCAGGGTAATCACTAGCGACCCGCCGGCACTTATCCGGAGGCCTTCGTTAATAACTAGTTAATACCCCCAATATTTGGATTATCTCCATGGATGAGTCTCTAAAGGGTGCGCTCGAAAATCTAGGAGCGTCGTTAAAACATACATTGACCCTACTAAGTAAAGCGGGAGAATTTAGGGAACAAGCTAAAGAAGAACTGTTAAACACACCCAAGCACGTTCGAAATACTGCTGAAGAACTGAAGAACAGCCTTCTAGCTTCTTACAGGGAAGCAATAACACATTGCCAACTTAATGAACAAGAGGCTAGAAAAATAGAGGGCCTGAAACGTTACCCTGCAATTTGGTACGCGAGTAAATCTGTCAAAGAAGCGAAGAAAAGACTTCAGCAACGGATCAAAACCCTAGAACGCGATGAGCAATCCAATCTCATTTCCGAGATTTCAAAGTTACTAATAAAAAAATCTGAATCGCAAGCTGTTAAGCGAAAAGAGGTAGCCCAGTCTATTGCTCGTCATGACGAGATCATCAGGAAAACTAAGGGTCTTATAACCAAGCTTGAAGATGTAGCGAGAGCAATTCAAAGTGGTCGCCAAGTAAGCAGCTCAACCGCTGAAATAACAAAAAAAATACACAGCAAGTTAAGTGCAAATAATTTGAGCGGTGCAATCCTTCTAGCGGCTGATTTGCGGTATCAACCAACACCGCCGGAAAGCCAATACGCTAAATGGCAGGAAGAGGCGAATGATATCCTGCAGAATGCAATTTCACGACCTGTGGGACTGCGCTCAACCGCTCAACATTCGACTATCGCTGAAAATTCTGCATTGCTCATCGCGGTAGGGCTGCGAGACCGTGCCTTGGCAAAAAATATTAAGCAAGCACCAGTTAACTCATGGATACCACTAATTCAGCATATTACCTCGCTGAAAAACTATATTCACGAAGCGCAATGGTCTATTTACTGGGCACTGTTTAAGGTCGAACACGACTTCACTGCTGATCTGAGTCGCTCGCTTGCAAACGAGGAAAACCTTTCCGGTGTGCTGACAAAGAGCCTCACCATGCAGCTTCAACATTGGGCTAGCTCTAGGATTGATCTTTTGAAGTACGCTCAACCAAAGGCCGTACTGTCCACCATGCGCTTGGGTGGTATGGCTGCTGAAGCAAGTCTTGGAGCAGACATTGGCATACTGATCGATATTAATATTGGAAGCCTACAAGTCAGGAAACTAGTATTACTACAGGCGAAAGTTAGTCGAAACTTTAAAACCAACATAGGAAGTGAGCCTACGGGCCCTGAATCAAAAACACAATTACAGAAACTCAATAATTTCGAGCGAGACTTTTACCTATTCTATAACTGGGGCGAACTTGAGACCAACAATACGTTCCTGCCGACTGTGGCATCAATTCCCTCAATATTTGAAGGGCACTCTCTAAAGGACTCTGACAAAACAGCTCTATCTGTTCGGGTAGACACTCGTAATTGCGGTTGGGACTTGGCTACGTTTTTCACCTTTGGTCTATGTACCCCAGGTACTGGGATTGGGCAAGAACTGGAGAATAAGGACACCTTCGAAGGGGTTCTTGCCGGACTTGATTATCCGCCACGTCGTTTGATCATCGCATCATTCAATGGTTTAGAGATGACGCTAGATCTGGAAAAAAAAATTCGCTCAGAATACGAGGGAACTGAGCCCACAAAAAAGTCGTACGGCCCGGATCACGAAATGGAATCGGGCCAAGACTTAAATAACGACAACTATGACCTTGAACTTTGATCTGCACATATTTTGACAACACGACTGAAGGAAGAATAGGATTTGTGAGTCGCACCTTATAGTCTCAGAGCAAACCACTATTAGTCAAAAGCGGCTTACTGTGAGGACATTTTCGGTGGACTGCATATATAGACGCATGTGAAAGCCAAGCTAGTTTCATTACTCACTCACAGCAGTGTGTTGAAACTTTTTCGGCGCAGGATATCAACTCAAACCAGCAGGCCGTATTAATTCTTCCCCCCATACTCAATGACGGATTGTCTGAGCCAGAAGTGACAAAGGCGGCCCCAGAGAGACCGCCTCAAACCATGTTTCATCACCGGTATAAGTACCCGGGAGAGGAAGCTCATGGGCAGCCTGCAAAGCATAGCACTGACCGAGGCCGTACGGCGACGAGGTTGCCCTACGCCCAATGAGGTAGAACCCGTTGTCGATGAGCACGTCATCCGGCGAAAACCGTTCCAAGCCGGTGATTGTGCTCAAGCAGAAATCTCGTGTGAGGGTTTGCCCCTTTGTAAACACCACCGTTATCTGGTCGCAGTTGCACATGTTTTGTCAGACAATATTGAGTCAGCCAGGAACGCGACCGAGTTAGCACCGAAGGGCCTTCCTCGACAGGTTGGTCTGATTTCGATGCTGACGAGCCAATAACCTTATTTCTGCGATATGGCTACGAATCGCCAAAGTAGTCATCGCAGGTGACTAGCCCGAATGGGCGCTCCTCGCTGGGCTGTTCATCGCTGAACAGATTCTGCGTGCGGCGCTCCTGCTTCAAAAACGCTAGAGCCGCGAAAAAACAGCTTTCGCATAACTTGACCCGATAGCGCTCGCCATCATGCCCTGCGCCAGAGCCCCAGAGCGCCTGGAGCGTCCCGAACTGTTCGCCGTAACCCGCCACCCTCGTACTGGTAGCGCATACATCGCAAATAGTGTCTTTATGAGCCTCTGCCATCGGGCAGTCCTCGTGCTTGTATCAAGAGGGTATATGGAAGTATTGAGTAACGGAGCGCATATTGCCGATTTGCCAGCAACTGCGTCAGCTCAAGCATGGTCTGGTGCGCCATGGTAGCGATGGATGTGGCAGGTCTTCGACAACTGATCCGGGCTATTGACGGAAGGGTGCAAAAACAGATGCGGTGATAAATTTTTCTACAGTTACTGATGCAGAACCTGCAATCCGGCCTAGGTCAAATTTCAATCAGCACCAAAACTTTTAACTGCCCATCGACGACCTATACCATGATCGAAAACCCAGCGAGCGCTTGGGAATGTGGTTGGCGTCGGCTTGTCATAGTTGCTCCCTGTACATTTCTTGAGTTGCCGGGGGCAACCATTCCCACCCATCTTCGAGGATCGGGTGGCTTTCGCTCACTACGACCAACGGTTTATTCCAATTCTCCGGCGCGAACATGGCGATGGAACCTTCGGTATCCGTAACCGGCACCTCCACATGTGGGTCAAGCCTGCCAACCCAGACATATTGCCGGGTTCCCAAACATGCGAGGTAATACGAAATACCCATGTCATCTCAGAATTCGATTCAAATCTTTTGCAGCGCCAATCCAGAACGGGAGTTCACAAACATCAGAGGCAGAGTGACACACTCAAACGAGTGCCATCTTGAAAATCGTCGTAGCAGCCGACCTTAAATTGCCTGTCAGGCTCCAATATCGTCCATGACGGATTCAATGGTCGAACAGTCTGCCAACATCGAGGACTTCTTGTTTCCGAGCTGATTACACTGTTCACATCTCTCCAACAGGCTATACCGGGTTGCCGCTGGCCGTAGTTTTGTGGCCTCCCTGCCTGAAATGCCCCAGATAATTAGTGAACACTCCGGTTTACCTAATCCCCATGGCCTTTGGCGTGTACCAAACGCTCGCAAACCCTGAAATCAGGGCACCGGAAACAGCTGATCGAAGAAACAGCGCTATTGGCTTCCGAGCTTACTGCAAGCATCAAGAACGCCATCAGCAACAACCCTGCCATTGGTTTCCTTGAAATCTTCTAAACATCAGCCGAAAGGATCAAGCGTGGCGCGATTCTAAGCGGAAGCTCGAAGGCTGGCCGGCGACCTTTCAGCAAATTAACGCAGGTTTCTCAGAGTAGCACTTGGAAAAAGCAAAGAATTAGAGCCGGCAGGCCACTTAGCTGGGTCTTCTGCTTGAGATAGAAATCAGTCTATCTCCGTGCTTGAGCTCGAATGAGTGCTCTCATCGCAGAACAGCGGTTCGGCGGCTAACCAGCAACCCAATGCTGGGTGTAGAGGCCCATGCTTGTCCGCCACCAGGGACAATTCCTCTCTCCGCCGCTCTTCAAGTCTGCCTGCGAGCCAGATATCAGCTGCATGCGGGTAATGACGAAGAAGGCGTTCAGCATGGAGGCGTATGGATTCAGGCAGGGATGAATCCCTAGACAAATCGCGCAAGAAGTCTCTTGTCTGCACCACACTACGGGTGCGCTCATGAACCATGGTCACGGCAACTCTCCTAAATTGTCCGCGGGGGTGAGACAGCTACTCGTCAACAAGTCCCACGGCCTAGGTGAACAGTGTATCGAATGGCGAACGAATAACCAAAACGGAGCCCCTGACCAATCGCTCTCCTCACTTCGATACTCTCGCGAGCAGAGACGGGACGCGGTGATCTCCAAGGGATACTTGGCTGGATTGCACTGAGACGTATGATGTTCATACGGAGTGGTCAAACATCTGGTTACAAGCCCTGCGTCGGAACGACAGCTATACTTTTATTGCGAGCGATTTCGCCGCTTCAATCTGGGAGGTGATCATCGAAAGCTGTGACTGCAACAGTATACGATTCTCTTCGAGCGAGCTGATCCCAGAGTCGGACAACGTCATTGCTAAAGCTACATCGACATAAGATCTGAATGTTGTCGAAATTTTCACATGACCAGCTTGCTGTGTTAGCCGTAACTCGATGCTACGTCTGTCAATTTCGGCGATCTCGCCGGACTTATAAAGTAACAGCTGAATGCGATACAGATACGCAGCATAACGTGTCAGTGCATAGCGTCGTAGCGCGTGCGGCGAAATATCACTATCTACTGAATCAAGCAGGTCTGTGATTGCTTGCGCAGTAAACGTGCCGCAGTTTGCGCTATGAGTGCTCACAAAAACAACGCCTGCATCATGGCCAGCATGGCACTTCCGGACTATCTCCGGGCGCTCATAAGCAATGTAATCAAGAGTCTCTTGAATCAGAGAGGATTCGACCTCAACGTCACGTAACTTGTTAAATTTTGTACCCTTGGTCAAAGTGACCATCACCATTGTGCCGGGCTTGAATTTGGTCGGAATTGTACTTACAGGAAGGGATACAACCTCCAAGCGCCTTAGTCCTGCCTCCGCCATCCAACGAAGCATCAATTGATTGCGCACATTGATTTCTTCTGCGAGCGGGTGCCCACATTCCAAAGTTTTATCAGCAATGCCATCTTTCAGAGCTGCAATTTCGTCCGCGGACGGAATTCGCTTTCTTGCCTGCTGAACAGTCCCAAGCAAAAAAGGGATTGTATAGTTTGTACTACTCCCTTGCCTCGTCAAATTTACGACGATACGATAAAATCGACCTTTTAGCATATCGTTAGAGCCAATAACCCCGCTACATAAGCCTGTGTTTTCAGCATACCAATAGAAGGCACAGACAGACGAAATCCGGTAATTAATAGCTTTGGCTTCAAGGTCAGCAGAAATTTTCAGCTCATCACGATATTTACATAAAAGCCTATCTGTAACATCGTAAATGTCGCACTCACCAAGCCAGTTCAGCCACGCCTTGAGTCGATATGCAATCTGACGAACATAGGACCTCTCATAACACTGAATATTTTCAAGATCGAGCAAATATTGCGTTACGTGACGCTGAAGCACTCCGGATTCATTAATAACGATGTGCTGTCCATTTTTCGCCGGCAACAGTTCAAACATCTAGTCACCTTTTATCTTGCTGACACTGAATTGCTTGTCTACCCATTGAGCTTGCTGCAAAGAAATACGCTGTTCAAGTTCACGCACCTGATCAAGCAAATCAAGGATAGTTTGCGATAACCCTGGCACCAACGCTTCATATTTTTTTACCCTCGCGTCAAGCTCGCTAATCCGCTTTGACTTCGGACAATTACCTTGTTGAGCCCTGCCGTTCTCCAGAACCGCCTGCGCTTTTAACAGCGACGAGATCACACGCTCATGAGTTGCTGAGCCAGCCCGAAGTTGCTCACCGGCCTTAGAGACGCTATCGTAGGGCTCAGAAGCCAAGGCAGCAAACCAATTGAGGGTGAACTTCTTCGGAACTGGAAAATCGGCGACCCCGTTTTCGATGTAGTGTTTCAGACCGTTAAGCTTGCGCTGTATCTTCTGCTCTGTCTTTTGTCGGTTAGCTTCACTAACATGCTTAGACATTACGAGCTTCCTGCTTATCTGCAAATGCCTTAAGCATTGGTGACGATGTAGGATCAAGAACCAAGCCCACATCTTCCGCACTAATGCCAGTATCAAAGCCCAGCAAATTAGGGCATCCAGCACACGACCCTCGGCAAGCCGAAGATTTTTGAACAGCATTATCCATGAGACACTTACTGCGCTCTAACAAAGTCGGGGTCTGACCGAAACACGCACCATCGGGCACGAAGCAAAGGATGTAGCCAATTTCATCAACCCTTCTCATCATTTTTTCAGCGCGGTTTTCTGAGACAGGATCAAACGAACTGAAAAAATCACCAAGTTCTGTCTGCATATTTCCGTATAACGTATCAGTTCTATCATTGGCAGCGGACCGTGCAAATGAAACAATCCGCTCTGCATTAACCTCTTCAAAAGCTCTGCGAAAGTCTTTGTCCGTGATGTACTTGGCGGTCACTTCAAAATCTGTGTGACGCAAGTGCCAGGACAGCGTTGCAAGATCACCGGACTCAAACTTGTAGAAAAACATCATAGCGAAAAACCGGCGGAACTGATGCTCGCTGAACTGCCATGGGCCCCCTTCATTATCTGGAACGCCCACGTACTCAGCGAATTCGTTAATTTTACCGCTTGACCAATAATTAACCTCCCCACCACCGAGCGTTGGAAAAGTAAGTAAAGTCTGGTTTTTTTCATTGCGAACCGGCTCAGTCAGGGCTTCAAGCACACGAACCGCTTTAGCAACAAGCTTCGTAACCGGAAAATATTTGTGTTCTTGATAAACCTTAGCAGAGTACATGCAGATAATCGGACCGTTCGGAGTATCCACACAGCATCCCGCTCTCAACGATTCGACTTCGCATTGCCGCCTTGCGGTGAAACAATAGATAACCAGCAAGCAGGCGGTTGGTAGTAAGTGATATAGACATTTATTAAGCGATGCACCGCTAACAGCACGTCCCTTAGTAATAAGCTTATGTGCTGTTGACTTGCTCACACCCAAGCGCTCACCAACCTCCTGATATGTCAATCCTTGAGCACGAAGTACGTGACCACTTTGAATTTTCTCAGCAGACATGACCGATTTAAAGTCTTTACCAGAATAATCTTTTAGAAACCCGCTAATGGGATATGGGCTCCCCGGATGGCCATCCAGCCACTCAAGTTGTTTGCTAAGCCAGAAGCGCATTTTTTTCGACGCATAGTGTACCTTATGCACCTCTTTCCCGCCGCGCCCAACCTCACACACATACTCTTCGTATTGCGCCTGCGCCTGAGACTTAAGCTCAACCAACGGCTCGGCATAATCCACTACCCAACGAATTGCACGATCCATCAACTCAAAGAATATAGGCTGCGGAATATCGCGCGTGCGCTCGCCGGCCCGCCCCATATTCTTGGATAATTTTTGGGGTTTGATATTATTTTTCTGGAAGTAATCCTTGGGTATCCGTTGACTAACAGGGAAAAGGTCTCTGAATATCTGGCATTGACGATAGAGCCTTGAAATAGACGTTAACTCTTTACGAATTGTATCTTGCGCATTCTTGGCTGAGCTCAGTTTGTCATCAAGACTCAAATAGCGTTCGAGTTTTGGCTGAATATAAAAACCATTCTCATAGCGAAACTTAGTAAGCATCGAAACCAATGGCGTGTCGACATTGCTTAGAATCCGATCACTAACGCCGAGCCTTTTGGCAAGCATCGTTACATTGAAGTCGGGCTGAACATTATTTCCGTACACAACCGCATATTGCTCAAGATCGACTGAAGCATGCCGCAATCCAAGAAGCTCCTCACGTAGACGCGCTTCAAGATTCAAACGCACATATAACGGGCTTCCTATTGACTGTGTATAAATCGCAAATACGCCATCATTCACACTTGAAAGATGATTAACACCTTGAAGCCTGAGCCAGCGAACATGGTTAATAATGTTATTGACGTGTTTATACTGAGAAGCACCGGACGAAAAACCGCCTACCTTTCTGTCATGAGTAATAGCGCGCGCAAGGTATGCCGAAACCTTAACCGCATAACAGAGATCTTGATTATCTGTAAGCAGTTCATTAGGCGCAACGGCAACATCAAAGCGGATAATCTGTTGGCCTATTTTATCCTCGACAACCCATTGATTATCTGCAAAACATGACGTACCAACAAACCAAGACGCGAAATATGAGCCAAGATTATTTAGGCTGCGCTCATCATCAAAGTAACTCCTGTACGCACTCAAGTCAATGACACTCATGCATCAGCCTCTTTAATGACGAAAACGGGGATAACATTAACATAGGGATTCTGATAGCTATTGCAATACTCTTCTGCCTGAGTAAGCAATCTACGTTGTTCACGCTCACTGTAGAGCCTTTCGAGAATTGAACTCACGAACAACTTCCACAGACTCCACCTTGAAAACTCCTCTTCCCCTAATAATTTTTCGGCTTTAGACAGCACCTCACGCCAGTAGATAACATTGGCAATATTTTCTTTTGTGGCGAGAAACAAACTACGGCGCTTCGAGCAACTAACGCACTTGTCAATGCGATGACAGACTTCCCCCTCTATCGTGCCAGGCTGTACTCCGGCCATGGGATCAGAGCAATGTATACCGCCGAACTGCTGATTGAGAAGCCTTTCCTTGCGTATATCATAAGCTTCGGGATCAATACCGACCTTCTCTGCAAACTGATCAATATTGACGGTCAATACTGTTTCAAACCAGTCCAAAAATTCGCGGACCTTTTTTTCACGGCGCAGTATTTCAGGTAGGTGGTCGGTGTACTTCGCGGCCATCGTCAAGTCACTATGACGACCGATCTGCATTACCTGCATGGCGTCTCGGGTTACTAGGCCAGTCAATAAAAGAACGCTGCCACGCAGCGCTTTTAGTGAGCTTGACCAACGCTCTCCAGATACCTTTCGACAGAGCGATTTAAAACTCGAATTTATTGTGTTAAGCGCAAGCATTGACGGCACATGCACTCGCTCACCGCAACTTCCTTTTGTATAATTTTTGTAGAAACCAATAAACAAACTATTGCGATCTTCTTCGCGAGCAAAGTCACGAATATGTTCACTGCACACCCTAAGATATTCAACGACATCAACGGCTGTCATGCTATCACAAGTTAGCGCAACCCCTTCAGCGCGGGAGTTTACAACTACTGACTCCTGGCTCTCAGCCCCTTTGCGCAACTTATTCCAGACAAATTGATACTGACCATCATTGCCTGTAGAAACAAGGCAGTTCGTTGTAATATTCAGTAGAGCATCGGGATTAATTGCATACTTAATCGAGAGCCATACAAACGCAGCCACACGAGCTTCACGCGAATAACCGAGGGCGTTTCTAACATCAGATATTGAGATATCGCTTTTCTGTATGCGATTAGACAAGAGCGAGTAAGAAAAATCGTCACCTAACGGATAAATTCCGCCATGATAGATATGACAGTAAACAACTAACACTTGCAGAGCACAGCCATCCATTATCGTGGCGTACTCCCCACCCAGAACTTTTGCCGCTTGACCACCAACTCCCCCGACGCCAACCTGACCAAACAAAACCCTCAAGTCTTTCGCTTTCCGTTGATATTCTTGACACTTCAACCACTGCCCTACCTCTTGAAGGAGCTTATAGTGCTGTATCACCAAACCTGCGCTTGCGCTTTTTAATGCTACCAATCGACTATCTAAGACGCGAGTAGATACCTCAATAATATCAAACGAATCCTCTATCGAAGCACAGGCATCTGCCTCATTAAATAGATTTGAAAGAAGACTTTGCATACCTTCGAGATCATCAAGCCCTTCGGAAATTAACAGTTCCTGATGCTGTGAAATCAACGCACTGATGTTAACCTCTTTATGAATGGTCACATCAAGTAGATGTGGAGCCTATTCCAGGCTCAAATTTGAAGCCTTTGATAAACAAACCATGCGGTACTACACCACGATTTGCCAGATGGCGAACGAACGCACGCACGCCGGCCGCATAGGTATTTTTTGTTCGATTCTCAATCTCTAACCTATCAAGATAACTGCGAAAACCGCTCATTAAATTATGGAAAAGCACAACGATGTACGATTCGCCTAAATCTGAGAATTCGCCGGCCCTAATAAAAACTCTGAGTTCTTCTTGCGAACCATCTTCGGCCAAAAAATCCAAAAATTTAATTATGGAATAAAAATAGGTGGCTTCTGTTGAGGTATTATCTGGCCAGAATATTTCGTACGCAGAAACGAGAGCATTGCAAAAGTAATGACCAAGGCTTTCAGTATACTTACCAAAATCGCGCTCAGTGTATCTCCTCTTCAATTTGAGCATAGTGCCCCCCCCGCAATACTCATGACCTTATAAAAGCTGAGTGCAATACGATTATCATGCCGTATGCATTACCTAGCCCATAACCTCGATAGAACACTTGAAATATGAGCGATTACTCGGACGAGTGCTCAATTGCAGTGCGACTGCATCCAACTGTTCGTTGCTGTATAACGAAAATCTGCTCGGGAGACAAACCCTCAAGCAGTATATGAGCGAACAGCTCAAAGTATTCATTGCCGGGTAGCAATTTGCGTCTGGAGCGGTAGGCTTTTAGCCAGCACTGTATCTGCTACGGGGCATCGAGGGGCGATGAATTGCCGCAAACCTGGCGTTTACGACGCAGTTCCCCGCAGATGGTCGAAGGGGATCGGTTGATCAGGCAAGCAATTCTTCACTGATTGAAGCCTTGGGCAGGACCGATTTTGATAGTGGCGCGCAATGCACCGCTGAGTTCGGAATAGCACGCGGGAGTAGCGCCATACCGAAATGGCCAGGTGTTGCACTCAGTTTTTTACTGATCATCTATACTTTCAAGGCAGCACCAGATGGTACTGCCTTAAATTTTGATCAATATTCGACTTCAGGAACTTCAGAAATGGGGCTGCCAGTTGGTTTGGCTGCCGGAGTGACACTAAGCAGCCTGTCACGGATCTGCTTCTCAAGCTCTTGAGCGGCCTGCTCGTTATCTTTCAACCATTGCGCAGCGTTTGCCTTACCTTGGCCGATTTTGTTGCCTTGGTAGCTATACCAAGCCCCTGACTTTTCAACCAGTTTTTCTTGCACACCTAGATCGATAAGCTCGCCCATCTTGTAGATTCCGGCACCGTACATAATCTGGAACTCTGCCTGCCTAAACGGTGGGGCCACCTTGTTTTTTACGACCTTAACGCGGGTTTCGCTGCCAATCACAATCTCGCCATCCTTAACGGCACCGGTGCGGCGAATATCAAGTCGCACAGAAGAGTAAAATTTAAGTGCATTTCCCCCAGTTGTAGTTTCGGGGTTGCCGAACATTACACCGATCTTCATGCGGATCTGGTTAATAAACACCAAGATGGTATTGGTCTGTTTTACACTTGCAGTCAGCTTACGCAGAGCTTGAGACATCAAACGGGCTTGCAGGCCCACGTGCGAGTCACCCATTTCGCCTTCGATTTCAGCCTTTGGCACCAATGCGGCTACCGAGTCGACAATAATTACTCCGATAGAACCAGACCGCACGAGCATATCGGTAATTTCCAATGCCTGCTCGCCCGTATCTGGTTGCGATACCAACAAGTTATCAAGATCAACTCCAAGCTTTTCAGCATAAAGTGGATCAAGAGCATGTTCAGCATCTATAAATGCACAGTTCTTACCAAGCTTTTGTGCTTGTGCGACAATTTGCAAACACAGAGTAGACTTACCGGAACTTTCTGGACCGTAAATCTCAATTATACGCCCCTCAGGTACTCCACCAATACCAAGTGCAATATCAAGTCCGAGAGAGCCAGTTGAA
>PGZH01000012.1:18178-333176 GCA_002840155.1 Gammaproteobacteria bacterium HGW-Gammaproteobacteria-13
TACCTGAACTGGTTTTAGTGTTGCTTGCGGCCTGGAGGCTAGTGAAAAATAGTGAATCACTCACATGAACCGATTTTCTGGACGTGAATAGTAGATTTCAACGATACGGCCTTTCGGCAGACCGCCAATGCCCAGCGCGATATCCAGACCCAGCGAACCGGTGGAGATAGCAGGAATCGCCTGACGATCATGATCGCCCATGCGCATCACCGCACCCTTGCCGAATTGCTTTTCAATCTGGCCCAGGGCTGCCGCCAAGGCGCGCTTCTTATTCTCGTCCATTTAAGTCCTCACGTAATCAAGAAGGGCCAGCTAGCGGCCACCAACAACTGTATAAGTAGACAGTATTATTCCACAGGGCAAGTCGCCCGCCTACCCCGCGTTTGGATTTTCTTGCGCAAGCAGGCGCAACAGCCCAGCCAGCGCGGCCTCAACCGTTTGTCGGCGAACTTCGCTGCGATCCCCGGCAAACTGCCGGCGCACACTGAATAGCTGCTCAGCATCGCCCCAAGCCAGCCAGACTGTGCCCACCGGCTTCTCCGGTGAGCCGCCATCCGGCCCAGCGACACCGCTGACGGCCACCGCAAAGCGCGCGCCACTATTAGCCTGCGCACCACGCACCATGGTCTCGACTACCTCCTGGCTCACCGCCCCAACCATAGTGAACAGCGTCTCGGGAACATTCAGCTGTCTAGTCTTCTGCGCATTGGAGTAAGTGACATAACCGGCTTCAAACCAGGCAGAGCTACCGGGAATCCGCGTTATCGCCTCGGCAATACCGCCGCCGGTGCAGGATTCGGCGGTGGTCACCTGGGCCTTGGCGGCAAGCAATTGTGCGCCCAGCTCGGCAGCCAGTTGGGTCAAGGCATTTTCATTAGCAGTCATCTGCACTCCGGGGTTAAAGCCAGCCAGGCCGATACCGTACACTAGGCGCTTTTGCGATTCAGCCGGACAGTTAAAACGATGAGCCAAAGCGACCTCAGTTCTCACACGCCGATGATGCAACAGTACTGGAAGCTGAAAAATCAGCACCCGGAACAGCTGATGTTTTACCGCATGGGCGACTTCTACGAGATCTTCTACGAGGACGCGAAAAAGGCCGCCAAGCTGCTGGATATCACCCTGACGGCTCGCGGCCAGTCCGCCGGCCAGGCGATTCCCATGTGCGGGATTCCCTACCACTCGCTGGAGGGCTACCTGGCCAAGCTGGTCAAGCTTGGCGAATCGGTGGTGATCTGCGAGCAGATCGGCGACCCGGCCACCAGCAAGGGCCCGGTGGAGCGCCAGGTGGTGCGCATCATCACCCCCGGTACGGTCAGCGACGAGGCGCTGCTCGATGAGCGCCGCGACAACCTGCTGGCGGCAGTACTGGGCGATGAGCGCCTGTTCGGCCTGGCCGTGCTGGATATCACCAGCGGTCGTTTCAGCGTATTGGAGATCAACGGCTGGGAAAATCTGCTGGCCGAGCTGGAGCGTCTGAATCCGGTTGAACTGCTGATTCCCGATGACTGGCCGCAAGGCTTGCCGGCGGAAAAACGTCGTGGCGCACGCCGCCGCGCACCTTGGGATTTCGAACGCGACACCGCGCACAAAAGCCTGTGTCAGCAGTTCGCTACTCAGGATTTGAAAGGCTTCGGCTGCGAAAACCTGACCCTGGCCATCGGCGCTGCCGGCTGCCTGCTGGCCTACGCCAAGGAAACCCAACGCACCGCCCTGCCGCACCTGCGCAGCCTGCGTCACGAACGCCTGGACGATACGGTGATTCTCGACGGTGCCAGCCGCCGTAACCTGGAACTGGACATCAACCTGGCCGGCGGGCGCGAAAACACCCTGCAGTCGGTGGTCGACCGCTGCCAGACCGCCATGGGCAGCCGCCTGCTCAGCCGCTGGCTGAATCGTCCGCTGCGCGATCGCGCGGTACTGGAAGCACGCCAGGAATCGATTGCCTGCCTGCTGGAGCGCTACCGCTTCGAAACCCTGCAGCCGCAGCTGAAGGAAATCGGCGATCTGGAACGCATCCTCGCCCGTATTGGCCTACGCAATGCGCGCCCACGGGACCTGGCACGCCTGCGCGACGCCCTCGCCGCGCTGCCCACGCTCCAGATGGCCATGACCAATCTGGAAGCGCCGCACCTGAGCGAGCTGGCAGGCGTGGTCAGCACCTACCCGGAACTGGCCGAACTGCTGGCCCGGGCGATTATCGATAACCCGCCAGCGGTGATCCGCGATGGCGGTGTACTGAAAACCGGTTACGACGCCGAGCTGGATGAGCTGCAATCGCTCAGCGAGAACGCCGGCCAGTACTTGATGGACCTGGAAACCCGCGAGAAAGCCCGCACCGGCCTGGCCAACCTCAAGGTCGGCTACAACCGCGTGCACGGCTACTTTATCGAGCTGCCGAGCAAGCAGGCCGAGTCGGCACCAGCCGACTATATCCGCCGGCAGACCCTAAAAGGTGCCGAGCGCTTTATCACTCCCGAACTCAAGGAGTTCGAGGACAAGGCGCTGTCAGCCAAGAGCCGCGCTCTGGCCCGCGAAAAAATGCTCTATGACGAGCTGCTGGAACGCCTGATCGGCCACCTCGGCCCACTGCAGGACAGCGCCGCCGCCCTGGCCGAACTGGACGTATTGAGCAACCTGGCCGAACGTGCACTGAATCTGGATCTTAATCGCCCGCGCTTTGTTGACGAACCCTGCATGCGCATCGACCAGGGTCGTCACCCGGTGGTTGAGCAGGTGTTGACCACGCCGTTTGTGGCCAACGACCTGAGCCTGGACGATGACACGCGCATGCTGATCATCACCGGGCCGAACATGGGTGGTAAATCCACCTATATGCGCCAGACCGCGTTGATCGTGCTGCTGGCGCATATCGGCAGCTTCGTCCCGGCGAAAAACTGTGAGCTGTCACTGGTTGATCGCATCTTTACCCGTATCGGCTCAAGCGACGACCTGGCCGGTGGCCGCTCGACCTTTATGGTGGAGATGAGCGAAACCGCCAACATCCTGCACAACGCCACAGAGCGCAGCCTGGTGCTAATGGATGAAGTCGGCCGCGGCACCAGCACCTTTGACGGCCTGTCGCTGGCCTGGGCGGCCGCCGAACAGCTGGCCAAGCTGCGCGCCTACACCCTGTTCGCCACCCATTACTTCGAGCTGACCGTGCTACCGGAAAGCCAGCCCATCGTGGCCAACGTGCATTTGAATGCCACCGAGCATAATGAGCGCATCGTCTTCCTCCACCATGTGCTGCCTGGCCCCGCCAGTCAGAGCTATGGTTTGGCTGTAGCGCAACTGGCGGGCGTGCCGAATGAGGTTATCCTGCGTGCTCGCGAGCACCTGGCGCGCCTGGAAACCACCAGCCTGCCCCACGAACTGCCGCCGGCGCAGCCTGGCCAGACGGCGGCACCGATGCAAAGCGATATGTTCGCCAGCCTGCCGCATCCGCTGCAGGAGGAATTACGCAAGATCAACCCGGATGATCTGACTCCGCGTAAAGCGCTGGAACTGTTATATACATGGAAGACACGCTTCTAACGTTATTGCGTGCGAACTGTTAGAATCGCGCGCATTTTTATGACTGCCCGACTTAAAGCCTGAGCCGTGGCCATTACCCCTAGCCTGCTGAAACCCGCATAGAACGGGGCAGGCTGGCGCCCGAGGAGAGAATCAGAAATGACCTTCGTCGTTACCGACAACTGCGTCAAATGCAAATACACCGACTGCGTAGAAGTCTGCCCGGTGGACTGCTTCTACGAAGGCCCGAACTTCCTGGTGATCCACCCGGACGAGTGCATCGACTGCGCACTCTGCGAGCCTGAGTGCCCTGCACAAGCCATCTTCTCCGAAGATGAGGTGCCGGAAGATCAGCAGGAATACATCGAACTGAACGCTGATCTGGCCGAAGTCTGGCCGAATATCACCGAGAAGAAAGAGTCCCTGCCGGACGCTGAAGAGTGGGATGGCGTGAAGGACAAGCTGCAGTACCTGGAGCGCTAGTACTTAGCTGCGCTGGCTACACAAAAAACCCGCCTTGCGCGGGTTTTTACTTTTCTGCAGTCCCGAAATTGCCTGAAACAAGGCAACAGAATGATCTGCAAACGATAGATACACAAAATGCGGACAAAAAAAGGGGCGACTCGCGTCGCCCACTCTTTTGTCCCTAGTCCCTGTATTTCCCAGCTCATCTTCCTGATGAATCGCCTCTTGCGATGTCCTGATTGTCTTCCTGACAACCTGTGCTTGTCCCTGAGCACAGGTGTAATACTAGCGATTTCCGCCTTCCTAACAAGCGCTTAAAACTCCATTCAAATGGTCTTTAGCCTTCGCCAGTAAAATTAAATATTGTTTAAAAACAATAACTTAAAATAAAAAAGAGCACTTCGCCGGCCGCCTTGCGCACCAATGGCTTACGCACCTTGTAAGCAATGACTTACACAAGCACTCACAAAACTCGCCAGCAATATCTTCTGGTGACATCCATGACGCTCACTAGAGAGTGGCGGCCATGGAACATAGGCACAAAAAACCCGGCCAGGGCCGGGTTGAGTGTTAACGCATCAAGCTCACTGGAACAGTGAGTCGCTCGACAGGCCATTCTTCTCCAGAATCTCCCGCAGACGCTTGAGGGCTTCGACCTGAATCTGCCGAACACGCTCACGGGTCAGGCCGATTTCCTGGCCAACTTCTTCCAGGGTGCAGCTTTCATGGCCACGCAGACCGAAGCGGCGAATCACCACCTCACGCTGCTTGTCGGTCAATTCAGACAGCCACTGGTCGATGCTCTGCGACAGATCATCGTCCTGCAGCAACTCACAGGGATCGGTCGGACGATCATCGGTCAGGGTATCGAGCAGGGTTTTGTCCGAGTCCTGGCCCAGTGAGACATCCACCGAGGAAACACGCTCATTCAAGCCGAGCATGCGTTTAACTTCGCCCACCGGTTTTTCCAGCAGGTTGGCAATTTCTTCTGCAGAAGGCTCATGGTCGAGCTTCTGGGTCAATTCGCGAGCTGCGCGCAGGTAGACGTTGAGCTCTTTCACCACATGAATGGGGAGGCGAATGGTACGGGTCTGATTCATGATCGCCCGTTCGATGGTCTGGCGGATCCACCAGGTGGCATAGGTCGAAAAACGGAAACCACGCTCGGGATCGAATTTCTCTACCGCGCGGATCAAACCGAGGTTGCCCTCTTCAATCAGATCCAGCAGAGACAAACCACGATTGACGTAACGCCGAGCGATCTTCACCACCAGGCGCAGGTTGCTTTCAATCATGCGCTTGCGGCCGGCAGGGTCGCCCTTCTGCGCCAGGCGCGCAAAGAACACTTCTTCTTCAGGAGTCAGGAGAGGGGAAAAGCCGATTTCGTTGAGGTACAGCTGAGTGGCGTCGAGCGCGCGGGTGTAATCGATGTACTTATGCTGTTTGCTGCTGGTTGCGGATGCTTTGGTTTTGCTGCGGGAAAGTGGCGGTTGCGCTTCTTCGTCTGAATCATCGTCAAGGACAATAGCAGGCTCCATCAGGAGCACTTCATCATCGACGTCAAACTCCGGCGCTTCTTTTTTATTGAGAGCCATTTTTGTTATTCCTTGCTGAGTTCGACAGCAAGCCCTGGCGAGACCAAATCCCTGGTTACACCAAAGCCTGTCCCTCCCACGTGGTGGAGACAGGCTAGCGCAAGATCAACGTCGCGGCAGGTATTGCAACGGGTCGACAGGTTTACCTTGGCGGCGCACTTCAAAGTGAAGTTTCACCCGGTCGGTTCCTGTGGAACCCATTTCGGCAATTTTCTGCCCGGCTTTGACCTGTTGCCCCTCCTGCACCAACAACCTGCGGTTGTGACCGTAGGCGCTTACGTAGGTATCGCTATGTTTGATGATCACTAATTCGCCGTAGCCCCGTAAACCACTCCCGGCGTAGACCACTGAACCATCAGACGCAGCTAAAACAGGCTGGCCCAATTCTCCGCCGATATCAATGCCTTTATTCAAACTGCCGTTTGAGGAAAAACGCCCGATAACCGGCCCATTGGACGGCCACAGCCAACCCGATGCAGAGCGCTGCGTGGGCGGTAACGCGGTGACGCTTGGCGTGGTTTTCACCGGCGCTGGCGGTTGGGTTTGTACGGGTTTGGTTTGCATGGGTGAGCTAGGACGGCCGGGCGGCGGCGGGCTAACCACAGGAGCCGTCGCTACCACGGGCGGGCGACTGGCAGGCTGTCCATCAAAGCGGATGATTTGGCCTACGCGGATCAGGTAAGGCGGCGCAATGCCATTGCGGGCAGCCAGCGCCTTCCAATCCCAGCCGAAGCGGAACGCAATCGAGTACAGCGTATCGCCACGTTGCACTTGATACTGGCCACTGCTGACCGGCTGGCGCTGCGGTGCCTGAGTGGCGCCGCCCTGGGTACGGTCAACCACCTTGACGCCACCCGGAGGCGGGCTTGCACAAGCGCTGAGCAGCGCACCGAAGACAAGGCCACTCAACAGGGTACGAGCACTGCTGGCGCGAATCGGCAATTGAATGGCTGTGAAACTCACCTGCATCTCCCTCGGGCAAAACTGCTTACATCTAACTGGCGTGCATTGTGCCGCAATTATGGGTTATCACCAGCGCTTTGCGGATTGCGCCCAGCCAGCCACTCCAGGCCTAGAACCAGCAGAATGCCGGCAATCGCCAGGGCAACGGCCAACAGCAACTGCGGGTCCTGGCCGCTGATTTCGGCAAATTGCGCAGGCCAGAGATTGGCTTGCAACAGCGGCACCTGCTCACCACGGCTATCGGCACGCCAGGTCAGAGTTTCCTTCCAGGGCCAGATCTTGTTCAGCGAACCGATCATCAACCCTGTGAGAAACGCCAGCGTCAGGTCACGCCAGCGCGCCAGCAGCCAACGCAGAATTCCGGCAAAGCTGACAATCCCCACCAGACAACCACTGGCAAAAATCAGCAGCACGGTAATATCCAGGCCCTTCACCGCCGTCAGCACAAAGCTGTACAGCCCCAGCAGCACCAGAATAAAGCTGCCGGAGATACCCGGCAGAATCATCGCGCAGATGGCGATAGCGCCGGCGAAGAACAGACTCAGCGGGTCATGCCCCAACTGCAGGGGCGACGCCACGGTAATCCAGTAGGCGAATGCCGCCCCTAGAATCAGGCTGACAACCCGCGTCCAGTTCCAGCGCTGAATTTCGCGAACCACCAAATGTGTGGAAACCAGAATCAGACCGAAGAAGAACGACCACACCGGAATCGGCTGCTCGACCAGCAGGTAGGTGATCAGCCGCGCCAGACTCAGCACGCTGGTCATAACGCCCAGCAGCAGCACCAGCAGAAAGGTTGCATTGGCGGCTTTCCAGGCCTCAACAACACGCCCACGCAGCAACAGACCCAGGGCCACCGGCACGCTGGCAATCGAGCGCAGCAACTCGTCATAGATACCGCTAATAAACGCCACAGTGCCGCCCGACACGCCGGGCACTACGTCGGCAGCGCCCATGGCAATGCCTTTGGCGTAGAGCAGGAAATACTTCTTCATGGGTTCATCCGTAAACAATCGAAATCAGGCCAGGGGCCCATTGAGCAAGGGCACAAAGCGCACTGCATCCAGCACATGCCGGGAGAAGCCGTCTTCTTCACGGACGATCAGCAGCAGTTCCTGCACATCGCCTGCGCCGACCGGGATCACCAGGCGCCCACCCAGGGCCAGCTGATCGAGCAAGGCTTGCGGCACATTAGCCGCCGCTGCAGTGACGATGATGCCGTTGTACGGGCCCAGGGCATTCCAGCCTTCCCAGCCGTCGCCCCAGCGAAACACCACATTACGCAGATTGAGCTGCGCCAGGCGTTCCTTGGCCTTTTCCTGCAGGCTCTGAATCCGCTCAACACTGAATACTCGTTCAACCAGCTGCGCCAGAATCGCGGTCTGATAGCCCGAGCCGGTGCCGATTTCCAGCACCTTGTCCAGCGGGCCGGCCGCCAGCAGCAGCTCGCTCATGCGCGCGACCATATAAGGCTGCGAGATGGTCTGATTGTTGCCGATCGGCAGCGCGGTGTCTTCGTAGGCGCGATGGGCCAGAGCCTCATCGACAAAGAGATGACGCGGCGTACGACGGATAGCTTCCAGCACATGGGCGTTGGACAAGCCTTCCTCGTACAGCCGCTGAATCAGCCGCTCACGGGTGCGCTGCGAGGTCATGCCAATGCCGCGACGGTGCAACTCGTCCTGTTCCCGGCGGATCACAGCAGCCCCTCCAACCAGGGTTGCAGGCTGTTGAAGCCGTCGGCAAAGGTACGATCCAGCTGCAGCGGCGTGACCGAGACATAGCCCTGCATCACCGCGTGAAAATCCGTACCAGGGCCGCCGTCTTCGGCATCACCGGCCACCGAGATCCAGTAACCCTCTTTGCCACGCGGGTTGACCACCTTCACCGGCGCCGCAGCGCGGGCGCGGTGGCCCAGGCGGGTCAACTGGATGCCACGGATATGCTCCAGCGGCAGATTAGGGATATTCACATTGAGTACGGTGCGCGGCGGCAGATCGAGCTGCTCATGCGCCTCAACCAGCTTGCGGGCGAAATAGGCCGCGGTTGGCAAATTGTCCGGCATGCGCGAAAGCAGGGAAAAGGCAAACGCCGGACGCGCCAGAAAGCGCCCTTCCAAAGCCGCTGCGACGGTGCCGGAATACAGCACGTCATCGCCCAGGTTGGCGCCCAGGTTGATGCCGGAGACCACCAAGTCCGCCACGTGCGGCAACAGGCCGTTAAGCCCCAAGTGCACACAGTCGGTCGGCGTACCGTTCAGGCTGATATAGCCGTTGGGCAAAGTGCTTGGGTGCAGGGGACGGTCGAGGGTCAGCGAACTGCTCGCGCCGCTCTTGTCCTGATCGGGAGCAATCACCGTGCACTCGGCATAGTCGGCCAGCGCCGCATGCAGCGCAGCCAGGCCTGGCGCAGCAACGCCGTCATCATTGGAAATCAGAATACGCATGGGTTGTCCGTCTGCCCTGCAGGCAACAGATCGACGAGCTCACGCACCAAGACGGTGGCAAAGCATCCAGCCGGCAGGACGAATTCCAGTTGCAGAATGTCAGGCTCGGGATAATGCCACGACAGGCCGCCAATGGGGAGGCGCAGGATACGCCGTTCGTGCGTCATGTCCGCTTCTGCCAACCAGTCGACCAGAACGCTTTCGCGTACGGCCAGATCCTGCTCCAGCGCTTGCGCTACACCACCGGCGCTAGATACGCCTGCGCCCCACAACGGGCCCGTTGGATGCAGATCAAGAATCGCCAGGCGCGGATCGTTGCACTCGGCCTCTCCGGCCACAAAGAAGCTGCGGCTATCGGTAAAGGCCAGCAGATCACCGAGCAGCGCCTGATTCCAGGTGCCTGCAGCTACTCGCTCGGCCAGCACCTGATTGAACAGGTAGCTGCGCGCCGCCGAGAGCACCCGCGAGCGCACATTGCGCTTCTCCGGCAGGCTCTTGTTCGCCGCAAAATGCCGGGCATGGGCGACATTCCCACCTTCATGGCCGAAGCGCTGCAAGCCGTAATAGTTGGGAATGCCCTGAGCGGCGATTTGCGTCAGGCGTTGATCCAGCGCCGCGCGATCCGCGACCAACTGAGTCAGGCGCAGGGTAAAGCCGTTGGCCGCATGGGCGCCGCGCTGCAGTTTGCGGCTATGCCGCACCTGCTTGAGGATGCTCAGGCTGGCATCTTCGGCTGCGCTCAAATCGGGATCGACTTTGCCCGGCAGGTGCAGGCTGAACCACTGACGGGTCAGGGCCTGACGATCCTTGAGCCCGGCATAGCTGATCAACCGCAGCGGCACGCCGGCAGCGCGGGCGATGCGTTTGGCCGCTTCCTCGGTGTTCAGCTCGCGCTTTTCCACCCACAGCCAGAGGTGTTCGCCCTCGCCGGCCAGGGGGATATCCAGCACTTCATCGACCTGAAAATCTTCCGCCACGGCCTTGAGCACCGCAGTACCGCAGGGCTCGCCATGGGCGCGCGGCCCCAGCAACTCGAGCTCGTTCATCGTGCGACCAACAGCGCGACGGCATGCACGGCGATACCTTCTTCACGCCCGGTAAAGCCGAGTTTCTCGGTGGTGGTGGCCTTGACGTTGACCTGATCCAGACTCACCTGCAGGTCTTCGGCAATCCGCGCACGCATGGTCTCGATATGCGGCGCCATCTTCGGTGCCTGGGCGACGATGGTGGCGTCGACATTACCGACCTGCCAGCCTTTGCCGTGAATAAGGCCGAGTACATGGCGCAGCAGCACGCGGCTGTTCGCACCCTTGAAGGTCGGATCGGTATCAGGGAAGTGTTTGCCGATATCGCCCAGCGCGGCCGCGCCGAGCAAGGCATCACTCAAGGCATGCAGCAGCACGTCACCATCGGAATGAGCCAGCAGGCCGAATTTATGGGGAATCTGCACGCCGCCCAGGGTGATGAAATCGCCCTCACCGAAGCGGTGCACATCGTAGCCGTGGCCAATACGCATAAGAAACAACGCCCTGAAAAAGTCAGGGCGTGATTCTAACTGAAAGCTGCAGGGTCGACCCGGCTAGCTGGCCGTCGGTCAGTGCTGGTTCAGCTCAACAACGCCTTGGCGTGATGACGCAGGTGGTCATCGATAAAGCTGGCGATAAAGTAGTAGCTGTGGTCGTAGCCCGGCTGCAGACGCAGGGTCAGCGGATGGCCTGCAGCCTGCGCCGCTGCCTTGAGCGCATCCGGCTTGAGCTGGTTTTCCAGGAAATCATCACGATCACCCTGGTCGACCAGAATCGGCAGCTTTTCTGTTGCCTCGGCGAGCAAGGCGCAAGCATCCCATTCGCGCCAGCGCGAGCGCTCGTCGCCCAGATAACGCGAGAACGCCTTCTCGCCCCAGGGGCAGTTGCTCGGGTTGCTGATCGGCGCAAACGCCGACAACGACTGATAGCGCCCCGGGTTGCGCAAGGCGCAGACCAGCGCACCGTGCCCGCCCATGGAGTGGCCACTGATACCGCGCTTGTCGGATACCGGGAAGTTGGCCTCGATCAGCGCCGGCAGTTCCTGCACCACATAGTCGTACATGCGGTAATGCCGCGCCCAGGGCTCCTGGGTGGCGTTCAAGTAGAAGCCCGCGCCCAGACCGAAGTCCCAGGCTTTGTCCGGATCATCCGGCACATCGGCGCCGCGCGGGCTGGTATCCGGCGCGACGATGATCATCCCCAGCTCGGCCGCCAACTTGTGCGCGCCGGCCTTCTGCATAAAGTTCTCATCGGTGCAGGTCAGCCCGCTCAGCCAATACAGCACCGGCAGTTTGCCGCCCTGCTCGGCCTGCGGCGGCAGATACACGGCAAACACCATGTCGCAGCCCAGCACCGCCGACCGGTGGCGGTAACGCTTGTGCCAGCCACCGGCACTCTTCTGGCAGGAAATATTTTCCAAGGTCATAGGGCCTCCATTGGGCGGCCATCACAGCCGCCCAGCGTGATCAGAAGTGGATAACGGTGCGGATGCTCTTGCCTTCATGCATCAGGTCGAAGGCCTTGTTGATGTCTTCCAGCGGCATGTTGTGGGTGATAAAGGTATCCAGCGGGATTTCGCCCTTCTGCGCCTTTTCCACATAGCTCGGCAGCTCGCTACGGCCTTTAACGCCACCGAACGCCGAACCGCGCCAGACGCGCCCGGTCACCAGCTGGAACGGCCGGGTGCTGATTTCCTGGCCGGCGCCGGCCACGCCGATAATCACCGACTCACCCCAGCCTTTGTGCGCGCATTCCAGCGCCGCGCGCATCAGCTGCACATTGCCCACGCACTCGAAGGAGTAATCGACGCCGCCATCAGTCATCTCGACGATGACGTCCTGAATTGGCTTGGCGAAATCTTTCGGGTTAACGAAATCAGTCGCACCCAGCTCACGCGCCACCTCAAACTTGGCCGGGTTGATATCGATGGCGATGATGCGCGAGGCCTTGGCCATCTTCGCGCCAATGATCGCTGCCAGGCCGATACCGCCGAGGCCGAAGATCGCCACCGTGGCGCCCTCTTCCACCTTGGCGGTGTTGAGTACGGCACCGATACCGGTGGTCACGCCACAACCGAGCAGGCAGACCTTTTCCAGCGGCGCCTCCTTGGGGATCACTGCCAGGGAGACTTCCGGCAACACGGTGTATTCGGAGAAGGTCGAGCAGCCCATGTAGTGGTAGATCGGCTCGCCGTTGTAGCTGAAGCGGCTGGTGCCGTCCGGCATCAGACCCTTGCCCTGGGTGGCGCGCACCGAGCTGCACAGGTTGGTTTTGCCGGATTTGCAGAATTTGCAGGCGCGACATTCGGCGGTGTACAGCGGAATCACGTGGTCGCCGACCTGCACCGAAGTCACGCCCTCGCCGATGGCTTCGACGATGCCGCCACCTTCATGGCCGAGAATCGCCGGGAACACCCCTTCGGAATCCTCACCGGACAAGGTGTAGGCATCGGTGTGGCACACGCCGGTGGCGACAATACGCACCAGCACTTCACCGGCCTTAGGCGGCGCCACGTCGACTTCGACGATTTGCAGCGGCTGATTGGGGGCAAAGGCTACGGCAGCACGGGACTTGATCATGATCGCTCTCCAGCGGATTCAACGGTGGCGCAGAGTGTAGATCAGTGATGCAGATAGATAATCTGCCAAAAAACAAAACATTCTTGCTATATAGGGATAATAAAACCGTACCAAGGATATCCACCATGAATCGCTGGGAAGGCCTCGATGAATTTGTCGCCGTAGCCGAATGTGGCCAGTTCACCGCTGCGGCCGAACGCCTAAGCCTGTCGTCATCCCAGGTCAGCCGACAGATCGCCCGCCTGGAAGAGCGCCTACAAACCCGCCTGTTCTACCGCAGCACCCGCCGCGTGGCACTGACCGAGGCCGGGCAGACGTTTTTACAGCACTGCCAGCGCCTGCAGGATGCCCGCGAAGAAGCCCTGCGCGCGGTGGGCGATCTGGGCAGCGAGCCAAAAGGCCTGCTGCGCATGACCTGTGCGGTGGCCTATGGCGAGCGCTTTATCGTGCCGCTGGTCACCGACTTTATGCTGCAGCACCCGCAACTGCGGGTGGATATCGAACTGAGCAACCGCACCCTTGATCTGCTACACGACGGCCTCGACCTGGCCATCCGCCTGGGCCGTTTGCAGGACTCGCGACTGGTGGCCACGCGCCTGGCGCCACGGCAGATGTACCTGTGCGCCGCCCCCGCCTACCTGCAACGCTACGGCCGCCCGCATTCGCTGTCGGAACTGGCGCGGCACAATTGCCTGATCGGCAGTTCGGACCTCTGGAGCTTTCAGGCCAGCGGCCGCGACTCCAGCCTGCGGGTGCAGGGCAATTGGCGCTGCAACAGTGGCCAGGCGGTGCTGGAAGCGGCGCTGCGCGGCCTTGGTTTGTGTCAGTTACCGGATTATTACGTGCTGGAGCATTTGCGCAGCGGCGCGCTGGTATCACTGCTGGATAACCAGCAGCCGCCGGACACTGCGGTGTGGGCGCTGTATCCCCAGCAGCGCCACCTGTCACCCAAAGTGCGGCAACTGGTGGAGTTTCTTAAGCAGGGGTTGGCCGCGCGGCCGGAATACCATCAGGACCGGCAACATCGTGTCACAGGCGCACCGGAACCTAGCCGTTAAGCGCCTATCCTAAAAGTAGGTATGTAGACAGCCTGCACTTGATCCACAGCAGACCACTGCCTCAATTAAGGAGAGCGTTATGCAAGTACTGGTAAACAGCGACAACCACATTGAAGCGTCGCAGGAATTTATAACCAACGTTGGCACACGCGTGGGAGACAAGATCAAACGCTTCGAAGATCATCTAACCCGCGTCGAAGTCCATCTGCGTGATGAGAACGCCCACAAAGCCGGCGGCAATGATAAGCGCTGCCTGATCGAAGCCCGCCCCAAGGGCCGCGACCCGATTTCCGTATCGCATAATGCCGACCATCTCGAGCAGGCCATCGAGGGCGCCATCAGCAAGCTGACCACAGTACTTGAGCGCGATATCAGCAAGACCCGCGTCAATTAGCCAAACAATCCGGCGGCCCAGGCCGCCGGATTAGTCTTGCCAGAGCCCCGCGAGCAACTTCAGATCTTCTGGCCGGGTGACCTTGAGATTATCCCCGCGCCCCTCGATCAAACGGGGGGCATACCCAGCCCACTCAATGGCCGAAGCCTCATCGGTGATGGCCGCGCCTGCGGCCAATGCGGCGCTCAGAGCACGCCGCAATTCGCCAAGACGGAACATCTGCGGGGTAAAGGCCTGCCAGATAGTCGAGCGATCCACCGTCATCTGCACCCGGCCATCGGCGCCGGCACGCTTGAGCGTATCGCGCGCCGGCACGGCCAACAGGCCGCCCACCGGATCATCGGCCAGCTCACTGAGCAACAGATCCAGATCGCTACGCGCCAGATTGGGCCGCGCCGCATCGTGCACCAGCACCCAATCCTGCTCCTGGGCACCCAGCTCGCTGAGGCGCAGCAGACCGCTGAGTACCGAATCGGCGCGTTCGGCACCGCCATCGGCGCGCTGAATACGCGGATCAGTGGCGCAGCCAAGGGTCGGCCAGTACGGATCATCCGCCGCCAAACTGACCACCACCGCGCGCAGCTGCGGATGCTCGAGAAAGCACGCCAAGGTGTGTTCGATAATGCTTTTGCCGGCCAGTTGCAGGTACTGCTTGGGCCGGTCGGCGCGCATCCGGCTGCCAATGCCAGCAGCCGGGATCAACGCCCAGAAAGGGGGTAACTCAGAGGTATTCATTCAGCCAACTGATAGAGGGTTTCGCCCTCTTTCAGCATGCCCAGCTCATGCCGCGCACGCTCTTCGACGGTTTCCATACCGCTTTTCAGCTCCAGCACTTCCGCTTCGAGAATCCGGTTGCGCTCTTGCAGCTGCTGGTTTTCGCCCTGTTGATCGGCGATCTGCTGCTGCAACTGGGCCACCTGCGCCAGGCTGCCATCGCCGACCCACAGGCGATACTGCAGACCTGCCAATACGGCAATCAGCACGATAAATACCCAGTAAAAGTTATTGCGCATAGCGTAAGAAACTTCCGAACGAAAAAGGGGCGACTCGCGCCGCCCCTCTTTTACCATGCCTGGGTTCAACCACGGAACTCAGCGCGACCTTTGTACGGAGCTTTAGCACCAAGCTGCTCTTCGATACGCAGCAATTGGTTGTACTTGGACACGCGGTCCGAGCGGCACAGCGAGCCGGTCTTGATCTGGCCAGCAGCAGTACCAACAGCCAGATCGGCGATGGTGCTGTCTTCGGTTTCACCCGAGCGGTGCGAGATCACGGCGGTGTAACCGGCGGCCTTGGCCATCTGGATGGCTTCCAGGGTCTCGGTCAGGGTGCCGATCTGGTTGAACTTGATCAGGATCGAGTTGCCAATCGACTCGTCGATACCACGCTTGAGGATCTTGGTGTTGGTTACAAAAAGATCGTCGCCAACCAGCTGCACTTTGCTGCCGATCTTGTCAGTCAGCACCTTCCAGCCAGCCCAGTCGGACTCATCCATGCCGTCTTCGATGGAGATGATCGGGTAACGCTCGGACAGACCGGCCAGGTAGTCGGCGAAACCTTCAGCATTGAAGACTTTGCCTTCGCCAGCCAGGTCGTACTTGCCGTCTTTGAAGAATTCGCTGGAGGCGCAGTCCAGGGCCAGGGTGACATCGTCGCCCAGGGTGTAACCGGCATTGGCAACGGCTTCAGCAATGGCCGCCAGCGCGTCTTCGTTGGACGCCAGGTTCGGCGCAAAGCCACCTTCGTCACCGACGGAGGTGCTCAGGCCACGAGCCTTCAGCACGGCTTTGAGGTGGTGGAAAATCTCGGTGCCCATGCGCAGCGCGTCGGCGAAGGTCTTGGCGCCAACCGGCTGAACCATGAACTCTTGGATATCAACGTTGTTATCGGCATGCTCGCCGCCGTTGATGATGTTCATCATCGGTACCGGCATCGAGTAGACGCCCGGAGTGCCATTCAGATCGGCGATGTGCGCGTACAGCGGCACGCCCTTGGCCTGAGCAGCAGCCTTGGCAGCGGCCAGGGACACGGCGAGGATGGCGTTGGCGCCCAGGGTGGCTTTGTTCTCGGTACCGTCGAGGGCAATCATCGCCAGGTCGAGGGCTTTCTGGTCGGTGGCATCTTTGCCCAGCAGCAGGTCGCGGATCGGGCCATTGATGTTGGCCACGGCCTTCAGCACACCCTTGCCCAGGTAACGGCTCTTGTCGCCATCACGCAATTCCAGCGCTTCACGCGAACCGGTGGAGGCACCGGACGGCGCGCAGGCACTGCCGATGATGCCGCCGTCGAGAATTACATCGGCTTCCACAGTTGGGTTACCACGGGAATCGAGAACCTCACGGCCTTTGATGTCGACGATCTTTGCCATTGCGTGTAGCACTCCAAAAAGTTGACGAAAAGGGTAGTACCGCGTTGCACACTCATTGCGCGCTGGTGGTTAATACAGCGCTCGATATGTACTGACTATTTAGCCAGATTGTATACAAACGGCACTTTACCGGAGATTTGCCGTTTCAGGCAGTCTCAATCGGCGCAAAACTCTTGATCAAATCATCCAGCTGCTTGAGCTGGGTGAGGAACGGCTCCAGCTTGTCCAGACGCAGGGCGCAAGGGCCGTCGCATTTGGCATTGTCCGGGTCCGGGTGGGCTTCGAGAAACAGACCGGCGAGGCCCTGGCTCATACCCGCCTTGGCCAGATCTGTCACCTGAGCACGGCGACCACCGGCAGAATCGGCGCGGCCGC
Source organism: Gammaproteobacteria bacterium HGW-Gammaproteobacteria-13 (assembly GCA_002840155.1). Taxonomy (GTDB): domain Bacteria; phylum Pseudomonadota; class Gammaproteobacteria; order Pseudomonadales; family Pseudomonadaceae; genus Aquipseudomonas. The sequence goes on from PGZH01000012.1 coordinate 34,963, forward strand.
CTGGCATTTGCAGGGCGTGGGTCACGTCGAAGAACACCGGGTAGTTCATCTGCTTCATGATGCCGAAGCCGAGCATGTCGACTACCAAGTTGTTGTAGCCGAAGCTGGAACCGCGCTCGCAGAGGATCAGCTGGTCATTACCGGCCTCTTCGCACTTGGCCAGGATGTGCTTCATCTCCTGGGGCGCGAGGAACTGGGCTTTCTTGATGTTGATCACCGCGCCGGTCTTGGCCATGGCCACGACCAGATCGGTCTGCCGCGAAAGAAACGCCGGCAATTGGATAATGTCGCAGACCGCAGCCACTGGAGCCGCTTGCTCAGGCTCATGCACATCAGTGATCACTGGCACGCCGAAGGTCTTTTTGATTGCCTCAAAGACCTTCATGCCCTCTTCCAGACCTGGGCCACGGAATGAGGTTACGGACGAGCGGTTGGCCTTGTCGAAGCTGGCCTTGAATACGTAGGGAATGCCGAGCTTGTCGGTCACTCGCACGTACTCTTCACAGGCGCGCATGGCCAGATCGCGGGACTCGATGACATTGATCCCGCCGAACAACACGAACGGCTTATCGTTGGCGATTTCGATGCCGCCAACCTTGATAATTTTCTGCGTCATATCCCTAGGCCTTCTTGGCTTTCTGCGCCAACGCGGCAGTGACAAAGCCACTGAACAGCGGATGGCCATCGCGCGGAGTCGAGGTGAATTCAGGGTGGAACTGGCAGGCGACGAACCATGGATGATCCGGCGCCTCGACCACTTCAACCAGGGCGCCGTCGCCCGAGCGACCGGTGACCTTGAGGCCGGCTTCGATCAGCTGCGGCAACAGGTTGTTGTTCACTTCATAGCGATGACGATGACGCTCGACGATCACATCCTTGCCGTAGCAGGCATGCACTTGCGAACCGGCCTGCAGCTGGCAGTCCTGCGCGCCCAGGCGCATGGTGCCGCCCAGGTCGGAAGCGTCAGTACGCTGCTCGGTGACGCCGGTGGCGTCCTGCCATTCGGTGATCAGACCGACCACTGGATGAGTACCTACGGTATCGAACTCGGTGGAGTTGGCATCGCTCCAGCCCAGCACATTGCGGGCGAACTCGATAACCGCGACCTGCATGCCGAGGCAGATACCCAGGTAGGGAATCTTGTTCTCACGGGCGTACTGCACGGTCTTGATCTTGCCTTCCACACCGCGCAGACCGAAGCCGCCCGGCACCAGAATGGCATCTACGCCTTCGAGCAGCGCGGTGCCTTTGTTCTCGATGTCTTCGGAGTCGATATAACGCAGGTTGACCTTGGTGCGGTTCTGGATGCCGGCATGGCTCATCGCTTCGATCAGCGACTTGTAGGCATCCAGCAGCTCCATGTACTTGCCGACCATGGCGATGGTGACTTCGTGCTCAGGATTGAGCTTGGCATCGACGACACGGTCCCACTCGGACAGGTCGGCACCGTTGCATTCCAGGCCAAAACGCTCGACGACGAAGTCATCCAGGCCCTGGGCATGCAGCACGCCTGGGATCTTGTAGATGGTGTCGACGTCTTCCAGAGAAATCACCGCACGCTCTTCAACGTTGGTGAACAGCGCGATCTTGCGACGCGAAGAAATATCGATCGGGTGGTCGGAACGGCAGATCAGCACGTCAGGCTGCAGGCCGATGGAGCGCAGCTCTTTTACCGAATGCTGAGTCGGCTTGGTCTTGGTTTCGCCAGCGGTGGCGATATACGGCACCAGGGTCAGGTGCATCAGCATGGCGCGCTTGGCGCCTACTTCCACACGCAGCTGGCGAATCGCCTCAAGGAACGGCTGCGATTCGATGTCGCCTACCGTGCCGCCGATTTCAACCATGGCCACGTCAGCGTCGCCAGCACCCTTGATGATGCGGCGCTTGATCTCGTCGGTGATGTGCGGGATGACCTGAATGGTCGCGCCCAGGTAATCACCACGGCGCTCGCGGCGCAGCACGTCTTCGTAGACGCGACCGGTGGTGAAGTTGTTGTTCTGGGTCATGGTGGTGCGGATAAACCGCTCATAGTGGCCCAGGTCAAGGTCGGTCTCAGCGCCGTCGTGGGTGACGAACACCTCACCGTGCTGGAACGGGCTCATGGTGCCCGGATCGACGTTGATATAGGGATCCAGCTTGAGCATGGTGACCTTCAGGCCCCGCGCCTCCAGGATAGCCGCCAATGAAGCCGAGGCGATGCCTTTCCCCAATGAAGAAACAACACCACCCGTGACGAATATGTAGCGCGTCATGAAAAACCCTAGAAGTCTGCGTTTAAGCGGTCAATGCCGCCGGGGAAAGCGAAGGAATACCGAAGCGGCTCTCTGCGATGCACTGCAATGAGCTAGCCCTGCCGATCCCCAAGGGGAGTCAACAAAAGCTGTAGTAAGACGGGAGCGTAGTCTACCGGAAAGGGCTTATCAGCTCAAACCTTGATCATTCGTCGGTGGCTGCCAATGCAATTTCCAACTGCCGTCGGCGGCGCCCTGCAGACCTGGCAGGTTGGCAATCGCCACCACCTGGCTATCCAGACGCAGCAGCGGCAGGCGATCCCGCACAAAAGCCGGCACGCGCAGCTCATTGAACAAGCGCTTGAGATCGCGGTGCCCACGTCCCGGTAAAAGAAGCTGATCGCCGCCCTGGCGGTAACCCAACCGCCAGTTACCCGCCGGCAACTGACCATCAATTCGCACACTGCCATTGGCGGGCAATGCCACCTGCTTATTACCTTGAACCACAGTGCTGAGCGGCGCTGGTGAAACTAGCCAATCACCCGCCAACCACCACAGCCGCTCATCACTGCGGCGCAGCTCCCCCGCTGCCAACTTCCAGACTGGCGCGGCATCCGACGCGGCATCGCGCAGCGTTTGCCAGCCCGCCCAATGCTCGCTATCCGGCATCGCCGTTAGCGGGCGCAGCCAGTAACGCAGCGCATTGCGCTGGCGCGGCTCACTCAGACTGCGTAACGCAGGCAGCGCCAGGCTGGGTAACGGCAGCCAGGCAAACTCGGCTGACACCTGCGCGGCAACCATATCCTGCTGCGCCAACTCATCGAGCAACTGCGCAGTCTCACCCAAGTGCGCAGCACTACGGGCCATATTGGTTGATGCCTGCGGCCAGCGACCAAGCAACGCAGGCATCACCTGACGGCGCAGGTAATTGCGCGAGAAACGCTCATCGGCATTTGACGGATCTTCGACCCAGCTCAGCTTGTGCTCACGGGCATAAGCCAACAGCTCATCGCGCGAGCAGTTGAGTAGCGGCCGAAGCAGCCGCCCCGTTCCCAATGCACGACTCATCGGCATGGCCGACAAACCCTGTACGCCGGCACCGCGCAACAAACGAAACAATAGGGTTTCAGCCTGATCATCGCGGTGCTGCGCAGTCAGCAGCACCTCACCAGCCCTCAGACGCGCCGCAAAAGCCGCGTAGCGGGCATCGCGCGCCGCACGCTCAAGACTGGCACCGGGAGCAACCTGAACATATTCAACCTGCAATGGCACAGACAAAGCCGCGCACAGCTCACGGCAATGGGCCGGCCAGGCATCGGCCGCAGCCTGCAAGCCGTGATGGATATGAATAGCGGAAAGAGGCGGCAATGCCTCACGCTGCGCGAGGCTGGCCAGCAGGTGCAGCAGCACCGTGGAGTCCAGACCACCGGACAGGGCCACACACCAGCCCGAGGCACCACGCCAGGGCTGCAAGGCATCACGCAAACGAATAGGCACAGGAATCATCAGCCAAGCTTAAAACAACAACGGGCCCGAAGGCCCGTTGTATGCGCAACTGCCAAGCAATCAGGCAATCCCGTAGCTCATCAGGCGCTCATAACGACGCTTAAGCAGCGCGTCGGTATCGAAGGTCTTGAGCATTGCCAGCTGCGTCAGCAAAGCCTGACGCACCGATTCGGCGGCAGCAGCTGGGTCGCTGTGTGCGCCGCCAAGTGGCTCACAGATCACCTGATCAACAATGCCCAGGCCTTTCAGGCGCTCGGCAGTGATGCCCATCGCTTCGGCAGCATCCGGCGCTTTTTCTGCGGTTTTCCACAGAATCGAGGCACAACCTTCCGGCGAGATCACCGAATAGGTGGAGTACTGCAGCATATTCAGCTGATCGCACACACCGATGGCCAAGGCGCCGCCGGAACCACCTTCACCAATGACAGTGGCGATGATCGGGGTTTTCAGACGCGCCATAACACGCAAATTCCAGGCGATGGCTTCGCTCTGGTTGCGCTCTTCGGCGTCGATGCCTGGATAGGCACCCGGGGTGTCAATAAAGGTGAGGATCGGCATTTTGAAGCGTTCGGCCATTTCCATCAGGCGGCACGCCTTGCGGTAGCCCTCCGGACGCGGCATGCCGAAGTTGCGGCGCACCTTTTCGCGAATCTCACGGCCTTTCTGGTGACCGATCACCATCACCGGCTCACCGTCCAGACGGGCAACACCACCGACCAGGGCGGCGTCGTCGGAGAAGTGACGGTCGCCATGCAGCTCATCGAACTCGGTAAAGATGTGCTGCAGGTAATCCAGGGTGTAAGGACGGCGTGGGTGGCGCGCCAGCTGGGCGATCTGCCAGCTGCTCAGGTTGCCGAAAATGGTTTCGGTCAACGAGCTGCTCTTGTCCTGCAGGCGGGCGATTTCATCGTTGATGTTCAACGAGTTGTCGTTACCGACCAGGCGAAGCTCTTCGATCTTGGCTTGCAGGTCGGCGATCGGCTGTTCGAAATCGAGAAAATTCGGGTTCATAGTCATCCGTCTTGCGTCGACGGCCAAGTGGCCGGGAGCTGTATCCGTTATCGCGCCCTACCTTATAGCAGCAGGCGCATTCAGGTCGACACCCGGTTCTGCACGAAAGCCTTCAATACAGAACCCGCTGGGTATCGCGACCGACCGGCGAAGCCTGAGCCTCGCAAATCAGCGGTAGTGCAAAAAGACGTTGTCGCGGCCGAACTGGTCACGCAATGCCTGAATCAGACTGTCGGCCGGCTCAATGCGCCAGCCTTCACCAAACTGCAACTGTGCCTTGGCATCGTTGCCGCTGTAGTCGACGGTGATAGGGCACGCGCCGCGATGACGGCCGCACAAGTCGGCTAACCAACGCAGACGATCGCCCTGCAAGGCGCTGCTGGCGACCTTCAAACGCAGGCTGTCGGCTAGGCCGGTGCGCGCCTCTTCCAGGCTCATCACCCGCTTGGCACGCAAGCGCAGACCGCCGGAGAAGTCGTCATTGCTCACCTCGCCCTCGACTACCACCAGAGCATCGGTCTGCAACAGAGCCTGGGCGCTGTTAAAGGCTTCGGCAAACAAAGAGGCCTCGATGCGCCCGGAGCGGTCATCGAGGGTGATAAAGCCCATCTTGTCGCCCTTCTTGTTCTTCATCACCCGCAGGTTAACCACCAGGCCGGCAATCGTCTGATCACCGCGCGCGGCTTTCAGGTCGACGATGCGCTGGCGGGCAAAACGCCGTACTTCACCTTCGTACTCATCAATCGGGTGACCGGTCAGGTACAGGCCCAGGGTGTCTTTTTCACCCTTGAGGCGTTCCTTCAGCGTCAGTTCACGGGCGCGCAGATGGTTGAGATAGACATCCGCCTCGGCATCGGCAAACACCCCGCCGAACAGGTCCATATGCCCGCTCTCGGCACTGCGTGCGGTCTGTTCGGCGGCCTGCACAGCCTCCTCCATCGCACCTAGCAATACCGCGCGGTTACGGTCGATATTGGCCTTGTAGGCCTTCAGCTCTTCATGGAAGTGCGGCCCTAGGCGATCCAGCGCACCGCTGCGAATCAGCGCTTCCAGAGTGCGTTTGTTGATGCGCTTGAGGTCGACGCGCGAACAGAAGTCGAACAGGTCCTTGAACGGTCCGTCCTGACGCGCCTCGACGATGGCCTCCACTGGCCCCTCGCCGACGCCCTTGATCGCGCCCAGGCCATAGACGATCCAGCCTTCGTTGTTAACCGTGAACTTGAATTCGGAGATATTCACGTCCGGCGCATCGAGGCGCAGCTTCATGCTGCGGCACTCCTCGATCAGGGTGACCACCTTGTCGGTGTTGTGCATATCCGCCGACAACACCGCCGCCATAAAGGCCGCCGAGTGGTGAGCCTTGAGCCAGGCCGTCTGATACGAAAGCAAGCCATAGGCAGCGGAGTGGGATTTGTTGAAGCCGTAACCGGCGAACTTCTCCACCAGATCAAAGATGTTACCCGCCAGGTTCGCATCGATCCCGTTGCTCGCGCAGCCTTCAATAAAGCCGCCGCGCTGCTTGGCCATCTCCTCGGGCTTCTTCTTACCCATGGCGCGACGCAGCATGTCCGCACCACCCAGGGTATAGCCGGCCATGACCTGGGCGATCTGCATCACCTGTTCCTGGTACAGGATGATGCCGTAGGTCGGCTTAAGCACCGGCTCCAGACCCGCGTATTGATAGTCCTGATGCGGGTAGGAAATCGGCTCGCGACCGTGCTTACGGTTGATAAAGTCGTCCACCATGCCCGACTGCAGCGGCCCCGGACGGAACAGGGCCACCAGGGCGATCATGTCTTCCAGGCAGTCCGGCTTGAGCTTCTTAATCAGCTCCTTCATGCCGCGCGATTCAAGCTGGAACACCGCAGTGGTCTCGGCCTTCTGCAGCATGCTGAACGTCGGTTTGTCGTCCAGCGGGATAAAGTCGATGTTCAGATCCGGCAGGCCCTTCTTGGCCTGCTCGCGGTTGATGGTTTCCATCGCCCACTTGATGATGGTCAGGGTGCGCAGACCGAGGAAGTCGAACTTCACCAGGCCGGCGGATTCCACGTCGTCCTTGTCGAACTGGGTAACCAGGCCACCACCCTCGTCATCACAAGCAATCGGCGAGAAGTCGGTAAGCTTGGTGGGCGCGATCACCACGCCACCTGCGTGTTTGCCGGTACCGCGACAGATGCCTTCGAGTTTGAGCGACATTTCCCAGATTTCCCGGGCGTCTTCGTCGACCTTGAGGAAGTCGCGCAGCGGCTCTTCCATCTCGTAGGCTTTTTCCAGGGTCATGCCGACTTCGAAGGGGATCATTTTCGACAGACGGTCGGCCAGGCCGTAGGACTTGCCCTGCGCCCGCGCCACGTCGCGCACCACCGCCTTGGCCGCCATGGTGCCGAAGGTGATGATCTGGCTGACCGCATTGCGGCCGTATTTCTCGGCCACGTAATCGATTACCCGGTCGCGGCCGTCCATGCAAAAGTCGACGTCGAAGTCGGGCATGGAGACCCGTTCCGGGTTGAGGAAACGCTCGAACAGTAGGTCATAGGCCAGCGGATCGAGGTCGGTGATCTTCTGCACATAGGCCACCAGCGAACCGGCACCCGACCCACGGCCAGGGCCTACCGGCACGCCGTTGTTCTTCGCCCACTTGATAAAGTCCATAACGATCAAGAAGTAACCGGGGAAGCCCATCTGGATGATGATATCCAGCTCGAAATTCAGCCGGTCGATATAGACCTGACGTTTCTCTTCGTAGTTGGGCGTGGTCTCCTTCGGCCAGAGCACCGCCAGGCGCTCCTCCAAGCCTTCGAACGAGACCTGGCGAAAGTACTCGTCCATGGTCAGGCCAGCAGGGACTGGGAAGTCTGGCAGGAAGTACTTGCCCAGCTGCACTTCGATATTACAGCGCTTAGCGATCTCGATGGTGTTTTCCAGCGCTTCCGGCAGGTCACTGAACAGCTCGGCCATTTCCTCCGGGCTTTTCAGGTACTGCTGATCGGAATAGGTGCGTAGGCGGCGCGGGTCATCCAGGCTACGGCCTTCGCCGATGCACACGCGGGTTTCGTGGGCGGCGAAATCGTCTTGCTTGATAAAGCGCACATCATTGGTCGCCACCAGCGGCGCACCGACCTTATCAGCCAGGGCCACCGCAGCGTGAAGATGCTCCTCGTCGTTAACCCGATTGGTGCGCTGCACTTCCAGGTAGAAACGCTCGGGGAACACCTCCAGCCATTCGCGCAGCACGGCCTCGGCTTCTTCCGGTTCGCCATCGAGCAAAGCATGACCGACCTCGCCTTCCTTTGCGCCAGACAAGGCAATCAGGCCCTCGGCCGCTTCCTTGACCCAATCACGCTGGATGATCACCAGGTCGTTACTCTGCCCTTCGCTCCAGCCGCGCGAGACCAGTTCGGTGAGGTTGCGGTAACCCTTGGCATTCATCGCCAGCAGGGTCATGCGACTCAGCGGGCCATCTTCATCGGCACTGGCCAACCAGATGTCGGCGCCGCAGATAGGCTTGATGCCGCCGCCCATGGCCGCCTTATAGAACTTAACCAACGAGCACATATTGCTCATGTCGGTGACCGCTACCGCCGGCATTCCGGCTGCCGCCACCGACTTGATCAGTGGCTTGACCCGCACCAGCCCATCGACCAGGGAAAACTCGGTGTGCAAACGCAGGTGGACAAACGAAGCGGTCATGGCAGTCCTATACAAAACGCAAAAACGACAAGGCAGGGATTGTACAACCGCAGCAGCGAGCGACAAGCGCTACCGGGCACAGGATAACGAGGGAATTTCGCCAGCGTTGTGTCAGTCGTCCAACAACGCACGCACCGGGCCAAACGAGCGCCGGTGAATAGGGGTCGGCCCCAGGCGCCGCAGCGCTTCCAGGTGTACCGGAGTCGGGTAGCCCTTGTGGCCGGCGATACCGTAACCGGGGTATTGCTGATCCAGTAGCTGCATCTCGCGATCACGACTGACCTTGGCCAGGATCGACGCCGCGGCAATTGCCGGCACCTGGCTATCGCCCTTGATCACCGCAGCGCTGGGCACCTGCAGTTTCGGGCAGCGATTGCCATCGATCAGCGCCAGCTTGGGCGTGACGCTCAAGCCCTCGACCGCGCGCTGCATGGCCAGCATGGTGGCCTGGAGGATATTCAACTGATCGATTTCTTCGACCTCGGCTCGGGCAATGCACCAGGCCAGGGCTTTTTCGCGAATCTCGTCGAAAAGTTTTTCCCGACGCGCTTCGGTCAGCTTTTTCGAATCGTTCAAACCGAGAATCGGCCGTGCCGGATCGAGGATCACCGCCGCCGTCACCACGGCGCCGCAAAGCGGGCCACGGCCGACTTCATCGACGCCAGCCACCAGCTCCTGCACCAGGGTGAAATCCAGCCCGAGCTGCATCAGCCGCGACCTGTCAGCTGCAACACAGCTTTGGCGGCCTGCACCGAAGCATCACGGCGCAGCGCTCGGTGAATCACATCAAAGCCTTCGGTCTGCACCTCGCCGCCATCCAGCAGCGGAGCAAGCAACTGGGCCAATGCTTCGGGCGTCGCAGCGTCCTGAATCATTTCCGGCACTAGCAAACGCTCGGCCAGTAGATTCGGCAGGGAGATGTAGGCACTGGTAACCAGGCGCTTGAGAATGCGATAGGTCAACGGCGCAACCTTGTAGGCCACCACCATGGGCCGCTTGTACAGCAGGGCCTCAAGGGTCGCCGTGCCGGAGGCGATCAGCACCGCATCACAGGCCGCCAACGCCTCATGGGAGCGACCATTGAGCAAGGTCAACGGCAGATCACGGCCCACCAGCATCTGCTCAAGCTGGGCACGACGCTCCGGGCTGGAGCATGGCAAGACAAACTGAATACCGGGGCGCAAAGTGCGCAAACGCACGGCAGCATCGAGAAACAGGCTGCCCAGGCGCGACACTTCGCCGCCACGGCTGCCCGGCATCAGGGCCACCACCGGCTGATCCTGCGCCAAATTCAGCGCCTCACGGGCCGCAGCGCGATCCGCCTGCTGCGGAATGGTATCGGCCAGCGGGTGGCCGACGAAACGCACCGGCACCTGATGATCCTGGTAGAACTGCGCCTCGAACGGGAACAGGGTCAGCATCAGGTCGCATGCCTCACGAATCTTCAACACGCGCTTCTGCCGCCAGGCCCATACGGACGGGCTGACGTAATGCACGGTCTTGATGCCCGCCTGACGCAGCTTGAGCTCCAGGGTCAGGTTGAAATCCGGCGCATCGATACCGATAAACACGTCCGGCTTGGCCGCGATCAAGCTGTTGATCAGTCGCTTGCGCCGTGACAGCAGTTCGGGAAGGCGGCCAAGTACTTCGACCAAGCCCATCACCGACAGACGCTCCATCGGGAAATAGGAGTTCAGGCCCTGGGCCTGCATCAGCGGGCCACCGACACCGATAAATTCGATCTGTGGGTATTGGGCTTTGAGGGCCTGCATCAGGCCCGCACCGAGAATATCGCCAGACGCCTCGCCAGCGACCAGCGCGACACGCATCAGGTCAGTCATAAATTATCGGGTAATGCCGCGGCTTGAAGCCTGAATGGAATCGCGAAAGATCGCGACTTCGGGAAATTCTGCGGACGACTCGGCCAGCTCGGCCATCGCCTGCTCAACCGTAAGTCCCTGGCGATAGACAATCTTGTAGGCGCGGCGCAAGGCGGCGATCGCCTCGGCGCTGAAACCACGGCGGCGCATGCCCTCGAAGTTCATGCTGCGTGCTTCGGCCGGGTTACCGAACACGGTGACAAACGCCGGTACGTCCTTGCCAATCGCCGTGCCCATGCCGGAAAAGCTGTGCGCGCCGATACGGCAGAACTGATGCACCAGGGTGTAACCAGAAAGAATCGCCCAGTCATCGACCCACACATGCCCGGCCAACGCGGTGTTGTTGACCAGGATGCAGTGGTTGCCAATCACACTGTCATGGCCAATGTGGGCATAGGCCATGATCAGGTTGTGGTCGCCAAGGGTGGTTTCGCTGCGATCCTGCACGGTACCGCGGTGGATGGTGACACCCTCGCGGATCACGTTGTGGTCGCCAATTACCAGCCGAGTCGCCTCGCCCTGGTACTTGAGATCGGGGGTATCTTCACCCACCGAGGAGAACTGATAGATGCGGTTGTGTTTACCGATCCGCGTCGGCCCCTTGAGGATCACATGGGGGCCGATCACTGTACCCTCACCAATTTCTACATCGGCCCCGACTATCGACCAAGGGCCGACGACAACGTCGTCAGCCAACTTGGCACTGGGATCAATGATGGCGCGAGGGTCAATCAAACTCATAGTTTGCGTTCCGCACAGATGATTTCTGCCGAGCAGACTTCCTTGCCGTCGACGCTGGCCTTGCACTCGAACTTCCAGATGCTGCGCTTGCTGCTCAGGTAGCGGGCTTCGAGGATCAGCTGATCACCCGGCACCACTGGCTGGCGAAAGCGTAGCTTGTCGGAGCCGACAAAGTAATACAGGGTGCCATCGGAGGGCTTCAGATCCATCATCTTGAAACCCAGAATGCCGGCAGCCTGAGCCATGGCTTCGATGATCAGAACGCCCGGCATGATCGGGTGCTCAGGAAAATGCCCGTTGAAGAACGGCTCATTGATGCTGACATTCTTGTAGGCGCGAATTCGCTTACCTTCAATATCCAGCTCAGCCACCCGATCCACCAGAAGGAACGGATAGCGGTGCGGCAAGTATTCGCGAATCTGGTTAATGTCCATCATGTGCAGAGAAGCCTGTAAGAGAAAAAAGAGAAGCCGGTAAATACCGGCTCAGGCATCAGATGAAGTGTCGGCAGCAGGGGTCACGGCGGCCAGCTGCTTTTCCAACTGTTGCAGGCGTCGCGCCATATCATCTAATTGCCGAATCCGTGCCGCGCTCTTGCGCCATTCAGCCGCCGGCTGCATGGCAGTACCCGACGAATAGGAGCCCGGCTCGGTGATCGAGCGGGTGACCATGGTCATGCCGGTGACGAACACGTTGTCGCATACTTCGATATGCCCAACCATGCCCACGCCACCAGCAATCATGCAGTTCTTGCCGATCTTGGTGCTGCCGGAAATCCCCGCGCAACCGGCCATGGCCGTGTTGTCGCCGATCTGCACGTTGTGCGCGATCATGATCTGGTTATCCAGCTTGACCCCATTGCCAATCAGCGTGTCCGACAGCGCGCCACGGTCGACGGTGGTATTGGCGCCGATCTCGACGTCATCACCGATGGTCACCCCACCGATCTGCGCGATCTTCTGCCAGACGCCTTTCTCGTTGGCAAAGCCGAAGCCCTCACCACCGATCACCGCGCCGGACTGAATAACCACGCGTTTGCCGATCCGCACGTCGTGATACAGCGTCACTCGCGGAGCCAACCAGCCGCCCTCACCGATCACCGAACGCGCGCCAACAACACACTGCGCGCCAACGGTTACGCCAGCCGCAATCTGCGCGCCACTCTCGATCACCGCATAGGCGCCAACACTGGCAGTCGCATCGATCTGCGCATCTGCCGCCACCACAGCGGTGGGATGCACGCCAGGCAATGCACGAGGCTTGCGGTCAAACAAATGGGAGAGTTCGGCATACGCCAGATAAGGGTTGCCGACGACAAGTGCATTGCCGGCATAGCCTTCGGCGTCAGCGGCGGTCAACAGCACCGCGCCAGCCTGGCAGCCCGAAAGAAACTTGCGGTACTGCGCATTGGCGAGAAAGCTCAGCTGATCAGCGCCCGCTTCCTGCAAGGTAGCCAAGCCGCTGATCGGCTTGTCCGTGGAACCACGCAAGGTGGCGCCCAGACGCTCGGCCAACTGGCCAAGGGTATAAACCGTTGCACTCATGATCAGCGCAGCTGATTCATGCGCTCGATAACCTGGCGGGTGATGTCGAACTGAGGTTTGACATCAATCACCGCGCCGCGCTCCAGCACCAGGTCGAAGTTACCGGTCTTGATCACTTCTTCCACGGCCTTGTCCAGGTTGGGCTTGAGCTTTTTCAGCATTTCACGATCAGCTACAGCTTTGGACTCATTCAGCTCCTTGGACTGGAACTGGAAATCACGGGCTTTTTGCTTGAATTCAAGCTCCAGGCGCTCACGCTCAGCGGTCTGCATTTTTTCACCGTCTTTGACCAGACGGTCCTGAATGCGCTTGGCGTCGCTTTCCAGGGTTTTCAGCTTGTTCAGCTGCGGACCGAATTTCTTCTCGGCATCCACGGCGTAGCGCTTGGCAGCGTCAGATTCCAGCAACGCCATTTGATAGTTCAGTACCGCTACTTTCATCTCGGCAAACGCCGGGGTTGCCAGCAAGGCAACGCTTAACAAAACCAGTTGAGTCAACTTACGCACGGTGCAACTCCTGCAAAACTGTTGGTATTCAAAAATCCGACGCTTAGAACGTCTGACCGAGAGAGAACTGGAAAATCTGCGTATCGGCATCATCCGGTTTGACGATTGGCATGGCCAAACTGAAGCTCAGCGGACCTAGCGCGGTGATCCAGGTCAAACCAACACCCACCGAGCTGGCCAGTTGGCCTGGATCGATATTGTTGCAGTCCTTCTGGGTCTTACCGCAATTGGTGTCAAACACATTACCCACGTCCCAGAACAGTGCGGTACGCAGCGAACGCTGATCTTTCACGAACGGCATTGGGAACAAGAGCTCGACGCCGCCTTGTACCAGAACGTTGCCACCAAATGGCAGTGGATCTTGATCCGGATCAAAGGCTGTACCCGGGTTGGTACCCTTACTCGGCGTACTACGCGGCCCCAGGCTGCTGTCCTTGAAACCGCGCACCGAGTTGAAACCACCGGCGTAGTAATGCTCGTAGAACGGCAGATCCGAGGTGGAACCATAGCTTTCACCAAAGCCCAGCTGGGTATGGAAGCGCATGGTGTAGGTATCGTTCAGTGGCTTGAATACCTGGCCACGGTAATCAACTTTGAAGAACGACAGATCGCTACCCGGCACTGTGGTCTCGAACACCAGACTTTGCGAGTGACCGCGGTTCGCCAGCACACCACGGTTAAGGGTCGACTCAGACCAGCCAATCGAGGCCTTAAGGTTCAGGTAGCTGTCGCCCTCTTCCTGAATAAAGTCGAAAATTTCGTCAACGGTGTATATGCCCGTGCCGATACTGTCGTTCTGGATAGTCAGGCCATAGGTCAGGCGCGAGGTATCGCTGATTGGATAACCAATGCTGACACCCGCACCATAGCTGTCCACCGAATAGCTGGAAACGCTGGTATTTAGCTCGTCGTAATCGGTTTCACGGAAGAAGGCGTTATAGCCCAGGCTGACGCCGTCCGGCGTCCAGTAGGGGTCCACAAAACCGAAGTTATAGTTGCTCTGGTATTCACTACGGGTCAGGCCGACGCTGACCTTGTTACCGGTACCCAGGAAGTTGTTCTGGGTAATCGAGCCACCGAGAATCAGACCGGCGTTTTGAGCGAAGCCGATACTTGCGGTGATAGAACCAGAAGCCTGCTCTTCAACGCTGTAATTGACGTCGATCTGGTCGTCGGTGCCTGGTACCTGCGGGGTTTCGACGTTGACTTCTTTGAAGTACCCCAGACGTTCCAGACGGGTCTTGGATTGGTCGATCAGGTAAGTCGAAGCCCAACCACCTTCCATCTGGCGCATTTCACGGCGCAGCACTTCGTCTTCCGACTTGGTGTTGCCACGGAAGTTGATGCGGTTAACGTAAGCACGCTTGCCCGGGTCAACGACAAAGGTAATCGACACGGTGCCGTCGTCATGGGCTTCCGGCACGCCGTTGACGTTGGCGAAGGTATAACCTTCGTTACCCAGGCGACGGGTAATCAGCTCGGAGGTGGTGGTCATCACTTTACGCGAGAACACCTGGCCTTCCTGAACCAGCAGCAACGCGCGGACTTCTTCTTCTGGCACCTTCAGCTCACCGCTGAGTTTGACCTCACGCACGGTGTACTTCGCGCCTTCGTCGACGTTGACCGTGACATAGACGTGCTTCTTGTCTGGGGTAATGGATACCTGAGTGGAGCTGATATCCATATTGATATAGCCGCGATCTAGGTAATAGGAACGCAGGCGCTCCAAGTCGCCGGAGAGCTTCTCACGGGCGTACTTGTCATCATTCTTGAAGAAGGACAGCCAGTTGGTGGTCTTCAGCTCGAACAGGTCGATCAGGTCTTCATCGGAAAAGACCGAGTTACCCACCACGTTGATGTGCTGAATCGCGGCAACCGAACCTTCATTGATATTGATCTTCAGCGCCACGCGGTTACGTGGCTGCGGAATCACTTCGGCTTCGATTTCGGCGGAGTAACGGCCCTGGGCAACGTACTGGCGCTGCAACTCGTTGCGCACGCCTTCAAGAGTTGCCCGCTGGAAGATCTCGCCTTCGGCCAGACCCGACTGATTCAGGCCTTTAAGCAGGTCTTCACTGCTGATGGCCTTGTTGCCTTCAATCTCGATACTGGAGATCGACGGGCGCTCAACCACAGTAACAACCAGCACATCGCCATCGCGACCAAGCTGGATGTCCTGGAAGAAACCGGTTTTGAACAGTTCGCGGGTCGCCTCAACCAGCGACCGGTCATCGGCTTGCGCGCCCACATTGAGGGGCAAGGCACCGAATACACTGCCCGCGGAAACGCGCTGCAGACCGGTGACCCGGATATCGGAGATGGTGAAGGACTCGGCGTGAACTTCGGTGATCATCAGTGCGGCAAGCACCGCAGGTAGCAGCAGACGTTTCATGAAGTCCTTTCTTATTCCAACTGACAATAAAAAATCTGCCGCTTAGTGCGACACGTCTTGTTCGTACCGAGAGCGTAATTCAGCAGCGGCTACAGGCGGCCCAAGTCGTTTACCAGGGCCAGCAACATCACCCCGATGACCAAACTGATGCCGATCTGCATCCCCCAACCCTGTATCCGTTCGGACAGCGGGCGACCACGCACCCACTCGACCAGATAAAAAAGCAGATGCCCCCCATCCAGCACGGGGATAGGCAACAAATTAAGAACCCCCAGACTAATGCTCAAGTAGGCGAGAAATTTAAGAAAATCACTCAAACCTGACTCAGCAGAAGCGCCCGCCACTTTAGCAATGGTTATCGGCCCGCTCAAGTTTTTTACCGAGAGCTCGCCAAACAGCATTTTCTTCAAGGAATTAAGGGTCAGAACGCTCATTGCCCAGGTGTTTTTGGCACCTTCAGCGATGGCTTCCAGTGGACCGTAACTGATTTCACGCAGCATCTCAGGCGGCCATTCGCCACCTGCCACGCCAGCACCCAGATAGCCACTGAGCGACTCGCCCTCACCGCGCGCAGCCAGGGTGAGCGGAACATCCAGCTGTTGACCTTGACGCTCCACCAGCAAACCAATCTTTTTACCCGGCAAGCCACGGACCTGATCCACTAACTGCTGCCAATCAGCCAGCGGCTGACCATCCAACGCCAGCAGACGATCACCGACCTGCAAGCCTGCAGCAAATGCCGGGCCTTCAGGGTCAAGCTGCGCCAGGACCGGCGGCAGCGCGGGACGCCAAGGCCGAATGCCCAAAGAGGCGATTGGGTTAGGCTCATCGGCGCCACGCAGCCAGTTATCCAGCACGATCTGCCGCGGACTGTCGACCGACGAACCCGGCTCGCGCACCGCCAGATCCAGACGACCGCTTTCACCCAAGCGACTGACCAGTTGCAGATTCACCGCAGCCCAACCAGTGGTGGGCTTACCATCAATTGCAATGATCTCCTGACCTGCCTGCAGGCCAGCGACATCGGCCAGACTGCCCGCCTCGACCGCACCGATAACCGGGCGAACCTGCTGGCTGCCCAGCATCGCCACAACCCAGAAGAACAGCAGCGCAAGCAGGAAATTGGCTACGGGGCCGGCCGCCACAATGGCAATACGCTGCTGGACCGACTTGCGATTGAACGACTGATCAAGCAGCTCCGGCGGCACACCGCCTTCGCGCTCATCGAGCATTTTCACGTAGCCACCCAGCGGGATGGCGGCCACTACAAACTCAGTGCCCTGACGGTCATGCCAACGCAGCAACGGGCTGCCAAAGCCGACGGAAAACCGCAGCACCTTGACCCCGCAACGACGGGCGACCCAGAAGTGCCCGTACTCGTGAATGGTTACCAGCACGCCCAGTGCAACCAGGGTGCCGACCAGCATATAAAGCGCACTCATCAAACGTCTCCGCGTCGGCGATCAGCGCCGACTCAGCCATTGCTCAGCCAGATCACGGGCCCGACCATCAGCGGCCAGCACCGTATCCAGACTCTCAACCGCCAGGGCGGGTTCAGTATGCAGAACGTCTTCGATCATACTCGCGATCTCGGGAAAGCGGATGCGCCGCTCCAGGAACGCCGCAACCGCTACCTCGTTGGCTGCATTGAGCATGGCCGGCGCCGTCCCGCCGGCCTGGGCCGCCTCACGCGCCAGACGCAAACAAGGAAAGCGCTGCTCGTCCGGCGCCTGGAAGTCCAGCCGCGCGATGGCAAACAGATCCAGCGGCGCCACACCCGAGTCGATCCGCTCCGGCCAGGCCAGGGCGTGACTGATCGGCGTGCGCATATCCGGATTGCCCAGCTGGGCCAGCACCGAACCGTCGACATAATCGACCAGCGAATGGATCACGCTCTGCGGATGCACCACCACTTCAACCTGAGCAGGTTTGGCATCAAACAACCAGCAGGCCTCGATCAGCTCCAGGCCTTTGTTCATCATGCTCGCCGAATCAACCGAAATCTTGCGCCCCATCGACCAGTTCGGGTGCGCGCACGCCTGCTCGGGAGTGACCGCATGCAGTTGCTCCAGCGGCATTTCGCGAAACGGCCCGCCCGAGGCGGTCAGCAAAATGCGCCGCACTCCGACCTGCGGCAGGCCGCGGGCATAGTCGCCGGGCAAACACTGGAAAATCGCATTGTGTTCGCTGTCGATCGGCAACAGCACAGCGCCACTTTTACGCACTGCCTGCATAAACAGTGCGCCCGACATCACCAGGGCTTCTTTGTTGGCCAGCAGCACCTTCTTGCCGGCCTCGACCGCCGCCAGAGTCGGCGGCAAGCCCGCCGCACCAACGATAGCAGCCATCACCGCATCCACTTCAGGATGCGCTGCCACCTCACACAAACCTTCAGGGCCATGCAGCACCTGAGTGGCCAGACCGGCAGCGCGCAAACCTTCCTGCAAGTGACGAGCCGCTAGAGCCTGCGGCACCACAGCGAAGCGCGGGCGATAGATCATGCACAGCGCTTCCAGCTCAGTCAGACGACTGAAGCCGGACAACGCGAATACTTGATAGCGCTCAGGATGGCGCGCAATGACATCGAGGGTGCTTAGACCGATCGAACCGGTCGCCCCCAGCACGGTAATCTGCTGCGGGTGACTCACAGCGCGCCCCAGCCCGCCAGCCACAGCAACGCGGCGAACACTGGGATAGCCGCCGTCAGGCTGTCGATACGATCCAGCACGCCGCCATGGCCCGGCAGCAGATTACTGCTGTCCTTAACCCCCGACTGGCGCTTGAACATGCTTTCGGTCAGATCACCGACCACCGAGATCAGCACCACCACGGCGGTGCCGAGCAAGCCCAGTAACAAACCGGCAAACGACCAGTCACGGTAAATCGCTACGGCCAGGCAAATCAGCAGAGTCGCCAGCAGACCACCGAACACCCCTTCCCAGCTTTTACCGGGACTGACCTGCGGCGCCAGCTTGCGCTTGCCGAAGCGCCGGCCGGCGAAATAGGCGCCGATATCCGCGCCCCAGACCAACACCATCACCGCGAGAATCAGCCAGTTTGCTTCAGGCCACTGTTTGAACAGCACCAGGCCCTGCCAGGCCGGCAGCAGAATCAGCAAGCCAATCAGTAATCTGACCGGAGCCTGCGTCCAATAACGACTGCTGGCGGGATAACCCAAGACCAGAAAGGTCGCCGCCGCCCACCAGACAACCCCAAGCAACAGCACCCAAGGCGCCAGCGCGGGCAGCAGGTACAAGCCAAACAGCAACGCCGCCACCAACGCGGCGTAAGCAACACGCTGCACCTGGGCAGTAAACCCTGCCAGACGCGCCCACTCCCAGGCGCCCAGGCTGACCACTGCGCCGATAAACAGCGCAAACAGCGCGCCATCAAGCAGAAAGAAGCCGCCCAGGGCGAATGGCAGCAGCACCAGCGCGGTGATAATTCGTTGTTTAAGCATCAGCTACGGGCCTCAGCAGCCACCTGATCGCTGGTTTTCCCAAAGCGACGCTGGCGGCTAGCAAAATCGGCCAAGGCTTTGCGCATGGCGTCGTGTTTGAAATCCGGCCAAAACAGGTCGGAGAAATACAACTCGGTGTAAGCCAGCTGCCAAAGCAGGAAATTACTGATGCGGTGCTCACCACCGGTGCGGATGCACAGATCCGGCAGCGGTAAATCGCCAGTCACCAGACAGCTCTGCAGCAACTCAGGGGTGATGTCCTCGGCGCGTAAATGGCCGCCTTGAACTTCACGGGCCAAACGCTGCGCAGCCTGGGCGATATCCCACTGGCCGCCATAGTTGGCCGCCACTTGCAGGACAAATCGCTTATCGCCGGCAGTCTGCGTCTCGGCCTCCCGCATAGCGGCCTGCAACTCAGGGTGAAAGCGCGAGCGATCACCGATGATGCGCAGACTGATGTCATTGGCATTGAGCTTCTTCGCCTCGCGGCGCAGCGCACTGAGGAACAGCTCCATCAGCGCACTGACCTCATCAGCCGGGCGCTGCCAGTTTTCGCTGGAGAAAGCGAACAGCGTCAGCACCTCGACCCCAGCCTCAGCGCACACCTCGATCACCGCGCGCACCGCATCGACACCGGCTTTATGGCCAGCAACGCCCGGCAGCAGACGCTTCTTCGCCCAGCGATTATTACCGTCCATGATGATCGCCACATGCCGTGGCACGGCGAACGGACTACCGTCTTTGGTCTTTTCCATGACGATGTCCTGGCCGTTAAACGGCCATCAGATCCGCTTCTTTCTGCTTCACTGCGACTTCGATTTCCGCGACGAACTTGTCGGTCAGCTTCTGGATTTCGTCGGCGGCACGGCGCTCTTCGTCTTCGCTGATTTCCTTCTCCTTGACCAGGTCTTTCAACTGGCTCAGGGCATCACGACGAATATTACGCACCGCTACGCGGCCATCTTCAGCGGCATCACGGGCCTGCTTGGTGAAGCCCTTACGGGTTTCTTCGGTCAGCGCAGGCATGGAGATCAGCAGCAGCTCACCCAGGTTGGTCGGGTTAAAGCCCAGACCGGAGCTCTGGATGGCTTTGTCGACAGCCGCCAGCATGTTGCGCTCGAAGGCTACAACCTGCAGGGTGCGGGCGTCTTTGACGGTAACGTTGGCGACCTGGTTCAGCGGGGTGTCGGAGCCGTAGTAAGGCACCATCACACCACCGAGGATGCTCGGATGGGCCTGACCGGTACGGATTCGGCTGAAGGCGTGGATCAGCGATTCCAGGCTCTTCTGCATGCGTACCTGAGCGTCTTTCTTGATCTCATTGATCATGTTTATCTTCCTCAATCAGAGTGCCTTCAGCGCCGCCGACTACCACGTTCAGCAGGGCACCGGGCTTGTTCATGTTGAAAACGCGCAGCGGCATATTATGGTCGCGGCACAGACAGATGGCCGTCAGGTCCATTACACCCAGCTTGCGGTCGAGCACCTCATCGTAGGTCAGGCGCTCGAACTTCTCGGCATGCGGGTCTTTGAATGGATCGGCAGTGTACACACCATCCACCTTGGTCGCTTTGAGCACCACGTCGGCATCGATTTCGATGGCGCGCAGGCAAGCGGCCGAGTCGGTGGTAAAGAACGGATTACCAGTGCCAGCGGCGAAAATCACCACCTCACCGGTTTTCAGATGACGCAGCGCCTTACGGCGGTCGTAGTGATCGGTAACCCCAACCATGGAGATGGCCGACATAACGATTGCCGGGATATTCGAACGCTCCAGCGCGTCGCGCATGGCCAAGGCGTTCATCACGGTGGCCAGCATACCCATGTGGTCGCCGGTTACCCGATCCATACCCGCCGCGCTCAGCGCCGCACCACGGAACAGGTTACCACCACCGATCACCAGACCGACCTGTACGCCGATACCGACCAGTTGGCCGACTTCCAGCGCCATACGGTCAAGCACCTTGGGATCGATGCCGAAATCTTCCGACCCCATCAGGGCCTCGCCGCTAAGTTTGAGCAGAATGCGCTTGTAGCGCGGTTGACGACCACTCATCTGCTGAGCCATTGCGAGTCTCTCCTGCGGCGTTTGAATTCTGTGCAAACCTTCGGTTCGCTTTTATCGAGCGCTTCGACAGCGCCCCGAGTCATTGGTGCCCAAGCCCCAACCACTCCACAGCTTAGCTGTGCCCTCAATTTGACAAAGAGGCCGCGCGCGTTAGCGGGCAGCCTCTTCGGGGCAACAGCGGTTAGCCGTCTTACTGCTTGCTGGCAGCAGCTACTTGCGCAGCAACTTCTTCAGCAAAGTTGTCGACTGGCTTCTCGATGCCTTCGCCAACCTTGAAGTAGGTGAAGGAAACGATTTCAGCACCGGCTTTCTTGGCCAGAGCACCGACCTTGATTTCCGGGTCCTTAACGAAGGCTTGCTCAACCAGACTGGCTTCAGCAAGGAACTTCTGGATACGACCAGCAACCATCTTCTCGACGATTTCAGCCGGCTTGCCCTTGATCTTGTCTTCGTTGAGGCTGACGAACACGGCTTTCTCGCGCTCGATGGCTTCAGCGGAAACTTCCGAAGGCAGCAGGAATTCAGGGTTGCTGGCAGCTACGTGCATGGCGATGTCTTTGGCCAGGTCGACGGTGCCGCCCTTGAGCACAACCACAACACCGATCTTGTTGCCGTGCAGGTAAGAACCCAGAACGTCACCTTCAATACGCGCCAGACGACGGATGTTGACGTTCTCGCCGCACTTGGCAACCAGAGCCAGACGGGCTTCTTCTTGAGCAGCGATCAGCGGCTCAACGTCAGACAGCTTGTCAGCGAAGGCTTTCTCGACGCTGGCAGCCACGAAACTCTTGAAATCGTCCTGTAGAGCCAGGAAGTCGGTCTGCGAGTTAACTTCGAGAATAACGGCAGTCTTGCCGTCTTCCTTGATGCTGATGGCGCCTTCGGCAGCCACGTTGCCAGCTTTCTTGGCAGCTTTGATCGCGCCGGAAGCACGCATGTCGTCGATGGCTTTTTCGATGTCGCCGCCGGCCTTGGTCAAAGCCTTCTTGCAATCCATCATGCCTTCGCCAGTACGCTCACGCAGTTCTTTAACCAACGCTGCAGTAATTTCTGCCATTTCAAAATCCTCTGGATAGGTTGTTAACCATTCCACCCGCCAAAAACGGGCGCTCAATTCGTAACGCATTGCCGACAATGATCAGAAACGATTGCAACTGCACGTCAGCGATGGTTTTCAAGGTGGCAAAAAGGGGGCCAAGCCCCCTTTTTGCGAACTAAGCAAACGCTATACGCGCTTTACTTAGCCTTCAGCAGCTTCTGCAGCCGGGGCTTGCTCGACGAATTCGTCGGTGCCGCCGTTAGCGTTGGTGCGACCACGGATTACCGAGTCAGCCATTGCACCCATGTACAGCTGGATGGCGCGAATTGCGTCATCGTTACCTGGGATGATGTAGTCAACGCCTTCTGGGCTGCTGTTGGTATCGACGATGCCGATAACTGGGATGCCCAGCTTGTTGGCTTCGGTGATAGCAATGCGCTCGTGGTCAACGTCGATCACGAACAGAGCGTCTGGCAGACCGCCCATGTCCTTGATACCACCCAGGCTGCGATCCAATTTTTCCAGATCACGGGTGCGCATCAGGGCTTCTTTCTTGGTCAGCTTGGTGAAAGTGCCGTCCTGGGACTGAACTTCCAGATCACGCAGACGCTTGATCGAGGCGCGGATGGTTTTGTAGTTGGTCAGCATGCCGCCCAACCAGCGATGATCGACGTACGGCGAACCGCAACGTGCTGCTTCTTCAGCAACGATCTTGCCAGCGGAACGCTTGGTGCCCACGAACAGAATCTTGTTTTTGCCCGAAGCCAGCTTCTCAACGAAGGACAGCGCTTCGTTGAACATTGGCAGGGTTTTTTCAAGGTTGATGATGTGGATCTTGTTGCGCGCGCCGAAAATGTACTTGCCCATTTTCGGGTTCCAGTAACGGGTCTGGTGGCCGAAGTGCACACCGGCCTTCAGCATATCGCGCATGGTTCCTTGATAAGTCGGGTTAGGCCTCCACGTATCCCGATCTCCAACCCGGCGAACTTGTCGCAAGGCACCCAGGAAACCGTGTCGATACGTGTGTGGGTTTAAGCTTTCGGGCACACAGCCCGTAAAGCGGCGCGTTTTATACCATAAAAGTCAGGGGCAAGCTACTCGCAGAGCGCAACATATGCAGCCGACTCAGCGGCAGGTTTTCACGTGGCGCTTATGGCTGGCGGCTTGTAGCTGTTAAGATGACGCCCTTTCTGTTCGCGTTCGAGAGCCGCACATGACCGTCACCATCAAAACGCCCGACGAAATCGAGAAAATGCGCGTAGCCGGTCGCCTGGCTGCCGAAGTTCTGGAAATGATTGGCGAGCACGTCAAGCCCGGCGTCACCACCGAAGCGCTCGACCGTATTTGCCATGACTATATTGTCAACGTGCAACAGGCCATCCCTGCGCCGCTCAACTACAAAGGCTTCCCCAAGTCGATCTGCACCTCGGTCAATCACGTGGTCTGCCATGGCATCCCGAATGACAAGCCGCTGAAAGAAGGCGACGTGATCAACATCGACATCACCGTGATCAAGGATGGCTACCACGGCGATACCAGCAAGATGTTTATGGTCGGCAAAGTACCCGAGTGGGCCGAGCGCCTGGCCAAAATCACCCAGGAGTGCATGTATAAAGGCATCGAGCTGGTCAAGCCGGGCACGCGCCTGGGCGACATCGGTGAAGTGATCCAGAAGCACGCCGAGAAAAACGGTTTCTCCGTGGTACGCGAATACTGCGGCCACGGCATTGGCGCAGTGTTTCATGAAGAGCCGCAAGTACTGCACTACGGCCGCGCCGGCACCGGCATGGAACTGAAGGAAGGCATGACCTTCACCATCGAGCCGATGATCAACCAGGGCCGCCCGGAAACCCGCACCCTGGGTGACGGCTGGACCGCTATAACCAAGGACCGCAAGCTCTCAGCCCAGTGGGAGCACACCATTCTGGTGACTGCAGACGGCTACGAGATCTTCACCCTGCGCAACGACGATACCATCGCCCGCACATCAGCCTGAGAACCTACTCAAAGTCTGCTGCGCGTCGGCCCTACTGCGTTAAAAACAGGCTCGGAATGCTCATTTACACCAGTAAACTCCGCTTCCTCGCCTGTTTTTGCCTTGCATGACTCTAGCTCGCGCGACTTTGAACAGGTTCTGAACCTGAATATATAGAAGGAAGGCCGCAATGCCGCAGGTAGATCCCGAGCTGTTCGACCGCGGCCAGTTCCAGGCGGAACTGGCCCTCAAGGCCAGCCCTATTGCGGCATTCAAGAAGGCCATCCGCCACGCCCGTGAAGTGCTAGACGGGCGTTTTACCAGTGGCCGTGATGTACGCCGCCTGGTCGAGGACCGCGCCTGGTTTGTCGACCAGATCCTGCGTGAAGCCTGGGATCGCCTGTCCTGGAGTGAAGACGCCGACATCGCCCTGCTCGCCGTCGGCGGCTACGGCCGCGGCGAGCTGCACCCCTTCTCCGACATCGACCTGCTGATCCTGCTCGACAACGCCGACCACGAAACCTTCCGCGAGCCCATCGAGCGCTTCCTTACCCTGCTCTGGGACATCGGCCTGGAAGTCGGGCAAAGCGTGCGCAGCGTGGATGAATGCGCCGAAGAGGCGCGCGCCGACCTCACGGTAATCACCAACCTGATGGAAAGCCGCACCATCGCTGGCCCCGAACGCCTGCGTCAGCGTATGCAGGCAGTCACCAGCACCGAGCAGATGTGGCCGAGCAAGCAGTTCTTCCTGGCCAAGCACAAAGAGCAGCGCGCCCGGCACGGCAAATACAACGACACCGAATACAACCTGGAGCCCAACGTCAAAGGCTCGCCCGGTGGCCTGCGCGACATCCAGACCATTCTCTGGGTCGCGCGCCGGCATTTCGGCACGCTGAACCTACACGCCATGGTCGGCCAGGGCTTTCTGCTGGAAAGCGAATACGCCCTGCTCGCCTCCAGCCAGGAATTCCTCTGGAAGGTGCGCTACGCCCTGCACATGCTCGCCGGCCGCGCCGAAGACCGCCTGCTGTTCGACCACCAGAGCCGGGTTGCCGCCCTGCTCGGCTATGAAGACAGCGACAGCAAGCGCGCTATCGAACGCTTTATGCAGAAGTACTACCGCGTGGTGATGGCGATTGCCGAACTCAGCGACCTGATCGTCCAGCACTTCGAAGAGCAGATCCTCAATGCCGGCGAAATCGGCCCGGCCACGCCGCTCAACAGCCGCTTCCTGCTGCGTGATGGCTATATCGAAGTCGCGCACCCCAACGTCTTCAAGCGCACGCCGTTCGCCATCATGGAAATCTTCGTGCTGATGGCGCAGCACCCAGATATCAAAGGCGTGTGCGCCAACAGCATTCGCCTGCTGCGCGAACACCGCCACCTGATCGACGATGATTTCCGCCGCGATATCCGCAACACCAGCCTGTTTGTCGAGCTGTTCAAAAGCCCGCAGGGCATTCACCGCAACCTGCGGCGGATGAACCGTTACGGCATCCTCGGCCGGTACTTGCCGGAGTTCGGCCATATCGTCGGGCAGATGCAGCACGACCTGTTCCACATCTATACGGTCGATGCGCACACCCTGAACCTGATCAAGCACCTGCGTAAATTCAAGTGGACTGAGCTCGCGGAAAAATTCCCCCTGGCCAGCAAGCTGATCGACAAACTGCCCAAGCCCGAGCTGATCTATATGGCTGGGCTTTACCACGACATCGGCAAAGGCCGTGGCGGCGACCACTCGGAACTCGGCGCGGTAGACGCGGAGGCCTTCTGTGTACGCCACCAGCTGCCAAACTGGGACTCCAAGCTGATCGTCTGGCTGGTCCAGCATCATTTGGTGATGTCCACCACCGCGCAGCGCAAGGACTTGTCAGACCCGCAGGTGATCTTCGATTTCGCTCACCTGGTCGGCGACCAAACCCGCCTGGATTACCTCTACGTGCTGACCGTGGCCGACATCAACGCCACCAACCCCAGCCTGTGGAACTCCTGGCGCGCCAGCCTGCTGCGCCAGCTCTACACCGAGACCAAACGCGCGCTGCGCCGTGGCCTGGAAAACCCGCTGGACCGCGAAGAGCAGATTCGCCTGACGCAGATCGCCGCCCTGGACATCCTGGTGCGCGGCGGCACCGACCCGGACGACGCTGAGCAGCTCTGGTCGCAACTGGGTGACGACTACTTCCTGCGCCACACAGCATCCGACGTGGCCTGGCACAGCGAGGCGATCCTGCAGCACGCCAACAACAGCGAGCCGCTGGTGCTGATCAAGGAAACCACCCAGCGCGAGTTCGAGGGCGGTACGCAGATATTCATCTACGCCCAGGATCAGCACGACTTCTTCGCCGTGACCGTGGCGGCCATGGCCCAGCTCAACCTGAACATCCATGACGCGCGGATTCTCACTTCCACCAGCCAGTTCACCCTCGACACCTATATCGTGCTCGAAGGTGAAGGCGGCTCGATTGGCGAGAACCCGGCGCGGATCAAGGAGATTCGCCAGGGTCTGATCGACGCACTGAAAAACCCCGACGATTACCCGAACATCATCCAGCGCCGCGTACCGCGCCAGCTCAAGCACTTTGCCTTCGCGCCGCAGGTGAGCATTCATAACGATGCGCATCGGCCGGTGACCATTCTCGAAGTCACCGCACCGGATCGACCCGGCTTGCTCGCGCGAATCGGGCGAATCTTCCTCGACTTCGACCTCTCGCTGCAGAACGCCAAGATCGCCACCCTAGGCGAGCGGGTCGAAGACGTGTTCTTCGTCACCGATGCGCACAACCAGCCGCTGTCCGACCCCGAGCTGTGCACGCGCTTGCAGGAAACCATGGTCGCGCAGCTATCCGACGCGCCGGGGCCGCAGGCCGAACCGAGTCGAATCTCTATTTAAACCACTTAGCCTTATTACCCTTGAGCCGCCTGACATCCCCGATGCAGGCGCTGGCAGACCTCAGGAAGCAACAATGAACGACGCGTTAAACCAGCTGCAGCCCTACCCGTTCGAAAAGCTCCGCGCATTGCTGGGCGCCGTGCAGGCTCCCGCCGACAAGAGCCCGATTGCCCTGTCGATTGGCGAACCCAAGCACCGCTCGCCAGAGTTTGTCGCCGAAGCGCTGCGCGCCAACCTTGACCAGCTAGCAGTCTACCCAACCACCCTGGGCATTCCGGCGCTGCGTGAAGCCATCGCCAACTGGTGCGGTCGCCGCTTTGGTCTGCCGGCCGGCGTGCTCGACCCGGCGCGCCATGTGCTGCCAGTCAACGGCACCCGTGAGGCGCTGTTTGCCTTTACCCAGGCCGTGGTCAAACGCAATGTCGATGGCCTGGTAGTCAGCCCCAACCCCTTCTACCAAATCTATGAAGGCGCAGCTTTTCTCGCCGGCGCGCAGCCGCACTACCTGCCGTGTTTGGAAGAACACGGCTTTAACCCGGACTTCGACGCCGTCAGCGACGAGGTCTGGCAGCGTTGCCAGATCCTCTTCCTGTGCTCGCCCGGCAACCCGACTGGCGCGCTGATTCCGCTGGAGACGCTGAAAAAGCTGATCGCCCTGGCCGATAAATTCGATTTTGTGATCGCTGCGGATGAGTGTTACAGCGAGCTGTATTTCGATGAAGGCAACCCGCCGGCCGGCCTACTGAGCGCCTGTGCGGAATTGGGCCGCCATGATTTCAAACGCTGCGTGGTATTCCACAGCCTGTCCAAGCGCTCTAACCTGCCGGGCCTGCGTTCGGGCTTCGTGGCTGGCGACGCCGACATTCTGAAATCATTCCTGCTGTACCGTACCTACCACGGCTGCGCCATGCCGGTACAAACCCAGCTGGCCAGCGTCGCTGCCTGGAACGACGAAGCCCACGTCAAAGCCAACCGCGACCTGTACCGCGAGAAGTTCGACGCGGTGCTGGCGATTCTTGATGGCGTGTTGGATGTGCAGCGCCCGGATGGCGGCTTCTACCTGTGGGCGAAAACCCCGATAGACGATGAAACATTTACCCGCGAGCTGTTTGCCCGTGAGCATGTCACCGTGGTGCCCGGCTCGTACCTGTCGCGCGCAGTGGACGGCCACAACCCAGGCGCCGGCCGTGTGCGCATGGCCCTGGTTGCGCCGCTGGCCGAGTGCGTGGCCGCCGCCGAACGTATCCGTGACTTTGTGAAGAGCCTCTGATGAGCAAGACCCTGTTTGGCATAAAAGCCTGCGACACCATGAAAAAAGCCCGCACCTGGCTCGACGAGCACGGGGTAAGCTACGCCTTTCATGATTACAAAGCCTGCGGCATAGACCGTGGCAACCTGGAAAAGTGGTGCAATGAGCATGGTTGGGAAACCATCCTGAACCGTGCAGGCACCACCTTCCGCAAGCTGGACGAGGCGCAGAAAAGCGACCTCGATCAGCACAAGGCGATCGAACTGATGCTCGCCCAACCGTCGATGATCAAACGCCCGGTGCTGGATCTCGGCAACAAGACCCTGGTTGGCTTCAAAGCCGACCGTTATGCCGCCGAACTGGTTTGAACCAGCCGGCCCACACGAATTTGCGGTAAGGAAAACAGCATGAGCACAACCCTCTTCAGCCTGGCTTTCGGCGTTGGCACCCAGAACCGTCAGGGCACCTGGCTGGAAGTCTTCTACGCCCAACCACTGCTCAACCCGAGCAGCGAACTGGTCGCCAAAGTCGTGGAAAAACTCGCTTACCAAGGCGGCAACCAGGCCATTGCGATCAACAACAGCCAGGCCGGCGATCTGGCCGAAGCACTGAAAAATGTCGACAGCCAGCAGTCCGCCCTGCTCACCCGCCTGGCCGAAAGCCAGAAGCCGCTGGTGGTCACCCTGCTCGCCGAAGACGCCGCGCTGACCAGCACGCCTGAGGCCTACCTCAAGCTGCACCTACTGTCGCACCGCCTGGTCAAGCCGCACGGCCTGAACCTCACCGGCATCTTCCCGCTGCTGCCGAACGTGGCCTGGACCAGCCAGGGTGCAGTTGACCTCGGCGAACTGGCTGAGCGTCAGCTGGAAGCACGCCTGAAAGGCGACCTGCTGGAAGTCTTCTCGGTGGACAAGTTCCCGAAAATGACCGACTACGTGGTGCCGGCTGGCGTACGTATCGCTGACAGCGCGCGTATCCGCCTGGGCGCCTACGTGGGCGAAGGCACCACCGTGATGCACGAAGGCTTCGTCAACTTCAACGCCGGCACCGCTGGCCCAGGCATGATCGAAGGCCGCGTATCGGCGGGCGTTTTTGTCGGCAAGGGTTCGGACCTGGGCGGCGGCTGCTCGACCATGGGCACCCTGTCCGGCGGCGGCAATATCGTGATTTCCGTGGGCGAAGGCTGCCTGATTGGCGCCAACGCCGGCATCGGCATTCCGCTAGGTGATCGCAACACTGTGGAGTCCGGCCTGTACATCACTGCCGGCACCAAGGTGGCGCTGCTGGATGCTGACAACAAGCTGGTCAAGGTGCTCAAGGCCCGCGATCTGGCTGGCCAGCCGGACCTGCTGTTCCGCCGCAACTCGCAAACCGGCGCCGTGGAGTGCAAAACCCACAAGTCGGCTATTGAGTTGAACGAAGCCCTGCACGCCCATAACTGATTGCGCGCAACGCCTGTGGGAGGGGCTTTAGCCGCGACTGAAAATAGTCGCGGCTAAAGCCCCTCCCACAATGCTCAGAACACCCTGCAGCCTTGAGGCTTCCATGTCGCTGACATCCCCCTGGCGCACCGACTTCCCCGGCATTCTGGCCCTTGCGGCTGAAGGCCAGACCTATCTGGACAGCGCCGCCACCGCGCAAAAACCCCAGGCCATGCTCGATGCCCTGCTCGGCTATTACGCTGGCGGCGCAGCCAATGTGCATCGTGCCCAGCACCTGCCGGGCGAACGTGCCACCCGCGCCTTCGAAGCCACCCGGGAAAAGGCTGCACGCTGGCTAAATGCGCCCGACGCGCAACAGATCATTTTTACCCGCAGCGCCACCGAAGCGTTCAACCTGCTGGCCTATGGCTTGGAACAACGCGTTGAATCAGGCGATGAGATCGTTATCAGCGCCCTGGAACACCACGCCAATCTCCTGCCCTGGCAGCAACTGGCCCTACGCCGGCAGCTCAAGCTGGTGGTGTTGCCGCTGAATCAGCATGGTTTGATCGACCTCACCCAAGCGGCGCAGCTGATTGGCCCGCGTACCCGCCTGTTGGCGGTCAGCCAGCTGTCCAACGTACTCGGTTGCTGGCAGCCGCTGGAGCCGTTACTGGCCCTGGCACAGGCGCAAGGCGCGCTGACGGTGGTCGACGGCACCCAGGGCGTTGTGCACGGTCGCCAGGATATGCAGGCCTTGGGCTGCGACTTCTATATCTGCTCCAGCCACAAACTCTACGGCCCGGACGGCGTCGGCCTGCTTTATGGCCGCCCGCAGGCCCTGGAGCAACTGGCGCATTGGCAGTTTGGCGGCGAGATGCTGCTGCACACCGACTACAGCAACGCCAGCTTTCGCCCCGCGCCTCTGGGCTTCGAAGCCGGTACGCCGCCAATTGCCTCGGTGATCGCCCTGGGCGCCAGCCTGGATTACCTGAGCAGCCTCGACTCCAGCGCCGTTAGCGCCCACGAAGCGGCCCTGCATGCTGAGCTGCTCGCCGGGCTGCAGCAGCGCCAGGGTATACGCCTGCTCGGCACGCCCACTGTCGCCCTGGCCAGCTTTGTGGTCGACGGCGTGCATAACGCCGACCTCGCCCACCTGCTGACCGAACAGGGCATCGCCGTGCGCGCCGGCCATCATTGCGCCATGCCGCTGCTGCAGGGCCTCGGCCTGAGCGGGGCGATTCGTGTATCCCTGGGTTTGTATAACAACGCTGGAGATTTGCAGCGCTTCTTTAGCGCCCTGGATCAGGCCGTGGAGCTGTTGCAGTGAACCTGCCCACCAGCGCCCAGACTGCGCTGCAGGCCTTTAGCGCCTGCCCCGGCTGGGAACAACGCGCGCGCCTGCTGATGCAATGGGGCGACCAGCTCGCGCCACTGAGTGACGCCGAACGCTGTGAAGCCAACCGGGTGCAGGGCTGCGAAAGTCAGGTGTGGTTGCTGGCCGAACGCGACGGCGGGCAGTGGCAGTTTCGCGCCAGCAGTGATGCACGGTTGCTGCGCGGCCTGCTCGCGCTGCTGCTGGCGCGGGTCAATGGCTTAACCCAGGCCGAACTAGCGCAGCTGGATCTGCCGGACTGGTTTACCCAGCTCGGCCTGGCCCGCCACCTGTCACCCTCACGCAGCAATGGCCTGCAGGCCGTGCTGACGCGGATGCAGCACGTGCTCGACGCCGTCGATCAGGGTGCAGCGCGCCACTGATCGGCATTGCCGGAATACAAGGCCTGCTGCAAACGCTCCAACTCACCGTTCTGCGCCAAGCGGCGCAAACCGCCATTGAATACCTTGCGCAGCTGATCGGCTTTAGCATCGCCTTTGCGAAACAGCAGGTGCAGCGGCTCGGTATTCAACACACGCGGATGGTGGGTGATAACGGCTCGCGCTTCGGGAGCAAACATCCGCCGCAGCATGGCGTAGCCCACGGCCCGGTCCTGCGGATGAAAATCCACGCGGCCCAACTCCAGCAGACGAAAACCGGTGTCTTCCTTGCCGCTTTGCTGCACCTGCAACTGCCCGCCCTGCACTGCCGCATCGAACTGCGGACCATAGGAGTAGCCATGGGTGGTGGCGATGCTGAACGACTTGAGGTCTTCGATACGCGCCCAGTTCAGCAACTGGTCGGTGCGCTGGAACAGCACAATCTCGCCCTGCACTACCGGATCACTGCATTCGCTGATACGCCGCCGCGGGGCAGAACAGGAATAGGGCATCACCGCATCGAGACCGCCCTGTTCGAGCATCAGCAGGTTGCGATCCCAGGGGTAATAGACCAACTCGACCTGATAACCGGCCGCCTTGAAAATATCGCGCACCAGTCGCGACAGGACGCCGCCATCTTCGCGCTGCTGATCGACGTAGGGCACCCAGTCACCGGTGCCAATCCGCACAACCGGGTTGGCATGGGCGCTCAGGCAGGCAGAAAGCACTGCAAACAGCAGCACAGATCGCGGGATATGACGTAACACATAACGCAACAGGGACAACACAGCACACCTCGATAAAGCGAGAAACAGCATATCCCTGCTGAACAGCGACCTTAACCGGTCGTTTTTACAGATTAGTCAACGCACGCCGCTATGCATCAGGCGCACGCGGCCGCTCTGACGGCCGCCGCGTACCGGCGACCAATTTATCGACGATGCGCGCAGCGGCCACCATGCCGAAGGTGGCGGTCACCATCATCACCGCACCAAACCCGCCGGCGCAGTCGAGCTTGACCCCTTCGCCGACAAAGCCCTTGTACTGACACACCGTGCCGTCGGGCTTGGGATAGCGCAGCTGCTCGCTGGAATACACGCACGGCACACTGTAGTTGCGCCCTGGCGTGCGCGAGAAACCGTAGTCGCGGCGCAGGGTGGAGCGCACCTTGGAGGCCAGCGGATCGTTCCAGGTCTTATTCAGGTCGCCGACCTGGATCTGCGTCGGGTCGATCTGCCCGCCTGCGCCGCCGGTGGTGATCACCTGAATCTTGCGCCGCTTGCACCAGGAAATCAGCGCGGCCTTGGCGTTGACACTGTCGATGCAGTCGATCACCGCATCCAACTGCTCGGTGATGTACTCGGCCATGGTCTCGCGGGTCACGAAATCCGCCACCGCATGCACCACGCAGGCCGGATTGATTGCGCGAATACGCGCCGCCATCACCTCGACCTTGGGCTGGCCGACCGTGCTGTCGAGGGCATGCAGCTGGCGGTTGCTGTTGCTGACGCAAACATCGTCCAGATCAAACAGGGAGATTTCGCCCACCCCGGAGCGGGCCAGCGCCTCGGCTGCCCAGGAACCCACACCGCCAATCCCGACCACCGCCACATGCGCAGCCGCCAGCCGTTCGGCACCCTGGCGGCCATACAGACGGGCGATCCCGGCAAAGCGTTGTTCATCCACAGGCATTCTTCTCTCTCACAAGCCACAGGCGGCGCGCATTATAGGTAGCCGGCGAGCTGCACCCAAGCACTGTCTTGGTCTAGACCGAGCTAACCGATGAACAGCAGTAGCACATCGCCATCAGCGGAACCTTCAAGGCCTGCTATCGTCCCAGCAATATGCCGGCCTGCCAGCTATACAGCCCAATGGCGGCGGCGTAGCATGCGCCACCCGACGCTCGTCGCTTTTTATTGCCCCTTCGCTGGACCTGCACACTATGCCTTCGCGTAAGTTTGGACTGAACCTGGTCATGTTCCTGGCAATTGCCGCCGTGTTTACCGGTATCTGGGCGCTGTACAACCGCCCGGTAAGCGCACCGGACTGGCCGGAACAGATCTCCGGGTATTCATTTTCGCCCTTCCGCGCCGGGCAGAACCCGCAGCAGGACACCTACCCTAGCGATGCGCAAATGCGTGCCGACTTGGAGTTGCTGAGCACCCAGACCGACAACATCCGCACCTACTCGGTAGACGGCCCGCTGGGCAATATCCCGCTGCTGGCCGAAGAGTTCGGCCTACGCGTGACCCTGGGCATCTGGATCAGCCCGGATCTGGCGCGTAACGAGCGGGAAATCGCCAAGGCCATCGAGATTGCCAATAACTCGCGCAGCGTGGTGCGCGTTGCCGTGGGTAACGAGGCGCTGTTTCGCAGTGAAGTGACGCCGGAGAACCTGATCGCCTATATCGACCGCGTGCGTGCGGCGGTCAAGGTGCCGGTGACCACCTCCGAGCAGTGGCACATCTGGCAGGAATACCCGGAACTGGCACAACACACCGACCTGGTCGCGGCCCACGTCCTGCCCTACTGGGAGTTCGTGCCGATGGAAGACGCCACCGAGTTCGTCCTCGAACGCGCCAAGGACCTGAAAAAACTCTTCCCGAAAAAGCCCCTGCTGCTCTCCGAGGTCGGCTGGCCGAGTAACGGACGCATGCGCGGCGGCGCCGATGCTTCCCAGGCGGACCAGGCCATCTACCTGCGCACCCTGGTCAACGCGCTGAACGCCAAGGGCTACAACTACTTCGTGATCGAAGCCTTCGACCAGCCGTGGAAGGCCAGCGATGAAGGCTCGGTCGGTGCCTACTGGGGCGTGTACGACCTGGATCGCCAGGCTAAGTTCGCCTTCGAAGGCCCCGTGGTAGCCATTCCGCAGTGGCGCTTGCTGGCCATCGGCTCGGTGGTGCTGGCCCTACTCAGCCTGGCGCTGATGCTGATCGACGGCAGCGCCCTGCGCCAGCGCGGCCGCACCTTCCTGACCATTGTTGCCTTCGCCGGCGGCTCGGCCCTGGTGTGGATCGGCTACGACTACAGCCAGCAATACAGCACCTGGTTCAGCACCCTGGTCGGCCTGTTGCTGGGTATCGGTGCCTTCGGCGTGTTTATCGTGCTGCTCACCGAGGCCCACGAGCTCGCCGAAACCGCCTGGACCCGTACGCGCCGCCGGCCGTTCCAGCCGGTCTTGGCTGACAGTGCCTACCGCCCCAAGGTGTCGGTCCACGTGCCCTGCTACAACGAGCCACCGGAGATGGTCAAACAGACCCTCGACGCCCTGGCCGCGCTGGATTACCCGGATTACGAAGTCATCATCATCGACAACAACACCAAGGACCCGGCCGTGTGGGAGCCGGTAGAGGCCTATTGCAAAGTCCTGGGGCCGCGCTTCCGCTTCTTCCACGTCGCGCCGATTGCCGGTTTCAAGGGCGGCGCGCTGAACTACATCCTGCCGCACACCGCGCCGGATGCGGAAGTGGTGGCGGTAATCGACGCCGACTACTGCGTCGACAAGAACTGGCTCAAGTACATGGTGCCGCACTTCAGTGATCCACAGATTGCCGTGGTGCAGTCGCCACAGGATTACCGCGACGGCAACGAGAATATCTTCAAGAAGCTCTGCTACGCCGAATACAAAGGTTTCTTCCATATCGGCATGGTGACGCGCAACGACCGCGACGCGATCATCCAGCACGGCACCATGACCATGATCCGCCGCACGGTGATGGACGAACTGAAGTGGGCCGACTGGACCATCTGCGAAGACGCCGAACTGGGCCTGCGCGTATTCGAGAAAGGCTACTCCGCCGCCTATGCCCACCAGAGCTTTGGCCAGGGGCTGATGCCGGACACCTTTATCGACTACAAGAAGCAGCGTTTCCGTTGGGCCTACGGCGCCATTCAGATCATGAAGGGCCATGCACGCAGCCTGTTCCTCGGTAAGGATTCCGAACTGAAAACCGGCCAGCGCTACCACTTTGTCGCCGGCTGGCTGCCGTGGATCGCCGACGGCCTGAATATCTTCTTCACCGTCGGTGCGCTGCTCTGGTCGGCGGCGATGATTATCGTGCCGCAGCGGGTCGACCCGCCGCTGATGATCTTCGCCATCCCGCCATTGGCGCTGTTCTTCTTCAAGCTGGGCAAGATCCTGTTCCTCTACCGCAAAGCCATGGGCGTCGATCTGGTGCGCTCATTCCAGGCGGCGCTGGCGGGCCTGGCGCTGTCGCACACGATTGCCAAAGCGGTGCTCTACGGCACCTTTACCAAGACCATCCCGTTCTTCCGTACACCGAAAATGGCCAGCAACCACGGCATTCTGGTGGCCCTGGCCGAGGCCCGCGAGGAAGTGTTTATCATGCTGCTGCTGTGGGGTTCGGCCATCGGTATCAGCATCGTTCAGGGCTTGCCCAGCGCCGACGTGAAGTTCTGGGTGGCCATGCTGCTGGTGCAATCGCTGCCGTACCTGGCGGCGCTGATCATGGCCCTGCTGTCGTCGCTGCCGGCGCCGCAGGCCAGCGCGCAGGAAACCGCTGCGGCCAGCTGATTACAGCCGCGCTTGAATGCCAGACGGCGGCCAATGGCCGCCGTTTTGCTTTAAGATGGCGGCCTTT
Source organism: Gammaproteobacteria bacterium HGW-Gammaproteobacteria-13 (assembly GCA_002840155.1). GTDB lineage: Bacteria > Pseudomonadota > Gammaproteobacteria > Pseudomonadales > Pseudomonadaceae > Aquipseudomonas. The sequence goes on from PGZH01000012.1 coordinate 70,928, forward strand.
CCGCTTGATGCCGCCCCGGAGCCGCAATGACCGTCAACGCCACGCCCCTCTCCCCGACGCTGGAGCTTGCCTGCGAGCTGATTCGTCGCCCGTCCGTTACGCCGCTGGATGAAGGCTGCCAGGAACAGATGACACGTCGTCTGGCTGCCTGCGGTTTCACCATCGAGCCGATGCGGATCGAAGAAGTGGACAACTTCTGGGCAAGTCACGGCAGCGACAACGGTCCCGTGCTGTGCTTTGCCGGACACACCGATGTGGTGCCAACCGGCCCGGTACAGAACTGGCAGCACCAGCCGTTCGACGCCCTGATCGACGAAGACGGCATGCTCTGCGGCCGTGGCGCGGCGGACATGAAAGGCAGTCTGGCGTCGATGATCATCGCCGTTGAGCGCTTTGTCGCCGAGTACCCGGATCACAAAGGCCGGATCGCCTTTCTGATCACCAGCGACGAAGAAGGCCCGGCGCACCACGGCACCAAGGCCGTGGTTGAACGCCTGCGCGCACGTAACGAGCGCCTGGACTGGTGCATTGTTGGCGAGCCGTCGAGCACCACCCTGGTTGGCGACGTGGTAAAAAACGGCCGCCGTGGTTCGCTCGGCTGCACCCTCAGCGTACGCGGCAAACAAGGCCACGTGGCCTATCCGCACCTGGCGCGCAACCCGATTCACCTGGCCGCGCCGGCCCTGGCCGAACTGGCTGCCGAGCACTGGGATGACGGTAACGCGTTCTTCCCGCCCACCAGTTTCCAGATTTCCAACCTCAACGCCGGCACCGGCGCGACCAACGTGATCCCTGGCGAGCTGACGGCGGTATTCAACTTCCGCTTCTCCACCGAATCCACGGTCGAAGGCCTGCAGCAGCGCGTCGAGGAGATTCTTGCCAAGCACGGCCTGGACTATCACCTGGACTGGGCCCTCTCCGGCCTGCCGTTCCTCACCGAGCCGGGTGCCCTGCTCGACGCCGTGGCCGCCAGCATCAAGGCTGTCACCGGTCGCGACACCAAACCCTCGACCAGCGGCGGCACCTCCGACGGACGCTTTATCGCCACCCTCGGCACCCAAGTGGTCGAACTCGGCCCGGTCAACGCCACCATCCACCAGGTCGACGAACGCGTACTGGCCAGTGATCTGGATGTGCTGACCGAGATCTACTACCAAACCCTGGTCAATCTGCTCGCATGCTGATCTGCCCCATCTGCCAGGCGCCGCTGCAGACGCTCGACAACGGCGTCACCTGCCCGGCCAACCACCGTTTTGATCGCGCACGCCAGGGTTACCTGAACCTGCTGCCGGTGCAGCACAAGAACAGCCGCGACCCAGGCGACAACGCCGCCATGGTCGAGGCGCGGCGACGCTTTCTCGACGGCGGTCATTACGCACCGCTGGCCAAGCGCCTGGCCGAACTGGCGGCCGGTTATAACCCGGCCCGCTGGCTGGATATCGGTTGCGGCGAGGGTTACTACACCGCGCAGATCGCCGACGCCCTGCCGCACGCCGACGGCTACGCCCTGGATATCTCCCGCGAGGCGATCAAACGCGGCTGCAAGCGCGCGCCCCAGCTCAATTGGCTGGTGGCGAGCATGGCCCGCGTACCGCTGAGTGACGCCAGCTGCCAACTGCTCGCCAGCGTTTTCAGCCCGCTCGACTGGCAGGAGGCCAAACGCCTGCTCGCCCCCGGTGGCGGCCTGCTGCGCATGGGACCGACCAGTGAACACCTGATGGAGCTGCGGCAGAAGCTGTATGACGAAGTGCGCGACTACGATGATCAGAAACACCTGGAGCTGATCCCCGCAGGCATGCGCCTAGCCCACAGCGAAACCCTGACCTTTAATCTGCACCTGCCAAGCAGCGAGGCCCGCGCCGACCTGCTGGCCATGACCCCGCACGGCTGGCGCGCCAGCGCCGAGAAGCGTGCGGCGGTGATCGCCGAACCCTGCGACGTGACTGTTGCCATCCGCTACGACTGGATCGAGAGACTATGACCATGCGCCAACCGGATATCGAGATTTACCTGAAAGACGCCGACCACACCGCCATCGGCGAGTGGCTTAACAGCGCACTGGGCAGCTGCACACCCTGGCAGCAGAAAGGCCAGACCTACAAATGTATGGCCGGTGAAGTGCCCGTCACCTGGCTGCCCAAGGCTGTCGGCAAATGGAACAGCCTGTTCCTGGAAAGCGACGCCACACCCTGGGCTGACGACCTGGCCTGCGCCCAGGCCGCCTTCGCCGCCCTGAATGTTGAAGTGCGTTGCGCACCGGGCGGCTGGCAGGAAGAAGAAAGCGACGAGCAAGCCGACCGCTGGATGCGCATCAGCGCCGATGGGGTAGAAGAGATCACCTGGCGCACCGGCTAGAACCTGCCTACGATCTGCTGCGCGTCGCGCCATACTGCGTTAAAAACAGGCTCGGCAAGCCGCTTGCGGCTAACGCGCTTTAGCGCGGCCCGAAGGGTGAGCGAAGCGAGTAGTGCTCATTTACACCAGTAAACTCCGCTTCCTCGCCGTTTTGACCAGCCGGAGGCTGTTACTACGTAGCGCCTTGTAGGCCTCTAGCTCGCAAGATCGTAAACAGGTTCTTAAACCAACAGCGATCCTACTGCGACCAAATACCAAAACGCTAAAAAACAAAACCCCGCCTAGGCGGGGTTCTGTTTAACCGGGTGGTTACTTCTTGCCCAGTTTCTTCAGTTCTTCGTCACGCAGCTCGCGGCGCAGGATCTTGCCGACGTTGGTGGTTGGCAGCACGTCGCGAAATTCCACAGCCTTTGGCACCTTGTAGCCGGTGACGTTGGCGCGCATGTGTTCCATGACCTGCTCTTTGGTCAGGGTTTCACCCGGCTTGACCACCACGAAGATTTTGATCGCTTCGCCCGACTTTTCATCCGGCACACCGATGGCCGCGCACTGCAGCACACCTGGCAGAGTGGCGAGCACGTCTTCCAGTTCGTTCGGGTAGACGTTGAAGCCGGACACCAGAATCATGTCCTTCTTGCGGTCGACGATGCGCATGTAACCGTCTTCCTGGATCACCGCGATATCGCCGGTCTTCAACCAGCCTTCGGCGTCGAGGATTTCGTCGGTGGCTTCCTGGCGCTGCCAGTAGCCCTTCATCACCTGCGGGCCTTTGACGCACAGCTCGCCAATCGACCCCAGCGGCTGCTCAACGCCTTCGTCGTCGATTACCTTGCACACAGTCGATGGCACCGGGATGCCAATGGTACCGATCTGGATATTGCTGAACGGGTTGACCGAGGCCACCGGGCTGGTTTCGGTCATGCCGAAGCCTTCGCAGATCGAGCAACCGGTCACCTGCTTCCAACGCTCGGCGGTCGCCAGTTGCAGCGCCATCCCACCAGAGAAGGTGGCCTTCAGGGTGGAGAAGTCCAGCTTGCGGAAGTCGTCGTTGTTGCACAGGGCAACAAACAGGGTGTTGAGGCCGACAAAACCGGTGAACTTGTACTTGGCCAGGTCCTTGGTCATGGCTGGCAGATCACGCGGGTTGGTGATCAGCACGTTGTGCCCGCCAATCAGCATCATGGCCATGCAATGGAAGGTGAAGGCGTAGATGTGGTACAGCGGCAATGGCGCGATCAGCACTTCGCTGCCTTCGCTCATTTCCGAGCCCATCAGTGCCTTGACCTGCAGCATGTTGGCGATCAGGTTGCGGTGGGTGAGCATCGCGCCCTTGGCCACGCCGGTGGTGCCGCCGGTGTATTGCAGCACGGCGATATCACCATTGCTCGGTGCAGCATCCTTGGCGCTCTGGCCACGGCCTTTGGCCATGGCAGTGGTGAATTTGACGGCTTGCGGCAGGTTGTAGGCCGGCACCATCTTCTTCACGTGCTTGACCACGCTGTTGACCAGCAGGCGCTTGAGCGGCGAGAGCATGTCACCGACTTCGGTGATGATGACCGTCTTGATCCCGGTTTTTGGCAGTACCTGTTCAGCCAGATGGGCCATATTGGCCAGGCTGACCAGGGCCTTGGCGCCGGAATCGTTGAATTGGTGTTCCATTTCCCGCGCGGTGTACAGCGGGTTGGTGTTGACCACCACCAGGCCGGCGCGCAGGGCACCGAAGACGACAACCGGGTACTGCAGCACGTTGGGCAGTTGTACGGCGATACGGTCGCCGGGCTGCAGGTCGGTGTTCTGCTGTAGGTAGGCGGCAAAGATGCCAGACAACTCGTACAGCTCACCATAGGTAATGGTTTTACCCATATTGCTGAAAGCTGGCTTGTCGGCGAAGCGTTGGCAGGACTCTTTCAGTACCGCCTGGATGTTCGGGTACTGGTCAGGATTGATTTCGGCAGCAATCCCAACGGGATACTTATCCTTCCAAAAGTTTTCGGTCATGGAAGCCCACTCCTCAGCAACAGCTTGATCTTCACCGCGCGTAGACGGTTGTTTATTGTAGATTTGCGTGTTTTCTGCGACTTAAACGGCAAAAAAATTGCCGGGAGCAATTTTTGACGTCGCACAGCGACGGCCCAAAAAGGCTGGTCGCCGTGGATGGCGGATCACAAAAAAGCCGCCCGAGAGTAGCAGCTTTGCCAAACAGCGACTAGCACCAATAAGCGCCGCAGCAGTCACAAAAGTGACCAAGCATCAACACTTGGTCATTTCTATAATTTCGCTGAAACCGGCGAGCTATAGGCGTTGCGCAGTAACGGAAGGGATTTCAGCGCATCCGCAGTTAAAGCTGCGGTATGCGCTGAAACAGTCACTGCCTTCAATCGATCAGGCGATATCGCGCAGCTCGCGACGCAGAATCTTGCCGACGGGGGTCATCGGCAGCGAATCACGGAAGACGATCTGCTTGGGTACCTTGTAGCCGGTGAAGTTTTCCTTGCAGTAAGCCTTCAGCTCCTCGGCGTTGAGGCTGCTGTCGCGGGCCACCACGAACAGCTTGACCGCTTCCCCGGACTTCTCGTCCGGCACACCGATGGCCGCGCAGCTGGCGACTTTCGGGTGGGCCATAACCACGTCTTCAATCTCGTTGGGGTACACGTTGAAACCGGAGACGATGATCATGTCCTTCTTGCGGTCGACGATGCGCACAAAGCCATCCGGGTCAATCACCGCCACGTCACCACTCTTGAACCAGCCCTCGGCGTCCAGCACCTCGGCGGTGGCTTCTTCGCGGTTCCAGTAGCCCTTCATCACCTGCGGACCCTTGATGCACAGCTCACCGCGCTCACCCAGCGGCTGCTCGACGCCATCATCATCGATGACCTTGAACGCTGTGCCAGGCACAGGAATGCCCACAGTGCCCAGCCGCGCTTTGTCGCCGTAAGGATTGGTGCTGGCCACCGGGCTGGTTTCGGTCAGGCCATAGCCTTCGACCACGGTGCAGCCAGTCATCGCCTGCCAGCGCTCGGCCGTGGCCTTGACCAGCGCGGTGCCACCGGAGTTGGTGACCTTGAGTTTGGAGAAATCCAGTTTCTGGAACTCGGGATTATCCATCAGCGCGACAAACAGAGTGTTAAGGCCCAGCAGCGCGGAGAACTGCCACTTGCCCAGCTCCTTGACGAAGCCTGGAATGTCGCGCGGGTTGGTGATCAGTACGTTGTGGTTACCGTTGACCATCATGCACATGCAGTTCGCGGTGAAGGCATAGATATGGTAGAGCGGCAGCGGCGCGATCATGATTTCCTGGCCCTGCTTCATAAGCGGGGTGCCATCGTTGCCCAACTGCGACAGGCAGGCATCAACCTGCAGCATATTGGCCACCAGGTTGCCGTGGGTGAGCATCGCGCCCTTGGCCACGCCGGTGGTGCCGCCGGTGTATTGCAGCACGGCGATGTCTTCCTGACCGACCTTGACCGGCTTCAGCGCGTGGCCATGGCCCTGCTTGAGCGCATCCTTGAAGCCCACCGCCTGCGGCAGGTGGTAGTCAGGCACCATCTTCTTGACCTTCTTGACCACGGTGTTGACCAGCCAGCCTTTCAGGCTCGGCAACATGTCACCCATCTTGGCTTCGATCAGGTAATCGATCTCGGTATCCGGCAGCACGTCCTGCACCAGCTTGCCGAACATGTTCAGGTACACCAGCGCGCGTACGCCGGCATCCTTGAACTGGTGGCGCATCTCGCGGGCGGTGTACAGCGGGTTGGTGTTGACCACAATCAGCCCGGCGCGCATCGCGCCGAACACGGCAATCGGGTACTGCAGCACGTTGGGCATCTGCACGGCGATGCGCTCGCCCGGCTGCAGGTCAGTGTGCTTTTGCAGGTAGGCGGCAAAGGCCGCCGAGAGCCGATCCAGCTCGGCATAGGTCAGGGTTACGCCCAGGTTGCTGAAGGCGGGCCGGTCGGCGAACTTCTTGCACGAGCGCTCGAACACCTCAATCACCGACTTATAAGTCCCCAGGTCGATGTCATTGGGTACGCCGGCCGGGCGTTTGTCGCTCCAGAAATCAGGCTGCATTATTTTTATCCTCTTGCCCTGAAATGATCCTAATCCGCGCAAGAGGGTGCTTACAAAAGTAGAGAGCGATGGCCAGGCAAGGCGAGATCAGCCGAAAAAGCGAGTGTACGAGTTGTACACGAGCATTTTGAGACGCCGTGTCTCGGGCTGGGCTCAACGCAGCATGGGCGAGCGCAGTATTTTGTAAGCACCCTCTAGCGGAGTTGGCTGGAAGTTAACAGCTAACGCCAAACAGGCAAATAGCCGGGCAGCGTCATTGACGCACTGAATCTTGCCGCTCCGTGTGGAACTATCCTGCCGCGCCGCCTATAACCAATCTGCACCCTGCGCTGACGGCTTCCCATGCCTATCGTTCTATTCGCTGCAACATTGCTGTTTCTCTTCGCGCAATCGGCGCAGGCCGAACCACAGCTGCGCATGGCCACTCTGGAATACCCGCCCTACAGCTCCGAACACCTGGCGGATGGCGGCAGCATCGTCGCCCTGACGCGCCGCGCCTTTGCCGTGCGCGGCTATCAGGTACAGATCGACTTTTTGCCCTGGGCGCGGGTGCGCGTGGAGTTGGGCAACGGCAACTACCAGGGCGCGCTGGCGCTGTGGCCCAAGGAGATCAATGAGGAAGGCCTGCAGCCCTCGCGCCCGCTGTTCTACAGCGAACTTGGGTTGTTTATCCGCGACGGCTATCCGCTGCAGTTCAACCAGCTGCAGGAACTGCGCGGCAAAACCCTGGGCATCGTGCGCGGTTACGGATACCCGCAGCATATTCTCGACGCCGGGCTGACGCTTGAAGACGCCGTGGACGACATCAGCAACCTGCGCAAACTCAATGCCCGACGCTTCGACATGGTGCTGCTCGAACGCATCGTCGGTAACCACCTGATCGCCAACGATGAGCAGCTGCGCGGCAAGCTCAGCTGGCACGGCAATGTGCTCGAGCGCATCCCACTGCTGGTCGGCTTTGTCCCGACAACGGCTGGCGAACCTGACTGGAGCGCCGTGTTTGAACAGGGCCTGCGCGACCTGCACAGCAGCGGCGAATATATGCAGATACTGCGCGAGCATAATCGTTGAACCCGTGCGGACTTTGCGCCGCGCCGTGCGGGGTGCACAATGCGCAGCTTCTGCAGGCTTAAGGGATTCGCCATGCTCCACCAAGCGTTCTGGCTCAACAGCACCGATGCAGCGCCCCTCTTTGTCAACCGCTGGTATGCCGAACAGCCGCCCAAGGCGTTGCTGATGGTGGCGCACGGCATGGCCGAACACAGCGGGCGTTATGCACGCCTGGCGGAAGCGCTGGTGGCGCAAGGTTTCGAGGTGTATGCGCACGACCAGCGCGGGCATGGCAAAACCGCCGAACACGGCCTGCTCGGCCACTATGCCGACAGCAAGGGCTGGGAACTGGTGGTCAATGACCTGGCCAACCTTAACCACCATATGCGCCAGACCCATCCGCAAACGCCGATTTTCCTGCTCGGCCACAGCATGGGCAGCTACATTGCTCAGGCCTACCTGATGCAGCACAGCTGCAGCCTGCAGGGCGCGATTCTTTCTGGCTCCAACTACCAGCCCGTGGCGTTGTACCGCGTCGGCCAGTTGCTGGCCCGCTTCGAGCGCTGGCGACAAGGCCCGCAGGGGCGCAGTGCCTTGCTCGAATTCGCCTCGTTCGGCTCATTTAACAAAGCCTTCAAGCCCAACCGCACCGCCTTCGACTGGCTGAGCCGCGACCCGCTGGAAGTCGACAAGTACATCAATGACCCGCTGTGCGGCTTCCGCTGCAGCAACCAGCTGTGGGTCGACCTGCTCGGCGGCCTGCAGCAGATCACCCCACTGCACAACCTCGCGCAGATCGACAACAGCCTGCCGCTGCTGGTGATTGGCGGCGCCTGTGACCCGGTCAGCGACGGCCATCGTCAGCAAGACCTGGGCAGTGCCCTGCAAGCCGCCGGCAACCCCCATGTGCAGATAAAAATTTATCCGGACGCCCGTCACGAGTTGCTCAACGAGAGCAACCGCGACGAAGTAACCGCCTACATCATCGACTGGTTGCAACAGGCCCTTAGCCAACCGCGCCAGCGCCACCTACAGAGTCAAGAGAGCCATCCATGACCCAGAGCAGCAACACGCCCTACGACGTTCTTGAAGTCGGCCAGACCGCTAGCTACAGCAAAACCGTCAGCGAACGCGATATCCAGCTGTTTGCCGAAGTCTCCGGCGACCACAACCCGGTGCACCTGGATGCTGAATACGCCGCTACCACCATGTTCAAGGAGCGTATCGCTCACGGCATGTTCAGCGGTGCACTGATCAGCGCCGCCGTGGCCTGTGAGCTGCCTGGCCCGGGCACCATCTATATCGGCCAGAGCATGCGCTTTACCGCACCGGTAAAACTCGGCGACACCCTGACCGTGCGCCTGGAAATTCTGGAAAAGCTGCCGAAATTCCGCGTGCGCGTGGCCACCCGCGTGTTCAACCAGAACGATGAGCTGGTGGTCGATGGCGAAGCGGAAATCCTCGCCCCGCGCAAAGCACAGACCGTTGAGCTGACTAAGTTGCCGCCGATCACCATCGGCTAAGAACCTACTTCGGATCGGCTGCGCGTCGGCCCTGCTGCGTTAAAAACAGGCTCGAAATGCTCATGTACAAAAGTACACTCCGCTTTCTCGCCTGTTTTTGCCTTGCAGGACTCTAGCTCGCGAGATCCGAAACAAGTTCTAAGCTTGCTGCCTCAGGCCGCTGCCTGCGGCAGCGCACTGCCCTTCTACACAATCGCGCCCGGGCAATCCGGTTCGGCGCTTCTGGAGATACCCATGTCCCTGTCCATGTACCAAGCATCCATCCCGGTCTTCACCCGTCAGCTGAACAACCTGTCGACCATCCTCGGCATCGCCGCAGCCCACGCCGAAGAGAAGAAGATCGAGCAGAGCGTATTTCTCAATGCGCGCCTGGCACCCGATATGTTCCCCCTGAGCCGCCAGGTGCAGATCGCCTGCGACGGCGCCAAGGCCGGCGCTGCGCTGCTGGCTGAAGTGGAAGCACCGAGCCATGCCGACGAAACCAGCTTCGCCGAACTGCAAGCGCGCATCGCCAAGACCTTAAGCTTTCTGCAAGGCCTGAGCGCCGCGCAGATCGACGGCAGCGAAGCACGCACCGTAACCCTCAAGCGCCGCGACAAGGAAACCCACTTCCAGGGCCAAGCCTTCCTGCTTGATCACGTGCTGCCGAACTTCTATTTCCACCTCACCACCGCCTACGCCATCCTGCGCCATAACGGCGTGAGCATCGGTAAGCGTGATTTCCTCGGCACTCGTTAAGCCCAGCAATACCTATTTGCTTGCAGAAGGTGATTATCCAGACGACACCAATCGCCCCATCAGCAGGCCGAGTGGAGTCGTTGTGTAAGGGAGCGAGCCGCATGGATGCGGCGAGAGGGCTGGGCGCCACCGCGATAAAGGGCTAGGGACGGCCCTTGTACGCCGGCCCCTGGAGCAATGATGGAGCGAGGGAACCCGACGAAGTCGGGCCGGATGCAAGGGGCAAGACCTTTTGCTTACTTTTGGCGGGGCCGGCCATCCGGGCGTTTGCCAAAAGTGAGCCGCCGTAAGGGCGGAACCGCTAGTCAATTGGAAATACATTGCGGCGGATGATCGCCGATCATAATCGCGCCCACTGCCCATCGCCCCGATGGGCCTGTAGGTGCGGCAACACCGCCGCCAGCAAGGGTTCTTTGAACGCTTCCTGAAAGCGATGGGCCAGACCGGGGATCAGTCTCAATTCGCTGTTTTTGATATGCGCCGCCACATGTACGCCGTGCATCACCGGCAGCAGCGGATCGGCCGTGCCATGCACCACCAGGGTTGGCACGCGCAGACGGTTAAGCAACTCGACCCGGCTCGGTTCCGCCAGAATCGCCAACAACTGCCGCTGCACGCCTTCCGGGTTGAACGCCCGGTCGTAGGCAATCTGCGCCTGTTGCAGCAGTAACTGCCGGTCATCGCTGACCGTCGGGCTGCCCAGCGCCGCCAGTAGGTCGGCCTGCTGCTCTAGCGCTATCGCGCGGTTGGGCGCTTCACGTTTGGCCAGCAGACTCAGCAGCGCGCTGCTTGGCGCCGGCAGACCCTGAGCACCGGAGCTGGTCATGATCAAGGTCAGGCTCTGCACCCGCTCAGGTGCAAGGTCGGCCATATGCTGGGCAATCATCCCGCCCATGCTCGCGCCCAGCACATGCACCTGATCCACCGCCAGGGCATCCAGCAGGCCCAGGGCGTCCTGCGCCATATCACGCAGGCCATAGGGCGCAGCCACCGACAGGCCGAGCCGATAACGCAGCGCTTCGTAGGTCAGATTGATTGCCGGCGCCGTGCCGGCCCAAGTGCTCAGGCCGACATCGCGGTTATCGAAACGAATTACCCGAAAGCCCTGCTGACACAGGCGCGCCACCACTTCATCCGGCCAGTGGATCAGCTGTCCGCCCAAGCCCATCACCAGCAGCAGGGCCGGATCGCTGTCGCGGCCAATGCTCTGGTACGCCAGACGTACCTCACCCACATCCGCCGTATGCGTCGGCACCTGAATATCACAACGCTGCGCCGCAAAAACCGGCAGGCCGCACAACAGTGCAGCGAGAAGAATCAACCCACGCATAACATCACCCAGACCCGGGACAGCAGAACGCAGCACCCCATTAAGACGCGAGTGTGGTGATGTTTGTACGAGCGCGCTGCCACACAAGCGTGACAGTTTGATGAAGGGAGACGAGCGGTCTCCCTATCACGACAAGAAGCGCCAACCAAAGCCCCTGCCACAGCTGATCAGAACCGAGGGAGGGGCTTTAGCCGCGACAGAACGCTATCAGGCCAGCTCGGTGCGCAACTGCCGTGCGGCAGACACCATATTGATCAACGCCGCCTCAGTCTCGGGCCAGGCGCGGGTTTTCAGGCCGCAGTCCGGGTTGACCCACAGGCGTTCGGCGGGAATACGCTGGGCGGCCTTGCGCAGCAATTTGACCATCTCGCTGCTGTCCGGCACCCGTGGCGAGTGGATGTCATAGACGCCGGGGCCAATATCGTTGGGGTAGTCGAAGCGCTCGAAGGCTTCCAGCAGCTCCATGTCCGAGCGTGAGGTCTCGATGGTGATCACGTCGGCATCCATGGCGGCGATGGACTCGATCACATCGTTGAACTCGCTGTAGCACATATGGGTGTGGATCTGCGTCTCGTCGCGCACACCCGAGGCGCACAGGCGGAACGCCTCAGTGGCCCAATTGAGGTAGCCCTGCCACTGCGCCTGACGCAGCGGCAAACCTTCACGGAAGGCGGCTTCGTCGATCTGGATGATCTTGATGCCGGCCGTTTCCAGGTCCACCACCTCGTCACGAATTGCCAGGGCCAACTGCCGCGCCTGCTGCTCGCGGGAAATATCGTCACGCGGGAAAGACCACATCAGCATGGTCACCGGGCCGGTCAGCATGCCCTTCATCACCTTCTTGGTGAGGGTTTGCGCATAACCGATCCAGGCCACGGTCATGGCTTTCGGCCGGCTCAGGTCGCCATAGATCAGCGCCGGCTTGACGCAACGCGAGCCGTAGCTCTGCACCCAACCGAAACGGGTAAAGGCATAGCCATCGAGCTGCTCGGCGAAATACTCAACCATATCGTTGCGCTCGGCCTCACCGTGCACCAGCACATCCAGGCCGAGGTTTTCCTGCACCTCGACGGCGTGGCGAATCTCGCTGTGCATGGCCTCGGTGTAGTCCGCCGCAGACAGTTTGCCGGCCTTGAACGCCTGGCGCGCCAGACGGATCGACGCAGTCTGCGGAAACGAGCCGATGGTCGTGGTCGGGAACGCAGGCAACTGCAGGCGCGCACGCTGCTGCTCGATGCGCGTGGCAAATGGCGACTGGCGCTGGCTGTCGGCAGCGCTAATGGCCGCCAGACGCGCCTGCACCGCCGGTTTATGGATGCGTGGTGATTGCGCGCGGCTGGCCTGCACGGCTTGGCTTGCCGCCAGTGCGGCCTGCACCTGGGCGTTCTGCGGGTCATTCAGGGCGGTGGTCAGCAGTGCGACCTCCTCACACTTCTGCACAGCAAAGGCCAGCCAGTTTTTCAGCTCGGCATCCAGCTGGTCTTCGCGGTTCAGGTCGACCGGGCTGTGCAACAGCGAGCAGCTTGGCGCTACCCACAGGCGCTCGCCCAAGCGTTCTTGAGCCTGCTGCAGAATCTGCAGAACCGGCTGCAGATCAGTGCGCCAGACGTTGCGGCCATTGACCACACCCAGCGACAACACCTTGTAGGCCGGCAAACGGTCGAGAATGGTCGGGAACTGCTCGGGCGCACGCACCAGGTCGATATGCAGGCCATCCACCGGCAGGCTGGCGGCTAGGCCGAGGTTGTCTTCCAGGCCGGCGAAATAGGTGGCGATCAGCTTCTTGCCGGGCTCGCGCTGCAGCAGGTTGTAGGCACGTTCGAAAGCATTCTTCCAGGCTTGCGGCAGGTCCAGCACCAGAATCGGCTCATCAATCTGCACCCACTCCACACCCTGAGCGGCCAGGCGCTGGAGGATTTCGCCGTAGACCGGCAGCAGCCGCTCAAGCAAATCGAGCTTATCGAAATCGCTACCCTTGGCTTTGCCCAGCCACAGATAGGTCAGCGGGCCAATCAGCACCGGTTTGACCCGGTGGCCCAGGGCGTGGGCTTCTTCGACTTCCTCGAACAGCTGCTCCCAGCTCAGCTGGAACTGCTGATCGGCGGTAAATTCGGGGACCAGGTAGTGGTAGTTGGTATCAAACCACTTGGTCATCTCCTGGGCATGGGCACCGCCGCAGCAGCTATTACTGACACCGCGCGCCATGCCAAACAGGGTATCCAGGGTCGATTTGCCATCTGCCGGGCGAAAGCGCTCGGGGATCACGCCGAAGCTCAGCGAGTGCGTCAGCACCTGGTCGTACCAGGCGAAGTCACCGACGGGTAGCAGATCAATGCCGGCGTCCTTCTGTAGCTGCCAGTGGGCGGCGCGCAGCTCGCGGCCCACCGCTTGCAGGCCGGCTTGATCCAGCTCGCCTTTCCAGTAGGCCTCCAGGGCTTTTTTCAGTTCACGGTCGCGACCGATACGCGGAAAACCAAGGGAATGGGACAGGGCCATGTCAGAACGCTCCAGCAGATCAATAAGATGCTGGCTATTCTCGGCACCCCGCCTAAGTGAGACAAACTCAATCTATTCGCCTTGATCTATAGTTTTATTCATGTAGGGTGGATGGCGCTTTATCCATCCACCACCGCCTGTGTTTGCCAATGGTGGATGAAAACCGCGTCATCCACCCTACCCTCCCGCCGAGGCCCACCATGCTCGAATTGCGCCACCTGAAAACCCTGCACGCCCTGCGCGAAAGTGAAAGCCTGGTGGACGCCGCCGAGCGCCTGCACCTGACCCAATCGGCGCTGTCGCATCAGTTCAAGGAGCTGGAAGAGCGCCTGGGCATGCCGCTATTCGTGCGCAAGACCAAGCCGGTGCGCTTTACCAGCGCCGGCCTGCGCCTGCTGCAGCTGTCCGACACGGTATTGCCGCTGCTGCGCGGTGCAGAACGCGACCTGGCGCGCCTGGCCGGCGGCACCGCCGGACGCCTGCATATGGCCATCGAGTGCCACAGCTGCTTTCAGTGGTTGATGCCGACCATCGACCAGTTCCGCGATGCCTGGCCGGAAGTGGAGCTGGACCTGGCCTCGGGCTTCTCCTTCGCCCCGCTGCCGGCGCTGGCGCGCGGTGATCTGGATCTGGTAGTGACCAGCGACCCATTGGAGCTGGCCGGTATTACCTATGTGCCACTGTTTACCTACGAAGCCATGCTCGCCGTGGCCAACCAGCATCCGCTGGCCAGCAAACCGTGCATCAAGCCGCAGGACCTGGCCACGGAAACCCTGATCACCTACCCGGTGGAGCGTGATCGCCTGGATATCTTCACCCGCTTTCTCGAACCGGCGGATGTCGAGCCGGCCCAGGTACGCACCTCCGAGCTGACGGTGATGATGATGCAGCTGGTGGCCAGCGGCCGTGGTGTGTGCGGCCTGCCCAACTGGGCGCTGCACGAATACAGCTCGCGCGGCTACGTGACCGCCAAACGCCTGGGCGACAAGGGGCTGTTCGCCACCCTGTATGCCGGCATCCGCACCGATATGCTGGATGCGCCGTTTATGCGCGACTTCCTGCTGACCGCCAAGGACACCTCCTTCGCCAATCTGGAAGGCGTCAGCGTGGCACGCGGCTAAGCTTGGATAACCCGCCGCCTGAATATCGAGCACTGCATGCGCCGTTTGCTCACCGCCCTGCTGGTTTGTGTCGGCTTCTGCCAGCCCGCACAGAGTCAGGAACAGATCCGCATCGCCATCGGCGAATGGCCACCCTTTATCGGTGAGGCGCTGCCGCACTATGGCGTGGTGCCGCAGCTGCTCAACGAAGCGTTCGCCACCCAGGGCGTCAGCGTGGAATACGGCTTCTTCCCCTGGAAGCGCGCCTACACGGAGGTCAAGCAAGGGCGCTGGCAGGCCTCGGCCATCTGGGGCCGCACGCCGGAACGCGAGGCCGATTGCCTGTTCTCTGCTGTGGTGTACAGCGATGAGGTGGTGCTGTTCTACCGCCGCGACAAGCCCATCAACTGGGACGGTAGCCTGACCGGGGCCGAGCAGCTCAACGGCCTGCGCATCGGCATTCCGCTCGGTTCGGCGAAGATGCCCGTGCTGGAACAAGCCGAGCAGCGCGGCTGGGTGCAGTACGAAGCCAGCGGTGATGAACTGATCAACCTGCGCAAGCTGGCCGCCGGGCGCATCGATGCAGTGGATATCGTCAAAGGCTCAGGCAGCTATGTGCTCAACCAGCTCAGCGCCAAGGAGCGCGCCCGCCTGACCACCACGCCAGCCTATGAAACCTGGGACTACCACCTGATCTTCTCCCGCCAGTTGCCCGAGAGTGAACGCCTGCAGCAACTGTTCGATCAGGGCCTGCGGGAACTCAAGGACAGCGGCCGTTACGCGCAAATCTGGCAGCAGTTCAACGCCCCCGCCGCCCCCTGATCGCCCTTTCGCACCAAGCCACGGCAAAGCCTGTTACAACTGCCGGCTTGCTCCAGCGTGACCAACAGTCATAGCATGACCGCCGGTCACAACTTCCGATAAATACCCATGCGCTACCAAGACCAACTCTTCGAACAACGTGAGAACGCCCTCCTAGACGCGGCCCGCCAGCTGTTTGCCGAGCAGCCCTGGGATCGCGTGACTATTGCCGAAGTGGCGATTGCCGCCGGTATCGGCAAAGGCACGGTGTACAAGCACTTCCCCAGCAAGGAAGCGCTGTATGCGCGCCTAGTGCTTGATCTGAGCCGCGCCAACCTGCTGGAACTGCGCCAGCTGCATGCCGCCAGCCCTGCGCAGGACGCCATGCGCCGGGTGATCCACCGCGCCTTTGAGCAGATGCTGGCCAACCCGATCCAGGCGCAGCTGTGTTTGCACTGTGACCGTCCAGAGTTTCAGGAGCGCCTGGAAACCCCATACCGTCAGCAGTTCCTCGATATGGAGCACGAATTCCAACTGTTCTTCAGCGACATGCTCGGCGTAGCCCTGAACAACCAGGCGCTGAGCCAGGCCGACTGCCAAAACCTGCTGTGGGGCGTCGAAGCCTGCGTCAACGGGGTGATGGCACGTATCGCCTCTGGTGGCTTTGCCCACTGGGCCGAGCCAATTGCCCTGGATGAGTATTTCGCCCGCGTCACCGATTTCATCATTGCCGGCCTGCGTACCCAGGCCGCCGAACTGCTTGCTCAACCCCATTGCCACGAGTAGCCACCATGTTCAGTCAGTTGTCCAAACGCCCCTGGTTGATCGCCATCGCCATCAGTCTGCTGCTCGTGCTCTGGCTGATCAGCGGTTCGAGTTTCAAGGCGCAGGAAACCGCCACGGCCGATGCGCCGACAGAGAAACAGGGCCTGACCAAGGTTGAAGTGCAGTGGCTGGAAGCCAGCCCGATGCAGCGCCAGCACGTGGTGCAGGGGCAGATCGAAGCCTGGCGCCGGGTCGAGCTGCGCTCGCAGATCAGCGGCACGGTGACGCGCCTGGATCAGGACAAAGGCAACCCGGTCAAACAAGGTCAGCTACTGCTCAGCCTGTCCACTGACAACCGCCCGGCCCAGGTGGCCAAGGGTGAGGCCGATGTACGCCAGCGCGCTGCCGATGCCAGCGCCGCCGAACGCTTGCGCGAGCGCAACCTGGTTTCCACCAACGAACTGATCCGTCTGCAGAGCGAACTGGCCAAGGCCCGCGCCGAACTCGACCTGGCGCGCATTCAGCTGGGCAACACGCAGATCAGTGCACCGTTTGCCGGGGTGTATGACGAGCGCATGGTCGAGCTGGGCGATTTCGTCCAGCCCGGGCAAAGCCTGCTGACCCTGGTGGACATCAGCCAGCTCAAGGTCAGTGCACAGATTGCCCAGCAGGAAGTCACCCAACTCAAGCTGGGCCAGCCAGTTAAGGTCGAACTGCTCGACGGCCGCGAATTACAGGGCGAGCTGCACTTTATCGCCGCCGCCGCCGATCCGGGCTCGCGCAGCTTCCGCATCGAGGTCAAGGTCGATAACCCGCAGGCCCTGCGCCTAGCGGGTGCCAGCGCAACCCTGCATGTACAGACCGGTGAAGCCTTGGCTCATCGCCTGTCGCCTGCCCTGCTCAGCCTGGATAAAGCCGGGCGGCATGGCGTCAAGTGGGTCAACGAGCAGCAACAAGTGCAGTTCACGCCCGTGCAGCTGATCAGCGTCGACAACCAGGGCGCCTGGGTCAGCGGCCTGCCAAACAAGGTCGCCTTGATCACCCTCGGCCAGGGCTTTGTCGAGCCGGGCCAGCAGGTGATCAGCCAGCTGGCCAAAGGGGGTAGCTGATATGCACGGCCTGATCGCTGCGGCGCTGGATCGCAGCCGCACCAGCCTGTTGTTGCTGCTGTTTCTTATGCTTGGCGGGCTGACGGCGTATTTCGCCATCCCCAAGGAAGCCAACCCGGATGTCAGCATCCCGATCATCTATGTCTCGGTAACCCTCGAAGGCATCAGCCCGGAAGACGCCGAACGCCTGCTGGTTCGCCCCCTGGAGCAGGAGCTGCGCAGCCTCGAAGGGGTCAAGGAAATGCGCTCCATGGCCAGCGAAGGCCATGCCTCGGTGACCCTGGAGTTCGATGCCGGCTTCAATGCCAAGCTGGCCCTTGCCGATGTACGCGAGAAGGTCGATACCGCGCGCAGCAAGCTGCCGGAAGAGGCCGAGGAACCCACGGTCAATGAAGTCAACGTGGCGCTGTTTCCGGTGCTGTCGATTGGCCTGTCCGGGCCGATTGCCGAAACCGAGCTGGTGTACATCGCTCGCCGCCTGAAAGAGAACGTCGAAGGCATCGCCGAAGTGCTCTCGGTGGAAATCGGTGGCGACCGCGAAGACCTGCTGGAAATCGTTGTCGACCCACAGGTGCTCGACAGCTACGGCATCGATTACAACGAACTGTTCAACCTGGTCAGCCGCAACAACCGCCTAGTTGCCGCCGGCAGCCTGGATACTGGCGCCGGGCGCATGAGCATGAAAGTGCCCGGGGTGATCGAAAACCTCGAAGACGTGTTGTCCATGCCGATCAAGGTGGTGGGCAACAGTGTGGTGACCTTCGGCGATGTCGCCACCATTCACCGCACCTTCAAGGACCCGACCGGTTACGCGCGGATCAATGGCCAGCCGGCGGTAGTGCTGGAAGTGTCCAAGCGCAGCGGCGCCAACATCATCGACACCATCGAGCAGGTCAAAGCGCTGATGGTCAAAGCCCAGCCGCTGCTGCCCGAAGGCCTCAAGGTCAGCTACATCATGGATCAGTCGCAGCAGGTGCAGAGCATGCTCAGCGACCTGCTCAACAACGTGATGACCGCCATCGTGCTGGTGCTGATTCTGGTGGTGGCGAGCATGGGCATGCGCTCGGCGCTATTAGTCGGGCTGACCATTCCGGGGGCCTTTCTCACCGGCATCCTGCTGATTTGGATGCTCGGTTTCACCCTGAATATCGTCGTGCTGTTCAGCCTGATTCTGGTGGCCGGCATGCTGGTGGACGGCGCCATCGTGGTGTCTGAGCTGGCCGACCGTTATCTGCACCAAGGGCAGACCCCGCGCCAGGCCTGGGCCAATGCCGCCACGCGCATGGCCTGGCCGGTGATCGCCTCCACCGCTACCACCCTGGTGGTATTTCTGCCGTTGCTGTTCTGGCCAGGGGTGGTCGGCCAGTTTATGAAATACCTGCCGGCCACGGTGATCGTCTGCCTGCTGGCCTCGCTGGCCATGGCCCTGGTGTTTCTGCCAGTACTCGGCGCCGTCACCGGTGGCCAACCGTTGCCGCAAGCCACCCAACCAGGCCGTGGCGCCGTAGGTTATCGCCGCCTACTCGGCACCTTGTTGAAGCGCCCCGGGCTGACGCTGCTGGGCATGCTCGCGCTGATCGCGCTGATCTACACCGCCTATGGCCGCTTTAACCATGGCGTGGAATTCTTCCCCGAAGTCGAACCGGAGAACGCGCAGATCTGGCTGCGCGCCCGTGGCGATTTGTCGGTGCAGGAAAAGGACGCTCTGCTGCAGCAGGTGGAAAAACGCCTGCTCGGCATGAGCGAGGTCAAGGCGCTGTATGCCCGCTCCCTGGCGCAGCCGGACGGCCAGCTCGGTGCGGACGTGATCGGCACCCTGCAGTTCCAGTTCGTCGAATGGCACGAGCGGCGTTCGGCCGGCAAGATTCTCGCCGACATGAGCACACGCACGGCGGATATCCCCGGCATCGTTCTGGAGTTCCGCAAGCAGGAGGAAGGCCCGAGCAGCGGCAAACCGGTGAAACTGCAGGTCAGCTCGCTG
Source organism: Gammaproteobacteria bacterium HGW-Gammaproteobacteria-13 (assembly GCA_002840155.1). Taxonomy (GTDB): domain Bacteria; phylum Pseudomonadota; class Gammaproteobacteria; order Pseudomonadales; family Pseudomonadaceae; genus Aquipseudomonas. The sequence continues at coordinate 90,247 of PGZH01000012.1, forward strand.
GACCCGGCCAAGGCCGATCAGTGGGTCGAACAGGTACGCGCCAATATGCAGCGCCTGGGCGGCTTCAAGGACATCGAGGATGACCGCGCTCTGCCGGGCATCGAATGGCGGGTCAAGGTCGACCGCGAGTCGGCTGCGCGTTTCGGTGCGGACGTGCTGAGCGTGGGCAATGCCGTGCAGATGGTCACCAACGGCCTGAAACTGGCCACCTACCGCCCGGAAGACGCCACCGATGAAGTGGATATCCGCGTGCGCCTGCCAGCCAACTGGCGCTCCCTCGACCAGCTCGGCCGGCTGACCCTGAACACCCCGGCCGGGCAGATTCCGCTGAGCAACTTCGTCTCTCTGCAACAGGCGCCCAAGGTCGGCACCCTGCGCCGGGTCGACGGCAACCGCACCATCACCCTGCAGGCCGACATCGCCGAAGGCGCGCGCCTGGACGAACGCCTGCAAGCCCTGCGTGAGGCCATGGGCGAGGTGTCCAGTGATGTGCAGGTGAAGTTCGCCGGTGAAGATGCCGACCAGCGTGAAGCGGCGACCTTCCTCGGCACGGCCTTTGCGGTGGCGATTTTCCTGATGTTTATCATCCTGGTGACCCAGTTCAACAGCATCTATCAGTCGCTGCTGGTGCTCTCGGCCATCGTGCTGTCCACCGCCGGGGTGCTGATGGGGTTGCTGGTTAACGGCCAGTCGTTCGGCATCGTCATGGTCGGCATGGGCCTGATTGCCCTGGCGGGCATCGTGGTGAACAACAACATCATCCTTATCGACACCTACAACCAGCTGCGCCGCCAGGGCCTGGAGCCGCGTGAAGCGGCGCTGGAAACCGGTAGCCTGCGCCTGCGCCCGGTGCTGCTCACCGCCGTGACCACGGTGCTCGGCCTGGTGCCGATGGTGATCGGGGTCAACGTCGACCTGCTCACCCCGAGCCTGGGCATTGGCGCACCGTCGACCCAGTGGTGGACCCAGCTGTCCAGCGCGATTGCCGGCGGCCTGAGCTTCGCCACCGTGCTGACCCTGCTGCTGACGCCTTGCCTGCTGGTACTCGGCTCGCGCTTTGAACGTCGCCCGCCGCCGCTGGAAACCTTCGACGACGACCTGCTCGACCTGCCGGAACATCTGCTGGCCAGTGCCACCGGAAAGGTCGAGCTGCAACGCACGCCATAAGCCGTTCGCCCAGGTCAGCAATGGCCTGGGCGCACGCCCTCCCCCAACGAAAGCCTGGACTGCCGATTGCGACTGGGTAGTCGGGCCGCCAGCCCGTACACTCGGCGCATCATTGCCGAGGGCCGACCATGCGCACGCTTTACCAGTTTCCGATTTCCCACTACTGCGAAAAAACCCGCTGGCACCTGGACCACAAGGGCCTCGACTTTCAGGTCGACAACCTCTTTCCCGGCCTGCACCGGTTAAAGAGCAAGCGCCTGGCGGACATCGTCACCCTGCCGATCCTCAAGGATGGCGAGCAGGTAATCGGCGACTCGACGCAGATCGCCCTCTATCTGGAACAGCATTACCCGGAACGCCCACTGCTGCCGACCGACGCCGCACAACGCGCCGAGGTCCTGGAGCTGGAAGAGCAGTTCGACCGCCTGGGCGTGCACGTACGCCGTTGGCTGTATGGCCAGATCAAGCAGTGGGACTCGGTGATGCACGCCATGCTCAAGGTCTATCGCCCGCTGCTGGGCCTGCGCGACCTGATGAAGCCGGTGCTGATCAACGGTGTGCAGCGCCTGTATGGCGTGACCCCGCCGCGTGTGGCGAAATCCCAGGCTGAACTGCTTGAAGGCCTGGCACTGATCGAGTCGCGCATCCACGGCGACCCGTCACGCTACCTGGTCGGCGAACAACTGACCCTGGCCGACATCAGCGCCGCCGCGCTGTTCGCCCCGTTGTTCACCCCCGCCGGCACGCCGTGGGAAAACATCGCCGGTCATGATGCAAAAACCCAGGCCTTTCTCGATGAACTGCACGCCCATCCGGCAGGCCAGTGGGTACTGCGCCGCTATGCCGAAGACCGTCAGCGCCGCAGCTGAGTTGTTTGACTAAAGGACTCACAGCATGAACATCAGCGACATCCCCTTCGGCGTCACCGACTGGAGCCAGGTCGAGCGCAGCGAACATGCCGGCGAAACCGGCATGGCCTACTGGCGCACCCAGGTGTTTGGCAGTATCCGCGTGCGCATGGTCGAGTACAGCGCCGGCTACCTGGCCGATCACTGGTGCCAGAAGGGCCACATCCTGCTGTGCCTGGAAGGCGAGCTGCACACCGAGCTGGAAGATGGTCGACGCTTTGTGATGACGGCCGGCATGAGCTATCAGGTCGCCGATCAGGCCGAGGCCCATCGCTCGTCCACCACCAGCGGGGCGCGGCTGTTTATCGTCGACTGAAGGCTTTATCAGGCCGGATCAGTTGCGCTCGGAACTCAGCAGCATCAACAGCGACACCGGCTGCTCGCTCTCCGGGTGCAACGGTTCCTGCAGCCACTGCAGGCGCCAGCCGGTTTCGCTGAACAGGCCCAACCAGGACTCCAGCGTGCGGAAAAACCAGGGCATCGGCTGAGCAAAGCCTTCGCCGAAGCCAGCAAAGGTTTCCACCCGCCAACCGTCGCGATAACCCACATCATTGCAGGCGCGCCAGGGGTGCAGAGTCTGAATCAGCAGCCGGCCATCTGCTGCCAGCAGGCCATGCAGGGCATTCAAGGTTGGCGCCAGGGGCTCTTCCAGCAGAGCGAAATTCCCCACCAGCGTATCGAAACGCCCCAGCTGCGCGGCCTGCGCTTCCAATTCGGCATAACCGCACACGCGGTACTGCGATGCGCCACCGGCCGCCTGTTGCGCCACAGCAATCAGCGGCGCGGAGGCATCCACACCGACCGCCTCGATGCCATGCTCGACCAGCCCGCGGCACAACCAGCCCTCACCGCAGCCCAGATCCAGTACACGCGTGGGCGCCAGGGCGAGAATCGCCTGAACGATGGCGGCATCAGTCACCAGCCGGCGGCTTTCAATGCGCTGCTCGCGCACTGCCGCCGTCCAGGCATCGGCATTAGCCTGCCAGCTGAGGTTGAGTTGCTCCCGATGGTCGCGTTGCATAGCTCACTCGTCGCCTGTTCCGTCACGGCTCAATTCTAGCAATCTGCCTACACACGCAGTGCCAGGGGCAATCCTGCGCCAGTTAGCGCATATCTGTGTTGCCGCTGATCACTTAATCAGCGCGCCAGCGCGTAAAAATCAGCAAAAAATCCTCTGTCTGCCAAGCCCATCCCTGCCTGCCCCATGTACCAGCGGCTAAACTGCAGACAGTGGCCAGCTGAGAGGAACTCAGTGTTCAAGCCCGCTGATGTTATTCAGCAACCTGTCAAACCTATGGATGAGTACATCAGGCTAAATGAATATGGGCGCACCTTGGCAACTCGACATAACCACCCTGCCGGCCGGCGAACAACCCAGCCCCCGCAAGCGCACCAGTAAATTGAAGGTCACCTTCTGGCTGCTTGTGCTACTGCTGGGCATCGCCGCCGGCTTTTGGCTTGTCGAGGAAGCACGCACCTCGCGCTTTCAGGCCCAGGAACTCAGCCGCTACGCGCAAACCCTCAGTTACCGGGTCAAGCCAGGCCCCAGCCCGTCGATCATCTACCCCAAAGAAGGCCCCTTCGATAAACGCCAGGGCTACACCTACCTGCCCTTGATGCTGGAACGCCTCGATCAACGTGGCTTTACCGTGCAGCAACAGGCGCAGTTCTCCCCCGCCCTGCTCGACTACGCCCAGCGCGGCCTGTTTGTACCTTACCCGGAGAAGATCCAGAGCGGCCTGCGCATCAGTGACTGCAGCGGTACGCCCTTCTATGAGTTCCGCTACCCACAACAGCGCTACCCAAGCTTCAACACCATTCCGCCGCTGGTGGCCGGCAGCCTGCTGTTTATCGAAAACCGCAAGTTGCTTGATCCTGAACACCCCCTGGCCAACCCGGCAGTGGACTGGCCACGCTTCGTCATGGCGGCCATCTCCCAGGTCGGCAAGCTGCTGGATATGCAAGACCAGTCTGCAGGCGGCAGCACCCTGGCCACCCAGCTGGAGAAATACCGCCACTCCCCGGACGGCCTGACGTTATCGGGTACGGAGAAACTGCGGCAGATGCTCTCCGCCAGTGTGCGCGCCTACCAGAGCGGCCCGCAGACACTGGCCGCGCGGGAAAATATCGTGCGCGACTACCTCAACAGCGTGCCGCTCTCCGCCGCCCCCGGGCATGGCGAGGTGCATGGCCTGGCCGATGGTCTGCGCATCTGGTTCGGCGCGGACTTCGCCCGGGTCAATCTGCTGCTCGACCCGGCGCGCTCGCCAGATGCCAGCCTGGCCGAGCGCGGCCTGGCGCTGCGTCAGGTACTGGCCCTGATGATTGCCCAGCGGCGCCCGTCCTATTACCTGGCCCAGGGTCGCAATGACCTGGCCGAACTGACCGATAGCCATATCCGCCTGCTGGCTGGCGGCGGCCTGATTGACGCGGCGCTGCGTGATGCGGCGCTAAACCAACAACTCAGCTACCGCGACTGGGCCCTGGAGCCCAATTTGCAGCCGGTGGACAGCAACAAGGGCATCAGCGTCTCGCGAGCGCGGCTGTCAGCCATGCTCAATATGCCGCTGTATGACCTCGACCGCCTCGACCTGAGCGCCACCAGCACGCTGAACAACGAGCTGCAGCAAGCCGCCAGCCACTATCTGCAGCAACTAGCCGACCCGGAATTTGCCGGGCAGATTGGTCTGTTTGGCGAGCGCCTGCTGTCGCCGGAAAAGACCGCCGACGTGCGCTACAGCTTCACCCTGTTCGAACGCACCAGTAACGGCAGCGTGGTGCGGGTACAAACCGACAGCACCGACCAGCCGTTCGATATCAACGAAGGCAGCAAGCTGGAACTGGGCTCCACCGCCAAACTCAGGGTGCTGGCCACCTATCTGGAAATCATCGCCGAACTGCACCAGCGCCACGCGGGGCAGAGCCCCAGCGAATTGCGCGCAGTCAGCGCCGAGGACAACCTCACCCGCTGGGCCATCGGTTACCTGCAGAGCACCCCCAACGCCAGCCTGTCGGCCATGCTGGATGCCGCGCTGGAGCGCAAATATTCCGCCAGCCCGAGCGAGCGTTTCTTCACTGGCGGCGGCATTCACACCTTCAACAACTTCCGCCGGGAAGATAACCAGCGCATTGCCAGCATGCGTGAAGCCCTGCGCGAGTCGCTGAATCTGCCGTTTATCCGCCTGATGCGCGACCTGGTGCGCTACAGCACTTATCAGGGCCCAAACAACAGCGCCGAGCTGCTCAAGGACGACAAGGACCCGCGCCGCCAAGCCTATCTGCAAGACTTCGCCGACCGCGAAGGCACCACCTTTCTGCTGCGTTTCTGGCGCAAATACCAGGGCCAGCCCGAACAACAGCGCCTGGACACCTTCCTCAACGGTTTGCGCCACACCTCGGTGCGCCTCGCCGCCGTGCACCGCTACCTGATGCCACATAGCGATGAAGCCAGCTTCGCCGCCTTCCTGCGCAAATACCTGCCCCAGGAAAAACTCAGCGATAAACGCATCAGCGAGCTGTATAAAAACTACGGTCCCGGCGCCTACAACCTGCCGGATCAGGGCTATATCGCCCGCGTCCATCCGCTTGAGCTGTGGCTGTTGGGCTACCTGATCGAACAACCACAAGCCACCTTCAGCAATGCGGTGGCCGCCAGCCAGGACGAACGTCAGGAAGTCTACGGCTGGCTGTTCCGCAGCCGGCACAAGAGCGCCCGCGACAGCCGCATCCGCATCATGCTGGAGGTGGAAGCCTTCCTCGATATTCATCGGCGCTGGCAAAACCTCGGCTATCCCTTCGCCCATCTGGTGCCGTCGCTGGCCACCGCCATTGGCAGCTCCGGTGATCGCCCGGCGGCGCTGGCCGAGCTGGTCGGGATTATCCAGAACGATGGCATTCGGCAACCCACCGCACGCATCGACAGTCTGCATTTTGCCGCTGATACGCCCTACGACACCCTGGTGGTACGTGAACATACCGAGGGCAAGCGGGTGATGGCCTCGGAAGTAGCAGCGGCGCTGCGCAGTGCCCTCGCCGATGTGGTTGAGGCCGGCACCGCGCGGCGCTTGCTGGGCAGCTTTACCCAGGCTGACGGCCAACCGCTCAAGGTCGGCGGCAAAACCGGCACCGGCGATAACCGCATCGAAACCGTCGGTGCCGGTGGCCGGGTACTCAGCTCGCGGGCGATGAACCGCACCGCAACCTTTGTCTTCTACCTCGGCCCACGCCACTACGGCACCCTTACCGCTTTCGTCCCTGGCCGCGCCGCTGAAAGCTTCCGTTTCACCTCAGCGCTGCCGGTGCAGGTACTCAAAGGCATGGCGCCGATTCTGCTGCCCTACCTTGAGCCGGATACCCACAGCCAATGTCTGCCGCCTACGCCTGCGGTTCAGGCCAGAACCTTGTAGGGTCGAAATAAAAACTGCCCGCAATAAAAACGGGAGGCCAGTGGCCTCCCGTTTTTTTCAACCCTGCGACTATTACTTCGCCTTGTAGATGATCCCTGGGCTGCACTGCACCATCTGGTAGTGGTTAGGCAGGCCATTGAGCGCTTCAGAAGCGCCGAGGAACAAATAGCCGCCCGGCTTCAACATCGCATGAATGCGCGTGAGGATGTCCTTCTTCACTTCAGCCGAGAAGTAGATCAGCACGTTACGGCAGAACACCACATCGAACTTGCCCAGGCTGGCATAACTGTCCAGCAGGTTTAGCGGGCGGAACTCAATGCGGCTACGAATCGCCGGCTTGACCACCCAGCGCCCCGGCCCCTTGGGGTCGAAATAGCGCTGCAGACGCTCCTGGGAAAGCCCGCGGCCCATCGCCAGACTGTCGTACTCACCGGATTTGCAATTGATCAGCATGGTCGGCGAGAGGTCGGTGGCAACAATCTGCAAACCGCCCTTGAGCTGACCGATATTGGTCTTCTCGAACTCATCGATGGTCATCGACAGCGAGTAGGGTTCCTGCCCGGAGGAGCAAGCGGCCGACCAGATGCGCAGACGCTGACCCGGGCTGGCCTTGATCATCTCCGGCAGCACGCGGTTTTTCAGCACCTCGAACGGATAGGTGTCGCGAAACCACAGGGTTTCGTTGGTGGTCATGGCATCGACCACCTGCTCGCGCAAACCGCTGCGTGGCTGACTCTGCATGCGCTGCACCAGCTCACCCAGAGTCTTGATGCTGTTCTGCTCCATCAACTTGTTGAGCCGACTGGAAACCAGATACTGCTTGTTGGTGCCAAGCAGGATGCCGCAGGCTTTTTCCAGGAAAGTCCGGAACTGCTCGAAATCCAAATTACCTGTAGACACTCGCGAGGCCTCGACAAACATATGATTCACTGAGGGCCAGGCCCTCAGTCCCCTGCCGCGATATTGATGCGGTCAGCTACCCGTGCCGCCAGGTCATCCGGGCGAAACTTGGCGAGAAAATCATCCGCGCCCACCTTCTTCACCATGGCCTGGTTGAACACGCCAGATAACGAAGTATGCAGGATGATGTGCAGCTTTTGCATGCGCGGATCGGCGCGGATCTCAGCGGTCAACGTATAACCATCCATTTCCGGCATTTCGATGTCGGAAATCAGCATCAAAAACTCCTCTGCAGGATTTTTGCCTTCTTCAACCATCGCCTTCAGATAATCCAGTGCCTGACGCCCATCATTCAGCGCCACCACCTCCACGCCGACAGTCTCCAGGCAACGGGTTACCTGCTTACGCGCCACCGATGAATCGTCGCAGGTCAGCACACGTTTGCTTACCGCACGCGCCTGGGTCTCGGCATTCAGTACGCCTTCAGAAATAACTTCCGATGTTGGCGCCACCTCGGCCAGAATTTTCTCGACATCGATGATCTCGACCATCTTGTCGTCCAGGTGGGTGACCGCCGTCAGGTAATGGTCACGCCCGGTGCCCTTGGGTGGCGGATGAATCGACTCCCAGTTCATGTTGACGATGCGCTCGACCGAGTGCACCAGAAAGCCCTGAACCTTGGTGTTGTATTCAGTGATGATGACGAAGCTGTTGTCGATATTAGCCAGCGGCGCGCTGCCGGTAGCCATGGACAAATCGAGAATCGGGATAGTACCGCCACGGATATTAGCGACACCGCGAACGACCGGACTGGATTTCGGCATGATGGTGAGCTTCGGGCATTGCAGCACCTCTTTCACCTTGAATACGTTAATCCCATACAGCTGGTTGCTGTTCAGACGAAACAGCAACAACTCCAAACGATTCTGTCCAACCAACTGAGTTCGCTGGTTAACCGAATCCATCACACCGGCCATACCCAAACTCCTTATTTGAGTAACAGATTGCTGTCAGCGTAGCAGGCGGCACGCGCCTTGCTATCCAACCCATATGAACACTGAAACGACAACTAACCGACACTCACTGGCAAAATGCCGCTACTGGCTGGCAGTTGTACCCGCTTTGCTGGCACTCGGCTATAGCGCCTTGGCAACAGCCAACGCCACGCGGCCTGAACAACTTATCGGCGCTGGCGAAGTTTTTCTTGAGCAAGCGGTGAGCGATTATTTACAGCGTAGCAACATCGCTGGCCGCCATGAGATTCAAATCAACCGACTCGACCCCCGCCTGCGCCTGCCGCTGTGCCCGCAGCCGTTGACTACCACCCTGGAAAGCCCTGCCGAGCCGATTGGCCGTGTGACCCTGCGCGTACGCTGTGACGGTGATGCACCCTGGACAGTTTTTGTGCCTGGGCAAGTGCGCCTGTACCGCGAAGTGGTGATCGCCAGTCGCCCGCTGAAACGCGACAATCTGCTGACGGACATGGATGTGGTGTTAGCCGAACGGGATGTTGGCCTGCTCAATCAGGGGTATCTCACAGCCCTTAAGCAGGCAATCGGCAAAAAATTGACGCGACCACTGTTACCCGATCAGGTGCTTGCGCCGATTCATGTGCAAGCGGCCGAGGCCATACGCAAAGGTGATCAGGTAGTGATCAGCGCCCGCAGCGGTGGTATCAGTGTCCGCATGCCGGGCGAAGCCTTGTCGGACGGCACGATTGGCAAGCAGATCAGCGTGCGTAACCAACGCTCCAACCGGGTGATCCGGGCTCGTGTAGTTGGGCCTGGACAGGTTGAAGTGGCGATGTAGGCATGATTCTTGTTTTAACTTTGTGCACTTGGTGAGCTGACGATTATCCACACTGTGTTTAGACTGTTACCTGACGCACACTTTTTTGCCCTAAAGTTTTTCAGGGCAATGCCGACAAGCTAGGCAAGCGTCCAAACACTGTTCGAGGTTTTGCATCATGGTCATTGACATCAACCGGCTCAACAATGCCGCATCGCCAGCCAATTCGGGGCGGGCCGGCAGTGCGCAGGCAGGTGGCCAGAACGAAGCCATCGGCGGTAAACAACCTGGCAACGTACCCAGCCCCGCCGAGCAGGCGCAGCAAGCCGGCAAAAGCGGCGAGTCGGTACAGCTGAGCCGCGAGGCCCAACAGTTGCAAAAAGTCAGCGAAAAGCTGCGCGATCAGCCGACCGTCAATAAAGAACGCGTTGCCCAGCTCAAGCAGGCGATCGAAGACGGCAGTTATCAAGTCGATAGCCAGCGCGTTGCCAGCAAACTGCTTAATTTCGAATCCCAGCGCTAGTCACCGGGCTACGCTGGGGTAATTGGCCGCCCAATAGACACTGCACGCACACCCTGCAGCGTCTGTTACCCCGAAGAGCCCGCAATGCACGACACCAGCCTGCTTGAACTGTTCACCAACGATATCGGCACCGCCGAGCAGTTGCTTGAATTGATCGACACCGAATTCCAAGCCCTCAGTGACCGCGACCTCCCCCGCCTGCAGAGCATCCTGACGGAAAAACTGCCGCTACTAACCCTGCTCGACCAGCACGGTAAAGAGCGCAGCCAACTGCTTACCAGCCTCAACCTCAGCCCCGACCGTACCGGCCTGCAAGCGCTTGCCGCACAGTCCACCCAAGGCGAACAGCTGCTTGAGCGCGGCGATCAACTCAACACCCTGCTGGAACGCTGCCAAACGGCCAACCTGCGTAATGGCCGGCTGATTCGCTCCAGCCAGGCCTCGGCCCACAGCATGCTCGGCATTCTGCGTGGCAACGAGACGCCGAGCCTCTATGACAGCCGCGGCAGTGCCGCTAGAATCGGCCAGCAGCGCCCGCTCAGCCAGGCCTGAAACCTATAAAAGGCACAGGGGACATACTGTCATATTGCCAGTATGCTAGTGCCATAGCATTTGCTCGGAGAGTTATGGACCGTGTCCAGTCCTTTTAGCCAGGAAGATGGCCCGCAGCCACCCAAGGTGCTCAAGGCACCGGTGGAAATAGTTGCCAACCTGCGCCAACTGCAACAAAACCATGACCCGCTGATCATCACCTTCCACGAACGCAACCAACGCTTTCAGAGCTACGTGATCGAGGTTGATCGCGACAAGAACCTGTTGATTCTCGATGAGTTGGTGCCAAACGATGGTGAGCGCTACCTGGCCAATGGCGAGGCGTTTAATGTCGAAGCCTTCCATGAAGGCGTGCGCGTAGCCTGGAAATGCGAACAGAATGTGCGCATCACCGAGCACGAAGGCGCGCGCTGTTACTTCAGCCCGATGCCACTTGAGGTGACCTACCACCAACGGCGCAGCGCCTTCCGCGCCCCGCTCAAGCAGACTGAACTGATCAAAGTCGAACTGGCCGGCGATAAACTACGCACGGCCATACCTGGGCATTTGCTGGACATCTCTGCCACCGGCTGCAAATTGCGCTTTCCCGGCAATATCAGCAGCAGCCTGCAGGCCGGCCAGGTCTATGAGCGCTTTACCGCACGCTTTCCTTTCGGCGCCATGACCACCGCCATTGAAATGCGTCATGTGCAGTATGAAGAGAAGGTCGACACCACCTTTGTCGGTGCACGCTTCCACCGCATCAATGGCCAGGAGCAGCGTCTGGTCGAACGTTTCGTCTACCAGTTGCAGCGTGAAGCGCGCCGCTTCGAGAGTGACGGACTGTTCTAGATCAAGATATCCAGTGCCGCCAGGCGCGATAAATCCTCAGGCCGATCAACATCCCACAATGCAGGCAGCAGTGCCGGACGCCAGTCCAGCTGCTGCAGGCGTTGCAGGGTCATATCGAAGACCCGTTCGGTGCCCCACGGCATATCGCTGAACAAGGCGGCGTCCACGCGGCGTAACCCCAGCAGCACATAACCACCATCCTCTGCCGGGCCGATCACCACGGGCTGCTCCTGCAACGCATGGCATGCCGCCTGCAAATAAGCACCGTCGAGCGCCGGGCAGTCATTGCCGATCAGAATCACCGCATCGCTTTCCGCCAGCCCGAGGGTGGCAATACGGCGCATGCGCTCGCCCAGATCGCCCGCCGGCTGCTCGACCAAGGTCCAGCCAAGGCGCTGCGCCAACGCCTGCAGGCCTGCATCGGGTAAATCGTCCAGCCACAGAAAGCGCTCGCCAAAGCCATGGGCCGGCAACTGCAGCGCGCGCTCCAGCAGCAGCTGCTGTAAATCACAGGCACCCTGAGCGCCCAGCGCCGGGATCAGGCGCGTTTTTACCCGCCCCGCCACCGGGGCGCGAGCAAGCAGATGCAATGAGATCGACAGGTTCATAACAGCGACCCTCGCCGGTACTGACGAGCCAGTTTTTCTGGGCTGGCGCCACAGTAATAGGCCAACCGCAGACACCACATCAGCACCACGGTACGCCAGATTCCGTGCTGCTCCCAGCGCCGGCTGGAGGTCGACAATGGCGGGCGTAAGCAACGCGGCCGTGCCAGTGCCTTAAGCCGCCGGCACAGCTGCAAATCCTCCATTAACGGCATCTGCGCGTAACCGCCCATGGCCTCAAAATGCTGGCGAGCAACAAAAATCCCCTGATCACCCGATGCGATACCGCTGAGGCGTGAACGCAGGTTGATCATCGCGCCAATCACTCGTAATGCCAGGCCGGGGCCGGACAGACGTACATCAAAACGCCCCCATAGCGGTCGCTGGCTTAACGCCTGTTGCAGACTGGTGAGGGACTCGGTACTGATCCGCGTATCGGCATGCACAAACCACAGGTATTCACCGCAAGCCACCGCCGCACCCGCGTTCATCTGCAATGCACGGCCAGGGGCCGTTCTCAGCAACTGATCAACCCGCCCCAGCGCCAGCTCGCAGGTGCCATCACTGCTGCCGCCATCGACCAGGATCAACTCGGCACCGATGGCGCGCAAATCCGTCAGATCATCCAACAAGCCCGGCAACGCCTGGGCCTCATTGCGCACCGGGATCACCACGCTAAGCAGCGGCGTCATCCGCGCGACTCTGACTGAGTGGGCGGCTCCGCTGCTGGTTCGGCGCTCGGCTCCTGCACTGCGCTGTTGTCGTGCATCTGCTCATGCACCACCTGTTCATCGACACGCGGATCGAGGGCGGCCGTCAGTGGCGAACTGGTAGTGCTGTCTGGCATGGGAATGTGGTGCAGCGGCGCGTCGTCGACCTGATGCAGATGGGTAACGCGCTCCGGCCGGATACGCAGCACCAGAATCAAGGCGCAGGCGCAGACGAAAGCGTAGAGCATGTTGGCGCCGAGAAAGCGCATCAGCACGCCCGCCAGCAACGGCCCGATACTCGCGCCGACACCAAAGGTCACCAGCAGCATGGCCGTCAGCGATACCCGTCGCTCGGCTTCGACATGGTCATTGGCCAGCGCCACCGCCAGCGGATAGAGACTGAATTGCAAGGCGCACACGGCAAAGCCGCCGACAAACAACAGCGGCAAGCTGGCTTGCGACAGAATCGCCAGGGGCAGCGCAGCCAGTGCCAGCAACGCGGCACAACCACGAATCAGCTGCACGCGGTCATGCCGATCAGACAACCAGCCCAACGGCCACTGCACCACCAAGCCGGCGATGATGCAGCACCCCATAAACAGACCAATCTGCTCGGTGGACAAGCCCATGCGCGTGCCATACAGCGGCGCCAGGCCGTAGAACGAACCGATCAGCAGCCCTGCGACCAAGATAGTGGTCAGCGACAACGGCACGCGGTCGATAAAGAAGCGCATTTCCAGCGGCGCAGGATGCAAGGGCGCCGGGTGCAGCTTGCGGGTCAAGGCCACCGGCACCAGGCACAGGGCAAAGCACAGCGCAACCAGCATCAGCAGCTCAAGACCGAGCGTCGGATGCACCACCAGCACCAGCTGACCGAGAATCAAGCCGAGGTAGGAAGCGCCCATATAGCCGGCAAACACCTGGCCACGCTGGCTGGTTTCCGCCTGCTCATTGAGCCAGCTTTCGATCACCATGTACTGGCACATCATGCCCAGGCCCACCAACATCCGCAGCAGCAACCAGCTGGGCAGCCAATCGCTCAAGCCATGGCCAAGCACCGCAGCGGTGACCACCCCGGCGCAGGCGACATAAGCGCGGATATGGCCGACTCGGGCAATCAGTCGATGGCCAATCTTGCCGCCCAGCACCAGCCCCAGGTAGTTGGCCGCCATCAGCGCGCCGACCCACAGCCCATCAGCCGTTTGCGCCAGCCGCAACGCCAGGTAAGTACTCAACAAACCCGAGCCCAACAGCATCAACAGGGTGGCGAAATACAACGAACTGAATGACTTGAGGATCACAGACATGGGGCGGCGCATGGCTCCATAAAGGCCGCCGAACGCATGCTCGGCGGTAAGACTCTAAGCGTGGGCCGCCAATACACGGCGCTCCCACGGGGTAATTTCGTCAAAGAAGCTGGTGAGCTCCAACGTCTTGCTGGCAATGTAGCCTTCGATGAACTCTTTGCCGAACAGTTCCAGCGCCAACGTACTGCGCTTGAGACGCTCAATCGCGGCATGCATGGTACAGGGTAGCGCCAATTCATCCGGCACTTCGAACTCACCCTGGATCGGCGCGCTGGGCTGCAGCTGCTGCTCAATCCCATACAGACCGGCCGCAAGGCTGGCCGCCAACGCCAGATAAGGGTTGGCATCGGCGCCCGGCAGGCGATTTTCCACCCGTCGCGCAACCGGCGCACTGGCCGGAATACGCAGGCCAGCGGCGCGGTTATCCTCCGACCAGCAGGCATTGTTCGGCGACGCATAAGGATGGCAAAGGCGCTGGTAGGAATTCACGTGCGGAGCAAACAGCAGGGTGAAGTCGGCCATGGCCGCCTGCTGACCGGCAATAAACTGATAGAACGCCGACGTTGCCTGGCCATCGGCCGCGCTGAAGATATTCTGCCCACTGCCCTGCTCCACCACGCTCTGGTGAATGTGCATGGAGCTGCCCGGCGTATGCGCCAATGGTTTGGCCATGCACACCACAGTAAGCCCATGCTTGAGCGCGACTTCCTTGAGCAGATGTTTGAACAGAAAAGTCTGGTCGGCCAGCAGCAGCGGATCACCGTGCAGCAGATTGATTTCGAACTGGCTGACACCCATTTCATGCATAAAGGTATCGCGCGGCAGACCCAGGGCCGCCATGCACTGATAGACCTCTTGGAAGAACGGGCGCAGGCCATTGTTAGAACTCACGCTAAAGGCCGAACCGCCGTCTTCACGTCGGCCATCCAGGCCCAGCGGCGGCTGAAACGGCTGCAATGGCTCGGCATTGCGGGCAAACACGAAAAACTCCAGCTCGGTTGCCACCACCGGCTGCCAGCCATGGCTGGCGTAACGCGCAAGCACCTGCTTGAGCAGGCCGCGGGTCGACAACCCGGAGCTGCGTCCATCGAACTCATCGGCATCACAGATGGCCAGCGCGCGCGGCGTTTCACTCCAGGGCAGGCGATGAATCTGCGTCGGCTCGGCATTCAAGGCCAGGTCACCATCATCACTGCCGTAATAACACGGCGCCGGATAGCCACCCATGATGCATTGCAGCAACACCCCGCGCGCCAACTGCAAGCGCCGCCCCTCGAGAAACCCCTCAGCCGTCATCACCTTGCCACGTGGCACGCCATTGAGATCGGGCGTCACGCATTCGATTTCATCAACACCACGCAGCAGTTCAGCCAGGGCGGTGCGGTCGAGGGTACTCATTTGCTGTTGTCCTTATTGATGCAAGAGGCCGTAGTCGAACGGCGAGGCGTACAAAATACGCACCAGCCGTTCGATATTTCAAGCAAAGCCACATCTGACACTTAAAGTGCAGGCTATTGCGTTAAATACATCGATAAATTAGATATTAATGATCATGCACACTCGCTCCAAAAACCATCCTTAAAGTGTCAGAAAAATAAAATAACTACATGATTTATAAATAATTAATCAGACTATCGATAGCATCGATGATTACCATGCCCAGCCTGCACTTCTTCATCAAATTTTCATCCGTATCATTGGCTCCGTACTCACTTACTACCCGCCCTTACGAGGAGCCTGAACATGAAAAAGCAAATTCTTACCGCCCTGATCCTGAGCAGCCTGTCCATCAGCGCCTTTGCCCTGCCACAGAACAACCCGCAGCCATTACTGGGTGAAAAGCAGGACAGCAGCGTCAAAACCCTGATGGGTTTTGGTAGCAACCTGCAAACTGAAGGCGGCGCTGAGCGCACTGGTGCAAACCGTGTCGCCGAAGGTGGCGCTGATCGCCTGCAAGAGCGTCTGCGTGTAGCGGAAGACGGTGCCGATCGCACTGGCGCTAACCGCGTTGCTGAAGGTGGTGCTGATCGTCTGCAAGAGCGCCTGCGTGTAGCTGAAGACGGTGCCGACCGCACTGGCGCGAACCGTGTCGCTGAAGGTGGTGCTGAACGTACACCAGGCCTGCGCTTTAGCTGATCACAGCTAATAGGCAATACAAAAAGGTGCTCATTCGAGCACCTTTGTTGTTTATTGCGCAGGCGACTCCAACTGCGCCAAGCGCTCTTCCAGCGCGGCGATGCGCGCCTCCAGAGCCTCCAGGCGCTCATCCTGCTGACCACCCGCCGTCGCGCGCTGCGGCTCGCTGGCCCTGGCCGCCAATGCCGCCTGCAAATCCGCCGGGTCACCCAGCAGGTGCATATAACGGTCTTCACGCTGTCCGGACTGACGCGGCAACAAGCAGGCTAGTTCGCGGCTGATCAGCCGCTCAAGGTGATGCTGCACCTGCTCGGCATCATCAAAATCATGCATGCGGCTGCTGCGGGTCAGCAGCTCGTTGATGGTCTGCGGCCCACGCAGAAGCAATAGGCCCAACAACACCACCTGCGCCGCCACCAGTTCCAGCGCCTTGTCGGCACGGTGCTCCCAACGATCCGCTCGACTGCCCATCACCAGGCGCGCCATTTCGCGCCCTTCCAGGCTGCGCAGGGCCTGACCAACCTGACCGGCCGTCAGATTCAGCACCGGCTCGCGGCTGGTTTTCTGATTGCAGGCCAGCACCAGGGCATTCAGCGTCAGGGGGTAGGCTTCCGGGGTGGTCAGCTGCTTTTCAATCAGGCAACCCAGCACCCGCGCCTCGATGATCGTCAGGATTTCAATCGTCGGTGCGCTCGTATCTTCGTTGGACATAACCACCTCATGGCCTCGCAAAGGCCCTAGCCTAGCCCGCCTGACGGTCGGTTGATAGGCATAAGCGCCGCTGGGCGGGCTGGCACTGCGCCAGCGCGTAACAGCGGGCCACTGTGATAGAGTCGCGCGCTATTTTTCAGCGTGGCCTTGTTTCATCCCCCGCGAAAAGCCTCATAACGCGCACCGCAGCTATGCATCCAGCCTCCCGGCGCTCCGAGCCCGGCAGGCAATAGGAAGAGATCGCAGGCCTGCCCGCCAAGTAGAGATGCATGTCATGACCACTGCCCAACACCCGCTTGTCCAACTGCTCAACCGCACCAGCCTGGTGCTGCAAATCGCCATCGGCCTGGTGGCCGGTATTGCCCTAGCGCTGTTCCTGCCTGAAGCCGCAGCGAGCGTCAGCTTCCTCGGCACGGTGTTTGTATCGGCGCTGAAGGCCGTGGCACCGGTGCTGGTATTCGTACTGGTGGCGGCGTCGATTGCCAACCATCAGCAAGGCCAGCAGACCCATATCAAACCGATTCTGCTGCTGTACCTGATCGGCACCTTCAGCGCGGCGCTGATCGCGGTGGCCGCCAGCTTTGCCTTCCCATCCAGCCTGACCCTGGTGAGCAACAGCGCCGAGCTGTCGCCACCCGGCGGTATCAGCGAAGTGCTGAAAACCCTGCTGCTGAATGTGGTGGATAACCCGGTCAATGCCCTGCTCAAAGGCAACTTTATCGGCATCCTGGCCTGGGCCATCGCCCTGGGCTTTGCCTTTCGCCACGCCAGCCCGAGCAGCAAGCAGATGCTCGCTGACCTCTCCGACGCAGTCACCAGTATCGTCAAGCTGGTGATTCGCCTGGCACCACTGGGGGTTTTCGGCCTGGTTGCGGCCACGCTGGCCGAGTCGGGCATGTCCGCCCTGCTCGATTATCTGCACCTGCTGCTGGTACTGGTCGGTTGCATGCTGTTTGTCGCGCTGGTGAGCAACCCGGCGATTGTCTACTTCAAGACCCGTCGCAACCCTTACCCACTGGTGCTGACCTGCCTGCGCGAAAGCGGCCTGACCGCGTTCTTCACCCGTAGTTCGGCGGCCAATATCCCGGTCAACCTGCAGCTCTGCCAGCGTCTGGGCCTGCATGAGGAAACCTACTCGGTGTCGATCCCACTGGGCGCGACCATCAACATGGCTGGCGCGGCGATCACCATCACCGTACTGACCATGGCCGCCGTGCACACCCTGGGCATCGCGGTCGATCTACCGACAGCCCTGCTGCTCAGCCTGCTCGCCTCGATCAGCGCTTGCGGTGCGTCGGGCGTGGCCGGTGGCTCGCTGTTGCTGATTCCGCTGGCGTGCAGCCTGTTCGGCATTCCCAATGATGTGGCCATGCAGGTGGTCGCCGTCGGCTTTATCATCGGCATCGTGCAGGACTCGGCGGAAACCGCGCTGAACTCCTCCACCGACGTGCTGTTCACCGCAGCCGCTTGCCAGGCCGAACAACGCGTCTAAGCACTTGCCGAAACACGAAAAGGCTTACCCCATGGGTAAGCCTTTTTTATGCACGCCACTTCTGGCAGCTACCTGCGGATCAGCACTCCAGGCTGTTTTTTATCACTCAACTGATAAACGTCGCACGCCCAGCGTTTGAATAGCCGAACGATTCCGGTAGGCTTTGCCGCTTCTTTATAAGGAGTAACTCCCATGGCCCGCGCCACTGCCCGTCACATCCTGGTTGCCAGCGAAGACAAGTGCAACGAACTGAAAGCCGCAATCGAAGGCGGTGCCGACTTCGCCCAGGTCGCCAAAGACAACTCCAGCTGCCCGTCCAGCCGCAGCGGCGGTGACCTTGGCTCGTTCGGCCCAGGCCAGATGGTCAAGGAATTCGACACCGTAGTATTCAGCGCCCCGATCAACGTGGTGCAAGGCCCGGTGAAGACCCAGTTCGGTTATCACCTGCTGGAAGTGACCAGCCGCCAGGACTGATCCTGCCTGTTCGCTGGGCCGCCCAGGCCCGGCGAATCCCTTCGTTGCACGCAGCGCCGCCAGGCACAGCGTCACTGACCAACAACCGCAAACCTCGGGCAATAGCCAGGTATACTCGCCGGCCTTTTCTTCTCGCACCCGCGGACCTCGCCATGACCCAGACTCCAGCAGCTGAACCCACCCTCGCCGTTCAGCCTGTCGACAGCGCAGTGCCGTCCGCTAGCGAGAACACCAGCACCCGCGCAGCGAAAGCCAGTGGCTTTGCCTCGCTGTTCGGCGCCGCCAAGGCTGCCTCTGGCAAACAGGACGATCAGCCCTGGCACCAGAAGGGCAACAAGTCGAGCCACGAAAAGAAGATCGGTCCAGCGCCAAGCGGTACTCGCCGTGCCATGGGCAAACGCTAAAAACCTAGGCCCAGCGCGCGCGCAAACGCTCCTGCAACCAGCCACCGCAGAAATTCAGCACCAAGCCGAGCATCACCAGCAGCGCACCGACTAGCTGCAGGCTGCTCAGGCGCTCATCGAGCAGCAATGCCGAAGAAGTCAGCCCGACCACCGGCACCAGCAGCGAGAACGGCGCCACCTGACTGGCCGGGTAGCGCGACAGCAAGCGGCTCCACAGGCCATAGCCAAGAATGGTCGCGCCGAATGCTAGGTAGACCAGCACCAGCAGCGTATCCAGGCTGAAACCGCGTAGCGCCGACTCAATCACCTCAGGGCCTTCCAGCAGCCAGGACAGCGCAAAGAACGGCAGCGGCGGCACCAGACTGCCCCACACCACCAAGCCCACCAGATTCACCTTACCCAGTTTGCGCGTGACGATATTGCCCAGCGCCCACATGGCGGCAGCGCACAAGGTCAGCAGAAAACCGGCCAGGGTCATCAGGCCATTGCCCTGCGAGCCAATCAGCAGCAACCCACCGGCCGCCACCAGCAGACCGAACAGGTTGGCCAGGCGAAAACGCTCACCCAGCAACAGCACGGCAAACAGCAGGGTAAACATCGCCTGCGATTGCAGCACCAGCGACGCCAGACCGGCCGGCATGCCAACGGACATGGCGGAGAAGAGAAAGGCGAACTGCCCCAGCGAAATGGTCACGCCATAGGCCAGCAGCCAGCGCAGCGGAATCTGCGGACGCTTGATAAACAGCACCGCAGGAAAGGCTGCCAGCAGAAAACGCAACGCACCCAAAAGCATCGGCGGCATCTCGTGCAGGCCGATCTTGATCACCACAAAATTCATGCCCCAAACGATGATCACCACCAGGGCCAGCAGTAAATCCTTGGGTTGCATGGGCGCTCCAGATTGATCAATCAACGTCTATTAAAGCGGCCAGTTGCGTCATAACGCCCATACAGAAACCCGGCAAATAAGCCGTACAGCGCATCACTGATCGGCAGATTGCAGCGCCACAGGTGCCGCAAACGTCTCGAAGGGCTAGAATCGCAGCCCTTAGAATTTGTTTCGGATCTTGCGCAGCTCGAACGAGGCCATTTTTATCGCGGTAGCGCCGACACGCAGCAGGTCCGAGACCCACCTATTAACCCGCAACGACGAGATACCCCATGGGCGCCCAGTGGAAAGCCAAACCTAAAGAAGCCGCGGCCAACGCCAGAGGCAAGATCTTCGGCCGCTTGGTCAAGGAAATCATGATCGCCGCCCGCAACGGCGCCGACCCGGACCTGAACCCCAAGCTGCGTCTGGCGATTCATCAGGCGAAAAAAGCCTCGATGCCCAAGGAAACCCTCGACCGGGCGATCAAGAAAGGCGCCGGCCTATTGGGCGACACCGTGACCTTTCACTCCGCCACCTACGAGGGTTTCGCCCCCCATCAGGTGCCAGTGATCATCGAGTGCCTGACCGACAACATCAACCGTACCGTGGCGGAAGTCCGCGTGCTGTTCCGCAAGGGCCAGATGGGCGCTTCCGGCTCGGTAACCTGGGACTTCGACCATGTGGGCATGATCGAGGCCAGCACCGAGAACGGCGCTGACCCGGAAATGGCCGCCATCGAAGCCGGCGCCCAGGATTTCGAGCCAGCCGAAGACGGCAACACCCTGTTTATCACCGAGCCGACTGACCTGGACGCCGTATGCCGCGCGCTGCCGGAGCAGGGTTTCAGCGTCAACTCGGCGAAAATCGGCTATATCCCGAAAAACCCGGTGAGCAGCCTGACCGCCGAGCAACTGGAAGAAGTCGAAGCCTTCCTCGAAGCCCTCGACGCGCACGATGACGTGCAGAACGTCTACGTTGGGCTTTCCGGCTAAACAGAGGCTGACCAGGCCCGCAGCGTAGGATGCGCCGCGGGCCCACCAACTGCCCCCTTCAATGTGCGCAGTTCGTCGAATCGGCCGATTAACCACTGCCCGCGCCTCACAAAGCGGGTAGAATCGCCGCCCGCCGCGCCACCAGTGCCCGGCGTGTACACAAGGACGTTGTCACACAGGAGTTTTACCGTGCACAAGTTTCTGATTCTGGCGGCCAGCCTGCTGCTCGGCGCCTGCGCCAGCAACCCGCAGACGACCTACCAGCAAGAGGTCAAGGCGGGCAAAAGCCCGATGGCCAAGAGCGCCCTTGAGGCCATTCACAACACCCAGGCCATCCCGTTGCCGCTCAATCCTGGCCTGCTGGCGCCGCAATGGCCGATCAGCGCCGATGAGCCGCGCCTGGACTTCGGCAGCTCGATCTCCAACTACCGGATCTTTTCCCTGCAGCTGAAAAAGGGCGAGCGTTACACCCTCAACGTGCATTCACTGTGCAACGAGCCGTGCATGGGCGTCAGCAAGTACGCCCTGAAACCACGCGCTATGCTGCTGGACGCTTACGGCGCGGTGATTGCCGACAAGCCTTCGCGTGCCGAAGCCGTGGTCGGGCAGATCAGCCTGAGCTGGGATGGTGAAGCCGCCGAAGACGGCACCTACTACCTGCTGGTGGCCGCCGACAACGACGACATCGGCGAAACCATCGTGATCGACGATGTCTGGGTCAACAATTCGCCGCTGATGGCGGTCAAGGTTGATATGCACAGCTCGCCGTTCGGCAAGATCAGCGCATTTTCCAGCACTCGCACCAAGTAACTATTCAGCACACTCGACAACTCAACATCCCGCTTCCCTCGCCACGCCAGGTCCCCATCTCAAGGTACCTGGCGTGTCGTATCTCTGTGCAACACCTGATCAAGGATGAGCCATGAAAACTCTGCATTACCTTGTAGCCGCACTGTTCAGCCTGAGCCTGACCGGCTGTGTATCTTTCACCCCGGCCGGCCCGATTGGCGACCCTAAACAGCGCGCCAGTTACACCCAGCCCCGCGCAGTCATGGTCGATGACGTGCAGATCTCCGACAGCAAGCTCAACGACAACCTGCGCAAGACCTTGAGTAGCCAATTCACCGAACAGCTGAGCAATCGCATCGAACGCGGGGAGTACTTCGCGAAAGTCATCAGCTTCCCGGCCACCCTCGGCGAGCAGGATGTAACGCTCAAACTCAACCTCACCTCGCTCAAAGGCAAGCGCACACCTCACCCGGCTTATTTTCCCGGTGCCCTGCTGACACTGACCATGTGGATCTGGGTCAACGGTCCCATCTATGTCGACAAATATGACCTGGCCGGCGAGCTGTCGATTACCGATGCCCAGGGCAAGCTGCTCGCCAGCAGCCGCCAGCAGGTCAAGCTCGACCAGAACACCGGTCTCTGGGACAACGACTACTTCAACATGTCGCTCGGCTCAGACCAGCTCAACCAACTGGTCGAACAACTGCTGCAAGACAGCACCCGTCAACTCGCTCGCCCCTAACAAGGACGTTACACATGAAAGCATTGTTTGCAGCTCTACTCGCCACCGCCCTCCTCTCACTAACGGGCTGCCTGTCCTACTCGCACAAGGATCTGGCCCAAGTTGAGCAGTGGCCACTGACAGCGACCGAGCAACCTACGCAGTCGGCCTACCTCAAGGTTGATAGCCAATACCTGTTCAATGACCAAACCCGCGCCGGCGGTTTCAATCAGGCAAACCTGGAGAAACTGATCGTCAAGCAGTATCAGGACAGCAAGCGTTTCAGCAACGTCACCACGGCCAAGCAAAACTCCGACCTGTATATCAGCGTGCGAGTGAGCAACCATGAGCGCGGCAGTATTGCCAGCGCAGTCATCACGGGTGCCACGCTGTTTGTCATACCGGGCAAGTTCAGCAATGAGCTGAGCATGGAAACCACCTTCAAGGACGGTTCCGGCAAGGTATTGGGACGTATCGAGAAGAGTGAAACCATTACCACCTGGATGCAGCTGCTGCTGATATTCGCCCTGCCGTTCAACGAGTCGGTCGACCCAATCCTCGACCAGCTGACCCAGAGCAGCTTGGAAGAAGCCGCACGACAGAAGTTGATCTAGTCAAACAGCACCCGGAACCACGGCCGCAATGGTCGTGGTTGCAAACAGCCCATCCGCCCACTTATTGATCCATCGCAAGATGCTCTGCCCCTGGCGCCTTAGCCTATGTCGATGACTTCCACTGCCATCGACGAGGTTTCCATGAGCATCACCTCTGCCAGCATCTGCGCGGCGGCCGACCAACTGCAGGGTTTTGTCGGTTTCAATGCCAAGACCGGGCGCTATATCGTGCGTTTTTCTGAAGATTCCTTCGGCCTCGACGTGCTCGAACAGAGCATTACCCCCACCTGCGAATTCGTCTGGCGCGCCTTTGAAGGCGAGCTGATGAACCTCGACCGCGCGCGCCTGCAATTGCTGCTGGAACAGAATATCGATGACCGCCTGGCCATCAGCGAGCCGCTGCGGGTCTATGTGCGTCGCAGCGATATGCCGGAGATCAGCGCCGAGCGCAGGCGCCTTAACGTCTGAGTGGTTAGCCGGTTTACGCGCCCATGGCCGAATAGACCCCAGCTTGTTCACTTACGCCCTCACAGCCGCCGCCGGCAGCAGACTAAGCTCGATTGGCCGTATTCATTCGCCCAGGAGCCTGCCGATGTTCGATGTGTTGATCAAGAACGCGCTGTTTTTCGATGGCAGTGGCGCGCCCGGCGTCGTGCGCCACCTGGGCATCGCCGACGGCAAACTGGCCTGCATCAGCGCCAGCGCTCTGGATGAAAGTGGCTGCGGCCAGGTGATCGATGCGCAAAACCGCTGGGTAACCCCCGGCTTTATCGATATGCACACCCATTACGACGCCGAACTGGTGGCGGCCCCGGCACTCAAGGAATCGGTGCGCCATGGCGTGACCACGGTGATGATCGGCAGCTGCTCGATCAGCATGGTGCTGTCCAGCCCCGAGGATTGCTCCGACCTGTTTACCCGCGTCGAGTCGGTGCCGCGTGAACATGTGCTGCCGCTGCTGCAGGCGCGTAAGACCTGGAACAGCGCGAGCGAATTCGCTGCCTTTCTCGATCAGCATGCGCTGGGGCCGAATATCTGCTCCTTCCTCGGCCACTCCGACCTGCGCGTCGCCGTGCTCGGCCTTGCGCGCGCGGTAGACGCCAAGGTACGCCCCTGCGAACACGAGCTGCAGCAGATGGAACGCCTGCTCGAAGAGGCGCTGGACGCTGGCCTGCTCGGCCTGTCGAGCATGACCAACCCCTGGGACAAGCTGGATGGAGACCGCCAGCGCTCGAAATCCCTGCCCTCGGTGTATGCGCCCTGGGCCGAGTACGCGCGGTTGAACAAGATCCTGCGCCGGCGCGGACGCATCCATCAGGGCGCGCCGAACCTGGTGACCAAACTTAACGTGCTGGCCTTTCTCTGGGACAGCATCGGCGGCTGGTGGCGCAAGCCGCTGAAGACCACCCTGATCACCCTGATGGACGTCAAAGCCGACCCTTGGCTAGCGCCGATCCTCGGCCCGCTGACCCGCTGGATCAATCGCCTGACCCGCGCCGACTTCCGCTGGCAAACCCTGCCCGTGCCGTTTGAAACCTATGCCGACGGCATGGAGTTCGTGGTCTTCGAGGAATTCCCTGCCGGCCAGGCCGCCCTGCACCTGGCCAACCACGACCTGCGCAGCCAGCTGTTTCAGGACCCGGCCTACCGCCTGCGCTTTCGCCAGGACGTGGAGAAGAAATTCGGCCCGCGGGTCTGGCACCGCGACTTTGACGACGCCTGGATTGTCGACTGCCCGGACGCCAGCGTGGTCGGCAAAAGCGTCGGCGAACTGGCCAAGGCCCGTAATGAACACCCAGCCGATCTGTTTCTCGACCTGCTGGTGGCCCACGGCCCGCGTCTGCGCTGGCGCACGTTGATCGCCAACCATCGCCCTGAGGTGGTGGAAAAACTGGTGTGCGAACCCAGCACGCTGATTGGCTTTGCCGACTCCGGCGCGCATATCCGCAATATGGCCTTCTACAACTTCGGCGTGCGCCTGCTCAAACTGGTGCGCGACGCCGAGCTACGCGGCCAGCCGGTGATGCCGATTGAGACGGCGATCTGGCGCCTGACCGGCGAGTTAGGCGAATGGTTCGACATCGATGCCGGCAGGCTCTATGAAGGCGCTCGTGCCGATCTGGTGATAATCGACCCGACGGCGCTGGATGAATCACTAGCCAGCTATCAGGAAGCACCGATGGAGGCCTTCGGCGGCCTGCAGCGCATGGTCAACCGTGGCGCGGCGGTGGATGCCGTGCTGATCAACGGGCGCATCGCCTTTCAGCACGGCGAGTTTGCCAGCGACCTGGGGCATGCGCGCGGCTACGGGCAGTTTCTCCGTAGCAACGCCTAGCTCAGTTGCAGGGCATGCGACCTACGGCATAACGGCGGCGCGCCAGGCTGGCATAATGCGCGCCGCACAGCCCGGTCACATAACGCCGGGCCGGTATTGAAAGGACTCTAACCGAAATGCCCCGCACACTTTGGCAGGCGGCCTGGCGCTGGCTTTGCGGCCTGCTGCTAGTAAGCCTGCTAACCCCACCACTGCAGGCCGATGACAGCGGCACCCTGCGCTACCCACGCAGGGCCGATGGCGATGAATTTCGCTCCATCTACGCCCTGGCGCAGCTGCAACTGGCGCTGGATAAAGCCGGCAGTGCACTGCGCCTGGAGCCATCGCACTACAGCATGGAGCAGGAGCGCGCGCTGGTTAACCTGGAGCACAACGACCGCCTCGATGTGGCCTGGAGCATGACCAGCCATGAGCGCGAGCAGCGCCTGCTGCCGGTGCGTATTCCGCTGGACAAGGGCCTATTCGGCTGGCGCATCGCCCTGCTGCCCAAAGACCGCGCGCAGCTGCTCAAGGATGTGCGCAACCTGGCTGACCTGCGCCAGTTTTCCGCAGGCCAGGGCCACGATTGGCCGGACAGGGAAATCCTCCGCGCCCAGGGTTTGCCGGTCAGGGTCTCATCCAGTTACGGCAGCCTGTTTCGCATGCTGCAGGCGCAGCGCTTCGACTACTTTCCGCGCTCGGTGATCGAAATCTGGGATGAGCTGGAACACCCACGTGGCAAACAACTGGTCGCCGATCCGCATGTGCTGCTGCACTACCCCACGGCGATGTATTTCTTCTTCTCGCCCAAGCGCCCGGAACTGGCGGAAACCGTGCGCATCGGCATGGAGAAAGCGATTGCCGATGGCTCCTTCGAGCGGCTGTTTCAGCAGCACTTCGCCGCCAGCCTGCAGCGCGCGCAACTCGACCAGCGTCAGTTGATCGAGCTGCATAACCCACTATTGCCCAGCGCCACGCCCTTGCAGCGGCGCGAGCTGTGGTTCACGGCGCCGTCGGTACGCTAGGCGCAGGTTGCGCCAGGGTGGTTTGCACCACGTTGCGGGTGTGCGCACCGAAGCGCTTGAACAGCTCTATCAGCAACTGCTCCAGCAGTGGATCGGCTTGCGCCTGGGCCAGCTGATTACCACCGCTAAAACCCGGAGCCGCCGCCGGCTTGCGCGCCAGCCACTGGCCAATCAACTCATCAAAGGCATCGGCACTGGCATAGGACTCGGCCGCCACCACCTGCTGCGCGTAGTCCGCCGAATAGGCCGGGTAGCTGTCCTGCGGGTTCTGCGTATAGGCCTGCAACAGGGGTGATTCCGCCTGTTCGGCCATCAGCTGCTGCATGCGCTGCAGCTGATACTCCTCGATGGCTGTGTGTCGATCCGCGACGCGGGCAATCGCCGCCAGACGATCTTCGGGATAGCCAGCGGCACCTTTGAGGGCAATCAACATCAGCTCGGCCGTGGCAAAACCCGGCACGGTCTTGGCGTGGTAGGGCTGAGTCAGGTCCTGCATATAGTGCAGCGCCCAGCCGAGAAAACGGTAACCCCAGTAATCGTGGCCACTTTCCAGGGCCAGCCGTGCCAGACCGCTGTACTGGTAAATGCGCCAGTGCGGCAGGGTGCGACGTAGATAGGGCGCGGCCTGCAACACCAGCGCCGGTTCGTGGTAGTAGCCGATATGGAACGGCGCCTGGGAGGAATACTCGAAGCGCGCATCGCCAAAAGGCTGCGCGCCGAAGTTGTAGTGCGCGCCAACGTCGCCCGGGTTGTCGCTGAACAGGTTGATGTCGTGGCCATAATCCGGCTCATCGGCCGCACTGCTGAGCACCTGCACCGCACTCACTGCCTCACCGGGCTGCAAGGCCAGATAACGCCAATGGCTCCAGGGGCCGATCTTGCGAAACACCAACACCTGCTCAGCAGCCAAACGCGACCGGCCATCATCGGCCTGCCCCGGCAACTGCTGCACAAAGCCAGCCAGGCGAATCTGCGGATTGACCCGCAGCGCCTGCAGAAACGCACCGCGTCTGTCGGCTGCAAGGGTAGTCGCGGCACTAAAGCGCAAGGCATCCGGACGCGCCGGGTAATCGGCAAAATGCGCGCGGGCAAAGGCTTCCTGCTGATCCAACAATTGCTCGATGGCCGGGGCCTGAGCATCGAGGAAAGCCTCCAGCGGCTCGTAGCGCAAGGTGCGCTGCAGCTCCGGTACGGCCTGTAATGCCAACTGGCTGCCCAGCGAATGATTGGACCAGGCCAGCGCGCTTAACGGCTGACACGCCAGGCAACAGGCAGATAACAACAGGAGCAATGGCTTCACGGAGACTCCAACAACGGATGGCAGGGCAAAGAGGCGTAGCCTAACGCCAAAGCCGCCATCTGGCACCGTCGTATCAAGTCAGCCCATTCACTAATCGAGCAGCACGCTGCCTGCCCAGCCAGATTGAGCTAAAGCGCAAACAGCGCAGCCGCCACCAGCAATCCAGTCACCAGCAACAACCCCAGTGCCAGCAAGGGCTTATTCAGGCCGCTGGGCGCACTGGCGGGCGCAGCCGCGCGCATCGGATTGGCCTGCGCAGCCGTGCGCAGCGGGTTGGTCTGGCTGCTCGGCGAGCTGGACAGAGGCGCCGGTTTGAGCGGCTTGGGCAGGTCCACGGCGCGCATAAACAGCGTGGCATCTTCATCTTCGCTGGGCGCCACGGTGCTTTTCGGGCCAATCACCAGCAGGCTGACCGAGCCCATTTTCAGCTGGTCGCCCGGTTGCAGCACTGCGGTGCTGACTTTCTGTTGATTGACCAGCAGGCCATTGGCCGAGGCCAGGTCCTTGACCTCCAGCACGTCATCCTTGAGGTAAAACTCGCAGTGCCGACGCGACAATTCCTGGTCGCTAAAGCACAGCTCGCACTTCACCGAGCGGCCAAAGGTCATGGAACCATTGATATGGAATTTCTTGCCTTCGTGCTCGCCCTGAATCACCTGCAGATACCAGCGTGCAGCCTGTTCGGCCTTGGT
This sequence comes from Gammaproteobacteria bacterium HGW-Gammaproteobacteria-13, assembly GCA_002840155.1. GTDB lineage: Bacteria > Pseudomonadota > Gammaproteobacteria > Pseudomonadales > Pseudomonadaceae > Aquipseudomonas. The sequence goes on from PGZH01000012.1 coordinate 118,479, forward strand.
CTTGCTGCGCGCCGGGTCGACCAGCAGCAGCTCCACCGAACCCAGGCGCACACGGTCGTCGGCGCGCAGCTGGAAGCGCGTATTGATGCGCTCGTCATTGACGAACGAGCCGCTCGGGCTGCCGACATCGGTCAGGTAATAAAAGCCATGGTCCTGGCGGATTTCCGCATGGAATGGGCCAATGCTCGGATCGACCAGCACCAGGCTGTTGCGGCTGTCCTGGCCAATGGTGAAACGCTCGTCGACCAGCCAGATCGGCGCCTGACGATTATCACTGAAGTGAATTTTGAGCATCTGCGCACTCCGCCAACATCCGTTAAACAGCCATCAGTAACCCGCCGCACCTTGCCATCAACAACCGGCACCATGGGCAAGGCGCGCATGCTGCCTGCCAATCAGGCCAGTAGCAATACGCCAGCACCGCGACTTAATCAAATAGGTTGTTCCACAGCCGCTTGACCGGGTTAACCGGTGCCGGCGGCTCAGCAGCTGCCGGCCGGCGCCGGGGCGTCTGGGCCAGGCGCACACGCTGTTCGTGGCCATCGAGCAACTGCAGCAACTGCTCGTTGGCCGGCTCCACTTCCAGGCCCTGCTGCACCAGCGCCAGGGCCAGGGCAAACTCGCGGCGCTTGTAGGCGGCTTCGCTTTGCTCGATATAGCGCTGCGCCACGCGGTTGATCCCGGCCAGCGCCAGCAGGTTGTCCGGCTCCCAGGCCAGCACCTGGCGGAAGTAGTGGGTGGCACTGTCATCTTCCGGCAGCAGCAACTGCTGATCGGCCAGGCGCTGTTCGGCCAGCTGCAGGTACTGGTTGGTCCGCGCCTGCAGCACCCGCGCCAGGCCATCCAGAGCCTGGGGATTGTCCGCATCCAACGCCAGCACCTGGCGGAACAGGTAATCGGCGTTGTCCTGCGGCGGCTCCAGCAGGCTGCCGTTTTCCAGGTGCAGCTCGGCGCGTGCCAGGTAGTCGCTGATCTGCTTCTGCTGATACAGGTAATAACCGCCGCCGGCCCCACCGGCCAGTAATAAAACGCCGGCGAGCAGCCAGACCCACAGCGCACTGTGCGCAGTTTTGCCTCTGGCTGGTTTGCCCAGGCTAAGCGCCGGGGCGATGCGCGTGCTGTCCGGATCATCACGGGTCAGCTCATCGAGGCTCGCCAGCAGCACCTTGCAGTCGGCAAATCGCTCATCCGGGTCTTTTGCCAGCATGCGCTCAAGCAACCACTGGTAGTTCTGCAAGTGCGCCGGCAATTGCGGCACGTCCATCTGCAGGTGGTTCATCACGGTCTGGGTGTAGTTGGCGGCGCGGTAGGGATTACTGCCTGTGAGCATCTCCAGCAGGATCACCCCCAGGCTGTAGATATCACTGCGCGCATCCAGGGCCTGGCACTGCGCCTGCTCAGGGCTGCTGTAGGACGGACTGCCGACGGCGATGCCGAACTGGGTCAGGTCATGGTCCAGCTCGACTTCCTTGGCCACACCGAAATCGGTGATCACCGCCGTGCCGTCGCTGCGAAAGAGGATATTGGCCGGTTTGATATCGCGGTGTACCAGGCCTTTGTCATGCACCACGGCCAGACCGCTGGCCACCTGCTGAACGATGCGCAACGCACGCGGCAGGTCGAACACCTCGCCCTTGTGCTGCGCCAGATCGCCACCGGGGACGAACTCCATGGTCAGGTAGTGGCGCCCATCGGCGAGTTGGTCGATGTCATAGATGGTGATGATCGAGGGGTGATGCAGGGACGCCACGATGTGGCCTTCCTTGAGAAAGCGTTGGCTAAATGCCTGATCATCCGCGCTCAGCAATACCTTGATCGCCACCTTGCGCTGCAGCGACGCCTGGGTGGCCAGGTACACCTCGGCCATGCCGCCTTTACCCAGGCGGCCATGCACCTGATAACCGGGAATCTCGAGCAATTGTTCAGTCATGGGAGTCAGTGCACACCGGCGAATTAGGGCTTGCGGGAGGTAAACAGACGGCTGAGCAAACCGCGCGGTTTGGCCGGGGCGCTGGGCGCAGCCGCATCACGGCCGAGCACGATACAGGAGATATTATCCTTGCCGCCCATTTCGTTGGCCTGCGCCAGCAGCTGTTCCACCAGCTCATCGAGGGTCTGGGCGTTGCTGCACAGCTGCTGGATCTGCGCGTCGCCCAGCTCGCCAGTCAGGCCGTCGCTGCACAGCAGCAGCAACTCATGCTCACCGAGTACGCCCTGCTGCAAACCCACCTGCAGCGGCTGATCATCGCGGCCCAGACACTGCAGAATGACATTGCGCTGCGGGTGGCTGCGCGCCGCTTCGGCGCTCATCTGCCCGGCATCGATCATCGTCTGCACCCAGCTGTGGTCGTGGGTCAGGCGCTCGATATGCCCGGCACTGACCCGATAAGCCCGGCTGTCGCCGACCCAGGCAATGCTGAACGCGGCGCCAGCGAAGCGCACCGCCACCAGGGTCGTGCCCATGCCGCGCTGCTCATCGGCACGCGCCACGCTGAGAATCTCCCGATTGGCTGCATGCACCGCTTCGATCAACTCCGCGCCTGAGGCGCAGGCCGCCTGCAGCGTCTGTAAGGCCAGGGCGCTGGCCACTTCGCCGCATTGATGGCCCCCCATGCCGTCGGCAATCGCCCACAGATTCAGCTGTGGGCAACACAACAGAGCATCTTCATTGTGCCCACGCACCCGCCCAGGCACGCTCTGGCCGGCATAAATCAGCGCTTGTTCCATCAACGTCTCGACCTAGGGTTCAACAGTCGCACAGCAAGCAGGCTGCACGCGGCGTAATACACCGCATGATGCGGCGGCAAACTCAGGCTGTCACCGCCAGCCGCCGATTTTGCCGGTGAACTGTTAACCAGTCGAACCCAGGTCTGCTACCTGGCTAGTCGGATAACGCCCCAGCTATTCGCCCAGCATGGGCGTAGACTCGAATCACCAGCCTCGCCTCACCGCGAGGGGATGGCCCGCTCCAGAACATTCAACCACGACATTGTCAGAGGTGAAGATCATGAGCAAAGGTATGGATTCGAAGAAACAAGTGAAGAAAAAGCCGCTGAAAACCGCCAGCGAAAAGCGTCTGGACAAAAAAGACAAGCAAGGTGCAAAAACCCTGCTCGGCAGCCACGCCGCCAACGTCTGAGCCACCGGCCTGAGGCGAGCAGCCCGCTTGCGCTCAGGCATCCACTCACCGTCGCAACAGTACCTGCAATGCACTACCGCCTACTCCCCGCCCCGCTCAAACCACTTGCCGACAAGTTCTACCGCAGCCAACGCTCAGCCATGCGCGCCACTGCCGGCGCCCAGCTGTGGGTGGCAGAAGACAGGCAAATCATCGCCGCGCTTTGTCTACATCAGGTCGCGCACGGCCACTGGCTAACCAGCCTACTGGTCGATAGCGCACGGCGCGAGCAAGGCATCGCGCGCCAATTGATCGAAACGGCGCTGGCCGATTGCGCCACACCGGTCTGGCTGTTCTGCCATCCGCAGCTCAGCGACTTCTACCTGCGCCTGGGCTTTGCCCCCTGCACCGACCTGCCTCAGCCGTTGGCTGAACGCCTGAGCCGCTATCAGCGCACTAAAAGTCTGCTGGCATTTTCCCGCACATCTTGCGCAGGCCTTACGGCACAAGGGCTGGAACCTTAGTACCAGATAACACCAACACCATTCGGCAGATAGTGGCCCATGCTGGCACTTTGCTGGATTTTACTATTGCCATCGCCAGGGCAAGCTCTGCATGCTTAGCTCATAACAACGACAACAATGGCCTTTACCTATGCGCATATCGCGGTTGCTCAGGCGCCTGCGTAACGACTTCCAGTTGTCCATCATTACCTTGATGGGCCTGTTTGGCGTGATTGGCATTACCCCCTATGCCGTCTACCGGCTAGCCACCGGTAACTACCTGGTAGGCTCCGCCGACACCGTGATTGTGGTTTCCACAGTGCTCGCGGTGCTTTACGCCTGGCGCACCGGTGACACGATCAAACCCGGCATTTACCTGGCCACCATCTTCTCTGCCGGCGCAACGCTGATCGCCATCAATCTGGGCGTCAACGGCCTGTTCTGGATCTACCCGCTGATCCTCTTCAACTTCTTTATGGTGTCGCCCGCCAAGGCCTTGCTGGCCACTATTCTGGTGCTCATCACATTGGTTGGTTACGGCCAGTTAAAGCCCGGCTCGGTGTTTGAAAGCGACTACCAGATGGTTTCATTTCTGGTCACCAGCATGATGGCCAGCACCCTCAGCTTCGTGTTTGCCTACCGCACCAGCAGCCAGCGCGACCAGCTGCAACAGCTGGCCATCCACGACCCGCTGACCGGTGCGCGCAACCGCCGGGCAATGAATGAAGAGTTGAAGATCGCCGCCTCCATTTACCGCCGCCACGGCAACAGCTACGGCGTCCTGGTGATGGACCTGGACCATTTCAAACGGATCAACGACAGCCACGGCCACCAGGCCGGCGACCAGGTGCTGGTGGATTTTGTCGAACTGATCAAAAGCTCATCGCGCAAGGAAGACCGGTTGTTCCGCTTCGGCGGCGAAGAGTTCCTCCTGCTGCTGCCCAACACCGAACGCGCCGGCCTGCTGGCGGCCGCGCAACACCTGCAGCAACAAGTGGCGCAGCACCTGCGCGGGCCCGGCGGAGCGGTGACCATGTCAGTCGGCGGGGCCATCCTGCGCCGCGACGAGCACTGGGAAAACATGCTGCAGCGCGCCGATGAACGCCTGTATCGCGCCAAGAACGCCGGGCGGGACTGCATTGTTATCGATGATGGCGTCGATAAAACCAGCAGCCTGCCTATCACCTGAGCAAAGGGTCTGTTGCCGTTTCGGCGCGGCCGCGAACGAAACGGCAACAGACCCTAGGGTTTATCTTTGCTTACAACTTGCGCGGGAAAATTCTCGCGCGCTGACGGCAAGGCTGTAACAACTCGGCTTTGTCTCTGTCTATTGGCCACACCTCACAAAGAGCACTGCCATGAAAAGACGCTCCCTGCTCAAGGGGATGGCCCTGTTGCCAGCCCTGCCCCTGCTCGGTCACACCCCACTCAGCCTGGCGCAAGCCATCGCCAGCAGCGTGACGCCGTTGGATAAACCCCATGACGCCTGGCGTGCACTACTCACACCCGAAGCCTATGCCGTGCTGTTTGAAGAAGACACTGAAGCCCCCGGTAGCAGCCCGCTGAATCAGGAAAAACGCGACGGCACCTACCTCTGCGCCGCCTGCTACCTGCCGTTGTTCGCCAGCCAGGACAAATATGAAAGCGGCACCGGCTGGCCCAGTTTTACCCAGCCGATTGCCGGCCATATGGGCACCAAGCACGACTTCAAGCTGTTCTTCCCGCGCACCGAATACCACTGCGCGCGCTGTGGCGGGCATCAGGGTCATGTCTTCGACGACGGCCCGAAACCACGCGGCGAACGCTGGTGCAACAACGGCGTGGCCTTGCGCTTTATCCCCCAAGGCGAAGCCTTACCTGAGCTGCGGAGCTGAACATGACTGCTATCACCTCGACCTGGCGCCGCCGTCTGCTGGCCAGCAGCATCCTCGTTCTGGGCGGCCTGCTGGCCGCTTGTGAACCCACCGCTGCGCAGGCGCCGCAGCCGCAAGCCAGTGCGCCAACGGTGGAAAACCCTGGCGTGGCGATCTTTGCTGGCGGTTGTTTCTGGTGCACCGAGTCGGATTTCGACAAGGTGCCTGGCGTGATTGAAACCACCTCCGGCTATATCGGCGGGCATGTCGACAACCCCACCTACGAACAGGTCTCGGCCGGCAGCAGTGGGCATATCGAAGCGGTACGGGTGCGCTTCGACCCAAGCAAGACCAGCTACGCCCAGCTGCTGGAAGCCTTCTGGCCCACCATTGACCCGATCACCGCCAACGCCCAGTTCTGCGACCGCGGCCCGCAGTACCGCAGCGCGATCTTCTACAGCAATGCAGAAGAACAGCAACTGGCTGAAGCCTCCAAGGCCGCCCTGGAGAAATCCGCGCGTTTGCCTGCGCCGGTGGTTACGGAAATCCTCGCCGCCAGCACCTTCTACCCCGCCGAGGACTATCACCAGGACTACTACCAACGTAATCCGCTGCGCTACAACTACTACCGCAACGGCTGCGGTCGTGATCAACGCCTGGAAAAACTCTGGGGCAAGAAGCAGTAAAGCGCGCCCATCAGCTGGCCCTCGCGCCAGCTGATGAGGTTGTATTCAGCCGCTGATGCCTGGATGCGGCAACCGCCGTATCCGCTATGGTTGAGCCCACACCTTGCCCAGTGAGCACGCAATGGCCCCGTTGAAACCGCTGTTCAAACTCACCTCGCTAATCGCCCTGGGCGGCTGGCTGATGCTGGTCTGCCTGCCGTTCTGGTCCTATACCGATGAACTGGTGCTGGGCCTTAGCGTGGTTCTACTGGCCATCGTCTACAGCTGGCTGCTGTTTGTCGCGATGCGCCAACGCCCCGAACCGGGTAGCGGCAGACCCGGTTTCTTCAGCCTTGGTGGGGTGCTCTCGCTGCTGCGCCAACCCACCGCCGCGCTGGCAGCCTGGGTGCATATCCTGGCGTTCGATCTGATGGTCGGGCTGTATATCCGCCACGAAGGCGCCATCGCCGGCATCAGCCACTGGGCACTGTTGCCCTGCTATGTGCTGACCCTGATGTTCGGCCCGTTGGGCTTGCTAGCGTTTCTGGCACTGCGCTGGGGGCTGGTGATCGCGGCCTAGCTAGCGACTGCGCTCATAGTATTCAGTGCTTTGCCCAGGATACTGCTGCACCCGGTAGCCATTGGGGTATTCAATGGTTTGCTTGATCGTTCCGCGGTTTTCTATCGACTGGCTGCCGTAGCGCTGCTCATGACGCTGCAGGCCGTCGGGTAGGCGCTGCCCGCCATAGAGGTTATGGCTTTCGATAGTCTGCGAGCTGCCGATGCTGCCACTGGCACCGGGGCTGATATAGGTTTTCGGAATGACCCGCAGCGTCTGCGGCGCCTGCTGCTCGGCATACAACGGCGTCACCAGCAGCACCCCCACCAGACCGAGCACATATCTGCACATCGTCATCACAACCTCTGCGCCATCGGCGCGCAACGAACCTAAAGGTTTGGCAACATCAGCACGCCTGCGGTTCCGACCATTGATCCAGACAGAGCATCCGCATACGGCTTGATCGCTCAAATAATGAGCAATCATCCTCGGTTTGCGGGAAAGCACAAGCAACCCCAGCGTTCAACGCAGGCTAAGCACTTCGCACAACCCGCAGTGCTGTTTCGCGATACCCGTCCCGCTTAATCTGCTGAGCATTTATTACTATCAACGGCTATGCATTCGCCTGAGCATTGCCAATCAGATGACTATCCGTATCGCGCTACTACTTCTCGCCTGCCTGCCCAGCTTGGCGCTTGCTGAGCAATTCATCTGCCGGGTGATGACCATCAGCGAAGGCGACACCTTCAGCTGCCTGACCACGGAAAATAAACGGCTGCGTGTGCGCCTTGCGGAAATCGACGCACCGGAAAGAAAGCAGCCCTATGGCGCCGAAGCCAAACAGGCCCTGTCTGATCTGGTATTGGAAAAGCAGGTGGTCCTGCATGTGCAAGAGGTGGATCGCTACGGCAGAACGCTGGCTCGGGCCTATGTCGGCAGCCTTGATGTGAATCACACCCTGGTCGCCCAGGGCGCTGCCTGGGCCTATACCAAACAGCTGAAAGACCACCGGCTCAAAGATGCCGAGACCCTGGCCAGAAACATGGGCAAAGGCCTCTGGCAGCTTCCCGCCGAAGACATAGTCGCGCCCTGGGACTGGCGCTACGCCGGCAAAATTGCAGTACCGCAAAAAACCAAACCCAGTCGAACGGCGTCGTTCTCCCAGTTTGGTGGCGGTTAACGGATTGGCTTAGATGGTGCCGGTGATAGGAATTGAACCTACGACCTTCGCGTTACGAGTGCGCTGCTCTACCGACTGAGCTACACCGGCAAGATATTGCTTAAGTCACGCAGCACACCAGCAGCAACGTAACTCAAGCTGTCACTCAAGCCTAGCAAGCCAATTGCAGCACGTACGGTTCACTGCTGGTGCAATGCAGTGAACCGCAAACGCAGGGCGCTGCTTACTTGCTCGGCAGTTCGATACGGTCTTCGTGGATCACGATGCGACCCTGTTTGTACAAGCCGCCGATGGCTTTCTTGAAGTTGCCCTTGCTGACCCGAAACAGCCCGGCAATTTCTTCAGGCGAACTTTTATCATTCACCTTGAGTACGCCGTCGTGCTCGCGCAGCTTGGCCAGAATCTGCTCACCCAGGCTGCTGGCGGCTTCCTGACCAACCGGCTGCAGGCTCAGGCTGATCTTGCCGTCGGCGCGCACTTCCTTGATAAAGCCTTTTTCCTGCATGCCGCTGCGCACGAACTTGAACAGCTCGTTCTTGTGAATCAGGCCCCAATGCTTGCCATTGATAATGGCCTTGAAGCCCATATCGGTGGACTCGGCCACCAGCAGGTCGACTTCCTCGCCCGCCGTGTAGTTGGCCGGCACATTGTCCAGGTAACGATCCAGGCGTGCGGTGGCAGTGATGCGTTTGCTGCGCTTGTCGAGAAACACATGCACCACGCAGTAATCACCAATCTGCAAGGGGCGTTTTTCTTCGGAGTGCGGCAGCAATAAATCTTTCGGCAAACCCCAATTAAGGAATAAGCCCACCCGGTTTATATCCACAACTTTCAAACTGGCAAATTCGCCCACCTGAACTTTTGGCTTTTCCGTGGTGGCAATCAATTTGTCTTCACTGTCCAAGTAAATAAAGACGTTTAACCAGTCTTCCACTTCACTTGGGGTATCGCTCGGGATATAGCGTTTGGGCAATAGAATCTCGCCATCCGCGCCGCCATCCAGATACAGGCCGAAGTCGGTGTGCTTCACGACCTGCAAACTATTCATTCGTCCAATTACCGCCATGATGCCCTACCCTCATTACCAGGCCGGCATTCTAGCCGACTCGCCTGTTAATTTCTCGGCCTACCGGCCATCGCACGGCGCCAGCCGGACGACCTTGCGGGGCAATCCGACCGATGGCCCAGGTCGCGAGATGCCGCCTCAACATGAATTATCTATTCGTATTAAAACAAACACTTACTGGTATATCCGCTAATTACCCGGACTATTTACAGATTAATCCCTCTGCATATCGCCACATCCGAGCTTTATTTATCAAGCAATTGTCAAGCATTTCGAGTATTATGCGCGGCCAAATTAATTTTTGAGTAGGTTAATGGCCGTCATGCGCGTAAAAGCATCCAACAGCAAACCCAAGCCGGCTCCAGCCGTGGAAACCAGCGCCTCGATCGACGCACAGATCGAAGCCTTCCTGAAATCCGGCGGGGAAATTCAGCAAATTGCCAAAGGCGTCAGCGGTCAGGTGTACGGCACCACCAAGCAGATCACCATCGGCAAAAAGTAACGCTTTCTGGCCACGCAGCGCTTTGCTCGCAATGACAAGGCGCTGGCCAGTGCATAACCCCTCTCCATCCCTCGCGTCTTTTCCCATCCCGACATCAGTTGTTTTGCCCTTTTGCGCCCCAGCCTCTGGCGCTTAGCACAACCTTGTTTCAGAATCATGTCAGCCCGCGTTTTGCGGCTGTTTCGGCATTGCCACTGCTGAACGATGGCAATCGCCCCAGGAGTACCCGTGCGCGTTACCTGCAATTGGCTGCGACAGCCTTCCAGCACCCTGCTTACCCTCGGTTTGTTATTACTCGCCCTGCCGTTGCTCAGCCGCTACACGTTGGGCTGGTCGCACGCCTATGGCTACCTGTCTGACCTGGCAGTCGGCAGCTTGCTGGTGGTGCTTTTGTACCAACGCTCCTGGCTGCTGAGCATTCCTCTACTGCTGGTCTGGTGCATTTTTACCCTGAGCACCGCCGAGCTGGTCAATGCCGTGGGGCGCATGCCGGAGCCGGCTGACCTGCAATACCTGGGCGACGCACAATTCGTCAGCCATTCGACCCAGGGCAGCGGCTTGAGCCAACCGCTACTGGCCTTGGCCATGGCCGTACTGGTGGCGCTTTACCTGGGGCTACGCAGCTTACAAACACCCCGCCACACCGCCGCGCTATCGCGCACCTGGCTGCTGCTACCGCTGGCCCTGTTTGCCGTACACAGCGTTGGCCAGCAACTCAAACCCAGCGAAGCGGCCCAATGGCTGCAGTTCAACCTGCCGCACAAGCTGCTGGCGGAAAGTAGCAATAGCGGCCAGCAACACCTGGCCGACTGGCTGGCGGGTAACGAGCCAAGCAGCCCACCCGATATCAGCGGCCTGAACCAACTCGACCTGCATGGCACGCCGCTGCTCAAACAGGCCGGTAGCGCCCGCAACGTGCTGATCATCACCCTCGAAGGCGTCACCGGCGCTTATCTGCAAGCCAGTCGCCAAGCCATCGGCAGCAGCTATGCGCAAGACCCGATGCCACGTCTGAGCCAGTGGGCCGAGCGCGGCATGCTCACCACTGACTATGTGCTGCATGGCCATCAGACCATCCGCGGCCTCTATGCCATGCTCTGCGGCGATTACAACAAACTCGACTCCGGCACGCCGAAAGGCGTTGAGCTGCTCAACAACCCGGCGCGCAGCGAGCAATGCCTGCCCGCACAGCTGCGCGAACGCGGCCTGAGCACGCACTTTCTGCAAGGTGCCGGGCTGCGCTTTATGGCCAAGGACCAGATCATGCCGCAAATGGGTTTCGACAAGACCCTCGGTCGCGACTGGTTCAAGAACAAACCCTATATCGAATTCCCCTGGGGCATGGACGACAAAGCCTACTTCGAAGGCGCCCTGGGTTACGTGCAGCAACTGCGCAAAAAGCGCCAACCCTGGATGCTGACCCTGCTGACCGTGGGCACTCACCAACCCTACTCCGCTCCGCAGGACTACCTCGACCGTCACCCCAACGCCAAGCTGGCGGCGATTGCCTACCTGGACGACGCCATCGCCGACTTCCTCAACGCCTTGGAAAAACAGGGGGTGATGAAAGACACCCTGGTGATCGTCACGTCGGATGAATCCCACGGTGTGGAAAACGTACGCCTGGCCTCGGCCTGGGGCTTCAACCTGCTGCTGGCTCCCGAACAGGCGCAGCTGCCGGCGCTCAAGCAAGGCGTGTATGGCCATGTCGACCTGACCGCTTCGGTGCTCGACTACTTCGCCTTCCCGGTGCCTAGCAATATCGCCGGACGCTCATTGCTGCGTGACTACGCCACAGGCCGCGAGATCATCTCCTACACCAATGGCCTGCTGCGCCGGCATGACGGTAACGGCACGCTGACCGAATGCGATTTCCAGAATGTCTGCCGGCGCTACGCCAGCCCTGGTTTTATTGCCGACAGCGCACGCTACCTGGGCCGTTTCAGCGGCAAACCGGCGCGCCTGATCAGCCAGCAAGCGGCCCTGCTTGACCAATCACTGAGCCACGGCGACCAGGCCGAACAGCGCTACCAGTTCGCCAACCTGCAGCCCATCAAGCTCAAACCCAACGCCAGTGATGACTGGGCAGACAACCTGGTGGGCGCGCAGTACCTGACCCTGGGCAAGGACACACAGACCACAGTAACCCTGAAAATCCGCGCCCTACGCTTGGATAAACAGGGCGCCACGCTGCAATTGAAAACCAAGGAATACGACCGCCACGTCGACCTGGTAATCCCCGAGCTGCCGCTGCTGACCCGTGACAAGCCTGTCGAAGTCAGCTTCACCTTCGACAACCCGCAAGCGCGTAAGGCGTTCTCCTTCCACCTGCTAGGTCAGGGTCAAGGGTCGATCGAGATTGTTGATTTCAGCGTCAGCAGTACGCCGCTGCAGACCGAGGAAGAACTGCTGGCCGCACAAGAGGGCCTCGACGAGATCGCCCCATAAGCCGCCGATGTACCGGCGTGTCAGTGCATGGCATAACGGCGTTCGATGGTGGTGTATTCACCACTTTCCCGAATCGCCGCCAAGCCCTGATTGAAACGCTCGCAATCAGCCTGTAGGCGGCACCCCAGCTTGTAGTCGGTGGCCGCAAAAATCGGATACAGGGTCAGCGGCTGAGTCACATCGACCTGGGTGTACACCTCACGGTTGAAGTAACGCAGGATGCGCATGTCCGTCACCACCACATCCACCCGGCCGCTGTAGAGCATGCGATTGCGGGCAATCTGAAAGGCCTCTTCGCGGTAGCGCGGGTTGTTTTCAGCCATGGCCTGAAACTCGCTGCCGAGCAGAAAGCGCGCACGCTGGAAGGCATTCACCGAGTAACCCACCAGGTCGCTGATACGCTGGATATCCAGGTTGCGCGAGCGCAAGGCCACCGCAACGTTCTGGTAGCGGATATAGGCATCCGAATAAAAAATGGAACCGCCGCTGCGCTCGTTGGTGGTGGCAATAACGTCGATCTGGCCCTTGCTCAGCATCAGGTTCAAGCGCTCCATCGGCGCGTAGTACGCCACCGGCTCCAGCCCGCCGCGTTGCGCGGCAGTCATCACAATATCGTGCTCCAGGCCACGGGCTTCATTCTCGAAGATATACGGCGGTTTGTGCGTGCCAAAGCCCACGCGCAAGGCTTGCGCCGACACGTTCAGGCTGCACGACAACAAACAACAGACCCACACCCACTTCATGGCGATACTCGAGTTGAACCAGGGCCCAGCATAGCCGGCTATGACCTGACTCTGCATTGTTCTATCACTGAGATCGATTAATCCGAATTAGTCGCCCAGGGCACATACAGGACTAGACTCTTGCCACCCGAGTCAGTCGCTGCCCACTGGAGAACCTTCATGCTTAAAGCCGAATACCAACAACGCGGCCCGCAACCTCACGAAGTGATTGTCGCCGTAGCACTGCAACTGCCAGAGCCTGGCGCCGGCCAGGTGCGCATCAAGGTGCTGGCTGCGCCAATCAACCCATCCGATGTGCTGACCCTCACCGGCGAATACGGCATGCTGCCGCCGCTGCCAGCCATTGGCGGCAACGAAGGGGTTGGCCGGGTGGAAGCCCTGGGCGCCGAGGTCGGCAACCTGAAAGTCGGCCAGATGGTGCTGTTGCCAGTGGGCTGCGGTACCTGGGTCAGCCATTTGAATGCGCCGGCCAATAAACTTATTCCCCTGCCTGAAGCCGACCCACAGCAACTGGCGATGCTCACGGTCAACCCGCCGACCGCCTCCCTGATGCTCAGTGAATTCGTCGACCTCAAACCCGGCGACTGGGTAATCCAGAACGCCGCCAACTCGGGCGTCGGCAGCTACCTGATCCAGCTGGCCAAGCTGCGCGGTTTCAAGACCATCAACGTGGTGCGCCGCGAATCAGCGGTAGCCGGCGTTGAGGCCGAAGGTGGTGATGTGGTGCTGGTCGATGGCCCGGATCTGGCCAAGCGCGTGCGCGCAGCCACTGGTGGCGCAGGCGTGCGTTTGGGTATCGATGCTGTAGGCGGCGAGTCGACCGATCACCTGGCTGCCAGCCTCTGCGAAGGCGGCGTGCTGGTTAACTACGGGATGATGAGCCGCCAGCCGTGCCAGGTATCGCCCGCGTCGTTTGTGTTTCGCGATGTCAGCCTGCACGGTTTCTGGTTGGCCAAATGGTTTCAGAACGCTAGCCAGGCCGAGCAGATGAAGGTGTTTGGCGAGCTGGTGCAGCTGATCGCCAGCGGCAAGCTACACACCCGCGTGGCCGCCACCTATGACGTCAGCGAGATCAAGCAGGCCGTGGCGGCCGCCGCCAGTGGCGAGCGTGACGGCAAGATCCTGATCGTACCGAAGTAACGGTTAACCTGAAGACGGCGGCTAACCCGCCGTCTTCAGCCGCCAGCAGGCGTATTGCTCAACCACAGCACCAACCCCGCCACGGCCAGGTGCAGCAAGACGATCAACCAGAACAACAGCTGATAACTCAACTTGCGGTTCTTGTGGCGAATCAGCCGCTGCGCCAGCAAGCCGCCCGGCCAGCCACCCAACAATTCATACAGATGCAGGCGCGCCTCGGGCGTGCGTTGCTGGCCCTTGATGGCGAATTGTTTGTCGCGGTAGTAGGCGATAAAGCAGATCAGGCTCATCAGCCCGTAAACCAGCGCCAGCACGGCCAGCACATCAACCCCGACCAGCAGCGGCTGCAGCCGTTCGTGCCAGAGCTGCGCCACACCCTGCAGTAGCGGCGGGTAGCTGGCGTAGTCGCTGACACTCAAGGCCAGGTTGCTGTGCGCGATGCTGCAGGGCTGATCGCTGTAGAGCACCACACCGTCAGGCTGCACGCATTTGTGCACCGCGCCCTGCGCCTGCGCGGTGATTAACAATGCAGCAAGCCAGCAGACCCAGCGGCCCACGACGTTACTCGGCAGCTGGCGTACGGCGCTTCAGCGGCGCCAGGCCGTCCTGGCTGACCAGCACCGGCGCATCGGGTTTCGGCCGGTTGATGGTGTTGCGCTTCGGCGCCTTGGCGGCTGGCTTTTTCGTGGCGAGCTTCTTGCCGGTTTTCGGATCGACCTTTTTCTTCTTCGGTCCAACTGCTTTGCCAGACGCCTTGAGGTTTTTCGGGCCCTGGTAGATGCCCTTGAGGTCTTTGATATTGCGGCGCTCAAAACGCTGCTTGAGGTAGCGCTCGATGCTCGACATCAGCGCCCAGTCGTTGTGGCAGATCAGCGAGATCGCCAGACCTTCAGCGCCGGCACGGCCAGTGCGGCCGATGCGGTGCACGTATTCGTCGCCGGAGCGCGGCATATCGAAGTTGATCACCAGGTCCAGGCCGTCGACATCCAGGCCACGGGCCGCCACATCGGTGGCCACCAGAATCTTCACCGCGCCTTGCTTGAGGCGGTCGATGGCCAGTTTGCGATCCTTCTGGTCCTTCTCGCCGTGCAATACAAAGGTCTTGAAGTCGTGGGCAACCAACTTGCCGTACAGGCGGTCGGCTTGAACCCGGGTATTGGTGAAGATGATCGCCTTGTCGTAGGTCTCGTTCTTCAGCAACCACTCGACCAAGCGCTCTTTGTGATGGTTGTGGTCAGCGGTGATGATCTGCTGACGGGTGCCTTCGTTAAGCTGGCTGACGCGGTTGAGCTGCAGGTGCTCAGGCTCTTTCAGCACCTTGCCAACCACTTCGCGCAGCACTGCGCCGCCACTGGTGGCGGAGAACAGCAGGGTCTGACGGTCGGCGTTGCACAGCTCGGACAAACGCTGCACGTCCTCGGCAAAGCCCATGTCGAGCATGCGGTCGGCTTCATCGAGCACCAGCACTTCGACTTCATCGAGCAGCAGGTTGCCGGCATTGGCGTGTTCGATCAGGCGGCCAGGCGTGCCGATCAGAATATCCACCTTGCGCAGCATGGCGGCTTGCACCTTGAAGTCTTCCCCACCGGTGATCAGCCCGCCCTTGAGGAAGGTGAACTGAGCGAAGCGCTCGACCTCTTTCAGGGTCTGCTGCGCCAGCTCGCGGGTCGGCAGCAGGATCATCGCGCGTACGCTCATGCGCGGCGAGGAGGCGCCATCACCGAGCAGACGATTGAGCATCGGCAGCACGAACGCTGCGGTCTTGCCGCTACCGGTTTGCGCGGTAACCCGCAGGTCTTTTCCTTGCAGCGCCAGCGGAATGGCCGCCAACTGCACCGGGGTGGGCTCGACAAATTTAAGCTCGGCCACGGCTTTGAGCAGGCGTTCATGCAGGGCGAATTGGGAAAACACGGGTATACCTCGACAAAAAATCAGCAATACAGCGGCATAGATTACCGGTTCTGCCGGCTAAAAGCCCGAACGGCCTGGCCAACGGCGTCTGTAGCCCAGTGCGCAGCCTCCCGTCAGGCCACTACGCAAGCGCCGCGTCGCGCCGGTAGAATGCGCGCCGCCGTTCAATTCCGGATGGCATGGGTTCCCTAACCCCATTCAGCAAAAAGGTTCCGTCATGCTTATTACCGCCCCTCAGCGCCTGCGCAATGCGCTTATTGCCCTGGTGCTGTTTCATATCCTGATCATCATCGCCAGCAACTACCTGGTGCAGCTGCCGATCACCCTGTTCGGCTGGCACACCACCTGGGGCGCGTTCAGTTTCCCGTTTATTTTCCTGGCTACCGACCTGACCGTACGCCTGCTCGGCAAGCAGGCGGCGCGCCGGGTGATCGCCCAGGTGATGCTGCCGGCGCTGCTGATTTCCTACATCGTTTCGGTGCTGTTTCAGGAAGCCAGCTTTCGTGGCTTCGGCGCATTGCTGGAATTCAACGAGTTCGTCCTACGCATTTCCATCGCCAGCTTCCTCGCCTACGTGCTGGGGCAGTTCCTCGATATTCAGGTATTCGACCGCCTGCGCCAGCTGTCGCTGTGGTGGGTAGCGCCAACCGTATCAACCATCTTCGGCAACCTGCTGGACACCTACGCGTTCTTCTCGGTGGCGTTCTGGAACAGCAGCAACCCGTTTATGGCCGAACACTGGGTGGAAATCGCCACGCTCGATTACGGGGTCAAGCTGGTGGTCAGCCTGCTGCTGTTCGTGCCGCTCTACGGCATGCTGCTCAATGCCATACTCCGCGTCATGACCGCCACCAGGGCGAAGACGGCCTGAGGAACCTTAGCGTCAGGCCGACCTCCAACGTTCATACCCCGCTACGGAGTTCTGCCATGTCCCGTTCGCTGCTCCTGTTATTCGCCGGCCTTGGCCTGGCGCTAACACTCGCCAACGCCGAAGCCGCGCCCAAACATGACAAAGCCCACAAACATGGCGATGACAGCGATGTGCGCGTCGACATACGTGGCCCGAGCATCGACATTGGCCAGGTGCGCATCATTCTTGGCGATAACCGCGACCTGATCGGCCCAGCCCAGTCTCTGCCACCGGGTATTCGCAAGAACCTGGCGCGCGGCAAGCCGCTGCCACCGGGCATTGCCAAGCGCTTCGACAATCGCCTGCTCGGCCAACTGCCGCGCTACGAAGGCTACGAATGGCAGCAAGTGGGCACCGACGTGGTGCTCGTCACCCTGGCTACGGGGCTGATCTACGAGATTTTGCAGAACGTGCTGGACTGAGCCCGCCAGGAAACTTTGTCCCCTATTGCCACTCCACTGACCAGGGGCTTCAGCCGAGGCCTGCGTTTGTGACTGGGGACTCGCCATGAAACCCACCCTGATCTACTACATAGCCGCCAGCCTAGACGGCTATATCGCTCGCCCGGATGGCCGAGTCGATTGGCTGGAAGCCATCCAGACCTCTGGCGACGACCACGGTTACCACGCCTTTTATGACGGCATCGACGCCTTGCTGATGGGCCGCATGACTTTCGATGCACTGATGGACTGCGAAGGGGCCTGGCCCTACCCCAACAAACCCTGCCTGGTATTGACCCGCTACCCGCACCAGCACTTGCCGCCTGGCGTGAGCATGCGCCACTGCACGCCAAGCGAAGCCCTGACTGAGCTGGCCGCCCAGGGCCATCAACGTATCTGGCTGGTAGGTGGCGGCTCGCTGGCAGGCAACTGCTTCGCCGCCGGCCTGCTCGATGAGCTGGTGGTGAGCCTGGAGCCCTATCTGCTGGGCGCTGGTATTCCGATGTTCTCCAGCGGTCTGGAGCGCAGCTTGAGGCTGCATGAACAGCGCAGCTTCAGCAGCGGCGTGGTGCAACTGCACTATCAGGTGCTGCCGGAAAACCCTGCGGATGTCGTTCTATAAACCTTGCCGCGCCTGCTTGATCAGCAGCCGCGCGCTGTCCCAGCCGACCAGCAGCACCGCCAGCCAGATCGGCAGATAGGTCAGCCATTGCGCGCTATTGAACTGCTCGCCGAGAAACAGCAGCGCCACCAGAAACAGCAGCACCGGCTCGACATAACTGAGAATGCCAAACAGCCCCATCGGCAGCAGACGACTGGCGGCCATCATCGCGGCAAACGCCAGGGAGCTGAGGATCGCCAGCCCCGGCAGCAGCCACCACAGCTGCGGCGCCTGGCTGAACAGCTGCGGCGGGCTCCACTGCAACACCAGCCAGATCGCCACCGGAGCCATAAACAGCATCTCGAAGGCAAAGCCGGACAAGGCGTCCAGGCGCATCCAGCGGCGCAGCATGAAATACGGCGGGTAGCCCAGTACCGTGACCATCACCACCCAGGAGAACGCCTGGGTCAGCCAAAGCTCATGGGCCACGCCGAGCAAGGCGCAGAACACCGCCAGACGCTGCAACGGCCGCAGCCGCTCGCCATAGAACACCCGCCCGGCCAGCACCATGGCCAACGGCAGGAGGAAATAGCCCAGCGACACTTCCAGCATGCGCCCGGCCAGCGGCGCCCAGACAAACAGTGCCCACTGAATACCCATCAGCAGCGCAGCCAGTGGCAGGCTGGCCAGCAGCAACGGCTCGCGCCGCACTCGACCGCAGGCGGCGAGCAGCACCGGCCATTGCCGCGACAAGGTGATCAGCAGCAACACTGCCGGCATCGACCAGAGCACCCGCTGGGCAAATACCTGCAAGCCATCCAGTGGCGCCAACAGCCGCACATAGCCGGGCACCAGGGCAAACAACACCGAGGCAATAATCGACAGCGCCACACCGCGCCCAGACAGCTGCATCACATCACCCTGCTCAATCAAACCCCGACATCTTGCCTGGCTTGTAGTTAAGACCACAGCCACAAAGCGACACAGCCAGGTACTTAAACAGCCGTACAGCGTAAAAACGCAGGCCATAAAAAAGCCCGCGCTGCATCAGCAGAGCGGGCAGAGACGCCCAGGAGCACCGGACGCCAGGAGAGCAGGATGCAGCGGGAAAATCAGATGGCCTGGGCCAGTTGCGCCTTGGCCTGGTTCAGGCCTTTTTCGAGAAAGTCGCCGCCCAGGTTGAGGCCTTCGGCGTGGATAAAGCTGACATCGTGGATACCGACAAAGGCCAGCGCCTGACGCAGGTAGGGTTCCTGATGGTCCTGAGTACCGCCGGCGTAGATGCCGCCACGGGCGGTCAGGACGAAAGCGCGCTTGCCGCTGAGCAGGCCTTGCGGGCCGGTTTCGGTGTACTTGAAGGTCACCCCCGGCGCGCAGCACGTGATCGAGCCAAGCCTTCAGGGTGCTGGGGATGGCGAAGTTGTACATCGGCGCGGCCAGCACCAGCACATCAGCGGCCAGCAGCTCATCGGTGAGCAGGTTGGACAGCGCCAGCGCAGCCTGCTCGGCTTCACTCTGCTGCCCGGCCGGCGTCATCCAGCCGCCCAGCAGGTTGGCGTCCAGATGCGGCACCTGATCAACCGCAAGGTCACGCACCTTGATCTGATCCGCCGGATTGGCAGCCTGCCAGTTGGCGATAAATTGCGCAGTCAGCTGACGCGAAACCGAACCTTGCTGACGGGCGCTGCTTTCAATTACCAGGACGTTTGCCATGTTGTTTGCTCCATCGAAGGGTTGTTGAACGTCGATGGAGCAAAGAATAGGAGCGCACAATCCGATTAAAAAGCGCAAATACCTGCGCCAAACAATCTAATAATTTGATTTATAGCTAGCCCGCGCTTAGTCTCTGGGCTGTTGCAGCCTGCTCTTGTTAGCTGAGTTCACAGGTCAGCTTGACCCGCAGCTTAATAATGCTGCGGCTGAACTTCACCGCCAGGTTGCTGCTTTCACCGGCAGCCAGGCTGACCTTGCGGGTGCGCGGCGCTTCCGGGCCGTTGCGGAACAGCGCCGTGCACTTGGCGGCGCTGCGACCATAGTTGTGCAGCTGCAGACCGCCCATGTTGTGATCGATTTCCTGGGTGGTGGCCGAGACTTCAGCGCCATTGAGCTGTTTCTCCACCTCAATCGGGTAGGCCATGACAGTCAGCGGCAAGCAGGCCAGTAGCGCACAACAAAGCTTTTTCATCAGGGCAGTCTCCGGCAAAAGACGGCCAGTTTAGGTTGATTGCGTCAGCATTTGCACCCTAGAACCTGTAGACGGGAAAACACTATGAAAGCCCCCCGCGTAACCCTCGACCAATGGCGCACCCTGCAGGCGGTGGTCGATCATGGCGGCTTTGCCCAGGCGGCCGAGGTGCTGCACCGCTCGCAATCCTCGGTCAGCTATACCGTGGCGCGTATGCAGGAGCAGCTCGGCGTGCCGCTGCTGCGTATCGATGGACGCAAGGCGGTGCTGACCGAAGCCGGTGACGTGCTGCTGCGCCGCTCGCGGCAATTGGTCAAACAGGCCAGCCAACTGGAAGACCTCGCTCACCATATGGAACAGGGCTGGGAAGCCGAAGTGCGCCTGGTGGTCGACGCCGCCTACCCCAACGCCCGCCTGGTCCGTGCGCTGACCGCGTTTATGCCGCAAAGCCGTGGCTGCCGCGTGCGCCTGCGCGAGGAAGTGCTGTCCGGGGTGGAAGAAGTGCTCAAGGACGGCATCGCCGACCTGGCCATCAGCGCACTGAATATTCCCGGCTTTCTCGGCGCGGAAATGAGCACTGTGGAGTTTGTCGCCGTGGCTCACCCCGAGCATGCACTGCACCGCCTGCAGCGGGTGGTGACCTTTCAGGATCTGGAAAGCCAGATGCAGGTGGTGATCCGCGACTCCGGTCGCCAGCAGCCGCGAGATGTCGGCTGGCTCGGCGCGGAACATCGCTGGACGGTCGGCAGCCTGGCCACCGCCGCTACCTTTGTCAGCAACGGCCTGGGCTTTGCCTGGTTGCCGCGCCACCTGATCGAACGCGAACTGAAAGACGGCCTGCTCAAACCGCTGCCGCTGGATCAGGGCGGCAGCCGTAATCCGCTGTTCTTCCTCTACTCGAACAAGGACAAGCCCCTGGGCCCGGCTACGCAGATTCTCGTCGAGCTGATCCAGCGCTTCGATGCCGCCCCTTTGAATGCAGCCTTTGCTGCGCCCCTGCCCTCGGCCTGATTAAGGAGTCCAGCAGATGTCCTATTTCACTAACGACGACTGCCAGTTGCACTACGAGGAATACGGCCATGGTGCGCCGGTGCTGCTGGTTCACGGCCTCGGCTCGAGCACCCGCGATTGGGAATACCAGATCCCCGAGCTGGCCCGTCATTACCGGGTAATCGCCCTCGATGTGCGCGGCCATGGCCGCTCGGACAAACCCCGCGAGCGCTACAGCATTCAGGGCTTTGCCGAGGATGTGGCGGCGCTGATCGAGCACCTGCAGCTGCCGCAGGTGCATCTGGTGGGCATCTCCATGGGCGGCATGATCGGCTTTCAGCTCGGCGTAGATCGCCCCGAACTGCTGAAGAGCCTGTGCATCGTCAACAGCGGCCCGGAAGTGAAGGCGAAAAGCCCGCGCGACTACATCGAAATTGCCAAACGCTGGAGCCTGTCGCGCCTGCTCAGCCTCGACACCATTGCCAAGGCCCTGGGCAGGCTGCTATTCCCCAAGCCGGAGCAGGAAGAGCTGCGGCAGAAAATCCTGCAACGCTGGCCGCAGAACAACAAGCGTGCTTACCTTGCCAGCCTGGATGCGATTATCGGCTGGGGCGTGCGGGAACGCCTGGCGCGAATCAGCTGTCCGACCCTGGTGGTCACGGCCGACCGCGATTACACCCCGGTGGCGCAAAAGCAGGCCTACGTCGATGAAATGGTCAATGCGCGCCTGCTGGTGATCGAAGATTCGCGCCACGCCACACCGTTGGACCAACCCGAACAATTCAACAGCAGCCTGCTCGCCTTCCTTGCCGAAGTCGAACAGGCCGCCCCAACTGCCAAGCCACAATAAGGACTACTGCGCATGTTCAAGACCCTCACCCTCGCCGCCTGCTCCATCCTGTTTGCCGGCAGCCTGCTGGCCGCCGAAAACCCGAAAGTGCTGCTGACCACCAGCCTCGGTGAAATCGAGATCGAACTGGATGCCGAGAAGGCGCCGATCAGCACCGCAAACTTCCTCGCCTACGTCGACAGCGGCTACTACGCCGGCACCCAGTTCCACCGCGTGATTCCGGGCTTTATGGTGCAAGGCGGCGGTTTCGATGCCGAGATGCAGCAGAAAGACACCCAGGCGCCGATCAAGAACGAAGCCGACAACGGCCTGCACAACGTACGCGGCACCCTGGCCATGGCCCGTACCCAGGTACGCGACTCCGCCACCAGCCAGTTCTTTATCAACCACAAGGACAACGCCTTCCTCGACCACGGCTCGCGTGACTTCGGTTACGCGGTGTTCGGCAAGGTGGTGAAGGGCATGGACGTGGTCGACAAGATCGCCCAGGTGCCGACCGCCAACCGTGGCGGCCATCAGAATGTGCCGCGTGAGCCGGTGCTGATCACCGAAGCCAAGCGTCTCTGATAAAACCACGCGGGGTGGGCCTGCTCACCCCGCGCGTTTCCCTCCTGCTTTTTCTGCGCAACACCCTCCTGAGCATTTGATTCGCTTCGCTCACCCCTTCGGGGCCGTGCTAAAGCACGTTCAGCCCCCGGCTGTGAGCCTGTTTTTAACGTCGCGATGGCAACGCAGGTAGTTGTTCAATGGCCTGTTAGAATCGGGCGCTATTCCCTGATCTAGGCAGGATGCCTGACATGCTGTTTCGCCGTTTCGAACACCTTATCGACGTTTTCAAAGCCAGCCCGGATGTCGAGCCACCGGCCGGTATGCTGGCGTTTTATGCCTACTATTTGCGCCAGGTCTGGCCGTTGATGATCGCCGTGCTGGTGGTCGGTTTCGTCGCCGCCCTGATCGAAGTGGCGCTGTTCAGCTTTCTCGGTCAGCTGATCGATATGACGCAGAACACCCCGAGTGGCGAGTTCTTCGAGCAACACCAGAACACCCTGTTGTGGATGCTGCTGGTGGCGCTGGTCATCCGCCCGCTGGTGTTCGGCCTGCACAACCTGCTGACGCACCAGACCATCAACCCTGGCCTGACCAACCTGATCCGCTGGCAGAATCATCGCTATGTGCTCAAGCAGAGCCTGAGCTTTTTCCAGAACGATTTTGCCGGGCGCATCGCACAGCGCATCATGCAGACCGGCCCTTCGCTGCGTGATTCAGCCATGCAGGTGGTCGATGCGCTCTGGCATGTGCTGGTGTACGCCGCCAGCGCGCTGTACCTGTTTGCCGCCGCCGACCTGCGCCTGATTGCCCCACTGCTGCTGTGGATCGTCGGTTACTGCGCGGCACTCTGGTACTTCGTGCCGCGTATCAAGGAACGTTCTGCGGCGGCCTCAGCGGCGCGCTCGAAAGTCATGGGCCGGGTGGTCGACGGCTACAGCAACGTCACCACGCTCAAGCTGTTCGCCCACACCCAGGTCGAGGAACACTACGCCCGCGAAGCCATGCAGGAGCTGCTCGGCAAGGTGCGTCTGCAGGCGCGCATCATCACCACCCTGGATTTTCTGATCACCTGCCTTAACGGCATGCTGATCGTCGGCACCGGCGCGCTGGCCCTGTGGTTGTGGGATCAGCAACTGATCAGCACCGGCGCCATCGCCCTGGCGCTGGGCCTGGTGATCCGCATCAACGGCATGGCCGAATGGATCATGTGGGTGGTCAACGGTATTTTCGAGAACGTCGGCACCGTGCAGGACGGCATGAAAACCATCGTCCAGCCGCGCCAGGTACTCGACCAGACCGAGGCCAAGCAGCTGCACGTCAGCCAGGGCGCTGTGCAGTTCGACAACATCCACTTCCACTACGGCAAACGCAACGGCGTGATCGCCGGCCTCAGCCTGACAGTGGCGCCCGGCGAGAAGATCGGCCTGATCGGCCCTTCCGGCGCTGGCAAATCAACCCTGGCCAATCTGCTGCTACGCCTCTACGACCTGGAGAGCGGACGCATCCTGATTGACGGCCAGAACATCGCCGAGGTGGCCCAGGAAAGCTTGCGCGCGCAGATCGGCATGGTCACCCAGGACACCTCGCTGCTGCACCGCTCAATCCGCGACAACCTGCTCTACGGCAAACCCGAAGCCAGCGAAGCACAGCTGCTCGATGCCGTGCGCAAGGCCCGCGCCGACAGCTTTATTCCGCTACTGGACGACGGCATGGGCGGCCATGGTTTCGACGCGCAGATCGGCGAGCGCGGAGTAAAACTTTCCGGCGGCCAGCGTCAGCGCATCGCCATCGCCCGTGTGCTGCTCAAGGACGCACCGATCCTGGTGCTGGACGAAGCCACCTCGGCGCTGGACTCGGAAATCGAAGCGGCGATCCAGGAAAGCCTGGATACCCTGATGCAGGGAAAAACGGTGATCGCCATCGCCCACCGCCTGTCGACCATTGCACGCATGGACCGCCTGGTGGTGATCGATCAGGGGCGCATTGTCGAAACCGGCAGTCATAGTGAGTTGATCGCCGCAGGCGGCCTCTATGCGCGCCTTTGGCAGCATCAGACGGGTGGGTTTGTCGGCGTCGATTGAGAGTGAGCTGACACTTGGCGAAGCTCAGTTGCGCGCATGAGCCATCTGAAACTTCGCCACGCCTTCCAGTTGCGCCAGCTCATCAGCCATATCGCTGATCCGCGCACTCTTCTGCCCGTCCACCGCCACGGCGACAAAGCGCCACTCCAGCTGGCCCTGATCAAAGCTCACTGTGAACGAGCCACCGGCAATCACGTAGCCGCGCTCGCGGGCAATCTCACGTAAGCGCGCTTCATGCGGGCGAACAAACCCAGGGGCGAAGCGCAGCACAATGGCCAGCGCCGGGCGCGACGGCAGCCGCGCCTCCAGCTTGGCGCCCCACATCATCAACCCGGCGGAAATCAGGCTCAGCAGCACCGCCGCGCCATAGAAGCCGACGCCCACCAGCACGCCAATCGCCGAAGAGGCCCAGATCGACGCCGCGGTGGTCAGGCCGCTGATGCTCATGCCGTCCTTCATGATCAGCCCGGCGCCGAGAAAACCAATGCCGGTAACCACGCCCTGAATCACCCGCGTTGGGTCAACACTGGCCAAGGAGTGATCGCCCAGCCAGTGCTGCGGGTATACGCACAACACCGTCAGCGCACAGGAGGCCATGCAAACCATGCCATAGGTACGCATGCCCGCCGCCCGGCCATGGTAGGAGCGCTCATAACCGACCAGCAGGCCAAGCAACAGCGCGCCGAGCATATTCAGAAACAGAGTCAGATTGACCGCCACGCCCGGCAGCAGCCAGAACTCATCGACCAGGGAAAATGCACTCACAACACACCTCGCAAAGCTGCGGACATGCTCTGAGCGTAGTTGCCGCCCCCGCAAACTGCGCATAAGAGATATGCGCACTATCCGTAGGAGCGGCCCATGGCCGCGAGAAAACGTGGATACACCACCAACGCGGGACCGGATCAAAGCCAGATGGCATTCCAGAACGGATAATCCCCGATCCGCTTGACCAGGCCCGCCCGCAGAGGATTGGCCACGATATAACGGGCGACTGCTTGCAGGTCTTGCTCTTCGCGCAGGGCGTGATCATGAAAAGCTTTCGACCAGAGCGACCCCGTTCGATTCAGGGTGCGATTGCTGTGGCGGGAGCTGGCGGACTTGAGCCGACTAACCACACCACAGAGGTTGTCGGTCTCTCCAAGCTGAAGCAACCAGTGCACATGATCCGGCATCAACACCCAGGCCAGCATGCGGCTAGTTCTGAGCAAGGCGGCCTCCTCAAAACAGCGCGCGGCTGCGCAGGCCGCAGGAAAGTGGAGAAACAACGGTTCGCGGTTTTGAGTTGTTGTGGTGATCAGATAAGCCGTATTGCAGATAGATGCACGGCCATTGCGTAATGCTGCGTGCCCTGGTGTTTGGTAGCTGTAACGCTCATCCATAAGCGCTCTCCTTGAGAAATTCGCGGGCATGGCCCGCTCCTACGTCGAGAATAGACTGACAACACGCTGTTTCTGTAGGAGCGGCCCATGGCCGCGAAAAATCTCAGCTATGGCGGTACGGCAACAAACCGCGTGCCTGCTCGGCATAACCGCGTACGCCGTGCTGTTCCTCGGCGAGAAAGTTCGCCACGGCATTGCGCAGGCCGAGGTGGCAGAGGTAGTGCCAGGAGTGGGTGATCACCGGCTCGAAGCCGCGAATCAGTTTGTGTTCGCCCTGGGCGCCAGCGTCGAAACGTTGCAGGCCAGCGGCTATGGCATGCTCCATACCCTGGTAGAAACAGGTCTCGAAATGCAGCCGATCGAACTCGGCCAGGCAACCCCAGTAACGCCCGTACAGGCTGTCGCCACCAACCAGGCTAAAGGCCATGGCCACCGGTCTGCCGGCCTGATGGGCGAGCACCACGCGGATCATCGCCGGCATGCGTTCGGCCAGCAGGCTGAAGAAAGCGCGCGTCAGGTAGGGGGATTGGCCGCGCACGCGGTAGGTGTTGGCGTAACACAGGTAGACGAAATCCCACTCCAGCTCACTAAGCTGATGACCTTCTCGCCAGTCAAACTCGATGCCCTGCCCCGCCACCTGCTCGCGCTCTTTGCGCATCTGCTTGCGCTTGCGCGAACTGAGCGCATCGAGAAAACCCTGAAAATCCCGGTAGCCGCGATTGCGCCAGTGGAACTGACAGCCCAAGCGCTGCAACCAGCCGTCACGGCCCTGCAGCAGCGCATTTTCGGCCTCGGTGGTGAAGTTGATATGTAGGCTCGACAGGCCCTGCTGCTCCAGCCCAGCGCTTAGCTCATCAAGCAATTGCCCAGCCGCCTGCGGTGCGCCCAGCAGGCGCTGACCGGTAACCGGAGAGAAGGGAATTGCGCCGAGCAGCTTGGGGTAATACTCGATGCCGGCGCGGTGACAGGCATCCGCCCAACCATGGTCGAACACGTACTCGCCATAGGAATGGCTTTTCACATAGCCCGGCATGGCCGCCAGCAGCTGGCCCTGCGCGCCCAGCAACGCGACGTGAGCAGGCTGCCAGCCGGTGCGGCCGCCCACACTGCCGCTGTCTTCCAGTGCCGAGAGAAAAGCGTGGCGCAAGAAAGGCTGCTGATCAATGCACAAGGCATCCCAGCTTGAGGCATCCAGCTCATTTAACGCAGACAAGGTCACGATAGGCATGGCCGCAGTCTGACCTGTTAGCCGCACGAAAAAAATGCCCGGGAGGCATTTTTAACGTCGCGCAGCGACGGCCAGCAGGGTGGCCGCCAGGGATGGCGGGCCATAAAAAAGCCCCGCACTAGGCGGGGCTTAAAGGAGCAGCGTATATCAGGTGTAACTTAGAACGCGTATTGCAGGCGCAGGCTGACAGCGTCGCCATCATCGCCATTGTCGGCATTGGCGATATTGTCGCTGTCTGCCTTCAGGTAGTTGGCGGAAACTTTTACCGCTTCGTTGGCATACCAGTTCACACCCACGGTGTGGATCTTGGCTTTGGTGTCCACAACGTTGCTTTCTTCAGCCTTGATATTGTCGTAGCGGTATACCAGTTCCCAAGCGCCGGTCTGCTTGTTGGCAGGCTTGATGCTGTCGAACTTGCCGCCGTCCAGCTTGTAGCCACGGGCTTCACCAGTCAGGGTGTAGGCCAGTTGTACGTTGTAGCCAGAAGCTTCGCGGTCATCGCGCAGCGAACCCGACTTGGCATCGATGTCGCGACGCAGGTATTCGCTCTGAATGGAGAACGGCCCTGCAGCGAAAGCAGCTTCCAGACCCCAGGCAGCGTCGCCGTCGAACTGGCCAACACCAGCGACATTAACCCCAGGGGCAAAGACAGCGCGGTTGCCGTTTTTGCTGTCTTCGGTGACACCACGTACGTTCATACGCGAACGAACAAGGCCGTCGAAGTCTTCAGTGCTGCGGTTGGCGTAGTTGACGCCGAAGTGCAGTACGTTACCGGCTTCGGCCATCGGCGCGATCACACCGCGCAGGTTGTAGGTGTTGTTGTTCTTGCCGTCTGCGTCTTCGTTGCCCTTGGCGCGGTTGAAACCGGCAGAGCCGTAGAACAACTCGCCAGCCACACCGCTGACCTGGATGCCCATGCCATCCTGCTTGTCGTTGACCCAATCAGCCAGGTCATAGATGGCAGAACGTTCGATGGTGCTGATCCACTTGGAGCTGGTGGCTTTTTCCAGACCGAAATCCGGGTCAAAGCGACCGATTTTCACGTTAACCGGCTTGAACCCGGTGTAAGTGATGGAGGCTTCATCCCACTTGCTCGAACCGCTTTCGCCGAAGTCGACGTTGAAAGCGTATTTCCAGTCCTTATAGGCGGTACCGGAAACTTCCAGGATGGCACGACGGAAATAGGCTTCGTTAGCGGTCTTACCATTCTTGGTGTAGATGCCGTCGAACTGATCGAAGTCAGCCTGCAGACGACCACCAATTTTGAAGCTGAATTCCTTGTCGGTAGTAGCCACTTCCAGGCCACCCTTGGTCTTGACCACGATGTCGGCGCCGTCAGTGGTAACGGTGCCAGCGAAAGCCTGGGCGGAAACGGCCAGGGCCAGAGCGCTGGTTGCGAAGCCGGCCATTACTCCACGAAAGCTGTGCTTACGGATCATCGAAGATTCCTCTAAATGGACTTTTAAGTGTTGAAAACACCCGAGCGCTGGGGCTCGTTCGTGCTGGAGGGAATCTTGGCGGCGGGATATTTCAGGGCAGTTGCTGATATATAAATATTTGATTACAACGGAACTTTTTACTTCCTTTACCTATAAGTCATAAATACCGCTCTAGCGCGGGCATGCCAACGGCCCGCCGCCATTGCAGCGACGGGCCCTGTTCGGCTCAAGGTTGCCGACGCAATGCCCGGCTAAACCAATAATCCAGGCTTAACCAGCGCCCGGCCCCACTGAAAAACAGCGCCACCAGCATCACCAGATAAGTGGCAGCAAACTCGATGCCGTTGTTCAGCACCACCAGCTTGCCGCTGCTGGTTAGCCAGTCGTAATTGCCGTGTTCTTTAAGCAGCTCGCGGGCGCGTTCGAGCTTGCCTACCGACTCCATAACCCGCTCATTGGCGAACGGCGCGCTGGCATCGGCAATCGCCTGCCAGCCATAGGGCAGGTGCACGGCGAAGATCGCCACCAGCATGGTGACGATCAGCGGAATGCTGACCCAGCGCACCGCCAGGCCGAACAACAGCAGCAGCGCCCCACCCGCCTCGGTCAGCGCCGCCGCCCAGGCCAGCAGTTCGGGGAATGGCAAACCCAGGCCCCAATCCGGATTGCCGAACCAGGCGGCGGTGGCGTCGATATCGGCCAGCTTGTGCATGCCAGCCATCCAGAACACCGGCACCAGATACAGGCGCAACAACAGCGGGCCAATAAAGTCCAGGCGACGAGAAGCATCCAGGGCGTCCTGGAGACGATTGAAAAAGCTCAGCATGGTCACTCTCCACAAACCGGCGCAGGGCGCCGAACTAGGTACAGCGGGGGGTCAAAGACGCCAGACAGCCTGGCTCTGCCACTCATCCAACAAGGTTTGAGCGTTACTGAAGTACTGCGTATCGGCCCTCAGGCCATGCTGCTGGGCCAGTGCCGACAACGCCGCATCAGCCGTTTCTCCGGCCTGCAGACGTGCCGCCAACTGGTAGGCAAAGGGGCTGATTTGCATAAAGCGCACCTTGTCCTGCCCATCGCGCCAGACCAGCAAACAGGTCGGCTCGGCGGGAGGCTCAGAGGGTTGGAAGTCGGCACTGATACGCTGCACCGGCCAGTGATACGCCAGCGGCCAGGCCAATTGCGACCAGCCCTGCACAGGCAGCTCGGCTTCGCTGACATCCAGGGCCAGCTCGACCCATTCGTAATGCGCCAGTTCGAGGATAAATGGCGGATCACCTACCTCGGCGACATAGCCCTGCTGCAACCAGGCGAGAAACTCCTGGCTGATCTGCAAGAAATACGGCGTGCGCGCCTGATGCTCGGCAATAAAACTGCGCACCAGGCGCTGCCAGCGATTGGCCTCGATCAGCCGGTGCAGCACCGGGAAGGCGCCGCTGATAAAGCCTTCGATATTGTTGAAGAACAGCGCTTCATACACCGCCATCCGCTCGGCCGGAACACCCTCAAGCAATGACTGCTCTGCCGGCTGGCGAATCCGTGCAGCAAAGGCGCGTTGTGCGTCAACGCCACTCATGTGCCGTAGCCTCTAAACGGAGCGGCAACCGATGTCGCAGCCGCCTGCAACTGACGAATCTGCACCACCTCGGCATATAGCTCGGCAATCGGCGGGAAGTTGAAGTCGCGTTCCAGCAAGGTCGGGCGCACACCGTGCACGGCGTAGGCCTGTTCCAGCAGCGCCCAGACCGTGTCGATCACCGGCGCGCCGTGGGTGTCGATTTTCAGATCGCTGGCCTCATCGTAATGCCCGGCCACATGCAGATAGGCGATGCGTGCACTGGGCAAGCTAGCGATATAGGCCGGCGCAGCGAAGTTGAAATTGATGCTGTTGACGAAGACGTTGTTCACGTCGAGCAACAGCTGGCAGTCAGCCTGCTCCAGCACTGCGCGGACAAACGCCGCTTCATCCAGCTCGCCCGGCAACTGCGCGTAGGCCGAGACGTTCTCTATGATCAGCGGCCGTTCCAGCACGTCCTGCACGATGCGCACCCGTTCGGCGATGCGCAGCACCGACTCCTCGGAAAACGGCAGCGGCATCAGGTCATACAGCTGGCCATGGTCGGCGCAGGCCGACAGGTGCTCGCTGTAGCCGCGCACACCGTGCAGGTCGAGAAAGCCCTTGATGGCCTTGAGCAGTTCGAGATCCAGCGGGGCAAAACCACCGAGGTTGAGGGACAGACCATGGCAGAGCAGCGGCAGGCGCTCACTCAGGGCGCGCAGTTGCTTGCCCAGGCGCCCGCCCACGCCGATCCAGTTCTCCGGTGCCAGTTCGAGGAAGTCCACCTCGCCTGCGCTGCAGTCCTGCAGCGCGCCAAGCAGGCCGCGACGCAGGCCCAGCCCGGCACCGTTAACGAAATCCATCTGCATGTTCTGCCCCTGCACTCAGTCCGTTACTCGGTTTTCTGCTCGCCGCCGCACTTGCCTTCACCGCATTTGCCTTCGCCTTCGGCCTTGGCTTCGCCACCGCATTTACCCTCGCCACACTTGCCTTCGCCTTCGGCTTTTTTCATCTCGCCGCCGCATTTGCCTTCACCGCAGCTGCCTTCGGCGGATTTCTCGCCAGCAGCCAGGCTGTAGCCGCTGCTCAATTCCTGCGCGGCAAACGGGTTGCTCGCGGCCTGCACGCTAAATGCAGCGCTGCTCAGCAGCACGGCGCCCAGGGATGCAACAACAGTGTTCAGATGGTTCATGGCAACGCTCCAATGGTGGTTTACAGTGGCGGCCGATTGGCTGCCTCGGCCCAATAGACGCGGCAGACACGCGGCTGTTACAGACAACCCGTAAAAAGAATTCTGCGCTGGCTAAACCCTAGAAGATTTTTGCCGCCAGCCAAGCGATCCGGCACACTACGCCCCCCGAGCAAATGCTCGTTTTCAGCCTGCAGACTCCGTATGACCCGATCTCCGCTCCGCCGTCTCGTTTTTGGCACCCTGCGCCGCGTGCTGTACCTCTGGGTGCGCTCGGAAACCATCAACCAGTCCGCCTTTACCCTCAAGCTCGACCGCAGCAAGCCGGTGTTCTACGTGCTGCAGCAGCCGTCGCTGAGTGATCTGGCGGTGGTCGATACCGAGTGCCGCAAGGCCGGTCTGCCGCGCCCGGTGCTACCGGTGGCCGTGGGTGAGTTGCTGGAGCCTGCCGCCTTCTTCTACCTGACCCCGGAGCCCGACTGGCTCGGCCGGCAGGACAAACGCGGCATCTCGCCGACCCTGCAACGCCTGGTCAGCGCGCTGAGCCAGCATGCGGTGGACGATGCGCAAATCATTCCGGTCAGCGTGTTCTGGGGCCAGTCGCCAGACCGTGAAACCAGCCCGTGGAAGCTGCTGTTCGCCGACAGCTGGGCGGTCACCGGGCGCTTGCGCCGCTTGGTGAGCATCCTGATCCTCGGCCGCAAGACCCGCGTGCAGTTCTCCACACCGATTCATCTGCGCGAGCTGGTCGAGCAGGACAAAGGCCACGAGCGCACCCTGCGCATGGTCCAGCGCATCCTGCGCGTGCACTTCCGCAACCAGAAAGCCGCCGTGATCGGCCCGGACGTGTCGCACCGGCGTAACCTGGTCAAAGGCCTGGTGCACGGCCCGCAGGTCCGCCAGGCGATCATCGAAGAAGCCGAACGCGAGAACATCAGCCTGGAGAAGGCCGAAAGCCAAGCGCTGCGTTATGGCAACGAGATCGCCTCGGACTACACCTACACCGCGATTCGCTTCCTCGAACTGGTGCTGAGCTGGTTCTGGAACAAGATCTACGACGGCATCAAGGTCAACCATATCGAGGGCGTGCAGGAAGTCGCCCAGGGCCATGAGGTGATCTATGTGCCCTGCCACCGCAGCCATATCGACTACCTGCTGCTGTCCTACCTGCTGTTCCGCAATGGCCTGACGCCGCCGCATATCGCCGCCGGCATCAACCTGAATATGCCGGTGATCGGCGGCCTGCTGCGGCGTGGCGGGGCGTTCTTTATGCGCCGCACCTTCAAGGGCAACCCGCTGTACACCGCGGTGTTCAACGAATACCTGCACACCCTGTTCAGCAAGGGCTTCCCGGTCGAGTACTTCGTCGAGGGCGGCCGCTCGCGCACCGGACGTATGCTGCAGCCGAAAACCGGCATGCTGGCCATCACCATGCGCAGCTTCCTGCGCAGCAACCGCCTGCCGGTGGTGTTCGTGCCGGTGTATATCGGCTATGAGCGCGTGCTGGAAGGCCGCACCTACCTGGGCGAGCTGCGCGGCGCGAGCAAGAAGAAGGAATCGATCTTCGACATCTTCAAGGTCATCGGCGCGCTCAAGCAGCGCTTTGGCCATGTCTGGGTCAACTTCGGTGAGCCGATCAAGCTGGCGGAATTCCTCGACAGTGAGCAGCCGGATTGGCGCACGCAGGATTACGGCACGCAGTACCGCCCGGCCTGGCTGAATGAAGCCACCAACAACCTCGGCGAACGCGTAGCCCAGCACCTCAACGAAGCGGCGGCGATCAACCCGGTCAACCTGGTAGCCCTGGCGCTGCTCTCCACCAGCAAGCTGGCCCTGGATGAACGCGCCCTGTCGCGGGTGCTCGACCTCTATCTGGCCCTGCTGCGCAGCGTGCCTTACTCGCCGCACACCACCCTGCCGGACGGCAACGGCCAGGCGCTGATCGAATACGTGCAGAAGATGGACCTGCTCGCCGAGCAGAAGGATGCCCTCGGCAAGATTCTCTATCTGGACGAGCAGAACGCCGTTCTGATGACCTACTACCGCAACAACGTGCTGCACATCTTCGCCCTGCCGGCGCTGCTGGCGAGCTTCTTCCAGAGCAGTTCACGGATGAGCCGCGAGCAGATCCTGCGCTTTACCCGCGCGCTCTACCCCTACCTGCAAGCCGAGCTGTTTATCCGCTGGAACCTCGACGAGCTGGACGGCGTGGTCGATCAGTGGCTGGCCGCCTTTGTCGAACAGGGCCTGCTCAAGCTCGATGGCGATATGTACGTACGCCCGGCGCCAAGCTCGCGTGAGTTCGTCCTGCTCACCCTGCTGGCCCGCGCCATCGTGCAGACCCTGCAGCGCTTCTATATGGCCACCGCCCTGCTGCTGAATGCCGGGCAGAACGCTATCAGCGCCGAAGAACTGGAAGACCTCTGCACCGTGATGGCCCAGCGCCTGTCGATCCTGCATGGCCTCAACGCCCCGGAGTTCTTCGACAAGAGCCTGTTCCGCCACTTTATCCAGAGCCTGCTGGAGCATGGCGTGCTGCGTCAGGATGAAGCCGGCAAGCTCAGCCATCACCCGCTGCTCAGCGAGCTGGCCGAAGGCGCCGCCAAGCGCGTACTGCCGGCAGAGCTGCGCCTGTCGATTCGCCAGGTGGCCATGGACCGCAACGCGGATGTCGCCGAGCCGGTGTAAACCGGCCTGGTCATGGCTCTACGGAATCTGTAGGAGTGGCCCATGGCCGCGAATAAGGCATATGCCTAGCGTGGTCATCGCGGGCATGGCCCGCTCCTACGTCCTGCGACACTTGCATAACCGTAGGGTGGATGACGCTCTTTCCATCCACCATGCGATTTGGTGGATGGATAAAGCGTCAGCTACGCGCCGAGTTTCACCAGGCCAACCAGGCCCGCGCCGAAGCGGAAGCGCAGCGCCTGTTGGCAGCCAAGGCCGAGCTGGGTGGGCGTTGGCTCAGCTGGGTTGCTGCCGAGTTGTACGCCTTAAAACCGGCCGCCTACGCACAGATGGTGCGCCGCGAGCTGCAGCGCTTAAACAACTAACCGCGGCTTAACCCGGTCAAGCGTGAAGACAACGCCTGCATGGCGCTGCTGACCTGATCCAGCGCCTGGGCATCGCGGGCGTTTTCTTCGCTGATGCTGTGGATACGCACCGCCAGTTCGTTGATCTCCTGAGTCACATGGCTTTGCTGCTGCGCCGCCACGGCGATCTGCTGAGCGCGTTGGGAAATATCATCGAAGCTCTGCACCGTACTGGACAGCGCCGTCGCCGCGCCTTCGGCCTCGACCACCGCGTGTTCGGTACGCGCCTCGCCAGCCTGCATCGCCTGCACCGCCTGGCGTGAGGCCTGCTGCAGCGCGCTGATCATGGTGCTGATCTCATTGGCCGAGGCCTGGGTTTTACCCGCCAGGGTGCGCACCTCATCGGCCACCACGGCAAAACCACGGCCCTGCTCACCGGCCCGTGCGGCCTCGATGGCGGCATTCAGCGCCAGCAGGTTGGTTTGTTCGGAAATCGCCTTGATCACATCCAGCACCGCGCCGACCTGCTGGCTGTCTTTCTCCAGCCGGCTGATCACCATGGCCGCACCGGCCATTTCCGCCGACAGCGCCTGAATTGCCGAGCTGTTGGAGGCCACCTTCTGCTGCCCCTGCTGCACCACCAGCAGTGAACTTTGCGCGGTATTGGCGCAGTCGTTGGTGTTCTGCGCCACTTCCTGGGCACTCGACGACATCTCGGTAATCGCCGCCGCCAGCTGGGTGTTCTCCTGGCGCTGCTGCTCGGCACGCCCGGCCAGGGTGCTGCTCAGGCCACCCAGTTGTGCGGCTTCGGCCTGCAGATGATCGGCCTCCTCGGCAATGCGCTGAAGCATGGTGCGCAACTGCCCAGCATAGCGATTGACCGCATGACGCAGCGCGCCGATTTCATCCTCGCGCTCCACGCTCAACTCAACATCGCGGCTGGTCGAACCACGGCCCAGAGAGTCGATCTGCGCGGTGGTTTCTTCCAGTTGGCCGATCAGCTTGCGCCCAGCCAACCAGGCCAGCGCCAGCAACACCGCCAGCAGCGGCAGCAGGAACAGCAGAATCTCCCAGGTCAGCGCACGCGCCAAACCCGTGACCCGCTCCTGCGGGGTGACCAGGCCGATTACCCAGCCGGTGTCGGGCATCACAAACAGGCTGACGCGGCTGGCCTGCTTAAGCTGTTCATCGTGTTGCAGATCAAGGTTGCGGATCGCCCCTGAGCTGCTGCTGGTCAGCGCCGCCTGCACCGGTTTGAGCCAACCGTGCTGCTGCGCCAGGTCGGCGAACTTGAGCATGTCGCCGCCTTTACCTCCGGTCATGCCGGGGAAATGCAGCACATTACCGGCCTGATCGAGGGCGAAGGCGTAGCCATCGGTGACCTTGCCCTGCTCGGTGAGAAAGCGCGCCAGATCGTCCAGCAGCAGGTCCAGGGTGGCGACACCGGCAAAGCGCCCCTCAAGCTGATAAGGCACGCTGCAGGTCACCATCGGCACGCCGGTAAACACATCCTTATAGGCCTCCGACCACAGGCACTGGCCGGCCGGGCTGCTGCGCGCGCCGGTATACCAGCCATCGTTGTGGTAACCGGGGCCATCGGCGGCGTTGTAATCATCGGAATAAGCCAGGCGGCCATCCGCGCCGCGCGCCCAGAAGAAACTGCGCCGCGCCGCGCCCTCACTAAAGGCATTTGGCTCGGGCCAGACACCGCCGCCGGCAATCGCTTTATCACCCTGGCTGTCGATCAGATTGGGCAGGCTGTTGAGGTACAGCGGCTCTTCACGCGGCAGCACCTCGGCCAGGTGCGCCAGGCTGGCCGTCACCCCTTCAATGCGCGCCAACTGCAACGCCAGCTGACGCACGATGGCGCTACCGGTCTGCTCGATCAGCTCGCCACTGGCCGCCACCACACGCGGCTGACCACGCAGGGCCATCACGGCAAACACCGCCAGCGCGGTCAGAATCAGAAGGACGATGCAACCCAGGGTCAAACGCTGCGACAGCCGAACGGGGACAAAAGCCATGCCATTACTCCTGCTTGGAAAGGACGCTCAGAGGGACTACCAGAACTGCTTACGAACCGCTCCTAGTTCCACCAGCAAGATCAGGTACTGCAAATACAGCGTTGCCTATGCAATTTGCGTACGCGCGCTGACGCCGAATACGTCAGACGCATGCAGTGAGTTATAGATGAATAAGCGCCGGGCCGTAGCACTTAACGTGCGCCATGGCCGCTCGGCTAGTGCTCAGCCTTATGCGTCAGCCCGCGCCGCGCGCGGTTTTTCGTCTCGGCCAGCTTGTAGGCCACGTAGTACTTGTAGATATTGCCGACGTAATCGACCGTCTCGCGGCCGACCACCCGCGCCGCCGAGTGCTCGACATTGCCGAACCAGACGTTCTGATCCAGCCCCGATTTCTCCGCCAGGCGGCGAAACTTGCGCAGATTGCCAGGCCCGGCGTTGTAGGCGGCAAAACTCAGCAGGGTCTTGTTCATCGGCGTCAGTTCGGGGTCGTCCAGGTACTTGTCGGCCAGCACGCGCATGTACTTGCTGCCCGCCTCAATATTCTTGTCGGCGCTCTTGTCGATACCCCTGATACCCACCACCGGGTCCGCCGCCGTGGTCGGCAGCAACTGCATGATGCCCACCGCCCCACTCGGGCTGCGCGCGGCCTGGTTGAGCTGCGACTCCTGATACCCCTGCGCCATCAGCATCAGGTAGTCGAACTCATAGGTGCCGGCGTGCTTCTCGAACAAGCCGACCAGCTCGTTGAATTTCTTCAGCTCCGCCTCGCTGGCGGCATTCAGCACACGCTTGCTGTTCTTCACATACTTGTTGCGCAGGCTGTTGCCAAACGCCGTGCCGGCCTTGTGCTTGTCCACAAAGGCCGCCAGCTCCTGCTTGAGCAGCGGACTGCTCTTGCGAATCGCCCAGGCAAACTCGGCCCCCTCATGGATATAGAACTCATCGTGAATCTGCAGCTTGCTATACAGCGGGCTCCAAGCCTCGGCGATATAGCGGTCGCCCACGATGGCGTTAAGCAGCCCGGCATTGAGCATTTCCAGCAGGTCTTCGGACTCCAGGTTCTCATCCGCTGCGATGATCTTGATCGGCTTCAAGCCGCGCGCCTTGAACTGCCGATTGATCGCGACCAGGTGCTCGAAATAGCTGCTTGAAGCGCGCACCGTGACCTCCTGCCCGGCGAGATCCTCCAGCGTGCTCAGCGCAGCACTGGACGGCCCGGTAATCACCGCCTCACGGATATTGCTGGAGAACGGTGCGGCAAAATCCACAGTCTGCAACCGCCCCTCGGTAATCGTCAGGCCACCGGCGGCGATATCCCCGCCGCCGCTGAGCAACCTGGGCATCAGCTCGTTGCGCGCCACCGGAATAAACATCACCTGCCAGCGCAACGACTTCTGCGCATACGGATGCCGGGCGTTAAGCCACGCCTCCAGCGCCTTGCCCAGCTCATAGCTGATGCCCTGCTGGCGGCCGCGATCAACCATAAAGAAGGTCTTGCTGTACGGCACCAGCACCCGCACCAAACGCCGCTCACGCATGCCATCGAAGTCGCCGATCCAATCCTCCGGCACCGGCAGCACCAGGCTATCCACCTCGGCCTCTTCGGCCTCATTGAGCTGCGTCGACATCCAGTCAAACAGCCCGGCCTGCGCCACAGGGCTGGCCACGCACAGCCACAGCGCAGCCAGCACACACCCGCCCATCATCCGATACCCACGCATGGCCGCTCTCCGCCTAAGCCGTTGTCTCACTCTGCGGCTAAATACTGGCCCACAGCCTGCAGCTGCGCCAGGCGAGCACAGATGCCGATTTGCCTGTGCGCGCCAGTCCGTTAAGCTCCAGCAACTGCCCCTCCATCGCACAAGGATGCCCACCATGCTTCGTTTGCTCTCCCTGGCCGCAGGCCTCGCCCTCTCCAGCAGCGCCTTCGCCCTGTCACTGGCCGACCTCTCGCAAAGCGACGCCAGCGGCGGCCTCAAGGACGCCCTCACCCAAGGCGCTAAAGTAGCCGTGCAGCAACTGGGCAAACCCGGCGGTTTCAGCAACAACCCGGACGTGCGCATCGAACTGCCGGGCAACCTCGGCAAAGCCGCAAAAACCATGAAGATGATGGGCATGGGCGCGCAGGTTGATCAGCTCGAAGCGAGCATGAACAAAGCCGCCGAAGCCGCCGTACCGCAAGCCCAGGCGCTGCTGGTGGACTCGGTGAAGAAGATGACCGTGCAGGACGCCAAAAGCATCCTCGCCGGCTCGAACGACTCCGCCACCCAATACCTGAACAAGACCAGCCGCGAACAGATCCGCGCCAAGTTCCTGCCCATCGTCAAGCAAGCCACCGACCAGGTCGGCCTGGCCAAGCAATACAACAGCTTCGCCGGCCAAGCCGCGAGCTTCGGCGTGATCGACGCGAAAAGCGCGAATATCGAGAACTATGTAACCGAGCAGGCGCTGGACGGCCTGTTCACCATGATCGCCGAGCAGGAAGCCAGCATCCGCCAGAACCCGGCGGGTGCAGCGACCAGTTTGGCGAAGAAGGTGTTTGGGGCGTTGTAAGGCGCGCCAGTTCAAGCGCGGCATGGCGATTACCCAACAAGAAGCTAGGCGCTGGTACATCTCAAGGAATGGAGAAGAACAGTGAAAAGGATGTTGCTAGTACCGGCTCTAGCCTCAAGCTCTGCCCATTCTGAAGAGTCAAAGACCGTCGCCAAAGGCTACCCCGCGACAGTAGATATAAGCTGGTCAGGGGGGGGTCTCCGACCCAAAGGGCTAGTGGGCGAAGCCGTAAAGAAAATCTTAAGAATCGGGATATACAAGAATGCGAAGTCAATAGCAAAGTACGGAGCACTATGGGGGAGTGTTTAGCCGTTTTGAAAATATGAATTGGTAAAGCGCTTGAACCAAAAACCTCAGGCTCAAGAAAACTAGACATGAAACACACGATCAAGACTGCAAAATAATTAGCTAAACATCTCTCGCTAATAAAATAAAAAACAGAGCGCTAAACACTTAAGAATCAAGGTAATCAAATTGAAAAATTCAATAATAGAACATTTCTCCATCTACGGACTGCACGGCTACAAAGACATAAAGATTGAGTTTTCAACACCCTACAGCATATTACTATCAGAAAATGGCCAAGGCAAAACCACCATACTTAAAATAATAGACGCCACATTAAACGGAAACATAAGAAAACTTAGAGATGCCAGCTTCAGTTCCATCGAGATAAAATTCAACAAATCAAAAGAGCCAATCCGCATATTAAAAAGCGATCTTGAATACGAGTGGGAATCAAGAGCCTATGAACACATACGATCTAAAGTAGATGAAGAAACATTTTCTACAATATTAGAAATAGTATCATCAAACACATCTAGCAAAAACATAAACACCGACCTAAGAAACATGTTCAAAAGCAAACGAATAGAGGATGGCAGCAACAGTGAAAGCACAAGAACCTATCCATTCAGTTCGATAGCTCTACGCGAACTCATAGAAGAAAAAGAATCTGTTGCGCTAAAAAAACAAAACCTTGGCTTCTTCAAAGCAATCAAGGACAACTTTCCATTTAACACACTCTACTTACCCACCTACCGCCGAGTAGAAGACCTTATATCTTCGCTGAAGTCCGACGACAGCATCCAAGGAAACGAGCATATACGGTTTGGGTTATCCGATGTGGAAGCAACGCTAGAGTCTATAAAGAAATAAATACTAACTTCTTGCAACGACTCAATGTCACGAATTAATGGAGAAATCCTAAACAGATTAGCAAAAGGTCTTTCGCTTACAACCGAAGACCGAAGCATAATACTGGAGAATATAGAATCACTTGGACTCGTTCTAAATCGATTCGGAAAATCTCTCTCGCCTGAAGACAAAGAACTAATCACTCAAAAAGTAAAATCCCCGGCAGATTTTAATGATGCAAAAAACGAAGCCCTTGTATACTTTCTATCTAAAATGTATAGCGCATTCCTAGAGCAGAGAGAAAAGGACAACGCTTTAAGTAAATTCTCAGAAATATGCTCAAAATATTTCGTAAACAAGAAAATGACATATGATGAAACAACACTTGAAGTTTTTATCACATGCCAGGACACAGATAACAACATAAAATTCGAGCAGTTATCTTCAGGTGAAAAACAAATTGTCTCACTATTCTCAAAATTAATGCTAGAGAAAGGTCGAGGGCTATTTGTACTATTTGATGAGCCAGAGCTTTCACTGTCGGTTGAATGGCAAAGACAGTTACTCCCGGATGTAATTGAAAGCGAAAGCTGTGTAATGCTACTGGCTATGACGCACAGCCCTTTCATAATCGCAAACACAACTGAATACACAAGCGACCTAAAATCTTACTTCATTGAGGGTCGCACTCAAGATGAATGAGCGCAAGGATAAATTATTAGAGTATGCAGAAGACCCTGCCGTCTACTTTGTTGACTATATAAAATCAAGAGCAACCGACGGGAAAAACAGGATAGTTATGATTCTCGAAGGAAAAGATGATCCTAAATTCTACACTGCCCGATTTGACTCAATAATCAAGGACGAATGGAAACTTCTTTCTGTTGGCGGAAAAAGCAAAGTGCTTGAGCTAAGAACAACAATAAGAAAGCACCCAAAATATAAAAATGATCGCGCATACTTTTTCATAGACAGGGATTTCGACGAAATCGAAACTCTAGATGATGTATATATTACACCTTGCTATTCAATCGAGAATCTATACTGCGACCCAATCACTGTAAAACGCCTTGTAGAGGCTGAGTGCGGACTAACAAAAGCAGAGATAAAAAATCGAGATGAAATAGTTGATTTTCTCGTAGCAGAATATAAAAAATTACAGAACAACTTTCATCGCAACAGGAAAATACAACTACTAAACTCCGTATTTCTCTACATCAGAAAAATTAAAAACGATAAAAAAATCAGCCTCGATAAAGTTCTTAAAATTGAAACAAAAATAATTAAAGGGACATTGATCCTACAACTAAAAAAAGGAGAAATTTTTATTAATCAAAAAACATTAGAAAAACCTGAATTCCGGAAATTCATAGAAACTTGTGCGCAGTGGAAAACAGCCACTGAAAATCCGGCATCACTCTTTAGAGGAAAGCAAGAAATACTTTTACTAAGGAACTATATAGACACACTAAAACATAACGGCCATCTCTCAGACTTAACCACAAAAAAATATGGTGTTGAAGTAAAAATCGAGAACCCTGCAATGTCTAACCACGTGCTTTCAACAACGTCACAGTATGTGAAAACGCCTGAATGCTTGTCTGAGTTCCTTCTAAAAATTAACAACCAACATCATTATTCCATATAAAAAATGTAAACCCATAGTGGCTACAACGCACTCTTCTCATACAAGAAGAGTGCAGCCATAATTTAAAGTCCGTAATGGTTCCTATGGTCACTTTTAGGCGAGCACCCCGGACAACCACCGCAACGGTGGATGAAAAAAGCGTCATCCACCCTACGCAGGATTGCCAATGTGCGGGGCGTAGGGTGGACAACGCGAAGCTTGTCCACCGTTATGTTCAACGCCTCCATTACCCACCATCGCCGTCACATGCTCTTGCTTTTCAATCCGCAATCTCGCAGACGACGCGAAACGCCCCATCAGCAGGCCGAAACGTAGCGAAGCGGAGTAACAGCCGAAGGCTGGCCCGGAGGGCGAGCG
This sequence comes from Gammaproteobacteria bacterium HGW-Gammaproteobacteria-13, assembly GCA_002840155.1. Classification (GTDB taxonomy): domain Bacteria; phylum Pseudomonadota; class Gammaproteobacteria; order Pseudomonadales; family Pseudomonadaceae; genus Aquipseudomonas. The sequence goes on from PGZH01000012.1 coordinate 160,320, forward strand.
AAGCGAGTAGTGGAATCGTTGCGTAAGGGGTTGAGCGGCATGGATGCCGCGAGAGCCGCGATGGGCCAGGGATGGCCCTTCGCGGCGGGCCCCTGGAGCAATGATGGGAAGGCTGACCCGCAGGGTGAGCGAAGCGAATCAAGTCGAGCGCAGCGAGACCCGGATACAAGGGGCAAGACTTTTTGCTTACTTTTGGCGGGGCCGGCCATCCGGGCGTCTGCCAAAAGTGAGCCGCCGTAAGGGCGAAACGCAGCGCAGCGGAGTAACAGCCGCAGGCTGGCCCGCAGGGCGAGCGAAGCGAGTCAACCTGTGGCCCAAACAACACATAAGCGGCGCAAACAAAGCCCACAAAAAACCAGCAAAGCTCGCGGCTAAAGCCCCTCCCACGGGTTGAATTCGCTCCCCGCCTTTACAAGGCGCAAAAACAAAACCCCGCCAATCAGCGGGGTTTTGTCAGGCAAACGCCAGGCTTACTCCGCCTGCGCCACCAGCGTGCCGTTGTGATTACGACTCCACTGCGGCAGCAGCGTACCAATCAGCATACCGGCCATGCTGAACAGCAGGCCCGCCAGCTGTGGCGGCCAGAAGGCGGCCTCAGTCCAGGTGTATTCCAGGTAGATCCACGACACCAGACCAAAGGCGATGGCCACCAGCGCGCCCTGAGTGGTCGCGCGCTTCCAGAACAGCCCGGCAAACAACGGCACCACGGCCGCGACCAGGGTCACCTTGTAGGCGTTGCCGACCATCTCGTAGATGCTCGCATCCGAGTACAGGGCAAAGCTCAGGGTGGCCACGGCGCAGACCACGATGGTGACGCGCATCAGCAGCAGGAACTGCTTGTCGTTAAGCACCGGCAAAAAGCGCTTGAGCACGTTCTCGGTCAAAGTCACCGACGGCGCCAGCAGGGTGCCGGAGGCGGTGGACATGATCGCCGAGAGCAGCGCGCCGAAGAACATGATCTGGGCGAACAGCGGGGTCTTTTCCAGGATCATCAGCGGCAGAATCATCTGCGAATCTTCCGCCAGCCACTTCTCGACCAGCGCCGGATCGATCATCGAGGCCGCATACACCAGAAACACCGGCAGCATGCAGAAGCCGAGGTAGAACACCGCGCCGGTCATCGAGGCGCGGGCGGCGATGTTTTCGCTCTTGGCCGACATCACGCGCTGGTACACGTCCTGCTGCGGGATAGAGCCGAGCATCATGGTCACCGCGGCGCCGATGAAGGCGACGATGTCCTTGGGCTCGAAGGCGTGCATAAAGGTGAACTTGCCCTCGCTGGCCGCCTTGCTGATCACCAGGTCGGCGCCGCCGGCCATGTCGCTGAACAGCCAGACCAGATAAATCAGGCCGACCACGATGATGATCATCTGGAAGAAGTCGGTCAGGGCAATCGACCACATACCGCCGAACAGGGTGTAGAGCAGCACGATAAAGGTGCCGAGGAACATGCCCTGGGTGGTGCTGATGCTGCCGTCGGAGATGACGTTGAACACCAGGCCCAGCGCGATCAGCTGTGCGGCGATCCAGCCCAGGTAGGACATGACGATGACCAGACTGATGATCAGCTCGACCTGCGGGCCGAAGCGTTTCTTGAAGTAGTCGCCGATGGTCAGCAGGTTCATCCGGTACAGCGGCCGGGCGATGATCAGGCCGACCAGAAACAGGCAGCCGAAGGAGCCGAACGGGTCTTCGACGATGCCGGCAAAGCCTTCTTCGAGGAAGGTGGCGGGGATGCCCAGTACCGCCTCGCTGCCAAACCAGGTGGCGAACACCATGGCGGCGACGATAGGGAAGCCCATGCTACGACCACCGGAGGCGAAATCGCGGGTGTTGTGCACCCGGGTGGAGGCGTAGAAACCGATGGCGACAGTCACCAGCAAATAGAGCGCAACGAACCAGATCAGCATGCTTTCCCGTTCCACAGACGTCAGCCCACCGCATGCATGGCCCACGCAGGCTGCGCGGGACGGATCGATGGGCTACAGGTTTTTGTTATGACCATTCTCGACGGATAGCTGCACGCGCCCGTCCAAGGTCGCGCAGTCTGGCAAATACGTAAAATATGTCAAACAAAAACGACGAAACGTAAGCAGATAATTCAGCAAAACGCCCTGCACGCCTCTGTAACAGACTGTAATCGCTGTAAAAGCCGTATATAAGCCAGCACAGGCAGTTGCATATTTTTGACAGCCGCCCAGCAAACGCTCTAATCGCCAGGCATAAAAAAGCCAGGCACTGGGCCTGGCTTTTTCACATCAGCAACCGCCGCTTCAGGCTGGCTTTGACTCCGCTTGCTTGACCCGGAACCAGCGAGTAGCCAGGGCAACTGTGGCAACGGTGGATGAAAACGCGTCATCCACCCTACGCCAGAATCACCAATGGGCCGCCCCGTAGGGTGGACAGCGCGAAGCTTGTCCACCGGGATGCTCAAATCCTCCGTTACCCGCCATCGCCATCACAGGTGCTGGTTTGCCAATCCGCAATGTCGCAACACCCCAACAGCAGGCTGCTGCGTAGCCGAGTGCAGTAACGCCCGCAGGGCGAGCGCAGCAAGTAGCGGCATCATTAGAAGAAGCAGCGAGCCGCATGGGGTCTGTGAGGGCCGTGTTGTTCGCTAGCGTTTCGGCGCTGATTACCGAAAAACGCTGCCGCGTACCCGCGCCATACACAAGTGGTTAGAGCTTTACCATTTGCTCCAACTGCTCTGCGCAGCTGCGGGCTTGGCTGAGCATCGTGCCAAACGGTGCACTCACAAGCTCATCGTGGCCCAGCCAACTCACTTTCTGGGTCAGGCGGTAGTGATAGCGAATGCCACCGCTGATCTTTTCCCCATCCAGGTCGAGGTCGTACCAAGGCGAGCGGACTTCGCAGCGCTGGATCGGCTTGTCCATCTGCGCACCGGACAAGGTAACGGTGTAATCGACCGTATCCGGATCGCCCACGTAGAGGTCGGCACGTTGATCGTTACGCCGATAGTTGAGCAGGTCGCTCCATTTATCGTTGAGATAGGCGTCGCTGTAGAAGTAACCACCGTCGAGCTTCTCAAGTGCCCGCTGGTTGGTCATTGACACCTTGATGCTGTAACGCTCAGGCACTAAAAACCCCAAGCTTTCGCGACGAACTTTGCAGTCGCTGATTGCCATCCCGAAGTTGTCGCAGAGATTCTGATCCGAAGCGGTGGCGCCTTGATAGCTATCGGCCAGGCTCAATTGCATCAACGGCTGACGGGCGAATGCGAGCGTGGCCTGGGTGGCAGCGCCCCCGGCCTTATCAAAATGTGCCTGCTTATCGAGGCGAATGCTGACTTCAGGACGCGCCAGCGCAATGTGCTCTTCACGCACCTGCCCTTGCACGTCGCTTACCAAAGCCCAGCGATCCTGGATGTCAGACATTGTCTGGCCAGGGGCAAACACCGGATTGGTGGGGTCCAGCCACCAGACCTGGTCGGCCACTTGGGCGCGCACGATTGCATGGTTTGGTGCACTGGTACCAGGGATCAACAATGACTCCACCACACCGCCCCGGCTGACCCAGGCGATTTCGGCGCTAATGCCGCTCGCCCTGAGCATGGCGGTCAGCAGAGTGGCAAGGTCCTTACAGTCGCCATAACCGCGCTGCTCGATTTCCTGCAGATTGAATGGCACATAGCCGCGCTCAGAAGCCCGCCAATCACCCAGGTAGCGGTAATGCGCATTTAGATGCTGCATTAGTTCGACTACTTGTTTGGCGGGGTCAAGCCCTTTCACCGCGGCGACCGCTATGGCGCTGTCCGGCGGTAGATCGGCGCTGAGTATTTGGCTGTAGCGCTGGGCTAAACCGCCGAAGTAGCGCTGCAATTGCACAGTACTGCCAAGCTCTATCCGCGGAATACGGCGTATGTAGGCATTGTTCGACTCATTGATGTAGCTGCTAAACACCGGCGCTCTTTGTTCGATATCCAGCGCCTTGCCATCGGCCGAAGCGGAGATGGTGAAATCGTCCATCAACTCGCTGCGCCACTGGATGGGCTGCTCGGCGGTGAAGCGCGCCTTGAACCGGTCCCGGCGAACGGCGTTGGGAGCAAACCGCAGGCTGTAATGGAACTCGCTGAGCAGAGGCTGCGCAGCACTGCGCTCACGCACGGTATAGCGAACTTGAGTCCCGACGCGCAGCGCCGGAAAAGCCAGCGATGTCTGTTTCTCGCGGGAGAAACCCTGATCAGGATTGGGCGCCGTACGTGTATCGATCTGCGTTTCATGCAGAGGCGTCGGCTGGCCGCCGGGTTGCACATACTCGGCGTTGATCACCTCAAACTCGTCAGTTTCGACATAGCTGAAATCGATTCGCGAGAGCATTTCGCGGCCCAGCGGCTTGAGAATGGTGTAGCGGTAGGTGGTTGTGCAGTCGGTGCTGACATCACGACTGAAGTGGCAGTGCATATCAATATCACTGGCCAGCGGTGCTTCGGCCAAAGGTTGGAGCGCAGCCGAAACGCTGTGCGTAAGCGCAATCAGACTGATACCAAGCAGTGGCCGGTAGAACGAAAAACATTGCATAAACGCCTCTGTAAAACGGCGCCACGGGCACCGAAAGGCCAGGGATGATCGCCCCAATGAAAATCAATCGCAACAAGAAATGTAATTTTTTGTTATCGCGAAAACGCCTAAGACGCCCGAGATAGACGCCTCAACGCAGCTACTTGTGCAGTTAACGACGCTCAGATGCTGCAGTTTTTTAACCGGCGCAATAAAAAAGACAGACCCGCTGGGCCTGGCTTTTTCACATCAGCAACCGCCGCTTCAGGCAGGCCTTGACTCCGCTTCCTTGACCCGGAACCAAGCCGCATAGAGCGCAGGCAGGAACAGCAAGGTCAACGCGGTGGCGACGATCAGGCCGCCCATGATGGCCACGGCCATCGGCCCGAAGAACACGCTGCGCGACAGCGGAATCATCGCCAGCACCGCCGCCAGGGCGGTCAGCACGATGGGGCGGAAACGCCGCACGGTGGCTTCGATAATCGCGTGCCAACGGTCCATGCCGGCGGCGATGTCCTGCTCGATCTGGTCGACCAGAATCACCGAGTTACGCATGATCATCCCCGACAGGGCGATGGTGCCGAGCATGGCGACGAAGCCGAACGGCTGGCGGAAGATCAGCAGGAACAGGGTCACCCCAATCAGCCCCAGCGGCGCGGTGAGGAACACCATGGCCGAGCGCGAGAAGCTCTTCAGCTGCAGCATCAGCAGGGTCAGCACCACCACGATAAACAGCGGGATACCGGCGTTGACCGAAGCCTGACCACGGCTGGAGTCTTCCACGGTGCCGCCGACGTCCAGCTGGTAGCCGTCCGGCAGTTGTGCACGCACGGGCTCCAGAGTCGGCAGGATCTGCTTGATCAGGCTGGCCGGCTGCTCCTTGCCATACACATCGGCACGCACGGTGACGGTCGGCAGACGGTTGCGGTGCCAGATGATGCCTTCCTCGAAGCCGTACTCCAGGGTGGCGATCTGCGACAACGGCACGCTGCGGCCATTGTCGGTGGGCACCGCCAGGCTTGGCAGCAGGCCGAGTTCCTGACGCTCACTCAGGGTGCCGCGCAGGAGGATTTCGATCAGCTCGTTGCCTTCGCGGTACTGGCTGACGGGCGAGCCGGTCAGCGAGCTTTGCAGGAAGCGCGACAGGTCGGCGGTGCTGACGCCCAGGGCGCGGGCGCGTTCCTGGTCGATGTTCAGGCGCACGACTTTGCTCGGCTCTTCCCAGTCCAGGTGCACGTTGCTCACATGGCTGTTCTCGCGCACCTTGTCGGCGACCTGGCGGGCCAGTTGGCGCACTTCGTCGATATGCTCACCGGAAACGCGGAACTGCACCGGGTAACCCACGGGCGGGCCGTTTTCCAGACGCGAGATGCGCGTGCGCAGGGTCGGGAACTCGTCGTTGAGCACCTCGATCAGCCAGGTGCGGATCTTCTCGCGGTCTTCGATGCTTTTCGCCAGCACCACAAACTGGGCAAAGCTGGCGGCCGGCAGTTGCTGGTCCAGCGGCAGGTAGAAGCGCGGCGAACCGGTGCCGACATAGGCGACAAAGTTGTCGATGCCTTCATGGCCACTGAGCAATTTTTCCAGACGCTTGGCCTGCTCTTCGGTGGCGGCCAGGGAGGCGCCTTCGCTGAGTTTGAGGTCGACCATCAGTTCCAGACGGCCAGACGCCGGGAAGAACTGCTGCGGGACAAAGCGGAACAACAGGATCGAGCCGACAAACAACGCAATAGTCAGCACGATCACGGTTTTACGCCGACGTACGCACCATTCCACCGCCGTGCGCACGCGCCGGTAGAACGGCGTGCCGTAAGGGTCGTGACCGTCGGCGCTGCCGCCGTGCTTGGCCGCGTGCAGCTTGGCCAGGTCCGGCAGCAGTTTGGCCCCCAGGTACGGCACAAACACCACGGCGGCGATCCACGACACCAGCAGGGCAATCGCCACCACCTGGAAGATCGAGCGGGTGTATTCGCCGGTGCCGGACTGCGCCGTGGCAATCGGCAGGAAGCCGGCGGCGGTGATCAGGGTGCCGGTGAGCATCGGGAAAGCGGTGCTGGTCCAGGCATAACTGGCCGCTTTGATGCGGTCGTAGCCCTGCTCCATCTTGATCGCCATCATTTCCACGGCAATGATCGCGTCATCCACCATCAAGCCCAGCGCCAGCACCAGCGCACCGAGGGAAATCTTGTGCAAGCCAATGCCGAGGTAGTACATGGCGGCAAAGGTCATCGCCAGCACCAGCGGAATCGACAGCGCTACGACCAGACCGGTGCGCAGGCCGAGGGAGAAGAAGCTCACCAGCAGCACGATGATCACCGCTTCGGTGAGCACGCGGACGAACTCGCCGACACCGGTTTTCACCGCCGCTGGTTGGTCGGACACCTTACTCAGCTGCATGCCGGCCGGCAGGGTTTCCTGCAGGCGGGCGAACTCGCCTTCCAGGGCCTTGCCCAGCACCAGAATGTCACCACCGGCTTTCATCGATACGGCCAGGCCAATGGCGTCTTCGCCCATATAGCGCATACGCGGTGCGGGCGGATCGTTGAAGCCACGTTTAACCTCGGCCACATCGGCGATGCGGAAGGTGCGGTCGGCCACGCGAATCGGGAAATTGCGGATTTCATCGACCGTTTCAAAACGCCCGGTGACGCGCAGTTGCACGCGGTCGGAAGCAGTTTCGAAGAAGCCAGCAGCGGCCACCGCGTTCTGTTCTTCCAGCGCCTGCTGCACCGCCGCCAACGGCAGACCGAGGGTGGCCAGCTTGGTGTTGGACAGCTCGATCCACACCTTCTCGTCCTGCAGACCGAGCAGGTCGACCTTGCCGACGTCCTTGACCCGCTGCAGCTGCAGCTGGACGCGGTCGGCGTAATCCTTGAGCACGGCGTAGTCGAAGCCTTCACCGGTCAGCGCGTAGATATTGCCGAAGGTGGTACCGAATTCGTCGTTGTAGAACGGCCCCTGAATGCCCTGGGGCAAGGTGTGGCGAATGTCGCTGACCTTCTTGCGCACCTGATAGAACAGATCGGGAATGTCGGCCGAGTGCATCGAATCACGGGCGATAAAGGTCACCTGGGATTCACCCGGGCGCGAGAACGAGACGATCTTGTCGTAGTCGCCAGTCTCCATCAGCTTCTTTTCGATGCGCTCGGTAACCTGACGCGACACCTCTTCGGCGCTCGCCCCTGGCCAGTTGGTGCGCACCACCATGGCCTTGAAGGTAAAGGGCGGGTCTTCGCTCTGGCCCAGCTTGGTGTAGGAAATAGCCCCGACCACCGCCAGCAGCAGCATGAGATACAGGACGATCTGGCGGTTGCGCAGCGCCCAGGCGGATAGGTTGAAATCCATCGGGCTTACTCCTCGACCGTCGGGCTGGCCTGAGCCGTCAGCTGCACCGCACGATTGTCGCGGTCAACCGGACGCACCTGCTGGCCTTCACGCAGCACCTGACCACCGGCTGCGACTACCCAATCGGAAGCGCTTAGACCTTCGAGCACCGGCACGGTCTTCTCACCGTAAGCGCCGATACGTACATCAGTACGCTTGAGGGTGGAATCCTTCGGATCGACCACCCATACATAGGGCTGGCCCTTCTCTGCCGTCAGCGCCGACAGCGGCACGGCCAGCGGCACATCACCGTTGTGGGCAATAAACACGCGGGCGCTCTGGCCCAGCTCGGCCGGAACTTTGCCTTCAACAAAGGCGACGCGGGCGGCGAAGGTGCGCGATTGCGGATCGGCCGATGGCGACATTTCGCGGATGCGCCCGGGGAAGCGCTGGTCCGGCTGTGACCAGAGCTCAACCGCGACATCCTGACCGACCTTGAAGCGCTCGAAGGCTTGCTCCGGCAGGTTGATCAGCACTTCGCGCTCGCCGTCAGCAGCCAGGGTGAACACGGTTTGCCCAGCGGCCACCACCTGGCCAACTTCGACCATGCGCTGGGCCACCACGCCATCCTGCGAGGCGCGCAGCACGGCGTAACCGGCCTGGTTGTTGGCCACGTTGAATTCGGCGCGCACCTGCTTCACCCGCGCCTCACCGGAGCGGTAGGTGTTTTCGGCATTGTCGTATTGCGAACGGCTGACCAGGTTGCGCGCCAGCAGGGTTTTGTAGCGATCACGTTCGGCGCGTACCAGCTGCAGGTTAGCCTCGGCCGCTGCCACCTGGGCGCGGATGGCTTCCAGCTGCAGACGCACGTCTTGCGGGTCCAGTTCGGCCAGCGGCTGGTCCTTCTTCACCCGCGCGCCCACATCAACCAGGCGCTTGGCCACCTTGCCACCGATACGGAACGCCAGTTCCGGCTCCAGGCGCGCACGCACCTCACCCGGGTAGGCATCCATCAGGTCGCCAGCCAGCTGTGGCTGCACCACCATGGCCGGGCGCACGGCAACCTTGGCGGGCTCGCCATTACCGCAAGCGCCGAGCAACAGGATAAGACTGACAGGCAACGCAACAGACAGTGCATGACGAAACATGATGACTAACCTTTGTGGAGGCTTTTGAATAATTAAACTGACAGGTATAGTAAAAATAGCAAACTCACTAGTCCAGTATTAAAAACGACCAATGCCAAACAAAGTGTTGCCAACCAGCGGCCCCGGTCGCCCAAAAGACCTGGCCAAGCGCAAAGCCATTCTGGAAGCGGCGAAGACCCTGTTCCTCAGTAATGGCTATGACGGTAGCAGTATGGATGCGATTGCCGCGGAAGCCGGGGTTTCCAAGCTCACGGTGTACAGCCACTTCACCGACAAGGAGAAGCTGTTTGCCGCGGCGGTGCAGTCCAAATGCGAGGAGCAACTGCCGGAGCTGCTGTTCGAGCTGAACGACGAAGTGCCGGTGGCACAACTGCTGCTGAATATCGGCCGGGGCTTCAATGAGCTGATCAACAGCCGTGAGTCGGTGGAGCTGCACCGGGTGATGGTGAGCCTGGCAGCGCAGGACTCCAAGCTCTCGCGGATGTTCTATGAGGCCGGCCCGCAGCGCGTATTGCATGGCATGGAAGAGCTGCTGCGCCGCGCCGACCAGAGCGGCAAGCTGCGCGTACCCGACCCACTAAGCGCGGCGGACCAGTTTTTCTGCCTGATCAAGGGCGGCGCCAACTTCCGCCTGCTGATCGGCTGCGGTGAGGCCCTGCAGGGCGCCGAAGCGGAAGCCCATGTGCGCGATGCGGTTGAAGTGTTTCTGCGCGCCTTCCGCGCCGAGCAAGCCTCGTAGGTTGGCGCTGAGCCTGCGAAGCCCAACGCAAGGACGCTGAATGTGTTGGGCTTCGCGCCTCAACCCAACCTACGCAATGCGACGCCTAACCCGTGAACAAGCTGCAAACTTACTCGCTGGCGGCCTGCAGCTTCTTCTTCGGGTAGATGTCGTAGCGGCTGGATTTACCTTCCAGGGCATAACCCGGCTTGGCGCCCTCAATCAGCGGAGCCTTGCGCGGGCGCTTGACCACCACCCGGTGGCTGGCCAGGTTTAGCGCCGCCTCCAGCAGGGCCGGCGCGTCCAAGTCATCGCCGACAAACGGGCGAAACAGGCGCATCTCTTTCTTCACCAGCGCGCTCTTGTCGCGGTGCGGAAACATCGGATCGAGGTAGATCACCTGCGGCGGCTCGCCCTGCCAGGCGCGCATCAGCTCGATGGCATTACCGTTGAGCAACTGCATCTGCGCGGCAATCGGCGCCACATCGCGGTCCAACGCAGCACGCGCGAGACCATCTTCCAGCAGCGCAGCAATCAGCGGCTGGCGCTCGATCAAGGTCATCCGGCAACCCAGGCTGGCCAGCACAAAGGCGTCGCGGCCCAGGCCGGCCGTGGCATCCAGCACAGTCGGGCGCACCCCAGCCTGCACCCCAACCGCCTTGGCAATCATCTGCCCGCTGCCGCCGCCGAATAGCCGGCGATGCGCCACCGCGCCCTCGACAAAATCCACCTTGACCGGCCCGGGCGCTTGCGGCCCCAGCTCAACCAGCTGCAAGCCGCCCTCGCCCAGTTGCAGGGCAAACTCGCTGTCGCCATCCAGCGGCAAACCCAGGCGCGCGGCCCAGGCTTCAGCCGTCGCCTGCAGATGGGGAGCCAGGGCTTGCATACGAATTCTGGCTATTAGCCGCTCATCACTCATCAGAAAATGTGCTCAAAAATCACTCAATTGACTGCAAAAGCAGCCGATAACCTACCCGAGCGGCATTTTGCCAGACCCGGCAGCTTCCAGCCGCACCGAGTTCGCCATGTTTGATGTGATTTCTGCCCCGCGCAGCGCCGCCCCTTCGGCCGCTAACACCAGCTCGATCAGCGAAACACTGGAGGAAGGCAAGCGCGCATCCCTGGATTATCAAATCCTGCGGCGCACCCTGATGCCCGATGAAGCCGAAGCCAAGGCGCCCGCCAGCCCGCCAGAAACGCCCAGCGAGCCACCCGCCGTCACCGCCCAGGCCAGTGATTTTCAGGAGTTGGCCGCCCAGCGCGAGCTGGAGCTGAACGTCAATATCAACGCCGAACCGAAGAAAACCGATCCCCTGGTGCTCGACCTGGCCGGCAACGGCTTCAGCACCAGCGGCCTGAACCGTTCGGTACGTTTTGACCTGGATGCCGACGGCAAACTCGACCAGATCAGCGTGCCCACCGGTGACGATGCGCTGCTCGCCTATGACCGCAACGGCAACGGCCACATTGATGATGGTCGCGAACTGTTCGGCGACCAGAACGGCGCGGCCAACGGCTTTGCCGAACTGCGCAAGTACGATGACAACGGCGATGGCCGCATCGATAACCAGGACGCGATCTTCGAGCGCCTGAGCCTGCTGCGCTTCGATGCTCAGGGCCGGCAATCCAGCCAGTCGCTGAGCCAAGCCGGCGTTAGCGCCATCGACCTGCAAGCGCGCGACGTGAAGATTGCCCTGGGCGCTTACGACGAGATCGCCCAACTCGGCCGCTTCGAATTCGCCGATGGCCGCAGCGGTCAGGCAGCCGACCTATTGTTGGCGCAGCGTTAAGCCCGTAGAGCGCTTGCAAAACCTGTGTTCCGATCTCGCGAGCTAGAGCCATGCAAGGCGGAAACAGGCGAGGAAGCGGAGTGTACTTTTGTACATGAGCAGTACTCGTTTCACTCGCCCTTCGGGCCGCGCTGAAGCGCGTTAGCCGCAAGCGGCTTGCCGAGTCTGTTTTCAACGCAGCAGGGCCGACGCGCAGCGAATCCGAACCAGGTTTTTAGCGGCACATCCGCCACAGCCCCATATCCACGTGAAAGTGGTCGCGATGGGCCGCGTTGTATTCCGGCCCCAGCGTGGTGTTGAAGCGTTTGCAGGCGGCCTGCTGTACCTGGCGCAGAAACTCGGCGTTCTTGCCCTGCTTGGGCCAATCCTGCAGCACGCTGATGCGCCGGCCATCGGCCAAACGAAACCCGACAATATCCAGCGCATTGGCCGAGGCATGCTGGCTGCGCCGTTGACTGCCGGCAATGGTGCGGCAGGCGAAGCTGCCGACATGCTCGACCCGCGCCACCCGCTGACCAAACACTGCCTGGGCAGTTGGCTGCAGATCATGCTGCTCGAACAGGGCAAAGGCCGCCGCCAATGGGCAGCTGGCGATAAAGCTGCTGCTGAAAGCAACGCCGGAACTTTGTACGCGCAGGGTATTGTTCAACGGACAGGCCACCTCCGGGCTGCTGTCGACCTGCGGGGTAAAGCGCAGTGAGGAGGTGTTCAAAGCCTGCTGACACAACGCCGGATCATCCTGCAACCGCCAGAGCTTGAAGCTGGTCAGCAGGTTCGGCGTCTCGCGAATATCCAGCACCGCCCAGGGGTTCCAGCGCGGCGGCACATCCAGCAGGCCACGCCAGATCGCCAACAACAGGCCGGCGAGCACTACACAGAGAAGAAGAAAGGCACGAAAGAAGGTCATGCGGCGCAGCCTATCAGAGCAGCCCCAACTGCTCGACCTGATCCTCGACCTGCACTTGTGGCAAGGCCGACAACCCAGGCAGACGCAGCATCAACTGCTGATGAAACCGCTGCGCCAGCTGCGGCGCCAGGCGGTTGTCCGAGGTATGCAGAAAGACATAGGGCGTGCGCCCTTCTTCGATCCAGCCCGCCACCTTGTCCAGCCACGGCGCCATAAAGGGGTCATTGGCCAGCAACTCGGGGTGACCAATAAAGCGCAGCTGCGGCGCCTGGCTAAAGGCCGTGGGCCGCAGCGGCAAGCGCGGTTTCTTCACCTGCGCATGCAATACCGCCGGTGCGCTGGAGACGCAGCTGAACAGCGCCCGCGAATCCAGGCAGATACGCTCGATACCACGGCCATGCAGCAGGCGATTAAGGCTGCGCTCCTCCTCGCCTTTGGCAAAGAACGCCGGATGACGCACCTCGACGGCCAACTCCTCGGCCTGCCAGGGCTCGATAAACGCGCTCAGCTCCGCCAGACGCTGCGGGCCAAAGCTCGCCGGCAGCTGCAACCAGAACGGCGCCACCCGCTTACCCAGCGGCGCCAGCAAGCGACGGAAATCCTCGGTGGCGCTCAGTTGGTCACGCAGGTCGCCGTTATGGCTGATCTCGCGCGGCAGCTTGGCGCAAAAACGCAGATGCGCCGGCATGCGCTCGGCCCAGCGCGCCACAGTTTCAACAGAAGGCTGTGCATAGAAGGTGGTGTTGCCCTCAACGGCGTTGAACACCTGGGCATACAGCGGCAGAAAATCGGCATTGCGACAGCCGTCTGGATACAAGGAGCCGCGCCAGGCGGGCTCGCTCCATGACGGGCAACCGAGGTAGTAAGGCAACATTAATTAGGCGTAAAGATCGAGGCCGAGCACCTGCTGGGCATCCGTCTCGCTGGCGAAACTGGCGGTTGAGCTGTAGCTGGCCAACGCCTGGGCGGCGCGGTTGTTTAGCGGGGGCTGATAGAGCTGGTCTTGCAGGCGCGATGGCAGGCTGTCGCTGCTGGCATTACTGGCTTCGACCTTGCGCGCCTGAGCGACTTGTTCGAAACCTTGGGTGCTGGCGGGAGATGCTGGCTGCTCACGACGTTCCTCGATCTCGCGCTGCGCTTCGCGAAATGGCGTAACCGCAGAGCCCGGGCGGGCACTGCGGTCTGGCGAATAAGAGGAAGTAAAACCGTCGATACGCATCAGTTACTGCTCGGCTTGCTTAGCCAACGATGGACACAAGTGATGGCAATTTAGCCCCCGTAGACCGGCTTGGCAATCAAGCGCGGCGTAACGCGGCAATATGCGCGACAGGAGGTGCGCCGCTATCGGCAGTTTAAACCGGAGCCTTGGGCGTGGCCACTTGATCACGCAAGTAAACCGGTTGCGCCAGGTCCGCGTCCAGCGCCTCACCACGGGCCCAGGCAAAGCGCGCCAGGCTGAGCAGGTCTTCGGCGTGCGGCAACATGGAGGCATCCTGCCCGCTGACGGCAACAGGAATACGCGCAGCAAAGGTGCCCCAGCCAGTGCCTGCGGCAAACCAGTCACCACTGGCATCGCCCGGCAGGCTGGCGCGCTCCGGTGGCAATACCGCCTCGACGCCAGCCAGGCGCATTTCGCCCTGCTCGGCGCGGTAGCAGCCCCAATAGACTTCATCCATACGGGCATCAATGGCTGCCGCCACCTGCTGCGCGCCGTGTTCGCGCAAGCTGCGCTGAGCCAGCACAGCCAGGTTGGACACCGGCAACACCGGACGCTCCAGGGCAAAGGCCAGCCCCTGCACCACACCGATGGCAATCCGCACGCCGGTAAAAGCGCCCGGGCCACGGCCAAAGGCAATCGCATCGAGCGCCGACAACGGCACCTCGGCATCGGCCAGCAGCTGCTTGATCATCGGCAGCAGACGCTGGGCATGCAGGCGCGGAATCACTTCGTAATGGCTGAGCACCTGGCCGTTATGCAGCAGGGCAACGGAGCAGGCTTCGGTGGCGGTATCCAGGGCCAGGAGAGTGGTCATTGCATTCGGACAGGTGACGAAATGGATCGGCATTAGAACGGCTTGGGGCTTTTTTTTCCAGCGCAATCACTGCCACTCTCGCCTGTCACGCGAGCGGACTCGAAGAACTACAGGCACGCAGCGGGCCCGAACAGCCCCGCTGCTGCCAGAGTAAAGCGCTTACCAGGGCTCGATAACGGTCTTGGCGTCCCAACCTTGCAGAGGCGCTTTCGACCAGGTGCCATAAGTGGCATTAGGGAAGACGATCCACTCGGTGCCCCATTTGCTTGATTCGGCGGCGACGGTGGCGCGCTGATCGGCCAGTGGTGTCTTCCGGAAGCGCCCATCGAAGTCATGCAGCGTATCGCCTAGCAGCAGCACGATCTGATGATCGGCACTGACGATGGCGCGGCGCTCAACCTTGGGCGGGCCCAGCAGCAGCACGCTTTGTTCAGAGATCTGCGGCAGTCCGAGCTTGCTCAGGGTGGCCAGGGTGTGCGGCTTCTGCTCGTCGGCACGGTCGGAGATATAGCGAATGGTCACGCCAAGCTTGTCAGCGTGCTCAAGGAACTGCTTCGCCCCTGGAATCAGTTCTGGGGTGCCGTCGCGCTCCCAGGGCAGCCAGGTGTCCCAGGCGTCATAGGTGTGACAGTTGGCCAGGTCACGCGCCAGCAGCGCGCTGTTATCGATAACGGTTTCATCCAGGTCGGTGACGATGGCCAGCTTGGACGGGTCTTTCGCTGCAGCCACTGCCGCATCCAGTTTCAGGGTGGCGATGTTGTAGGCCTGCAGCTGCAGGGCCTGAACTTCCGCCGATTGCTGCTGGAAACGCAGGCCCATGGTGAACTCGGCAACGCTGCAGTCGGTCTTGGGCTTCGCCGCGCTATCGGCAAACGCCGCAGGGCTCCCCACCAGCGCTAACGCAAGGCCCAACCAGATGGCACTCTTTGCTGTTTTCTCGGTCATTGAATGCGCTCTCTTCCTTAGTATGGGTTAAGGCTTGAAGTCTACGACCACCTCATCGTGGTATAGACCAGAAGCGATGCTAGCCTAGGCGCGCAAGGTTACTGTTCTATGAACGACGTTCAGCGAGCCCAGCGCGCCAACCGCAGAAACGACAACGGCCCGCAAAAGCGGGCCGTTGGCTGACTGCAGCAAGGCTTAGCTGAGCGCAGCGAGCACCTTGGCAGTGATCTCGTCGACCGAGCCAACGCCGGCGATGGCGCTGTACTTCGGCGTGCCGTCAGCGGCAGCGAGCTTCTGGTAGAAGTCCACCAGCGGCTTGGTCTGCGAGTGGTAGACCGACAGGCGATGACGCACGGTTTCTTCTTTGTCGTCTTCGCGCTGAATCAGCTCGTCACCAGTTTCGTCGTCAATACCGGCAACTTTCGGCGGATTGTGTTCGGTGTGGTAGACGCGGCCCGATGCAGGGTGCACGCGGCGACCGGCGATACGGCCGACGATTTCTTCGTCATCAACGGCAATTTCGACCACGTTGTCGATGACCACGCCAGCTTCCTTCAGGGCTTCAGCCTGAGGAATGGTGCGCGGGAAGCCATCAAAGAGGAAACCATTGGCGCAATCAGCTTGGGCGATGCGCTCTTTAACCAGATTGATGATCAGGTCATCGGAGACCAGACCACCGCTGTCCATTACGCTTTTGGCAACCAGGCCCAGTTCAGTGCCGGCCTTGACCGCAGCACGCAGCATGTCACCGGTGGAGATTTGCGGAATACCAAATTTCTTGGTGATGAAACCAGCTTGGGTACCTTTACCGGCACCGGGCGCCCCCAGCAAAATCACACGCATCGATGTGCTCCTCAAGATTTAAGTAAAAATCGTCGGACTCGCCTCGTGGGGCCAATCTCAGAATTGTTCAAGCAGCGCTGCCAAACTGGGCCAGAGTGCCGAAAGGCCGCTCAAGATACACAGCGCACCCATAGCGCACAAGCCACCGAAAGTCGGATACACCTGCGACCACTTCTAGCAGGTAGTGCTTTATGCCGCGCACTACATCTGCACCGCCGAAAGCACGACTGCCCTTATCAATCCACCTAGCCGGTGTTGCGCAAACCGGCCGCAATGCCCGCCACGCTGACCAGCAAGGCCTGTTCCAGAGGGCTGTCAGCCTGATTGTCGCGCAGCCGGGAGCGGGCCAGCAGCTCGGCCTGAAGCAGGTGCAGCGGGTCCAGGTAGGTGTTGCGCACGCTGATCGACTCCAGGGTTTCCGGGCTGTGCGCCAAGAGCTGCGACTGACCGGTCAGACCCAGCACCGCGGCCACTGCCTGCGACAATAGGCCGCGTAGATGCTCGCCCAGCGGGCGCAGGGCCGGCTCGACCAAACGCTCGTCATACAGCTGGGCGATGGACTCGTCAGCCTTGGCCAGCACCATCTCCAGCATGTCGATACGCGTGCGGAAGAACGGCCAGTGCTCGCGCATTTGCCCAAGCAGCTCGCCTTCACCGCGCTGAAAAGCGTTATCCAGCGCCGCTTCCCAGCCCAGCCAGGCCGGCAGCATCAGGCGGGTCTGGGTCCAGGCGAAAATCCATGGAATCGCCCGCAGGCTTTCCACCCCACCCTCGCGGCGCTTGGCCGGACGACTGCCCAGGGGCAAACGACCCAGTTCCTGCTCCGGCGTGGCCTGACGGAAATAGCCAACGAATTGCGGATGCTCACGCACCACCGCGCGGTAGGCGCTGACGCCATCACTGGCCAGCTTGTCCATCAACTCGCGCCAGGCCGGCTCCGGGCTGGGCGGCGGCAACAAGGTAGCTTCGAGCACTGCTGCCAAGTACAGATTGAGGTTCTGCTCGGCGATATCCGGCAGGCCGAATTTGAAACGAATCATTTCACCCTGCTCGGTGGTGCGGAAACGCCCCGTCACCGAACCCGGCGGCTGCGACAGAATCGCCGCATGCGCCGGGCCACCGCCACGCCCTACCGTGCCGCCGCGACCGTGGAACAACAGCAACTCGACATCCTGCTCGCGGCACACCTGCACCAGGGTTTCCTGGGCGCGGTACTGCGCCCAGGCCGCCGCAGTGGTGCCGGCGTCCTTGGCCGAATCGGAATAGCCAATCATCACTTCCTGCGGCCCGTGCAAGCGCGCGCGGTAGCCATGCAGCGCCAGCAGCCGACTGATCACCGGGCCAGCGTTGTCCAGATCGGCCAGGGTTTCAAACAGCGGCACCACGCGCATCGGCCGTTGCAACCCGGCTTCCTTGAGCAGCAGTTGCACCGCCAGCACATCGGAGGCCGCACCAGCCATGGAGATCACGTAAGAACCCAAGGATGCAGCGGGCGCGCCAGCGACTTCACGGCAGGTGGCCAGCACCTCCTCGGTTTCGCCGCTGGGCTTGAAGTGCCCCGGCAACAGCGGCCGGCGGTTTTCCAGCTCTTTTAGCAAGAACGCCAGGCGCGCCTCCTCATCCCATTCGGCGTAACGGCCCAGGCCGAGGTAATCGGTGATTTCACTCATGGCGGCGGCGTGGCGACTGGAGTCCTGACGCACATCCAGACGCACCAGAAACAGCCCAAAGGTCGCCGCGCGGCGCAGACAATCGAGCAGCGGGCCATCGGCGATCACGCCCATGCCGCATTCATGCAGCGACTGGTAGCACAGGGTCAGCGGCTCCAGCAGCTCACGGTTGTCCTGCAGCACGGCTGCGGGCGCTGGAATCTGCTCATGCAGCGCGGCCTGAGCCCAGCTGCGGGTAGCGCGCAAACGCTCACGCAGTTGCTTGAGCAGGCTGCGATAGGGTTCGGCACTCGCCCCCACCCGCGCCAGCAGCGCCGGGCTGGCCTGCTGCATGGACAATTCGGCAGCCAGATTATCGACATCACGCAGGTACAGGTCCGCCGCCATCCAGCGTGCCAGCAGCAGCACTTCGCGGGTAATGCTTGCGGTGACATTGGGGTTGCCATCACGGTCGCCGCCCATCCAGGAAGCGAAGCGAATCGGCGCAGCGTCCAGCGGCAGGTGCAACCCGGTGGCACTGTGCAGCACCTGATCGGCCTTGCGCAGCACGTTGGGGATGGCATGCCAGAGCGAATGCTCGATCACCGCAAAGCCCCATTTGGCTTCATCTACCGGGCTCGGCCGGCTACGGCGGATTTCCTCGGTGTGCCAGGCTTCGGCAATCAGCCGCTGCAGGCGCTGTTTGACCTGCTCACGCTCGGCCGCCGAGAGATCGCTGTGGTCGCCAGCCGCCAGCTGTTCGGCCATCGCATCGTATTTCTGGATCAGGGTGCGCCGCGCCACTTCGGTAGGGTGCGCGGTCAGCACCAGTTCGATATCCAGACGGCCGAACTGACGGGCCAGGGCCTCACCCTTGTGCCCGTTGCTGGACAACCGTTGCAGCAGATCAGCGAGGATATTGTCTTCAAACGGCTGCGCTTCACCCGGCGCGCGGCGGCGTACGCGGTGGTACTGCTCGGCGATGTTGGCCAGGTTGAGAAACTGGTTGAACGCCCGCGCCACCGGCAACAGTTCATCATCGTCCAGTTGATTGAGGGTTGCACTGAGTTGCTCTGCGCCCTCCTGCGAACCGCGGCGCGAGGCCTTGGCACCCTTGCGAATACGCTCGATCTTGTCGAGAAAGGCAGCGCCATGCTGCACGCTGATGGTGTTACCCAGTAGTTCGCCGAGCTGGTGGACGTCCTCGCGCAGACGCGCGTCGATTTCTGCCATGAGTGTTGCCTCCGCTGATCCTGCCTCCAGAGTGCCCAGCGCGCCAACTTCTTACAAGTGCGCGACGCCTTGCCCGCACTTATCAGGGCAGGCACTAGTCTTAACTATGCAGCCTGGCTAACAAACGGCGGGCATAGAACAGACACGAGGCAATCATGAAGATTCGCGAACTTGTTCAGCACTGGCAGGAAAATGCCCAGGGGCGGCTGAGCGTAACGCCTTATCAGATAAGGCTTGATCTGGAAGCCGCCGCGCGCCTGGCGGCACTGCAGGAGATGTACCCCAAGCACCACGTTGAAGAGCTGCTGGGCGAATTGCTCGGCGCGGCGCTCGATGAGCTGGAGGCCAGCCTGCCCTACGTTCAGGGCAGTAAGGTGGTAGCCAGCGATGAACAGGGCGACCCGCTGTATGAAGACATCGGCCTGACGCCGCGCTTTCTCGCCCTGTCACGCCGGCACTTGCAGCGCCTTAGCGAACAGCAGAAGCAGGCTGGCTAAGACTATTGGCCTTCGCTGCAACGCACGGCTTGCTTGCGCTGATCGACCAGCACGCCGCTCAGGCCCTTCTGCTCCAGATCAAACAGCACTAGCACGCCATCGATGCACTGGGCGACCTGGCTGGCGGGTTTGAGTGAGACTTTGTAATCCTCACCGGGCACCGTCTTGAGCATGGTGAACTCGGACAGCAGCAGGGCATCTTCCGGCTTGGCGATATGCAGGTAGCCGTAATAGCCGAGCACAGCCACCGTGGCGCAGATACTGCCGATACCGGTGAGGATCAGCGGGATGGGGTTTACTTCACTCATAACAGGCTCTCGGATTTTTCAGTTAGCGGGCTAGCACAGGCGGCGCAGCTTGCAGCAAACACTCACGCCTGCAAAGGCCCAGATTGCCGCATCATTTACCGCCAGCGCGTACTTCCTCGCGGGCCTTGAAGGTCGCTTCATACACACGCTCGGCCAGGCGCGAAAACGGTAGGCTCTGCACCCACACGGTACCGGTGCCCTTGAGCGTGGCCAGAAGAATGCCCTCGCCGCCGAACAGCATGCTTTTCAGGCCGCCGGCCAGGGCGATGTCGTAATCGATGCCGCTGGTAAAGGCCACCAGGCAACCGGTGTCCAGGCGCAGGGTTTCGTTGTTCAGCTGCTTACGAATCACCGTACCGCCGGCATGTACAAAGGCCAGGCCGTCGCCTTCGAGCTTCTGCAGGATAAAACCCTCGCCGCCGAAGAACCCGGCGCCCAGACGCTTGTTAAAGCTGATGCCGACCGCAGTGCCGTAAGCCGCACAGAGAAAGGCGTCCTTCTGGCAGATCAGTGTGCCGCCGTGCTCAGCCAGCTGAATCGGCACCACGGTGCCTGGGTAAGGCGCGGCAAAGGCCACCCGCGCAGGGGTTTTGCCGGCATTGGAGAAGTGCGTCATAAACAGCGACTCACCCGTGAGCATGCGCTTGCCAGCACTCCACAACTTACCCAGCACACCCGTGGCCGCACCATCGCCCATACGCGTTTCAAAGCGGATGCCGTCGGTCATGTAATTCATCACCCCGGCCTCGGCGATCACCGTTTCGCCCGGATCGAGAATGATCTCCACGCTCTGCGCGGAGGCGCCGAGGATTTCGTAGTCGAGTTGATGGCTGGGCATATTGGCTCCTTGGCGATACAGGTAAAGCTACCCGTATGGGACTCGGTTTTGTAGGAGCGGTCCATGACCGCGATAGGTCACACAGGCAAAAGGGTTCGCGGGCATGGCTCGCTCCTACGCCCTACAGCGGGGATTATTCCATCAGAGGATATTGGCGTAGTCGGCTTCGATCCGATCAAGGCTCAGGTGATTGAGGAAGTTGGAGAAGCACATCCAGGCCGACAACGAGTTGAGGTCGCTGAACTGCGGCGGCAGGTACTTGGGGGCGACGACCAGCCCTTCATCCACCAATTGGCGCAAGGTGCGCATATCTTCCAGGGTGGTTTTGCCGCAGAACAGCAGCGGAATCTGCTCCAGCTTGCCTTTGCGCACGGCGAGCTGGATGTAGTTGTAAATCATGATAAAGCCTTTCAGGTAGGACAGGTCCTTGGTGAAAGGCAGGCCGCTGGGGGTGGAGCCACGGAACACTCGGTTGGCGTTGCTGTAGCTGTCTTCCTGGCTGAAACCCTGCTCGCGGTAGAAATCGAAGACCTGCAGGAAATCCGCGCCCTCTTCGGCCATATGAATGGCGCGGGTGCGGTTGGTCAGCTTGCGCAAACGGGTTGGGTAGGAGGCGAAGGTGATCACCTCCATCAGGATCGCCAGGCCTTCCTGGGTCACCGTGGACGAGGGCGGGCCCTTGGCCAGAAAGGTGCAAACCGGCTGGCTCAGACCATTCAAGGTGGTCGCCACATGCACCAGGCCCTCGTGCACTTCCAGGGCTTTAACATCGCGGTCATTGAACATCGCATCGGCGCGAATCTTGATGTAGTCGGCGCCGGCTGCGGCATCGGCGAGAATACCGTCGGACTCGAACACCCGAATGGTGCTCTCCTCCTCGCCAAACACCTTGTTCAGGCGATGTTGCAGCAGATTGACCGCCTCTTTGGCGGTCAGGGTCTTGGCTTCGTCCTTGAGGTCGCCGCGTTTGTCGATGTTATTGAGGAAATCGGAAAACATCAGACCCAGATCGGCCAGGGTCGGGTCGCCGGCATGAAAGGCATCGGACGCCGCGCCGTAGAGCTCCTGACTGATCAGGCCGAAGTCTTCGGTGCCGCGTGCTTCAAGCATGCGGATGACCATGCGGTACTCGCGGCACATGCGCCGCATAATCTTGCCCACCGGGTTGAACTGGCCGAGCTGGCGAGTGATGTCGCGCTCGATGTTCTGGAACTCCAGCTTCTTCGCCGCCGCATCAAAGGGCAGCGGCCGGTTGGCGTAGTAACCACGGTCAACGGCGGGCAGCTTCTTGCCCTTGTGCTTGAGAAACTCGCTGCGGATCGAGTCATCCCACTTCACTGCATCCAGCACGCGAATCGGCGTTTGCGCGTCGACCAAACGGTCGGACAACGCGCGCACGATCAACTGATAGTCGTCCAACCCGGTATGACTGTTCATGCTTTCCTCACCACAACCTGCTAGTCACCCGCCCGCTGATAACGCGCGACTTCAATAAATACATCCGAATTGGCCTGATCATCGAGGTAGCTGAACACCTGCTCCAGCGGGCTGCTGATCAGCACGCCATCGCCTTCGGCGCCGTCAATCACCTCGCCCTGCAAGGCGCCCTGCTCCAGCTCCTGAAGAATCCGGTCGACATCCAGGTTGTAGATCACCAGCTCATTGCTGGTGGTCAGCTCGAAACCGGCGATGGCGAAGTTCGCCCCCAGGCTTTTCGGCAAGCCCGCCGAGAGGTACCAGCGGCGGCCATGGTGGGCCACGGTAAAGCCGTATTCCTCAACACTGTCGAGGTTATCCAGGCTGTCGACATAGGCCCGCGCCTTGTAGACGTTGGAGCCGGCACGGGTGATCTGCAGATACAGCTGCTCGCCCCATTCATTCTTGCGCGACCATTCGCCAAGCAAGGGAATCGGGGCTGCTTCATTGGCGGGAATCGGGTCCTTGAAGGTCACCAGACAGCCACCAAGCAACAGGAAGGACACGGCAAGCAGCGCGCGCCAGGCTTTCATTCAGCTCTCCTTGTGAACGGATTGACCGGGTTAACAGGCCTTTGAAAAACGTAGCCGAGGCAGGCAAGACAAGGCAAAAACAGGCGAGGAAGCGGAGTTTACGGGTTGTAAATGAGCATTCCGAGCCTGTTTTTAACGCAGTATTGCCAACGCAGGTAGTTTTTCAACGGCCTGTTATAGGCCCAGTACCAGATGCATATAACGCTTAAGCATGGCCAACATCTCTTCACTGTCCAGATGATCGACACCATCGAGCAGGCCCTGATACTCCATGCGCACAATAATCGCCGTCAAGAGCTTGGCATCCTGCTCGGCCTGCTGCGAACCCAGCACCTCGAAGAAGTGCGTCACACCCTGCAGCAGAATCTTCCGATGGGCGCGTAACAACCCGTGCAGGCGCGGGTTAAGCAGGGCCTCCTGCTGAAAGGCCTGCTCGGCCAGCAGGTGCTCACGGCGGGTCAGCAATTGCTGGCGCACGTACTCCACCGCCAAGCGGGCAATCTCATTGGCCAGACGCCGGCGCGCCTCGGCGCTGCCATCCAGGCGGCTGACCTGCTCACGCAGCAAGCCTTCGGTACTGCTCCAGAACTGGCCCATATGCGCCGCGCTGCGCTCAACGAACTGCGCGAAGGTATCGGTGATCAGGTCGTTGATGTCTTTGAAGTAATAAGTAGTCGCCGACAGCGGCACTTCGGCCTCGGCGGCTACCGCGCGGTGGCGCACGGCGCGCACGCCTTCACGCACGATAATGCGCATGGCGGCATCGAGAATGGCCTGGCGGCGTTGTTCACTGCCCTGTCGGCTGGCTTTGCGGCCGTGGTACTGCACGCTCTCAGCGACGGCGTTGGCCACCAGGGTGGCGCTTTCTTGGGCGGGCTTGGCTGTCACAGCAAGACGATCCTCTGTCGTTTATTCACGATTAATAATGACTTAGTCAGTAAATCGCAAAATTAATCCACTGGGCGCTAATAAAAAATAACTGCCATGACTGGCAGGCTAGAAAAAACCAGGTAATAAAAAGCCGCCCGGAGGCGGCTTAGCAACATCAGGCTTGCGGGCGCATGTGCGGGAACAGAATCACGTCGCGAATCGACGGTGAGTTGGTCAGCAGCATCACCAGGCGGTCGATACCGATGCCCTCACCGGCGGTTGGCGGCATGCCGTACTCCAGGGCGCGGACGAAGTCGGCGTCGAAGTGCATGGCCTCGTCGTCGCCGGCGTCCTTGTCGGCCACCTGCTGCATAAAGCGCGCGGCCTGGTCTTCGGCATCGTTAAGCTCGGAGTAGGCGTTGGCGATTTCGCGGCCACCGATAAACAGCTCGAAGCGGTCGGTAACGCTCGGATCATCATCACTACGACGGGCCAGCGGCGACACTTCGAACGGGTAGCGGGTAATGAAGTGCGGCTGCTCCAGCTTGTGCTCGACCAGCTCTTCGAAAATCATCACCTGCAGCTTGCCCAGGCCTTCAAAGCCCAGCACCTTGGCGCCGGCCTTCTTGGCGATGGCGCGGGCCTTGTCGATATCGGTCAGGTCAGCGGCGGTCAGCTCAGGGTTGTACTTGAGGATCGAGTCGAACACCGACAGGCGCACAAACGGCTCGCCGAAGTGGAACACCTTGTCACCGTAGGGCACGTCGGTAGTACCAAGGACCAGCTGGGCCAGCTCGCGGAACAGCTCCTCGGTCAGGTCCATGTTGTCTTCGTAGTCGGCGTAAGCCTGGTAGAACTCCAACATGGTGAATTCAGGGTTATGCCGAGTCGAGACACCTTCGTTACGGAAGTTGCGGTTGATCTCGAACACCTTCTCGAAGCCGCCAACCACCAGACGCTTGAGGTACAGCTCCGGCGCGATACGCAGGAACATCTGCATATCCAGGGCGTTGTGGTGGGTCTCAAACGGTTTGGCCGCTGCGCCGCCTGGGATGGTCTGCAGCATCGGCGTTTCCACTTCGAGGAAGTCACGCTTCATCAGAAAGCTGCGGATATGCGCGATGACTTGCGAACGTACGCGGAAGGTCTGGCGCACGTCTTCGTTGACGATCAGGTCAACATAGCGCTGACGGTAACGCTGTTCGGTGTCACTCAGACCATGATGCTTGTCCGGCAGCGGGCGCAGCGACTTGGTCAGCAGGCGTACGTCGGTCATTTCCACGTACAGGTCGCCCTTGCCGGAACGGGCCAGGGTGCCGACAGCGGAGATGATGTCACCCATGTCCCAGGTTTTCACCGCGGCCAGGGTTTCTTCCGACAAGGTCTTGCGGTTGACGTAGACCTGGATGCGCCCGGTCATGTCCTGAATCACCATGAACGAGCCACGGTTGAGCATGATGCGCCCAGCCACCTTGACCGGAATAGCCGCCTCGGCCAGCTCTTCCTTGGTCTTCTCGGCGTACTGTTTCTGCAGATCAGCGCAGTAGTTGTCGCGGCGGAAGTCATTCGGGAAGGCGTTGCCCTGCTCACGGATAGCAGCAAGCTTTTCCTTACGCTGGGCAACCAGCTTGTTTTCTTCCTGCTGCTGGTCTTCGTGGGAAAGGGCTTGTGGGTCGAGTTGTTGGTCGCTCATGGTCATCGGTTTCCATCACGGGGTCGTTGCCGCCCTCTCAGGAGGGCGGAATCGAAAGGTATTACAGGCCTTGTTTGAGGCTGGCCTCAAGGTACTGGTCGAGGTCGCCATCGAGGACCTTCTGGCAATCGCTACGCTCGACGCCAGTCCGTAGATCCTTGATGCGCGAGTCATCAAGCACGTAGGAGCGGATCTGATGGCCCCAGCCAATGTCGGACTTGGAGTCTTCCAGAGCTTGAGACGCAGCGTTGCGCTTCATCATTTCCAGCTCGTACAACTTGGCCCGCAGCATTTTCATCGCGGTGTCCTTGTTGGCGTGCTGCGAGCGCTCGTTCTGACACGCCACCACGGTGTTGGTCGGTACGTGAGTGATACGTACCGCCGAGTCGGTGGTGTTGACGTGCTGACCACCGGCGCCGGAGGAGCGGTAGGTGTCGATGCGCAGGTCGGACGGATTGATCTCGATCTCGACCTTGTCATCGATCTCGGGCGACACGAATACCGCCGAGAACGAGGTGTGGCGGCGAGCGCCTGAGTCGAACGGGCTCTTGCGCACCAGCCGATGCACGCCGATTTCGGTGCGCAGCCAACCAAAGGCGTACTCGCCCTTGATATGCACAGTGGCGCCCTTGATCCCGGCGACTTCACCTTCGGACAGCTCGACGATCTCGGCACTGAAGCCGCGTTTGTCGGCCCAGCGCAGGTACATACGCAGCAGGATGTTGGCCCAGTCTTGCGCCTCGGTGCCGCCAGAGCCGGCCTGGATATCCAGGTAGCAGTTGTTCGGGTCCATCTCGTGGCTGAACATGCGGCGAAATTCCAGCTTCTCGAGAATGTCGCGCAGGCGTTCGATTTCGGCGGCGACGTCGTCGACCGCGCCCTGATCGTCTTCTTCGACGGCCATATCGAGCAAGTCACGCGAATCGGCCAGGCTGCCGGTCAGATCGTCGATGGTTTCGACGATCAGCGCCAGCGTGGCGCGCTCACGGCCCAGACTCTGGGCGTACTCGGGCTTGTTCCAGACGTTGGGGTCTTCGAGTTCGCGGTTTACTTCGACGAGACGATCATGTTTGTGATCGTAGTCAAAGATACCCCCGAATGGTCTGGGTGCGCTCGGACAGGTCCTTGATGCTATTAAGGATCGGGTTGATTTCCATGGCTGGCAGCACTCGTAGGTCAAACTTTCGGAAAAGCCGGCGAGTATAGCCCAATCGAATCAGCCCTTGCAGCCGGCAATTGGCGCTGGCACACAGCAAGGCAGACCAACGGCGCACTATACTCAAACGCATCTGAAAACCTGCTACCCGCCCTCAGGAGCCATCGTGCTATGAGTTCATCGCACAGCCTGCGTAGTCGTTTTGCAATTTTGATCGCCCTGCTGGTCGCGAGCCTGAGTTGGTTGCTCGGCACCCTGATTGGCAATGACGCCAGCCAGCGCATCCGCGAGGAAGTCGGCCGCGACCTGGCCGAAGTCTCCTTTATGATGGTTGACCGCCTGGATCGCGACATGCAGAGCCGCGCCGCCATGCTGCAGGTGATCGGCAAACTGCGCGCGCTCAGTCAGCCGGACGATATCGTCGAGGTTCGCGTACTGCTCGACCGCCTGCAGAGCGAATTCCCCAGCATCGCCTGGATCGGTTTTACCGACGCCAAAGGCACAGTGCTGGCCTCCAGCGATGGCGTGCTGGAAGGAGCCAGCATTGCCCAGCGCCCGGTGTTCCTGGAAGCGCAGAAGCACGTGTTTATCGGCGATGTGCATGAAGCTGTGCTGCTGGCCAAACTGCTGCCCAACCCAACGGGTGAGGCGATGAAATTCGTCGATATCAGCCTGCCGGTGTTTGCCGCGGATGGCAGCCTGGTGGGCGTGCTGGCCTCGCACCTGTCCTGGTCATGGGCTGACGAAGTGCGCCTGGCTATCCTTGAGCCGATCCAGAAGCGCCGCAATGTCGAGTTCTTCGTGATTGGCCAGGACCGCACGATCCTTCTGGCACCCAAGGAAATGATCGGCCAGCGCCTGCACCTGCCCGCCCTCAACGAAGTAACGCAACACAAGGACCTCTGGGCTGTACAGGAATGGCCAAACGGCAAGCAGTACCTCACTGGCCTGGCGCTTAGCCAGGGCCATATGGACTACAAAGGCCTGGGCTGGACGGTGATCGCCCGTCAGCCGCTGGATGAGGCCTATGCCCCGGCGCGCGAGACCACGCGCTATATCCTGCTGTGGGGTAGCGGCCTGGCGCTGCTGTTCGCCCTGCTCGGCTGGCTGGTGACCGGCTATTTCACCCGCCCTCTGCGGCAGATTGCCGAGGCAGCGGACCGCCTCAGCGCCGGTGAAATCAGCGTGATGCCCGAACTGAAAAGCACCCGCGAGATCGAAATTCTGAGCAACTCGATTCGCCACCTGGTGGAAAGCCTGACCCACCAGCAAAACGCCCTCGGCGTCATGGAAAACCTCGCCCACCACGACGCACTCACCGGCCTGCCCAACCGCGTCGCCCTGGAAAGCTACCTGCCGCGCGCGCAACAACGCAGCCAGGCCAACAGCAATTGCCTGGCATTGTTTTATCTGGACCTGGACGGTTTCAAACCGATCAACGACCAGTTTGGCCATGCCGCGGGCGATCAGCTGCTACGTGAAGTGGCGGTGCGTCTGCGCAGCTGCCTACGCGAAGGCGATCTGGTCGCGCGCCTGGGCGGTGACGAATTTCTGATGGTGCTGCAAGTACCCAGCGGCGAAGCCCTGGGGCAAGCGCAACTGGTGGCCGAACGCACCCTGGCGGCGCTGAGTGCGCCGGTCGATCTGGGTAACAATCAGGTCATGGTTGGCTGCAGCATCGGTGGCGCGCTCTGGCCACTGGACAGTAGCAACCTGGCCGAGGCGCTGGAACTGGCCGACCAGGCTCTGTACCGAGCGAAACATGCCGGCAAAAACTGCGCGGTGTTCCACTCGGCCTACAAAAACTGAGGACTATTTAGCCCGCAGGCGCAGCAACTGGTCCGCCATCTCGGCCGCATGCCGCTCGACCACCAACGGCACCAGGTTGTCGTTGTAGCCGACCAGGCGCGAGTAGATAAATTTCCAGCGCGTCTGCGCCCGCTGCAAACGCTGTTGCTGCTCGCCGGTCAACTCAGTAGCCAAGCTGGCGAGTTCGGCATCGACCTGCTTGGCCAGCACGTCGATATCCTGATTCAGGTAATGCTGCTGTTGCTCAGGCAGGGTCTCGATATCACCAACATAAGCCCGCGCGGTGTAGCGCGCCGCCAGGTATTGCACCTTGGCCGGCAGGCTCTGCAACCGCATATCTGCCGCTGACAATGGCTGCGCCAGGCCTTTGAGCAGTTGTTGCTCAAGTGCCTCCAGGGCCGCCACCAACTCACGCTGGGCCTTGCTGTACTGGAAGTTGAACTCCCACGGCAGGTCCGGCTCGTTGGGGTTATAGGCCAGAGTTTGCTCGACCAGCGCGGTAAAAACTTCCAATGGCGGCTGCAATTGCTCCATCGCCAAGCGCGCCGAATCGGTCAGCGGCTGCGCCTGCAAGGTCGCCATGCTTTCACGTAGTTTGCCTAGGTCAGCCTGCACCTTGGCCGCCAGTTCGGCATGCCCGCCTTCACCACGGTGGATAAACAGATCGGTACTGGCGCGAAACACCTGCACCTGCGCGTGCTGTACCTGAGTCAAGGCTACGTCAGGCGCGGACTGCGCGATTGCACTGAAAAGAACCAGTGTCAGACTCAGCAGGCAATTCGTGTAGGTACGGCGCATCGGGCGTCCATCCATAGCGAGGAAAGGCGCCGATTATAGGCAGGCCGCCGGCTAGCGGCCAGAACCCTTGGCAGATGGCCGCTACGCGCTATTAGCCAACCACCAATTCCTGACGCACCTGGGCCTCAAGCTCGGCCTTTAGCGCTGGATCGAGCTTAAGCTGACGAGCCAGCTCTTCCAGGTAGGCGCGCTCCATAAAGTGCTCTTCATCGACCATCAGCACGCTGGCGATATACATTTCTGCGGCCATTTCCGGCGTACTGGCCGCGCGGGCGATTTCGGCGGGGTCCAGCGGTTTGTTCAATTCGGCCTGCAGCCAATGCTGTAATTCGGCGTCAGTGGTGAGTTTGACCAGCTCGCCTTCGATCAGCTGCCGCTCGCGGGCATCGACATGACCATCGGCTTTGGCCGCGCCGACCAGTGCCTTGAGAATGGCCTGGCTGTGAATCTCGGCCTGCGGTGCGGGCAAACGATCCAGGGTTTGCGGCTCCCCCTGCGGCGCACTGGCCTGCTGCGCCTGCCAGTTGTTGTAAGCCTTGTAGGCAACCACGCCAAGCGCGGCCAGGCCACCATAGGTCAGCGCCTTACCGCCCATCTTGCGCGCACTCTTGTTGCCCAGCAGCATGCCCAGCGCACCGGCTGCCAGCGCGCCACCACCCGCCCCTTTGAGCAGAGTGCCGAGATCACCGCCCTGGCCACCTTTACCGGCGCCGCCAAGCAAACCACCCAGAGCACCGCCTAGGCCACCGGCCGAGCCACCAGCGGAACTGCCGGCGGATTTCTGCTGCATCAGGTCCTGGCCGGATTTCAACAACTGATCAAGCAAGCCACGGGTAATCATCAAGCGCTCTCCCTAAAAATGGTTGTGCAAGCACACAGACTGATTCTAGAGACGGAGGTTTCTCGCCACCTAACGCCAGAGTGCTTCGAAAGATTGCCAACAGACGTGAAAGCCAGGAAAACCGGCTATTCGTCGGTTATCCGCCTGCAAATATGTCAAATAGTGGTCACCATCACATTCTGCCGATAGTCGATCTATATTTGACGCCGATAGGATGACGGACATAAAACCCGCAACGGCAAAAGGCTATCAAGAGCCGACGCCGGAGACTTCGCGCCATGCACCCACGCGCCAATCGCCCCGCTCACCGCTTGCTGCGCAGCCTGCTTGCCAGTTGCTGGCTATTCAGCCCGGTGCTGGTGGCCGACGCTCCGACTACCCAGCACAGCGCCCTGGCTACGGCTCTCAGCGATACGCGCTTGGCCAGCTGGCTCAACCTGCTCGACAACTCAACCGGCGACGACGAGCGCGCCCAATTGGAGCGGGTCAACCACTTCATCAACCGTTCAGTGAGCTTTGTCAGTGACCAGCAAGCCTGGGGCGCCGACGATTACTGGGCCACGCCGGCGCAAACACTCAGCCTGGGCAAAGGTGACTGCGAAGATTTCGCCATCGCCAAATACTTCAGCCTGGTGCGCATGGGTGTACCGAGCGAGAAACTGCGCCTGACTTTCGTCAAGGCGCTCAAGCAGAACCAGGCGCATATGGTGCTGGCCTATTACCCCAGCGCCAGCGAGCAACCGCTGATTCTCGACAACCTCGACCCACGCATCCGCCCGGCCAGTGAGCGTGGCGATCTGCTGCCGGTGTATTCCTTCAATAACCACGGCGTTTTTCTGGCCAAGTCGCCGCAGCGTGTCAGCCAGCCACCGCAGTTTCTTGCGCGCTGGAATGAGCTGAGCGAACGCGCCCTGGCCGATGGCTCTGCACCTTCCGCATCACGCAGCTAATACCTTCTTATTTCCCGGATTCCATCCGGGCTAGCGGAGAGCGCAACCCCGTAGCCTGGATAAGCGCAGCGCAATCCGGGCAGCCTAATCCCGGATTGCGCCAGGGCTTATCCGGGCGACCGAAAGCATTGGTAGTGCCTAACGCGGTTGAATATGGGCGATCAGCAGCTGCACGCTTTCCTGCCCACGGTACTCATTGACGTCCAGCTTGTAGGCCAGTTCGACCCAGCGCACGGTCGGGTTCGGCCAGATCTCGCGGTCCACACCAAAGGCGATGCCATCGAGCTGCACGCTGCCGCATTCGCTTTTCAGCACCACCTTGAGGTGCCGCTCACCCACCACGCGCTGCTGCACCAGCTGAAATACGCCATGAAACAGCGGCTCGGGGAAGTGCTGGCCCCAAGGCCCGGCATTGCGCAGCTCCTTGGCCAGCGGCAGATGGAACTCTTCAATGGACAAGGCGCCATCGGACAGCAACCGACCCGTCAGATCGTCCTCACACAGCTGGCGGCGTACTTCGGCGTCGAAGGCGGCGGCAAAGGCGGCGAAATTCGCCTGCGGCAGTGACAACCCGGCGGCCATGGCGTGACCACCGAACTTGCTGATCAGCTGTGGATGTTTGGCGGCTACCGCATCCAACGCATCGCGGATATGAAACCCCGGCACTGAACGCGCCGAGCCTTTCAGCACGCCTTCGCCGGCATCGGCAAAGGCGATGGTCGGACGGTGATAACGCTCTTTCATCCGCGAGGCGAGGATACCGATCACCCCTTGGTGCCAGTCGGCCTCAAACAGGCAAAGACCAAAGGGCATATCTTCCAGCGGCAGGTCCTTGAGCTGGGCCAGGGCCTCGCGCTGCATACCCTGCTCGATGGCTTTGCGATCCTGATTGAGCTGATCCAGTTGCACCGCCATATCGCGGGCCAGCGCTTCGTCTTCACAGAGCAGGCATTCGATGCCCAGGGCCATGTCGTCCAAACGACCGGCCGCATTCAGCCGTGGGCCGAGGATAAAACCCAGGTCGGTGGAGGTGATGCGTCGATGATCGCGCCCGGCCACTTCGAGAATTGCGCGCAAGCCCGGCCGCGCCCGCCCGGCACGAATCCGCGCCAGGCCCTGATGCACCAAAATGCGGTTGTTGGCATCCAGCGGCACCACGTCGGCCACGCTGCCCAGGGCCACAAGATCAAGCAGCTCACCGAGGTTTGGCTCCGGACGCTGCGCAGTAAACCAGCCCATCTCCCGCAGCCGCGCACGCAGGGCCAGCAACACATAGAACATCACGCCGACGCCGGCCAGCGCCTTGCTGGGGAACTCGCAGCCCGGCTGATTGGGATTGACGATGGCATCCGCTGCCGGCAGCTCGGCACCGGGCAAGTGGTGATCGGTGACCAGCACGGTCAACCCGGCCGCCTTGGCCGCCGCTACGCCCTCAACGCTGGAGATGCCGTTATCCACGGTGATCAGCAATTGCGGCTCGCGCTCCAGCGCCACCGCGACGATTTCCGGGGTCAGGCCGTAGCCGTATTCGAAACGATTGGGCACCAGATAATCGACATGCGCCGCACCGAGCATACGCAGGCCCAATACGCCAACCGTGCTGGCGGTGGCGCCATCGGCATCGAAGTCGCCGACGATCAGCATGCGCTGGCCTTGCTGCAATCCCTGCACCAGCAGCTCGACCGCCCCTTCCATGCCCTTGAGCTGCTGATACGGAATCAAGCGCGCCAGGCCTTTATCCAACTCGGCAGCGGACTGCACGCCGCGAGCGGCATACAGGCGGGTCAGAAGTGGCGGCAGCGCGCCTAGATCAGGCAGGTTTTCAGGCAGCGGGCGGGACTCGATACGCATGGGCATTCTTATCTGTAGGGCGGGTGCAACCCGCCGGAATTTAAACGCAGCAGCAATTGAACGACGTAGCCCGGATGCAATCCGGGGCACAAACATCAACCGCCCCCGGATTGCATCCGGGCTACAGGGTCACCAGCGACTTAGCGTTCGCCAGCCAACCACTCAATCGGCAGCTCGTGCTGGCCGCGCTCATCGGTGACGAACAGTTCGCCGTCGCTGATCATCACGCTCCAGTTCAGCGAGCGCGGCATGTCCAGCGCCAGCTTGGCCAAGGCTTCCTGGTCGAGGGCGACGACGTTGATATTTTTCAGGCTGCGCACCGGATCGAGCGCCTTGGTCTGCCATACGCGCAGGTTGCCGTAGGCCACCAGGCTGAACTTCTCGGTACGCCGCGAGCACCAGGTGATGCGGTCGCTGTCCGGCTGGCCGACTTCGATCCAGTGCAGCACACGGTCATCCAGGCTCTTCTCCCACAACGCCGGTTCATCCACATCCGACAGGCCGCGACCGAACGCCAGGTGCTCGTGATAGAACAGGCAATAGGCAACCAAGCGCGCCGCCAGCCGCTCTTCGGTTTCCGAAGGGTGCTTGGCCACGGTGAAACGCAGGTTTTCATAGACACTGCGGTCCATGTCGGTGAGGTTCAGCTCGATTTTGTAAGTGGTAGACGGCAGGGCCATGGACGGGGCTTCTTGACTGGTCGAATAAGCCGGCAAGTCTACCGCAAAGGCTGCTCCATCACGAACCGGAACGCTCAGCGGGCGTAGCGCGCCCAGAGCTTGTCGAACTCACTGCGGTAGCTGGCGACCAGCAGCGCATGATCGGTTACCAGCAGGTTTTCCTCATTGCTGGTGGTAGCACTGCGGGTCCAGTTGAAGCTGCCGTTGAGCAACAGGTTAGCGTCGAACAACGCAAACTTGTGGTGCATGTGGTACGGGCTGTCGTCGATGCGCAGCGGCACGCCCTGGGCGATCAGATGCTGGATATCACTGCCTTCGTCGAACTGCTTTTCATTGTCGCTGATCACCCGCACGGCAACGCCGCGGCGATGGCAGGTGATAATTTCTTCGCTGAGGCGGTCATCGGAGATGGTGTACACGCAGATATCCAGCGATGTACGCACCTGCCGGCACAGCTCGCGAATCTTGCGCAAACAATCATCGCCGGGACTGAAGTGCGCGCTGGCCAACGCCGGACGCGGTGGACTGCTGCTGGCATCAAGGGTCTTGACCACCTGCTCCAGCCATTTCAGCGCTGGCTCGCTATTGTTCAAATCGGCCTGCACCAACTCACGCACCAGGGCAAAGGCGCGGTTACGCAGGTAGCGCACTTGATCCTGACCCAGGTTACTGCCCAGCTGGCGCAGCTCATCACGCTCCTCATTGCTCAGACGCAGATCAACCAGGCTGTCACGCAGCTGCTGATCGAGATGATTGAAATCCATTTAACCTCCTTGTCGTGCGCGCGGCGTGTAGCGCCAGGCCGCATAGAGCCCACCGCAGAGCGCGCCGGCCAGATGATATTCAAATGAAACGCCCTGCTGCGGCAGCAGACCGAAAACCCAGCCGCCGTGCAGAAAGAACACCAACACCGCCAACAGCAGGTCGAGCCAGCTACGACGAAACCAGGCCCGCGCCAGCAGCAGCGCCCACAGCCCGAACAACCAGCCGCTGGCGCCGACATGGATACCCTCGCGGCCGAACAGCCAGACCAACGCCCCGCTGCCGAGGATGATAAACAGGCTGGCCTGGATAAAGTCGCGCCGCGATTCCAGCAGGGCCAGCAAGCCCAGCACCAGCAGGCCGCTGAGGTTGCTCAGCAGGTGCAGCCAGCCGCCATGCAGCCAAGGCGCAAACAGCACGCCCGGCAATGACTCAAGCCGGCGCGGTATTACGCCCCAGAGATTCAGGCTGTAACCACTCAGGCTGTTGCCCAGCTGCAGCACCAGCATCAATGCGGCAATGCCCAGCAACAGCTGCACGCGTGGCAACAGCCTGGCCTTCATGGCGTTTTGCTTTCGCTGTCGCCACCCAGGCGCTGCTCATGGCCCAGTTGCTCGCCCAGATCACGCAGTTGGGTGGAGATTTCCAGCATGCGGTTGTGGGTGCGCAGGTCGATATCGATCTTCTTGTCCATGGCGTGGATCAACGGAAGAAAGCTGTTCTGCAGGCTGTCGGCCAGGCTTTCCAACACCTTCTGCACGGCAGGTTGTGGCGGTGTGATCACCTCCACCTGCGGGCGCAGTTTGCCCAGGTTATCCAGCCCGACTAGCAGCTCGGCCCAGGGAATAGTCGGCGCGGCGGGTTGTTCGCCCGGCGCCAGCTTGGCCAGGCCGCGCACACCTTCGACCAGATCATTAAGCTGCGCCACCACTCGACCACCGACATCGGTGTCGCTGCCGCCCATGGCTTTGTTGCGCATAAAGTCGCGCTTGATCTGCGCCCAGCGCTCGGCTTGGACGTCGGTCATATTGCCGCGCAGCTCGGCAAGCTTGAGCAGGTTCTCCTCGGCGCCGGTGGTGAGCAGCTGGGATTCGCCCTGGTAGTGATCGGCGATCAGTTGCAGCACTTCGCTATCGTTCATCACCGAGCTGATTTTCTCCGCCATCTTGTTCATGTTGCGGTAGCTGCCCTGCAACTTGAACGGCGGCTCGGTGCGGTACTGATCGGCCTGGGCAGCGCTGGCGATGTACTGCTGGTTGACCCGGCCAACCACATCACGCACCTGCATCAAACGCTGCAAGGTAGTGACGATTTCATTAATCTCCGCGCCGCTGTAGCTGTGGCTCAGCTCGTTGGCAGAGAACGGCTTACCCTCGGCCTTGGCGACAAAGCGGTAGACATCGGCCATCTCACGGGTGGCCAGCGGCGCCAGCACCGGGTTGGAGGTCAGGCCGTTCTCGATATAGGACAGCGCGAAGGCTTCCTGCATGCCGCCCAGGGTGTCGCCGAGGTTATAGATATCGGCGCGGTTGGCCAGCATATCCGGGATCTTGAACACGTCGCCGGACTCGGTGTAGGGGTTGCCCGACATGATCACGCAGAACTTGCGTCCGCGCATATCGTAGGTGCGGGTGCGCCCCTTCCACACGCCTTCGATGCGGCGGGTGCCATCACAGAGCGAGATAAATTTCTGCAGAAACTCCGGATGAGTGTGCTGAATATCGTCGAGATAGAGCATCACGTTGTTGCCCATCTCCAGCGCCAGGTTGAGCTTTTCCAGCTCCTGACGGGAAGTGGCGTCCGGCGCCTGGGCCGGGTCCAGCGAGCGCACTTCGTGGCCCAAGGCCGGGCCGTTGATCTTCATAAAGATCAGGCCCAGGCGGTGGGCAACGTATTCCATCAGGGTGGTCTTGCCGTAACCGGGCGGTGAAATCAGCATCAGCAAGCCGGACAAGTCCGAACGGCGGTTCTCCCCGGCGGTGCCCATCTGCTTGGCCAGGTTGTCGCCGATTACACCGAGATAAACATCATTGATCAGCTTGTTGCGCACAAAGGAGCTAAGCGGCTTGGGCTTGAACTCATTGAGACGCAGCGCCTCGCGCTCGCGCGCCACCACTTCCTGGCGCAGTGCCTGGTAGCGCTGCAAGCCGGGCAAAAACTGCTCACGATGCACCCGCAGGCGGGCGAAGAAATCGTCCACCGCCAGCACCAGTTGCCGTTCGCTGATGCGCGGGTGTTCGCCCATCAACTCCTTGGCGGTAAAGCGCAGGTCCACCTCAGTAATGCGCTTGGGCACGTCCTCGGCGAGCAGGCTCAAGGCCACGGCCTCAGGCACATAGGCGCTGCTAAGCGCGGCGAACTCGTCTGCCGCGCAGAGGCCACGTAGCCAGTTTTCCACCAGCGCCCATTGCGCCGCCGGGCGGTCGTGCAATTGCGTCAGGGTTTGCTGATACACATCCCAAATATGCGCCGTCTGCAGACGCGCCTGCAGGCCGGCCAGCAGCTCGCGGGCGTATTTACTGAAGACGAACTCGATACGTTCGGCGGCCAGTTCCTGCACCAGGTATTCCGCCGCTTCCTCCAGCGTCGCCTGGGTCAGGCTTATGTCCTGCTGGGCGCTATAGCCGGCCATGGCCGCGGCGATTTCCGCCTGCAACTGCAGCAGGCTGTCGCGCTGACCGAACAGCTGCTGGATATGCCGCGCACTGCGCGCACGCTGCGGCCATTGTTTGGCCTCGTCGCGACGCTGCACCTGGCTCCAGAAGAAACTGGCGAAACCACGCGGCAGTGCGCCATAGCTGAGCAGCCCGGCGCTGTCGCGCAGCGGCAACAATTGAGTGAGGATCAGCGCCGCATCGTGGTCGTGAATACCCTTCTCGTAGCCTTCCTTGTAGCGCGGCGCAGCAAAGTCGCGAATGCTCTTGATCAGCGCCTCCGGTTGAGCCAGCTGTTGCTTGAGCAGATCCAGGCTAAGGCCATCGCGCCCGGCATCGGCCGCCGCCAACACTTCGCCGGCCAGGTATTCGGCGCGGTAGAGCGTGGCGGACTCGGACTCCAGGGACACCTGCCAGTAATCGCGGAGCGCTTCCAACTCATCGTTACGCAGCGGCTCGAGGAATTCGGTGCCAGTCAGGTGCAAGTAGAGCTGATCGCCACGCGGCATCAGGGTCAGATCCAGCTCCTGGGTGTTGACGCTGAAGCGGTGGCGCGGACCGAGCTTGATGACGTTGCCGCCCTCCTCGAACAGCTCGCTCTTGTCGCGCAGGCTGCGCACCGCCTGATCGCGGGCGGCCTTGAGGCGCGACTCGACATCCTCGGCTTTGACGCTGTCCTTCAGCTCACGCAGGCGCTCGGCCAGTTCGCGCAGCTTGAGAATCAACGGATCGGAAGCGAAGAAGGCGTTCAGCTCATCCGGCTGGGTCAGGCGCGCGGTGCGCCGACCGAGGCTTTCCAGGATGCGCCGCGCGGCATCGAGCAGACCCTGGGCCTTGCGTTGACGTTCATCGAGCAGCGCCTGTTTGTGCGCCTCGAAGGTTTCCAGCAGCTCTTCGCGCTTGGCCAGAATGTCACTGAGGAACTGCTCCTGATCGCCGAACTGGCTCTCCAGCTCTTCCAGCTGCACCAGCAGGCGCGACAACTGTTCGTCGCAGCGCTCCGGGTCCTGGGCCATGGCCAGGGCATTGGTGATGCCCTGGCTGAACAGTTTGAACTGGGCGCCGAACTGCGCCACGGTTTCTGCCGAGCCCAGGCCCTTGCGCCGTTGTTCGGCGCGGGCCTTGGCCTGGTTGAGACG
Source organism: Gammaproteobacteria bacterium HGW-Gammaproteobacteria-13 (assembly GCA_002840155.1). GTDB lineage: Bacteria > Pseudomonadota > Gammaproteobacteria > Pseudomonadales > Pseudomonadaceae > Aquipseudomonas. The sequence continues at coordinate 198,282 of PGZH01000012.1, forward strand.
GGCATAGACTTCGGAAATCGACTCGACGATCTCGGTACGCTGGGTGGCGTCGTCGATTGGCAGCGAGGCCATCAGGCTGGAGAGCATATCCAGATTGCCGGCCATGGCCTGCAGCGCTACCAGCGGTTCGTTCAATTGGCTGACGGTCTCGGCTTTCTGCGCCTGGGCGTCGAGCTGGGCCAGCTGCAGCACATAGGGTTCCAGCGCGGCCTTGCTGGCCAAAAAACCCGAGGTGGCGGCCGCGACTTGCTCCTGGGCGGCAAGCAGCTCGGTTTCCATGGCGTCGATACGCGCCACATCGATATAGCGGTAATCACGAATGGTCAGCAGTTGGCCGCGCAGGGCATTGATGCCATTGAGCGCGTCGACGAAGTGCTGCACCTCATCCCAGCTATCGATCAGCAGGCCGGACAGCAGCGCCTGCTGGCGGGTTTCCGCTTCGGCCATGGCGCGGGCCGATTGCTGACGAATGCTCTCGACCTTCTCGAACTCGTCGAGCACCAGCTCGCCGGTGGCGGCGATCTCGCGCAGCAGCGGCGCCATGCCCTGGCACTGGGCATCGCCCAGCCAGTGGTAGACGTCGAACAGACGGCGGGTGTTCTGGCACAGCTGGGTATAGCGCTGCACCGAGACTTCCGGGGTTTCAATCTCGCGACTAAGGCCCAGCAGATCGGAGACGCCGCGTACCAGTTCGGCATTGCCGATGCGCCCGAAGAAGCCACTGCGCACCGGTTGGCGAGCGGCGAAGTCGTCGCTGCAGAACGGCGTCTGCCAGATCTGCATCGGATGAATGCGCGTGGGCTCAGTGCCTTCGGCGGCAAAGATAACCATGCGCCCGTCTTCCAGGCGCGCGTAGCCGTGGCCGAAGATCGGGTTGTGCAGCTGACGGTTGATCATGTTGTAGGTGAACAGCGCCGAACGGCCTTCTTCCGGGTGGTAGAAGATGTACTGCACATCCTCGCCATTGGGCGAACGTACCGCGCGCTTGAAGCGCATGCCGGCCATGGGCTGCTCGAACGCCTTGGACTCGCCATTCTGCAGGTAGTAGCCGCCGGGGAAGATGATGCCGTGGTCTTCCGGCAGCTGCACGCAAGCCAGGCCAATAGCGTCGATACGCTCGACCTTGCGCGTCAGGCTGTTGAAAACCAGGTAGCGCCACTGCTCTTCGCGGTACGGCAGGATTTTCAGCAGGATCAGGCTGCCGAGCTTGGCGTACTCGATCTGCGCATCGTCCAGCGACTGGGTCTTGTCCAGCACCGCTTCGCGGTAGATGCCCAGGCCGTCTTCGGTGTTGTTCTCGACCTTGACCGTGAGGTCGCCGCCGATGGTCTCGACGAAGATGGTGTCGAGGATATTCATATGCGGATGGCGGCCGTTGACTACCATCTCGCGGGAGGTTTTCTGCCATTCAAAATCGAAGGGCTCAGGCAGCGCTATATCGCGCTCGCCGCGGTTATCGATATAGCGAACTTCTTTGCCATCGAGGGAGATCGACCAGCGGAACACCCGGATATCACTGATCCGCTCACCGATCTGGAAGCTGGCCAGCAGCTTGCCGTCGCGCACCAGCAGTTGCAGCAAGCGGGTGTTCTTGTAATAGGTGTAAAGCTCATTGAAGTCGTTAACGAAGCTGCTCTGGCCGAGAAAGCTGTCGGCCAGCGCCACGCTCTCGGCTTCATAGCCTTCGTCCTGCTCGCTCAGGCGATACAGGGAGAACACGTCCTCGACGCGGGTTTCCTTTTTCAGGCCGAGGAACACGTTGTAGCCGAACAGCAGGTTCTCGCCGACCTGAACGATATCGCGGGCCGTGCAGTTGTTCTCGGTACGGATGCGTACCCGCCCGACCACTTCCATCTGGCTGCTGCCGAACTCCTGCAAGCGCTGAGCGTTCAGCGCCTCGGTGGTCTGGCGCAGGCGCAGGCCTTGCTCCTGCAGGCGCTTGTGCAGCACCTCGTAGGCACCGCCTTCGGCGACGGCCTTGTCCAATACATCCTGTGGTTGGGCTACGGCTGGAGCATCCGACATCGTGGTCTTCCTGAATCTGCGCTGTCTGCTAGCAAGGTGGGATGAGACTAGGGGCCGGCTTCAGCCGGCCCCAAAGGCGAAGCACATGGCTTTACCTTTTTTATGCACCAATCTTTTGGGCTATTTCGGCAAGTTTGTCGCGCATCGCCTGATCGAGCTCTTCGGGTTTGATATGAGCAATGATCTTCTTCAGCACGCGAATCTCATTGTCATCAATCACCCCGTCACGCTCGGCAATATTCAGCAGCGCACCCAATTCCTGCACATCCAGACGGCCGTCATTGGCAAAGCACTGAATCGAGCGAAACGACATTTCCAGATAATCCCGTGGTTCCGACATAAGACTTCCTAATTAGAGATAAACGGGCCATTCAAGGAGTTGGCTTTCGCCAACCCCAAGAGAACGTCCAACTTATTGGTAAGACGCTAGCTTTCTGCCGTTACCGGCATGCACTTAGCTTTCGCTGCTATCCACTGCCGCCGGCGTTTTGCTTTCGCTGACACGACCATTCAGCAGACGGGCCAACACGTCCTGCACCACCGGGCTCTTGCCAACCACGCCCTCGATGGCTTTGCCCACCGACAGCGACTTGGCGAAAGAATTGAAGAAGTCACCTTCACCGCCGACGATCTCGATCTTCGCCTTGGACAGCGCCGCCGAGAGCACTTCGGCCTGATCCTTAGCGATTTCCTTGTTGGCGGCGATAGCAGCCATGGCTTCATCGAAGTTCGCCTCCAGCTGCATGCGGAACTCCTCGTGCTGACGCGCGTTGTCGCTGAGCGCATCGAGAGCACCGAACTTCTTGCCCAGACCTTCGGCCTCGGCATTCAGACGCTCCAGCAACACATGGGCTTCGGCCATACCCAGATCCTGGGTGGCTTTGGCCTTGGCCGCACCGAGCTGCTCTTCGCCGCGCGCCTGGGCGCCGAGTTTCTCTTCCAGCACCTTGGCGTCGGCCAGACCGTCTTTTTCCTTGGCGGCAGCCTTGGCTTCGGTCACCCGCGCCTCGGCCATGCCCTTCTCCTGGTCGCCCTTGGCCGCAGCAATCAGTTGTTCGGCATGCACACGGGCTTCGGCCAGGCCTTCCTTCTCCTTAGCTGCGGCGGTGACTTCACGCACCCGCGCATCGGCCAGACCAGGCGCAGCGCGCTCGGCCTCGATACCTTCGGCCATTTTCTTCTTGGCTTCGGCCTGCTTGGCAGCGGCTTCCAACTCGGCCTGAGCGAGATTGTTGATTTCCACCGCTTTGTGCTGGGAACGGGTTTCGTCGGCTTCGGCCTGTTTGACCTGGCGCACCAACTCCTGCTCGGCTTCGGCCTGGGCATTGAGCACCATGACCTGCTTGGCACGGTCGGCTTCGGACACTTCACGCACTTCCTTGATGCGTTCTTCTTCCTGAGCCACGGTCTTCTCGACCGCTACGCGCTCGCGGATCACCCCGGCAATATTCTTGCGTTCAACTTCCAGGGCTTTCTCTTTCTCGATGCGCTGCAGCTCGACTTCACGCTCGCGGGAGACGATTTCCAGGTCCTTGGCGCGGGTGACTTTTTCCACCTCGATCACCACCGCACGCTGGCGGTTCTGCTGCGCCACTTCGACTTCGCGCTGATGGTTCTCGGCGCGAATATCCAGCTCCTGCTGAGTGTGGATACGGGCCTGCTCGGACTTCAGGCGCTCTTCTTCCTGCACCTTGAGGGTTTCGGCCTGCTCGCGGGCGCGGATGGTTTCGATCTCGCGCTTCTGCCGAGCAACCGCATCGGCTTCCTGGCGTTCCAGGGACAGCGTGGCCTCACGGGTTTCAACGTTCTTTTTCTTGATCGCCAGCTCTTCGTTGCGCTCCAGCTCGTTGGTGATGACGTTCTGTGCGGCGGTCAGTTCGGTGATCTTGCGGATGCCCTGGGCATCGAGAATATTGCTTGGGTCCAGCGACGCCTTGGAGGTTTGCTCCAAATAATCGATGGCCACGTCTTCCAGCACATAGCCGTTAAGGTCGTTGCCGATCACCTCAACGATACGGTCACGAAATTCTTGGCGATTTTCGAACAGCTGAACGAAGTCGAACTGCTTACCAACGGTCTTCAGCGCTTCGGAGAACTTGGCGTTGAACAGCTCATTGACCGCTGAACGGTCAGACGCGCGCTCCACGCCGATGGCCTTGGCCACTTTGAGCACGTCCTGCTGGGTTTCGTTAACCCGCAGATAGAAGGCCACGGTGATGTCGGCGCGCATATTGTCGCGGCATATCAGCCCGTCTTTGGCACGGCGGTCCACTTCCAGGGTGATCAAGGAGATCTTCATAAACTCCTTGAGGTTGATCACCGGGTATACCAGGGCACCGGTGAAATGCACCTTGGGCGTCGACGACATGTCGTTGACGATCAGCGCAGTGCCCTGCGGCACCTTGATATAGAAGGCTTTGAACAGGACGAAAAAGCCAAAAATAACCAGGAAAAACAGACCTACACCGGTCAGAAAAGGCATTAGCAGCTCGAGGCTCATTACAATCAATCTCCTTTGATAAACGGGCTAGATGCCCTTGAACTCGTCTTCGGTAATCACCCGATAGGCGTGTTCGGCCTCCAGGTACTCCAGCAACACCACACGGTCGCCACGTTTGAATCCCTGCGCCTCATCGGCACGTACACGCAAATTCAGCCCGGCACCGCCATCTTCAAGCGTCGCCTCACCCTGCGTGGACGTTATCCGACCACTGCGCACGATGGCCACCTGCCCGAGTACGGACTTGCTGCTGGTGGCCTCCAGCTTGAGAAACAGCGGACGCAAGGGCCGCACCAACAGGCTCACCACGGGCACCACGGCGATCAACGCAGCGGCGATCACCAGCAAACCCAGGGGGTAACGCAAAATGCCCAAAGGCAGAAAGCGCAACAAGAACAGCTCGGCGAAATAGCAGAGGAACCAGGCAAAAAAGAACAGCAGGGTGAGAATCAACGTCACCGGCACGCCATTGAGGCCCAGCTTGAGTAACAAACCGGCCAGGCCTTCGGGCTGCAACGCGTGGTTTTCCAGCGACGGGTCGACTTCGATATCCAACAGATCGACATCGACAATCCCCATGGCGGCGACCAGCCAATACAGAATCGCCACGCAGAGTGCAAAACTGAGCAGCACCACGGGAAACGACAGCGCGGTCTGTATAAATAGCTCCATCTTTTTTACATCCTGCTAGTCGAAGAAGCGGGAGCCGCAGCCCCCGCATTGGCCGTTTAGGCTTCTGGTTTGGCCTTACTCTTCAGACGTGCCAGCACGCTGTCAGCACTGGCGTTATCCGGCACGATGCCGGCAGCCCGCAGTTTGACCTCCAGGGCGTCATCCGGCGCGCTGGTGGCGGCCAGCTCTGCATTGGCTTCCATCATGGCTGCACGCTCGGCCTGCTTGAGCTTGATGCGCTCCAACGATTCGACGGCGGTATGCAACTTGGCCTGCGAGCCGCCATAGCGCTGCGCCACGGCCATCTGCGCTTTCTGCACGCTCTCCGTGGCCTTGACCGTATCGACCTGTTGCTTCAGGCGCTTGATATGCCCTTCCGCCTGCGTCACGGCTTTACGCAACTGCGCCACACTGGCAGCGAAACCATCGGCCTGTTCGCGGTCGCTGGCCTGTTCGGTTTCCAGGTTGGCGATCTTCTCGGCAACCTCCTTGGCCAGGGTTTCATTGCCTGCATCCAGAGCCTTGAGCGCGTACTGCTCATACTCGGCGATCTTCGCCGTGCTCTTGCCCAGTCGATCACTGGCCAGCTTCTGTTTGGCCATGATTTCGGCCAAGGCTTCCTTGGACTTGCGCAGCTCTAGATCAGCATCGCGAATCTCCTGATCGAGAATACGCAGCGCCTGACCGTCAACCACAGCCTCACCCACTTCATTGGCGCCGCCACGCAGCGCCGTCAGCAATTTGCTCCAGACGTTCATAGCATCACTCCTTAGCGTCAGCCTTGAGGAAGCCTTCATAGGCTTCGGTGGCCTTGATCACGTTGTCGGCCAGCAATTCAATCTCGAACACCACATCGGTCAAGGTCGACGCCGAGCTCAGCGCACCAAACATGGTGTAGCAAGGCTGACCGTCCGGCAGGGTTTCCAGACCGATAGAGGACAGTGGAAACAGCTTGTGGGTACGCAGCACCTGCTCGTTGAACGCCGCACTGTCGCGCACATCGGCGGCAGGCCAAAGCAGGCCCTCGACCACGATCTGTTCGCCAAATACGGCGACAAACAACGGCAGATCGCCATAGTCGTGCATGGTCACGTGCAAGCTGGCATCCGAGCTCTGAATCAGCTCGATGCTCGCCTGCCCGCCCTTGAATAGCTCAACAGCCGACAGTGCATCGTATAAAGCCTGTGCAGTCCAAACCTGCGGCATGCTCATACCCTCCTCCTTTTCCATTGAAGCCAGCTTTACTGAGTGCGGCTGGCGAAGTTTCCGCTCGAACGCCATAAGCAGCGGGGCATGCTCTGGCAGTATCCAGATCTCTTTTTTCACCAATCCCTGCTCGCGCAGACGCTGGCGGAAAAGACGCTGGTAATGGGCTGATGATTTGCTTTCCATGGACGCAGACTAGACCTACACATGTAACGAATCAACACATCACATGTAATATTTTAAAACGTATGTTTGTTGATTTTCAGGCAAGCAAAAGCGAGCCGCTCAAAAGCAGCGCCACAGAGAACACACAGGGAAAAGTCGCAGGAGGGGAACCATCCAGGGCCAGCAATACCGAGCATCCGTTCGTGGCAGCAATTTAACGCCATATCAGCTGCCAACTAAACAGCTAAATCTGCCAACCCCATCGCAGCCGCAGCGGCCGATAGCGAGCATTGAAATATGACGCAGCACCTCACAATCGAATAGCCTTGGCCAGCCTAACGCCCAACGGAAGCCCTTATGAGCACAGCCAACAAACCCCTCGCCGGCCTGAAAGTGATTGAGCTCGGCACCCTGATCGCTGGCCCGTTTGCCTCGCGCATCTGCGCCGAGTTTGGCGCCGAGGTGATCAAGGTCGAGTCACCGGATGGCGGCGACCCGCTGCGCAAGTGGCGCAAGCTGTATGAGGGCACTTCGCTGTGGTGGTTTGTGCAGGCGCGCAACAAGCAGTCGATCACCCTTAACCTCAAGCACGAGGCCGGGCGTGAGGTATTGAAGAAGCTGCTCAGCGAGGCCGACATCCTTATTGAGAACTTCCGCCCTGGCGTGCTGGAAAAACTCGGCTTGGGCTGGGAGGTACTGCACGCACTGAATCCGAAACTGGTAATGGTGCGCCTGTCGGGCTTCGGTCAAACAGGCCCGATGAAGGATCAACCAGGTTTCGGCGCCGTGGGCGAATCCATGGGCGGGTTGCGTTACATCACCGGTTTCGAGGACCGCCCGCCGGTGCGCACCGGCATCAGCATTGGCGACTCGATTGCTGCGCTGTGGGGCGTGATCGGCGCATTGATGGCACTGCGTCATCGTGAAATGAACGGCGGCAGCGGCCAGGTGGTAGACGTGGCACTGTATGAGGCGATCTTCGCCATGATGGAGTCCATGGTGCCGGAGTTCGATGTGTTCGGTTTTATCCGCGAGCGCACTGGCAACATCATGCCCGGCATCACCCCCTCCTCCATCCACACCAGCAGTGACGGCAAACATATCCAGATCGGCGCCAACGGTGATGCGATCTTCAAGCGCTTTATGCAGGCCATCGGCCGCCAGGACCTGGCCGACGACGCGACCTTGGCCAGCAATGACGGCCGTGATGCGCGGCGCGATGAAATCTATGGCGTGATTGATCGCTGGGTCGGCTCACTGCCGCTGCAGCAGGTGCTCGATAGACTGAACCAGGCCGAGGTGCCTGCCAGCCGCATTTTCAGCGCCGAGGATATGTTCCATGACCCGCAATTTCTCGCCCGAGAAATGCTTCTGTCGGCCAAGCTGCCAGACGGCAAAGCCTTCAAGATGCCCGGCATCGTACCCAAACTGAGCGATACACCGGGGGAGGTAAATTGGGTCGGCCCGGAGCTGGGCGAGCACAATGAACAGGTGCTGAGCGGGCTGGGCTACAGCGATGAACAGATCGCCCAATTGCACAGCGAGGGCGCCATCTGATCAACCACCCCCGCTAAAGGTGAACGCCATATTTGGCGTAGATCCCCTCAATAACCCCGCGCCGCTTGAGCATCAAAATGGCCGCATCGAGCTTATCCAACCAGGCTTCGTGGCGTGGATGAATACGCATGCTGACATCGAAAGAGCTCATCACGTCGCCGATTTCGAGGTGACGGTACTCCGGATTCTTGACCAGGCTGTATTGGGCAATCGCTTTGTTGACCACAATTTGATCGAACCGCGATTTCGCCAACATTTCCAGCAGCTGCGCTTCATTCAGCGCATTGCGCCGATCAAGCTGCCCCGCCTCGATCAACGCACGCAGGTCAGGGTAGGCATAGCCCCGCACCAACCCCACTGACTTGCCGCGCAAATCCTCAGGCCGCGACACCGGGAAAGCCTTGCCCGGAGCAAACACCATGACATCGACAACCTTGCCAAACGGCACCGAAAACACCCCAGGCGTCGACTGCCCCTGCACCCACCCCGGATAAACACCCGGCTCGATATCCAGCTGCCCGCCATTGAACAGCAGACCGAGGCGTGGATAGGGGTAGTACTGCACGCTGAAGGTGTCGCCCGTCAGCTTGCCCAACTCATCGAAGATATCCTGATAGATACCGGTCTTACCCTGCTCGATCATCATCGGCGGGTAGTTATAAAAACCAACTTCAAAGGTGGCGGCATAAACGCCAGCCTGGAAATGGACACCGCACAGCAACACAACCGCCTTGATCAACCACTTCACCCGACTACCTCTACTGCACAACACACTGCCGCTAAAACGCGCCAAACCACCAGGCGACTGCAGCACCCAGCACGAGCAAACCCAACAACCAGAAGATACCGCCATGCCCACCAGACTGCACCACCGATACACCACCCGCCCGTCGCTCAGACGTGTAGCCATCCACGGCATCCTTGACCTCTTTCAAACCCATCCCCCTGAGCTCGCGCAGCAGTTTGATCGCCTCGATTTTCTGCCCGCGCTCAAGTGCCGCCACCACCTCCACTGGTAAATCCTGATCAAACTCAGCCATCACACACCCCGCTCCAGCAACCTTCCCAGAGCATAGCCACAAAAAAAGCCGGCCCCTTGCGGGTACCGGCTTTATTGACCAGCGCCAGGCTTACAGCGGCTTGCCGCGATTGCCGTGCTGAGCCACAAAGCTCTGTACGGTTTTCAGGTCATTGGCCAGTACCGTGCAGCGCTCTTCACGCTCGAACAGATCCGCCAGGTGCGCCGGCAAGGCAGGCGCCAGACCAACACCTGCCTTCTCAACGGCTTCCGGGAACTTGACCGGGTGCGCAGTGCCGAGGATCACCATCGGTGTCGCCAGACTACGACGGCACTCACGGGCGGCACGCACGCCAATCGCGGTGTGCGGGTCGAGCAACTCACCACACTCGTTGAACACCTCAGTGATGGTTTCGCAGGTCTGCGCATCATCCACCGCGAGGGAGTCGAACAGCTTGCGTGCCTCGGTCCAGCGATCCTGATCAACGCTGAAGCCGCCGCCCTGCTTGAAGGTGGCCATCAACTCGGCAATCGCCGCGCCGTTGCGACCGTGCAGGTCAAACAGCAGGCGCTCGAAGTTCGACGAGACCATGATGTCCATGGACGGCGACAGGGTCGGGTGCAGGGTGTCCTTCACGTACTGATTGCCGCTCATAAAGCGGTGCAGGATGTCGTTGCGGTTGGTGGCAACGATCAGCTGACTGATCGGCAGGCCCATATTGCGCGCCAGGTAACCAGCGAAAATATCGCCGAAGTTGCCGGTCGGCACCGAGAACGCGATGGAGCGCGCCGGGCCGCCGAGCTGCAGGGCCGCGTGGAAGTAGTAAACGATCTGGGCCATGATCCGCGCCCAGTTGATCGAATTGACCGCCACCAAGCGCGTGCCCTTGAGGAAGCCCTGGTCAGCGAAGCTGTCCTTGACCATTTCCTGGCAGTCATCGAAGTTGCCTTCGATGGCGATGTTATGGATGTTGTCGCCGAGGATGGTGGTCATCTGCCGGCGCTGCACCTCGGACACACGGTTGTGCGGGTGCATGATAAAGATGTCGACGTTATCGCAGGCCTTGCAGCCCTCGATGGCCGCCGAGCCGGTATCACCGGAAGTCGCCCCCATGATCACCACGCGCTCGTTGCGCTTGGCCAGCACGTAGTCGAGCAAACGGCCAAGCAGCTGCAGGGCGAAGTCCTTGAAGGCCAGGGTCGGGCCGTGGAACAGCTCCAGCACCCACTCGTTGCCGTTCAGCTGACGCAGTGGCGCCACGGCGCTATGGGCGAATACACCGTAGGTTTCTTCGAGGATTTTTTTGAAGTCGGCATCCGGAATGCTGCCGGTGACGAACGGGCGCATCACCCGGAAGGCCAGCTCGTGGTACGGCAGACCGGCCCAGGAAGCGATTTCTTCCTGGGTAAAGCGCGGCAGGTTTTCCGGCACATACAAGCCGCCATCACTGGCCAGGCCAGCGAGCAGCACATCTTCGAAATTCAGGGCCGGTGCCTGGCCACGGGTACTGATATAGCGCATAGGGGCAAACCTTCGGTTGAATCTTTAAAAGCCGCAGCTGCCTGCGGCCAGAGGCTGATTAGTTCAACTGCTCGACGCGGATACGCACAACGCTGCCGACCACATCTTCGAGCGCCTCAAGGGCACTGATCGCCTCATTGATCTGCGCTTCGACCACGCGATGAGTGACCAGGATCATCGGCACCAGGCCATCCTGCTCCTCGACTTCCTTCTGCATGATCGACTCGATATTGATCCCGCGCGCCGACAGAATGCTCGCCACCTGAGCCAGCACGCCCGGATGATCCTTGGCCTGGATGCGCAGGTAATAGGCGCTCTCGCAGGCTTCGATCGGCAGAATCGGGTGATCGGACAGCGAGTCCGGCTGGAAGGCCAGGTGCGGCACGCGGTTGGTCGGGTCGGCTGTCAGCGCGCGAACCACGTCAACCAGATCGGCGATGACCGAGGAAGCGGTCGGCTCCATGCCGGCGCCAGCGCCGTAGAACAAGGTGCTGCCAGCAGCGTCGCCATTGACCATCACCGCGTTCATTACGCCATTGACGTTGGCAATCAGGCGATCCGCCGGGATCAGCGTCGGGTGTACACGCAGTTCGATGCCAGCGTCGGTGCGACGCGCCACACCGAGGTGCTTGATGCGATAGCCAAGTGCTTCGGCGTAGTTCACGTCAGCGGTGGTCAGCTTGGTGATGCCTTCGGTGTAGGCCTTGTCGAACTGCAGCGGAATACCAAAGGCGATAGACGCCAGGATGGTCAGCTTGTGCGCGGCGTCGATGCCTTCGACGTCGAAGGTCGGATCGGCTTCGGCATAACCCAGCGCCTGCGCTTCGGCCAGCACGCCGTCGAAGGTGCGACCCTTCTCGCGCATTTCACTGAGGATAAAGTTGCCGGTACCGTTGATGATCCCGGCCAGCCAGTTGATGCGGTTGGCCGCCAGGCCTTCACGAATCGCCTTGATCACCGGGATACCGCCAGCAACAGCGGCTTCAAAGGCGACGATCACGCCCTTTTCGCGGGCCTTGGCGAAGATTTCATTGCCGTGCACGGCGATCAGCGCCTTGTTCGCGGTGACCACATGCTTGCCGTTCTCGATGGCCTTGAGTACCAGCTCCTTGGCCAGGGTGTAACCGCCGATCAGCTCGATAACGATATCGATCTCAGGGTTGTTCACCAGCTCAAACACATCGCTGGTCAGGCTAATACCGGTGGTGTCGTACTGCGGCTTGGGCGAGCGAATGGCAATCTGGGCAACTTCAATACCACGCCCTGCGCGCCGGGTAATTTCCTCGGCATTTCGCTTGAGTACATTCAACGTACCGCCACCGACGGTACCCAGCCCACAGATGCCTACTTTCACCGGTTTCACACTGAACTCCCCATCTGCACTGCGTAAAACGGCCGGAGCAAGCCCCGGCCGTAGAAAAAGAGCCGCACCATACGAAGCGGCTGTTTATTAGTCAATCAGGCGCGCGCCTCAGATCACTTGGATTCCAGGGCTATTTTCGCCAGCTGCGGTGCTGGTTGATAGCCGGGAATGATCTTGCCGTTGGCCAAGACGATGGCCGGCGTACCGCTAACCCCGATCATCTGCCCCAGCGCGTACTGCTTGGCAACCGGGCTGTTACACTGCGCATCTGCCACGCCCTGGCGGCTTTTCGCGCGATTCATGGCATCCTGCTGGTCCTTGGCACACCAGACATTCGACAGCTCTTTGGCCGCAGCGCTTTCCAGACCCTGGCGCGGGAAGGCCAGGTAACGCACCTCAACGCCGAGACGATTGAGCTCAGGCACTTCGCTGTGCAGCTTCTGGCAATAACCGCAATCGGTGTCGGTAAATACGGTGATATGGGTTTTTGGCTGTTTGGGCGCAAACACCACCATTTCCGCGGCTGGGATGGCGTCCAGCAGCTTGACCACGCCCTTGCTCTCAGCGGCCTCGGTCAGGTTCACCGGCTTGCCGTCCTTGACCTGAAACAGGTAACCCTGCAGCAGGAACTGGCCATCAGCGCTGGTGTACAGCTGCCGACCACCGGCCAGCTCGACCTGATAAACGCCAGGCATCGGACTTTCGGCAATTGCCTCAATCGGCAGAGCCGGATCGATAGCTTTGAGGCTATTGCGGATGGCCTGATCGGCATCGGCGGCAACGCCCACGCTGCTGGCCAGACCCAAGGCCAATGCAACAACAATGCGGTTAAAACGCATACAAACTCCCGGCAGAAGACGACCCAACAAAAGATGCACGCAGCCTACCATAGAAGCCCACAGAGACCGACCATCGCAGGCTGGACGGCGTTCTCAGCCTCGCGGGTGGTGCTGCGCATGCAACTCCTGCAGGCGCGCGCGGGCAACATGGGTGTAGATCTGCGTGGTCGACAGATCGCTGTGCCCCAACAGCATCTGCACCACGCGCAAATCGGCGCCGTGATTGAGCAGATGCGTGGCAAAGGCATGGCGCAGGGTATGCGGCGACAGGCTCTTGGCAATCCCCGCCACCTTGGCCTGGTGTTTGATGCGATACCAGAAGGTTTGCCGAGTCATCTGCTCGCCACGCAGACTGGGAAACAACACATCACTGGGTTTGCCATCCAGCAGAAACGGCCGCGCCTCCTTGCTGTACCGCTCGATCCAGGCAATCGCCTCTTCACCCAGCGGCACCAGACGCTCCTTGCTGCCCTTGCCGAAGACGCGCAGCACACCCTGGCGCAGATTGACCTGCTCAAGCGTCAAGCCAATCAACTCGCTGACGCGAAGACCACAGGCATACAGTACCTCAAGCATCGCCCGGTCGCGCAGACCAATCGGGTCATCCAGCTCGGGAGCGGCCAGCAAGGCCTCGACATCGGCTTCGGACAGCGACTTGGGCAGCGGCCGCCCCAGCTGCGGCAAATCCACCTGCAGGGTCGGATCACGACTGATCAGCTGTTCACGCAGAAGAAACCGGTAGAAACCACGCAAGCCCGAGAGCAGGCGCGCAGTAGAACGCGCCTTGTAGCCTTCATTCAGGCGCCAGGCCAGGTGATCGAGTATCAGCTCACGCCCAGCATCCGCCAGCTGCACATCACGCAGCTGCAGCCAGCCATTGAACAGCGCAAGGTCGCTGCGATACGCAGCCTGGGTGTGCACGGACAGGCCCTTTTCCAACCACAACGACTCAAGAAAACGGTCAATCAGCGGATGATCGATAGCTGCCATCAAGAAACCTCAAACGATATGCCCGCCAGTGTCTACGAGCGCAGCGCCATGGGCCAGCGCTAAGCGTTCCGACCAACGGCTGCTAAACCAGCGAAGAAAGCTCCAGTCACCCTATCTTTGGGAGGGTGACAGACCGCAATCTGCAGACCATGATTGCATCACGCCACTACAGCACAACGGTGCCCACGCATGTCCAGCCAACAGCATTCACGTCTTGGTCAGATTCTGATCAACAAAGGACTGATTAACCGTGGCCAGCTGGATGCTGCCATTCAACTGCAACTGACCAACCACAAACGCCTGGGCGAAACACTGATCGAGCAAGGCTGGCTAACCGAACGCCAGCTGAAAAAGGCCCTCAGCAAACAGAACAACCTGCGCCTGGCCGCCACCCTGGTTGCCGCGCTGCTCAGCCCCTTCCAGATCGCCAGCGCCGACGCCCCGAAAAACGCGCCCAACGCCATCAGCCAGGAACAAACGCCGCGCGGCCTGCGCCCCCTGAGCGACATGGAATTGAGCAATGTCAGCGCCCAAGGCCTGGATGATGTGCTGCAAGGCCTGTTTCTCCAAGCCGGCAGCGGTGACGGCCTGGGCACCGTCGGCCAACTGAGCAAACTGGTGATGCCAGTACTAAGCAGCCTTGAGGCGGAGACCTCGATGAAGGATGTGCAGTACGACACCAGCAAATTGACCTCGGTGATCAACGCCGACGGCTCGGTGAACGTGCGCCTGCCCAGCTCGATTGGCGAGCTGCGCTTCGACAATATTCGCGTCGCCGGCGCGCCCCAGGGCCAGAGCATGGGCAGCCTGAGCCTGCATGACATCGACCTGTCGCAAGCCTCGCTGAAGATCAGCCTTCGCTAACCGCACGCGATACTCGAAACGCAGAAACGAAAAAAGCAGCCCGAAGGCTGCTTTTTTATTGGAAAGCCGAGACTTAGCCCAGTTTTTCCTTGATACGTGCTGCCTTACCAGACAGGTCACGCAGGTAGTACAGCTTGGCTTTACGTACGTCACCGCGACGCTTAACGGCCAGGCTGTCAACCAGCGGGCTGTAGGTCTGGAAAGTACGCTCAACGCCAACACCGTTGGAGATCTTACGAACAGTGAAAGCACTGTTCAGACCACGGTTACGCTTGGCGATTACCACGCCTTCGAAAGCCTGCAGACGCTGACGGTCGCCTTCTTTCACTTTAACCTGGACAACAATAGTGTCACCCGGTGCGAAAGTCGGGATCTCTTTGCCCATCTGCTCAGCTTCGAGCTGCTGAATAATCTTGTTGGTCATGCTGCGCTCCTAAGACAGGCCTCGGCCGGTCATCGATACATTAACTATCGTCCCGCTGGCGGACGTATTCCTCCAGCAGCTTCTTCTCTTCTCCAGAAAGCGAGCGGCTTTCCAGAAGATCGGCGCGTCGTTCGTAGGTCCGACCAAGGGACTGCTGCAAACGCCAGCGCCGGATGTGTTCGTGGTTGCCACTAAGCAACACGTCGGGAACACGTTTATCCGCATACACCTCCGAGGCGCGTTACCGCGTCGATCAGCACCATGGCCGGCAGCTCACCGCCGGACAGGACGTAGTCCCCAATCGACCATTCTTCATCGACATGCGCCTCAATAAAGCGCTCATCAATGCCTTCGTAGCGGCCGGCAATCAGGATTAACGCATCCTCATTGGCCAGTTCGCGTACTGCTGACTGCGTCAGCTGGCGACCTTGCGGCGACAGGTAAATCACCTTGGCCGCACCACCTGCAGCTTGCTTCGCTTCAAGCAAAGCATCTTCAAGCGGCTTGATCTTCATCACCATGCCTGGGCCACCGCCAAAAGGCCGATCATCCACGGTGTGGTGACGGTCTGTGGTGTAGCTACGCGGGTTCCAGCAGGTCAATTGCAACAAACCCTGCTTCACCGCTCGGCTGGTAATGCCGTATTCGCTGATAGCGGCAAACATTTCCGGGAACAGCGTAATGACTTCAACGCGCAGATTTGGCATCAGGCTTAGAAGTCCGCATCCCAGTCGACCCGCATTTCGCCAGCACTCAGATCAATCGACAACACGCATTGCTCTGTATAGGGCAACAGGCGCTCACGATCATCCAGGCTGTCGGTGCAGGGTTTGACCACCATCACATCGTTGGCACCGGTTTCTAGCAGGTGATCAATCTTGCCGAGCAATTGCCCTGCCTGATCGATAACCTTGAGACCTTCCAACTGGTACCAGTAGTACTCGCCGTCAGCCAATTCAGGGAACAGATTGCGCGGCACACAGATCTCATAACCGGCAAGAAGACGCGCTTCTTCACGATCATCAAGACCCTTGAGCTTCGCGACCAGGAACTTATCACTCCCGCGTCCGCTGACCAGCTCTACCTGTTTGACACTGCCTTCGCGCCTAAGCGTCCAGGACTTGTACTGCAACAGGTTTGCAACAGGATCAGTAAAGGAATACACCTTCACCTCACCGCGAACGCCATGTACAGAGTAGATCTTGCCGATAACGATCAAATCATCGGTAGAAACAGGCGTCGCGCTCATATTGCTTAGGCCGCAGCCTTAGCAGCGTCCTTCAACAACTGAGCAACACGATCAGAAGGCTGTGCGCCAACGCTCAGCCAATGGGCCAGGCGATCTTGTTTCACGGACAGACGAACTTCCTGACCACGAGCGATCGGGTTGAAGAAACCGATTTCTTCTTTATGCGAACCGTCGCGCGGGTTACGGCTGTCGGTCACGTTGATTTTGTAGAACGGGCGCTTTTTGGAGCCGCCAAGGGCAAGACGAATCGTTAGCATGTGAACATAGTTCCTGTAGTCGGTGCTGCAAATCTAAATGCACAGCGGGCATGGGTGCCCGAAAGGCCGCATATTCTAAGGAATATCCGGATTTTTGCAAATGGCTTTTTCAGGCGCATGAGGCCGTGCAAGCAAGATTTGCCAGAGGGCCGCGGTCCAAACCGGCCAATCAGCTCCCGCGAAAGGCGGGTTTACTGCAAACACCCGCCAACTCAGCGGGGTTTGCGCCGACATTGCTGCCGACGCGGATTCCTTACATTTTCGGCAGACCGCCCGGCATCATCCCGCCCATGCCGCGCATCATCTTGGCCATACCGCCTTTGGCAGTGAATTTCTTCATCATCTTTTGCATCTGCTTGTGCTGCTTGATCAGACGACCAATATCCTGCACCTGGGTACCGGAACCCATGGCGATGCGGCGCTTGCGCGAGCCGCTGATGATTTCCGGATCGCGACGCTCCTGAGGGGTCATCGAGTTGATGATCGCCTCCATCTGCTTGAACTGCTTCTCGGCCGCGCCTTGGGCATTGCCCATTTGCGCCAGATTGACGCCGCCCATCTGCGGCAGCTTGTCCATCAGGCCGCCAAGGCCGCCCATGTTCTTCATTTGTTGCAACTGATCACGGAAGTCTTCGAGGTCGAAGCCCTTGCCCTTCTTCAGCTTTTTGGTGAGTTTCTCGGCTTTCTCGCGATCCAGGGTCTGCTCGGCCTGCTCGATCAGACTGAGTACGTCGCCCATGCCGAGAATGCGCGAGGCAATCCGGTCCGGGTGGAAAGGCTCAAGCGCTTCGGTCTTCTCACCCATACCGATAAACTTGATCGGCTTGCCGGTAATCGCCCGCACCGACAACGCCGCACCGCCGCGCGCATCACCGTCGACTTTGGTCAGCACCACACCGGTCAGCGGCAGCGCATCATTGAAGGCCTTGGCGGTATTGGCGGCGTCCTGACCGGTCATGGCATCGACCACGAACAGGGTTTCCACTGGCTTGATCGCCGCGTGCAGCGCCTGGATCTCCGCCATCATTTCGGCATCGATAGCCAGACGACCGGCGGTATCGACGATCACTACATCAATAAACTTGAGCTTGGCTTCCTTGATCGCCGCCTCGGCGATATCCACCGGCTTCTGGCTGAGATCGGAGGGGAAGAAGGTCACGCCAATATCATTGGCCAGGGTTTCCAGCTGCTTGATCGCCGCCGGACGGTAGACGTCGGCAGACACCACCATCACGGTCTTTTTCTTGCGCTCTTTAAGGAAGCGCGCCAGCTTGCCGACGGTGGTGGTCTTGCCCGCGCCCTGCAGACCGGCCATCAGCACCACGGCAGGTGGCACAGCATTCAGCGCGAGGTCTTCGTTGGCCGCGCCCATCAGCTCTTCGAGCTCGGCGCGGACGATCTTCACGAACGCCTGGCCCGGGGTCAGGCTCTTCGAGACTTCGGTGCCGACCGCACGATCCTTGACCTTATTAACGAAGTCCTTGACCACCGGCAGGGCAACGTCAGCCTCAAGCAAGGCCATGCGCACTTCACGCAAGGTGTCCTTGATGTTGTCTTCGCTCAGCTTGGCTTTGCCAGTGACATTTCGCAGGGTCTGCGAGAGGCGGTCAGTCAGATTTTCGAACATGCGCGTTCCTTTCAGGCTCTACCGAGCCGAGGGTGGGCTTGCAACAGGTCGCGGATTATAACCAAGACTCAAGCCGCTGTTGACGTATCTTTGTCGGCTGCGCCAAGTCATGGCTGGCTGAGCGAGCCTGAGCCGACGACTGCCCAGATGCTTTCGTGGCGCACGGGTTGTATGCCACACTGGCCGCCTTTCGGGTTTGCCTGACAAGGATTTATGCACCCTCTGCTACCCAGCCTCGCCGCTGCCTGCCTCTATGCCGGAGCCGCACTCTATCAAGGCCTGCGCCTGCAACAGCGCAGCACATCCAACAAGCGCCTGCTGATTGCACTCGGCACACTGGCGCTGCTGCTGCACGGCAGCAGCCTGTTTCTGCAGATGTTCGATGCCAGCGGTTTGTCGCTGGACTTCTTCAAGGCCGCCAGCCTGATTGCTGCTGCCGTAATTCTGCTGACGCTACTGGCCTGCACGCGCATCCCGGTGGAAAACCTGCTGTTGCTGCTGTTTCCCCTGGGTTTTATCACCGTGCTGCTCGCCGAATTTATGCCCAGCGGCACCACCCAGGCCATTGATGAAGCACCCGGCATCCTGGCGCATATCCTGCTGTCGATCACCGCCTACGGCATGCTGACGATTGCGGTGTTCCAGTCGCTGCTCCTGCTGCTGCAGGACCATCAGCTCAAACACAAGCACCCATCGGGGCTGATCAAGAACTTCCCGCCCCTGCAAACCATGGAAAGCCTGCTGTTTGGCTTCCTCTGGGCTGGCTGGGCGCTGCTGTCGCTCTCGCTGCTATCTGGCGCGCTGTTTATCAGCGATCTGTTTGCCCAGCACCTGGCGCATAAAACCATCCTCTCGTGCTTTGCCTGGGTGGTATTTGCCGTGCTGTTGTGGGGCCGCCACCAACTCGGCTGGCGTGGCCACAAAGCCATTCGCTGGACCCTGGCGGGCTTCTGCCTGCTGATGCTGGCCTACTTCGGCAGCAAGCTGGTTCGCGAATTTATCCTGCATATCTGAGACCCCTTCCGTGGAAAACGCACACCCCGGCTTCCTGTTCGGCCTGCTGATCTTTCTGCTGCTCTGCTCAGCGTTCTTTTCCAGCTCGGAAACCGGCATCCTCAGCCTCAATCGTTATCGCCTCAAGCACCTGACCAAAGAAGGTCACCGCGGGGCAAAGCGCGTCAGCGCGCTACTCAGCCGCCCGGACCGCCTGCTCGGCACCATCCTGATCGGCAACAACTTCGTCAATATTCTCGCCTCCGCCATCGCTACGGTGCTGGCCATCAAACTCTGGGGCGAAGCCGGGATCGCCATCGCGACAATCGGCCTGACCCTGGCGCTGCTGATCTTCGGTGAAATCACCCCCAAGACCCTGGCAGCCCTGCACCCGGAGCGGGTCGCCTACCCATTCAGCCTGCCTCTGCTGGTACTGCTTAAGCTGTTCTATCCACTGGTGGTGCTACTCGGCTGGATCACCAATGGCCTGCTCAGGCTACTGGGCATCGACCCCACCAGCAAAAGCAGCGACAGCCTGTCCACCGAGGAGCTGCGCAGCGTGGTACGTGAATCTGGCGCCGGCATGCCGAAAAACCGCCAGAACATGCTGCTCGGCATTCTTGACCTTGAGCGGGTGACGGTGGACGACATCATGATTCCGCGCAACGAAGTCACTGGCATCAACTTGGATGACGACATTGAAAGCATCATCAGCCTGCTGACCAACACCACCCACACGCGCCTGCCGGTGTTCCGCACCGATATCAATCAGATCGAAGGCATCGTGCATATGCGCCAGATTGCCCGACTGCTGACACACAACGAGCTGAGCAAAGAAGCGCTACTGGCCGCCTGCAACGAGCCGTACTTCGTACCCGAAGGCACGCCGCTGTCGACTCAGCTGATCAATTTTCAGAAGCAGAAACGCCGGATCGGCATCGTCGTCGATGAATACGGCGACGTGATCGGCATAGTGACACTGGAAGATATCCTCGAAGAAATCGTCGGCGACTTCAGCAACCAGGACACCCTACGCAGCCCGGATATTCACCCCCAGGAAGACGGCACCCAGGTAATCGATGGCGCCGCCTATATCCGCGAAATCAATAAAGCGCTGGACTGGCACTTGCCCTGCGACGGTCCGAAAACCCTCAACGGCCTGGTCACCGAGGCGCTGGAAAGCATCCCTGACAGCGCCGTGTGCCTGAAAATCGGCCCTTATCGCCTGGAAATTCTGCAGTCGTCAGATAACCGGGTAAAAAGCGTGCGCGCCTGGCAAACCCAGCCTAAGGCGCACACCGAGCCGCCGGCGCAAGACTGACGGCCAGCCCCTGCGCCCACACGCGATAGCCCAGACCTGACGGGTGATAACCATCACGCGCCAGGTACTCGGTGGAAAACTCCAGCTCAACCGCGTGATGCCCTACCCCCAGGTTTGCCGCTAGCTGGCGCAAGCGCGCATCCAGCAAGCCTGCGCGCATCCCGAGCAACCGCCGAAGCAGCCAGGGCAAAGCGCTGAAATGCTGCAGCGGCGGCACACTGCTAAACGCCACCCGAGCGCCGCGCGCGGCCAACGCTTCAGCCATACCGCCGAGTGCGGCGTCCCAACGGGGTAATGAGGTCAGGTGGGTGGTGTCATTGACGCCGAACACCAGCAGCGCCAGATCAAAGGGCTGATCCAGCACCTGCGGCAGCAGCCGTTCATAAGCCTGCGTAGCGGTAATGCCATTTTCGCCGCAAGCACGCCAGGCAACCGGACGGCCACAACGCGCCGCCAGGGCAGTCGCCAGTTGACCGACCAGCGCGGCGTCCAGTTCATCCACGCCCACGCCCACCACGGTCGATTCGCCCAGTACCAGCAAGCGCAATGGCTCGCCCGGCAAGTGCACACCGGCCACACCGTTCAACAACCCAGCCGCTGGCGGCAAACGCAGGGTGTTGCGCCGCGTGCGCACCGCCAGTGGCAAGGCAACCGGCGCCAGCAGCGCCAGCCCTAGCCACCAGGCATAGGCGCGTAGTGCATTCACAGCTCGACCTTGACCGCCTGCGCCGCACGCGTGGCCTTGGCCCGCGCAGCCTGCAATGACTCGTCACGAGCCAGCGCCACACCCATACGTCGCTGACCGCTGACTTCCGGCTTGCCGAACAGCCGCAAAGCGGTATCCGGTTCAGCCAGAGCCGCCGCCAGATTGCCGAAGCTGACCTGCTGCGACTCGCCCTCGACCAATATCACCGCAGAAGCCGATGGACCGAACTGACGGATGGCCGGAATCGGCAAGCCGAGAATCGCCCGCGCATGCAGGGCGAATTCGGACAGATCCTGGGAAATCAGGGTGACCAGGCCGGTGTCATGCGGGCGCGGCGAGATTTCGCAGAACCACACCTGATCACCTTTGACGAATAGCTCGACGCCGAACAACCCACGCCCACCCAGCGACTCGGTAACCGCCAGGGCGATGCGCTCGGCTTCGGCCTGGGCCTTGGCACTCATCGGCTGCGGCTGCCAGGACTCCTGATAATCGCCCTTGACCTGACGATGCCCCACCGGCGCGCAGAAGGTAGTACCGCCGCTGTGGCGCACGGTGAGCAGCGCGATTTCATAATCAAAATCGATAAAGCCCTCGACTATCACCCGGCCCTTGCCGGCGCGGCCACCGGCCTGGGCGTAATCCCAGGCAGCTTGCAGGTCATCCAGACTTTTCAGCACCGACTGGCCCTTGCCGGAAGAACTCATGATCGGTTTGATCAGACAGGGAAAGCCGATGCTCTCGACTGCGGCGCGGCACTGCTCGAAGGAGTCGGCAAACTGATAAGGCGAAGTCGGCAGGCCCAGCTCTTCGGCAGCCAGGCGGCGAATGCCTTCACGGTTCATGGTCAGCTGCGCGGCGCGGGCGCTGGGGATGACGGTAAAGCCTTCTTGCTCCAGCTCGACCAGGGTCGCGGTGGCAATCGCCTCGATTTCCGGCACGATATAGTGCGGCTGCTCCAGCTCGATCACCGCCCGCAGGGCGTCGCCATCAAGCATATTGATCACATGACTGCGATGCGCCACCTGCATGGCCGGCGCATTGGCGTAGCGATCCACGGCGATTACCTCAACACCGAGGCGCTGCAACTCGATCACCACTTCCTTGCCCAGCTCGCCTGAGCCACACAACAGCACACGGGTCGCGCTCGGCGACAAAGGGGTTCCGATACGGGGCATGGTGAATCCTCAAACTGATCAAGAAAGTTACAGCAGAATGCCTTTGGCCTTGGCCCGCTCATGACACTGCACCAGCACCTCACGGCGCTCAGCGTTATCCATCAGGCTCCAGCGGGTGATTTCAGCGACCGAGCGTTGGCAGCCGATACAGATATCTTCATCGTCCAGCGCGCAGACATGCACGCAGGGCGAGGCGACGGGACGTTCCTGCGATTGCATCAGCCGTCCTGCTCCTGCAGATCACGGGCATAGCGCTGGGCGTTGTGCACGTAATGGGCGGCGCTGGCTTCGAGCATCTTTTTCTGTGGCTCGGTCAGTTCACGCACCACCTTGCCGGGCGAGCCCATCACCAGCGAACCATCAGGAATTTCCTTGCCTTCACCGATCAGGCTATTGGCGCCGATGATGCAGTACTTGCCGATTTTCGCGCCATTGAGGATCACCGCATTGATGCCGATCAGGCTGTAATCGCCCACCGAGCAACCGTGCAGCATGGCGTTATGGCCAATGGTCACGCCGGTGCCGATATTCAGTGGAAAGCCCATATCGGTGTGCATCACGGTGCCATCCTGCACATTGCTGTTCTCGCCGATATGAATCAGCTCGTTGTCGCCACGCAGCACGGCGTTGAACCACACGCTGGCACCCGGTTCCAGCTTGACCTTGCCGACCAGGGTGGCATTCGGTGCAACCCAGCTGTCGGCATGGGCCTCGACGTGGGACGAACCCAGGCGATATTTCATGGATGCTTCCTCATAGGCTCAGGTGAGCTTGATAAAGTGCTCGGGCGGCTGGTGCATATCAATCTGCACATCGTCAAACGCCAGGTTGACCAACTCGACCAGCATGATCGCCGTCAGCCCCCAGATTTTATATTCGCCATAGCGGTAACTCGGCACATACCAACTGCGCCCGAGGTAATCGATACGGTGGGTGGTTTCCCGCGGGTCGTCGCGAAAGAACGCCAGCGGCACGGCAAACACCGCCGCTATTTCACCGTCATTAGGCTTGTACTCGACAAAGTCCGGCACCAGCCCGACATAGGGCGTGACCTGAATACCGTGGCGCGACACCAGGGTGCTAAGCGGCCCGACCACCTCGACCAGACCGGGCGGCAAACCGATTTCCTCTTCCGCCTCACGCAGGGCAGTCTCGATCAGGTCGGCATCTTCCGGGTCACGCCGGCCACCGGGAAACGCCACTTCACCGCCGTGGGTAGACAGACCGCTGGCGCGCAAGGTCAGTACTACTTCCGGCTCGTCGCTGCGGGTGATGGGCACCAGCACTGCGGCCTCAGGGTAGCGCTTGTCGGTCTGCAGAATGTGCGGGCTATAGCCACGCATGCGATGGAGCAACTCATCCAGCATGGGGATTCTCAGTCTTTTATTCTGCGTTCGATCATGGCACGAAAGCAGCGCACGGCCCAAGCCCCGCGCCGCTGACTGCAATCATTCAGGCGCTCGATAGCCCGACCCACCAGGCCGCTTGCCGAGTAGCTGAAATGCGCGCCAAGATAGCTGACACGCAGCGAGGGTCTGGCATGAAGTTCTGTAGCAACTGTGGCGGCGCGATCAGCCACATCATCCCGCAGGGCGACAACCGTCTGCGCCACGTCTGCGCGCAGTGCCAGACCGTGCATTATCAAAACCCGCGAATCATCGCCGGCTGCCTGCCGGTGTGGGGCGAACAGGTGCTGCTGTGCCGCCGCGCCATCGAGCCACGACGTGGCTACTGGACCCTGCCGGCCGGTTTTATGGAGAACGGCGAAACCCTGGAACAGGCCGCCGCCCGCGAAACCCATGAAGAAGCCTGCGCACGGGTGCGCAGCTTGAGCCTCTACACCCTGTTCGACCTGCCGCACATCAATCAGGTGTATATGCTGTTTCGCGCCGAGCTGGTCGACCTGGACTTTGCTCCTGGCGAAGAAAGCCTGGAGGTGCAGCTATTTCACGAACAGGACATCCCCTGGTCAGAGCTGGCTTTCCCGACCATCGGGCGTACCTTAGAATGCTACTTCGCAGACCGCCGGGAGCAGCACTACCCGGTCCGCAACGAGCCGCTTGAAGCCTTGCGCGCACATTACAAGAAAGCCTTTTGATCCATGGGAATTACGATGCGCTGGTTGTTCGCCCTACTCTGCCTGACCGTTGCCCTGGCTGGCCACGCCAGCACCACGCCGACCCTTAACGGCAAAACCATCGACAAAGTGCTGGTGGTCAAATCCGAACGCAAGCTGCACCTGATCAGCCGCGGCGACACCCTCAAGTCCTACCGCGTGTCCCTGGGTAAACAGCCTGAAGGGGCAAAGCAACGCGAAGGCGACCTGCGCACCCCGGAAGGTTTCTACTGGATCGACTGGCGCAAGACCAGCGACAAGTACAACCTGTCCATGCACATCTCCTACCCCAACGCCCGCGACCAGGCGCAAGCCCGCGCCAAAGGCGTACCGGCCGGCGGCATGATCATGATCCACGGCACGCCACTGGACGAGGAATACCCCGAGTGGTTTTTCCACACCCTGGACTGGACCGAAGGCTGCATCGCCGTGAAAAACACCGACATGCGCGAGATCTGGGCCCTGGTCAAAGACGGCACGCTGATCGAAATCAGACCCTGATCAACAGACATAAAAAAGGCGCCTTCATGGCGCCTTTTTTATGAATTAGAACTGGATATCTGACAGCCGCCACACCTCAAAAGCCGGCGTCTCGTAGGGATGCTGCTTCTTCATCGCCTTGACGGCGTCATGAATCAGCTCATCGGCCACGACCATCTCGACTTTCCACTCGGCCACCTGCTCGACCTGCCCAGGCTGGCCGAGAAATGGCTGACTGCCTTCCAGAGCGCGGAACTGACCCTGCCCCAGGGTCTGCCAACAACACTGATCATAATGACCAATACGTCCGCCACCGGCGCTGAATACCGCGTTTTTCACGGCATCCAGATGAGTTTCAGGCACATAAAAACACAGCTTGTACATCGAAGTCTCCGCCGGCAAGACTGATAAAAACAGTTCGATAATGATGCCACACAATAATGGCATTTTGCCTTATCGGGTATTCGCGCAGCCCATCACACTTGCACCCTATGACCGGATAATGTGCTGTGTGTTCAACCTATTAGCGCTATCAGCTAGACCTACAGGCCGTGCCAGAAACGCCGCCAGCGAGCCTTGAAGCCGCTTACCGGCTGGTTATGGCTACCATCACAGTAAGGTAGACGTTGCGAGCGAGCGCAACGGCAAAGCAGCAGAATCTGCTCACGCTCAGGCTGCAGTTCAAGCACATCAGGGCAGGCGGAAACACAATCGGGAAGCTGGGACGAACGCCCGCAGCGGCACAGCAATAAGGTATCGCCAGGTTTGACCTGGCGCACCTCAGGCAGAACAGAGTCTTGCGGATTCACACGCCCTCTCCCGCCCTTCGGGCACCCTCTCCCGCAAGCGGGAGAGGGTCAGCAGAGGGCCGCATTGCGGCCGCTATTAATCCACCCACACGCGAGCGTTGCGGAACATCCGCAGCCAGCCGGCATCTTCCTGCCAGTCATCCGGCTTCCAGGAGTTCTGCACGGCGCGGAACACCCGCTCCGGGTGCGGCATCATGATGGTCACGCGACCGTCGCGACTGGTCAGACCGGTAATCCCGCGCGGCGAACCGTTGGGGTTGGCCGGGTAGGTTTCGGTGACCTTGCCGTGGTTGTCGATAAAGCGCATGGCCACGCAGCCGGACAGATCGGCCTCGAGCAGCGCCTCCTCATTCTCGAACTCGGCATGCCCTTCACCGTGAGCGATGGCGATTGGCATACGCGAACCGGCCATGCCACGCAGGAAGATCGACGCTGACTCCTGCACCTGAACCATGGCCACGCGCGCCTCGAACTGCTCGGAGCGGTTGCGCACGAAGTGCGGCCAGAACTCGGTGCCGGGGATCAGTTCGTGCAGGTTGCTCATCATCTGGCAGCCGTTGCACACGCCGAGACTGAAGCTGTCCTTGCGTTCGAAGAACGCCTGGAAGCCATCACGGGCACGGCTGTTGAACAGGATCGACTTGGCCCAGCCTTCGCCGGCACCCAGCACATCACCGTAGGAGAAGCCACCACAGGCGACCAGGCCCTTGAACTCGTCAAGGCTGACGCGACCGCTGAGGATGTCGCTCATATGCACGTCGATCGCGTTGAAGCCCGCGCGGTCGAAGGCCGCAGCCATTTCCACCTGGCCGTTGACGCCCTGCTCACGCAGCACGGCGATCTGCGGACGTACACCTTTGCGGATATACGGCGCGCTGATGTCCTGATTGACGTCGAAGCTGAGCTTGGCCGACAACCCTGGGTTTTCCTCGTCGAGGATGGTGTCGAACTCCTGCTCGGCACACTGCACGTTGTCGCGCAGACGCTGAATCTGATAGCTGGTTTGCGCCCACTGGCGCTGCAGCAAGCGGCGCTGGCCGCCGAATACCGGCTGACCGTTGAAGCTGATTGCCACGTCGTCGCTGTTGACCGGCTGACCGATCACCGCCACGCAGTCGCCCAGGCCGGCAGCGCTGAACTGCGCCAGCACTTCCGGGGTGGCGTCCTGATGCACCTGAATCACTGCACCCAATTCTTCGTTGAACAGCACAGCGGCCAGCTCAGCGCTGTCGTCGGCCAAAGCATCGAGGAACAGGTTCAAACCGCAGTGGCCAGCAAAAGCCATTTCCAGCGCGGTAACCAGCAGGCCACCGTCGGAACGGTCGTGGTAAGCGAGGATATGACCGTCGGCATTCAGACCCTGGATCACCGCGAAGAAGGCTTTGAGGTCTTCTGCGTCATCCACATCCGGCGCCTGGGTGCCGAGCTTGCCGTACACCTGGGTAAGGATCGACGCACCCATGCGGTTCTGCCCACGGCCCAGGTCGATCAGGATCAGGTCGGTTTCGCCCTTGTCCATGCGCAGTTGCGGGGTCAGGGTCTTGCGAATATCGCTGACCGGAGCAAAGCCGGTCACCACCAGCGACAGCGGCGAGGTCACGCTCTTATCCGTGCCTTCATCGCGCCACTGGGTTTTCATCGACATCGAGTCCTTACCCACCGGGATGGTGATGCCCAGCTCGGGGCACAGCTCCATGCCGACCGCTTTCACGGTGTCGTACAGACGCGCGTCTTCACCCGGGTGGCCGGCAGCGGCCATCCAGTTGGCGGACAGTTTGATATCGGACATCTTCTCGATGCGCGAGGCCGCCAGGTTGGTCAGGGTTTCGCCAATCGCCATACGCCCGGACGCAGCAGCATCCAGCAGCGCCAGCGGCGTGCGCTCGCCCATGGCCATGGCTTCACCGGTATAGACGTCGAAGCTGGTGGCGGTGACCGCGCAATCAGCCACCGGCACCTGCCACGGACCAACCATCTGGTCGCGAGCAACCAGACCGGTAATGGTGCGGTCGCCGATGGTGATCAGGAAGCTCTTGCTGGCCACAGCCGGGTGATGCAGCACGCGGGTCACGGCTTCGTCGATGGCCAGGGTGCTGGCATCGAAATCATCGCCCAGCTCAGCTTCGCGGGCGGCCGAACGGTGCATGCGCGGCGGCTTGCCGAGCAGCACTTCCAGCGGCATGTCCACCGGGGTGTTGGCGAAATGGCTGTCAGTCACGGTCAGGTGGGCTTCTTCAGTGGCCTCACCAACCACGGCAAACGGGCAACGCTCGCGTTCACAGATCGCCTTGAACCGCTCGAAGTCAACGGCGCTGACGGCCAGTACGTAACGCTCCTGGGACTCGTTGCTCCAGATCTCGTGCGGGGCCATGCCCGGTTCGTCGTTGGGCACATTGCGCAGTTCGAAGCGGCCGCCACGGCCACCGTCATTGACCAGCTCAGGGAAGGCGTTGGAAATACCGCCCGCGCCAACGTCATGGATAAAGGCGATTGGGTTGTTGTCACCCAGCTGCCAGCAACGGTCGATAACCTCCTGGCAACGGCGCTCCATTTCCGGGTTCTCGCGCTGTACCGAGGCGAAATCCAGATCAGCCGAGCTGGCACCGGTGGCGACCGACGACGCGGCGCCGCCGCCCAGGCCGATCAGCATGGCTGGACCGCCGAGCACGATCAGCTTGGCGCCGACGGTGATCTCGCCCTTCTGCACGTGATCTGCACGGATGTTGCCCATGCCGCCGGCGAGCATGATCGGCTTGTGGTAACCACGCACTTCTTCACCACGCGGGGTCTGGATCGCCTGCTCGAAGGTACGGAAGTAGCCGGTCAGGGCCGGACGGCCGAACTCGTTGTTGAACGCCGCGCCACCCAGCGGGCCTTCAATCATGATGTCCAGCGCGGTAACGATGCGCTCAGGCTTGCCATAAGGCACTTCCCAAGGCTGCTCGAAACCGGGGATGTTCAGGTTGGATACAGTGAAGCCGGTCAGCCCCGCCTTCGGCTTGGCACCACGGCCGGTGGCACCCTCGTCGCGAATCTCGCCACCGGAACCGGTGGACGCACCGGAGAACGGCGAGATGGCCGTAGGGTGGTTGTGGGTTTCCACCTTCATCAGAATATGCACGGGCTCCTGGGTCGCGCCGTACTGGCGGGTCTCAGGGTCCGGAAAGAAACGCCCAGCAACACTGCCGACGATCACCGAAGCGTTGTCCTTATAAGCGGACAGAACCCCTTCGCTGTGCATCTGGTAGGTGTTCTTGATCATGCCGAACAGGGATTTTTCCTGGCTCTGACCGTCGATATCCCAGCTGGCATTGAAGATCTTGTGGCGGCAGTGCTCGGAGTTGGCCTGGGCGAACATCATCAATTCGATGTCGTGGGGGTTGCGCCCCAGACCGTTGAAGCTGGTCACCAGGTAATCGATTTCGTCTTCGGCAAGGGCCAGGCCCAGCTCAACGTTAGCCTTCTCCAGTGCAGCGCGACCACCACCGAGGATGTCCACGGCAGTCAGCGGCTTGGGCTGCGCATGGCTGAACAGCGCAGCGGCACCTTCGAGGTTATCCAGCACCAGCTGGGTCATGCGGTCATGCAGCACGTCGGCAACCTGCTGCGCCTCGGCGGCATTCAGCTCGCCGCTGACGTAGTAGGCCAGGCCGCGCTCGATGCGCTGAATCTTTGCCAGGCCGCAGTTGCGGGCGATGTCGCTGGCCTTGCTCGACCACGGCGAGATGGTGCCAAAGCGCGGAATGGTCAGGAACAGGCGGCCGCTTGGCTCCTGCACCGGCACACTCGGGCCGTATTTCAGCAAACGGGCCAATACCTGCTCTTCGTCGGCAGTCAGAACGCCGGACACTTCGGCGAAATGCGCGAACTCGGCATACAGGCCGGTGACCGCAGGTACCTTGCTGGTCAGTTGTTCAAGCAGTTTGCCGTGACGAAAAGCAGAAAGGGCGGGAGCGCCGCGCAGGATCAACATCGGGGACAGCCTCTGGGAAGGGGTGTACTTTGAGGCCGTGCATTCTAGCCTAAAGCGCCGCCAACGGCACCCGTGAAGGCAAGCCAAACGCAGCGACTGCGCTAGCAGAGAAGCCACCCGCTGTCGAGATATGGCGCGCCCCATGCTTTGCGTATACTGCGCCAATGTTTGCCCACTCTGCGTTCCGTGTGCGCCGCGCCTGCTGGCTGTCGGTGATCGGAATCCTCCTGGTGCTCGGCGGCTGTGCTGAAGAACCCAGCACACTCGAGCGCGTTCAGGCGGAGGGTGTACTGCGGGTGATCACCCGTAACAGCCCGGCCACTTATTTCCAGGACCGTAACGGCGAAACCGGCTTCGAATACGAGCTGGTAAAGCGCTTTGCCGACGACCTGGGCCTTGAGCTGAAAATCGAAACCGCCGACAACCTCGACGAGCTGTTCGCCAGCCTGAACAAACCCAACGGCCCGGTACTCGCTGCCGCCGGCCTGGTAGAAAGCGACGGACGGCAGCAGCACGCACGCTTCTCCCTGCCCTATCTCGAAGTCACCCCCCAGGTGATCTACCGCAACGGCCAGCAACGCCCGACCCGCCCGGATGATCTGCTCGGCAAACGCATTCTGGTGCTTAAAGGCAGCAGCCATGCCGAACAGCTGGCCGCCCTCAAGCTGCAGCTGCCGGAACTGGCTTACGAAGAATCCGCGGCTGTCGAGGTGGTCGACCTGCTGCGCATGGTCGATGAAGGGCAGATCGACCTGACCCTGGTCGACTCCAACGAACTGGCAATGAATCAGGTGTACTTCTCCAACGTACGCGTGGCTTTCGATCTGGGCGATGCACAAAACCTGGCCTGGGCCACCGCCCCCGGTGAAGACCACAGCCTGCTCGACGAGATGAACGCCTTTATCGAACGCGCGCACAAGAACGGCAGCCTGCAGCGCCTCAAGGATCGCTACTACGGCCATGTCGATGTACTCGGCTACGTCGGCGCCTACACCTTCGCCAAACACCTGCAACAACGCCTGCCGCGCTACGAGAAGTACTTCCGCGAAGCCGCCCAGGCCAATCAGGTCGACTGGCGCCTGCTCGCCGCCATGGGTTATCAGGAGTCACTCTGGCAACCCACCGCCACCTCGAAAACCGGCGTGCGCGGGCTGATGATGCTGACCCTGCGCACCGCTCAGGCCATGGGTGTAGCGGATCGCCTGAACCCCAAGCAGAGCATCGAGGGCGGCGCCAAATACATTGTCTATGTGAAGAATCAGCTGCCGGAGAGCATTCAAGAGCCGGATCGCACCTGGTTCGCCCTGGCGTCTTACAACATCGGCGGCGGCCATCTGGAAGATGCGCGCAAGCTCACCGAGGCCGAAGGCCTGGACCCGAATAAGTGGCTGGATGTGCAGAAGATCCTGCCGCGCCTGTCGCAGAAGCAGTGGTACAGCAAAACCCGTTATGGCTATGCCCGTGGCGGTGAGCCGGTGCACTTTGTGCGCAACATCCGCCGCTACTACGACATCCTCACCTGGGTAACCCAACCGCAGCTGGAAGGCTCCCAGCTCGCGGAAAGCAATCAGCACCTGCCGGGCATCGACAAACGTCAGCCCAATGAGCAGACCCCGCCGCTTTAACGCTGCTCGCGCCTGGCCTTAAAGAATGCGCTGAGTG
This sequence comes from Gammaproteobacteria bacterium HGW-Gammaproteobacteria-13, assembly GCA_002840155.1. GTDB lineage: Bacteria > Pseudomonadota > Gammaproteobacteria > Pseudomonadales > Pseudomonadaceae > Aquipseudomonas. The sequence goes on from PGZH01000012.1 coordinate 229,798, forward strand.
CCGCCCCACACTCCTCCGCCAATACGCCGCCCTCAATCAACACCCGGTGATTGAGAAATTCCTGGCTGAAAAACTGCCCACGACTGATCGCCACCCCGGCCTTGGGCTCGGTTGCGCCATACACCACACGCTGCACCCGCGCATGCACGATCAGCCCGGCACACATGCTGCACGGCTCCAGGGTCACATACAGGGTGCTGCCCGGCAGGCGGTAGTTATCCACGGCCAGGGCGGCGGCGCGAATCGCCACCATCTCGGCATGGGCGCTGGGGTCATGGGTGGAGATCGGGCAGTTAAAGCCGCGCCCGACAATCTGGCCATCCTGCACCAGCACCGCGCCAACCGGCACCTCGCCCAGGGCGGCACCTTCGGCGGCCAGGGCCAGGGCCTCGCGCATAAAGTGCTGATCCTGGCTGCGATCAATGATCAGGGGTTGGCGCACGCTTAAACGACCTCAATTGATGCCATAAGACCAGTTTCCATATGGTCGATCACATGGCAGTGGAACATCCATACCCCCGGATTATCCGCGACCAGCGCGACGCGGGCACGCTCATTCTTGCCCAGCAGGTAGGTGTCGGTGAAATACGGGATGATCGACTTGCGGTCCGAGGCCAGCACCTTAAAGGTCATGCCATGCAGATGGATCGGGTGCTGATACTGACTGAGGTTGCGCAGCTCGAAGATATAGCTCTTGCCCAGCTGCAGACGGGCAATCGGCCGGTCTGCGCAGGTCTTGTCATTGATATCCCAGGCCTGGCCATTGATCTGCCAGAAGCTATGCGCCGCGCCCTGGGCCAAACCAACCGAAACCGCGCCGGCCCATTCGAAGTTGAATTTGACGGTTTCTGCATTGGCCATATCAGGCTCAGCCACCGGATTGGCGGGCAACGCAGGCGGCCACTCACCCGCACCCTCGGCGCTGGGCTGCGCGCGCAAGGTCGCCAGACGCAATGGCCCATTACGCAGCGACAGCTCCGCGCCAGCAGCCGGAACCTTCAATCCCAGCTCAATGCGCATACCCGGCCCCAGCCAGTACTCCTTGCCCAGCGGCCGTGGCTCGACCGGGTTGCCGTCCAGCGCATAAATACGCGCATCCGCGCCGGGCAGATTGAGGCGATAGGTCAGGGTGTTATCCAGATTGATCAGACGCAGGCGCACCACCTGCCCGGCGGGTAAATCCAGAGTCGGCGCATGCTGGCCATTGACCGTACTCAAGCGCCCAGGGGTGCCGCCACGCGCCGCCTCGCGCGGTACGCTGAAATCGGTAAAAGCGCCCTGCTCGTCGATATGCCAGCTTTTCAGATTAAGTGTGTGGTCGTGGCGAAAACCGGTCGGCTCGCGCTCCTCGACGATCAACGCACCAACCAACCCGCGCCCCAGCTGCTCGCCGCTGGCGACGTGCGGGTGATACCAGAAGCTGCCGGCATCTGGGGTGATGAAGTTGTAGTCGAAGTACTCACCCGGCAGCACCGGCGCCTGCGACACATAAGGCACGCCGTCCATCGCCAGCGGCAGACGGATGCCATGCCAGTGAATGGTGGTCGGCACGTCCAGCTTATTAATAAAGCGCACGCGCAGTCGCTCGCCCTGCCGGCAACGCAACTCCACCCCCGGCGCCTGGCCACCATAGGCCCAGGCCGGCGTGCTATGCCCCGGCACCAACTCGATATCCAGCGGCGCGGCTATCAGTTCATAGTCGTGGGTCGCCACATTTTCCGGGCGACCCAGCCAATAGCGCACGCCACCGGCACCAAGGCCGACGACACCAAGCCCAGCCAGGCCAACCAGCATTTGTCTGCGGGTAAAAGACATTGAGATTCCCGTAGCCCGGATGCAATCCGGGAAGATATCAAGCCGGATTAAAACCGGATCACCAGTTGCAATATCTTCTCATCTCAACAGCAAGGCTGACGACCGAGAAAAACGGACAGGATGCCGCAGCAGTCTCTTGGCGCAGCAACAGCGACCTCAACACGCGACCTGAAACCGGCTAGCGCAGGCAAATCGGCCATCGATCAGAAGCCCGCCAAGCCGCTCCCGGCGCACGCGTACGGCAGAACACACGGCTTGGCCGGCTGCAGCGAATCCTATATATTGCGAATCATTATTAATTATATTCAGATACGCCTTCGCGGGGCACAGGACAGTTTGCGTGACCACCACCGAGCTTGCACTTCAGCAGCAGATCGCCGACCTCTATAGCGACCATCATGGCTGGCTGCAGAACTGGCTGCGCCGCAAGCTGGGCGATTCCTTCATGGCCGCCGATCTGGCGCAAGACACCTTTATCAGCCTGATCACGGCAAACAGCGCCAGCGCGATCCGTACACCGCGCCCCTTCCTGGTGACCATCGCCCGCCGGTTGATCGCCCATCGCCATCGGCGTCAGCTGCTGGAAACCGGTTACCTGGAAATGCTCGCCACCCTGCCGGAAGAGCTGGCACCGTCGCCTGAGGCACAGCTGCTGGCAGTCGAAGCGCTGCAGCAGATCGACCGCGCCCTGGACGGTCTGCCCCCACAGGTGAAGGAAGCGTTTCTACTGGCGCACCTGGAAGAGCTGAGTTACGCCGAAATCGCCACACGTTTGAGCGTGTCCACCAGCTCGGTCAAACAGTACCTGACCCGCGCGAACCGGCAATGCCTGTTCGCCCTGGCGGTCTAACGCTCGCCATGCATACGACCCACTCAGGCGACACGCCCCAGCCCCACCACACGGCACCCATGGCCGGCGGCCAGCCCATTAGCGACGAAACCGCAGACCAGGCGGCGGATTGGCTAACCCTGCTGATGTCCGGTGAGGCAACAGCCGAAGAACGGCAGCGCTGGCAGCAATGGCGCGCCGCGCACCCCGACCACGAACGGGCCTGGCAGCACATCGAGGCCATCACCGGTCGGCTAAAGCAGATGGAACCGAAAGCGGCCTACCGTACGCTCTCGCCCTACGTAACACCGCCTCTCGGCGCGAACACGCCCGCCTCGCCAAGCCGGCGCAAGGCGCTGCATATGCTGATGTGGGGCGGCGTAGCCTGCACCAGCGGCTTACTGGCCTCACGCACGCAGACCTGGCAACAAACGATGGCCGAGCACCGCACCGGCATTGGCGAACAACGCAGCCTGGTACTGGACGATGGCACCCAGATCACGCTCAACACCGACAGCGCAATCAATGTGCGTTTTGACAACGAGCGGCGCCTGATCCGCCTGGTGGCCGGCGAGGTGCTGATCGTCACCGGGCATGCCAATAACCGTGGCCACGATGAAACACGCCCGTTTATCGTGGAGTCCGCTGAAGGCGATGTTCGCGCCCTCGGCACCCGCTTCACCCTGCGCCAACTGGACGGGCAGACCCATGTTGCCGTGCTGGAAAGTGCAGTGCAGATTACCCCCCGCGACAACAACACCCAGGCGCGCATTCTCCAGGCAGGGACACAAGCCGCCTTCTCCCGGCGGACTCTGGATGACGATCAGCCGCTGGACGAACAAGCCACAGCCTGGTCACGCGGGCAGATCGTGGCCGACAACGTACGCCTGGGGGATTTTCTCGCCGATCTGGGGCGCTACCGTCCCGGCCTGCTGCGCTGCGACCCGAGCGTGGCCGACCTGCGCGTCTCCGGCGTGTTCCCGCTGCATGACACCGACCGCATCCTGGCCACGCTGCCCACTGTGCTCCCGGTGCACGTCCGACAACGTACCCGCTACTGGGTAACGGTCGCTGCTTCGCGCTAACGCCCTCACCTTAAAACACCATCACCGCAACGCCATCCACCCCGTCACACCTGGGCTTTAGGCACCCGCACAGAAGGCCGTTGAAAATAATTCTTGTTCTTGACTGCCCGATTTCCTTTCTCGCGGCACCTTTTAGCAAGCACATCATTTTCAACATCGCCCTTGCGAGGAATTCATGCCTGCCCCGATCAACCCGCACGCCTGCCGCCCAGCGCCTGGCAACACCCGTCAAACGACCCTCGTTGCTCGGCAGGCGCATAACCCGGTGTTTACCCAGCGCGCCGTTGCTTATGCAATCAGCGTGGCGATCTGCAGCTTTACCCTGGCCATAACCGTGCCCAACGCTGCGCAGGCGCAAACACCGGCAGCGCAACAGTCGGCCAACACACACCAGGTCTACAACATTCCCGCTGGAGCACTGGCCCCGGCACTGCGCAGTCTGGCCAGTGCTGCCAACGTGCTGCTGACCTTTACCGCCGACCAAACCGATGGCAAGACCACTGCGGGGCTGCAAGGCCACTACACCACGCAGGCCGCCCTGAACACGCTGCTGGCAGGTACCGGGCTGCAGGCGGCGCAACTGGACAACGGCGGCTATGTGCTGCGTGCAGCGCCAGTAACTGAACGCCAGGCCGCGCAGGTCACGCCGGCAACCACCCTGCTGCCAGCCGTAATTGTGCATGGCAGCCTGGACGACAACGTGCTTGAGCAAAGGATGAGCCTGTCTGCCGCCAAGATCATCGTCGACCGCGAAGAAATCGAGACCTTCGGCGACGCCAGCATGGGCGAAGTAATCCGCCGTATGCCCAGCATCAGCTTTGGCGGCCCGCCAGGCGAAAACAACGACGCGCGCATCCGCGGCCTCAACAAGGAATACACGCAGATCCTGATTGATGGCCAGCCCGTTTCGGCCCGCGACTTTTCAATCGACCAGATCCCGGCGCAGCTGGTTGAGCGCGTCGAGATCATCCGTACGACAACCGCCAATATGGACAACCAGGGCATTGCCGGCACGGTCAATATCATCATGCGCGAGCCCCCAAAGACGCGCACCTCACGCTGGCATGTGGCCACAGGCACGCTGCCAGATGCACCCGGCGCCGGCACCTTTGGCAGCGCAGGCATGACGCTCGGGGACAGCCTGGATAACTTCCGCTACCAGGTCGATGGCGTAGTTCAGCGCCGCAACGGGGTTAGAACCAAGGATCGCCAGGACTACAACAACGGTGGCGCAACCCTGACCAACCGCGAGCTCGACTATGAATACCGCGAGCATGACGAGCTCGGCCTGTCTGCGCGCCTGAACTGGCAGCTCAATGAACAGGATGAGTTCAGCCTCGATCCGCGCTACCTCTATTCGCGTGAAGACAAAGAGCGTGACCGGCTGAAGAAAGCGACCTTGAGCGATGCCGAGCGCATGGACCAAGCCAAGACTCGCCAGTACCTCGGTTTGAACGGCCAGTGGCAGCGCACCGCAGACCCCGCGACCCGCTACAAGCTGGGCTTCAACCTGCAGGGCACTGACATCCAGACCGACAAAACCGAACGCAAGGGCGCTGCGGGCGGCTCGTTTACAAGCCTGCCGACCTTCACCAGCGGCAATGATGACAGCATCCAGGAAAAAGGCCTCGCCGTCAGAAGCTCCATGCAGAAGCACTTGGGCGGCATCCACGCGCTGGACATCGGCGCCGAAGCCGGCAAAACCCAGTGGGATCTGCATAAGCGGGGCTGGAAGAAAATCAACCGCAGCGACGAAGCTCACACCAGCTCTTCAGTCGATGAAACCAAGTTTGCTCTCTATGCCCAGGACGAAATCCTGATTGGCGGAATGCATGTACTGACCCCTGGCCTGCGCCTGGAGAGCGTCAGCACGCAAACCGACAACAGTCAGGCAGAAAGCGGCAGCCAACATCACCTGCAGCCGAGCCCATCGCTGCACTGGCTGACCAGCATCACGCCCGACCTTAACTGGCGGGCCAGCGTCACCCGCAGCATCCGCCGGCCGAAGTTCGAAGACCTCGCCGGGCTGACCGAGAGCAAAGCAGGTACCGCAGACGAACCCGACGTAGTCGGCAACCCCAACCTTGAGCCCGAGACGGCATGGGGCGCGGAAACCAGCCTGGAGCACCTCTTCGCCGAGCGTCGCGGCGTGGTCAGCGCCAACCTGTTCTACCGCGACATCACCGACCTGATCGAGAAAACCATCGTGCTGGATGCGGACAGCGGGCGCTATCAGCAGATGCCCATCAACGTGGCCAAGGCCAGCACCTGGGGCGTCGAGCTGGACGGTTCCTACCGCTTCGAGCTGACCCCTGCCCACGGCGTGACGGTGCGGGGCAATTACAGCTGGATGGATTCCGAAGTAAATGACCCGGCCACGGGCGGCAAGCGCCCAATCAACGACCAACCGGAATACATATTCAATGCCGGGGCCGATTACGAATACCGGCCCTGGAAGCTCAAGTTTGGCGCGCACTACAACGAAATCGGACGCCTGCAGAAAGTCGACAAGGTCGGCAGCAACCTGCGTACCCAGGAGCAAGACCCTTCGCGCTACCTGGATCTGAGCGCATCACTGCCCATCAGCAAAGACTTCACGCTCAAGCTCAGCGCACTCAATGCGCTTGAAGCCGAGAAAAACCGCTCCCGCACCACCGTGCGCCCCAACGGCACGACCGCCCTGTTCGAGCAGGAAGACGAAAGCTCCTCGCGGGCCTTCCAGCTGCTTGTCGAAGGCCGCTTCTAAACACGCCACTGGCACCACCAACCTGAAAAAGGACAATTCCATGAGAACACTTACTGCCGCTTCTGCACTGGCGCTCAGCCTGGCACTTGCACTGCCGCCGATGGCCGCCCACGCCCACGAAGACATGCGCCTGCAGGCGTGGCTGAATACCCACCCAGCCACTGTCACCAGCGATTTCGAGCACGCTCAGGTCTACGCCCAACTGGGCAATCTGTGGAAAGAGCTGGGCGACGCGCCTAAATCGAGCGACTTGTTCGCCCGCTCCGACTCGGCCGCCAAACGCGTACAAGACGACTACATCCGCGATGTGCTGAAGGCCCACCTGGCCAATGAACTGGCCTCCAGCGGCCATTACGACGACGCTCTGCAGGCGCTGGACAAGGTGCAGGACACCGACGTCTGGGTGAAAACCGCGTGGAAACTCATCGGCAAATTCGCCAAAGCCAAGCAACCGGAACGTGCCGCCAAGCTGCTGGAGCAAGCAGAAGCACGCACCCGCACGGTGGAAGAACCGCTGCTGCGCGCCGAACTGCTTTCGGGCACCGGTGCAGCCTATCGCTATGTCGCCCAGGCCAAGGGCGAGAACCTGGTTTATGAGTCCTACGGTATGGCGCAGATGCTGCCAGACCTGTACGAGCGCGGAGTGATGCTCAACGAAGCGGGCGCGCACCTGGTGGACATCGGCCATCGCGAGCAGGCCCTGGCGGTTTTCGACGCCGTTGACCGCCTTGCGCCACAGATCGAAAACCCACTGCAGCAGGCTCAGGTTCTGGCCATGCTGGGCGGCGAAATGGCCGAGAAGAACCTGCGTGATCGCGCTGTAGGCGCCCTCGACAAAGGCCGAGAAGTCGCCCTCAGCCTGCCCGAAGGCGAAGAGCGCTCGGCAGTGCTCAGCGAGATCTCGCGCAACTACGGCCAAAGCCATCGCTTCGAGCCCGGTATTGCACTGGCCGAAAAGATCGCTGATCCGTACCACCGTATCGAAGGCTTTATCCGTAACGCCAAGAACATGGCCCGCACCGGCCAGCAGGATGCCGCCTACAAACTGCTGGAGCGCAGCGAACAGGAAGCCGAGCTGGTGAAGTCGCCCTACTTGCGCGCCACCGTACTGCGCAAGCTGGCCTCGGAACGCATCGAAGCACGTCAGCCAGAACAGGCCAAGGAACTGCTCAGCCGCGCAGAACGTGCCCTTGCCGGTGCGGCGTAAACAAGGTGACAAACGCATATGAGCGCCGCGCGAGATGAAGGCGTTGATCCATCGCCTGCACGTCTGGTGTGGCGCCGGCGCCGGCTTGTTCATTCTGCTGCTGTGCCTGAGCGGCAGCCTGGCGGTGTTTCGTCTGGAAATCAGCCAATGGGTTGCCGGCGGGCTTAACGCTCCGGCGAACTGCACGCTTGCGGCTGACTCGGCGCTGACTACCTTGCGCAGTCGTCTGCAGGAGGCTCCCGATAACGGGGGCCTCCTACGCCGTTTGAGCCTGCCTGAACTCACTGGCGGCTATTGGGAGCTGCGCCTGGCCAATGGCGAGCGGGCTCAGGCCGACCTCTGCGGCAACGCACTGCAAGGCCCACGCAGCCAGACAGCGGACTTTCTGGTCAACCTGCACACCCGTTTGTTTATGGGCAAAGCCGGGCGCTGGATCGTCGGTCTGTTTGGCGTATTGATGCTGCTAAGCCTGCTCTCCGGCGTGCTGCTGCATCGCAAGCTACTGCGTCAACTATTCACCTTACGCACCGGCAAAAGCCCCAGACTTGTGCGCTCCGATGGGCACAAGCTGCTCGGCATCTGGCTCTTGCCCTTTCTGCTACTCAGTGCATTCAGCGGTGCATGGCTGGGCCTTTCCACCCTGGTAGCCACAGCTGAGATCAAAGGCGTACAGGCTGCGGCCACACCTGCATACACAACCCCTGCCGGGCTGGAGCAGATGCTGGACGATGCACGCAAACAGCTGCCTGGGCTGGTACCGGTTTTTATCGATTTCTTCCCTGACAAAGGCCATGTGAGCGTACGCGGCAACCTGCCCGGCCACCTGGTACAGCGCTACAGCGCAGAGGTTTTGTATGCAGGGCACAGCGGCGTGCTGCTGGGCGTGCACGACCCTCGTCAGCTCGAAGGCCTGGGCTGGTGGCATCAAGCAATGATGCCTTTGCATCTGGGCGACTGGTCGGGGATGAGCCTGCGCTGGCTGTATGCCGTGCTGGGCCTGGCTTGCTGCGTACTGACCTGGCTAGGGCTCTGGCTGTGGGCAGACCGTCGCTTGAAGGTTGCAGGCAACCTGCTGCCGCGCGGCAGGTTGGCCAGATGGGTGTTCACTGCAGGAGTCAGCACAGCGCTATTGACTGCGCTCGGCACAATCCTGTTCTGGCGCATCAAGTACAACGCGGCAGGTAACGACCTCAGCGCGTGGCTGATCACCAGCGCGGCTACCGCGCTGTCCGGCCTGCTGCTAGTCTATTTATGGCGCAGAGCTAAACGCTCTCGGCAGAACATGCATTAGCGGCGCTCAGCCAACTGCAGAATCAGGAAGCATCCGGTTTGCCGTCGCCCTGGCCAACCTGACGCAGCGCGGCGCTCAACTCATCCGGCATGCCATGCAGATTGAGGTCGTACTGGTTGTACGGGATGCTGATATTGGCCGCCGCAAGCGCCTGCAGCATGCTCACCATCAGTTCGCTGCGCGTAGTGAGCCAGCGGTCGTAGTCCTGCGCCCAGGCGCGCACGCTGAACTTCAAGGCGCTCTCGCCATACTCCTGCAACAACACAACCGGCGCAGGCTCGGCGGCCACCCCGGGCACCGCACGCGCCACCCTGACCAGCAGATCGATCACCGCCGCGGGGTCGCTGCCGTAAGCAACGCCAATCGGCACTTCGATGCGCCGATTGCGATCCAGCAGCGTCCAGTTGGTCAGGTTATTGGCAACCAGGGTGCCGTTGGGCACTACGACATCGGCGCCATCGAAGGTGCGAATCTTGGTGGCGCGCAGGCCAATTTCGCGCACGCTGCCGCTGGCGCCGTTGATCTCGATTACGTCGCCGGGCTGAATCGGCCGCTCGAACATCAACACCAGCCCCGACACAAAGTTGCTCACCAACCCCTGCAAACCAAAGCCGATACCCACACCCAGCGCGCCGAACAGCAGCGTCAACTGACTGACCTTGAAACCTGCCGCCGACAGGGCCAGGAGAAAACCCAGCAACAGCAACGCGTAATAGGTCAGCGAGGCGATGCTGTTACCCACCCCGCGCGGCAAGTGGCTATGCCCCTGTAGCTGCTCGCGCAGGATCAACTTGGTCACGCGCGCAGCAGCAATGGTGATCAGTACCGACAAAGCAAACACCAGCACATCACCGAGGCTGATGGACAACTCGCCGACCTCAACGTCATAGCCCAACACCTGAGTGACGAACGCCTGCACCGGCAACAACACGCGAAAGCGGTCCATGCTGTACAGCAGCCAACTGATTGCCGCTGCCAGTAGCAACGCACGACGCAACCAACTCAACAATGCCTGGCCGTGTCGACGAAACAGCCATACCCGCTGTACAGACGGCAACTCCATCAGCATCCGCAGCAGCGCATTGACCACGGTCATGCTGGCGTACAGCAGCAGGCCAATATAGCCGCTGTCGATCACCGCGCTGGTGAGCGTCTGCGTCAGCAGCACGGCACCGGCCAGATTAGCCGGCAGTGAAACCAGCAACAGCCCGCCGCCCAGCCAGACCACCCCACGCACCAGCGAGCGCGCCCAGTCGGCAGTGCGCTCAACTCGCTGCGACATCTGCCGCAGCAGCCAGAGCGTGAGCAGCAGCGCGACGACCGTCAGGCCAAATTGAAACAGCCGATAAACATCCTCACCGCCCCATAGCAGCGCCCCAAGCCGGTCCGCCAGATACAAGCCAGCCGCCATTATCGGCCAGCTGCCCAGCAGGTCATGGGCACGCGGCGGCAGCATGCGCAACGCCGGCACCACTGCCAGCAGCGTCAACAGCTCAAGCGCCAACAGGGGCGCACCCGACTCGAACACCTGCACCGCCATCACGGCCAGCAGCAACCAGGCGGAAAACGGCCGCGCGGCTACCCGCTGGCTATCCTCATCACGGCCCGAATGAGGAGCCACACGCTGCTGGCGCGCCAGCCAGAGCAACACAAGCAACAGCAGCAACAACACCGCTTGCAACGCGTGCACCTTGATGCTGTTGACCGCGCCGTAGGCATCGGCAAAGCGCACCTCAATATCCAGCCCCTGTACAGCTGAGTCCGCCTCTGCGTCCTGACCAGTGCCCAAGTGCAGCGCTTGCCACAACGGCGGCGCATCACGGCTGAACAGGCGCGCATCAACACCACTGATGACCCTGTCCACGTCTTCACGCCCCAGCTGAATGCTCGAATTGATCGCATTGGCGCGCTGCCCCAACTCAATCAAACGCTCAAGCGGAGCGGCAAGCGCCCGCTCAGCCGCCTGTAGCTCACTGATCATCGTGTTGATCTGCCGAGCCAGCGGCGCGGGCATGCTGTCTGCCGGGGTCGCTGCTTGTGTGGCCTGCCAACGCGCACGGCGCAGCGACAGCTCGGCCGTGTCATCGGCATACGGCTTGATGACCACCCGCATCTGCGCGCGCCAGACTTGCATGCGGTGGGCGTCGAAGCTCCAATGCCGCGCCAGGCTCTCCAGCCGTACAAAGGGCAGTTGGCGCAGCTCATCCACACTGAATGCGCGCAATTTCTCATCGACAGGTCGTGCAATGTCATCGAGCAGAACGCCAAGCGCGGCCGCCGGGTCGGCGCTTGCAGCCCTGCGCAGAGCCCGATCCGCCAGGCGTTGGTCCTCATCCGCGCGCAGCAGAATGTCGCTCAGGGCGATTGCCGCAGAAGCCGCAGTGGCCGGGGCCGCCGGAGCAGGCGAGTCTTGCGCCCAGGCAGGGCTGACGGCCAGCAGCAGAGTACTTAGGGCAAGCCTCAGCAGATGGGCAAGAAACGTATCCTCGGTTACAACGCACTGACGGCAGCAACGCCGCGCCATGCTCACCAAGGCAAATAGTGCGGTCATCGCTGATCTCCCTGCATAAATGGCCGGACACCTGGATTCTGGTTCAATCCACCGCCCGAGCATAGCCACGATAAGCGCTGCACGTCTCGCCAGCCTGCGGCTGACTGAATAAAAACAGCCGCTGCCTCTAAGCCAATAGAGAACAGCGGCTGTGCGATACCCATGTGTGGCGCCTAACGCTGGCGCAAACTATCAGGGCTAACAAAAAGGGGCCCGTAGGCCCCTTCTGCTTACTCCCACTCGATGGTGGCCGGCGGCTTGCTCGACACGTCGTAGGTAACGCGGGAGATGCCTTCGATTTCGTTGATGATGCGGCCGCTGACGGTTTCCAGCAGCTCGTAAGGCAGGTGCGCCCAGCGGGCGGTCATAAAGTCGATGGTTTCCACGGCGCGCAGGGCTACGACCCAGGCGTAACGACGGCCGTCACCGACCACGCCCACCGATTTCACCGGCTGGAACACCACGAACGCCTGGCTGACCTTGTGGTACCAGTCGGCCTTGCGCAGCTCTTCGATAAAGATGTGGTCGGCGCGGCGCAGCAGGTCGGCGTATTCCTTCTTCACTTCACCGAGGATGCGCACGCCCAGACCCGGGCCCGGGAATGGGTGGCGGTAAACCATGTCGTACGGCAGGCCAAGTTCCAGACCCAAACGACGCACTTCGTCCTTGAACAGTTCGCGCAGCGGCTCGACCAGTTTCAGGTTCATTTCTTCCGGCAGGCCGCCGACGTTGTGGTGCGACTTGATCACGTGGGCCTTGCCGCTTTTCGCGCCAGCCGACTCGATCACGTCCGGGTAGATGGTGCCCTGGGCGAGGAACTTGATGTTGTCCAGCTTGCAGGATTCGGCATCGAACACGTCGATAAAGGTGCGACCGATGATCTTGCGCTTCTTCTCCGGATCGGCTTCGCCGGCCAGGTTATTGAGGAACTGCTCCTCGGCGTTGGCCCGAATCACTTTGACGCCCATGTTCTCGGCGAACATGGCCATCACCTGCTCGCCTTCGTGCAAACGCAGCAGGCCGTTGTCGACGAATACGCAGGTCAGCTGGTCGCCGATAGCTTTGTGCAGCAGCGCCGCGACTACCGAGGAATCCACACCGCCGGACAGGCCGAGCAGTACGTTGGCGCTGCCGACCTGGGCGCGCACATTGGCGATGGCGTCTTCAACGATGTTGGAGGCAGTCCACAGCGCTTCGCAGCCGCAGATTTCCAGGATGAAACGCGAGAGGATGCGCCCGCCCTGCTTGGTGTGGGTCACTTCCGGGTGGAACTGCACGCCGTAGTAGCCGCGGCTGTCGTCGGCCATGGCGGCAATCGGGCAGCTCGGGGTGCTGGCGAGAATATGGAAGCCTGCTGGCATGGCGGTGACTTTGTCGCCGTGACTCATCCAGACGTCAAGGCCGAATACGCCGTCGTCATCGACGTGGTCTTCGATGCCGTTGAGCAGGCGGGCTTTGCCGACGATATCCACGCGGGCGTAACCGAACTCACGCAGCTCGGAGCCTTCAACCTTGCCGCCCAACTGCTCGGCCATGGTCTGCATGCCGTAGCAGATACCGAAAACCGGCACGCCGAGGTCGAACACGGCTTTCGGTGCACGCGGACTGCCGGCTTCGTGTACCGACTCTGGGCCACCGGCGAGAATGATGCCGCGCGGGGCGAAGGCACGGATGTCATCGTCGCTCATGTCGAACGGGTGCAGCTCGCAATACACGCCAATCTCGCGCACACGGCGAGCGATCAGCTGGGTGTACTGGGAGCCGAAATCCAGAATCAGGATGCGGTGAGCGTGGATGTCTTGATGAGCCATGGCCGTCTCTCGTAGCGAAATTCACAAATAACTCGGGGCTGTCCCGTTTTTCTCAACAGCAACAGCCCCGCGCTTTCCCAATCTTTCCAAAAATCGATTTGCCGCGTCGCGAGCGCAGGTCAGGCAAGGCGAAAAGAAGCTAGAAAGCGGAGTTGGCTGAAGCCAATGAGCATTTCGAGTTTCTTTTCAACGCAGCATGGCCAAGCGCAGCAGCGTCAAATCGATTTTTTAGCCGACGCGATAGTTCGGTGCCTCTTTGGTGATCTGCACATCGTGTACATGGGACTCGGCCATGCCAGCGCCGGTGATGCGCACAAACTCAGGCTTGCTGCGCATCTCTTCGACCGTCGCACAACCGGTGTAGCCCATGGAGGCACGCAGGCCGCCCATCAACTGGTGGACGATGGCCGCCATTGCGCCCTTGTATGGCACGCGACCTTCGATACCTTCCGGCACCAACTTCTCGGCACCGGCCGAGGAGTCCTGGAAGTAACGATCCGAAGAGCCCTGCGCCTGCGCCATAGCACCCAGCGAACCCATGCCGCGGTAAGCCTTGTAGGAGCGGCCCTGGAACAGCTCGACTTCGCCCGGTGCTTCTTCAGTACCGGCGAGCATCGAACCGATCATCACGCAGGACGCGCCAGCGACGATGGCCTTGGACAGGTCACCGGAGAAACGGATACCACCATCGGCGATCAGCGGAATACCGGTGCCCGCCAGCGCGGCAGCAACATTGGCCACGGCGGAGATTTGCGGCACGCCGACACCGGCGACGATACGCGTGGTGCAGATCGAGCCAGGGCCAATGCCGACCTTGACCGCATCGGCGCCGGCCTCGGCAAGAGCCTTGGCGGCTTCGCCGGTGGCGATATTGCCGCCGATCACCTGCACGTCCGGGAAGTTCTGCTTGACCCAACGCACGCGGTCGATCACGCCTTTGGAGTGACCGTGGGCGGTGTCAACGATGATCACGTCAACGCCGGCGTTAGCCAGTGCAGCGACGCGGTCAGCGGTATCGGCACCGGTGCCGACAGCTGCGCCAACGCGCAGACGACCTTGATCGTCCTTGCTGGCCAGCGGGTAGGCCTTGGCTTTTTCGATGTCCTTGACGGTCATCATGCCCTTCAAATGGAAGGCACCATCGACGATAAGGACTTTTTCGATGCGGTGCTTGTGCAGCAACTCGCGCACCACATCTTTGTCGGCACCTTCCGGTACGGTGACCAGACGCTCTTTCGGCGTCATCACTTCACGCACGGTGGCGTCCAGGCGGTTCTCGAAACGCACGTCACGGGAGGTGACGATGCCGACCAGGTCGCCATCGCTCAGCACCGGTACGCCGGAGATGTTGTGCATACGAGTCAGTTCGAACAGATCACGTACGGTGGCGTCGGCTTCGATGGTGATCGGGTCCTTGACCACGCCCGCCTCGTAGCGCTTGACCTTGCGCACTTCGGCAGCTTGCTGCTCGACGGTCATATTCTTGTGGATGATGCCGATGCCGCCTTCCTGAGCCATGGCAATCGCCAGACGGGCTTCAGTCACGGTATCCATAGCAGCAGAGAGCAACGGAATATTCAGTTCAATGCCACGGGTCAGGCGCGTTTTGAGGCTGACATCCTTCGGCAGAACTTCGGAATAACCTGGAATAAGTAGAACGTCGTCGAAGGTAAGAGCTTCTTGACTGATACGCAGCATGGCGGGGGCTCCCGGACGGGAAAATTGGAAGCGCGCCATTATACTCAGACGCCCCCCTGCACTCAACGCAAACAACAACATAACTGCGCGAAGCCTACACGGCGCTATCCAGAAGCGGGACGAGAACCATACAATAATGATTCTCAAAAACACCCGCACCTGAGTAGCACATGCCCGTCACCCGCCCCTCCTCCACCCAGCCAGCCTGGCGTTTCACCCTGCTCACCCTGGCCTTGATGCCTGCTGCCAGCAGCCTCGCGGCCGAAACCGCCAGCCCACTTGAGCTGCCCAGCCAGGCCGTCACCGCCACCCGTGAAGACCAAACCAGCTACAGCGCCAGCACAGCCAGCACCGCGAGCAAAAGCGCCGTGCCGATCATGCAAGAGGCCCAGGCGGTGCAAGTGGTCACCCAACAGGTGATCGAGGACTATCAGGTGCAGTCACTGGACGACGCGATGAAGTTCGTCAGCGGCATGACCCAGAGCAACACCCTGGCCGGCACCCAGGACGGCTTCGTCAAACGGGGCTTCGGCAGCAACGCCGACGGCTCGATTCTGCGTGACGGCATTCGCTCCAGCTTGTCGCGCAACTTCAGCGCCAGCACCGAGCGGGTGGAAGTGCTCAAGGGCCCGGCCTCTCTGCTGTATGGCGCACTGGAGCCGGGCGGCCTGATCAACGTGATCAGCAAACAGCCTGCATACCAGCAGCGCACGCAGATCAGCGGTGAAACCAGCAGCGAGGGCGGCGGCAACCTCATGCTCGACACCACCGGCCCATTGGGCGACAGCGGCTTTGCCTATCGACTGATCGCCGAACGCCAGCACGAAGACTATTGGCGCAATTTCGGCGCGGACAACCACACCCTGGTAGCCCCGTCCCTGAGCTGGAGCGGCGAAGACCTGCGCATCACCCTGGCCTACGAGCACAAGGAATACTCGACCCCGGTGGATCGCGGCACGGTGATCATCAATGGCAAACCGGCGAACACCCAGTACAACGCACGCTTCAACGAAAGCTGGGCCAAAGCCGAAGGCACCGATGAGCTGTTTACCGCCAAGGCCGAGTACCAGCTCAACCCGGACTGGCTGAGCCGCCTGACCTACGGCTGGAACAACGAGCGCTACGACTATGCCGAAGCGCGGCCCAACACGCTTAACGCCAGCACCGGCGCACTCAGCCGCCGCGCCGACGGCAGCGAACACGACAACCAGACCCAGTACCTGGCCTGGGACTGGATCGGCAACGCCAGCGTGTTCGGCCAGCAGCATGACCTGCTGCTGGGCATGGACACCGAGCGGGTCGACAACTTTCGCGGCGATACCTACCGCGGCCCGGCGGTTAGCGGCTTCAACATCTACCGCCCGGCCTACGGCAACCTTGCCGAGCCGTCGCTGATCAGTGCAGCGCAAAGCGACAGAAGCGATGAACTGCACTCGCGCTCGCTATATGTGAAGGACAACTGGCACCTCAACGAACAATGGATAGTCGTAGCCGGTGGTCGCTATCAGCACTTTGAACAGTTGGTCGAACAGGGCCGTGGCAGCAATTACGCGAAAACCACCGACCGCCAGGACAACGCCTTTCTGCCGTTTGCCGGCCTGGTCTACCAGCTCAACCAGCAGGTCTCGCTGTATGGCAACTACAGCCGCTCATTCGTGCCCAACGCCTCCGACGCAGACACCGGCCAGGCGTTCGCTCCGGAAGAAGGGCGCAGCTATGAGCTGGGCATCAAGCTAGACCTGGGCAACGCCCTCACGGCCAGCGCGGCGGTGTTCGACATCGAGAAAGAGAACGTCGTGGTCAGCAACAATGGCACCTCGCAAGCGGCCGGCAAGGTCGGCTCGCAGGGCGTGGAAATCGACATCAGCGGGCGTATTGCCGAGCGCTGGGAGCTGCTCGGCACCTATGCCTACACCGATACGGAAATCATCGACGACCCAGCCAACCAGGGCAATGAACTGGTCAATGCCGCGCAGAATATCGCCAGCCTGTACCTGACTCACCACCTGGCGCTGCCCAGCGACGCCGGACAATGGCGGATTGGCGGCGGCGCGCGCTATGTCGGCGAACGTGCAGGCGATAACGCCAACAGCTTCTGGCTGGACAGCTACACCGTGGCCGATGCATTTGTCAGCTGGGAAAGCCAGCTACTGGGCGACAAGACCCGCCTGCAGCTGAACGCGCGCAACCTGTTCAACCAGGAGTACTACCCCTCCAGCGGCGGCAACCTGCGCGTCGCGGTCGGCGAACCGCGCGAGCTGCGCCTGTCGGCCAGCGTCGATTTCTAACTATTTAGATCGGTTCAAGGACGAACCCACTCAAGCAAGATCGACCCGCACCAGCGACACCGGATAGCCCAAGCGCGCAGCAAACTCGTCGAGAAAGCTTTGCTTGAAGCCGGCATCCGCCCAGTTATTGAAGATAAAGCCCAGATTGGAAAAGCCACAGGGCTGCAGAAACAGAAAACCGTTGATGTCATCTTCATGGCCGCAGCGCGGGCAGGTGAAGTTATCGGTATGCCCCGGCATCCACTCCTCCAGGCTGTCGAACAACGCCTCGCCCACTTCCTTGCGACACTTGGCACAGCCGGCTTCTTCGAGAAAGCCGCTGGTCGGGGTATAGATGCAGCGTTTGTAGATAATCTCCAGGCCATGCACCGCCTGGCCGAACGGCAACAGCTCAGGCCGCTCGACCACCCGCCGTGCGCCCTCGGCAATGCCATAGCCCATATGTTTGAAGGTACGCCCGCAGGTGCTTAGCTGCTCCTCGATGATGTTCTGCTTGACCAGCCAGCGCACGATCAACCGCGCCCGCGCCTCGTGGCCGGGAAAGCTGGAAATCTGCGGCACGATGATCGCCTGCTGCTCACTCATAACGGGACTCGGTTTGCGCTAAAGGCGCGCAGCTTAATGGGCTCACGGCGACGGTCAAGACCAATCCGCTATGGCCGACAGAGCAAAGCCTTTATTATGCAGGCCATGATCAAAGACCCCTTCCAACGCCTAAACCTCGACCGCGAGGTGCTCAGCGTCAGCCAACTGAACAACCGCGCACGCCTGCTGCTGGAAGATGTATTCGGCGGCATCTGGGTCGAGGGGGAAATCTCCAACCTGGCCAAGCCAGCGTCCGGGCATATCTATTTCACCCTTAAAGATAGTCAGGCCCAGGTGCGTTGCGCGCTGTTCCGGCAGAACGCTGCCAAGGTGCGTCAGGCGCTGCGTGATGGCCTGGCGGTCAAGGTGCGCGGCAAGGTCTCGTTGTTTGAAGGGCGAGGCGATTACCAGCTGATTCTCGATGCCGTGGAACCTGCCGGCGATGGCGAGCTGCGTCTGGCTTTTGAAGCGTTGAAGGAGAAACTCAGCGCCGAGGGGCTGTTCGCAACCGAGGCCAAAGTCGCCCTGCCGGCCCACCCGAAACGCATCGGCATTATCAGCTCGCCCACCGGCGCGGTGATCCGCGACATCATCAGCGTATTTCGCCGTCGCGCGCCGCAGGTCGAACTAACCCTGATCCCCACCGCCGTGCAAGGCCGTGAAGCCACCGCACAGATCGTCCGCGCCCTTGTTGTGGCAGACCGCAAGGGCTTCGATGCGCTGATCCTGGCTCGCGGCGGCGGCTCACTGGAAGACCTCTGGTGTTTTAACGAAGAACCGGTGGCCCGCGCGATTGCCGCCTGCGTCACGCCCATCGTCAGCGCCGTAGGCCATGAGACCGATGTATCCATTGCCGATTTTGTCGCCGACGTGCGCGCACCAACACCTTCCGCTGCCGCCGAGCTACTGGCCCCCGACAGCAGCGAACTGGTGCAACGCCTGCACAATCTCAAGCGCCGCCTCAACCTGCGCATGCAGCACCGCCTGGAGCGCGAGCGTATGCGCCTGGAAGGGTTGCAGCGACGTTTGCGCCACCCCGGCGAACGCCTGCGCCAGCACGCCCAGCGCGTGGATGACCTGGAGATGCGCCTGACCCGCGCTTTCGCACGCCAGCTGAATAGCCGCCGCGAACGCCTGAATCATCTGCAAACCCGCCTGCTCAGCCTGCACCCGGAACGCAACCTCAAGCTGCTGGATCAACGCCTGCAAGCCCTGGCCGAACGCCTGCAACGCAGCATGCGCGAAAGCCTTAAACAACGCCGCCTGCAGCTACAAAGCCAAATGCACACCCTGCACGCAGTCAGCCCGCTGGCGACCCTGGGGCGTGGCTACAGCATCCTGCTCGATGAGCGCGGCCGCGCCATCCGCAACGCCGCAGACACCCAGCCCGGTCAGCGCCTGAAAGCACGTCTAAGCAATGGCGAGCTGGATGTGCGGGTCGAAGACAACCATGTGCAGCCGGTCACCCTCTCGCTGCTCGATTGACCTTTTCGATTTACCTTTTAAAGCGGTGGATAAGCTTCACGTTATCCACCCTACGGATACTCAATGCGCCTGTTCACGCTTATCACCCTGTTCTGCCTCGCCCTGCCCGTCCACGCCGAAGGCTTTATCAGCCGACTGCTGAATAAACCCGTGCCCGGCGGCGTGGCCGTGGTGGATCTGGGGCCAGCGAGCAGCGCGCCCAGCGTGCGCTATCAGAACAAACCGGTGCTGGTGATTCACGAGGATCAGCAACGCTGGATCGCCATCGTTGGCATCCCGCTGAGCATCAAACCGGGCAGCCAGCAGATCAGCGTCAACGGCAGCCAGACCCTGACCTTTCAGGTGGGCAGCAAGCATTACGTCGAACAGCGCATCACCATCAAGAACCAGCAGCAGGTCAACCCGAACGCGGCCAACCTCAAACGCATCGAGCGCGAACTGGCCGAACAGACCCGCGCCTATCAGCAGTTCAGCGCACGCCAACCGAGCAATCTGTTGTTCGACAGGCCGGTCAACGGCCCGCTGTCGAGCCCCTTCGGCCTGCGCCGTTTTTTCAATGGCGAGGAGCGCAACCCGCACTCAGGGCTGGACTTCGCGGCCAATAGCGGCACGCCGATCAAGGCTCCGGCCGCTGGCAAAGTGATTCTGATCGGCGACTACTTCTTCAATGGCAAAACCGTGTTTATCGACCACGGCCAGGGCCTGATCAGCATGTTCTGCCACCTCTCGGCCATCGGCGTGAAAGTCGGCGATGAGCTGCCACGCG
Source organism: Gammaproteobacteria bacterium HGW-Gammaproteobacteria-13 (assembly GCA_002840155.1). Taxonomy (GTDB): domain Bacteria; phylum Pseudomonadota; class Gammaproteobacteria; order Pseudomonadales; family Pseudomonadaceae; genus Aquipseudomonas. The sequence goes on from PGZH01000012.1 coordinate 249,955, forward strand.
GCGGCGTACTCGGCAAAGTCGGCGCCACCGGCCGCGCCACCGGGCCGCACCTGCACTGGAACGTCAGCCTAAATGATGCGCGCGTCGATCCGGCGATTTTTATTGGCGCGTTCACGCCCTGACCGTTCATCGACCTGGCTCCGCGAACATCTCAAGCCTTCTCAGCACATGCCGATTACGTCTGTGACACCGGGTTTTCCGCCCGGTCGAGCGGGTACACACGTAGATGCTGACGGTTAACACCAACATCTCGTCGTCGTTCACGCGCCGCCAATTGGAGAGCAATAGCACGGCACTCGGTACTTCGCTGCAGCGCCTGTCCACCGGACAGCGCATCAACAGCGCCAAGGACGATGCCGCCGGGCTGCAAATCTCCAACCGTCTGACCTCGCAAGTGCGGGGGCTGAACGTGGCCACGCGCAACGCCAACGACGGCATATCGCTGCTGCAGGTAGCGGAAGGCGCTTTGCAAAGCGTCACCGACGCCCTGCAGCGCATTCGCTCGCTCGGCTTGCAGGCCATGAACGGTTCCAACGGTGCCAGTGAACGTGCCGCGCTTGATCAGGAAGCACAACAGCTGCTGCAGGAGATCAACCGGGTCAACGAAACCACGACCTTTGCCGGCCGCAAAGTATTTGATCAAGGCACCTTTTCGGTCCTGGGGGATCTCGACCAGCGGGCCGTACTCAATGCCTTAAAGGGCTTCTGGATCAGCGAAGGCGAGCAACGGGTGTTCGATGCCTTCGGCCTGACTGCCGATGGCGCTGAGCTGGAAATAACCTTTACCAATGACTCATCCAGCCAAACCCTGGCCTCGGTTTCTGGCACCTCCGGCGCTGGCGGGAAAATCTTTGATCAGGTACTCAATGTCAACCTGGCCTATTTCGATGCCTCCAGCCTGCCCAACGGCGGCAGCACACCGCAGTACACCGACAGGGTGATTGCCCACGAAATGGCCCACGCGGTCATGGGCCGCACCATGAACTTTGCCGGGCTACCCAGCTGGTTTATTGAAGGCAGCGCAGAAGCCTTGCAGGGTGCCGACGAGCGCCTGGCTGGAGACACCGCAGGCGGCACCAATACAGCCGCCATCCTGGCTGCATTTAACGCCGACGATGTCAGCGCCTCTGCCGGCTATTCAGGCGGCTACGCTGCCGTGCGCTATATGCACGAGGAAATCAAAGCGGCGGGCGGCAAAGGTATAAAAGACATCATGGGCTACCTGCAACAGAACAGCGGCTCGACCCTGGACCAGGCTTTGACCAACGCCAGCAAAGGAGCCTTTAGCAGCCTGGCCGACTTCAATACCCAGTTCAATGCCGATGCGGCGACCTACGTTGCAGGACTAGACCTGAGCAACGCTGATACCGGGGCAATTGGCGGCTTCGATGCTGACGGTGGCAATGTGCTCACCGCCGAGAATGTGCTGCCCAATCAGGGGACTGGGCTCCCAGGCTCCAAAGGCTTCAAGCTGGTTGAGCCGGAGCTGTTCAATGCCAACGGTGTGGGCGGCAACACCATCACCCAGTTCCAAGTCGGAGCCCAGGCCTATGAAACGATCCAAATCGGCTTCAGTGCATTCAGCGTCGATGCGATGGCCCTAAGTCGCCTAGACCTCAGTCAGACACCTGGCCTTGCCGTCATGGACATTGATGATGCCCTGGCCTATATCGACCGCCAGCGCGGCTATATGGGTGCCCTGCAGAATCGCCTGGAAAGCACCATCAACAATCTGCAAAGCATTGCCGAGAACGCCGCTGCCAGCCGCTCACGCATCCTCGACACCGATTTCGCGGCAGAAACCTCCAACCTGGTTTCTCGGCAGATCATTCAGCAGGCCGCGCAAAGCGTACTTGCCCAGGCCAATCAACGGCCGCAAGCCGTGCTAAGCCTGCTCGGTTAAGCGCTCGCAATCGCCGCTACATATTCGCCACATCACCGCAAAAAAAACCCAAAAAACCCTTAAACAAGCAATCATAAAGCGTTTTTTTATCAATGCTTGCACGCTTTACCCTCGCTGGTTAGGGTTGACGCCATGCACACTAATCACACTCTTATTCTGCTGCGCCAACACGCCAACCTCTGCTTGGTCAGCCAGCGACTGCGTGGCTAATTCTTACGCCCACGCCCTGCCTTAATTTTTCAAATTCCGCCCGGCTCGCCGATTGCCGCCGCGCTAAAAGGATTACCCCATGAGCATGCTTAAAGACCCATCCAGCAAGTACCGCCCGTTCACCCAGATCCAGATTCCGGATCGGACCTGGCCGGACAAGATCATCGACAAGGCGCCAATCTGGCTGTCCACCGACCTGCGCGATGGCAACCAGTCGCTGATCGAGCCAATGGATGCCGAGAAGAAGATGCGCTTCTTCAAGTGCCTGCTGGCCGTGGGTTTGAAGGAAATCGAAGTGGGCTTCCCGTCCGCCTCGCAGACCGATTTCGACTTCGTCCGCGAGCTGATTGAAGGTGGCCATATCCCAGACGACGTGACCATTCAGGTGCTGACCCAGGCCCGTGACGACCTTATCGAACGCACTTTCGAGTCGCTGAAAGGCGCGAAGAAAGCCATCGTTCACTACTACAACGCCTGCGCGCCGAGCTTTCGCAAGATCGTTTTCAACCAGGACAAGGCCGGCGTCAAAGCCATCGCCGTGGCCGCCGGCACCACCATCAAGCGCCTGGCCGACGCCGCGCCGGAAACCCAGTGGGGCTTCGAGTATTCGCCGGAAGTGTTCAGCTCCACCGAAATCGATTTCGCCGTCGAGGTGTGCAACGCGGTAATCGAGGTGTTCCAGCCGACCCAGGCGAACAAGCTGATCCTCAACCTGCCGGCGACTATTGAGTGCGCCACGCCAAACAACTACGCCGACCAGATCGAGTGGTTCGGCCGCCATATCGACCAGCGCGACAGCGTGCTGATCAGCGTGCACACCCACAATGACCGTGGCACCGGCGTGGCGGCCTCCGAGTTGGCCGTGATGGCGGGCGCGGATCGCGTCGAAGGCTGTCTGTTCGGCAATGGCGAGCGCACCGGCAACGTCTGCCTGGTGACCCTGGCGCTGAACCTCTACACCCAGGGCGTCGACCCACAACTGGATTTTTCCGATATCGACACCGTGCGCAAGGTGGTCGAGGACTGCAACCAGATCCCAGTGCACCCACGCCATCCGTACGTCGGCGACCTGGTCCACACCGCCTTCTCCGGCTCGCACCAGGATGCGATTCGCAAGGGCTTCGCCCAGCAGAAGAGCGACGCCGTCTGGGAAGTGCCGTACCTGCCAATCGACCCAGCTGATATCGGCCGCGATTACGAGGCGGTAATCCGCGTCAACAGCCAGTCCGGCAAGGGCGGTATCACCTTCCTGCTGGAGCAGGAATACGGCATCAACCTGCCGCGCCGTATGCAGATCGAGTTCAGCCAGGTGGTGCAGAAGGAAACCGACCGCCTCGGCCTGGAGATGAGCGCCGCGCAGATCTATCAGCTGCTGGAGCGCGAATACCTGCAAGCCACTGCTCCCTATGCGCTGAAAGGCCATCGCCTGCAGGAAGAAAACGGTACCAGCGCGGTCGATGTCGAAGTCATCAATGCTGGCGAAACCCAGCACTGGCGCGGCATCGGCAAAGGCCCGCTGGAAGCCCTGGTCGCCGGCCTGCCGGTGGCCGTGGAGATCATGGACTACAGCGAACACGCCATCGGCGCCGGCACCAATGCCAAGGCGGCGGCCTATATCGAGCTGCGGGTTAACGGCGGCCGCGCGCTGCATGGCGTCGGCATCGATGAAAACCTAACTACCGCGAGCTTCCGCGCGCTGTTTAGCGCGCTCAATCGGGCTCTCGCTCAGACCGCCGAGCAAGCGGCCTGATAACAGCGCGAGCAGTCAGGTAGCTGACGGCTCGTTCGCCAGGTAACGCGCTGTAGCCTGCAACGCCTGGTCGATATCCGGCCACTGCAATTGATGGCGCTGCGCCAAAGCCTGGGCCGCGCCGGTATCGAAGCGAGTGGTCTGGATAAAATCCAGCGACTCGGCATCAGTACGCAGTAATCGCGGCACACCCGGAATCTTCAGCAACGCCCGCAACAAAGGAATCGGCATATGCCGATTCGGCGCACTGACGCCCAGCGTCTGCGCCAATTGCTGCAGCATGCCCTGCAGGTTTGGCGTCGCGGCATCCAGGGCGAGAATCTCCTGCCCAGCCTGCTGCCCATCAAAGGCCGCGGCCACGATCAGCTCGGCAAGAAAATCCACACTGACCAGCGGCAACCAATGCGCGGTCGAGCCTGGAATCGCACTGAGCCGGCCGCCTGCCAGATTGCCGATCAGTCCAGCCAGCGGCTGCGCTGGCAGAATATGCCCACTGCGGCTATGACCGCACAAAGTAGCCGGGTGCACCACCGTCAGTGGCGCCTGCAACTCAGCCATGCGCGCGTGCACGCGAAAATGCGCCTCCAGCTTGCTGCCCTCGTACGCCCCGGTGCGTTGATAAACATTGTCCCAATCGGTGCGCTCTGGCCGCTGCAGGTCAATGCCGATGAGCTGCAGATGCCCATGATTGGCCAGCATAAAGCCGCCCACCATCAGCAGCCGGCTGCCTTGCTGCGCAGCCAGTTCAGCCACCGCCAACGCGCCCTCGACATTGACCTGGCGTGCCTGCTCGGCAGCCAGCCCCCAGGCGAACTGCGCGCCCAGGTGGAACACCACGTCAGGCTGACGCACCTGCTCACGGGCAGAAGCATCCAGCCCCAGGCCAGCCCGTCCGAGGTCACCCGCCACAGCCGTCAGCAGCTCACCGCAGCCGCCCAATCGCTCAATCTGTGCACGCAAGGCCGGCAAGGCTTGCGGCTGGCGCATCAGCAGCGTCGCCGAGTGGCCCTGACGAGTTAGGAGCGCCAGAAGATGCTGACCAATAAAGCCGCTGCCACCGGTTACCAAACAGTGTTTATTCATGATCAATCCACCCGAGTCATTAGTGACCCGAGCAGGCTAAACTGTCGAGCACACTCTACAGTCAAGCGGAATTTGCATGCGTATTGGTGAACTGGAAAAACGCAGCGGCGCCAGCCGTCACACCCTGCGTTATTACGAAATCCTGGGGCTGATCAGCGCTCTGCGGCACGACAACAATTACCGCGAATACAGCCAGCAAACGCTCAATGATCTTGGGTTTATCCAGCAAGCGCAGGGGATGGGCTTTTCCCTCGGCGAGATCGGCGAAATCCTCAAGGCCCGGCGCGAGCAACAGCTGGACTGCGCTCAGGGCGCCGCGCTGGTCAGCCGCAAGCTGATGGAGGTGGAACAGAAGATTGCCGACCTGCAGCAACTGCGCGACTTTCTATGTAGCGAGAAGCTGCGCCTGGAAGCCAGTGCTGCCGAACAGGCGGCTATACGGACGACTCTGGCGGCGCGCTAAATCAACCCGGCTATCAGACCAAGCGCACGGCGAGCGCACGAGCGACATCTACACTAAAAGCTATGGATTGCAGGAGTACCTGACCATGCGTTCACTGACACACTGGATGTGCACCCTCACCCTGCCACTGCTGCTCGCCTGCAATGCTAATAGCCTGGCGGCCACCGTGGTCATGGCCTTCGGTGAAAAGATCCCGCCCTTCTGTTTCCCGGAAAGCGACAGCGGTATCGAGCTGGAAGTGATTGGCGAAGCCCTGGCGTTTCGCGGCCACACACTCGAACCTCGCTACTTTCCTCTGGCCCGCGTGCCACTGGCGTTTCGCAAAGGTGAAGTGAATGCAGCCATGACCGACCTGGGTCAGGACCTTGCCGCAGTCGGTGGTCACTACGGCAACCCGGCGGTGATCTACTCCAACGTGTTTGTCAGCCTGCAAGGCCGGCGCTTCGACATCCAGAAGCCTGAAGACCTCAAGGGCCTTAGCGTGGTGGCCTTCCAGGGCGCGGCCCAACGCTATCCCGAATGGCTGGCCGCCAGCCAGAAAGATGGTTTGTACTTCGAGCAAAACAATCAGGAACTACAGGTGCTGGGCCTGAACAAGGGCCGCTACGATCTGGTGCTGAGTGATCGCAGCATCTATCGCTACTTCGAACTGCTGCTCGAACGCACCACCCTGTTCAAGGCCAAGAGCATTGCCATGCACCAGTTTGTCGAGGAAGACCCGCAGAACTACCGACCCGTATTTCGCGACCCGCAGATCCGCGACGACTTCAATTCCGGCCTCGCCCAGCTCAAAGCCAGCGGGCGTTACCAGGCGATTTACGACCACTACCTAAAGCAGTGAAGTCGCCCATCAGTCAGCCAGGGTAAAAGCGTCCGCATCGCGATAAGCCGGGAAACGCTCACGGTAAGCAGCCAACTCCGAGGCTTTGAGGGTTACCCGAAACACTCCATCCGCCGCCCCTGGCTCCAGCAGCGCCTCGCCCTGGAAATCCAGCACCTGGCTGTCGCCGCTGTAGGCGTGGCCTTTGCCGTCCTCACCAATGCGGTTAACCGCCGCGACATAGCAGAGGTTTTCGATGGCCCGCGCTGGCAACAGGCGATTCCAGTGATTGCGCCGCGCGGCTGGCCAGTTGGCGGTGTAGAGCAGCAGGTCGGTGGCCTGCGGGTCGCGGCTCCAGACAGGGAAGCGCAGGTCGTAGCAGATCAGCGTACGCACCTGCCAGCCGTTAACCTCCAACAGTACCTGCTCAGTGCCTGCTCTGTAGTGCTTGTGCTCACCGGCCATGCGAAACAGATGGCGCTTGTCGTAGTGCGCCACAGTACCATCCGGCCGCGCCCAGAGCAGGCGGTTGCGGTAGGAGCCATCGACGGCCTGGATAATCAGGCTACCGCAGATCACTGCATTGATGTGCCGGGCCTGCTCGCGCAGCCACTGGCTGGTCGGGCCATTTTCCGGTTCAGCCAGGGTGGCGGAGTCCATGGAAAAGCCGGTGCTGAACATCTCCGGCAGCACGATCAGATCGACACCGCGCGCCTGCTCCAGCAGGGGTGCAAAATGCGCGCGATTGGCCGCAGGGTCCTGCCAGGCCAGAGTGGTCTGGATCAGAACCAGCTCAAGATCGGGCAACAGGCTTAGATCGCGCATAGTTTGTCCGCCGCCTGGCGCAGGGTTTCTTCACGCTTGGCAAAGCAGAAGCGCACCAGGCGCAGATCCTTGGGTGGTGTTTGGTAGAACACTGATACCGGAATCGCCGCCACGCCATGCTCGCGGGTCAGCCACTCGGCCATGGCGACATCGTCCAGATCATTGCGAATGGCCGAGTAATCGACCAGCTGAAAATAGGTACCGGCGGCGCGGGTGAAGGTAAAGCGCGAGCCGGCCAGCAGGTCGCAAAACAAATCGCGTTTGGCCTGATAGAACGCCGGCAGCTCTTCGACATGCTCGGGATGCTCGGCCATATAGTCGGCCAGCGCCCACTGCAGCGGTGTCACGCCGCAGAAGCTGACGTACTGATGGACCTTGCGCAGTTCGGCGCTCAAAGCCGGCGGCGCCACCACATAGCCGGTTTTCCAGCCGGTAACGTGGTAGGTCTTGCCAAAGGAGCTGACCACAAAGGCACGCTGATACAGCTCTTCGTGGGCCAGCACGCTGGTGTGCTGAACGCCATCGAATACCAGATGCTCGTAGACCTCATCGCTGATCAGATAGATATCGCGCTCGCGGATCAAGGCCGCAAGCTGATCCAGCTCCGCGCGGGTAATCAGCGCACCGCTGGGGTTATGCGGGCTGTTGAGGATAATCAGGCGAGTCCTGTCGCTCAGCGCATCCTGCAGGCGCTGCCAGTCGATGGCAAAATCCGGCAAGGCCAACGGCACATGCACGCAGCGCCCGCCGGCAAGCTCGACCGAGGGCTCATAACTGTCGTAGCTGGGGTCAAAGACGATCACTTCATCGCCCGGCTGAATCAGCGCCTGGATAGCGCAAAAGATGCCTTGGGTCGCACCGGGAACTATGGTGACTTCGCTGTCCGCGCTGACTGTTCGGCCATAACTACGGGCAATCTTCGCCGCCACCTGCTCGCGCAGCGCTGGCAAACCGGTCATCGGCGCGTACTGGTTATGCCCAGCAGCAATATGCCGGCCGACCGCATCGCGTAAGGCCTGCGGGCCATCAAAATCCGGGAAGCCCTGGGACAGATTTAAAGCACCTGCTTCCATAGCCAGTTGCGACATGCGGGTAAAGATGGTGGTGCCGACGTTCGGCAGCTTGCTGATAATCATCGAGGCAATATTCCTGGGCCAGCGCCGGGCTTGAACGCTATTGATGCGGCAGAATAGCCGATCCCCCAGAGACGCAAAAGGCACCCGCAGGTGCCTTTATAGAGCGTTAAAGCTGGAAATAACTCCGGGGCTTAGCGCTTGTCTTTGCGCTTCTTCTCAGCCTTTTTGTGGTGGCTCATCAGACGACGCTTCTTGTTTACCTGACGATCTGTGAGGGTGTTCTTGTTGCCCTCATACGGGTTATCGCCGCCCTTGAACTCGATCCGGATCGGCGTACCGACCAGTTTGAGCACGCGGCGGTAGGTGTTTTCCAGGTAGCGGATATAGGACTTGGGCACCGCCTCGACCTGGTTGCCGTGGATCACGATCAGCGGCGGGTTGGCACCACCCAGGTGGGCATAGCGCAACTTGATGCGGCGATTGTTGACCATGGGCGGCGCATGGTCGCTGACGGCGTCTTCAAGAATCGTGGTCAGACGATTGGTCGGCCAGCGGGTGATCGCCGACTTGAACGAGGCCTGCACCGACTTGTACAGGTTGCCCACGCCGGTGCCGTGCAGCGCCGAGATAAAGTGGATATCGGCGAAATCGACGAAGAACAGCCGGCGTTGCAACTCGACCTTCACATAGTCGCGTTCGCTCGGCTCCATGCCGTCCCACTTGTTCAGGGCGATGACCAGGGCACGGCCACTTTCCAGGACGAAGCCGAGCAGGTTGAGGTCGTGATCGACCACACCTTCGCGAGCGTCCATAACGAACACCACGACGTTGGAGTCCTGGATCGCCTGCAAGGTTTTTACCACCGAGAACTTTTCCACCGCCTCAAAGATCTTGCCGCGGCGACGCACGCCGGCGGTGTCGATCAGGGTGTACTTCTCATCATCGCGCTCGAACGGGATGTAGATGCTGTCGCGGGTGGTACCCGCCTGGTCGTAAACGATAACCCGCTCTTCACCGAGCATGCGGTTGACCAGGGTCGACTTACCGACGTTAGGCCGGCCGATAATCGCCAGCTTGATCCCGTCCTTCTCGCTTGGGCCGGGAATGCGCTTGGCTTCCTGACCTTCGAGGACGATCTCCTCTTCCTCGCCCTCTTCCGGCTCGGTGGCATCCTTGGGGAAGGAGCCCAGCACGGCTTCAAGCATCTGGGTGATGCCACGACCGTGAGCACCGGCAATCGCCAGGGACTCGCCCATACCCATGCTGGAGAACTCAGCGCGGGCCAAGTCGGCGTCGATGTTGTCGACCTTGTTGATGACCAGGAAGCTGCGCTTGTTACGGCGACGCAGGTGCTCACCAATCATCTGATCGGAAGCGGACAACCCGGCGCGGGCATCCACCAGAAACAGCACGGCATCCGCTTCTTCGATGGCTTGCAGCGACTGCTCGGCCATCTTCGCGTCAATGCCTTCCTCGTCACCGGAAATACCACCGGTGTCGATGACGATATAGGTTCGCCCCTGCCACTTGGCCTCGCCGTACTGGCGATCACGGGTCAGACCAGACAGGTCGCCGACAATCGCGTCACGGGACTTGGTCAAGCGGTTAAACAGGGTGGACTTGCCGACGTTCGGACGGCCCACCAGGGCAATTACGGGAACCATTAGGCTCTCCACTTCGTTATTTCAGAAAATACAAAAGCCGCTGCAGGGGCAGCGGCCGGAATTCATTGCACTGGCCAGTGCTACACGGCCCTAGGTGCTGTGCAGCATAGCCAAAGCGTCAGCGAGCAATCACTTGATGGTCAGGGCCACCAGATTGCCGCCGTTGCCGTAGGCATACAGCCAATCACCCACGACCAGCGGACGGGCACGCAGACCGTCGCTGTCGATACGCGTGCGGCCGACAAAACGACCGTCCACCTGGCTAACCAGGTGCAGGTAGCCTTCCAGGTCACCAAACGCGATATAGCTGGAGAACACTTCCGGCGCCGACAACTGGCGGCGAGCCAGGGCGTCATTGCTCCACAGTGCCGAAGCCGAACGCTCGTCGATACCCTCAACGGTACCGCTGGCCAGGCTTACGTAAACACTGCCGTAACCCTGAGCCACACCGACCGAGCTGGACGCTTCACGCTGCCAGAGGATACGACCGCTTTCCAGCTCCAGCGCCGCAACGCGACCCTGGTAGCTGACAGCATAAAGAGTGCCCGCCGAAAGCAGCAGACCGCCGTCGATGTCGACCACACGATCCAGTTCGGAACGGCCCTGTGGAATAGCCACACGCTGTTCCCAGACAGGAATACCGCGCTGAGCATCCAGCGCAATCACCTTGCCGGTGGACAGACCGGCAATCGCCAGACGGTTGGTCAGTACCGGGCTGCCAGTGCCGCGCAGGGTCAGTACCGCCGGGGTATTTTCAAAGATCCAACGCTGCTCGCCAGTGTTCATGTCCAAAGCGATCAGACGGTCATCCTGGGTCTGTACCAGCACCACGTCGCCGTTCAGCGCAGGCGGGGCCAGCACTTCACTGGTCACACGAGCGCGCCACTTCTCTTCACCGCTAGCGGTGTCGAGCGCGACGATCTCACCTTTCAGCGTGCCGACTACCACCAGGCCATAGCCTGCGCCGACAGCGCCGGAAACCGGCAGCTCCAAGTCGGCCTTCCAGATGACCTTGCCGGTCATGCGGTCCATGGCTACGACCAGGCCTTCGACGTCGGCAGCATAGATCTGCTCGCCATCAATCGCCGGTACCAGCATGTTGAAGGACTCGCCCTGGCCGTCGCCAATCGAGCGACTCCACTGTTTCTGCAGGCTGACTTCTTCCTCGAACTTGGGCAGATCGGCCGGTGGCAGTTCCTTCTTGCTATTGCTGCTGCAACCTACGGCCAGAACGGCCAGGGCCAGCAGTGCGGCATTCTTCCAGCGCATCACGTCACGCATCCCCTTTTGCCAGATCATCCAGCTTCATTTGCAGACCACCGACAGCGGCATCTTCAGCGAGCGCAGCCTTGGCTTTTTCGTAGGCGGCATGCGCATCATCGGCACGGCCGAGTTGCACCAGCAGGTCACCTTTGAGTTCTTCACGGCTGGCGGCAAAGGCCGGCGCAACCTTGGCATCCAGCAGTTTCAGGGCATCGTCTGCCTTATCCTGCGCAGCCAGCACGCGCGCCAGGCGCTGACGGGCCAGCTCAGCCAGGCTGTCATCAGCCGGCTTGTCGACAATCGCCTGCAGCTCACTGGCAGCGTCATCCAGCTTGCCTGCTTCAACCGCGACCTTGGCGACAAACAGACTGCCGTACTGGGCGTAATGAGTGCCGGAAAAATCTTTTTTCAGCGTGCTGGCCAGCTCGGCGACCTTGCCGGCGTCAGGCTTGCCGCTTGGGTCCAGCGCAGCTTCGAGCAATTGCTGATACACCAGCGAAGCACCCTGGGACTGATTGGCCTGGTACTTCTGCCAGCCCTGCCAGCCGAACACCACCACCAACGCCAGCACAACACCGGTCAGTAATGGCATGCCATTGCGCTGCCACCAGTCCTTGATTACTGCCAGTTCTTCATCATCAGTACGCGAAACCACCCCAACACTCCTATTCGCTAAATCACTTAACAGACGCTCAGGCCTGATCGGCACAGGTCGCCAGATGATCGGCCAATGCCGACCACGCAATACTTTGTTGTTCGCCCTGACCGCGCAGCGGCTTGCAACCTACCACTTGCTGGGCCAATTCGTCTTCACCCAAGATCAAGGCGTACAGCGCGCCACTCTTGTCGGCCTTCTTGAACTGACTCTTGAAGCTACCCGCTCCGGCATTTACCTGCAGACGCAGATTGGGCAGCTGATCACGCAGTCGCTCGCTTAAGGCCAGCGCCGCCAGTTCAGCCGGCTCGCCGAAGGCGCACAGATAAACGTCGACCGTACGGGCGATTTCAGCCGGTACTTTACCTAGAGTTTCGAGCAACAGCACCAAACGTTCGATGCCCATGGCAAAACCCACGCCTGGCGTCGGTTTGCCGCCCATCTGCTCGACCAGGCCATCGTAACGGCCGCCGGCGCAGACAGTGCCTTGAGAGCCGAGCTGATCGGTTACCCACTCGAACACCGTCTTGCTGTAGTAATCCAGGCCACGCACCAGCTTGGGGTTGATCACGTACGGCACACCGGCCGCATCCAGACGGGCCTTGAGCCCTTCGAAATGCACGCGCGATTCTTCATCCAGGTAATCCGCCAGCTTCGGTGCATTGACTAGCAGGGCCTGGGTTTCCGGTACCTTGCTGTCCAGCACACGCAGCGGGTTGCTGCCCATGCGACGGCGGCTGTCTTCATCCAGCTGATCGGCGTGCGCAGTCAGAAACTCAACCAGCGCATCGCGATACACCGCGCGCGCAGCGCTGGTGCCGAGGCTGTTGAGCTCAAGCTTCACTGCATCACGGATACCCAGCAGGCCCCACAGGCGCCAGGTCAGCACGATCAGCTCGGCGTCGATATCCGGGCCGTCGATATTGAAGACTTCCACACCGATCTGGTGGAACTGGCGATAACGGCCTTTCTGCGGACGCTCGTGACGAAACATCGGGCCGATATACCAGAGTTTCTGGGTCTGCCCACCGCCCGCCAGACCATGCTCAAGCACAGCGCGCACGCAGGCAGCAGTGCCTTCCGGACGCAAAGTCAGGGAGTCGCCGTTGCGGTCGTCGAAGGTGTACATCTCTTTTTCAACGATATCGGTGACTTCACCAATCGAGCGCTTGAACAGCTCGGTGAACTCAACAATCGGCATGCGGATCTGCCGATAGCCGTAACCGTCCAGCAGACCAGCGACGGCACCTTCAAAATAACGCCAAAGCGGAGTCTGCTCAGGCAGGATATCGTTCATGCCACGAATGGCTTGCAGGGACTTGCTCAATTCAATTCCTTAACGGTGTTAGCTGCGCAGAATCAGAGCGGCGTCAGCTGCGACCTTGTCGGCCGCTTTCTGGCGGATCAGCTTTTCCAGCTCATCAACCAGGTTGTCATTGCCCAGCTTGAGCGCTGGTTTGCCATCGATATAGATCAGATTGGGGGAGCCGCCGGTCAGGCCGATATGGGCTTCCTTGGCTTCGCCAGGGCCGTTGACCACACAGCCGATCACCGCCACATCCAGCGGCACCAGCAGGTCTTCGACGCGCTGTTCCAGCTCGTTCATGGTTTTCACCACATCGAAGTTCTGCCGCGAGCAACTCGGGCAGGCGATAAAGTTGATACCGCGGGAACGCAGACGCAACGATTTGAGGATGTCGTAGCCAACCTTGATCTCTTCAACCGGATCAGCGGCCAGGGAAATGCGGATGGTGTCGCCGATGCCCTCAGCCAACAGCATGCCCAGGCCCACGGCCGACTTGACCGTACCGGAGCGCAAACCGCCAGCTTCGGTGATCCCCAAGTGCAGCGGCTGCTCGATCTGTTTGGCCAACAAGCGATAGGCCTCGACGGCCATAAACACGTCAGAGGCTTTTACGCTGACCTTAAAGTCGGGGAAATTCAGGCGATCCAGATGCTCGACATGACGCAGTGCGGACTCTACCAGTGCGGCAGGAGTCGGCTCGCCGTATTTCTTCTGCAGATCTTTTTCCAGCGAGCCTGCATTGACCCCGATACGAATCGGAATGCCCTTGTCACGCGCCGCCTCGACCACCGCACGCACGCGGTCTTCACGGCCGATATTGCCCGGGTTGATACGCAGGCAGTCGACGCCCAGCTCCGCCACGCGCAAGGCGATCTGATAGTCGAAGTGGATATCGGCCACCAGCGGAACTTTGACCTGCTGCTTGATCTTGCCGAAGGCTTCGGCTGCATCCATATCCGGCACGGAAACCCGCACGATATCGGCGCCAGCATCTTCCAGGCGACGAATCTGCGCCACGGTGGCGGCCACATCATTGGTGTCGCTGTTGGTCATGCTCTGCACAGCGATAGGCGCATCGCCACCTACCGGCACGGAACCCACCCAGATTTTGCGTGAAATACGGCGTTTGATCGGTGACTCGCAATGCATGTTACTGCCCACCCAACTTCAGACGCGCGGTCTCACCGGAGATAAACGGTGCCACATCGACCGGATTGCCATTCAGGCTGACCTGCACACCGCGGGCATAACCCAGACGCAGCTCCAGCGGAGCCTTACCGGCCAACTGCAGGCTATCGCCTTTGCGCTTGAGGGCGCTGAACAACACCTTGCCATTGGCATCGGTGAGTTGCGTCCAGCAATCGGCAATAAAGGTCAGGCTGACCACTGCCTCGCCTGCGCCAGCTTGCACTGGAGCGGTGGCAACTGGCGTTGTGGGCGTAGCCTCGGCAACAGCAGGCGCGGCATTGGCCGGCGTAGCAACTGCGGCCGGAGCACTGGGCGTTTCGCTGAGAACTTGCGGCTGTTCAGGTTGCGGGGCCACCTCGGCAGCCTCGGACAACAGCGGCAACGCGGCTTCTGTTTCCAGCTGGGCAGCTTCCACCGCCTGGTCTTCCGGCTCATCCAGCGGGTGAATCTGCGTGGTGCCGTCGGCGCCGTCTACTTCAACATGTTCAAGGCTGGTTGACGCCAGGTCTTCGGCGCGGCGTTCGGCCTGCTCCTGCCACCAGAAAAAGCTCAAACCAGCCAGCGCCAGCAACAGCACAAAACTGACCATGCGCAAGATGCGCTGCGAGTAGCTAACTGGCTCCTCGATGCGCCCCAGGCTGTGCACACTGCTACCGGCGGCGTCGCTACCGGTGAACTGATCAAACTCCAGCACCAGGCGGTTCTGGTCGACTTCCAGCAGCTTGGCGTAAGCCCGCACATAACCGCGAGCAAAAGTATGCCCAGGCAGCTTGTCGAAGGCACCTTGCTCGACCTGACTCAAGCGCTGCGGGGTCAAATTCAACTGCGCAGCAACCTCGGCAATGGTCCAACCGCGGCTCTCACGAGCCTTGCGCAAAGTCTCACCCGGATTGATGCGGGGAACTGCTAGCACTTCTGGATGCGCCGCTTTCATCATTGCTCCGACAGGTATTGCTGATATTCCGGCGTGCCCGGATAAAGTCGCTTCAACTGCAAACCGAGGCTCGCGGCATTGTCGCGCTCCTCGAAAATCTTCGCCAAGCGCACGCCAAGCAGCAGACTACGGGCGTCATGATTGGCCAGGGCTATATAACTTTCGTAGTAACTGCGTGCAGGGACATACTGCTTGTCCTCGTAAGAAAGCTGTGCCATTTCCATCAGCGCACGCGGTTGTCGGCTATTTAAGCGCAGCGAGCGCTCAAAATAGACCTTGGCCTGCTCTCGCTGCTTAAGTTGCAGCGAAGTCAAGCCGAGGTTTTCAAAAACCCGTGACCGCTCTGGGTACAAGGTGTCCTGCGAGGCTTGCAGATAGACCTCTAGGGCCTCTGGATAACGCTTCTGTTCAAACAGGAAGCCTCCATAGTTATTCAACAGACGTGCATCCCCTTTGCGCAATGAAATGGCTTTGAGATAGTGCATATCCGCAAGCTTCGGCTCCATTTCAGTTTGGAAAACGACGCCAAGAATCGCATGAACGTCTGGATTGGAAGCATCAAGATCAAGTGCTTTTTTAAGCGGTACTTTGGCCCGCTCAGTATCTCCCTGCTGCAGATAACCAATGCCCAGCTGTATATAAGCGTCGCGCGCTTCTTCTCGGCCCTTGCCGGTTTTCATCGGATCGACATTACCGGTGGTAACGCAACCGGCTAACAGACTGGCGGCCAACAGCAATAACGCGGGACGCAAGGTCATGGGTATCCTCCCCTCAGGTTCGATTGGCGGCGGAACTCGGCGTTTCGGCCTCGCTACTCAATTCACGCACAGCAATATAGCGTTCACTACGGCGGGTACGGTCTATAACCTGGCCGACCAACTGGCCACAAGCCGCGTCAATGTCCTCGCCCCGCGTGGTGCGTACGGTGACATTGTGCCCGGCTTTGTGCAGCAGGTCCTGAAAACGGCGAATAGCATTATTGCTCGGCCGCTCGTACCCGGAGTGGGGGAAGGGATTAAACGGAATCAGATTGATCTTGCAAGGCACATCTTTGAGAAGTGCGATCATTTCCTCAGCGTGCTCGGTCTTATCGTTTACATCCTTGAGCAGGGTGTATTCGATTGTAAGCACGCGTTTCTCGCCCAGGCGCGAGACATAACGCTTACAAGCCGCCAGCAGCATTTCCAGCGGGTACTTCTTGTTGATCGGCACCAGCTGATTGCGCAGCGCATCGTTCGGCGCATGCAGCGACAGCGCCAGGGACACATCAATCACTTCGCCGAGCTTGTCGATCATCGGCACCACGCCGGAGGTGGACAACGTCACCTTGCGTTTGGATATGCCGTAGCCGAGGTCGTCCATCATGATCTTCATGGCGGCGACTACGTTGTCGAAGTTCAGCAACGGCTCGCCCATACCCATCATCACCACGTTGGTGATGGCACGGTCGACCTTCGCCGGCACGCTGCCGAACGACTTGTTGGCGATCCACACCTGGCCGATCACTTCGGCGGCGCTTAGATCGCTGTTGAAACCTTGCTTGCCAGTCGAGCAGAAACTGCAATCCAGCGCACAGCCGGCCTGCGACGACACACACAAGGTGCCACGCGTGCCCTGGGGGATATACACGGTTTCTACGCAACTGCCTGACGCCACCCGCACTACCCACTTGCGCGTGCCATCAGTGGAAATATCTTCGCTGACCACTTCCGGGCCGCGGATTTCAGCACAGGCCTTGAGCTTTTCGCGCAAGGCCTTGCTGACGTTACTCATGGCATCGAAATCATCGACGCCAAAGTGGTGAATCCATTTCATCATCTGACCGGCACGGAAACGCTTTTCCCCGATGCTTTCGAAGAATTGCTCCATCTCTGCCTGGGTCAGACCCAGCAGATTGATTTTACCGGTAGCTTCAGTCATGGCTTCACCCTCACCCGATTCGCTTAGCGAATACGTGCGCAAACTTCGGTGGAAGCGAAGAAGTAAGCGATTTCACGGGCAGCAGAGGCTTCCGAATCGGAACCGTGAACCGCGTTCTCGTCGATGGAAACGGCGAAATCAGCACGAATGGTGCCGGCAGCAGCTTCTTTAGGGTTGGTAGCGCCCATCAGATCACGGTTAGCAAGAACAGCGTTTTCGCCTTCCAGAACCTGAACGATAACTGGACCCGAGGTCATGAAAGCAACCAGGTCCTTGAAGAAGCCGCGCTCGCTGTGCTCAGCGTAGAAGCCAGCCGCTTCACGCTCGGACAGTTGAACCATTTTCGAAGCAACGACGCGCAGGCCGGCTTTTTCGAAGCGGCTGGTGATCTCGCCAATAACATTCTTGGCAACGGCATCAGGCTTGATGATGGAGAAAGTGCGTTGAACAGCCATGTGAAACTCCAGAAACAGTGATTAAAGCGAAAAATTAAACCCGCGAATTATACGCGGGTTCCGGTTAAATGCGTAGGCCAGGCCAAAAGGCCGATTAGTCCGCCTCTTCGATCCAGGCCGCTTGAATGGCTTCAAGCACTTTCTCGCCGCCGCGCTGTGGATCGTCACTGAACTCCGGCAACGCCAGAATCCACTTATGCAGATCAACAAAATTCACGTAGCGAGGGTCCACCTCAGGCTTGGACTCAGCCAGCTGAATGGCGATTTCCAGAACATCAACCCACTTCAGACTCATAACAGCTCCTTGAATCAGTGCGGCGCTTCGGCGGCGTGGTTGAGTGAGTACTTGGGAATTTCCACGGTCAGGTCTTCATCACCGACAATAGCCTGGCAGGACAAACGCGATTGCGCCTCCAACCCCCAAGCCTTGTCGAGCATGTCTTCTTCCAACTCGTCAGCCTCAGCCAGCGAGTCGAAGCCCTCACGAATAATGCAGTGACAGGTGGTGCAGGCGCAGACACCGCCGCAGGCGCTTTCGATCTCGATATGGTGCTCATGCGCCACTTCAAGCACCGAGGTACCCGGCGCGACCTCGACCACCAGACCTTCCGGACACAGCACCGCGTGAGGCAGAAAAATGATCTGCGGCATGCTTATTCCTCAATCTCATCAAGACTACGGCCGGCCAGTGCGGCCTTGACCGTGGCATCCAGACGACGCGCGGCAAAAGCGTCAGTCACCTGGGTCAAACGTTTGGTTTGCTGCTCAATCGCCAAGCCATCACTGCCCGCCATCAAGTCACGCAACAGCTCTATCTGCGCGTCGATTGCCAGGCGCTCATCGGCATCCAGCAAGCGCTCGCCATCGGCCAGCAATGCGGCTTCGACGGCTTCCAGCAGACGCTGGGCGTCGACCTGCTGCTCGCGCAGCACACGAGCAACCTTGTCATCGCCGGCATTCTTGAAGGAATCCTGCAGCATGCGGGCGATTTCACCATCGGTCAGCCCATAGGACGGCTTGACCTGGATACTCGCCTCGACGCCCGAAGCCAGCTCACGTGCAGCGACACTAAGCAGACCGTCGGCATCGACCTGGAAGGTCACGCGAATCTTCGCCGCACCGGCGACCATTGGCGGAATACCACGCAATTCAAAGCGCGCCAACGAGCGGCAATCACTGATCAGCTCGCGCTCACCCTGCAGCACATGCACCATCATGGCCGCCTGGCCATCTTTATAGGTGGTGAAGTCCTGGGCGCGAGCCACGGGGATGGTGGTATTGCGCGGAATAACCTTCTCCATCAGCCCGCCCATGGTTTCCAGACCGAGCGACAGGGGAATCACATCCAGCAGCAGCAATTCTTCGCCATCACCGCGCTTGTTGCCCGCCAGGGCATCGGCCTGAATCGCCGCACCGATGGCCACCACCTGATCAGGGTCGATATCAGTCAACGGCTCACGGGCGAACAACTCGGCGACCGCCTGACGCACGCGCGGCACACGGGTGGAGCCGCCAACCATAACCACGGCTTCAACTTCTTCCAGCTCAATGCCGGCATCACGCACCGCACGGCGACAGGCCTTGAGGCTGCGCGCCAGCATGGGTTCGATCAGCGCATCAAACTGCTCGCGACTCAATTGCCCCGCCCAGCCGGCATAGCTGAGGCTTGCCGTGGCGCTATCGGTCAGCGCCTCTTTAGCGGCGCAGGCCGCTTCCAACAACAGACGCTGCTGTGTTGGATCGAGATCAGAGGAAATCCCAGCTTGCTGCACAATCCAACCAGCAATCGCGTGATCGAAGTCATCACCGCCCAGCGCACTGTCGCCGCCCGTAGCCAGCACTTCAAACACGCCGCCGGTCAGGCGCAGCACGGAAATATCAAAGGTGCCGCCGCCCAGGTCATAAATGGCGACCACACCCTCGGCGTGCTGATCCAGGCCATAGGCCACGGCAGCGGCGGTCGGCTCATTGAGCAGGCGCAGCACATTCAAGCCGGCCAGACGCGCAGCGTCCTTGGTAGCCTGGCGCTGCGAATCATCGAAATACGCCGGCACAGTGATCACCGCACCCACCAGCTCACCACCGAGGGTCGCCTCAGCGCGCTGACGCAACACTTTGAGAATGTCGGCGGAAACTTCAACCGGGCTTTTCGGCCCCTGCACCGTTTCGATAAACGGCATATGCGATTCGCCGCCAACAAAACGGTATGGCAGCTGCTCGCCGAGCTGTTTGACGTCGGCCAAACCGCGCCCCATCAGGCGCTTGACCGACAGCACGGTATTTAGCGGATCGGCCGATGCGGCCGCCTTGGCGACCTCACCCACCTCGACCCGATCCGCGTGATAGCGCACCGCGGACGGCAGAATAACCTGCCCTGCCGCATCGGCCAGCGGCGCGGAAAGGCCGCTACGCACGGCGGCGACCAGCGAATTGGTGGTACCCAGATCAATCCCCACCGCCAGGCGACGCTGGTGTGGCTGGGGGCTTTGTCCGGGCTCAGCGATCTGCAGTAAGGCCATGATTAATCAGTGCTTAAGCTATCAGGCGCGCCCACAGGCGCACCGGCGTTAATCGTCGAGGCGCTCTTCCAGCTGGCGAACCTCGTGAGAGAGCTTGTCGAGAAACTGCATGCGACGCATCAGGCGCTCGGCCTCTTCGCGTCGCGAGGCATCATCCCAACAAACGGCAAAACTTTCGTTGAGCTCGTCCTGAGCCACTTTCAAACGCCGCTTGAATTGCGCCACACCGGCCAGGTCTGCACTGTCATGCAGATCTTCCAGCTCTTCGCGCAGCTGCATCTGCTGCAGCAGGAAATCCGGGTCCTGCACCGTCACTTCCAACGGCAGCTCAGGGCCGCGCAGCGCCAGCAAATAGCGGGCGCGCTGCGGCGCACTCTTGAGCGTGCTGTAAGCCTCGTTGAGACTGGCGGACTGCTCGAGAGCCAAACGCTGATCACGCTCGGAAGCATCGGCAAAGCGGTCCGGATGAACATTGCGCGCCAGCTCGCGATAACGCACGGCTAGCTGGTCAAGATCCAGGCGGAAACCCGGTTGCAGATCAAATAAAGCAAAGTGACAAGGACTGCCCACACGCGCCTCAGATATTGAAGCTTTCGCCGCAGCCACATTCGCCGCGCACGTTCGGGTTGTTGAACTTGAAGCCTTCGTTCAACCCTTCTTTGACGAAGTCGAGCTCGGTGCCGTCGAGGTAGACCAGGCTCTTGGGATCGATGATCACCTTGACGCCATGGTTCTCGAACACCTGATCTTCGCTGGCGGCCTCATCGACAAACTCCAGCACATAGGCCAAGCCGGAACAACCCGTGGTGCGCACACCCAGGCGAATACCCTCGCCCTTGCCGCGCCCCTCAAGAGAGCGACGCACGTGCTGAGCGGCAGCTTCGGTCATGCTGATAGCCATCGACAAACCTCCTTAGAGCAAGCCTTTCTTCTGCTTGTAATCGCGCACAGCAGCCTTGATGGCGTCTTCGGCGAGTACCGAGCAGTGAATTTTCACCGGCGGCAGAGCCAATTCCTCGGCCAGCTGGGTGTTCTTGATGGTTTCTGCTTCGTCCAGGGTCTTGCCCTTCATCCACTCGGTAGCGAGGGAGCTGGAGGCAATTGCCGAACCGCAACCGTAGGTCTTGAACTTGGCGTCTTCAATCACGCCCTGCTCGTTGACCTTGATCTGCAGACGCATCACGTCACCGCAGGCCGGCGCGCCGACCATGCCGGTGCCGACGTCCGGGTCTTCCGCGTCCATCTTGCCGACGTTGCGCGGGTTTTCGTAATGGTCAATGACCTTTTCACTGTAAGCCATGCTGGTATTCCTTCCTCATCAGAGAGCCGCTCTTGCTTGGCGACTACTTAGTGCGCCGCCCACTCGATCTTGGAGATGTCGACACCGTCTTTGTACATATCCCACAGCGGCGACAATTCGCGCAGCTTGGTGACCGCCTCGCAAACCTTCTGCGCGGCGTAATCGACTTCTTCATCAGTGGTGAAGCGGCCGAAGGTAAAGCGAATGGAGCTGTGTGCCAGCTCGTCATTGCGGCCCAGGGCGCGCAATACGTAGGAAGGCTCCAAGGAGGCCGAGGTACAGGCCGAACCGGACGAAACCGCCAGATCCTTGAGCGCCATGATCAGCGACTCACCCTCAACGTAGTTGAAGCTGAGGTTGAGGTTGTGCGGTACACGGGCGCTCATGCTGCCGTTGATGTACAGCTCTTCCAGGCCGTCGACCTGTTTGAAGAAACGCTCACGCAGGGCCAGGATGCGCTGGTTTTCCTGGGTCATTTCTTCCTTGGCAATACGGAAGGCCTCACCCATACCCACGCACTGGTGGGTCGCCAGGGTACCGGAACGCATGCCGCGCTCATGGCCACCGCCATGGGTCTGGGCTTCCAGACGCACACGCGGCTTACGGCGTACGAACAACGCACCAACGCCTTTCGGGCCATAGGTCTTGTGCGCAGAGAAGGACATAAGATCGACCTTGAGCGACTCCAGATCAATCGCCACCTTGCCGGTGGACTGCGCCGCATCAACATGCAAGAACACGCCGCGCGAGCGGGTCAGCTCGCCGATTGCCGCGATGTCGTTAATGGTGCCGATTTCGTTATTCACGTGCATGACCGACACCAGAATGGTGTCCTCACGCAGCGCCGCCTCGATCATGGCCGGGGTAACCAGGCCATCTTCGCCAGGCTCGATGTAGGTCACTTCGAAGCCTTCGCGCTCAAGCTGGCGCATGGTATCCAGCACCGCTTTGTGCTCGATCTTCGAGGTGATCAGGTGCTTGCCTTTGCTCTTGTAGAAATCGGCGATGCCTTTGATCGCCAGGTTGTTGGATTCGGTAGCACCGGAGGTCCAGACAATCTCACGCGGGTCGGCATTGACCAACTCGGCCACCTGGCGGCGAGCGTTTTCTACGGCTTCTTCAGCCTTCCAGCCGAACACGTGGGAGCGCGACGCCGGGTTGCCAAAGTTGCCGTCGACCAGCAAGCATTCGCTCATTTTTTGCGCAACACGCGGATCAACCGGCGTGGTGGCGGAATAATCGAGGTAAATCGGCAACTTCATCAATTTTCTCCTAATCAGGTATCAGGCCAGCTAGCCAGCGCTTTGCGCTCAATCGACGGCGGACGTTTCGATCTTATCCAGGTATGGCGTCCTGCCATTGCAGCGGCGCTGATCCTGGCGCTGGGCAACTTCCTGCACTTCACGACGGGTCACCAAGTCAGCGAGACTGATGCCACTTAGAAATTCGTGTATCTGCTGGCTGAGGTCACACCACAAATGGTGGGTCAGACAGGTATCACCCGCATGGCAATCGCCCTGCCCCTGGCAGCGCGTGGCATCGACCGACTCATTGACTGCGTCGATCACCTCAGCCACCTGAATGCCCTGCATATCACGCGACAGCTGATAACCACCGCCCGGGCCGCGCACACTGGAGACCAGATTGCCGCGACGCAACTTGGCAAACAGCTGCTCCAGATAGGAAAGGGAAATGCCCTGCCGCTCGGAGATATCAGCCAAAGACACCGGCCCACGTTGAGCGTGCAGCGCCAGATCAAGCATGGCGGTGACGGCGTAACGGCCTTTGGTGGTTAGTCGCATAAGGGATTACCGCGTGATCGCAATATGCCGCGAGTATGCAATTCCCGAGCATTTAAGTCAACTATAAGACCTAGCGCTTTAGTCGGGATTAGCCAGAATGGAGGGCGCGCAGCATAGCAAAATGCGCGCGCCCACACCATCAAGCCGCAGGCTTGCCTGCGTCTTTGACCACGCCGGCAAAGTCCTCGTCACGCAGTTGCGGCAAATCCTTGGCGCAGTAATCGCTGCCCAGCGATTTGAGCGCGCCGCACATGCCTTCCAGGCGCCCATCCACCGCATGCAGGTGATCGAGCAACTGACCAATGGCGCGTGCCACCGGGTCCGGCATGTCCTGACTTACGCCGTAGGCATCGAAACCGAGCTTCTCAGCAATCGCCTGGCGCTTGGCTTCCTGCTCATCGTCGGTTTTGACGATGATCCGCCCTGGAATCCCGACCGCCGTGGCACCCGCCGGCACTTCCTTGGTCACCACGGCATTGGAGCCGATCTTGGCGCCCGCGCCGACCGTGAACGGCCCCAGCACCTTGGCCCCAGCACCGACCACCACACCATCTTCCAGCGTTGGATGGCGCTTGCCCTTGTTCCAGCTGGTGCCGCCCAGGGTCACCCCCTGATAAAGGGTGACGTCATTACCGATCTCGGCGGTTTCACCAATGACGATGCCCATACCGTGGTCGATAAAGAAGCGTCGACCGATCTTCGCGCCCGGATGGATTTCGATGCCGGTCATCCAGCGCCCAAAGTTCGACACCACACGCGCCAGCCACTTCCAGCCACTGCCCCACAGCGCATGCGCCACGCGATGCAGCCAGACCGCATGCAACCCCGGATAGCAAGTGACCACCTCAAAGGCATTACGCGCCGCCGGGTCGCGATGAAATACGCTTTGGATATCCTCTTGCATGCGCTCAAACATCTGCCTTCTCCTGCCTAGGGTGCTCGCCACGCGCCGCCTTGATGGTTTCCGTCAAGATACCGCGCAAGATATTCATTTCCAGCTTGCTCACCGCACTGCGCCCATACAAGCGGCGCAAGCGACTCATCAAATGCCGCGGCTTGGCCGGATCAAGAAACCTGATCTCAATCAGCGCCTGCTCCAAATGACGATAAAACGATTCCAGCTCATCCGCAGCAACCGGCTCTTCATCCGGATCGACGACCGCAGGCTGCTTGACCGGCTGCCCCTCTGCGGCCAGCCAAGCCATGCGCACCTCGTAAGCCAGCACCTGTACTGCCGCCGCCAGATTCAACGAGCTGAACGCCGGATCAGAGGGAATGTGCACATGATAATGACAGCGCTGCAGCTCCTCATTGGTCAGGCCGGCATATTCACGACCAAACACCAACGCTACCTGCGCACCTTGCTGCGCCTGCTCGCACGCGGCAACACCACACTCGCGTGGATCCAGCATCGGCCAGGGAATGTGCCGATCCCGCGCACTGGTGCCCAGCACCAGGCGGCAACCGACCAGCGCCTCTTCAAGCGTGCCGACTACCTGCGCCGCATCGAGAATATCAGTAGCCCCAGACGCTCTAGCCACCGCCTCTTCACTCGGGAAATCTCGCGGATCAACCAGCACCAACTGCGACAACCCCATGTTTTTCATGGCCCGCGCCGCGCCACCGATATTGCCCGGATGACTGGTACCGACCAACACAACGCGAATATTTTCCAGCAACGCAAACGCTCACAGACAAGGCTTAGAGGGGCAAATCTTACAGAAGCCACCCGGCTTGCGCCACGCAAGGCGCAGGTTGCACTTCAACCGCCGGGCTTTTCTGCTAGAATGGCCGGCTTTCTTTAACGACCCAGGTGAACATCCATGCAGCCCATGCTGAATATCGCGCTGCGCGCAGCCCGTAGCGCCGGCGAAATGATCTTCCGCTCGACCGAACGCTTGGACGTCATCTCGGTCGACGAGAAAGAAGCCAAGGACTACGTAACTGAAGTTGATCGCTCCGCCGAGCAGCTGATCATTCAGGCCCTGCGCAAAGCCTTCCCGAACCACGGCATCCTCGGTGAGGAAAGCGGCCTCAGCGAAGGCAGCGGCGACGGCGCCGATTACCTGTGGATCATCGATCCACTGGACGGCACCACCAACTTTATCCGCGGTATCCCGCATTACGCTGTGAGCATTGCCTGCAAATACCGTGGTCGCCTTGAACACGCGGTGATCATCGACCCGGTACGCCAGGAAGAATTCACCGCCAGCCGTGGCCGTGGCGCCGCCCTCAACGGCCGCCGCCTGCGCGTTGGCAATCGCAAGAGCCTGGAAGGCGCGCTGCTCGGCACCGGCTTCCCGTTCCGCGACAGCCAGATGGAAAACCTGGAAAACTACATCGGCATGTTCCGCAGCCTGGTCGGCCAAACTGCTGGCGTACGCCGCGCAGGTGCAGCGAGCCTGGATCTGGCCTACGTGGCCGCCGGTCGCTTTGATGCCTTCTGGGAATTCGGCCTGTCCGAGTGGGACATGGCCGCTGGCGCACTGCTGATTCAGGAAGCAGGCGGCCTGGTCAGCGACTTCAGCGGCGGCCACGACTTCCTGGAAAAAGGCCAGATCGTAGCCGGTAACACCAAGTGCTTCAAAGCCGTGCTCACGGCCATTCAGCCGCACCTGTCAGCCTCCTTGAAGCGCTGATCAAGCCGCAATAAAAAAGCGCCCCACGGGGCGCTTTTTTGTAGTTGAAATCTTGCGATCAGTTGGCCTGGTCAACCAATACCAGCTGACCATCCTTGACCGGAATCTGCCGACCCGGATCACTGGCCATACGCACCTGGCTCACCTTGCCGTCCAGCTCGTACTTCACGTCATAGCCCACCAGCTTCTCGCTGGTATCGGTCACCGTGCTGCAACGGGTTTCGGTAGTGGTGTAGGTATCACGACTCTGCAAATGCTCCTGCGCCTTGTTGCCGGCATAGCCGCCGCCAACCGCACCGGCGACTGTCGCCAGCTTCTTGCCGTTGCCGCCACCCACCTGATTACCCAGCAAGCCACCCACCACCGCACCAATCGCCGTACCGGCTATCTGGTGCTCATCCTTGACCGGCGCCTGACGGGTGACCGCCACGTCCTTACAGACTTCGCGCGGGGTCTTGATGGTTTGCTTGATTGGCTTAACAGCCAGTACTTCGGCATATTTCGGCGCACTGACGATGCTGTAAGTGGCCACTGCCCCACCCGCTGTCACGCCCACCGCACCCAGTACCGCGCCTACCAACATCGACTTATTCATACATGCCTCCTTGAAACCGCTGCTTAGCGCTCAACGCACCTTACTCCCTGCCTTGGAGCATAAAAAAACCGGGCAAGTTCAACACGTGCCCGGTTCATTCAACCATTTGCGATAAAACGCACAGATTCAGGGGCGCTCATCGACCTCTTCTTCCACCACCGGCGGAATCAGGTCATCGACCGTCAGATCGAGCCACACCAGCACCACGTTGGCGATATAGATCGACGAGTAAGTACCCGCCGCCACACCAACAAACAGCGCTACCGAAAAGGCGAACAGGTTGTCACCGGCGAACAACAGCAATGCGCCAATCGCCAACAAGGTGGAAAGCGAGGTCGCCATGGTACGCAGCAGGGTCTGCGTGGTGGATATGTTGATGTTGTCGATCAACGTCGCCTTGCGCAGCACACGGAAGTTCTCACGCACCCGGTCGAATACCACAATAGTGTCGTTCAGCGAGTAGCCAATGATCGCCAGCAAAGCCGCCATCACGGTCAAGTCAAAAGTGATCTGGAAGAACGAAAGGATGCCGAGGGTGACAATCACGTCGTGGATCAACGAGACAATCGCGCCCACGCCGAACTTCCACTGGAAGCGGAAGGCCAGGTAGAGCATCACCCCACCCAGCGCCAGCAACAGACCCAGCCCACCCTGATCACGCAGCTCTTCACCCACCTGCGGGCCGACGAACTCGACCTTTTTCACCTCAAGCTGCTCGCCCGCCTGACGTAGCGCAGCAGCTACTTTATTGCCCAACTCAGGATCATCGCCCTGCATGCGCACCACCACATCGGTGGTCGCACCAAAGCTCTGCACCACGGCGTCGGCATAGCCGGCACCGGCCAGTTGCGCACGGATATTGCTGAGATCCGCCGGCTGCTCGTAGCTCAGCTCGATCTGCGTACCACCCGTGAAATCCAGGCCCAGGTTCAGGCCCTTGGTAAACAGGCTACCCAGGGCCAACAGCGTCAGCAGCACGGTGAAGGCGAACGCAATATTGCGCACCCCCATGAAGTTGATCGTACGATTCATAACAGCCCCTTAAATCCACAACTTCTTGAAGTCACGCCCGCCGCAAGTCAGGTTGACCATGCAACGCGTCACCAGAATGGCGGTAAACATCGAGGTGAGAATACCCAGCGACAGCGTCACGGCGAAGCCTTTGACCGGCCCGGTGCCCATGGCGAACAGGATGCCGCCGACCAGCAGGGTGGTCAGGTTGGCGTCGACAATCGCCGAGTAAGCCCGATCAAAACCCTCATGGATGGCGCGCTGGATCGACATGCCATTGGCAATCTCTTCACGAATACGCGAGAAGATCAGCACGTTGGCGTCCACCGCCATACCCATGGTCAACACGATACCGGCGATACCCGGCAGGGTCAGCGTGGCACTGAGCAGCGACATCAGCGCCAGCAGCAGCACCATGTTCAGACCCAGGGCAATGGTCGCCAGCACACCAAAGGCGCGATAGATGGCGATGATAAACAGCGAAACAAACAGCATCGCCCACAGCGAGGCATTGATGCCCTTGGCAATGTTGTCAGCACCCAGGCTCGGGCCGATGGTGCGCTCTTCCGCGAAGTACATCGGCGCTGCCAGACCACCAGCACGCAGCAGCAGAGCCAGCTCGGACGACTCACCCTGGCCATCCAGGCCGGTGATGCGGAACTGGCTACCCAGCGGCGACTGGATGGTGGCCAGGCTGATGATCTTCTTCTCTTCGACGAAGGTCTGCAGCTCGACTTCCTTCTCGACGCCATCAACCACCTGGCGTACGTAGCGGGTTACCGGCTTCTGCTCGATAAAGATCACCGCCATGCTGCGCCCGACATTGTTGCGGGTCGCGCGGTTCATCAGGTCACCGCCGCGACCATCCAGACGGATGTTCACCTGCGGGCTGCCGTTCTCATCGAAACTGGCCTGGGCATCGGTGACCTGGTCACCGGTGATGATCAGATCACGCTCCAGCTGCGCCGGCGGACGACCTTCCTGACGGAACTCGAAGCTTTCAGTCGCAGCCTTAGCGGCATCCGGCTCAGCGGCCAGACGGAACTCCAGGTTGGCGGTCTTGCCGAGAATACGCTTGGCCTCGGCGGTGTCCTGCACGCCCGGCAGCTCAACCACGATGCGGTTGGCGCCCTGACGCTGGACCAGCGGCTCGGCCACACCCAGCTCGTTGACCCGGTTACGCACGGTTGTCAGGTTCTGCTTGATCGAGTATTCGCGAATCTCGACCAGCTTGGCCTGAGTCAGCGTCAGACGCAGCACCTGCAGCTCACTGCGCTGCACGGTGGTCATATCGAAATCGTTGAAATCCTTGCGAATCAGGCGCTCAGCCTTCTCCAGCGCGGCTTCATCGGTAAAGCCCAGCTGAATCGCGCCATTAAGCTCAGGCAGGCTGCGATAACGCACGCGCTCTTTACGCAGCAGGCTCTTGACCTCGCCTTCGTAAACCTTGCGACGCGCATCCAGGGCTTTGTCCATGTCCACTTCCATCAGGAAGTGCACACCACCAGACAAGTCCAGGCCCAGCTTCATCGGGCTGCCGCCCAGGTTACGCAGCCAGTCTGGCGTGGTTTGCGCCAGGTTGAGGGCGACTACGAACTCATCGCTCAAGGCCTTGCGCACCAGTTCTTTGGCTGGCAGCTGGTCTTCAGCGCTGTTCAAACGCAGCAAGCCGGCACGGCCCTGATTGGCCAGGCTGACAGCTTTTACGCTGATACCGGCCGCTTCCAGCGCGCGGCTGGCGCGGTCCAGGTCGGCCTGCTCGACGCGCATGGCGGAGCTGTTGCCACTGATCTGGATCGCCGGATCATCCGGGTACAGATTGGGCGCGGAATAAAGGAAGCCGATTGCCAGCACAGCCAGAATCAGCAGGTACTTCCAGAGGGGAAATTTGTTGAGCATGACGCCGCCCGTTATGACGCGGGGCGCATTAAGCGCCCCGTCGAATGGTAAAGGTGTGTTGCTTAGATCGCTTTCAGCGTGCCCTTAGGCAGCGAGGCGGCAATCGCCACTTTCTGAATCTTCAGCTCAACGGTGTCGGACACTTCGATTACCACGAAGTCATCGGAAACCTTCGTCACCTTGCCAGCGATACCGCCGCTGGTTACCACTTCATCACCTTTCTGCAGGCCGCTGATCAGACCTTTGTGCTCTTTGGCACGCTTGGCCTGTGGACGCCAGATCATCAGATAGAAGATGACCAGAAAGCCGACCAGAAATACCCATTCAAAGCCACTACCAGCAGGACCGGCAGCCGGTGCGGCGCCTTCAGCGAAAGCAGCGGGGATAAAAAAGCTCATGTAACACTCCTGTTGCAAGGGTCTTTAAAAAGTTGGGAATCAATCCAGAGGCGGCGTTGGCAGCCCGCGTTTGGCATAGAAGGCATCGACAAAGGCGGCCAATGTACCCTGTTGAATAGCCTCGCGCAAACCAGCCATAAGCACCTGATAGTGCCGTAAGTTGTGGATTGTATTGAGCATGCTACCGAGCATTTCGCCACATTTATCCAGATGGTGCAGATAGGCGCGCGAGAAATGTTTGCAGGTGTAACAGTCGCACGTCGAGTCCAGCGGCGAATCGTCGTGTTTATGGAAGGCATTGCGGATTTTCAGCACGCCAGTGTCGACAAACAGGTGGCCGTTGCGCGCGTTGCGGGTCGGCATCACGCAGTCAAACATGTCCACACCACGGCGCACGCCTTCGACCAGGTCTTCCGGTTTGCCCACGCCCATCAGGTAGCGCGGCTTATCAGCCGGCAGTTGCGCTGGCAGGTAATCCAGCACCTTGATCATTTCGTCTTTCGGCTCGCCGACGGACAGACCGCCAATGGCATAACCGTCAAAGCCGATCTGCTCCAGCCCATCCAGAGAGACTTTGCGCAATTCCTCATGCATACCGCCTTGGACGATGCCGAACAGCGCCGCCGTGCTTTCGCCATGAGCCTCTTTCGAGCGCTTGGCCCAGCGCAGCGACAACTCCATCGAGCGTTTGGCCACATCGAACTCGGCCGGATACGGCGTGCATTCGTCGAAAATCATCACGATGTCCGAGCCCAGGTCACGCTGCACCTGCATCGACTCTTCCGGTCCCATAAACACCTTGGCGCCATCGACCGGCGAGGCGAAGTACACGCCCTCCTCCTTGATCTTGCGCATGGCGCCGAGGCTGAACACCTGGAAGCCGCCGGAGTCGGTAAGGATCGGCCCCTGCCACTGCATAAAGTCATGCAGGTCGCCGTGCTTCTTGATCACTTCGGTGCCGGGACGCAGCCACAGGTGGAAGGTGTTGCCGAGGATGATCTGCGCGCCTATCGCTTCGATATCACGCGGCAGCATGCCCTTGACCGTGCCATAGGTGCCCACCGGCATAAACGCCGGGGTTTCTACCACGCCACGGGGGAAGGTCAGCCGACCACGGCGCGCCTTGCCCTCGGTCGCCAACAATTCGAAAGACATGCGGCACGTGCGCGTCATAGCTGTTCCTCTGGCCCGCGCGGTGCGGGGTTGCGGGTGATGAACATGGCATCACCGTAACTGAAAAAACGATAATTCCCGGCAATTGCCGCCTGGTAGGCCGCCATGGTTTCCGGGTAACCGGCAAACGCCGACACCAGCATCAGCAGGGTCGATTCGGGCAAATGGAAATTGGTCACCAGCGCATCGACCACATGCAGCGGCCGGCCGGGGTAGATAAAGATATCGGTGTCGCCGCTGAACGCTTTGAGCACGCCATCACGCGCCGCGCTTTCCAGCGAACGCACGCTGGTGGTGCCGACGGCAATCACCCGACCGCCACGCGCACGACAGGCGGCCACGGCGTCGACCACATCCTGACTGACCTCCAGCCACTCGCTGTGCATATGGTGGTCTTCGATGCGCTCGACCCGCACCGGCTGAAAAGTGCCCGCACCGACGTGCAGGGTGACGAACGCCCGCTCAACGCCCTTCTCGGCAATCGCCGCAAGCAGCTGCTGATCAAAATGCAGCCCGGCGGTCGGCGCCGCCACAGCGCCGGCGCGGTCGGCATACACCGTCTGATAGCGCTCGCGGTCGGCCTGCTCATCCGGCCGATCGATATAAGGCGGTAACGGCATATGCCCGACCCGCTCCAGCAGCGGCAGTACTTCTTCGCTAAAGCGCAGCTCGAACAGCGCATCGTGACGAGCAACCATCTCGGCCTCGCCACCACCGTCAATCAGGATGCTCGAACCCGGCTTCGGCGACTTGCTCGAACGCACATGGGCCAGTACGCGATGAGCGTCCAACACGCGCTCGACCAGAATCTCCAGCTTGCCGCCCGAAGCCTTCTGGCCGAACAGCCGCGCAGGGATCACCCGGGTGTTGTTGAACACCATCAGATCGCCAGGGCGCAGGTAATCCAGCAGATCACTGAACTGTTTATGAGCCAGCTCACCCGTTGGCCCATCGAGCACCAGCAAACGGCTGGCACGACGTTCGGCAAGAGGGTGGCGGGCAATCAGAGCGTCTGGCAGCTCGAAATTGAAGTCGGCAACGCGCATGGTCGGAAGGGGGTCGTCTAGCAGGGCGGCAAAGCTTACCGGAAATCATGCATTCTGACCACGCAAGTGGATTGACCAACCCCAACACCATCCCTATACTGCGCCGCCATTGTGCCCCGGTGGCGGAACCGGTAGACGCGGCGGATTCAAAATCCGTTTTCGAAAGAAGTGGGAGTTCGAGTCTCCCCCGGGGCACCATAGATTCGAAGAAAGGCCTTGATCATCAAGGCCTTTTTTATTGCCTGCAATAAAGTCGCTGGCAGCCAGGAAAGCGAGCCGATATCGCCCTTCCCAGTACGCCCCACTCCCGCAAAGGGCCTTTTCGAAGAAGCGCACAAAACACCTGCAGCCCAACAACTGCATGCCCTGCAGGGGCTTGGCATTTGCCTGGAAGTTGGCGTAAAGTTTTCCCACTGTGTTTGCATGGGTCGCCGAAAATCGTGACCTGATGCAGTAGATCATCTAGATCCGCTACATCCCGCTCGACCGTCGCACACCGCCTTGCAACCAGTATTCAGCCCCTCATGTCGAGTAGCGGCTGTCATCAACTCCAGGTTCAAGGAAATACAACATGTCGAATCGTCAGAGCGGTACCGTTAAGTGGTTTAACGATGAGAAAGGTTTTGGTTTTATCACTCCTGAAAGCGGTCCGGATCTGTTCGTGCACTTCCGCGCGATCCAAAGCAACGGCTTCAAGAGCCTGAAAGAAGGCCAGAAAGTCAGCTTTATCGCTGTGCAAGGCCAGAAAGGCATGCAGGCTGACGAAGTACAAATTCAGGAGTAATCCTGCCGTACTGAAGAACCCCTGATGGCAACATCAGGGGTTTTTTATGCCCTGCCATCCATAGCGGCCACCCTTCGGGCCGTCGCTACGCGACGTTAAAAATGACTCCCGATCATTTTTTATGCCCTGCCATCAATGGCGGGCACCCTTTGGACCGTCGCTGCGCGACGTTAAACATGACTCCCGGTCATTTTTTTATGGCCGGCCATTCCTATGAATGCCGTATTGTTGCCGCCATTCCGCCAGCCGATTGAGTAAAGAGCCGACCATGCCGAAACACCTGCTGCGCCCGCAGGGTGAATTCCCCAGCGCCGGACTGATCCGCCGCCTCGCTGCGATGTTTTATGACTTTCTGCTGTGCATCGCGCTGCTGATCGTCGTGACCTTTATCTACAAGCTGATCCTGATGGGTTTCTACGGCGAGGCGCAGCTCAAGCAGATGTCCGACGCCGGCGCCCTAGATGGCGATCCTCTACTCTCGACCCTGCTGTTTCTCAGCCTGTTTGGCTTCTTCGCCAAGTTCTGGACCCACAATGGCCAGACACTGGGCATGCAGGTCTGGGGCTTGCGCATCCAGAACGCCGACGGCACGGCGATCAGCCTATGGCAGGCACTGCTGCGCTTTCTGGTCGCCATCGGTTCCTGGCTGCTGCTTGGCCTGGGCTTTCTCTGGATGCTCTGGGACAAGCAAAAGCGCAGCTGGCATGACATCTATTCGGACAGCCAAGTGATTCAGCTGCCGAAGAATATTCACAAGAAGTAAATTCCACGCGTAAAAAAGCCGGCGTACACGCAGTGTGTACGCCGGCTTTTTTACGCCCCATTAACCCGCGCGGCGTAGCAACCAGACACCCGCCAGCGCGCAGATACCGGCAGGAATCAACACCGCCAGCAGTGGCGAGAAGCCGAATACCAGGCTCGACGGGCCAAGTAGGTCCTGGCTGATCTTGAACACGAAACCCACCAGCACCCCGGTAAATACGCGCTGCCCCAGGGTTACCGAGCGCAGCGGGCCGAAGATAAAGGAAATCGCCATCAGCACCAGCGCTGCAGTTACCAATGGCTGCAGCACCTTGGTCCAGAACGACAGCCAGTACTGGCTGTTATTCAGCCCTTGCTCGGCCAGGTAATGGATGTAATTCCACAGGCCAGTCATCGACAGTGCATCCGGAGACAGCACCACGGTGCCGAGCAGCTGTGGCGTCAACTCGACATCCCAGCGCTCGCTGCCCTGCGTAATAACCTCACTGCTGCGCTCACGGAAATGCGTGGTCGCGACATCTTCCAGTTGCCAGTGATCGCCCTGGTACTGGGCCCGCCGCGCGAAGCTGGAAGACTGCATGCGTTTCTGTTCATCGAAACGGTAGCGAGTAACACCCAGCAGCACTCCATTGGGCTGCACGGCGTTGATATGCACATATTCCTGGCCCTGGCGATGCCACAGACCGCGCTTAGAGCTTTGCGCTTCACCGCCGCCCTGGGCCATGGCTCGACTGGCCTGGGCCTTATTTTCACTATAGGGCGCAAGGTATTCGCCGATCAGTATGCCGACCAGCATCAGCACCAGCATCGGCTTCATCACCGCCCAGACAATCCGTCCGATCGATACACCGGCCGCACGCATGATGGTCAGTTCGCTGTTACTGGCCAGCGAGCCCAAACCGATCAGGCAGCCAATCAGCGCCGCCATCGGCAGCATTTCATAGATGCGCCGCGGCGCCGTCAGCAGTACATAGCCGAGGGCATCAAGCAGGCTGTAGCTGTCTTCGACATCACCCAACTCGTCGATAAAGGCAAACAGCAGCGCCAGGCCAACAATGATGCCCAGCACGGCAAGGATGGCGACAAATACCTGTGCGCCGATGTAGCGATCCAACTTAACCACGGGCCACCTCCAGTGCCACACGACGAGCCGCCCAGCGCAAACGCAGCGGCTCCCAATAAAGCAGCAGTAGCCCGATCAATAAGAACACGCCATGCACCCACCACAAGCCAAGTGCCGCGGGGATCTTCTCTTTATCCAAGGCGCCACGCGCGCCAATCAGCAGCGCCAGGTAAGCCATGTAAAGCAGAATGGCCGGCAACAGCTTGAGGAAGCGCCCTTGGCGTGGGTTGACTCGCGACAGCGGCACCGCCAGTAGGGTGACTACAAAAACCAGCACCGGGATCGACAAGCGCCACTGCAGCTCGGACTGCATGCGCGGTTTGTCGCTGCCAATCAGCTCGCGCGTCGGCATCGCCTCGCGGTCGGTGACCTCCACCGCCACTTCTGGCTTGGGCAGCAGCACGCCGTAAGTGTCGTATTTGATGGCGCGGTAATCGGCCTGACCCGGATTGCCGTCATAGCGGTAGCCATTTTCCAGAATCAGGTAGCGGCTGCCATCGGCCTGAATCTCCTGGCGACCTGATTCGGCCACCAGCACAGAGATACCACGCTCCTTGTCGCCCTCGCGGGACAGCTGCTTCTCGGAGATAAACACCCCGGCCAGCGAGCCGCGATCTTCGGACAGTTCCTCGGTGTAGGTCACCCGCGAGCCATTTTTCATCGATTGAAAACGCCCAGGCACCAGGGTATCCAGCTCAGTCATGGCGCTCTGCTGGTTAAGAATCCGCGCCACATGCTCAACGCCTTGCGGGGCCAGGCCCAGACTCAGCCAGCCGGCCAGTAACGCCACCAGGGCCGCAGGCGCCAGGCTGTAAGTCAGCAAACGCTGCTGGCTCATGCCGGTGGCCGAGAGCACCGTCATCTCGCTGTCCAGGTACATCCGCCCGTAGGCCAGGAGGATGCCGAGAAACAGCCCCAACGGCAGAATCAGCTGGAGGAAGCCAGGAATCCGGTACGCCATGATCATCAGCAGCACCCCAGGGTCGAGCAGACCCTGCGCCGCCTGGGCCAGGTAACGGATAAAGCGGCCACTCATAATGATGACCAGCAGCACCGCGCTCACGGCACTCAGGGTCAACAACACTTCACGGGACAAATAACGGAAGACGATCAAACCAGACACTCCAGGGTTGTCAGGCTCAGGCGGCTAAGATCAAACTAGCCGACTGCTTGCCGGCTCGCCCAACTGGCGAACCATCGAAAAATAGCCGGCATTATCCTGCAATACCGACGCCTTGTCTTGGGGACACCACGTAATGGAATTTATTGTTAAAAGCGCACGCCCAGAAACACTAAAAACCGCCACCCTGGTTATCCCTGTTGGTGAGGGCAAAAAACTCGGCGAAACCGCCAAGGCCATCGACACCGCCAGTGCTGGCGCGATCAGCGCCCTGCTCAAGCGCGGCGACCTGGCCGGCAAGGTCGGCCAGACCCTGCTGGTACACAACCTGCCCAACCTGAAAGCCGAGCGCGTGCTGCTGGTCGGCACCGGTAAAGACAGCGAACTGTCTGACCGCCAACTGCGTAAATTGATCACCAGCGTTTACAGCAGCCTGAAGAGCCTCGGCGGCAGCGACGCAGTACTCGCGCTCGACGAGCTGCAGGTCAAAGGCCGCGAAACCTACGGCAAAACCCGCCTGATGGTGGAAAGCCTGGCCGACGCTGGCTACTGCTTCGACCGCTTCAAGAGCCAGAAGGCCGAAGCCGGCGCACTGAAAAAGCTCACCCTGCTCACTGACAAAGCCAACCTGGCCGACGCCGAGCGCGCCAGCACGCACGCCCAGGCGATTGCCGCCGGCATGGCCTTTACCAAGGACCTGGGCAACCTGCCGCCGAACCTCTGCCACCCGAGTTATCTCGCCGAAGAAGCCAAAAACCTGGGCAAGGCCTACAAAAACCTCAAGGTCGAAATTCTCGACGAAAAGAAGCTCAAGGAACTGGGGGCAGGCGCCTTCCTCGCCGTGGCCCAGGGCAGCGACCAGCCGCCACGCATGATCGTCATGCATTACCAAGGCGGCAAGAAAACCGAGAAGCCCTACGCCCTGGTCGGCAAAGGCATCACCTTCGACACCGGCGGCATCAGCATCAAGCCGGCTGCCGGCATGGATGAGATGAAGTACGACATGTGCGGCGCCGCCAGCGTATTCGGCACCCTCAAGGCCGTGCTTGAGCTGCAACTGCCAATCAACCTGGTGTGCCTGCTGGCCTGTGCCGAGAACATGCCGAGCGGCGGTGCCACGCGTCCAGGCGACATCGTCACCACCATGAGCGGACAGACCGTGGAAATCCTCAACACCGACGCCGAAGGCCGCCTGGTGCTGTGCGACACCCTGACCTATGCCGAGCGCTTCAAGCCGCAGGCTGTAATCGATATCGCCACCCTCACCGGCGCCTGCATCGTGGCCCTGGGCAGCAATGTGTCCGGCCTGATGGGCAACAACGACGAGCTGGTGCAGCAGATTCTCGGCGCTGGCCTGACCGCCGACGACCGCGCCTGGCAGCTGCCGCTGTATGACGAATATCAAGAGCAGCTCGACAGCCCGTTCGCCGACATCGCCAATATCGGCGGGCCAAAAGCCGGCACCATCACCGCTGGCTGCTTCCTCTCGCGCTTTGCCAAGAACTACCACTGGGCGCACCTGGATATCGCCGGCACCGCCTGGATCAGTGGCGGCAAGGACAAAGGTGCTACCGGTCGTCCGGTGCCGATGCTGACGCAGTACCTGCTGGATCGCAGCAACGCCTGAGTTCCAGGCGCATTGTAGGAGCGGTCTTGACCGCGATTGACTGGTAAGCTGCGCGCCTGTCAGCAAGCCGCTCCTGCAAATAACGCCAAAGCGTGTCGCCATGCCCCGAATAGAATTCTATGTACTCTCAACCGCCATGCCGGGTGACCGCCTGCGTGCGGCCTGTCAGTTGGCGATGAAAGCCTGGCGCGCCGGCCTGCCGGTGTTTCTGCGTGGCAGCGATGCGCAGCAATGCACCGAGGTGGACGAACTGTTGTGGCGCTTCAAGGCGGAAAGCTTTGTGCCGCACAGCCTCTACCAGGATGACGCGCAAGCACCGGTGGTGATTGGCCTGGACGAAGAACCCAGCAGCACTCAGGGCGTACTGATCAACCTCGGCAGCACCCTTTCACCGCAGGTCGAGCGCTTTAGCCGGGTGATTGAAATCGTCAACCAGGAACCCGATCTGCTGACCGCCTGCCGGGAGAATTTCCGCAGCTACCGTCAGCGCGGGTATGATCCAAAACGAGTCGAACTCTAGTTGCACAGTATGGACACCCCAAAACCGCCGCAAAAACCCGCTCAACTGCTGAACGACCTGGAGTCGATCCGCCAACTGCTGGGCGATGAAAACCTTGAGCCACCGCTGCTGATCGACTCGCTCGATCCAGACAGCATCCCCCTGCTCTCGGAAATCGTTACCCCGCAGCCGAGCGTCGCCGCCCAGCAGCCAAGCCCCCAGCCAGCCCTCATCACGCCCGCACAGAGCCTGCGCGCTACGGTGACCCAGAGCGTCAGCCGCGACAGCGAGATGAACCGCCTGGACAGCGAACTGCGCGCCGCCGCTCAGTTGATCCTGCAGGATGTGATCGACGATTTCGTGCCGCAGATTGAGGCCGAGCTGAAACGCCGCCTGGATGCTCGCCTAAGCCGCTTGCTGCCACCGCGTCGACCCTAACCACGCGGACACCCACCAGTCAGCCACACCACGCGCGCCCTTACGTCATACAGGCCATCCCCGCTATACTTGCCGGCTTTTCCGTCTAGCCGTCATAAGGGTCCCGCCGCGCATGGACAAGACCTACCAGCCGCACGCCATTGAAACCGCCCTGTACCAGAACTGGGAGGCGAATAACTATTTCGCCCCGCAGGGTTCGGGCGCGCCCTACACCATCATGATCCCGCCGCCGAACGTCACCGGCAGCCTGCATATGGGCCATGGTTTCAACAACTCGATCATGGATGCGCTGATCCGTTTCCGCCGCATGCAGGGCCGCAACACCCTGTGGCAGCCGGGCACCGACCACGCCGGTATCGCCACCCAGATGGTGGTCGAGCGCCAGCTGGCCGCCGACGGCATCGGCCGTCACGACCTCGGCCGCGAGAAATTCCTGGAAAAAGTCTGGGAGTGGAAGGAACAGTCCGGCGGCACCATCACCCGGCAGATCCGTCGCCTGGGCAGCTCGGTGGACTGGTCGCGCGAGCGCTTCACCATGGACGAAGGTCTGTCCGAGTCGGTTAAAGAAGCCTTTGTCCGTCTGCATAAAGACGGCCTGATCTACCGCGGCAAGCGCCTGGTCAACTGGGACACCAAGTTCCACACCGCTATCTCCGACCTCGAAGTGGAAAACCACGACGAGAAAGGCAGCCTGTGGAACCTGCGCTACCCGCTGGCCGACGGCAATAAAACCGCCGACGGCAAGAATTACCTGATCGTCGCCACCACGCGCCCGGAAACCATGCTCGGCGACAGCGCCGTGGCCGTGCACCCGGAAGACGAGCGCTATAAAGCCCTGATCGGCACCTTCGTCGAGCTGCCGCTGGTTGGCCGGCGTATCCCGATCATCGCCGACGATTACTGCGACCCTGAGTTCGGCACCGGCTGCGTGAAGATCACCCCGGCCCACGACTTCAACGACTATGAAGTCGGCAAGCGCCACAACCTGCCGCTGCTGAATATCTTCGACAAGAACGCCGCCGTGCTCGCACAGGTCCAGGCGTTCAATGTCGATGGCAGCGTCAACAGCCAGATAGACTGCAGCCTGCCCGCCGCATACGCCGGTCTGGATCGTTTCGAGGCGCGCAAGCAGATCGTGGCTGCCTTCGAAGCCGCAGGCCTCTTGGAAAGCATCGACGCCCACGCCCTGAAAGTGCCGAAAGGCGACCGCTCCGGCACCATCATCGAGCCGTGGCTGACCGACCAGTGGTACGTCAGCACCAAGCCGCTGGCAGAAAAAGCCATCGCCGTGGTCGAGAGCGGCGAGATCCAGTTCGTGCCCAAGCAGTACGAGAACATGTACTTCAGCTGGATGCGCGACATTCAGGACTGGTGCATCAGCCGTCAACTCTGGTGGGGCCACCGTATTCCGGCCTGGTACGACGATGCCGGCAACGTCTATGTCGGTCGTGACGAGGCAGAAGTACGCGCCACCCACAACCTCGGCGACGCCAACCTACGTCAGGACGAGGACGTGCTGGACACCTGGTTCAGCTCCGGCCTGTGGACTTTCTCCACCCTCGGTTGGCCGCAGCAAACTGAAGAATTGAAAACCTTCCACCCCACCGACGTGCTGGTCACCGGCTTCGACATCATCTTCTTCTGGGTCGCCCGGATGATCATGCTGTCCACCCACCTGACCGGGCAGATCCCGTTCAAGACCGTACGTGCTCGACCCGCTGGATATCGTCGATGGCATTACCCTGGATGAGCTGCTGGAAAAACGCACCAGCGGCATGATGCAGCCCAAGCTGGCCGAGAAGATCGCCAAGCAGACCCGCGCCGAGTTCCCCGAGGGTATCGCCGCCTACGGCACCGACGCCCTGCGCTTTACCAACCTGGCGCTGGCGTCCACCGGTCGCGATATCAAGTTCGACATGGGCCGCGTCGAGGGTTACCGCAACTTCTGCAACAAGATCTGGAACGCCGCCAACTTCGTACTGGAAAACACCGACGGCCAGGACACCGGCGTGGGTGGCGAGCCGGTTGAGCTGTCCTCGGTGGACCGCTGGATCATCTCCGCCCTGCAGCGCACCGAAGCCGAAGTCACCCGCCAGCTCGACGCCTTCCGCTTCGATCTGGCCGCGCAAGCGCTCTACGAGTTTATCTGGGACGAGTACTGCGCCTGGTACCTGGAGCTGGTCAAGCCCGTGCTGTGGGACGAGAACGCGCCCATCGAACGCCAGCGCGGCACCCGCCGTACGTTGATTCGCGTGCTGGAAGTGGCGCTGCGTCTGGCCCATCCGTTTATGCCGTTTATCACCGAAGAAATCTGGCAGCGCATCAAAGCGCAAGCCGGCGTCAGCGGAGAGACCATCATGCTGCAGGCCTGGCCAGTGGCCAATGAAAGCCGTATCGATGCTGCCGCCGAAGGCGATATCGAGTGGGTCAAGCAGCTGATGCTTGGCCTGCGCCAGATCCGTGGCGAGATGAAAATCTCCATGGCCAAGCGCATCGATATCATCCTGGCCAACGCCAGTGACGAAGACCGCCGCCGCCTGGCCGACAACGCGCCGCTGCTGAACAAGCTGGCCAAGCTGGAGTCGGTACGGGTGCTGGAAGCGGGCGAAGAAGCGCCAATGTCCGCCACCACCCTGGTCGGCGATATGCAGGTGCTGGTGCCGATGGCCGGGCTGATCGACAAGGACGCAGAACTGGCGCGTCTGGATAAAGAGATCGCTCGCCTTTCCGGTGAAGTGCAGCGCGTCGGCGGCAAGCTGAGCAATGAAGGCTTTGTCGCCAAGGCCCCGGCCGAAGTGCTCGATAAAGAGCGCGCCAAGCTGGCCGAGGCCGAACAGGCCCTGAGCAAGATGGTCGAGCAGCGCGGCAAGATCGCCGCACTCTGATCCACTGGCAACACCCGCAGCCCGCGCCCTAATCGGCGCGGGTTTCTTTTTTGTGGGAGGGACTTCAGGCGCGAGCTTTAACAGCAAAGTCGCGGCTGAAGCCCCTCCCACGGTTCACCTGATTTACCGGTACACCCATGACTGATACACGCTCCCCTTCCCTGCTCGATGCTCTGCTGCCGATTGGCGTACTGGTGCTGCTGTTGGGCCTTTCCGTTTACCTGTACGGCGACAGCTCCTCCAGCGGGCCAAACCAGATCGCGCTGATGAGCGCGGCCTTTGTCGCCGGCCTGGTCGGCCTGAAGAATGGCCTGCAGTGGGCGCAGATCGAGGAAGGCATCCTCGCCGGCATCCATATGGCGATGAAGGCCAACCTGATTCTGCTGGCGGTCGGCGCGCTGATCGGCACCTGGATTCTCGCCGGCACCGTGCCAACCATGATCTGGCTCGGCCTCAAGCTGATCTCGGCGGAATACTTCTACGTCACCAGTTGCCTGATCTGCGCCCTCACCGCGCTGTCCATCGGCAGCTCCTGGACGGTGGCCGGCACCCTGGGCATCGGCCTGATGGGCGTGGCGGCAGGCCTGGGCCTGGACCCGGCGATTACCGCCGGCGCGATCATTTCCGGCGCCTACTTTGGCGACAAGCTCTCGCCGCTGTCAGACACCACCAACCTGGCGCCCGCCGCGGCCGGGGCTGATCTGTTCGCGCATATCCGCCTGATGCTGCGCACCACGACACCGGCCTTGTTGATTGCCCTGATGATTTTCTTCGTTCTCGGCCAGCAAGCCAGCAACAGCCACGACACCGCGCGTATCGCCGAAGTGCTGCAGGCGCTGGAAGCTCAGTTCAGCCTGGGCTGGCACCTGTTGCTGCCGGTGGCGCTGCTGCTGTTTCTCGCGGTGCGCCAGTGGGCGGCCTTTCCAGCGGTGTTTGTCGCCGCGCTGCTCGGCGGCGTGTTCGCCGTGGTCTTTCAGCCCGAAGTGATGGCGCGCCTGGCCGATCCGGCTGCCGGCAGCCTGGCGCCGCTGAAAACCGTATGGAGCGCGCTGTTCGCCGGTTATGAATCGAGCAGCGGCAACCCGGCGCTGGACGGCCTGCTGTCCAAGGGCGGTATGGCCAGCATGCTCACCACCGTGTGGCTGATCATCTGCGCCATGTGCTTTGGCGGCGTGCTGGAAAAGCTCGGCCTGCTGCAACGCCTGCTGCAAAGCACCCTGCACCTGGCGAAAAGCACCAGCAGCCTGATCGCCAGCACCATTGCCACCAGCATCGGCACCAATATCATCACCGCCGACCAGTACATCGCCCTGGTACTGCCAGGCCGCATGTACCGCGCCGAGTACGAGAAACGCGGGCTGGCCCCAGTCAATCTGTCGCGCGCCCTGGAAGACGGCGGCACCCTGACCTCGGTGCTGGTGCCGTGGAACACCTGCGGCGCCTATATGGCCGCCACTCTGGGCGTGGCGACCCTGAGCTACCTGCCGTACTGCTTCTTCAACCTGCTGATGCCGCTATTGGCGATTTGCCTGGCATTTATCTTCCCGCCGCAGCCCGTTGTGCCGGCCCAGGCCGAACGCGACGACCTGTCGCAGGCCTGAGCCCACAGCCGCCCGCAGCTGCGCATAACCGCGCTGCTGGGGCGCGGCAGCGCTAACCAATCAGTCAGAAAAACCCTGCGCAAGTCGCAGGCAGGCTCGCTGTGCGATAAATCCCCTCCCAATTTCTGAGCATTTCAGGCATCTTCGTCGACGCATCAAAAGCCTCCGGCACCTCTAATTCAATAAAAAAGCCCTGCAAATGGAATTCTGACCATGTATGCGTTGATGGCATTGATCTTTGTCCTCGGTTACCTGTGTATCGCCCTCGAACACCCGCTGAAAATCGATAAAGCCGCGTCGGCCATCCTGACTGCGGTGATTTGCTGGACTCTGCTGGTACTCGGCGCGGACAGCATTCTGCCGCTGATCGGTGCCGCCACCGCCGGCGCCAGTGGCAATGACCATCACGTCACCGAAGAGCTGCGCCATCATCTGGGCGAAATCTCCGAGATCCTGTTCTTCCTGATGGGCGCCATGACCATCGTCGAGCTGATCGACGCCCATGAAGGCTTCAAGGTCATCACCGACCGCATCCGCACCAACAAGCGCGTTACCCTGCTCTGGGTGGTGGCGCTGATCACCTTCTTCCTCTCAGCCGTGCTGGATAACCTGACCACCACCATCGTGATGGTTTCACTGCTGCGCAAACTGATCGCTGACCAGAAAGAACGCTGGTTCTACGTCGGTATCGTGGTGATCGCCGCCAACTCCGGTGGCGCCTGGTCGCCGATTGGTGACGTGACCACCACCATGCTGTGGATCGGCAATCAGGTCACCACCAGCGGCATCATCACCAACCTGTTTATCCCAAGCGTGGTCTGCCTGCTGGTGCCGCTGCTGGTACTGAGTATGACCATGAAGGGCGAAATCCAGCGGCCGTTGCTCAGCGAATCAGATGAAGAGCGGCGTGACCCGACCACACCGTTCGAGCGTAACTTGGTGTTTATCCTCGGCATCGGCGCCCTGGTGTTTGTGCCGATTTTCAAGACCGTGACCCACCTGCCGCCGTATATGGGCATCCTCTTCGGTTTGGGTGTGCTCTGGGTGGTTACCGAGATAATTCACCGCGGCAAGAACGACGAAGACAAGCATCCGCTGTCGGTAGTTGGCGTACTTCGACGTA
Organism: Gammaproteobacteria bacterium HGW-Gammaproteobacteria-13; assembly: GCA_002840155.1. Lineage (GTDB taxonomy): Bacteria > Pseudomonadota > Gammaproteobacteria > Pseudomonadales > Pseudomonadaceae > Aquipseudomonas. The sequence goes on from PGZH01000012.1 coordinate 293,814, forward strand.
TCGACACCACCAGCGTGCTGTTCTTTCTCGGCATCCTGCTGGCGGTCTCCAGCCTGGCCACTGCCGGCCACCTCACCCAGGTGGCTACCGCACTGCGTGAAAGCCTGGGCAATGTGTATGCGATCAACATTGCCATCGGCCTGCTGTCGTCGGTGGTGGACAACGTACCGCTGGTAGCTGGTGCGATGAAAATGTACCCACTGGTCACCCCGGAAGCCTTGGCGCTGGCCGGTGCAGACAGCACCTGGCTGAGCAACTTCCAGGTCAACGGCACCTTCTGGGAAATGCTCGCCTATTGCGCCGGCACCGGCGGCAGCTGCCTGATCATCGGCTCGGCGGCCGGCGTTGCGGCTATGGGTATGGAGAAAATCAACTTTATCTGGTACCTGAAGAAGATCAGCCTGCTGGCCTTCCTCGGTTATATCTCCGGGGCTGCGACCTATATCGCGATTGCCACCCTGAGCTGACCCTCAATCAGGCCGTGCGCCCCGGCGCACGGCATCACGCCAGGTACATGCCCATGGACGTCAGCAAAACCCGCAGCAGCTTCTACCGCCGCCTGTATGTGGCCTGGCTGATCGACAGCGGCGGCGCCACCAGCGTACCAGCGCTGATGGCCGCCACCGGCATGCCCCGGCGCACCGCCCAGGACACCCTGAGCGCCCTGGCCGAGCTGGATATCGACTGCGCCTTCGCCCAGCAAAGCGGTGAACGCAATAACGCCGGGCACTATGAAATTCGTGACTGGGGCGCAATCAATCCGCAGTGGATTGCCGCCAATCTGGCGCAAATCAAGGCCGTGCTCGGCTACCCCTAAGCTGCCGAGGCCGCCATGCGCAGCTCCCACCGCCTACTGCTGGTCCTTGTGTTTCTGCTTAGCCTGTTTGTGCTGTTCGAAACCCTGGGCATCCGCGCGCAGTTCAGCCTGGATGCCTTGCAGACGCTGATTCTTATGCACCCGGTCGTCGGACTGCTGCTGTTTATTCTGCTATTTGCCCTCGGCAATCTGATCCAAATTCCCGGCTGGGTATTTCTCGCCGCTGCGGTACTGGCCCTGGGGCGGCTTTATGGCGGCATCGTCACCTACGTAGCGGCCTGCGTGTCCTGCACCGTCACCTACATCACCATTCGCTATCTGGGCGGTAACGCCCTGCGCGAGTTGGACAACTCCCTGGCGCAACGCCTGCTTAACGGTCTTGATCGCCACCCACTGGCCAGCATCATCAGCCTACGCATGCTGTTTCAGACCATGCCGGCGCTGAACTACGCGCTAGCCTTGTCTGACCTACGCTTTCGCATCTATCTGCTTGGCACTCTGCTCGGCCTGCCGCTGCCGATTGCTCTGTATTGCCTGTTCTTTGATTATCTGGCGATGTGGCTGAATATCGCCTAGCAACGAGCAACCCGCGCCCAGCTGTGGGAAAATCCCGCGCCCCGAGCCTCAGATCCGCCTGCCATGTCCCTGCCGCCGAAACGCCCCAACCGTAAACCCAGCCCTGCGACTGGCAAACCTGCTGCAGGTAAGCCCGACGCAGCCAAGGGCCAGTTGCACCCACGCAACCGTCATCAGGGGCGCTATGACTTTCCCGCGCTGATCAAGGCCAGCCCGGAGCTGGCGGCCTTTGTGATCATCAATCCCTATAGCAATGAGAGCATCGACTTCGCCAACCCGGCGGCGGTCAAAGTGTTCAATCGCGCGCTGCTCAAGCAGTTTTATGGCATCAGTCATTGGGATATTCCGGCGGATTACCTGTGCCCGCCGATCCCTGGCCGCGCCGATTACCTGCATTACCTGGCCGACCTGCTGGCCAACAGCAATGGCGGCGAAATCCCGCGCGGGGCCAAGGTGCGCGCGCTGGATATTGGCGTGGGCGCCAACTGCATCTACCCGCTGCTGGGTAACCGCGAATACGCCTGGCAGTTTCTCGGCTCGGACATCGCCGCCAGTGCCATCGCCTCGGCCAAAGCCATAGTGCAATCCAATCCGGGCTTGAGCGAGGCGATTGAGCTGCGCCAGCAGCGCGACAGCGCGCATATCTTCCAGGGCTTGCTACAGAGCGATGAGCGCTTCGACCTGACCCTGTGCAACCCGCCCTTCCACGCCAGCGCGGAAGAAGCCAGCAGCGGCAGCAAACGCAAATGGCGCAACCTCGGCAAACTCGACCCCAAACGCAAACTGCCGGTGCTGAACTTCGGCGGCCAGGCGGCGGAGCTGTGGTGCAAGGGTGGCGAAGCGGCGTTTGTCAGCCAGTTGATCAAGGAAAGTGTCGCGGTGGGTCAGCAGGTGCTGTGGTTTAGCAGCCTGATTTCCAAGGCCGGCAACCTGCCGGGCGTTTACAGCGAGTTGAAGAAAGTCGGCGCACTCCAGGTACAAACCGTGGAAATGGCCCAGGGCCAGAAGCAAAGCCGTTTTGTTGCCTGGACCTTTCAGACGGCGGAACAGCAGCAGGCCTGGCGCACAGCCCGCTGGTCGTAGGCTGGCGATAGCGCGGTGAACGTAGCCCGGATAAGCCCCAGCGCAATCCGGGAGCAGATCTTACGGCCAGCAAAGCGCCCCGGATTGCATCCGGGCTACGGCTTACGCCTACCAGGGCAGCCAACCGCCCAACGCCAGCCACAACCCCGCCACGCCCAGGCTCAGCAAGGTCACCGGCACGCCGCTGCGGGCAAAGTCGACAAAGCTCAGCGGTACGCCCTGACGCCGCGCGCTTTCGGCGACGATCAGGTTGACCACGCTGCCGATCAGCAGCAGGTTGCCGGCCAGCGTCGACATGATCGCCAGGCCCACCAATAAGGCTTCGCTGGCATCCGGCAACACGCCCAGCAGCAACATCACGTAGGGCACATTGCCGATCAGGTTACCGGCCAGCAGGGACAGGCTCGCCAGGGTGATCACCCCATGCGGCAGCAAGCCCAGCTCGGCCAGATTGCCGGCCATACCGGCGACCTGCGGCAGGCTCATCGCCGCGCCGGTGACGATGAACAACCCGGCAAACAGCAGCAACAGGTTCCAGTCGACCTTCTGCACATAGTCGCGGCTATCCACCCGCCGCGAAATCATCACCAATGCGGCAATCAGCAGCGCGGAAATTTCGCGCGGCATGCTGGTGGAAAACAGCCCGAGCAGCACCAGGCTGGCCAGCAGCGGCTTGAGGTAACTGCGCAGGCCATAGATGCGCTCAACCGGGGTTTCTTCCTGCACTGCTGGTTTGGCCGTACCCCAGCGCTTGCGCCATTGCAGCCAGATCACCGCGTAGGTAATGGCCAATGCCGCCAGCGCGGGCGGGCCGGCGATAAAGGTGTAAGACCAGAAATCCAGGCCGCCGGCCTGACCGATGAGGATGTTCTGCGGGTTGCCGATCAGGCTGGCGGATGAGCCGGCATTGCACGACAGCGCCAATGCCAGGAGAAATGGCCGTGGATCGAGGCCACGGGCCAGCAAGCTATGGCACAGCAACGGGGTCAGGGCAAAGGCGACGATGTCATTGACCAGCAGCGCCGACAGCACGCCACCCAACAGAACCACGCCCAACAGCAGCAGCGCCGGCTGCTCGGCATAGTGGCTGAGCTGCTGGTTAAGCCAGGCGTACACGCCGGAGAAGTCGAACTGCGCACTGATCAGCATCAGCGCCAACAGCAGCAACAGTGCACCGGCATCCAGATGGCTGGCCGCCTCGGCCGGGGATTGTGCGCCGCTGACCAGCAGCAACACCGCCGCGCAGCCAGCAATCCAGCTGCGATCAACGCGCAGGCCACGAATGCCCCCTGCAGCCATGCCCAGGTAGGTCAATACAAACAGAATTGAAACGACCCATAAGGTCATGCCGCGGCCATCCTTTGTTACCCGCGCGATTGCGCTGCAGCACTCTAAAGGGCCAGAGGCTGACGGGGAACTGGCCATAAAGAAAAAAGCGCCAGGAGCGCTTTTCAACCTCACGCAGCGACGACCCGAAGGATGGCTGCCAGGAATGGCAGGCCATAAAAAGCCGGCGCACAGACCGGCTTGCTTGGCACCCGGCCAGACGCATGCAGCGCGTCTGACCGGCAACAGGCTAGGGTCTGTTGCCGTTTCGTCGCGAGCCGCGTTGCTGCGCAAAATCTCGCCAGGTTAGGCGGAGGACGCAGGTAATGGTTGTTCCCTTGCCAAGTCCTCCAACACCGCATGGCGAGATTTTGCGCGCAACCCGCAGGGCCGGGCCTGTTTTAGCGCGATACTGCGTTTCTCGACACTCATTTGGAACAACCAAACTTCGTGTCTCGTGCCTTGCCTCGCGCTAAAACAGGCTCCGGCGCATGCGCCAGGCCTTCCGGTGCCAGCTTGCCGGAACCGGCACCTTCGCCGGCACCGACGACCTGCAGCACCTTGGGTTGCTCCGGCTGATCAAGATCAATCAGCGCCAGCGCATCCGCACGCTCCAGGGTAGCCACCGCCAAGCGCTTGCCGAAGGCATCAAAACTCACCACACCTTCCGGCTCGCTGCCCTTGTTGGGGCTGCGCGCATCCGGGTAAACGCCGGCCTGGGCCGCCATATCATCGAGTTGGCTGCCGGTGTCGCCGAGCAGCTTGCCGCTCATGGCATCGAACACGCTGACGGTGCGCCCACCACCGCTGGGCAGGCCGGCTTTGGTCTTGGCGATTTTCGGGTCGGTATCGCCTTCATCGGCGCTGATCAGGTAACGGCCATCGGCGCTGACGGCCAGGGCATCCGGCTCGCGCAGGGCGAACAGCTCAGCAGTCGGCTGATACTTGCCGTCATCGACAATATCCGCCGCATGGCGCACGGTGCCGACGCCAAATACCTTGTCCAGCTTGCCCTGCAGCACATCGATCACGGCAATCGCATTGTTTTCCTGCAAGCTGACGTAGGCGCGCGCGCCGTCCGGGCTGAAGGTCACGTATTCCGGCTCGATATGCTCGGGGCTGGTGCCGAATGGCACTTTCAGCTCTTCACCGTCGATCACCCGCTCCAGCAGGCGCTGATGCTCGGCCTGGGTGGTGCCCTCGACACCCGCCAGGTCCGGCAGTGTGATCAGGCTGTGCTTGGCCGCCGCCACGCCGCCGCGCAGGTCGATCAGGCTGATCGAGCCTTCACCGCTGCGAAAGCCCTCGCCGTCACGCACATAGCCTTCGCCTTCGTTGGCCACCACGATGAAGTCGCCTTTCGGCGAAAACGCCAGGCTGTCCGGCCAGATGCCGATTTCCACAGTATTAAGCAGCTTGCCATCGGCCGCCGCACGCAACTCGACGCGGCCGTTTTTCAAGCCATCGCTGTTGCGGATGCACACGGCAAACAGGTCTTCGCTGGAGTGGAAAATTGCCGAGGTAATCTCCCCCGCACCTTCAGCCACCAGCTTATGCCGAGCAATGCGGTTAAGGCCCTTGGCCGGGTCCAGCTGCAGCACATCCACCAAGCCTTCGGCGCTGTTGGAGACAATCACCCGCATGCTTGAGGCCTGCGCGCTGACAATTTCAGTGCCGGCAGCAAAGCCGCTCTCGTACAGGGCCAGGGGTTTAAGCTCAAGGGCCGAAGCCAATGGAGCCAGGGCAAACAGCGCACAAAGTGTCGGGATTCGCAGCACAGCAACTATCCTTATGCAAAGACGTGGGGATTGAACAAATCCGCAGCAGTCTTCATTCGCGCGATGACATTTTGATGAACTATTAATGGCGTTTTATCTGCGCCTGCGCAGTGGTATTACTGGGCCATTACCACGCGCATGCGCTATTCCCGGTTGTCACTAAGGGGTTTTAATGAAGTGGAAAAACCTGTTCGTCGCGTTCTGCCTGTTGCTGGGGCTGCCCGCGCAAGCCAGCGAACAGCCGGAACTGAAGATCAGCGTCGGCGACTGGCCGCCCTATCTGTCCAGCGAGTTGCAACACAACGGGGTGATCGCCCACCTGATCAGCGACCTGTTGGCCGACGAGGGCTATCGCGTCACCTTTCAGTTTCTGCCCTGGCCACGCGCCTATTCTGCCGCGGCGGCCGGACGCTTTGACGGCACCGCCGTGTGGATGCACAAAGACGAACGCGAGGCGGATTTTCTGTTCAGCGCGCCACTGCTCGATGAACAATTCGTGTTTTTCCACCTGAAAAGCCTGCCCTTCGACTGGCAGACCTTTGACGACCTCACCGGCATGACCCTCGGCGGCGGCCTGGAATACAGCTACGGCCCGCAGTTCGATGCCTTTCTCGCCGAGAACAAGGTGAAGATCGAGCGCGTTTCCAGCGACCAGCAGAACTTCGAGAAGCTGCTCAAGGAGCGTGTGGTGCTCTACCCGCAGGAGATGAACGTCGGCTACGCCGCCCTGCGCAGCCACTTCAGTGCGCAAGATCAGGCCAAGATCACCCATCACCCCAAACCGCTGCTGGTCAACCTCAGCTACCTGATGCTGCCGAAAAGCCTGGAAGGCAGCCCGGCGCTGCTCGAACGCTTCAATAAGCGCCTGCAGCTCTACCGTGACAGCGGCCGTTATCAGCGTTATTTCGATGATCTACAGCAAGGCAAGTACCAGCAGGAGCCGTCAGCATCACCGGCAAGCGAGTAAAGCCCGGTCTTTTATGCACAACTGACTAGAGTGTCTTAGAGGATCACATGCATACCCAGAATAAGAAGAAATGGACGAGCGGGCCCTGCAGTGGCCTGCGATCATGGCAAGGAGCTTATCGATGACCTCTCGACAGCTGCTGCGCGGCCTGGTGCTCAGCTGCCTGCTGACGCCGGGTTTTGCCAGCGCAGCGGAGCCAGGCCTGAGCACGGATGAAGTGCGGATCGGCATGGTCAACGCGCAGAGCGGCCCGGCGGCGGCCCTGGGCTTGGGCATGCTCAATGGCGCCCAGGCTTACTTCAAGCGCGTCAACGCCGAAGGCGGGGTGCATGGCCGGCGGATCAACCTGCTCAGCCGGGACGATGGCTACGAGCCCAGCCAGACCGCCGCACATACCCGCAGCCTGCTGAAAACCCAGCAAGTGTTCGCCCTGCTCGGTTATGTCGGCACGCCCACCTCACGCGCCGCCGTGCCGCTGGCGCAGCAGGCGCAGGTGCCTTACCTGTTCCCCTTTACCGGGGCCGAGTTTCTGCGCACACCGACAAAACCTGGGGTGTTCAATATTCGCGCCTCCTATATCGAGGAAACCGAGCACCTGGTCGAGCGCGTGACCAAGGACCTCAAGCTGAACAAGATCGCCATCCTGATGCAGGACGACTCGTTCGGCGAAGCGGTCAAGGGTGGCCTCAACGGCGCCCTGCTCAAGCGTGACCTGACGATTTATGCGCAGGCGCACATCCAGCGCAACTCACTGGACGTGGCGGCAGCCATCAAGACGCTGCAACGCAGCCAACCGGAAGCGGTGTTCTTTGTCGGCACCTACAGGCAACTGGCCGCCGCGATCAAGCAGGCGAAAGCGCTGGGCTTCAACACGCGGTTTATGACGGTGTCATTTATCGGCACCGAGGGCTTTATCCGCGAGGCTGGCAATGACGGCGACGGGGTGTATATCTCCCAGGTGGTGCCCTCTCCGCACGACAGCTCGCGGGCGCTGGTACGCGCCTATCAGGCCGATATGCAGCCCGGCGACTTTGACCATGCTTCGTTGGAGGGCTATATCGGCGCGGCAGTGTTTACCCAGGCGCTGCGCAAGGCTGGCGCTGAGCCGACGCGGGAGGCGTTTCTTGATGCACTGGAACACCTCAACACGGACCTTGGCGGCTTCAAGGTGGCGTTCTCGCGCCGCCAGCACCAGGGCTCCAGCGCAGTATTCCTGACCCGTATCGAGAAGGGCCAGGCTGTTCCTGTCACCCGCATGCGCTAGCGCCCGGCCAACTGCCCCTGCAACAGATCGGCCACCGGCAGCGCCACGCCAAGGCGGCTGAGGTTCCAGTAATGCCCTTCCAGCGTGCGGTTGACCAGCAAGGTGGCCGGTGCCGGTTGCAGGCTACCCAAGGCACCCAGCACATCGGGCAGCAGCCGTTGCACCTGTTCATGCAGCGGCGTGGCGGCGAAATCCCAATGCACCCCAGGCTGCAACAGCGGCCCAAGCAAGCCATGCAGCTGACGGTACAAACCATAGGGCGTGGTGGATTTCGGCTGGCGTGTGCCGAGCGCCTGGAAGGCCTTTTCCAGCTGCTCGCCGTCGCGGGCCTGCAACGCCTTGTAGGTTTGCACATAGGCTGCCAGCAACGGCGCGGACAGCGCCTGCACACAGCCGAAGTCATACACCACCAGCTCACCCGCCGCGGTGTAGGCGAAATTGCCCGGATGCGGATCGGCATGCAGCAGACCCAGCTCGAAGGCCTGGGCACTCAGCCAGCGCACCAGGGTCAGGGCCAGGCGCTCACGCACTTCGGCACTGGCCTGGCTGACCTCGGCAAACGGCAAGCCGGCCTCCTCGCTGAGCGCCAGCACGCCAGGGCGGCAAAGGTCTTCCTGCGGTTGTGGCAGGCGCAAGCCCGGCCAATCGGCGAAATGCGCGCGAAAGTCCTGCAGGCGGCGCATCTCCGCCGGGTAATCCAGCTCGGCCTCGATCACCGCCGCCAATTCCTGATACAGACCTTCCAGCTGCTCGGCGGGCGCGCGGAACAAGCGCCCCAGCGGTAGCAAACGGCGCAGTTGACGCAGATCCGCCTGGCAGATTTCGGCGATGCCTGGGTATTGCACCTTGAGCACCAGCGCCCGACCATCCGCCGCCACGGCGCGATGCACCTGGCCCAGGGACGCTGCGGCAAAGGGTTGTTCATCGATATGCTGGAAGAACTGCCCAAGGTCCGCGCCATACACCTGCTGCAAATGCCCGCGCAGGGCCCTGAAGGGCAAGGCCGGCACGCGGTTCTGCAGAGAAGCCAACGCCAAGGCCACCGGCTCAGGCAACACCCCCTGCCACTGCGAGGCCATTTGCCCCAGCTTGAGCACCGGGCCTTTCATCTCGCCCAGCACATCGGTGAGCAGATCGCCCACCGACTGCCAATCAATTCCGCTGCGCCCAGGCCGCAAACTCTGCCCCAGCACGCTGCCGCCGATGCGCGTGGCCGTGCCGGCCAAGGTGAGAAAGCGCCCCAGCGCAGAGGCAGACGGTGGAGCGGCGGGAGGCTTGGCCATGCGGCAATACTCATCGAGGCGAAGCACGATCATGCGCCTGCGCTTGGCAGGCACCAAGCATTAACCGGCTCAGGGCTGCGAGCGTGCCAGAAAATCCCGCACCTGCTGCTGATAGGTCACCGACTCGCGCTGACGCTCTATTTCATCCCAGATACGCGCGGCATACGCGGGGTTAGCCGCCACATAGGCGTTGGACAGCATCAGGTAGTAAGCCTTCTCTTCCAGCGGCAGCTTGACCTTCTCCAGCCGCGCTGCCAGCTCAGGATTGCTCTGCAGCACGAAATCGCCGCGCAGGCTCTGCAGCGCCGCCGCTTCAATGCGCTTATGGCTAAGCATCTGCAACAGCGCCAGCGGATCGCGGCTGGTTTCATCCACCTCGGCGCCCTGGGCACGAATAAAATCGACAATCGAAAAGCCGCTCAGAGATCCCACCTGCCCGTGCAACTGGCGAAACTCTTCGCCATTCCAGCTCACCGGACTGCCCTTGCGCCGGTACAGGGCATAGATCGAGGTGTGCAGGCGCTTGCGTTCATCCAGCCGGCCATCGGCATCTTGCGGGTAGCGGCCAAGCACCAGACGTTCCGCCTTATAGCTGGAAGCAAAGGCGCCGTCATAAGTACCTTGAGCAAGCCCGGACAGGCAGCGCTTCCAGGGCACCGCAACAAAGCTGAACTGCATCGGCAAGGCATCAGCGACCAGGCGCAGCAGCTGCAGATTGAGCCCGCTGCCGTCGGTCATCACCCAGGGGTAGGAGTTCTGATCCTCATAACAGAGGGTCAAGGCCTCGGCCGAGCGCGGGGCTGCATGGATATCAACAACCAGGCAATAGCAGCACAGCAGGCAGATCAACAGCTTGGCCAAGTGCAATGCTCCGAGGCAGTGGAGAGCGTCGTTCCCTGATGGTGAGTGCGGCGTCCTGCGCGCTAGGAGCCTGTCGGGCTTAACCGTTCGTAGCGAGGAAAAGCCCGACAGACTCCTAGGCTTCAGTATAGGTAGGCATTGCCCAAGCAACGCTGGCGCAGATCAATTGCCCCGCGCACTCACCGCAAAGCGCTTATCCAGGCCGCTGTAGCCCATACCGACACCCTTGTGCACTTTCAGCTGCACCGGAATGCGCTCCTTGAGCGCCTCGACATGGCTGATCACGCCGATCATCTTGCCGCTGGCGTTGAGGTTATCCAGGGCGTCCAGAGCCACTTCCAGGGTTTCACCGTCCAATGTGCCGAAGCCTTCATCGAGAAACAGCGAATCAATACTGGTCTTGTGGCTGACCAGATCGGACAGCGCCAAGGCCAACGCCAGACTGACCAGAAAGCTCTCCCCGCCGGACAGGGTCTTGGTGTCGCGCGCCGCATCAGCCTGCCAGGTGTCGATCACTTCCAGCTCCAGCTCGCCACTGCTGCGCCGCGCCAACTGGTAGCGGCCGTGCAGGCGTTCGAGCTGCTGATTGGCCAGGTAGACCAGATGATCCAGGGTCAGGCCCTGGGCGAACTTGCGGTACTTGGCGCCATCGGCCGAGCCGATCAGGCTGTTGAGCTGTTGCCATAGATCGTATTCGCCCTGCTTGAGTTGGATCGCGGCAAACAGGCTTTGCTGGCCCAGCCTGCGCGCGTCCTCGCTCTGTAGCTGAGCGCGGATTTCACCCTGGCGTTCACTCAGGGCTTTTAGTTGGGCGTTAAGGGCCAGCAACTGTTCATCCAACTGCGCCAGGCTGAAGGCGGTAGCCGGGCTAGCCTGCAGAGCCTCAAGCTGGTGCGCGACGGCATTGAACAGGGCCTGGGCATCGCTCAGGGCTTTATCCAAGCGCTGACGCAACTGCTGCAGAGCGGTGCGCTGCGCCTCATCCAGTAAGGCAGCCAGATAATCGGCCTCGGCATTAAAGGGACTGGCGCTTAGCGCGGCCAGCCATTGCTGCTCGGCCAGTTGCAGGCGCGCCTGCTCATCCTGCAAGCGGCTGGCCAGGGCCTGGCGGCTACCGGCCAGTTGCTGCTGACGGCGCTGCGCCTCTTCCAGCTGTACCTGCGCCTGCTGCAAAGACGCCTGGGCATCGGCGGGCTTGGCCAAGGCCAGCTGATCGGCCAGGTCCAGCGCAGTCCAGCGTTGCTGCCAAAGCTCCGCCTGCTGAGTTGCACTCTGCAGGCCATGCTCCAGTTCACTGAGCAGGCGCTGTAAATCCTGGCTTTGCTGCTGATTGTGCTGCCAGCGCTGCCACTCTGTTTGGCGCTCGGCCAGCCAGGCGCTGGTGTCCGCCGGCAGCTGATAGCCGAAGCCGGCCAGGGCCTGGCTCAGCCCTTCACTGCGCTCACGCGCAACGTCCTGCAGCTGCTGCAGACGTAACTGACCCTGCTCCGCCTGCTCCTGACGTTGCTGCAGTTGCAGAAGGTTAAGCGCCTGTTGCTGTTCCAGTTCACTGCAGCGCTGCTGCAGATTTAGGCGCGCCTGCTGGCGCTGCTCAAGGGTGTTATTGAGCTGTTGCAGCTGCTCAAGGCACAGCTGCAGTTGTTGCAGCTCACTGCGCTGTTGCGTCTGTTGCTCAGCCAGGGTAACAGCATCGGCCAGCGGGTTTTCCAGCTGCGCATTAAGCGTCTGCCAGCGTTCGCCTTGCTCGGCCTGGGTCTGCTGGCCCCGTTCAAACTGCTGCTGTTGCTGCTCTAGGCGCGCGGCGAGTTTTTCTAGTTCGCCGGCCAGTTGCTGACCTTGCTTGGCCAGAGTTTCCAGCTCGCTGCGTTTGCTATTGAGCAGCGCCTTGGTCGCCGACACATCCAGGGCCTGATAAGCGCTGATCGCCGGATGCGACTCGGAGCCGCACAGCGGGCAGGCCTCACCGGGTTGCAGCTGGGCGCGATGGGCTTCTAAAGCCTGGATGCGCTGCTCCTGCTCCAACAGTTTTTCCTGGGCCTGCACTTGTTGCTGCAGGTCCTTGTAGCTCAGGCGCAGCTGCGCCACTTCGGTGCCCTTGGTCTGATGTTGTTCACGCAAGGCAACCAGAGCTGTTGTCAGCTGGGTCTGCTCGTCCATCAGACGCCGCTGGGCCACGGCCAGCTCACCCAGCTGGGTCAGCAGGCCGCCCTGGATATGCAGCTGCTGCCAGCGCTCACGCAAGGCCACTTCGCTGCGCCCAACCAATAGCTCATCGCGCTGCTGTTGTGCGGCGTTTTCCTGCTCGCGGGCCTGCTGCAGGCGATTCTGTTCGGCACCCAGTTGCTCAGTCTGCTGGCTCAGTTGCGCCTGCAACGCGGTGATAGTTTCTTGCAGCTGCTGCTGACTGAGTTGCAGCTGGGCGATTTCTTCAGCCAGCTGCTGGCGCGCCTTTAGCTGCTCGCCCCAACTGCCCAGTTGCTCACCCAGACGACCATGTTGCGGCTGTGCGGCCAGTTGTTCTTGCACCTGCTGCAGGCGCTCGGCCAATTGCTGGCGCTGCGCCTGGCAATCGGCAAGCAGCACGGCGCTCAGTTCGCGGGCCAGCCAAGTCTGCTTGGCAATACTCTGTGCAACCTGACGCTGCTCGGCGGCATTGTGCTGTAAGCCCTGCTCGGTCTGCGTCAGGCTCTGGCGGGCCTGCTGCCAGTCATGGTGCAGTGGTTGCAAGCGCAGTGCAGGCTCGCTGGCGGCCAGTTGCGCCAGCTGCGGTTGGGCCAGTTGCAGCTCATGCTGCGCCGCCTGCTCGGCCTGCTGGCTGGCGTGCAGCTGAGCCTGGGTCTTGCTCAGCTCCTCACACCAGCGGCGCTGGCGCTGCAACTCGGCCTGTTGTGTGCTCAGCGCCGCTTCATCAATAGCCAGCTGCTCGGCCTGGGTTTGCAATTCCGTGCGCTGCTCTTCACTAAGCAGCTCGACGCCATCGGCACGGGCGCGTAACTGGCCAAGGCTGACTTCCACCGCCTTGGTGCATTGATAGACCCGCTGAGAAATCTGCCCGTAGATATCGGTGCCGGTCAGCTCTTCCAGCAGCTCAGCGCGCTGATTGGCATTGGCCTCGAGAAAGGCGGCAAAACCACCCTGGGCCAGCAGCATGGATTTGGTAAAACGCTCGAAATCCAGGCCCGTGAGGCGCTCGGTCTCGCGCAGCTTCTCGTTGATTTTGTCGGTGATAATCTGCCCATCGGCAGCCGCCAGCTCGACTTTGGGCGCTTGCAGCGCGCCGTCGGCTTTATCGCGGGCACGGCGCTGGCTCCAGAACGCGCGGTAGGCGACGCCTTTGACCTCGAATTCGACCTCGGCCAGGCAGTCGGCGGTGTGCCGGCTCATCAGCTCGTTGGCGCTGGCCGACACCGTGCTCATCCGCGGCGTACGGTGGTACAGGGCCAGACAGATGGCGTCGAGCAGCGTGGTCTTGCCCGCCCCGGTCGGCCCGGTGATGGCGAACAGGCCGTTGTCTTTAAAAGGCTCGGCGGTGAAATCGATCTTCCACTCGCCCTTGAGCGAATTAAGATTTTTCAGACGCAGGCTAAGGATCTTCATGCCTCGCCCTCGTGCAGTTCGCTCACCACCAGTTGGTACAGCCCCAGCAGGCGCGCCTGCTCGGCCTCGTCCAGACTTTCACTGCTTAAGCGCTGGGCGAAAACATCCTCGACGCTTAGCTCATCCAGGGTTTCCTTGGCCTGGCCCTGCAGGCTGGCACTGGCATTGCCGCGCTCGCGACGAATACGCAACACCTCCACCGGCAGGCCCTTGCACAGCTCGGCGATACGCAGTTGTAAGTCGCTCAAATAGTCGTCGGTGCCGACCAGCACTTCCAGCCACACCGGCTGCTCGGCGCTGCCCTGCTTGGCCGCCTCCTGAATGGCGGCTTCAAGTTCTTTGAGCGAGCCGCGCAAGGATAGCAGCGGCTGAAAACGCGGCACCAGCAATGGCTGAATACTGCGCAAACCGCTGCCATCCAACTCCACCAGCAGCACTTCCTTCTGCTGCTTGGCTTCATCGAAGCTCAGCGCAATCGGCGAGCCGCAGTAGCGGATATGTTCCAGGCCGCCGACCTTTTGCGGCCGGTGGATATGCCCCAGGGCGATATAGGCCGCCGGCGGAAAGGCGCTGGTGGGAAAGGCCTCCAGGCTGCCGACATAGATCTCGCGCACAGAATCACTGGCGCTCGCACCCACAGTAGTCAGATGGCCGCTGGCAATAATCGGCAGATCGCCACCCAGCTCGGCACGCTTGGCCTCGGCCAGGGCATAGAGGTCTTGATAGTGCTGCTGAATTGCATGTTGCAACGACTGCTGTTTGTCCTGAGCGCTCTGTCCGGCCTGGCTAAGCAATACATCGCGTGGGCGGATAAAGGGGATTCCGCAGAGCAGCGCACCGGGCGAACCGTCACGCCGATGCAGCACCAGCAGCTGTTCATCCAGCAGCTCGCAGACGCCGGGAATTACCCGCGTACCCAACTGCGCCAGCAGTGTCTTGCTCTCGCCAAGCATGGCCACCGAATCATGATTACCACCGAGCACCACCAGCTCGCAGCCAGTCGCACGCAGCTCAACGATAAAACGGTTGTACTGCTCGCGGGCGTAGCTGGGCGGCGCGCCGGTGTCGAAGATATCGCCAGCAATCAGCACGGCATCGACGGCATGCTCGCGCACCTGTTCGATCAGCCAGGCGCAGAACGCCTGATGCTCGGCCTGGCGGGTCTTGCCCATAAAGTGCTGACCGAGGTGCCAGTCGGAGGTATGCAGAATGCGCATGCTTAGAACACCCAATCCTTGACCACCATATGGGTCTTCACTTTCTGCATGCCGGGGAAGTTTTCGATCTCGCCGCGAATCTCGCTCAGGCGCTGCATTGACCCAGCCTCGATAGAAACCAACATATCGGTCTCGCCGCTGATGCCACTGCAACGACGCACCTCGGGAAACACGCGCATCAGTTCGACATAGTGCTCACAGCGCCCGCCCTGGTAGAACAGCTCCAGGTAGGCCTTGATCCCAACAGCACCGGGCACCGCCACCTGGGCCTGGTAGCCGCTGATTACGCCGCTGCTTTCCAGCTGACGAATGCGCTCGCTGACTGCCGAACGCGACAGGTTGACCTCGCGGGCGATCTGGCTGACGGGCAAACGCGCTTCGGCGCGCAACAGGGCGAGTATCTGCTGATCGAACTTGTCCACGGATCTTTCTCGACAATAAGGACCTGTTCAGAGGCTCGCGAGCTAGAGATAAACGGTGGCGAAAAAGCCGAGGAAGCGGAGTGTACTTTTGTACATGAGCATTCCGAGGCAGTTTTCAACGCCGTTTAGCCGAAGCGCAGCAGCCTGTGAGTAGGTCCGAGGCAATTTGACGGCCAATTCCGTCATTCTGCCGGTTAACGCCGACGCTTCTACGGCGGTGTTTTGCAGGGCTGCGCCCTACCATAGCCGGCAAAACGCCAGAGCATACAACATGAGTCGTCTGAACCAGGAATTGGGCCTGCTGCAAGGGATTGGCCTGCTGAGTACCTCGCTGCTGGGCACCGGGATTTTCGTGATCCCGGCGCTGGCCGCCACTGCTGCCGGCGAGGCCTCGCTGTGGGCCTGGATGCTGCTGATCGCCCTGGTGCTGCCGGTGGCTTTTACCTTCGCTCAGCTGGGCCGCCACTACCCCCATGCCGGCGGCGCGCCGCATCTGATTGGCCGCGCCTTTGGTGCGCGTATGGAACGCCTGAGCGCACTGCTGTTTCTTGCCGTGCTACCGGTAGGTTTACCAGCGGCACTGAATATCGCCAGCGGCTTCTGGCAGGCGCTGTTCGATCTCAGTCGTGGCCAGGCCCTGGCGATCCAGCTGGCGACCCTTGCTGCCATGCTGTTGCTCGGGCAGCGCCCAGCCAAGGCCAGTGGGATGATTCAGGGCGCGATTGCCGTGGCGATTATCGCCACCATTGCGCTGATCTGGTGGGTCGGTGATCTACCCACCGGCAGTCAGCCACTGCTGCCACCCATCAACGGTTCCTGGCATCTGCTGCCGGCGGCGCTGGGGGTGATGTTCTGGTGTTTTGTCGGTATCGAGGCTTTTACCCATATGGGCGAAGAATTTAAGAACCCCGAGCGCGACTTCCCCCTGGCCCTGCTGTTTGGCGTGCTGCTGGCTGGCCTGGTTTACTGGGCCTGTTCGGTGGCGGTGCTGAGCCTGCATAGCTATGGCGATGTGACGACCGACGCTGCCTCCCTGCCGCGCATGCTCGATCTGCTATTGGGCGAGAAGGCACGCTGGATCGCCGCCACGGTGGGTTACCTGGCCTGTTTTGCCTCGATGAACGTGTATATGCAAGGCTTCGCCCGGCTGATCTGGAGCCTGGCCGACGAAGGCAAACTCCCCGCCAGCCTGGCGCAGCGCAACCCGCACGGCGTACCGGCCCGCGCCCTGCTGCTGGTGATCCTCAGCTGCGCCCTATGCGCCAGCCTGGCCAGAATGCTCGAGCTGACAGTGGATGACCTGATCCGCTACGCCAACGGCAATTTCGTAGTTATCTACCTGCTGAGCATGGCCGCAGGCGCGGTACTGCTGCGCGGTCTCTGGCGAGTTCTGGCTGGATTTAGCGCACTGCTGTGCGGCCTGGTGCTGCTGATGCTCGGTATGGATGCCGGGTACGCCCTGGGCTTGCTGGTGGTGCTCGGGTTGTTGGACCGCTGGCGTGAGCAGCGCAACGTCCGTCTGGCCAGCGTAAGCAACTGAGATACGCACTTGGCATTTAGCTGGGTTAGTCATTACGGCTATTCTGAACCCAGCTAATGACAAGGACTGACCATGCGCCGCATTCTCCATGACCTGAAAATCCTCATCCTTACCAACCTGTGGATCGTGCCGGTAATTGCGGGGCTGGTTGGCGCGCTGTTCTATTTCGCCGCGCCGCCGCCACCGATGCATGCGCGTATGGCGACTGGCGCCGTGGGTGGTGGCTACCATGCATTTGGCGAGCGTCTGCGTACCGAGCTGGAGTTGCAGGGCTTTACCCTGGAACTGGTAGAGAGTGCCGGCTCCGAAGACAACCTGAACAAACTTGGCAGCGGCGAGGTGGAACTGGCGCTGGTGCAGAGCGGCCAGGAACTGACCCTAAGCGACGAGGCGCGCGGCAAGCTCAATGGCCTAGGGGTGATGTACCGCGAGCCGCTGTGGCTGTTTCTCGGTGACAAGGTCAAGTTCGAGCGACTGAGCGATCTGATGAAACTGCGCCTGGCGGTTGGCTCCCAGGGCAGCGGCACCCAGGCCGTGACTGCAGCATTGTTTGCAGCCAATCGAATCGAGCCGACGCAATACCCCGAGCGCTGGCAGCAGTTGGGCGGCAGCCGCGCCGCTGACGCGCTGATTGCCGGCCAACTGGACGCCGCCTTCTTTATCGGCCCCGCCGAAAATGCGCTAATTCAGCGCCTGGCGGCTGAACCCAAGGTGCGCCTGGTCAGCCTGCGCCGCACCGAAGCCTATCTGGCGCGCCTGCCGTACCTGAGCCAGCTACAGGTGGGCGAAGGCATGCTCGATATGGCACACAACAGCCCGGATCGCGACATCGTCACCCTCGGCCCGGTCGCCACCCTGGTCGCCGGCGAAGAATTCCACCCGTCACTCACCCCGCTAATTCTCGAAGCGGCGAAAACCGTGCTGAAGAATGGCAGCCTGCTCGACCCAGCCGGCAGCTATCCGACCAAACCGCCGCTGTCACTCAATACCCTGAACGAAGCCGAGTATTACTACGACAAAGGCCTGCCCATCCTGCAGCGCTATCTGCCGTTCCGTATTGCCTCCCTGGCTGACCGCTACATCATCCTGGCCATCCCGCTGCTGGTGTTGTTGTTCCCACTGTTCAAGGCCGTGGGACCGATCTACCAGTGGCGCATCCGCGCACGCATCTACCGCTGGTACAAACACCTGCGCGAGATTGATCAGCAGCTGTACAAGGGCAAGTTTCCCAGCGACCTGGACGCCGAAATCGCCCGCCTGGAACGTTTGGAAGACGAGCTGGCACGGGTCGAAGTGCCACTGTCTTACTCCAGCGAGCTGTATGAGCTGCATATACACCTGCGCTATGTGGTAGAGCGGCTGCATGGCCTCAAAGCGAAGCACAAAGCCGCGCCCGAGTAAGTGCGTTATTCGAAACGGAGTTGTAGGTAGCGCCATGGTGCCAGCATTACATGGGTACACCGCCCAAATGCCAAGCGGTAAGCCAGGTCGCGCCGCAAGCGACGATAAGCACTATGGCTACCACCTCGGGCAACCGCTTTGGCCGTCGAGAAGTGGCGCACAGCTCTCGCGCTATCACCGTGCTCAACGGCTTCGGCATAACCATCCAGCATGTGCTGCATACAGGCGAAATAAGGGCGTAGCTGCGCGCCCTGATAGCGCGATTGCCACACACGAAGCGTTTGCATGTCTGTTTGTCTTGCAGCATCTGCGGCAAGCCAGATCATGGCTTCATGATTCTCAGGCATCTGTTCAAGCGACTTGTGCGATACGTCTGCCGCCAATTCATCACGACCAGTAGCGCGCAACCCCAAAGCCAGATTATTCAGCCCCCAGGCTGGGATGTCGGTACGTTGTTTCCAATCTGTCAGCCAATAAAGCATCGACGAGTACAGCCCCTGGTTCGCCAATGCATAACTGGCCATTCCCCAGATCATTCCATCATTGCGTATCGCATCACGACAGGTTTGCAACGTACGAACCAGCAGACTGTTGGCATTCTCACGCTCAGCCAACAAATCCAACATGGCATGCTTGGCCGCATGCTTGGGGTCATTGAGCAGAAGCCTGCTAAACCCTTTCCACAGCGAACCGGGCAGCCAGCGGGCATCCTCGTGCTTTAACCAGAAAAGCACAGCGGCATGGTGTAACGCGCCCTCAGAAGCAGCCTTTTCTACAATGGGCCACAACTCTGGGTCACGTGCTGGCGCAACAAACCGTTTGAGTACATCAGCCCAGGCGCCTGCGTTATCGTCATCGCGGCACAAAGATTCAAGCGCCCGCTGTTTAAGTGGCCGATCACTGTGTGCCTGGGCGAAGTCCAATGCCCTCATAAGAATCGAAGGCTGAGAAGCGTTAGGCGCCTCCAATAGACGCGCCAACACAGCCCGGCAATCATCCACACGGCCATACTTCAGCTGCAAATCGAACTCATTGAGACCGGCAAAGGTGTAACCGGGATCGAGACAGAAGGCTTGTGAAAACGACAGTAGCGCCTGTTCACTCTGCTCATTGAGCAATAACGCATGCCCGAGAAAACCATGGGAGATCGCCAGTTTTGGCTCCAGACGCACCATTTCTCTGGCTGATTCCACGTATGCCGAGTAGTGCCCCGCGCTATCTTGCCAGTCCGCAAGCTCACGCCAGGCGTCAAAGCTGTTCCTGTGGCGCTCCAGCAACTGGCGCAACTCGTCCATCGCAATATCATGCTTACCGCTGTTGTAGGTCGCTCTAGGCCCGAAAACCGCCAACTCAACCGGCGTTGCGCCTCCCCAGCATGGTGCGGCCAACAGCTCATGCAACTCGTCAAAACGCTCGGACTTCAATAGCAGATCCAAGAGCTTTTCGTGCGCACCACGGTGGCGCGGGTTGAATCTCAATGCCTCACGCAGGGCGTCTTCACGCCCAGCAGTGTCCTGTTCGTGCTCAGCCAGCGCCAGCCAGGCATCCGCATCACCGGCACGCAATTTGACCAACTCATGAGCCAGACGCAGCGGTCGCCCGGCATCATCCAAAGCAACACTGTAACGCCCTAACTGGTTCCACACCCAGGCGTTACCTGGTTCATCGCGCAGAATCCGTTCGGCCTCCAGAACAGCCTCACCATATGCCTCACGCTCGCCCTGTACATAGCTCAGATAAGCACGCAACTCATGGTTATCGGGGGCTCGGCTAAGTACACGGTTTAACAAGGCTTCAGCTTCGGCCAGGTTATCGCCCTCATCCAGCAGGCTTTCCACATAGAGACGAACAGTCGGCGTCCACAAGGGGTTGATGCGGAAGCTTTCTTGCAGCGTCGCGCGACACTCACTGTATTGCCCATGATTCTTCTGCAGCTGAGCACGCTCCAGGGCCAAACGAGGCATCAGTGGAAAACGCTCAACCGCTGATTGCAAAAGCGCCTCGGCCTGCTCGACATGCCCGTCCAAAGCCTGTTGCCGAGCCACTACCACCCACAGCTGCCAAAGATCGGGACGCTGGCGCAGAGCCTCGCCAAGCTGTTCAAGCAATACCTGCGGATCAAGGCGTTTCTGGGCCTGTTGCTGATAAGCCATCCAGCCTTCACCAAAAGTCACTTGGCGAACTAGCTCGGCATGGACGTAATCCAAAGACTGCAGTACGTCATCCTGGCCCGCGCAGGTGTCGAGCAACATATTGCTGGCGTATTCATTGTCAGCACTGCGCTGTAACGCCTTGCGGAAGGCTTCCTGAGCCTCTTCACGCTGTCCGGCCTGCAGCAGCACAAAGCCATGCGTGGAATGGCAGTAGGTGTCTTGTGGGTCAATCACCAATACTTGCCTGCATAGGCTTAGGGCCTCTTCACTGCGGCCCAGTCGAGCGAGCACCACAGCCAACTCACGTAATGCCCAGGCATTCTGTGGGTGACTGTGCAGAAGACGGCGCAAAGCAGCCTCGGCCGCCTCAAGCGAGCGCCGCTGTGCCCGTTCGACAGCGAACTCGGCGATGCCTGCATGGTGCTCAAAACGTTGGGCTAGCGCTTCCACATAAGCATCAACAGCCTCTTCCCCCGCTGACTGCCGCAATAACTGCGCATAAAGGCGATGCAACGACAGGTTCAGTGGATCAAGCTCAGCAGCCTCCTGACACCAGAGCAGAGCCTGTTGAATATCACCGCCACTGCGCTGGCTATAGATGACCGCGGCACGCAGCCAGGCTCCACGCCGGCTTAAGGTTTCTGCCCGCAGTAGCAGTTGGTAGTTCAGCTCAAGCTCACCACTACGGCCATAGAAATCGGCCAACCCAAGCAACAGTTCAGGATCATTCGGACGTACCTGAAGCGCCTGTTCCAGCACATCACGAGCGCCATGCGCGTCGCCCACCTCTTCAAGGCATTCGCTGAGCGTGATACTGGGGCCAGCAGCCAGAGCACCTAACTGCTGATGACGTTGACGTAAAAAGTGCATTCCCTCTTCAGTCCGCCCCAAGCAACGCAGTGCGCGGAAGTACTGGTTGCTGTATCCCTCGTTGGCGGCATGCAGGCAGGCGGCAAACCGATACAGCTCGCAGGATTGCTCGCGCATGCCCTCGCCCCAACGCAAGCTGGCCAGCGCATTCCATGCTGGGGCCTGCCCCGGTGCCTGACGCAAGGCCTGGTTGAGCAAGCACTGCACGGTCGCGCCCTGGCCACCGCCATCGCCTAACAAATTGGCATAGCGCACCACGATCAGCGGGTCACTCCAGCGCGCCTGACAGTGCTGCTCCAGCCATGCCAATTGCACACCGCGCGACTGCAGCATACTTAGCGAACTGGCCTTGGAAAGAATCAGGTTGGAATCATCCGGGAAGTGTTGCAGCAGCGCCTCTGTGGCTTCGAGTACCTGCATCTCTCGGCCGTCATACCAAGCCAATGCACGCTGAGCCTGAAAGTACAGACGATGCTCCGGTGCAGTGGCCTGCAAATCTGCCAATGCCCTTAACGCATCCTCTCGACGATGTACTTCCAGTGCACAGAGCAGTCGGTAGTAGTTATCCCACAGGTGGCGTTCCGGGAACTCCAGCCCCTCCAATCGATAGGCCTGATCGGCGGGCAGCAACACCATGCCACGTGGACCCGAGGCACGCTGCGTAGCAAACAGGCTCTCTGCCAAACACTCACCAAACTGCGCCTGGCCAGGATCACGAATCAGCAACGTACCACGCGGCTGGTCGTAACCGACCACTGCTTGCAGGTGGCCGCTGCCGGTGTATTGCACGGAAAGGGTAAAAGGCAGTCCGCGATCAATCAGCGCACAACTGGTCGCCCAGTCAGCGGTAAATTCACGCACCAGCCAGCCATTGCGCTCAGCCCATGCGCGTTCTGCCTGGTATGAGGTGCCGTCGTAACAGATCTCTTCGGCGACCTCTAGATGAGCAACCGGCCGCCCCCAGAATGCTGAAAGCGCTGTCAGCGTCGCCGGAGCGCAGGTCATATGGTGCTGCCGGACAAAACTCACAGGTAACAGGCAGCGCTGGCCTTGCGGTGTCTGCAACTGCTCAGCGACCTTGCTGTAAAAGGGTCCTCCGGCCTGCCCAGCGAGTTCCCCGGCCTCTGCATAAGCGCCACGTAGACTCGCTATATCGCAGCGTCTGCCGGCATACCAGCGCGCCAGTCCTTTTTCCAGCAAGGGCGACAGTGTCTCGGCACGCGCCAGCCAGTGTTCGGCCTCGTCCAGTTCACCGACTTCGATCAGTAGATCTACCAGCTGAGCGCACAGACCACTGCTTTCCGATGCATCAGCGCCACTGCGCAGGCGTTCCAGCGCATGCTTCTCACGGTTGAGTTGCACCTCCAGCATTGCCGCCTGAATGAGTGCAGGCCGCGAGCCTGGCGTCAGGCGCAGGGCCTGTTCACAGTAATCAAGCGCCTCAGCAAAACGATCCTCCTGCTCCAGGCAATAGGCACGCTCAACTAACAGCCAAGGATCTTGTGGCGCCAGAGCAAGGGCTCGCTCGCTGCATGCCGCGCTGCGAGTAAAGTCACGCAACAACGCAAACAGATAGGCCGAAAAGGAAAGCCACTCGGCATGCAGCGCCGGGTTCTCCGGCACCCAACTGCCAAACTGCTGAAGAAAACTCCACGCACGAAACTGCCCTCGACGGGCAAGAAGAAAGCGGGCATAGCGCAGACGCGTCTCGGCCGACTCTGGGTAGCGCCGATACCCCAGATAAGCCAGGGCATCTCCCAAGCGCGGTGCACCAAGATGAGCAGACAGGCGTGAGGCCATGACCATGGCAGCCGCTCCCCGCCATTGCCGGTAGTCCCCATGGCGAGTTGCAAGCCCATGAGCCTGCAGCAAAAGCCCTTGATCAATTAAAACTTCAAGCTGCGATAGCTGCTCGGGAGCAAGAAAGGTGGTACTGGTAACAGTAGAAGACATCGGACCCGTCCTTGGCCTGGGAAAACATTCACGCCACTCTAAGTAGCAATCTGCTGCGTTTCAAGTCACGACAAAGCCAGAGCGGAGCTCCACGCGTCTTTGCCACGAGCGGTCATTTTTACGCAATCGCGCTTCACTTCACTCCTTATGTTCAACTTACGATGAGACTGCATCCGTAGGAGTACACCCGTACTGGCCGCACAAAGAAAACCCCGCAAGAGCTGAGCCCTGGCGGGGTTTTGCATTTCAGCCGATTACTTGATCCAGTGTTTGCCCCAGTGAGTGATGTCGTAGCTCTGCGCACTACGCGCCACACTCCGCTCGGTCTTGGCGGCTTCGATCTGGTCATCCACCACCTTGGTGGAGAACGATAACCAACTGGTCACAAAGGCCATGGCATCGCCGTTGATCTCCAGGGCGCGCTGGGCGATGTTGTTCAGGTCATCGCAGCTGTCGTGATAGCAAGGGTCAAGCGCGACACCTGCAGTGCCACCATAGCGGCTCGCCTGCTCCGGGGTTTTCAGCACCTCTGCACCGGTAAACAAGCCACCGAAGGCTATGCCATCGAGGAAGAACTGCGCGTAGTCCGAACGGAAGGTAATTTCATCGCCTTCAGACGGCAGGCCGCGCAACTTGTAGTACTCCTCGAACAGTTTTTCGATGGCCGCCGAACCGGGTGGGCCTTGCAGACCGAACGCAGAACCGTCGCCGTCATAGATGAAGTAGGCGAAGTTTGGCGAAGCGATCATGTCGAAGTTCAAGTACGTCTTGATCTTGCTCTTCTGCTCGGCCGGGAGTTGATTGACGTAATAAGTCGAACCAACCAACCCAGACTCCTCGGCACCCCACCAGGCAAAACGTAGCTTGTTCTTCGGCCGCACCTTCTGCAGCTGCAGCGCCAGTTCCAGCAACGCGGCACTACCGGAGGCGTTGTCGTTGATGCCCGCGCCCTCATACACCGAGTCGAGGTGAGCCCCAGCCATCACCACATTGTTGGCATTGCCATAACGGCTCTCGGCGATCAGGTTGAAGGTCTGCGTGCGCTCGCGCACCACGTCAGCCAGCATACGCACTCGGCTTTCTGCGCTCTGCGCCAGGCCAACCCCGACATCGTAGGTGGCGAAGAACGCCGGGATACCGCCGGCATAGCTATCACCCAGAGTAGCGTTAAGCAGGCCCTTGCGGTCCTCGGTGTCGCCCTGGTTGAAAATGATCACACCCGAGGCACCGGCCGCAGCGGCGTTCTCCGCTTTCAGTTGGAAGTTACAGCTGCCGCGCTGCAACAAGGCGATGGAACCGGAGGGGAAGTCGACAAAGTCTTCCACCTCACAACCACTGCTGGACAGGTTGCCCGCGCCCAGTGCGATATCCACAGCCGCCACTGGCGCACTGACATCCCCGTCTTCGGTTTGCGACAGGTAGGTAAAGTCCACATCCCACTCATACACCGCTGGCGTCGGCGCCAAAGCCTGCAGCTCGCCGGGCCCTTGTGGGTAATAGGCGGTGAAGGGGAATGGCTGAACCTCTACGCGATAGCCGGCACTTTCCAGGGTGGATTTCACGTAGTCGATTGAACGCTGGTAACCAGGCAAGCCTGCGGCTCGATTGCCGCCATTGGCCTGGGCTATGTCCTTGAACATCTGTAGGTGAATGGAGGTGTTGCTCGCCTGCATACAACGCGGCAACCCCAATGTAGTGCTGTTGAGCAGGCCAAAACGACATTCCAGAGGACCCAAGCGGGCCGGGCTCCAAAACGCATTGAACAGTTGGCTGCTACTTTTGTTCGACTCTGCGAGCACCTCACCCGAGATCGCCGCCAGTAGGCTTCCAACAATCAGACCGCTTTTCACAATCTTGTTATGCATGCTGCCTCCAATCCATATATGGAGTTTTTAGGTGCGGCAGCGCTTGTGACACCGCCGCGATACGTCCCTTTACTGCGTCGTGTGGACGCTACATAACCTAGACGTGGATATTCATCTTCGCGAACCGATATCTACAAATTTCTTGAAAATAAGAACTTATCGACGAACATGGGAGCAATTGGCCAGCATCGCCCGCCGTGCCTGTCAGGCTGCAATAACTGACGCCAGGGCGTTAACAGCCCGGTGTGGCGCGTGGACAGATGGAGAGAGCCCCGTACTCAGGTAAACTCTGCGCACATTTTGTAGATCGGCTCCGTATTGGCCTCGCCAACAACCCAGGAGCCATCCCCCTGCGACTGAATTGAAGACCTAGCCCCATGCCGATCCGCCACTGCATCGTCCACCTGATCGACAAAAAGCCTGATGGCACCCCCGCCGTGCTGCATGCTCGCGACACCGAGTTGGCCGCCTCACAAGCCATTGAAAATATGCTCGCCGACCTCAACGAGAGCTATAACGCCAAGCAAGGCAAGGCCTGGGGTTTTTTCCACGAGGAGTCCGGTGCTTATCCGTTCAGCGGCTGGTTGAAGCACTACCTCGACGAAGGTCAGGACTTTGCCGCCTTCAGCCGTCAGGCGGTCGAGCAGCTGCAGAAGCTGATGGAAGAATCCAACCTGTCCACCGGCGGCCATGTGCTGTTCGCCCATTATCAGCAAGGCATGACCGATTACCTGTCGATCGCCCTGCTGCACCACAGTGAAGGCGTGGCGGTGAACGAGGCGTTGGACGTGACCGCCGCCAAGCACCTGGACCTGAGCCAGCTGCACCTGGCGGCGCGCATCAACATCTCCGAGTGGCGCAACAACGCCAACTCCAAGCAATACATCTCGTTTATCAAGGGCAAGAACGGCAAGAAGGTCTCGGAGTACTTCCGCGACTTTATCGGCTGCCAGGAAGGCGTCGACGGCCCCGGCGAAACACGCACCCTACTGAAAGCCTTCAGTGACTTCGTGGAAAGTGAAGACCTGCCGGAAGAACAAGCGCGCGAGAAGACCAAGACCTTGGTCAGCTATGCTGCGAACCAGGCCAAACAAGGCGAGCCCATCACCCTCGATGAGCTATCCGGACTGATCGACGAAGAACGGCCCAAGGCCTTCTTTGATCATATCCGCAACAAGGATTACGGCATGGCCCCGGAATTTCCGGCGGACAAACGCACCCTCAGCCAATTCCAGCGCTTTACCGGGCGTGCCGAAGGCCTATCAATCAGCTTTGAAGCTCACCTGCTCGGCTCGAAGATCGAGTACGACGAAAACACTGACACCTTGGTGATCCGTAACCTGCCGACGCAGTTGACCGATCAGCTCAAGCGCCGCAAGAACTAAGCATGAGCCGCCTGCCGGATAGCCTGCTGGATGACTGCCGCTGTGACCCGGCAGCGCCCTTTGCCCAGGACCCGGCGCGCGATTTCGGCCTGGATAAGCAAACGGCCAAACTGGCTCTGGCTGAACTGCGCCCCTGGCTCAACCAGCAACAGCGCATGCTCTGGGCCAATAGGCGCAACGCCCTACTGCTGATCCTACAAGGCACCGATTGCTCCGGTAAGGATGGCGTGATTCGCCGGGTGATCAGCAGCTTCGATCCCCAGGGTCTGCGCATCCACAGTTTTCAGAAACCCGATGCCTGCGAACAGCGCCATGACTTTCTCTGGCGCTATCAACGGCGTTTGCCGGGGCTGGGCCTGCTCGGGGTATTCAACCGCAGCTACTACGAAGGGCTGATCAGCGATCCGCTGGATGGCCTGTGCAGCGCTGCCGAACTCCCTGCGCGCCAACAGGCAACCCAGGCCTTCGAGGCGCAGCTGCTCAGCCAGTCGATTCAGCCGCTGAAATGCTTTTTGCAGCTATCCCAAGATGAACAAAAACACCGCCTGCAGGAGCGTCTTGAACAACCGCATAAACGCTGGAAACTGCATAGCAGCGACCTGCAGTCCTACCGCGAATTTGACCTGCGCCAGCAGCGCTGGGCCGAGCAGCTAACAGCCAGCCACAGCGACGCAGCGCCTTGGTATGTGATTCCAGCCGATCATCGCTGGCTGCGCGACTGGCTGGTGGCCAGCCTGCTGGCTCGCGAGCTGGAGCGTTTGCAGCTGAACTGGCCGAATACCCCGCCGCCGTTCAGTTTGGAAGATTTGCAGCGGCCATAAGCAACAATCGCGGGGCAGGCCCGCGATTGTCATCGTGCTTACAACGCCTGGATGGCAAAAGCCAGCCGCGGGAAATGCACATGCACGGTGCCGGCGCGGTCGTCCTCGCGGCGCAGGATCAACTCTTCAGCACCGGCGAACACGAGTTCGCCCTCTACCGGGTCGACGCCGTAATCGGTGGCGGCAATCTGCACCCGCTGACCGACCGTGAAGCCATTGGGCTCGACAAACTGCTCGTCCGGCAAAGCAGCTGGCGTCGCTGCACGGGCGATGGCGATAGCGTCTTTTGCGCTCAGTGCACTGGACGCGCCATGACCGAAGCCCAGTACACGACCGAGCCAGGCGCTGACATGCGGGTAGGCATCGACCAGAGGCGCGGTCACCGGAGTGCCTTTGAGGAACCACAGACAATGGGCCAGGGAGAAGTCAGCAATCGACGGCTCACCGAACAGATAATCGCCCTCCTCGCGCGCCAGTTGCTGCTCTACCCGTGCCATCAGCGACGGCCAGTTGTGCTTGGCGACCTCCACCGGTAAACGCGTGGCGCTGCCGCCACTGAACAACCCGGCACGGTCGGCGACAAAGGCCTTGACCGCCTCAGGCGGCAGCTTGCCGAAACGCACGGCGACCGACTCTGGCTGAAACACCAGGCTTACCGCATGCTGAAAAATCTGCGAATCAACCCACTGGGCAAAGCTCGCCGCAACGAACTCCTGGCCCTCCGGGAACAGCGCAGGGGTCGCTTTCTCCGCGTCCAGGCGACGCGCAATCAGCGCGGTATCACAGTAGATATCGGCACCCACCTGCAGCACCGGAGTCTTGCGGTAGCCACCGGTCAGCGCCACTAGATCGGGCTTGGGCATGATTCGCGGAATCTCCACCGAGCGCCAGGACAGCTGCTTGAAGCCCAGCATCAGGCGCGCCTTCTCGGCAAACGGTGAGGCATCGTAATGGTGCAGGATCAACTCGTGCATAACAGGCTCCGCTGCAATCAGATAAAGGAGCCAGCTTAACCCTGCACAGCGTTGCGGCCTACCCGCTTAGCCTGATGGCGCGTTATCAGCTAGAGCGATAACAGGCGCGGCGGCTACCAGGGCTTCCTTGGCCAGCTTGCTCAAGGCCTTGACCGCCCGCTCGCGGCGCAGCGCATCGCCTTTGCCGGCACAAGGTTCGATATACACCAGCGCCTGCGCCGGACTGGAATAAAAGAAGCGTGCGCCCTTGCCACTCTGGTGCTTGGCAAAACGCTTGTGCGGATCGTCGCTGATGCCGCAGTACAGCGCGCCATTGGCCGCCCGCACCAGGTAGACAAACCAGGGCTTGGCGGCAGGTGTTTCAGGCGCAGAAGAGGAGTCAGGCATCAGTTAAATCGGCAGGCAATGAGCAAGGTCGCCGAGCTTAACAGACCGTTGAAAACGTAGGCGAGGCAGGCAAGACAAGGCAAAAAAAGGCGAGGAAGCGGAGTGTACTTTTGTACATGAGCATTCCGAGCCTGTTTTTAACGCAGTATTGCCAACGTAGGTAGTTTCTCAACGGACTGTTAACGACTCTTCTGGAAGGCCGCCAACCCTTTCCCCGCCTGCTGGCGAATGGCGTTTTGCACAAACGGCGCCCAGCCCAGCAGTTGACCTTTGAGGCCCAGAGCCTGACCTGCCCAGCGCCACAGATCGAAGTGGTCGCGGTGCTCGCTGATCTTGCCATCGCGAAAGCGGAAGTTGGCCTCGATATGGTTGACCACCTGATTGCCGGTCTGGCTAAACGTGTAAGTAGCAACCCAGCGCGCCTTGCCGGAGTGATCATCGGCCGCCACGCCATCAAAGGTCAGGGAAAAAACCTGAGCCTTGGCGCAGAGCATGCGCCACATATCACCGGCGGCCGCACCGCGCAGGTCGGTAAACACCGGGTCACTGAATTGCACGTCCTCGCTGTAACAGCTGGCCATGGTCTCGGCATCCAGCTGCTGGAAGGCCTGGTAGAAACGGGTGATCAGTGCGGCGTTGGGGTGAGTCATGGGGCGAACTCCGGTAGGGAACGTGCGAGCAGTATTGTCGTTAAATCGTCACCACGCGATTGGCGTAAAAGACACACTTGTGTCAATAATCGCCAACCCTTCATCAAGCCTGAACACGCCATGCTGAAAATCGCTCTGTACGTCTGCCCGCAAACCGTATGTTCAAGCCTAAGCATGGCCATGGACGCTTTTGTCCTGGCCAACCGCCTGGCCGAGCAGCGACTGTTCGAGTTGCAGCGCGTAAGCCTGGATGGGCAAGCGGTCGATCTGGGCTTTGCGCAGATCCAGGTCGACGGCGACCTGAGCCTGGCCGAGGATGCCGACCTGATTCTGCTCGCCGCCAGCGGCAGCGCCATCGACAGCACCTTGGCCGACAACGCCGCGCTGCTGCCCTGGCTGGCGCAACGCGCGTCCACCCAACAACTGGCCAGCCTGTGCAGTAGCGCCTTTCTCCTGGCCGCCGCTGGCGTGCTCAACGGTCGGCGTGCCACCACTCATTGGGCGCTGGCCAGCCAGTTCCGCGAGCGTTTTCCGCTGGTCAAGCTGCAGATCGAGCAACTGGTCTGCGAAGACGGCCACCTGCTTAGTTCCGGCGGCGCGCATGCGGGGCTCGATCTATGCCTGCACCTGATCGCCCAACATGGCGGCGACGGCCTGGCGCAACAGGTGGCCAATGCCATGGTCTTCGACAGCCAGCGCGGTCAGCAATCACGCTTCGCCCCGCTGCTGCCGCCGCCCAGCAGCGATTGTCCGCTCGCACCGGTGTTGCAGTGGCTGCACCGTCATCATGGCGAAGCTATCGACCTCAACCGCCTGGCCGCTGAAGCCAACTGCTCATCGCGCACCCTGTTGCGCCGCTTCAAGGCCAGCACCGGGCTGACGCCCAATGACTACCTGCAACGCGTGCGCATCAGCGCCGCGCAGCGCGCCCTGCGCAGCCCGGCGTCGCTGGAGCAGATCGCCGCACAGGTCGGGTATGCCGACCGCGCCACCTTTGCCAAGCTGTTCAAGCAGCTCTGCGGGGAAAGCCCAGGGGCGTTTCGCAAGCGCTTACGTCAGGCCCACTGAACGTCGCCACCGCGTATCAAGATGCCGCGTCAGCGCTTGTCGATTAATACCTTAAAGTCCAGAATGGAATTAATTGTTTAATTCGTTACGGAGCCGCCCATGTCGACCACCCCTTATGTGCTGGATAAAACCGCTGCCGAACAGCTGCTAGCCCAGGTCGATGTGCACCAGGCCATGGTCGCCATGTTCCGCGAGCTGGCCGCCGGCAATGCGCTGCAGCCGGCGCAGCAACTGGTGGAGTTTCCCAATGGCGGCGGCGACTTTATCAACTACCTCGGTGTGCTGGCCGGGGCCGGCGTTTACGGGGTGAAAACCTCACCCTATATCGTCCGCGAGCAAAGCCCGCTGATTACCGCCTGGACCCTGCTGATGTCGATGCAGACCGGCCAGCCGTTGCTGCTGTGCGATGCCGGCAGCCTGACCACCGCACGCACCGCCGCCACCACCGCAGTGGCCGTGGATGCCCTGGCCACGCCCGAAGCCAGCCGCCTGGCGGTGATCGGCAGCGGCGCCGTGGCCCAAGCCCATGTGCATTACGCCAAACAGCTGCGCCCCTGGCAGAGCATCCGCCTCTACTCGCCAGGCCTGGCCGGCAAAACCGGTGCGCAGCTGCTCAAGCTGCAGCAACTCGATTCGCGCATCCAGCTGTGCGCCAGCCAGGCAGACGCCATTCGTGATGCCGACGTGGTGATGCTCTGCACCTCGTCAGCCAAACCGTTGCTTGATCCCGCTGAGCTGGATAAACCAGCGCTGATCACCTCGATCAGCACCAACGCGCCGCGCGCCCATGAAGTAACGCCCGCCAGCCTGCTGAATATGGATGTCTACTGCGACTACCGCGCCACCACGCCAAACAGCGCCGGGGAAATGTGCCTGGCCAGCGAGCTGGGCTGGAGCAATACCAACATCCTGGGTGATCTGGCCGAACTCGTCAGTGATAAGGCAGCTCGCCCGGACTACCGCCGCTCGGTATTTTTCCGCTCCATCGGCCTGGGCCTGGAAGATGTCGCCCTGGCCCATGCGCTGTACCAACTCAAGCTGGAGGCCTGCTGATGCACCAGGCGGACTACCTGATCATCGGCGCCGGTATTGCCGGCGCTTCCACCGGTTACTTTCTCGCGTCCCATGGCAAAACCATCCTGCTGGAGCGCGAGCAGCTGCCGGGTTACCACTCCACCGGCCGCTCCGCCGCGCTCTACACCGTGGCCTACGGTACGCCCCAGGTACGCGCCCTGACCGCAGCCAGCCGCGCGTTCTACGACGCGCCGCCGGCCGGTTTTGCCGAACACCCGCTGCTGACCCCGCGTGGTGAACTGGTGGTGGACTTCACCGGCGACGCCGCCGAGTTGCAGCGTCAATTCGATAGCGGTAAAGCCAGCGTGGCGGAGATGCGCCTGCTTAGCGCCGATGAAGCCTGCGCCATGGTGCCGGTGCTGCGCCGCGACAAGGTGCAGGCCGCCATGCTCGACCCCAGCGCCGCCGATATCGACACCGACGCCTTGCATCAGGGCTATCTGCGCGGCATACGCCAGCAGGGCGGGGAAATCCACACTAGCTGCGAAGTGCTGCGCATCCAGCGAGACGGCGACGCTTGGCTGGTTGATTGTGGCAACACGCAATACCGCGCCAAGACGCTGATCAATGCCGCCGGCGGCTGGTGCGACCAGATCGCCGCCCTGGCCGGTGTAGCGCCCATCGGCCTGATCCCAAAACGTCGGGCGGCCTTTACCTTTAACGGGCCGGAAGGGATCGACTGCCATGCCTGGCCCTGCGTGGTCAGCCTGGATGAATCCTTCTACTTCAAGCCCGACGCCGGCCTGCTGCTCGGCTCGCCTGCCAACGCCGACCCGGTCGAGCCACACGATGTGCAACCGGAAGAGCTGGATATCGCCCTGGGCATCTACCAGATCGAGGAACACACCAGCCTGAGCATTCGTCGCCCGGCGCACACCTGGGCCGGTCTGCGCTCCTTTGTCACCGATGGCGATCTGGTCGGTGGTTTCGACCCGCAGGTGGCAGGCTTCTTCTGGGTCGCCGCACAAGGCGGTTACGGCATCCAGACCTCCGCCGCCATGGGCATGGCCTGCGCCGCCCTGGCCCGTGGTGAGCCGTTGCCCGAGCATTTGCGCCAGTTCGGCCTGACGGAAGCCATGCTATCGCCCGCCCGCCTGGCAGGCCGTTGAAAAACTACCTGCGTGGCCATCGCGGCGTTAAAAACAGCCTGCACCGATAGCTGCTCGCAGCGCCCGAGGATGACGCCTCGGGCGCTTTGCGGCACACTCGCAACGCCTCCCAAGTCCGAAGAGTTAGCCGCATGACGCCGCCCCGCCCTGCCCCCGAGCTGGACAACTACCGCACCATCGCCGACGCCATCGCCACGCTGTTCTTCCCCCACGCCGAAGTGGTGCTGCACGACCTGCGCACGCAAAAGGTCGACTACATCGCCAACAACATCTCCAAACGCGTGATCGGCGATGACGCAGCGCTAGAGGACATGCTCAGCGGTGAAGTCGACGAACGCACCATCGGCCCCTACGAAAAGCTCAACTGGGATGGCCAAAAGATTCGTTCGGTCAGCAGCGTGTTGCGCGACGCCAACGGCACGCCCATCGCCGTGCTGTGCATCAACCTGAATATCTCGATGTTTGAAACCGCCAAGCAGGCGCTGGAGCTGTTTCTCTCCTCCAGCAAACTGGTGCCGCAGCCCGACGCACTGTTCCGCGACGACTGGCAGGAGCGCATCAACACCTTCCTGCACAGCTGGCTACGGCAACGCCAACTCGGCCTCAACCTGCTGACCCGCGAGCACAAGCGCGAGCTGGTCGAAGCCCTGCACGCCGAAGGCGCCTTCAAAGGCAAAAGCGCCGCCAACTACGTGGCCAACGTGCTGAATATGGGCCGCGCGACGGTGTACAAGCATCTGAAAGAGATCAAGGGCGAGGCCTGAACCCGCTCATTCGGCAAGGACTGCCAGACATGCAACGCTTTCTCGGTTTTATCCTCGTAACCATTCAGGCGCTGGGCACTCCCCTGGTGGCTGGACTGTTTATCTGCGCCGTCACCGGTGAGCCGCGTCGCACGCTGGAGTGGCCATTTTTAATCGATGTCGATTACCCGCTGCTGGAAATCCTGCTGCTCTCGCTGCCCAGCATATTGCTCTACGCCGCCCTAATCAGAGTGCTGAAAAGCCGCCGCTGGCGAGCGGCCTGCTTTGCTCTGCTCGCTGTGCTTGCGGCCTATTTCAGCTGCGTGGTTTTCGCCCAGGCTTTTGGTAATACCTGGACGAGTTCGGAGATTTTCTTCGCACTGTTTCTCGGGCACCTGCACCTACTCGCAATCGCTCTGCTACTAGGCATGCTGCTGTGGTGGCTTATTGATGTACTCACAATGGCGATACGCGGACGCCTGTCGCAGGCGTGAGCACGTCACGCATCGGCGACCGTCCACAAGCGCTTTCGCGCAAAAACCACCCTCGCCACACCAGCTAATTTGTCGCCTCTGCCGCTAAAAAACCTATAGCCAAGCCCTCTGCCAAGCCACTGCGGCGCTTTGCGGGTGGGCACGCTTTTACCTTGCCAGCGACGACAAAAATCATAATTTCGCCATTCCTCGGCTCCGAACAGAATGCGGCCAAGCCCCACCGTCAGCCGCAATAGAACAACAACGATCGGAATCAGAGGACCCCTGCCATGACCGACCTGAATCAAAGCGCCTTGTACATGCACACCGGCGTCAGCCTTGAAGGAACAGAAATCGACACCCTGGTGGTCGGTGCCGGTCAGGCCGGTGTGGCCATCAGCGAGCACCTGAGCAAACTCGGCGTGCCGCACCTGGTGCTGGAACGCAATCGTATTGCCGAAGCCTGGCGCACCGGCCGCTGGGATTCGCTAGTAGCCAACGGCCCGGCCTGGCACGACCGTTTTCCGGGGCTGGAATTCGACGACCTCGACGCCGACGCCTTCGCGCCGAAAGAACGCATGGCCGCCTACTTCGAGGCCTACGCCAAGAAGTTCGACGCGCCGATCCGTACCGGCGTGGAAGTGAAGAACGTGGTACGCAACAGCGACCGTCCAGGCTTCACCATTGAAACCTCCGCCGGCGTGATCCAGGCCAACCGCGTGGTCTGCGCCACCGGGCCGTTCCAACGCCCGGTGATTCCGCCGATTGCGCCCAAGGACGAGCAACTGACGCAGATCCACTCCGCGCAGTACTTCAACCCGCAGCAACTACCCGAGGGCGCGGTGCTGGTGGTCGGTGCCGGCTCGTCAGGCGTGCAGATCGCCGATGAACTGCAGCGCGCCGGGCGCAAAGTCTACCTCTCGGTTGGCCCGCATGATCGCCCGCCGCGCAGCTACCGCAACCGTGACTTCTGCTGGTGGTTGGGCGTGCTCGGCGAGTGGGATGCGGAAGCCGCCCAGCCGGGCAAGGAGCACGTGACCATCGCCGTCAGCGGTGCCCGTGGCGGCCACACCGTGGACTTTCGTGGTCTGGCCCATCAGGGCATGACCCTGGTCGGTCTGACCAAAGCCTTCGACAACGGCGTGGTGACCTTCCAGCAGGACCTTCTGGAGAACCTCAAGAACGGCGATAAGAACTACCTGGCGCTGCTGGATGCCGCCGACGCCTATATCGCCCGCAACGGCCTCGATCTGCCCGAAGAACCCGAAGCCCGCGCCAGTTATCCGGACCCGGACTGCGTGACCAAGCCGCTGCTGGAACTGGACCTGGCCAAGGCCGGCGTCACCTCAATCATCTGGGCCACGGGCTATGCCGTGGATTTCAGCTGGCTGCAGGTAAACGCCTTCGACGCCAAGGGCAAGCCGCAGCATCAGCGCGGTGTATCCAGCGAGCCGGGAGTCTACTTCCTCGGCCTGCCGTGGCTGTCGCGTCGCGGTTCGAGCTTTATCTGGGGCGTGTGGCACGACGCCAAACACGTCGCCGGGCATATCGCCACGCAACGCACCTACCTGGCCTATCGCGATAGCAACGCGCGGCAGCTCGCTGACTGAGCGCCCTACCCAGCTTGCCGACCGAGGCCCTGCGGGGCCTCCTCAATCACTCGTATACAGGAAGCACGTCGATGCCTACCCATACCCGCATCCGCATGTTCAACACCAAAGACACCTACCCCAACCAGAGCCTGGACAACGACCTGTGCCAGGCCGTGCGCGCCGGCAACACCGTGTATGTACGCGGACAGATCGGCACCGATTTCAGCGGCAAGCTGGTCGGCCTTGGCGACCCACGCGCTCAAGCCGAACAGGCCATGAAGAACGTCAAGCAACTGCTGGAAGAAGCCGGCAGCGACCTGTCGCATATCGTCAAAACCACCACCTACCTGACCGACCCGCGCTACCGCGAGCCGGTCTACCAGGAAATCGGCAAGTGGCTCAAAGGCGTGTTCCCGATCTCCACCGGCCTGGTAATCAGCGGCCTCGGTCAGCCCGAGTGGTTGATGGAGATCGACGTGATCGCGGTGATTCCGGACGACCAGCCATAAGCGAGATAAGTAGGGTGGATGACGCTTCACCCATCCACCATGGGCCACACGGTGGACGGGAAAGCGCCAGCTACGCGCCCCGATTCACCCTACAATTCCAAGGAGCACGCAATGACCTTTTCCATCGTCGGTCGCTGCGCCGAAACCGGCCAGCTGGGCATCGCCATCAGCTCATCGAGCATTGCCGTGGGCGCACGTTGTCCCTGGCTGCGCGCCGGGGTTGGTGCGGTGGCCAGCCAGAACATCACCCTGCCGGCCCTCGGCCCGCAGATTCTCGATGCCCTGGAAGCCGGACTGGAGCCAGCGGCGGCGCTGGACCAGGCGCTCAGTCGCAACGGCTACAGCCAGTATCGCCAGGTCGCGCTGCTCGACAGCCAGGGCCGCAGCGCACTGTTTTCCGGCAGCGAAGCGCTGGGCCTGCACAACGCCCTGGCCGGCGAACAATGCGTGGCGGCCGGCAACCTGCTGGCATCGCCAGCGGTGATCGACGCCATGATCGATGCCTTCGAACACAGCCAAGGGCTGCTGGCCGACCGCCTGCTCGCGACCATGCACGCCGCCATGGCAGCCGGTGGCGAAGCCGGGCCAGTGCATTCGGCGGCGCTCAAGGTGGTGGACGACCTCACCTGGCCGTTGATCGACCTGCGTGTGGACTGGGCCGATGACAACCCGATTGGCCAGCTGACCAACCTCTGGCACGCCTATCGGCCGCAGATGCAGGACTACGTAATCCGCGCCCTCGACCCAACACAAGCGCCGCGTTACGGCGTACCTGGCGACGAATAAGTCGAGTCAACAGCACGCCGCCGTAGGATGGGTTGAGCATCGCGATACCCATCATCTGCAACCCATCAGGAGCTCCCCATATGCCCAGCAGTCGCGAACTCTTGGCCAAACTGATCGCCTTCCCCACCGTCAGCCGCGACTCCAACCTGGCGCTGATCGAGTTCGTTCGCGACTACCTCAACAAGCTCGGCGTGGCCTGCGAGATCGACTACAACGCCGAGCGCAGCAAGGCCAACCTGTACGCCACCATCGGCCCGCTGGACCGTGGCGGCGTGCTGCTGTCCGGACACAGCGACGTGGTGCCGGTGGATGGCCAGGCCTGGACGCTGCCGCCCTTCGAGCTAAGCGAACGCGACGACAAGCTGTACGGCCGCGGCACCGCCGATATGAAGGGGTTTATCGCCTGCGTGCTGGCCGCCGTGCCGCGCTTTCTCGCCCAGCCTCTGCGCCTGCCGCTGCATCTGGCGTTTTCCTATGACGAAGAAGTCGGCTGCCTGGGCGTACGCTCGCTGCTGGCCGACTTGCAGCAGCGCCCCAACAAACCCGTGCTGTGCATTATCGGCGAGCCCACCGAACTCAAACCGGTGCTCGGCCACAAGGGCAAACTGGCCATGCGCTGTCAGGTACAGGGCGCGGCCTGCCATTCGGCCTACGCGCCACAGGGGGTGAATGCCATCGAATACGCCGCCAAGCTGATCAACCGACTCGGTGAAATCGGCCAGCGTTTGAGCGCCGTCGAGCATCAGGATGCGCGTTTCGATCCGCCCTACTCCACGGTGCAAACCGGGCTGATCAGCGGCGGGCGCGCACTGAATATCGTCCCAGCCGACTGCCAGTTCGACTTCGAGGTACGCGCCCTGCCCAGCGATGATCCGCAACAGGTCGCCGATGAACTGCGCGCCTACACCGAAACAGAACTGCTGCCGCATATGCGTCAACGCAGCAGCGCCAGCACCATCGACTTCCAGCCGCTGTCGGCCTACCCCGGCCTGGCCACCGATCCGCATAGCGAAGCGGCCGAACTGCTCGCACTACTTAGCGGCAGCCGCGACTACACCACCGTGGCCTTTGGCACCGAAGGCGGCCTGTTCCACCAGGCCGGCATCCCGACTGTGGTCTGCGGCCCCGGCAGCATGGAGCAGGGCCATAAGCCGGATGAGTTTGTCAGCCTGCAGCAGCTCGATGGCTGCGATGCGCTGTTGGCGCGTTTGGCTGACTGGTTGAAGCAGCCCACCTGAGTCACCCCTTGCCCGCTCTGCGTGGCAGAAGCGCAGAGCGGGCTTTTTTGCAGACTTTAGGGCCAAACAGCCCCTCACCTATGCGCGGGCGCCCGGGGTGCCGCGCGCGTTCTTCTTCTGCAGGATCATCGAGGCTTCGTTGTAGGCATGCTGGAAGGCGTCGCTACCGATCCACTCCACGGCGGTGTCTTCGTCTTCATCGTGAAAGATCCCGCGATAGACGATCAGCAGCCCCATCATAAAGTCCGTGGCAGCATCTTCCGCTTCCTCCGCGACGACCAACTCCAACACCGGGTATTGCAGGAATATCAGGCACATCGCCAACAGACTGATGCCTTCGCCAACCTTCATCGCCTGGAATAGATCGTCGAAGTGCGCCGGGTCGAAACCGTGCTCTTCGATGTCTTTGAAATCGAAGGTGCTCAGGTCGATTTCGACATCATCGAACGGCTCATTGATCAGCGGGTTGGCCAATAGCGGATGCACCACATGGGCGTTGGCCTTGCCCGACCGGTTCTGCTTGGCCTTGGCTTTGGCCCGCTGGGCGCGTTTTTGCTGTTTATCTGGGGAAGCCATGGAGGCGCGGTCCTTGTTCGATGCAGCCATAGGGATGGCCCAGGATAATCGGGCACATAGTGTATTCAGTCTTGGCTGGGGCTGTCGGCCCAAAGGGATAGATTTTTCCTGGTCTAAACGTCTGTTTCGGGCCATATCGACTGATCGCGACTGGCAACAACCGGCCAAAAGCAGCCATTCAACAATTCGGCGGCACATGTAGCGGAAGCCGAGAGGAATTATTTGATTGTCACGTCCAAGTAACGGCTCCTGCACGTGACAACACTGCACTTCAGTTCTTAGTCGTGAGCATGACCGTGGCTTTCGACTTCGGACTGGGTTTCCGGCTCGCTGCCACCACAGGCTGACAGTAAACCAAGCAGACAAATCAGCAGCAGGGAGCCAGTCAGGGTAGTTGTGGTTTTCATTGTGTATTCCTTTCAATTTCGATCAGGTATGTAGAAGCCCCAGCGCCTGATGAGGCTGGAGCGCCTTGCCTTAGATAACTCGTTTGATGCTCAGGTACTCGCCCTTGGTCTTCAACGTGATGGTCACGTCGCTGTTGCTGCGGTTGCGCCAGAACCAGCCGTGGGTGCCGTCGAAAATAGCGGTGAATTCACCTTTATCCCCCGTGATCTGCTTGGCCTTGCTGTAGCTGTGGTAGTAGCCCTTGGGGCCGTTGTAGGGCTCGCCATGGGTGTCGTGGTTGACCGGTACGCCATTGGTCGTCCACTCGTAGCTGACAGTGGCCTTGTCCAGCATCTCCAGCTTGATTTCACTGGCCTCGCCCGGCTTCAGCGTGACGGTCACTTCATCCGACTTCAGTGCTGGCTCAGGCTCAGCTAAGGGTTCGGCCACAGGTGCTGCTGCAACAGGCTCTTTAACTACCGGCTGAACAGGCACGGGAGCTTGAGCGACTGGAGCCGTAGCTGGCTGAACCGCTGCATCCGCTGCCGCTTCTTCGGCCAGGGTTTTCTTCATTTCGCCCATCTGGGTCAGACCGAGAACGCGACCAACACCCGTGGG
>PGZH01000013.1 GCA_002840155.1 Gammaproteobacteria bacterium HGW-Gammaproteobacteria-13
GCCGATGGTAGTGTGGGGTTTCCCCATGTGAGAGTAGGTCATCGTCAAGCACCTATACCAAAACCCCCGATCGTGAAAACGGTCGGGGGTTTTACTTTGTGTCGAGAAAATCGGACAGAGTGCTATGCAAGGGCGCGCCCAAGAGCGCGCCAGAATACTCAGTTGATTGCGTCGCTCAGTGCTTTTGCCGGCACATATTTAACGACTTTCTTTGCTGCAATTTGCAAGGCTTGGCCTGTTTTAGGGTTGCGGCCGGTGCGGGCGGGGCGTTCGCTCACTTTGAATTTACCAATCCCCGGTAGAGTGATTTCGTCATTGTTTTCCAGTGCGTCGCTGACGATTTCACTCAACTGCTCGAGTGCGGCGCGTACGGTGTTTTTCGGTGTGTCTATGGCTTCTGCAATATCGCTGATCAGTTGGTCTTTGGTCATCGCCATGGTGCTGCTCCTTGGTTCGGATATAGGGGGAGAGGTCGTGCTGCAAGTGTGCCATAAGCTGCTGGGATGAGGCCTAGCAGTGGGGGCGGAGCTTTATATCGCTCTGTCATCGGTAGTCTATGCTGATGCTACTTGGCCATTGTCCTGGAGAGCCAGCATGCTTCGTGCCTTCGCTGATTTAGGGTTTCGTTGGAAGATTGCGTTACCGATTATGCTGCTGGCGATTTTGCTGGTTTCGATGGGCATTTTGGGGATGCGAGGCATCACTCAGGTTGCAGATTCAAGTACGAAACTGACAAATCGATTCTTGCCCGGGATCAGTCTACTGCTGAATGCTGATCGTGATCTCTATCAGGCGTTTGTTGCTGAGCGCAGCTTGCTTGATGAGGGCGCGGGTGCGCATGCTGAGGCGTTGACTGCCGCGCATGCAGAAAACCTGCAGCAGGCTTATGACCGCGTCCATAAATTCGCGGATATGCAGCCTGGTAGTGAGGCGATGCAATTGGTCGCGCAGTTCGATGTGGGTTTTGAGCGGTGGAAGGCCACTTCACAAAAGGTCTTGCAATTGGCTTCTAGTGACCCGCAAGCAGCCAGTGTGTTGAGCTTTGGCGGCAGTGAAGAGCAGTTTGAGGTGATGCGTACTGCTATCGACAAGTTGGGTGAGATGGATGATGCGGCGGCTAATGCTGAAGGGCTGGCAGCTATTAACCTAGGTGAAACCTTGAGCTGGCAGCAAGGCGTGATCATTGCTATCGGCTTGGTCGTTTGCCTTGTGCTAGTGGTTGGTTTTCCAATTCTGGTCACTGGGCCGTTGCATAATCTGCTTAATCGTATTGAGCAAATTGCTGATGGTGATGGCGATCTGCGGGTGCGTCTGGACGTTTTATCTAATGATGAGTTAGGCAAGCTCAGTCATGCGTTCAATCGTTTTCTCGATAAGTTGCAGCCGTTAATTAAGGAGGTCGGCCGGGTTACCGGGGAAGTCGAAAGTTCTGCACAAAGTCTGGCTGGGATGGCCGCTGCCAATGATCGATTGATTAGCAGTGAGCATGCGGCAGTTGATCAGGTCAGCACAGCAGCAACGGAGATGAGCTCTGCGGTGCATGAAGTGGCGCGTAATGCGCAAAATGCAGCTGATGCTGCTCGTAGTGCTGAAGCCCAGTCACGAGAGGGCGCGCAAGTGGTGGGTGCCACGATCAACTCGATTCGCCAGTTAGCGCAAGAAGTTGAAAGTGCATCGGCAACCATTCAGACCCTTGAGCAAGAGGCTGCCAATATCGGTGCGGTTTTGGCTGTTATCAGGGGCATTGCAGAGCAAACCAACTTGTTGGCACTAAATGCGGCCATTGAAGCTGCGCGTGCCGGAGAGCAGGGGCGCGGCTTTGCGGTTGTGGCTGATGAGGTGCGTGCATTGGCTGCACGTACGCAGGAGTCGACCAAGGACATCCAGGTGATGATCGAGCGCTTGCAAATCGGTGTGCAGAATGCGGTTAAAGCCACTCATTCTGGTAGTAGTAAGGCAAGGCAAAGTGTCGAGCAGGCGGCTGGAGTGGATCAGGCGCTCACTGATACCAGTGACTCGGTGCAGCGCATCAATGACATGACAGCGCAGATCGCAACTGCCTGCGAAGAGCAGAGCAGCGTGACTGAAGAGATTGCACGCAATATCAGCGACATTCGTG
The DNA here is from genome assembly GCA_002840155.1 of Gammaproteobacteria bacterium HGW-Gammaproteobacteria-13. Lineage (GTDB taxonomy): Bacteria > Pseudomonadota > Gammaproteobacteria > Pseudomonadales > Pseudomonadaceae > Aquipseudomonas. The sequence continues at coordinate 2,120 of PGZH01000013.1, forward strand.
ATCTGTCCAATGAGGCGGCGCAAACCTCCGAGCAGAGTGCCCAAGCCAGCCAGCGGCTATCTGAGTTGTCGCATGGTTTGAGCAACCTGGTTGGTCGGTTTCGTGTGTAGTGTGCGTTTCAGTGAGCTAAGTGGTTGAAACGGTTGTAACTTCGGTTTAAGCCGGTACAATGGCGCGGCTCGCTTCCTGCGAGCTGCGTTATGGTGGCCCTGCCGGTCCCCTCGCAACGATCAGCCGTGAACCCGGTCAGGCCTGGAAGGGAGCAGCCGCAGCGGTGACATTGTGTGCCGAGGTGTGGCTGGTGGGGTTGCCTCCAATTTCTTGTGTGTCGGCTCATTCCTTCGAGTCGATTCGTATCTCTGCTAAAAACTCATCTATCGCATGTTAGGCAATCGCGCTTGGCGTGACTGAGTTCCATTGCTTTCGAAAACGGATTGGCTGGACTGCTGATGTCCTGGCTTGCGCGATTGGCCGAATAAAGCTCGCTTGTTGGATGGTTTTCACGCGCTGATGCAGTTGAGTCTGTATTTCAAGTTAAGCGGCCCTGCTGGTTAGCAGGGCGCTAGCCGGTCTTAGCTGGTGTGGTAGCTAAGCACGCTGTCCTGTTCCTTCAGTGCTTTACGCATATCCGCTGGGATGCTGCCGGAGCGCATGGCGAGTTCCAGGCGGATGTCTTCCAGGCTTTGGGCGAAGGCTTGCGGGTCGGTGCGTTGAGCTGCGCTGAGTACGCGGCTGTATGCGGTGGCGTCGCTGGCATCCAGCAGGGAGAGAACAACCCCGCCATCGGGGCGGGGTGGGCTGAATGTAGCGCGCAGCGGGGCAAACAGCTGTTCAACGAGTTCGCGGTTAATGTTGTCCATGACCATGCTCCATCCTGAGGGTGATAGCTTCAGACCCTGAAGATGCTCGATGGTTCGCGGACCTCGTTAATCAGGCAGTCAGTGACTGTCGGGCGCGCTCGATGACCTGTTCCAGGTGGGCGCCGCTGTACTGGCCGGGGTACAGGCGCTGGCTGTGCTTGGCGATGCCGGCATCGTTGACGATGGTGAAGCTGAAGCTGCCTTTACGGGCGGCCAGGATGCGGCAGTCAAAAGGTGCAAATGCACTAGAGAGGGTGCGAATAGCATCCTGAATTTGGTGTTGAGTATTCATTTTTTTAGTATTTCCTAAAACAACAGGCGCGTCATTGCGCTAAATAAAGCTCCAGGCTGTCGACTTAAGTGGTCGATTGCATGTGCAGATAGGAGCGGGACTGCGCGCACAAGTTCCCATAGTGGTTACGCTGTGCGGGTCGGTACTTCGGAGGCGGGCTTGAGTCAGCGCTTGCGCGGGACGGCCAGATCAGTCAGCAGGTTGGGATATGGGTTAGAGCTGTGCGGCATTACCCTTGGGTGATGCGCTCTTACCTGGAAACCATCGAGGGGGCCAAAAGGCCTGATTGACTTACAGCGTGGTACGAACGGGGCGGATGATACCTGCCTGGTTAATTTTTCGCCAGTTTATTTGCAGGCAATGCTGCAGGTTTGCCATTAGTGGGCTGCGCATCGGATGCAATTTGCCCCATGCTCCGTTAGGATTAGCCCCACTTTTGCTTTCCTCTCGTGACGGGTTTCGATGAGTTATCAGGTTCTTGCACGCAAGTGGCGTCCGCGCTCGTTCAACGAAATGGTTGGCCAGACGCATGTGCTCAAGGCGCTGATCAATGCGCTCGATAGCCAGCGTCTGCACCATGCCTATTTGTTCACGGGTACCCGTGGTGTGGGTAAAACCACCATTGCGCGGATTATTGCCAAGTGCCTGAATTGCGAGACTGGCATCAGCTCGACGCCTTGTGGTGTTTGTTCGATTTGCAAAGAGATCGATGAGGGTCGCTTTATTGATCTGATCGAAGTCGATGCTGCCAGCCGTACCAAGGTTGAAGACACCCGCGAGCTGCTCGACAACGTGCAGTACTCGCCGAGCCGTGGACGCTTCAAGGTCTACCTGATCGACGAAGTGCACATGCTTTCCACCAGTTCCTTCAACGCGCTGTTGAAGACCCTGGAAGAGCCGCCACCCCACGTCAAATTCCTCCTGGCGACCACTGACCCGCAGAAGCTGCCGGTCACCGTGTTGTCGCGCTGCTTGCAGTTCTCACTGAAGAATATGCCGCCAGAGCGGGTGGTTGATCACCTCACCCATGTTCTGGCAGCGGAAAATATCCCGTTCGAAAATGACGCGCTTTGGTTGCTCGGGCGCGCAGCCGACGGCTCTATGCGCGATGCGATGAGTTTGACCGATCAGGCGATTGCCTTTGGTGAGGGTAAGGTGCTGGCCGCCGATGTGCGCGCCATGCTTGGCACGCTTGATCATGGGCAGGTCTATGGTGTGTTGCACGCTCTGCTGGAGGGTGATGCGCGCGCTTTGATTGAGGCTGTGCGGCATCTGGCGGAGCAGGGGCCGGACTGGAATGGCGTATTGTCCGAGATGCTCAATGTGCTGCACCGGGTGGCCATTGCCCAGGCGCTGCCCGAAGCGGTGGATAACGGCCAGGGTGATCGTGAGCGGGTGCTTGAGTTGGCTCGGGTTCTGCCCAGCGAGGACGTGCAGTTCTATTATCAGATGGGCTTGATAGGGCGCCGCGATCTGCCGTTGTCGCCTGATCCGCGCAGCGGCTTCGAGATGGTGCTGTTGCGTATGTTGGCCTTCCGCCCGGCGGATACCCACGATGTGCCGAGGGTGGCGCTAAAGCCGCTGGGGATTAGTCAGGCCACTGCTGATCCTTCGACCAACCCAGTGGCCGGTGCGGCTATAGCGGCACCGGTTAGCGTTCCTGTTGCGGCTTCTCCTGCGCTACAGCCAGCTCCTGTTATAGATGCTGCCGTTGTCGCGCCTGTGATGGCCCCTGAGATGCCGGCAGTCGTCATGCCGCACGTGCAGGCAGAGCCTAAGGTTGCCGAAATGGTTGCGGCGCAACCGTCGTCGGTCGAAATTGCACCTGTACCTGTACCTGTACCTGTACCTGTACCTGTACCTGCCGCCGCTGCTGTTGTTGATCTGCCCTGGGAAGAGCAGGTTCAGGCGCCAGTTGCTGAGGTGGCTGAGCCTGTCGCGACTATTGCCCCAGAAGTGATTGCTGAGACAGTGCCGCCCGTAGTGCTTGAGTCGCCGCCGGCTGAGTCTGTGCAGCTACCTGATACAGATGACGATGAACCGCCGCTCGGCGACTACGACTATGTCGAGATGGACGCCGAGTCGTTTGATTACGATTTTGATGCAGTAGAGCGCAGTGCATCTGCCGAGCCGGAAGTCTTGCCGGCGGCGCAGCCGGCGACCGGGCTGGCGGCTGACTGGCTGGAGTTGTTCCCGAAGCTCGGCTTGTCCGGGATGACCGGCAGCATCGGCGCCAACTGCACCCTGATCAGCGTTGAGGGCGATAACTGGTTGCTGCACCTGGACCCTGCGCATTCTGCGCTGTTCAACCCAACCCAGCAGCGGCGCCTGAATGATGCGCTCAATCAGTTTCACGGGCGCGAGCTCAAGGTATTGATCGAGCTGTGCAAGCCTGAGCAGGAGACGCCGGCGCAGGCGGCGGCGAGTAAGCGCGCCAATCGTCAGCGCGAGGCCGAGGCCTCGATCCATCAGGACCCGGTTATTCAACAAATGATTCAGCAGTTTGCTGCGGTTATCCGCGCAGACAGCATTGAACCCCTGGATACTTCCGTTAACCCCTAATTACCGAGGACTTAGACCATGATGAAAGGTGGCATGGCCGGCCTGATGAAGCAGGCTCAGCAAATGCAGGAAAAAATGCAGAAGATGCAGGAAGAGCTGGCAAACGCCGAAGTAACCGGTCAATCCGGTGCTGGGCTGGTCAGCGTGGTCATGACTGGCCGTCACGACGTCAAGCGTGTCAGCCTGGATGACAGCCTGATGCAGGAAGACAAGGAAATCCTTGAAGACTTGATCGCTGCAGCGGTAAACGATGCTGTACGCAAGGTCGAGCAGAACAGCCAGGACAAGATGTCCGGTATGACTGCCGGCATGCAGTTGCCACCAGGCTTCAAAATGCCGTTCTAAAAAGCATCAGATCAGCGCACATGGCTGCGCTGCAAGCAGGTGTGGGTATCCTCAGCCCGCGCCTGCCTGAGCTTTGATCTGTCAGGGCCCAATAGCTCTGCTGGGTTTTGTTGGTAAGCGTTAGTAGTCATCGAGTATTTCCCATGAGCTTCAGTCCGCTGATCCGCCACCTGATCGATTCCCTGCGCATTCTTCCCGGTGTTGGGCAAAAGACTGCTCAGCGTATGGCCTTGCAGATGCTTGAGCGGGATCGCTCCGGTGCCTTGCGCCTGGCCCAGGCGCTGACGCAGGCGATGGAAGGGGTCGGCCACTGCAAGCAGTGTCGTAGTCTGAGCGAGGACGAGGTGTGCCAGCTGTGTCTGAACCCGCGGCGCGATGACAGCCTGCTGTGCGTGGTTGAGGGGCCGATGGATGTGTATGCGGTCGAGCACACCGGGTTTCGCGGGCGCTACTTTGTGCTCAAGGGGCATTTGTCGCCGCTCGACGGTCTCGGCCCAGAAGCGATTGGTATTCCCGAGCTACTGGCGCGGATTGCTGCCGGCAGTTTCACTGAGGTGATTCTGGCCACCAACCCGACTGTAGAAGGCGAGGCCACCGCCCATTACATCGCTCAGCTGCTGGCGGGCAAAGGCCTGATTGCCTCGCGCATTGCTCACGGCATGCCGTTGGGTGGCGAGCTGGAGTTGGTTGATGGGGGCACCCTGGCGCATTCGATTGCCGGGCGCCGACCTATCCAGCTCTAGACTCGCGAGTTGTCGGCGGCTTGATCGCCCTGATGCATGGCGTAATCCTCTTCTTGTAAACCAAGCAAGCGCTTGGTAATTTCCCTGAAACCTCAGTGGAAATACCTCATGTCTGCCTTTCAGGAATATTTCGACGAATCCCACCAGTTGGTGCGTGATTCGGTCAGGCGCTTTGTCGAGCGCGAAATTCTGCCGCATATCAATGAGTGGGAGGAGGCCGAGGAGTTTCCTCGTGAGCTCTATCTCAAGGCCGGTGCTGCGGGGATTCTCGGTATTGGCTACCCGGAAGCTTTTGGCGGTAGCCATGAAGGGGATGTCTTTGCCAAAGTCGCTGCCAGCGAGGAGTTGATGCGCTCAGGTTCTGGCGGTCTAGTAGCAGGGCTCGGTTCGCTGGATATAGGTTTGCCACCCGTGGTGAAGTGGGCCAAGCCGGAGCTGCGCGAGCGCATCGTGCCGCAAGTGCTGGCCGGTGAAAAAATCATGGCCCTGGCGGTGACCGAGCCATCCGGTGGCTCGGATGTGGCCAATCTGAAGACCCGCGCGGTGCGAGATGGCGACTTCTATCGCGTCAGCGGCAGCAAAACCTTTATCACCAGTGGCGTGCGCGCGGATTACTACACAGTTGCTGTGCGTACCGGCGGCGATGGCTATGGCGGCGTCAGCCTGCTGCTGGTAGAGAAGGGCACGCCTGGTTTTACCGTGGGGCGCAAGCTGAAGAAAATGGGCTGGTGGGCATCGGATACGGCAGAGTTGTTCTTTGACGACTGCAGGGTGCCGGTAGGCAACTTGATCGGTGCAGAGAATATGGGCTTTGCCTGCATCATGGCGAATTTCCAGAGCGAGCGGCTATCGCTGGCGATCATGGCCAATATGACGGCGCAGCTGGCGCTTGAAGAAGCATTGAAATGGGCCAAAGAACGCGAAGCGTTCGGCAAGCCTATTGGCAAGTTCCAGGTGCTCAAGCATCGTCTGGCGGAAATGGCGACCCAGCTTGAAGTGTCGCGCGATTTTACCTATCGGCAAGCGGCGAAGATGGCGGCGGGTAAAAGCGTGATCAAGGAAATATCCATGGCTAAGAATTTTGCCACTGATATTGCTGATCGACTGACCTACGATGCGGTGCAGATCATGGGGGGCATGGGTTATATGCGCGAAAGCCTGGTGGAGCGGCTGTACCGCGATAACCGCATTCTGTCGATTGGTGGTGGCTCGCGTGAAATCATGAACGAGATCATCAGCAAGCAGATGGGTTTATAGAGCAGCCAGGTTTTACAAACGCCAGATAAAACAAACCCCGCGAGCGCGGGGTTTGTTTTAAAGCAGGACAGGGGCTTAGGCCACCTGTACCTCTTCAGCTTGCATACCTTTCTGACCGCGAGCGGCCACGTAGGTAACAGTCTGGCCTTCTTTCAGGCTTTTGAAACCGTCGCTTTGGATGGCTTTAAAGTGAACGAAGAGGTCATCGCCGCCGTTAGTCGGGGTAATGAAGCCGAAGCCTTTCTCATCGTTGAACCATTTGACGGTGCCAGTTTCGCGATTTGCCATGGTGTGTCTCTTAAATCGATACGAAGTGCGGTGCCAGAGTGCTCATAGCACCTATGCGGTTTTGCTGATAACTACAAGTCAGCTCAGCCATAATAGGCCGTTTTTACGGGAAGTGTTGGGTTTAACGTTAATTATTCATATTTTTCTCTACCCATAACCCGTAAAGGCCCTATTTACCTGGGCTGCAGGGCGGTTAAGTATCTGCTAAATGCTGTTGCCGGTAACGATTTATGGCCAGTTTTGCCTGCTGAAGCGGTAACTTGGCCCAAGTAAAACGCTCCGGCGCTCTTGAAAAGCACCGGGGCGTTTGTGTTTCTGTCTGCTTTTCGCCGTGCTATGCCGAGCTGCGTAAGCGTGCCAGATCGCGCAGCGGTGGCGCGCCGAACAGGCGGCTGTATTCGCGGCTGAACTGCGAGGGGCTTTCATAGCCGACGCGGTAACTGGCTGAAGCCGCTTCGAGCCCTTCGCAGAGCATCAGGCGCCGCGCTTCCTGCAGGCGTAATTGCTTCTGGTACTGCAATGGGCTGAGAGCGGTGACGGCCTTGAAGCGGTGGTGCAGGGTTGAGGTGCTGAGGTTGACCTCGCGGGCCAGGTCCTCGATGCGCAGCGGCTGGTCGAAATTCAGGTTCAGCCATTCGATGGCGCGGTTGATGCGCTGGCCCTGGCTGTCAGCGATGGCGATTTCGTGCAGCCGGTGGCCCTGCGGACTGTGCAGTAACCGGTAGAAAATCTCGCGCAGAGCCAACGGCGCAAGCATGGCGATATCGCGCGGGGTGTCCAGCAGGCGCAGCAGGCGCAACACTGCGTCGAGCAATTGAGTATCCAGGCGATCCAGATACAGCGCTCGACGTGCTCCGGGATTGGGTACGCCAATTGGGCCGATGTCGGCGATCAGGCTGGTGATCAGCGCCGGATCAATCTCCAGGCGCAGGCTCAGGTAGGGTTGCTCGGGGGTTGCGCCGATTACCTGGCCGGTTACCGGCAGGGTGACGGAGGCCACCAGATAGTTCAGCGGGTCATAGGTGTATTGCTCATCGCCAAGGCGCACATCCTTGCGGCCCTGGGCAATGATGCACAGGCATGGCCGATACAGCGTCGGCACGGGCAGGCTGGGTTGGGTCGCACAGGCCAGGTCGAGGCCAGCAATTGCGCTGCCATGCAGGCCATCCCCCGGGCATTGGCGCTGGATCAGCGCGGCCAGTTCAGCCTGGCGCGGGGCCAGGGTGTCGTCGAGAGCTGAGAGGATTATGGGTGATGTCATCGGCTGGCTCCGGTTGCTGGTTGCAGACTATCCCGGTTTTTCAGGCAAGTCTGCGCTGAAGATAAGGCGCTGCAGGATCAGGCAATAATTCGCCAGCATTAGGCAAACGGCCAGTATTTATGGGTTATAAATTTAGTGTTGAGCTGGTCGCGGATTACGCTTAGTAAGTTTTATCAAATTAACGTGTTGCAGCTTTAGGCAATAATTTGCCAGAAATCGTCTAACCCTGAATGCGCCATCTCACTGAATCTGTTGCTGTCGCGGCAACCCTTGCCGCTTACCAGCAGAGGATTCAGCCATGTTGAATATCCAAGACAAAGTCATTCTGATCACCGGCGCCAGCAGCGGTATCGGCGAGGCCTGCGCACGTTTGCTGGCCGAGAAGGGCGCGCGGCTGTTGCTCGGCGCGCGGCGTACCGAGCGCCTGGAGCAGTTGGTCGGTGAGATCCGTGAGGCAGGCGGCAACGCCGATTATCGTCGTCTGGACGTGACCAGCCAGGCTGAAACTCAGGCATTTGTCGACGCTGCCCTGGCGCAGCACGGGCGCATTGATGTGCTGATCAACAACGCCGGGGTCATGCCGCTGTCGCGCCTGGATGTGCTCAAAGTCGATGAGTGGAACCGCATGATCGACGTGAATATCCGTGGCGTGCTGCACGGCATCGCCGCCGCGCTACCGGTGATGCAGCGTCAGCGCAGCGGTCAGTTCGTCAATATCGCCTCCATTGGCGCCTACAGCGTGGTGCCGACCGGTGCGGTGTATTGCGCGACCAAATATGCGGTGCGCGCCATCTCCGAAGGCTTGCGTCAGGAAGTAGGTGGCGATATTCGCGTGACCCTGGTGTCGCCGGGCGTGGTCGAGTCGGAGCTGGCCGAGAGCATTTCCGACGAGTCGAGCCGTGAGGCGATGAAGGCGTTCCGCAAGGTTGCCATCACCCCGGATGCGATTGCCCGCGCCATCGCCTATGCGGTTGAACAGCCGGTGGATGTCGACGTCAGCGAGCTGATCGTGCGGCCGACCGCCAGCCCTTATTGAGTCTGCATATCTGGAGAGCAAGCTGATGCTAAGTCATAGCGCAGTGCTGCATGCCAGGGCGGGACGCACCGAGCAGTTGGGGGTGTGTCTGCATGGTTTGGCTGAGGCCATGCAAATCATTCCCGGTTGCCTGGGGGTTGAGCTGCAGCAGCTACCGGATGATGCGGCGCAGTGGCAGTTGCAGAGCCGTTGGCAATCGACAGCGGCGTTGCAGGGATTCTTCGCCACGCCGCTGTTGCAGCAGACGTTCGACCAGGCGCTGCAGCAAGGCCTGCTGCAGCGCTTGCAGTGTGAGGCCGCTTGAACAGCAGAACGCCCCGGCACGCTTGGAGTGTCGGGGCGTTTTGTTGTAACGCGGGTTACTTGAGGTTGGTTTTCAGCGCGGCGGCGGCTTGCTGCATGGCGCTTTGCGTGCCGGGGATCTGGCTGATCACGTTGAGCAAGCCGAAGTCATGGATCATGCCGTTGTAGCGCACGGTCGTGACGTTTACCCCAGCCGCATCCAGCTTGCGTGCATAGGCTTCGCCTTCATCACGCAGCACGTCGAACTCGGCGGTTTGCACCAGGGCAGGCGGCAAGCCTTTCAATTGCTCAACCGATGCCTGCAGCGGCGAGGCGTAGATTTCGGCGCGCTGTTTCGGGTCGGTGGTGTAGTTGTCCCAGAACCACTGCATCAAGCTCTTGCTGAGGAAGTGACCGTCGGCGAACTGGTTATAGGAGGCGTTGTTGAAGTTGGCGTCGGTTACCGGCCACAGCAGCAGCTGGAATTTGATCGCCGGTGTGCCTTTGTCCTTGGCCATCAGGCTGACCACAGCGGCCATATTGCCGCCCACACTATTGCCAGCTACCGCCAGGCGTTTGCCATCGACACCAATCTGCGCGCCGTTCTGCGCCACCCATTGGGTTGCGGCGTAGGCCTGATTGATCGCGGTCGGGTACTTGGCTTCCGGTGATGGGGTGTAATCGACATACACCGCCGCCGCGCCAGAGCCCACCACCAGGTCACGAATCAGGCGTTCGTGGGTCGGGTAGTCGCCCAGCACCCAGCCGCCACCGTGGAAGAACATAAAGACCGGCAGCGTGTCGTTGGCATCGGCCGGGCGCACAACTTTGAGCTGGATCGACTGGCCATCAACCTCAATGGTCTTGTCGACCACTTTGATTCCGGATACATCGACCTTGACCCCAGCCTGTGCGCCAACCAATACGGCGCGGGCGTCTTTGGGCGTCATCTGTTCCAGCGGTTTGCCACCGCCAGCGGCGAGGGCATTGAGGAAACCTTGGGTATTGCGCTCCACCCCGGGGCTATCAGCGGCAAATGCGCTGTTGACGGCAAGGGCGAGTACGGCGATCGACAAACCTTGTTTGATGTTCATGTGCAGCCTCCTGGGGCGGGCCGCTGACTGGCAGCGGCCGGATGAGTGGTGGGTTAGTCGAGCAGCGTCAGGGTGACGTCGATATTGCCGCGGGTGGCGTTGGAGTACGGGCAGACGATGTGTGCACGCTCGATCAGGGTCTGCGCTTGCTCACGGTCCATGCCCGGCAGGCTGATGCGCAGTTCGACTTCGATGCCGAAACCGTTGGGGATCGCGCCGATGCCCACTACACCTTCAATCGATGCGTCTGCAGGCATTGCCAGCTTGTCGCGGCCAGCGACGAACTTCATCGCGCCGATAAAGCAAGCCGAGTAGCCCGCAGCGAACAGCTGCTCAGGGTTAGTGCCCGCACCGCCAGCACCGCCGAGTTCTTTCGGGGTGGTTAGGGCGACGTCGAGTACGCCGTCGGAGGAGATGGCACGGCCGTCACGGCCGCCAGTGGCTTCTGCGTAGGCACGGTAAGCAATGGTTTGAATCGACATGGTGGTAATCCTCGGAGCTGTTTGGGTTGGTTTGTTTAAGGCGTTGTGGTGTCAGGTGGCGATTAACCTTCGTGGCTGATCAGCCAGTTTGGGTAAAGGCCTTTGCCATCTGCCTGGCTGTCGTCAGCCAGAACTGGGGCGGAAAGGGCGAGCAGGGCGGTGAAAGCGATCAGGACTTTCATAACGGTTCTCCACGACAGTCAGGTTGTTGGGTTGGGTGAAGACAACTGCAGGTTTTGGTGGTCTTTTCGCGCTAATGTTTTGTGCGCTAATCAGTTCCATGGGGCGAACTCTAGTGCTCATTAATTTAGCGCGCAAGATATATTTTTGATCATTTAGCGATAAGCGCTGCTTTGTTCGGGCATAAGCGAGGATTGGCGGGCGATTGCGCGATTTTTTGAGCGTGGCGGCAGGGCGAAATTATTGTACGGAGCGGGGAAATGACGGGGGATACGTGACGCGATCTGTTTAACCAAACCGCTGGGGCGGGCGACAGGTCTGTCGCCCAGGTGCTTACACGGCTTGCTGCAGGCTGCTGCGTAGGGCGACCAGCTCAGCCTTGAGCGCGCCGAGCTCCGCAGCGGATTGCTGAGTGGCGGTAAGGATGCAGCCGGGGATGCGTTTGGCCTGTTCGCGCAGGTTGCGGCCCTTGTCGGTGAGGAACAGTTCGACCACACGCTCGTCGACACTGCTGCGGGTGCGCTTGAGCAGGCCTTCGGCTTCCAGGCGTTTGAGCAGCGGGGTGACGGAGCCGGGGTCGGTCAGCATACGGCTGCTGATATCGCCGACGGTGATGCCATCACTTTCCCAGAGCACCATCATCGCCAGGTACTGCGGGTAGGTCAGGCCCAGCTCCTGCAGCAGCGGCTTGTAGACCTTGGTCAACAGCAGCGACGTCGAATACAGGGCAAAGCACAGCTGGTTATCGAGCAGCAGTTCGGCGCAAGGGTCTGGCGTAGTCATGGCATTCTCCAGCAGCACAGGACAGGTGCCGACAATTTATCGCGCCAACTACTGTTATGCCAATTGAATGCGCGCGGTATTCATCCCGCGCAGACAAACGTTAGGCATAAAAAATGGTCGGGAGTCATTTTTAACGTCGCACAGCGACGGCCCGCAGGGTGGCTGCCAGGGATGGCAGGCATAAAGAAGCCCCAGACACCTGCGGCGCTGGGGCTTGAGCTGTTGCCGATTAATCCACGGCAGCCTGGGCTTTCTTGCTCGCACCTTTCGGCGCGAAGCGCGCGGCCAGACGCATGGAAGCGGTTACCAGGCGCTGGTAGAACGCCGGCCATAGGCGTTGCATGCCATCCAGGGCGTAGGCGTCCGGGCCGATCAGGATGCGCCGCTTGTTCGCCAGCGCGCCGTTGATGATTACCTGGGCGGCTTTCTCCGGCGTGGTGCGCAGCAACTGATCGTTGAACTGCTGACGCGCCTTGTCGGCATCCTGGCCGGTGACGTTGCTCAGGCTGGCATTCATCCGCGCGGTCTTGGCGATGTTGGTCTTGATCCCGCCAGGGTGCACGCAGCTGGCCGATACACCGCAATCGGCCATGTCCAGCTCCTGGCGCAGCGACTCGGTAAAGCCGCGCACGGCGAACTTGCTGGCGTTGTAGGCGCTCATGCCCGGCTGGGCGAATAGGCCGAAGACGCTGGAGACGTTGACGATATGGCCACTGCCCGAGGTCTTGATATGCGGCAGGAAGGCCTTGGTGCCGTTGACCACGCCCCAGAAGTTGATGTTCATAATCCACTCGTAGTCGGCGTAGTCATTGCCTTCCACGGTGCCGCCCTGGGCCACACCAGCGTTGTTGAAGATCGCGTTGACCCGGCCGAACTCGGCCACCACCTGGTCCGCCCAGGCATGCACGGCTTCACGGTCGGCAACGTTGACCAGGGTTTCGCTGACCTGCACGCCGAGCTTGCGCGCTTGGGCGGCGGTTTCTGCCAGGCCTTCGGCATTCACATCGGAGAGTGCCAGCTGGCAACCCTGACGAGCCAGGCCGAAAGCCAGGGCGCGGCCGATGCCGGAACCGGCGCCGGTGATGGCGGCTACCTTGTTTTCAAACGACTTCATGCGCTGGCCTCCTGGGCAGTCAACTGGATAGCGCTGTTCTGCGCCGGGTGTGCCGCGTGTTTACGGCTGAAATGATAGGCCGCTGGGTCAAAGTTGCGCGTCAGCAAGCGGAAACGCCAGGTAAAACCAGGCCACACGGTGCAGTTGCGGCCGCTGACCGGATGCAGGTACCAGCTGGTGCAGCCGCCGGCATTCCATACGGTGTTACCCAGGCTGCCTTGCAGCTTGCCGTTGAATTTGTCCTGCACCGCCTGCTTGACCTCCAGGCTCTGCAATTCTTGCTCGCCAACCAGCTTGAGCGCGCCGAGCACGTAATGGATTTGCGACTCGATCATATAGACCATCGAGTTGTGGCCCAGGCCGGTGTTCGGCCCCATCAGGAAGAACAGGTTGGGGAAGCCGGCGGTCAGGGTGCCTTTGTAGGCCTGTGGGCCTTCTGGCCAGGTGTCGAGCAGGTCAACGCCGCCACGGCCGAACACCACACCGCGCGGCAGCGGGTCGCTCGGGGTAAAGCCGGTGCCGAAGATGATCGCGTCGATCTCGCGCTCTTTACCGTCCACGGTGCGGATGCTGCCGCTGCGGATTTCCTCGATGCCGTCGGTGATCAGGTCAACGTTGGGCTGGGTCAGCGCCGGGAAGTAATCGTTGGAGATCAGCACGCGTTTGCAGCCCATCAGATAATCCGGGGTGACCTTGGCGCGCAGGACCGGGTCCTTGATCTGCTTGTTGATGTACCACTTGCCGACCTTCTGCGCGATGGTCATCACCTTGGGCAGCATGGCAAAGCCGATCACCCGGCTTTCCAGCAGGGCGTAGATGGTGCCGCGCCAGAGCTTCTGCAGCAGCGGGAAGCGCTTGAAGCGGTTGCGTTCACGCTCGCTGATAGCGCGGTCGGGCTTGGGCATGATCCACGGCGCGGTGCGCTGGTAGAGGTCGAGCTGGCTGACCTGCTTCTGGATCTGCGGCACGAACTGGATCGAGGAGGCACCGGTGCCGATCACCGCGATGCGTTTGCCGGTGAGGTCGTAGCTGTGATCCCACTGCTGTGAGTGGAAGATCTTGCCGGTGAAGTCGCCCAGGCCCTTGAGCGCCGGAATCGACGGGGTGGACAGCGCACCCATGCCGGACACCACGAACTGTGCGGTGTAGCTGTTACCGGCGCGGTCACTGATCTGCCACAGCTCTTGCTGCTCATCCCAGGCCAGGCGGGTGATTTCGGTGTCCAGCTGGGTGTGGTTCTGCAGGCGGTACTTGCTCCAGCAGCCTTCCAGATAACCCTGGATTTCCGGCTGCTTGGCGAACATGCGCGTCCAGTTGGGGTTTTGTTCGAAGGAGAACGAATACAGGTGAGATTGCACGTCACAGCCGCAGCCCGGGTAGTTGTTGACCCGCCAGGTGCCGCCGACGCCGGTTTCTTTCTCGAACAGCAGGAAGTCATGTTCGCCGGCCTGCTTCAGGCGGATGGCCATGCCCAGGCCGGAGAAGCCCGTACCGATAATGGCGACCTTGCAGTGGCGGGTGGCAGAAGGGGGTGAGACGGGTGCATTCATGGCCAAGCTCCTGTTATGTTTATTGCTGGCGTATACAGCTGTATACCAAGGTAGACAAATGTATACTCGCCAGCAAGTGCCATTCTCACAAGCCAACTTTTAGGTAGGGTTCGTCATGCAGGCAGACGCCAGCGAGCAGCAGCCAGCCGCAGAAAAAGCCAGCGAGGCCCCAGGCAAGACCCTGTTACTGGAGGCAGCGTTACGTCTCACCTCAACCAGCCGCAGCCTGAGCAACCTGGGCCTGCGCGAGCTGGCGCGTGAGGCCGGGCTGAATCCCAATACCTTCTACCGGCACTTCAAGGATGTGGACGACTTGGGTCTGACGGTGATCCGGCAGATCTCCACCCAGCTGCGTCAGCCGCTGCGCGACCTGCGCCGTGAAGCTGCCGAGCGCGCCGTGCAATCGCCAAGTAAAAGCGTGGCCTTGCTGTTTGGTATCGACCTGGATCGCGGTCGGCGGGTGTGCCATGAAACCGTGCAGCTGTTCTTCGACTTCGTCGCGCAGAATCCGGCGGCCTTTATCATTGGCGTGCGCGAGCTGCATGGCGCCTCGGCCGTGCTGCGCGCGGCGCTGCAGGAGGTGATGGATGAGTTTGGCGCGGACATGGCCGAGGACATCATCGCCTTCAAGCTGCTGCCGGAAATGGTCAACCCAGCGGTGGTGCTGCAGGTGTCGAACCTGATCAGCCGCAACCTGTTCCAGCTGTCGCTGGACTATATCGGCCAACCCGAGCGGCAAGCGGCAATCTGTGCACTGGCCGAGGAGCAGATCGTTATGCTGTTTACCGGGGCCAGCGTGTTGCAGGGGCTAGGGCAGTTGAAATTGCCTGTGGAGTAGGTGCCTGTCGAACCCATAAAAAAACCGGCCGAGGCCGGTTTTTTTATGGCTGGGCAACACTCAGTTGTTAAAGCCCAGACGCTGCCGCCAGCGCTGTTCCAGCGCCTTGCTGTCGTGGTCGAAGGGGTGGAAGCCGGGGCGGTAGTAGTCCAGGTACGGCAGGATCAGTTTGGTCAGGAAGCCGTTGCGTGGGCCGAACAGGGTTTTCAGGCCCTTGCCCCAGCTGCGCCAGTTGAACAGTTGGCCGTCCTTGCGCAGCAGGTGCAGCTGGAACCAGCCAATGACGCCGAAGAAGATTACGGTAGAGATCGCCATCATGCCGACGCGGGTGAAATAGCCGCCGTAGACCTTCTGGTACACGTCGTAGCAGACCGCTTTGTGCTCGTTTTCTTCAATCGCGTGCCACATCCACAGCTGATACAGCTTGGGGTCGTTCATCTGGGTGGTCAGGTCTTCGCGCTGCAGCAATTGTTCGGCCATGGTCGCGGTGAAGTGCTCCAGGGCGCAGGTGGCGGCCAGGCGCTGCTTCTTGGTGGTGATCTTGGTCACCCACTCCAGCAGCACCTTGATGCGCAGTTCCAGCAGTTCCAGGTCGATATTGTGCTCGGCGGCGTAGTCGTTATAGGCCGCATGCTCCTTGGAATGCATGGCTTCCTGGCCGATAAAGGCGCTGATGTCCTTCTTCAGCTGCGGCTCGTTCACCTGTTCGCGCACGGCGCGCACGCTGTCGACGAAGAACTTTTCGCCATAGGGAAACAGCGACGACAGGTTGTTCATGAAGTGGCTCATAAAGGGGTCGCCGGCAAACCAGAACTTCTGGCTTTCATCGAAGGTGAAGTCCATGCGACGCACGGGAAAGCTGGCGGTTGGGGTGCTGGTTTTGGCTGTCATAAGGGCGACTCCTCGGCATATTGGTCGCATTCGCGACCGCTCTTGTTATGGGGCTTGGGACGACAGGCTGGGCTGTCTTGGGCCGTGATTTATCTTTAGCCGAGGGCGTTTTGGGCGCGAGGTCATTCCTGGCCAGGGCGGCCGGAATTGCGCCAACTTATGGATAGTTGTCGGACAGTTGGCTGTGGGGGATCGCGTCTATGACTCAGCAGCCTGTGATGATCCCGAGGCCCTGTAATCTCGCCGAGCGGATGCTACGCAGTCTTGCCGGGCGTAGGAGCGGGCCGTGCCCGCGATGGCTTTGCCGAACATGCTATTCGCGGCCATGGGCCGCTCCTACGAATTCCCTGAGCCCGCAACGTCAAGCGGCTCATCCGAGGACTGTGCCTCAGCGCTGCTGGCGCAGCTCGGCGACTTCGGCGCGCAGGGCGCGCAGTTCATCGAGCAGCAATTGCTCGGTGGGCGAAGGCGGCGCCAGTTTGGCTTCCTGTTCATGGGTGGTCTGCATGGCATTGACCACCACGGCGATAAACAGGTTGAGCATCATAAAGGTGGCAATCAGGATAAACGGCAGGAAATACAGCCACGCCAGTGGGAAGGTTTCCATCACCGGACGTACGATACCCATCGACCAGCTTTCCAGGGTCATCACCTGAAACAGGGTGTAGAGACTGGCGCCGAGGCTGCCGAACCACTCGGGGAATGCTGCGCCGAACAGCTGGGTGGCCATCACCGCCGCCACGTAGAACACCAGGCCGAGCAGCATGGCGATACTGCCCATGCCCGGCAGCGAGGACAGCAGCGCCTCGACCACCCGACGCATATTCGGGTTGATCGAGATCAGCCGCAGCACGCGCAACACGCGCAGCGCACGCAGCACGGCGAATGGCCCGCTGGACGGCACCAGGGCCACGCCCACCACCAGACAGTCGAAGACCGCCCAGGGATCGCGCAGCAGGCCCAGGCCACGAGCGATAAAGCGCAGCGCCAGTTCCAGGATAAACACCGCGAGAATCAGTTGATCCAGCATCAGCAGCAACTCGCCCCAATCGGCCATCAGCCCGGGGTAGGTCTGGATGCCGAGAATCGCCGCGTTGAGGATGATCAGGGCGGTGACCAGGCGGGTGACAGTTGTGCTTTCCATCAGCGCGCCGAGGCGCAGTCGCCAGTGGCTGGACGTCGGGTTTATGGTTAGTTGATTCATGGTCTGTGGGGTACTTGTGTAAGCGGTGGGCGAGTGAGTTCGCGAAGGTCAGCCAGGCCCGGACATGCAGCGCTGCCGTCAGGGCCTTGGGGCGGATTATTGGTCGTTGAGGGCGAAGCTGGTCAGGGCGAAGGTGGGGATGCCGCTGTCCTGCAGTTTCTGCGAGCCGCCCAGTTCGGGCAGATCGATGATCGCGGCGGCTTCGATGATGCTCGCACCCATGCGCCGTACCAGTTGTGCGGCGGCCAGCAGGGTGCCGCCGGTGGCGATCAGGTCATCGAAAATCAGCACCTTGTCGCCTTCGCAGAGGCTGTCGGCGTGCACTTCCAGTTTGGCTTCGCCGTACTCGGTCTGGTAGCTCTCGCTCAGCACGTCGGCGGGCAGCTTGCCTTGCTTGCGGAACAGGATCAGCGGTTTGTTCAGCTCATAGGCGATGATCGAGCCGATCAGAAAACCTCGCGCATCCATGGCGCCGATATGGCTGAAATCCGCTTCGACGTAACGCTGGATAAAGCTGTCGGCGACCATGCGCAGGGCACGTGGCGACTGGAACAGCGGGGTGATGTCGCGAAAGATCACCCCCGGCTTGGGGAAGTCCACCACCGGGCGGATCAGGGTTTTGATGCTGAATTCGTCGAAGATCATCGGCTAGGTCCTGCGCTGTGCGGGTCGATCAGCCCTCAAGGTTGCCGCCGGCCAATGCGCACAGCTCGATGGGATCGAGGATATGCACTTCCTTGCCTTCGGCTTCGAGCAGCTTGTTCTGTTGGAAGCGGGTAAATACCCGCGATACGGTCTCCACCGCAAGGCCCAAATAGTTACCAATTTCGTTGCGTGACATGGCCAGGCGGAACTGATTGGCCGAGAAACCGCGTGCGCGGAAGCGCGCCGAGAGGTTGACCAGGAAGGTGGCGATGCGTTCGTCGGCGGTTTTCTTCGACAGCAGCAGCATCATCTGCTGATCGTCGCGGATCTCGCGGCTCATGATGCGCATCAGCTGGCGGCGCAGCTGCGGCAGTTGCACCGACAACTCGTCGAGGCGCTCGAAGGGGATTTCACACACCGAGGTGGTTTCCAATGCCATGGCGGACACCGGGTACGCTTCGCTGTCCATGCCGGACAGACCGACCAGTTCGCTGGGCAGGTGGAAGCCGGTGATCTGTTCGTCGCCGCTGTCGCTCAGGCTGAAGGTTTTCAGCGCGCCGGAGCGCACCGCAAATACTGAATTGAAGGCATCGCCCTGGCGGAACAGGAATTCGCCCTTTTTCAGCGGGCGGCCGCGTTTGACGATTTCGTCGAGCGCGTCCATGTCTTCCAGGTTGAGGGACAGCGGCAGGCACAAGCTCGCCAGGCTGCAATCCTTGCAATGGGCTTGGTGTGGGGTATGCAACTTGATGCTTTCGGACATCGCTGGCGATCCTGAGGGTAAACACACAATAGCCGTAAGGTTACAGCAGGGCGCAGGGTAGGGCCACCAAGACACAAGTCTGATCGAATGTTCAAGTTTTAGCGGGTGCGGCCGATAGACCAGGCGGCTTTGAATATCTGCAAGGAGCATTCGTATGCGTCTGGAATCGACCCACTTGAGTACCCGCATGAACCTGGCGCTGGAGCGTAAGAGCGTTGCGGCCGAAGGCGTTGTAGAGAGCAGCGAGGGGGATAAGCAGGCGCTGCGCGACAGCCTGCGGGTGAGCTTGTCGGAGCTGGGCAAGGCACGCTCCGCCGCCGCGCAGAAGAATCGCGATATTGATGAGAGCAGCCTGCCGGATGTGCTCAAGGATATTCTCAAGATGATCCGCGAGCTCAAGGCGCAGATCGAGGCGAAGAAAGCCGAGCTGAAAGAGGTGATGAGCGATCAGAGCCTCGACCCCGAGGCCAAACGCATAAAGATCGAGATGCTGCAGGGCGAACTGGCCTCGTTGCAGGGCGCGTTGAGCAGCGCCAACGCGACGCTGATCAAGACCATGCGCGAGCAGGACCTCAGTGATCAGCAGATGCAGGAAGTGGCCAGCCTGATCATGAAATAGCTCCTGTCTGCTAGATCACCCGGGAAAAACGCTGCTGGTTTAGCTCGCTAAGGTAGCGATCAAACAACATGCACAGCGAGCGCACCAGCAGGCGGCCTGCGGGGCGTACTTCGATGCCCTGGGCATTTAATTCGATCAATCCATCATTGGCCATCTGCTGCAGTTGCGGCCAGACCTCGGCAAAGTAACTGCGAAAATCGATGGCATAGGCCTGCTCAATATCGGCAAAGCACAGCTGGAAATGACAGATCAGCTGCTGAATCACCGCCCGGCGCAGGCGGTCGTCGGCGTCGCAATGCAGGCCGCGCAGGGTGGCCAGCTCGTTATGGCTGAGGCTGTCCTGGTATTTGCTTAGGTCGCTGTTGTTCTGGCAGTACAGCTCGCCGATCTGGCTGATTGATGACACCCCCAGACCGATCAGGTCGCAATGGCCGTGGGTGGTGTAGCCCTGGAAGTTGCGTTGCAGGCTGCCATCTTCCTGGGCGCTGGCCAGTTCGTCGTCGGGCAGGGCGAAGTGATCCATGCCGATATAGCGGTAACCGGCGGCGCTCAGTTGCTCGATGCTGGCCTGCAGCATGGCCAGCTTGTCGCCTGGGCTGGGCAGGTCGCTGGTGTTGATCCGCCGCTGCGGCATAAAGCGTTCCGGCAGGTGGGCGTAGTTGAACAGCGATAGGCGGTCCGGCTGCAGGGCAATCACTTCGGCCACAGTGCGGGCGAAACGCTCCGGGGTTTGCAGCGGCAGGCCGTAGATCAGGTCGATGTTTACCGAACGGAACTGCAGGGTGCGTGCGGCTTCGACGATGGCGCGGGTTTCTTCCAGGGTCTGCAGGCGATTGACCGCCCGCTGTACCGCCGGGTCGAGGTCCTGCACGCCCAGGCTGACGCGGTTGAACCCCAGCTCGCGGAGCAGGCCCATGGTCGACCAGTCGGCTTCGCGCGGGTCGATCTCGATGCTGTAGTCGCCGCTGTCGTCATCCAGCAGGTTGAAGTGCTGGCGCAGGTGGCCCATCAGGTGGCGCAGTTCATCGTGGCTGAGAAAGGTCGGCGTGCCGCCACCAAAGTGCAGCTGCTCGACCTTCTGCTGCGGGTCGAGGTGACGGCTGATGATCTCGATTTCACGTTCGAGTTTGTCCAGATAGGGCTGGGCGCGGCCGCGATCCTTGGTGATCACCTTGTTGCAGGCGCAGTAATAACAAATGTGCGCGCAGAACGGGATGTGCACATACAGCGACAGCGGCCGCAGGGCTTTGCGGCTCTCGCGCAGGGCGTGCAGCAGGTCGAACTGGCTGATGCGCTCATGGAACTGCACGGCGGTCGGGTAGGAGGTGTAGCGCGGGCCGGCCTGGTCGTAGCGACGGATTAGCGAGCTGTCCCACTGGATGGCGTTGAGCATGCGGGTATTCCCGGTTTGGCTTTCAATACCGGGCAGTCTATGAGCGCAGCGGCTGGGGTGTTTTGACCTGTATCAAGCGGCCTGCTAGTGACCCATCAGCCAGTGCTGGTGCGGGCCGGGCATTGTCCACAGGCCGAAGAGGATCACCAGAATGCCGCCTGCCGTGCGCACACCCTGTTTGCGCAGCAAGGCGGTCAGGCGTTCGGCGGCCATGCCGGTGGCCAGCAGCACTGGCAGGGTGCCGAGGCCAAAGGCAAGCATTAGCGCCGCGCTGCTCAATGCATTGCCCTGGCTCGCGGCCCACAGCAGGGTGCTGTAGACCAGGCCGCAGGGCAGCCAGCCCCACAGGCTGCCGAGCACCAGGGCACGCGGCAGGCTGGTGACCGGCATAAAGCGCCGGGTCAGCGGCTGGATATAGCGCCACAGCCCACGGCCAAGGGCTTCGATACGGGTCAGGCCGCTCCACCAACCGGCCAGGTACAGCCCCATGGCAATCAGCAACAGCGCCGCAATCACGCGCAGGCCCATGACCAAAGGGCTGTTGGCTACTGCCCAGCCGGCCAGGCCGAGCAGTAGGCCGGCCAGGCTGTAACTGAAAATGCGCCCCAGGTTATAGGCCAGCAGCAGCTGAAAGCGCTGTGCGCGCCGCTTGGGTGGGATGGCCAGGGTCAGTGCGCCCATCAGGCCGCCACACATACCCAGGCAATGGCCGCCGCCGAGCAGGCCGAGAATCAGCGCAGAAATCAGCAGCGGCAGTAGCTCAAACACCATGCTTGTCCTGTGGCTTCTGTTCGGTCTCGGGTTCGTCGAGTTGCTGCACCTGGTTTACGGCGGCAGTGTGTTTGGGGTCTTCGTCGTCGAACAGAATGCTGTGGGCCGGGCCGTCGAGGTCGTCGTACTGGCCGCTGTCCACCGCCCAGAAGAATAGCCAGATGGCAAAAGCCACCAGGGCGATGGCAACCGGGATCAGGATATAGAGGGCGGGCATTGGATCTCCGGGGTAAGTCTGGGTATTGGACGCTGTACCGCGTAGGTTGGCGCTGAGCGTAGCGAAGCCCAACGTGTCGTGGCTTTAGAGTCTGGTAGCGATCTGGATATGTTGGGCTTCGTCGCTACGCTTCTCAACCCAACCTACGTGCGAGTCAGGCGCAGTGCGTTGACCACCACCAGCAATGAGCTGACCGACATACCCAGCGCGGCCCAGATGGGGGTGATCCAGCCAATGGCGGCGAAGGGCAGCACCAGGCCATTGTACAGGCTGGCCCAGGTGAGGTTCTCGATGATGATGCGCCGGGTTCGTTGCGCCATGTGTAGCGCCTGCACCAGGCTGCTCAGGCGGTTGGACAGCAGCACGGCGTCGGCGCTGGTTTTCGCCAGATCGGTGGCGCTGCCCATGGCCACGCTGATATCGGCGGCGGCCAATACCGGCACATCGTTAACCCCGTCACCGAGCATCAGCACCCGGCGGCCCTGGCTGTGCAATTGTTTCAGCACATCCAGCTTGGCATCCGGCGTGAGGCCGCCACGGGCGTCAATGATGCCCAGTTGGCGCGCCACTTCGCCGACCATCGGCGAGCTGTCACCGGACAGCAGCAGGATCTGCCAGCCCTTGGCCTTGGCCATGTCGATCAGTTGCGGTGCGTCCTCGCGCAGGCGGTCATTCAACACAAACCAGGCCAGCGGCCCTTGTTCATCACCCAGCAGCAGCCATTGGCCGTGTTCGCCGCTAATCGCAGGGGCGGGCTGAGTACTGAGTGCGCAGACAAAATTGGCCTCGCCGATACGCAGCCGCCGTCCGCCGACACACCCTTGCAGGCCCAGGCCTGGATGGCTGTCGACTGCTTCTGCGGCTTCAGGGGCCTGGCCGAAGGCGCGGGCAATCGGGTGTTCGGAGCGGTTTTCCAGAGCGGCGGCCAGGGCCAGGCAGGCGTCGGCATCCAGATCGCGCAGGTGATGGATGGCGCTAAGGGTCAGGCGGCCTTCGGTGAGGGTGCCGGTCTTGTCCAGCACCAGGGTGTCGATCTGGTTCAGGCCTTCCAATACATGGCCACGGGTCAGCAGCATGCCTAGTTTGTGCAGCGAGCCAGTGGCGGCGGTTAGCGCTGTGGGTGTAGCCAACGCCAGGGCGCAAGGGCAGGTGGCGACCAGCAGGGCCAGGACGATCCAGAATGCGCGCGATGGGTCGAGCTGCCACCAGACCAGGCCGACGATGGCCGCTACCACCAGCACGATCAGCAGGAACCACTGCGCAACCTGATCGGCCAGTACCGCCAGGCGCGGCTTGTCGCTCTGCGCACGTTCCAGCAGGCGGACGATGGCCGACAGGCGCGTGGCATCACCAAGCGCCTGTACTTCGACGCTCAACGGCCCTTCGACATTCAGGGTGCCAGCGGTGACGGCATCGCCAACATTACGCGGCTGTGGCAGGTACTCGCCGGTGAGCACGGACTCATCCACGCTCGACTGACCCTGAACAATCCGCCCGTCAGCGGGCAGCAGGGCGCCAGGCGGCACTAGCACCTGATCGCCGACGCGCAATTCGCTCAGCAAAATGCGCTGGCTCTGGCCATCGGCAGCCAGGCGCAGGCAGGAGGCCGGTAGCAGGTTGACCAACTGCGCAGTGGCGGCAGCCGTGCGCTCGCGGGCGCGGCGCTCCAAATAGCGGCCGGCCAACAGAAACAGCGCGAACATGCCCACTGCGTCGAAATACAGTTCACCCTGGCCGGTGACGGTTGACCAGATGCCGGCGATGTAGGCACCGCCAATCGCCAGCGAGACCGACACATCCATGGTCAGGTGGCGGGTACGCAGGTCGCGCAGCGCGCCACGGAAGAACTGACCGCAGCAGTAGAAGACAATCGGCGTGGTGAGAAACAGGCTGACCCAGCGCAGGATCTTGTCCAGCTCGGGGCTGAGGTCGATATTGAATTCCGGCCAGGTAGCCATGGTCGCCATCATCACCTGCATCCACAGCATGCCGGCCACCCCCAGTTCACGCATGGCGCGGCGGTTCTCGCGCTGCAGCTGTTCGGCGGCGGCATCGGCCTGCCAGGGGTGGGCGGCGTAGCCGATCTTGCGCAGCGCCTTGAGCAGGCTGCTGAGCGGCAGTTGGCTGTCGGCCCAGCGCACTTGCAGGCGGTGGTTGGACAGGTTGAGGTGCGCCTCGCTAACGCCGGGCAGGGTGCGCAGGTGCTTTTCAATCAGCCAGCCACAGGCGGCGCAGCTGATGCCTTCGATCAGCAGGCAGGTTTCGCTGAGATCGCCGTCATGCTCGACAAAAGGTTGCTGCACATCGCTGCGGTCATACAACGCCAGCTCATCGGGCAGCGCCTGGGGCAGGCTCTGCGGGTTGGCGGCGCTTTCGCTGCGGTGTTTGTAATAATGCTCCAGGCCGCCGCTGACGATGGCTTCGGCCACTGCCTGACAGCCCGGGCAGCACATCTCGCGGGTTGCGCCCAGTACCTGGGCCTGGAAACGGCTGCCGGCGGGAACCGGCAGACCACAGTGATAGCAGGGAGTCGGGCTGGCCATCGGTGCGCTTATTGAGCATCCCCGAGAAGGATGTTTTGCCCGCTTTGCACGTTTTCTTCTTCGAACAGACGCCAGTCCTTGCCGCCTTCCTGGCCGATCAGTTCGACAAAGCGGCGGCCTTGCACGGCGTCGATCATCTGCCCGCTGTAACTGCCATCGGCCTGCGGCTGCAGAATCACCCGGCGGTCGCGCTCGGGTTGGGTCGGCGAGATCAGGTTGAGCACCAATTGCTGCGGCCGGCTGTTGCCGCTCAGCTGCAGGGTGGCGGTGCCGTTGTCATCGTTGAGCAGCAGGCTGGCGTGCAGCTTGAGGCGAATGGCGTGGTTTTCCCGCTCCAGGGATTGGTTGATGCCTTTGCCGACGTCGTAATAGTCATCGGAAATCAGCCCCGGCGGGTTCTTCGTGGCGATGGTCAGCAGGGTCAGCCCCTGGACCACTGAATAGGCCAGCAGGCCAATCAGGAACCAGGGCCAGAATTGCTTGTACCAGGGCTTGATGATTTCGGCGTTCTTTTCAGCTATGGGTTCAGGCATGGGCTTCTCTAATCAGCGTACGCTGGGGCCGATAAAGCGGCTGGCAGCGTCGGTTTTGATGCTTGGGTCATCCACCGAGTGCAGGTGGAAGGTGATTTCATTGGTGCTCGAAGGTAGTTTTTCCGGCTCGATGGACAGCTCGACAGGCAAGGACAGCACCTCGCCAGCGATTGCCCTGATCTCGCGCTTGCCTTCGTACACCAGGCCGTCAAGGCCGTCAGCTTCGATCAGGTAAGTGACCTCGTGCTGGGCCTTGTTCATGATCTTCAGGGTGTAGACGTTCTCGATCCGGCCCTCTTCGTTTTCGCGGTAGAGCACGCGGTCTTTCAGCACATCCAGTTCCACCAGCGAGCGGTCGGCGATGGCCCAGGCGAACACGCAGAACATGGCCAGCAGGGCGATGGCGTAACCAATCAGGCGCGGGCGCACCAGGTGGGTTTTCTGCCCGGAAAGATTGTGCTCGGTGGTGTAGCTGATCAGCCCTTTCGGGTAGTTCATCTTCTCCATGATGCTGTCGCAGGCATCGACGCAGGCCGCGCAGCCGATGCATTCGATCTGCAGGCCGTCGCGGATGTCGATGCCGGTAGGGCAGACGTGCACGCACATCTTGCAGTCGATGCAGTCGCCCAGGCCTTCGGCCTTGTAGTCGGCATCGCGCTTGCGCGGGCCACGGTGTTCGCCGCGGCGTGGATCGTAGGAGACGATCAGGGTGTCTTGGTCGAACATCACGCTCTGAAAGCGCGCATAGGGACACATGTAGATGCACACCTGCTCGCGCAGGTAGCCGGCGTTGCCGTAGGTGGCGAGGGTGAAGAAACCGACCCAGAACAGCGCCCAACCGCCGGCTTGCAGGGTGAACAGCTCGGGAATCAGTTCGCGGATTGGCGTGAAGTAGCCGACGAAGGTAATCGCGGTAACCAGCGACACGCCGACCCAGATGCCGTGCTTGGCCAGTTTGCGCAGGAATTTCTGCGTGGTCATCGGGCTCTTGTCGAGCTTCATGCGCTGGTTGCGATCACCTTCGGTGACCTTTTCCGCCCACATAAATACCCAGGTGAACACGCTTTGCGGACATGTGTAGCCGCACCACACGCGGCCAGCGAACACGGTGATAAAGAACAAGCCGAAGGCGGCGATGATCAGCAACGCCGAGAGCAGGACGAAATCCTGCGGCCAGTAGGTGGAGCCGAAGATATAGAACTTGCGCTCCGGCAGGTTCCACCAGACGGCCTGACGGCCATTCCAGGTCAACCATACGGTGCCGAAGTACAACAGAAAGAGGGCTGCGCCACCGAGCATGCGCAAGTTGCGGAAGATGCCGGTGAAGGAGCGGGTGTAGATTTTTTCGCGGTTGGCGTACAGGTCAACAACTTCGACCTTGGCCGGGGCAGGGGTGACGTCTTTAACTGGAATCTGTGCACTCATCAGTTCGTACCACGGCGGTTGATTGGCTGCCCTGGTCGATACGTGCCGGCCGGGGTCATACGGGCTCTTGCGCTATGGTACGCCTGACGATTGCCTGGCAGGTGCGACCTGCGGTCGCGCCTGCCAGGCAGGAGAATTACTTCTCGGTTTTTGCTTGCGACAGGCTATACACGTAAGCCGCCAGCAGATGCACCTTATCGTTGCCCAGGAAGTCAGCCTGGGCTGGCATCTTGCCGTTACGGCCGTAGCGCAGAGTTTGTTGTACCTGAGCAAAACTGGAGCCGTAGAGCCAGGTTTTGTCGGTCAGGTTGGGTGCGCCCATGGCCTGTTGGCCCTTACCTTCAGCGCCATGACAGACTGCACAAGTAGTGGCGAAGATGTCTTGACCTGCGGCAAGGTCAACCGCGATACCTTCCGGGTTTTTCAAACCGGACAGGCTGCGGATGTAGCCAGCCACGTTGCGGATACCTTCCTCGCCCAGTGCATCCAGTTGCGCAGGCATCATGCCCTGACGACCGGCCATGATGGTGGTCTTGATGGTTTCCGGCTCGCCGCCATACAGCCAATCGTTGTCGGTCAGGTTGGGGAAGCCATAAGCGCCCTTGGCGTCGGAGCCGTGGCAGACCGAGCAGTTGGAGGCAAACAGGCGGCCGCCCATTTTCAGTGCTTGCTCGTCCTGGGCCACTTGCTCAATCGGCATGGCGGCATATTTGGCGAAGATCGGCCCGTACTGGCCTTCAGCCTTGGCCATTTCCTTTTCCCACTGGTGCACGCCGGTCCAGCCTGCGTTGCGCTCTACACCACCGGCAATTTGGATATTGGTGGCGAAGGGCGTCTTGGCCTCAGTGTCGAGGTAGTCGTAGCCCGGCAGCAGACCTTTCCAGTTACCCAGGCCCGGATAGAGCGCCAGGTAGCCGAGGGCAAAGATGATGGTGCCGACAAACAGCATGAACCACCACTTGGGCAGCGGGTTGTCGAACTCTTCGATACCGTCGAACTCATGCCCGACGGTTTCTTCGGTGGTTTCTTCGCGCTGGCCCTTACGGGTGCCGAAGATCAGCCAGGTCAGGGCAAAGATGGTGCCCAGAGACAGAATGGTTACGTACCAACTCCAGAACGTGGTCATTGGTTATTGCTCCTGGAAGATTGCTCGTCACGCTCATTGGGTTTGGGATCGTCGGCGAAGGGCAGGTTGGCGGCCTCGTCGAAGCTGGATTTACGCTTGCTGCTGTAGGCCCAGAGCACCACGCCAATAAAGGCGATGAACACCACTGCTGTGCCGATGCCGCGAATCATCCCGATATCCATGTGCGTTACCGTTTGTTCTTGATGGATGTGCCGAGAACCTGCAGGTACGCAACGATCGCGTCCATTTCGGTCTTGCCTTTTACTGCGTCCTTGGCCCCTGCGATGTCTTCATCGGTGTAGGGGATGCCAAAGCCACGCATGACTTCCATCTTCTTGGCGGTGTCCTTGCCGTCGAGCTTGTGCTCAACCAGCCAGGGGTAAGCCGGCATCTTCGACTCAGGCACCACGTTGCGCGGGTTGTACAGGTGCGCACGCTGCCATTCATCCGAGTAACGACCGCCGACGCGGGCCAGGTCCGGACCGGTACGCTTGGAACCCCACAGGAACGGGTGGTCCCAGACGCTTTCACCGGCTACCGAGTAGTGGCCGTAACGCTCGGTTTCAGCACGGAACGGACGGATCATCTGCGAGTGACAGCCGACACAGCCGTTGGCGATGTACACATCGCGGCCTTCCAGTTCCAGCGCGGTGTAAGGCTTGAGGCCTTCCACCGGCTCGTTGGTAACGTCCTGGAAAAACAGCGGAACGATTTGAGTCAGGCCGCCGACGCTGACGGCCAGAACCATCAGCAGCGCCATCAGGCCAATATTCTTCTCAATGATTTCGTGTTTCATCAGTGCGCTACTCCAGCAGGAATCTGTGCAGCGGCTTCGTACTCAGAAGCCTTGGCGGCACGCACGGTGCGGTAGGTGTTGTAAGCCATCAGCAGCATGCCAGCGACGAAGAACGCGCCACCAATCATGCGCACCACGTAACCCGGGTGGCTGGCTTCCAGCGCTTCAACGAAGGAGTAGGTGAGGGTGCCGTCTTCGTTGACTGCACGCCACATCAGACCCTGGGTGATGCCGTTGACCCACATCGAGGCGATGTACAGCACGGTGCCGATGGTGGCCAGCCAGAAGTGCGCGTTGATCAGGCCAACGCTGTGCATCTGTGGACGACCGAAAACCTTCGGGATCAGGTGGTACAGGGCGCCGATGGAGATCATCGCTACCCAGCCGAGTGCGCCGGCGTGTACGTGGCCGATGGTCCAGTCGGTGTAGTGGGACAGGGCGTTGACGGTCTTGATCGCCATCATCGGACCTTCGAAGGTCGACATGCCGTAGAACGCCAGCGATACCACCAGGAAGCGCAGGATTGGGTCGGTGCGCAGCTTATGCCAGGCGCCCGACAGGCTCATCATGCCGTTGATCATGCCGCCCCAGCTTGGTGCCAGGAGGATGATCGACATCGCCATACCGAGGGACTGTGCCCAATCCGGCAGTGCGGTGTAGTGCAGGTGGTGCGGACCGGCCCAGATGTACAGGGTGATCAGCGCCCAGAAGTGCACGATGGACAGGCGATAGGAGTAGATCGGACGTTCGGCCTGCTTGGGTACGAAGTAATACATCATCCCCAGGAAGCCGGTGGTCAGGAAGAAGCCCACGGCGTTGTGGCCGTACCACCACTGAATCATCGCGTCAGTCGCACCGGCGTACGCCGAGTAGGACTTGAACAGGCTGACCGGAACGGCCGCGCTGTTGACGATGTGCAGCATCGCGGTAACCAGGATGAAGGCACCGTAGAACCAGTTGCCCACATAGATGTGCTTGGTCTGGCGCTTGACGATGGTGCCGAAGAACACCACCGCATAGGCGATCCAGACGATACCCAGGAGGATATCGATAGGCCACTCGAGCTCGGCGTATTCCTTGGAACCGGTGAAACCCATTGGCAGGGTGATCACCGCAGCGACGATCACGGCTTGCCAGCCCCAGAATACGAATGCGGCAAGGCCATCGGAGATCAGGCGTACCTGGCTGGTGCGTTGCACCACATAGAACGAGGTTGCCATCAGCGCGCAGCCGCCAAAGGCGAAGATCACCGCGTTGGTGTGTAGCGGACGCAGACGGCCGAAGCTCGTCCATTCCATACCCAGGTTGAGTTCAGGCCACACCAGTTGCGCGGCGATGAAAACACCCAGGCTCATGCCAATGACTCCCCAAATCACCGTCATTACGGCGAACTGGCGAACCACCTTGTAGTTATAAGCAGTCGGACTGATTGCTGTGCTCATTATGGGTTCCACGGTTAATGGATTTTTTAGGGGCAAAAATCGGCGGCAAGTATGGAGAAAGCAGGTGCTCATTGCAACGACACAAGCCGGCGCGATAAGGCTTTCAGGGCTGTTGGCAAGCATGCATGGCCGCTTATGCAGGGCATTGCCGCGAGCATAAAACGCCTTAAACAGGCGTAGCGCAAAGATGGGAATCGCCTTGGAGTTATGACAGGTGGCGACTGTCGACAAGATTAGCTCAAGTCAAAGGGCGCGCATGCACTTGGTCGGAAGGGTGCGACCTTGGGTCGCATGGCTCGGACGGTTGTCCGGGCGCGGGAGAGGCTTGCTTGAGTGGCTGGCGACCTGAGATCGCCAGCCGGGTGCTGCGGTTTTAGCGCTTACTGCGCGGTTGCCTTTTGCTGTTGCTGGCTGAGGCTCAGTACATAAGCGGCCAGCAGATGCACCTTGTCGTTGCCCAGATACTGCTCTTGCGCGGGCATCTGGCCGTTGCGGCCGTGACGGATGGTCTGTTGCAACTGCACCAGGCTGCTGCCGTAGATCCAGCCAGCCGGGCTGGTCAGGTCGGGCGCACCAAGCATGGCCATGCCTTTGCCTTCTGCACCGTGGCAGGCCAGGCAGTTGGCGGCATAGATGACGGCGCCTTTTTCCAGATCGACGCTCTTGTCGGCTGGCAGCGGCAGGCTGGCCAGCTCTTTGCGCACATAAGCGGCAACCTGTTGCACGCCATCTTCACCAATGATCGCCGCCCAGGCTGGCATGGCGCCCATGCGGCCATTGAGGATGCTGGTCTTGATCACATTAGGCTCGCCGCCCCAGCGCCAGTGGCTGTCAGTGAGGTTAGGGAAACCCACTGCACCCTTGGCGTCGGAGCCGTGGCAAACCGAGCAGTAGGTGGCGAACATGCGCCCGCCCATTTTCAGCGCCTGCTCGTCTTTGGCGACTTCTTCCAAGGGCATGGCCGCGTATTTGGCGAAGATCGGCCCATACAGCTCGTCAGCCTTGTCGACTTCGCGCTGCCATTGCTTGACCTGGGTCCAGCCGCCTTCATAACCCGGCAGTACGCCTTTCCAGTTGCCTAAGCCTGGGTACAGCGCCAGGTAGCCAATCGAAAAGACGATGGTGCCGACAAACAGCATGAACCACCACTTGGGCAGCGGGTTGTCATATTCCTCGATGCCGTCGAAGGAATGCCCCATGGTCTGCTCGGTGGGGTTCTTGTGCACTTCGCTTTTGCGGGTGGCGAAAATCAGCCAGAACAGGGCGAGCAGGGTGCCGACGGTCAGTAGGGTGATGTACCAGCTCCAGAACGTGCTCATGGGGTGTTGCTCCTCGGTGCAGCCAGCTTGGGTTCATCGGCAAAGGGCAATAAGGCGGCCTCGTCGAACGCCGGGCGGCGCTTGCCGCTATAAGCCCACAGGGTGACGCAGACAAACGACAGCAGAACCAGTGCCGTGCCGATGCCGCGCAGGGTGCCTATCTCAATAAGTTCGAATGACATGGCCCTACCTCTTGTTCTTCACGGCAATGCCGAGCACTTGCAGGTAGGCGACCATGGCGTCCATCTCGCTCTTGCCTTTTACGGCAGCGGCGGCGCCGGCGATGTCTTCTTCGCTGTAGGGCACGCCGAGAAAGCGCAGGGCCTGCATCTTCTTGGCGGTGTCCTGGCCATCCAGGGTGCTTTCCACCAGCCAGGGGTAGGCCGGCATCTTCGACTCGGGCACCACGTTGCGTGGGTTGTACAGGTGCGCGCGGTGCCATTCATCCGAGTAGCGACCGCCAACCCGGGCCAGATCCGGCCCGGTACGCTTGGAGCCCCAGAGGAAGGGGTGGTCGTAGACGCTTTCGCCCGCCACCGAGTAGTGGCCATAACGCTCGGTTTCGGCGCGGAACGGGCGAATCATCTGAGAATGGCAGCCAACGCAGCCCTCGCGGATGTAGATGTCGCGGCCTTCCAGTTGCAGCGCGGTGTAGGGCTTGAGGCCGGCCACCGGCTCATTGGTAACGTCCTGAAAGAACAGCGGGACGATCTGCGTCAGGCCGCCGATGCTTACGGCCAGGACCATCATCAACGCCATCAGGCCGATGTTCTTTTCGAGTATTTCGTGTCTCATCAGTGGGCTCCCTCAAGCGAAAACTGCGCAGCGGCGTCCATCTCGGCAGCCTTGGTATGGCGCACGGTCTGCCAGACGTTCCAGGCCATCACCAACATGCCGGCGAAGAAGATCGCGCCGCCGATCACCCGCACCACAAAGCCGGGGTGGCTGGCTTCCAGCGCTTCGACGAAGGAGTAGGTGAGGGTGCCGTCTTCGTTGACTGCACGCCACATCAGGCCCTGGGCGATACCGTTGACCCACATCGAGGCGATATAGAGCACGGTGCCGATGGTGGCGAGCCAGAAGTGCACGTTGATCAGGCTGGTGCTGTGCATTTCGTCGCGGCCGAAGACTTTCGGCAGCATGTGATACAGCGAGCCGATGGACACCATGGCCACCCAGCCAAGGGCGCCAGCGTGCACGTGGCCGATGGTCCAGTCGGTGTAGTGGGACAGGGCATTGACGGTCTTGATCGCCATCATCGGGCCTTCGAAGGTCGACATGCCGTAGAACGCCAGGGAGACGACCAGAAAGCGCAGGATCGGGTCGGTGCGCAACTTATGCCAGGCCCCGGAGAGGGTCATCATGCCGTTGATCATGCCGCCCCAGCTTGGTGCCAGGAGGATCAGCGACATCACCATGCCCAGGCTCTGCGCCCAGTCCGGCAGCGCGGTGTAGTGCAGGTGATGCGGGCCGGCCCAGATGTACACGGCAATCAGCGCCCAGAAGTGCACGATGGACAAGCGGTAGGAATACACCGGGCGCCCCGCCTGCTTGGGCACGAAGTAATACATCATCCCCAGAAAACCGGCGGTGAGGAAAAAGCCCACGGCGTTGTGGCCGTACCACCACTGGATCATCGCATCCGTCGCCCCGGCATAAGCCGAGTAGGATTTGGTCAGGGTAACCGGTACTTCCAGGTTGTTGACCAGGTGCAGCAGCGCCACGGTGAGGATAAAACCACCGAAGAACCAGTTGCCCACATAAATGTGGCTGACGTTACGCTTCATGACCGTGCCGAAGAACACGATGGCGTAGCTGACCCAGACAATGGTGATCAGGATGTCGATCGGCCATTCCAGCTCGGCGTATTCCTTGGAGCTGGTCCAGCCCATGGGCAAACTGATGGCCGCCAGAACGATCACCAGTTGCCAGCCCCAGAAGGTAAAGGCCGCGAGCTTGGGTGCGAACAAGGTGGCCTGCGAGGTGCGTTGCACCGCGTAATAGCTGGTGGCGAACAGCGCGCAACCTCCGAAGGCGAAGATCACCGCGTTAGTGTGCAGCGGGCGCAGGCGGCCGAAGCTGGTCCACGGCAGGTTGAAGTTGAGCTCGGGCCAGGCCAGTTGCGCGGCGATAAACACGCCGAGCCCCATCCCGACAATGCCCCACACCACCGTCATGATGGCGAATTGGCGAACCACCTTGTAGTTGTAGGCGGAACTGCTGGTTGTGTTCATGTCTGGGCTTCCATCCACGGTTATAGGCAGATCAGTGAAAATCAGCGGCTGAGTGCTTGTACGATCGGCACCGCAGTCCACGGATTCTTTAAGCGAGGCAAGCATGAGCAAAGGGCAGGTGGCGGGTATTGACAGGGATCAATGCGCGCAGTGGCAGGGTGATAGTGCATGGCTGTGGGATCGCCCGTCTGGCGAGACGCGCGCCACCCTGATTCTGGCCCACGGCGCCGGTGCGCCGATGGACAGCGACTTTATGCAGCAAATGGCGCAAAGCCTTGCTGCGCGTGGGGTTGCGGTACTGCGCTTCGAGTTCGCCTATATGGCGGCGCGGCGTCTGGACGGCAAAAAACGCCCACCCAACCCCCAGGCGCAGCTGCTTGAGCAGTGGCGCGAGGTCTACACCCAAGTGCGCCAGGTGCGCCAACAGGTCGCAG
This sequence comes from Gammaproteobacteria bacterium HGW-Gammaproteobacteria-13, assembly GCA_002840155.1. Taxonomy (GTDB): domain Bacteria; phylum Pseudomonadota; class Gammaproteobacteria; order Pseudomonadales; family Pseudomonadaceae; genus Aquipseudomonas. Next base: position 35,442 of record PGZH01000013.1, read on the forward strand.
GGCCGCTGGCCATCGGCGGCAAGTCCATGGGCGGGCGCATGGCCAGCCTACTGGCCGATGAGTTGGGCGCCGATGCGCTGGTGTGTCTGGGTTATCCCTTTTATGCCGTAGGCAAACCGGAAAAACCGCGGGTCGCGCACCTGGCCGAGCTGCGTACGCGGGCGTTGATCATCCAGGGTGAACGCGATGCCCTTGGGGATCGCCAGGCAGTAGCGGGCTATGCGCTGTCTGAGGCGATCAACCTGCACTGGTTAACCGCCGCTGATCACGACCTCAAACCGCTGAAAAGCTCAGGTTTCACCCATCAGCAGCACATGCTCGCAGCAGCCGATGCGATTGCGCAGTTTCTCAGCACATAAGCCGGCTAAGGCTGTCGCTTAGCGAATAAGTGTTATTCCTACTAAAATACTAGGACTTTGCCGGCGCTGGCGAGTGGCGTACACTGCGCCCATGTTTGCGAGGAGTTGCCATGAGCACCATTACCATTACCGACGCTGCCCACGATTATCTGGCTGACCTGCTGAGCAAGCAGAGCACCCCGGGCATCGGCATTCGCGTATTTATCACCCAGCCGGGCACCCAGTACGCCGAAACCTGCATTGCCTACTGCAAGCCGGGCGAGCAGAAGGCCGAAGACACCGCTCTGGGCCTGGCCAGCTTCACCGCCTGGATTGATGCCGTCAGCGAGCCGTTTCTCGAAGACGCCGTGGTTGACTACGCCACCGACCGCATGGGCGGCCAGCTGACCATCAAGGCGCCGAACGCCAAAGTGCCGATGGTCAATGAAGACAGCCCGATCAACGAGCGCATCAGCTACTACCTGCAGACCGAGATCAACCCCGGCCTTGCCAGTCACGGTGGCGAAGTCAGCCTGATCGACGTGGTCGAAGATGGCATTGCCGTGCTGAAATTCGGCGGCGGCTGCCAGGGCTGCGGTCAGGTCGACCTGACGCTTAAGGAAGGCATCGAGAAAACTCTGCTTGAGCGCATTCCCGAGCTCAAAGGCGTGCGTGACGTGACCGACCACAGCATCAAGGAAAATGCCTACTACTAAGTAGATGGCCAAATAAAAATGCCCGCGAACTGCGGGCATTTTTTATGGTGCTGGTTGTTTGTTGAAGCAAAGGCTCGCGGCTAAAGCGCAGCGCCGCCCGACCCCTCCCACGGGAGTCAGATTGCCCGTCGATTCGTAGCTGCTTGCCGAGTGTTGTGGGAGGGGCTTTAGCCGCGACGCAACAGTGCAGTCATAACTTATGTACGGCTTTTGCGCCGATCCAGCACCTCGGTCGCTCGTGCGCGCAGTTGTCCGCAGCCGCCATCAATGTCCTGACCCGCCGAGTTGCGCACCTTGGTCAATACGCCACGGCTGTGCAGGTAACGCACGATCTGCACTATGCGGTCGCCATCCGGGCGCTGAAACTCGTCGGCTTCCAGGCTGTTATAGGGGATCAGGTTCATGATCGCGTATTTGCCTTTGAGCAGGCGCAGGATGCCGTCCATTTCCTCCTGGCTGTCGTTGATGCCCTTGAGCAGCGTCCATTGGTACTGGATCGGGTAATCGATCTGCCGCGCGTAGGTTTCGCCCAGCTCGACCAGCTCTTCAGGATCAATACGCGGCGCGCGCGGCAGCAGCGTCTGGCGCAGTTCGGCATCGGTGGTATGCAGCGACAGGGCCAGGGCTGGCTTGACCTGCTGCTGTGGTAAGCGCTCGAACACCCGTGGATCGCCGACGGTGGAGAACACCAGATTGCGCTGGCCGATGCCGCCCTCGGTGCCGAGCAGATTGATCGCTTCGAGCACGTTATCCAGGTTATGCGCCGGCTCGCCCATGCCCATAAACACCACTTTCTTCACCGCGCGAAAGCGCCGCGCCAGGGCCACCTGAGCGACGATCTCAGCGGTGCTCAGCTGACGCAGCAGGCCGCTCTTGCCGGTCATGCAGAACACGCAACCCACCGCGCAACCGACCTGGCTGGACACACAGAGGCCATCGCGCGGCAGCAGCACGCTTTCCACCATCTGCTTGTCGGACAACTCCACCAGCAAGCGCGCCGAACCGTCCGTCGCCGGATGTTCGGAACTCAGGCGCGCCAGCCCATCGAGTTCGCGGCTTATCTCGGGCAGGGCATTACGCACCGCCAGCGGCAGGAAGTTCTCGGTCTTCTGGTTGCGCGTACCGGTATCCAGCGGCATGCCGCGCAGCCAGGCACGGGTAATCCGCCCGATGTGCATGGGCTTGGCACCGAGATCGGTGAGGCGTTGCTGAAAGTCGTGAATATGCATGGGGCGCGCATGCTACCACCGGCCAGGTTGCGGTGGTATGTGCGGCGGCGGGCAAGCGTCGGAGATGCAGGCTAAACCGCTTATCAGGCCGTTGAAAAACGTTGGCGAGGCAGTCAGCGCAAGGCAAAAACAGGCGAGGAAGCGGAGTGTACGAGCTGTACATGAGCATTCCGAGCCTGTTTTGCACTCATACTAGCGGCCTGATTGGCCTGACCCAGCTGTGCGGAGCGGTAGATGAAATTTATACACCAGCGCGAACACCTCAACGAAGACGACATCGTCGTGATCGAGTGCTCGCAGACCTGCAACATTCGCCTGATGAGCGATGCCAACTTCCGCAGCTTCAAGAATGGCGGCCGGCACACTTACCACGGCGGCGCGTTCGACACCTTCCCGGCCAAAATCACCGTGCCCAGCAGCGGTTTCTGGAATATCACCATCGACACGGTCTCGCGCAAAGCCATCAGCGTTACGCGCAAACCGACGCTTAAGCATTCGATCAAGATCGTACGCAAGTCGACCTCGCGGTTGAGCTGATCCCTGGTTTGAATCTGAGCCGCAAAGCCCGCTGAAAGAGTGCAATGCTGTTCAGTTAAGTGGGTCCGCTTTACGCCCTATAGAGCGGCGGGCTTTGAAGTCTTCCTCGCTCTAAGTCTTTGGCAGTGGTTCAGGCCGTAGGATGGGTGCTAACCCATCAGCCAATTGATGGGTTAGCACCCATCCTACGGTGGTGAGCCGAAGCGGCATTTTTCTTATGTGAACAGCATTACGCTGAAAGAGCGGGCTTTTTGTTTCAGGCGTAAATCAGCCCGGTTTGACCGTTGCGCTAGGCCGTACCACCAGCCATAGCGCGAGGGCGATCAGCACGCCGCCGTACAGGTAGGCCCAGGACAGTGGCTCATCCAGCAGCAAGGCGCCCCACAGCACGCCGAATGGCGGGATGAGGAAGGTGGTGGTGCTGGCCTTGATCGGGCCGATATCGCTGAGCAGGCGGAAATACAGCACGTAGGCGAATGCGGTGCAGATAAAGCCCAGCCCGGCCAGGGACAGCCAGACGTCGAGCCCGGCCCAACTGGCTGGAGGCTGAATGATCAAGGCGCCGCCAAACAATGGCAGCAGAAACAGGCTGGCGCCGCACAGGCTGGCAAAGGCCGTCAGGCGGTTATCCAGGCCGCCTTGCTGGCCGATCCAGCGCCGGGTGAGAAAGCCGGCAAAGCCGTAGCAGGCGGTGGCCACCAGGCAGGCGGCAGCGCCCCAGAGCAGCGGCAGGTCGAACTCCACCGGGCCGGTACGAGTCAGTACGGCCACGCCAAACAGGCCGATGGCCACCCCGGCGGCCTTGCTCCAGGTCATGGCTTCGGCAAAGAACAGCATGCCGATCAGCACACCCATCATCGGTGTGGTGGCGTTGAGAATCGCCGAATAGCCCGCCGGCAGTACCAGCGCGGCCATGCAATACATGGCCGAGGGCAGGCCGGCGTTGATCACTCCGAGAATCAGGCAGTGTTTGAGTTTGCCGCGAAAATCCCAGCGCACGCGCATCAGCAGCAGAATCGCCAGCAGGCCGAGCATGCCCAGGCTGGCGCGGAAGAACGCCGTCGGCATGCTGCCCAGCACTGGCGCAACGATGCGCATAAACAGAAAGCTGGCGCCCCAGATGGCAGCAAGCAATAGCAGACGGATCAGGTCGGCAAGACGCACAACGAACTCCACGACGGTGAGAAAGGCGAGCAGTGTTGCCGGGCGCGTACGCCAAGGCAATTCGAAATGCGCTTTCAAAGCCGTTACTTGGCAATATTTCGTGGCAGATAAACGCCTATCCAAGCATTGCCGGCTTTTACTTGGTGCGGCCACTGGATAAGCTCGGCGAATTGTCCGCATTCATCCGCAGGGGTTCGTTTATGCCACAGCAATGGCCGGCCAGCGCGATTGCCGCGCTTATCCTCGAAGGCTTCGACGATTACCGCGAGCAGTTCCGACAGATCACCAATGGTGCGCGGGTGCGTTTCGAGCAGGCGCAGTGGCAGGAAATTCAACAGGCTTCGGCGGCGCGTATTGCCTTGTATGAAGAGTGCGTCAACGCGGTCAGTGCAGGTCTGGGCCAGGCTTACAGCGCAGAGGTACTGCTGGATGTGGCGCAGTGGCCGCTGGTCAAGTCGGCCTATATCGCCCTGATCGACTTGCGTTATGACGATGAGTTGGCGGAAACCTGGTTCAACTCGATCTTCTGCGGGCTGTTCAGCCATGACCAGATCAACGATGGCTGCATGTTTATCCACACCACACGCCCGGCGCTGCGGGTTAATGAGCGGGCGCCGCAAACCCGCTTGTACGAACCCAAGGGCAATGTCGAGCAGTCGCTGCGCCAGGTCTTCGAGGATTTCAGTTTCGAGGTCGGCTATGAAAATCTTGAGCGCGATCTGGCGCGGCTGCTTAAACAGCTGTACGCCAACTTGCCGGATTGGGTGTGCAAGGACCCTGACCTGCGCATCGAGCTGTTCGCCTCGCGCCTGTACCGCAACAAAGGCGCCTACCTGGTGGGACGCATCTACACCCGCGACGAACAATGGCCGCTGGTGATTCCACTGCTGCACCGCGAGGGGCAGGGCATCCAGATCGATGCTCTGATCACTGATGAGGCGGAAGTGTCGATCATCTTCTCCTTCACCCGTTCCTATTTCATGGTGCGGGTGGGCTATCCGGCGGAGTTTGTCGGCTTCCTCAAGCGCATTCTGCCGGGCAAGCATATTGCCGAGCTGTACACCTCCATCGGTTTCTATAAACACGGCAAGTCGGAGTTCTACCGCTCGTTGATCAACCACCTGGCGACCACCGATGACAAGTTTGTCATGGCCCCCGGCGTGCGCGGCATGGTGATGAGCGTGTTCACCCTGCCGGGGTTCAACACGGTGTTCAAAATCATCAAGGACCGCTTCTCGCCATCGAAGAACGTCGACCGCGCCACGGTGATCGAGAAGTACCGCCTGGTGAAAACCGTCGACCGGGTAGGGCGTATGGCTGATACCCAGGAGTTCGCCGATTTCCGCTTCCCGCTGAGCAAGTTCGACCCCGAATGCCTGGCCGAACTGCTGGAGGTCGCGCCGTCTACCGTTGAGGTCAATGGCGACACGGTGCTGGTGCGCCACTGCTGGACCGAGCGGCGCATGACGCCGCTCAATCTGTATGTCGAAAGCGCCAGCGCAGCCCAGGTGCGCGAAGCACTGGACGACTATGGTCTGGCGATCAAACAACTGGCGGCGGCGAATATCTTCCCCGGTGACATGCTGCTGAAAAACTTCGGCGTCACCCGTCACGGCCGTGTGGTGTTTTACGACTATGACGAGATCTGCTTTCTGACTGAGGCGAATTTCCGCCGTATCCCCCAGGCACGCTACCCGGAAGATGAAATGTCCTCCGAGCCCTGGTATTCGGTGGCGCCGCTGGATGTGTTCCCCGAGGAGTTCCCGCCGTTTCTGTTTGCCGATATGCAGCAGCGCAAGCTGTTCAACGAGCTGCATGGCGAGCTGTATGACGCCGATTACTGGAAAAGCCTGCAGGAGGCCATTCGTGCCGGCAAGGTCATCGATGTGTTCCCCTATCGGCGCAAGGACCAGGCCGACAAGGAGTATTGAGCGTAGTGCGCCTGTCGTTCTGCGCTATTGCCGCCGCTATCGGGCTATTGGCGGATAGCGCCGCTGTTGCGGCTGCCGAATCTGCTGATACTGCCGTCGAACTGGCGCCGTTGCTGATCACCTCGCCGCGCAGCACCACGCGCTGGTTGAGTACGCCGGCGGCGGTGACGGTGATTGATGCCGGTGCGGTGCCCGGCGAGCAGAACCTCGCGCTGGATGCCTTGCTGGCCCGAGTGCCAGGCGTGTTCAGCCTCAACCGCTACAACCTGGCTCAGGGCCTGCGCCCAGCAATTCGTGGTTTTGGCGCGCGCGGCAACTTCGGCGTGCGCGGCATTCGCGTACTGGTCGACGGCGTGCCCTTGACCATGCCCGATGGCCAGACCGAACTCGACGGCCTCGACCTAGGCCTGGTCGAACGCATGGAAGTGCTGCGCGGCCCGGCCTCGGTGCTGTATGGCAATGCCGCTGGCGGTGTGCTTGCGATTGAAACCCGCGAGCCGCCGACCTTGCCGTCTATGCAGCTGGACCTGAGTGCGGCAGGCCTGGGTTACCAGCGCACGCGCGGGGAGATCGGCGGCAGCGACGGTAACCTGGGTGGTTTGCTGGCATTTAACAGCACCGTTCTCGACGGCTATCGCCAGCACGGCCGGGCGCAGACCAACAGTCTTACCGGCAAGCTGCGCTGGTATGCGCCGACGGGGCGTTTTCGCCTGAACTTCAATGCCATCGACAACCGCGCCGAAGACCCAGGTGGCCTGACCGCAGCCGAAGTAAAGGCGGATCGCCGGCAGGCTGCGCCGAACAACTTGCGTTTCGATGCCGATGAATATATTCGTCAGCAGCGTCTGGGCTTGGTCTGGGATGGTTACGCGGCGGGTGCCGATGAATATCAGCTGCGCAGCTACCTGGGGCATCGCGAGTTTGGTAATCGATTGGGTTTTGCTACCAGCGGGCAGACGACATTCGAGCGTTATTTCAGCGGGGTTGGCGGGCAGTACAGTCATCACCGCCAGCTAATCGGTCTACCCCATAGGATTACCACCGGTTTCGACCTTGAAGCGCAGCGTGATGATCGTCGGCGTTATGACAACCTGTTCGGCGAGCGTGGACAGTCACGTCAGCAGCAGGATGAGTCGGCCCTAAGCCAGGGGCTGTTTATCGAGGATCAGATTGACCTGAGCGAACAATGGCGAGCCACACTCGGGCTGCGTTATGACCAGGTGCGGCTGGCGGTGGATGATTTTTATCTGGTAGATAACCGCGATGATTCAGGCTCGCGCAGCCTGGAAGACTGGAACTACAGCGCCGGCCTGAGTTACCGCGTTACCCCGCAGCAATCGCTGTATGCGCGGCTGGCCAGCTCCTTTGAAACACCCACCATCAGCGAGCTAGGCAACCCACAAGGCGGTGGCTTCAACAGCGCCTTGCAGCCGGCTCGGGCGCTCAGCCGCGAGCTGGGTATCAAAGGCGAATGGCCTGCGCTGCGTTACGCGCTATCGGTGTACCGGATTGAGCTGGAGGATGAGCTGGTGGGCTTCAGTCTGCCAACCCAGCCTGGCCGCAATTTCTATCGCAATGCCGGGCAGTCGCGCCGCGATGGTCTGGAGTTGAGCCTCGATTGGCAGTTTGCCGACGCCTGGCGCTGGTCTGCGGCCTATGCCTACAACCGTTACCATTTTGAGGATTATCAAACAACGGCGGGCGACTTTTCCGGCAAACGCATCCCCGGTACTCCACGGCAAACCTTGTTTAGCGAACTGGCTTATGAACATCAAGGCGCTTATGTGCGCCTCGGTGTTACGGCCCAGGCGCAGGTGTATGCCAACGATGCCAATAGCCAGTCTGCACCCGGTAATGCCGTGTTCAATCTGCGCCTCGGCAAGCGTTTTCAGCTGGGCGAGCAAAGCCTGGAGCCTTACCTGGGCGTCGATAATCTGCTGGGGCGTGATTATTTCGACAACTTGCGCATCAACGACGGCAATGCGCGTTACTTTGAGCCTGGGCCTGGGCGTACCTTGTATGCAGGCTTACGTGTGTTGTTCTAGCCTGTGGCGACGAAGTGGGCAGCAGGTTCAAGCAGCCTGAACTAGGCTGATATAAGGTGTCCAAGCACCTATTCGATGTCCTTGGTTGGAGGCTACTTTATGAGCGCCAAGTTGCAGAATGCCTTGCTTGATCTATTGGTTGCCCTCGGCCTGTGTGAGCGGCCAAAACTGCAGCCCATTCCGGTACGCAGCAATTCACCTGACTCCAAATCGGTCCCCCCACGACGCTAAGTTCCCCACCTGTTTGAGTGCGTTTGGCTACGGTCAGATAGTGTCTGGCTGTGGCTGCTGCACCCTGTAATTGTCCTAGATCATTATTGCGTGCTTTAAAACAAGCATTTGCTAGCGCGTTGGCACTGCTGTGCTAGACCTACACCTGCAGTTATGCAAATAGCTCAGACAGGGATAGCTCCAATGCGCCAGAACCTCCCAGTGACTCAGCGGGAAAGGACCTTTCCCGCCAATGAACGGCTGATCTCTACCACCGACCTAAACAGCAATATCACCTACTGCAACGATGCCTTTGTCGAGATCAGCGGCTTTACTCGCGAAGAGCTGATCGGTCAGCCGCACAATCTGGTGCGCCATCCTGATATGCCCCCCGGCGTATTCGGCCATATGTGGGACACCATCAAACAGGGCAAACCCTGGATGGGCATCGTCAAAAATCGCGCAAAAAACGGTGATTACTACTGGGTCAGCGCCTATGTCACGCCGATCTATGAAAATGGCCGGGTGGCTGGCTACGAGTCGGTACGTTCCTTACCTGATGAGGCGCAGAAACGTCGCGCGGAAAAACTCTATGCACGCTTGCGTGAGGGTAAGCCGCCGGTGCCAAAACTGGAGTACTGGACGTACGACATTCTCCAGTCATGGCCGCTGATTCTGGCCTGTCTGCTGATTCTCGGTGCGCACTTTGTGCTCAGCGGTCCCTGGTTGTGGGGCTTTATTTTTGTCGCCATGTTTGGTCTTGGCTCTTACCAATTGCATGCCAAACGCAGCTTGATCCGGCAGACACTTGCCGAGCATCCCAAGGCGTTTACCAGCGCTTTGGTCGCCTTGACCTATACCGATAGCCGTGGCGCTCAGGCCTTGTTGGATATGGCGATGATCAGCGAAGACGCACGCTTACAAACGGCGCTGACCCGCATGGAAGATGCCGGCGCAAACGTCAAGATGCACGCCACGCGTTCTGCCGATCTGTCGCGTTCCGGGGCGAAGATGCTCGATCAACAGCGCAGTGAAACCGATCAGTCCGCTACGGCGATTAACCAGATGGCGGCAACCATTCAGGAGGTGACGCACAACGTGCAGAGCACCTCGCATGCCGCCGAAGAAGCGGATCGTCTGGCGAAACAGGGCCTGCAGCTGGCCAGCGGCAGCCTCGACTCCATGCACCATATGGCCAAGGCGGTGGTGGATATCGGCCAGGCAGTGAATGACCTGGCCAACTCCACTCAGTCAATCGGCAGCGTGGCGGATGTGATTACCTCGATTGCCGAGCAGACCAACTTGCTGGCGCTCAACGCTGCCATCGAGGCGGCGCGTGCCGGTGAGCAGGGGCGCGGCTTTGCGGTGGTGGCGGATGAGGTGCGTTCGCTGGCTTCACGCACGCGCGAGTCGACTGAGCAGATCCATCAGATCATTTCGTCACTGCGTGCTGGCGCTGAACGGGCGGTAGTAACGGCAGGCAAGGGCGAGGCGATTTCCAAGGAGAGTGTCGAGAGTGTGGAGTCCGTGCGAACCGCGCTGGATGGCATCAGCGAAGCCGTCAGCCGTATCACCGGCATGAGTCAGCAGATGGCCTCGGCGTCTGAAGAGCAAAGCCATGTGGCGGAAGATATCAGCCGGCAGATCACCCAGATTGCCCAGCTCTCTGACCGCAGTGCCGAACAGGCGCATCAAGGCGCGGCCATTGGTCAGGAACTGGAAGACATGGCGGACTATCTGCACAGCCTGGCGGAGCGCTTCAATCGTTAGGTGACCGTTCGCGTGCATGCTTATCGGCCCCTGATGTCTGAGGTGGGCCGATTTTCTATCTGATATGGCACACTGCGCGGCTGAGGAGAAACCGATGCCGCGCCAGCAATGCCCACGTTGTATCCGCCCAACCGAGCGCTGTTTATGTGCGCTTATTCCCTGTTTGCCCAGCCGTACTAGGGTGCTGATTCTGCAGCATCCGAGCGAGGTCAAGCATGCGCTGAATACGGCACGTCTGGCGGCTCTTGGCTTGAGTAATGCTGAGTTGCTGGTCGGGGAAGTCTTCGAGTCGCTTGCGGCGCTTTTGCAGCAGCCTGGTTATCGTGCGTGTTTGCTGTTTCCTGGCGAGCAGGCGCAAGGGCTGATGGCGTTTGCTGAACAGTACCGTGAGCTGCCGCTGCTATTGGTGGTGCCTGACGGCACTTGGCGTAAGGCGCGCAAGCTGTTGCACCTCAATCCGTTGTTGGCGGCTTTGCCCAGGGTTGTGCTGCCGGCGGGCTTGCAGTCACGTTATCGCTTGCGCAAAGCACCGATGCCCGGTGCGTTATCCACCATCGAAGCGATTGTTACTGCACTGAATACAGTCGAGGCACCTGTCTGTTTTGATGCGTTGCTCAAACCCTTTGAGGCGCTGATTGAGGGACAGATTGAGGCGATGGGAGAGCAGACCTTCCAGCGCAACCACGGCAAGCCGAATGCCTCGCCTTAAGCATCTCAGCGCTCGCGCATGGCTTCTGAGCGAGCTTTCAGCACCGGCTTGAGCAGGTAGTCGAGCACACTTTTCTCGCCGGTAATGATGTCCACAGTGGCGACCATGCCGGGGATGATCAGCAGCGGGTGTTCCTCGCTGCCCAGATGACTTTTATCGGTGCGTACCTGGATCAGGTAGAAGCTGTTGCCTTCTTCATCGGTTATGGTGTCGGCGCTGATCAGTTCGAGGTTAGCCCTGAGCCCGCCATAGATGGTGTAGTCGTAGGCGGTGAATTTGACCATGGCTTTCTGCCCGGGATGCAGGAAGGCTACATCCTGCGGGCGTACCTTGGCTTCAATCAGCAGGCTGTCATCCAGCGGCACGATCTCCAGCATGTCATTGCCGGGCTGTACTACGCCGCCGATGGTGTTGACCTTGAGTTGCTTGATCACCCCGCGCACTGGGGAGACCACGGTGGTGCGGCTGACGCGGTCATCGATGGCCACACTGGTGGCGGTGAGCTTCTGCAGCTCGGTACGGATTTCATTGAGTTCCTTGAAGGCGTCAGAACGAAAGCTCAGCTCGGATTCTTCAATCTTGCTCTTGATTTCATCCATCGCCGATTCGGCCCGTGGAATTGCCAGATTGGTGGCATCCAGCGAACCGCGTACTTCCACCAGGCTGCGGCGCAGGCGGAGGATTTCCACCTGGGAAATCGCGCCGGTTGCCACCAGCGGTTGTGACATATTCAGCTCCTGCTGCAGCAGGCCCACGCTGGAACGGTATTGCTGAGCCTTGGCGCGAAACTCAGCCAGCTCCTGGGTTTTTTGCCGCAGCTGTTCGCCAAGGGTACGTTGTTCGCTTTGCAGGCGGTTTTGCCGTGAACGATAAAGCGCCAGTTCGTCCTCGGCCAGCTGTGGGGCCAGGCGTAGGATATCCGCCGGCATGCTGATGGGGCGGCCTTCAGCCTCTGCAGTTAAACGCTCAACCCTGGCCACAAGTGCCAGGCGATCGGCTTCGGCTTCGCCACGGTTGGAGAGAAAGCGTGTGTCATCCAGACGCAGTAGTACGGCGCCTTTTTCGACGATCTGGCCCTCGCGCACAAATATCTCACTGACGATGCCGCCTTCCAGATTCTGGATGACCTGGATCTTGCTGGAAGGGATGGCTTTGCCTTCACCCGTGGTGACTTCCTCCAGCACGGCAAAATTGGCCCAGATCAACGCCGCGATCAGGCATGCGCTGACCACCCAGACGGTGATGCGGGTGAACCAGGGCGAGTCTTCGAGAATGGCGCCGTCGACTTCCGGCATAAACTCGGTGTCTTGCTTGCGCTGGTGCATGCTGGCGAAGTAATCGCGAATCGAGGTGCTTATTTGCATGACCGTTCCTATACCGCGGCAGGGCCAACTCGACCTTTGCGTAGCGCTTCAATCACTGCTTCTTTCGGGCCGTCCGCAACAATATGGCCGTTATCCAGCACCACCAGACGGTCTACCAGGCTGAGCATTGAGGCGCGGTGGGTGATCAGTAGCATGGTTTTACCCTGGGCCCAGATTTGCAGGCGGTTGCGCAGGATTTCCTCGCTGGTGTTGTCCATCGCGCTGGTGGGCTCATCCAGCAGCAGAATGGGTGGATCGAGTAACAGCGCGCGAGCCAGCAACACGGCTTGCCGCTGACCGCCTGAAAGCAGCTGGCCGCGCTCGCCCACGGGGCGGTCGAAGCCTTGTGGATGTTGCCGCGCCAGATCGACCACACCGGTCAGTTCGGCCACTTCGAGCATGCGTGCATCGCTCACATAGCGTGCGCCCAAGGTCAGGTTGTCGCGCAGGCTGCCGGCCAGCAGGGGCAGGTCATGGGCGACGTAACCAATCTGATGGCGCAAGTCGGCCACATCGAGCTGACGCAGGTCGAGGTTGTCCAGCAGGATTTGTCCTTTGCCAGGGCTGTAGAAGGCCATCACCAAGCGCGCCAAGGTGCTCTTGCCTGAGCCGCTGCGGCCGATGATGCCGATACGTTCCCCCGCTGTAAGACGCAGGCTGACCCCTGCAAGCGCCGGAGTGCTTTGCCCTGGGTAGCTGAAGGTGACGTCGCGCACATCCAATGCGCCATGCAGTTGGGTGCGGTCCAGTGGGCGTTGTTTGGCCTGACGCTCCTGCGGCAGGGCCATTAACGCGTCGGTGCTGGTCATGGTCAGGCGCGCTTGCTGGTAGCGGGTGATCAGCCCGGCAATCTGTCCCAGCGGTGCGAGAATGCGGCTGCCCAGCATGTAGCAGGCCACCAGCGCGCCGACGCTGAGCTGGCCGGCGATGATAATGTAGACCCCCGCGACGATGGTGGCCATGCCGGCGAACTGCTGCAGAAACAACGTGCCGTTGGTGGCAATTGCCGCCAGCGAGCGGGCATGGATATCCAGGCGGGTGAGGGCGCCGTGGGTTTTTTCCCACTGATGTTGGCGTTCACTTTCTGCGCTGCAGGCCTTCAGGGTTTCCAGGCCGCCGAGGGTTTCAATTAACAGTGCTTGGCGTTGTGAGGCCAGTTGCAGGCTTTTTTCCACCGTATCGCGCAGACGTGCCTGGATGATAAAGGCGAACAGCGCGGTGATCGGAAATGCCAGCAAGGGGATGACCACCAGCCAGCCGCCGATCAGCCAGATCACGGTAATCATCAGAAACGAGAAAGGCAGGTCAATCAGACTGGTGAGGGTGACGGCCGTGAGAAATTCACGCAGGCCCTGAAAGTCATGAATGCTCTGGGCAAAGCCGCCGATGGTGGCCGGGCGGGCGGTCATCGACATGCCAGTGATACGTTCGAATAAGGTGGCCGACAGCACCACATCGGTTTTCTTGCCGGCGGTATCGAGCAGGTGCGAGCGCAGGATTTTCAGCAACAGTTCAAAGCCCATGCCGATAAACAACCCAATGGCCAGTACCCAGAGTGTCGACGTGGCCTGGTTGGGCACGACGCGGTCATAGGTCTGCATAACAAACAGCGGCACCATCAGGCCGAGCAGGTTGATCAGCAGGCTGGCGAGAATGGCATCGGTGTATAGCCAGCGCGACAGCTTCAGGGTGTCGCGAAACCAGGCTTCGATGCGCGGTACGAGGGGCGAGCGTGCTTCCTCCAGTTCATGCCGTGGGCGGGCAAAGAAGGCTTGGCCGCTGTACTCGCTGGCCAGTTGTTCACGGCTGACCCATTGCTCGCCGCCGTCGGCTTCGCAGGGCAGTATCTGCGCCTGGTTCTTTGGGCCCCATTGACGCAACACCGCACTGCGGCCGTTTTTCAACAGCAGCAGCACGGGCAGGTTGAGGGTTGAGATGCTGGCCAGGTCGCGTTGTAGCAAACGCCCTTGCAAACCCGCCCGCGCCGCAGCGCGGGGTAGCAACTCAGGAGTCAGGCGCTGCTCTGGCAACGGCAGGCCTGCACTCAGGCTGCCACGGCTGGCTGAGCAGCCGTGGAGTTTGCAAAGAATCAACAAGCCATCAAGCAGCGGGTCGTCGTGATTAAGACGCGGATCGCTGGATGACCCCGGCCGCTCCATGGTGGTCAAGGTTACTACTCCTTATGCCGGTTCTATTTCATTGCCGGCAGACGGGCCTCGCTCTTCACTTCAGTGAGGGCTACAGCTTCTGCCGGTACTACCACTTGCTGCTGACGCAACAAGTCACCCATCGCTGCGGTTACCCGGTACATCGAAAACTCTTCGCTAAAGCGCACTTCGCTGTAACGCCGGTTGGCGGTAAAGAGTTCGTTTTCACTGTCCAGCAGGTCGAGCAGGGTGCGTTGGCCCAGGCTGAATTGCTGTTGATAGGCTTCGCGAACCCGTGCGGTGTAGTCCGCGTAGTCACGCGCTTTGGGGGTTTGCAGGCGAGCGTTTTCCATGGCGTTCCAGGCCAGGGAGAGGTTTTCGTTGAGGACGCGCAGGGCATTGTTGCGGATGTCCATCGACTCATTGATCTGGTGGGCAGTCGATTGCAGGCGCGCCTTGTCACGCATGCCGTTGAACAGGTTGTAGTTCATCACCACGGCCGCACGCCAACCGTTGTTGTGGCCTTCGTCGCCCTGGGTGTTGTTGTCGGCATTGGTGGCCAGCTCAAGGTCAACGCGCGGATAGAAGGTCGATTTAGCAACCTCGTATTGTTTCTCGGCCGCTTGCACATCGGACTGTGCGGATTTCAGGAAAGGGTTGTTATCGATTACCGCCTGCCGAGCATCGGCGAGGTTTTCCGGCAATGAGCCTTTCAGTGAAGCGGGCGAGTCCAGCTCGTCGGGCATACGGCCAACGGCACTGAAGAAGTTGGCTTCGGCGTCGGCCAGGTTTACTTGCTCGGTATAGAGGTTGTTCTCGGCCAGGGCCAAACGCGCTTCTGATTGGTCAAGGTCCGCTGTACTGCCAACGCCTTGTTGGCTACGCAGGCTGATCTGATCATTAATACGTTGGTGGGCCTGCAGGTTGTTGCGTGCAAGCTCGACCATTTCGCGGCGCATCAGCAGGTCCAGGTACACCTCGACGGTACGCAGGGCCAGGCTTTCCGAGGTGCCGAGCAGACGATAGGCCCGTGAGTTCACCACCGCTTTGGTACGCGCCACTTCGTTGGGCGTATTAAAACCATCAAAGATCATCTGCCGCAGGCGCAGCTCAGAGGTGCCGTAGTTCAAGGTTTCAGTGTTGTGGTTGCCGAGTGCTCGGGTGCTGGGGCTGTCGGTGTTTTCACGACCGTAGCCCACCAGCAGGTCGACGGTTGGCAGATAACCGCCTTTAGCAATCTTGACTTCTTCATCCGATGAAAGGCGGCTGTTGGCCCCCGCATGAACCTCCGGGTGGTTGTCCAGGGTGCTCTGGATCGCCTCCGACAAGGTGATGCCTTGTGCCTGGGTACAGACCGCTGCCAGCACGATACTGCTCCATAAAGGGTTGAGTGCGCGCATCTGGTAACTCTCCTTATAAGATTTTCTAAATCCCGTCGCCAAAAAAATGGCTTATCTGTCTTGTGGATTACTCTCAGCCTGTAACATCACAGCTAAGAACAGTTTTAAGCGTAGCTAAGAAAAAATTGTTACAAGGCCTATAAGAAAAAAATCTTATGCAGTCTGCGAAAAGCAGCACATTGTTTTCATCCAGAAGCCGTGCATTTCGTGCTCTTAGGTGGCGTGCGCGGCTAAAACAGATGGTCAGATGCAATCGGGGCGGGATCTTTCTGGTGTGGTGGGCGACGTGGGTCAGGGTGACAGTTTTTTGTCGTTTTTGTTTTTGAGTGTGACGTCGTTGTAATCAGCCAGTGGTTTTGTTCTCTCCTTGAAGGGTATTTCGACCTTTTTTGGCATACGTGTCGGCGGTGGTCGGCAGTTGTAGTGAGGATGGAATCATGGCTACTTTGATTGGTGTCGTCAGCCAAGTTATCGGCGAAGTCTATGCAGTAGCTGGCGACGGAACGCGTCGGCCACTCAGTGAAGGCGATCGAGTTTTTGCGGGGGAACAAATCGTTACTGGGGCCGCAGGATCTATTGCGGTTGCCATGAGCAATGGGCAGCAACTTACCTTGGGCCGCGACAGCAGCCTGAATCTCTCCGAGCAAATGCTCGCAGGCAGTTCCAACCAACAAGCGCCTACAGCTGAAACGCCTCCGGCAGCGCCGAGCGATGGCGATCTGACTGATGTTGAAAAACTGCAGGCCGCAATTGAGGCCGGCGTCGACCCGACGCTTGAAGGCGAGGCAACCGCCGCGGGTCCAGGTGCTGGCGGGGCAGCTGGCGGTGTCGGTGGCGGTCACTCGTTTGTACTGCTGGGTGAAACCGGCGGTGCGCTTGATCCGATCATTGGCTTCCCAACCGAAGGGCTGAACACCGGGCCGGAGTTCCCCAATCCTGATCCCGTGGTTGCTGATGAGGCGCCGGATTCTTCGCCCACCATTGAAATCATCTACTTCGATCAGGAAGGTTCTGTTGTTACAGGCCCCGGCGTCGTTGAGGAAGCGGCCCTCAATCCCGATGCGGTAACCAATCTTGATGGCCAGGCAGGCTCAAACCCTGGCAGCAACGCTGAAAATGTCTCCGGTTCATTGATCATCAATTCGCCCGACGGTATCTCTGCCATCCAGGTGCTGGACAAGGATGGTGTGTGGATCAACGTGCAAGGCGGTGGGGTGGTTCAGGGTGTTTATGGGCAGTTGGTGTTTGATGCCGCCGGCAACTGGACCTACACCCTGGCGGACAACACGCTCAATCATTCCATTCCCGATGCTGTCGGCGCTGATGATCAGCTGCTCGACCCGTTCTTTGTTCGTGTGTTTGACAACGATGGTGATGTATCGCCAACAGTTCCACTCACTATTGCCGTATATGACGATGGCCCCAGCATTCTGCGTTTTGACATCTCTGAGCAAGGTGGGCTGCTGGTTGTCGACGAGTCGGTTGGTACCGGTGGCTCGACTAAAGATGAGTCTGGCTACGCGTCGAATAACGATGAAACCAGTTATTCAGGCAGCGAAACCGGCGTAATTGGCTACGCCAGTTTTAACTTGGAAAGTATCTTCTCGCTGGCTGTCGACCCTGGTGCCGATGGCGAGAACCTTGAGGCCAGGACTTTCTCCCTGACCTTGTCGGAAGACGGCGCTGACTCGGGCCTGACCGCCACTGCAGGTGGCCCGATCTTGCTGTCGTTTGTCGGCGGCGATGGTGCAGATGCAGGCGACATCCTTGGTATCGCCGATGGCGGCCTGGTGGTGTTCCGGATCAGCATCAACTCAAGTACCGGCGCTGTTTCTGTCACTCAGTATGCTGCTGTCGACCATGGTGATGACGGTAACAACCACGACAGCATGGCGGTTATTGGCGAAGGCTTGATCGGCGTGACCGTGAAGATCTTCGACAACGATGGCGATTCGGCAACCTCTCCCATCGTTGAGCTGGGATCGCGTATTGGCTTCGAAGATGATGGCCCTCAAGCCTGCATCTTCCTCAAAGGCCCATGGGCGCAAGTAACCCATGATGAAAGCGCAGGGCTGCAGAATTTCCTGACCTCCTGGTGGAAGCCGGGTGACTGGGACAACGATGTCAACTTTGTTTCAGCATTCAATGGTGTTGCTGACAAGGGCGGCGATATTGACCCTACAGGCTTTGCTCGTAGCCTGACACCTATCGTGAGCACATTTGGCAGCAGCTATGGTTCAGATTTTGCCGGGGCTACCACTGTTCTCAGTCTGGAACTGACAGGTGAGCCAGGCAGTGATTCAGGCCTGAAAACTACCGATGGCACTCAGATCAACCTCTACATCGAGGGTGGCTTGGTTGTGGGCCGTGTGGCCAGTGGCGATTTCGCCGGTCAAGCGGCCTTTGCTGTAGCCATTGGTGCCGACGGCTCGATCAGCATTGCCCAGTACATGTCGCTGGAACACCCAGTGGGTGGCAGCAGCTATGACGAAGCCGTAACCCTGGCTGGCAAGATCAAGGCCGTGGTCACGGTGACAGATGGTGATGGTGATGTGGCGGTGGATAAAGTCAACATCGGCCATGTGATTGCTTTTGAGGACGACGGTCCTGTTGCCACTATCAAAGCCGTGCACGGCGTTCATGTTGTACATGACGAATCGCATGGTTTGCAGAATGCCACGGCAACCCCAACACGTCCTGACGATGCCAATGACAACGACATCAATGGCATCTCCAACCTGTTCAGCAGCGTTGTGAACAGAGGCGGTGATCTTTCTCCAAAAGGCTATGCGCAAAGTAATGGTCCGTTGGTTACGACTGCAGGTAGCAGCTACGGGCAGGATCAGGAAGGCGCAACTTCGCAGCTCAGCCTGGCTGTTGTCGGCGGTAATGGAGCTGATTCGGGGTTGTCGACTACCGCCGGTTTTGCCATCAAGCTCTATGTCGAAAACAGCCTGGTGGTCGGGCGCATCGTCGGTGGGCCGGATGCCGGTAAGGCAGCATTTGCCATCGCCATAGGCGCCGACGGCACGGTTAGTGTGGCGCAGTACGTATCGCTGCAGCACCCAATTGGCGGCAGCAGCTACGACGAAGCAGTAAGCCTGGCAGGCAAGGTACAGGCAGTACTGACAGTGACGGATGGCGACGGCGATGTAGCGGTCGACAAGGTCAATATCGGTAGCTCGATCCGCTTCGAAGATGACGGCCCCACCGCACACATCAATCTCAAAGGCCCATGGGCCGATGTCACCCACGATGAAACGGCCGGCCTGCAGAACTTCTGGAACACCTGGGCGCTGGGCGATATTACCGATAATGATGTGGCCTATCTGTCGGTATTTGATGGCGTTGCCAACAAAGGTACAGACATCAGCCCGACTGGTTTTGCCAAGAGCGCCACCCCCGTGGTGACCACCCTGGGCAGCAGCTACGGCGAGGATGAAGAGGGTGCGACAACCCAGCTCAGCCTGATTGTGAAAAACGGCAATGGCGATGATTCGGGCCTGCGTACCACCGATGGCCACAGCATCACGCTGCATCTTGAAGGTGCGTTGATCGTTGGTCGCATCGTGGGTGGGGCAGATGCCGGCAAGGCCGCATTCGCTATCGCCATCGGTGCCGATGGTTCGCTGAGCGTGGCTCAGTACGTGTCGCTTGAACATCCAATTGGTGGCAGCAGCTATGACGAAGCCGTCAACCTGGCTGGCAAGATTCAGGCGGTTGTGACTGTCACCGATGGCGACGGCGATGTGGCGGTCGATAAGGTTGATATTGGTAGCGTGATCCGCTTCGAGGATGACGGCCCCACCGCGAACATTAGCCTGGTGAGAAATGCCGGGGTTACCCACGATGAGTCTGCCGGGCTGCAGAATGCAGTCGCAACCCCACTGATTCCGGGGGATGCCAACGACAACGATGTGGCCGATCTGTCAGCACTCTTCGCTGCGGTTGCTACACCGGGTACTGATCTTGACCCAGTCGGCTATGCGCAAAGCAGTGGTGCGGTGGTTAGCATTGCGGGTAGCAGTACTGGCCAAGATGACGAGGGCGCAACAACTGTTCTGAGCCTGGCCCTGCAGGGCAGTAATGGTATGGACTCAGGCCTGAAAACCACCGATGGCTCCACTATCCGTCTGCATGTTGAAGGCGAGCTGGTCGTCGGCCGTGTCGATGGCGGCGCCGATAATGGCAAGGCAGCGTTTGCCGTCGCCATTGGCAGCGACGGCACGCTGAGTGTTGCGCAGTACATCTCCCTTAAACATCCGGATGGCAGTAATGCAGACGAGTCGCTAAGCCTGAGCGGCAAAATCAAAGCAGTGCTGACCGTTACTGATGGCGACGGTGATGTGGCGGTCGACAAAGTTGATATCGGCCATGTGATTCGCTTCGAAGACGATGCACCAACTGCTGGCCAGGTAACGGCAGCGGTTGTTCTGGATGATGAAGGCCTTTCCGGCGGTATCAATGGTGGCCCAGGCGATGTTGCCGGGGCTGCTATCAGCACCAGTGGGAATTTGGCATTTAATGCAGGTGCTGATGGCCTTAAATCCATCGCGCTCAGTGGCCCGGCGACACTGGGTACAGAAAATGTCACCTCCAACTGGGATGCCACTACCAATACCCTGACCATCAGCTCTGTTCGTGGTGCATTGCTGACCGTGGTGCTCACTGACCCAGCCACTGGTGCCTACACCATCAACTTGCTGCAACCGCTGATGCATCCGGTCAGCGGCACCGAAGACGATATCACCTTGAACATCGGTTACACGGTGACTGACGGTGATAACGACTCGGCCACGGGCTCGTTGGTCGTGACGATTGATGACGATACCCCGACCATTCAGGCCGGGAATATCGGTGTGACTTCCTTTGTCACCTTCCAGGGCACCGATGCTGGTTTCAGCAACTCTTATGGCTACTACAACAAGGCGCCAGATGGTTCACCAGTAGACGGCAAAGTGATCTGGGCCAATGTGCATGCTCAATCCGTTGGCGATGTGGCTGATCTCAGTGGCCTGGACCCAGCCAAGACCGGCTTCTTTATCATCCCTAATGGCGGAGCCAATGCAGGCCTGACTAATGGCTCGGTTGTGACCTTCGAGTTTGTCGCCGGCCAGTGGCAGGCGAAGTTGGGTGGTGTGCCGCTAGTGGGTGCTGACGGTGCCAATGTGCTGTTCAGTGATGCCAGCCTGAATCCTGGCGGCTCGCATTTGCAGGACACCGGCAACGCAGGCAATCAGAACTGGGAAGACAAAACGCTTACCTCGGATTACGACTACAACGATGTCAGCACCAATATCACCTGGGGTTCTGCATTGCAGGTCGATGAGTCGGCCTTCCATATTGATGCCACGGCTAACTTCAGTGGTGTGTTCAACGTGCAGCCTGGGGCTGATGGTCTACAAAGCCTGACCTATAACCTGAGCGTGCAAAACGCCAACTCAGGTTTGGTGGATACCGAAACCAATCAGGAAGTGATCCTTAGCCTGAATGCTGGGGTCATTGAAGGTCGTACCTCAATCAGCAATCAGCTGGTATTTACCCTGAGTGTCAATCCGACAGGCACCGTCACTCTTGATCAGATTCGCGCCATTGTTCATCCAACAGGCGATCCAGATGAAGCCAAATTCCTTGGCGCGGGGCATGTCAGCTTGAATGCCGTCGTGACTGATGGAGATGGTGATCAGGCCAGCGCCAGCCTCGATATTGGTACGGTCATCAGCTTCAAGGATGACGGCCCAAGTGTGCTACCTAATAACATGGTGCAACTGGACGACGACGCCCTGGCCAATGGTATTCCAGGGGGCGTGGGTGACGATGCCGACTCGACCAACGCCAGCGGTACGCTGGGCCACAGCTTCGGGGCTGACGGTGCGGGTAGCCTGCAGTGGCTGAACACCGGGGCTCCGACTGGCTTTACCTACCAAGTTTCCGGCAGCTCACTGCTGGTTAAACAAGGGGCTACTACCGTCCTGACTGTGACGCTGGATCAGTCAAACGGTGCTTACACGGTTACCCAGAACGCGCCCATTCAACATGCCACGGCTGATCAGGAGAACAACCAAGCCTTTACCCTGAGCTATCAGGTGATCGATAAGGACGGTGATACCGCCACCGGCAGCTTGTCGATCAATGTTGACGATGACACCCCGCAAGCCCAGGACGACGTTGCCACAGTGCAAGCCTCGCAAGGCAAGGACTTCAATGTGGCCTTTGTGCTGGACTTCAGCGGCAGCATCGATAACGCCGAGCTGAACACCATGCTGCAGGCCGTACGCGCTGCCGGGCAGGCATTGTTCAATGGCACCACAGGCGATGTGACGATCAAGATCGTTGCCTTCTCCGGTACAGCGACTTCCTACGCCGCTGTTACCGACTATGCCGCTTTCTCGACCCTGATCGGCAGTCTCAACCCGGCTGAGACTGGAACTCGTCCGTTCAATGGGCAGACGGACTTTACTGCGGCGATTCAGGAAACTATGACTGCCTATGTCCCGATTGTAGGGGCAAGCAATCAGGTGTTCTTTATCAGTGACGGTAACCCCAATGAACAGACAGGCACTGGCGGTAACTCTCTAGCTGACGCTACAGCTGCGGCTTGGAACACCTTCGTAGACACCAAAGGTGTGAATGTCACCACCATCGGTATTGGTAACGGAATCAATACTGACCGCCTACAGGATGTTGATCTGGATGGCGTAGGTGCACCTATTCTGGTCGCTAATTTCAATGGGCTGATTGACACCCTGCTGGGCCAGATCGGCGCTTTGGTCAGTGGCAATGTGTTGCTGGGTAGCGATGGTGTTGCTGGTGGTGGCGATGACGATGCCTTTGGCGCTGACGGCCCAGGGTATATCCAGTCCATCGTGATCAATAACGTCACCTATGTCTGGAACGGCACCAATACCATTACCCCGAGCAGCGGGCCGGCAATTGCCGGTAGCCAGCTGAGCAATATCACTACGGCTGAAGGCGGCAAACTGAGTTTCAACTTCAGCACCGGGGCGTGGACCTATCAAGCGCCCTCAAATGTCGCCGGTGATAAAACCGAAACCTTCACCTACACCATCGTCGACAAGGATGGCGACCCATCCAGCGCTAATTTGACCGTTTATGTTGAAGACGTAAGTCCGATAATTGCAATGGTTGACGAAGATGAGTTGTCTGGTGGCATCACTGATAACGATTCGGTTAATACCGTAGCAACTGGCAGCCTCAGTAACTTGATTGTTGGCCCAGCAGTCTCTGCGCAGTTCAGTTTGTCTGCCGATACCAGTGGGTTGAGCGGTGCATCTTCCGGTGGTACTCCGTTGGTGTATAGCGTGGTCGGTAACCTGCTGACAGCGAAAGCCGGCGCTGCAGGTCCTGCTGTATTCACGCTAGAAGTGCAAAGCAATGGTGACTATACCTTCACCTTGCTAAAAGCCCTGGATCACCCACTGGGCAATGGCGATGACAATGAGCTGCTGGTCATGGACTTTGCCAGCATCATTATGGCCAGCAACGGCAGTAACCCTCTGCCCCTGGCTGGACAGTTCTTGGTGCAAATTGAGGACGATGTTCCTACCACTGGCGTCAATGCACCTGTGCAACTGGACGACGATGCTCTGGCCAATGGCATTCCTGGAGGCGTGGGCGATGACGCAGACTCGATAAACGCCAGCGGTATCCTGAGTCACAACTTCGGTGCCGATGGTGCAGGAAGCGTGCAGTGGTTAACCACAGGTGCTCCGGGCGGTTTCACTTACGAAGCGGGGCCTGGCGGTTCGTTGCTGGTCAAGCAGGGTGGCGTAACTGTACTGACGGTGTCTCTCGACAGCGCCACTGGAGCCTATGGTGTTGTCCAGAATGCTCCGATTCAGCACGCCACCGGCAATCAGGAAAACAACCAGGCCTTTACCCTGAGTTATCAGGTGACTGACAAAGATGGCGACAAGGCCACAGGCACATTGTCAATCAACGTTGACGACGACACACCGCTGGCTAAGAACGATACCGCCGATGTGGCGGAAGGGCGCGGGCAGGACTTCAACGTAGCCTTTGTGTTGGACTCCAGCGGCAGCATCAATAGTAGCGAGTTCAGCACCATGATGAATGCCGTGAAAGCGGCAGGGCAGGCGTTGTATGCCGGTACTGACGGTGATGTGAAAGTAACTATCGTGGCGTTCTCGTCGACTTCGCTGGCCTATCCATCGGTCACTACGCTGGCGTCTTTCAACGCCTTGATTGACAACATCATTGCCAACCGGCCGTTCAGCGGGCAGACCGACTTCACTGATGGTATCCAGCAAACCATGGCTGTCTACAACCCGATAGCGGGCTGGAGTAACCAGGTGTTCTTCATCAGTGACGGTAATCCTAACGAGCAGACCGGCCCTGGAGGTACCTCGCTGACCACAACCACTGCCACGGCCTGGAATAACTTTGTCGACAATAACGGCATCAATGTCACGACCATCGGTGTTGGCGACGGCATCAATGCTGCTCGACTGCAGGATGTAGATGTCGATGGTAATGGCTCACCCATCCTGATCAGTAACTTCAGCGGGCTGATTGGTACCCTGCTGAGTCAGCTGGTCGGTGGCAGTGTCAGCGGCAATGTACTGCTGGGTAGCGATAATGCAGTGGGCGGCGGTGACGATGATAGCTTCGGTGCCGATGGCCCAGGTTATATCCAATCGATTGTCATCAATGGGGCGACTTACACCTGGAATGGCGTCGGCACTATTAGCGTAAGTACCGGTGGCAATATTGCGGGTAGTCAGCTGACGGAGGTTGCTACTGGTCTGGGTGGCAAACTGAGCTTCAGTTTCGCCACTGGTGCCTGGACCTATGTGGCACCGCCGAGTGTGGCAGCTGATACGAGCGAGAGCTTCGGCTACACCATCGTTGACAAGGATGGCGACCCATCTAGTGCTTCGCTGACCATCAATATCGAGGACACCTCTCCGGTTATCGGTCGAGTGGACGAGGACGAGCTGCCTGGAGGCATAACGGATGGTGACAGCGTAAATACAGTCGCTACCGGTAGCCTGGTTGATTTGTTGGTGGGTTCCAATAGTGGGCAGTTCAGCCTGAATACCTCGCCGGCTATCATGCCGACGATAACCTCTGGTGGTGTTGCGGTTACTTATAGCTTCTCCGGTGACACCATGACCGCCAAGGCGGGTAGTACCGATGTGTTCACCCTCAAAGTCCTGAGCGATGGCACTTATACCTTCACACTACTAGGCCCGCTGGACCATCCAAATGCAGGCACCAACGACAACGAAATTCTCACGCTGAATCTGACCAATGCAATCAAGGCCAGTAATGGTGTGAATCCGTTACCGATTGCCGGCGATCTGTTGATCCAGGTTGAGGACGATGTGCCCATTGCCTTTACTCCGGTCACGGCGTTGCTGGTTGATCAGGTCAGTGAAACCCGCTCCATTACAGCTGACCTGCGTTTTGAGGCTTCGGCAGGTGCTGATGGCCCAGATCAGGTTAATTTCTCCATCGTGCAAGGTGCTGCTGCTCGGGATGCCAGTGGCAATTTGCTGAGCCTCAATGGTCAACAGTTGTACCTGTTCTATGGCAGTGACCAATCCATTATCGAGGCCAAGACCAGCGCCAATGGAACTCTCGGTTATCGCATTGATATGGATGCATCGACCGATAGCTACACGCTGACCACCTACGGCCCGATAGCCAACGGAACAGAAGTGTCTGCCACTAATCTGACGGGTGTCGGCGGTGGTAACTCCGCCTTCAAAGGATTGATCGACATGGGGGGCACAACGTTCGATGCTTTGTTGTCGAGTACAACAGGGCAGAGCGTTAACACCAACAGCAGCGAAATTGGCATTAGTGATGGCAACAGCATCAAGAATGGCGAGCAGCTGCGGATCGATTTGGTCAATGGCCTGGCAACGGGTGGTGCTAATGGCACCGGTTTCACCTATACCAGCCACAACACCACCAATCGCTTTGCCCAGAAAGTTGCCTGGGTTAGCCCGAGCGGCGCAGGGACCGCAACCTTCGCGATAGCAGTGCTGTTGGCCGACAATGACTACAGCTTTATTGGCGATGCTTCAGGTGAAACGACGCGTAACCTGGCTACCAGCAATATTCGCATTTACGCCATCGAGGGCGGTCTAGAGGTGGACAAAACCAGTCAGGTTACTCTCACTGACCTGGGCAACTCGATTCGAGTGACGGGTATGCAGGAAGGGTGGTGGTACGAAGTCAGCTCCGCCAATAACTTCAGTGCCGTGCAGATTGATGGTGGCAACGGGCAAACCTTCAAGTTGGGTTTCTTTGAATATGACCAGGCAAGTACTGGGCAGCCCATCAGTCTTTCTCACAATATCATCGGTATTGATGGTGACGGGGACAGTGTAAGTAGCGTACTTAGCGCCATGTTGATTCCTGACTCGCTGTCGGTGGATGGTACTGCCGGTGTGGATAATCTGGTTGGTACTGCCGGAGTCGACTACCTCTTCGGTCTGGGGGGCAATGACACGCTCAGTGGTTTGGCTGGTAATGATGTGCTGTCCGGTGGCGATGGCAACGACATCCTCATCGGTGGGTTGGGCAACGATATCCTCTCTGGTGGTGCCGGTGCGGATACCTTCCGCTGGCTATCAACTGATACCACGGGGGCTGATAAGGTGCTCGATTTCAAACCCAGTGAGGGTGACAAGTTGGATCTCACCCAGTTGCTGGTTGGTGAGTCCTACAATGCCGGGTCGCTAGATGACTTCCTTAGCTTCTCGATAGTTGATAACAGCACCATTATTGCGGTTAGCCCCACAGCAGGCGGCGCCGCAACCACAACCATTGAGTTGACCGGTTTTAATGTGGCTGTCGAGTACGGTGTGACTCCAGGCGGTGGCGGCATTATTTCTGGAGGAGCAGATACAGCCAGTGTCATCAATGGGCTGTTGGGAGATAACGCTTTGCAAGTAGCGTGACGGTAGGTTGGTAGCCACACTGAAGCCCGCAATCCTAATCAGATTGCGGGCTTCTTTTTGGGTTTATTGAGCACTCATTTGAATGACGACTATGTCGCGATTACAGCTGCCGCAGATACGCCACCACATCCGGAGCACCCGCCAAGCGTAGACCTTCTCCCAAGGCTGTGGCCTCGGTTGAATGCTTGGGCAGCAGGAGAAACTCCGGTGAACCAGTACCGCCCAGCAGGGATAGGCGCGCGTAGGGTAGGCCGTTATCCAATAGCAGCGCCATAAACGCAGGGTCACTCCAGGCCGCGTTGGGCATGCCCAATACGTGATAGTGCTGCTGCAGATTGCTGATGCCTTGTTCACTCAAGCGGTAATGGTTGAGTTCGGCTGGTAGGTTGACCTCCAGCTCGCGCCTGCGGGCGTAGGCGATGGCGCAGGCGAAGGCCTCACTATGATGTTCGCCGGCCCAGAACACCCGCTCGCCACGCCAGCTGGCTTGACGCAGGATGATGCGTTCACCCGCAAGAAAGCGCGGCAACGCCAGGCTGATGGCTTTGACGAAATCCTTGTAGCTGATGATGCGTACCTGGCGGCAGGGCTCGCTGGCGGCGAAGACTTCGAAGCTGGCGTGGCTGGCCTGCTGAGGGTTGCAAGTCGATAGGCCGTCGATCATGCGTAGATCGAACGAGGTCAGCTGCTGCTCTTGCGCTTCGATCACCCGCACCAGCATGGCATGGGCTTGCGCCTTGTCTTCCTGAACGGGGCCAGAGAGTGCGCTGCGTGGTAGGTCTATCAGACGGTGTAGCTGTGGGCCGTCTTGCCAGCAGATGCTTTCACGCAGTTGCGGCAGGGGGCTGAAGGGCAGGCGAAGCTGGCTGGCGCGCTCAAGTATCTGGCGTTGCCCACGGCCGATAAGGCCTAGCCGTTGCGCTAAGGCACCGAGGCGTGAGCTGAGGGTGGAAGGCTGCTCAGACAGACTCATGGCCAGGTACGAACTCCGAAATCACCATTAGCAGTTTGGCAGAGCCCGCTGAGCACTGCACAGGCTTTATCGGCCGTGGGGACAGGTTTTTTATGGCCCGCCATCCCTGGCAGCCACCCTTCGGGCCGTCGCTGCGCGACGTTAAAAAATACTCCCGGTAATTTTCTTAGGCCTGTCGTCCTTGGACGGAAACCCTGCGAGGCGTCCCCAGCGAGGTAAACAATGGCGTTCGGCCATTTTTTACCGGGCAGGCGCGCGGCGTATGGCAAGATTGCTGCAGTCAGTTGCAAAGGTGCCTCCATGCCCAGTCTGGTGTTTGATATTGCGTTATCGGCCGAGCGCTTGCGTGTGGTCTATCAAGGGCGTGCCAACCGGATATTAGTGCAAAGTCGCGATGGGCGGAGTGTCAGTGTGCCGGCCCACCATTTTCGGCCATTTCTGACCCACGACGGTGTCTATGGTTCCTTCGAGCTCGAGTTCAGCGCGGC
Organism: Gammaproteobacteria bacterium HGW-Gammaproteobacteria-13; assembly: GCA_002840155.1. Taxonomy (GTDB): domain Bacteria; phylum Pseudomonadota; class Gammaproteobacteria; order Pseudomonadales; family Pseudomonadaceae; genus Aquipseudomonas. The sequence goes on from PGZH01000013.1 coordinate 63,418, forward strand.
CGGTGAGTTACTCAGCCTGCGCCGCTTGGGCTGATAGCGCTGTGCGCCTCGCCTATCAGGCGCGCAGCCGGCTATAATCGCGGCCTTTGTAACTTTATCGAGCTAAGCCTGCCCATGTATACCCTGGCCCGCGAGCTGCTGTTCAAACTTTCCCCCGAAGCCTCCCATGAACTGTCCATCGACATGATCGGTGCGGGCGGTCGTCTGGGGCTTAATGGCTTACTGACCAAGAGCCCGGCCGCGCTGCCGGTCAAGGTGATGGGGCTGGAGTTTCCCAACCCGGTCGGTTTGGCTGCCGGCTTGGACAAGAATGGCGATGCCATCGATGGTTTTGCTCAGCTGGGCTTTGGTTTTGTGGAAATCGGCACCGTGACGCCGCGTCCGCAGCCGGGTAACCCGAAGCCGCGCTTGTTCCGCTTGCCTGAGGCCGAGGCGATCATCAATCGCATGGGCTTCAATAACCACGGCGTTGACCACCTGCTGGCCCGCGTCCAGGCGGCCAAATACAAGGGCGTGCTGGGTATCAATATCGGCAAGAACTTCGATACCCCGGTCGAAAACGCAGTGGATGACTACCTGCTGTGCCTGGACAAGGTCTATCAGCACGCCAGCTACGTCACCGTTAACGTCAGCTCGCCGAACACCCCAGGGCTGCGCAGCCTGCAGTTTGGTGACTCGCTCAAGCAATTGCTCGAAGCCCTGCGTAAGCGTCAGGAAGATCTGGCCGCGCAGTACGGCAAACGTGTGCCGCTGGCAATCAAGATCGCGCCGGACATGAGCGATGAGGAAACCATCGAAGTTGCCAATGCGCTGGTTGAAGCGGGCATGGATGCGGTGATTGCTACCAACACCACACTGGGTCGCGAAGGTGTGCATGGTCTGGAATGTGCGGATGAGGCCGGCGGTCTCTCCGGTGCGCCAGTGCGTGAGAAGAGCACCCATATCGTTCAGGTGTTGGCTGGCGAGTTAAAAGGTCGTTTGCCAATCATCGCCGTGGGTGGGATTACCGAGGGCAAGCATGCGGCTGAGAAGATCGCCGCAGGTGCCAGTCTGGTGCAGATTTATTCCGGCTTTATCTACAAGGGCCCGGCATTGATCCGCGAAGCGGTGGATGCAATCGCGGCGCTGCCACACAAGGCCTGAAAATAAAAAGGGCTCCCTAAAGGAGCCCCTGGGCTCGCGCCCGCCGCTCGGATGGAGCGCGCATGGTGAGTCGGTAGGTTCCTGAATCAGCCGACAGCGTGAAGTTCGTTGAGTCGATGGATGCCGGCGGTGCCGGTCATGCCGTCCCAATTGTCACCGCGGCCTTCGCGCCAGCCGTTTAACCAGGCTTGGCGGACAGAGGGGAGGGTGAATGGACAGAGTTCGCGGGATTTACCACTGATGCCGTATTGATAGCCGCGCAAAAAAGCTCTTTCTAACGGATCACGCTTAAGTCTTCTCATAGGGTGAAGCCCTCAATGTTGACTGTTATGTCCCTTAGACCTTGTAGCAAGGTCAGGCAGAAACGTTCTGCCTACGGAGTCCGCTGCCGGCGTCGCGAGCCTCCTTGCCAGCACCGTTGCAGTGCTGGCCTAGGTAGATTTCTAACGAATGCGCGGGTGCCTGTGAATGACCGTTTCGTCATAAGGCCGTAACCTTTTTGAGGGTCAGGCCATAAGGCGTTATGGCTGGGGCCCGGAGTTTTCGCTGTAGCGCCTATGCTGTGGGCGTATGCGCCGGGTGTGCTGGTGTTTTGCTATCGCGAATTAATTGCGATTGAGACTGTTGTTTATTCCGACGAAGGGTCGCGCTGCGACGCTTTGTCACTTATTTTGGCCGTGCTGATTTGTCTGCGCGCCGTTGATTGCCTTAGGCACTGGAAACTCCCATGTCGGATCGTTACGAACTCTTCCTCACTTGCCCCAAGGGACTTGAAGGCCTGCTGCTCGAAGAAGCCAGCAGCCTCGGCCTTGAAGATGCGCGTGAGCACACCTCGGCCATCCGTGGCATGGCCGACATGGAGACCGCCTACCGCCTGTGCCTGTGGTCGCGCCTGGCCAACCGCGTGCTATTGGTGCTCAAGCGCTACAGCGTGCAGGACGCCCAGAGCCTCTACGAAGGCGTGCTGGAGGTTGATTGGTTCGAGCACCTGGAGTCTACCGGCAGTCTGGCCGTGGAATTCAGCGGTAATGGTTCGGGCATCGACAACACCCATTTCGGTGCCTTGAAGGTCAAGGACGCCATCGTCGACAAGCTGCGCCTGAAAGACGGTACGCGGCCATCGGTGGACAAGCTCAACCCGGACCTGCGCATTCACCTGCGCCTGGATCGCGGCGAGGCGATTCTCTCCCTCGACCTCTCTGGCCATAGCCTGCATCAGCGTGGTTATCGCCTGCAGCAGGGCGCTGCACCGCTGAAGGAAAACCTTGCCGCTGCCGTACTGATCCGTGCCGGCTGGCCACGTATCGCGGCCGAAGGCGGCGCACTGGCTGACCCGATGTGCGGTGTTGGCACCTTCCTGGTCGAGGCGGCGATGATCGCCGCCGACATCGCGCCGAATATGACCCGTGAGCAATGGGGCTTCAGCAAATGGCTGGGCCATGTGCCGGCTTTGTGGAAGAAAGTCCATGCCGAAGCCGAAGAGCGTGCGGCAGCAGGCATGGCCAAGCCACCGCTGTGGATTCGCGGTTATGAAGCCGACCCGCGGCTGATTCAGCCGGCGCGCAACAATATCGAGCGCGCGGGCATGAGTGATTGGATCAAGGTCTATCAGGGCGAAGTGGCGACCTTCGAGCCGCGTCCGGATCAGAACCAGAAAGGCCTGGTGATCTGCAACCCACCCTACGGCGAGCGCCTGGGTGATGAAGCCAGCCTGCTCTATCTCTACCAGAACCTCGGCGAGCGTATACGTCAGGCCTGTATGGGTTGGGAGGCTGCGGTATTTACCGGCGCGCCGGACTTGGGCAAGCGCATGGGCATCCGCAGCCACAAGCAGTACGCCTTCTGGAACGGCGCGCTGCCGTGCAAGCTGCTGCTGATCAAGGTGCAGCCTGAGCAGTTCGTCACCGGCGAGCGCCGTACACCCGAGCAGCGTGAGCGCGAGCGCGAACAGGCCGAAGCCGACAAATCCCCGCTGGAGCCGTTGGAGCGCCAGTACAACAAGAACGGTAACCCGATCAAACCGGCGCCGGCTCCTGCGCCAGTGGTGGAGCAGGCACGCCTGAGTGAAGGCGGGCAGATGTTTGCTAACCGCCTGCAGAAGAACCTCAAGCAGCTGGGCAAGTGGGCGCGCAAGGAAGGCGTTGAGTGCTACCGCCTATACGACGCCGATATGCCGGAATATTCCATGGCGGTGGATTTGTATGGTGACTGGGTGCATGTGCAGGAATATGCCGCACCCAAGTCCATTGATCCTGAGAAAGCCAAAGAGCGTATGTTTGATGCCATCGCCGCGATTCCGCAGGCGCTGGGTGTCGACAAGAACAAGGTGGTGATCAAACGCCGCGAGCGCCAGAGCGGTACCAAGCAGTACCAGCGCCAGGCGACCCAGGGCCAGTTTATGGAAGTCAGCGAGGGCGGCGTGAAGCTGCTGGTCAACCTCACCGATTACCTGGACACCGGCCTGTTCCTCGATCACCGTCCACTGCGGTTGCGCATTCAGAAAGAGGCGGCCGGCAAGCGCTTCCTCAACCTGTTCTGCTACACCGCCACGGCCACCGTGCATGCGGCCAAGGGCGGCGCGCGCACCACCACCAGTGTTGATCTGTCGAAAACCTACCTGGACTGGGCGCGCCGCAACCTGTCGCTCAACGGTTTCTCCGACAAGAACCGTTTGGAGCAGGGTGATGTGATGGCCTGGTTGGCCGAAGACCGTGGCGAGTACGAGCTGATATTTATCGACCCGCCGACCTTCTCCAACTCCAAGCGCATGGAAGGCATCTTCGATGTGCAGCGCGATCATGTGCAGATGCTCGATCTGGCCATGGCCCGCCTGACTAAGGACGGCGTGCTGTATTTCTCCAACAACTTCCGCAAGTTTGAGCTCGATGAGAGCCTGGCCGCGCGTTATCAGGTTGAAGAAATCAGTGCCTCGACTCTCGATCCGGATTTTGCCCGCAACCAGAAGATCCACCGCGCCTGGCGTTTTAGCCTGCGCGGCTGAGTTCGCAGGTAGGTTGGTGTTGAGCGCAGCGAGGCCCAACGAGCGGCGGCATGTCTCGTTGGACTTCGCTGCGCGCCTCAACGGAACGCCGCCCGACCCAACCTAGGGTTTATTACGGATCAGCGCACGCAAGGCGAAGCGATTCGGATGGCAGGCCTGCGCCACATCGGCAGGCACTGGCAGCGGTTCATCGTTGAGCCAGGCGGCGATCAGCTCGCCGGACAGTGGCGCGGTGATCAGCCCGCGTGAGCCGTGGCCGCTGTTGATATACAGGCCATCCAGCCAAGGGCAGGACGTTTCCGGCACCTGGCGGGCATCCTTGCTTAGCACCGCATAAGCCTCGGCAAAGGCGGCTGCGTCGGCTAACGGGCCGACAATCGGCAGGTAGTCCGGGCTGGTGCAGCGAAAAGCCGCGCGGCCTTGCAGGTATTCGGGGTCGAGCGCTGCAGTGTTTAGCGCGTCGCAAAGTTCAGGCGAAATCTCTTCCAGTAGCTGCAGATTGCTCGCGTGATCGGCGCTGTTCAGCGTCAAGTCGTCACTGTTGAAATCGAAACTCGCCCCCAGGGTATGTTCATCCTGGCGTGCCGGAGCGACGTAACCTTCGGCGCACACCACCGTACTTAATGCGCGGCTGGCTTCAGTAGCGGGCAGGCGGCTGATCTGCCCGCGGATACGTTTAAGCGGTAAGCCTGCGCTTTGGGTAAACCCCTTTATCTCTGCGGCGCTGGCCAGTACCACGACACTGGAACTGGCCAGCAGCTGCTTGCCATTCCAAGCCTGCCAGCTGTCACCATCACGGCGCAGCTCCAAGGCTTCCTGATGCAGTTGCAGCTGGATAGTCGGCTGCTGGCTAAGCAGGGCACAGAGCGCCGGCGGATGTACCCAGCCTGCATCGGGGTAGAACAAACCACCTGCCGGCAGTGGGATGCCGGCCTTGGCTTCGGCAGCGGTTTTATCCAGGGCGCATAGCAAGTCGGTGGGAAAGGCTGCTGCAAGTTGCGTCTGGCGCTGCGCTTCTTTGGCGTCGAAAGCCAGTTGCAGAACGCCGCAGTTGTCCCAGTCCTGGCCTTTCTGCAGCTGTTCCAGCAGTCGACGGCTGTGGCCGTAGCCGCTGACGATCAGGCGTGACAGCGTGGTGTGATGGGCCGAGAGCTTGAGGTAGAGCACGCCTTGCGGGTTGCCCGAGGCTTCCTGGGCAATGGCCGCATGTCGCTCCAGCAGGGTCACCTGCCAGCCGCGCTGGGCCAGGCTGGCGGCGGTGGCGCAGCCGGCTAGACCTGCGCCGATCACAATGGCAGTGCGCGGGCCAGCAGGCTGCGCTGGGCGAGCAAACCAGGGCTTTTCAGTCACCTCGGTTGTACCGATAAAGCTGCCTTTAAGCACCTCCCATTTCTTACCTAGACCCGGCACGCGTTTCATCTTGAAGCCGGCATCGTTCAGCCGGCGGCGTACATAACCGGTGCTGGTAAAGGTGCCCAGAGTGGTGCTGGCGTGGGACAGTCTGGCCAACTCGCTAAACAGTTCCGGCGTCCACATATCCGGGTTCTTCGCCGGCGCGAAACCGTCGAGAAACCAGGCGTCGACCTGGGCGTCCAGTTGACCGAACAGCTCTAGGGCATCGCCGATCAGCAGGGTGAGAACAATACGTCCGCCGGCGAATACCAGGCGCTGAAAGCCCGGGTGCAGTGCCACGTACTGCGCCAGCAGCTGTTCGGCATAGGGCGCAAGTTCCGGCCACAGCGCCAGGGCGCGTTGCAGGTCGCTCTTGTTCAGTGGGTATTTTTCCACGCTGACAAAGTGCAGACGCGCACCGCTAGCGGCTTGCTGCTCGAACAGCTGCCAGGCGCAGAGAAAGTTCAACCCGGTGCCGAAGCCGGTTTCGCCAATGACCAATTGCTGATTAGCCGTTAGCGCGGCGAAGCGTTCTGGCAGCTGGTTGTTGGCGAGAAACACATAGCGGGTTTCGGCCAGCGCGTTCTCGTTGGAGAAATACACATCGGCGAACTGGCTGGACAGCGGTTGACCCTGCTCATCCCACTCAAGGCGGGCTTGCTGGTGCGGCGCGTCAGGGGCGGTGGGCATGCTCGGCTCGGTCACGGGTAGTCGATGGCGACGATGTACCAGGTCTTCTCGCCGGTTGGGGTTTGCACCCGCACTTCGGCGTCCAAGCTTTTGCCGATTAGGGCGCGGGCCAGGGGCGAGTCGATGCTGATCAGATTGTTTTTCAGGTCCAGCTCATCCGGGCCGATGATGCGGTAGCGCGATTCACTGCCGTCCTCATCTTCCAGGGTGACCCAGGCGCCAAAGTAGACCTTGTCCGGGTCACTGGGCCGGGCGCTGACCACCTTGAGGTTTTCCAGGCGTTTGGTCAGAAAACGTACGCGGCTGTCGATTTCGCGCAGCATCTTCTTGCCGTAGGTGTATTCGGCGTTCTCTGAGCGATCCCCTTGAGCAGCGGCTTCACTAACCGACTGAGTGACCTGGGGGCGGCGTACATGCCACAGCTCATGTAGCTCGGCGCGCATGCGAGCCTCGCCCTCGGGGGTGATCAAGGGCGTGCCGGCGGAGCGGGGTGGGCGGTAGCGACTCATAGTTCAGCTTGTTGGGAGTGGTGCGCGAGTCTATCAGCCCTCGCGCAGCACCGTCAGCGGGCTGATATTCAAGGCGCGGCGCGTACCGAGAACGCCTGCCGTGCCGACTAGCAATGCGCCGATCAAGGGCAGCAAGAGCAGCCAGGGGTGCGGTTGCCAAGTGAGGTCGAAGGCAAAGCGATAGAGCAGGAAGCTGATCAGCTCACAGCCAAAGGCCGCCAGCAGCCCGCTTGATGCGCCGAGCAGGCCGAACTCGGCGCGGCGCGCCTTGATCAACAGCTTGCGTTCGGCGCCCAAAGCACGCAGCAGAGCGCCCTGGCGTATGCGTTCATCCAGAGTCGCCTGCAGCCCGGCAAACAGCACGGCCAGGCCAGCGGCCAGGACGAACAGCAGAACGAACTCAATGGCCAGCGTGACCTGGGCAAGGATGCTGCGCAGTTGCGCCAGCAGCGCTTCGACCTGCAGCAGCGTTACGGCCGGGAAGGCGCGCGACAGTTCGACCAGTTGCTTTTCGTGCTGCGGCGGCAGGTAGAAGCTGGTCAGGTAGGTTACCGGCAGATCCTGCAGGGTGCCGGGCTGGAAGATCATGTAGAAGTTGGGCTGGAAGTTGTTCCAGTCCACTTCACGCAGGCTGCTGACCACCGCATCGCGGTTAAGGCCGCCGACACTGAAGCTCAAGCGGTCGCCCAGTTTCAGTTGCAGGCTTTCGGCCAGTTCGGACTCCACCGACACGCCCGGCAATTCGCTGGTATTGGCATCTGTCCACCAGCTACCGGCGACGAGGTTGTTGTCCGCAGGCAAATCGGCGGCCCAGGTCAGGCTCAGGTCGCGGCGAATTGCGCGCTCGCCCTGGGATTCCTTGCTGACGATCTGCCGCACGGGCTCGCCATTGATCATCACCAGTCGACCGGGCACCACGGGGAACAGGGGCGCGGGGTGCGGTGATAGTTCATTAAGGCGAGCGGCGAAGGCGTCCTTGTCCGCCGGCAGGATATTCAGCGCGAAGTGATTCGGTGCATTCTCCGGCAGTTGATCCTGCCAGGTGTCGAGCAGCTCGCCACGCAGCAAGGCAATCAGCGCCATGGCCAGAATGATCAGGCCAAACGCCAACGATTGCCCGGCTGCCGCGAGTGGATGACGCAGTAATTGGCCCAATCCCAGTCGCCAGGGCAGCGAAGCGCCGGCCAGTATGCGGCGCAGGCTCTGTAGGCCGAGCAGCAGCAATCCACCCAGTAGCAGTGCGGTTACCAGGCCGCCACCGAGCAGGGCGAACGTCAGCTGCAGATCGAGGCTCAAACGCCACATGATCAGGCCCAGAGCCAGCAAGGCGGCGCCATACACCAGCCAGGAACTGGCCGGCACCGGCAGCAGGTCGCGACGCAGAACTCGCAACGGCGGCACACGGCCCAGCGCGGCCAGTGGCGGCAAGGCGAAGCCGGCCAGCGCCACAAGTCCGGTGGCCATACCAGCCAGCGCGGGCCACAGGCTGCCAGGTGGAATCTGTGCCGGCAGTAGGTCCTGCAGCAGGTTGAACAGCGCCAGCTGCGCCAGCCAGCCCAGCAATGCGCCGATCAGGCTGGCGGTAATCCCCAGCAGCGCCAGTTGCATGCTGAACAGGCCGAGTGCCTGGTTGCGTGACAATCCCAGGCAGCGCAGCAGTGCGCTGGCATCGAAGCGCCTGGCGGCAAAGCGTGCCGCCGACAAGGCCACGGCAACCCCGGCCAGCAGCACGGCGGCCAGGCTGGCAAGGTTCAGATAGCGTTCGGCGCGGCCCAGGGCGCTGCCGACCTGACGATTGCCATCTTTGGCATCTTCCAGGCGCTGATTGGGGGCGAGGGTGATGCCCTGGCGATACTGCGCCAATGCATCAGCCTCACCGCGCCACAGCTCCTGATAGCGCACGCGGCTGCCCGGTTGCACCACGCCAGTGGCGGCGAGGTCATCCAGGTGCATCAGCAGGTGCGGGGTCAGGCTGTAGAAGTCACCGGCTTCATCCGGCAGAAAGGTCAGCACGCGGGTCAAACGCAGGGTTTTCGCGCCAACTTCCACGCTATCGCTTGGCTTGAGGTTAAGCGCGACAAACAGGCGTGCCTCGGCCCAGGCTTCACCGGGCTGTGGGCCGGCACCGGTCTGTTCAACGTCATACAGTGCGGCGGCACTCTTCAGTTCACCGCGCAGAGGGTAAGCGCTGTCCGCCGCTTTGATACTGGCCAGCTGAATGCCGGCATCGCTGGCGACCACGCTGGAAAATTCGACCAGCTGCGCGTGTTCCAATCCTAGTTGTTTGCCACTGCTGATCTGTTCCGGGGCACTGGGTGAGCTGCCCGTCAGGCGCAGGTCGGCGGCGAGAAACTCGGTGGCCCGTAGCAACATGCCGTCATTCAGGCGGGCGCTGAAGTAACCGATGGCCGTGCTGGCGGCGACTGCGATCAGCAAGGCGAAAAACAGCACACGCAGCTCGCCGGCGCGGGCATCGCGCAGCAACTGACGGCTAGCTAGAGAGAGCAGGCGGGTAAATGGCAGCTGTTTCATCAAGGTTCCACGTGGTCGACCAGGTGGCCGCCTTCCAGACGGATCAGGCGTTGGCAGCGGTGCGCCAGGCGCTCGTCATGGGTGACCAGCACCAGGGTCGCGCCGCGCTCCTTGTTCAGCTCGAACAACAGGTCGCTGATACGCTCGCCGGTGTGGCTGTCGAGGTTGCCAGTGGGCTCGTCGGCAAACAGCACTGCAGGCTCGGCGGCAAAGGCGCGGGCGATGGCTACGCGTTGCTGTTCACCGCCTGACAGCTGGCGTGGGTAATGGGTCAGGCGTTGGCCCAGGCCGACCCGTTCGAGCAAGGCGCGGGCGCGCTGACGGGCATCGGCATGGCCTTCAAGCTCCAGCGGCAGCATGACGTTTTCCAGGGCATTCAAACTGTCGAGCAACTGGAAGGACTGAAAGACAAAGCCGACGTGCTCGGCGCGCACGCGTGCGCGTTGATCTTCATCGAGGCTGGCCAGGTCGTTGCCGGCTAACATAACGCTGCCGCTACTTGGCAGGTCGAGCCCAGCAAGCAAGCCGAGCAGGGTGGATTTGCCCGAGCCGGAGCTACCGACAATCGCCAGGCTGTCACCGGATACCAGCTCCAGCGACAGATCATGGAGTATGGTGAGTTCGCCTTCCGTGCTGGGAACCACTTTGCTAAGGTTTCGCGCGGTGAGAATACTTGAGCTCATGGAGAATCCAATGCGTAAGTGGTTGATCGGTACTGCCCTGAGCCTGCTGCTGTGGGGGCCGGCGGCGTTCGCGGGTACCGTACTGGTCGTCGGCGATAGTATCAGCGCGGCTTTTGGCCTGGATACCCGCCAGGGTTGGGTCGCCTTGCTGGAAAAACGCTTGATCGAGCAGGGTTTTGATCATCAAGTGGTCAACGCTTCGATCAGTGGCGATACCAGTGCAGGCGGTGCCGCACGGCTGCCTGCGCTACTTGCAGAGCATCAGCCGGAGCTGGTGATTATCGAGCTGGGTGGCAACGATGGCTTGCGCGGTCAGCCGCCAGCGCAATTGCAACAAAACCTTGCGGCCATGGTGCAGGCATCGCAGCAAAAGGGCGCCAAGGTGCTGATCCTCGGCATGCAGTTACCGCCTAATTACGGTGTGCGTTACACCACGGCGTTTGCTGACGTGTTCCCCAAGGTGGCGCAGGAACATAACGCTGCCCTGGTGCCTTTCGTACTGGAGGGCGTAGGTGGTGTGCCTGCGATGATGCAGAGCGACGGCATTCACCCTGCTGCTGTAGCGCAACCCAAGCTGTTGGATAACGTCTGGCCGACCCTGAAACCTTTGCTCTGATGCTGTCCTAATGAAGGTCAGGAGGTGGCATCTTAGCGGGTGCCTCCCTGAGTGCGTCAACAGGTTTTTCTAACAGACGTTGAACATCTTTCTAACACTCAAGGGCTCTGGGGCGGGTGTTCCGGGCATGCCGTTGAGGGTGGGCAAGGGGGTAAACGGACTGAGTTTCCTATTGATAAGGGGACTCAGATTTTTCTGCCAGATTCTCAAGGGGCTGCCCTGATTGGAAGCAGCCCACATTAGTTCATACCAGCTCAGCTCGATCCGTCCATGCGAGAAGCAATTGTGTTTATTTGCTCTTCTGTTATTCGCTCAGCAGACCATCCTTGAGCAAAGCTAACGCTCTCTGATCTTGGCAACTTGGACCTCGGCAGGCTTCTAATTCGGATTCTTGCAGGTAATGCAGCACCCTCACCTACGAAAAGAGCTTCTTGCTGCGCCAGAGTTGGAAGGGCTTTGGTCATGCCTGATAACCCATCAGGAAGGAAGCGCGCGACATGAGCCTGATCGGTTCCGTTGGTTAATCTGAGCACCAGCCAAGTCCCGCATTGGGAAATTACGGTGCTCTCAACGTCAGCGGGCCTTTGACTGACAAGCATTAAACCGATGCCGTACTTACGCCCTTCACGCGCGATACGCCGGACTGCTGATTGAGCGGCGGCGTATTCTGCTTCTCCTTTGTCTGGAACGTAGCGGTGTGCCTCTTCGCATACCAACAGAATAGGGTCTCTTCGCCGCTCCTCCATCGTCTGGTACAGCTTGTATTGGAACAGCAGGCGAGCAATGACTGCTGTCAGGGGGCCGGCCACTTCATTTGGTAGCCCCGAGATGTCAATGATGCGAAGGTCTTTTGGATCGCCCGCTTCACTTGAAATAGCGCCTACGAACTGCGAGATAAGGCCGCTGAGATTGTCTTCATTTGTCCACTCATTCATCAGGAAGCGAATGCGAGGGTCACGACGAAGCATAGAAAGTTTGTCCAATATTGACTTGAAACCTTTCGTAGAAAAGTCGCTGTCAGTGACTCTTTCCATGCCTCCGCCTTTAGCTGAGCGAGCGGCTTGAACGTAAGCAATGTGATTAGTGAACTCTGCCAGGGAGAATGGGCGCGGCTTGTCTCTGTCGAACTCAATGATTCTGGCCATATCGATGCCAGCTTTAGGTCTTGGTTCGTCATGTGCGAGGCCATCGTCTGGAGCGGCCCAGTTGTAATTAGATGGTGCAGCATCGACTAAGCCCGCAGCTACCATCCTTGAATGAGTCAGGGCTTTGTACACAATGTTGTGTTGGGATGTCGCTTCAAACTCTGTTTTCCCAATGACCAGAAGGCGAAACTCTTCTGCTGACATTAACCAGTACGGAAGTTTGATTGGAGTGCCTGCTGTTTCGTCCGTGCCTATTGGGTCGTAGGCCCTGTAGACAAGCGCGCGGTCTGTGAAGGCATGACCATATTCACCATGCGGGTCAATCATGATGATTCTGGGTTTAAAAGTGGTGTCGTTTGATGGGCTATGTTCAAGGATGCTGTGTAGAACAGCTGCTACCGCGCCCGACTTCCCTGATCCAGTTGAGCCGAGTATTGCGCAATGGAGCGAGAACATCTTGTCGATGTTGGCACGACACTGAGCGGAGTCTGCACCTACATACGTGGCGAAGGGCACCAGCGGGTCTACGCCATCTGGTCGCTGGCCCTCAGCGGATTGATAAAGGATTCCTGCTTCATCTCGGGTGAGAAGGTAAACATTCTGAAGCGGGAGGGGATACGTCGAGACACCACGTGTAAACGAAAGCCGGCTTTCGCTTGAATTCCAAATGCCCTCAGCAAACAGCTGAATTTCCATGAGCCTTTGATCTGCATCAGGTGGAATGGGCGTGGCAGTACCGACCAGCTCTTCAGATTTCATCCTGAGTAGTGTGACAAAACCGAAAACAAGGCGTCTTCCAAAATGTACCTTCACGACGCTGCCAATTTGGCCAATTGGATAAACTCGACCAGCGTAGCTACGCGTTAGCTCTGATACGTCGCCTGACAGCTCCACTTTTACTGTTGAGCCTGAAACCTCAACGATGGAGCCCACCTTGAGGTCCGCGACTGCTTCAAAAGGCGTGCTCATAAGAGGCTCCCTGCACCATCTCGAAGGATTTTCGTAACACCTGAGAAGGTCCACCAGCTTCTCTGATCTCCAGCCACTGGCTCATGGAACGGTCCATTCTTGCCGGCATACAGCCCCTTTTCGGTTAGCACAAAAACTCTTGCTCCCCATTGCCCTTGCCTCCAGCGAGCTAAGCACTCTGGCATCGCCTCTCGTTCTTGTACGAAGGCTACCAATGTAGTTCTGCTGTCTACTCTGCCCATACAGAGCTCGATTTCTTCGTTGATATGGTCATCACCAAAGCTGTATCCACATACGGCGAGGACATTATCTTCACGACCGGAGAGGGCGCGGCGGAATAGATCAAACTGGGCGGCGAATGGATCTCTTTGAGTAGCCGCATACTTCGTTGCCTGAGGGTGAATTAGGATCAAACCGTTTCGATTGGGGTAGGTGTCCAGATCACGCACTCTCCAGACCCTAAAATCGTCACCAAGGTGCCAGTCAATTGATCCGTGCAGCTTAATCACACAGGCCCTAATCCCACTCTTAGGCTCTTCCTCGCCAAACCTGTACGACCGAAACGCTACAGCACCACCTGAAAAGCCGTCCCAGTAGGTAACGTTTGTAAGTGCCAATGAGTCTTCGATTAGGGTGTCGTAATTGGTCGTGAAAATTCTCACAGGTCTTCTTCGGTCCTGAAGTCCGGCCTGTGAAGTGTTAAATAGGGCGCGCGCGAATGCGCTGTGATCATCAATTAGAACCAATGAGTTGGTAGGAGACCCGATTTCTTCGGCCGCACCTGCAAAAGCTGGCACGTATCCCCAGCGGATGGTATTGGCTATGGCTTCGAGTATCGCTTCGTGTGCCCTTTGGAGCTGCTCGCAGTCATATGTTGTCCCGCCGATTGAGGCATTGTTGGCCCGAGATCGATTAGCAAGGGCTGTGTAATCACCCATCTGGCTCAGAATATGCTCAATGTGTGAATCTTCAGGAAGCTCAGCAACGACGGCACTAATTAAAGGTTCATGTGGCGAACCTGCAAGCAGGGCTTTGATACGGTCAGTTAGTGGGTACATCAGCGGGATTTTTGCTCCGTAGCTGACTCCTGCACCAAGCAGCCAGTTCAGGCACGGAGATGCCAGGTGCCTATCAAGCTGTTCAAGCCAATCACTGCTATCGGTGCTCATAAGTTCCCTATTTTCGGTCGGTCCGTTTTGTTTCGATCAGACTCCGTTAAAAAGAGGTCGAACATCAAGCATTTTGAACTGAAAGATTCAGGTCTATGAGAGTCAGCAGCCAAGTCTGGCTTTGTTTCTTCTGACCATTGCTTCAAGGGTTGCATCGCGTCTTTTGCTGAGACGATGAGCCTTAGCAGCATCGGTCTGAGATTGAGGTGAGCGTTTAATTTCTTTCATGGCTTGCCGGAAATTGTCTTTCTCCCGCTCTAACAGGGAGGCGCTATGTCCATATCCAAGCTGGCGCATTTTTTCGGCGACCACTTGGGCAACTTCAGGGTTCTCAAGGACCGCCTCGAAGGCATCGAACACCATGTCCTTAAATTCCGGCGAGACCCATGCTGCATACTCGATGGTTGCTCGCTTTGTTGCCCAAGAAGCTGCCCCGTTGGAGCTGTGCAAATTCTGCATAGCTTCGAGTCGCTTGGCCTCCTTGGTTCGCCATTGGCCCGGAGACTTCTTCTGGTCCAACTTCAAAGCACGCCATACCTCAGTCAGGTTCCACTGACCTGCCGAATTGGCCTTGAAGGGGTGACCTTCGATCATAATGACGTGTCCAGCATGCTTGTGCTTAATGTCGATATTCATAATGTGGTTTTTCCTTTCGATTGATCCCCGAGTTCGCTCCCTACGGCCAGCACACAGACCCACGACAATGGGACTGGCAGTCGGCACGAGGAGCAATCGGAAAGACTGTGTTGATGGAGTACCCAGCGATGGGTGAGGGGAGTGGTCAATGAAGATGATCAGCCCACGAAGGAACCGACCATCTCACTGAGCCACCAAGAGAAAGCAGGAAGAGGAACTTTAAGAAGTATCCTAAGGGACCCCCCCCCTATAAGTGAGGGTTTTTAACGAGCCCGGTCCACGCCCTGGTCTTCAGCCAAACGTTGCATCAGGCTTTGACTCAGCGGGTCATTTGGTACGAACTGCCGCAGGGCATTCCACAGCCCCGTCATGTGGCCCTGCTTGTCGGCTCGGGGTTGATCTCCCATCAGGTTGATCGCGGAGTAGCCAGCTTGGACCCCATGGGCTGCCACGTTAGCTGCTGGGATTTGTTCTGCTACGCCCCCTACGAAACCGCTAACGAGGTCGGACTGGAGCGGGTTGTACTTGATCGCTCGGCCTGCCTGCTGCTCTCGCTTTTCTCGCGGGAGAATAGAGGTCCGCAACATGGCCGCCTGATCGAACCCCAGAGGTGCGCTTATGAAGTTCGCCACGCCCAGCGGAGCACCCACATGGGAACTCCTTGAGATCGCCGCATAGGCCATCATGCTTGGGCTCAGAGCCTTCTCCAGATACTTCTCACGGGCCCGTTCAGGCAGTCCCAGGGCTTTCGTGTGGGCACTTGCAGCATAGAACGCTGTGGCCAAACCCACCGAGACAAGCACTTGCATGGTCTGATCGAGGACTTGCCCATTGCGGGTAGCTTCCATCCATCCACGGGCCATGCGGCCATTGAGACTTCTCAGGACAAACATCTTGAACTGAAGGGCCATCGCCCAGCCCGCCCCGTACTGCTCAGAGGGCGCAATGGACATCTTGTGGGGCCTCAGCATGGTTTCATCTGCTACACGATCCCCGAGCCGGTAGAGGTCCATAGAGCGGACATCCGAGGCCAGCCCTTCGGGGTTCTGAATGCGCCACTTGCCTGACTTGCGGTCCTGCTTGAAGTGGCCCTTGATCAAGTCCTGAATCCCCTTGAATTGCTCAGGGGTCACCGAGGCAGAGCGCAGACGCTCAGGACTGAAGAGGTCAGTCACCTTGCCATTCAATGTGTGGTCGATAAGATCCACGAGGGCACCCTGGCGTCCAGCATCCATGAGGTAGTTGCCGGATTCCCTGAGCAACCAAGTGAACGGTGAGCGAGCCGAGAGTTCCTGGGTGGCGTACTTAACGCTCCCTGCGACCTGAGCGCCTATCTCGCTGCTGTTCTGGCGAAGGTTATCCACGATGTCCTGGCGCTCTGGCCGAATGAGATCGTCCAGTTCCTTTCCGAACAGCAAGCCGTGCATCTGCTTGATGTCCTCGGGTGCCAGCTTGGCCTTAGCCGTGGTCCACTGTTTGAGCAACGGGACACCCTTCAGGAGCATCCGTTGGTGACCCTTAACGATCAATGAAGCGGCCTCAGTGATGTTCTGAGCGCCCATGTAGGCGTTCTTCGTCATAAAGCCGACATCGTTCAGTGACCGAGCGAAGGTCGCCCAGACACCATCAGGGTCCCTCCGAGCACGCCCGGTGAACATCTTGATCGCATCGAGTAGAGCGTCAGTCTCCAGTGTGTCCTTACCTGGGCCTGCCTTCTGGCGCATCCCGTTGACGAGGTTCTTCAGCTCCTGCGTGGACTTCCCGGTGCCGCCCATAATGGCGATGTCACCGTTCACCCTGCGGTCGTACTGCGGGACCACCCGGAGGAGGTTGAAGTCCCTCAGGTCGTTCACAGAGAACATCCCACCGTCAGGCGCTTGGACCTGCATATCGGAGTCGAAGAGGTTCCGCGCTTCGAGATAGTCGTTGTTCTCCAGGCCAGCGCCGTCCTTCAGGTGCTCCTCTACAAGCGAGTTAGCCGTGAAGCGGTCGGAGTTGCTGATGCCATAAGCCTTGTCGTTGGCGTACTTCTCAACGGCCTCCCGAAGTTGCTCCGGGGTCATTGGCTTGGCGTCCAGCTTGCCCTTGTTGGCCTTCTCGAAACCTTCCTGAATCATCTTGTCCACCCGTTGGCGAACATAGGGGCGGGACATATAGGAAGCCATCCACGAGTGGGCGATAGCCTGTTGCAAGCCTTCCTCACCACCGAACCGCTGGATTGCCTGAGCCTTCGCCGCTGAGCTGTAGCGCTGAGGGAAGTACGTGGAAAAGTGCCGAGTGTCCTCCAGCAGGGCCTTCGCCCGGAGGTCCCCGAACTGAGCTGGGTTGCTGATGTAGTCCCACTTTTGGTTCATGTGGGTGCGCAGTTCTTCCAGTAGCTTCATCTCCGGTGGAGACAACTTGACCGGCTGCTGGGACTCCAGGGCTTCCACTACGCGCCGACTGATCAGCTCGTGCTTGGCACCCTTGGACATCCGCTGGCCACGCCAGAAGGGGTCCTTCAGGGCCTCATCGAAGCTCTCGGCCAGCTTGTTGTGGACCATGTTGTCCTGGCTACGAAGGCGCTCCGATATGTCCGAGGCAGTCGCGCCGAACTTCCCATTGGAACCATCCTGATAACCCGTGGACGACCTGAAGAGGTCAGCCGCCAGTGCGCGTCTTTCAGGGTTCTCCGATGAGCCGAGGCGTAGGCCGATCTCTGTGATGTCTCCAAGGTGAACGCCCCATGCCGCTCGGTCGTCACCCTTATGCAGTTCAGTGAACTCCTCGATTGTCTTTGGGTTGATCGGACTGCCACCACTGTGGATTGAACCGTCCAGGGTGCGAGTTGCGTCCGGGTCCCAGGGGACATCCAGATAATCCCCGGAGGCGCTTCGCTTGACCTCTTCACCTTGACGGAAGGGCATTGCTGCGGGGTCTTCATCCAGGCCCTTCAGGCGCGCTTGTTCGCGGCTTTGTAGGCGTTGGGTTGTGCCATTTAGAAGGGACTGGAGGTCGTGCGGGGCCATGAAGTCAACCGGAGCAAACCCAGTGGCATCCACGGGAGCCAAATCGTTATCCGGTAGGTCCCACGATGCGCGGCTATTAGGCCGAGCCCCGAGGAGACCATTGAGCGTACCGCCGAAGGCAGCGCCTCCAGCGATAGCCATTCCCAGGTGTTCCTCACGGCCTGACACCTTGGCAGTGTTGTGTTCCGAGAGGCCACCGATGGCACCACCGGCAACCGCACCGCCCAACAGGCGAGCCCCGAGGTTCCCCGCTGCACCCTTGGCGGGATTCACGAGGGAATAAGGGTCACCGAGCATCCCGGCACCGCCACCAACGAGAGAGGCCCCAAGGCGATCACCCTGGGTTGTCTCTGCCATCCGCTGGTTCTCCATTGCGAGAGCCAGGTTCTGGTCGAAGTTGCGGCGATAGCCCCGAAGGACCACATCGTAATACTGAGGGTCCAGGCCCGAGGAACGCAGCTTGTCATAGTCCTCATCCTGCCAGTCACTCAGGCGTCCCAGGTCGAACGGATCGTTGAACAGGTCCTGAACGACCGTGTAGGTCTGCATAAAGTCTGCTTCAGGCGGGGCCTCGTTCACTGCACGAATCATCATGCCGAGCACCGAGGTCTTGAGTTCCACGGAGGCGTTGTTGCCAGCCCCCTCGAAGAACCCCTGGTCTTCATCACTGGTTTTCCCGGTGGTTTCGTAAAGCTCCTGGGCAAACGGTGTTGCCTTGGGTGCTACGTCCTGACCGGCCAAGTCGAAGGAGGCGAAGGTGTCAGGGACATTCCCTGGGACAGCCTTAGGTGTTGCTTCAATGCCAGCGGGAGCCTCAAACCCGCCGTCTGGCTTTACGAAGGCATCCAGCTCAGCCTTCTTGCCGGTGTTGGTTACATCCATAAGAGCCTGGAGGTAGCCCAGGCCCTCCTCGGAGACCCCGGAGAAATCCCCACGGTCATACGCTTCGAGCTGCTTGCGGCCCACTCGGCCCCCGCCTTGGTTATACAGAAGAAGGGCTTTGAGTTCGTCACCGCCAGCTATCTTGATGTTGTCGCGCATGTGCCGAGCGGCTGCGTCGATGGACTTCTCTGGGTTGTAGAAGTCCTCATCCCGTTCCAGGCCGTAGGCAAGCCCGGTGGCCTTAGTGAACTGCCCGAGGCCACGAGGCCCCGTTGGGCTCTTGGCGTTAGGGTTGAACGAGGATTCCTTAAAGAGCTGCTTGTGCAGGAGGTCGTAGGAGACCCCGTGGTTTGCTGCTGCGGTCTGAATCAGGGAGTCATAAGGACCCCCTTCGGCTTTGATCTTGGCGTAGTCGTTGGGTTGCTGCATGGTTCACCTCCTGAGGACGTTGTGTCTTTCAGTGAGGGGTTTTGCAGCGCCCTGATTAGCTACGGCGTTTCTCGTCGTGGGCGAGGCGTAAGCGATATAGGCGCTCATCCAACTGCGCTCCTACCAGCGCACTTACGTCCCCCCGCAATGATCGCCTCCAGGCGTAGGAAAGGTCGTCAAATTCAGACTGAGCACGATCCAATAGCGACGGGGATGAACTTTCAGGCGTAGCTATGATTGGGAAGCCCTTACGAAGCGCTAAAAGCTCTCCGGTCGTACTGGTCAGTTTTCTATCCAGCATCTCTACCCCGTGTTGAAGGCGGCGTTCCCTTGTCAGAGACGCAGTAAGCCGTCTTTCAAGGCTCCGAACAGTGGCGCGTAATTGCGTCAACTCGTCGGGGTAGGTGTCGATGGGCTCGAGGGCCTCAGGTGTCTCCTGTATTTCCTGAAGAACATCGTCGATCAGCCATCTTTTGAAAAAATCCTCAAGAGGGGAGTCGTAGCGAAGAAGCATTCGGTAGGCGGCACCAGTCGATGCCAGCCATGTGTCACCAGCTATGTGCTCAACTCCCCAAGAGCCAAGTCGCTCCGGGTTTTCAACTGCATGTAGCACTTCTCGCAGCTGGAAAAATCCGAATCCACCTGTGGCCTCTGTGGTTAGCGCGATGGCTGCCATGGGGCTGTCTATGTGGCATACCTCTGCGACTTGATTGACGATGAAGACCAAATCGAAGTCCTCATGGCCAGTCAGGATCACCAGCGGTTTGCCTCCGAAAGTTCTTGTTATGACTTTCACTGAGTCTGCTCTTGGTTTGTCGTAGAGCGGGTTAGCGCGCCTTGGCCTCGGAGAAGTTTGCGATAAGCACCTCCGCGACTTGCCAGCCGAAAGAGGTCGCTAAGCCCGTCTCCTCCAAGTGTCGTTTGAACTGCTCGGGAAAGATGGATGCCTCCCATGCCTGATGCAGTACTCGATAGGTTCTCTCGAGCAGGCGGGGCTCTCCAGATGCCTGATAGCGAAGCTCGTTTATTGAGAAAATTGCCTCGTTGTCAGTAACCCCCGGTTGGCCGTGGGTGCGCTCCAAATTCTCGGCAAGGTCTACCAAGTTCTGCCCTGAACGATATGAAATGGTGTCTTCCAGCTCCTCGTGCAGTGCTGCCATAGGTCCCTTGATGTTTTGTGCCGAAGCCGCAAGTTCTTCGCGTTCAGTTGAAGCGCGGATAAAGTCGAGTACTTGGCGCAGTTCGCTTAACAAGCCCAGTGCATGGTTCACAGCGGTGATGTGGTTCATGTGGATAAGTGCGGTCATGGTTTCTCCTTAGTGGAAGTGGTGGGGATGTGGCGAGTAAGCCCAGGCGTGGCCTTTAAGTGAGGGGTTCTGGCGTATCAGTTCAGACAGGCACGGCCCCACACCGAGGGGGCTCGGGACGTGATAAAGCGCCTGGATTATTTCAGCTCGCCTGAGACGAACACTTGGCAGGAGAAATCGACGGTAGATACGAGAAGGCGTGATCCATTGCAGCCTGAAGTAGACTTCTAAATGGATACGAGATGATCGTCACGAATGGACTGCGGGTGACCAACGATACAGCGGGCATGGCAAAGCTCCTATGGTATGAATCCTTAGGCTCGGGCGCTTTACATTACGTTGCATTACGTTGGGTGTTGCGTGAGGGGTGCTGCTTACATTAGGCCGAGAGCGTGTTGCGGGGCGGCATCCTATTGACTTCGCCAGCCGGCGTCAACACCGAACTACCGCGCCTCGATATACCACTTGCGGTGTCGGTCGTTATCTTCCCGTGCACCTTTCTATGCGGTAGGTTGCAGCGTAATTGGGAACACTGCGTGCAATCGCGGCCTGCATAACACAAGGATGAGGACAAGGATGCTTTCTACTCCCGACATGGTAACGGCGCTGATACTCCTGGCAGTCTTCGCCTGCATTCTCAAAGAGAGCTGGTGGGATAATCGCCCCTCGATTGTCCGCAAGCGTAAGGATGTACGGCTCGGCAGGGCATTGCGCCGGATCGCTGACGAAACTGCGAAGATTCAAGCTGCTCGACAGGCAGGGCGCATCTCGCAGGATCATTACGAAGAGCTTATGGGTCGTCTTCGGGAAAATGAAAAAGATGCTCGCATCTGGAACCACTACTGAGCACCGTAAAGCCGTGAGTAGGGTAAACCTTAGGGGCCGGCTCTATGTGCAGGGCCGCCCCTTTGGTATGCGCTCTTAGCGGTTTACTCGAACTGTTGTCGAGACACTTGAGATGTTATGCGACTACAAATTGGGCCGCTGGAGTCGCCAGGATGTTGAGGGCCTTTGCGTACTTCCCAGCCATATTTAAGTGCTCGGCCCGCTTGGATGGATAGCGTTTAGCCTTTTTTAAGCAAGCCTGCCGTGCTGCTTCGATGCTATTCATCAGTGCTTGATCTTCTTGGTACCTCAGTTCCCGCTCGTAGGCGTCAAGTAGTGCTCTTGCTTGTGCCAGTTCCTCGCGGGTCGGTAGGCCCTTGAGATTCACAAGAGGATGGACCGCGCTTACTGTGACGAAGGCATTCATTGCGCTTCCCCCATAAGAGCCTGCTGAATCGCTTCGTATGCCTTTTGAATCGGAATGCCTGACCCATAGGTGCCGTAAGTGATCGTCCCCGAGGAGTGCCCGGTGACCGCCTGTGCGAAGGCTACCGGAACCCCAGCGGCTTGCATGGAGGAGGCGAAGTGGTGCCTCAGGGAATGAAGCGTTTGGTCCCCACCAGCGACAGTCCCAAGAGCCTTCTGAATGCGCAGGTTAAGCACCTTGCTGGCTTTCCAAGGGGCAATGCCATGAGCAGAGGGCAGGGCGTTAGCCTCGACAGCCTGAAGGAATGCCGCAAGGTCGAACCCAAGGGCACCATCTACAAGCGGAACCATACGGGCGCTGTGTTTGTTCTTTATCGACTTGCCGGGATCGTTTTCGTTGATGTCGATACACCAGAGACCATCGACTTGTTTGATGTCGGCCTTGGTCAGGTAGGCAATCTCTCCGACCCGAGCCCCTGTGATGACTGCTAAGGAGAGCGCCCAGCGTTCCCAGGAGTCAGCCGGTAGCGTCCCGGTGTATTCCATTAGGGTAATCGCTTGGGGCCGTGTGAACGCTTCCCGCTTGCTCTCGGCGTCCTTGGTGATCTTCAGCTTTGATGCGTATGCCTTGGCCAGCTTGTCGTTATCGACTGCCCAGGTCAGCACTGTGGTCAGCTTCTGAATCAGGTTGTTTACGGTAGTTTCCGCACGACCCTCAAGCAGCTTTGTCCTCAAGGCGGTCAGGTCTTCCCGTGTGTGCTTCCTCAGGTCAGATACGCCGATGGCCGCGAAGGCTTCACTGATGACCTTGTAGTTGGTCAGCATGGACTTCCGGGTGGTGGCCTTGAGGTTTATGCCGTGCTCAGCCATGTGAAGGTTGGACAAGGCGTCCCAGCTAAGCGGCTCCTGAGGGAGTCCTACAGATAGGGACGAGGAAGCAAGGGTATGGCTATCACTAACACCCATTTCATTGAGCTGATCAATGATTCCGACAAGTTCATCCGGCTGACCACTTAGGCGGGCTTGTGCGGCCTTGAGAATCTGCTGGCCGACACCTAATGCACGCTGCTGGTCCACATTAAGGGATGCCTTAGCGCTTCCTTGAGCCAGGGCAGACCTTACCTCGTCATAGATCATGCTGTAGGCCATCAGTGAGTCATCACCGTGTGCCATCGATAGGCATTCCTCAGCGATCACGATGAGCTGCGCCTTCAGTTCGTCCCAGGTTGCTTGAGGCTTATCGAGGTGAAAGACGGCGAGAGCCCGGAGGATGTCCTTCGAGAGTTCCATTGCAGTGGTCCGGTCTGTAGTACGAAGAGAAAGGGTGAAGGTGACGAACGGTCGGCCCTTGGGGCGGAAGCGGAGGTAATAGCGTCCATTGCGTCTGTAGTGCCAAGGCTTAGCCAATTGGGTGGCCAGTTTGGGCGGAGCGTTTTCTAACAGATTTCTAACGGTTTTGGCATGCTGCTGAGTGGTCATCGTCTGGAACCCTTGAGTTTATTGGGTTCCTTTCCTCCAAGAGGGATTGCAACAAAACCTTGCGGCCATGGTGCAGGCATCGCAGCAGAAGGGCGCCAAGGTGCTGATCCTCGGCATGCAGCTGCCGCCTAACTATGGCGTGCGCTACACCACGGCGTTCGCGGAGGTATTCCCCAAGGTGGCGCAGGAGCATGACGCCGCCCTGGTGCCTTTCGTGCTGGAGGGCGTAGGCGGCGTGCCCGCGCTGATGCAGAACGATGGCATTCACCCCACTGCCGAAGCGCAACCCAAGCTCTTGGAAAACGTCTGGCCGACCCTGAAACCTTTGCTCTGACAGGCTTTTCTGTAACGTGCCTTTCGGCTAATGTGGCGGCCCCGCACTGGAGCCCTCAATGCCGCGCCCTGCCTGGTCCTTGCATGCCTATCAACTGATCGAGCCTGACGAGCAGCTTGACCTGTTCGCCTGCCGAGAAGTGCGCGTGCATCTGTTAGCGCGCCAGCTTGAGTTGGGGCAGTTTGCCGACCGTACGTTGTGCGGCGGTTTGCTGCCTGCGCAGCCAGTATGGCGTGACCTGGATAAGACGATGCTGCGTGACAAACGCTTGTGTCCGGCGTGCCGGGCCACACTTGAGGCGCAGAAACGCGGTGATCGCCCAGCATTGCCGGGGCGTTGAGCTATCCAAGCCGCTGATCAATCGGTGTACAATCGCCTCCTACTTTTACCAACCATTTTCGTCAGGAATTTCCGGATGTTGTCGCGTGCCCTTGCCGTCACCCGCTGCCTGCCGCTTGCCGCTGTCTTCGCGGTAGCGTCTGCCAATGCTCTCGAGTTGCCTTTGCCGCCGCTTGGCGAGGATGTGGTTGGCGAGATTCGAGTGGTCAAGGCCAAGTATGAGGACACCTTCGCTGACTTGGGCGTGGCCAATGATTTGGGTTATTTGGAAATGGTGGTGGCCAATCCAGGTGTTGACCCTTGGCTACCGGGCGAAGGCACCGAGATCATCCTGCCGACGCGTTACATTCTGCCGCCGGGCCCGCGTGAAGGCATCGTGATCAACCTCGCCGAGTATCGCCTGTACTACTACCCGAAAGGTCGTAACGTGGTTTACACCTATCCGCTGGGTATCGGTCGTGAGGGCTGGAGTTCGCCGGTTGCCAATGCGCGGATCACCGCCAAAACGCCGAACCCTGGCTGGACGCCGCCTAAGTCGATCCGCGAAGAGCATGCTGCCGATGGCGACCCGCTGCCGGCGTATGTGCCGCCAGGTCCGGATAACCCACTGGGGCCATACAAGATGGGCTTGTCGGTGCCGGGTTACCTGATCCACGGCTCGAACAAGAAATTTGGTATCGGTATGCGCGTCAGTCATGGCTGCTTCCGCATGCTCAACCATAACGTGCTGAAGTTGGCGTCTATGGTGTCGGTGGGCACCTCGGTGCGCATCATCAACGAGCCCTACAAGTTTGGTCGCAGCGGCGGCAAGGTCTATCTGGAAGCGCACGCACCTTTGGATGATACCGGTGATGCTTCGGTCGTCGATAAGCACACTGCTGTAATCAATGCGCTGCTGAAAAATGATCAGTTTGCTGATCTGCGCCTGGACTGGGAAATGCTGCGCGAAGTGGTCGCTGCTGAAGATGGTTTGCCGGTTGAAATTGCTCAACCTGATCAGGCCGTGGTGGCGACTGAGCCTGCTATCTGATTTCAGCTTGTGCAAAAAGCCCGTTATGCGTAAGCGCTGACGGGTTTTTTATTGCCCGCCATCCCTGGCGGCCACCCTTCGGGCCGTCGCTGCGCGACGTTAAAAATTGCTCCAGACAATTTTTTATTGTCTGTTGAAGAGTGAGCTTTTTTCTGAGCAATAAAAAAGCCGACCCAGAAACTGGGTCGGCTTGTCATAGCCTTGTGAGCTATTACTTGCGGCTGGCTTTTTCCAGCATACGCAGAGCGCGCTCATTGGCTTCGTCAGCAGTTTGCTGAGCCTTCTGAGCAGCAGCCATAGCGTCATCAGCCTTACGGTAGGCTTCGTCGGCACGGGCTTGAGCGCGAGCAGCTGCATCTTCAGTTGCAGTCAGACGAGCTTCAGTTTCTTTGGACATGCTGCTGCAACCGGTAGCCAGAACTGCGGCCAATGCCAGAGCAGAGAATTTCAGAACGTTGTTCATCGTGTTCCCCTTGAGGTGGAGTTTTTCCATAAAAGCAATTTCCTGATGGTAGGAAATTAGCCGGCGTACATACTACCTGTAACTTGTAGTAAGTAAACGGAGGCAAGGCAAGCCGCCAGAGTTTTTTTCTGCTTAATGCATAGCCGGCCACTTAATGGGCATCTTTTGGTTAAAAAACAATCAGTTCTAGAGCGTTTGGCAGTTCTTTGCGCAGCGCTTACTGTCACTTTGTAGCTACGCCGACTGTGGAAAGTGGCTGGGAAATGATGCCGGTAGTATGCCGAACATCAAATGCCGAATGGCGCAGGCATCTAGAAGCGTTGCTGGCAGAGGCAATGTTTTGCTTGTGCGGGTGTCAGAATGCCTTGCTAGACGATCTAAGTTATTGATTCGCGTGACCTCGCAGGTTTTGGCCTGATAAGCTCGGAATAATTGCCTACAACTTAATAGGTGCAAGATGCGGTAACCCGATAGCTGCAGAAGCGAGAGCGGGTTGCGCGAGTTAACAGAGGAGTTGCGATGAGCGAGGCGTTGTCCATTCACCATGATCTGGCAGGCCATCAATTCGAGACCACAGTGGATGGTGATCGTGCATACCTGGCTTATATGGACCTGGGGAAGCAAACCCTGGATATCTATCGCACCTTCGTGCCCAACTCGTTGCGTGGGCGCGGGATAGCAGCCGCGTTGACCGAGCATGCACTGCAGTATGCTGAACGCCTGGGTTACACCGTAATTCCCTCGTGCTCCTATGTGGAGCGTTATATGGTGCGTCGTCAGCGTCACGCAGATAAAAGCTGAGTGAGCCGCACAAGAAAAAGGCCAGTCACTGACTGGCCTTTTTTATATCTGTTGCTTTGTCTTCGCTATCAGATTTTAGCGATCAAATTGCCGGCGTGCAGGCCGCACTCTTTTTGCGTGGCTTCTTCCCACCACCAACGGCCTTCGCGCTCATGTTGATTAGGCAGTACCGGACGGGTACAAGGCTCGCAACCGATGCTGATAAAGCCGCGTTCATGCAGGCTGTTATAGGGCAGCTCCAGCATGCGGATATAGGCCCATACATCTTCGCTGCTCATCTGCGCCAGCGGATTGAACTTGTACAGGGTGTTGTCGGCAGTAGAAAAAGCGCCATCAATTTCCACCACAGCCACTTGGCTGCGTGTGCCCGGGCTCTGGTCGCGGCGCTGGCCGGTGGCCCAGGCTTTTACTGTGGCCAGTTTGCGGCGTAGCGGGGCGGTCTTGCGGATGCCGCAGCATTCGCCGTGGCCGTCTTTGTAGAAGCTGTACAGGCCTTTTTCTTTGACGAAAGGCTCTAGCGCGGCGGCCTCCGGCGAGAGTATGTCGATGCTGATGTTGTAGTGCTCGCGCACCTGATCGATAAAACGGTAAGTCTCCGGATGCAGGCGGCCGGTGTCGAGGCTGAAGACTTTGACGTTCTTGTTGAGTTTCCAGGCCATGTCGACCAGCACCACATCTTCCGCGCCGCTGAAGGATAGCCACAGCTCGTCGCCAAAATGTTCGAAGGCGAGCTTGAGAATATCCTGGGGCGACTTGTTGGCGTAGCTTGCCGCCAGTTCGGCTGCATCGAGGGGTTGGCTCATCGGCTTGAATTCCTAGTTATGGTGACGTCGCGCGTCTTGTGTGGCGATGGTAGCAAAAGCCAGTTATGCGACTAAATAACCAAGTGCCGCAGTAGACCTCTGGTTTGGGTATAAGGCTCTGCATTGCAGAGCTTTGGGGTAGCCGCTAGAGTGCCGCCTTCTCTAATAAATCCAAGCTAGGAGTGTCCTGTGGAAATCGCGTGTCTTGACCTGGAAGGCGTGTTGGTCCCGGAAATCTGGATCGCCTTCGCGGAAAAAACTGGCATCGAATCGCTGAAAGCGACCACCCGGGATATTCCGGACTATGACGTGCTGATGAAACAGCGCCTGCGCATCCTGGACGAGAGTGGTTTGAAGCTGTCCGACATTCAGGAAGTGATCGCCACGCTCAAGCCGCTGGAAGGTGCGGTGGAGTTTGTCGACTGGTTGCGTGAGCGTTTTCAGGTAGTGATTCTCTCGGATACCTTCTACGAGTTCTCTCAGCCACTGATGCGTCAGTTGGGTTTCCCGACTCTGCTGTGCCACAAGCTGATCACTGATGAAACCGATCGGGTGGTGGATTACCAGCTGCGTCAGAAAGATCCCAAGCGTCAGTCAGTCATCGCCTTCAAGAGCCTCTACTACCGTGTGATTGCGGCAGGCGACTCATACAACGACATCACCATGCTCAGCGAAGCCCACGCCGGCATCCTGTTCCATGCGCCGGACAACGTGATTCGCGAATTCCCGCAATTCCCTGCGGTACACACCTATGAAGACCTCAAGCGCGAGTTCATCAAGGCATCCAACCGCCAGCTGAGTCTGTAATTAGCTCTCTTATTGAAAAGCCCGCTTTTGCGGGCTTTTTTGTGGCCTGCCATCCATGGCGGCCACCCTTCGGGCCGTCGCTGGGCGACGTCAAAAACTTCTCCCGGAAGTTTTTTGTGTCCGCCGTCCAGGTCAGTCGCAGAACTGCTCCAGGGTCTCCAGCAACACTTTGACCTTGGTAATCGATTCCTGGTATTCCGCTTGCCCGTTTGAGTCGGCGACGATGCCGCCGCCGCCCCAGCAGCTGATCTGTCCCTCCTTGGCCAGCAGGCTGCGGATGGCGATTGAGCTGTCCATTTCGCCGCGCACATCCAGATACAGCAGCGAGCCGCAATACAGTGCGCGGCGGGTCGGTTCCAGTTCGTCGATGATTTGCATGGCGCGAATCTTCGGTGCGCCGGTAATCGAACCACCGGGGAAGCTGCCGGCGATCAGGTCCAGAGCATCCTTGTCGGCCGCCAATTCGCCGGTAACGGCACTGACCAAGTGATGCACATTGGGGTAGCTCTCCAGGGCAAAGAGTTCCGGCACCTGTACCGAGCCGACACGGCAGCTGCGGCCCAGGTCATTGCGCAGCAGGTCGACAATCATCAGGTTTTCCGCGCGGTCCTTTTGGCTGCTGAGTAGCGCGTCGGCCTGAGATTGATCCTGCAGCGGGTCGGCATGCCGTGGGCGTGTGCCTTTAATCGGTCGGGTTTCCACCTGGCCTGCGCTGATGCGTAAGAAGCGCTCTGGCGAGAGGCTGATGATGGCCCCGCCGCCGGGCAACGTTTGATAGCCCGAAAATGGCGTTGGGCAGGCTGCGCGCAAGGCCTGGTAAGCAGTCCACGGCGCGCCCTGGTAGCCCGCACGGAAGCGTTGGGCAAAATTAACCTGATAGCAGTCGCCGGCCTGGATATAGGCCTGAATACGTGCAAAACACTGCTGGTACTCGGCTTCGCTAATGTCGGACTGGAAATGCTCCAGCAGCCTGAAGGGTTGCGGCTCGGGCGTTGTCGACGTGGCGAACAGTGCACTTAGCCGCCCGCGCTCGACCTCGTCCAGGCTTGGGTGAAACATCAGCTGGCTGCGTTGTTGCTGGTGATCGGTGATCAGGGCCCAGGCATACAGACCAAACCGCGCATCGGCTAGGTCGAGGTCATCAACGGCCTGAGCCGGCAGCTGTTCCAGCCGGCGGCCGAAATCGTAACTCAGGTAGCCAATCAACCCGCCGACGAACGGGAGTGGATTATCTGCTGGTGTTTGGCACTCGCCGAGGCCTGCAAGGCTCTGGCGCAGGCGTTGCAGGAAAGCGTTGGCCGTTTCGTCAGGCGTCGGCGCCAGCTCTGCCAATGGCCAGGCGCTGATAAGGTCATAGCGTCCACGCTGCGCGGTCGGCCGCCCGGCATCCAGCAGAACGGCGCCGGGCGCGTGCATGATGCAACTGAAGTAACGCGAAGGGTCTGCGAGGTAGGGCAGAGCCTGTACAAGGCAAGTAGGCATATGACACTTTCGAGGTGCGCGGATGCCGATTGTAGAACGTCGCCAACATTCATCCTAGAGCTTGCGGATGGGTTTACTCGGGATGCTGCCGCTCATTAGTATGGAAAGGTCCGCGGATGTTCGATGTGACTCATAAAATAATAATTACTACGGGATCAAGGCCATGGATGAAGTAATGGATCCTGCCGCTGGCAGCCTCTTGCGCGCCAAACTGATGCCACCCCAGGCCTCCACGGATTACCTGGTCAGGCCGCAGCTTGAAGCTGCCCTCAGCGCCAACCAGCATGCGCGGGTGCTGCTATTGGCCGCCCCGGCTGGCTTTGGCAAAACCAGTGCGCTGGTCGCACTGGCCCATGCCCGCGAGCAAAGTGGTCAGGCGGTTGCCTGGCTGTCGCTTGGCCCAGGTGACGATGAGCCATCGCGGTTTCTACTGCAGCTGATCGAGGCGCTTTCTCGGCTGTTGCCAGGCTTTGGCGCAGAAGCTCTGGCTTACCTGCAGAACACCATGCGGGTGCCGGTATCCGCTGTGATGGAAAGCCTGCTGGTCGACCTGGCGCAGCTGGAAAACCCGTTGCTGCTGGTGCTCGATGACCTGCACCTGATTCAGGACGCCGAGCTGCTCGGCGCGCTGAATCGCCTGATCAAATTCGCTCCCGAAGGTTTTACCCTGGCCATTGGCAGCCGCTCGCAGCCGGCGTTGAATCTGGCCACCCTGCGCGCCAAGGATCTGCTGGTGGAGATTGGTGAGCAGGAGTTGCGCCTGAGCAAGGCGGAAACCCGCGATTACCTGCAGCGCTGCGGTTTGCAGCTGGATGCCGTGGCGTTTTCCGCGCTCTATAGCCAGACCGAAGGCTGGATGGTGGGTGTGCACCTCGCCAGCCTCTGGCTGCGTCATCAGCCCCAGGCCGCCGCGCAGATTGCCGATATGGGCACCGACCAGGCTGCGGTGGGCGCCTACTTGCTGCGCAGTGTGTTCGAGCAGCTGCCCGCCGATAAGCAGGAGCTGTTGCTGGCCCTAGGCGTGGCGCAGCAGCTCAGTGGTGACCTGGCCAACGCCCTGACTGGACGACACGACGGTCAGCTGCTGCTTGAGGAGCTGGAAGCCATGCAGCTGTTCCTCCTGCCGCTGGACCGCGAACGGCAGTGGTACCGCTTTCACAACCTGTTTGCCGAGTTTCTGCGCGGCCGCCTGAAAGAGCGCGACCCCGAGCGTTTCAAGCAGCTGCACTTCAATGCCAGCCTGTGGTTCACCAACCACCATATGCAGAACCTGGCCATCGAACATGCTTGCCTGGCCGAAGACCCGGAAATGCTCGCGGCATTGGTCGACGGTTGCGGCCTGGAGCTGATCAACCGTGGCCAGCTCAACCTGATCTACAAATGGCGTCAGCATGTGCCAGACGAGATCGCCGAGCGCTTCCCTGTACTGGTACTCGCCGATGTCTGGACCCGCGCCGCCGAGCTGGGCCTGGTGGAAGCCAATCGCATGCTCGATGAGCTGCTTGAGCGTTGGACTGAGGCCAAGCCGGGCGCGCCGTTGAGCGACAAGCTGTTGGCAACTCTGGCGATCAAATCCGTCATCGCCTTGCAGAAGGACGATCTACAAACCTGCATAGCTCTGGCGCGGCGGGTTGAAGTGCAGCTGGGCCAACACACTGCCTTTCTCGAAGTGGCGATGCTGATCGTCGGCGCGCTGGCCAATGTGATGATCGGTCAGCCGGATCAGGCCAAACGCTTGCTGGCCCTGGCGCAGCAGCGCAATCACTTCCTCGAGGGGCGCTATCTGGATATGCAGTTGGCCAACGTCGAGGTCTTGCTGAGCCTGGAGCAGGGGCAGATTCGTCAGGCCGAGCTGCTGTTCGCCCAGCTGCGTGCGCGGGTCATACCCTGGTTCTCCGACCGCTCACGGGCCCTGGCGCTACCGACCATCACCGAAGCCCTGATTGCCTATAACCAGGGCCGTTTGGACGGTATTGAGGAACGCTTGCGCTGGGCGCTGGCCACAGTCGATGTGATCAATCCGATTGATCTCTACGCCCAGGGCATGCTGTGTATGGCCCATGTGCAGCGCATGCAGGACAACCCCAAGGAGGCCTACGCCAGCCTGGTGCTGATGCAGAACCTGGCGGCGCGTAACCAGTCCTGGCGTTTCTATGCCCAGGCGGTGGCCGATGAGGTGGTGCAGATTCTTCAGGAACCGGCTGCGGACCGGCTCAAGCGCGCCGAACAACGCCTCAAGACCGTGGATTGGAACAAGCTGGCCGAGCATTACCAGCACATGCGCTTCAACCCGGTGCTGTGGGTGCGCGGCCTGACCCGTATTCGTCTGCAGCAGGCGCGCGGCCATTACAGCGAGGCGCTGCATGAAATCACTCAACTGCGCGGCATGCTGCTGGATAACTGGCATGGCCTACAGCGCCTACGTCTCGACCTGCTGGCGGCGCTGAGTTATCAGCGCCTGGGCTATCAGGAGCGTGCGCAAAGCCTGTTGGTGCAATGCTTGATCGGTGCCGAGCGCGAGGGCGTGCGCAGCCTGTTTGTCGAGGAGGGCGAGGCCATTCGCCTGTTGCTGCAGCAGTTGGAGGCCGCCGAACGCCAACCCGCGCTGCAGGGGTTTATCCGCAGTCTGCTGGCCATCTGGCCAGGTAACAGCGCGCGGCAATCGCTGGAAGTGCTTGAGGAGGGGTTGACCGAGCGCGAGCGTGAGGTGGTCTGCCTGGCGGCTCAGGGCATGTCGAATGATGAGATCGGTCAGCAGCTTTCACTGGCGCTGGGTACGGTCAAATGGCACCTGCACAATATTTACGAAAAGCTCAAGGTGCGTAACCGCACACAAGCCATCCGCCGCGCGCGTGAACTGAGTCTTCTTGATCAATGAATAGCCAATCGAAACCCCGTCCGGGCAAATTGCCGTTACTGCGTACCAAGCTGTTTCCTGCTGAATCTGCTGGTCGGCCGTTGCTGGCCCGTGATGCCTTGCTTGATCGGCTGTTCAAGGCCCGCGAGCAGCGCCTGATTCTGCTCAGCGCACCGGCTGGCTTCGGCAAGAGCACGGTGCTGAGTCAGTTTCGTCTGCGTTTGCTGGAGACCGGCGCACGGGTCGCCTGGTTGTCCTGTGATGAAGCCGACAGCGAGCCGCAGCGTTTGCTGCACTACCTGATCGCCGCCATCGAGGCGCAGCTGCCGGGCTTTGGTGCGAGCACCGCGCGCCTGTTGCGTGACGACCTGAGCGTGCCGAATGAACTGCTGCTGGATTCGTTTATCGGCGATCTGAAAAGGGTCCAGGGCGACCTGTACCTGATCTTCGATGACTTCCACCGCGTGCGGCATGTCGACCTGGGGCCGCTGGTTAATTATTTCGTCAAACAGGTGCCGGCCAATGTGCGGATGATTGGCAGTACCCGCTACAAGCCGCGCTTTCTTGATGAGCAGCCGGTCATTTCGCCTTGGGCGCTGTGGATCAAAGCCGACGAGCTGCGTCTGACCCGAAGTGAGACTGAAGCCTATTTCCACGAGCTCAAGCAGTTGCGGCTGAGCAGTGCCGAGCTGGATTTGCTGCATCGGCGTACCGAGGGCTGGATTACGGCCTTGCACCTGGTCGCGCTGGCGTTGGCGCGGCAGCCGGAGCGCAGCGGCTTTCTCGCTGGGCTATCCGGCACCGAGCGCAATATCGCCGATTACCTGGCCGAGGACGTGCTGGATCATCTGCCGCAGGATCAGCAGCTGTTTCTCGACCAGACCTCGGTGCTTGATGAGTTTAATGCCGAGTTGTGCAACGCCCTGACCGGCCGCACAGATGGCGCGCAGATGCTTAAGCGTTTGCAGACCGCCCAGCTGTTTATCATCGCGCTGGACGAGCAGGGCGAGTGGTTCCGTTATCACCATCTGTTTGCCGAGTTTCTCCAGGGCCGCCTGAGCCGTGCGGGTGATCCAACCCATCTGTTGCACGCCGCCGCCCGCTGGTGTGAAAGCCATGAGCTGACCGATAAATCGGTCAAGTACGCCTTGCGTGCACGGGATTACGCCTTTGCCGCCGAGCTGCTGGAGCGTCAGGGCGCGACGCTGATTGCGGGCAATCAGGTGTACGGCATTCTGGCGATCCTCAAGGATGTGCCGGCTGAGGTGATTCGCGAGCATCCGGTGTTTCAGATTTTCTACGCCTGGCAACTGGCCTTCGAGCAGAAGTACGCCGAAGCCGAAGCGCTGATCGAGGAGGTCAGCACGCGCCTCATGCAGGGGCGTGGCAAGCCGATGCACTTTGGCCTGGCGGTGCTGCTGGCCGTGGCACAAGTGCTCAAGGCTTTGGTGCTGCTGTATCAGGACAAGCTGGAGGGCGCGCTGAAAGTGGCGCGTCACTGGCTGGCCCTGGTGCCGGATAACCAGCCGATTTTCCGCGCGAGCATGTCCTGCATTCAGGCCGCGGCCTACGCGTTGCTCGGGGAGTTCGGTGATGCGGCCAAATCGATTGCGGTGGCACGCGATAATCTGGAGCAGGCCGACAGCGAATACCTGCATGCGGTGGTCAGCCTGATTGAAGCCTTGATCTGCAAGGAGATGGGCCAGCCCGAGCGCGGGCGTACATTGGCGGAAAGTGCGCGGGCGCGGGTCGAGCAGGTGTTCGGCCGGCGCAGCCGGGTCGGTGGTCCGCTGGCGCTGGCTTATGCGGATTTGCTGTATGAGCAGGATCGGCATGCGGCGATCCTTGCCGAGTTACCGCTGGCGACCACCTGGCGTGATGTGGCCACGCCGATTGAGCTGATCAGTCGCGGCAAGTTGGTGATGGCCAAGGCGCGTTTCTTCGCCGGCGAGGGTGACTCAGCCCTGGCGGAGCTGGATGAATGGCTGGCCGGTTTGCATGGCCCAGGTTATGAGCGGGTCTACGCCCTGGGCATGAGCTGCAAGGTGCAGTTTCTGCTGTGGCTGCGTAAGCCTAACGAGGCCGAGCGTACTTGCCTGCAGTTACAGCGCCATTTGGCGGTATTGCCGCCTGGCCGTTATGCCGATGCGGAAACTGTGCAGGTATTGTCAGAAGCACGCCTGGCCTTGTCCGAACGCCGTGCCGACAAGGCGCAAGCGGTGCTTGAGGCCTGCCTGGCCAAACAGACGGCCGAGCATCAGCGTGATCGGCGCCTGCGCCTTTCCTTGTTACTTTCTGTGGCGTACTGGCGCAAAGGTAACAGCGACAAGGCCTTTGCCTTGCTCAAAAGCACGGTCGAAGACGCCTGGGCCAGTGGTTACCGGCGCATGTTTCTGGATGACGCACTCTGGCTGCTACCACTCTGGGACGCCTGGCACAGCGCCGAACCCAAGCGCGCCAGTGCCTGGCAAGGGCTGGCCGAACAGCTGCGTGAGCAATGCCGTCGATTGTCTATCGACCTCGAAACTTTCGATGAAAATCAAGATGTTAGCCATCGCGAGCGAGAAATTCTGCGCTTTGTCGCGGCCGGTTTGTCGAACCGCGATATCGCCCAGGCGGTGCATTTGTCAGAGGCCACGATCAAATGGCACCTGCACAACCTGTTCGCCAAACTGGGCGTGCGCAGTCGTACGCAAGCGGTATTGAAGGGGAAGAGCCTGGGGTTGTTGAGCGAGGCCTGAGCGTTGGCTGGCTGATTGGCGCCAGATGGGCGCTCCATCCCTTGGATGGGCTGGCAGCCAGGGCGTGCACCAGTAGTTTTAACGTCAGGACGAGAAGCATGGTGCTTCACGATTCCAAGCCTGGCGCGAATAGGGAAGCAGTGTCAGACCTGGTGAGCGGCGCACGCCGCTGTAGCTGAGACGGACAGGAGTCCAGAGCAGCCTGCCGGGGACAACCCATTAGTGAACTGTGGAGACAATAACAATGAAAACCCTCAAGCAACTGGCCCTGGCCACCGCTGTTCTGGCTGTTCCTTTCATGGCTCAGGCTGAGCTCAAAGCCATGGACGACAGCTCCCTTTCCTCCGTAACGGGTCAGGCTGGCCTCAGCATTTCCGGTAGCTTCAACGGCAGCATCGGCAAGATCAGCTACATCGATGACGGTAATAGCCTGAATATGGAAACTGTTGCCTTCACTGGTTTCAACATTTCTGACACGGCGCCAGTCATGGTCGACGTAGTGAGCACTGACATCGGCGGTACGCAAACCCAGCAACTGCAGATCAGCCTGCCGGCCATCACTGGTGAGCTGAGCGTTGGTGCCATCCGTCTTGGCACTGGTGCCAGCATTGGCGGCTTGGCGATCAACGACATGAACATGGCGGGCACCACTGTAAAAGTCTGGGGCCACTAAGTTCGCTTAGTTGTTGCGTGTAATGAAAAGTCTTACCGGTTTTGGCCGGTAGGACTTTTCTCTTGCTGGATAGGAGTGCGGTTGGCTGATGATCGAGATTCTGCTGGGCAGCCTGATCGGTGTGTGGGGCTTTACCGAAGCGGTGGATACCAAGCCGCCGACACCGGGTACCGTGCATATCAATCAGCATTTGCTGCCGAACGGGCCCTTGCGTGAGACGGTGACACTTGAACCGTTGAGTCAGTTGCAGTTTCGCAACGTGATTCGCCAGGCCTATGACTACAGCTGCGGTTCGGCTGCCTTGACCTCGCTGCTGGATTATTTCCTCGGCCGTAATCTGCAGGAACGTCAGGTGATGGAAGGCCTGCTGCAGTTTGGCGAGGCGGACAAGATCGTTGAACGCCGCGGTTTTTCCCTGCTCGACATGAAGCGCTTTGTCACGGCACTGGGCTACAAGAGTGGCGGTTTCCGCGCGGCTTTTGCCGATCTCGACGCACTTGAACATCCGGCCATCGTGCCGATTGAATATGCCGGCTTCAAACACTTTGTGGTGGTACGCGATGTGTACAACGACCATGTGTTTGTCGCGGACCCGGCGCTGGGCAATATCAGTTTTACCCGCACGCGTTTTGAGGAAATCTGGGATCAGAACGTGCTGTTCGTGATTTTCCCCAACGGCAATGAACCGCCGAATGCCCTGGCCTTGAGTGAGCAGGATCTGCGCATCATTGATGATCGCACCATCAGCTTGCTGGCATTTCGCGAGTTTCCGCAGATGACCAAATTCACCGAGAACCAAGCCACAGAGCTTGGCTCCGATGGCGATATTCGCTATATCCGACGCAAGTAAAACGCCCGGCATAACAATAAATATTTGGGGGCTGCGCCATGAGAGTTTTGCATTATGTATGGCTGGCCATACTGGCAGGGGCTGCCAGTTCAGCGGTAATGGCCGACCCGGCTTCGGTCGATCAGGCTCGTGAAGCCTTGAGCAAACAGGAAGATGACGCCGACAGCGCCAAGGCGCTGGAAGAGGTGTTTCAGGCTGCGGAAAAAAGCTACACCTTGCTGAAAAAGGGCGAACGAACCCTGACCTATGGCTTCGATTACTCGCTGCTGCGCGATACGGTTATTGAGACTGTACGCACCGGTAACAACGTATTCAGTGTGATTGGCCAGAGCGAGGCGCAGCACACCTTCACCAACTCGTTCACCTTCGATTATGGCGTGTGGGACAACCTGACCTTCAGCGTGCGTCTGCCCATGATCGCCAAGTACGACACCGAGCGTGATCTGAATGCCTACAGCCTGGGCGATATCTCCGCCAGTCTGCGCTGGCAGCCGTGGACCTCCTTGCGCGGCAAGCCGGTCACCACTCTTTACGCAACCCTGGGCTTGCCTACAGGCAACAGCCCGTACGACATCAACTCCCAGAGCGACCTGTCTACGGGCAGCGGCACTTATAGCTTGGGCGTCGGGGCAAATATGTCCTATGTGATCGACCCGGTCGTGCTGTTCGGCTCGGTCGGTTACACCTACAACATGCCCATCACCGGTATTGGTCAGGTACGTGGTGGGCGCCTGCTTGAGGAAGTTGATCCCGGTTCGTCATTCTCCCTGAGCATGGGCTTTGCCTACGCCTTGTCCTATGACGTGTCGCTGGCGACCTCTTACCAGATGTCGCATTCGTTAAAGCCGACCTTCACCTTTGCCGACGGCGAAGCCGAGGGCCGCGGGCAAACCAGTGCGGTGATGAACTTCTCGCTGGGATTGCGTACTTCACCGGATCGCATCGTCAACGTCAGTGCCGGTTTCGGTATGACCGAGGATTCGCCAGATGTGCTGTTGGGCATCTCCATGCCTTTGGATATCAAAGGCCTGAAGGCCCAATAGACGCGAGCGAACCTTCTTATGAACACGCGAATTTCGCTGCTTACGCAGGCGATTTTTTGGGCAGCCTCGCTCTGCAGCGGGCTTGCCCATGCACAATTGGCGCAGAACCTGACGATTGGCAGCCCCAAGGCCATGGCATTAGGCAATGCGGTAACGGCTGATTTCAGCGGTATCGATGCGGTGCATTACAACCCGGCGGCATTGAGCAAACTCAAGGGCCGGCAAACGACGGTCAAGTTCATCACTGGGATGATGGATATTCGCGCCGAGTTCGATGCGCCGGCCGGTTATGGCAGCAACTTTCTTGGGTTGAGTAACGATTCGGTGGCCAATTCATCCAGCCGCGCAGGTGCCGCGATGATGTACCTGCCAGGTGTGGGTGGTGCCACTGAATTGCCGATGCTGTTTGCGCCTCTGGCTGGGCTGTCCATTACGCCACCCGGCTCCAAACTGACCTTTGCCACCAATATGTACACGCCACAGGCGCTTGGGTTTGCCCGTGATGATGACGACCCAGGGCGTTATCAAGGTAAAGAACTGGTGATTCAGCGCCTGACCTATTTCTCTCCATCACTGGCATATCAGGTCAACGATGAGCTGTCGGTGGGGCTGTCTATCGGCTTTTCCCATCAGGCTATGGCGCTTAACCAGGATTTCCGCGCGCCGGGCATCCTCACCGGCTTTGTTGGTGTGGCTCAGGACGCCTTATGTCTTGTGGATGGCAACCCGTTCGAAATATTCCTAAATATCTGTGGCGGTGAGCTGGGGCCTTTCACCGACATCGCCAATATCGACATCGACATGCAGCAGACCCTTTCGCCAACCTGGAACGTCGGTTTTCTCTGGGAACCGACCAACTGGTTTGCCCTGGGCGCGGTGTACCAGAGTGAGGCCAAGATGCGCTTGAAAGGGCGCTATGTGGTGGATTATTCAGAGAACTGGCAGGGCTTCTGGCAAGGCCTGGACAGCTCGTTTATCGGCGCGGTGTTCAATACCCTGACGCCTGACGGTTTGTTCGATAAAGAGCAGGGCAACGTCTCATTGAACATGACCTATCCGGCGCACTTTGCCACGGGCATCAAGCTCAAACCGCATGACCGCTGGCAGATCAACCTGGATGTGAAGTGGACCGACTATGCGGCCTGGGACAAGTTCGAGCTGGAGTTTGATCGTCAGCTGGATATTCTGACCATTGCCAGCCTGTTCTCCCCGGAGAACGCCACGTCCACCAGCATCATTCTTGACCGCGGCTATGAGTCTGTCTGGAGTTGGGCCGTCGGCGTCGAGTACCAAGTTAATGATCGCCTGAGCCTGCGTATGGGGTATGAGCCAAGACCTTCAGCCATTCCCGGTAACAAGGCCGATGTGTTGGCGCCTTTGGGCGATGCCAAGCTCTATGGCCTCGGGCTGGGTTATCAGTGGGACAAGGACACCGTGATCGATTTGGGCTTCAACTACCTGGTCAGCAAGCAGGACATCCCGGCGCGCTCCAGTTGCAATATCAACTGCTCATCCATCGACAGTATGGTGTACAACCCCTATGCCGATCTGGATGTTAAAACCAGTGTCAAAGCCTATGTGTTGGCTTTGACCTACCGCACCACTTTCTAGGGTTCTGTCATGCGCATTGTGCTGATGCTGATAGGGTTTTTGGTGGCCACGCAGGCCAGCGCCAGCGGCCGCTACCTGACCTGGGTGGATGACCAGGGGCGGGTGCACAACAGCTTTGTCGACAACCGCTACACGGCCCATCAGCGCGCTGCTGCCGGCAATATCCAGCGCAGCGATCAGGCGCGCTTGAATGAAGGTGAGGCAGCAGTCTGGCCTGGCAGCAAGAGCAGTGGTGAGAGTAAGCGGCGCTATTTCACCTGGGTGGATGCCAGCGGCAATTTGCAGAACAGCTTCTATGCCGGGCAGCAGGTGCAAGCCGGCGGTAATGAGATTCTTCTGGGTACGGGTGAGCGCTCCAGCGCCTACATCAGCTCGGACGTATTGGAAGGGCGCGACTTTGCCCGTGATGAGCAGGATGGTCGTTATTTCACCTGGGTCGATGAGCAGGGGCGTATGCGCAACTCCAAGGTGCCGGCAAAAGGTGCGACGCCGCCAACCCCAACCTTGCACAATGTGCCGCTTACCCAGGGCCGCGAAATTACCTTTGACGCCAAGCCGCAAGCCTTGCCGGGGCTGGATGGGCAACCCACTGCTGCGATGCAGGCCTTGTTGGCCGGAACCGAGGCAAAGAGTGGAGGGCGCTATCAGGAACTGGTCGAGCGGTGTTGTGGGCAACTGGCGGACGGTGATTTCACCCCCTTAAGCGCCGATGAGCCACGCTATGAAGAGCTAAATCGCTTTTCCCCCAGCCTGGATTTCCCCATGGGCAAGAGCTACTACGCGGCCCTGAAACTACCACGCTCGCAGTACGACTTCGGTTTGCGCATTCGTAGCTTTGCCAACAAGCAGGTGGCCTATCCGTCCTTGCTGTTCCTCGATCAAGCCAAGCAGCCAACGCGCCTGGTCAGTGATGCGGTCTACCGGTTGCATGCGGAAACCTGGTATCGCTATGCCTTTATCGAAGGCACTGTACCGGTGAGAGCCGCTGCGGGTGAGCACTATGTGTTGTTGTTGACCACGGATGAGGATCGCAGCCTGCAAACCTTGGATAACAAACCCTTCAAACGCCCCTTGCAGGCGCTGGCGCTCGATGAGGCGGGGATGCAGAGCCACGCCCACAGCGATGAAGGCGCGTTTGAACTGGCGATTGTGCGTTAGCGACGCCATAAAGCAGTCATAAAAAATCCCGGAAAAGTCCGGGATTTTTTAGTCATCGGATCAATCAGATCTGCGCAATCGAGACGTGACCAAACAGCTCTTGCGAGAAGCGCATGCGCTCTTCGGCGGTTTCGACTATGCCTTTTTTCTGCAGTTCGGCGATGCGCGCTTCTACGGCGTGGGCGCGGTGGGTGAGACCGCAGTCGTTGGCGATCTGGATATTCAGGCCGGGGCGGGCGTTGAGTTCGAGAATCAACGGGCCCTTGTCCTGATCCAGCACCATGTCCACGCCGATATAGCCGAGGCCGCACAGCTCGTAGCAGCCGGCGGCGAGCTTCATAAAGCCGTCCCAGTTAGGTAGTTGCACACCGTCCACCGCGTTGGTGGTGTCCGGGTGCTTGCTGATCTTGTTGTTCAGCCAGGTGCCGCGCAGGGTCACGCCAGTGGCCAGGTCCACGCCGACACCGATGGCGCCTTGGTGCAGGTTGGCCTTGCCGCCGGATTGGCGCGTCGGCAAGCGCAGCATGGCCATCACCGGGTAGCCCATCAGCACGATGATGCGGATGTCGGGCACGCCTTCGTAGCTGATGCTTTTGAAGATCTGGTCCGGGGTTACACGGTATTCGATCAGCGCGCGATCCCGGTGGCCGCCCAGAGAGTAGAGGCCAGTGAGGATGCTGGAGATCTGATGCTCGATCTCCTCGTGGCTGATGATCTTGCCCGAGACGGTCTTGTACTTGTCTTCGAAGCGATCCGCGATGACCAGGATGCCGTCACCGCCGGCACCCTGCGCCGGCTTGACCACGAAGTCCGGGCGATCACCAATGATTTCGCGCAGCTTGTCGATGCCTTTTTCGGTATCGATGATGCCGTACATTTCCGGCACATCGATACCCGCTTCGATGGCGCGCATCTTGGTGATGATCTTGTCATCGACAATCGGATACAGGTGCCGTTTGTTGTACTTCAGCACGTAGTCCGCGTTACGCCGATTGATGCCCATGATGCCTTTGGCTTCCAGTGCTTTCCACGTCTTGATCAGACCGAACATGGCATTAGTCCTTGAGGAAGGCTTTGAAGCGGAACAGTTCGGTCAGGCGGTAGCCACGGTAGCGACCCATCGCCAGCATAAAGCCAACCAAAATCATCAGCACGGCCGGGAAGGTGAAGATGAAGTAGTTCAGCTCCGGCACGCTCATCAGCAGGTGCGCCAGGGTGGCAGCGAACAGGGTGCCGATAGCCACTTTAAAGGCATGGCCACCGCCGCGCTCTTCCCAGGTGATCGACAGGCGTTCGATGGTCATGGTCAGAATCACCATCGGGAACAGCGCCACCGACAGGCCACGCTCAAGGCCGAGCTTGTGACTGAACAGGCTGATGACGGCGATCAGTACCACGACGAAGGTCAGCACCACCGATAGCCTTGGCAGCATCTGTAGCTTCAGATGTTCG
Source organism: Gammaproteobacteria bacterium HGW-Gammaproteobacteria-13 (assembly GCA_002840155.1). Taxonomy (GTDB): domain Bacteria; phylum Pseudomonadota; class Gammaproteobacteria; order Pseudomonadales; family Pseudomonadaceae; genus Aquipseudomonas. The sequence goes on from PGZH01000013.1 coordinate 104,703, forward strand.
AGGTAGGAACGTAGCGACAGGCCCAGGGCCGTGATCACGGTAAACAGGATGATGCCAAAGCCCAGCTGGGTTTCACGGAAGGCCAGGGCGATCAGTACCGGAGTGAAGGTGCCGAGGGTCTGCAGGCCGCCGAGGTTACGCAGGATCAGGATCACCAATACGCCAATCGGGATCATCACCATAATCATAAAGGTCTGCTGAGTCTGCAGCGGCAGGCCATACAGGCTGTATTCGAGGAAGTCGGCGTCGGTGTTTTCGTCGGTCAGTTTGGCCAGGCGAATGGCGTTCATTTCGCTGTTGTTCAGGCTGAAGCTGACTTGCGCCTGCTTGCCGCCTTCCAGTGTGACCAGGCTGTCATCGCCGATCCACCAGACCAGGCGATCAACTGGCATGCCTTGCTCGCCGCTTTCCGGGTTGAAGTACAGCCATTTCTCACCGTTGAAACTGCGCAGCCAGAGTTCCGGGCTTTGCTGGATATCGGCCGCCAGGCGAATGGTGTGCACGCGCTCCATCGGTACGTGGGCGATGGACAGCAGCAGCTCGATGGCTTTGGCTTTGTTTGGCGTTGAGGCATCGCCGGCTAGCAGCAGTTTGACGTTGTCGTCATTGCTGTTGTTAACGCGTTTGATGGTCTCGCTGATAAAGGTTTCGACGTCCGCCGAGTGTTGGCGAATCGGCGCGAGCAGGGCTTCGGCGGCAATCTTCTCGGGGCCTTCGACCGGGATGCTGTCGCGGAAGATCGGCCCTTTGGGCTTGGCTTGTTCTCCGCTGTAACGCTTGGTCAGCACCAGACGGTAGTAGAGGGTCTGCTTGCCACTGGCGCGACGAGCCGACCAGGTAACTTTGCGGTTGCCGTCGGCGCGGTTGATGCTTACGCCGTAGTTATTCGAGATAAAGCTCTCATTCAGGCTGACGTAGTCCTGGGCCAGCGGCGGCACGAACATCTGCAGCTTGACCGGCTCGCGTGGATTGGCCTGGAACTCGACTTTGGCGTCGATGTTCCACAGGTCATCAGTCTCGTCTTCGGTCATCGGAATGCCGAGGATGAAAATCTGATAAGCCGTAATCAGAATGCCCAAACTCACCAGGAGTATGACCAGGACTTTCAGATGGAGGTTAAGAGAGCGCATGGGATTTACTCATCAAGGGCGGCGCCAAGGTTTGCGTCAGGGGCACAAGCAGGCTTGCCTGCTGCGTATTTAAGACTCGGGTCGACCAAGGCCGAAAAGTGTTTAAGTGCTTCGGAGCCTATCAACAACGGGTATTGGAAAGCACTGCGGTCGGTCAAGTTCACTTCAATTGTGCGCAGGGCCTTGCCCATGCAGATATCCATTTCGATCACGGGGCGTGCGGTATAGGTTTTTTCTTCTTCTGGATCATAGTCGCCCGCGCGCCGTTTGATCTTGCTGATGCGCGCCAGCGGGCGTTCGATGGGGCTGCTGTGCGCCTCGTCGATGGCCAAATAAAAGCGTACCCAGGTTTCGCCATCGCGTTTGAAGCGCTTGATGTCGCGAGCGCTGAGCGATGCGGTCTTGGCGCCGGTGTCGAGCTTGGCGGCAAGTTTCAGGTCGAGGTCGAATAGGCGGACGTATTCATTAAGCCCATAGACTGTCTTCTCCGCGGCGAAACTCAGGCCGGGAGCAAGTAGCAGGCATAGCAGCGCGATGGAGGGCTTTAGTGTCATAAGTCCTGAATATGGTGTTGATGATGGGTCGAGCAGATGCCGGTTGCGCGTGTTGCAGTTGGCGCACCTGGGCTTGGAGTCTAGCAGGCAGTCAGAAATTCCTCTGCAAGCCTTGAGCGGGCGGCATTCTACCATGGGCTTTTTCAGTCAGGACAGGCGCTTATAGGCGTTTATGCAAGTAAGGTCGCGGCAGCGGGCGACTAAAGTAGCGCTGCACACTGTCAACAATATTATTGGTTTGTTTGACACTAATACCGTCTAGGCGTAGTTTTTAGGCACTTAATTCACGCAGTGTCGACAATATGCTTGATGTAATTGAGCCGCTCGAGTCCAGCCAGGAAGACTCGGAAACCCTGTCTGAACAGGTTTTTCGGCGTATTCAGGCGGCCATCGTCAAGGGCGAGATTGCCCCCGGCAGCAAGATTTCCGAACCTGAACTGGCGCGCACCTACGGCATTAGCCGTGGCCCGCTGCGCGAGGCGATTCACCGCCTGGAAGGTCAGCGTCTGCTGGTGCGGGTGCCACATATCGGCGCACGGGTGGTGTCGCTCAGCCATGCCGAGCTGATCGAACTCTATGAAATCCGTGAGTCGCTGGAAGGTATGGCCTGTCGCCTGGCTGCCGAGCGCATGACCCAGGCGGAAATCGATGAGCTGCGTGCGGTGCTCGACCTGCATGAGCAGGACGCCGCCTTCAAGGCCGGTGTTGGCTATTACCAGCAGGAAGGCGATTTCGACTTTCACTACCGGATTATCCAGGGCAGCGGCAATAAAACCCTGACCCAGATGCTCTGCGGCGAGCTTTACCAGTTGGTGCGTATGTATCGCCTGCAGTTCTCCGCCACGCCGAACCGACCGCACCAGGCGTTCGCCGAACACCACCGCATTCTCGATGCCATTGCCGACCGTGACGGCGAGCTGGCCGAGTTGCTGATGCGCCGGCATATCGGTGCTTCCAAACGCAATATCGAGCGCCACTATTCCATGAGTGCCGCCAGCGCCATGAGCATGGGGCAGGGCGCGTATCCCAAGACAGCCAAAAACCGAGGTGAGTCATGAGCTTGAAGAGTCCAGGCCAGCGTTTCCGTGATGCCGTTGCCGAAGAGCATCCGCTGCAAGTCATTGGTGCGATCAACGCCAATCACGCATTGCTGGCCAAGCGTGCCGGTTTCAAGGCGATCTACCTGTCCGGTGGCGGCGTGGCGGCGGGTTCGCTCGGCTTGCCGGACCTGGGCATCACCGGCCTGGACGATGTACTCACCGACGTACGCCGCATCACTGACGTGTGCGACCTGCCGCTCTTGGTGGATGTCGACACTGGCTTCGGGGCTTCGGCGTTTAACGTCGCGCGCACCGTTAAGTCGATGATCAAGTTTGGCGCCGCGGCGATTCATATTGAAGATCAGGTCGGCGCCAAGCGCTGCGGTCATCGCCCTAATAAGGAGATCGTCACTCAGCAGGAAATGGTCGACCGCATCAAGGCGGCCGTCGATGCGCGCACAGATGACAGCTTTGTGATCATGGCGCGTACCGATGCCCTGGCGGTGGAAGGCCTGAACTCGGCGCTGGACCGCGCTGCAGCCTGTGTCGAGGCCGGTGCCGATATGATCTTCCCGGAAGCCATCACTGAACTGGCGATGTACAAGACCTTTGCCGACCGGGTGAAGGCGCCGATTCTGGCCAATATCACCGAATTCGGTGCCACGCCGCTGTACACCACCGAAGAGCTGGCTGCGGTGGATGTCGGCTTGGTGCTGTACCCGCTGTCGGCCTTCCGCGCCATGAACAAGGCGGCCGAAAACGTCTATATGGCCGTACGCCGCGACGGTACGCAGAAGAATGTGGTCGACACCATGCAAACCCGCATGGAGCTGTACGAACGCATCAATTACCACGCCTTCGAGCAGAGCCTCGACGCGCTGTTTGCCGCGAAAAAATAACCGGAACGCAGGTCTTAGCCGCCTGCTTAAAAGAACGACCGACCGGATCGGATGAGGAGAGATAAGCGATGAGTGCGACCCCAGAAACCACCCCAGGCTTCAAGCCGAAAAAATCCGTGGCCCTGAGCGGCACAGCCGCCGGTAATACCGCGCTGTGCACGGTCGGCCGCACTGGCAACGACCTGCACTACCGCGGCTATGACGTGCTCGACTTCGCCAATCGCTGTGACTTTGAAGAAATCGCCCACCTGCTGGTGCACGGCAAACTGCCTAACGCTGCCGAACTGGCCGGTTACAAGGCCAAACTCAAGGCGCTGCGTGGGTTGCCGGCGGCGCTGAAGGTCTCGCTCGAACAACTGCCGCCGTCCGCCCACCCGATGGATGTGATGCGCACCGCCGTATCCGTGCTGGGCTGCGTGTCGCCGGAGAAGGACGACCACAACCACCCAGGCGCCCGTGATATCGCCGACAAGCTGATGGCTTCGCTGGGTTCCGCATTGCTGTACTGGTATCACTTCAGCCACAACGGCAAGCGCATCGAGGTGGAAACCGACGACGACTCGATTGGCGGTCACTTCCTCCACCTGCTGCACGGTGAGAAGCCGCGCGAGTCCTGGGTGCGCGCCATGCATACCTCGCTCAACCTGTACGCCGAGCACGAATTTAATGCCTCGACCTTCACCTCGCGGGTGATCGCCGGCACTGGCTCGGATATGTACAGCTGCATCGCCGGCGGCATCGGCGCGCTACGTGGCCCGAAACACGGCGGCGCCAACGAAGTGGCCTTCGAGATTCAGAAGCGCTACGACAACGCCGATGAGGCCGAGGCCGATATCCGTGCGCGCGTCGAGAAGAAGGAAGTGGTGATCGGCTTCGGTCACCCGGTCTACACCGTGAGCGACCCGCGTAACAAGGTGATCAAGGATGTGGCCCGCGAGCTGTCGATAGAGCAGGGCAATATGAAGATGTACGACATTGCCGAACGCTTGGAATCGACCATGTGGGAAATCAAGAAGATGTTCCCCAACCTCGATTGGTTCAGCGCCGTTAGCTACCACATGATGGGTGTGCCGACTGCCATGTTTACCCCGCTGTTCGTCATCGCCCGCACCTCGGGCTGGTCCAGCCACGTGATTGAGCAACGCATTGACGGCAAGATCATCCGCCCGAGCGCCAACTACACAGGCCCTGAAGACCTGAAATTCGTGCCGCTCAAGGATCGTCCATAACCATGAACAGCATGAATACTCAGTACCGCAAGTCTCTACCCGGCACGGCGCTGGACTACTTCGACACCCGCGAGGCGGTCGATGCCATCGCCCCTGGCGCCTACGCCAAGTTGCCCTACGTATCCCGCGTGCTGGCTGAGCAGCTGGTGCGCCGCTGTGAGCCAGCCGCGCTGACCGATTCACTCAAGCAGTTGATCGAGCGCAAGCAGGACCTCGACTTCCCCTGGTACCCGGCTCGCGTGGTCTGCCACGACATCCTCGGGCAGACCGCACTGGTCGATCTGGCCGGCCTGCGTGATGCCATCGCCGAAAAGGGTGGTGATCCCTCCAAGGTCAATCCGGTAGTGCCGACCCAGCTGATCGTCGACCACTCCCTGGCCGTGGAAGCGCCGGGCTTCGACCCGGATGCCTTCGCCAAGAACCGCGCCATCGAAGACCGTCGCAACGAGGACCGTTTCCACTTTATCGAGTGGACCAAGACCGCGTTCAAGAACGTCGACGTGATCCCGGCCGGTAACGGCATCATGCACCAGATCAACCTGGAGAAAATGAGCCCAGTGATCCAGGCGCGTGGTGGTGTGGCCTTCCCGGACACCTGCGTGGGCACCGACTCGCACACTCCGCACGTCGATGCCCTGGGCGTGATCGCCATTGGCGTCGGCGGTCTGGAAGCGGAAACCGTGATGCTCGGCCTGCCGTCGATGATGCGCCTGCCCGACATCGTCGGCGTGCAGCTCACTGGCAAGCGCCAGCCGGGCATTACCGCCACTGATATCGTCCTGGCCATCACCGAGTTCTTGCGCAAGGAGCGCGTGGTCGGTGCCTGGGTCGAGTTCTTTGGCGCGGGTGCGGATAGCCTGTCGATCGGCGACCGCGCGACCATTTCCAACATGTGCCCGGAATACGGCGCCACTGCCTCGATGTTCTACATCGACCAGCAAACCATCGACTACCTCAAGCTCACCGGTCGTGAGCCGGAGCAGGTGGCGCTGGTCGAGAACTACGCCAAGCTTACCGGCCTGTGGGCCGATGCGCTGGTGACCGCCGAGTACGAGCGCGTACTGAGCTTCGATCTGTCGACCGTTGTGCGCAACATGGCTGGTCCGTCCAACCCGCACAAGCGCTTGCCGACCTCGGCACTGCACGAGCGCGGTATTGCCGATGAAGCCAAGCTGGCCTCCGGCAAGGTCGAGGAAGCCGAAGGCCTGCTGCCTGATGGTGCGGTAATCATCGCCGCGATCACCAGCTGCACCAACACCTCCAACCCACGCAACGTGGTGGCAGCCGGGCTGCTGGCGAAAAAGGCCAACGAGCTGGGTCTGCTGCGCAAGCCGTGGGTCAAGACCTCTTTCGCCCCGGGCTCCAAGGTCGCCAAGCTGTACCTGGAAGATGCCGGTCTGCTGTCGGAGCTGGAAAAGCTCGGCTTCGGCATCGTCGGCTACGCCTGCACTACCTGTAACGGCATGTCCGGTGCGCTGGACCCGCTGATCCAGCAGGAAATCATCGACCGCGACCTGTACGCCACTGCTGTGCTGTCCGGTAACCGCAACTTCGACGGTCGTATCCACCCCTACGCCAAGCAGGCCTTTCTGGCTTCGCCGCCGCTAGTCGTGGCCTACGCCATCGCCGGTACCGTGCGTTTTGATATCGAGCAGGACGTGCTCGGTACTGACAAGAACGGCAACCCGATCACCCTGAAGGACCTGTGGCCGAGCGACGAGGAAATCGACGCTATCGTTGCCGCCTCAGTGAAGCCGGAGCAGTTCAAGCAGATCTACATCCCGATGTTCGATCTGGGCACTATTGAGGAAGCCGAAAGCCCGTTGTACGACTGGCGCCCGATGTCCACCTATATCCGCCGTCCGCCGTACTGGGAAGGCGCGCTGGCCGGTGAGCGTACCCTCAAGGGCATGCTGCCGCTGGCAATCCTGCCGGACAACATCACCACCGACCATCTGTCGCCGTCCAACGCGATCCAGATGAACTCGGCCGCCGGTGAATACCTGCACAAGATGGGCCTGCCGGAGGAGGACTTCAACTCCTACGCCACCCACCGCGGCGATCATCTGACGGCGCAGCGCGCTACGTTCGCCAACAAAGAACTGGTCAATGAAATGGCCGTTGTTGACGGCGTAGTGAAGAAGGGGTCGCTGGCGCGCGTCGAGCCGGAAGGCAAGGTCATGCGCATGTGGGAAGCAATCGAAACCTACATGAACCGCAAGCAGAACCTGATCATCGTTGCCGGTGCTGACTACGGTCAGGGCAGCTCGCGTGACTGGGCGGCCAAGGGCGTGCGTTTGGCGGGTGTGGAAGTGATCGCGGCCGAAGGTTTCGAGCGTATTCACCGCACCAACCTGGTTGGCATGGGCGTGCTGCCGGTGGAGTTCAAGCCGGGCACCACCCGCCTGACCCTCGGCCTCGACGGCACCGAGACTTACGACATTCAGGGCGATGTGTCGCCGCGCTGCGAGCTGACCCTGGTGGTCAATCGCCGCAATGGTGACGTGGTCAAGGTGCCAGTGACCTGTCGTTTGGACACTGCAGCCGAAGTGCATGTGTACAAGGCAGGTGGCGTTCTGCAGCGTTTCGCTCAGGACTTCCTCGAAGGCGCCGTCGCCTGATTCCATAGGGTGGATGGCGCTTTCCAGCCACCGTTTTCGCGCACAGACGGTGGATCGCTGAAGCGTGATCCACCCTACGGCAATTTCACTCTTCAGCCAGGACCAAACCATGGCTCATCTATCCCAGATTAGAATTCCCGCCACCTATATGCGTGGCGGCACTAGCAAGGGCGTGTTCTTCCGCCTGCAGGACCTGCCGCCAAGCTGCCAGGTGCCGGGCGCTGCGCGCGACACGCTGTTTATGCGGGTGATCGGCAGCCCCGATCCCTATGCCGCGCAGATCGACGGCATGGGTGGCGCCACTTCCAGCACCAGCAAGTGCGTGATTCTGTCCAAGAGCAGCCAGGCGGATCACGACGTTGACTACCTTTATGGCCAGGTTTCCATCGATAAGGCCTTTGTCGACTGGAGCGGTAACTGCGGCAACCTGTCCACCGGTGCCGGTGCTTTTGCCATTCATGCCGGTTTGCTCGATCCCGTGCGTATCCCGGAGAACGGCGTGTGCGTGGTGCGGATCTGGCAGGCGAATATCCAGAAAACCATCATCGCCCATGTGCCGGTCAGCAATGGCCAGGTGCAGGAAACCGGCGACTTCGAGCTGGATGGTGTGACCTTTCCGGCTGCCGAGATCGTGTTGGAGTTCCTTGATCCGTCCGATGACGGCGAAGAGGGTGGTTCGATGTTCCCCACCGGCAATCTGGTTGATGACTTGGAGGTGCCAGGTGTCGGTACCTTCAAGGCGACCATGATCACTGCCGGTATTCCGACCGTATTCGTCAATGCCGAAGACATTGGCTACAGCGGCACTGAGCTGCGCGAGCAGATCAACGGTGACCCTGAGCAGTTGGCGTGTTTCGAGAAAATTCGCGTGGCCGGCGCCTTGCGTATGGGCTTGATCAAAACGGCGGAAGAGGCGGCCACCCGCCAGCACACGCCGAAGATTGCCTTTGTCGCCCAGCCCAAGGCTTACGTTTCATCCAGCGGTAAAACGGTGCAGGCCGCTGATATCGATCTACTGGTGCGCGCGCTGTCCATGGGCAAGCTGCACCACGCGATGATGGGCACTTGCGCAGTCGCAATCGGCACGGCAGCGGCGATTCCCGGCACCTTGGTCAATCTGGCGGCCGGCGGCAGCGCGCGCGAAGCGGTGCGTTTTGGTCATCCGTCCGGCACGTTACGCGTTGGTGCGCAGGCGGCGCTCGTCGACGGCCAGTGGACGGTAACCAAGGCGATCATGAGTCGCAGCGCGCGAATCTTGATGGAAGGTTGGGTGCGCGTGCCGGGCGACGCGTTCTGAGGTCGTAGGATGGGTTGAGCGCAGCGATACCCATCTGGGCTGAGCTATTGATGGGTTACGCGGCGCATGACAATTGGGGCAGTGGCTTAAATCTATGTCCGCGCCGCTAACCCATCCTACTTCAGGCGGCGCTCAACACCTTTTTCTACCAGGATTTTTGCCGAAATTTCTTCAACCGAAAAATGGGTGGAGTTGATAAAGGCGATATTCTCGCGGCGGAACAGGTTTTCCACCTCGCGTACTTCAAATTCGCACTGGGCGAAGCTGGCGTAGCGGCTGTTGGGCTTGCGCTCGTGGCGGATGGCGGTGAGGCGATCCGGGTCGATGGTCAGGCCAAATAGTTTGTCTTTGTACTTTTTCAGTGAGGCTGGCAGCTGCAAGCGCTCCATATCGTCTTCGGTCAGCGGGTAATTTGCGGCACGAATGCCGTATTGCATGGCCATATACAAACAGGTGGGCGTTTTGCCGCAACGCGAGACGCCAACCAGGATCAGGTCGGCCTTGTCGTAGTAGTGGGTGCGCGCGCCGTCGTCGTTGTCCAGGGCGAAGTTGACCGCCTCGATACGCTCCATGTAATTGGAGTTGTGGCCAATGGAATGGGACTTGCCGACCGAGTACGAGGAGTGCGAGGTCAGCTCCTGCTCCAGCGGGGCGAGGAAGGTCGAGAAGATGTCGATCATAAAACCATCGGATTCGGCCAGGATGTCGCGAATGTCCTGATTGACGATGGTGTCGAAGATGATCGGCCGCGCGCCGTCTTTCTCTGCGGCGGTGTTGATTTGTTGTACCATTGCGCGCGCTTTTTCCACGCTGTCGATGTAAGGGCGCGTGAGTTTGGTGAAGTCGATGGTTTCAAACTGTGCCAGCAGACTTTGGCCCAGGGTTTCGGCGGTTATGCCGGTGCCATCGGAGATGAAAAAAGCGGTTCGTTTCATTTGCACCATGGGCCTTAAGCTGAGGACGAATCTTGGCTATCATAGGCCCGCCTTTGCAGGGCCGATCTGGCCGGCATTGTTACTTATTTTCCAGGGCCAGGCCACAATCGTGCGGGCATGTCTGCCGCCGAGCTTCCCAGCCCCTAGAGAGCCTTGAACGGGTTCTGAGCTTTTCCAACATTTAGTGGAGAGATCACCTTGGTAGAGTACGTAGTTTCCCTCGATAAGCTCGGCAATCACGATGTTGAGCACGTAGGGGGCAAGAACGCCTCCCTGGGCGAGATGATCAGCAACCTTGCCGGTGCCGGAGTTTCGGTGCCTGGCGGTTTCGCCACTACGGCCCAGGCCTACCGGGACTTTCTCGAACTGAGCGGCCTGAACGAGCAGATCCATGCCGCGCTGGATGCCCTTGACGTTGATGACGTCAACGCCCTGGCCAAGACCGGCGCGCAGATCCGCCAGTGGGTGATGGATGCGGCTTTCCCCGAAGAATTGAACGCCCAGATCCGCACTGCCTTCGCCGAAATGGCCGGTGGTAACGACAATATGGCCGTTGCCGTGCGTTCTTCGGCCACCGCCGAAGACCTGCCAGACGCCTCCTTTGCCGGCCAGCAGGAAACCTTCCTGAATATCCGCGGTGTGGACAACGTGATTCGCGCCGCCAAAGAGGTATTCGCCTCGCTGTTCAACGACCGCGCCATTGCCTACCGCGTGCATCAGGGCTTTGACCACAAACTGGTCGCCCTGTCTGCCGGCGTGCAGCGCATGGTGCGTTCGGAAACCGGCACCGCCGGCGTGATGTTCACCCTCGACACCGAGTCGGGCTTTCGCGACGTTGTGTTTATCACCGGCGCCTACGGCCTCGGCGAAACCGTAGTGCAGGGCGCGGTTAACCCGGACGAATTCTACGTGCATAAGCAGACGCTGGAAGCCGGGCGCCCGGCCATTCTGCGTCGTAACCTGGGCAGCAAAGCGATCAAGATGATCTACGGCGACGAAGCCAAGGCCGGTAAATCGGTCAAGGTGGTCGATGTCGATCGCGCCGAGCGTGCACGCTTCTGCCTGACGGATGCCGAGGTCAGCGAGCTGGCCAAGCAGGCCATGATCATCGAGAAGCACTACGGTCGCCCGATGGACATCGAGTGGGCCAAAGACGGTGATGACGGCAAGCTGTACATCGTTCAGGCCCGTCCTGAAACCGTGAAAAGCCGCACCAATGTCAATGTGATGGAGCGCTACCTGCTCAAGGAAACCGGCACTGTGCTGGTGGAAGGTCGCGCTATCGGTCAGAAGATCGGTGCAGGCCGCGTGCGGGTCATCCATGACGTGTCCGAGATGGACAAAGTCCAGCCCGGCGATGTGCTGGTCTCTGACATGACCGATCCGGACTGGGAACCGGTGATGAAGCGCGCCAGCGCCATCGTCACCAACCGCGGCGGGCGTACCTGCCACGCGGCGATCATCGCTCGTGAACTGGGTATTCCGGCGGTAGTCGGCTGCGGCAACGCCACCCAGGTGCTGAAAGACGGCATGGGCGTGACTGTATCCTGCGCCGAAGGTGACACCGGCTTTATCTTCGAAGGCGAGCTGGGCTTTGACATCCGCAAAAACTCGGTCGATGCCATGCCCGATCTGCCGTTCAAGATCATGATGAACGTCGGTAACCCCGACCGCGCGTTCGACTTCGCCCAGCTGCCCAACGAAGGTGTTGGCCTGGCGCGTCTGGAATTCATCATCAACCGCATGATCGGCGTGCACCCGAAAGCGCTGCTGAACTTCGCCGGCTTGCCGCCGGAGATCAAGGACAGCGTCGAAAAGCGCATTGCCGGTTACGACGATCCAGTCAATTTCTACGTCGAGAAGTTGGTCGAGGGCATCAGCACTCTGGCTGCGGCGTTCTGGCCGAAGAAGGTCATCGTGCGTCTGTCGGACTTCAAGTCTAACGAATACGCCAACCTGATCGGCGGCAAGCTGTATGAGCCGGAAGAAGAAAACCCGATGCTGGGCTTCCGTGGCGCTTCGCGTTACATCAGCGAGTCGTTCCGCGACTGCTTCGAGCTGGAATGCCGCGCGCTGAAGAAAGTGCGCAACGAGATGGGCCTGACCAACGTCGAGATCATGGTGCCGTTCGTGCGTACTCTGGGCGAAGCCAGCCAGGTGGTCGATCTGTTGGCTGCCAACGGCCTGGCCCGTGGTCAGGATGGCCTGAAGGTCATCATGATGTGCGAACTGCCGTCCAACGCGATTCTGGCTGAGGAGTTCCTTGAGTTCTTCGACGGTTTCTCCATCGGTTCCAACGACCTGACCCAGCTGACCCTTGGCCTGGATCGTGACTCCGGCATCGTCGCGCACCTGTTCGATGAGCGTAACCCGGCGGTGAAGAAGCTGCTGAGCAACGCTATCCAGGCCTGTAACAAGGCCGGCAAGTACATCGGCATCTGCGGTCAGGGCCCGTCCGACCACCCGGATCTGGCGCGCTGGCTGATGGAGCAGGGCATCGAAAGCGTGTCGCTGAACCCGGATTCGGTGCTTGATACCTGGTTCTTCCTGGCCGAAGGTCAAGCGCCAGCCTGATAGCGCTTTAAAATCTCTATTCAAGGGCGGGTTAATCCTGCCCTTTTTTACGCCAGAGCAAAAATGCAAAGCAGCAGTGAGCTTTTCCCCGTCGCCTTGATCAGCGCGGAGTTCCGTGGTGATTTGAGCGAGGATGTCTACCGCCTCAAGCCCGGCAACAGCCCGGACAGCAGTGTCGAGCTGGCACTGACTCGTCTCGGCCGCGCTGGGCATGAGCAGCATCGCGGCGTGCCGGTGATACTGATTCCCGGCAGTTTTTCCAACCGACGTTTCTGGTATTCGCCCAAGTGCATTGGTTTGGGGCCTTACCTGGCGCGCGCCGGTTTTGATGTGTGGATCGCCGAAATGCGTGGCCATGGCCTGTCGCCGCGTAACCGCGACTATTCACGCAACACGGTCAGTGACTACGTGCGCTATGACCTGCCGGCGATTGCCGATTTTGTGTATGAGCAGAACCCGCAGAAGGCCCATTGGCTGGGGCATTCCCTTGGCGGGATCATTCTCGCCGGCGCGCTTGGCGGGCATTACCTGAGTGAAAGCAACGTTGCCTCTGGCGTGCTGTTTGGCAGCCAGGTCAGTCGGGTCTACTGGCCACTGAAGTTGCCGCCACTGGAGTGGGGCAGCCGCTTGCTTCTCAAGCGTTTCTCGGTGATTTCCGGCTCGCGGCTCAAGCGCGGCCCTGAGGATGAACCGATTGGTCTGGCGGTCGAAAGCTTGCGTTGGCATGGCTTGTTCGGCCGTTTTGGCGATGCTGAGCGTGATTGGTGGGCAGGCCTGGCGGAGGTGCGTGTACCGGTTATGGCCGTGGCCGCGCTGGGTGATCATCAGGACCCGGCCTGGGCCTGCGAGAAGTTGCTCAAGCAATTTGGTTCGCCCCTGAGCGAGTTTCTCTGTCTAGGCAAAAAGCATGGCTTTAGCGGTGATTTCGGTCATGTCGAAATGCTCGTCAGTAAAGAAGCGCAGCGCGAGGTCTGGCCGCTGGTCGAGCAGTGGTTGCGCAAGAGCCCGCAGGTGGCTGCAGAGCTGGAAAGCAGCGAGTTAGAGGGCAATAAAGCCGTTTCCGCTGAGTGAGCTTGCGGCTAGTATCGCGGTTCACGTTTACCGCGAAGGCGCAGGTGCGATGTTTATTGCTCTTGAACGCTTGCTCAACCTGGATGACGGCTACCGGCAGGTTTTTCAGCTGCAGGGGCGTAGTCTGCTGTTGCTGGTGGTCGAAGGTCGTACCTTATTGCTGGAAAACCGCTGCCCCCATCAAGGTGCAGCGCTGGATAAAGCCAGCATCACCGCTGGCGTGCTGCGTTGCCCGCGGCACGGAATTGAGTTTGACCTGGCCAGTGGCCGCGCGCTGAATGCGCCCTGCGCCAGTCTTGTGTATTTGCCTGTGGCTTATGATGCGGACCGGGTCGGGATCGATCTGTAAGCACCCTCACACTATCCAAGGAGCTTTGCCATGCACTACATCACTCCCGATTTGTGCGACGCCTACCCGGAACTGGTCCAGGTGGTTGAGCCTATGTTCAGCAATTTCGGTGGTCGCGACTCTTTCGGCGGCGAGATCGTCACCGTCAAGTGCTTCGAGGACAACTCGCTGGTCAAGGAGCAGGTCGACCTGCCGGGTAAAGGCAAAGTGCTGGTGGTTGACGGTGGTGCTTCCATGCGCCGCGCGCTGCTCGGTGACATGCTCGCCGAGAAAGCCGCGAAGAATGGTTGGGAAGGCATTGTGGTGTATGGCTGTGTGCGTGATGTCGATGTACTGGCGCAAACCGACTTGGGCATCCAGGCCCTGGCCAGCCACCCGATGAAAACCGATAAGCGCGGTATCGGTGACCTCAATGTCGCGGTGACCTTCGGCGGCGTGACCTTCCGTCCGGGCGAGTTTATCTATGCCGACAATAATGGCGTGATCATCTCGCCATCTGCGCTGCAGATGCCGGAGTAGGGCGCTTGCAGGAAACCGTCATGCACGAAGGTGACAACGCGCAATGGGGCCTGGTGCACGCCTTTGTCCTCAATGGTCAGGGCGGCGCCCGCAGCATTGCCCGACAGGAGCTGCACGGTCTGGTGCTGGGCGAGCAGGAAAGCCTCTGGCTGCATTGGGATCGCAGCCACCCGCAGACGCATACCTGGCTGCGTACCGACAGTGGCCTGAGCGTTTTTGCCTGCGACCTGCTGTTGGAAGAAAACACCCGTCCGCGTTTGCTGGCGTTGCCTGAGCAGCAATTACTGCTATTTCTGCGTGGCCTGAACCTCAATCCGGGCGCGGAGCCTGAGGACATGGTTTCGGTGCGCATCTTTGCCGATGCCCAGCGCGCGATCTCCCTGCGCTTGCGGCCGTTGCACGCAACCGAAGCCTTGATCGAGGACTTGCTGGCGGGCAGGGGGCCGAAAACCTCGGCTGAGCTGATTCTGCGTCTGGCGCATTACCTGACCGACAAGATCGAGTTGCTGGTCGGTGAGTTGTCCGAGCAGGTCGACGATCAGGAAGAGCGTGCCGATGCGCTGGAAAGTCAGGCGCCCGATCATGCCGCGCTGCTGCAAATTCGCCGGCGCGCCGCCAGCTTGCGGCGTTTTCTCTCGCCACAGCGCGATATCTACGGGCAGCTCACGGCCAGTGCCCAGGCCTGGCTGGTGGGCGCCGACAGCAGTTATTGGAACGAGCTGAATAACCGCCTGACGCGCTACCTCGAAGAGTTGGAGTTGAGCCGTGAGCGGGTCAACCTGCTGCTTGAGGCGGAAAATCGGCGCATGGATGAGCGGATGAACCGCACCATGTACCGCTTCGGCATCATTACCGGGATTTTCCTGCCAATGAGTTTTCTCACCGGCCTGCTCGGCATCAATGTTGGCGGTATTCCGGGTTCGGAAAGCCCCCATGGCTTTCTTCTGGCCTGTTCGCTGATGGCCGCCGTGGCGCTGGTGCAGTGGCTGCTGTTTCGTCGCTTGCGCTGGATCTGATGTGACTTGCTCGGTACTCGTCTCGTCTAGCCGACACATCCTGTGAGGTGCGCCATGCACGATCCCTTTGAAGAATCACTGCGCGATTTGCTCAAGTCGCCCACCTCAAGTCACGACGATGACGCTTGTCTGCATCGCGTGCTGAAAACCGCCAACCGTCAGGTCGGTGCAGGCGATCTGTTTGCCCTGATGGGGCACTGGGCCGGCGCACTGATGCTGGCACTGAATAACGGCTCGGCGCATGTGGCGCCGGTCTCGCGCCGTAAAACCACCGAATCAACTGTTAATAAGGCTGACTGAGCATGGAATTTACTCAAGTTCTGGTTGACGCGATGGCCAGCGTTTGGACCCCAATTGCCGCCTTTATCCCGCGTCTGTTTGGCGCCATGGTGGTGGTACTGCTGGGTTTTGTGGTGGCCAAGTTCCTCGACACGCTGCTGTCGAAATTGCTCGGCAAGATCGGTCTGGATCGCCTGATGGCTGGTACGGGCCTGACCAAGCTGCTGAGCCGCGCCGGCATTCAGGTGCCGGTGTCGACCCTGATCGGCAAGATCGTCTACTGGTTCGTGCTGTTGATCTTCCTGGTTACTGCCGCCGAATCTCTGGGGCTGGAGCGGGTTTCCGCAACCCTTGATGTGCTGGCCTTGTACCTGCCGAAAGTCTTCGGTGCAGCCCTGGTGCTGCTCGCGGGTGTGCTGTTGGCGCAGCTGGTCAGCGGCCTGGTGCGCGGCGCCGCAGAAGGTGTTGGGCTGGACTATGCGAGCGGGCTAGGTCGCGTGGCTCAGGGGCTGGTGATCATCATCAGTATCTCGGTGGCGATCGGTCAGCTTGAAGTGAAAACCGACTTGCTCAACAACGTGATCGCCATTGTGCTGATCTCGGTGGGTCTGGCGGTCGCCCTGGCGCTGGGCCTGGGCAGCCGGGATATTGCCAGCCAGATTCTGGCCGGCATTTATGTGCGCGAGTTGTATGAGGTTGGGCAACAAGTACAGGTTGGTGCGGTCGAAGGGCAGATCGAGGAAATCGGCACGGTCAAAACCACGTTGCTGACGGAAGCCGGCGAGCTGGTTTCAGTGGCCAACCGTACCTTGCTCGAGCAGCAGGTAAGCAGCCGCTAAGGCTAATCCCTGTTATTGTATGCGGCCAATCCGCAGCCTGATTTGCAGGCTGCGCTGGCTTATGTCCTGACTGTCGGCCCGACTCGTTTTGAATAAAGCCCACTCTGCGTCTCTGCGTTACGACCCCCGCGAACTCTCGGACGAAGAGTTGGTGGCGCGTGCCCATGACGAGTTATTTCACATAACCCGCGCTTATGAAGAGCTGATGCGTCGTTACCAGCGCACGTTATTCAACGTGTGTGCGCGTTATTTGGGTAACGACCGCGATGCTGACGATGTTTGTCAGGAGGTCATGCTCAAGGTCTTATATGGCCTAAAGAACTTTGAGGGTAAATCTAAGTTCAAAACCTGGTTGTACAGCATTACTTACAACGAATGTATTACTCAATATCGCAAAGAACGGCGTAAACGCCGTCTTATTGACGCCTTAAGTTTGGACCCGCTTGAAGAAGCGTCCGAAGAAAAGGCGCCAAAGCCTGAAGATAAGGCCGGTCTTGATCGTTGGCTGGTGCACGTCAATCCGATTGATCGAGAAATTCTGGTGCTACGTTTTGTCGCAGAGCTGGAGTTTCAGGAGATTGCCGACATTATGCACATGGGCCTGAGTGCCACGAAAATGCGCTATAAACGCGCACTCGATCGTCTGCGCGATAAATTTTCCGATAGCACTGAAACTTATCTTGAATAAACCCGTCATAGCTAACGGTTAATTCTGTTAGAATAGCCGGCTGAGTTGTCTTGTGTCTGTCAGACAACTTACTGACCACCAAGATAGGGAACATTAGTAATGAAATTGAAAAACACTTTAGGCGTTGTCATTGGCTCGCTGCTGGCCACATCCTCCCTCAGCGTTCTGGCTCAGGGTCAAGGCGCTGTCGAAGTGGAGGGTTTTGCTAAGAAGGAAATGTTCGACAGCGCCCGTGACTTCAAAAACAACGGCAACCTGTTCGGCGGTAGCATCGGCTACTACCTGACTGACGACGTTGAACTGCGCCTGGCCTACGACGAAGTGCACAACGCTCGTGGCGAAGACGGCCGCAACATCAAGGGCTCTAACACCGCTCTGGATGCTCTGTACCACTTCAACAACGCTGGCGACGCACTGCGTCCTTACGTTTCGGCAGGCTTCTCTGATCAGAGCATTGGCCAGTCCGGTCGCGGTGGTCGTAACGGCTCCACCTTCGCCAACATCGGCGGCGGCGCCAAGTACTACTTCACTGAAAACTTCTACGCCCGTGCTGGCGTTGAAGCTCAGTACAACATCGACCAGGGCGACACCGAGTGGGCTCCAAGCGTCGGTATCGGCATGAACTTCGGTGGCGGCAGCAAGCCGGCTCCAGTTGTTGTCGCTGCTGTTGAGCCGACCCCTGAGCCAGTTGCTGCTGAAGAGCCGATGGAACTGGTTCGCGTTGAGCTGGACGTTAAGTTCGACTTCGACAAAGCCAGCGTTAAAGAAGAAAGCTACGGCGACATCAAGAACCTGGCTGACTTCATGAAGCAGTACCCACAGACCACCACCGTGGTTGAAGGTCACACTGACTCCAAAGGCAGCGATGCCTACAACCAGAACCTGTCCGAGCGTCGTGCAAGCGCTGTTCGTGACGTTCTGGTCAACCAGTACGGTGTAGACGCTGCTCGCGTTAACGCTGCTGGCTACGGCGAAGCTCGTCCGGTTGCTGACAACGCTACCGACGCTGGCCGCGCTGTTAACCGCCGCGTAGAAGCTGAAGTAGAAGCTCAGATCAAGCAGTAATCGATCTGGCTGTATAGAAAACCCGGCTTCGGCCGGGTTTTTCTTTATGGCCGCCAGAGATGGCGGCCATAAAGAAAAACCCGTGCAAAAAAAAGCCCGCTGGTGGCGGGCAAGGGGAACTTCGCGGAGCGCGAAGCGGTTAGGCGCTGATAGCAGCGAGCTGCATGTTAGGTTGAGCCGCGACCTCGCCAATCACCAGAATGGCCGGGCTTTTCAGTTGGAAGTCGTGAGCGGCTTGCTGCATGGCTGCAAGGCTGCTGCGGCACTCGCGCTGCTGTGGCAGCGAAGCGTTTTCGATCATGGCCACCGGCATGTCGGCGCGCATGCCGCCTGCCAGCAGGCTTTCGCGGATTTCCGATAGCTTGGCCACGCCCATATACACCACCAGGGTGGTGCCACTCTGGGCCAGGGCTGGCCAGTTCAGGCTGCTGTCGTCCTGGGTGTGGGCGGTAACCAGGGTTACCCCGCGTGCTACGCCGCGCAGGGTCAGAGGGATGCCGCAATTGGTCGCGCCGGCCAGGCCAGCGGTGATGCCGTTGACCATTTCCACCTCGATACCGTGCTCGTTCAGCCAGTCGGCTTCTTCGCTGCCACGGCCGAAGATGCAGGGATCGCCGCCTTTGAGGCGCACCACGCATTTGCCCTGGCGCGCATAACGCAGCATCAGGCGGTGGATAAACGCTTGCGGGGTGGAGCGGCAGCCGCCGCGTTTACCGACCGACATGATCCGCGCGTTGCGGCAATGCTCCAGTACGGCTGGATTGACCAGATCATCGATCATCACGATCTCGGCCTGGTTCAGGGCTTTGACCGCCTTGAGGGTCAGCAGCTCCGGGTCACCGGGGCCAGCGCCTACCAGCCAGACTTTTGCGCTCATATTGATCTCCTCGGGCCTTGTGTATTACGGATGGCTGGAAACAAAAAAGGCGTCCCGCTAGTTACCTAGCGAGGACGCCTTTGTCCAAGTCCCGTTCTATCGGGATAGTGCAGCCTGCTTCGTTGAGGCCGCGCTTTATTAAATTGTGCGATTACCAATGCAGAGCCTGTGCCAACTTGCGTGATGCATATTTTCAAGGCTTATCAGCAAGTTACGGCTGTTTCGCGAAGTTTTTACGCACCGTTTAAAGGCGTCCCGTGCAGTATTGGTGCACAAGTGGCGGCTTTAACGCAGCAGCCCGATCAGCAGGGCCAGATTCAGCAGCAGGGAAAACAACGCCACGCTACGCCAGACCAGCAGTGGCTCGCGCTCCAGCAACGGCCGTGGCAGGCTGCTAAGGGATTTACGTTCGGCCTGCTCTAAAGTTAGCAGCCATTCTTCGGCGGTTTCATAGCGCTGTTTCGGCTCGGCACTGAGCGCGCGGTTGAGGCTGTCGTCGACCCAGTTGGGCAAATCTGGCCGGTAGCGGCTGGCTGGGGTCGGTTGACCGAAGCGTGGATGCTGGAAGGCTTCAATTTCGCCGTAGGGATAATGCCCCGTGAGCAGGAAATACAGCGTTACGCCTGCACTGTAGAGATCCTGCTGTGGGCTGGGCGCTGCGCCGGTAAAGGCTTCCGGGGCAATATAACTGGGAGTGCCGGGCAGTTCGCAGGCTTCATCACGGGTCAGGCCGGGGCAGTAGGCCAGGCCGAAATCCAGCACGCGTAACTCGCCGTCATCGCCCCATAACAGGTTTTCCGGCTTGATATCGCGGTGCAGGATATTGCGCCGATGCAGCATACCGAGGGCCTTGATCAGCCGCGGGGCAATGTCCAGCCATTCCGGCAGGCCCAGCGGGCCGCTCAGGCGCAGGTGTTCGGCCAGGGTTTGCCCGGCGTATTCGCGCTGCACGTAATACAGATGCTGACGCTGCGGCAGCGGATGCACTTCGGCGAAGAAGCGTCCGGCTACGCGGCGCAGAAACCACTCTTCGAGCAGCAGTGCGGGGCCGGCGTGCGGCTCATCGTTGCGGTTGGGCGGCAGGGTTTTCAGCAGCCAGCGCCGCGCTTGGGCATCACGCACTCGATACACCAGCGATTGGCGCGATTCGGCCAGCAGTCGCTCGACCTGCCAGCCTTCGAAGTTCTGTCCTTCACGCAGTTTGGCCGGCAGTGGCCAGTGCTGCAGTTGCGCCAGGGTGTCGGCCAGATCGCTTTGCGGCAATGCCTCAACGCGCAGCAGCAGGGCGCTGGCGTTGTCCTGGCTACCGGCCAGGTGCGCGGCATTGACCAGTGCACGGCTGGCGGCGGGCAGATCCTGCTCATCGTGGAGGATGCGCTGAATGCCCGCATCGCCCAGGGTGGCCCAGATACCGTCGCTGACCAGCACAAAGCATTCACCCTGGCGCAGCTCGCCATCCAGGTAGTCCATCACCAGGTGCTGATCCAGGCCCATGGCGCGTTTGAGCACATGCTGCATGCCGGGTTGTTCCCACACATGGTCTTCGCTGAGGCGCTCGAGGGTGCCGTTCAGCCAGCGATAGGCCCGGCAATCACCGACGTGCGCCAGGGTGAAACGCCGCCCGCGTAGGATCAGCGCGCTCAGTGTGGTGAGTAACGGCTGGCCACCGCCATTGGCTTGCAACCAGCGGTTGTGCGCGACCAGTACGCGGTCCAGCGATTGGGTGACGGCCCAGGTTTCTGGGGTGGAGTAGTAATCCAGGGCCAGCGCCTGCAAGGTGGCGCGCGCCGCCAGACCGCCATCGGCACACTGGCTGACGCCATCGGCGAGGGCGAACAGATAACCCTTGCTGGCCGCCAGCGCCGGTACCGGGGTGACCACGCGAATGGCATCCTGATTCTCGCTGCGTGGGCCGGTGGCACTGGCTTCGCCGAAGGTCAGTTGCAAGGCCATGCTGAAATTCCTGGGTCTGTTACTGAAGAAGCGCTGAGGCAAAGGCGAGGCTGGTGAGGCAGCTAAGGAGAGCCGCTGCCGACTTCTCCCGCCTTTCCTGACCAGTGCAATAAGCGCTGCCAGTCAGCCCCGCCTTTGCCTCAGCGCTCCAAGGGTTTGGGCTAGGGTGGATCGCGCTTTAGCGATCCACCGTTGCTCCATGGTGGATGAATAAGGCGTCATCCACCCTACATTCGGCAGTTACACGCGGGCTGCGGTCACTGCTGCGCTGCCCCAGGTGGTGCGCCAGCGCAGCTTGACTCCATAGAGGCCGAACCAGGCGAGCACGCCGAGGCTGGCAAACAGCCATAAGCCGAGCTGGTAATCACCGGTCTGCTGCTTGATGGTGCCCAGGCCAGCGGCGAGGAGGAAGCCGCCGATGCCGCCGGCCATGCCGATCAGTCCGGTCATTACGCCGATTTCCTTGCGAAAGCGCTGCGGCACCAGTTGGAACACTGCGCCATTACCCGCACCAAGGCCGAGCATGGCAGTTACGAACAGGGTCAGTGCGGCGGTCGAGCTTTGCAGGTTGAAGCCCACAGCGGCAATGCTCAAGGACGCCAGGGTGTACATCATCAGCAAGGTGCGGATTCCGCCAATACGGTCGGCCAGGGCGCCGCCGAGGGGGCGCAACAGGCTGCCGGCACAGACGCAGGCAGCGGTGTAGTAACCGGCGGTCACCGGGTTCAGACCGTACTGGTCGTTGAAATAACCGGGCAGGGCGCTGGCCAGGCCGATAAAGCCGCCGAAGGTCACGCTGTAGAAAAACATAAACCACCAGCTGTCGCGGTCACCCAGAGCTTTCAGGTAGTCGGCCAGGGCTTTGGGCTTGGGCCGCTCGGGGGCGTTTTTGGCCACCAGGGCGAAGATCAGCAGGGTCGCCAGCAGTGGGATCAGCGCCCAGCCGAAGACGTTCTGCCAGCCGAACAGCGCCGCCAGACCGGGGGCGAACAGCGCAGCCAGCACAGTGCCGGAGTTGCCCGCACCGGCAATGCCCATGGCCTTGCCCTGATGCTGTGGCGGATACCACTGCGAGGCCAGCGGCAGAGCCACGGCGAACGCGGCGCCGGCAAAGCCGAGGAACAGGCCGAGTAACAAGGCATGTTCATAGCTGCTGATGCCGATCTGCCAGGCGCAGAACAGCGCCACGATGACGATCACCTGGCCAATCAGGCCGGCGCTCTTGGGCGACAGACGATCAGCCAGAAAACCCATCAGCAAACGCAGCACGGCGCCAGCGAGAATTGGCGTGGCGACCATCAGGCCGCGCTGTTGCGCGGTCAGGTCGAGATCGGTGGCGATCTGCACAGCCAGTGGGCCGAGCACGTACCAGACCATAAAGCTCAGGTCGAAATACAGAAACGCGGCGAACAAGGTTGGGGCGTGGCCGGATTTCCAGAAACTTGTATTCATCGAAAACCTCATTCAGCAAAAAAGGGTCCCGGTGGGGTGCGGTACGCCATGGTCGTGGACACGGCGGCCGCAACCCATCGGGGAGGTGGTGTACTTGTGGTACGCCACCCTGAGGAACAGGGTCTGTTGACGCTTCGACGCGGCTCGCGGCGAAACATCAACAGACCCTCCGCCACAGCTGGGTTGAGAGAGTTACTAGCGCGAGTCCTGGATCGCAGGGCAGGTGCCAGCCCCAAACGCTGGGGCGTAAAACGCAAAACGCCGCATAAGCCGAACGCCCTGGGGCGTGGTTTATGCGACGTCTTTGTCGTTTGTTGAGCAGCCGCCATTGGCTACCTGTAACAGGGCTATAGCAAGAGCTGCGCCAACCGGGTAATCCACGGTTTTACGGGGCTTTCAGCTGTTGGATAGCTGCGGCTGTGCTGCAAAAGGAGGCGTTAGCGAATGGCTTGCCCCTGAATAGGGCGCAGAGACTGTTCCCGGTTCTGGCAAACCAGGTTGGGGAAGGGCAGGCCGCGATGGGCCTTGGTTCGAGTGCGTCAGCTGATACGCGTTAGCGCGCTGCAGCGTGATTCACTGGATGTGGCGTCGGCGGCGGTGCTTGCAGCCTGGGTGGGTAAGGGAAGGGTGAGGAGGGCCAGAGCGAGTAGGTTGCTCAAGAGCCCGGCGTGGCGGACATGGCTGCGCGTGGTCGGCATAGCAATTCCCCTGCTTTTGTTGTTATGCCTAAGGCGTAGCAGAGGATGTGCCAGCTGTCACGGTAGCAGCCGAATAATTGCGCAATTAAGCTGCGATCTGGACGTATTGTTGCGATCAGGCGTGATCACGCAGGCAATTGCCAGCTTTATGTCGCTAGGGCCAGGTTACTTACCGAGCCAGTTGACCTTGCTGAATTTGCCGCTGAAGGTCGCCGGCATCTGCACCACTTTGCCCAGTTTGTAGTTGAAGAACACAAAGCCGGATTTGGCCATGGCCACCAGCGCGCCATCGGCAGGGCGGGTGATACGGAAGGTGATATCGCCGCCGTAAGTGTTGAAGTCCATCACGCCGACCTCGAACAGCAACTGATCGCGGGCGTGGGCCTCGGCGCGGTAGGTGGTGGCGAGGTCGGTGACGATGATGCCGGTGCCGTCTTCCTGGGTTTCTTCGATGCCGAACTCAAACAGAAAACGCGCCCGCGCCTCGGAAATCATCGAGATCATCGAATCGTTGCCCAGGTGGTTGGCAGCATTGATATCGGTCACCCGCACAGTCAGGTGGGTGCTGTAGCAGAACTGGTCTTCGGGAAACTCAAGGGTCAGGCGGGCCATGGGCAAAATCGCAGTCGAGAAAGATTGCCAGTTTACCCACAAGTAGGCTGTTGAAAAACGTAGGCGAGGCAGGCAAGACAAGGCGCTACGTTAGTAACAGCCTTCGGCTGGTCAAAGCGGCAAGCAAGCGGAGTTTACTGCTGTAAATGAGCATTACTCGTTTCACTCGCCCTTCGGGTCGCGCTAAAGCGCGTTAGCCGCAAGGGGCTTGCCGAGCCTGCTTTTAACGCAGTATTGCCAACGCAGGTAGTTTTTCAACGGCCTGCTAGCGGCGGTCGCCATCCATGGCTGTCTACACCCGCGCTAGTTAATGCGCGAGAAAGCGGCGAATGCCCTGCAGTTCGCTGCGTATCACTGGCATGGCCAGTGGTAATAGCCGCGAGGCATCGACAATCGGGCGGTCGTCGGCGTGGCTGGTTTGCATCGCGGTAAAGCTGCCGCTGGAAAATGGCAGTACCACCTTGTGCTGGCCGTCCATAAAGGCCAGGCGGTCCCAGTCGCCGGCAATCAGCATGCGTTTGGTGCTGGGTTTGAACAGGCTTTGACCGATGCTGTAGTCGCGCGGTGGGTTATTCACCCCAAGCAGCGGCAGCAGGGTTGGCAGCAGGTCGACATGGCTGGTCGGCAGCGCTTCGCGATGCGCCGCCTGGCCAGGCACCCAGAGCACCAGCGGGACCTTGATCTGCTCATCAACAAAGGTCGAGTTGTGGCCCCAACGGCCTTTTTCCATAAATTCTTCACCGTGGTCGCCGGTGATTACGATCAGCGTGTTGTCGAGCAGCCCCTTGGCTTGCAGATGCTCAGTGATGCGCGCTATCTGGCTGTCGAGGTGGTGCACCGAGTTGAGGTAGCGCTTGTAGATGCCCTGGATGTCTCGCTCAAGATCCATGCTGGCGTAGCTGAAGTCCGGCAGGTAGTCCGGCTCGATAACCGACTCGGGTGGGAACTCGTAATTGGCGTGGGGCGACTCGAAAAACATAAAGGTCATAAAGGGTTTGGCCGGCGCGCGCTGGTCAATGAACTGCAGCAGGTCATCGACATTCTTGCGGTCACGCTGCCAGCTGTGGCCCTGGTCAAAGGCCTGCATCTGCTCTGCGGGGACTTTGACGAACAGGGTTTTGTCGAACTCCGGGTAGCTGAATTTGGCACTGGTAAACAGCTTCATCTGGTACTGCTGCTGTTGCAGCACATCGATCAGCGGACTGCCCACCCGTGCGTCCAGCACAGGGAACCAGAGGTTGGCCGGCAGCCCGTAGAACTGGCTGAACATGCCGATGCGTGTGCCGTTGCCGCCGGAAAAGTGATTGTCGAAACGTTGCGCGCGCTCGGCGAATGTGCTGGTCTGCGGCATTACCCGCGGGTTGAGGCTATCCGCACGCCAGGACTCGGCCACCAACCAGACCACGTTCAATGGCTTGGCCGGCGGTTCAATACGCAAGGGCGCTTGCGGGTAGGCCAGCTGGCCTTTCAACGCGACATTTTCCACTTCCATACGCTGCGGGCGCTCCAGGCCCAGGCGTTTCTCGAGGAAACCGCGCATGGTCAGGGGCTGATAAAACGGCATGCGCTGGGCGGTTTCCAGCAGTGGGCTGTAGCCATAGAAATGGCTGAGCGCATAGCTGGTTCGCTCACCTACGGCCAGCAGGATAAACAGCGGCAGCACCCACAGCAGGCGCGGCACCGGCACGCCGCGTGCCTTGCGCAGCAGACCTGCGGCCAGCAGATAGAGCGCGCCTTGGCCGGCCACTGTGGCGAGGGCAATCAAGGCAAAGCCGCGCTCGCTGGATTCCGATGAGCCCAGTGCGGCAATACCGCCGGGGGTGGTGAGAATGTTCCAGACAAAACCGTTGAGGTGAAAGCCATAGAGCTTCCACAGCAGCATGTCGGCGTAGATCAGCAGTTGCAGCGCACTGGCCAGAGCGATCAGCAAAACGATGCGCGCCGCCCCCAGCCAGCGCCCGCAGAGCCGGCATAGCAGCCAGAACGGGCTGATAAACAACAAGGCGTAGCTGCTGATCAGCGCACCCTGATACACCCCCATGCCCAGTGATTCGGCCGGTTCGAAAAGCTGGCCGAGGTGAATGGCTACGGCCAGCCAGGTAAACAGCCAATACAACGCATCAACGCGGCGCGCGGGCGCAAAGGGGGGCATAGACAGTTCCTTATTAGAGATGCACGAAGCCTTGCAGCCTAATGCTGCTGGCTTAAGCGAGGCTTAACCTGGAGATGTGTTTTAACGGTGCAGGCTGTTAAGCCAGTAGAAGGTCACCCGCGCACCTTCGGTGCTGGGGCCGTAGTTGTCCTGAACGTAGGCGCCGGCTTTGAAGTAGAGCAGTTGCGTGCTCCAGTATCCGCTCAGTTGCTGGTAAAACGAACCATTATCACCATGGCTGCTGGTGACTTTGACGCCGAGCTTGCCATTTGGGGTGATGCGCAGCTCGTAGCTGAAGCGCTGATTCAGCTGGATATTCTCCGCCAGCAGAATGTTTTGTACGCCGCTGTCGCCCGGGCGCTTGCGCAGCAGCAGTTCGAGGCGGCCGACGCCGCGCAGATAGTGGTACTGCAATTTCAGCAGGGGGTCGTTGTTGCTGCCGGGTTCGTCCTTGCTGTGTACCTGGGCGATCACGATCTTGTTCTGGCTCGGCACCTGATTGACCGTCAACACCGCGCTCAGGTAGTTGTCGGCGCTGGCGTGATACCAGTTGCTCAGGCTGCCATCGGCCTGGGTCTCGCGCAGTTCACTGCGTGGGTAGCGGGCGTCGGCGGTGCGCGAGCCGTTGACCGGCACCCAGAAGGTCACGCTGTCGTCGGCGTTGCGGCGGAAATACTGGCTGCTGTAGCCGTTGTTCAGGCGGGCGGTGCTGATGGTGCTGGGCGCGGGCGCGCTGGGCACGGAGAGATTCCATGTGGTGAGGTCGAGCACAGGTGATCCTTAGAGAAGAGGGGCTGGCTCCTGTTCGGTGAATATCGCTGGGTGAAGTTCAATCAGCCTGATCGGCGGCTAAGCACCTTTACCCGTCGCGTCCGGCCAGAGCGGCGAACGCGACGGGCAAAACCGTGCCTTATGCAGCCGGGCGTTGCTGACGCTGGTAGAGAAACTCCAACACGGCAGTGCGGTAGGCGTGGTACTGCGGGTCATTGGCCAGGGCCAGGCGATCCCGTGGACGCGCCAGCTCGACCTTGACGATATCGCCCACGGTCGCCGCCGGGCCGTTGGTCATCATCACGATGCGGTCTGACAGCAGCACCGCTTCATCGACATCGTGGGTCACCATCACCACCGTGCTGTGGGTTTCGCCGACGATGCGCAGCAGCTCGTCCTGCAGGTGCGCGCGGGTCAGGGCATCCAGCGCGCCGAAGGGTTCGTCCATCAACAGTACCTTGGGTTGCATGGCCAGGGCACGGGCGATGCCGACGCGCTGTTTCATGCCGCCGGAGATTTCATTCGGGTGCTTGTAGGTGGCGTGGCTGAGGCCAACCATGGCCAGCGCCGCTTCGGTGCGCTCCTTGAGCTGGGCCTTGCTTTCCTTGCCGGCGAAGACCTTTTCCACCGCCAGGTAGACGTTGCCGTAGCAGGTCATCCAGGGCAGCAGACTGTGGTTCTGGAACACCACGCCGCGCTCCGGACCAGGGCCGTCGATCTCGCGGCCGTTGCAGATCAGGCCACCTTCACTGGCCTCCAGCAGGCCGGCGATCAGGTTGAGCACGGTGGATTTACCGCAGCCAGAATGGCCGATCAGGGTGACGAACTCACCCTTGGCGATGCTCAGGTTGACGTCGGTGAGGGCCTGAAAGCGGCCTTTCTTGGTGTCGAAATGCTTGCCGACCTGGGTCAGCTCCACGAATTTATCCATGTTGCGGCTCCTTAAACGGGCGTAATCAGCTGGCCTGCTTTAACTGGCGTAGTCGAAACGCTTGGCCAGCAGCAACAGCAGTTGCTCCAAAGCCAGGCCGACCAGGCCGACGATGATGATGGCGATCAGGATGTGTTCGACGTTGAGGTTGTTCCACTCATCCCACACCCAGAAACCCAGGCCAGTGCCGCCGGTGAGCATCTCGGCGGCGACTATCACCAGCCAGGCCACGCCAATGGCCAGGCGGATGCCGGTCATCAGGTGCGGCAATACGGCAGGAAAGAGGATGCGCGTTAGTACCTTGAATTCCGACAGCTTGAGCACCCGCGCCACGTTCAGGTAATCCTGCGGCACGCTGGCCACGCCAGCAGCGGTGTTGAGGATGATCGGCCAGATCGAGCTGATAAAAATCACCCAGATCGAGGCAGGGCCTGCTGCTTCGAACACCAGCAGACCAATCGGTAGCCAGGCCAGCGGCGACACTGGACGCAGCAGGCTGATAATTGGCGAGAGCATGCCGGCGAGGAAGGCAAAGCGGCCGATGGCAAAGCCCAGCGGAATGCCCACCAGCGCCGCCAAACCAAAGCCAATCCCCACGCGGCCCAGCGAATGCAGAATGTTCCAGCCGATGCCCATGTCATTCGGGCCGTTGTCATAGAACGGGTTGGCAAATAGCTCCAGCGCCGCCGCCCAGGTACTTACCGGGCCAGGCAGACCCTCGCTTTTGGTCGCAATCAGCGCCCACACGCCGATAAACAGAAGGATGCCCAGCAGCGGCGGCACAACCGCTTTGAGCAGGCTGGTCAGCGCCGCCACGCCTGGCAAAACCAGGCGTGGCGCTTTGCTGATCGGCGCAGACAACGGCAATGGGGTTTTCAGTGGTGCGTTCATCACGAACCTCCCAATCAGGCTTTAATCGCAAAGGAGTTGGCGTAGGCCGCCGGGTCAGAGCCATTCCACACGTTGCCGTCGATCAGCGTGCTGCTGCGCAGCGAGCTGGCCGGCACAGGGATGTTC
This sequence comes from Gammaproteobacteria bacterium HGW-Gammaproteobacteria-13, assembly GCA_002840155.1. Classification (GTDB taxonomy): domain Bacteria; phylum Pseudomonadota; class Gammaproteobacteria; order Pseudomonadales; family Pseudomonadaceae; genus Aquipseudomonas. The sequence continues at coordinate 133,271 of PGZH01000013.1, forward strand.
AGCGCACTGGCCGCTTCCTTGTACAGCGCAACCTGGTTGACCCCGGCGGCGACGGCGGCGTAGTTCGGGTCTTCCTTGATCAGGCCCCAGCGCTTGAACTGGGTCATAAACCACATGCCGTCGGAGTGGTACGGGAAGTTCACCGTGCCGTTCTTGCAGAAGGCCATGGCGTGGTCATCTTTCCAGCTGTTGCCCAGGCCGTCCTCGTAGTGGCTGAGGAAGCGCGGCTCGATCACCTTGACCGGTGCATTGACGTAAGCCTTGCCGGAAATCAGCTTGGCCGTGCTCTTGCGGTTTTCCTCGCTGGCCTCGATAAACTGGCTGGCTTCCAGCACGGCCATGATCAGCGCACGGGCTGCGTTGGGGTACTGCTCGATAAAGGCGCGGGTGGTGCCGAGGACTTTTTCCGGGTGATCCGGCCAGATCTGCTGAGTCGTGACGGCGGTGAAGCCAATTTTGTCGGCAATCGCCCGCGCGCCCCAGGGCTCGCCGACGCAGAAACCGTCCATATTGCCGACGCGCATATTGGCGACCATTTGCGGTGGCGGCACGACGATGGTTTTCACATCGCTCATCGGGTTGATGCCCAGGCTTGCCAGCCAGTAATACAGCCACATGGCGTGGGTGCCGGTGGGGAAGGTCTGGGCGAAGGTCAGCGGGTTGCCGCCTTTTTTCACATGCTCGGCCAGTTGTGTGCCGTTGGTGACGCCGGCCTCTTTGAGCTGTTTGGAGAGGGTGATGGCCTGGCCGTTCTGGTTCAGCCCCATCAGCACGGCCATATCCTTCTGCGGCCCGGCGATGCCCAGCTGCGCGCCGTACATCATGCCGTACAGCACGTGGGCGGCATCCAGTTCACCGGTATTCAGTTTGTCGCGCACACCGGCCCAGGAGGCTTCCTTGCTCGGGGTGATGGTCAGGCCGTATTTCTCGCCAAAGCCCTGGGTAGCGGCAACTACTACCGACGCGCAGTCGGTCAACGGAATAAAGCCGACTTTCAGCGCAGCCTTTTCTGGTGCATCGGAACCGGCGGCCCAGGCCACGCTGCGCAGTGAGGCGGGCGCGCTTAGGCCAAGGGCGGCGACACCGCCGACAGTGCCGGCGACGGCAATTGAGGTTTTCAGGAAATTACGGCGGCTATGCAGGCTTGGGTGCTTCGAATCACGATCAGTCATAGGTCTGTCCTTTCTGGCCGATAAAACGGCTGAAACAAAAAACGGCGTACGCCAGGCCACCTCAAGGAGGGGGCCTGACGGACGCCGTTGTCCGTGATCCGCGGCTCACCGCCATTGGTGGGCTGCGCAGGAATCTTGTGAGGACAATTGCAAGGGGCTTGCCAGTTTTACTGGTGCACCGCAGTTAGCCGCTGTCGGGGCGCGCTGAAGACGGCTCGAACGAGCCTTAGGTTGGCAGGCTTAAGCGCTATAAATCATAGGCTTAAGCGCAGTATTGAATGTTGACTTGAATAGGGCTTTCTTGCCGCCACGGTGCGCCATGTAGCAGACCAGCAGCGTTCTCAGCCAGCTTATTGAGCCAATGCTGTGCATGGTCAAGCCGCTGCCAAGCGCTTTTGCTTCGCCTTGGTGCTGGGCGAGCCCAGGTGTTGAACGGGTGCCAGTGGCCTAGCGCGACAGCGATTTGCCCTGGGCTTCCTCGACAAACTCCTTGAGCCAGCGCAGCACCTCCACCGCCTCCCAGCGCGAGGGGTCGAACATGGCGTAAGCCTGGCCCTGATAGCCGACCACATCCAACTGACGGTGATAACCGGCGCGCTGCAGCAAGGCTTCGATCTCGGCAAAACAGGTGTTGAAGTGCACCCGGGAAAACGGCGTCTTGCCCTCGGTGACGATGCCTTCAAGCTGCAATTCATTGACGGTGGCCCGGACTTTATCCAGGTGCATGCGGTTTACGCTGTGTTTCAACTGCAGTACGTCGAGCATCTGGGTACTCCTGTTAACGCCTTGTATGGGCCCGTTAGCCGGGCTGAACGGTTGGCTGGATGGCATGACCAAGGGTAATCGAAAAATACTGTACAAATAAACAGTATTCGATAATAGTAAGCCCAAGGCCCTAACCGGCACCTACTCGATCACTCGCGCCATCTGCCCGCAAAGCCAATGGCCACAGACACTGCAGAGGAGTCACTAACAATGCAACAGATGCTGATGACAATTGTGCTGTTGGGTCTTTTGGCCGGTTGTGCGCAACCGCAGCTTGATCAACCTAGGGCCAATGGCACCTACCTGGTGATCGAGAACGGCCAGGCCTGGGCCGTGCTGGTATCCGACGGCAAGCGCGTAGAAGAGCAGGGCACGGTGGTGGATGTGATCAGGCTGCCGAGCGAGAGCTCTGCCGTAGCGGCCAGTTATGTGATCGAAACGGCCAACTGCGGCCGCGTGCAGTGGCTGAGCGAACGCTCGGATGCGGCGGATGGCATGACCAACCTGATGTCGCTGCACAGCAATAATCAACTCGGGCAGAGCGGCTGCGTAATTGCTGATGGTCTTACCCGGGTTTGGACGGTGTTGGATTACTCCGGCTGAAACTAAAGAGGGCACCCTAAGGTGCCCTCTGTTTGTTTACTCGTCGGCCTTGGCCTTCTTGCCGGGTAACAGGCCATCGGCGCGGAACATCGTCTTGATCCCGCGAATTGCCTGACGGATGCGGTCCTGGTTTTCGATCAGGGCAAAGCGCACATGGTCATCGCCGTAGTCGCCGAAGCCAATGCCCGGGGAGATGCAGACCTTAGCCTCCAGCAGCAGCTTCTTGGCGAATTCCAGCGAGCCGAGCGCGGCGTACTGCTCGGGAATCTTGGCCCAGACATACATCGAGGCTTTCGGGTTTTCGACCATCCAGCCCAGCTCGTGCAGGCCTTTGACCAGCAGGTTGCGGCGCTGGCGGTATTGCTCGGCGATATCGCGTACGCATTGCTGATCACCTTCCAGTGCGGCAATCGCTGCCACCTGCAACGGGGTAAAGGTGCCGTAGTCGTGGTAGCTCTTGATTCGCGCCAGTGCGCTGACCAGCTCCTTGTTGCCGACCATAAAGCCAATGCGCCAGCCGGCCATGTTGTAACTCTTGGACAGGGTGAAGAACTCCACGGCAATGTCCTTGGCGCCTGGCACCTGCATAATCGACGGGGCTTTCCAGCCGTCATAAACGATATCGGCGTAGGCCAGGTCGTGAATCACCAGCACATCATATTGCTTGGCCAGGGCCACCACGCGCTCGAAGAAGTCCAGCTCCACGCACTGCGCGGTGGGGTTGGAGGGGAAGCCGAGGATCATCATCTTCGGCTTGGGGATCGACTCGCGAATCGCCCGCTCCAGCTCGGCGAAGAAGTCCACGCCGGGAATCAGCGGCACCGAACGTACCTGGGCGCCGGCGATTACCGCGCCGTAGATATGAATCGGGTAGCTGGGGTTGGGCACCAGCACGGTGTCGCCATGGTCCAGGGTGGCCAGCATCAGGTGCGCCAGGCCTTCCTTGGAGCCGATGGTGACGATGGCTTCGCTTTCCGGATCAATCTCGACCTCGTAGCGGTCCTTGTACCAGCGTGAAATGGCGCGGCGCAGGCGCGGAATACCGCGTGAGGTGGAGTAGCCGTGGGTGTCTTCGCGCTGGGCGACCTGCACCAGCTTTTCGACGATATGCGGCGGCGTGGGGCCATCGGGGTTGCCCATGCTGAAGTCGATGATGTCTTCGCCACGGCGACGCGCGGCCATCTTCAGTTCGGCAGTGATATTGAAAACGTAGGGGGGGAGTCGATCGATGCGCGCAAAGCGGCGCGAAGCTTGGTCAGCCATGCTTTCCTCGGATACGTAAGCGCCCGGAACCGTCCGAGCGACGTTGGCCAGTGCGCTGGCCAGGCGGCGAAGATAAGCGGGGCGCAGTGGTCCTGTCTAGAGCAGTTGCCGTGAAACTCGGCAGTACAGCCGTAGGCCGTAGCCCGGATGCAATTCGGGAGTCGCAATCCCCGGATTGCATCCGGCTACAGGAGCGGCGGTTAGCCGCCGAGCATGTCGTGCATGGCGATGATCTGTTCAGCCACCTGCGCCAGCTTCTGCTGACGGCTCATGGCTTGGCGGCGCATCAGGGTGTAGGCCTGTTCCTCGTCGCAGCTTTTCATCTTCATCAGCAGGCCCTTAGCCAGTTCGATGCGCTTGCGTTCGGCCAGCTGGGCATCGCGGGCCTGCAGCTGCGCTCGTAGCGCCTGGTCGCTCTCGAAGCGGGCCATGGCCACATCGAGAATCGGCTGCAGGCGCTGGGCATGGATGCCCTCGACGATATAGGCGCTGACGCCGCTCTGAATTGCCTGGCGCATTACGCCGGGGTCGTGCTCGTCGGTGAACATGACAATCGGTCGCGGCTGGTCGCGGCTGACCAGCACCACTTGTTCCATCACGTCGCGGCTGGGCGATTCGGTGTCGATCAGGATCACGTCAGGGCGTACCGCCTCGACCCGCTCCGGCAAATCGATGGTCAAACCGGATTCGTCGATTACCTCGAAACCGGCCTCGGTCAGAGCAGTTTTCAGGCGGCCGACCTTCTTTGCGGTGTCATTGATCAGCAGGATTCGCAGCATGTTAGCGGCTCTCCTGTTGGGTGCCGATGGATGCATCGGCCAAGGCGTGCAAGGCAAAACTGCGCGCGTAACCGGCCGGGTCGCTGCCGTCCCAGACCTGGCCATCAAGTAATTCGCTGCTGCGCATATCGCTGGTTACCTCAATGCCGAGTGCTTCCGCAGCCTGGCGGTAGAGGTCGAGTTGCTGCACCTGGCGAGCGATGGCCAGGTAGTCCGGGTCTTCGCGCAGCAGGCCCCAGCGGCGGAACTGGGTCATAAACCACATGCCGTCGGACAGGTAGGGCTGGTTAACCGCACCGTCCGCGTGAAAACGCAGCGGGTGGGCATCCTGCCAGGCGTTGCCGAGGCCGTCCTGATACTGGCCGAGAAAGCGCGGCTGGATCGCTGACAGCGGCGCATCGACATACTCGCTGCCGCTGAGCAGTTGCGCCGTGCTGCGTTGGTTTTCCTCGCTCTCATCGATAAACCGGCTGGCTTCCAGCACTGCCATGATCAGGGCGCGGGCGCTGTTGGGGTGCTGTTCGGCAAACGCGCGGGTACAACCCAGGACTTTTTCCGGGTGGTCGGGCCAGATTGCCTGGCTGGTGGTCAGGGTGCAGCCCATTTGTTCATCCACCGCCTGGGCGCTCCAGGGCTCGCCGACACAGAAACCATCAATACGCCGGGCCTTGAGGTGGGCGAGCATTTGCGGTGGCGGCACTACAACGCTGTCGACATCGTTCAGCGGGTGAATGCCCTGGCTGGCCAGCCAGTAATTCAGCCACATGGCGTGGGTGCCGGTGGGGAAGGTCTGGGCGAAGGTCAGTTTTGCGCCAGACTGGTGCGCACGTTGCGCCAATGCGCTGCCAGTGCTCACGCCGGCTGCTTGCAAGGCGGGCGACAGGTTGATGCTTTGACCATTCTGGTTCAGGCCCATCAGCACGGCCATGTCGGTGGCTGGCGCACCGCCCAGGCCGAGCTGCACGCCATAAATCAGCCCGTAGAGGCTATGGGCGGCGTCCAGTTCTCCGCTTAGCAGTTTGTCGCGCAGAGTGGCCCAGGAGGCCTGGCGCTGCAGGTTGAGGGTCAGCCCATGCTTCTCGGCGAAGCCCTGGGTGGCGGCCACGATGACCGATGCGGCGTCTGTGAGGGCCATAAAGCCGATATTCAGTACCGGTTTTTCCGGCGTATCGCTGCGGCTGATGTCGTGCTCATTCATGGTGCGTTTCCTGTGCCCACACAAAAAGGTGCCGTACCAAACGCCGACTTCAGTCTGCGATCAGAACGACACCATTGTCTATTTCAGCCGTTTCCGCCGTTGGAAAGGCCTGATGGCTTAAGCCAGAGCAAGGTATATGCCATCTGTCTGTGGGCTAGTACGGCGGAAAATAAAAAGCCCCGCACTAGGCGGGGCTTTCTTGTTGCGGGTAACGCTTAGACCTGAACAGCAGGGATCTGGGCGTTTGCAGCAGCTTCACGGAACTCGGCGATCTGGTCGAAGCTCAGGTAGCGGTAAACGTCCGCTGCCATGGTGTCGATTTTCTTCGCGTAGACCATGTATTCCTCAACAGTCGGCAGCTTACCGGTGATGGCTGCAACAGCCGCCAACTCGGCCGAGGCCAGGTAGACGTTGGCACCATCGCCCAGACGATTGGGGAAGTTACGGGTGGAGGTCGAAACCACAGTGGAGTTCGCCTCTACGCGTGCCTGGTTACCCATGCACAGCGAGCAGCCCGGCATTTCCATGCGCGCGCCAGCTTTGCCGTAGATGCCGTAGTAGCCTTCTTCGGTCAGCTGATGCTGGTCCATCTTGGTCGGCGGCGACAGCCACAGACGAGTCGGCAGGGTGCCTTCGACTTTTTCCAGCAACTTACCAGCCGCGCGGAAGTGACCGATGTTGGTCATGCACGAACCGATAAACACTTCGTCGATCTTCTCGCCCTGAACGCTGGACAGCAGACGGGCGTCGTCTGGGTCGTTCGGTGCGCAGAGAACCGGCTCGTTGATCTCGGCCAGGTCGATTTCGATGATTTCGGCGTACTCGGCGTCCTTGTCGGCTTCCATCAGCTTCGGATCGGCCAGCCAAGCTTCCATCGCTTGAGCGCGACGCTCCATGGTGCGCGCATCGCCGTAGCCTTCGCTGATCATCCAGCGCAGCAGGGTGATGTTCGAACGCAGGTATTCGGCGATGGCTTTTTCCGGCAGCTTGATGGTGCAACCAGCAGCGGAGCGCTCGGCAGAGGCGTCGGACAGCTCGAAAGCCTGTTCAACGGTCAGCTCGTCCAGACCTTCGATCTCGAGGATGCGGCCGGAGAAGATGTTCTTCTTGCCTTTCTTCTCGACGGTCAGCAGGCCTTTCTGGATGGCCACGTAAGGGATGGCATGC
>PGZH01000018.1 GCA_002840155.1 Gammaproteobacteria bacterium HGW-Gammaproteobacteria-13
GCCGATGGTAGTGTGGGGTTTCCCCATGTGAGAGTAGGTCATCGTCAAGCACCTATACCAAAACCCCCGATCGTGAAAACGGTCGGGGGTTTTACTTTGCGTTGCGAAAACAAACCACGCTCAGGTGAGCCTTTAATAGGCAACTAAACAGTGCATCGTTATTATGCGTGCCTTATTGCGTGGCGGGACTCACATGCTTGCACTGTTAAAGCTTCTTCAGGACGGACGATTTCATTCGGGCGAGGCGTTGGGCGCTGCGCTGGGCGTTAGCCGTTCGGCGGTATGGAAGCAGCTGCAGGCTCTGCAGGCGGAGCTGTCGTTACCGCTGCACAAGGTGCGCGGGCGCGGCTACCGGCTGGCGACGCCGTTGCAATTGCTGGATGCGGATTGGCTGAATGCGCAAGTGGATGCGCCGCAGTGGTGTGCGTGCGTTATGCCAAGTGTGGACTCGACCAATGCCGAGGCGTTGCGCCTATTGCCAGCGGCGCAGTCGCTACCGTTCTACGTGCTTGCTGAGCGGCAAACCAGTGGCCGGGGGCGGAGAGGGCGCAGTTGGGTAAGCCCTTTTGGCGAGAATCTGTATTACAGCCTGGTTGTTCGCGTCGAAGGTGGCATGCGCCAGCTTGAAGGTATGAGCCTGGCTGTCGGCCTGGCGCTGCTGCAGGTTATTCGCAGCTATGGCGTGGCTGAGGCTGGGCTGAAGTGGCCCAATGATGTGCTGGTAGGTGAGCGCAAGCTTGCGGGCATTCTATTAGAGCTGTCTGGTGATCCGGCGGATGTGTGCCATGTCGTTATCGGCATTGGCTTGAATGTGAATATGCTTGTGGCTGAGTCTGGGGCTATCGGTCAGCCCTGGACTTCGATGCGTGCTGAGTTGGGGCGCTTGTTGAATCGCAATGAGCTTGTTGCTGAGCTGAATCGGCAGTTGTCGCGCTATCTGGATATACAGCTACGCGAGGGCTTCGCTGCTTTGCAGGATGAGTGGCAGGCTTGCCACCTTTGGCAGGGGCGCGCCGTTGCGTTAACGGCTGGCGGTGAGCCTATCGAGGGTGAGGTTTTAGGGGTGGATCATTCTGGCGCCATTCGTCTTCGTATTAATGGGCTTGAGCGCAGTTTTAGCGGTGGTGAGCTTAGTCTGAGGTTGCGTGATGATTCTTGAGCTCGACTGCGGTAATACCTTGATCAAGTGGCGTTTGCTCGGTGATGGGGCGCCTGCAACAAGCCTGGGTGGTGTGGTTGACTCGGATCAGGCGCTTATAGAGGTCGTTCGTGAGCAGAGTGTGCGCTTGCGTGCCTGCCGCTTGGTCAGTGTGCGCAGCGACGAAGAGACTGCGCAGTTGATCTCGCTGCTTGAGCGGGCTTTTGCTGTCGCGTGTCACGCCGCATGTCCTGCTGTTTCCTTGGCGGGGGTGCGCAACGGCTATGAGCAGTTCGAGCGCCTGGGGCTGGATCGCTGGCTCGCGGTGGTGGGGGCTTATCAGCTATCGCGCAAGGCTGCGCTGATCATTGACCTTGGCACTGCGGTGACTTCGGATTTTGTGGCCGCAGATGGTGAGCATCGGGGTGGATTTATCTGCCCGGGTGTGCCGCTGATGCGCACCCAGTTGCGAACCCATACCCGGCGAACGCGTTATGACAGTGATGAGGCTGCCAGAGCGTTAGAAAATTTGGTGCCGGGGCGCGCAACTGCTGAGGCGGTTGAGCGCGGGTGCTTGTTGATGCTGCGCGGATTTGTCTATGGCCAGGTGGCAATGGCTGCTGAGTTGCTGGGTGATGACGTTGATGTTTTTCTCACTGGTGGGGATGCTCCGCTGGTGGTGGATGTTATTCCGGGGGCGCGGGTTGTGCCGGACCTGGTATTTATTGGCTTGGCGATCGCTTGCCCCATAGATTGAGGTCATGCATGCGCTGGATGTTCTTGTGGTTGGTTGTGCTGAATCTGTTCTATTACGTCTGGCATCAACAGCAGGCGCCATTGCGGGTTACTGAAATTGCACCGCTGAATATGGCGCAGGACAGTAAGCGCGATATTCGCCTGCTCAGTGAGTCGAGTGCGCCACCGCGGCGAGAGGTTGCCGAGGCCCAGCCTGTTGAGGCGGTCTGTTTGTTTCTTGGTAGCTTTGAGCAAATGGCGGATGCGTCTGCAGTTGAGCAGCGCTTGCTGAGCCTGGATATTCAGTCGCGGGTGCAAAGTATGGATGCGGCGGCTGGCGTCGATTATTGGGTGTATCTACCGCCTTTAGCTTCTCGACAAGCGTCGTTGCGTCAATTGCGTGAGTTGCAGGCGCGCAAGATTGATAGCTACATAATTACCCAGGGCGATTTGGCCAATGGCATTTCCCTGGGCATCTTTCCGCGCAGTGATTCAGCGCAGAGTGTGATGCAGCGTTTGCGTGATGCCGGGTACGAGCCGTCCCTGCGCGAACTAACGCGCGCGCATCGCAGTTTCTGGGTGCGCATTTCGCCGCAAAGTCGGCGTCTGGCGGATGATTCCTTGCTGCAGCGTTTGGCTTTTGACTTCAAAGGCTTAGAGCAGCAATTAATGCCATGCGAAGGGGTTGCAAGCCCTCAATAGAATGCATAGAATGACGCCCGCTTCGCAGGGTGGCGCTTACAAATGTTCTGCGAAGTTGCTGTCAATGTAGCTAACCTCAGGTTTTTTAATGAGAAATTGCTTGACAGTAGGTCGGCATCGAATGAGAATGCCGCCCCGTTTGGAGGGATTCCCGAGTGGCCAAAGGGATCAGACTGTAAATCTGACGTCATCGACTTCGAAGGTTCGAATCCTTCTCCCTCCACCAGATTTAGCGAGAGCTGCAGGCTCCGCGGGTATAGTTCAGTGGTAGAACCTCAGCCTTCCAAGCTGATGATGCGGGTTCGATTCCCGCTACCCGCTCCAGCATTGTTGTTCTTGCAATGTGTTTGGCTCATGTAGCTCAGTTGGTAGAGCACACCCTTGGTAAGGGTGAGGTCAGCGGTTCGAGTCCGCTCATGAGCTCCATCTAATAAAGGCAGATATGCAAGTATCTGCCTTTGTTTTATGGCGGTGATGCTGAGTCAATTCTTCTCTGGGAGGCAGTCAAAATGGCTAAAGAAAAGTTTGAGCGTAACAAGCCGCACGTCAACGTTGGCACTATCGGTCACGTTGACCACGGTAAAACCACTCTGACCGCTGCTCTGACCCGCGTCTGCTCCGAGGTATTCGGTTCGGCCAAGGTTGACTTCGACAAGATCGACAGCGCCCCAGAAGAAAAAGCTCGCGGTATCACCATCAACACCGCTCACGTTGAGTACGATTCGGCCGTGCGTCACTACGCACACGTTGACTGCCCAGGTCACGCCGACTACGTAAAAAATATGATCACCGGTGCTGCGCAGATGGACGGCGCTATCCTGGTTTGCTCCGCTGCTGACGGCCCGATGCCGCAGACTCGCGAGCACATCCTGCTGTCCCGT
>PGZH01000014.1 GCA_002840155.1 Gammaproteobacteria bacterium HGW-Gammaproteobacteria-13
CATACGCCTGAAGAGCTGCGCATTATAGGGACTGCCGAACGAAGGTCAATCGATTGTTATGCTTTTGTTTCAATAGCCACGAAATCAAGGGCTGCAGCCCCCACCACCTGCGCGCCGCCTGCAGAAACGACAAAGCCGTTGAAGCTGACGCTTCAACGGCTTTGTCGAACCCTCCGCGCAGTAACTAGGCGCTTTTACCGCGACGCAGGCGCAGCAGGTACTGAATCGGCCCCGAAGCCGCGTAAGCCAGGAAGATGATCAGCAGAATTCGCGGCGGATCGCTGAACACTACCGCAAACACCAGCACCACCGCCAGGATCGCCACAAAAGGCACACGCCCTTTCAGGTCCAGATCCTTGAAGCTGTTGTATTTGATATTGCTGACCATCAGCATGCCAGCAGCGGCTACCAGAATGGCAACCACAAAGGCCATGTTCGAGCCTTTGATACCGAAATCACTGAAGGCCCACACCGTACCCGCCACCACACCCGCAGCAGCCGGGCTAGCCAGACCGATAAAGTAGCGTTTATCGACGCTGCCGATCTGCGTATTGAAACGCGCCAAACGCAGCGCGGCACCGGCTACATAGATGAAGGCCACCATCCAGCCGACCTTGCCCATGCTACCCAGCGCCCACTCAAACGCGAGCAAGGCAGGCGCGACACCAAAGGCGACCATATCGGACAGCGAGTCGTACTCGGCACCAAAAGCACTCTGAGTATTGGTCAGGCGCGCCACGCGCCCATCGAGACCATCCAGCACCATGGCAACAAACACCGCGGCTGCCGCCACATAGAAGTTACCGTTCATGGCATTGATGATGGCGTAGAACCCGGCAAACAGGTTGGCCGTGGTAAATAGGTTGGGCAGCAGATAAATACCGCGATGACGGACCTTGCGCCCTTCGGCGTCATGCCCCTCTTCTATATGCTCATCGATTGGCAGCAAACTTTCGGCGTCGGCGGGAGACTGCGGCTCATCTGGACGTTCATTCATGAACAACACCTTGCAACGGATTTGGAGAATTTCGACAGACGCTGACGATCAGGGTTCACGCCAGCACCCATGCAACACTCAGGCTTTATACCAGAAGCCTTGCCGCACCATGAAAAAACGCGGCCTTGGCCGCGTTTTTTCTTACGTCACAAAACCTTAGTTCTTGGCTTTATCGACGATTTTGTTGGCGCCAATCCACGGCATCATGGAGCGCAGTTGCTCACCGATGATTTCGATACCGTGTGCAGCGTTGTTACGACGCTTGGCGGTCATCGAAGGGTAGCCGGTTGCGCCTTCGCTGATGAACATCTTGGCGTATTCGCCGTCCTGGATGCGCTTCAGAGCATTGCGCATAGCCTGACGGGATTCGGCGTTGATGACTTCCGGACCGGTCACGTACTCGCCGTATTCGGCGTTGTTGGAGATCGAGTAGTTCATGTTGGCGATACCGCCTTCGTACATGAGGTCAACGATCAGCTTAAGTTCGTGCAGGCACTCGAAGTAAGCCATTTCCGGCGCGTAGCCCGCTTCAACCAGGGTTTCGAAACCGGCTTTGACCAGCTCAACGGTACCGCCACACAGGACAGCCTGCTCGCCGAACAGGTCGGTTTCGGTTTCATCCTTGAAAGTGGTTTCGATGATGCCGGTACGACCGCCACCCACGCCAGCGGCGTAGGACAGGGCAACATTCTTGGCGTTGCCGGAAGCGTCCTGATAGATCGCGATCAGGTCAGGGATACCACCGCCTTTGACGAATTCGGAACGTACGGTGTGACCCGGCGCTTTTGGCGCGATCATGATCACGTCGAGGTCCGCGCGCGGTACAACCTGGTTGTAGTGGATCGCGAAGCCGTGGGAGAAGGCCAGGGTGGCGCCTTTCTTGATGTTCGGCTCGATTTCGTTCTTGTACAGCGAGGACTGGAACTCGTCCGGGGTCAGGATCATGACCAGGTCGGCAGCAGCAACAGCGGAAGCAACGTCAGTCACTTTCAGGCCGTGGGCCTCAGCCTTGGCAACAGTGGCCGAGCCTTTACGCAGGCCAACAGTCACGTCAACGCCAGAATCTTTCAGGTTGCACGCCTGAGCGTGGCCCTGGGAACCGTAGCCGATGATGGCAACTTTCTTACCCTGGATGATCGAGAGGTCACAGTCTTTGTCGTAATAAACTTTCATGTTCTTGGCTCTTTTAATCGAAAAAGGATGGGGTGCATGCACCGCGACGAAGACACCTTAAGTGATCCGCCCCATTGCGTAAAATGATATATTTGCAACACAACATGCCGATAATTGAAATAATCATGGATAGTCACGCACTCAGGCTTTTTCTCTCTTTGGCCGACAACCTGCACTTCGGTAAAACCAGCCGTGAGCAACACGTCAGCCCTTCCGCGCTCAGCCGTAGCATCAAACAGCTTGAGGACGAACTGGGCGCGCCACTGTTTCTGCGCGACAACCGCTCAGTGCGCCTGACCCGCGAGGGACAACAGTTTCGCGAGTATGCCAGCGAAGTTATCAACGGTTGGCAAGCCATCCGCCAGACCTTCAAGCAGGATCAGTTGATCCTCCACGGCGAGCTTTCCCTGTATTGCTCGGTAACGGCCAGCTACAGCTTCCTCTATGACATCTTGAGCAGCTTTCGCCAGGACTACCCACGCATTGAAATGAAGCTGCATACTGGCGACCCGGCCAAGGCCGTAGAACGTGTGCAAGAAGGACTGGAAGATCTGGCCATTGGCGCCCGCCCTGACAGCTTGCCGGCCGGCATCGAATTTCAACCGATAGCCCGTTCAGCGCTGTGCTTTATCGGCCCGCAGTCACCGCAGCTATTAAGCGAAGAACAGCTTAGACATCCCACAGCGGAGAGCTGGCGGGATGTGCCGATGATCCTCTCGGAAGAAGGCCTCGCCCGTACCCGCACCGATCTATGGCTGAAGAGCCACAACATCAAACCACGCATTTATGCCCAGGTGAGCGGCAATGAAGCCATCGTCAGCATGGTGAGCCTGGGCTTTGGCATTGGCGTAGTCCCGCAGATCGTTCTCGATAACAGCCCACTGACCGCACGCATCCGCATCTACGATATTCAGCCACCGCTAACTGCCTACGACATCGGCCTGTTCGCGCTGGAGAAGCGCCTTAAAGATCCGCTCATTAACGCTTTCTGGAATCGCCAACGCTAACCTACTACGTGCCACCCCAGAAACGCAAAAAGCCCTCAGGAGATATCCCCCGAGGGCTTTTGGTTTTATCAGTACAACGTAATCAGATGCTCAGCACCTTGTCGCCACGAGCAATACCGGTCACACCACTGCGTACGGTTTCCAGAATCGACGCGGTGCCGATGGCCTGGATAAAGCTGTCCAGCTTGTCGCTCGTGCCGGCAAGCTGAATGGTGTAGACGCTGCTGGTCACATCGACGATCTGCCCACGGAAGATGTCGGTGGTACGTTTGACTTCAGCACGTTGAGCACCAGTCGCCTTGACCTTGACCAACATCAGCTCGCGCTCGACGTGAGCGCTTTCCGACAGATCGACCAGTTTGACCACTTCAACCAGCTTGTTGAGGTTTTTGGTGATCTGCTCGATGACTTCATCATGACCCACAGTGGTCAGCGTCAGACGCGACAGGGTCGGGTCTTCGGTCGGCGCCACAGTCAGGCTTTCGATGTTGTAGTTGCGCTGCGAGAACAGACCGACCACGCGGGACAATGCGCCGGGCTCGTTTTCCAGCAGCAGGGAAATAATGTGTCGCATGATTAGGTACGCTCCGTCTTGCTCAGCCACATATCGCGCATTGCACCGTCTTTGATCTGCATCGGATAGACGTGCTCACTGGTATCAACCTGGATATCGAGGAACACCAGGCGATCCTTCATCGCGAAGGCCTCCTCCATCTTCGGTTTTAGATCCTTCAGATCAGTGATGCGCATGCCGACATGGCCATAGGCCTCGGCCAGCTTGACGAAGTCCGGCAACGATTCCATATAGGAATGCGAGTGACGGCTACCGTAGTTCATGTCCTGCCACTGGCGCACCATACCCAGCGCACCGTTGTTAAGGTTGACGATTTTCACCGGCAAACCGTACTGCAGGCAGGTCGACAGCTCCTGAATGTTCATCTGGATACTGCCTTCACCGGTTACGCAGGCGACCTCGTCATCCGGGAAGCTCAGCTTGACGCCCATGGCAGCAGGGAAACCAAAGCCCATGGTGCCCAGACCGCCGGAGTTGATCCAACGGTTCGGCTTGTTGAAGCGGTAGTACTGGGCTGCGAACATCTGATGCTGACCAACGTCGGAGGTCACGAACGCGTCGCCACCGGTAACTTCGGACAGCGTCTCAATTACGGTCTGCGGCTTGATGATGCTGCCGTCGCCCTTGTCGTAAGGGAACATGATGCGACCACCACGCCACTCTTCGATCTGCTTCCACCAGCTCGCCAGGGCATCCTTGTTCAACTGCTCGCCGATTTCTTTAAGGATCGCGACCATCTCGGTCATAACACTATCAACCGGGCCGACGATTGGGATATCGGCCTTGATGGTCTTGGAGATGGAAGCCGGGTCGATATCGACGTGAATGATCTTGGCGTTCGGGCAGAACTTGCTCGCGCCGTTGATCACCCGGTCATCGAAGCGCGCGCCCACCGCCAGGATCACATCGGCGTGGTGCATCGCCAGGTTGGCGGTGTAGCTGCCGTGCATACCGAGCATGCCGAGGAACTGGCGATCGGTGCCTGGATAGCCGCCCAAGCCCATCAGGGTGTTGGTAACTGGCAGGTTGAGCATCTGCGCCAGCTCAGTCAGCGGCGCTGCAGCACCGCCCATGATCACGCCACCACCGGAATAGATGACTGGACGCTTGGCCGTCAGCAGCAGTTCCGCCGCCTTGCGGATCTGCCCGGAGTGACCACGCAGAGCCGGGCTGTAGGAGCGCAGCTTGACCTTCTTCGGATAGACGTACTCGAACTTCTCCGCCGGGTTGGTCATGTCCTTCGGAATATCCACGACCACCGGGCCTGGACGGCCGGATTGCGCCAGATAGAAGGCTTTCTTCAGGACTTCCGGGATCTCCGAGGCGTGCTTGATCATAAAGCTGTGCTTCACGATTGGCCGCGAGATACCGATCATGTCGGTTTCCTGGAAGGCATCGGTGCCGACCATGGTGCTTGGCACCTGGCCAGACAACACCACCATCGGAATAGAGTCCATATAGGCGGTGGCAATACCGGTGATGGCATTGGTTGCGCCAGGGCCAGAGGTTACCAGCACCACACCGGCTTTACCGGTGGCACGGGCATAGCCGTCAGCCATATGGGTTGCCGCTTGTTCATGACGAACCAGGATGTGCTGCACTTCCGGCTCTTTGAACAGGGCATCGTAGATGTGTAGAAGAGCACCGCCCGGGTACCCATAGATGTTCTTAACGCCTTCGTCACGCAAAAAGCGGACGACCATTTCAGCGCCGGATAAAAGCTCCACGTTGTTCACCTCTAAAACGCCAGAAAACCGCCCAACAAGGAGGACGGCCTAAGATAGGTTTACTGTCAGCAGAGCATGAGCGACGGTGGTCGCCGACTACGTCAGCTACAACTGAGCAAGTATTGGGAATGCCCCAAAGTGTTGCGGGGTCTTCCCACCCAGCGCGAGGTAACGCGTTGCGGGTGTAACAGGTCGGCGCGGGTGTGCACCTCATGTCTACTGAGCTAAAGCCTGCTTGCGGCGGACTCCACTACAGCGAGCGTGGAATTGTTCGGATTCAGCGCTGCCAAGTCAAGCAATCCGTGATTGAATCTGCAATCTTCTGCTGTGACGCAGCGCAGGATGACGATTCGAACATTTTGGTTATAGTAGTCAGCAGGCACCGCAGCTCAATATAAGGAAACCGCATGCGCCGCATGATCATCACCAGCAGCTTGCTGCTCGCCATGAGCGCTACCGCCATGGCCAGCCAGGTTTACAAGTGGGTCGACGCCCAAGGCGTAACGCACTTCAGCGCACAGCCGCCACAAGGCCAAGACGCCACCAGCATCAACACCGCAACACCGCCGCCAAAACCTGTCGTCGCAGAAGAGAAGAAAGCGGCGCCGACCTTCGAAAGCATCGCCGACCCCGAGCAGGCAGCCATCGATGAAAAGGTCAAACAGGAGGTTGCCGCCAAAGAAGTGGAGCGCAAGAAGTACTGCGCAGATGTGCGCACCAACCTTTCGCAACTGGAAAACAACCCGCGGGTACGCGTGGATGTAGACGGTGAAGTACGTCGCCTAAGCGAAGAAGAGCGCCAGAGCCGTATCAGCGAAGCGCAGAAGGCGATTGCCGAAAACTGCAAATAAGCCCGTCGGCGCGACTCAGGTCGCGCCAACAATCAGCTGATCAAATTCACCCAGCAGTTTGATCAGCGTCCTGGCTTTTTTGGCCTGACCGCCATACACCTGCTCGGCCATCGGCTGAATCCCGGAAACACTGGGCAATGCGGCCCCTGCTTCCAGCATCTGCTTCATCCTCGGTAGAAATATCCACTGCAGCCACTGTTCGAACGCCAGCGTATCGACACAGAACGGCTGCTGACTGGATAGCGCCTGCGCACTAGGCGCCTGCGCATCCCACCAACCTTGCACGCGCAGCTCTCGCTCGATCAGCAACAGCTGCTCCGCCACCACAGGTACGCGCGCATCCATCAGAGGCTGACTCGCGCCTGTTCACGGGCCTGGGCGGCACCCGCAGCATCACCTTGGCGCTCGCGCGCTTGGGCGATCAGGTTCCACAGACTGGCCTGCAAGGCCGGGCGGCCGTTGGCATAGCTCAGACCACGCCGGGCAAACTGCTCAGCCTGGGCCGCATCGCCTTGAGCCAAACGTACTTCGGCAAGCTTATAGAGCACCTGTGGTTCACGCGGTGCAATACGCTGAGCGCGCTCCAGACTAGAGGCGGCGCCATTCAGATCACCACCACCCTGCTGCTGCTGAGCCGTCGTCAACAAGGCCAGAACCGGACCATCCAGCTGCTCATCCATGGCCAAACCACCACTTGGGATGCCACTGGGTGCCGGCGCGACATAGCCGCCTTGAGTGGTGGCAGGCGGCGTAGCGCTCCACGGCTGGGTCGTGCTGCCAATATCCAGCGGCGCATTGCTTGCCGGGAACGACTGAATCGGCGCGGAACTCCCGCCACCACCCGGCACCATCACTACCACACCAGAGTCTTCCGGCAGGGCCTGAGGCTGTGCAGCGGGCGCACCATAACCGCCTGGCGTACCCGACTGCGCGCCGGCTACCGCAGTACCGCCTTCAACTACCGGAATCGAGCCGCGCGGCACGCTGCTACAGCCGGCCAACAACAACGAAGCCGTTACAGCTGGAATCAACCACTTATTCACGTCACACCCTCTTTAACTTAATCCAACCAGCCGCGTACCCAATCCATCACTTCATTGACCGGCGCCTGAATACCACAGGCCGGCCCGGCGACGGGTTGGCTGCCGCGAATATACGGCATCTGTACTGCATTCGGACAACTCGGGTCAGTGCCCTGGCCGCTGCTGGCATCCACCCAGGCTTGCACCACGTTGTCCGGCACTGGCATATCCAGCGGCAGCGGGTCGGCCTTGCGCATAAAGTCAGTCCACACCTGCAGCGCACCGGTCGCACCGGTCAGCGGCGTCGGGCCGTTATCATCACGACCTAACCAGACCACTGCCAGCACATCCTGGCTGAAGCCGGCAAACCAGCTGTCGCGCGAGTCGTTACTGGTGCCGGTCTTGCCGGCCAGGGCCAGGGAGCGCGGCAGCTGGCTGTAGACCGAACGCCCTGTGCCTTCTGACATCGTGCGCTGCATGGCGTTCTGCAGCAGGTAGATAGCGCCGCTGTCGAAACGCTGCTGAATCTGGAATGGATAACGTTTGAGCGGCTCGCCCTCGGCCGTCAATACCGCACGAATACCGCGCAACGGCGTATTGAAGCCACCATTGGCCAAGGTCTGGTACATGTTCGCTACGTTCATCGGGCTCAGCCCACCAGCGCCGAGCAGCATCGACGGATACGCCGGCCACTGCTGCTCGACACCCAATCGATTGAGGGTCTTCAGCACTTCTGGCACGCCGAGTTCCAAGCCGAGCTTGGCAGTCGACAGGTTGTAGGAGTTGACCAGGCCCTGGTACAGGTAAATCGTGCCATGGGCCTTGCGGTCGTAGTTCTGCGGGCTCCAGACCTGACCGTCCTGACCCTTGATGGAGAACGGCTGATCTTCCAGCAAACTGGTCAAGGTGTACTGGCTGGGACGTTCCAACGCGGTCAAGTAAATCGCCGGCTTGATCAGCGAACCAATCGGCCGTACCGCATCCAGCGCGCGGTTGAAGCCGGCAAAGCGCGGCTGGCGGCTACCAATAATGGCCTGCACCTCACCACTTTCCGGACTGGTCACCACCATCCCGGCTTCGACCTGATCAACCCCTTTGCGCCCGGACAGGCGTTTCAGGGTGTCGGCCAAGGCGCTTTCGGCCTTGAGCTGCATGATCGGATCGAAGCTGGTGAAGATGCGCAGGCCCTCTTCGGTCAGGTCCTGCTCCTGGTAGTCCTCGCGCAGCTGGCGCTTGACCAGATCAAGGAAGGCTGGGAACGAGCTGTCCGCCAAGGTACCGCGCTGGGTAATGCCCAACGGTTTCTGTTTTGCCGCTTCCACTTCTTCCGTGCTGGCCACGCCCTGGGCGGCCAGTACATCGAGCACCAGGTTACGTCGTTCCAGCGCACGCTCGGGGTTGCGGCGCGGATTGTAGTAGGTCGGCCCCTTGACCATACCCACCAAGAGCGCCACCTGATCAAGCTTCAATTCGGACAGTGGCTGACTGAAGAAATACTGGCTGGCCAGGCCAAAACCGTGAACCGCACGCTGACCGTCCTGCCCGAGAAACACTTCATTGAGATAGGCCTCAAGAATGTCCTTCTTCTCGTAATGCAGCTCCAGCAGCACCGCCATCATGGCTTCGGTGGCTTTACGGGCCAGGGTGCGCTCGTTGGTCAGGTAGAAGTTCTTCACCAACTGCTGAGTCAAGGTACTGCCGCCCTGGCGCAGCTGACCGGCAGTGGCGTTGATCCACACCGCGCGGGCTACACCCTTGGGCGAAACGCCAAAGTGGTTGAAGAACTCGCGGTCTTCAATCGCCACCAGGGTTTCCACCAGATACGGCGGCACCTGCTCCAGCTTGATCAGCACACGGTCTTCCTGGTGCGCCGGGTACAAGCCGCCAATCAGCAACGGTTCAAGCCGCGCCACTGCAAGGTTGCCGCCGCCCGCCTGAGTCAGGCCGGCAACGTAATCACCAGAGAAGCGCACACGTACGCGTTGCGATGGTTCAACACTTTCGTAGAACTGAAAACCGCGTGAATGCAGCTCGATATTGTTGCCGGCGACCGAAACACCGCCAGGGCCGGCCACTACGCTTTCGCGGCGATAACCCAGGGCATCCAGCTCCTTGAGGAAGTCATCCTTGGCCAGTTTTTGCCCAACAAACAGCTCCAGCGGTCTGGCATAGACCTTGGCGGGCACAGTCCAGCGCTTGCCGGAGAACTTCTCCTGCACCACTGCATCGAGGTAAACCGCAAACACGGCGATCACCACCAAGCCAACCAGGCCGAGCTTGATAGCCCAGCCTAACCAGGGGCGCATACCGCCGGAACGGCGTTTAGAACGGGGACGAGAAGATCGGGTACGAGTCATGGCGCGGCATTATACGCACTTTGCCCACTTGCCAGCAGACCAGCGCAGCGGTTTGCAGACTGGCGTTGAGCGGCCATAATGGCCGCCTCTTATTCAGTACAACGCCAAGGATCGCCCGTGAGCCAAGCTCTGATCGCCGCACTGCAGAACCCGGCCCTCTACCCTCATCCTGTGGAGCAGTTCCAGGTTATCGAAACCCATATTTCCTGGGTGGTGCTCACCGGCCCCTTCGCCTACAAGCTCAAGAAACCGGTGAACTTCGGCTTTCTTGATTTCACCGAGCTGAGCGCACGTGAACACTTCTGCAAAGAAGAACTGCGCCTCAACCAGCGCCTGACCCAGGGCCTTTATCTGGAAGTGCTGCCAATCACTGGCAGCGTCGATGCCCCGCAACTGGGCGGTACTGGTCCAGCCATCGAATACGCGCTGAAAATGCGCCAATTCCCGCAAAGCCAGCTGCTCAGTGACGTGCAGGCACGCGGCGAACTGAGCGAGGCGCATATCGACGCCCTGGCCAAACAGATTGCCGACTTCCACGGCTCGACCCCAGCGGTCGCGGCCAGCCATGAATTGTGCACACCCGAGGCAATTGTCGCGCCGATGCGGCAGAACTTCGAACAGATCCGCCCGATGCTCAGTGACGCGGCCGACCTGCAGCAGCTGGAAGCCCTGGAGGCTTGGACCGAAGCCAACTGCACGCGACTTGAACCGCTGCTGGCCGCACGCGCGGCCAATGGCTCGATTCGCGAATGCCACGGCGACATCCACCTGGGCAACGCCACCCTGCTGGACGATCAGGTGGTGCTGTTCGACTGTATCGAGTTCAACGAGCCGTTCCGTCTGATCGATATCGCCTCGGACGCCGCCTTCCTCGCCATGGACTTGGAAGACCGCGGCCTCAAGGCCCATGCCTGGCGCTTCGTCAATGGCTGGCTGGAGCACACCGGTGATTACGCCGCTCTGGAACTGCTGAATTTCTACAAGGCCTACCGCGCCCTGGTACGCGCCAAGGTCGCGCTGTTCAGCCTGGCGCATCAGACCGATGCCGTGCAAAAAGCCGTGACCCTGCGCCAATACCGCAACTACGCCAACCTGGCGGAAAGCTACAGCGCCATCCCCTCCAATTTCCTGGCCATTACCCACGGTGTTTCTGCTGTAGGCAAAAGCCATGTGGCCATGCGCCTGGTCGAGGCACTGGGCGCTATTCGTCTGCGTTCGGATGTAGAGCGCAAACGCCTGTTCGGCGAGCAGAAGGATGCTGACCTCGGCAAGCTCAGCGCCGGTATCTACACCCAGGACGCCAGCGACGCCACATACCAGCGCCTGCACCAGCTCGCCGAAGCGGCCCTGCATGCCGGCTTCCCGGTAGTCATCGACGCCACCTACCTCAAGCAGGCGCAGCGCGAAGCGGCCAGCCAGGTTGCCGAAGCCTGCGGCGCGCCCTTCCTGATTCTGGAATGCAGCGCCCCGGACGAAGTGATCGCCAGCTGGCTGGAGCAACGCAAAGTCGCCGGCAGCGACCCGTCTGACGCCACCATGGACGTCGTACGTGCCCAACAAGCCAGCCGCGAAGCTTTGAGTGACGATGAACTGCTGCACAGCAAACGCGTCGACACCCACGAAAGCGCCAGCCTGGATACCTTGATCGCACGCATTCGCCAGCGCCTGACAGGTCTGTAATACGTAAACGGGCAACAGAGTTGCGGCGCGAGCAGAGCGCGCCGCGGCTTCTATACTGGCGGTGAGTCCATAAGGAGATGCACCATGAGCCAGCCCCGACAACTGGATAGCCCGCTGTATAGCCTGATCCATAACGAACAAATTTCTGCCTTCAATGCGCAAAAGCCCAAAGACACGGTCGTTGACCTAAGCGGCGGCGACTTTCGCGGCATTGACCTGCGCGCCCTGAATGCCGAGGGCATCAACTTCACCAACGCCTACTTTCGCGGCACCGACCTGCGCGGTCTTGACCTGCGCAATGCCCAGCTCGAAGGGGCCAGCCTGGCCCACGCGCAGATTTCCGGGGCCTACTTCCCGGTCGAGCTGACGGCTGACGAGATTCTGATGTCGGTGAATTTCGGCACCCGCCTGCGCTACAACACCCGTTGAGCGGTAACCACGTCAGCCAACTGTTCGGCGCCCGAGCAGATGCCTACGCCAGCTTCCGCCCGCATTACCCAGAGAGCCTGTTTGCCTGGCTGGCCGCGCAATGCGCGGAACGCCAGCGGGCGCTGGATATTGCCTGCGGCAATGGCCAGGCCAGCCATCCGCTGCGCGCGCACTTCAAACAGGTGCTGGCCTGCGATGCCAGCCTGGAACAATTGCAGGCCGGCGTGGATCAACCTGGCCTGCAGTTGTTCGTCGCCGAGGCGCAGACGCAGCCCCTGTCCAGCCAGAGCCTGGACCTGATCGTGGTGGCGCAGGCCCTGCACTGGTTTGCCACACCGGCGTTCTTTGCCGAAGTACGCCGCCTGCTAAAGCCTGGCGGCGTGTTCTGTGCCTGGTGTTACAGCTTGATGCGCATCGACGATGAGCTGGACGCGCTGATCGACGAGTTTTACTGGAATACCCTCGGCGGTTACTGGCCGCTGGGCCGCGCCAGTGTCGATGCCGGCTACCGTGATATCGACAATCCCTTTACCCCACTTGCCCCGCCCGCCTCGGCTATGGAAATCAGCTGGTCGCTGGAACAGCTGCTGGGCTACCTGCGCACCTGGTCAGCGGTGCAGCGTTACGAGCAGCAAAACGGCGTCGATCCACTGCGGCAACTGCAGCCAAAACTGCGCCAGGCCTGGGGTGATGCCAAACAGCCACGCTTTGTTCGCTGGCCGCTACACTTTCTGGCAGGCACGCCAAACTGACTCCATCCGCACGACTGCCCAGCAGCGCAAGGAGGCTTGATGAACGATGAACTGCAACACCTGAAGAACCTCGGCAAAACCTCGGCCCAGTGGTTACACGCAGTCGGTATCCACAGCGCCAATGACCTGCGCCGACTGGGCGCGGTCAGTGCTTATCGCGCGGTACGCGCACGGGGCTTCAGGGCATCCAAGGTGCTGCTGTATGCAATTGAAGGCGCACTGCTGGACGTGCATTGGAACGAGCTGCCACCCGGGCATAAAGCCGAACTGAACGGCCAGCTCGATGAAAGTTCACCCCACAACAAGAGCTAGCTCACAACCTCTCAGGCTTTTGATTTACCTGAAGCGCGCTGGCAACTATTGTTTTAGGGACGTTCGTGCGGTTTAGTATGCCCAGCCAGTTCAAGGAAATTCGCTCATGTATTTACTCGGGGAGCAACCGGCTTACGCCGATCAGCTGATCAACCGACTACAAAGCATCCCCACTCAATTGCTCGATGGGCTTGCACCTGCTGGATCGCCACTACAGCTTGAACGTGCAGAAGACCTGGCCAAGGTGCTGCCGGGCAATCAGCTATTCATCATTGAAAATGGCCTGCTGCATGCCGTGGTCGATGAACGTCCGCTGTTTTATCTACAGGAAGGCGACCTGGTTGGCCTGCGCCAGGGCCTGGACATGCCCAGCTGCCGTTACAGCAGCGAAGAACAGCTGAGCCTGATCCCCTATTCGCGCAGTGATGTGTTCAAGCACATCTATGCCAGCGAACAGCGCCAGGAACTGTTTATCCAGTACCTGATCGGTCATACCGCCCTGCTGTCCGACGCTCTGGCGCGCTTGAAACAGCCAGAAATTCGCCCCTCCACCGGCTTCCAGCACTTTGCTGCGGGTGAAGAGCTGATCCATCAGGGTGATGTCGCCGACAACGTCTTTATCATTATCGAAGGCCATGCCGAGGCCTATGTCGATGGGCACAAGGTCGGCGATGTGCAGAAGGATGAAATCTTCGGCGCCATGGCCGTGTTCACTCGCGAGAAGCGCAGCGCCACCGTGCTGGCGAGCGAGCCGTGCACCGTAATGGTCATCCCCAAGGAGCAATTCCTCAGTCTGATGCAGAGCAACCCGCGGATTGCCCACAGCCTGATCGAGAGCATGGCCAAGCGCATCGACCTGCTGAACAAGGAAGTCACCCAACTGCGCCTGCCGACCGAAGCGTCCTGAAACCGGCTTGCGGCCTCAACAACCCGACCTTGTGTCGGGTTGTTTGTTTATCGGCCGAACAGGTCGCCGGCAGATCGATAAAAAAGTTTGCTTGGAGGTGTTGACTTGAAAATGAGAATTGTTATTATTACCGCAACTGGTCGCGAGATCAGCCGATAAGCTTAAGAGACCTTCAGTCGGCCTCTTCAGATTATCTCCTCATCAGGCTAATCACGGTTATTGACCCGGCTCTTGCCGGGTCTTTTTTTGCCTGTCAAAAAGTACGCTCAGCAGCCTTTAGAAATCGACCTGCGCCAACCACTCCGGCAGATTGAAGTGTTGGCTGACCCGGCAGATCTTGCCGTCACGAATCTCGAAGAAGCTCGCCGCCGTCAGTTGATAGCTCTGGCCACAGGCATCTGGCAGACCATCATCGGTGCTCAGGTATTCGCCACTCAGGGTGAATTCGCAGGCGGCGCGCTGCCCGCTTGGCTCGGTGAGGATCTGCAGGTTATCGATGCTTTCGCGGTAGCAGCGCTGGGTGCGTTCCAGGTAGTCGGCAAAAGCTTGTACACCCTGCTCGCGCGGGCCCTGGTTGATATCCAGCAGCACATCGTCACTGAGCAGGGCCAGGCAGGCGCGGCTGTCGCGTTCGTTGAGGGAGTTGAAGTAGCGGGTAAGCAGGGCGTGGGCAGCGGCTGGCATCGGCAGTCTCCGGTGAAAACCGCAGACTACCTGCTCAGCCGCAGGCAAGTCGGGCTAGGGTCGCAGTTTTGCGCAGTGGTCCTGCTCAGGTTGCGCCGGGGTGTACCAGACGTAATCGGCCGACTCGGCAGCAACCTGGCTGCCAACCTCCGCCAGAATTAACACCTGCACGCCTTCAGCAGTGCCTAAATCCTGCAGATGCAACGGCACACCCAGCTCACGGCGCACATGGAAGGCGCCAGCAAACAGCAGACTTGGCGTCGGCGCAGCCAGCAAGGCTTCGGCCATGCGCCGATCCCGCTGTTGCTGCACGGCGAGCATCGCGGGCAACTGACTGTCCGGCAGTAGGTTGCAATGCGACTGGCGAATCTGCTGGAACAACGCCTCACGCACCGGCTGCGCCGTTGAGGCCTGGCCTTGTAGCAGCGGCACTTCGGCGTATATCTGCATGATCTCGCGGCGCTCAAGGTTGGCCGCCAGTAACGGATAAGGCTGACGCAGCGCATGCTGCACCAGCGGCCCGTAGAGCGACCAGGCCCAGCCCGGCTGCCAGGCCAGGGCGCTGAGCATGTCCTGCGGCGCCTGCCCGGCCGCGATAGCAGCACGCACCTGATCGACCTTGGCCTGCTGATCCGGCGTCAGCATTTCCAGCAGCAGGCTACCTTGCGGCCGCTGCGCTGCCAGCGCGCGCAACAGCCAGAGCTGCAGCGCATGGTGATCGGGATTGTCATGCCGCTCGCCGACCAGCACCTTGGGCGCAGCAGTCAGACGTTCCAGCAGCTGCGCCGGGGTAAGCCGCGCACCGGTGCGCAACTCGACAATCTGCCCCAGCTCAGGATGCTGCAAACCTTGCGGGCTTTGCCAAGCAGGTAAAGCCGGTAGCGAGGCCTGACAGGCGCTCAACAGCGCCAACACCAGCAGTAATGCAATACGCATAAACACAACCTTAGCGAGCAACGATTAAAGGATGACCCCGTTCCGGATGCCGCTGCACCAGCACTTCGAGACCGAACACGGCTTGCAGAGGCTCAGCACGCAAGACTTCCTCAGGGCTACCGAGCGCATGGGGGCGGCCGCGTTCCAGCAGCAACAAGCGGTCGCAGTAACGCGCGGCCAGATTAAGATCGTGGAGGATCACCAGCACAGCGGCACCCTGATCGACAAAGGCGCGGGTGGCCTGCAGCGTGGTGTGCTGATGCAGTGGATCGAGCATCGAGGTGGGCTCATCGAGCAACAGCATTTGCCCTTCCCCACCTGGCCAGAGCTGCGCCAGCACCCGCGCCAAATGCACGCGCTGACGCTCGCCGCCGGATAACGCCAGGTAACTGCGCCCGGCCAGGTGCAAGGCATCGGCTGCCTCCAGCGCCTGCTTGATGATCTGCGCATCACGCACACGCCCGCTGGCGTGGGGCAAACGGCCCATACCGACCACTTCTTCCACGCGAAAGGCGAAGTTCAGCGTCGAAGTCTGCGGCAATACCGCCAGGCGTTGCGCGCGCTCGCTGCCGGGCCAGTCCTGCAGCCGCCGCTGATCCAGCCACACGTCGCCGTGGCTCGGCTGCAACTCGCCACACAAGGCACCGAGCAAGGTGCTCTTGCCTGCACCATTGGGGCCCAGCACGCCGAGCACTTCGCCGGGCCGCAGCTCCAGGTTGATATCCGCCAACACCGTGCACGGGCCGCGCTGTACCGCCAGATTTTCCGCGCGCAGCATCAGGTACGCCCCCGCAGCAACAGATAAAGGAAGAACGGCGCGCCAATCAGCGCCGTGACGATACCGATCGGCAGTTCCGCTGGCGCCAGCACCAGCCGCGCCGCCAGATCCGCCAGCAGCAGCAGACTGGCACCCGCCAAGGCTGAGGCTGGCAACAGCACGCGATGATCCGGCCCCACCAGCAGACGCACCAGATGCGGCACCACCAGGCCGATAAAGCCGATCATCCCTGCCGCAGCCACAGCCGCGCCGACACCGAGGGCGGTGCAGAACACCAGCTCGGCCTTGACCCGTTCCACGGCAAAACCCAGGTGACGCGCCTCGGACTCGCCCAGCAGCATGGCATTCAGCGCCTTGGCCCGCCTTGGCAACCACAGCGCCACTGCCGCCGTCACCAGCAGCAGCGGCCACAGGCGCGCGTAACTGGCGCCATTGAGGCTGCCCAGGTTCCAGAACGTCAGGGTACGCAAGGTGGCGTCGTCGGCCAGGTAGGTAAACAGGCCGATGGCCGCACCGGCCAATGCCGTCAGCGCGATACCGGCCAGGAGCATGGTCGCCACATTGGTTTCACCATCACGCCGGCCTAGGCGATAGACCAGCGCCGTCACCCCAAGGCCGCCGATAAAGGCAAACAACGACAATAGATAAGGTGCAAAGGCTTCCGGCAAACCACCCAGTGCCGCGCCACCGACAATTGCAATCGACGCGCCGAGCGCCGCGCCGCTGGATACGCCGATCAACCCAGGATCGGCCAGCGGGTTGCGAAACAGCCCCTGCATCGCCACCCCGCACAGCGCCAGCACCGCGCCGACCAGCAGACCGAGTAAGGTGCGCGGCAGGCGGATCTGCCCGAGGATCAGTTCGGCCTGGGCCAGATCATCTCCCGCTTGCGCCAGGCCCAGCAGGCGCAGCGCCGCCTTGAGGGTGTCGAGCAGCGGCAGGCTGACCGGCCCCAGCGCCAGGGATAACCAGAGCGCGAGCGCCAGCAACAGGCCCAGTGCGATAAACAGTGAGCGCGGTCGAATAACAGGATTCATGGCGTGGGCTTAGCTTCGGCGACCAGAGGTTGGCTGGCAGGATAAAAGGCTGCGGACAAGGCCGCCAGCCCATCCGGCAAACGCGGGCCGAGACCACCGACCAGCAGTGTCGGGTCGAGCATCAGCAAACGCTGGTTACGCGCCGCCCGGGTCGCCGCCAGCGCTGGGTTTTGCTGCAGCAGCGCCTCACGCGCGGCGTCACCGGACAGGCTGCGATCAGCAATGATCACCACCTCGGGATCAAGCGCCAGTAGGGCTTCGGTGGACAATGCCTTGAAACCGCTGTGACTGGCCAGATTGCGCCCGCCGGCGCGCTCGATCAGCCAGTCCGCCGAGGTGTCCTTACCACCCGCCATAGGGCTACCACCGGCATGCCCGAGTAACAGCAACACACCCGGCGCCGCCTGTTGACGCTGCGCAATCACCAGCCAGTCGGCCTGCTGCTGCAAGCGCTGTTGATAGGCCGCGAAGGCCTGATCGCCGCGTTGTGGCTCGCCCAGCAGGGTGCCGATGCGTTGCAGGCTGGCCTGCAAACTGCTCAGATCCGCCTTGGCCGAGAGCATTTCCACCCGTACACCGGCGCCACGCAACTGCGCCAGCACCGGCGGCGGGCCCATCTCCTCACTGCCGATCAGCATATCCGGGCGCAGCGTCAGCATGCCCTCAGCCGCCAGCTGCCGCTGATAACCAATGCTCGGCAACGCGCGCAGCGACTCTGGATGCTGGCTGGTGCTGTCCACTCCCACCAGGCGGCTTTCACCACCCAGCGCCACCACCCATTCACTGAGCGAGCCGCCGGAACTGATCCAGCGTTGCGGCAAGGGTTCGGCGGCCATCACTGAGGCACAAGACAACAGGCTCGCGCCCAGGGCGAGCAGAGTATTAAGGCGTTTCATGATTGGCCTCTAGAAGAATGCGACTGTCCTGAATGCCCTGCTGCTGCAGCAAGGCCATCAGATCGAGAAATGCCGACAGCGGTGCCTGACGATCCAGCGCCAGGTCCAGGCCCGCTGCGTTATCGGCGGCAAAGGCCGCTCTTAGCTCAGTGCGTAACGCGCTGAAATCCGTCTGCGGGGTGCCGTTAAAGCGCCAATTCCCTTCGGCGGACAGCTGTATTTGCAGGCGCTCGCCGCTGCCGGCACTCGCTGTAGGCAGCGCTTCACGGCTCTGCGGCAACTGCAGGGGCAGCTCCAGCAACGGCGTTTGCGCGGTCAGCAGAAAGAACACCAGCACGATAAAAATCACGTCGAGCAGCGGCGTCAGATCGGGCAACAGATTGCCCTGGGAGCTACTGGCAGCCGGCAGACGAATCACGACAACACCCACTGCGCGGCCGGCTGATTACTCGGCAGTTCCAACTCCAGGCCATCCAATGCCAGCTGGCAACGATTGAGCAACGCCTGCACGCCCTCCAGATAGCGCTCAGCCCACAAGGCAAAGCCCTGCCCGGCTGCCAGCGCCGGAATGGCGATCAGCAAGCCCCACACCGTGGTGTAGAGCGCCTGCCACAACCCATCAGCGAGCAGCGCAGGGGTTACCGGGCTGTCCTGCCCGGCGATATTGGCAAACATTTCCAGCATGCCCAGCACCGTGCCGAGCAAGCCGAGCATGGGTGCCAGCATGCCGATCAGCTGCAGCAAGCGCAGCTGGCGATTAAGGCGCTGGCGTTCCTCCAGCAACCAGCAGCCGAGCAGCTCTTCGCGCTGCACCGCCGGCAAGGCGCTGTGTTTGAGCAACAACGCCAGGCCATAACGCCAACCGCGCGCACGGCCCTTGCAGTGCTCGCGCTCACAGGTACGGCAAGCGCTGACTGCGGCCCGCCCAGCGGCAGTGCTCAGCGGCTGTAAACGCAGAAATACGCTGAGGCGCTCAAGTATCAGCGCCAGCGCCAGCAGCGAGCACAGTGCCAGCGGCCAACCCAGCGGCCCCATCGCACTCCACCACTGGCTCATCTCAGCACTCCAGCGCTGGCGCGCTTTCGGCCAGGGCGCGCCAGTCTTCACGCTCGGCAACCCCCGGCTTGCGCGCGCCGAACAGCTGCACCACCAGCTCGCCATTGGCATCGAAGGCTTCCCAACTGGTGATCACACCATCGCTGCTCGGCTTGCGCACCCGCCACAGCTCGGTCACGCCAGTGGTCTGCAGGTGCAGATTGAACTCGGGATCGAGCACGTTGAACCAGGTGTCCATCCAGCGCAGGTTGCGCACCGGACCGGAGTGAATCTGGATGCAGTGACGGTTGCCGACAAACACCATGATCGGCACTTCGCGCATACCGGCTTGCTCCAGCAGCTTCGGCAGTTCGCGCACATCCACTGGCTCGGCCCATTCGCGCCCCGCCAGGCGCAGGGCCTGGGTCCGTGTGGTGCCGTGTTTTTTCAGCAGGGCAAAGAAGTGGTGAGTGTCCTTGAGGGTCGACCAACCCACGCGCAGGGCATTCACATCCACCTGGGCATCGGCTTGCGCCGGCTGCGCCTGGGGCAAAGGCATCAGCTCCAGTTCGGCGCTCTGCTCAGCCATACGCAAACGCTCCAGCAGCGGCGCCCAGGCACTTAGCTGGCTGTCCTCGGTGAGGAAGACCTTGTGCACCGCAGTGCCCTGACGGTCGAACACCTGAATGCTGCGTTGGGTGCCTTTGCCGGTCTGCTCTTCGATGGCAAACACACTGGCCCAGCCGCCGAGGAACAGGCGCAGGTCGATATCGGCCGAGACCACCAGGCCCATCTGGCCATTAGCGGTCACCGTCACCTCACGGTAATAGCCTTTGCGCTCATGCACGCAATGCTCGTTGCGGGTCAGCGCCATCACATAACCCAGCTCACCCAGTGCCGGCAGCAGCTGCGCCCAATCCGGCTGCAGACGCACGGTGTCGACATCGAGGCGGCTGGCCACCAGTTCGGCCTCGCTGACGGCCAGGCGTTCGGCGGCATCGCGGGCACGCAGGCGTGGCTGCTCGCTGCGCAGCACCTGCCAGGCTAGATACAGGTCATTGGTGGGCGCGACAGGCTGGACGTGTGTGCTCATGGAAAACTCCTCACTGATTTATCAACGGCTCGCCGTCAAAGCGAACTGAATAGGGATCTGTACGCGGCTAGGCACGGCCTGGCCGCCGCTGGTTTCAGGGCGAAAACGCCACTTGGCAACCGCCTCCAGGGCGGCGCGATCAAGGCTGTCCACGCCCGAGGAACGCAGCAGATTCAAGCTGCGCTGCTGGCCGCGCTCATCCAGACGCACCTCGACCAGCACCACGCCCTGCTGATTACGCCGCCGCGCCTGGGACGGGTAATTCGGCTGGCGTGGCGGCTCGCGAAAGCTCGGTTTAGTGCTGAGCACTTCAGCGGCCGGCGTTGCGGCAACCGGCTTTGCGGGCGCGGTTTGAGCCGCTGCAACCAACGCTGCCGACTGACTGGTTGTCTCGGTTGGCTGCGCTTGCACGGGCTGGT
Organism: Gammaproteobacteria bacterium HGW-Gammaproteobacteria-13; assembly: GCA_002840155.1. Taxonomy (GTDB): domain Bacteria; phylum Pseudomonadota; class Gammaproteobacteria; order Pseudomonadales; family Pseudomonadaceae; genus Aquipseudomonas. The sequence continues at coordinate 20,667 of PGZH01000014.1, forward strand.
TTTGAGTTGGCTGTGCCACTACCGCTGGCTTTGGCTTGGCCACTGGCGCCTGCACGACAGGCTTAGGCGCCGGCGCATTTCTAGGCACTACAGCCTGGCGTTGCGGTTGCGGTTGCGGTTGCGGTTGCGGTTGCGGTTGCTCAGGCTGCTTGACCGGTGCCGGCGCGGCCTGTTGCAACACTGCAGCCAGGCGTAATACCTGGGGCGCTTCACGGGTTTGCGCCGCACTCAACGCCGGCACTTGCGCATCACCATGCAGCAGCCAGCCGGCGGCATGCAGCACCAGCGACAGCAGCAGAAACAGCGACAAACGCAACATGCAATTACCCAGTCAAATCGAATTAAATCTATTTGATAATTATTTGCATTAGCATGTCAATGTCGTTTAGCTTTGCCGCCGATGCCAACCCGGTGGCCAGAGAAGCCACCTGTACGACCCTGGAGTCCCCATGCACAGAAGTCCTCCATTCGCCCGCCGCCCCTGGCTTGCCCTGCTGTTACTCAGCCCATCGCTGGCCCTTGGCGCCGAGAAAGCGCCGAACCAGTTCGATACGGTGACCGTCACGGCAACCCGCACCGAACAGACCCTAGACCAAGTGCCGAGCACCGTGTCGGTACAGACCGAACGGCAGATCGACCAGCAGAACATCAAGAACATCAAGGATCTGGTGCGCTACGAACCCGGCGTGTCGGTGGGTGGCAGCGGTGATCGCTTCGGCCTGGCCGGCTTTACCATCCGCGGTATCGGCGGCAACCGTGTACTGACCCAAGTAGATGGTGTCGGTATGCCGGACGCTTTCTCCTTTGGCGGTTTCCTTAACGCCAAACGCGATTACGTCGACCTCGACACCGTCAAGCAGGTAGAGATCATCCGTGGCCCAGCCAGTTCGCTGTACGGCAGCGATGCAATTGGCGGCGCGGTGAGCTTCCTGACCAAGGATGCCGGCGACTATCTGGACGAAGGCGATGACGCTTACGCCCGCCTGAAAACCGGCTATGACGGCAGCGATGACAGCTGGCAGCGCAGCGCCACCTTCGCAGCGCGCCTGGGTCAGGTCGATGGCCTGCTACACCTGGGCCGGCGCAGTGGCCAGGCCACGGATACCCACAGCGGCCAGGGTGGTATAGGCGCAACTCGCGAGCAGGCCAATCCACTGGATTACCGCACCGACAACCTGCTGAGCAAATTCGGTTGGGATTACAGCGACGGCGGCCGCCTGCAACTGACCTACGAGCGTTATCAGGACGATACCGACACCCGCGTGCTGAGCAACTACAGCAACACCGCGACCATCCGTACCCAGGATGCTGAAGACCGGGTTGATCGTGAGCGCTATTCCCTCGCCCATACCCAGCAACTCGACACCCTGCTGGTTGATCAGATCCACAGCCAGCTCAGCTACCAGGACAGCCAGACGCGTCAGCAAACGTTCGAGGACCGCGTGGTCGGCGGACAGCCACGTTACCGCACACGTGACTCGTACTACGAAGAAAAGCTCTGGGCGTTCAACACCAAGCTGGACAAGGCCTTCAGCATCGGCAGCACGGAACATGCGCTGGTCTATGGTCTGGACGTCAAACACCTGAAGAACGCGGATCTGCGCGAAGGCGGCGAGACCGTACTGGCCACCGGCGTCACCACGCCTGTTCTACCCACCAGCGACTTCCCCGATCCGACCACCAAGGAATACGCCCTGTTTGCTCAGGACAGCATCAGCATCGGCCGTTGGACCCTGCTACCGGGCCTGCGCTACGACCACTATGAGATGAGCCCACACGTCACCAATAAGTACCTCAACAGCCAGGCCACCGAGCGCAACCCAAGCGACTTCAAGGATTCGGCGCTGTCGCCCAAGTTTGGCGTGACCTACCAGCTCGACGACGCCCACAGCGTCTACGGTCAGTACGCTGCAGGCTTCCGCGCGCCACAGGCAATCGAGATCTTCGGCGAGTTCGCCAATCCGGGCATGTACCGCACCCTGGCCAATACCAACCTGAAGGCGGAAACCAGCGACAGCTTCGAACTGGGCCTGCGCGGCCAGTACGCCATCGGCAGCTTTGGCGCGGCGCTGTTCTACAACCAGTACGACGACTTTATTGAGCAGGTCAGCCGGCCCTCCAGCGTGCCGGGTTTCCCCTTCGGCGAGTTCCAGTACGTCAACCGTGATCGCGTGACCATTCGTGGTGCGGAAGCCAAAGGTGAGCTGTTCCTCGACCAACTGGGTCTTCCGGCCGGCTGGAAAGCCCGTGGCAGCCTGGCTTACGCCCGCGGCAAGGATGAAGGGACAGGCCAGCCGATCAACAGTGTCGACCCGCTCAAGGGTGTATTCGGCCTGGGCTACAGCGAGCCGAGCGGCAAGTTTGGTGGCGAGCTGAGCTGGACCCTGGTGGCGGCGAAAACCCGCGTCGACATGACCCAAACCGCCAATCACGCCGAGACATCGGGTTATGGCGTACTCGACCTCAACGGCTGGTGGCAGATGACCGACGCCTTCGCCGTGAATGCCGGCCTGTTCAACCTGACCGACAAAGAGTACTGGCAGTGGGGTGATGTGCGCGGTCTGACCGAAAATAGCCCAAGCCTGGGCCGCTTCAGCCAGCCGGGCCGCCACGCCGCCGTCAATCTGGTCTGGGAAATCTGACCCAGCAACACGTCTACCGCGCTATCAAGTAGCCGCGAAAAAGAGTTCCACTTGGCGCAAGGATGCGCCCTCCTCTTTCACTTCCCTGCCAGGGCGGCATAATGCCGGCCTGTCGGGGAGGTTCCTATGTTGCGTTTGTGTGCACCGGATGAAGTGGCCGAAGGTCAGAGCCGGGGCTTTGAAATAGCGGGAGAGAAGCTGTTTGCCGTGCGCAAGGACGGCCAGCTGTATGCCTATCGCAATCGCTGCCCGCACCGTGGTATCCCGCTGGAATGGCTGCCCGACCAGTTTCTCGATCACAGCGCCAGCCTGATCCAATGCGCCACCCATGGCGCACTGTTTCTGATCGAATCCGGCGAATGCGTCGCCGGCCCCTGCGCCGGGCAATCACTGCAAGAGCTTGCTATCCGCGAGGATGATCAGGGCATCTGGGTCAAGCTAAACGAAGTCTAAAGGCCTGCAGCCTGCAGCCGTTGCGCATGCTCAACAAACAGCTTGACCGGCTCGGCGCCTTTGCCGACCAGGCCGAAGGTCTGATTGATGATGTCGAAGTGATCCATCGGGTACTGATCACCAATCACCGTGCCCAGGTGTGAGCTGTAGCGCCCAACCATGCCATCGCATTGCCCCGGCTCGCGCTGAAAGGTTTTGGCAAACATCCGGCAAGCGACATTCGGCCCGTCGAAGCGGTTACCGCCTTTATCGGTGATCCCCGGCTGAATGGTGCCGGACCAGGAGTAGTAGCGCACGCCATTAACCTCCGCCGCGCCCTCACCGCCCCAGACTTCAGGCAGGCCCTGCGGATACTGCACGTTGAAGGCTGCCACGCCGTCGCTGGTCAGCGATTGCTGCGCCGCGGCCACATCCATCGGCAGTGGCTCGCCTTTATAGCCGCGCTCCAGCCAGGCCATGCAACGGGCTACGCCACGTAATAGACGCGCCAACAGACGCTCGCGCCAGCTGCCGTGCGGGGCCTTGCGCTTGATAAAATCCGCCAGCTCCGAGCCATGGTTGGGCCCGGCCACCGAAGTGACGGACGCCACCCACTCGGGCTTTAGCGCGGCCGCATAACGCGCAGTCAGTGCGCCCTGGCTATGACCGATCAAGTGGACCTTTTCCGCGCCAGTCTCCTGCAACACATCGGCGATACGCAGCAGCAGTTGCTCGCCGCGCACCTCAGTGGAGTGCACCGAAGACACCAGCACCGGGAAGACTTTTGCACCGATGCGGCGCAGCGCCGTGACGATGCCGTACCAGTAGGGGTAACCGAGCAGGCTGATAAAGCCGAGTAAACCTGGCACCAGAACCAGGGGATAACGGGGTGCAGAAGATGTCGACATAGCAAACCATCCTTGTGTCATACCGCCGAGAAAGAAAGTGCTGAACCACGAAGCATGCCAATGCCGCTCGTGGGAAAAGTGGGCCGCCTGACATATAGTCCCGGCTTCTCTTTGCGCTGCCATGACCATGCATACCATCGAACGGATTTACCCGAAGGATCTCAACCCGCTCAACCCGGATGACCAGGCCAGCCTGCAGATTCATATGCAGCGCTATGAGTTCGCCGCCGAACACCTCAGCGGCCAGCGCGTGCTGGATATGGCCTGCGGCTGCGGCTATGGCACGGCGCTACTGGCCGAGCGCAACCCGGACAAGCAGGTTACCGGCGTAGACATCGACCCGGCGGCCATTGCCTACGCCCGCGAGCATTACCAGCTGGCCAATCTGCGTTATGAATGCGCCGATGCCGAGCAGTTCAGCAGCGACCAGGGCTTCGATTGCATCGTCAGCCTGGAAACCATCGAGCATCTGCCGCGCCCGCACGTGCTGCTGGCCAACTATGCGCGCTTATTGGCTGACGGCGGCAAAGTCATCGCTTCGGTGCCGATCACGCCAACCCTGGACGGCAACCCCCACCACCTGCATGACTTCAGCAAACGCAGCTTTTATGCGCTGTTCCGCCAGCAAGGGCTGCATGCTAGCCAGCACTTGGAACAGATTCAGTGGTGGCAGTTCAAAGGTTTATTCTCGAAACAGGTCGATCAGCAGAAACAGCACCGCTCCGAAGGGGTCGGCAATGCTGTGCTGCTGTATTACCGCAAGCGCCCTCTGTACCTGTTCAGCCGGCTGTATTCGATGCTGCGCTACGGCTTTAGCAACCGTTATCTGACCTGCGTGTTTACACGCCAGCCGGCATAGCCTCGGCAGGGCGCCGGCGGTAGATCCAAATCCGCCTAAGCACTGTCGAGAATTGGCTCCACAGACTGCCGTTGTTGTAGACCTGGCCGTAACGCTCGGCGATCTCGCGCACTTCCACGGCCAGCGCCGCATAGCGCCGCGCCGGCAGATCGGGGAACAGGTGGTGTTCGATCTGATGGCTAAGGTTGCCGGTGAGGATATGAAACAGCGGCCCGCCGTTGAGGTTGCTGGAGCCGCGTAGCTGACGCAGGTACCAGTGCCCCCGGCTCTCGCCGACCACCGACTCCTTGCTGAACACCGCCGCCTGCTCGGTAAAGTGACCGCAGAAGATCACCGTAAAGGTCCACAGGTTGCGCATCAGATTGGCCAACACATTACCGGCCAGCACCGCCAGGGCATTGACCCCGATCAACAGCGCCAGCAGTGGGAAGAACAGGTAATCCTTGCCCCACTGCCGCAGGATCTTGGCGTTGAACTGTTTGATCAGCGGGCGCACTTCGGCCTTGCTCAGCTTGCCCTTGTAGACCTTGTCCAGACGCAAATGCTGGATCGCCACCGAGTACTGGAACAACAGCGCTTGGAGCGTCACCCACAGCGGCTGCCAGCGGTAGAACGGCTTCCAGCGCTGCTCGGGAAACAGCCGCACCACGCCATAACCGACGTCATCGTCCATACCCAGCACATTGGTCCAGGTGTGGTGCACATGGTTGTGGGTGTGCCGCCAGAAGTCGCTCGGCCCAGCGATATCCCACTCGTAGCTGCGCCCAGCAAACTCGGGGTCATTCATCCAGTCGTACTGGCCGTGCATGACGTTATGGCCCAGCTCCATATTCTCCAGAATCTTGCCCAGCCCCAGCAGCAGCGTGCCGAGCAGCCAGGTCGGCGGAAACCAACCGAGCATCAGCAGCCCGCGCCCACTCCAGCAACAGCAGCGCACCGCTGCGCGAATGCGGCGGATATAGCGTGCATCCACCTCGCCCAGATCGGCCAGGGTGCGCTGACGCAGGGCGTCCAGCTCATTGCCGAAGGCGTTCATTTCATCCGTGGAGAGTTCGCGATCACGACGCATGGGGATTCCCTCGCAAGTTAAAGATCAATTTCTACGTCGCTGTGCGGCGCGCTAACGCATAGGCGGATCGGCTGCCCCGGCTCGCTAAACAACAGCCCGCTGCGCAAATCACGCACCGTGCCGCTAAGCAAGGTGCAGGTGCAGCTGGCGCAGATACCCTGGCGACAGCCATGGGCCGGCTGCAGGCCATGAGCCTCGGCCTGTTCCAGCAGGCTGTGCTGATTATTGGCCGTCGCCTGCTGATGGCTGCGGGCAAAGCCCAAACGCACCTGACGCAGGCTGACATCGGCGCGCAGCACGGGCGCAGTGAAGGCCTCAACCTGCAGCGCGCCAGGCAATCTGGCGGCCTGCCACCACTGCTGCACCTGGGCGACAAACCCCGCCGGGCCGCAGGCCAGCACACGGCGCTGATCCATCTGCGTGACCTCGGCCAGATGCTCGCCGGTAAACCGTCCCGCCAAAGCCCCCGACTCAGCACCGGCGGCAGTCAGCGACCAGCGCACCTGCAGATTGCTGTACTGCGCCTGCAGGGCCTGCAGCTCGGCAACAAAACCGCGCTGGCCCTGCTCGCGCACGTAATGCAGCAGCGTGATCGGTGCACTAAAACCCTGGGCCAGTGCGGCGCGCAGCATACCCAGCAGCGGCGTGATGCCACTGCCGGCGGCGAGCAGCAACACGCCCTGTTGCGCCTCGGGCCAACTCAGCTCGCCATACACCGGGCCCAGCTCCAGCACATCGCCCACCGCCAGATGCTCCAGCAGGTAGGGCGAAACGCGCCCAGCGGCCTGATACTTAACCGCGATCTGCAGGCGGCCTTTCGCCTGCACCGCAGTCAGGCTGTAACTGCGGCTCAGGCGTACGCCATCACGTTCGAGATACAGCTGCAGATGCTGCCCCGGCTGCGCGCCGCGCCAATTGCCGTTGGCCTGCAGGGTCAATTCGAGCATGTCATCGGCCACCCAGTGGCGCTGGGTGACCCGGGCAAACACCCGGTTCAGCCGCAGCGCCGGATGCAACAGCGCCAGCCCGGCATCAACATCACTTTCCCGCAACCAGCCGTGGGCGACCAGCACACGCAGCGGAGAGAGCAGGCTTGCGAGCCCGCGTACCCAGGCAAAAGGAAGAAGGGCCATGGCAAGACTCCAGTGAACAATTGTTCACTAGACTGGCAGAGCATATTTATTCAGTCAACACTCGTTCACTAAAAATCAATTGAGCAACCGCGGTTCGACGTAAACAACGGCCATTTGTTAGAGTGCGGCGCTGATTTCGTAATGCAGAGCCATGCCCGCTTGAAACCACTACAACCGCGCGCCGAACAAAAACTGCAAACCCGCCACGCCTTGATGGACGCCGCGCGCAGCCTGATGGACAGCGGCCGTGGTTTTGGCAGCCTGAGCCTGCGAGAGGTGGCGCGCTGCGCGGGCATCGTGCCGACTGGTTTCTACCGGCACTTCGAGGATATGGACGCCCTGGGCCTGGCGCTGATCGCCGAAGTGGGCGAAACCTTCCGCGAAACCATTCGCCAGGTGCGCCACCACGAGTTCGAAGTGGGCGGCGTGATTGATGCCTCGGTGCGCATCTTCCTCGACGCCGTGGCGGCCAACCGCTCGCAGTTTCTGTTTCTCGCCCGCGAGCAATACGGCGGCTCGCTACTGGTCCGCCAGGCCGTGGGCGCATTGCGCGAACGCATCACCGCCGACCTGGTGGCGGATCTGGCGGCCATGCCGAAGCTGCAGCACTTCGACGCCCCAGCGCAGAACGTGATCGCCGACCTGGTGGTAAAAACCGTATTCGCCACCCTGCCCGAACTGATCGACCCGCCTGCACCAACCTTGCCGATGCACGCCTCGCCCGAGGTCAAGATGATCGAGCAGCTGCGCTTTATCTTTATCGGGGCTAAGCACTGGCAGGGTCTGGGCCAGACCCGCGACTGATCGCAGCGCGCCAATAGCACCAAAAGCGCGCACAAAACTGACGCGCGCACCAATCCATAGCTCATCACGCTCCAACTTCAGCCACACCACACCCCACGCGCCCCGCTCTGCGTGGTGCAACGGCAGCTTGGCAAGGCACTTGCTCTATAAACCGGCATTGACCTGCCGGAAACTGCCCCATGTTGGTGATCCACCGTCGTATTGCCGCCCAGCCGCACTGGGACGCCGAACTCGAACTTAGCTTCGAGGCCCGCAGCAAAAGCCGCCTGCGCTGTTTCAGCCGCACCGGCGAGGATGTCGGCCTGTTTCTCGAACGCGGCCAGCCTGCCCTGCACGACGGCGAATGCCTGCAAGCTGAAGACGGCCGCATCGTCCGCGTATTCGCCCGCCCCGAGCCGCTGCTGCACGTCACCTGCGCCAACCCTTTCGAATTGATGCGCGCCGCCTATCACCTGGGCAACCGCCATGTCGCCCTGCAACTCGGCGATGGCTGGCTGCGCCTGCCGGATGACTATGTGCTCAAGGCCATGCTCGAACAGCTCGGCGCCACGGTGCAGCTGATCGAAGCGCCCTACCAACCCGAGCAAGGCGCTTACGGCGGCGGCCATCACCACTCACATGCCGGCGATGCAGAATTCAGCTATGCGCCGCGCCTGCATCAATTCGGTGCGCGCAAGTGAACGAAATGGCTCTGAACGCCAGCGAGCGCAGGCGAGGCAAGGCGCAAGGTGGCGAGGACGCGGAGTTTACAAATGTTAAATGAGCAGTCCGAGCCGCCTTGCAACGCAGCATCGACAAGCGCAGCCAGTTCAGTGTCATTTCGCGCCTGGCAGCTATTGAGGCTAGCCAGCCCGCAGCTGCCGATTGGCGGTTATAGCTATTCCCAAGGCCTGGAAACGGCGGTGGATCAGGGCCTGGTCGATAACGCAGAAAGCGCCCAGCGCTGGATTGCCGATCAGTTGCTGCTCAATCTCGCGCGCTTCGAGGCGCCGCTGCTGCTCGCCCATTGCCAGGCAGCAGCCGTCGAGGACTGGACGCAGCTGCGCCAGCTCGCCGAACAACAACGCGCCAGCCGCGAAACCCGCGAGCTGCGCCTGGAAAGCCGGCAAATGGGTTACTCCCTGCAGCAACTGCTGAGCGGCCTGCCCGAGCTGGATCAGCCGGCGCAGCAGCTGTTTAGTGAGCTGGACGAACCTGGCCTGGCCGTTGGCTGGGCGCTGGCGGCGCGGGCTTGGCAGATCGAACCGCAAGATGCCCTCGCCGCCTGGCTCTGGGGCTGGCTGGAAAACCAGCTGGCGGTGCTGATGAAAACCCTGCCGCTGGGCCAACAAGCCGCTCAGCGTCTGACCTCGCAACTGCTGCCGCTGCTCGATCAGGCCCAGCGCCAGGCCAGCGAACAGCAACCACAACACTGGGGCAGCGCCGCCTTTGGCCTGGCCCTGGCGAGCATGGCGCACGAGCGCCAGTACAGCCGTTTATTCAGGTCGTAACAGATAAATCTGTAGGAGCGGGCCATGCCCGCGATCAGCTTTCGCGGGCATGGAACTAGGCGTCGCCCCCGCTCCTACGTGGAAGAACTCAGTCGCCCGCAGGCAATAGCCTAGGTCGGCACTCAAGTGAAGATGGGAGTGAGAAAAACCATGAACAGCCAACCCCTGCGTATCGGCATCGGTGGCCCGGTCGGCTCCGGCAAGACGGCCCTGACTCTGGCCCTGTGCCTGGCCCTGCGCGAACGCTACAACCTGGCGGTGGTGACCAACGATATCTACACCCAGGAAGACGCGCAGTTTCTGGTGCGCAACGAAGCCCTGGCACCGGAGCGGATTATCGGTGTGGAAACCGGCGGTTGCCCGCACACGGCGATTCGCGAAGACGCCTCGATCAACCTGGAAGCGGTCGACCAACTCAACCGGCGTTTCCCAGGCCTGGACCTGATCATCGTCGAATCCGGCGGCGACAACCTCTCGGCCACCTTCAGCCCCGAGCTGTCGGACCTGACCATCTACGTGATCGACGTATCGGCCGGCGACAAGCTGCCGCGCAAGGGCGGCCCGGGCATCTGCAAGTCCGACCTGCTGGTGATCAACAAGGTCGACCTGGCCCCGCTGGTCGGCGCATCGCTGGAGGTAATGGAGCGCGACACCCTGAAGATGCGCGGCGACAAGCCATTCGTGTTCAGCAACCAGAAGATCGGCCAGGGCCTGGAGCAGATCATCGCCTTTATCGAACGACACGGCATGCTCAACGCCGCGTAGGAGCGGGCCATGCCCGCGAGCGTTTCGCGAGCATGGGACTAGGCATCCCCCTCGGTCTTACGGAAATCCAAGCCTCACGAACAATCAAGGAGACACCCCCATGAACCTGCGCAAAACCCTGTTCGCCCTCGCCCTGTTTCTCAGCCCCGCGGTGGCCTTCGCCCATGCTGGCCACGATCACTCCGGGCTTATGGCCGGTCTGGCACACCCGGTGTTCGGCCTCGACCACCTACTGGCGATGCTCGCCGTCGGCCTGTGGGCCGCGCAGCAATCCGGCGCGGCGCGCTGGGCGCTGCCGCTGACCTTTGTCGGCACTATGTTGATTGGCGGCCTGCTCGGCTTTAACGGCCTGCAGATTCCGCTGATGGAAACCGGCATCGCCGCCTCGGTATTGGCCTTTGGCCTGCTGGTGGCCGTAGCCATCCGCCTGCCGATGGTTATCTCCATTGCCCTGACCGCACTGTTCGCCCTGACCCACGGCGTCGCCCACGGCCTGGAGCTGCCGGCGCTGGCCAGCCCATGGGGTTATGCCGCCGGCTTCATGGTCGCAACCGCCGCCCTGCACGCCAGCGGCTACGCCCTGGTGCGTCTGCTGCCCCAAGCCGCTGCACCGGTAGTGCGCGTGCTCGGCGCGGCCTCGGCAGTGACCGGTGTCTGGTTGTTGGCGGGCTGACAGGGGGGACGTCCACTCGTCCATCGCTGAACGCAACATCGTGTAGCCCGGATGCAATCCGGGGCTGGTTTGCCGAAGTCAGATCTGCCCCGGATTTTATCCGGGCTACTAATAAAGTGCTTTCCACTTGGCGTAGATGGCCCTAGGGCTGGCGCATTTCGCCTCTCGCCCAGCCGCCATGGCTTTGTCATAGTCGAGGCGTATTAAAGCCCCTCCCCCATTGACTGCACTGGATCCTGACCATGCTGCGCGTTGCCCGCTTTCTCTCTGTTCCACTGTTGTTGCTGGCCATCGCCCTCGGCGTACTGGCCCTGACCAGCAAACCCGCCCAACCGGCGGCGGTACTCAGCAGCTTTGCCGAGCAACCGCTGGTGATTGCCCACCGGGGCGGCAAAGGCCTGTGGCCGGAGAACAGCCTGTTTGCCTTCGAGCGCGCCAGCGCCCTGGGCGTGGACATGCTGGAGATGGACCTGCACCTGTCCAGTGACGGCGAGCTGGTGGTGATCCACGACCGCACCCTGGACCGCACCACCGATGGCGAAGGCCCAGTTGCCGCGCTCAGCCTGGCGCAGCTGCAAGCGCTGGACGCCGGTTACCGCTGGAGTGCCGACGGTGGCCAGAGTTTCCCCTACCGTGGCCAGGGCGTGCGTATCCCAACCTTTACCGAGGTGCTGGAACGTTTCCCCAGCATCCCCAAGGTGATTGAAATCAAGGTGCCGGATGTCGGCATGGAAGCCCAGCTGTGTGATGCCCTGGAAGCGCACCAGCAACGTGATCGGGTGATTGTCGGCAGCTTCTATGACCGCAGCCTGCAGCTGTTCCGCGAGCAGTGCCCAGGCGTGGCCACCTCGGCCGGGCCTGGCTCGGTACGCCTGCTGGTGGCGCTCAACTGGGTCGGCCTGGGCAGCCTGCTGTCGCCCTCCTACCAGGCGCTGCAGATTCCCGAAGCCCATGGCGGTCTGCGCGTTGCCAGCCCGAGCCTGCTCAAGACGGCTGCACAACGCGGGCTGAACGTGCAGCTATGGACCATCAACGAACAGCCGGACATGCGCCGCCTGCTCGACCAGGGCGCCCATGCGTTGATCACCGACTACCCGGACCGCGCCCTGCAGGTGCTGGGACGGTCGACGCAGATCAGTGCTCTGGAAACCGAATAGCCCGCTGTATAAAAAATCGCCTGGAGCGATTTTTCACGTCGCTCCGCAACGGCCCCGAAGGGGTGACCGCCAGGGATGGTGGTGTACAAAAAACAACCTACCGCGTTCAGGCCACGCCCACTGTGGCCTGAGCGCAAGCGTGCGCAGCTTATCCACAGATCACTCCACAGCAACCTGGGATAAGTTATCCGCCGTGCGCCGCAGCACTGCGGCAAAGCCTTGAAATAACGCGATTATTGCTTGACTCGGCAGAGCGTAAATGACGTATTTCGAGACCTCGGCAAGCTGCTCAAAAATCGATCAAATGGCGCAAAACCAGGCCTTATAAGCCTCTCAGCCAGGCATACCAGAGTTATCAACAGCTCTACCCACAGTAGCCGTGGACAACTTCAGCGCTACCCTACAACGCCCTGAATAACCAGGCTAACCTGTTGTTTTAACGATAAATAATGTGCTGATCAAAAAGCGTACAAACACCGCAAACAACCACGCGACTAAGCCTGCAAGCGCCTACGCCCACCTTATCCACAGTTCGCTCCACAGTCTTTGTGCACAACTACCCGCATGCAGCGGCAAGGGCTGTGCATAACGCCAACACGGCGGCTGGCTATGAGCCCTATCGAGACAATCAACAGCCCAGCCGCCGAGCACAGGCGTAACGTAACTCCACTCATTCAGGAGATACGCCCATGCCGCTCAATGACCTGTTACGCAGCCTGCTCGCCGCCTATGCCAGTGGCGCCAGCGGCAGCAGTAACGATTAGTCTCACGACACAAAAGCTGCCGCTTCCGTGGGAGGGGCCGGGCGGCGTTCCGCTTCAGCCGCGACGCTTTCAGCGTTCTATGGGATCAATCGCGGCTAAAGCCCCTCCCACATCGCCAGCCTATCTACCGACAGATCAGGGGCGGTGCCGCAATAGCAGTGCCGTCGCGCCCGCATGGCATTCGCGGCCGATTTTTTCGTGCACTGCGGCAAACCTGGCTTTGCCGCCTATGGCTGATGCGTGCTGACTCACGTATAAATCTGCGCCATATCACCCGCAGTTCTGCCTGCAGTTATGCCGGGTGATTCGCCCCAGAAACCGTAGAAAGGAATCCGACCCATGGCCGGCGCTAGCCTGTTAACCCTGCTCGATGATATTGCCGCCGTCCTCGACGACGTGGCGGTGATGACCAAAATCGCCGCCAAGAAAACCGCTGGGGTGCTCGGCGACGACCTGGCGCTAAATGCCCAGCAGGTCAGCGGCGTACGCGCCGACCGTGAGCTGCCGGTGGTCTGGGCGGTCGCCAAGGGCTCGTTCAAGAACAAGCTGATTCTGGTACCGGCCGCCCTGCTGATCAGCGCCTTTGCGCCCTGGGCGGTAACGCCGCTGCTGATGTTTGGCGGTGCCTTCCTTTGCTACGAGGGCTTCGAGAAGCTGGCGCACAAGTTCCTCCACAGCAAGGCCGATGCCCAGGTGCAGCATGTCGAACGCCTGCACGCCGTGGCCGACCCTGAAGTGGACATGCTGGCGTTCGAGAAGGACAAGATCAAAGGCGCGATCCGCACCGACTTTATCCTCTCGGCGGAAATCATCGCCATTACCCTCGGCACCGTGGCGCTGGCCAGTTTCGGCAAGCAGGTCGCGGTGCTCTCGGGTATCGCCCTGCTGATGACGGTCGGGGTTTATGGCCTGGTGGCGGGTATCGTCAAGCTGGATGACGCCGGCCTCTATCTCAACCAGCGTGATGGCGACGGCCTGGGCAGCCGACTGCAGCGCAGCATCGGTCGCGGCATTCTGTTTACCGCGCCGTATATGATGAAAACCCTGTCGGTTCTTGGCACCGCGGCGATGTTTATGGTCGGCGGCGGCATCCTCACCCACGGCGTACATGCCGCACAGGAATGGATCGACCAACTGGCGCAGAGCGTGGCGGCCAGCAGCGGCCTACTCGCAGCCTTGCTGCCAACCCTGCTGAATGCCATCGCCGGGATCATCGCCGGTGCCGCTGCCCTGCTGCTGGTCAGCCTGGCGACACGCATCTGGAAAGCCGTGAAACCGAGCAAGGCGCACGCCTGATCCAGCGCCGGCCGCCATCCCTGGCGGCCGGCCTCCTCTGTTATCCCGCCTGCTGCATGATCACCGTCTGCGCCGGCATCGGCGCCGGGAAGCCGCCTTCGCCGAGGGCATCCTTGATCATCTTGTTGGTGTCGAAATACACCTGCCAGTAATGATCGGTGTGGCAATAAGGGCGCACCGCCAGCACCGGCCCGACCAGATTGAACTCGATAATTTCCACATCCACTGCCGGCTCCTTGAGCACGTTGGCAATGCCGGCGATGCGCTCCTTGAGCAGCGCCGCAGCAGCTTTGTAATCCGCCGCGCCGGACAGCTGCGCCTGCAGATCGACCCGGCGAAACGCGTTATGGCTGAAGTTCTGGATGTTGTCGGAAAAAATCTTGTTGTTACCCACCAGGGTCATCACGTTATCCGGGGTGTTGATCGCGGTGACAAACAGGCCGATCTCGGTGACGGTGCCTACCACGCCGCCGGCGCTGATAAAGTCGCCGACCTTGAACGGCCGCAGCACGATGATAAAACCACCGGCCGCGAGGTTGGCCAACAGCCCCGACCAGGCCATGCCGATGGCCAGACCGACCGCCGCAATCAACGCCGCCAGGCTGGTGGTCTGCACGCCGAAGTAGCCGAGAATGCCGATGACCAGAATGATATTGAGGGTCACCGAGATAAAGTTGCCGACATAGCGCAGCACCGTCGGGTCAACCCGCTGCTGGCCCAGCGCACGCTGCACCATGCCGACGGCAAAGCCGATCAGCCAGCGGCCGATCACCCAGAAGGCAATCGCTGAGAGAATCTTGATGGCAAACGCCGCGCCGTACTGCGCGACCAGGTTGTAGAGATCGGCAACTTTCTCGGTGCCGAGATTGATCAGGTTGGTTTCTTCCATAGCGCAACTCCAGTGAGTGTTCACTGGAAAAACGCTAGCACGCCGTTACATAAGCGCTAGATCGCGGGGATCGGCAGCACCGTCACCTGCACCTCGGGGTCATGGCTGCCACCGCCGAGAATCACCCCGCGCAGCGGCGAGACATCGGCAAAATCGCGGCCCCAGGCCAGGGTGATATGTTCCAGCGCCGGGCGGATATTGTTGGTCGGGTCAAAATCCACCCAGCCCTGCTGCGGGCAGAACACCGAGACCCAGGCGTGCGAGGCATCGGCGCCGATCAGCCGGGGTTGGCCGGGCGGCGGCTGGGTCAGCAGATAACCACTGACATAGCGCGCCGAAAGGCCCATGGAGCGCAGACAGGCAAGCATCAGGTGGGCGAAGTCCTGACACACGCCGCGGCGCTCCTCCAGCACCTGCAACAGCGGTGTCGCCACCTGGGTGGCGGCGGCATCGAAGCTGAATTCACTGAAAATCTTCTGCATCAGCCCATCCACCGCCGCCAGCAACGGCCGGCCGGGGCTAAAGCAATCCGCCGCGTAGGCGGCGAACACCTGCTTGAGGTGCACATAGGGCGATTCGAAGCGAAAGCGCGTGGCCTCCAGCACCCCAGGCAACAGCGCCTGACCGCTGTAACGCAGGGCCGTGCAGGCCTCTTCCCAAGGCGGCGACGCCTGCAGATCCAACGTTGGCCGCGCCAGCACTTCGACCTGCAGCCGCGCACTGACTTTGAGCTCATCATGCGGGCGCTCGAATACCAGGCGGGTCAGCGGGTTGCCGAACACATCCAGGGCGTCCTGGCGCTGGCACGGCTGCGGGCTGACCTGCAACTGCTGGTTGTGATTGCACTGCCAGGGGCAGGCGCGCGGCCACAGATGCGCCAGCTGCTGGGCCAGCGACACCGGACTGGCGTAGCGGTAATGGGTGTCGTGAAGAATCTGATAGAAGGCGCTGCTCATGAGGATTGCGTCCGCTGGCTGGCGTCAACATGCACGAAGAAGCGCAAGCCTAAGCGATCGGAGATTTCCGCACTGGCTTGGCTGATGCTTTCCAGCAGCGCGGACAGACCGTCGAGCACCTCCTGCACGCTGGCCGCGCCAAACAGCGGATTCTCCAGACTGGCCAGGCTAAAGCGCGCCAGCTGCCCTTCCAGGTGTTTCAGCCGGCGCTCACTGGGCAACTCGAAACGCTCGCCCAGGCGCGACAGGGAGCGCAGCAGGGTGCGCACCTGAAACAGCACGGCGTGCGGGTTCTGCTCATCCAGTAGCAACAGGTCGAGCACCGGAATCAGCTGCGCCGAGGCCAGGTAACGGGTGCGGTAGGTGATGCTGCTGTTACCCAGCTCCAGCAACCATTCCAGCGCCGATTGATCCTGCGCCGCGCTGCTGGTGAGGAAGTTGGCCAGGCTGTCGCAGAGAAACTGCAGGCGCTCGATACAGCGGCCGATCATCAGAAAGCGCCAGCCGTCATCGCGGGTCATATCATCCAGGGCAAAGCCTGACAGCGCCGCCAACGACAGCAGCAGGCGGTCGAGAAAATCCAGCAGCTCGCCGAAGTCGGCCTGCTCGGCATCCAGGCCCTGGGCCTCGCGCTGCAGTTCGAGCAAGGCCTGCCAGTTGGCCTGGGACAGCTTGCCGCGCACGCTGCCGGCCACCCACTGCAGGCGCTGCAGATTGCCGCGCAGGCTGTCGGGCCAATCCTCGCCAAGCAGCGCTTCAAGCAGACGCGCGTGCAGTTCGCCGCTGTCGGCATCCGGCAGCAGGCCCAGACTCTCCGCCAGACTCAGGGCGGTTTGCAGCGCCTGCGGGTCATCGTCGTCATCCACATAACGCGCCAGCATGATGCGCAGCAGCCGCGCGCCGTCCTCGCAGCGTTCGCTGTAGCGGCCGAACCAGTAGAGGTTTTCCACCACCCGCGAAGGCAGATAGGGGTCACTGCGCACCAGATCAGCCACGCCCAGCGGGCGCAACCATTGCCAGGGTTCGCCGCCGGCATGCCGTTCGCCGAGCACCCAGGTGTCCTTGCTGGCACCGCCGCGTTGCATCGACACCACTTCGGCGTCGGCTTCGGCGGCTACCCGGGTCAGGCCGCCGGGCATTACCCGGTAACCCTCGGCGCTGGCCACGGCAAACACCCGCATACCAATCGCACGCGGCGCCAGCTGGCCGTCTTCCGGCTGCCAGACCGGCGCCTGCGACAGTTGCGCCAAAGCCTGAGCGACATAGGCATAAGGTCGCGCCTTGAGCCGTTCAGCCAGCTCGGCGCGCTGCGCTTCATCCAGATCACGGCCAAACACCGGGGCAAAACTCTGCGAGGGAAAGCTGGCGCGCACCAGCAGCTCGTCGAGCTGCTCCAGGGCCTTGTCCAGCACCGGCGGCTCGCCGCACCACCAACTGGCGATGCTCGGCAGCAGCAGTTCTTCGCCCAGTAATTTTTCCGCGATGGCCGGGAGAAAGCCCGGTAGGCCTGGGGACTCCAGCACGCCACTGCCGAGGGCGTTGGCCACCAGCACATTGCCCTGGCGCACCGCTTCGAGCAGGCCGGGCACGCCGAGGGCCGAGTCGGTACGCAGCTCCAGCGGGTCGCAGAAGTCATCATCCAGGCGGCGCAGCACCGCATGCACGCGGCGCAGGCCGGCCAGGGTCTTCAGATAGACCTTGGCATCGCGCACGGTGAGGTCGCTGCCTTCCACCAAGGGGTAGCCGAGCTGACGCGCCAGGTACAGGTGCTCAAAATAACTCTCGTTGAAACGCCCAGGGGTGAGCAGCACCACCAGCGGTGTTTCACTGCCGGCCGGGGCCTGGCGCGCCAGGGTGTCCTGCAGGGTGCGGAAGAAACCGGCCAGGTATTGCACGCGCAGATCGCGGTACAGCTCTGGAAAGGCGCGGGAGACGATCTGCCGGTTTTCCAGGGCATAACCGGCACCGGACGGCGCCTGGGTGCGGTCGGCCGTTACCCACCAACGGCCATCCGGCGCGCGAGCCAGGTCCACCGCATACAGGTGCAGGTAGGTGCCGCCGGGTGGCTGCACACCCTGGCAGGGCCACAGGTAGTTGTTGTGGCCAAACACCAGCTCGGCCGGCAACAACCCGTCGGCCAGCAGCTGCTGCGGGCCATACAGATCAGCCAGCACGGCATTTAGCAAACCGGCACGTTGGGCCACGCCGGCGGCGATTTGCTGCCATTCTTCGGCCGGAATCAGATTGGGCAGCAGGTCCAGCTCCCAAGGCCGGTCGGCACCGTCGGGGTCGGCGTAGACGTTGTAGGTCACGCCGTTTTCCTGAATCTGCCGCGCCAGCAGAGCCTGGCGCTGGGCCAGCTGCGCCGGGCTGCTGCGCTGCAAACGCTCTAACAGCAGGCGCCAGTGCGGGCGCACCTGACCGTCGGCGTCGAACAGTTCATGGTAAGCCCCGGACGTCAGGGGGTAGTCGGCAAGCAGGTCGGGCATGGCAGGCTCGATAAAAGGCATGTCGTATGTGTAGGAGCCAGCTTGCTGGCGATCCGTAGCGACGCGAGAGCATCGCCAGCAAGCTGGCTCCTACAAAAGCGCAAACTAGGTCAGGCGCAGATCCAGGGTCATGGGCATTTCATTATTATTGATCGGGGCCAGTGCCGGGCGTTTGCCTGGGCTGTGGCCCAGACGGAAGAAGCGCGCCAGGCGCCGACTCTCGGCCTCGTAGGCGTTGACCGGCAGGCTGTCGTAATTGCGGCCGCCCGGATGGGCGACATGATACTGGCAACCGCCAAGGGAGCGACTCATCCAGCTGTCCACCAGGTCGAAGACCAGCGGCGCATGCACCTCGATGGTCGGGTGCAGGCAATTGGCCGGCTGCCAGGCGCGAAAGCGCACACCGCCGACAAACTCGCCGACCTTGCCGGTAGGCCGCAGCGGCACCGGCACGCCGTTGCAGGTCAACACATAACGGTCACTCGGCAGGCCGTTGAGTTTGACCTGCATGCGCTCCAGCGAGGAATCCACATAGCGCACCGTACCGCCGCCACCGCCCTCCTCGCCCAGCACATGCCAGGGCTCCAGGGCCTGGCGCAGTTCCAGTTCGATGCCCTTGACGTTGAAGTCGCCGGATTTGGGAAAACGGAACTCGAAGTGCGGAGCAAACCACTCGCTGTGCAGACGATAGCCGCAGCCGTCCAGCTCCTGCAGCACGTCGGCAAAATCCTGCTCGATAAAGTGCGGCAGCAGGTAGCGGTCATGCAGCTCGGTGCCCCAGCGCACCAGTCGCGCCGGTTTGTAGGGTTCACGCCAGAAGCGCGCGATCAGCGCGCGGATCAGCAACTGCTGGGCCAGGCTCATCTGCGCATGGGGCGGCATTTCAAAGGCGCGCAGTTCCAGCAGGCCGAGGCGCCCGGAGGCCGAGTCTGGCGAGTACAGCTTATCGATACAGAACTCGGAGCGATGGGTGTTACCGGTCACGTCCACCAGCAAGTTGCGCAGCAGGCGGTCGACCAGCCAGGGCTGACAGTCGCGGCCCACTTCGGGCATCTGCGCGAAGGCGATTTCCAGCTCGTACAACGCATCGTTACGCGCTTCATCAATACGCGGCGCCTGGGACGTCGGGCCGATAAACAGGCCGCTGAACAAGTAGGACAGCGACGGGTGGTTGTGCCAGTAACTGATCAGGCTGCGCAGTAGGTCCGGGCGGCGCAGAAACGGCGAGTCCGCAGGCGTCGCACCACCGAGGACAAAGTGATTGCCGCCGCCGGTGCCGGTGTGGCGGCCGTCGATCATAAATTTCTCGCTGGAGAGGCGGCATTCGCGGGCCTGCTCGTAGAGAAATTCGGTGCGCTCGACCAGCTCGTCCCAACTGGCGGCCGGGTGGATATTCACCTCGATCACGCCGGGGTCCGGAGTTACGCGGAAGAAATGCAGGCGCGGGTCCAGCGGCGGCTCGTAACCTTCCAGCAACACCGGGCATTTCAGCTCGGCGGCGGTGGCTTCGATGGCGGCCACCAGCTCCAGGTAATCCTCCAGACGCACCAGCGGCGGCATAAATAGATAGAGCTTGCCGTCACGCGGCTCGGCGCACAGCGCGGTGCGTACCACGCCGGCGGCCGACTGACCCAGCAGCGGACGTTTGCTCGTACTGGTCTGACTGCCCGACCAGACACCGCGCGACTGCGGCTTGATCTGCGCCGCTGCCGGCAACGGGGCGAAGCGTTGGCTCGGGTCTTCGGGGGTGATGTAGGGGTAATCGGCGTCACTGACCCAGGGTTGTGAATCCAACGGCAGGCGGTAGCCCATCGCTGAATCGCCGGGGATCAGGCGGCAGTGTTCATCGCGCAGAAACCAGCTGCCACTCTGCCAGCCCAGCTGCTTGGCATGCCGGGCCAACGGCAGGATATGCCCGACCACTTTATCCAGACCTTGCTCGAACACCTTGCGCAGGCGCTCACGTTCCAGTGGATCGGCCAGGCGCGGGTCTTCGGCGGTGACGTTGATTGGCAGCTTGCGCTCGCGCCACAGGTAGTAGAAGCGATCCTCATAGGCCGGCACGCGGTATTTAGCGTCCACGCCCAGGCGCTCGGCGAGCAGGGTGAGAAAGTCGGCGGCCTTGGCCGCATCGACGCCGTAGTCCTGTTGTTCATCGGCGTACAGCGCCGGGTTGTGCCAGATCGGCTCGCCATCACGGCGCCAGTAGGCATTCAGCGACCAGCGCGGCAGCTGTTCGCCGGGGTACCACTTGCCCTGACCGAAATGCACCAGCGCACTCGGCGCGTAATGCTCGCGCAGACGATGAAACAGGTCGGTGGCCAGGCGGCGCTTGTTTGGCCCCAGGGCGGCGGTGTTCCATTCCGCATCGTCGGGGTAATCGAGGGCGACAAAGGTCGGCTCGCCGCCCATGGTCAGGCGCACATCCTGCGCTTGCAGGTCCTCATCGATCTTCTGCCCAAGGCCGACAATCGCCTGCCACTGCGCATCGCTGTAGGGCTTACTGACGCGTGGTGCTTCCCAGATACGCTCGACCCACATCTCGTGGCTGAACTCGCACTCG
Organism: Gammaproteobacteria bacterium HGW-Gammaproteobacteria-13; assembly: GCA_002840155.1. Taxonomy (GTDB): domain Bacteria; phylum Pseudomonadota; class Gammaproteobacteria; order Pseudomonadales; family Pseudomonadaceae; genus Aquipseudomonas. The sequence goes on from PGZH01000014.1 coordinate 41,556, forward strand.
CTCTCATCCACGCCGCCGCTGATCGGCGCCGCCGAGGACGGCTCCGGGCTGCAGGCCAGTGGGATATGACCTTCACCAGCGAACAGGCCGCTGGTCGGGTCCAGGCCGATCCAGCCGGCACCGGGCAGATAGACTTCGCACCAAGCATGCAGATCGGTGAAATCCACCTCGGTGCCGGAGGGGCCGTCGAGGGATTTCACGTCGGCTTTCAGCTGAATCAGGTAGCCGGAAACAAAGCGCGCCGCCAGGCCCAGGTGGCGGAACAGCTGCACCAGCAGCCAGGCCGAATCGCGGCAGGAACCGGAGCCTTTCTCCAGGCTTTCTTCCGGGCTCTGCACGCCCGGCTCTAGGCGAATCAGGTAGCTGATATCGGTGGCCAGGCGCTGATTCAGCGCCACCAGAAAATCCACACTCGGCAGCGGCGTGCGCTCGATGCTGGCCAGGTACTTGGCAAATAGCTTGTCGGCCGGCAGCTTGACCAGATAGGGCGCCAGCTCCAGCTGCTCGCCTTCGGTGTAAGCAAAGGGGATTTTCTCGGCGTAGGGTTCGAGGAAGAAATCGAAGGGGTTGAACACCGCCATTTCGGCGACCAGATCGACCTCAATCTTTAGCTCACGGGTCTTTTCCGGAAACACCAGGCGCGCCAGGTAATTGCCCTGGGGGTCCTGCTGCCAGTTGATAAAGTGCTCGCCTGGCTCGACCTTCAACGCGTAGGACAGAACCCGGGTACGGCTGTGCGGTGCAGGGCGCAGGCGCACGACCTGCGGGCCAAGGTTGACGGCGCGGTCGTAGCGATAGTGGCTGACATGGTGCAAGGCGATATGAATCGACACAGCGGGCCTCCTGCGAGCCTGGGCGATAACCAGGCAGCGCAAGACTTATGCCAGTGGCCCAAGCCAGAGCTGGCGCGGCCTGGCGCTTTCACCCACTACAGGTGCGCACCACAACAGGGCCAGCCATGCCCCACACCTGCCACAGCGCACGAAAACAGGTCGCGCGTGCTCAAGCTCGCAAAGCAGCTTTGTGGGAGGCGCTTTAGCGGCTGAAGCGGATCGCCGCCCGGCCCCTCCCACAATCCCTATGCCAAGTCATATAGCCAAAGGTGATTCAGCAATCCCCTTGCAGACTGGCGATCCAGCGCTGCAGCACCTCAACCCCTTCGGCATGCACAGTGGAACGACCCAGCTCCGGCATCATAATGCTCGGGTCCACGCTTTCCACGCGAAACAGCAGTACCGACTTATCCGGCTCGCCCGGGTGAATGTCCACCAGCCGGTCACCCGAGCCTTTACCCGCAGCCACCGGCTGTTTGCACAGGCCATAGCTGATGCCGATGGCGGTGGCCGGGTCGAGCAACAGCCCCGAGGTACGCCCCGGCCCCTTGGGGTTGTGGCAGTGGCTGCAGTTGGCATCCAGATAACTGCGCGCCTGCTGCTCCAGGCTTTCGCCACTGCGCGGGGTCGGCCATAAGGCGTTCTGCGGCACGCCCTGCAACTCGGCCGGTACGCCCTGCAGACGGCCCTGCTGCTGCCAGTGCTGCAACTGGTTATAGCTGCCATCGGCGTAGGCAAAATCCTTGTTCAAGTGCCGCGCCTTGGGCCCCAGCGGGTTGACGCCCTGCCCGGCGGTTTCCTCATGGCAACCGGCGCACTGGTTGGCGTCCGGCACCTGATAGGCCACCGCCTGAGTCTTGCCCTCGGCATTCAGCAGGCTCAACTCGCGGCTATCACCCGCCCATTCCAGATGCGCCTCCTGTTGCTGTTCATCCCACACATAGGGCAGCGCCACCCAGCCGTCCTGCTGCTTAAGCAAGATGCGTGTCTCGATCAACTGCACCCGCGCCAGCTCCAAACCGCGCTGCGGGTCGCGATCATCCTGCTCGTTAAGCAGCAGGCGGCCTTGGGCGTCCTTGGGGTAGTAGAAGGTCTTGCTTAGCACCGTGCCGACCGGGTAATCGAAGTGCGCGTCGCCGTAAGTCGCCGCCGTACCCGCCGGCATCCATACGCTGCGCAACTTGTGTGCGTAGTCGGTGAACAACGGGGTATTCAGGTCATAGGGCAGCGCCTCGGCAATCGGCGCGATAAAGCCATCGGCACGCTGCAACATGCCCCACTCGCTGAGTTTTTCCGGGTAGTTGTCACCTTGCGGCAGGTACAGCGGGGCCGACTGCTGCTCGCAACCCGCGAGCAACAACAATGCCCCTAGTAACAGACGACGCATCAAGCCCCCTGGTCGGCGTCAGCCGAGGCCAGTTTGACCGCCGGCAGCGGCGGCAGGCTACAGCGGTAGTCGGCCATTTCGGTGCTGATGTTCTTGTAGTTGTTCGGCCCGTCGACGTTGATCATCCCCGCCTCGCCGTTATTGATGCAGATCGCCCGGTCCGCCGGCAGCTTGCCGTCTACCAGGATGTCGAGGTTGACGTAGCCATCCCAGAGAATGTCCGGCAGGCGACCGTTCAAGCCGAACTGGCTGACCTTCAGGGCTTTCAGCTCCAGGTGATCCGGGCTATCGCCACCTGGGCCGAAGCGGTTGCCGTGAATATGAATGCCTTCTGGATAGGGATCGAAGTTCTCGGCGGTGGAGAGGTCGGTGTAACCGGTGCTGAAGTAGCTGCTGATAATGATGTTGGCGGTCTTGTGGTCGCCGATATCGTTGTCGAACACCTCAACATCGTCATTGGAGTTGATCACCACGCCGGAGCCGGCCGGCACGCTGGCCACCGGTGTGCCTTTGTGGCCGAAGTTCTTGTGGTTGTTGCCTTCGATCTTGTTGCGGAACACCCGTGTAACCCGGCCGGCCTGCGGCAGGTTGGGCATATTGAACACCAGAATGCCGCCGGTATTGCCGGTGGCGACGTTGTCATACACGTCGGCGTCGATGGTGTTTTCGATCTCGATCCCAGCGACGTTGCGCTCGGCACGGCTGTTGCGTACCACCACGTTGCGCGACTGACCGACGTAAATACCGGCATCCGATGCGCCAATGGCCACCGCACCGTCGATCAGGGTGTTCTCGGTCTGCACCGGGTAGATGCCATAAGCGCCGTTCTCGGTGGCCGGCCCATTGGTCCACTCGGTGCGCACACGGCGGATGATGATGTTCTTGCCGCCCACCACTTTCAGCGAATCACCCAAGGTGTCCTCGAAGGCGATGTCTTCAATGGTGAAATCCGAAGCGTCCACCAGCAGGCCTTCGGCGCCGGACTTCTGCCCCTTGAAGCTCAAGATGGTCTTGTCCATACCCGCACCCTTGATGGTCACGCCACTGACTTTCAGGCTCAGGCTGCGGTCGAGCTGGTAGGTGCCGGCAGGAATCTCAATCACGCTGCCGGGCTTGGCCTTGATCAGCTGAGTTTGCAGGTCTTTCTGGAAATCCAGATCGGCCACCGGGGCTGGTTCTTCGCTGCAGGCAGCTAGCAGCACGGACAGGGCAAGCACGGAAAGCGGGGCAAGGCGCATGGCAATCTCCAGCGTTTTTCTTATTAAGTGGAACGATAGTACCAATTAATAAGAAAAAACCAAGCCCCGCGCCAGCACAGCGCAACTCTCCCGACCAACAGCCAGCCTACGCAGAGCGCGATGCATCCGTTACCATCGCCGGCAATTAAGCGAAGAGATGCGGCATGTATATCTATCGATTGGTGCTGATCCTGGTGGTGGGGATCTACCTGTTCTCCCCGGCCATCATGGACTGGTGGATCGACCCCAATGGGGCCTGGTACCGCCCCTACCTGCTGTGGCTGATCCTGATAGTCGTGACCTTCATTCTTCAGAGCCAGCGTGATGCCGATGAACTCTGACCTGCTGCGGCGCAACCTGCGTGACCGCGTCTTAACCATCTTCGCTGCAGAGCCAACGTGATGCTGACGAGCTTTAGCCTGAGCCAGCTGATTCTGATCAGCGCTGCCTACCTGCTTATTCTGTTCGGCGTAGCCTGGATCAGCGAACATGGCCTGATTCCGCGCTGGGTGATCCGCCACCCACTGACCTACACCCTGTCGCTTGGCGTCTACGCCAGCGCCTGGGCCTTCTACGGCACGGTGGGCCTGGCCTATCAATACGGCTACGGCTTTCTCGCCAGTTACCTGGGGGTTTCCGGGGCGTTTCTGCTGGCGCCGGTGCTGCTCTACCCGATCCTGCGTATTACCCGTACCTATCAGCTGTCATCGCTGGCCGACCTGTTTGCCTTCCGCTTTCGCAGCACCTGGGCCGGCGCCCTGACCACGGTATTTATGCTGGTCGGCGTATTGCCGTTGTTGGCCCTGCAGATTCAGGCGGTGGCCGACTCCATCGGCATTCTCACCCGCGAGCCGGTGCAGGAACGCGTGGCGCTGGCCTATTGCGGGCTGATCATTCTGTTCACCATCCTGTTTGGCGCACGGCATATCGCCACCCGCGAGAAGCACGAAGGCCTGGTGTTCGCCATCGCCTTTGAGTCGGTGGTCAAGCTGGTGGCGATCAGCGTGATTGGCTTGTACGCCCTATACGGCGTATTCGACGGCCCGCAGGACCTGCAATCCTGGCTGGTGCAGAACCAGTCCTCGCTGACCAGCCTGCACACACCGCTGCAGGAAGGCCCGTGGCGCACCCTGCTGCTGGTGTTTTTCGCCTCGGCCATCGTCATGCCGCACATGTACCACATGACCTTTACCGAGAACCTCAACCCGCGCGCCATGGTCAGCGCAAGCTGGGGCCTGCCGCTGTTTCTGCTGCTGATGAGCCTGGCAGTGCCGCTCATTCTCTGGGCCGGGCTCAAGCTCGGCGCCACCACCAACCCGGAATACTTCACCCTCGGCGTTGGCATCGCGGTCAATAGCCAGACCCTGGCGCTGATTGCCTATGTCGGCGGCCTGTCGGCCTCCAGCGGGTTGATTATCGTCACCACCCTGGCGCTGTCCGGCATGGTGCTCAACCATGTGGTGTTACCGCTGTACCAACCGCCGTCGGAAGGCAATATCTACCGCTGGCTGAAGTGGACCCGCCGCGCGCTGATCCTGCTGATCATCATGGCCGGCTACGGTTTCTATCTATTGCTCGGCGCCGAACAGGACCTGGCCAACCTGGGCATCGTCGCTTTCGTCGCCACCCTGCAGTTCCTCCCCGGCGTGCTCTCGGTGCTGTACTGGCCGACCGCCAACCGCAAAGGCTTTATCGCCGGACTGCTGGCGGGGATCGGTGTGTGGGTGGTGAGCATGCTGTTGCCGATGCTCGGCAACCTGCAGGGGCTGTACCTGCCCTGGTTCAACGTCATCTATGTACTGGATGACAGCAGCTGGCACCTGGCGGCCATCGGCTCGCTGGCGGCCAACGTGCTGGTGTTTACCCTGGTGTCGCTGTTTACCGAAGCCAGTCCGGAAGAGAAAAGCGCCGCCGAAGCCTGCGCCGTGGATAACGTGCGCCGCCCGCAACGCCGTGAACTGCTGGCCGCCTCGCCGCAGGAATTTGCCGCGCAACTGGCCAAACCCCTGGGCGCCAAGACCGCCCAGCATGAAGTCGAGCAAGCCCTGCGCGACCTGCATCTACCCTTCGATGAAGGCCGCCCCTATGCTCTGCGCCGTCTGCGTGACCGCATCGAAGCCAACCTCTCTGGACTGATGGGGCCCAGCGTCGCCCAGGACATCGTCGAAACCTTCCTGCCTTATAAAGCAGGCAGCGAAACCTACGTCACCGAAGACATCCACTTTATCGAGAACCGCCTCGAGGACTACCACTCGCGCCTCACGGGTCTCGCCGCCGAACTCGACACCCTGCGCCGCTATCACCGCCAGACCCTGCAGGAATTGCCGATGGGCGTCTGCTCGCTGGCCAAGGATCAGGAGATCCTGATGTGGAACAAGGCCATGGAAGAACTCACCGAAATCCCCGCGCAGCGTGTGGTCGGCTCGCGCCTGAACACCTTGGCCGAGCCCTGGCGTGGGCTGCTGGAGCGGTTTATCGAACTGCCCGACGAACACTTGCATAAACAGCGCCTGGCCTTGGACGGCCAGACGCGTTGGCTCAACCTGCACAAGGCGGCCATCGATGAACCCCTGGCACCGGGTAATAGCGGCCTGGTGCTGCTGGTTGAAGACCTCACGGAAACCCAGATGTTGGAAGACAAGCTGGTGCACTCCGAGCGCCTCGCCTCCATCGGCCGTCTGGCTGCCGGCGTGGCGCATGAGATCGGTAACCCGATCACCGGCATCGCTTGCCTGGCGCAGAACCTGCGCGAAGAGCGCGAAGGTGACCCCGAGCTGACCGAGATCAGCGAGCAGATCATCGAGCAAACCAAACGCGTGTCACGCATCGTCCAGTCGCTAATGAGCTTTGCCCACTCCGGCAGCCACCAGAACAGTGAAGAACCGGTATGCCTGGCCCAGGTGGCGCAGGACGCCATCGCCCTGCTGGCCCTCAACCGACGCAGCGTCGAAGTGCAATTCTTCAATTTGTGCGATTCCGACCACTGGGTGGTCGGTGACCCGCAACGCCTGGCCCAGGTGCTGATCAACCTACTGTCCAACGCCCGCGATGCCTCACCGCCAGGCAGTGCGATCCGGGTCAAGAGCGAACGTTTCGAGCACACCGTCGACCTGATCGTCGAGGACGAAGGCAGCGGCATTCCCAAGGCAATCATCGACCGTTTGTTCGAACCTTTCTTCACCACCAAGGACCCGGGCAAAGGTACGGGACTGGGCCTTGCACTGGTCTATTCGATCGTGGAAGAGCATTATGGACAGATAACAATCGACAGCCCGGCCGACCCCGAGCTTCAACGCGGCACCCGCATTAGGGTCAGCCTGCCGATGCATGTCGAGGCGACGTCCATAGCGACTTAAACCAGCTACCAGCGAGCATGCCTGCCAGGCCCTTTAGTCCAGCGGCATGCCCCGAGACCGTCGAGAGACCGAATTGATGCCTCATATTTTGATCGTCGAAGACGAAACCATTATCCGCTCTGCCTTGCGTCGCCTGCTGGAACGTAACCAATACGAAGTCAGCGAAGCCGGCTCGGTACAGGAAGCGCAAGAGCGCTTCAGCATCCCCAGCTTCGACCTGATCGTCAGCGACCTGCGCCTGCCAGGCGCGCCCGGCACCGAGCTGATCAAACTCGGCCAGGGCACCCCGGTGCTGATCATGACCAGTTATGCCAGCCTGCGCTCGGCGGTCGACTCGATGAAGATGGGCGCGGTCGACTACATCGCCAAACCCTTCGACCACGACGAAATGCTCCAGGCCGTGGCGCGCATCCTGCGCGATCATCAGCAGGCCAAGAGCACCCCGGCGCCGACCACCGGCACGGCGAAAGCCAGCGCCGACAAGGTGGTGGACAACAGCAACGGCGAAATCGGCATCATCGGCTCCTGCCCAGCCATGCAGGAGATGTACAGCAAGATCCGCAAGGTCGCGCCCACTGACTCCAACGTACTGATTCAAGGCGAGTCCGGCACCGGTAAAGAACTGGTCGCCCGCGCCCTGCACAACCTCTCGCGCCGCGCCAAGGCGCCGCTGATTTCGGTGAACTGCGCCGCCATCCCGGAATCGCTGATCGAATCCGAACTGTTCGGCCATGAGAAAGGCGCCTTTACTGGCGCCAGCGCCGGCCGTGCGGGCCTGGTGGAAGCCGCCGACGGTGGCACCCTGTTCCTCGACGAAATAGGTGAACTGCCCCTGGAAGCTCAAGCGCGTCTGCTGCGTGTGCTGCAGGAAGGTGAGATTCGCCGGGTTGGCTCGGTACAGTCGCAGAAGGTCGATGTGCGCCTGATCGCCGCGACCCACCGCGACCTGAAAACCCTGTCGAAGATCGGCCAGTTCCGTGAAGACCTGTATTACCGCCTGCACGTAATCGCCCTGAAACTGCCGCCGCTGCGTGAGCGCGGCGCGGATGTGATCGAAATCGCCCGCGCCTTCCTGATTCGCCAGAGCACCCGCCAGGGCCGTCTCGACCTGAGCTTTGCTGCCGATGCCGAACAGGCCATCCGTCATTACCCCTGGCCGGGTAACGTGCGCGAACTGGAAAACGCCATCGAGCGCGCGGTGATTCTCTGCGAAGGCAGCAGCATTTCCGCCGAGCTGCTGGGCATCGATATCGAACTGGATGACCTGGAAGACGACTTCACCGGCCTGCCCGCGCAAGGCGGCGGCCTGGGCCATGAGCCGAGCGAACCGACCGAAGACCTGTCACTGGAAGACTACTTCCAGCACTTCGTTCTGGAGCATCAGGACCATATGACTGAGACCGAACTGGCACGCAAACTCGGCATCAGTCGCAAATGTTTGTGGGAACGCCGCCAGCGCCTGGGCATTCCACGGCGCAAATCTTCGGGGGCAACCGCAGGCTAGAGGCCTGCGCCAGGGTGACAGACACGCACACACAAGGTTCCACAGTCTGTTACCCATTCAACACTTAGTAACAAAAGCCGGGTCTTATGGTAACGAGAACCCGGCTTTTTTATGCCACCCCAGCACCCTCATCACAGCTCAACCCCTTGTTTTTAAAGGGATTGCAAAAACTGGCACGGGTTCTGCTTTATTGCTGGCACAACAACAATAACAAGCACGCTCCAAACCTAATAAAAATAAGACGTACCGACTCCAGCACAATAAAAACAACAACGCGGAGGCGCAGCTAACTGATTCTTTTGGAAAGGAATTGCCTTTGGGGTTCGCCCCAAAACCAGGCTGAGAATAATAAAACTGCCCTAAGGCAGCGCCAGAACTGGTTGGGTCACTGTGTGATCATGGCAGCATCAGCATCCAAAGCAATCCGTTTGCTCTTGATTCCCAGCTTGGGAAGTTTTCCAAAAGTCCTTGACTGGATGGAACGGGTAAATCAACAAAAACAACAAGCCCGCCATAATAATAAAAAAAGAGCACGCACCAATTTGGGGGGGAGCTTCGGCTCCCCCAGTAGCTTCAAACTTCCCGCCTGCAACAGTCTCCCGCCGTTTCCTGCATCAACCCCCGACTCAATGCTAGAATCCGCGCCATTCCTACGGCCGGCATATACTCTGGCCAGTCATTTAGTCAAACAGTGCCTCCCATGCTGAAAAAGCTGTTCAAGTCCTTTCGTACCCCCATCCGCCGTGGCAAACACTCGCACAGCACGCCCGAAGTGCTGAGCAGTAGCCAGCACCCGATCGAGCGCGGTGAAATCAGCCGCTACGCCATCAGCGTGGTCGAACGCCTGCAACAGGCCGGCTACCAGGCGTATCTGGTCGGTGGTTGCGTGCGCGACCTGCTGCTGGACATCGACCCCAAGGATTTCGACGTGGCCACCAGCGCCACGCCCGAGCAAGTGCGTGCCGAGTTCCGCAACGCGCGGGTGATCGGTCGGCGCTTCAAGCTGGTCCACGTGCATTTCGGCCGCGAGATCATCGAAGTCGCCACCTTCCGCGCCAACCATCCCGAAGGCGATGAGGAAGAGAACAGCAACCTGTCCTCGCGTAATGAGAGCGGGCGCATCCTGCGCGACAACGTCTATGGCAGCCTGGAAGACGACGCCCAGCGCCGCGACTTCACCATCAATGCGCTGTATTACGATCCAAGCACCGAACGCATTCTCGATTACGCCAATGGCGTGCACGACATTCGCAATCACCTGATTCGCCTGATCGGTGATCCGACCCAGCGCTACCAGGAAGACCCGGTGCGCATGCTGCGCGCGGTGCGTTTTGCCGCCAAGCTGGATTTCGACATCGAAAAACACAGCGCCGCGCCAATCTACAAACTGGCTCCGCTGCTTGGCGGCATCCCCGCAGCGCGCCTGTTTGATGAAGTGCTCAAGCTGTTTCTCGCCGGCTATGCGGTGTACACCTACGAGCTGCTGGTGGATTACGGCCTGTTCGGCCAGCTGTTCCCGGCCAGTGCCGAGGCACTGAAACTCAACCCGGACTACACCGACCAGTTGATTCGCAATGCGCTGGACAATACCGACCTGCGCATCCATCAGGGCAAGACGGTGACTCCGGCCTTCCTCCTTGCAGCATTGCTTTGGCCGGCCCTGCCAGCCCGCGTGATCAAACTGCAGGACCGCGGCATGCCGCCGATCCCGGCCATGCAGGAAGCCGCTCACGAGCTGATCAGCGAGCAATGCCAGCGCATCGCCGTGCCCAAGCGCTTCACCATGCCGATCCGCGAAATCTGGGATATGCAGGAACGCCTGCCACGCCGCAGCGGCAAACGCGCCGACATGCTGCTGGAAAACCCACGCTTCCGCGCCGGTTACGACTTCCTGCTGCTGCGTGAAAGCGCAGGCGAGGAAACCGGCGGCCTCGGCGACTGGTGGACTCGCTATCAGGACGTCAGCGACAGCGAGCGGCGCAATATGATCCGCGACCTCAGCAGCAAGGACGATGGCCCCGCCGGTCCGCGCAAGCGCAAACGCAGCAATAGCAAGCGTAAACGCGGCCCGGCCAGTGACGCCGCCAGCCCCGCCGCGAGTGAATGATGGAGCGTGTGTATATCGGCCTGGGCAGTAACCTGGCCACCCCGCTCGAACAACTGCGCAGCGCCCTGGCCGCCCTGGCCGCGCTGCCGCAAACGCAGCTGGTTGCGCAATCGTCCTTCTATGCCAGCGACCCGCTCGGCCCGGCGGATCAACCGCGCTACGTCAATGCCGTGGCCGCACTGGATAGCGAACTCAGCCCACTCCATCTGCTCGATGCGCTGCAAACCATCGAGCTGGAACAGGGCCGCACGCGCAAGGCCGAACGCTGGGGGCCGCGCACCCTCGACCTGGATATCCTGCTGTTCGGTGAACGCCAGCTGGATGAGCCACGCCTGACAGTGCCGCACTACCATATGCACGCCCGCGCCTTTGTCCTCTACCCGCTGGCCGAGATCGCCCCCGACCTGCAGCTACCGGATGGCCGCACGCTGGCCGAGCTGCTTGATGCATGCCCCTTTGTCGGGCTGGAACGGCTTAACGAAGCAGAGCTGACCTGAAGGCAGGTCAATCTCGACTGCCGGGTCATGCAGCCGACGCAGCGCTAACCTCGGCAGCCAGCAGGTGCATTGGCGGTAACGCCAGTAACAGGCCGGTAACACCTGCAATTGACTTCGAGCCCCCCCATCAGGACTATAGGCGTCCCGTTGCCCCGCACCGGTGCAATTCGAGGCCAATGCAGGCCAACTTGAAGCAGCACAACTGCTGACTGAACGCCTGAGTGAGGACAGTTTTCATGCCTGATGTAACCCTGACCACCCTGCAAAGCCTCAAGCAGAGCGGCGAGAAGATCGCCATGCTGACCTGCTATGACGCCACGTTCGCCCAGACGGCCTGCCAGGCCGGTGTCGATGTGCTGCTGGTGGGCGATTCCCTCGGCATGGTCTTGCAAGGCCATGACAGCACGCTGCCCGTCACGGTCGCCGAGATGGCGTACCACACCGCCAGCGTTAAACGTGGCAACCAGGGCGCGCTGATCCTCGCCGACCTGCCGTTTATGGCCTACGCCACCATTGAGCAGACCCTCAACAACAGCGCTGCGTTGATGCAGGCTGGTGCGCATATGGTCAAGCTGGAAGGTGCAGCCTGGCTGGCCGAGCCGATTCGCCAATTGGCCGAACGCGGCGTCCCGGTGTGCGCGCACCTGGGTTTGACCCCGCAGGCGGTCAACCTCCTCGGTGGCTACAAGGTACAAGGCCGCCAGGAGGCCCAGGCGCGGCAGATGCGTGCCGACGCCATGGCGCTGGAGCAGGCCGGCGCGGCCATGCTGTTGCTTGAATGCGTGCCCAGTGAACTGGCCGCTGAAATCAGCCAGGCGGTGAAAATCCCGGTGATCGGCATCGGCGCCGGCGGCGCAACCGACGGCCAGGTGCTGGTGCTGCACGACATGCTCGGCCTATCCCTGAGCGGCCGCACGCCGAAGTTCGTGAAGAACTTTATGGCCGGCCAGAGCAGCATCCAGCACGCCATCAGCGCCTACGTCAAAGCGGTCAAAGACCAGAGCTTCCCAGCAGCCGAACACGGATTTTCTGCATGAACACAGTTAAGAGCGTGCGCGAGTTGCGCGCCGCTGTCGCCCAGGCCCGCGCCGAAGGCAAACAGATCGCCTTCGTCCCGACCATGGGCAACCTGCATGCCGGCCATGCTGCTCTGGTAGAGAAAGCCGCCCAGCGCGCTGACTTCGTGGTCGCCAGCATCTTCGTCAACCCGTTGCAGTTCGGCCCCAGCGAAGACCTCGATAAATACCCGCGCACCCTGCTCGCCGATCAGGAAAAACTGGTCGAAGCCGGTTGCCACCTGCTGTTCACCCCGGATGTTGAAGAAATGTACCCGCACGGCATGGACGGTCAGACCCGCGTCAGCGTGCCAGGGGTTTCCGAAGGCCTGTGCGGCGCCAGTCGCCCTGGGCACTTCGAAGGCGTCGCCACCGTGGTAAGCAAGCTGTTCAACATGGTGCAGCCGGACCTGGCAATTTTCGGCCAGAAAGACTTCCAGCAACTGGCGGTGATTCGCACCCTGGTACGTGACCTAAATATGCCGATCCAGATTATCGGCGAGCCCACCGTACGCGCCGAAGATGGCCTAGCGCTGTCTTCGCGCAACGGTTACCTGAACGCCGAACAGCGTGAAGTGGCGCCTGTGTTGTACCGTTCATTGCAGGAGATGAGCGCGGCAATTCGCACCGGCGACCGCGACTACGCCAAGCTGATTGCCGCAGCGCAGCAGCAACACAGCGCCGCCGGTTTTCGCCCGGACTACCTGGAAGTACGCGAAGCCAACAGCCTGCGCCCGGCCAGCGCCGATGATCGCCAGCTAGTGATTCTGGTGGCCGCCTTTATCGGCAGCACCCGGCTGATCGACAACCTGGCTTTCGACCTCGATACTCCAGGCTGATCCACTGCGTAGATGCTGGCCCCCTCCCGCCAGTTACACTCAAGGCCCGGATCACTCCGGGCTTTTTTGCATGAATCGTCGAACCCAGAGCAAGGAACACGCACCAATGGCCTATTTCCAGCAGCCGCATGACGTCACCCGCCTGCCCGCCTGGCAGGCGCTGCGCGAGCAGCGCGAGCAGATGAACGACTTCAGCATGCGCGAGGCCTTTGCCAGTGATGCGCAACGCTTTAACCGCTTCTCCCTGAGCAGCTGCGGCCTGCTGCTGGATTACTCGAAGAACCTGATCGACGAAAAGACCCTGGCCCTGTTGGTGCAACTGGCCGAACAGACCCAGCTGCAGGAATCCATTCAAGCGCTGTTTACGGGCGATCAGGTCAATGCCTCTGAAGGGCGTGCCGCACTGCACACGGCCCTGCGCAGCCCGATTGGCCGCAGCCTGAAACTCGACGGTGTCGACCTGATTCCGCAAGTGCATCGCGTGCTGCATCAGATGACCGAACTGGTCAGCCGCGTGCACAGCGGCCTGTGGCGCGGCTACAGCGACAAGCCGATCACCGAAGTGGTGAATATCGGCATCGGCGGCTCATTCCTCGGCCCGCAGCTGGTGTCCGAAGCGCTGCGGCCCTTTACCCAGCGCGGCGTACGCTGCCATTACCTGGCCAATATCGACGGCAGCGAGTTCCGTGAACTGACTGCGCGCCTGAACCCGCAGACCACCCTGTTTATCGTCTCGTCAAAATCCTTTGGCACCCTGGAAACCCTGAAGAACGCCCTGGCCGCACGCGACTGGTACCTGGCTCTGGGCGGCCCGGAAGCCGAGCTGCACAAACACTTTATTGCGGTGACCAGCAACCCGACTGCCGCCATCGATTTCGGCATCAAGGCGGAAAACATCTTCCCGATGTGGGACTGGGTCGGCGGGCGTTATTCGCTGTGGTCGGCCATCGGTCTGCCGATTGCCCTGGCCATCGGCATCTCCAACTTCAAGGAGCTGTTGGCCGGCGCCTACGCCATGGACCAGCACTTTACCCAGGCGCCACTGGCAGAAAATATGCCGGTGCTGATGGCCCTGCTGGGTATCTGGTACGGCAACTTCTGGGGCGCGAAAAGCCAGGCGATCCTGCCCTACGACCACTACCTGCGTAACTTCACCAAGCACCTGCAGCAGCTGGATATGGAGTCCAATGGCAAAAGCGTGCGCCAGGACGGCAGCCCCGTGGACTTCAGCACCGGGCCGGTGATCTGGGGCGGCGTCGGCTGCAACGGCCAGCACGCTTACCACCAGTTGCTGCACCAGGGCACCGAGCTGATTCCGGCGGACTTTATCGTGCCGGTGAACAGCTTCAGCCCACTGGCCGACCATCACCAATGGCTGTTTGCCAACTGCCTGTCGCAGAGCCAGGCATTGATGCACGGCAAGACCCGCGCCGAGGCCGAGGCCGAGCTGCGCGGCAAAGGCCTGGATGAAGCCGAAGTGCAGCGCCTGGCGCCGCACAAGATGATTCCCGGCAATCGCCCGAGCAATATCCTTGCGCTCAACCGCATCGACCCGTTCGGCCTCGGCGCGCTGGTGGCGCTGTATGAACACAAGGTGTTTGTGCAGAGCGCCATTTGGGGTATCAACGCCTTCGACCAGTGGGGCGTCGAGCTAGGCAAGGAACTCGGCCAGGGCGTCTATCAGCGTCTCACTGGTCAGCTCGATGAGCCAGCCAGCGACGCCTCGACCCAGGGCTTGATCCAGCACTTCCGCGAACGGCATCGCGGCTGATCCACAGCGACCGAGCACAAGGCCAGCACTTGAACCAAGCACCCGCTTGGTTCACCCTACGAACATCGCGGAACACAACAACAAGGACCCGCCATGTTCGAAATTACCCGCCATCCCGTGCCCGATGCCGTGCGCCAACGCGCCCACCTGAACAACGACGACTACCTGCGCCTGTACCAACAGTCGATTGAGCAGCCGGAAACCTTTTGGGCCGAGCAGGCCAAGGCCTTCCTTGACTGGAGCAAACCCTGGACCAGCGTGCAGCAAGGCGACCTGCTCAGCGGCTCCGGCTCCTGGTTCAAGGGCGGGCAACTGAACGTCAGCTACAACTGCATCGACCGCCACCTGGAAAAGCGCGGCGAGCAGATCGCGCTGATCTGGGAAGGCGACAACCCCAGCGAATCGGCGCATATCACCTACAAGAAGCTGCACCACAACGTCAGCCGCCTGGCCAATGTGCTGAAAAGCCGTGGGGTGAAAAAGGGCGACCGGGTGTGCATCTATATGCCGATGATCCCCGAAGCCACCTACGCCATGCTCGCCTGCACACGCATCGGCGCGGTGCATTCGGTGGTGTTCGGCGGTTTCTCCCCGGACGCGCTGCGCGACCGCATTCTGGACTCCGATTGCCACACGGTGATTACCGCCGATGAAGGCGTGCGCGGCGGCAAGTACGTGGCGCTCAAGGCCAATGTCGACAAGGCGCTGCAAAGCTGCCCGGCAGTCAGCACGGTGGTGGTGGTCGAACGCACCCAGGGTGATATCGACTGGGTGGAAGGCCGCGATATCTGGTACCACGAAGCCCTGCGCGACGCCGACGGCGACTGCCCGCCGGAGCCAATGGACGCCGAAGATCCGCTGTTTATCCTTTACACCTCCGGCTCCACCGGCAAACCCAAAGGCGTGCTGCATAGCACCGGCGGCTATCTGCTGATGGCGGCGATGACCCACAAATACGTGTTCGACTACCACGAAGGCGATATTTACTGGTGCACCGCCGACGTTGGCTGGGTCACCGGGCACAGCTATATCGTTTACGGCCCGCTGGCCAACGGCGCCACCAGTTTGATTTTCGAAGGGGTGCCCAACTACCCGAGCGCCTCGCGCTTCTGGCAGGTGATCGACAAACACCAGGTGAATATCTTCTACACCGCACCCACCGCCCTGCGCGCGCTGATGCGTGAAGGCACCGGCCCGGTCGAATGCACCGAGCGCACCAGCCTGCGCCTACTCGGCAGCGTCGGCGAGCCGATCAACCCGGAAGCCTGGGAGTGGTATTACAACGTGGTCGGCGAACGCCGTTGCCCGATCGTCGATACCTGGTGGCAGACCGAAACCGGCGCCATCCTGATCACCCCACTACCCGGCGCCACCGACCTCAAACCCGGCTCGGCGACCCGACCGTTCTTCGGCGTACAACCGGTGCTGCTGGATGAACAGGGCAAGGAAATCCACGGCCCTGGCTCAGGCGTACTGGCAATCAAGGACAGTTGGCCGAGCCAGATCCGCAGCGTCTATGGCGACCATCAGCGAATGATCGACACCTACCTCAAGCCATACCCCGGTTACTACTTTAGCGGCGACGGCGCGCGCCGCGACGAGGACGGCTACTACTGGATCACCGGCCGGGTGGATGACGTGATCAACGTCTCCGGCCACCGTATCGGCACCGCCGAAGTGGAAAGCGCCCTGGTGCTGCACGACGCCGTAGCCGAAGCCGCCGTGGTCGGTTACCCGCATGACATCAAGGGCCAGGGCATCTACGCCTTCGTTACGCCGATGAACGGCGTGGAGCTCAACGAGGCCTTGAAGAAGGAACTGCTGACACTGGTCGGCAAGGAAATCGGCAGTTTCGCCAAACCCGAGCTGATCCAGTGGGCACCCGGCTTGCCGAAGACCCGTTCGGGCAAGATCATGCGGCGCATCCTGCGCAAGATCGCCTGCAACGAACTGGAAAACATGGGCGACACCTCGACCCTGGCCGACCCCAGTGTGGTGGACGGGCTGATCGAGCAACGCCTAAACCGCTAACTCCAGACGTGGTGCGGCCATGCTCACGGCATGGCCGCACCACAGAGCCCCTATGGAATTCCTGCGCCGCCGTATCGAAAGCCAAGTCCTTAGCCTGAGCGGTGTCGCCCTCGGTCAGATCGACTTTGAAAAGCCCCAGGGCGACCCCGGCCTGTTCGGCCCGGATTCGGTGAGCTGGCAGGTGCACGGTGACTTCACCAGCATGCTGATCGGCGGCATCAGCGCCCTACTGCTGCAAGCCCTGCATCCGTTGGCATTGGCCGGAGTGTGGGACCACTCTAACTTTCGTGAAGACCTGCTCGGTCGCCTGCGTCGCACCGGGCAGTTTATTTCCGGCACCACCTATGGCTCGCGCGCCGATGCCGACTGGTTGATCGACAAGGTCAAAACCATTCACCTCAAGGTCAGCGGCACCGCCCCAGATGGCCGCGCCTATGCCGCCAGTGATCCAGCGCTGCTGACCTGGGTGCATGTGGCCGAGGTGCACAGCTTTCTCCAGGCCCACCTGCGTTACCGCAACCCACAGCTAAGCGAGGCCGATCAGGATCGCTACTACGCGGAAATCGCCTTGATCGCCGAACGCCTGGGTGCCACCCAGGTGCCACGCTCGCGCGCCGAAGTCGCCGCCTACCTGGCAGCTGTGCGCCCTGAATTGCTTTGCGATGAACGCTCCCTGGAGATTCTGCGCATCCTGCTCGGCGCACCGGCACCCAGCGCCCTCGCCGCACCGGCTGCCAAGCTGTTGATGCAGGCCGGTATCGACCTGCTGCCGGCTTGGGCGCAAGAGATGCTCGGCCAGCAGATCAGCCCGTCGCGTAGCCGGGTGATCCACGCCGGCGTGCACAGCCTAGCCCCCGTGCTGCGCTGGGCGGTACGTGGCGGCGCCATCCACCGCGCGCGCAAACGTTTGCAGTTGCCGCCGCGCTGACCGGCCGGTTCGCACGCTGGCCGTAAACAAAGCCGCTGTGCCACCATAACGACCTCTCGCGGCCTGCCGCGCCTGTTACTTGTGAGGATCGCGTTATGCAAGACGTCGTCATCGTTGCCGCCACCCGCACCGCCATCGGCAGCTTTCAGGGTGCGCTGGCCAATATCCCGGCACCGGAACTGGGCGCTGCGGTAATCCGCCGCCTGCTGGAACAAACCGGCCTGGACGGCGCGCAGGTCGACGAAGTGATCCTCGGCCAGGTGCTGACCGCAGGCAGCGGACAGAATCCGGCGCGTCAGGCAGCAATCCTCGCTGGCCTGCCGCACGCCGTACCAGCGCTGACCCTGAACAAGGTTTGCGGTTCGGGCCTCAAAGCCCTGCACCTGGGCGCGCAAGCGATCCGCTGCGGCGACGCCGAGGTGATCATCGCCGGTGGCATGGAGAACATGAGTCTGGCCCCCTACGTAATGCCTGGCGCGCGTACCGGCCTGCGCATGGGCCACGCCAAGCTGGTCGACACCATGATCACCGACGGCCTGTGGGACGCCTTCAACGACTACCACATGGGCATCACCGCCGAGAATCTGGTGGAGAAATACGACATCAGCCGCGAAGCCCAGGACGCCTTCGCCGCCGCCTCGCAGCAGAAGGCCGTAGCCGCCATCGAAGCCGGGCGTTTCAATGATGAAATAACCCCGATCCTGATTCCCCAGCGCAAGGGCGACCCGGTTGCCTTCACCACTGACGAGCAGCCTCGCGCCGGCACTACAGCCGAATCGTTAGGCAAACTTAAGCCGGCATTCAAGAAGGACGGCAGCGTCACCGCCGGCAACGCCTCCAGCCTCAACGATGGCGCCTCCGCCGTGTTGCTGATGAGCGCCGCCAAAGCCCAGGCCCTCGGCCTGCCGGTACTGGCGAAGATCGCCAGCTATGCCAACGCTGGCGTCGATCCGGCGATCATGGGCATCGGCCCGGTCAGCGCCACCCAGCGCTGCCTGGCCAAGGCCGGCTGGAGCATCGCGGATCTGGACCTGATCGAAGCCAACGAAGCCTTCGCCGCGCAAGCCCTGGCAGTGGGCAAAGAGCTGGGCTGGGACGCCAGCAAGGTCAACGTCAACGGCGGCGCCATTGCCCTCGGCCACCCCATTGGCGGCTCCGGCTGCCGCGTGCTGGTCACTCTGCTGCACGAGATGATCAAACGCGACGCCAAGAAAGGCCTCGCCACCCTGTGCATCGGCGGCGGTCAAGGCGTAGCATTGGCTATCGAACGGGCCTGACAACGGCGCTCAGTTATAGCGACAAAAAAGCCGGCCCCATCAATCTGGGAGCCGGCTTTTTTATTTGCCATCGACAGCAATGATGATTGCTATTGACCGCCTGCGTTTCTCAAGAGTCGGGCTGCGGCGCAACATTAGCCCCGTAGCCACTTACCCCACTCTTCCGAGGACACCCAGATGAACAAGTACCTGATCGCTTCCCTGCTTGCCGCCAGCCTGGCCAGCAATGTTTTCGCTGCTGATGGCGCAGAACGCAGCCTGAGCAACCGCATCGCCGCTGATGGCTTTGACCGTACCAGCATCAACCGCATCGCCGAAGATGGTGCAGATCGCACCGGCGGTAACCGCGTAGCCGCTGACGGTGCTGATCGTACTGGTGGTAACCGCGTAGCTGCTGATGGCGCTGACCGTACTGGTGGCAACCGCGTCGCTGCTGATGGCGCTGACCGCACTGGCGGTAACCGCATCGCTGCTGACGGCGCTGACCGTACTGGCAGCAACCGCGTCGCTGCTGATGGCGCAGATCGTACTGGCGACAACCGCGTCGCTGCTGATGGTGCTGACCGCACTGGCGGCAACCGCATCGCTGCTGATGGCGCTGACCGCACTGGCGTTAACCGCGTCGCTGCTGATGGTGCTGACCGCACTGGTGGCAACCGTGTAGCTGCTGATGGCGCAGATCGCACTGGCATCAACCGCGTCGTCTGACCGAATAACACTCGCAAATTAAAGGGCACCTTAG
Source organism: Gammaproteobacteria bacterium HGW-Gammaproteobacteria-13 (assembly GCA_002840155.1). Classification (GTDB taxonomy): domain Bacteria; phylum Pseudomonadota; class Gammaproteobacteria; order Pseudomonadales; family Pseudomonadaceae; genus Aquipseudomonas. Next base: position 61,121 of record PGZH01000014.1, read on the forward strand.
GGTGCCCTTGCTGTTTTTGCCGAGCCTGCGTCCCGGCAGGTGAATCTTGATAAACTGCGCGCCCTCCTTTTTCGAGTCGCCGCGCATGCACTCTCTCGATCAGGCGCTGCGCGCCGCACTGGATAACCGTCACGACCTGCTGGCCGAGCTACATCAGCAAGGCACCGACTGCTATCGCCTGTTTCATGGCAGCCAAGAAGGCGCCGGCGGCCTGACCATCGACCGTTACGGCCCACAATTGCTGGTGCAAAGCTTTCACCAGAGCCTGAGTCGCGACGAACTGTTGCAACTGGCCGAGCAGTGCCAGACCAGCCTCGGCGAACAACTACTGCTGGTGTACAACGACCGTTCCCAGGGCAACTCGCGGATCGACCGCTCAGATGCGGTCTACCAGGCCGAGCCGGCGGCACTGGCAGACCTGATCGGCCATGAATGGGGCCTCAACTACCGCGTGCGCGGCCGCCATACCGGGCAAGACCCGCTGCTGTTTCTCGACCTGCGCAACGCCCGCGGCTGGGTCAAAGCGCACAGTGCCGGCAAGTCGGTGCTTAACCTGTTCGCCTACACCTGCGGCGTCGGTTTGAGTGCGGCCGCTGGCGGAGCCAGCGAAGTCGTCAATCTGGACTTTGCCGAAGGCAATCTGGCGGTCGGTCGTGAGAATGGCGCGCTCAATCCGCAGCTGCAACCCATGCAGTTTGTCCAGTCGGACTACTTCCCGGCGATTCGCCAGCTGGCAGGTCTGCCAATCAATGCGCGGCGCGGGCAGAAGCTGCCGCACTATCCGCGCCTTGAGCAACGTCAGTTCGATCTGGTGCTGCTCGATCCACCCGCCTGGGCCAAGAGCGCTTTCGGCACCGTCGATCTGCTGCGCGATTACCAGAGCCTGCTCAAGCCAGCGATCCTCGCCACCGCCGATGATGGTGTACTGATCTGCTGCAACAACCTGGCAAAAGTCGCCATGGCCGATTGGCGCGAACAGGTGTTGCGCTGCGCGGAAAAACTCGGCCGTCCGGTACGCGATTGGCAGATGCTGCCACCGGCCAGCGACTTCCCCTCGCAGGATGGTCAACCGCCGCTGAAGACCCTGATCCTGCAGTTCTGACGCTCCGCCAGCGTGAAGAAAATCCCCGCGTAGAGCCTCTGCGGAACTGCGCACGCGTGCCATACTCCAAGGCACTTCTCGTCGGGATAGATGACGTTTTTATGCTTAAAGGAATAAAGCGCGCTGCCAGCGCCATTGTTATCGCCGTTGCCCTCTACAGCCTGCTGGGTTTTCTGATTTTGCCCGGTCTCGGCCTGCGCATCGCCAACCAACAGCTGGCGCAATACGCCGAAGTACCCGCCACGCTGCAGCGCCTGCAACTCAACCCGTTCAGCCTGGAGCTCAGCCTCTGGGGCCTGCAGATTGGCGAAGCCGACCAGCAGCAGATCGCCTTCGAACGCCTGTATGCCAACCTGCAACTCGACAGCCTTTGGAGCGGCGTGTTGCACCTGGCCGATATCGAACTGGACAAACCGCACAGCGAAGTGCTGTTCGGCAAAGATGGTCGGCTTAATCTGACCCAGCTGTTCAAGCTGCCACCCAGCCCGCAACCTGCGGCCGAAGAACCGGCCGGCGAGCCGTTCCCGCTGCGCATCGCGCGGATCAAGCTGAGCGGCGGCAACGTGCACTTTCAAGACCTGCGCCCCAGCGAGCCAATCGAATTCATCTACGACGATCTCAACTTCGAGCTGTTCAACCTCAGCACCCTGCCCGACGACAATGCCGACATGAGCCTGGTCGCCACTGGCCCCACCGGAGGGCGGATCGACTGGACCGGCCGCATCAGCCTGGTCCCCATCAGCTCCAGCGGCAGCCTGAAAGTCACTGACGGCAAACTGAAAGCCATCTGGCCCTACGTACGCGATGCGGTGCCGCTGGTGTTGGAAGACGGTACCGTCAACCTCAGCAGCGATTACAGCCTCAACCTCGCCAAAGGCACCGAACTGCTGCTGAGCAACACCCAGCTCAGCGTCAGCAGCTTTGCCATCAAGAGCCCGGCGGACAAACCGCTGTTGCGCCTGGAAAGCCTGGATATCAGCGAAACCAGCGTGGACCTGGCCAAGCAGCAGGTCATAGTCGGCAAAATTCGGAGCCAGAAGCTGGAAACCTGGGCCGCGCGTGAGGCCGATGGCCAACTCGACTGGCAAAAACTGCTGGCCAGCCAACCTGCTAAACCGGCTCCAGCTCCAGCTCCAGCTCCAAATGAGGGGGGCGCAGGCTCGGCAGCAACGGAACCCGAGCCTGCTAAAGAGCCAAGCGCACCGACTACCGCAGAGCAATCTGCCGACCTGGAGACAGCCACTGCAGGCCAGCCGGAAGAGCCCAGCAAACCCTGGCAGGTAATCCTGCGTGACGTGCAATTGCGCGACTATCAGGTGCATCTGGCCGACCGCGCCGGCGGCGCGGAAGTCAAAATCGATCTGGCACCACTCAACCTCGATCTGAGCAACTTCGACAGCCTGGGCACCTCGCCGTTTGCCCTCAAGCTCGACACTGGGGTGAACAAGAGCGGGCAGATCAAGGCCGACGGCCAGGTGCAACTGACCCCGACCACGGCCAAGCTGCAGGTTGCCACCCGCGATATCGACCTGCGCCTGGCGCAGACTTACCTGAGCCCCTTCGTGCGCCTGGAGCTGCGCAGTGGCAAACTCGGCAGCGACCTGGCGGTTGATCTGCAGAGCGTCGAACCGCTGGCCTTCAGCATTGGTGGGCAAGCCGAGATCAACCAACTGCACACCCTCGACACGCTCAAGGAGCGCGACTTCCTCAAGTGGCAACAGGTCGTGGTTGAAGGGCTCGATTACCAGCACGGCAAGGGCCTGGCGATTGGCCAGGTCAAACTGCAACAGCCCTACGTGCGCTTTATCATCAACGAAGACCTGACCACCAATATCAACGACCTGCTGGTGCCCCAAGCGGCCGGCGCCACCCCAGCCAAAGCACCGGCCGAGAAGCCGCTGCCGATCCGCATCGGTGGCATCAGTATCAAGGACGGTTCGGCCAACTTTGCCGACTTCAGCCTGCGCCCCAACTTCGCCACCGCGATTGGCCAGCTCAACGGGCAGATCGGCACCCTGGATAACCAGAGCCCGAAAGCGGCCAGCGTTGATATCAAGGGCAAGGTCGACAAGTACGCGCCGGTCAGCATCAAGGGCAAGCTCACCCCGTTCGACCCGATGAACAGCCTGGATATCGCCACCAGCTTCAAGAACGTCGAGCTGACCACCCTCACGCCTTACTCCGGCAAGTTCGCCGGGTTCCGTATCCGCAAGGGCCGGCTCAACCTCGACCTGCATTACCAGATCGAGAAGGGCAACCTCAACGCCGAAAACAAATTGCTGCTCGAAGACCTGCAGCTGGGCGAAAAAGTCGACAGCAAGGACGCCATGGACCTGCCGATTCGCCTAGCCGTGGCCTTGCTCAAGGACACCAAAGGCAATATCGAGATCCAGCTGCCGGTGCAGGGCAACCTCAACAGCCCAGAATTCAGCGTGATGCCGATTGTCTGGCAGACCCTGCGCAACCTGGTGCTGCGCGCAGCGCAAGCGCCGTTCAAGTTTATCGGCGGCCTGGTCAGCGGTGGCAGCAATGTCGACCTCAGCACCGTGCGCTTCACTGCCGGCGAAATCGAACTCGATGCCGACGCGCAGAAAGCCCTGGACACCCTGGCCAGCGCATTGAAGGAGCGTCCAACCCTGCGCCTGGAAGTCGAAGGCATGAGCGCGCAGAGCAGCGACGGCCCGCCACTGGCCGCCGCGCGCCTGGAGCGCGAATACCAGAACACCTGGTACAAGATGCTGCAACGTCGTGGCGACGATGTACCTGCCGAGGCCAGCGAACTGGTGGTCGATGAGGACGACAAGGCGGTGCTTCTCGAAGGCATCTACCGCACCCGCCTCAAGCAGCAACCACCGGCCGAATGGGCCGAGCTAGAAGACGAGGAGCGCAGCGCGAAAATGCGTGAAGGCGTGCTGCAATCCTGGGCGCAGAGCGAACTGCTGCAGCGGCAGCTGGCCCAGGCGCGGGCGGCAGAAATTAAGAGTTATCTGGTCGAGCGCGGCGGCCTGGCCGACGAACGTATCTACCTGCTGGATGTCAATATTGCACAGGCTGACGCCGATGGCCGCGTCGCCACCACCCTGCATCTCGGCAGCGAGTAAGGTCTTCGTAATATGCGTGCATTGGCTACAACGCTGCTCCTTGCCCTGACGGGCGCATCGTCTCTGGCTCAGGCTGAGACTTTGCGCTGCGGCAGCCAATTGGTAAGCCTGGATGACCGGCGCTTCGAGGTGCTGCAGAAATGCGGAGAACCAGCCTTCCGCGATCTGGTCGGCTACTCCCTCGGCCCAAACGAGCGCCGCGAATACCAGATCGAGGAATGGGTCTACGGCCCCGATAACGGCATGCTGAGCATTCTCACCTTCGAAGGCACGCGCCTGCGCGCCATCGAACGCCGCCGTAGTCGCTAAACGATGAAACGCCTGATTACCGCTCTGCTGGTGTTTGCGCCCTTCTGCGTACAGGCCTCTTCGACCCTGCGCTGCGATAGCGGGCTGGTCAGCCTTGATGACACCACCAGCGAAGTCAGCAGCAAATGCGGCGAACCCTTGAGCCGGGACTTTCTCGGCTACCGCGAAGTTCTGGATGAATACGGTTTCTACAATGAAGTCGCGGTCGAAGAGTGGTCATACGGACCGCGCAACGGCATGTACCAATTTCTGCGTTTCCAAGGCAACCGATTAATCAAGATCGACAGCAAACGCCGTAACTAGCATGCAACACCCAGCACTCACCCAAACCAACGATAAGGACATTGCACCATGCAACGGATAGCACTCAGCCTCTCCCTGTTACTTCTGGCAACCAGCGCCCAGGCCAGTACCCTGCGCTGCGAGAAAGGCATTGCCAGCACTGGCGACCGCACCACAGAGGTCGCCAGCAAATGCGGCGAACCGATTGCCCGCGATATGCTGGGCTACACCCTGGATGCCCACGGCAATAACGAGTTCCTCGTCGAGGAGTGGGTCTATGGCCCGCGCAACGGCATGAACTACTACCTGCGATTCGAAGGCGGCCGGCTGAAGAGCGTAGAAAGCAAACGCGGTAGCTGACCCTTTCAGAAGAACCATAAAAAAGCCCCGCAGGTTATGCCTGCGGGGCTTTTTTACGCCTGATTACAGCTTGCTGCTGAAATCACGCAGCTCGTCCTGAGCCTTTTCCTTGGTCCAGCCGTAGCGTTCTTGCAGCTTGCCGGCCAGGTACTCGCTATGGCCTTCGGCGACATCCAGGTCGTCATCGGTCAGGTTGCCCCAACGCTCCTTGATGCGGCCATTGATTTGCTTCCACTTGCCTTTAATGATGTCAGCATTCATCTGATTATCCTCGTCGTTGAGTGGTTGCCAGGCGAAGTCAGCTCACCCGGCTCACGTCCTTGGGTTACTCGGCAGTTTTCAGTGCTTCGGCGGAGACAGCGCTCACGCCTTTGATCTCGCCAGCCTTGGCGATGGCCAGATCACGTTCGGCGGAGCTGGCAACAACCCCGGAGAGCGTGACAACGCCCTGGTTGGTTTCGACCTTGATATCGATACCGCTCAAGCTGCTGTCGGCCAGGAAGGTCGACTTCACTTTGCTGGTAATCCAGGTATCGCTTACCGCGTCTTCTGCTTTATCCATGGTTTCACTGGCGGCCAGCAGGGTTGGCTGCACGGTCGGGGTGCCTGCAGCTAGAACCGGCCCGGCGAGCAATAGGCCCAGCGCGGTGGCGGTCATGGCGGTTACGGCGAAATGCTTGATTGGCTTTTTCATAAATAATGCCTCCTGCGTGTACTGAACAATCTGCAGCCTCTACGAGCTGCAGCCTCCCCAGTACTATCGCAAGCGCTATGCCAGCTCACAGAAAGTATTTTTACTGATAAATATCAATAACTTATAAAAACTCAAAGACAGCCTCCGTCGTGCAATCTGCATGTTGGGGCCCACTGCACAAGGCATATTGCACGACACCTGCGGCACTGCAGAGCGTTCGGTTTTTCGCAGACAAAAAAAGAGGGCCCCGAAGGGCCCTCTGTTCTGCGCTTAAGCAATCCGGCGATTAAACGCCCGACGCCTTGGCAGCAGCTACATCCTTGATCGACAGCTTGATACGGCCGCGGTTGTCCACGTCCAGTACCAGAACTTCAACTTCCTGACCTTCTTTCAGAATGTCAGTCACTTTCTCAACGCGAGCGTCGCTCAGCATGGAGATGTGCACCAGACCGTCTTTGCCCGGCAGGATGTTGACGAAGGCACCGAAGTCGACGATGCGCTCAACCTTACCGACGTAGATCTTGCCGATCTCGGCTTCCGCGGTGATCCCCAGCACGCGCTGACGCGCCGCCTCGGCCGCTTCCTTGGTTTCGCCGAAGATCTTGATCGAACCGTCGTCTTCGATATCGATCGACGCTTTGGTTTCTTCGCAGATCGCGCGGATGGTTGCACCACCTTTGCCGATCACGTCGCGAATCTTGTCCTGGTCGATCTTCATCGCGATCATGGTCGGTGCATTAGCCGACAGCTCGGTACGCGACTGCGCGATCACTTGGTTCATCTGACCGAGAATGTTCAGGCGTGCTTCCAGAGCCTGATTCAGGGCGATTTCCATGATCTCTTCGGTGATGCCCTGGATCTTGATGTCCATCTGCAGCGCGGTAACGCCATTGGCGGTACCGGCTACTTTGAAGTCCATGTCGCCCAGGTGATCTTCGTCGCCGAGGATGTCGGTCAGGACGGCGAATTTCTCGCCTTCCTTAACCAGACCCATGGCGATACCGGCAACCGGGGCCTTCATCGGCACACCCGCGTCCATCAGGGCCAGGGAAGCACCGCAAACCGAAGCCATCGAGGACGAACCGTTGGACTCGGTGATTTCCGAGACCACACGAATGGTGTACGGGAACACATCAGCAGCTGGCAGCATGGCGGCAATAGAACGACGGGCCAGACGGCCGTGACCGATTTCGCGGCGGCCAGTGGCGCCCATGCGACCACACTCACCGACCGAGTACGGTGGGAAGTTGTAGTGCAGCATGAAGGGGTCTTTACGCTCGCCTTCGAGGGTGTCGAGCAACTGTGCGTCACGCGCGGTACCGAGGGTAGCGACTACCAGCGCCTGGGTTTCGCCACGGGTGAACAGCGCCGAACCGTGGGTCTTGTCCAGTACACCGACTTCGATGTTCAGGCCACGCACAGTGCGGGTATCACGGCCGTCGATACGCGGCTTGCCGTTAACGATGTTCTCGCGCACGGTGCGGTATTCGATTTCGCCGAAAGCGTCTTTGACTTCGCCAGCAGACGGCTGGCCTTCTTCACCGGAGAGCTTGGCAACGACTTCATTGCGCAGTTCGCCCAGACGGGCATAACGCTCGTGCTTGACGGTGATGGTGTAAGCCTGGGAGATCGCCTCGCCGAATTCGCTACGGATAGCGCTCAGCAGTGCAGTGTTCTCAGGCTTGGCGGACCAATCCCAGGTCGGCTTGGCAGCTTCAGCGGCCAGCTCGGTAACAGCCTGGATCACGGCCTGGAATTCGTCGTGGGCGAACAGTACAGCGCCCAGCATCTGGTCTTCGGTCAGCTCTTTAGCTTCCGATTCAACCATCAGCACGGCGTCTTTGGTGCCGGCTACGACCATGTCCAGGCTGGAAGCCTTGAGCTGCTCGTACGTTGGGTTCAGCAGGTAGCCGGTTTCCGGGTGGAAGGCTACGCGCGCGGCACCAATCGGGCCGTTGAACGGGATGCCGGAGATGGCCAGCGCAGCCGAAGTACCGATCATCGCAGCGATGTCCGGATCAGTCTTCTTGCTGGTGGAAACCACGGTGCAGATAACCTGCACTTCGTTCTGGAAACCTTCCGGGAACAGCGGACGGATCGGACGGTCGATCAGGCGCGAGGTCAGGGTTTCTTTTTCGCTCGGACGGGCTTCACGCTTGAAGAAACCGCCAGGGATCTTACCGGCTGCGTAGGTTTTTTCCTGGTAGTGCACGGACAGCGGGAAAAAGCCTTTGCTTGGGTCGGCAGTCTTGGCGCCAGTTACGGCGACCAGTACAGCAACGTCGTCGTCAACGGTGACCAGCACTGCGCCGGAGGCTTGACGGGCGATACGGCCTGTCTCGAGGGTAACGGTCGATTGACCGAACTGGAACTTCTTGATTACCGGGTTCACGGTGTTTTCCTTCTCTTTGTTGCCCTTGGGGAAAGCGTTTCTTGCAACCGTTCTATCACTGCAACGTGAACAAAACGGGTCTTGCAGAATGGGTGGGCGGTGACGGGAATCGGACCCGCTATCGTCCAAAACAGCTAAAGCAGAAAAGCAAAAGCTGGAAGCAGGGGCGAACCCCACTTCCAGCTTCGGCAGTCAGCTACGCGTAAGCATTGCTTAGCGACGCAGACCCAGGCGACCGATCAGGGCGCTGTAACGACTAACATCTTTACCCTTCAGGTAATCCAGCAGCTTACGACGCTGGTTAACCATACGGATCAAGCCACGACGCGAGTGGTGGTCTTTACCGTTGGCCTTGAAGTGGCCTTGCAGCTTGTTGATGTTGGCGGACAGCAGTGCAACTTGCACTTCCGGGCTACCGGTGTCGCCAGCAGCTTGCTGGTAGTCAGTTACGATCTGGGCTTTTTCTTCAACGCTGAGTGCCATGGGGCAATCCTCTCAGTTAGGCAACTGCCGAAACAGTCGCAATAGGCCGGGAATCGCTTCCCGTGTTTTTAAGTGAGGTATGACCGCGCCTATTAACAGCCACCCTCGATACACGCAGACCAGAGCCGAAACCCCAGGCCTGCGCTACGGTCATGCTGACCGAATCAATCGACGCGGCGCTATGCGCCCGTCTTCGCTCACTTCACCGATACCGATAAAGCGACCATTGTGATCTTGCACCCGTACCATGCCGAACTTCGGCGCTTCCGGGGCGCGTACCGGCTGCCCTTGCAGCCAGTAAAACGAACTGTGCTCGGAGAACTGCAGCAGCGGCCAGTGTTGCAGACCGCTGTCGACCGGTTGCAGGAACTGGTCAACCGCTTCGTTGCCACCTTCGCCATGCACGCGCTCCAGCTCTTCGAGCGTTACCGTGCGGCTCAAATCGAAGGGGCCGGCTTTGGTTCTGCGCAGCTCTGCAACGTGTGCACCGCAACCCAGCAGGTGACCGATATCTTCGACCAAAGTGCGGATATAGGTGCCTTTGCTGCAATCGACCGCCAGGCGCGCTTGCTCCGCCTCGCAGCCCAGTAATTCCAGGCGCGCAATAGTAACAGAACGCGGCTCGCGCTCCACTACTTCACCGGCACGAGCCAGCTTGTAAAGTGGCTGTCCGTCGCGCTTGAGCGCCGAGTACATCGGCGGTATCTGGCTGATTTCACCACGAAAACCGGGTAGAACCGCTTCGATATCGGCGCGACCAACGGTCACAGGACGACGCTCCAGCACTTCACCTTCGGCATCGGCAGTGGTGGTGGTGACGCCCAGTTGCATAAGGGTTTCGTAGCCTTTGTCAGCATCCAGCAGGTACTGGGAGAACTTGGTCGCCTCACCGAAGCACAGCGGCAGTACGCCAGTGGCCAGGGGATCGAGGCTGCCGGTGTGCCCGGCCTTCTCGGCATTCAGCAACCAGCGCACCTTCTGCAGCGCCGCGTTGGAGCTAAAGCCCTTGGGCTTATCCAGCAGGATGATGCCATCGACGGCACGACGAATACGTTTGACCTGGGCCACGCGCTTACTCCTTGGCCTCGGGTTCATCACCGTGCTGACGGTCTTCGCTGACCGCACGCTCGATCAGGGCCGACAGCTGCGCACCACGAATCACGCTTTCGTCGTAATGGAAACGCAGGTTCGGCACGCTGCGCAGCTTCATCGCCTTACCCAACTGCATACGCAGGAAGCCGCTGGCATCGTTGAGCACCTTGATGCTCTGCACGACGGGATCGACACCTTCTTCCGGCTCACCACCCATGATGGTGACGAACACCTTGGCATGACTGGAGTCGCGGCTGACTTCCACCGCGGTGATGGTCACCAGGCCGCCAAGACGCGGGTCCTTGATTTCCAGGCGGATCAACTGCGCCAGTTCGCGCTGTATCTGGTCGCCGATGCGCTGGGCCCGGCTAAATTCTTTGGCCATTTCTACTACCTTCACTCGTCACGCTGCTCGAAAAAGCAGCGGACCTAAAAGCGGCAAACGCCCGGCCGCGCAAAAGCGGGGCCGGGCGCTGCATATTGCGACTCGTGCTTAGAACCAGTCTCGGATCAGCTGCGCGTCGGCGATACTGCGTTAAAAATGGCCTCGGAATGCTCATTTACAATTCGTAAACTCCGCTTCCTCGGCCATTTTTGCCTTGTCTCGCTCTAGCTCGCTTGAATCCGAAACAGATTCTTACAGGCTACGAGCCACTTGGACTTTCTCGAACACTTCGATCTTGTCGCCGACCTTGACGTCGTTGTAGCTCTTCACGCCGATACCGCACTCCATGCCGTTACGCACTTCGGAGGCATCGTCTTTGAAGCGACGCAGGGATTCCAGCTCGCCTTCGAAGATCACTACGTCGTCGCGCAGTACGCGGATCGGACGGTTACGGAAGACCGTACCCTCGACCACCATACAACCGGCAATTGCACCGAATTTCGGCGAACGGAATACGTCACGCACTTCGGCGATCCCCAGGATGTTCTCGCGAACATCGCTGCCGAGCATGCCGGTCAGGGCTTTCTTGACGTCTTCGATGATGTCGTAGATCACGTTGTAGTAACGCATATCCAGACCTTCCTGCTCGACGATCTTGCGCGCACCAGCATCGGCACGCACGTTGAAGCCGAACAGTACAGCATTGGAGGCCAGCGCCAGGTTGGCATCGGATTCGGTGATACCACCGACGCCGCCACCGACCACACGCACTTGCACTTCATCGTTACCCAGGCCGCTAAGCGAGCCTTGCAGCGCCTCCAGCGAACCACGGACGTCGGATTTGAGGACGATGTTGAGCGTCTTCTTCTCTTCCTGGCCCATGTTCTCGAAGATGTTTTCCAGCTTGCCGGCGTGAGCACGGGCCAGTTTTACTTCGCGGAACTTGCCTTGGCGGAACAGGGCCACTTCGCGGGCTTTCTTCTCGTCAGCCAGCACGCTCATGTCGTCGCCAGCATCCGGGGTGCCGTCCAGGCCGAGAATCTCGACTGGAATCGACGGGCCTGCTTCTTTAATCGGCTTGCCGTTCTCATCGAGCATGGCGCGGATACGACCGTAGTTGGAACCGATCAGCACCATGTCGCCTTGACGCAGAGTACCGTCCTGAACCAGCACGGTCGCAACCGGACCGCGGCCTTTATCAAGACGCGATTCAACCACCACACCACGGCCCGGGGCCGATGGAGTGGCTTTCAGCTCGAGGATCTCAGCCTGCAGCAGCACGGCTTCGAGCAGTTCGTCGACACCCGTACCGACTTTCGCCGACACCGAGACGAATGGAGTATCACCGCCCCACTCTTCCGAGGTCACGCCGTGTACCGACAGTTCGCTACGGATGCGATCAAGGTCAGCGCCCGGCTTGTCGATCTTGTTCACCGCAACCACCAGCGGCACGCCAGCAGCCTGAGCGTGCTGAACGGCTTCAATGGTCTGCGGCATCACGCCGTCGTCCGCGGCAACCACCAGGATCACGATATCGGTCGCCTTGGCACCACGGGCACGCATCGCGGTAAACGCAGCGTGGCCTGGGGTGTCGAGGAAGGTAACCATGCCGCGTTCGGTTTCTACGTGGTAGGCACCGATGTGCTGGGTGATACCACCGGCTTCGCCAGCAGCCACCTTGGCGCGACGGATGTAGTCGAGCAGCGAGGTCTTACCGTGGTCAACGTGACCCATTACGGTAACAACCGGCGCACGAGCAAAAGTCTCGCCTTCAAACTTCAGCGATTCAGCCAGGGAGTCTTCCAGAGCCGTGTCGCTGACCAGGATGACCTTGTGGCCCAGTTCCTCAGCAACCAGCTGGGCAGTTTCCTGATCCAGAACCTGGTTGATGGTTGCCGGGGTACCCAGCTTGAACATGAACTTGATGATTTCGGCGGCTTTGACCGACATCTGCTGAGCCAGATCGCCCACAGTGATGGTCTCGCCAATCTTCACTTCACGCACGATCGGACCCGTCGGGCTCTGGAAGCCGTGAGCATTACGCTTCTTCAGCTTGGCCTTGCCACGACCACCACGACGGAAGCTGTCGCTTTCCTCGTCGATAGAACGCGGTGCAACACGTGGTGCCGGAGCCTTTTCCTTGACGGTCGGACGATGCTGGGTGGTCTTGCGCTCACCACCACGACGGTCGGCATCATCATTGCGCGCCTTGTCTGGGCGGCGCGGTTCATCTTTCTTGCGCTCGTCGGCCGCAGGAGCCGCCATTACTGGCAGATCAACCGCTACAACCGGAGCTGCTTCAACTACTGCTTCGCCAGCAGCAGGTGCAGGGCGCTGCGCTTCTTCTGCAGCGCGACGCTTGGCTTCTTCGTCAGCTTTCGCCTTGGCCGCTTCAGCTACAGCGCGCTGCTCAGCCAGCTCACGCTGCTTTTCAGCTTCGATTTCTTCAGCGCTGCGCTTGACGAAGGTTTTCTTCTTGCGCACTTCGACGCTGATGGTCTTGCTGCCGGCAACCCGCAGGGTGCTGGTAGTTTTGCGCTGCAAGGTAATCTTGCGCGGCTCTTCTGTCTTGCTGTCGCCGTGACTGCTCTTGAGATGGGCCAACAGGGCCTGCTTCTCACTGTCGGTCACCGCTTGCTCAGCACTCTTGTGCGGCAAACCTGCCTCACTCATTTGCTGCAGCAGGCGTTCAACCGGCGTATTGACCACTTGGGCCAGTTCTTTAACCGTGACTTGCGTCATGCATTTCTCTCCTCAGGCCGCAACTGCTTACTCGAACCAATGGGCTCGGGCGGCCATGATCAACTTGCCGGCTCGCTCAGCGTCGATACCGTCGATGTCGAGCAGGTCATCAATCGACTGCTCGGCCAGGTCTTCGCGGTTAACAACGCCGCGCACTGCCAGTTCATGCGCAAGCGCCTTATCCATCCCCTCAAGCGAGAGCAAGTCTTCGGCTGGGTGGGCATCTGCCAGCTTTTCCTCGTTGGCGATGGCTTTAGTCAGCAAGCGATCTTTGGCACGGGCGCGGAGCTCGTTGACGATATCCTCGTCAAAGCCATCAATGCTGAGCATTTCTTCCATCGGTACGTAGGCAATTTCTTCAAGGCTGGTGAAGCCCTCTTCGACCAACACCTGGGCCAGTTCTTCGTCGACTTCCAACTCGTCGATAAAGCGCTGCAGGATGTCGCCTGTTTCAGCTTGCTGCTTGGCCTGGATGTCCGCTTCGGTCATCACGTTCAAGGTCCAGCCAGTCAACTGACTGGCCAAACGCACGTTCTGACCGCCACGACCAATGGCCTGAGCAAGGTTGTCTGCGCCAACGGCGATGTCCATGGCATGGGCATCTTCGTCAACGATGATGGCTGCAACTTCGGCCGGTGACATGGCGTTGATTACGAACTGCGCGGGATTGTCATCCCACAGCACGATATCCACACGCTCGCCCGCCAACTCGCCGGAAACTGCTTGCACGCGCGAACCGCGCATGCCGATACAGGCACCCTGCGGGTCGATGCGCTTGTCTTTGGAACGCACGGCCAGCTTGGCGCGCGAACCCGGATCACGGGACGCACCCATGACTTCGATCAGCTCTTCGGCGATCTCTGGCACTTCGATGCGGAACAGCTCGATAAGCATTTCCGGCGCGGTGCGCGAGAGGATCAACTGCGGGCCGCGGTTCTCGGTGCGAATTTCCTTGAGCAAGGCGCGCAGGCGCACACCGACACGGAAAGTTTCGCGGGAGATGATGTCTTCGCGCGCCAGCATGGCTTCAGCGTTGTTACCCAGATCAACGATGACGCTGTCGCGGGTGACTTTCTTCACGGTGCCGGAGATGATTTCACCCAGGCGCTCGCGGTAAGCCTCGACCACCTGAGCACGCTCAGCTTCGCGGACTTTCTGCACAATCACTTGCTTGGCGGTTTGCGCGGCAATACGACCGAACTCGATGGACTCGATCTTCTCTTCCAGCACGTCACCAACTTTGGCGCTGGCTTCGACTGCACGCGGCATGTCAGTAGTGACCTGGTGTGCAGGATCATCAAAGTCACTTTCTTCAACCACTGTCCAGCAGCGGAATGTTTCGTAGTTGCCGGTCTGACGATTGATCGCCACACGCAACTCGACTTCATCTTCAAAACGCTTCTTGGTAGCCGTGGCCAAAGCCAGCTCCAGCGCCTCAAAAATTACGCTCGCCGGTACGCCCTTTTCGTTGGATACCGACTCAACAACCAGCAGTACTTCTTTGCTCATCGTACGCCTCGCCTTTCGCAATCCATTGGATCCGCGCTATCCGCGCCACTTGCGGGGGATCCGCGTCTCAATCAAACCTGGGGATAATGTTGGCCTTGTCGATCATGTCGATCGGCAACAGGAATTCATGGTCATCCACCTGCACTACCACGTCCTGCTCTTCCACACCGCGCAGAAGGCCCTGGAAGTTGCGTCGACCTTCAAAAGGCGAGCGCAGCTTGATCTTCACTTGCTCACCGGCATGGCTGGCGAACTGTTCAATGGTGAACAGCGGCCGATCCATACCTGGCGAGGACACCTCAAGGGTGTACTCGGCGCTGATCGGGTCCTCGACATCGAGCACACCACTGATCTGCCGACTGACAATTTCACAGTCTTCGATCAGTACGCCGTCAGGCTGTTTATCAATATAAATTCGCAGCAGAGAATGCCGCCCTTGTGACAGGAACTCGACACCCCAACATTGGTAGCCAAGAGCCTCGACTACCGGGGCCACCAAGGCCTGCAACTGTTCTAGCTTGCTCGACACCTGAACCCCTCGCGCATGCTGTAAAAATAAAAAATGGGCGAATCGCCCATCATCAAACCGCCCTCTAAAGGCCGGCAAAGCTGTCGCCCAGCTAGCAAAAAGCCCCTTAAAAGGGGCTCCTCTGCAACTCAATGCGGGGGCTGGTTTTACCCAGCCAGCTTCGGATTAAACACCCGAGGAGCGACCTTGCTGCTCAATCCCACATCAAAGCTGGGGCCGGATTATACGACTGAACCCCAAGCAGGGTCAATCGACACTCCAGCAACAAAAAGGCCCGCATCGAGCGGGCCTTCCTGAAAATTGGTACCGAGGAGGGGACTCGAACCCCTACAGCCTATGGCCACTACCACCTCAAGGTAGCGTGTCTACCAATTCCACCACCTCGGCAAAATCGTTTGTTGCGTACAACCTACTGCGTATTACTGCTGCTCAGGAGCCTGAGGTACGTCCGCCGCTTCGGTAGCCGGCTTAGCTGCATCAAGAACAGGTACATCTTCAACAGCTGGCTTAGCCTGTTGTACTTCCAGGACTGCTGGATCAGGCAAACCGACCTGAGCCATACCATCAGCTTTGTCTTTAGCAAAGAACGCTAAACCCAAGCTAGTCATGAAAAAAGCGGTGGCGAGTATAGCAGTAACGCGACTCAAAAAGGTAGTGGTTCCTTGACTACCGAATACGGTAGAAGAAGCACCCGCACCAAAAGAAGCACCTGCGTCCGCACCTTTACCCTGCTGCAGCAAAACCAGCACAACAACACCGATAGCACCCAGCAGATGAAGAACAACGATAACTGTTTCCAGCATTTCTTTAGCTTCCTGCGGCGCGACAGATCGCACCGAACTCATCCGCATTCAGAGAGGCTCCACCCACAAGCCCCCCATCGATATCCGGCATACCGAACAACTCGGCTGCACTGGCGGCCTTGACACTGCCGCCATAAAGAATTCTTACCTTGCCCGCCAACTCAGGGCTTTTCGCCGCCAACTGTGCGCGAATTGCCGCATGCACTTCCTGCGCCTGCGCAGGCGATGCTGTCAGACCAGTGCCAATGGCCCAAACTGGCTCATAGGCAATAACTGCACGCGCAAACACCTCAACACCCAACGCATCGGTTACCGCAGACAGCTGCGCAGCAACCACATCAAGCGTTTGCCCCGCTTCACGCTGAGCCAGGGTTTCGCCGACACACAGCACTGCAAGCAAACCTGAAGACTGCGCCGCCGCAAATTTGCGCGTCACAACCTCATCACTTTCACCCAGCAGCGATCTACGCTCGGAGTGACCAACCAGCACCAGTGCACAGCTCGCGTCATGCAACTGACTTGCAGCCACTTCGCCAGTCAAAGCACCTTGCTGCGCTTCGGTCGCACAATCTTGTGCACCCACCGCAACAGCCTTGCCTGCCAGACCATCAACCACCTGACCAAGATGCAAACAAGACGGGAAAACCGCTACATCTACATCAGCAGGTAACACCTGCTGATTGAGACCGTTGATCAGCTCTGCGACGCTGGCGCGGGTACCGTGCATTTTCCAGTTACCAGCAACCATTGGGCGACGCATGATTTACCTCGTCGGTCAAAGAGGGCGCAGATGTTACCCAACAGCTACCCGACTGGCAAGCCGAATCAAGTACATACATCCGCAACAACTTTAGCCAATTCATCGGCATAGCCGCGCACCTGGCCTTCATCGTCACCCTCGACCATCACACGCACCAATGGCTCGGTGCCGGATTTGCGCAGCAGCACCCGCCCACGCCCAGCCATTTGCTCAGTTACCCGCGCACTAGCCTGCTGCACAGCAGGATGCTCCAGCGGGTCAACACCACCGGCAAAGCGTACGTTCACCAGCACTTGAGGGCACTTCTGCATACCCAACCGCGCCTCACCCAGAGTTTGCCCACGACGCTTGAGCGCCATCAGCACCTGCAGTGCAGCGATGATCGCATCACCGGTTGTAGTGTGTTGGAAACACACCAGATGGCCGGAGTTCTCCCCGCCCAGCTGCCAGTTGCGCGACAGCAACTCGGCAATCACATAACGATCGCCAACCTTGGCGCGGACAAACGGAATACCCAGATCAGCCAGAGCCAGTTCCAAGCCGAGGTTGCTCATCAGCGTACCAACGACGCCACCTTGCAGCTTGCCGCGCTCCAGCAGATCACGGGCGATGATAAACAGCAGCTCATCACCATCAACTACGGCGCCGGAGTGATCGACCATCAGCACCCGATCCGCATCACCGTCGAAGGCGATACCCAGATCAGCCTGCTGCGCCAGCACCTCAGCCTGCAGCGCTTCGACGTGGGTCGAGCCGCAGTTGTCATTGATATTCAGCCCATTGGGTTGCGCTGAAAGCACAGTGACCTGCGCACCTAGCTCGCGGAATACGCTAGGGGCAACCTTGTACGCGGCGCCATGGGCGCAATCGACGACGACTTTCAGCCCGGCAAAGTCGGTGCTGCTCGGCACACTGCTCTTGCAGAATTCGATATAGCGCCCGGCAGCGTCATTAATTCGCGAGACTTTGCCCAACTGCTCGGACTCGACCACGGTCATCGGCTGATCGAGCAACTCTTCGATCATCAGCTCGATTTCGTCCGGCAGCTTGGTGCCCTGCCCCGAAAAGAACTTGATGCCGTTGTCATGGTGCGGATTGTGCGAGGCACTGATAACGATCCCGGCCTCGGCATGAAAGGTACGGGTCAGGTAGGCGATGGCCGGTGTCGGCATCGGGCCGAGCAGCATCACATCGGCGCCGGCCGCAGACAGGCCCGCCTCCAAGGCAGACTCGAACATATAACCGGAGATGCGCGTGTCCTTGCCGATCAGAATGCGGCACTTGCCCTGCTTGCGAAACGCCATCCCGGCCGCCCAGCCGAGCTTGAGCATGAATTCCGGGGTAATAGGGAAGTCACCGACACGCCCACGAATACCGTCAGTACCAAAATATTTTCTACCCATCCCACAATTCCTTCTAACTTATTCGGCCGCTTCAACCGCAGCGATCATCCGTACTACATCAACCGTTTGCGCCACATCGTGGACCCGCAGGATATGCGCGCCCTTGCTCAGCGCCAGCGCGGCCAAGGCAAGGCTGCCATACAGGCGCTCGCCCACCTCATGCCCCAACACCTTGCCGATCATACTCTTGCGCGACACCCCGACCAGTAAAGGCCGACCCAACGCATGCAGCGCCTGCAAATGCTTGAACAGCGAAAGATTGTGCTCAAGGGTTTTCGCAAAACCGAACCCCGGGTCAAGAATGACTCGCTCAGCGCCAATCCCTGCCGCCGCACAGGCCGCCAGACGCTCAAGGAGAAACTCGCGCACTTCCGCCACGACATCAGGGTATTGAGGACTCTGCTGCATGGTGCTTGGCTCACCGCGCATATGCATCAAGCAGACCGGCAAGCCGCTATCCGCTGCCGCATCCACAGCGCCGTCGCGTTGCAGTGAACGCACGTCATTAATCAAACCAGCGCCCAGCCGCGCAGTTTCGCGGATGACCGCCGGCGTTGAGGTATCCACCGAGATGATCACATCCAACTCGGCGGCAATAGCCTCGACTATGGGCGCAACCCGCTCCAGCTCCTCAACCGGAGAAACCGCACGAGCACCGGGGCGAGTCGACTCACCACCGACATCAATTAGCGTCGCCCCGGCCTGCAGCATCGCCTCGGCATGACGCAAAGCCGCATCACGCTGGCCATAGCGCCCACCATCGGAGAAGGAGTCAGGGGTAACGTTGAGGATGCCCATCACTTGCGGACGGCTTAAATCAAGAAACCGGCTGCCACAGGGCAGCCGGTCAAAGGTTGGCGCAACAGACATGGACAACCTTAAAGCTCGGCGGCAGGGCCACCAATTGGTTTTTCTGTGGACTCAGCGACTTCAACTGGCGCGCTCGGCGTGCCGCTGTTGTCGTCACCGCCCTGCCAGCCTTTCGGCTCACGCGGCGCGAGGCCATTCATGATGTCTTCGATTTGCTCGGCATCGATGGTTTCGTACTTCATCAGCGCGTCAGCCATGGCATCGAGCTTGTCGCGGTTTTCCTGCAGCAGGCGCTTGGCGGTGCCGTAGCATTCGTCAATGATGCTGCGCACTTCCTGATCAATCAGCTTGGCGGTATCGGCAGAAACGTTGCTCTGGTTGCTGCCCATGCTGCGACCGAGGAAGACTTCCCCCTCTTCTTCCGCATACATCAGCGGGCCAAGTTTTTCCGACAAGCCCCACTTGGTGACCATGTTCTTGGCCAACTGGGTAGCACGCATGATGTCGTTGGACGCACCGGTGGTGACGCCATCGAAGCCCAGGGTCATTTCTTCGGCGATACGACCACCGAACAACGAGCAGATCTGGCTGGTCAGCGCACGCTTGCTCAGGCTGTAACGGTCTTCCTCGGGGAGGAACATGGTCACGCCCAGGGCACGACCGCGCGGAATGATCGACACCTTGTAGACCGGATCATGCTCAGGCACCAGGCGCCCGACAATCGCGTGGCCAGCTTCGTGGAAAGCAGTATTGAGCTTTTCCTTGTCCGACATGACCATGGTTTTGCGCTCGGCGCCCATCATGATCTTGTCTTTGGCCAGTTCGAACTCTTTCATCTCGACCACACGCTTACCGGCACGGGCAGCGAACAGCGAGGCCTCGTTAACCAGGTTGGCCAGGTCGGCACCGGAGAAGCCCGGTGTACCGCGCGCAATCACTGCTGGGGCAACATCTTCACCCATCGGTACTTTGCGCATGTGCACTTTGAGAATCTGCTCGCGGCCACGGATATCCGGCAGACCCACCACGACCTGACGGTCGAAACGACCTGGACGCAACAAAGCAGGGTCGAGCACGTCAGGACGGTTGGTGGCGGCGATCACGATGATGCCGTCATTCATTTCGAAGCCATCCATCTCTACCAGCAACTGGTTGAGAGTCTGCTCACGCTCGTCGTGACCACCACCCATGCCAGCGCCACGGTGACGACCCACAGCGTCGATCTCGTCGATAAAGATGATGCACGGCGCGTGCTTCTTGGCCTGCTCGAACATGTCACGCACACGGGATGCACCTACACCGACGAACATCTCGACGAAGTCCGAACCGGAGATGGTGAAGAACGGCACCTTGGCTTCGCCAGCAACTGCTTTGGCCAGCAAGGTTTTACCGGTACCCGGCGAGCCCACCATCAGTACGCCGCGCGGGATGCGCCCACCGAGACGCTGGAATTTGCCCGGGTCACGCAGGAACTCAACCAGCTCGCTGACTTCTTCCTTGGCCTCGTCGCAACCGGCGACGTCAGCAAAGGTGGTCTTGACCTGATCTTCCGAGAGCAGGCGCGCCTTGCTCTTGCCGAAGCTCATCGGCCCACCCTTGCCGCCCGCGCCACCTTGCATCTGGCGCATAAAGAACATGAACACGGCGATGATCACCAGAATCGGGAAGCTGGCTACCAGCAACTGAGTCCAGATGCTCTGCTGCTCAGGCTGCTTGCCGACGATCTCGACGTTGTTATCCATCAGGTCCTTGATCAGGCCGTTGTCCTGAATCGCCGGACGCACGGTCTCGAACGAGGAACCATCGGTACGGGTACCACTGATGATGAAACCATCCACCGTCACCCGCTTAACGCCGCCATCCTGAACCTGCTGGATAAACTGCGAATAGTTGAGTTTGTTCGACTCAGTCGGGCTGGAAAAATTGTTCATCACCGTCACCAAGACGGCGGCGATGATCAGCCACAGGACCAGATTCTTTGCCATGTCGTTCAATTAGCTACCCTCTGAAGCAGGCCCCGTGTCGAAGCGCGCTTCGCATGACGACCAGTTATGTACCGATCTAACTTACTACACAACGCCCACCCCTGGCAGACGCCGTCTGTAACCCTTTATTTGTTGTGAGACCGCAAAGCCCCACCACAATTCGCCGCAAAGCCTGCCGCCGTCAGAGGCCGCGAAAGCCCCGCGCCAGCATATATTGCTCGCGGGAGCGGTCACGCGAGGACAGCGGCTTGCGCATCTGCACCTTGTCGAACAGCTGACGCACCTGCTTGTGGTACAGATCGAAACCTTCGCCTTGGAAGATCTTGATCAGAAAATCCCCACCCGGACGCAACACTCGGGTCGACAAATCCAGCGCCAACTCACACAGGTACATCGCACGCGGCTGATCCGACTCCCTTACTCCACTCATATTGGGGGCCATATCGGAAATCACAAGGTCTACCGGGTGTTCGCCGATAGCCTCAAGAATCTGCGCAAACACCGCGTCGTCGGTGAAGTCGCCCTGGATAAAGGTGACATCAGGGATGCTGTCCATCTCGAGAATATCTGAAGCGATCAAACGCCCCTTGTCACCGATCACCCGACTGGTGACCTGAGACCAGCCGCCAGGCGCGGCCCCCAGATCGACTACAGTGATGCCAGGCCTGAGGATGCGATCCTTCTCCTGAATCTCCAGCAGCTTGTAGCTGGCGCGCGAACGATAGCCATCCTTCTGCGCCATTTTGACGTAGGGGTCGTTGAAATGCTCTTTCAGCCAACCTTGACTGGTCTTGGAACGGGCCACGCAATACCTCGAATGTGCAACGCATGAATATCTGGGCGGCCCCGAAGGCGCTCGGGTAAACTAACCGCCGTTTTTTACCAGATTAAATGCAGGAATCAGATTATGCCGCTCACTCAAGAGCAGAAGAAACAATTCAAATCTATCGGTCACCATTTGAAGCCTGTATTGATCGTGGCTGACAACGGTCTGACCGAAGGTGTGCTGACTGAACTGGAACGCGCACTGAGCGATCATGAACTGATTAAAGTGCAATTACGCATCACTGAGCGTGAAGACCGCCTCGCGGCCATCAATGAACTGTGCAAAGCCGGCAAAGCCGAGCTGGTTCAGGTGATTGGCAAAATGGCGCTGATCTACCGCAAGAACCCGAAAGTGAACAAGAACCTGTCCAACGTTCACCGTCATCACGGCTGATTGATCAGCCGCTGCAAGGCGCGTTCAGCGCCTTTGCAACCCCTACCCCGCTCAACCCTGCTGCTTAGAGCCTGTGCCTGAGCTTTTGCGGCACCGGCTGCAAGACCAACAACAACCCGCAAAACGCCATGACCAGGTAACTGAACATCAACCACAGTTCAGCCTCTGGCAGCAGTTGGCGCACAGCAAAGTAACTGCCCGCCATCGCCACTACAACCAATAGCAATTGCCCGCGGGTATCACGCCACAGGCTTGCCAGGCGTTCGGCACGAATCAGTACCAGCACCTGGAGTCCGGCGCAAACCGCCGCCAGGCCAACCAGCAATGGCCGCAAGGTATTGCCGATTTCTTCCACCAGCAATGAGGCCAGGCCGATCTTGGCAATTGCAGGCAGCAGCAAAAAATGCAGCAACCAGAGGCCGCCCACCCAGAGCGTCTGAGCCAGCAGCCAGCTGATTGCGCCAGCGTCACGCACCAGCGGCTTAGAGATGGCGAACCTCGACAATCTCATACTCCAGCGCACCGCTCGGCGTCTGCACCACGACCACATCCCCCTCACTCTTGCCGATCAAGGCGCGGGCGATAGGTGAGCCTACAGAAATCTTGCGCTGCTTGATGTCAGCTTCGTCCTCACCCACGATCTTGTAAGTGACGCTTTCATCGGTTTCGCAATTGGCGATTTCCACGGTCGTACCGAAAATCACCTTGCCCGTGTGTTCAATCGTGGTGACGTCGATGATCACCGCATTCTGCAGGCGGCCCTCGATATCACGGATACGCGCCTCGACCATGCCCTGCTGCTCGCGCGCGGCATGGTATTCAGCGTTCTCTTTGAGGTCACCGAGCTCGCGCGCAGTGCCGATATCCTGGCTCAGTTTGGGACGCACCACCTTGGTCAGGTGAGCGTGCTCCTCTTCCAGGGCGCGCGCGCCCTGGACGGTCATTGGGTATTTGATCATGCGTTGATTCCTGCATGCAGATCCTGCAGACGGCGCACAGTCTTCTCGGGACCGAACTTCAGCGCCTCACAGATCGCCTGCCCCGCCGCAATGGTGGTGGTGCAGTAGATCTTGTGCTGCAGAGCGTTACGACGAATGGAGTAGGAGTCAGCAATCGACTGACGACCTTCGGTGGTGTTGATAATCAGAGTAACTTCATCATTCTTGATCATGTCGACCACGTGTGGGCGACCCTCGGTTACCTTGTTGACGCGACGCACGGGCAATCCCGCTGCTTCGATCAGCTTGGCGGTACCGGCAGTGGCCACCACTTCAAAGCCCAGTTCAATCAGGTCACGCGCCACGCCAGCCACCAGCGGCTTGTCATCGTCACGCACGCTGATAAAGGCCACGCCGGCGTTTGGCAGAATCTCACTGGCACCCGACTGGGCCTTGGCGAAGGCTTCACCGAACGTGTCGCCCACACCCATCACTTCACCGGTGGACTTCATTTCTGGGCCGAGGATCGGGTCGACACCTGGGAACTTGGCGAACGGGAACACCGCCTCCTTGACGCTGAAGTACGGCGGAATGATCTCGGCGGTGTAGCCGGCTTCAGCCAGAGTTTTGCCGGCCATCACGCGCGCAGCCACCTTGGCCAGCGAAACGCCTACGCACTTGGAGACAAACGGTACGGTACGCGAGGCGCGCGGGTTCACTTCAATGACGAAGATGTCCTCACCCTGCACGGCCATCTGCACGTTCATCAGGCCAACCACGTCGAGCTCTAGGGCCATTTTCTTGACCTGCTCACGGATCTCGTCCTGGATGTGCATTGGCAGTGAGTACGGCGGCAGCGAACAGGCGGAGTCACCCGAGTGCACGCCAGCCTGCTCAATGTGCTGCATGATCGCGCCGATCACCACGGTTTCGCCGTCGCATACCGCATCCACGTCCACTTCGATGGCGCAGTTGAGGAAGTGATCGAGCAGCACCGGGCTGTCGTTGGAGACTTTTACCGCCTCGCGCATATAACGCTTGAGCTCGTCTTCCTGGTAGACGATTTCCATCGCACGGCCGCCCAGAACATAGGACGGACGGACCACCAGCGGGTAACCGATGGTCTTAGAGTGGGCCAAGGCCTCGTCTTCGCTGCGCGCGGTGGCGTTGGCCGGCTGACGCAGACCGAGACGCTGCACCATCTGCTGGAAACGCTCGCGGTCTTCGGCGCGGTCGATGGCGTCAGGGCTGGTACCGATGATCGGCACGCCGGCTTCTTCCAGGGCGCGGCAGATTTTCAGCGGGGTCTGCCCGCCGTACTGCACGATTACGCCTTTCGGCTGCTCAACACGGACGATTTCCAGCACGTCTTCCAGGGTTACCGGCTCAAAGTACAGACGGTCGGAAGTGTCGTAGTCGGTGGAGACGGTTTCCGGATTGCAGTTGACCATGATGGTCTCGTAGCCGTCTTCACGCAGCGCCAGCGCGGCGTGCACGCAGCAGTAATCGAACTCGATGCCCTGACCGATACGGTTCGGCCCGCCACCGAGAATCATGATCTTGTCGCGGCTCGATGGGTTGGCTTCGCACTCTTCCTCATAGGTCGAATACATATAAGCCGTGTCGGTAGCGAATTCGGCGGCGCAGGTGTCCACGCGCTTGTACACCGGCAGCACTTTCAACTTGTGGCGCTGGCTGCGCAGGGTCTTCTCGGTCACGCCCAGCAGCTTGGCCAGACGGATATCGGAGAAGCCTTTGCGCTTGAGCTTGTACATCGAGTCACGATCAATGCTGGACAGTGCCAGGGTTTTGATCCGCTCTTCGTCCTTAATCAGGTCTTCAATCTGCACCAGGAACCATTCATCGATGTTGGTCAGCTCGAACACTTCGGCCACGGTCTTACCCGCACGGAAGGCATCGCCGATGTACCAGATGCGGTCAGCGCTTGGCACGGTCAACTCACGGCGCAGCGTGCTTTCGACTTCCGGATCGGCCAGATCGAGCATCGGATCGAGGCCCGAAACACCGACTTCCAGACCGCGCAGGGCTTTCTGCAGGGATTCCTGGAAAGTGCGGCCGATGGCCATGACTTCACCGACCGACTTCATCTGGGTCGTCAGACGGGCGTCGGCTTTCGGGAACTTCTCGAAGGCGAAACGCGGGATCTTGGTCACGACGTAGTCGATGGCCGGCTCGAACGAAGCCGGGGTGCGGCCACCGGTGATGTCGTTGGACAGCTCGTCGAGGGTGTAACCCACGGCCAGCTTGGCGGCGATCTTAGCGATGGGGAAGCCGGTGGCCTTGGAGGCCAGCGCCGAGGAACGCGACACCCGCGGGTTCATCTCGATCACGACCATACGGCCTGTGTTCGGGCAGATGCCGAACTGCACGTTGGAGCCGCCGGTTTCCACACCGATCTCGCGCAGCACCGCAAGCGATGCGTTACGCAGGATCTGGTATTCCTTGTCGGTCAGGGTTTGCGCCGGGGCCACGGTAATCGAGTCGCCGGTGTGCACGCCCATCGGGTCGAAGTTTTCGATGGCGCAGACGATGATGCAGTTGTCCTTCTTGTCGCGGACCACCTCCATCTCGTATTCCTTCCAGCCGATCAGCGATTCGTCGATCAGCAGCTCGCTGGTCGGCGACAGATCCAGGCCGCGGGCGCAGATTTCTTCGAACTCTTCACGGTTGTAGGCGATACCGCCGCCGGTGCCGCCCATGGTGAAGGACGGGCGAATGATGCAGGGGAAGCCAACCTTCTCCAGCACGCCGTAGGCTTCTTCCATGTTGTGCGCGATGCCGGAAACCGGGCAGGCCAGGCCGATGTCTTTCATCGCCTTGTCGAAGCGCGAACGGTCTTCGGCCTTGTCGATGGTGTCGGCGTTGGCGCCAATCATCTCGACGCCGAATTTTTCCAGAATGCCGTGCTTTTCCAGGTCCAGCGCGCAGTTCAGCGCGGTCTGGCCACCCATTGTTGGCAGCAGTGCGTCCGGGCGTTCCTTCTCGATGATCTTGGCCACGGTGGACCACTTGATCGGCTCGATGTAGGTGGCGTCGGCCATGGCCGGGTCGGTCATGATGGTGGCCGGGTTGGAGTTGACCAGAATGACGCGGTAGCCCTCTTCCTTCAGCGCTTTACACGCCTGGGCACCGGAATAGTCGAACTCGCAGGCCTGGCCGATAACAATCGGGCCAGCGCCGAGGATCAGGATGCTTTTAATGTCTGTACGTTTTGGCATAGCGGTTACTCGAATCCTTGGGTCGGTCGGCGAGGTTTAGCGGCGCTTGGCCATGGCTTCGATAAAACGGTCGAACAGCGGGGCCACATCGGCTGGGCCGGGGCTCGCTTCAGGGTGCCCCTGGAAGCTGAAGGCGTCCTTGTCGGTGCGCTCGATACCCTGCAGGGAACCGTCGAACAGCGACTTGTGGATGGCGCGCACATTGCTTGGCAGGCTGCTTTCATCTACGGCAAAACCGTGGTTCTGGCTGGTGATCATCACCACGCCGGTTTTCAGGTCCTGCACCGGGTGGTTGGCACCGTGGTGGCCGTGGCCCATTTTCAGGGTCTTGGCGCCGGAGGCCAGAGCCAGCAGCTGGTGACCGAGGCAGATGCCGAATACCGGGATATCGGTTTCCAGCACGTCCTTGATCGCCTGGATCGCGTAATCGCAGGGCTCGGGATCACCAGGGCCGTTGGACAGGAACACACCATCGGGATTCAGCGCCAGCACATCGCTAGCAGGCGTCTGCGCCGGCACGACAGTCACGCGGCAACCACGCTCAACCAGCATACGCAGGATGTTCCACTTAACGCCGTAGTCGTAGGCCACCACGTGATGCGGCAGCTCGCTGGCCGGGATTTGCGGGTGGCTGTCATCCTTCAGGTTCCACACGCTGGAACGCCACTCGTAGCGCTCGGTGCAGCTGACCACCTTGGCCAGATCCATGCCTTTAAGGCCGGGGAAGCTACGGGCCAGCTCCAGGGCTTTTTCTTCGGTGGCGTCATCGCCGACCAGAATGCAGCCATTCTGCGAGCCTTTCTCACGCAGGATGCGGGTCAGGCGGCGGGTGTCGATACCGGCGATGGCGACGGTGCCGTTTTCCTTGAGGTATTCATCCAGTGGCTGCTTATTGCGCCAGTTGCTGGAGGTCAGCGGCAGGTCACGGATAATCAGGCCAGCTGCCCATACGCGGTTGGACTCGGCGTCTTCCGGCGTGGTGCCGGTGTTGCCGATGTGCGGATAGGTCAGGGTGACAATCTGCTGGGCATAGGAAGGATCGGTAAGGATTTCCTGATAGCCGGTCATGGCGGTGTTAAAAACCACCTCTCCAATAGTCTGGCCATCGGCACCGATGGCCTCGCCGCGAAAAATACTGCCATCAGCAAGAGCCAAAATGGCAGGTTTAAGGGCTGGCTTACTCAAGAAAACCTCCGAAAATTAAATCGTGAAGCAAACGCAGATTGTAAAAAAGCGGGATGACGTATCGACCGTCACCCCGCTTTTTTATCTGATTCATTCTGCGCAACTTTAGTGGACACACTAAAGCAGAAAGCTTACAGGAAACTGCCTTTTTGGTCCACCGCCAGTTGCGCTTAAGACCCAGGCAAAAAGCACTCCTGCGACAGAATGCCCCAGTTCAACATCAATTCAGCCCCAGAACGTCCTGCATGTCGTACAGACCAGGCTTGCGCTCCTGCAGCCACAACGCCGCGCGCACCGCGCCTTTGGCGAAGGTCATGCGGCTGGATGCCTTGTGGGTGATTTCCACGCGCTCGCCATCGGCGGCGAACAACACGGTGTGATCGCCGACCACATCACCGGCGCGCACCGTGGCAAAACCGATGGTTTCGCGCTCACGCGCACCGGTCTGGCCTTCACGACCATAGACGGCGACTTTCTGCAGATCACGCCCCAGGGCACTGGCCACAACTTCACCCATGCGCAAGGCGGTGCCGGAGGGCGCATCGACCTTGTGACGGTGGTGAGCTTCGATGATTTCGATATCCACATCATCACCCAGCACCCGCGCCGCAGTGTCGAGCAACTTCAGGCACAGGTTGACGCCAACACTGAAGTTGGCGGCAAACACGATGGAAATCTGCTTGCCGGCCTCAGCCAGCAGCTGCTTTTCTTCCGGGGAAAAACCGGTGGTGCCGATCACCATGGATTTACCGGCCTGACGGCAGATTTCCAGGTTTTTCAGGGTCACCGATGGATGGGTGAAGTCGATCAGCACATCGAACTGATCAAGCACCGCAGTCAGATCGCCGGACAGATTGACGCCAATCTTGCCCTGCGCCACCAGCTCACCGACATCCGCGCCAACCAGGCTGCTGTCAGTACGATCAATCGCCGCGCTCAGGCTTGCGCCATCGACCAGCTGCACAGCCTCGATCAGGGTCTTGCCCATGCGCCCGGCGGCGCCCATCACAGCAATACGTTGCATAGCTATCAGCTCCAAGCTGTCGCCACAGGCTGCAGCAGCCGCTCAGCGACCGCGCAGCCTGTCAGCGGGATTTACAGGTCGCCAAAGAAGCGCTTAACGCCTTCGAACCAGCCATTGGCTTTCGGCGAATGCGAGCTGTCGCCTTCCAGAGTCTTGCGGAACTCGTCGAGCAGTTCGCGCTGACGCTTATCCAGGTGCACCGGGGTTTCCACCGCCACCTTGCACATCAGATCGCCTGCACCGCCGCCACGCACGGGCGCCACGCCCTTGCCACGCAGGCGGAACATCTTGCCGGTCTGCGTACCTTCCGGAATTTTCAGCTTGACCCGACCATCCAAGGTCGGCACTTCCAGTTCGCCGCCAAGGGCCGCATCAGCAAAGCTGATTGGCACTTCGCAGTACAGGTGCTTACCGTCGCGCTGGAAGATCGCGTGCTCGCGCACATTCACCACCACGTACAGATCGCCCGCCGGGCCGCCCATGGCACCCGCCTCACCTTCGCCAGACAGACGAATACGGTCGCCGGTATCGACGCCAGCCGGCACTTTTACCGACAGGGTCTTGTGCTCCTCTACCCGGCCATGGCCGTGGCAGGAGCCGCACGGATCGGTGATCATCTTGCCGCTGCCGTGGCAACGCGGACAGGTCTGCTGCACCGAGAAGAAGCCCTGCTGCATACGCACCTGGCCAATACCGCCACAGGTGGTACAGGTCACCGGCGTGGTGCCCTTCTTCGCGCCCGAGCCATCGCAGGGTTTGCAATTAACCAAAGTCGGCACACGAATCGTCACCGTAGTGCCACGCACCGCTTCTTCCAGATCCAGCTCCAGGGTGTAGCGCAGGTCACTGCCGCGCTGCGCGCCGCCCCGTTGACCGCCACGACCACCGCCGCCGAAGAAATCACTGAATACATCACCGAAGATATCGGAGAAGTTCGCCCCGCCTGGGCCGCCACCGCCGCCACCCATTTGCGGGTCGACACCGGCATGCCCGTACTGATCGTAAGCCGAACGCTTGGCCGCATCGGAAAGCACTTCGTAAGCCTCGTTGGCTTCCTTGAACTTCTCTTCGGCGGCTTTATCGTCCGGGTTACGGTCGGGGTGATACTTCATGGCCAGACGGCGGTAGGCTTTTTTCAGCTCCGCTTCGCTGGCGCCGCGCTCGACACCGAGCACCTCATAAAAATCGCGTTTAGCCATAAGTCTTCAACACCTTTAAATCGTCTACTCCAGACACGCCAACGCGGGAGCAAGCTCCCGCGCGGCGGATCATGCCGAACGCGACTCGCGTCACGCCCGGCCAGAGCGGCATAAGCTTGCGCCTATTTATTTGTTGTCTTTGACCTCTTCGAACTCAGCGTCGACCACGTCGTCGCCTGCGTCCTTGGCTTGCTCAGCACCCGGGGCTTGCGCACCTGGCTGCGGCTGCTCGGCGTACATCTTCTGCGCAAGCGGTGCGGTCACTTCGGACAGCGCGGTCATCTTGGCGTCGATTTCGGCTTTGTCGTCACCCTTGATCGCCACTTCCAGTGCGCTCAATGCTGTTTCGATAGCAGTCTTCTCGTCGGCAGTGGCCTTGTCGCCGGCCTCGGTGATCATCTTGCGGGTGGCGTGCACCAGCTGATCGCCTTGGTTACGTGCGGTCGCCAGTTCTTCGAACTTGCGATCTTCCTCGGCGTTGACTTCGGCATCACGAACCATCTGCTGAATTTCTTCTTCAGACAGACCGGAGTTGGCCTTGATCACGATCGACTGAGTCTTGCCGGTGGCCTTGTCTTTCGCGCCGACGTGCAGGATGCCGTTGGCATCGATATCGAAGGTTACCTCGATCTGCGGTACGCCACGTGGCGCTGGCGGAATCTCGGCCAGGTCGAATTTGCCCAGGGACTTGTTACCGCTGGCTTGCTTGCGCTCGCCCTGCAGCACGTGAATGGTCACGGCGCCCTGGTTGTCGTCGGCAGTCGAGAAGACCTGGGATTTCTTGGTCGGAATCGTGGTGTTTTTCTCGATCAGCGCAGTCATCACGCCGCCCATGGTTTCGATACCCAGGGTCAGCGGCGATACGTCGAGCAGCAGCACGTCTTTGACGTCGCCCGACAGTACCGCGCCCTGGATAGCAGCACCCATGGCTACAGCTTCGTCCGGGTTGACGTCTTTACGCGCTTCTTTACCGAAGAAATCGGTCACCAGCTTCTGCACCAGCGGCATGCGGGTCTGACCGCCTACCAGGATCACATCGTTGATCGCGCCGATGTCGATACCGGCGTCTTTCAGCGCGATACGGCAAGGCTCGATGGTGCGCTGCACCAGGTCTTCAACCAGCGATTCCAGCTTGGCGCGGGAAATCTTCACGTTCAGGTGCTTAGGACCGGTGGCGTCTGCAGTGATGTACGGCAGGTTGACGTCGGTCGACTGGCTCGAGGACAGCTCGATCTTGGCTTTCTCTGCGGCTTCTTTCAGGCGCTGCATAGCCAGCGGGTCACCCTTGAGGTTCATGCCGCTTTCTTTCTTGAACTCGTCAACGAGGTAGTCGATCAGACGAATGTCGAAGTCTTCACCACCGAGGAAGGTGTCACCATTGGTGGCCAACACTTCGAACTGGTGCTCGCCGTCAACTTCAGCGATCTCGATCACCGACACGTCGAAGGTACCGCCACCCAGGTCATAAACGATCACGGTGTGATCGCCCTTGGCCTTGTCCATACCGTAAGCCAGAGCGGCTGCGGTCGGCTCGTTGATGATGCGTTTGACGTCCAGGCCAGCGATGCGGCCGGCGTCTTTGGTCGCCTGACGCTGGCTGTCGTTGAAGTAGGCCGGCACGGTGATAACCGCTTCGGTCACTGGCTCGCCGAGGTAATCTTCGGCGGTTTTCTTCATTTTCTTCAGGATTTCAGCCGAGATTTGCGGCGGCGCCATCTTCTGGCCGTTCACTTCAACCCAGGCGTCACCGTTGTCCGCCTTGGCGATCTTGTACGGCACCATTTGGATGTCTTTCTGCACGACGTCTTCTTCAAAACGACGACCGATCAGACGCTTTACCGCATACAGGGTGTTATGCGGATTGGTCACGGCCTGACGCTTGGCCGACTGGCCGACGAGGATTTCACCGTCGTTGGCATACGCGATGATCGACGGCGTAGTCCGCGCGCCTTCAGCGTTTTCGATAACTTTAGCGACACCGTTTTCCAGAACCGAGACGCACGAGTTGGTGGTCCCCAGGTCGATACCAATAATTTTGCCCATCTTCACTCTCCCGAAACTTTGATAATCCCGCCGCTGATCGTTGCCAGCGGCGGTAGCACTAAAACGCTTGACTGTTTAATGGGGGCAGCTCGGCGAATTTCAAGCCTGCTCATCGATCGATGGCGGCGCTTCTACCGGCGCCTTGCTGACCACCACCATGGCGGGGCGCAGCAGACGACCATTGAGCATGTAGCCCTTCTGGAACACTTTGAGCACGCTGTTAGGCTCGACGCTGGTGCTTTCCTGCATCGCCATCGCCTGATGGTGTTCGGCGTTGAACGGCGCGCCATGCGGGTCAATGGCTTCCAACTGGTGACGCTTGAGGGTGTCGCCGAACAGCTTGAGTGTCAGCTCCATGCCCTCACGTACTGCCTTGATCGCCTCATCATCCGGATTCGACAGTTCAAGACCGCGCTCCAGGCTATCCACCACCGGCAACAGATCGTTGGCGAATTTCTCCAGAGCGAATTTGTGCGCCTTTTCTACATCCTGCTCGGCGCGGCGGCGCACGTTCTGCAGATCGGCAGCCATGCGTAGCGACTGATCCTGCGCAGTGGCCAGTTGCTCTTCCAGCGCTTGCACGCGAGCAACCAGGTCATCGCCCGCAGCCGCTTCGGCAGCTGTTTGTACATCGGGGTTCTGCGTATCCAGGGTCTGTTCGTCAGCCATGCGTCTCTCCTCTTATAAATCCGACGCGAGCCTCAACTCACGTACCTGACCGCTATATGGGGTCAAAAAATCTGGTTTCAAGGACAGCAGACGGATTGTCAGCCCACAAAAAAACACTGTATAAATAACCAGACATGAACTTGGGAGGCCCTCGCCATGCTGGTGCACCTGTCCGTACACAACTACGCCATCGTTGAACACCTTGATCTAGAGCTGGACGCCGGCATGAGCGTGATCAGCGGGGAAACCGGTGCCGGCAAGTCGATCATGCTCGACGCCCTCGGCCTGACCCTGGGTGATCGCGCCGACAGCGGCGTGGTGCGCCCCGGCGCGGACAAGGCGGACATTCTCGCCAGTTTCGATCTGCACGACATCCCCGAAGCCCGCGCCTGGCTGGCCGAGCGCGATCTGGACAATGACGGCCCGTGCATCCTGCGCCGAGTGATTACCGCCGAAGGCCGCTCGCGTGGCTATATCAACGGCTCACCCTGCCCACAAGGTGACCTCAAGGCTCTCGGCGAGTTATTGATCGACATCCACAGCCAGCATGAACACCAATCTCTGCTCAAGCCCGACACCCACCGCCGCCTGCTCGACGAATACGCCGGCAGCCAGGAGCTGGCGCGCCAGGTACAGCTCGCCGCACAACGCTGGAAGCAGACCAAGAATGAGCTGGAGCGGGTTGCCAGCATCGGCGACGAACAGCGCGCGCGTCATCAACTGCTCAGCTACCAGCTGGAAGAGCTCGACAATCTGGCCCTAGGCGAAGACGAACTGGACAACCTGGAGCAGGAACACAAGAACCTGACCAACGCGGAAAGCCTGCTCAGCGCCTGCCGCCTGGTGATTGAGCAATGCAGCGAGAATGACGCGGGCAACGTACTCTCGGCCCTGACCAGCAGCCTGAATCGCCTAAGCGCTTTCCAGGGCCAACCCGGCGCACTGAGCGAAGCCACCAACCTGCTGGCCAGCGCGCAAATCCAGGTGGAAGAAGCGGTCGGCGAGCTGAACCGCTTTCTCGACCATTTCGATGCCGACCCCGAGCGCTTGCAGCAGATGGAAGAACGCCTGGACGCGATCTACACGCTGGCGCGCAAGCACCGCATCCAGCCAACAGAGCTGGGCGCCATGCAGCAACAGCTGTTCGAGGAGCTGGAAAGCCTGAATGCCGACGACCAGGCTGCCGAACGCCTGAGCGACGAACTGGCCGCTTTCGAACGGCATTACCAGGAAAAAGCTGCGGAACTCAGCACCCTGCGCAACAACGCCGCCAGTCAGCTGGCCAGCGCAGTCGAGCAGGAAATGCAGACCCTGGGCATGCCTGGCGGGCGTTTCAATATCAAGCTCAGCGCCAACAGCAACAGCGAACCGCACCCCAACGGTCTTGAGCAGCTGGAGTTTCTGGTCAGCGCCAACCCTGGCCAACCGCTAAAAGCCCTGGCCAAGGTCGCTTCGGGCGGCGAGCTGTCACGCATCAGCCTGGCGATTCAGGTAATCACCGCGCAAACCTCGCGGGTGCCCACCCTGGTATTCGATGAAGTCGACGTCGGCATCGGCGGCCCCACCGCCGAAGTGGTCGGCCAGCTCCTGCGCCGCCTCGGTGAACGAGGCCAGGTACTCACCGTCACCCACCTGCCGCAAGTTGCCGCGCAAGGCCACCAGCACCTGTTCGTGCACAAGGTGCGCGAAAGCGATGCCACCCGCACCGCAGTGAGCAAACTGAGCCCGGCACAGCGGGTCGAGGAAATCGCGCGCATGCTCGGCGGCGTCGACCTCACCGAAGAATCCCTGGCCCACGCCCGACAGATGGTTGGCAGCGCCCAGGCCTGATGGCCCAGGCCGTAGAAAGCACAAAGGCGACCCGAGGGTCGCCTTTGTTATGCCTGCTGCATCAATCAGGTTTTCTTGCGCACATACAGAACAAGGTTGTGATCGACCAGTTCGAAACCGTGTTCTTTAACGATTTCTTTCTGACGCTTTTCGATCTCGGCGTCGAAGAACTCGATCACTTCACCGGAATCGACACAGACCATATGGTCGTGATGGCCGCTGTCCGCCAATTCGAAGACCGCATGACCGCCATCGAAGTTATGACGAACCACCAGACCTGCTGCTTCGAACTGGGTCAGTACGCGGTACACAGTCGCCAACCCTACGTCGTCACCCGCCTCCATAAGTGCCTTGTAGACATCTTCAGCACTCATGTGACGCTGACCGGCAGAGTCGAGCATTTGCAGTATCTTGACCCGTGGCAGGGTCACTTTCAGGCCAGCCTTGCGTAGTTCGCTATTTTCAACCATGGTCTGCTTTCTCACGGAAGCGGCTTCGCAGCTTCCTTTATTGCGGGTATGATCCGGGGTTATATTGCCCAGCCAAGATAGTGGAAGTCGCCCACCGATGCAAAAAACCAAACTCCTGCTGACCAGCCTCACCCTTACGGGGCTACTCGCACTCGCCGGTTGTTCATTCCCCGGGGTTTATAAAATCGACATCCAACAGGGCAATGTCGTCACGCAGGACATGATAGACCAGTTGCGCCCGGGAATGACCCGCCGGCAAGTGCGGTTTATCATGGGCAACCCCCTGCTCACTGACACCTTCCACGCCAATCGTTGGGATTACCTGTACAGCATCCAGCCGGGCGGCGGTAAGCGCCTGCAGGAACGCGTCAGCGTGAACTTCAACGCCGATGATCAACTGGTTGGCCTGTCTGGCGACTTTATGCCGGGCGTCAGCCGCGACCAGGCCATCCTGGGCGAAGACAGCGGCGTTACCACCCCGCAAGCCACTCAGCAGCCGCAGGTTGAAGAGAAGCCCGCTCCAGGCTCGCTGCTTGAGCAGATTCAGCGCGAAGTGGACGACGTGAAAGTCGTGCCGGTGCCAACCCCAGAGCCTCTGGAAAGCACACCGCAGTAACATTCGCTGATAAAAAAGCCCGGACTAGTCCGGGCTTTTTTATACCTGCTGTCCCGTCCTGAATAAGGTTTACACCTCCCATTCCGAATTTCCGGAGATCCAGATGGAGCAAGGTGTAAAGCGAACACAGCGTGATTACTCGCTGGCCTTTAAATTGGCCGTTGTCGACCAGATCGAAAAGGCGAGCTGACCTACAAGCAGGCCCAAGAGCGGTACGGCATTCAAGGGCGATCAACAGTGCTGGTATGGTTACGTAAGCACGGTCGGCAGGATTGGAGTCAGGGGGCATCAGTCCGAGTCGAGAGGAGCCTAGTGATGTCCGATCCC